>NZ_CP054482.1:0-2358024 GCF_016865215.1 Macrococcoides bohemicum
GTGTATAGTTTGTGGATAAACTATTCAAGCCTGTGTTTTATGTTTATTCACATTTTTAATACTGTGTATAACTTTGAAATTTTTTTATAAGAAAGAGGAACATTATGAGTGGAATCGATACGATATGGGATAAAGTTTTAACAAAATTACAGACAAAACTAACGAACGCAAGTTACGATACTTGGTTTAGTGAAACAAAGATCAAATCTCTGGATAACAATCAAATCGTTATTTTAGCACCAACTTCTTTCAATGCAGACTGGCTGAAAAAAAATTATTTAAACTTAATTCAGGAAGTAATAGAAGAAACTATTGGAGAACATTTAAATATTAAAGTCATTTCTGATGAATTTGATGATTCCGAAACTGATTTTCAGGCAAATAAACCTACTGAAAGACCTGCTTCTCAGGAAATTTTGCCAAGTCAACTCAACACTGATAATACATTTGACACTTTCGTCATCGGAAGCGGTAATCGCTTTAGTCATGCAGCAAGTTTAGCAGTTGCTGAAGCACCAGCAAAAGCATACAATCCGCTGTTTATATATGGTGGTGTAGGTTTAGGTAAGACACATCTAATGCACGCCATTGGTCATTACGTTATGGAACATAAGGAAAATGCAAAAGTCGTATATACTTCAAGTGAAAAGTTTACGAATGAATTCATCAATTCTATTAAAGACAACAAAACTGAAGAATTTAGATCGAAATATCGTAACGTTGATGTACTACTCATAGATGATATTCAGTTTTTAGCTGGAAAAGAATCGACACAAGAAGAATTTTTCCATACATTTAACGAACTTCATCAAAATCATAAACAAATTGTAATTTCAAGTGATCGTGCTCCCAAAGAAATACCTACTTTAGAAGAACGTTTACGCTCACGTTTTGAATGGGGACTAACAACAGACGTTACCCCACCTGATCTTGAAACACGTATCGCAATATTACGTAAAAAATCAGAGGAAGAAAATATAGAGATTCCAAATGAAGCAATGCTTTATATCGCTACTCAAATTCAATCAAATATTCGTGAACTTGAGGGCGCTCTAACAAAAGTTGTTGCCTATTCTAAATTAGTAAACCGTGAACTAAACTCTGATTTAGTAGCTGAGGCTTTAAAAGATATTATCGCTTCTAGTAAACCAAAGAAAGTAACCATTCAGGATATTCAGGAAGCTGTAGGTGCATACTATAACATCCGTCTAGAAGATTTCAGTGCAAAAAAGCGTACTAAATCTATTGCATTTCCTAGACAAATTGCAATGTACTTAGCACGTGAGCTCACTGACTTCTCTTTACCTAAAATTGGTGAAGAATTTGGTGGAAGAGATCATACCACTGTTATACACGCTCATGAAAAAATCAGAAAAGAATTAGAACATGATAATAGTTTAAAAAGTGATTTAAAAAATATCGAAAAAGATATCAAGGGGTAATGTTAAAATTGTGCATAACTTTTTGATACATATAAACAAGTTATGCACATGTGGATATCTTCTCCGGACTCAGTTCAATAGACTTATCCACCTATTCACAGCCCCTATTACTATTATTACGGTTTTAAAAGAGATAAAATATATATAAATATCATTTTAAGGAGCTTATTCATTATGAAATTTACAATTCAAAGAGATCACTTTATTACTCAATTGAATGATACATTAAAAGCCATTTCTCTAAGAACAACTTTACCAGTATTAACAGGTATTAAATTAGATGCTTTTGATAATAAATTAGTATTAACAGGGTCAGATTCAGAAGTATCTATTGAAATTACGATTCCAACTGAGCAAGGAGACAATGAGATTTTATCTGTTGATACGAAAGGCTCAATCGTATTACCAGGTCGTTTCTTTGTAGATATCATTAAAAAATTACCTGCAGATACTGTAACGATTGAAACAAATGATAACTTCCAGGCAAAAATTACATCAGGACAATCAGAATTTAATGTATCTGGTATTGATTCAGATCAATATCCATTATTACCTCAAGTAAGTGAACAAGAAGCGATTACTTTACCAATTAAAGTATTAAAAAATATTATCAAACAAACTAATTTCGCAGTGTCCACGTCAGAAACACGTCCAGTGTTAACAGGTGTTAACTGGCTGATAAGCGATGGTATATTAAACTGTACTGCAACAGATTCACATCGTTTAGCTTTAAGAAAGCTTCAACTGGAAAACACGAACATTGAAACAATCAATGTCATTATTCCAGGAAAAGCATTAAATGAGTTAAATAAAATTATTGATGATACTGAAGAAACAATTGATATTTTCTTTGCATCAAACCAAGTATTATTCAAAGTCGGAAATATTAACTTTATTTCACGTCTGCTTGAAGGAAATTATCCAGATACATCACGTTTATTCCCAGAAAGCTATGAGACGGCGTTATCTATTAATAACGGAGACTTCTTCCATGCGATTGATCGTGCCTCTCTACTGGCTCGTGAAGGGGGAAATAACGTCATTAAATTATCTGCTTCAGAGAATGCAGTAGAATTATCTTCTACTTCACCTGAAATCGGTACGGTGAAAGAAGATGTTAAGACAAATAAATTTGAAGGAGAAGGTATCAAAATTTCCTTTAACTCAAAATATATGATGGATGCACTACGTGCCATTGATAATGATGATGTTCAAATTGAGTTCTTTGGAACGATGCGACCATTTATCCTGAAACCCGAAGCAGATGAAAATTTAGTTCAGCTTATTTTACCGATAAGAACATATTAATTTAAAAGCTTAAGCCAGATTCTGGTTTAAGCTTTTTGTTTTGACAAATAAAGTTTTTATTTTGACAAATATACTTGTCATAAAATATGCTATATATTACAATTTTAAGTGAGATAATACTATTTTCTTAAAGTATGGAAATCCTCAAAAACTATGATGGAGGTAGCAAAATGCTGATTCTGGAGAATGTTAGTAAAGAATTTAATGATTTCAAAGCAGTAGACAATGTCAATATTTCTGTACCTGCTGGTGAGATGCTTGGTTTCTTAGGCGGAAATGGTGCGGGAAAAACGACAACATTTCGCATGATTTTAGGTCTTCTATCTAAGACGGCAGGAATAATTACATATAACGGTAAACCGATTGATTATTCTGTTACTGATCAAATTGGTTACTTACCTGAAGAGCGTGGCTTGAATCCAAAATTAAAAGTAAGTGAACAAATTCAGTATTTAGCCCAGTTAAAAGGTATGAATAAAAAGGATATTGATAAAGCTCTAGATTATTGGCTCGATCGTTTCGATGTACCAGAAAATAAAAATAAGAAAATCGAAGACTTATCTAAAGGTAATCAACAAAAAATTCAATTGATCGGTGCCATTATACATCGCCCCTCTTTACTTATTCTTGATGAACCTTTTAGCGGTCTTGATCCAGTGAATGTAGAACTGTTAAAATCAGCTGTTAAAGAAATCAATGAAAATGGTGCTACTATTGTATTTAGTTCGCATCGCATGGAACATGTAGAAGAGATGTGTGAACATGTGTGTATTTTGAATAAAGGTAAGACGGTTGTTTCAGGAGAAATTAAACAAGTGAAACATGATTTTGGCAAGAAAGAAATCATTATCGAAGGACAACATGATTTTAGTACGTTAGCGAATGTTCCAGGCGTAACAAAATTTAGTCAAAATAAAAATGATGTGCGTATTCAAATTGCTAATGGAGAGGTAGCACCTATCATATTCGATGCTGTTAAACAAATGGGCTATATTTCAAGATTCCAGGTCAATGAACCATCTCTAAATGAAATATTCATTGAGAAAGTAGGTAATAGACATGAATAAATTTATACCGACATTTTGGTTAACATTCTGGAAAAAAGTATCGAGTAAATCTTTTGTCATTTCGACGTTGATCGTAATACTTGCGATTATCGCATTAAGTAACGCTGATAAAATTTATGATTTCTTTGATAAGAGCGAAGATGATATTACTGTTATTACTTCCGAAGACAAAACATTATCAACTGTATTTAAAGATGAATATCAAAAATTAGATAAGAAAAAGAAGTTAAAGATAGTTGATCTTGAAGCGGGGAAAAAAGGGATAAAAAATGAAAAATATAAAGTATTGATCGAAATTAAAGAAAATACAGATAAAACAATTGAAAGTAAAGTTTATACACTAGATAGTTTAGGTACAGATGAATTGATGCAAATACAATCTACATTGACTGCTTTTCAGAGCAATAATATTGCAAAGTCACTAAATCTTGCACCTGATAAATTAGCAAAAGTGCTATCACAAGCCAAAGTTGATAATGAAGTTATTAAACCATTAGATGCTAACGATAAAGTGTCTGAGGAAAGTAAAGCAGTAAATACAGCGTTAGTGTATGCAGGAATCTTTTTAATTTTCTTTATTACAATTAACTATGGAAGTCAAATTGCTACAGAAATTGCACAGGAGAAATCATCACGTGTCATTGAAATGATCGTCACAAGTATTTCACCAATCACACATTTAATGGCTAAGATTATTGGGGTCATTGCAGTAGCGTTAGTACAGATTATCATCTATGCGCTTACAATTTTTATATGTGTTCAGGTGTTTAATTTAAATAAAACGATTGAAAGTTTTGGATTTAAATTTACACAGGAAAATGTTCGTGTACTTATGTATGCACTTATTTTCTTAATTTTGGGCTTATTGCTATATATCAGTTTAAGTGCAATTGTCGGTTCATTAACAAATCGTATTGAGGATATAGGTCAAGCCATAATGCCGGTCACATTTTTAAATATGGCTGCATTCTATATTGCGATGTTTAGCTTAACAACACCAGATACACTACTTGTAAAGATTACAAGCTTTATTCCTTTCTTCACGCCACAAGTAATGTTACTCAGAACCATTTCTCAGAAAACGAGTGATGTTCAGATTATCATCGGTATTATTATTTGTATCATAACGATTATTGCACTGTTTTTTATCTCAGCAAAAATATACAAGGGCAGTGTATTCAGTAACGATAAAGGACTAATCAAGAACTTTAGAAGAGCATTGCAAACAAAATAGTTCACAAAAGATTAATTATTTTATTGTGGCAATGTTATTTTATTTAATATAATATTTATACTATGTATAAGATGATTAAAAAAAATTGTATTACACAATAAAGTGAGGTAGAAAGAATGAAAAATAAAGGTTCCTTAATTTTTACAATGGTACTTACATTGTTTGTAGTTGGTGCTCTGGCAGCGATGGTTATGATGAAACAAAATGATAAAACACCTGAGAGTGAGTCTACAGCGCCGGTTACTAATCCAAATATAGGGGTGAAATTAACCAATGATATTGATACAAAAGATCAACCACAGCTTGGTAAAGAAAATGCGAAAATAAAGATCATTGAATTTGGAGATTTTAAATGTCCTGCATGTAGATATTTTGAAACAGATATTAAACCGGACATCCAAAAGAAATTTATTGATACGGGCAAAGCAGAAATGTACTTTATTCATTCACCGTTCCATGGAGAAGAATCTTTACTTGGTGGTTTAGCCGGAGAGACAGTTTTAAAGCAAGAGCCTGAGAAATATTGGGAATTTCATAAAGCATTATTTGAACTACAACCCAATGCTGATCAATCATGGTTAACGATGAACGCTATTAAAAAAGCGGCAAATCAAGCAGGTATTAAAGATATTAAAAAGCTTGAAAAAGCAATTGAAGAAAATAAAGAAAGTTCTGGGGTCAATAAAGATATCGATTTAGTGAAAAAACATAATATCTCTGCAACGCCAACTATTATCGTAAATGGTAAGGAAGTAAAGAATCCTATGGATATTAATGAGGTTGAAAAAGCGATTGAAAAGGCCGCTAAATCATGAGAAATACTAAATACTTTTATATTTCCTGGGTAATCGCTCTTGTGGCTACTTTAGGTAGTTTATATTTTTCGCAAATCAGACATTTTATACCATGTGAACTATGTTGGTATCAGCGTATACTAATGTATCCATTAGTTGTCATTTCAGGATTTGCAGCCTTTGTTAATGCATATTATATGAAATACATGATAATGATATTTTCAGTAATTGGATTGTGTTTTTCAATATATCATTACCTTGAACAAAAACTGCCCGGATTTGCTGGTATTAAACCATGCGTAGGTGGAGTGCCATGTAATACGCAATATATAAATTATTTTGGTTTTATTACAATTCCATTTTTAGCAGGGACTGCATTTTTGTTAATCACCGTAATGATGTTACTGGTTAAAAAGTCAAATTCAGATATAAAATAAATGAATTTTAAAAATATGTAATATTCATAAATAAAAGCGTTGAATGATAAGCATTCAGCGTTTTTATTTATGTGAAAAAACATGCAATTTTTAAAGATTAAAGGTATAATTATATAATGACTGACATGGAATAGGAGTGAACCGTGAATGGTAAATATAGTCGAACTAAATAGTGAGATTACGTTAGGTCAATTTCTAAAAGCAGAAGGGATTATCTCAACGGGCGGACAAGCGAAATGGTATCTGCAGGATAACCCGGTAATGTTGAACGGAGAAGAAGAAAACAGACGTGGTAAAAAGCTTCACCAGGATGATCTTTTAGAAGTTGAAGGCGAAACTTACAAGATTACTTACACGGAAGCATAATGAAGTTAAAAGCATTATCTTTATCGCATTATCGAAATTATGATTCCGTCAAATTAGACTTTAGCGATGAAGTAAATATTTTGATAGGTATTAATGCACAAGGAAAGACAAATCTTTTAGAAGCGATATATTGTTTAGCGATGGCTAAAAGTCACAGAACTTCAAATGATAAAGAACTAATTACCTGGGGTGAACAATTTAGTCATATTGAAGGTGACTTAGAATACCGACATGGCATCATGCCATTATCACTCACAATTTCATCAAAAGGTAAAAAAGCGAAAGTGAATCATTTAGAACAAAAGAGACTGACTGAATACATCGGCCATATGAATGTCGTTTTATTTGCACCCGAAGACTTGAATTTAGTTAAAGGTAGTCCGCAAATAAGACGCCGATTCATCGATATGGAAATCGGCCAGATATCTGCTGTTTATCTTAATGATTTATCAAACTTTCAAAGAATACTCAAACAAAAGAATCATCATCTTAAGCAACTTAAACTATCAGGCAATACTGATACTACGATGCTTGAAGTATTGAATGAACAATTTGCGGAATATGCGGTAAAACTTACGCAGCGACGTAAATCATTCATTGAAAAACTGGAGGAGCTTGCCTTACCTATTCATCAAGGCATTACAAAACAAAAAGAAAACTTAAAATTACTGTATGTATCAAGTCTTGAATATATTGATGACACACAAGCCATGATTGAAGCTTGTGTTTCATTGCTAAATAAAGAAAGTAAACGTGAGATAGAACGTGCACAAAGTTTATTTGGCCCACATCGTGATGATATTACGTTTGCCATCAATGATATTGACGTGCAAACGTACGGATCACAAGGTCAACAAAGAACGACAGCTTTATCAGTGAAACTTGCTGAAATAGAATTGATTAATCTGGAAGTGGGAGAATATCCGATTCTATTGCTGGATGATGTATTAAGCGAGCTTGATGATTTAAGACAGACACATTTACTTACTACAATTCAACATAAAGTTCAAACATTTGTAACAACAACATCAGTGGATGGTATTGAACATGAAACAATCAACAGAGCGAAATTATTTAATGTTTCTGATGGACATATTTCGACTAATTGAAGGCTAGGTGACAATCTTGGAACAAAATTTAGATCAATATGGTGCTGACCAGATACAAGTATTAGAAGGATTAGAAGCAGTTAGAAAAAGACCAGGTATGTATATCGGCTCTACTGCATCACGTGGATTACACCACTTAGTATGGGAAATCGTTGATAATAGTATCGATGAGGCATTAGCAGGATATGCGGATGAAATTGAAGTAGTGATAGAAAAAGATGACTGGATTAAAGTTACAGATAATGGGCGTGGTATTCCAGTTGAAATGCATAAGAAAATGGGTCGTCCTGCGGTAGAAGTTATCTTAACAGTATTGCATGCCGGAGGTAAATTCGGCGGTGGCGGATATAAAGTTTCTGGTGGTTTACACGGAGTAGGTTCTTCTGTCGTTAACGCACTATCATCAACTTTAGAAGTATATGTACATAAAGATGGACAAATTCATCATCAGGCGTATCATCAAGGGGTTCCTGCTTTTGATTTGAAAGTTATTGGTGAGACAGATAAAACAGGAACTGAAATCCGCTTTAAAGCAGATCCGGAAATATTTACGGAAACAACAGAGTATGAATATGAGATTTTACAAAAGCGTATTCGTGAACTTGCATTCTTAAATAAAGGTATTAAGATTATAGCTCGTGATGAACGCGAAGAAGAAGTGATTGAAGATGAGTATCACTATGAAGGCGGTATTAAATCATACGTTGAATTATTAAATAAATCTAAAGAAGTATTATTCCCTGAACCGATTTATATTCATGATACACGTGACGATATTGAAGTAGAAATTTCAATACAATATAACAATGGTTACTCAACAAACCTTTTAAGTTATGCAAATAATATCCATACATATGAAGGTGGAACGCATGAGGATGGCTTCAAACGTGCATTAACACGTGTCATTAATAACTATGGTGTTAAAAATAAACTGATTAAAGAAAATGATGAGAAACTATCCGGGGAAGATGTACGTGAAGGAATTACTGCGGTAGTGTCTATTAAACATGGTAATCCTCAGTTTGAGGGACAAACGAAGACGAAACTAGGCAATACAGAAGTACGTCAAATTACAGATAATCTATTTGCGGAAAACTTTGAAAGATTCTTAATGGAGAATCCGCCTGTTGCACGTATTATCGTTGAAAAAGGTATTATGGCATCACGTGCACGTCTTGCTGCGAAGAAAGCGCGTGAAGTAACACGACGCAAATCGGGACTTGAAGTTTCTAGTCTTCCAGGTAAACTTGCCGACTGTTCTAGTAAAGATCCATCAATCAGCGAATTATATATCGTTGAGGGAGACTCTGCCGGTGGTTCAGCGAAATCAGGTCGTGACTCTAAGACTCAGGCTATTTTACCGTTACGCGGTAAGATATTAAACGTTGAAAAAGCACGATTAGATCGTATTTTAGGAAATAATGAAATCCGTTCTATGATTACAGCGATGGGTACTGGTATCGGCGGCGAATTTGATATTTCTAAAGCACGTTATCACAAAGTTGTTATTATGACGGATGCGGATGTTGATGGTGCGCATATTAGAACACTATTACTTACTTTCTTCTATCGTTTTATGAGACCGTTACTTGAAGCGGGATATATTTATATTGCACAACCACCATTATTTAAAGTGGAGCAAGGAAAGAAAAAATATTACGTCTATAATGAACGTGAACTTAATAAATTAAGAGAAGAATTACCAGCAACACCGAAGTGGCAATTAGCACGATATAAAGGTTTAGGTGAGATGAACGCTGACCAGTTATGGGAGACAACAATGAACCCTGAGAACCGTTCGATGTTACAAGTAACTTTAGGTGATGCGATAGAAGCAGATGAAGTTTTTGAAATGTTAATGGGAGATGTTGTTGAACATCGCCGTACATTTATCGAAGAAAACGCGGTTTATGCAAACGTTGATGTATAAAGATAGTATTTTAAGGAGGCGCCATTTATGGCTTTAGAGCACGATTCAAAACTAAAAGACCAGAATATTGTCAAAGAGATGAAGGATTCGTTTCTTGACTATGCGATGAGTGTAATCGTTTCTCGTGCGTTACCAGATGTACGTGATGGTATGAAACCCGTACATCGTCGTATATTATACGGAATGAATAATCAAGGTATGACACCAGATAAACCCTATAAGAAGTCTGCACGTATCGTAGGAGATGTTATGGGTAAATATCACCCACACGGTGACTCTTCAATTTATGAAGCAATGGTTCGTATGGCACAGGACTTCAGTTATCGCTATATGCTCGTTGATGGACAAGGAAACTTTGGTTCTATGGACGGCGATGGTGCAGCTGCGATGCGTTATACAGAGGCACGTATGTCTAAGATTGCTATGGAATTAATGCGTGATATCAACAAAGATACGATTGATTTTACAGATAACTACGATGGTAATGAACGTGAACCAGTCGTGCTACCTTCTAGATTTCCTAATCTACTTGTCAATGGTGCATCAGGAATTGCGGTTGGTATGGCAACAAATATTCCTCCGCACAACTTAACGGAAGTTATTAACGGTGTTTTAGAATTAAGTAAAAATCCTGACATTTCGATTCCTGAATTAATGGAGTTTATTCAAGGTCCTGATTTTCCTACTGCAGGCTTAATATTAGGTCGTAGTGGTATCCGTCGTGCATATGAGACAGGTCGTGGATCTGTTATTATGCGAGCGAAGACGTTAATTGAAACCCGTCCAAACGGTAAAGAAACGATTATCGTAACAGAAATCCCTTATCAGGTGAATAAAGCACGTTTAGTAGAGAAGATCGCTGAGCTTGCACGTGATAAAAAGGTTGATGGTATTACAGATTTACGTGATGAGACAAGTTTAAAAGAAGGTGTACGTATCGTAATTGATGTACGCCGTGATGCGAACGCAAATGTTATCTTAAATAATTTATATAAATTAACACCGTTACAAACTTCTTTTGGTGTGAATATGTTAGCGCTTGTTGATGGACAACCGAAAGTTTTAAATATTAAACAAGCAATCTATCATTATTTAGAGCACCAAAAAGTAGTAGTTCGTCGTAGAACGCAATATAACTTGAAGAAAGCTGAAGATCGTGCACATATTTTAGAAGGATTACGTATTGCATTAGATCATATCGACGAAATTATTGCTTTAATTCGTGGTTCAAAAAATGATGCTGAAGCGATGGAAGGATTAATGGAACAATTTAAGCTTTCTGAGCGTCAGGCACAAGCAATATTAGATATGCGTCTACGTCGATTAACAGGACTTGAACGTGACAAAATTGAAGAAGAATACCAGGAATTACTGAAATATATTGATGAATTAAGAGCCATCTTAGCAGATGAAGAAAGATTACTGGAAATTATTCGTGAAGAATTAATTGAAATCCGTGAAAAGTATGGTGATGAACGTCGTACAGAAATCACAGCAGGCGGATTTGATCATTTAGAGGATGAAGATTTAATCGATGAAGAAAATATCGTTATTACGTTAAGTCATAATAACTATATTAAACGTTTACCAGCATCGACTTATCGTACACAACACCGTGGTGGACGTGGTGTTCAAGGAATGAATACTTTAGACGAAGACTTTGTTAGTCAAATGGTAACGACCTCAACTCATGATAACGTATTATTCTTTACGAATATGGGTCGTGTTTACAAAGTTAAGGGATATGAAATTCCTGAACTATCTCGTCAATCAAAAGGAATACCAATCGTTAACGTATTAGAACTGGAAAAAGATGAAAAGATTAGCACGATGATTGCGGTGAAAGACTTAGAACGTGAAGATGCCTTTATTATATTTGCGACGAAACAAGGTATTATTAAACGTACGAATCTTTCTCATTTTGCGCGTATTAATAAAAACGGTAAGATTGCAATTAACTTTAGAGAAGACGATGAACTGATTGCTGTACGTTTAACAGATGGTAATAAACAGCTAATTATCGGTACAAAAAATGCATCACTCATCCGTTTCGAAGAAGATAAACTGCGTCCACTCGGAAGAACAGCTGCAGGTGTAAAAGGTATTTCATTACGCGAAGGCGATGAAGTAATAGGACTTGACGTTATTGAATCTAATGGTGAACATGAAGTATTGATTGTTACTGAAAATGGATATGGTAAACGTACGGGTGAAGCAGAATACCGTATTTCTAACCGTGGTGGTAAAGGAATTAAAACAGCAAGTATTACCGAGAAGAACGGTAATCTGGTATGTATCACAACAGTTAACGGTGACGAAGATATTATGTTGGTGACGAATCAAGGTGTAATCATTCGTTTAGATGTTGCTGAATTCTCTCAAAATGGTCGTTCAGCGCAAGGTGTACGCTTAATTAAGTTAGGTGAAAGTCAACTTGTTGCGACTGTTGCGAAAGTGGAGAAAGAAGAAGCTGTCGATGTAATCGATGAAGATAAGTTGCCAGGTGAAGTAATTGCCAAACAAGAAACAACATTAACTGAAGAAGCATTAGAAGATAATAATGAAGATATAGAAGCTGAAGATGGTCATGTAGTTGGCACGCTCGAAGATGAAGAAGATGACGCTCAAAAAGATATTTTAGAAAGTTCATCTTTTGATGATATTTTTAAAGACGAAGAAGAAACTGAATAAAATTGTAAAGAACTAAAGCCAATTTTTTAAGTTGTGCTTTAGTTTTTTTATTTCCTGAGTAATATTGAAATCACTTCAATATTGCTGGAAACGTTTTATATGTTTTTTGAAGGCGTATTATTTGAAGTAAGCATGTATTCGTACTAGCATTTAAATTGTAAAAAAATATAACTTTAATTAGGAGCGTTAATATTATGAAAAAATCTGGTGGAGATTTATTCGTTGATACATTAATTAATCATGGTGTGACACATGTATTCGGAGTACCTGGAGCGAAAATAGATAAAGCATTTGATGTTTTAGAAGATAGAGGTCCCGAAGTCATTGTGACACGTCATGAACAAAATGCGGCACTTATTGCACAAGGTATCGGTCGTATCACAGGTAAACCTGGCGTTGTACTTGTAACGAGTGGACCAGGGGTAACCAATTTAGCGACAGGATTAGTGACGGCAAACTCTGAAAGTGATCCGGTCGTTGCGATTGGGGGTAATGTTAAACGAGAAGACAGTTTAAAACGTACACATCAATCATTAGATAACGCTGGTCTAATGAGTCACGTTTCTAAGTATTCAGTTGAAGTTCAGGATGCGAACAGTATTTCTGAAGCAGTTACGAATGCATTCCGCGCCAGTGTTGAAGGACGTAAAGGTGCAGCATTTGTAAGTATCCCACAAGATGTTATATCAGCAGAAAACGTGGAGGTGGATGCTATTGAAGTGAAAGAACCACCTGTTTTAGGACCGGCACCCAATTTTGAAATTGATACATTGGCTGAAAGAATTAAACAAGCAAAGTTACCAGTATTTTTACTTGGGATGCGTGCCTCTTCAGAAGAAAATACTTTAGCGATAAGAAAATTTATGGCAAATAATGCGATACCAGTTGTAGAAACCTTCCAGGGTTCTGGTATTATTTCAAGAGAATTAGAAGAGCATTTCTTCGGAAGAATTGGCTTATTTAGAAATCAGCCTGGTGATGAATTATTAAAACATGCCGATTTAGTAATATCAGTAGGTTATGACCCAATTGAGTACGATCCAGTTATATGGAATAAAGAAAATGAAAAGACAATTATTCATATAGATGAAGTGCAAAGTGATATCGATAATCATTATGCACCGGTAACTGAATTAATTGGTAATACTGCGCTCACAATTCAACGATTAGATGAGAAATTAGATCCAGGTGATATTCAGCTTGATGAAAATGCTCAAAAAATATTATTAAATGTGGCACAAATGATTCAAAAGAAATATGAATTGCCTGAAGATTACATGAATGCTGAGAAAGTAAATCCTAAACATATTGTTAAAGCAGTACGTGAATTAATTGATGATGAAACAACAGTTACTGTAGATGTAGGGTCTTTATATATTTATATGGCACGTTATTTTAGAAGTTATGCACCACGTCATCTATTGTTCTCAAACGGAATGCAGACATTAGGTGTAGCGCTACCATGGGCGATTGCAGCATCAATCGTTCGACCAGGTAAAAAGATCGTTTCTATGGCAGGAGATGGAGGTTTCTTATTCTCAGGTCAGGAACTTGAAACTGCAGTTAGACTTAAAGCGCCAATTGTACAACTTATTTGGAATGATGGCCATTATGATATGGTTAAGTTCCAGCAGGTAAGTAAATATGGTAAAGGTGCAGCAGTTGACTTAGGACCTGTTGATTATGTTAAATATGCTGAATCTATGGGTGCAAAAGGATATAAAGTGAATCACTCTAGTGAGTTAGAAGATATTCTGAAGAAAGCAATGGCAGAAGAAGGACCGGTTATTGTAGATATTCCTGTAGATTATAGTAACAATGCTAAATTAATGGAAGATTTATTACCAGACGCTACAAACTAGGAGGATAACGATGAATAACTTATATCAATATTCAACAATGGGTGCACTTGTAGGAGGCATGTTTGAAGGAACATTTAAAATGTCAGATGTACTTTCAACAGGAAACTATGGTATCGGAACAATGGATGGATTAAATGGTGAACTGATTGTTTTGGATGGTACACCTTATTTAATTGAAAGTACAGGGAAAGTACGCGTTGTATCACCTGAAGAAACAACACCATTTGCAAGTATGATGGACTTTAACCCGACAAAGACATTAACTTTTAAAGGTAGTTTAAATAAAGAATACTTAGACGAAGAAATATTAAGAGCAATGCAGGGCATGAACTATTTTCATGCAGTAAAGATTACAGGTAAATTTAAATTGATTAAAGCAAGATCAGTGAAGAAACAACAACAACCATATCCAAAACTTGTTGAAGCGGTTAAAGAACAAGGCTATTTTGATATTCATGATACTGAAGGGACATTGTTTGGTTTTTATACACCTCATTTCATTATGGGCATCGGTGTTGGAGGTTATCATGTGCATTATTTAAGTGACGACGTGACACAGGGTGGTCATGTATTTGATTATGAAATTGAAGATGTGAAAGTTGAACTTGCTTTGCAGGAAGATTTTATCTTAAAAATGCCGGATACTAATCATTATCGTGAAAATGATTTAAATGATCCGGAAATGCTTAAAGATATTGAAGCAAGTGAATAGAAAAACAATCCTGAATCATTTGATTCAGGATTGTTTTTCTATTCCTCTAGCTTTTTCATCATATAAGGTAATTCATCGATAATACGGCTTGCTGGTACAACATACATTTCCTGAGCTAATTGATCTCCGATTAAGCTATGAATGAAAACAGCTTGTTTAATTGCTTCTCCTGTATCGAATTGACCTAGGAAACTTGCGATAATACCTGCTAATGCATCTCCCATACCGCCTGACGCCATTGCTGCATTACCGACAGTGATTTTATAATCACCGCTTTTCAAATATAATTCTGTTTCATGTTTCTTTAATATAACATGTGCACCTAATTCATCAGCTTTAGCACGGTTACGTTCAGGTGTCTGTTCTGCAATAGGAATGCCGCTTAATCGTTCCCACTCCATCTGGTGTGGCGTGAAGATAACATTACATTTTGGTAACGGATGTTTTAATTTGCTTAATATAGTAATAGCATCTCCATCTATAATTAACGTTTGATGTTCCTGAATATGTTGAAATAATAATGTTAAAACATTATTCCCCTGGAAATCCAGACCAAGTCCAGGACCGATTAAAATACTATCTGCGTTGTCTATTAGCTTTGTCAGGCGTTTTATATCATTAATGTCAGAAACCATTGCTTCAGGACATCTTGAATGTAATGCTGTATGATTTGTATTGTGCGTAGCAACTGTTGTGAGTCCCCCACCACTGTATACACAAGCACGAGCTGCCATCATAATTGAACCACCCATATTCTGGTTGCCTCCGATGAGCAATATGCGACCATAATCCCCTTTGTGTGTAAGTACTTTGCGTTTTGGTATGCTGATAGACTCAATAATTTGCATGATCATTCTCCTTATAATGTGATATCCTTATTCGCTATAGAATGACATAAATAGTTGTCATTCTTATATCCATATGATACTATATTATCAAATTAGATAATAAATTTGTCATTTGGGATAAGTAATGTTGAAGTAATTTTAGAGACATAGCGGTTGGTGTAAGCTATGATACTACATACATGAAATTCTACCCATAATTAAAGTTTGGCAAACCGGTGATGAGCCGTTATGTAATGGAGAGAATAGTTGAGACGAAAGTATTAACTATTAATTAGGGTGGCAACGCGTAAATACCACGTCCCTTTTCGGGATGTGGTATTTTTTTGTACCCAAAAATAAAATTAGGAGGCAATCAACATGTTAGACATTAAATTATTTAGAAATGATGCTGAGTTTGTTAAGAAAAAATTAGAAATGCGTGGTATCGATACGTCAATCGTCGATGAAATATTAAATTTAGATTCTAAAACACGTGAATTGACTGCAAAGACTGAGGAATTAAAAGCGAAACGTAATAAAGCAAGTGAAGAAATCGCACTTAAAAAACGTAATAAAGAAAATGCAGATGATGCAATTGAAGCAATGCGCACAGTTGGTGATGAAATTAAAACAATCGATGCAGAATTAAATACAGTATCTACAGATTTACGTGATAAATTAGTACGTTTACCTAACTTAGTAAGTGATGAAACGCCTTTTGGTAAAGATGAAGATGATAATGTAGAAGTTCGTAAATGGGGTACACCACGAACGTTTGATTTTGAGGCGAAAGCACACTGGGATATCGTTGAAGATTTAAAGATGGCTGACTTTGAACGTGCTGCTAAAGTATCTGGTGCACGATTTGCTTTCTTAACTAAAGACGGTGCGCGTCTAGAGCGTGCTTTAATGAACTTTATGCTGGATACACATCGTGAAAATGGCTATCAGGAGATGGTGACACCGCAACTTGTAAATGCTGATTCTATGTTTGGAACTGGTCAATTACCGAAGTTTGAAGAAGACTTATTTAAAGTTGAGAAAGAAGGATTATATACAATTCCTACTTCAGAAGTGCCATTAACAAACTTTTATCGTAATGAAATTATGACATCTGATATGTTACCGACTAAATTTACTGCGATGACAGCTTGTTTCCGTAGTGAAGCAGGATCAGCGGGTCGTGATACACGTGGATTGATTCGTATGCACCAATTCAACAAAGTTGAGATGGTTCGTTTTGAAACACCTGAAAATTCATATGCAGCATTAGAAGAAATGACGCGTCATGCAGAATCAATATTAGAAAAATTACAAATCCCGTACCGTACGATTAATTTATGTTCTGGTGATATTGGGTTTGGAGCAGCAAAAACATATGATGTTGAAGTTTGGTTACCAAGCTATAATGCATATAAAGAAATTAGTTCTTGTTCGAATATGACTGATTTCCAGGCAAGACGTGCAAATATCCGTTTCAAACGTGATAAAGATGCGAAAGCTGAATTTGTGAATACATTAAACGGATCAGGTCTTGCTGTAGGTCGTACATTTGCAGCGGTTGTTGAAAACTATCAAAATGAAGATGGTTCAATTACTGTGCCGGAAGTACTTGTTCCTTACATGGGCGGACAAACAATTATTAAATAATCTGAATAAAAAAATAAATTGTTTAAAATAATTTAGACAAGGTATCTATAAAAGAGGTACCTTGTCTTTTTGTTTTAAAAATATGACAATCAAAAAACAAAAAAACAAAATAATATATTTTTTATACTTGCATATATAAAATATATCTGATATATTTTATATATAAGTTAGAAATAAGGAATGATTACACATGTTTAAAAAGCTTTTTGGTAAAGACAAAGCAACAAAAACTAAAACAAATAACGAAAGAGGTAATTTAACGATGACAAATTTTACTTTAGACAAAACACACTCAGGAATTGACTTTTCAATTAAACACATGATGGTTTCAAAAGTTAAAGGAGAATTTACAGATTTCGATGTAACAGTTACTGGAGACATTAATGATTTATCTTCTTTAAATGTTAAAGCATCAGTTAAAGTTGATTCAATTGATACAAACAATGCTGATCGTAATGGTCATTTAAAATCTGGAGATTTCTTCGATGTAGAACAATACCCAGAAATCACTTTCGTATCTAAATCATTAACAAACAACACAATTACAGGTGACTTAACAATTAAAGATGTTACAAACGAAGAAACATTTGATTTAGAATTCAATGGAGTTCACAAAAGCCCAATGACTGGTGGAGATGTGACTGGTTTAGTAGTATCAGGATCAATCAACCGTGAAAAATATGGTTTAACTTGGAACCAAGCGTTAGAAACTGGCGGCGTTATGGTTGGTAAAGACGTTAAATTTGAAGTTGGTGCAGAATTCGCAATCGAAGGTTAATTTATAATTTTTAGACTGCCTAATTATTAGGTAGTCTTTTTTTTTTTGTATTTTTAATAAAAATGTACATACATTGAGGTATTTTAAGTAAAGTTGTAAAATAGAATAGTTATAGAAATATTTTTAGAAAGTGAGAATTTATGTTGAAGATTGATTTAAGTAAGACGATTGTCGTTACGATGATTATGATGATGGTAACGTTACTGATAAATTTCCTGCCGTTTATGGCATTCATTATCGCACCGTTTCTGCTTATACCGACTGTATATTTGTTCTGTAAGTCGCGTAATAGTTTTTATATCATGAGTTTAATCGTAATACTCATAACTATTTTTATGTCGATATTTACGATGCAGGTCATAATGGGATCGATATTTGCTGGATATATCATTGGTCAATTACTGATAGAACGTACATCTAAAGAGCGCATGCTTTATATCCTTACAGTTTTTTATAGTATATATACACTTGTATCGATTATCTTCCTTCAGTTAACTGACTATTTACCTAAAGTGCAGACTTGGTTTAAGCCAACAATTGATATTTATAATGAATACTTATCTAAAGGTGTTAAAGAAGGTACAATTCCTGCTTATCAGTTAGAGATGTTTAATACAAGTATGAATGAAGTGATTAAACAAGTACCTGGAATTGTTATTTTATCGCTATTTTTATTAGCTTTATTACAATTGGTGATAACTTTACCTGCATTACGCCAGTTTAAGATTGCGACACCTAACTTTAGATCATTATATACATGGCAGATGCCGAAAGTACTATTAATCATTTATTTATTTGTACTATTAGCGCATTTTGGAATTTCAGAAACTGATTATGTTCCTCTCGGAATCGTGATAAACTTAAGATATGTATTAGAGTGGATGTTATTCATTCAAGGATTATCTTTATATAGCTATTTTATAAAGATGAGAAAAATTCATCTGATTGTTAAAGTTTTTATATTCTTTATCGCGTTTTTATACGCTCCCATTACTCAACTTTTCGGAATAATTGATTTGATGGTAAACTTAAAGAAAAGAATACCAAAAAAGTTTAAGTAATAAATAATTTAATGAGGTGTCACAATGAATAGGAAGTACAATAAGCAAACATTAATTATGCCATTTATTGTTATGTGTCTCGCAGCTTTTATTGTTACAGGAATACTTTATACGGTACATCCTATGACAGCGACGGTTTCATTCGGCATACTTTTTGTCATCACGTGCATCAGTCTTTTCTATTTAAGATATGGTATCAGACACAATGAATCTTATATTGCGAATTTATCAACATCTATTGATAAGGGAAAACGTTATGCAATAAGCGAATTACCCATCGGTGTTATTCTTTTAGATGAAAATGAGCATATTGAATGGCATAATCATTTTATTAATGAGAAGATTAATGCTCCTATTATTTCTGAATCTATTCATAATTTGTTCCCTAATTTGCTGAATCAACTTAAAAATACAGGCGTAAATGAAGCCACTGCCAACTTTGAATCATACAAATTTAAAGTAACATATGGTGAAGATTTAAACACTTTGTATTTCTTCGATATTACCGATAAAGTTGAAATAGAACAATTATACGATGAAGCTAAGCCTATTATAGGGATACTGTTCCTGGATAACTTCGATGAAATTACACAAAACATGGCTGATGCGCAACGTACGGAAATTAATAGTATGATGTCGACTGAAATTAATAAATGGGCTGAAGAGAATAACGTATATATTAAACGTTATCAATCAGATCAATATATGATGTTCTTTAATCAAAAGATCTTACATAAGATTGAAGAGACAAAATTTAATTTATTAGATAATATACGTGAAAAAAGTCGAGAAATCAAAACGCATATCACACTGAGTGTTGGCATTGGTGAAGGCTCTGAAAATTTACTGGATCTTGGTACATTAGCGCAATCAAGTTTAGATTTAGCTCTTGGTCGTGGTGGTGACCAGGTAGCGATTAAGAACATGAATGGAAATGTTCGATTCTATGGTGGTAAAACTGATCCTATGGAGAAACGTACACGCGTTAGAGCACGTGTTATCTCTCATGCACTCCGCGATATTTTAATCGAAGGTGAAAACGTCATTATTATGGGACATAAACGTCCTGATATGGATGCGATCGGTGCTGCAATTGGTGTTGCACGCTTTGCTAAGATGAACAATTTAAAGGCGAATATCATTCTAAATGATTATGATGTTGATGATACTTTATCTCGTGTTATGGCTGAAATTGCAGAAAAACCTGAGCTCGATGAAATATTTGTGTCTTCAGAAGAAGCATGGAATTTAATGGCGAAGAAGACGACATTGGTTATCGTAGATACACATAAACCTGAAATGGTGATTGATGAAAGTATATTAAATAAAGCGTATCGTAAAGTGGTGATCGATCATCATCGTCGTGGCGAATCGTTTATCGAGAGTCCACTGCTTGTATATATGGAACAATATGCGAGTTCTACAGCAGAACTTGTAACTGAATTACTGGAATATCAACCGACAGAACATAAGTTGACGCGTCTAGAGGCAACGGTAATGCTTGCCGGCATTATTGTTGACACACGTAACTTTACGCTGCGTACAGGTTCCAGAACATTTGATGCAGCAAGTTTCTTAAGAAACCATGGTGCTGATACGATTCTTTGTCAGCATTTCTTAAAGGATGATATTGAAACGTATATTAAACGTTCCGAAATTATTCGTACCGTGCAGTTAGAAGATAATGGCATAGCAATTGCGCATGGCCCAGTAGGTGAGATCATTCATCCGGTTATTGTTGCACAAGCTGCTGACGAGCTTTTGGGTATAGAAGGTGTTGAAGCATCTTTTGTGGTGGCAGAGCGAAAAGAGAATGTCATCGGTATTTCTGCCAGATCGTTAGGAGAAATAAATGTTCAGCTTGTTATGGAAAGTATGGGTGGCGGTGGTCATTTATCAAATGCTGCAACACAACTTGAAAATGTCACGATCAATGAAGCAATTTTGCAATTACAACAAACTATAAATGAACAAAGTGAAGGAGAAGATTAGTTATGAAAGTTATATTTACTCAGGATGTTAAAGGAAAAGGTAAAAAAGGCGAAATTAAAGAAGTACCAGTAGGTTATGCAAATAACTTCTTATTAAAGAATAAATATGCTGTAGAAGCTACACCAGGAAACTTAAAACAGTTAGAAGCACAAAAGAAACGTGTTGAGTTAGATAAGCAACATGAATTAGAAGAAGCGGAAAAACTAAAAGAGAAATTAGAATCACTGGAAGTAAAAGTAACTGCTAAATCAGGTGAAGGTGGCCGTTTATTTGGATCTGTAAGTTCTAAACAAGTAGCTGATGCTTTAAATAAGCAACACGGTATCAAACTTGATAAACGTAAAATGGACTTACATGATGGCATCAGAAGTCTAGGTTATACGAATGTACCTGTTAAATTACATAATAAAGTAAGTGGTACATTAAAAGTTCACGTTACAGCAGAATAAAATTTTTAGGAGGATAATATGTCAGATTATCTTGAAGGTAAGAAACTGCCTTTTAATTTAACAGCTGAGCAATCTGTATTAGGTGCTATCTTTATTGATAATGAAGTATTATCTTCTGTGCTTGAAACATTATTGCCGCTACATTTTTACAGACAAAGTCATCAGAATATATTTCAGGCGATGCTTACTTTATCTGAACAAAACGATGTTGTAGATATCATTACTGTTATGAATCAAATGACGCAGGATGGAACGCTTGAAGCGAGTGGCGGGGAACTTTATCTTATTGAATTGTCAGAGAAAGTACCTACTGCTAGAAACGTTGATTTCTATGTGGATATTGTTTATCGTGATGCCGTAAAGCGTCGTTTAATTCATGTTGCTGATAGTATTATGGCTGATGGATATAATGAGTCACTCGATTTGGAAACATTACTTGCAGATGCTGAAAAGCGTATTATGGAAGTGTCGACCAATCGAGGTGCAGACGGATTTAAAGAAATTAAAGATGTGTTAACACAAGTCTTTAATAATGCGGAAGAACTTGATAATAATAAAGGCCAAACGCCTGGTATACCTACCGGTTATCGTGACCTGGATCAAATGACTGCAGGTTTTAACCGTAATGATTTAATCATAATCGCAGCACGTCCATCAGTAGGTAAGACAGCGTTTGCTTTAAATATTGCCACACAGGTGGCTACAAATGATCATCCGTATACAGTAGCAATATTTAGTCTTGAGATGGGTGCAGATCAACTTGCAACACGTATGATATGTAGTACAGGGAACGTTGATTCGAATCGACTGCGAACAGGACAGATGGACGGAGAAGATTGGAATCGTTTCACAGTTGCTGTAGGTAAATTATCTCGAACAAATATTTTCATTGATGATACTCCAGGAATTCGTATTACAGATATTCGTTCTAAATGCAGACGACTTCATCAGGAACATGGACTGGATATGATATTGATTGACTATCTACAGTTGATACAAGGTTCTGGAAGTCGCTCAAGTGAAAATAGACAACAAGAAGTGTCTGAAATATCTCGTATGTTAAAGGCATTAGCGCGTGAATTAGAGTGTCCTGTTATTGCCTTATCTCAGCTCTCTCGTGGCGTGGAACAACGACAAGATAAACGACCGATGATGAGTGATATTCGTGAATCGGGATCGATTGAACAAGATGCTGATATTGTAGCCTTCTTGTATCGAGATGATTATTATAACCGTGGACAAGGTGAAGATGGCGAAGAAGTAGAAGTTGATGCAGGTGCGCAAGATGAGAATGGTGAGATAGAAATTATTATTGCTAAGCAGCGTAATGGTCCTACAGGGACTGTTAAATTGCACTTCTTAAAGCAATATAACAAGTTTACTGATATCGATTACGCACATGCAGATATGATGTAAAAAAACTATAAAACACGTACTTTAAATCGATAAATATATTTAAAGTACGTGTTTTTGTTTATAATTTACAAATAACTTTCAGGAATGTTTGTACTTATTATATTGATTTTTCAATAAAAATATTAAATTTCAAAACGAAAAAACAGTATAAATCAAATGAAATAAAGAAGATTATTCATTTATGCATTCCTAAATACATAAAACCTTATTTCATAAGGAAAAATTATGTATAATTATTAATGTTCGGTTTTTGGTTGATTTTTCATCTATATATTGATAGAATGGCTAAGGTTAGTCAAGAAAATTTGGAGGTGCACGCATGTCATCAATCGTAGTTGTTGGGACGCAGTGGGGAGACGAAGGTAAAGGTAAAATCACAGATTTTTTAGCTGAACAGGCAAATGTGATTGCTCGTTTTTCAGGTGGTAATAATGCAGGTCATACTATTAAATTCGGTGGAGAAACGTATAAATTACACTTAGTACCATCAGGAATTTTCTATTCAGATAAATTATCAGTAATCGGTAATGGCGTTGTTGTAGATCCGGTTGCTTTATTAAAGGAATTAGATGCATTAAATGAACGTGGTATAAGTACAGATAACTTACGTATCTCAAATCGTGCCCAAGTTATTTTACCGTACCATTTAAAACAAGATGAATTAGAAGAAGAAAAACGTGGCGACAATAAAATCGGTACAACGAAAAAAGGTATTGGACCGGCATATGTTGATAAAGTACAACGTATCGGGATCCGTATGGCTGATTTATTGGACGAAGAAACATTTAGAGCAAAGTTAGAAGAAAACTTAAATGCTAAAAATGAACTATTCGAAAAAATGTTCAATGCTGAAGGATTCACTTTTGAAGAAATCTTTGAACCTTACTTTGCCGCAGGACAACGATTGAAACAATATACAGTGGACACTGCAAAAGTATTAGATGACGCTTTCGAAGCAGAAGAAAAAGTATTGTTTGAAGGTGCACAAGGTGTGATGCTTGATATCGATCATGGTACTTATCCATTTGTTACATCAAGTAACCCGATTGCAGGTAACGTAACAGTTGGTACTGGTGTAGGACCGACTTTTGTTGATAAAGTTGTAGGCGTATGTAAAGCTTATACATCACGTGTAGGAGATGGGCCATTCCCAACTGAACTATTCGATGAAGATGGGCACCATATCCGTGAAGTAGGTCGTGAATACGGTACAACAACAGGACGTCCACGCCGTGTAGGTTGGTTTGATTCAGTTGTATTACGTCATTCACGTCGTGCGAGTGGTATTACAGATTTATCAATTAACTCTATTGATGTATTAACAGGTTTAGAAACTGTTAAAATCTGTACAGCATACGAATTAGATGGTGAAATTATTACTGAATACCCTGCTAACTTAAATGCATTAAATCGTTGTAAACCAGTATTTGAAACGTTACCTGGATGGACAGAAGATGTTACTGGTGTTAAGACGATGGAAGAATTACCGGATAATGCACGTCGTTATTTAGAGCGCATTTCTGAATTATGTAATGTTAAGATTTCTATCTTCTCAGTAGGACCAGATAGAACGCAAACAAACTTACTTGAAGATTTATGGCAAACAGATAAATAAGCTTTAATTAAATGATTAATATAAAAAATAGCAATAAAGGAATCTATTGAAATAGACTACTTTATTGCTATTTTTTATTGTTTTAATGGATATCTCTCTTTTTAAATCTTCCACCTTTAACTTCTGATACATTGCCGATTGCAACAAATGCATTTTCATCATAATGATTAACGATGTCTTTTAATTTAAATTCTTCTAAACGTGTAATGACACAGAAGATGACTTTCTTATCTTCACCGGTATAAGCACCTTCTCCAGATAAATATGTAACACCACGTCCTAATCGGTCATTAATAGCATCACCAATTTCTTCGTGTTGATCACTTATAATCCATACTGATTTTGATTCATTTAAACCTTGCTGTACGATATCAATTGTTTTAAAAGCGATAAAATAGGCAATTACTGAATACATTGCTGATTCCCATGTAAAGATGAATCCGGCAGCAACATAGATGAAAAAATTAATAACCATAACGATTTCTCCAACTGAAAAAGGAGATTTATTACTAATAAGAATGGCAAGAATTTCAGTCCCATCTAATGAACCACCATAACGAATGACGAGTCCTACACCAAGGCCAAGAATCGCCCCACCAAAGATAGTGACTAGAAATTTCTCATCTGCGAAAGGAGGAACAGGATGTAATAGGGCTGTCCCAATTGATAAAATAGTAATGGCATATAAAGTGGATAAAGCAAATGTTTTACCGATTTGTTTATATCCTAGGTAAAAGAATGGGATATTTAATAAAAAGATAAATAATCCAAGAGGTACTTTAAGTAAATGTGAAGCCATAATTGAAATACCTACAATACCTCCATCGAGTAATTTGTTAGGTACTAAAAAGAGTTCGAGTGCCACTGCCATGAGAATTGCACCTAAAGTGATGAAAGAAAAACGCTTAATCTTTTCTTTTAAAGGCAGCTTTTTGTGTTGCTTTACCACTTTTTCCAAGGGTATTGACATAACATGCTCCTTTCTTGATTAATACAGAGTGTATACATATCAATTATACTAAATTTTTTAATATTTCTTAAAAATAATGCTTGATAAATGTAAATTCAACATGCTATAATCAATCTTGTGCTATTAATTAATGGCCCCTTGGTCAAGCGGTTAAGACACCGCCCTTTCACGGCGGTAACACGGGTTCGAATCCCGTAGGGGTCACCATTTATTTTAATACGTAAGGTCCCGTGGTGTAGCGGTTAACATGCCTGCCTGTCACGCAGGAGATCGCGGGTTCGATTCCCGTCGGGACCGCTAATTAGTAAGGCAATTGCCTTACTCATTCATATTTAGAAGTTAGACTTTTGTCTAGCTTCTTTTTTTGTGATGTCGTATAAAATGCGACCTTATAGAAAAAAGTACAAAACAGTGGTAAATTATAGAGTAGGGTATTATTGAATTTTACCAGAGAAGAGGGACGCCAATGTCGAGAAAAATCGTTGTTGTAGATGATGAAAAACCGATTGCAGATATATTAGAATTTAACTTGAAAAAAGAAGGCTATGAAGTACATGTTGCTTATGACGGTGATGATGCTGTAGATCTTATCTATGATGTGCAACCAGATATCGTATTATTAGATATCATGCTACCTGGTCGTGATGGTATGGAAGTATGTCGTGAAGTACGTAAGAAATATGATATGCCGATTATTATGTTGACAGCTAAAGACTCTGAAATTGATAAAGTATTAGGTTTAGAGTTAGGTGCTGACGATTATGTAACGAAGCCATTCTCAACACGTGAATTAATTGCCCGTGTTAAAGCGAATTTGCGTCGTCATTATACACAAGCTCAAACAGAAGAAAAAGAAGAGTCAACAGATATCGTTATTAACGATATTATTGTTTATCCTGAAGCTTACTCTATTAAAAAGCGTGGCGTAGATATCGAGCTTACACATCGTGAGTTCGAGTTATTCCATTACTTAGCGAAACATATTGGTCAGGTGATGACGCGCGAACACTTACTGCAAACAGTATGGGGTTATGATTATTTTGGAGATGTACGTACAGTGGACGTTACAATCCGTCGATTACGAGAAAAAATTGAAGATGATGCAAGCCATCCGGAATATATCGTAACACGTCGTGGTGTAGGATACTTTTTACAAACGCAGGAGTAGTGCAAAATGAAAACGTTATATAAAAAGCTTCAATCTTTACACATTAAGCTCGTTGTAATCTATGTATTACTTATTATCATCGGTATGCAGATTATCGGTTTATATTTTACGAATAACCTGGAAAAAGAGTTAACGAAGAATTTTGAAACAAATATTAACCAGCAAATAAAATCAATCAACTATGATATACGAAATATATATAAAGAAAATAAAAAAACACCGAATAGAATACAACGAGAGATTCAAAAGACTGTTGATGAATATGCATTGCGTACAGAAATCGATACGATTCGCTATGTTGATAATTCAGAAGTTATTTTAGCGACAAGTAACGATTCGAATCGTGAGAGTATTAATCAAAAGATTAATGATAGCCAGATTAAAACATCATTATCTCTAGGGAAAACGAATGATCGCGTAAAACTGCGTGATGACCCTGGCGGTAAAGTGCGTGTCTGGATTAAAAACTTTCCAATCAAAGATAATAATAAAATTTTAGGGGTTATCCATGTTGAGGAATCAATTGAACCGGTTTACACGCAACTTATGAAGATTAACAGTATCTTCATCATCGGTACAGGATTATCTTTATTAATTACTATTATATTAGGGTTCTTTATTGCACGAACGATTACTAAACCCATCTCAGATATGCGTAATCAGGCATTAGAGATGTCAAAAGGTAATTATACAAATCGTGTTAAAGTTTATGGAAACGATGAAATCGGTGAACTTGCTCTAACATTTAATAATTTATCAAAACGAGTACAGGAAGCGCAGGCAAATACCGAAAGTGAGAAACGTCGTCTTGATTCTGTAATTACACATATGTCTGATGGTGTTATTGCGACGGATAGACGTGGACGTGTACGTATTGTAAATGAAATGGCTTTAAAGATGCTCGATATGAATAAAGATGAAGTAGAAGGTCGTCACGTATTAGATATATTAAATATCGAAGAGCATTATTCATTAGATGAATTACAGGATATCGCTGGTGGTATCATTATTGACCTTAATGAGAAAGAGCAGTTAATAGTACGTGTGTCATTCTCTACAATTATTCAGGATACTGGATTTATTACGGGTTACATTGCTGTATTACATGATGTTACTGAACAACACCATGTTGAGAATGAACGTCGTGAATTCGTAGCCAACGTTTCGCATGAATTACGTACGCCGCTTACATCGATGCGTAGTTATATTGAAGCATTAGAAGAAGGTGCATGGAAAGATGATGATTTAGCACCGCAATTCTTAAGCGTTACACGTGAAGAAACGGATCGTATGATTCGTCTTGTAAATGATTTACTGCAGTTATCTAAGATGGACAATACAGATGATCATCTTAATAAAGAACTGATTGATTTTAATATGTTTATACATAAAATTATCAATCGATTTGAAATGTCAGAAGGTAAAAATGCTACATTTATCCGTGATATACCGAAAAACGGTATATTTGTCGAAATTGACCCTGATAAGATGACACAAGTATTTGATAATGTCATTACCAATGCATTGAAATACTCTAAAGGTAAGAAAAAAGTTGAATTCCACGTGAAACAAAATACTTTATTTAATCGCATGACCATTCAAATTAAAGATAATGGTATTGGAATTCCTTTAAATAAAGTAGATAAAATCTTTGACCGCTTCTTCCGAGTAGATAAAGCACGAACACGAAAGATGGGTGGAACCGGATTAGGACTTGCCATTAGTAAAGAGATTGTTGAGGCACATAATGGACGTATTTGGGCAAATAGTAAGGAAGGTTTCGGGACATCAGTATATATTACACTTCCATGCGAAGTATTAGATGATGGTGATTGGGATGTTTAAAAGTATCTTAAAAGGGATTATTTTGTTAACGCTTGTCATATCAAGTATCGTACTAACATATAAAATCTGGAACTTTAGACCGAACCTTGCCAATATCGAAACGTCTATTACTAAAACAAATACAGCACTTAGTCCAAAAAATGTAGATGATATCAATAGTATTTTTCTACCCTATCAAGTCGTTGTATATTCAGATAATAATGTACTTGGTACAACAGATAAGGATATGTTAATTGAATTTGTTAAACGTATTTCAAGTTTAAAAGTTTCAGACATTAGCGATAAAAATCAAGGTATCTCATATATGTCGAAATCATTAAAAGATAAATTTGTTATGTTAGACTATGCTGGTAATTTACCAGTTGCTATATATTTGACTGATATTTTAGAGGATACTGTAAAAGAGGATAGTAATGCTCAATTTAAACGCATCATTATTGATAGCCATAAAAAACAAAATCTTATTCTTTATATGATGACGAATGATAATCGTATGTTAGAGATTGAAACAAATGGTTCTAGTAAGGCATTTAATACATTGGTAAGATCGTCTCGTAAATCGATGGAGAGTTATATAGGCGTTATTACTAATGAAAGAACGACTGATGAATTGACAAGTTTGTATGTACCGGAGAAACCGAAACAAACGCAAGCATATAGCTATCTGGCGGATAACATTAATGTTGATGACATTAATAAAGCGGTACTCGGTGATAAAAATAGTATCATTGAACGTTCTGACAATAATCGTTCTAAAACTTACAATTCAAACACAGGTATTGTAAAGATGACGAATAATGAAAACTATAAATTTAATAATTTATCAGAAGTCGATCATGGTAAACCAAATCCGATGAATAACTTAATTAATTCATTTAATTTTATTAGTGAACATCGCGGATTTACGGATGATTATCGTTATTTTGGAGTAAGAGATGCGGATAGTGCAATTAAGTATCAAATGTTCTTTAAAGGATATCCGGTATTCAATCGTCGTAACTTATCTGAGATAGATATTATTTGGGGAGACGATAACGTATATGAATATAAACGAGGACTGTATACTACAAGTGTTGCAGTGCCGGCTAAAGAAAAAGTCAAACAACTTCCGACAGCTGAAGAAGTACGTTTTTCATTAGCATCAAATAAACATTATCATTTTGAACGTGTATCGAACATGATGATTGGTTACAAAATGGAACGCTCAGATGAAGAAACCATCCAGTCAACATTGTCATTTAAACCTGCATGGTTTATTAAATATAATGATGAATGGAAAGAGTATGATAATGGGAGGCTGAAATAATGGATTGGAAACATGCCACATCGTTATTTATCTTTGTATTCCTGATTATCAATATTGCGCTCGGCTTTATCTATCATGAGAAAGTTCAACGTGCAAATATTGTTGAAGATGCTAAACACGAGCGTATTGATTTTGATGAAGAAGGTATAAAGTTGCCGGAACTACCTTCTGCTAAGCATGTGATGATGAATATTATGTCTGCAAAGAGTGCTGGATTTACAGAAAACTCAGCTGACTTTGACAAGAAAAGCGACGAATTAAAAACAGTCGTAACAAGCGAAGTAAAACCAAAAATAAAATTATCTAAAATCGAAGAAAATGCGATAATTAGTGGATTAAAAGAGTATATCATTACTGAAATAGATAAAGGAAAAGAATATACACTTAGTGGAATAGATAGAAAAAAACATACTCTTTACTTTGATCAAGTATATGGCAAGTACCCGATTCTAAATAATGATAAAGCACAGCTCGCATTTCGATATAATGATAATAATGAAGTGACAACTTATAAACAAACCTATCTTAAAGATATACAAGAAGGATTAGGAAAGAATAACGAAAAGAAAAAAGTGATTCCAGCGAAAGAAGCGATTGAAGTATTGTACTATAAAACAGCTTTAGAACGTGGCGATACAGTGACATCAGTGAGGCTTGGATACTATTCAATCGTACGAGAAGTACGTGGACAAGTACTGAAGCCAACATGGCAAATCGCTGTACGAAAAGCAAATGGTACGGCGACTACTTATTATGTAGATGCTGTGAATCCAGAGCAACCAATATTGTAAATTAAGTGAGTGATTTGATGATTAATATGTCAGTACTAGCAAGTGGTAGTACGGGGAATGCAGTGTACGTTGAAAGTGAGAAAGGATCGCTACTCGTCGATGCAGGATTAACAGGCAAGAAGATGGAAGGTTTGTTTGAACAAATCGACCGTAAAATAGAAGATTTAAATGGGATACTTGTGACGCATGAACATATCGATCATATTAAAGGATTAGGTGTGCTTGCAAGAAAATATAAGTTACCGATATATGCGAATGAAAAGACGTGGGAACGCATTAATCGTGCTGATGGAAAAATATCAGATGAACAGAAATTCATTTTTAATCCATATGAAATTAAGACATTAGCAGGAATGGATATTGAATCATTTAATGTTTCGCATGATGCGGTAGATCCACAGTTCTATATCTTCAATAATAACTATAAAAAGTTAACGGTGATTACAGACACAGGGTACGTATCAGACCGTATGAAAGGTATGATACATGGATCAGACTGTTTCGTATTTGAAAGTAATCATGACGTAGATATGCTACGCATGGGACGCTATCCATGGAGTACGAAACAACGTATATTAAGCGATATGGGGCACGTATCGAATGAAGATGCAGCGTATGCGATGAGAGATGTGATTACAGGAAGTACCAAACGCATCTATCTATCGCATTTATCACAAGATAACAATATGAAGGACTTAGCGCGTATGAGTGTTGAGCAGGTGCTGAACAAACATGATATTGATACAGTGAATGAAGTGCTGATACATGATACAGATAAAGCAGTACCGACGAAAATTTATGAAATTTAGTGGTAACATATCAAAATAAATAAAAATATCGAGTAAATAAATTATTAACAAGTGGATAAGTCATGTTATTCACGAAAAAATGTGTATAACTAGGGATAACTTTGTGGATAAGTACCGATTTATACACAATGTATAAAGATGTCCAGTAAAATGGGCATCTTTTTTTATTTTTATGCAGAGTAAAATGTTACATTTACTATTATTAATGATGAAAATATGATTATAATAGGATTGTGAAATGTGTATATGTGAGTAACCTGTGGATAAGTAGGATAACTTTGTAAAGGAAATGAATAAAAATGAAAATAACGATAATAACTGTGGGTAAATTGAAAGAAAAGTACTGGAAGATGGCCGTGGATGAATATGTGAAGCGACTTGGTGCGTATGCAAAAATGGAATTGATTGAAGTGACGGATGAGAAAGATTCGGATAATATGAGTGAGAAAGATATTGAAATTGCTAAGAAGAAAGAAGCGGATAGAATACTATCTAAAGTGAAAGATGACAGCTTTGTGTATACGCTTGAGATATTAGGTAAACAACTAGATTCTGTTCAATTATCAAAAGATATAGAACAAAAGATGAATACCGGTAAAAGCCATCTGACCTTTATCATCGGCGGATCGAATGGCCTGCACCAATCCGTTATGGACCGCTCAAACTACGCCCTATCATTCAGCAAGATGACCTTCCCGCATCAGATGATGAAGGTGATACTGCTTGAGCAAGTGTATCGAGGGTTTAGGATTATTAGAGGGGAAAGTTATCACAAATGATGCGGTTTTTTTCTTAGAATTTGATATCTTAGTTAATAATAAAAAATAATAGGGGTAAAAAATGAAAATCTATGAGTTGAACTATGGAGATAAACATAATAAAGGTAAAGGATTCTATTTAATGAGTGACAATTGGAATGATTTTGGTTATACTACTACTTTTTCACTATCATATTATGACGGAAATGAAGTTCTTAATATTGGAGTTGTTAAAATTGCTACTTTAACAGGCAACTATAGAACAACTATGAATGATATAATAAATGGCAATAGAGAAGAGATATTTAGTCTAGGTGTAGAAAAAGAATATTACCTTGCTCTTAATAAGTTGGAAGGAAAAAATAAGGATTTTATTCTAAAAGAGTTAAATGACATAGCAATGAATGAAGAGTTATTTGAAAAAGTAAAAGATTTGGAAATAACACAAAAATCACTTTTTAGATTTACATACGAAAAAACAATAAAGGAACAATTTAGAAGAATATTACATAATAGTGGCACCTTTAAGAAGTTTCACTTTTTTTATCACAAAGATAAAATGCAGACGGAGTTTAGAGTCAATCCTTATTCCAAACCAGCTAGTAACTTACATGGTTTGATAGGAAGCAATGGATTAGGTAAAACAACATTTCTTACAGATATTTTATTTGATTTCTTAGGATATTCCAGTTTCACTTATTTAAAAAAAAGTGATGATAAAGACTTTTTTAGAAATGCAATTTTTATCTCTTTTAGCATATTTGATAATTTTCAAAAATTAGACAGCCAAAAGTTATTTGATGATTCATTAAGTAATTATGATTATATCGGGGTAAAAAAATATACTAGATGTAATAAAGTTGAAAATAAGAATAGTGAAGATTTTACAAAAGATTTTATTAATAGTATGAAAAATATAAAAGCAAAAGGTATACATAGCAAAACTAGATGGTGTAAAGCAATGGAATTATTAGAAACTGATTTATTAATTGAAGAAGCTAACATTAAGGAAAAAATTGATGATGAGAATATATTAGTGGATATTTTTGAAAAGTTCAGTTCGGGACATAAAATTATAATTTTAACAATTACCAAGTTAATCGACTTAGTAGTTGAAAAAACTTTAATTTTACTAGACGAACCAGAGTCATATTTGCATCCCCCATTATTAGCGACGTATATTAGAACGATATCTCATATTCTAATGCAACAAAATGGTGTATGTATTGTATCTACGCATTCTCCGGTTGTTATGCAAGAGATTGATAAAGAATGTGTCCACATAATAGAGTTACATAAAGGGGAAAGAATAATAAAAAAGCCAAATATTAATACGTATGGTGAAAATATAGGAATACTAACAAGAGAAGTATTTAACTACGAAATAGAACGTACGGGCTTTTACAATGATCTGAAAATGAGTGCTAAGGAAGGCAAAAAATATGATCAAATTCTAGAAGATTATAATTTTGCTTTAGGAATGGAGGCTAAGTCTCTTTTAAGAATTTTAGTAAGAAAATTTGGTGATAAAGAATGATTTACATCAACAAGCCAACCTTCTCTCAACAAGAGATTCTTATATCTTGCACTGATAATTTAAGAAACCAAACAGAAAAACAACTATTGTTAAGTAGTGCTGATGAATTAGAAAGAATATACATGTTATATGATTCATTACTTGAGGAAAATAATATAGAATTATTTAAAGAAAATGTTATAGATGAAGAAGTAGGAAATCTATTAATAAAAATGTATGAAAATAAATTTTCAAAAAAAGGACAGACAGCAAGAAATTATTATGACAAAATGCTTAGTTATAACAAAAGTGAAATATGCCCCTATTGTAAGACAGCGAAAGCGAATAATCTAGATCACTATTTGCCCAAGTCTAAATATCCTAGTTTGGCTATAAATCCATTAAACTTACTACCAATATGTTTTAAGTGTAATGATGATAAAGGGACGGTCGTTGGTTCCTTAGTTCATTTATACTATGATAATATACAGAGTATAAATTGGTTAAAATGTAAGCTATTTAGGTGTAAACCATTAAAATTAGAATTTTATGTGGATAAATCTGAGTTTGAAGATACTGAATTATTTCAAAAAGTAAATAATACATTTGAAAGGTATAATATATCTTCTACGTATAATTCATTAGCAATAGATGAATTATTAGATAGTTTTCATAGCTTTAAAAGAATTGCGAATGTAGATGGATATAGTGTTTTAAAGAGTGATCTTAAAGAGATAATAAAGCATGCTCATAACAAGAATACTTGGAAATATTCATTGTATAATGAAATTAGCGGAGAAAATGATTGGTTTTACAATCATTTAATGAAATATGATATTGATGAAGTATTTTAATTAAAACTTTTAAGGGGTGTAGAATGGAAGTAAAAATATTGGATGAAACATATAGAGTTCTAGATGCGCTTAATAATATTACTTTAGCAGACTCTTTTCTTATTAATAAAACCGGAACTGGAAATGGTGAAGCAAAATTATATGTTGGTAATTTCTCGGATAATATTTCTTCCTTTTTTAATACATTCGTGGGAGAGTATAACTCTTTTTTTCTCAAAAGGGATTTTTTAGATTTTCTTGAGAATGCAAAAAAAGAATTTAAAGAACCATCATCAATTTATTATGGTAAAAAAACTGAAAATGGAGTAAAACTTATTAAAGACATTACAAATTCTTTACCTGAAAAGTGGGACGATTTGTACTCATTAATAAGTACCTATCCTGAAAAACTAGAATTCACATTTTATAGGTCGAATGTAAAACCTCCTAGAGTATATATAAATTCTGATTCTATTTATTATAAAAATCTTAGAGAAATAGGTATTCCTAATATTTCATATATTTCAATATTAAAATTGAGTCGGATTAGCGATGGAAAAATTTATTACTACTTTAAACCCATAGTAAATTATTCAAATGAAATAGTTAAAGATCAACCCCTTACTTCGATTGAAAAACAAGAAATTGAAAAAATCGAATTATCAGATCAGTCTGAGAGTAAGAAAAATCAACTTACTAAGGCAAGAGTAGGTCAAGGTAAGTATCGTGAAAAACTTTTAGAAGATATGCCTTATTGTCCATTCACAAAGATTAACGATGAGAGATTATTGATAGCATCTCATATAAAACCTTGGGCGGTGAGCAAGGATAATGAGAAGATAGATCCCAATAATGGTTTTTCATTGAGTCCAACTTATGATGCTCTTTTCGATAAGGGATTAATAACTTTCGAGAACAATGGTCGATTAGTAGTATCTGAATTCATAACTCCTATGAATCAAAAAAGGTTGGGTATTTATACTGGAATGAACACTGATATAAACAGGTTTATTAATGAAAAACGCGAATATTACTTATCATATCATAGAATAAATGTATATAATGGTGTAGAAAAATTTACAGAATAAAGAGGCCGACTATTTTATAGCGGCCTCTTTATTTTGACTTTTGAAAATAGAAATTAATATATTCATCAATACATTTACAACGATTGAATTACCTGACTGTCTATATATTTGTGTGTCTGAAACTACAATGTCAAAAGAGTCGCAGAATCCCATTAATCTAAGACATTCTCTAGGTGTTAATTTTCGTATTCTTCCTTGGGTTGTTACATAATTATCTACACCTGCTCTGTGCATCTTGTGCATAGTAGATAATAAAGGACGAGCTATATCTAAATCTATCTCAGGTCTTGAATAAAAGTTTTTGGTACCAGAAGCCATAACGTAATTTACAACTTTTTCAGATAAAAAATATTTTTCTTCTATTTCTTTACCTTCAATTGAATCGATAGGTTCAAATCTAAAATCTCCATGCCAATTAAATTGTTGATTAGCTTTTTGACATACAGCTATGTCCCCATTAATTTGAGTATATTGTTTATTAAGATTTTTTTCATTAATAACAAAATCTATCCCCTTTTTTCCAAGATAATATTTTTCCGCCACATTATTTTCTAAATAGTCAGCCATTACGCTTGTTAATTCAATAGGAGTAGGGAATGAAAAGTTGTGACCATGTGCCTTATTTAAAAATCCAACAACAAACAATCTTTCTCTATTTTGTGGAATACCATAATGCTTAGCATTCAAAACTGTAGATTGCCAAGTATATCCTAATTGATCGAAGACATTTTGCATTATTGTCCATGTATTCCCTTTATCATGACTAATGACACCTTTTACATTTTCGTAAATAAAAACTTCAGGTTGAATTTCTTTAATTAATCGGGCATATTCATAGAATAAAGTACCTCTCGTATCCTCAAAGCCACCACGTTTACCTACCATTGAAAAAGATTGGCAAGGACTACCACCTACAAATAAATCTACTTTTCCTCTATATTGACTTCCATCAATAAATCTTACATCTTGATGAAAATCTTTTTGGTTTATATCATAATTTGCTAAATATGATTTTTCTACAAAGTTTGTCTTTCTAGTTTGTGAATAAATATTATCTATATACTCTTTTTTTTGATTAAAATCTTTTAAATTTGCTAATTGTTCTTTAACACTTAGTTCGTCTATATCAATATCTCTATCACCGTTATCGCTCGCAAATATGATTTCGTAAGGAACATTTAATCTTTCTAAGGCGTGTTCTATAGCACCAATACCACTAAAAACAGTTGCCAATTTTAATTTAGCCATCATTAAATCTCCTTCAGTATAATAATTATCATAATATTATACCAAACGTTTGTTCTTAAGGCCATAAATTAAATTCTAAATTTTTATTTGAATATTTAAACGATTAAGTTTAAATTCTTTTAAAATTTATTTAAAAATAGTAGAATTAAACAGAACATACGTTCTCTATAACATAAGGAGTGATGATAATGACTAAAAACGAAATTATTGAAAAGATTTTAGCAAGTATTGATATTTCACCAACTATGGAAAAGAACGCTCATGATAGATATGAAAGTATATCGAAATACCTAGAAGAGCAAGGATTAAACTGTAGTTTTTATCCTCAAGGTTCATTTTTGTTAGGTACAGTTGTAAGACCATATAAAGATGGTAAGGATAAAATTTATGATTTAGACGTTATTAGTATGGTTGACAAAGAAAAGTTTGATACTACTCCAAAGCAAACTAAAAATGATGTAGGTGGGTTATTAAAAGAAAGTGGATTATACAGCGATAAACTAAAAGAAGAAGATACGCATTGTTGGACTTTAGAGTATGCCAATGTAAGTGATGTTGGTTTCACATTAGACATTGTCCCATCAGTGGTTAACGACTATTCTGTATACGATAAATATAATGAAGCAACAATAAATCAGAAGTCTATTTCTATCACAGAAAGAATTTCAGAAGGTAGATATGAATGGAAGCAAAGTAATCCTATAGGTTTTGGTGATTGGTTTAGACAAATAAGTAATAATCATATGAATGAATCACAGATAATTCAACAAAGAGATAGATTATTTTACGAATTAAGAGATTTGTATACTTCAGCAGAAGAAATACCAAAATATCTTTATCGATCTAGTTTACAGAGAGCGGTTCAGCTATTAAAAAGAATTCGTGATGTTTATTTTGAGCGTAAAACCAATCAACGTTATAAACCTTCTACCTTTTTATTAACATCACTAGTTGCTAGTGCTGTTGAGCATGAAGATAACTTAAGTGTGGATGAGATAATTAATAATTTTATTAATAGATATAAGAAAGGTACAATTCCAATTATGCATGGGATTAATATAATAAATCCCATAGATAGTTCTGAAGTGATAAATTATGACTGGACTCGCAAACACCATGAATCAATAGCTGATTGGTTAAATCATATTGAAAAATATTTATTAAATATTGAAACTAGAAAGTTTGAACAAGAAATTCGTAATGAGTTGCATGTCCCTGTAAGTTCAGATATTAATACTAATGAAAATGATGTTAGTGAAATTAAACCATGGAGGGAAGAATAAATATCATTACAAATTTACATCAACAAATTGATGAATTAATGGTTCACCAACCTAATTTAATACTAAGTGAGGATAAAGAAAAATTTATTTTAAAAGGCCAATATAATTATGATGTATCTTACGATGGCACTAGGTATTCAAATTCCAAAGATATCGTGATACATATCTATAAAGATTTTCCTCACTCAGATATTAGGTTATTCGTTGAAGATATTCCATCTGATATGGAACATGTAAATCCAAATGGTAGCATTTGTTTAGCTACTTTATCAGAGATTAAGTCATTTTTAAGATTAAATCCCACTGTTTTGGATTTTATAAATAAGTTTTTCCATTCATTCTTTTATTCCTTAGAATGGTTTGAACGTTATAAACAGTATCCATTTGGTGAGAGATCGCATGGTAGGAAGGGTATTTTAGAATATTATCTTGAGAAATGGGATGTCAATGAAGATATTTTCTTTAAAATAGCCTGTATGATTTGGGATAGAAAATATCGGGGTCATATTGAATGTTTGTGTGGAAGCGGTTTGAAAATGCGCGATTGTCATGGAAGATACTTAATAGAAATAGTGAGTAATGATGTTTCATTAAGCGAATTTCTATATGACGTGATTATAATCTATAATTTAGAGTCGGAGGTAAGTAATGGGAAGAAATAGAACCCCTCAAGATAGAGATTTTAATATTTCTAAAACCTATGAATTGATTGCATCGATAATGTATACCATCATGGCTTTACTTGCGATCATACAAGAGTTCATTCATAGCCGTCACATGGTTATAGTTAGTATATGTTTAATAATCATTATTTTCTGTTTAGAATATAGAAAAGATAAAATTTATGACAATGGTACAAAAACTAGAAGGGATATACTGTTAGACGATGCATTTAATCAAAGTTATAACCCTGAAGAATCTCAAGTAAGATATTATGACAATGAACAAATAGAACCCGGTTTAGAAAGGTTATTTTGGAATGTCTATGAAAGTGTATTCTTCAGTCAAAAAATATTAAAAAAAATGATTGAAGAAACGTTACTGTTATTAATAATTCCTGTTAGTGTATTAATGTATTCCATATTCTTAAATGGATTGAATTCAATTAATGCAGCAGTAGTGACATTAGTATTTTCTAATATGATTTTAAAAAGGATAATTGTACTTCGTAACACTAAGAATTCAGTAGAAAGAATTTATGAGCAGTGCAGTATTATTGCAAATGAGATACATAAAAAACAATCGATTAATGAAAATATTAGAAATATAATGAGTATAATCATAGATTATGAAAGTACGATGAGTGAGAATAAATATGGTTTGAGTAACAGATTATTTTTGAAGCATGTTTATACTTTGAATAATGATTGGTATAAAATTAGAGATAAGTATTTAAATAAAAATTAATTTTAATATTCTTCAGGTGTGAGCATTGTTAAAAAAGAGTCATCACTTTTATCGTCTCTAAAAATGTATATCTTATCTATCGCGAAGTATTCTGAATTTTTAATAGTCATGATTTGATTAAACTCTGGGTCTTCTTGAGTAAAAATAATTTTAATTTCATTTGGTAGTATTTTAAGAGAGAAAACTGATAAATAGTCGGGCTTCTTATTAAATAACCTTGAATATTCTATCTCTCTTTTTTCTACTAAAGAGAAAAGGGTACTTTGTACATTTTTAGGAACCAAGTGATTTATGGTTTTAGTAGTAAATTTTTTCATAGCAAATCCTTTCGATATAAGTTTATTTTGAGAGTACCAATATTATATTATATTATATTAATACTCTTAAATTGATGTAAAAAACAAAAAAAAATAAGTGAAATGGACTTAACTACTAAAAGCTAAGTCCATTCTGTTAGTTATTTGTTTTTTCTTTTCCAACGAGGTGCAAGAAATCCTACATAAGTAATTGTAAACAACAAGAACGACCAAAATAGGATAGATAGGTATGAAATACCATCTAAAGCTAATCCAACTTGTATAACGATGAATACACATAAAAACTGCAATAATAATATCTTAATAATTTTAGCTGCCATTGACTATTCCCCCAATTGTCTTTCATAACGTTCATCTAATCGTTGCTGAAGTGCATTTAGCTCTTTATTACTCATACCATCTTGTCCTGTTAATAGGCTCATTGTCATACTTCCGTACATCATTGGAATCCATATCAATATCATCATCACCAATGTAAGTGCGAGCACTGGAATCGTATCTAGTCGTTTTAGTCCTTCAATAAACTTTCCGAATAATCCTGACGCATTATTCTTTAGATCCTTATCTTCAGCATATTGCTTTGATTTAGCAACATATACTTTTGCTTTTTCGTCTAACTTAGCTTCTTTAATTTTTTCTTGTATGTTCTTCTTATAATTTGCCATACTATTTCCTCCTAGTAACTTAGTTCTCGATTCGAGATTTTATATTCGTATATTTTATCTTTCAAAAACTTCTTATCTTTGATTTGGAATGTGAGTTCTTCCGGAAAGTCATCAAACTTATATTCAAATGACCAGTGATGATCCATGTCACCACGAACCGCATATTTATCTGCTTCTATTTCTTGCCCGTTAATGTTGAAAAGTTCTAATGGTTTACCACGGTCTAATAATGCAAAGTCTTCATCTGGATCAAAGATAACTTCATGATCTTTTGGTCTGTAGATATTTACGGTAACGTAGATAACGTCTTGGAATCTGCTGACACCTAAAAATTGTACTCTATAGTCGTCTATAACAATTGTGTCCTCTTCATGTATATCAATCTTCTTACTGCCACATGAATTAAATATTATAGTTACCAACAACAATAATAAGAGTATTATTAATATTTTTAACTTTGTATAATGCTTTACATTACCTTTATCATTATTTATTATTTTGATATTTCTTAGCATCTTCTAAGATCTCTTTTCCAAGTAGTATTGCTGCTCCTACAGCAACTTTTCCAGTAAATTTAGCTGTCTTAACAGCACCTTTACCTGTGGTTTTAGCTACTTTCTTTCCGACATTTCCAGCCGATTTTGAAAAACCTTTGATTTTTTCATTCATAATACTATTACTCCTTTATCCATTGATTGTCGTATTCATTTAAACGATAGTTTCTTTCTTCTAAAAGGTGTCTTACTGTAATCATCTTTGTATAATGATTTTCTGAACCAGAATATTTGTTATACAGTTGAATTAACTGTTTGTCTGTAGACTGTTTTAACTTTCGGTCGATATTAACTACGTCAGATGATAATCCAAACTCTTTCTTCTTTAAGAACATATTTTTGATATTAAGTATCTGCTTTTTCAGATTCAATCATCTCCTGACATACCATATAGCATTCATCGACATGTCTTTTACCTAAAGCATACATAGCACTATAACTGATACCACCAGAAACAACAGCTCCGATAACCGGCACAAATTTAGCTATTTGCTTATCACGAAGTTTTTTGAAACCCATCGTTTTAAGTACTTTCATTACTAATTCTTTTGTAAGATTCTTTCCAATGAACTGATTTCCAACTGATGTAACGATTACAAGTATCTTTTGTTTTTCCGCAGCATCCAGATCATCAATTTGATCATTGGACAGTCCAAATTTTTTATTAATCTTATCAACAACTTCCATTATCAAGCCGATGTCAGCAGCTACATCAACTCCTGGAACAGGAACGGCAGCAATAGCGCCACTCGTTGTAGCCCTTTGTTTAACAATACGCATCGCTGCTTTTTTAGCTTTATCTAAATCTTTTTGATTAGTTATTTTCATTACAATCACTCCGTATCATCTTTATGTATTTTTTGTGTGAAGTAGACTTGATTAAGACGTAGAAGGTGACTGTAGAAATCATTTGAGTAATGACTGTTAACTAATCTAATATGTGGACTATGCATTAGAAGTACTTCAAATACATTCTTACGAGTCATATTGAAAGAAACAATGATTGTCGTATCTGTTATGGACTCTATGAGACTTACGTCATAAATATCCTTCAATGTATGCCAAACTTCTTTTGTCATTTCAAACGTTGATATATTGTCTTCGTGTTTATCCTGTCTTTTTTCAACCTGAATAGATTGTATGCTAGATATTCTAATAGATGTTTCTTCTCTTTTATTTATGTAAGCAAGAAAAAAGTCAGAGTGTTTATAGTAAATTTCTAAAGGTGTAGTGTTTGTTATAACATCATGGATAGTTACGATGTTGATTGTGTTCTTCTGTAAAATAGCGTTTTGAATTTGACTAATGATCTTATAGTCTGATTCTGAATCAATGACTGTAAATTGTTTTAATAAACGTACAAGTTCATTCATATCGTGGTTATAATTTTCGGTGATAATAGTCTTAAGCGTATCGTAAATTTTTTCATGCATAACTGGCGAAAGGGAATATAGTTTTGTCAAAATCATTCGTAACGGATAACTGTCTCTATGAGATTGATGATTAGAAATACTATATGCATTCAATGAATGGTTATAGATAATTTCCTGCCTGTATAAATGTTCATTTGAGTCACTTAGATAAGTTCTGATTTCATCTATATCTCTTTGTACCGTTCTAGGATTTACACCAAATTCATACGCTATTTCTTCTTTGTTAATATATCTATTCTTTATCAATCGGTTATATAGAATTAACAGTCTTTGTGCTCGATTCAACGTCTTAATCACCACCCTCCATCCAATGGTTTAATTATAGAAAATGACATAGACACGATACGTCAAACCTTTATAAAAAATATAAATATTTTACAGATGATAATTGCTTGATTTAATGCAATTTCGTATATAACAAAGCAAAAAAATAAAACGGATAGACAATATATGTCTAACCGTCTTAAATATGTCCACTTTCTTTAAGTGAAATAAATTCACAATCTGTGAAAATAATATGATCCAGGACAGTAATACCTAATAAATCACCTGCTTGTGTAAGTTGTTTTGTTATATTTATATCCTCATAGCTAGGTTCTGTATTACCTGAAGGATGATTATGTCCAAGTATAATATTTGCCGAATTGCTTAGAATCGCTGTTTTAAATACTTCTCTGGGATGTACAACAGATGCATTTAATGAGCCGATAGATATAGTTTGAATGTGGGTGGGTTCATTTTTAGTATTGAGAGCAATCATTATCATCTGTTCACGATCTGAATCGCCAGCAAACTTCTTTAGAATATGATAAGCATCTTCTGGTGATTTGATTTTTCTTTCGGAGTACCACATTACCTTTTCTTTTATCATTTGAAGAGACACAATGTTAATTTTCTTTTTTGTCATTATATTTCATTCCTTTATATATTATTTTAGGACCCATTCATGTCTTGCGATGGGGTTAAGTGGGTGAATATCTTCTGAATTAGTAGGGTTGATAAGATGTTTGATTTTCTTTTGATGTGGTTTCAACATCTTCATCACTTCATCTGCACGAGGGATTACTTTAGGATTCTTACCATAAGAACCATAGGCGATAATGATTGTATCTGATTCCTTTGCAGCATCCATGAGGTGTATGTCAGTGTGTTTGTCGTAGCCATCTTCTAAGTGTTTCTTGTTATGTGGAGATTTGATATTCGAGTATAGGTTAACCATATGAATCGTCCCGTACCCAAGCTTTGAAAGCTGATTAAGCGTTAGAAATGTAGTGAGATCAAGATATAAGGTTCCCTCATTTGCAGGGAACTTAGTGATAATAGTGCATGTTTTCTGGTTGGTATCCCAGGACTTTGTGAGTAGATATCTATGATTTCCATCTTCGCTGAATACAGCATTTGTTGTAAGAGTATTTGTTATCTTAGTAAACATAGTTAAGCTCCTTTATTATTAGTATTCATCCGGTAGTAACATTACAAAATATTTAAGGTCTACGGTATCTTCTCGGATAACGTAGACCTTTTGTCTTGTGAAAACTTCATTCGATATGAATTTATAGGTATTAGAATATGGTGGTTGCTCCTGGAGATGCTTAATGCAAATGATATTATCTTTATCTGTTTTTCTGATGTGAAAGATACTTAAGTAATCTGGTGTTTCATTATATTTTTCCGCTTCTTCTTCTCTTTTTAGCACGAGCGACCATATGATGTTAATGATACTGCTAGGAATATGTTCATCAATCCCACGTGTGATATACGTCTGATATTTACTCATTACGATCATCTCCAAACTTGCTGATAATTTCATTGATTACAACGATAGTGACTTGTGCAAACTTAACCCACTGTTTCATTTTGAACACACTCCTTGTTAGTATCGAGAAGATGTAATTCATCAACAAAAATACTTTTTCCGTCTGTTAAATAGATTAATTTCAACTCTTCCTCTTCGATATAACCCATTGCGATGATCTGTTTGTCATCTTGTACGATAAATGGATAAACATGTTCATCATCTAATGTCATAGAAAAATAGGTAAAGGTATCAACTTCCTTATCTGCACTAAGATCTCCAGATAAATCCTTACTATCTAATATTTCACCTAAAGTTGTTTCTACATGTTCAAAATACCAGATATCAGTTAGATACTTAAAGCGCCTTTCTACAAACTTACATAGCTGTTCTGATAAACTCATGATTAATTCCTCCCTGTCTATATTCGATGTGTATGGTACATCGGATATATAATATATATTCAAAAGAGAATTAATTACGGTTGCTGTAAAGTGATATTGGAATGAAGTGGGGGAGTACATAAATAAAAGAGGGTAATTTTGATGAGTATAGAGTTGAATTTATCGTCTCAAAAACGATACGGTTTTTTAATAGTTGGACGTTGTGATACGCAAGTGCGTCTCATTTATCCTGCTATTTTTTCTACATAATTCAGTTCCCGTTTTCCCGTATTTTTCCGAGTATAAAGTTAAGTATCATTTAAATTTTATAATGAAATCGGGCTTATTAATAATATATTCAAAAATATTTACGGGATTACGGGAAATACATAATTTAATATTTTAATAAATAATTAATGGAAATTTTACACTATGAGTTAAATTGAAATTGTATAATCGAATTGTATTCATATTACATTAAGAGGAGCGTGTGGAAATGCAACAAGAATCGTTAATGGAAGAAATCTTCAACTCTAATGTTTTAAGTGAAAAGCAAATTAAGATCAATATGTTTCTGTGTTATAAGGCACTTAAAGAGTCTAAGGATTTCTATGAAGCATTACCAAAGCTTATGGAGTGCAAGGATGCTTTGGTGACTGAGTATTACATTACAAAATCATTGAGTAAGTAAGCTTTCCCGTGTTCCCGTAGTATTTCAGATATAAAACGAATTATTAATTAATTGTATTACTGTATTGCTGTAATTAGTAATGTATATAAAAATATTTACGGGATAACGGGAACAGTTCATATCTCTAGGTATAGTATGTTATTAGACAAAAATAAAGAGGAAGCGCTGAGTGGCGCTTCCTCTGGTTGTTTATCATTGAATACTTCTTTTAAGACTTCCGGTGTGATCTTGAGTGTTATAAAGAATTCATATTTCTTTCCAGGTTCTTTGTGCTTACGGAAGTGAATTTCTTCAATGACTGATAAATATAGAGCTTTAAGTTGATGCTTTTCCAAACGTTCTACGTCTTTGAAAATATCTTTCAGTGCTGCCTTAACTTCATCAACTGATATAGTGGGGATATGCTCACTTTTAAGCTTTTCAGTGAGTAGTAGTATTTCGTTTTCGATTTTAGTGATGTTATCCTGATATTCATTGATACTATCTTTAAGTACGGGAGCTAAGTCAGGCGAAGATGCTAACGCTACAGTTAAGTTATTGAGCTTTGTTTGTAATTCATCCAGTTCAGCTTTTTTGATGTTGATGTTACGATCTATCTGGACGGGTTGTTCTCGGAGTCTTTCATTTGCTTTCTCAACTACTTTTTCAAGAATTTTATCATTGTTAATTACTTCGACGATTCTATTCATGACGTAAGGTTCTATAAGATCAGCTCGTACTGAATTTGCTGAACAGACAGACGCACCTTTATTTTTAAATTGACTACATGAGTAATAACGAATCTTTTTCTTCTCACCCTTTATCGTGTTGACGGTATTGGCTGCAGCATGTGCATGGCCGCAGACGGGGCATCGGATCAAGCCAGTTAATACATTTGTCCCTTTGCCATGAACTTGAGGCTTCTTGCTCATTTCAGACATACGGCGATGAACCTTATTCCACAGATCTTTTTCAATGATTGGTTCGTGCTTACCTTCAGCGATAATAGGATTAGGGTTATACCCTTTACGTCTCTTCTCATTCCACCCGATGTACTGTTGGAACTTGATTTGACCGATATAAAATACATTATTAAGGATGTACTTCACACCAGCAATATCGAACGGATTACCTTTCTTTGTTCTAAGACCATCTTTGTTCAGACCATTCGCAATTGCACGATAACCTTTACCATTAGCATATTCATTGAATATCCGTCTAACAATTTCAGCTTCTGATTCATTGACTGATAAGTGCTTCTTATCGTTAGGTATTTTGTTATAACCTAGCAGATTATTCCCGTTATAATAACCATTTCTTGCTCTCTTTGATTGCCCTAAGATCACGTTCTCTACGATTTGGTTACGTTCATATTCTGCCATACTCGCCATTATTTGTAACATTAGTTTGCCAGCAGCATTTGTAGTGTCGAATTTTTCCGTGTGACTAATGAATTCGATATTATACTTTTGGTATTCTTCAACCATTTTTAATAAATCTGACGTGTTACGTGCCAAACGGTTTGCTTTATAAACCATAATGACATCGAACATTCCGTTTCTCGCATCTTCATTCATTTGTACAAGTGCCGGTCGATTCATATTCTTACCACTAATACCTCTATCGACATAAATATCATAGACGTCGTATTTATTTTTAGCACATATATCTTTTAATAATGCGATCTGTCCATCAATACTAAAACCCTCTTCAGCTTGAGATACTGTTGATACCCTTGCGTAGATTGCTGCTTTTTTATTCATGATTATACCTCCATTTTCAAATTTTCATTACTGTTGTCCTGCGTTACTGCTACTAAATTTATAGGATAATCTTTTATATAAACCGCTTTAAGTTCTCTTTGTTCGCTTATAACGATCTGATCAATATATGGTTTAATTTCTTCGAGTGTTAAACTTTTACTCACTTTATTTAAGATAGGCGTTAACTTAGTGTTATCGATATTAGGAATTGTTTTGATATTTTTTGTTTTGTGATTAACCTGTTGAGCAAAATCAACTGCACTGATTTTACCCTCTGCTAGCTGTTCAACAAGCTTTGTTCTTAACCGTTCACTACTCGACTGCATTTTAATTTGTTCTTTACGTATGCGTTCAATTGCCTGCTTAATGGGCTTATAAGTTTTTTCGCTCACTAGGAAACTTTGAATGGTTTGTAGTACATTATCCTCGATATCCCTACCGTTAATAGATACGAATGGACAATAATTCATTGAAGTTTTCTTATGATTTCTGCATACATAGTAGTAATGTGTCTTATCGTTTCGTTTAACCTGATGAGTAGTCAATGTACTTCCACAACATGGACACTTTAAGAACTTCTTTAACTGACTTTTTGTCTGATGCGTTGCTATTCTTTTACGATTTCTTATGCTAGTCGCTTCTTTAAATGTGGTTTGGCTGATAATTGGTCTATATAACCCGTTTAATTCAATTCCGTAAGGTGTCTTCATCACACCTGTGTAGGACGGGTTAAGCAATATATTACGCACTTGATATTCTGGTATTAAGGTACCGTTTTGTTGCAATTCTTTGCTGATTGCTTTGTATCCTTTACCTTGAATGTAACGCTCGTAAATGAACTTAACTGTCTTAGCTTCATCTTCATGGATGATGTATCTTCCATCTTTATAAATATAGCCGAAGGGGGCATTTGTACTGATCATCTGTCCCTCACGAACTTTTTGTAAGTTACCGTTCCTCACAAATGTAGATATGTTATCTAATTCCATTTCAGCAAGTGCTGAGATAACCTGTAATTTGAATCGATCGAAGGCTTTCGACAAATCAAAGATACCATCCGAAACGCTTATGACTTTAATACGCTTATTTTGACATACATCTAGGAATTCTAGCGTATGTTTTAAGTTTCTTCCGATGCGGTTTAGTCGGTAAACCAGTACGGTCTTTACTTCGGAATCATCCTGTAGTTGTCTTAACATTGTTTGATACTGTGTTCGTTTATCATTGCTGCCTGAACCTGTATCCGAGTAGAAGCCTATATCATCAACAGATATACCTTCACGTACTGCCATTTGAATAATTGCATCTTTCTGTGCTTCTAAAGATTGTTGTTTTGTTGTACTTACGCGTGTGTATGCGAGTACCTTCACTTTAAACACCTCCGAAGTGATAATATATTCTTGAAATGGATTTAAACGATTAAATTAAAGCCTAACGAATAATTGTCGTTAGGCTAGGGTGTTAGTCACGTTCCAGTTCTTCGAGAACGAGTGACGTAATTAATTCAATCAATTCATCCATATTTTGGGGTCCTCACTTTCGCTTATCCAATTTAAAAATATGCCCTATATGCACTAATATCACTAAACTATTTTGATTCCTTTTAAAGCCGAATACCCGCTTTTTCTGTATCTATCATACGGAATTCCTAAAGTTAATGCGATAGGTTCGAAAGCTTTCCAGAACGATTTTTGAGAGGTGAAAGCAACTGTATATCCATGTAGCATAGTCCAACTTTCGAAACTATCAATCACATCGCTGCAGTACTCAGAATTTCCAGGACATACTTGTATTTTTGATTTGATAAACTTAGTCATTACATCTTCTTCAGAAAGATATCTATTTCTAATTTTTTGCATTGAAGATGAAATGGTGAAATTATATCCATTATTTTCTAATCGATTTAAACCATTCAGTGCCCAGTTAAGTATGCCGCTCATTTCATAGTTAAGTTTTTTTGATAGATTTTTGTCTTGTTTAGAGACGGGGATCTTGTTTAGAAAAGGCAATATGATTAATCTCCTTGCAAAACCAACGCTCTTATCAGTAATAGTTGGTAGATCATTTAATAAATAAATCATTTTGATGGGTAAAACCATCTCACATTCGGGTATATTCTTACGATTAACTGTAATTTTTTCCCCGGCTGTAATTGCTTTTAATTTTGCTGTATCAAAAGCACCATTACTATTTTCAGTAGATAAATTAAGCTTTTTTCCTACTAACGGCTCTAAACCAAATTGAGTGTTTAAATTGCTTAGAGGAGTGGACGTGGTATTCACACCTCCAATAAGCTTTTCAAGAATACCAAACAGAGTAGACTTACCTTCTCCACCTTCACTGTAGACAAGTAAGAAAGCGTTCGCTTTAAAACTACCGGACAATACGTATCCAAACCATTCTTGTACAAAAAGTTGTGTTTGAGGGTCACCAGCAAACCAAATATTCATATTTCCCATAAATACCGGACATTTAGCATTTGGATCATACGTGACATCAGAATGTATCGTTGAATAATGTTTTGGATTATGATCCACTATTTTGTTTGTTGTGTAATCCAAAGTAACATTCCTGAAAGGAAATCCTTTAACATTTAAATCGTTATTATTAACAATTGGAACTTTTTTATTAACTTCTCGTAATACAGCATCTTGCAATGCTATAGTCCATTTAAGGTTTAGAGTCGTCGATACTAACTCATAAATGAAGCGTTCTAAAATTGTTAAATATTCGTGCCAATATCCTCTAGCCGTGTTATAGATGAGCAGTTTGTTTGTTTGCTGAATGAGGCATATTCTAAACAGCTTGCGTACGAAATTTGCAGTTGCAGTCGTATTAACCTTGAGCGATCCATCATTTTTAGAATGATAAGTCAGTTTACGAATCAAAATAGACTTAATCTCCGTTCTGATTGGTTGTGCATTTGTATTTTTTCCTTTAGATAGCATGAAAGGGATAAAAACTTCAATTGGGAAGCAATTATTTTTAAATACTCCACTAGCTACCGATGGTGAGTATGATGCAAGTACAGAGGTCAGGTCGACCTCTGTTTGTATCATGTCATATGCGCTATCAGTATTTACATAATCACGAATTAAACTTAAATTAGTTTTATTGTCAATAAAAATCATTATTATTCCTCCTTAGTACAAGTCATCTTCGTACGGAATGTATGGATTTTCTGGAATATTTGCATCCGTATCAAACGTTGGATTGTAGGCGTTTGATCCCATGTAATTTGGAAACTCATCTTGATCAGATGCATCATACTGCACGCTATTTGTTTGAAGTTGTGATTGCTGTTCGAATGGATTATATGGATTCTTCGGTTTTTTCATTGGTAAACTTGTATTGTTGGCAATGTGTTGCAGCAGTTGTTTCTGAGCAGTTGCTGAGGGAATGTTAAAATTCCAATTATTTAAGTCATCATACCCATGCTTATTTTGGAAATAATTCACTTCCCCTGTGATACCAATCAATTCACTAGCTGATGAGAAACCATCGTCGTTAATCTTTTCTAAAAATTCATATAAGAATTGGGCAAATACCGAGTGCGACTGGTCACTCACGAACAAGTTGTAGCTTTTTAAAACTTTAGTTTCACCAGTTTGAATATTAGTAAGTGTAATGTGTAAATTAAAAACATCGGCCACACCATTACTAGTGTCGATGGTATTTGAAACAGCCTGATTTATTTTAAAATATACTGTACCGTATGGTACCGGATTTTTGATAAAGTTGTTGTTAAATTTTTTATTGTTGTGCATTATATTTATCCTCCAATTTGTCCACCTTTAAAAACCCGTTAATAGGGAAACTAGGATGCTCTTTTAATATTATTTTTGTGAATTGTTTTTTTAATTGTTCTTGCCATAGTGCTTCATTCGAATTAGGCACTTGGACCCAAACTTCATCATGTATTAAATTGATAACTTCCAGATTCTGTCTAACGCAAGTAATCGCAAGTAACTTTAAAGCTGATGCAATCATTGATTGAAATGCAAAATTTTTCTTTTGTGGTTCTGACATAGGGACTAAAGGGTAGATAGGACCATAAAATGTATCCACCCATTCCCTTTTCACAGTTTGCTCAAAGTACGTTTTTAAAAAATTGTACCTTTCGTAAATGAACTGTTTCAGTCGTTTGACATCATATACAGTTGCACAAACGCCGTTCTTCACAAGGATATTGCACAACGTTGTATCACCTGCACCATATAACATTGCAAATATGAACGTTTTTGCTGTTTTACGTAAATCATTGTTCGGTATTGCTTGATTAATAACCATACCGATCATTGAACCTATAACAGAATGAACATCAATATCGTTCGTTAAATCATCAAGTAGCTGTTTGTCCTGCGACAAATAAGCTACGCAACGAAGTTCAGCATTGTTAAAGTCGACTGACCATATTGTCGATGCTTGAGATGAAGGTACAATATAAGGCTTCATCGCATTTGGCAGTGCCGTTAAGTTTACTTTGGAAGCTGTGATTCTACCTGTATAAGAGGTGCTTGAACGCCAAGTACCGTGTAATCTAAGCCTTTTTGAATCCTCAGTCTTATACGGTTGTAGTTTCATAACCCACTGCTTATAGAAGTTTTGCTTCTTAATCAGTTGATAAAGCTGCATATAAAGATGATGCTGAGTACTGTACTGTTTTAATAAATGTAAATCAGTAGTTACCTCTAAACCATCTTCTTCTAACAACTTCAAAATTTGTCTTTTTAAATCCACGTGATCGCAGTGTGTTAACGATGGAATTTGAACTTGTAATGTGTCTAAGAATTGGTGATATTCATGATGTTGGTCTATCAACCATTTGAAATCGATATAAACACAACTTTCAGTAAGTGTTGATAACACTTCGCTACAAAACGACTGTTCTAATACATATAGTAAATGAAACGCTTTATTCGCATTTAATAACGCCGGGAGATGACCTTTTAAGTCATCATCCCTAATGCTAGTAGGTACCAATAAAATATTTTGAATCATAAGAGATACTCCTTGTTGTAATGAAAATTAATATTTGTAGAAGAGATCCGCCTCAACCAATTCACTTGGGTTACTAACAAACTCACAATTTAAATTGGCCATCATATATAAGTAAAAAGCATCAAGTATCTCAGATACGTACTCATCATAAGCCTCAGCATACGCTTCTACACATGTAGCACATAGCACATCATCTAAGAAAAAATGTGTATCTCTAGGTAATTTATCGACATAATCAATCATGTCTTTCACTAAATCGTAAGCTTTTACTGACATTTCTCTTTTTGCAGTAAAATTAATTTCCACTATTTCCGTACTTTCACCGAACTCAACCTTACTAAGTCCCGTTACAACGGTGAATTTATCATCTTTCCATAAATAATTTCGCAAATTTAATCATCCTTTTCTGAAAATTGTTTGAATCGTACTACTTACTCTTTTAAGTAAGAATTGAAGTTGTAAAACACTGAAACTGACCTGATTAATAAATATAAATCTTTGAACGCGCTTAAATTTTCGAATAACCAAAATTTATTACCTCATGTTTATCACAAATATAGGGTATTAAGTCTATTAATCTGAACTTTATAGTGTTGATATACTACGTCTAAGCAAAGTTGACTGATTTCGATGTTGTAACATGTAATTGATAATCCGACCAATCAAAGTCAATGCAAATCATAATGCTGTTCAGTCCATCAAGAACAGACCAGAAGGAGTCATATTCTAAGACTTCCAATGCTTTAACCATTTGACTAACTCTCGTCAAATCGATTTTGCACGAAAGTAAATAGTTACGACTAATTTCTTCAGATACCATATACAGATGATTTAGCAAGATAACAGTTCATATTCAATTTTCAAAGTACAGACAAGAGGAACAGAGAATTGGGAAATGGATATCATAATCTTAGATACAGTATTGGCTTTTGTTGAGAATCAATAATTGCAAATGGAAGGTTTGCATGCTTTACCAAATAAGCAAATCTTCTACCAACTTCACGTTGGTCATTTGTTGATATGCTAGTTAAACCCGTTTTTACAACTAAATCGTTGTAAGTAAATGCTTTACCTTTAGGTTGTCTAAAAGCTTGTGCAACTACTGCTTTGTACAACTTTTTTTGTTGATTTGATTTGTGAAAGAACATCTGAATGCCCCCCTTTCTTAGGTAATTAGATTGTAAAGTAAAGTGATACTTTTTATATGTTTTATATATATTTTTTATATATTGTCGTAAAACAGTGTTCTAAAGGCTTTCTCAAGACTTTCTCAAGTCATCCTTTAGTTACATATAATTTTGCTAATGACTATGATACAGAGGGCTCAGCTTTAATAAAAATTTCCAAAAAAAAACTAAAAAAAAATACGATACTTAATTTAAGCATCGTACTTAAGAATAATTAGGTATTTAGTTTAAAGAAGCTCTATTTGGATAGATAGAGAAGTGATTTGTCATTAAATAAGAATGATTTAAATTATCAAGATTATTTAAGTTATAGAAGCTTTGTAGTGTCTCCATAACTGAATTAGAGGAGATATCTATTGATGTTTTTAAACTATTTTTTGTTAAATGTTTAACTTTGGCTATTATTTTATCTAATAAATTTAATACAATATCGAGTGAAGGGGACTGATAGTTTTTATAATCGTCATTTTTATTATGAGCTTCTATCAATTTTAAAGTTAGTAACTGTAACTTATTACTATAGAATTCGAGTAAATATGTGAAGCTTATATTAAAGTAACAATCTAAGGTTTTATATGCGAAAACATCATTTGAATTTATGATAGTACTTCCTTTATGTTTAATAATCATATAATTTGCAACTAAATCAATAATAAATTGATTTAGTTTGCTGCGATCATTGTTGAGGGTACTCTTATTTTTGTTGTTGCACATGAAATCAAACAAACTATACGGACTAATATTGCTTTTCAAATAGTTATGTGCAAGAACATCACTTAATGAATATTTATGATTAGAACACACAAGTCGATAGTATGCATTGTTCTTTAAGTCTTCTTTATGTTCTTTTACTAAATAAAAATGGGCAACTATAGAAATGACCTCTACTAAAGTATATGACTTTTGTCCTTTCCCTTTGTTTTTAGTCTTTTTTCTCAAGAAGTCAGTTATTTCTGAATGAGAGTCTAATCTTAGTACGCGATAATCGCCTTCTGATAATAAGTTTTTCTTTTGTATAGTACGTGAATAACTTTCTACAATATCAGTGACACTGAATCTATGGTTTGAATAATCTTGTGCATTCAAATTGTGTAAATACCCTAAACTCTTAAAGTATGGTTTAAAATCTTGTGTATTCACTGATTTAGTTCTACTTAGAATCTTTATATTTGATTTTATTTCTCCATTTGGAACTTCTAGATGAGAAGTGATTTCCTCTGTTTTTTCTAATATTTCATTTTTCTTAAAATTTTTAAAGTCATTGTTAGGATAAATACTACCTTTAATAAAGTTTTCTTCGGAATTTTCATCCTCATTTATGAAATTATCTGACACTGCTAAATTATAAATTTTTTCTGAATTTTCAGAATTCTTGGTCATTGATATTTCTTTTTTTATACTGTTTGATAAGTAATTATACAAATCTTGACCTTCTGAAAGTTGATATGTGAATTCATCATTATCAATAGAACTTTTAAGTTTATAATTCTCTATTATATATTTGAACAATGTGTTGGTAATTGTGTTTACAAGATAACTATATGCAGTCCTAAAGTTTGTTGTGTCTTTAATCATAATGAAATCCGTCAAATCAATAAAAATGCTATTATTATCATCAAATGTATACTGATGAGTAAGAAGAATTTCATCATTGTCTTTAAGTTGATTTAATACATTATTTATTGCATCAGAAAAAAAAGACAAGGTCTCTAATGATCCTTCATATTTTACTACTACCATTAAATGTTTCCTCCTTAATTCGAATTATATCCAAACTGTCGACTTTGCAAAGCTTCCTCCGAGTACGACTCCCTTTGAAGTACTAACTTATCATCGACCTTGCCATTGTAGTTCTCAAGCACTTTATATTGAAAATTTACCTTAACATAATCAAAGCCCCTTTCTTCAACTAACGTTACAAGCTCTTTATTACCACCATGACCATTAGCTACATAGTTAGACCATCTTGTAAGTAACATCTTGCTCATACTCGTTGCTGAACCAACGTATAACTTACCATTGCTTTTATCTGTGATGAGATAGACTGCTTTTTGATTTTCAAGAGTAGCAATCCAGTCCCGTTTGCCACGATGAATAATTGTTGCGAGTTGTTGATAGGATAGCTTAACCTTATCATAACCGGGGAACTCATCACCGTCATAAATTGAAGGTAATATCTGTTGAACGACTAACTCTTGATGTAAATCTTTATAAAAACGTCCTTAGGATCAACAAAACCATTTGATTGGTTGAATTTGATTTTCACATGATTCATTTCTTCTTCTGTAAAGCCAAGTAAAACATTCAGTTTTATTTGCGACATAATCACTGCTCCTCTTCAAGTTAAGTATTATAATCATATCAAATAAGCGTGATTGTGAGATAATAGAATTGAAAATAATCATTACAAATATTAACTTATTGAATTAATAATAAGAGAGGGAAAAAGATGAAGAAAAAGATATTTATTTCATATGCATGGGACGAAAATGAGGATAAAAAAGTAGTTGATTTAGCGGAAATGTTGGAGGAGTATAAAGAGCTCGAGGTAGTATTTGATAAATGGGATGTAAGTAAAGGTAAAGAATTACCACATTTTATGGAGCAGAGCATTCAGCAATCAGACTTTGTACTTGTAATTTGTAGCAAACGTTATAAAGAAAATACAGATAAAAGAGTGGGCGGGAGTGGCTACGAAGCAAGATTAATGTCAGATGAAATCTTAAGAAACGTTGGTGAAGATAGATTTTTGCCTATATTATTGAATGAACCTGACAAAGATTCTATACCTAATTTTCTTAAAGGTAGAGTTTGGACTGCTCTATACTATGATAAAGAATCTAAGCAATTCAATAATGAAATGAACGACTTGTTGGCAACAATAGTAGGACATAAAAAGAAAACTAAAGAGAAAACTAAGAGTGTCTTTGATCGTTTAGCAGAACCTAAAACTATTACGAATAACTATGATGAAATCAAGATTTTAGGAATAAAACAGGAGGAAGTAACGGTTCCTAAAATGGATGGTACTAGAGGTTCTGCCTTATACAGCGTACCATTTTTATTAAATCAAACTCCTAATCATGAGTGGAGCGAAATTTTTATTTATAAATGGGATAATCCAAGGGTTTGGTCAACAATGCATAGGTTCGGAAAGCACGAGTTGTTGGTGATAAAATTATTTTAGACGGAACAACAATTGAAGAAGTAAAAAATTATCATCGTGATACACTTATTATGTGCGTGGAAGATGCCAATGCAGAGTATAAGAGAATGATAGAGAAAAAATTAGAAGAACAAAAGAAAAGAAAAACAAGAGTTAATGAGTTTGAAGAAGCCCTAAAAAGAAATATTGATGATATTAAATTTTAGAAACCGGGAATGCTTGTTCATTTCTATGGCAGGTAACTGTTAACTTAAAAAGATATAACTATTCGTCGAACTGCATTCAGTTGCAGTTCGACTTTTTATATATTCACATGCTACATTTATTGTAATACTACAATATGTTAGGGGTGTTGAATATGGAAATGAATCGCTTTGATATTTATAAGGAGCTATGGACAAAATCACGAACTGCGTTTGCTAAGGAACATAATATCGAGTTTACTAACCTGAAGAAAGTCATAGAGGTACATAATATCCCATTACCTGATTCTAAGTATTTATATGATTACAGAAGAGGTGAATCGTCTACACTTAATTGGACAAATTCTATGAGAATAGATATTGTTAATTTAAGAAAGTAGGCGATTTTATTATGGCAAGAGAAAGAAGAACATTTTAGTTCAGAGTTTAAATTACAAATGGTTAGACTATATGAAAATGGTAAACCTAGAAATGAAATTGTACGCGAGTATGATTTAACACCTTCGGCGTTAGGAAAATGGATAAAGCAACATCAAAACACCGGTTCATTCAATCACCAAGATAACTTATCAGATGATGAAAAAGAGCTGATTAAATTACGCAAAGAAGTTCAACATTTAAAAATGGAGAATGATATTTTAAAGCAAGCAGCGCTGATCATGGGACGAAAATAGAAATCATTCAAAAGAATGCGCATCAATATTCAGTATCAGCAATGTGTAAAGTCCTGAAAATACCAAGAAGCACTTATTATGAATCAATAAAAAGAAATACTACAAACCAAAAAGATGATGATTTAGAATTAGAAAATATTATTATAGATACGTTTAATTCGAATAGAAAAAGCTTTGGTACAAGACGAATTAAGAATAATTTAAATAACAAAGGTCTCACTGTATCCAGAAGAAAGATTGGTCGTATCATGAAAAAATACAATCTAGTTTCAGTTTATACGAAAGCTAAATATAAACATCATCCAAAAGAAACGAATGAAAAACGAATTAAAAATCATTTAAATCGTACTTTTAATAGAGAACAACCCATGGAGGCATTGGTAAGTGATTTAACTTATGTAAGAGTAGAAAATACATGGCATTACATATGTTTATTTATTGATCTCTTCAATAGAGAAATTGTTGGTTACAGTGCAGGTAAAAATAAGGATGCAAATTTAGTGGTGAAGGCAATTAGTAAAATTAATCATAACTTAAAACAAATCACACTATTTCATACAGATAGAGGTAAAGAATTTGATAACAAATTGATAGATGAAGTATTAAAGACTTTTGAAATCGAGCGTTCATTAAGTACTAAAGGTTGTCCTTATGATAATGCAGTTGCAGAAGCAACGATGAAAGCACTGAAAACCGAACTTGTAAAACAGATGAAATTTGAAAGCTTAGAACAGTTAGAAACACAATTATTTGATTATGTAAATTGGTACAACAATTTTAGACCACATTCTTCATTACAGTATTTAACGCCAGTGGCGTTTAAAGATTTACACATGAAAAGTGTCTAAAAAACTGTTGACATTCCATTTTGCAATAATAAAACTCTATCCAAAAGATGTGGATAGAGTTTTTGAATAAGCTATAATTATAAATCATTCTATATTATCACTAACTAAGAAGAATTTTATTACAATCAAATCAAACACTCCTTATAAACGACTATATACTTATATTCGATAAAAAGTTAAATTTTCATTTATTTTGTATTATTATTATTAAAAATTTTATAAGAGCACATAGAAAATAGAAAAATGATGCAGGCAATATAATAATACTATACACAACCAATACATAGTAGAATATATCTGGTACATCTATTATATTTAGATTCTCATTGCACAATAACATCAGATTTTTTAATATAAAACTTGCTACAAAAGTAAAAAAGTTATATATTACATATTTCTTCAACTCTTTTACATTATTAGAATTGCAGATAAAAATTACACCTAGAATCAGAGGGATAAATATTATTATTTCATTAATCATGTTTAGTGAAGATAGTATCGAGCCATTTTTAGATTCGTCAAACAACCTTATATAATTTATTAATAAATTAGTAAATAATAATGACATCAATGTAAATACTAATACATTGAGTATATTTTTATTCTGAGTCTGGTTCATAAGTCCTAGCTCCATGTTCATATAAATCATCCATTACTTGCGCAAATTTTTGTGCATTATAGCTAGACATACCTTTGTCTTCAACATTTTTAACATTTATAGCTAACATCATATTTGGATTTTGTTGATCATAACCCACAAACCATCCAATTTGTGTACCTAATCCTTCATTCTGAGTCATTTTTAATTCTGCTGTACCAGTTTTTCCAGCAAAGTTAGCATAATTTCTTTCGGTATCTAATTTATGAGTGCCTGTAACAACTTTTCTCATACTACTTGTTAATATATCAATATTTTTTTGTGATGTAATATGTTTTTTCCATACTTTGCTTTTATGTTCCATATTTAATTTAGGTGCCATCATATTCCCTTCATTTACTAATGAACTATATATAGATAAAATATGAATTGGATTCACCAATATTTCACCTTGTCCATAACCTGAGTCTGCTAACAATATATCATTATTCAAATTTCTTTCTAGATTAATTTTATTCGCTATTTGGCCAGTCTGAACAGGGTAATCCGAAGGCGTTTCTTCTCCTACACCTAAATCCTTCATTCCCCTTACAAATTTTTTCCCACCCATTTCTAGGGTTGTTCTAGCAAAAAAGATATTGTCTGAATGTGCTATAGCTTTCTCTAAATCAATTCTTCCATTGACAACTTCAAATCTTGTTACTTTATATCCTCCCCAGCTCCCATCTTTTCTCCATCCTTTACCATTTATTTCATAACTTTTGCTTTCATTTATAACCCCATTATTTAAACCTATTATAGAAGTTAGCAATTTTTGAGTAGAACCTGGAGAAGTTAATTCTTGAAATTTATTTAAAAGCGGAGCCTTTTTATCATTTAATAAGGCCTGATATTTTTTATTTGAAATACCAAACATAAAATCATAAGGATTAAATGATGGATAGCTTACTAAAGCTAATAATTCTCCTGTTTTGGGATTCATAGCAGTACCAGATCCATTATCATCTTTTAAATGATTGTAAATACTATTTTGAACTCTACTATCTATCGATAAAACTATCTTTTTTCCATTTTTAGGTTTCTTATGAACTAATATTTCTTTTGAACCTGTTAAACCATCATCATCAGTAATATATACTATTAAACCATCTCTGTTTTGTAATTCTTTATCGTACATATATTCAATACCAGTTTTACCAACAATTGAATGAGAATCATATCCTTTAAATTTTGGATCATTAAGCTCATCTGCATTTATTTCACCAATATAACCTAACAAATGAGCACTTGCTTCTTTTAATGGATAAGTTCTACCTTTTATTTTATTTACAGATAATCCGTATTCAGGTATTTTATTTTTAATTTCATCACTTAATTCTACATATGATTTGATTGGAACAAATACTCCATCTTTAACCCATGATTGTTTTAATATGTTCTTTAAAGTACTCTCATTTATATTTAATAACTTAGCTATTTGTTTACTATCCTTCTTATTATAATTTTTAGGATCAATTCCTACCTGATAATGTTCACCATCTATCGCTAAAGGAATTCCATTTCTATCTACAATTTCACCTCTACTTGATTTCAATTCTTCTACTCGTACTTCATTAGTTGCTGTAAGTCCTGGAATTATAACCTCTGGTGTCCAGTTCAATTCCCAACGTTTACTCTCACCATTTTTTTCAAACTCAAAATAACCTTTTTTTGTGAATTTACCGAATTTAGAATCATAGTGCATATTAGCACTATATTTTCGAGTGTCTACAATTTCTTCTAATAACTTTATATCAGTTATTTTTACTTTTTTTATGCCTAGAGAATTATCAATATGATGCATTCTATCGTATCTTTGTTTTTTACTAAAAGTATTTCTTGATAAAAAAGTAATATTCTCATTTATTTCATCTACATTTCGATTTTCAATTGAAGAAAATATTTTATCAATTTCATTTTCTTTCAATAAATTATATAAGAAAAATGATATAAGACATAGGCTACAAACTATTATTATTTTACTTTTTATATTCTTCATAATTTCCTCCATCAAGTATTACATTTGTGATATATTACATTTGTAATATATCACAAATGTAATACCATGACAAATATATACTAAATCATTTAGTACTGTAATTTAATATTTATATTAAATTACAAATGTAATTTAAAAATATATACATGATATAATAGAATTGGAGGTGTAATATGAATTATATTTTAATTAGCATTCTTCTCAGTGGAATTTCTTTTCTTTTGATAAAACTATATAAGTTCATTCTTAATCAATTAAAAATAATAGATTTTAGTATATTTCCCTGGTTAATTATATTAATAAGTATGTTTATTCCATTAATTAATTATAATTTTTCATTTTTCAATAATAATTCTATAGATAAAACGAATTCGAATACGGTTGCATCAAATGAATTATACACATCTTATAATCATGCGAAAGACCTTGCTATTTCATTATCATCGACTAGCGATAATTGGGATGTTATTTTGAATACTATTTGGATTGTGGGAATATTCCTTTTCACTTGTTATTATCTGTTTATAGTATACAAGCTTATTAACACAATAAAATACAGTAAAAGGTCAACTCAAATTATTAAAAATATGTCCTATGAAATTTTAATATCATCTCATATATCAGTTCCATTTACAATCTGGTTAGGTAAACATTATATTGTTATACCAGATGATGTGCTAACTAAAATGACAAATGAGGAAATTAAAATGATTATTACGCATGAAATAACACATATAAAAAGAAATGATATTTTTAAATGCTATTTTTTCAATATTTTTAAAATTATTTTTTGGTATAACCCCTTTATACATTTTTCTGCTAAAAACTTTATTAATGATATAGAAACTGCCTGTGATAGAGAAGTACTTCATAATGCTACTAAATCTGAAAGAAAATTATATGGATTAACGCTTTTAAAAATTGGTTCAAAAACTAAGAATGATTACGCTCTGTTAACATTCAGTAAACCTGCCAAAGTACTTACAAAAAGAATAAAATTAATTAGTAATGATACATTTAAATCTATCCCTATTAAAATAAGAATTTTATTTCTTTTGGTGATTATTTCCCTAATTACTTCTATTAAGTCTCTATTTGCATACAATGATACAATAAGTTATTATCCGGAAAAAAAACTTAACGAAATGAATTATCATACTGTAGATTTAAAAGTGCATTTTAAAGATTTTAATGGTACTTTTGTAATGTATAATTTAAAAAATGATAGTATGTATATTTATAATAAAGAGTTAGCATTAGAAAGAACTTCACCAGATTCAACTTATAAAATAATTGATAGTATTATACATCTAAATAATAAAACCATTTCTACGACCAATAATACAAAAAAATGGGATGGTGTTGATACGTCTATTAATGAATGGAATAAAGATCATTCATTAAAAACAGCATTACAAGATTCTGTGAATTGGTATTTTGAATCTCTAGATAAAAATATTTCTAAGAAGAAATTATTATCATATTTAAATGAAGTTAATTATGGAAATCAAGATATTTCTGGCCAAAACCGACCTTATTGGTTAGAATCCAGTTTGAAAATTTCACCTATTGAGCAAGCAATGATAATGAAAAACCTACAACAAAACCATGGTATTTTTTCAAAAAAATATACCAACTATATTATAAAAAGTCTTTCTAATAACGATAATAAATCTTGGGGAAAAACAGGTACTGCAATAATAAATAACCACGAAATTAAAGGATGGTATGTTGGTGGTTTTGAAAAAAACAATCAACAATATGTTTTTGCAACATTAGTTAAAAAGAATAACGATGCCAATGGCAAAACTGCAAAAATAATAACTGAAGATATAATAAACAGTGGGAAAATTAAATAAGTAAGGATGTATGTAAATATGAATAAAAATCACGAGATTCCAGCAAGTGAATTGACCGTTATGCAAGTAATTTGGGCCAATAAAGAAGGTTTATCTGCTAATCAAATTATAGATTACTTAAGTAATGATAATCAATGGAGCCCTAAAACAATACGAACTTTAATTAATAGATTAGTAGATAAAAACTTTTTATTAAAAGAAAAAAATAGTAAAGTGTATGTTTATAAACCTTTAGTTAAAGAAAGCTCTTATAAAAAAAATACTACTAATACATTTTTAAATAAATTATATGATGGTGCATTAACTAATCTCGTAATGAATTTTGCGAAACAAGAAAAACTGACAGATGATGAAATAAAAAAGTTAAAAACTTTATTAGAAAAACTTGATAATTAAGGTTACAGTATTTTATTAAAGCTGACTTCTCAAACTAAGTGAGAAGGGAATGTAAAATAAACTGCGAAGCAGAGTCATACGCACTCTACTTACACAGTTTATTTTACATGCCCATTTAAAATTCTAATCGCTACTGTTTATTTTAAAAGTTTTTAGAAGCACTATTCATTAATTTCTCAAAATCCTCATCTTTAATATTCGATTCCGTTAATGTTATTTGATAACCATCGGGATCTACAATTGTCAATTCCATCGCATTCCATGGCATTTGTTCTAACGGTTGTAATATATACTTCTTAGATATCGAATTTGCAATTGTTTCGATATCATCAACAAGAATATTAATGAAACAACCATTTCCGCTTTTAAAATCTTCAGACTGAATCAACATAATATCTTGATATTTTTTCAGTCTTAAATGATTCATTATCACTTCATTATTCTCATTACGAAACTTGAAAACACTTCTAAATCCTAAAGTGTGAAGATACCACTTCTCAGCTTTTTCAATATCTCTCACCAACAATTTATTAAACAATGGCATTTGATAGAATTCCATGTTATCACCTCCTTACTTTAATCCTAAGGTATGACGTGACGTTAAAGTAAAGAGTGAATTATAAAATAATCATAATATTAGTTGGATTCGCTTGAACAACAATAAATAGATGGTATAAATTAATATTAAGGCTATGGTATAATTAACTGAATATTTAGTTTTCTAAGCGTAGTTGTTAATACATAGGAGGAAGAAAATGAACTGGAAAGAAAATAGAATTCTATCAGCTAAGAATGGTACGAATCCAATGGTAATAAAAGAACTGAAAGGAAGCTATGTTGTGTTTGGTGATGTACAATTTCTTCCAGGCTATTGTGTATTGCTTCCTAAAAGAGAGGTAAGATTATTGAATGATCTTACCATAGAAGAACGTCAAGATTATTTATTAGATATGAGCTTAGTAGGCGATGCGATGATGAAAGCATTGAATCCGACAAGAGTGAATTACGAAATATTAGGTAACAAAGATCATTTTCTTCATGCACATTTGTTTCCAAGATATGAGTGGGAAGATGAGTCGGTGAAGTATATGCCAGTGTGGGCGTATGATGCTTCCAATTGGTCGAATGAAGAAACGGCTTACGATCCTGATAAACATGATGAAATTAGAAATAAGGTAAAGAACGAACTTGAACAGTTGTATAAAATATAAAATCATAGTCGATATCATCATTTTGATATCGACTTTAATTATAATAAACCGCACTCTTAACCGATACGCTGAAAGTTATCATAAATGATGAGGTTTTTAACAATCTTCAATAACGTTTTTTGAGTACACTTTACATAAATTATTGAAATAGAGAGTGTGATTTTTATGACGATACTAGAAACAGACCGTTTAATTTTAAGGGAACTTCGAAAAGAAGATAAATTTAATCTTTCTAAAGTATTATCTGATTCTGAGTCTATGCAACACTATGGTCATCCGTTTAATGAGCATGAGGTTGAAGAATGGATTAAGTGGAATATCGAAAATTATGCTACATATAATTGTGGTCTATGGGCGATTATTCTGAAAGAAGATGGAACTTTTTTAGGTGACTGTGGTATAACGATGCAAAATATTGATGGAGAGGTACTACCTGAGATTGGATTTCATATTATCAAAGAATACTGTAACAAAGGTTATGCCTCAGAAGCGGCAAATGCATGTATGGAATATGCTTTTAATGTTTTGGGGTTTGAAAAGATATATTCATATTCAACTATAGATAACTTGCCATCTCAAAAAGTAGCATCAAAAATTGGGATGAAGAAACATAAAGTATTTGAAAAGAACGGGTTACAACATATTGTTCAAATAGCTATCAAAGAATAGGAGAGCATAATATGAGTATCGAACAAAAATTATTTGATGAAGCTAAATCTTTTATTATTAAACGTTTCCCTAAAGGATGGGGAGGTGCTGCAGCGATGTATACCAAGAAAGGTGAAAGGTTCTATTAAAGAGAAGAGGAGCGTTTATATGGCTATACTCTATGAGAATTTTGAAGTCATGACGACAAAACTTGCCCAATATCTTTAAATTTAAAATGTTCACTGTTTATCAGTTAGCATTTTATTTTAACATAATAGTTTAATGCTAAAATATTTAATGTTAAAATAAAGATAGAGGTGACTATATGAAACAATCCAATTTCTTTGAGTTTGTACATGATGGAAATCAGTTAAGTTACAAAATGATGTCGCTATTCTTAAAGCAATTCAACCATAAAGTGAATATTTCTCAAATTATTTTACTTGAATATATTAAATGTAATGGTGCATCTCAGCCATCAACGATAGCTAAAGCACTAGGCTTCACAGATGGTGCTATTACAACAATGACTAATAAGTTGGTAAAAATGGAATATATCAATAGAGTACCTCAACTAATTGATCGTCGTGTTATATTGCTGAATATTACACCATCTGGAATTTCACTTTTAAAAGAAGCGGAAATTACAGGAGAAAAAGTTCGTAATGCAGTTTATAGCGTTCTAACTGATGAAGAATTAACACTGATGAAAGAAATACAAAAGAAACTATTGAATCATGTTGATTCAATAGATGAAATATAAGGAGGAGTTATAATGGAACGAATAAAAGATAAAGTGATGATAATTACAGGCGCTGCACAAGGTATGGGAAAAGTTCATGCAGAATGTGCGATTGCAGAAGGAGCTAAAGTTGTTATTACAGATATTAATGAAGAAAAAGGAAATGAAGTTGCTAAACAATTAGGTGAGAAAGCATTGTTTATAAAGCATAATGTTGCTGATGAAGAAGATTGGAAACGTGTGATTAAGGAAACATATGATAAGTGGGGACGCATTGATGTTTTAGTAAACAATGCAGGTATTACATATAATATGAAGATTGATGAGATTACTTTAGAAGATTATATGAAGATTATCAATATCAATCAAGTCTCTGTTTTTTTAGGTATTAAATATGTTTCAGAAATTATGAAAACGCAAAAGTCAGGTACAATCATTAATATTTCATCGATGAATGGCTTAGTAGGCGGAGCAATAGGTTATACGGATACTAAATTTGCAGTCAGAGGTATGACAAAAGCAGCGGCAAGAGAACTTTCACCTTATAATATTACAGTAAATTCTGTGCATCCAGGTGTAATTCATACACAGATGCTTGAGCAACCTGGTGTAAAAGAAGCGGTAGAGAAATTTAAACAAACTATTCCTATGCGCCGTGTTGCTGAAGCTAAAGAAGTGTCTCATATGATTATCTTCTTAGCATCTGACGAAGCTAGATACTCTACAGGATCAGAATTTGTGATTGATGGTGGAGTTACTGCCACTGTTTAATCTGTAAAGCGTTTTATGATTTTTAGATATTATAACCATCAATAACAACAAATACGAAATTTAAATATAGTACTTTTTCAGAATGTTAAGTATGAATTAAACTAATGTAAAGCAAAACTAAGTATTTTAAAAAACAGGAAATTTATAAATAAATATTGATAAAAGAATTTTATGGACTAACGATATATTAAAAATGAGGGGGGAAAACATGATGACTGATTTGAAAAAGATAACGAGAAGAGTATTACCACTTGCAGGGGGATTAAGTATAGGAAGACTGACAGCTAAAGCCCAAGATGATTATAAACAATATAAAAAACCACCATATTCACCACCAGCTATTGCTTTCCCTATTGTATGGCCAATACTTTATACATCAATGGGTATAGCATATGATAAAGCATATGAAAAAGCGGAAGATAAAGCAGAAAGAAAAGAACTAAAAAGCGTACATTATACTCAGTTAGGCCTAAATTATGCATGGTCTTTATTGTATTTCAATTTTAAATTAAGAAAAATATCATTGCTTGAAAGTTATGTATTACTAGCCGCAGGTAATATTGCAGCTAATAAGTTCTACAAATTTGAAAAAACAGCAGGATTATTGATGATCCCATATGTTTCATGGTTAAGTTATGCGAGCTATCTGAACGGTGGTAATTGGATTTTAAACAAAGATAAAGAAGGTTATACAAGGGATTAATAAAATAGAATTTAATATATTTAATAATTTCTCCGACGGCTTATAAGATTGGAGGAATTTCTTTCGTAGTTAATTTATTATTTCAAGAAGATTGGAATGAAGAATATGAAGGTATAAATTTATCATGTAAAGTATTTAGTTTCAAAATTAGATTAGCAAAGAAAACTCCTAAGAAACTTGGATATTTCGTTGCTATATGGAAGAAAGATTCCCTTAATAAAAATATACCTTTTAATGAAGATGATATTGGCGATTACCTTGTAATTAATATTCTTGATGACTATAATGAAGGTCAGTTTGTTTTCCCTGTTTCGATTCTAATCGAAAAAGGTATTGTCAAAGCTGATAATTCAAAAGACAAAATGGCTTTTAGAGTCTATCCGCCATGGGTCAAAGATTTGAATAAAACTGCAATGGTTAGTCAGAAATGGCAGACTGAACATTTTTATAATATGGGTGAATATAAGTTTAATATGTAATATATAGAACAGTAGCGATTTAAAATTCTAATCGCTACTGTTTATTCTAAAAGTTTTTAGAAACACTATTCATTAATTTCTCAAAATCTTCATCACTAATATTCGATTCCGTTAATGTTACTTGATAACCATCAGGATCAATGATAGTCATTTCCTTCGCATTCCACGGCATCTGTTCTAACGGTTGTAACACATACTTCTCGGATATCGACTTTGCTATTGTTTCGATATCATCAACAAGAATATTTATGAAACAACCATTACCACTTTTAAAGTCATCAGACTGAATCAGCATGATATCCTGATATTTTTCCAATCGCAAGTGATTCATAATAACTTCATTATTATCATTACGAAACTTGAATATACTTTGAAATCCTAAAGTGTGAAGATACCACTTCTCAGCTTTTTCAATATCTCTCACCAATATTTTAATAAACAACGGCATTTGATAGAATTCCATGTCATCACCTCCTTACTTAAATCGTAAGGTATAACGTGACGTTAGAGTAAAGAAGAATTATTTTTATACAGATAGCTAGTTAGTCATTATATTTCCTAGGAAATAACGACTATAAAACATTTTATAGCCCTTATTCTGTTGTATTATAAAGATATTAGATAGCACAAAATCTTTAATCAAGTTACGGTTAGTTTGAAGGAGCTGTTGAACATGGATGTAGGCAATCAAATTAGATATTACAGAAAAGAGAACGATTTATCTCAAGCAGAATTAGCAGAAAAGATATTTGTTTCAAGTCAGACCATATCGAATTGGGAGAATGAAAGAAGTTATCCGGATTTACATAATTTGATTGAGCTTGCTTCTTTGTTTAACGTTTCTTTAGACCAACTTGTTAAAGGAGATGTTAAGATGATGAGAAATGCAGTGGATCACAGTAATATGGGTAGGTATGGAAATTTAATGATGCTTTTTTACATTATTGAGCGCTGTATCTTTTGGCGCAGCATTAAAGTTTAGCGACGGATGGTTTGGTTTTCTAGTTCCGCTACTTTTGTGGATGATTTCATTTTATTTTGCAAATAAAATTGATCGATTGAAGAAGAAGTATGATATTCAAACATATAAAGAAATATTAGACTATATGGAAAACGGTGAAGTAATACAACATACACCAAGAGATGAGAAGAAATTTAAAAGGGAAAAAATAATAATCGTGACATGTTTTACAGCAGCATTTGGTATTCTAGTGCTTATTAGTATATATCTATTTCAGTTACTATAATAGTTATTTAAATAAACCTCATAATCTTTTCACAATCGAAAAGATTATGAGGTTTTTAATTTTCAAGGATAGGTTATTCATCTAATTTTGTCGTGAGCGATTAAGAGGGTAAATAAATAAATTTTGAAACTTTAATCACTTTACTAACGTAACAATGTTATGTTACACTATTTTTGAGGTGATGATATGGAGGATTTAATATCTAAAAAAGAGTTGCTACAAGTATGTGATATTAGCTACGGTCAGTTGTATCGTTGGAAACGAAAAAAGCTGATTCCTGAAGATTGGTTTATTAGAAAATCTACTTATACAGGTCAAGAAGCATTCTTTCCTAGGAATAAGATGATTGAGCGTATAGAAATGATAAAAACATTAAAAGATGATTATTCTTTAGATGATTTGTACAGTATGTTTGAAGAAGGTTATGAAGTAATTGAACAAGAAGACTATAGTAGTATTTTGTTTGCAGAGCCTTATTGGGAAATTGCAGAATCAATCTTTAATAAACGTAACAATGTTTCGAATAATGAAGTTATGACACTGATGTTTATAGAACTTACCTTAAATTCAGGATATTTTTCCAAAGAAGAAGTATTAGAAAGTGCACAAACATATCACCACAGTGAAGTGAAAGATGTAAATTATTATTTTGTGCGAGCAATGGGAGTGTTCATCCTTGTTTGCGCAAAAGAGATAGTAAATATAAGTGAAAATGCAAAGATTATTTATGAATTAGATGATACAAAAATTCAATTAGCTGTAAAACAAAAATTGAAAAGAGGTAATCATAATGACAACGAATCTAAATATTAATGCAATGACAACGATAACTGCTGGAGAGTATGGTGAAATTAAAGTTACAGGTTTGGGATCAGTAACTGGAGATATAAAAGCTGACTTGATTAAAGTAAGTGGAAAAATGGATGCTGAGGGTGATATTTCAGTTAGAGATTTCAAAGTATCAGGAATGACTAGCATCGAAGGTTCATTAAAGGTTAATACTATGAAAACAAGTGGTAAGGCTAATGTTGAGGGTAGTATAGAAGGTAATGACGTCCATGTATCTGGTATGTTAGTTGTTGAAGGAAATATTACGGGTGAACGATTAAAAGTATCTGGTTATTTAACAGTTGAAGGTGATATCGAAGTTGATCATTTTGAATGTAGTGGAAAAATTGAAAGTGATGGTTTGATAAATGCCGAAACAATTAATATTATGCTTGGGAATAATTGTTCAGCACAAGAAATCGGTGGAAAAGAAATCACTATACTAGATGGAAAGACAACTGATAATAAAGGTTTATTTGCATCATTGTTTACAGAAAATAATAGTGGAAAGCTGTCTTGTGATTTAATAGAAGGTGATGAAATTCGTCTAGAAAATGTGTTATGCGATGTAGTGAGAGGAAAGAATATTATCATTGGTAAAGGTTGTGTAATAGAAAAAGTTGAATATACAAACGCAATAGAAATTATTGATGATGCAATTATTGATGAACAGATAAAAATATAAATGAAGAGAATCACTTCTCGAAATTTGAGAAGTGATTATTATTATAATCTAATAGATTATAGCAGACTGTAGACAAAGTCTCCTTCGGAGATGAAGTTTACAGTCTTTTTTTGATAAAATATAGATATATCATTGAACGGTGGTGTTTTACTTGATTAAGAGAAGTAAGTCTGAAGATATTAATATCATTCGCAGTCAATTTGAAATGTATTCATTAGAAGACCTTGTACCAGAAAATCATCTTCTAAGAAAAGTTGATAAAGTATTCGATTTATCCTTTGTATATGATTTAGTAGAAGAAAAGTATTCTACAGATAATGGCCGTCCAAGTATTGATCCGGTTGTATTAATAAAAATTGTATTAATACAACACCTTTTTGGTATCAAATCAATGCGCCAGACAATTAAAGAGATTGAAACTAATTTTGCGTACAAATGGTATCTCGGTTTAGGCGTTAACGATAAAGTACCTCATTTTTCTACCTTCGGTAAGAACTATTCTAGACGATTTTATGATAATCAGATTTTCGAAGAAATCTTTTCTCGTATTCTCAAAATTGCTATAGATAATAACTTCGTAGATAATACTTCACTATTTATTGATTCAACGCATATTAAGGCCAATGCCAACAAGAAGAAATTTATTAAACAAGAAATACAGAAGACTGCTAAACATTATGAACAAGAGCTTATTGAAGATATCAATTCTATTAGAGAATCTGAAGGAAAAAAGCCTCTAGCTTCAAGAAAGGAGGAGAATCTTAAAGTAATAAAAATAAGTAATAATGATCCCGATGCTGGTTACTATGTTAAAAGTGAAAGAGAAAAACAATTTGCCTATAGTGCGCATACATGCTGCGATAAGTATGGTTATATCGTTGATTTTCATTTAACTCCTGGTAATGTTCATGATAGTACACAGTTAGTACCTATGATTGACAGGCTTGAAAGTAAAAAACTACTACCGAGATATGTTGCTGTGGATTCTGGATATAAAACACCTCATAATGCTAAGTATTTATTAGATAAAGAAATTCTACCAGCTATGCCATATAAACGTCCCATGGGTCCGAAGGACTTAATGAATAAAAATGAATTTATATATGACGAATACTATGATTGTTATATTTGCCCTAATAATCAAATGTTGAAATATCAAAGAACAGACAGCGATGGTTATCGTTTGTATATTTCTAATCCAAATAAATGTAAGGATTGTCCTTTACTTAATAAATGTACTAAGAGTAAAGAACAGAAAAAAATCGTTACAAGACATATATGGCAACAATATCTTGATATTGTTGATGACTTGAGATTCATAGATACTATAAAAGCTATATATAAATTGCGTAGTCAAACAATAGAAAGACGTTTTGCTGATGCTAAAGAACAGCATGGTTTGCGATGGACTAAGTACAAAGGAATTCAAAAAGTCACCATGGAGACCACGCTTATTTTCGCATGCATGAATTTAAAGAAATTAGCAAATTATCTAGCAGGTTAAGCTGGATATTTTGCTAATTTCTTTAAAATAACAATATTTTTCGAAGAAAAAAGACAAACTCACTTTTAGAATTGTGAGTTTGTCTTCAGTCTGTTATAATCTAATAGATTATAGTACATTAATTTATTTAGTAATAAAATAATTGGTGAAGAATATACAGTTTTGCCGGCGATAAAGTCAATCAACAAAGTAATTCTTGTAACATTGATACAAGAATGGGCTTAGGAAATAAGTTATCAGGTATAATTATTGAAGAGGATAAGATTATTGAAATTATCAGTTGAAATTTTATAAAACAGTAGAGGAGAGATGTTATGCACTGGAAAGAAAATAGAATTCTATCAGCGAAGAATGGTACGAATCCGATGGTAATAAAAGAATTAAAAGGTAGTTACGTAGTTTTTGGAGATGTTCAGTTTCTTCCAGGATATTGTGTATTACTTCCTAAAAGAGAGGTAAGATTATTAAATGATCTTACTTTAGATGAACGACAAGATTACTTATTAGACATGAGCTTAGTTGGTGATGCTATGATAAAAGCACTTAACCCGACAAGAGTTAATTATGAAATATTAGGTAACAAAGATCATTTTCTGCATGCACATTTATTCCCAAGATATGAATGGGAAGATGAATCTGTTAGGTATATGCCAGTGTGGGCGTATGATGCTTCTAATTGGTCAAACGAAGAAACAGCTTATGATCCTGATAAACATGATGAAATTAGAAAACAGATAGAGGTTGAATTAAAGAAAATATATAGTGATGAATAGATAAATAAATTGAACTATTCGAAAAAAACGGATAGTTCGATTTTATTTATAAACATCTTTCCTATGCCCAACATGTAGATTAGTGATAACAAAGACATCATTATCCACATATGAAATAATGCGATAATCTCCAACTCTAAAGCGGACATAGTTTCTTAGTTCCCCTTTTAAAGATTTTCCAGGTGAGGTTGGAAAGTCTACATCCATTAAATGCTTTTGTATCCAATTTAATATTTGTTTTTGAACGGCTTTATCTAATTTTTTAAAATCTTTTTCAAATGATGAAGCAAATACAACTTTATATTTAGCCATATAATTTCAACATTTCTTCTAAAGTTTTCACTTTCTTTGCATCTTGTTCCCATAACTCAAAGTTACGATCAGCCATCATAATATCATAGTCATCTTCAAGTTTCTCCATAATTGCTGAGCGAATAAATTCCGCTTTAGAAATACCTTTTTTTGTGACATATGCTTCCAGCGCTTCGTTAATCTGATCATCTAATCTAAATGAAAGGGGTGCTGACATTTCTTACGCCTCCTTGTAGTGATAATTAACTACACTTTATCATGTATTAAATATAGACTCAATAAATTTGTATCTAATTATTTTTACTCACAGTATAAAATAAATATTTGAGAATAGAGGCGAAAGATATGTCATTTCGGCATGTCTTTTTGTTTATTATGAATTAACCGCACTCTCTCCCGATACACTGAAAGTTATCACAAATGATGCGGTTTTTTTCAGCTCCTTTATTGAGTTAATTTGAACTTATCAAAACGTATAAGGTTTATGAGAAGTGCCGTTATTTTTTTTTGAAGCTTATTGTAAGTGATGTGTTATTTATCAAACCTATTATAATTTCATTGCAAAAGCTTTAATAAATTGATAATCTCTATATATTTTTTTACTAAAGTTTATTATCATAGGTACTGATATGAAAATTCAATATATGGAGAGATTTTATGAGTACCAATATATTAGATGAAATCAGTAAAGTTCTAAACGGAATTGAAAAGTACTGGATAAATAATAAATTAGCAAAACAAATAATAATAGAAGATTTAAGAAACAATGATAACAACTTGCTTTCAAAGCTTTTATCTAATATAACCATCACCAAAACTTATGTCCAAGACGTAGATGGTTATAAGATTTTTGACAAAGAAGCGTTTATTTCAATGTTACGCTATAAAAGCTACTGGCAAGATAGCTATACTAAGTATACAAATAAAATTGGCTTAACAAGTAATGGCAAATTTTTAAATTATAATTCTGATGTGATATTAGATTTTCCATTTAAAGATTGTGTACTTGAAGGCGGTATGACAAAAGAAGAGAGTGTTTTAAAAAATAATGAAAAATTCTATAATCAAGTTATTGCGAAAGATGAAATAGATACTTTGTTTTCTCCTAAAGTTCTACAAAATATTACCAAATATAACAGGGAAAACTCACATTTTACTAATACTATCGAAGAAAAAGAAAATTTATTACTAAAAGGTAATAATTTAATAGCTCTACATAGTTTAAAGAAGCGCTTTAACAAAAAAATAAAAAGTATTTTTATTGATCCACCATACAATACTACTAATGACAGTTTTAAATATAATGATAGATTCAATGAAAGTACTTGGTTAACTTTTATGAAAAATAGACTAGAAGTTGCTAAAGATTTACTAAGTGATGATGGAAGTATAAGTATAGTCATTGACCATCACGAGCTAGCGCCACTCATGTTATTATGTAATGAAATATTTGGTAAAAATAACCTTCAAAATATTGTTACTATAAAAAGATCTAGTGCTTCAGGAGCTAAAGTAATTAATAAAGGTTTAGTAAATGTGTCTGAGTACATAATAATTTATAGTAGAAATAATGAATTGTGGAAACCAAACAGAGTTTATTCCACTAAGGAAAGAGATAAACGTTATAATAATTTTTTAATAAATCGAGATGAACATTACTCTAAGTGGAAGTATATTACATTATTGGAAGCCTTCGCTAAATATAAAAATATACCTAAAAGAGAGCTAAAAAAAGAACTAGGTAATGATTATGAAATTCAATTAGAAGAATTTGTCTTAAATAATGTTTCTAAAGTTTTTCAATTTGTTTCATTAGATGATAATCAAATCAGCAAAAAAGCTAAAGAAATAAAAAAATTATCAAAAAATAATCCTCAAAAGTACTTTAAAATAGAAAGAGAAGATTATAAAGATTATTATATTAAAAATGGTAGTGCAATATTATTTTTAGAAGACAGGCTCGTTGAGATAGATGGTTTAAAAACATTTGGATCTCCGGCAACAGATATATGGACAGATGTTTTACCAAACGATTTACATAATGAAGGTGGAGTAGTATTTAGAAAAGGGAAAAAACCAGAGAAACTAGTTAGAAGAATTATAGAAATGACTTCTAATGAAAACGATACAGTGTTAGACTTCTTTGCAGGATCAGGAACTACTGGTGCAGTAGCTTTAAAATTAAATAGAAAATTCATATTGATTGAACAAATGGACTATATTAATAATATTACAATAAATAGATTACAAAATACTTTAATCAATAAAAAAAATAATGGCATTTCAAACGATGTAAAATGGCAAGGCGGAGGGTCTTTTATATATGCCGAATTAGCAAAAGAAAATCAAGAAATTATTGAAAATATTATACGTTGCGATACTAAAGAAGAACTTGACCAACAAATTGATGATTTAATAAGTAAAGGTGTTCTTAATTATGAAGTGGATTTTGATAAGTTTATAAGCACTAAAAAAGAATTTCACGAATTAAAACTTGAAGAACAAATAGAAGTGCTAATTAGATTATTAGATAGTAATCAATTATATGTTAATTACGCTGATATTGAAGATTCAGCATATAATTTCACAAAAAATGAAATAGAATTTAACCATAGTTTCTATGGGGGTGAGTAAAAATGAATGAAATGCTACATGATCGTATTGAAAACCAATTGTTTAAACAATATCCAGATATCCCTAACTATATTATTGATAATTTGAACCATCGTTTAAGACCATATCAAGAAGAAGCTGTGCAAAGGTTAATGTTTCTTGAGGAGAATGATAAAGGTAATTTATACAACAAGAAATTGATGTTTAATATGGCGACTGGTTCTGGTAAAACACTAGTTTTAGCTGCATCCATACTTTATTTATTTAAAGAAAAAGGCTATCAAAATTTCTTGTTTTTTGTTAATAGTACTGCGATTGTTAATAAAACGTATGATAATTTAACAAACACGTCATCTAGTAAATATTTGTTTAACACAGAAGGAATTGTCATTGATGGAAAACTGATAAATATTCAAGTAGTAGATAATTATCCCATCTTATCTGATGAAAATACGATTTATCTTAAATTAACAACGATTAATGCATTGCATGATAAATTAAATTACCCAAGAGAAAACGAAATTACCTATGAAGATTTAGCTCAGTTCCCTATCGTATTATTAGCTGATGAGGCCCATCATCTAAATGTCAGTACAAAGAAAAAAGACAAAAAAACTACTCAGCAAATTGAAGAAACTAACTGGGAAGTAACTGTTGATAGGCTTATGAAGCAAAACAAAAAGAATAAATTGTTAGAATTTACAGCTACGGTACAGTTAGAAGATGATATTTTTGAAAAATATAAAGATAGAATTCTTTATCGTTATGATTTAAAGGAATTTATGCAACAAGGGTATTCAAAAAATGTTACGCTTTTGTATGCGACTGAGGACAATGAAGATAAAATACTACATGCTTTATTAATGAGTGAATATAAAAAGTATATAGCTGATAAAAAAAATATAAAACTTAAACCAGTTATCATGTTTCAATCCACTTCTATTAAAGGCTCACAAGAAATTCATCAATTGATGCTTGACCGTTTAGAACAGTTAACGTATGAGCAATTAGAAACAATTATTGATAATGGTTTTAAATTTTACAGTGGTCAAAATAGTATTTGGAGTAAAGTGTTCAGTTTTTATAAAAAAATTAATTTATTAAAAGTGTTAGATGATTTGAAATGGGATTTTAATAAACAAACAACATTAAATGTTAATAATGAGAAAGAGAAAGAGAAAAATGCGAAATTACTAAATAATCTAGAAGATCTTGAAAACCCTATAAGAGCTATATTTGCAGTGTACAAACTTAATGAAGGTTGGGATGTCTTAAATCTTTTCGATATTGTCAAAGTTGATGAGAAGAAAAAGGTCAACAAGAACGCGACGAATGCAGAAGCACAACTCATTGGTCGGGGAGCTAGATATTATCCATTTATTTATGAAGAAGAGAAATCTTATAAGCGAAGGTTTGATGAAGAATTTAGTGATTTAAAAGCAATTGAAACTTTACATTATCATACAATAAATGATTCTTCTTACATTAAAAATTTACACCAATCTTTAACAGAAGCAAAAGTTCAGACAAATGCTGATATAAGTGAGATACACGAAGGTAAGGTAAAAAATAAATTTAAAAAAACTGATCTTTTTAAATTTGGCAAAATATATGTTAATAAAACAGTACCAACGACTGCTGAGGACTATGAGAATTTGGAAAACTATAATGCATCTAGGGAATATAAGCAGGATTTATTCAAAGTAAGTGAGTCAAATTTAACTCAAGGTATTAAAGCTATAGCTGAAAATCGTAAAGAAGTAAGATTAAAGCTTAATAAACCAATACTACAAAAAGCTTTAAGAAGTAATCCATTCTTTAGATATTCTAATTTAAAAAAATATGTACCTAGTATTACGAGTATGCAGACATTTATTGAATCAAAAAGTTTTCTAGGAGATATAGATATAAGTGTAACTATACCTCAAGGTATGGATGTTAATGAAATTACACCAAAAATAAAATTATCTATATTAAATAATTATTTAAGTAAACTAGAAACGAAAATAAAAAATAATTATCTAAAAGTTAAAGGTACAACGATTTTTGAAGGTATTAAGATGTCAGAATTAATCGATGATTACGTTGTTGAAGTTAATAATGTTAATAGAGATGTTTCAGATTTAGAAAATCAGAAACGACCAAAAAATATGAACCAACATGATTGGTATATTTATGATAAAGCTATTGTAAATGGTCTTGAGAGTGATTTGATTGATTTAATCAATAATATGATGGAAGATTTACAAAATAAATATGAAGAAGTCTATTTAATACGTAACGAACGTAAAATTAAGTTTAGAGAAATTAATGGTGTCAGAGGTTTTATGCCTGATTTCTTGTTGTACTTGAAGGATAATGAATACACATATCAGGTATTTGTAGAGCCTAAAGGCCAACATCTATTATTAAACGATAAATGGAAAGAACGATTTATGTTATCACTGAATGAAAGAGATGATATTGAAGTGCTTGCTGAAAATAATGATGTCAGATTAGTGGGCCTATGCTTTTATTCTGATGATTCAACAAAAAGAAAAGAATTTAAAGAACAGTTTAATAATCGACTATTAAATTAATTATTTTCCATTGCTAAAAATACAAACAATAAAAAATAATATTATAAGGGGGCTAGACATTATGTCTTCCCCCTTTTCCTAAGAATTACTTAGTTCATTTTTTAATTTTTTAACCATCGCCTTAAGAGAAGAAAAATTCATGCCTATAGAACCACCACTCCTACAAGTAGAATTGCTTTAAAAATTCCTTTTGCAAAGGTGTTTTTTGTAAGTTTGATACAAAATGTCTTTAGAACCTTTTTAACATAGGCAGAACAAAATAGGATTTTTACTTTATTACCTAATATCTTTATTCCGATTAGGTGCAAGAAATCCTGCATAAACGATTGTAAACAACAAGAACGACCAGAATAGGATAGATAGGTATGAAATACCATCCAAAGCTAAACCGACTTGTAAAACGATGAATACACATAAAAACTGCAATAATAATATCTTGATAATTTTAGCTGCCATTGATTATTCCCCCAATTGTCTTTCATAACGTTCATCTAAACGTTGTTGTAGTGCATTTAACTCTTTATTACTCATTCCGTCTAGTTCTGTTAAATGATTGTTCTTATTGAGTTATAATTCATGGGAAGCAGTATCTAATTAACATAAATTAATCCTGCATAAAAAGTACTATAAACAAAAGTAAAAGATAGAACCAAAAAAGAGAGAAATAATTTTATTTCTCTCTCATTTATTAATATAAAATTCTAGTTACCTAGGTCAGCATCGTGGACTCTACCTGTTGATCTTTCAATAACTATAACATTACTAACATCAGCCGAACCATTTTTAGAATAATAAACCTCATAGTTACTTTCGTTCTCTACGATGTGATCAATTTCAGGGTTAAGATTGCGACCATCCATTATTCCCCAAAACACTGACTCAGCATCATCTTTAGTCATTTGTTCTGCTGCTTCTTTAGAACCTCACTCTGGTGAATTAGAGGTATCATTTTTATGTTGATCATTATAGCATTTGCTATTTACATTTTCACAGTCATCGTTACCATTTTCATCTAAGGCATAAAGATTATAAAGTAACACTTTAGCTTGTTCATACTCCTCAGGCATTACATAATATGTTGCATCAGGAGATTTCAAAATAGCAGTTCTTGAAGCAGAAGGAGAATGAACATCGAAACCGAGATTACTTGAATCTCCATTCCAACTACCACTAGAACCTGAACAGAGGTTGCCTTCCTGTTTTTTTATGAGAATTTTCTTGGTCGATGATTTACTTAGTTGAGAACATTTTATGATAACTTTCTAAATTCCCAACTTCACCGTATTTTTGCATTAAACTCATCGTATCTATGGCACGAGTTAATTTACCTTTTAAAAACGTCTTATTTAAAATTTTCATAAACCAAAGTGGCATAACTTTAACAGGCAGTTCTGGATCAAACTTTTTCCCATATTGCTCTAAGGCATCTTTAAGAAGTATCGGTTTTTCTCTCCCTGTTACAACATATGTTTGATAGTTAGTCTCATGAATGCTAAAAGAATCAGCTATATCATTTGCCATTTCTCTAAGTTTCACAATGTGCATGGGATGAGGTTGACTACCGAGTAACATGATTTGTTTACCTTGGACAAATTGTTGAAGTGTGACATCTATAAAACCTGGTTTAAAGATTGTGTATAGAAGGTTACTTTCTTTTAAGTATTTTTCTACATTAACTTTCGCACCTTCAGAAGGGTGATTGGAAACTCTCTCTTCAGCATACATGCCAGAAATATAGACTACTTTTTTAATGCCAACATCTTCGGCAATCTTAAGTACATCGATTACGGCTTCTTCTTCAATGCGCTTAATTGCTTCATGATCATTGCCAGCATTAACAGCAATAAAAAGGTAGTCGTGATTTTGTAGGTAATCTTTTAAGAGTGCGGAATTTGTAAGTGAACCTTTGACTAGGTTCGCGTTATTCTCCAGAAAAGTATTTGTATTATTGTGGATTAAAGCTGTAAGCTCATACTTTGACTGTTTAAGCGACTCTGCGACAGCACCACCTATAGTCCCTGTTGCACCAATTATAAATACATTCTCATTCATATTTTTTTCTCTCCCTAGCTTCTTGTAGACGTTTATTTGCAGATTGTGTGTGTTTACTAACGGCTTCGACACCAAATACTTTCCCTAGACCGAAGTTTGGCATATTAATATAAACATTTTCAGACTGTCCATTTTCCACATTATATGTCTCATGGTAGAAGGCAACAGCATCATTGTCCTTAACTAATTTTAAAAATTTTTTCCATGATTTTAAATGCTTTGGCATTTTTGAATATGCTTGAAGGTTTTCTACTGAATCCCAATACTGAATGAGTATATTCATTCTAGAACGAAAGAACATCTCTGTATTCAGGCAACCGAGTGATGGGTTTTGACTCAACTCTTTCATCATCGGCGGCATCGCTAAGAACACAGGTAACCATTTATTTATTTTGTACCACTTGTTGATACGCATTCCAATCAAAAATACTGTGATATTATCCTGTTGTACTGCAGTATATCGCCCTTCGTTGATCATTTACTTTCCTCCTAGCTTATAATTAATCTCTGCTATATTTCTTTTCGTTCGCCTTCTAATAATCGACCAAATAATGATATAAACAACAATGAAAATAACGAAGAAGATCATTAAAGCCGAGAGTTTAAGCGGAAACCACCCCGCAAGGACTGCAAGGGGGAAAAATATGAGTAACATAGTTAAAAAGTGTACGGCTGTTGTTTTTACAATGGTGAAGTCTGTATGAGTGAAAATATAGGTACCTAAACTAAAGGTGACTCCAATGCATGCCCATACAAATGATGCAATCATGACGGTTTGTAATTCGGTAAAATGACTGAAGTAATAATGACCAAAGGTGGATTCGGGTGAAACAGGGTGATACTGGCCATCGGCAAATATTAAAGAAAATATAATTGAAATAACAAGTCCTGAAGATAAGCCAATTAAAATACCCATCAATGCTCTTTTCATAAATTCAATTGCTCCTTAATCTGTTTTAAGTATCGTCTAGAAGAATGAGTAAAATCGTTGTTGCTAAAGATGATTTTGATGATGCCATTTTTACCTAACTCAAAATGGTGAATAAAATCGATGTTGATAATTTCAGATTTTGATATTTGAATAAAATTGTGTGTTGATAAAGCCTCAACCTCGTATAACTTCGCTTGTATTACATACTTTTTATGGATTGTATATGCATACAGCCTTCTGTCCTCAATCCTGAAACTATAAATATCGACGAGACTTATAAGAAAAACCTCATCATTATGTCGCCCCTTTACTTTTTTGGAGGTTCGTTTTGATAGTTCTCTTATTAAAGATTGGATTTCAGAACTATCTGCTTGAGCGCGGATTTCGACTTCGTCTTGCTTGAGCGATGGATCTCTTTTAAAAGTGATTTTCATTCATCTTGCTCCTTTTCTATGCAAAGTAAACCATGTATGTAGTGAAAAAACCACGAGTTTTGTCTAAGTGGTTGATTAGATTGATTAAGTGGTTCTATTTACTTACCCATTTCTATAGATAATTAAGGTAAATCGTCTGCGGTTGTGATAAGTGAGGTAAAAGAGATTGACGATTGTGAGGCCAACTCTTTTTTACCGAGTACAGCTTGAAAGACTGGATCCTGTCTTAATAGATTAGCTGATGAGTCTGCCGAGTACCCAGCAATTAACTGCATAATGAGTTGTTCTAATATCGCTAAGTTATCATGTGTGAAGTAAACACGTTTGTCTTTAATATGGAGCCACTGTTTAGCTACGTGTGAAAAGTCGAAGGTATTCATCACCTCTTTAACTAAGACCAAACCCGAATCACTCGATAAGCGCCCACCTGTATGTGAAATAGTCAAATTTGAATTGAATTTTACCTGGTTTTTGTGTAAGCTAGTCATGAGAAGAACTCCTTTCTTTTGGTTGGTTTCGACACCTTTACCATATCAGAATGGGGTTCTTTTTGCATCACTTAACAGGTGAAAATGAAAAAGTAAATGAAGACTGCCGTTAGGCAGTTTCAGACGGTTTGAAGTCAAAGTATGAATTATTCAGGATATTTATTACAAAAAAAATTGAAATCGCCTACTCAAAATGAGTAGGCGATTTTTATAAATAAATGGCTAGTAACAAAAAATCATTCTGCAATAAAGAGTAATCTAAATTTAATTGCTGAATATATCTTACTTTTATAATATTTATATTATTACTACTTATTCCAAACCTTATTATTATAGTCATATTTGTATCCTCTACTTTCTAATAGAGATTTAGTAGCAGTACCGATATTCGTATCATAATCACCAGATTCTTCATTATGCTTATGCCATTCCATGAGTTCTTTGTCTGAAAGATCTTCCATTAAAGTTCTCATAGTACCATTACTACCTGTTGTTTCCCAGATTGCTTCTACTAATGCAACTGCTGTCATCCCTGCATATTTTCCAGTTGTTTTTGCAGTCGACAAAGCTTTATTACCTGCAAATTTTGTAGCTTTAAGTGCAGTTCTACCGGTAACAGTAGCAGCTTTTTTACCATTGTTACCTACAACTTCAGTTAGTTTTGAAAATCTATTATTCATTACAATATCTCCTTTACTTTTTTGACTTACTTTTGAACATTAAAATCAGTAGGATTTTTAGCACATTTATCAATAATTTCAGATATATCGTTTTTTAATGGACCTTTAATTGTTAACATTCTTTTAGTTGTAGAGATAAGTGCTGCAGTTGAGGCAGATAATCCTATTAAAGGTAACACTAATCCACCCGTTGAGAAGGTGGCTAAAGCTAACCCACCTACTCCAAGCTTCCCTAATTGTTTAAATGGTTTGTTATCAAAAGTTACATTAATACCATTAATTTTTTTATCTTTCGATTGACCTATTGTAATAACGTAATTGTGTTTGCGATGTTTGAGATAGAAACTCGATATTTCTGCATCATCTAAAAACACTTTTATAAAAGTACGTTTAGCTGAGTTTGAACCTGTATTAATTACTTCATCGCTATTAAGTTTTTCTGTATAAGTTGTTAACTTATAGTCTTTTTCTAATGCTAATTTTTTAAGATTTTGTTCTAAGTTATGGACATTTATATATTCGTAAAATGTAAATTTCATTACGTATTCCTCCTTTATCCATTGATTGTCGTATTCATTTAAACGATAGTTTCTTTCTTCTAAAAGGTGTCTTACTGTAATCATCTTTGTATAATGATTTTCTGAACCAGAATATTTGTTATACAGTTGAATTAACTTTTTGTCTGTAGACTGTTTTAACTTTCGGTCGATATTAACTACATCAGATGATAACCCAAACTCTTTCTTCTTTAAGAACATATTTTTGATATTAAGTATCTGCTTTTTCAGATTCAATCATCTCCTGACATACCATATAGCATTCATCGACATGTCTTTTCCCTAAAGCATACATAGCACTGTAACTAATACCACCAGAAACAACAGCTCCGATAACCGGCACAAATTTAGCTATTTGCTTATCACGAAGTTTTTTGAAACCCATCGTTTTAAGTACTTTGATTACTAATTCTTTTGTAAGATTCTTTCCAATGAACTGATTTCCAACTGATGTAACGATTACAAGTATCTTTTGTTTTTCCGCAGCATCTAAATCATCAATTTGATCATTGGACAGTCCAAATTTTTTATTAATCTTATCAACAACTTCCATTATTAAGCCGATGTCAGCCGCTACATCAACTCCTGGAACAGGAACGGCAGCAATTGCACCACTAGTTGTAGCACGCTGTTTAACAATACGCATCGCTGCTTTTTTTGCCTTATCTAGATCTTTTTGATTAGTTATTTTCATTAATATCACTCCAAGTCATCTTTATCTATTTGTTGAGTGAAGTAGACTTGATTAAGACGTAGAAGATAATCATAAAAATCTTTTGAGTAGGGACTGTTAATCAAACGTATGTATGGACTGTGAACTAAAAGTACTTCGAAAACATTTTTTCGAGTCATATTGAATGAAACAATAATCGTCGCATCTGTTATGGACTCTATGAGTCTAACTTCATAAATATCTTTCAATGTATGCCAAACCTCTTTTGCTATTTCAAATGTTGATATATTGTCCTCATGTTTATCCTGTCTCTTTTCAAGTTGAATAGATTGTATGCTAGATATTCTAATAGATGTTTCTTCTCTTTCCTTTATGTAAACTAGAAAAAAGTCAGAGTGTTTATAATAAATTTCTAAAGGTGTAGTGTTTGTTATAACATCTTGGGTAGTTACGATGTTGATTGTGTTCTTCTGTAATATAGCATTTTGAATTTGACTAATGATTTTATAGTCTGATTCTGAATCAATGACTGTAAATTGTTTTAATAAACGTACAAGTTCATTCATATCGTGGTTATAATTTTCGGTGATAATAGTCTTAAGCGTATCGTAAATCTTTTCGTGCATAACTGGCGATAGGGAATATAGTTGGGTCAAAATCATTCGTAACGGATAACTGTCTCTGTGAGATAGATGGTTAGAAATACTATATGCATTCAATGAATGGTTATAGATGATTTCCTGCCTGTATAAATGTTCATTTGAGTCACTTAGATATGTCCTGATTTCATCTATATCTCTTTGTACCGTTCTAGGATTTACACCAAATTCATATGCTATTTCTTCTTTGTTTATATATCTATTCTTTATCAATCGGTTATATAGAATTAACAGTCTTTGTGCTCGATTCAACGTCTTAATCACCACCCTCCATCCAATGGTTTAATTATAGAAAATGACATAGACATGATACGTCAAACCTTTATAAAAAATATAAATATTTTACAGATGATAATTGCTTGATCTAATGCTATTTCGTATATAATAAAGCAAAAAAATAAAACGGATAGACAATATATGTCTAACCGTCTTAAATATGTCCACTTTCTTTAAGTGAAATAAATTCACTATCTGTGAAAATAATATGATCCAGGACAGTAATACCTAATAAATCACCTGCTTGTGTAAGTTGTCTTGTTATATTTATATCTTCATAGCTAGGTTCTGTATTACCTGAAGGATGATTATGTCCAAGTATAATATTTGCCGAATTGCTTAGAATAGCTGTTTTAAATACTTCTCTGGGATGTACAACAGATGCATTTAATGAGCCTATTGATACGGTTTGAATGTGGGTAGGCTCATTTTTAGTATTGAGAGCAATCATTATCATCTGTTCACGATCTGAATCGCCAGCAAATTTCTTTAGAATATGATAAGCATCTTCTGGTGATTTGATCTTTCTTTCGGAGTACCACATTACCTTTTCTTTTATCATTTGAAGAGACACAATATTAATTTTCTTTTTTGTCATTATATTTCATTCCTTTATATATTATTTTAGAACCCATTCATGTCTTGCGATGGGATTAAGTGGGTGAATATCTTCTGAATTAGTAGGGTTGATAAGATGTTTGATTTTCTTTTGATGTGGTTTCAACATCTTCATCACTTCTTCTGCACGAGGGATTACTTTAGGATTCTTACCATAGGAGCCATAAGCGATAATGATTGTATCTGATTCCTTTGCAGCATCCATGATGTGTATGTCTGTATGTTGGTTGAAACCATCTTCTAAGTGTTTCTTGTTATGTGGAGATTTGATATTCGAGTATAGATTGACCATATGAATCGTCCCGTATCCAAGCTTTGAAAGCTGATTAAGCGTTAGAAATGTAGTGAGATCCAGATAAAGGGTTCCCTCATTTGCAGGGAACTTAGTGACAATAGTGCATGTTTTCTGGTTGGTATCCCAGGACTTTGTGAGTAGATATCTATGGTTTCCATCTTCGCTGAATACAGCATTCGTTGTAAGTGTATTTGTTATTTTAGTAAACATAGTTAAGCTCCTTTATGATTAGTATTCATCCGGTAGTAACATTACAAAATATTTAAGGTCTACGGTATCTTCTCTGATAACGTAGACCTTTTGTCTTGTGAAAACTTCATTTGATATGAATTTATAGGTATTGGAGTAGGGTGGTTGCTCCTGGAGATGTTTGATGCAAATAATATTATCTTTATCGGTTTTTCTGATATGGAAAACACTAAGATAATCTGGTTCCTCGTTTTGTTGTATGGCTTCTTTTTCTCTGTTTAATACTAGTGACCAAATGATATTGATAATATTATCAGGTATGTTTTCATCAATGCCACGTGTTATATATGTCTGGTATTTACTCATTGCGACCATCTCCAAACTTGCTGATAATTTCATTGATTACAACGATAGTGACTTGTGCAAACTTAACCCACTGTTTCATTTTGAACACTCTCCTTGTTAGTATCGAGAAGATGTAACTCATCGATAAAAATACTTTTACCATCTGTTAGATAGATTAATTTCACTTCTTCTTCTTCGACATAACCCATTGCGATAATCTGATCGTCATCCTGTACGATAAATGGATAAACATGTTCATCATCTAATGTCATAGAAAAATAGGTAAAGGTATCAACTTCCTTATCTGCACTTAGATCTCCAGATAAATCCTTACTATCAAATATTTCACCTAAAGTTGTTTCTACATGTTCGAAGTACCAGATATCATTTAGATATTTAAAACGTCTTTCTACAAACTTACATAGCTGTTCTGATAAACTCATGAATAATTCCTCCCTGTCTATATTCGATGTGTATGGTACATCGGATATATAATATATATTCAAAAGAGAATTAATTACGATTGCTGTAAAGTGATATTGGAATGAAGTGGGGGAGTACATAAATAAAAGAGGATAATTTTGATGAATATAGAGTTGAATTTATCGTCTCAAAAACGATACGGTTTTTTAATAGTTGGACGTTGTGATACGCAAGTGCGTATCATTTTTCCTACTATTTTTTCTACATAATCCAGTTCCCGTTTTCCCGTATTTTTTCGAGTATAAAGTTAAGTATCATTTAAATTTTTATAATGAAATCGGGACTATTAATAATATATTCAAAAATATTTACGGGGTTACGGGAAATACATCATTTAATATTTTAATAAATAATTAATAGAAATTTTACACTATGAGTTAAATTGAAATTGTATAATCGAATTGTATTCATTCATATTACATTAAGAGGAGAGTGTGGAAATGCAACAAGAATCATTAATGGAAGAAATCTTCAACTCTAATGTTTTAAGTGAAAAGCAAATTAAGATCAATATGTTTCTGTGTTATAAGGCACTTAAGGAGTCTAAGGATTTCTATGAAGCACTACCAAAGCTTATGGAGTGCAAGGATGCTTTGGTGACTGAGTATTACATTACAAAATCATTGAGTAAGTAAACTTTTCCGTATTCCCGTAGTATTTCAGATATAAAACGAATTATTAATTAATTGTATTACAATATTGCTGTAATCAGTAATGTATATAAAAATATTAACGGGATGACGGGAACAGATCATATCTCTAGATATAGTATGTTATTAGACAAAAATAAAGAGGAAGCGCTGAGTGGCGCTTCCTCTGGTTGTTTATCATTGAATACTTCTTTTAATACTTCTGGTGTGATCTTGAGTGTTATAAAGAATTCATATTTCTTTCCAGGTTCTTTGTGCTTACGGAAGTGAATTTCTTCAATAACTGATAAATATAGAGCTTTAAGTTGATGCTTTTCCAAACGTTCTACGTCTTTGAAAATAGCTTTCAGTGCTGCCTTAACTTCATCAACTGATATAGTGGGGATATGCTCACTTTTAAGCTTTTCAGTGAGTAGTAGTATTTCGTTTTCGATTTTGGTGATGTTATCTTGATATTCATTGATACTGTCTTTAAGTACGGGAGCTAAGTCAGGCGAAGATGCTAAAGCTACAGTTAAGTTATTTAGCTTTGTTTGTAATTCAACCAGTTCAGCTTTTTTGATGTTAATGTTACGATCTATCTGTACGGGTTGTTCCTGAATTCGTTCATTTGCTTTTTCAACTACTTTTTCTAAAATTTTTTCATTATTAATTACTTCGATGACTCTATTCATGACATAAGGTTCGATAAGGTCAGCTCGTACCGAATTTGCTGAACATACAGCTGCACCTTTATTTTTAAATTGACTACATGAGTAATAACGAATCTTTTTCTTCTCACCCTTTACCGTGTTGACGGTATTGGCTGCAGCATGTGCATGGCCGCAGACGGGGCATCGGATCAAGCCAGTTAATACATTTGTCCCTTTGCCATGAACTTGAGGCTTCTTGCTCATTTCAGACATACGGCGATGAACTTTATCCCACAGATCTTTTCCAATGATTGGTTCGTGCTTACCTTCTGCGATAATAGGATTAGGGTTATATCCTTTACGTCTTTTTTCATTCCAACCGATGTACTGTTGGAACTTGATTTGCCCAATATAAAATACATTATTCAAGATATACTTCACACCGGCAATATCGAACGGATTACCTTTCTTTGTTCTAAAGCCATCTTTGTTCAGACCATTCGCAATTGCACGATAACCTTTACCATTGGCATATTCATTGAATATACGTCTAACAATTTCAGCTTCTGATTCATTGACTGATAAGTGCTTCTTATCGTTAGGTATCTTGTCATAGCCTAGCAGATTATTCCCATTATAATAACCATTTCTTGCTCTCTTTGATTGGCCTAAGATTACGTTCTCTACGATTTGGTTACGTTCATATTCTGCCATACTTGCCATTATTTGTAGCATTAACTTACCGGCAGCAGTTGTAGTATCAAAATTTTCTTTATGACTAATGTATTCAATGTTATGCTTTTGGTATTCATCAACCATTCTTAATAAATCTGATGTGTTACGCGCTAAGCGGCTCGAATTATACACTATTATAATATCAAACATTCCATTTTTCGCATCTTCATTCATGCGTAGGAGTTCAGGGCGATTCATGTTCTTCCCACTTATACCTCTATCAACATAAACATCATAAACGTCATAATTTTTATTAGCACATATATTTTTTAATAATGCGATTTGTCCATCAATACTAAATCCTTCTTCAGCTTGAGGGGCTGTTGATACCCTTGCATAGATTGCTGTTTTTTTATTCATAATATAATCCTCCATTATTATTAGTGTGATTGATTTTGTGTGAATGATACTAAATTCACGGGGTAGTTCTTTAAATAAACAGCTTTTAATTCTTTGCATTCATTTATTGCAATGTGATCTAAATAAGGCTTAATTTCTTCAAGTGTTAACCGATTACTAATATTTTTAAGAATATGCGTTAACTTGGAACTATTAATCTTCGGTATTGATTTAATTGTTTCGGATTTATGATTAACCTGTTGAGCAAATTCATCTGCACTGATTTTTCCTTCTGCCAACTGCTCAACAAGTTTTGCTCTTAATTTTTCGCTATTTGACTGCATTTTAATTTGGTCTTTACGTATGCGCTCAATTGCCTGCTTAATGGGCTTATAAGTTTTTTCACCCACTAGGAAACTTTGAATGGTTTGAAGTACATTATCCTCGATATCCCTACCGTTAATAGATACGAATGGACAATAATCCATTGAAGTTTTCTTATGATTTCTGCATACGTAGTAGTAATGAGTCTTATCATTTCGTTTAACCTGATGAGTAGTCAATGTACTTCCACAGCATGGACACTTTAAGAACTTTTTTAACTGACTTTTAGTTTGCTGAGTTGCTATTCTTTTACGATTTCTTATGCTAGCCGCTTCTTTAAATGTGGTTTGGCTGATAATTGGTCTGTATAGCCCGTTTAATTCAATTCCGTAAGGTGTCTTCATCACACCTGTGTAGGACGGGTTAAGTAATATATTACGTACTTGATATTCTGGTACTAAGGTACCGCTTTGTTGCAATTCTTTACTGATCGCTTTGTATCCTTTACCTTGAATGTAACGGTCGTAAATGAATCTAACTATCTTAGCTTCATCTTCCTGGATGATGTATGTGCCATCTTGGTAAATATAGCCGAAGGGGGCATTTGTACTGATCATTTGTCCTTCACGGATTTTTTGTAAATTGCCATTCTTCACAAATGTTGATATGTTGTCTAATTCCATTTCAGCAAGTGCTGAGATAACCTGTAACTTGAACCGATCGAATGCTTTCGACAAATCAAAGATACCGTCCGAAACGCTTATGACTTTAATACGCTTGTTTTGACATATATCTAGGAATTCTAGCGTATGTTTTAAGTTTCTTCCGATACGGTTTAGTCGATAAACCAGTAGAGTCGTTACTTCAGAATCATCCTGTAGTTGTTCTAGCATTGCTTGATATTGCTTACGCTTATCATTGCTACCTGAACCTGTCTCCGAATAGAAGTTTATATCATCTATAGATATACCTTCACGTACTGCCAATTGAATAATTGCATCCTTCTGTGCTTCTAATGATTGCTGCTTTTTAGTACTGACACGTGTATATGCGAGTACTTTCATTTTAATCACCTCCGAAGTGATAATATAATCTTAAAATGGATTTAGATGATTGAAATATAAAGCCTAACGAATTCTCGTTAGGCTAAAGTATTTAGTCACGTTCCAGTTCTTCGAGAACAAGTGTCGTGAGTAACTCAATCAGTTCATCCATGCTTGTTTTTCCTCTCCTTTACAAACCTTCGAATATATTGTGACCATCTTGTTTTGCAAGAAAACCTTCTATGGTTTCTTTAGCTTTATTGTGTGTTGAGGTTTCAGTAGGCCTTTTATGTACATTTTCTTGAGGAGCTTTCATGCTTTTTGAAGAAGGGGAGGTTATGTTTTGATCATTGGAATAAGTTGTTTCTTCTAAACTAAGTAACTGGGCATATGATGAATCCATTTTGATGCTATAAAATGGGAGGATATTTACATTACCCTCACTATCTCTAGTTCTAGTTCGATTGGTTAAACGGTCTTTCTCTTTTTGAATTAAATATCCTTCTTCCCTTAATGCGTTAATAACCACGTTTACATCTTGAAAATTATATTCTTGGACTAGCCTCCCGAAAGAATCTTTTAAGATATCTATCTGAATATAGCGCTGTGAATTTTCCACGGTAGATGATACTAAATTAATCAATCCATAATTATCTGTATAACTTGTTAATTTGTTACCTGTAGAAAACTTACTACGGTTTTTAGCAACAAACTGTACGATGGCATCTAGCGCTTTTTCATGCATCGCACGATTAGTAACTGTGTTCCAATGGTAATCAACTAATATTTGTCTGATATCATCTGTTTTAAGCTTCATCCCTAAATTTTCTTCTTGTAGGATGGATTCTAAAAATTTGACTGATAACATGATGACTGCATAAGTATCTAACATTCGAGTACCAGTATTGGATTTATCTTCTTTCAGAGCTTCCTTGAACCAGTTTTTATGACTATTAAAGGACTCTGATAGTACTTCGATGTCATTGTTAATTAATTTATTAGCAACGTTAGCCAGTATATGACCGTAATTACTTTTTACAACTCTCTTAATCTCATCGGAATTTGCAGCACTCTTTGTCCAAGTGCCATTAAGCTCAATAACCCTAACGTTTAATCCGTTATTTTTATCGGTGTTTGGATTGTTAAGCAAAGAAAACTCACCTGTAGAAATAATTACTGTGTTCCACCTTCTCACGGATTTTAAGGTACCATCTTGATTCGAACGCGACTTTTCTACACCTTCAGTAATAGAGTAAATCAAAGAAGTCATTTTAGTAATATCAGACATTGAAAGTTCATCGAATGCAAAAGGAACACCGAAATTGTCGGTTAGGGATTGAACTATTCCATTTTGTGTTGCTAACCAACTTTTTAGTAAGCTATCTTTGCCTTTCTCAGGACTTCCAGACGTAGAGAGTGCCAACATAGCGCTGGTTGTCTTTCCCGAGCTTGAGTCTCCAACAAAATGAAAGAATAATGAATTAATATGTGTTATACCATTATTAAATAAGTAAGAGTTAATCAAGCCACTTATACCCACTGCTGTGGCGAGTTCAAGGAGCGGTGTCCCGAGTACTTCATTTTGAAACATTTTAATCCATTCATCTAATGTTCCTTTAGCGTTGATATTAATTTTTGAAGATGTAATGGGTCTTAAACCCTGAAAATTATCAGCAGCAAACGTCTCTTCTAAAAGTGTAAATTGTTCACCGGTCTTTGTTACAATACAACCTACAGAAGGGTATTCGATTACTTTAGGCAAAGTATCACGCATCAACTGCAAAGCATATGATATTTCAGACGTTTTCATAGGATTGAGAGTAAACCCTTTTTCAACCAACTTCTGTATATTCTTTACATTTAGTATGCTGGCATGTTCTTTAACTACCACTTCTCCATTTGTTATCTCTAATGATTCATCGCCACTGAGGGGATCTAAAAATCGCTTGCTAATTATGATATTAGGACACAATTTCTCTAAGGCTTCATCATCTTTCTTTTTAACGGTTTTATATAAACCAGTTCCAGTCCAAGTATATGGATAAATCGTTATATTATTTGTCATTTTTTGCTTCCACCTTTAATTAATATTAGAATCCAACACTGCGTTATGATTGCAGTGTTGAACCTTGTTCCAAATTCGAACTAAACAAAAACGTACTGTTGATGATTGGCACTGTTTGGTCCAAGTGATTTGATGTTATTTGGAATAGTTGACACCATCTCAACTAGAATTTTGCCAAGACAACGTCTTTCACCATTTGTTAAAGTAGCTACAGCCCGAACATTTTGTTTAATGTCACGCATACTGAACTTGTAAAATGGTTTACTTGGATCAAGCTTCCACACTATATATTCTGCATTTAAGTGTATTGTCATTTCATTTACTGCCTGTATCAAACTTGTATTATTAACAGCTTTTTTCGACAACGTTTGTTGTACTTTGTTAGTAGTTATCATTCTGATGTTCCTCCTTGAAAGAATTAAAATGTGCACTTTCAATCACTGGAGCATCAGTATTCACTGATGTTCCGTGTGATTCAAAATGATTATATAGACCATTATGAAATGGAGTTGAATTGCTACTGATGTCAGTGCGATCAAAACCATTCGATTGGTTAAATGTATTGTTTTGTATATGTTGAGCCAATTGTTGCTGTGCAATTGGTGATGGAATATCGAAATTCCACGATCTCAAATCATCGTAACTTTTTTTGTTTCTGAAGTATTCGACTTTACCTGTTTTACCAACCAATTGAGTAGGAGAGGAAAAACCGTTGTCGTCAATTTTATCTAAATATTCATTTAAGAACTGTGCGAAATTAGAAAAGGGCTTTTCGCTGACGAATAGTTTATACGACGTCAACACCTTTTGATCACCAGTTTGAATGTTGGTTAACGTGATATTTAACATAATAATCTCTGAAACACCGTTGACAGTATTCAGTGAGCTTGAACTAGCCTGGTTAATCTTAAATCTTACAGTGCCGTGTGGAACTAAATCCTTTATAAAATTTCTATTGTATTTTGTCATTTGTACTTCCTCCGATTTGTTTTATTTTTAAGAATGATTCACAACAAAAATCAGGGTGAAATTTGTTGATGGTATCTTTGAATTTCTGTTCCAAGTCAGAGAACCAGTCGGATTGTAATTCATTAGATACCTCGATCCATATTTCATCGTGTATTATGTTAATGATCTCTAATCCTAAATCACTGACAATTAATGAAAGTAATTTAATAGCAGTTGCGATCGAAGATTGTAACGCGAAGTTACGCTTCTGAGTTTTCGATAATGCTACCAATGGACTTACGTATCCAAAGAAAGTTCTAATGTAGACGTCATTTTCAACTAGTCTGAAGTATTGTTCAAGTGATTCGTAATAACTAAAAATAGCACTTTGAACTACTTTCACTGTTTTATTGTCAATAGGATATCCACCACTTTTTAAAATGCTACCTAAAGTCTTACTACCGGCTCCATATAACATAGCGAATATAAACGTTTTCGCAATACTACGAACACTCTGCGGTTTCACTGAATGGGTACTAAATTGTTGATGAATAATGCTGCCTATTTTTTCGTGGATATCCACTTTTTCTGCGATATCCTTCTGCAGTTGCTTATCACCCGAATATAGCGCCAAAAACCTTAATTCAGCGTTAACAAAGTCGATTGACCATATTGTCGATTCTTGAGATGAAGGTACAATATAAGGCTTCATCGCATTAGGTAATGCCGTTAAGTTTACTTTGGAAGCTGTGATTCTACCTGTATAAGAGGTGCTTGAACGCCAAGTACCGTGTAATCTAAGTCTTTTTGAATCCTCAGTCTTATACGGTTGTAGCTTCATAACCCACTGCTTATAGAATTTTTGCTTCTTAATAAGTTGATAAAGCTGCATATAAAGATGATGCTGAGTACTGTACTGTTTTAATAAATGTAAATCAGTAGTTACCTCTAAACCATCTTCTTCTAACAACTTCAAAATTTGTATTTTTAAATACACGTCATCGCAGTGTGTTAACGATGGAATTTGAACTTGTAATGTGTTTAAGAATTGGTAATATTCATGATGCTGGTCTATCATCCATTTGAAATCGATATAAACACATCTTTCAGTAAGTGTTGATAACACTTCGCTACAAAACGACTGTTCTAATGCGTACAGTAATTGAAATGCTTTATTCGCCTTTAATAATGCCGGGAGATGACCTTTTAAATCATCATCCCGAATGCTAGTAGGTACCAATAAAATATTTTGAATCATAAGAGATACTCCTTTTTGTAATGAAAATTAATATTTGTATAAGAGATCCGCCTCAATTAATTCACCTGGATTACTAACAAACTCACAATTTAAATAGGCCATCATATATAAATAAAAAGCATCTAGTATCTCAGATACATACTCATCATAAGCCTCAGCATACTCATCAATACATGTTGCAGATAGCACATCATCTACGTAAAAAAAGGTGTCACGAGGTAATTTATCGACATAATCAATCATGTCTTTCAATAGATCGTAAGCTTTTACTGACATTTCTCTTTTTGCAGTAAAATTAATTTCAACCATATCCGTATTTTCATCGAACTCAACCTTACTAAGTCCCGTTACAACGCTGAATTTATCTTTTTTCCACAAAAAATTTCTCAAATTTAATCATCCTTTTCTGAAAATTGTTTGAATGCTACTACTTTTTGAGTAACAATTGAAACTGTAACACCCTGAAATTGCCCTGATTTATACATTTAAATCATTGGATGCGTTTAAATTTTTGGCTAATCTAAAATTTAATACCTCATTTAATCGCGAATGTATTGTATTAGGTCTATTCATCTGAACTTGAGGTTGTTGAGATACTACGTCTAAGCAAAGTTGACTGATTTCGATATTATAAACGTGTTGCTGGTAACATAATCAATCATGATGTATGCATATTTTCTGCTGTTCAGACCTCAAGAACTAATTCATTGAATTTAGATTCTGATTTCACCAGACATCTGAACGATGTTTAACCTCATATATTTAGTTGTCAAAGTGCACTAGATTAATGACTTCGCCAATAGAATTCATGGGAAAATCATTTGTTGTTGTAATACAACAACATCTAAAGCAGTTAAGTTTTAGACAACAGACAATGAATTAATATTGTCTTCATCAATTTGTAAAGATACGTCAACACTAAACTTCTCACGATTGACAATTGCTCCACCTCCAAATAACATTTGACATGTCTAACCTATGGTAATAAGCTATTATAAATAGCTTAAGAAAACACATGTTGTTGTGTTTCTCTATTACTAATTTATCAAGAATAGGCTTACCTACTCTATGGAGTAAAATAGCTGGATTTTTTGTACATATTAATATCATTTTGGAGAGATGTATATGGAGTTTGCTGATTACTACTTTGAGCGCGATTTTGAAAAAGTTTTAAGTGAGATTGAGCTTATTATGTTCTTGAACAGATTAAGGCACCAGTGGAGAACGATTAGTAGGAAACAATTCATGGATAAATACGATATTTTCGAAGAAGTTGATATTGAAGAATTAGTAGATCATACAAGGGAAGCAAACATTAAGAAATTTAATACCCATATCAATAATTTGAATCTGTTTAATAAGTTAAGAGCACTATATAATAGCGAACAAAAGTTTCGGAATGATCCTATAATGAATGAGTACCAACTTAAATCATTAATGGCTTTAAAATTGTCTAGAGCAGATTTAAGTTATACTATTAGTTCTGATAAGAGAATCAAAGAACTAAACCAGTATCAAAAAAAATTAACATACAAGATAAATGCTTTGAAAAAGAGTAATATAATAACTGCTTCTAATAAAAAGCGAATAATTAACGAAAAAATCGCGATTAACTATAAAGAATCACATGATATATATAATTATTATTATGAAGAAGCAATGATGTATCCAAACATTGTTGATAAAGTTGAAAGTGTTCTACAAATTCAAGAAGACAATGGATTTATATTTTTTACTGAGTTTTGTAAATTTATAAGGAAGAATATTGATTTTAATTCGAATCTTCCACATAGGAAAAGAACTAGTAAGAGCGAGAGGGAAACACTATTCAAGAAATTAAAAATTCAATTAATGGATGTTCCCATTCCTATAGCTAGAATCCAGTTAATTAGACGGATGAACGAATATTTCGATAATTATAATCATGAAACTATTAATGATTTTATAGAAAAAGTATTAACTGAAATTAACAAAGTGAATAATGCGATATTAGGTTTAATAAAAGAAACGCAAATAGAGCTAAGTTCAATATTAGTGCAATCAATGATTATATATTTGCAAGATTACTACTTAATATTAGAACCTCCTCGTCATGTACTGAATATAGCAGGACCGTTGAGATATGAGGAATATATTTATAATGATATGCTAGCTGAAATGATTGAATGTGAATATAAAACGATTATTCCCTTAATTAAACAAACTTCTTACCTAAGTGATGATTTTAAAAAAGTTGATGTATTAACTTTTAATAATATCAATCAAGAAACCGAAGTACATGTTTTTTGACGATATATAATCCTTCAAAAATTATCAAGTCGAACTGCATTTAGTTGCAGTTCGACTTTTTATATATTCACATGCTACATTTATTGTAATAATACAATGTGTTAGGGGTGTCTAATATGGAGATGAATCGTTTTGATATTTATAAGGAGCTATGGACAAAATCACGAACTGCGTTTGCTGAGGAACATAATATCGAGTTTACTAATCTGAAGAAAGTCATAGAGGTACATAATATTCCATTACCTGATTCTAAGTATTTATATGATTACAGAAGAGGTGTTATTGGTACACTTACACCTATAGAAGGTGAAGATTATATAATTAAGATAGATGAGAAACTTAGCGAAAAAACTAAAATAACAAATAAGTGGTCATACTTTGATGATGATAAAATAGAAGAGATTTATAATGTATACATGGACTTGAAAATACCAGACAAGGTTAAGCGTCATCATAAAATCATTACTAAACATAAAGACTACCTGACATCTGAAAGAAGAAGAAAAAGGGAAGCGGAAATGAATCCTTGGGGTCATAGTTATTACCGTTCAGAATCAATGAAAGTTTTGAATGCCTCCCATATTTCAAAAGAAGCATTATCTGATTTTTATAAACTTTGTGATACTTTATTTAGAGCGGTCGAGAGCTTAAAATTTAAGGTTAGTGTTGATGAAAAATACATAAATTTTCAAATACATCGCAAAGACAAACAAGTAAAGAAAAACGATATAATGTTCGAAAAAATGAATATGTTCCAAATAAAATTAAAATTTAAAGAAAAGACGAAAAGAGTCAAAAGAGATGATGATCGATATTCTAGATATGATTATATCAATACGGGTTATTTCAAAGCGGAACTCATTGGAGTATATCCGTGGAGTAATAATGTTTATGGAATAAATAGAGAGTATCCTGGTACAGATGACCATGACACCTTACTTAAGAAGATTTTTGAGAGAATTTTTGAATTACCTCAATTATTGCATGATGCAGAGATTGAATATATTGAAAAGCAGAACGAGGAAGATCGTAAACGTAAAGAAGCTGAACAATTAAGAAAAAGTAGGGAAGCTGAATTTAATAATATCAAATCACTAATCAGTGAGTACAAGTTACACAAAGAAATAAAAGCATTAACCGAATATATCAAGCAATACAAGTTAAAGAATGCAACAATGGAAGAGATGATGTGGTATAAAGAGACGCTAGCTTGGTTGAAAGATGCTGATAAGGTTGATAAATCATTAGGTGATAGAAACCATGAACAAATAGTAAAGTATTTATTAAATGAAATGAAAGAAAACGATGTTGATTTCTATGATCCATCTAAGTATAGACGGTGGTGATTAAAGGTACAAAAACTTAGAGCAATATATTGATAATGCAAAGGGGAAAAAAGATGAATGCACAGGAAATATGGGATAATAAATTATCTGAAGGACAGCAGTTAGAATACAAAGAATACAGTTTTAATAATGGCAAATTTCAAGATTTAAGTGACAACCATAAAACCAAATTGATGAAAATTATTAGTTCTTTTGCCAATACAGAAGGTGGGACAATAGTATTAGGTGTTGGTGAAGATGAGAATCATAACCCAAACAAACTGAATGATGTTGGAATTTCAAAAGACGGATTTGAAATGTGGGAACAGTCTTTTAGACAGTTACTATCTAGTAAAATTAAACCGGTAGTACATGGTGTTAAATGTACTCATGATACTATTGAAGATAAAAACGTGATTAAAATTGATATACCCATGAGTCTCAATAAACCTCATGCAATTAATAATGGTAGTAAAGATGAACTATTCATCCGATATGGAAATCTAACCATTCCAATGTCTTATCAGGACATGAAAAATGCATTTGAAAATAAATCTTATATTGAAAACAAGATTAATGATTTTAAAAATGAAAGAATTAGCATGTTATTAGGTGGAGAAATCATAGGTGACTTAGAGGGACAGTCGGCCATGGTTATTCACATAATACCTGAATTGAGTATGAGAGGAAATAATTATGTAAATATTCGTGACGTAGCGAATAATAAAAAAATTAAACTATTTAGTCCACCAGACATGGAAGGACAATATACTTATAATATGGATGGTTTGATGACTGCATATCATTCATATGAAGAAAAGTTAAATGGTTACACTCAGCTTTTTCATAATGGAAGTATAGAAGTTGTAGAATCAAGGATGATGAACTACAAACCCCAGTCTGCGAATGAAAGTGGGATTTATGATTGGAAGAAATTTGAGAAATTACTTTTTGATAAGCTTATTGAGTATATTCAAACTATTGAGGCCCTAGATGTTTCAAAACCATTTCAAATATTTGTGACATTAATAAATATAAAAAATAAAAGAAGTATTGGTGATTTTGAGCTAAATCCCGTCAAACCATTCCCAAGATCAATAATAAACTCTTTGCCAGCGTATATAACTGAAGACATTGATGATGCGTTATATCCATTAATGGCTAGTCTTGCAAATGCATTTGGGTTTAAAAGTTCAGGTATTTATACAGAAGAAGGTATGTTAATAGATAAAAATTATTAAAATAAATACTTTTTGGGAGGAAATTTATCATGAGTAACTATATATTTCAACAATACCATAGCAAAGAGAACGTTATTACAGCTAACTTCATATTTTTTATAAGTAATATCAGAAGGATTTCTGAAAGGGCATATATGAATTTTATATGGAACATACAAGGAGAGAGCATACCGGAAGATAATAATTTTGTGATTCCGTTATTTAAAAATCAAATCAAGTTAAGTGGTTATAATAGTGTTCCTGATGGTATGATTCACCAATCTTCTAACAAAATAATTGTAGAGACTAAAGGTAACGGTGCAATATTTAGAGATGAACAGATAAAGGGTCATTTAAATTATTTTGATAATGAAGATTTAATGATTTTTTTGACTCTAGATAAATATAATCTTAGTGTGTCAGATAAGCTGATGATAGATGAAGCTATCGAGCACAAGAATAACACATTAGATGCACAAAAAATGAATAAAATTAAACATGTCCATTTAAGATTTAAGGATATCATCGATAAGATTTATGAAGTAATAGATGAAACAAGAGAATTTGAATTGATAGACTTAATTGAAGCATATTCTGAATACCTTCAATCTGAAAACTTATTAGATGATATTGAGGGAAGGATGAGAATGTGTCTTTCAGGTAGTTCATTTGGTGATAACCTTAAATATAATATTTACTTTCACCCTGCTGAAAAGAGAGGTTACAGTTTCAAGCCGATAGAATACATCGGGCTATATAAAGACAAAGCAATAAAAGCTATTGGAAAAGTAGATAAAGTAATAGTGACGGAAATAAAGGAAGGATCATTATCCTTGAAGACGGTTTATCCTGTAGGTACTGAGTTATTGGCTGATGAGTATGAAATAGTTAAAAATAAAATAATGGTGCTTGGAAAAGAAAAGTGGACTAATTTATTAGATGAACCACATTATTATTACTTAACTGAAGACTTTATAGAGACTGACTACAAGAAAACATCTAAAGGTGGATCGATGGGTGTTAAGTATTTTAATGTAAATGAAATTTTGAATAATCATAACTTAACGACTGAACAAATTGCTAAAGAATTATGTGATAAAGATTGGGAATGATAAGAAAGCAAATGTAACATCTAATACATAATGCAGAGTATTATCGTGAATCATATTTTAATGGGCTTGAAATAAATAAATTTAATGAGGTGAGAAATGGAAACGAATAAATTTTCGATGCATTGGACTTATTACAAATCTATTGAAAACAAACTAATAGCTACCAATCAGTATGTTACCCATACTAAAGACAATGAGTTATGCTATTCGGACGAGTTTATTTCTATAATTCTGCTATCATGTTCTGAGATTGACTCTATCTTAAAAGAATTACTAAGGAATATGAAGATACCTTCAAAGAAGAAATATTATCAAATGAGTGATTATGCAAGTGTTTTAAAAGAACTAACAACTAAAGGTGTTGAAACGGTATCAACAAGTATTCATGTATACGACTATAACCATGTCAGAGTTACACCATTTGAAAAATTAAATGCTAGTCAAAAATACGGAAATTTAAGTTGGTGGGAAGATTATCAAGCAATAAAACATGACAGAATCCATAATGTTGAAAAAGGAAATTTGAGGAATGCGGTTACTATATTAGCGGCACATTTTTTGATTATAAGATTATTGATTCAGTTTATTCCGGCAGAACAAGGACAAGAGTATCTCTATAAAGAAACTTGGAGTAATTACTGGATTCCTGCTGTATAAATTATTAATCAATTATTTTCATTCACAGTTTATTTTTATGAGTACTCCATATTCAACTTAAATAGAAAGAGAGAATTATATGACAATATTAGAAACCGAACGATTGATATTACGAAAGTTGTATCCTCAAGATAAGGAGTGTCTCACTAAAGTATTATCTGATTCTGAATCTATGCAATTTTACGATCATCCGTTTAATGAGTATGAGGTTGAAAGATGGATTAAGTGGAATATCGAAAATTATGCTACTTATAATTGCGGTCTATGGGCGGTTATTCTGAAAGAAGATGGGACTTTTTTAGGTGATTGTGGTATAACGATGCAAAATATTGATGGAGAAGTACTGCCTGAGATTGGATTTCATATTATTAAAGAATACTGTAATAAAGGTTATGCAACTGAAGCGGCGAAAGCATGTATGGAATACGCTTTTGATGTTTTAGGATTTGAACAAATATATTCATATTCAACGATTGATAACTTGCCCTCTCAAAAAGTAGCAGCAAAGATAGGATTGAAAAAACTTAAAATATTTGATAAGAATGGTTTGCAACATATCGTTCAAACAGCATCCAAAGAAAAGGAGAGCATTAAAATGAGTATCGAACAAAAATTATTTGATGAAGCCAAATCTTTTATTGTTAAACGTTTCCCTAAAGGATGGGGAGGAGCTGCAGCGATGTATTCCAAGAAAGGTGAAATTTATATTTCAGTAGCTCCCGAGGTTATCAATGCTTCAACAGAACTATGTATTGAAACAGGTGCAATTTTAGAAGCTCATAAATTTGATGATATTATTACACATAGTATCTGTGTAGTAAGAGATGATGAGAATAGTGAATTTAAAGTGTTAACACCATGTGGTACATGTCAAGAAAGATTACTTTATTGGGGTAACAATGTTAAGGTGGCTGTCACTAATGATAGTAGCAATTTAGAATATAAGTCATTAAGAGAGTTACAACCGTTTCACTGGACAAATGCATATAATGATATCGAATATAAAGAGGATTTATAAAATCTAATTGTAAATAGAGAGGAACAATTGAATGAATATATACATATTGCAACACGTACCTTTTGAGAATCCAGGTATTCTCGAAGCATTGAATGCAAAAGTTATTAATTTATATGAAAAAAAATCATATTTTACCTTATGAAAAGGATATCGACCTGCTTATTGTGCTAGGTGGTCTGATGAGTGTACACGATGATATCCCGTGGCTTAATCATGAGAAGACATTAATTAAAGGTTTGATACACAATAATAAGCCTTTACTTGGAATATGTCTCGGTGCTCAGTTAATCGCAGAAGTTCTTGGTGGAGAAGTATATCCAAACTCTAAAGGAAAAGAAGTAGGATTTGGTGTTATTAAAAAACAAACTAATGATTACTCATTCCTGCCACAACAGTTAGATGTATTGCACTGGCATGGAGATACCTTCACATTACCTGATAAAGCAAAGAGACTATACAGTTCAACGCATTGTGAGAATCAAGCCTTTATCTATAATGAAAATGTGATTGGATTACAATTCCATATGGAAACGACAAAAGAGACGTTAAGTGATTTGGTGGAAGCGGATCGTGAATATATAACTGGTAACGTTTTAAACAATACAGAGGAAGATATTATGACATATGATATCCCTGCTGAAAATCAGAAAGTATTACTGAGTATGGTGAATTACATAAGTGGAGGTCGTGTAAGTGGAAAGTAGAGTACATAAAGAATTACTAGAAACATTTAAGAAACTGACACCCATGGATTTGTCGGAAGAAAAGCTTCCCTCAATCCGAACAGCTAATAAACTGTTAATTCAGCCTTATATTGATGAAGCGATTACGCAGAACGAATACTTTGCTGAGTATGATGAGGAGGATATACAAGTTAGACTAAAAATCTATGCTCCTGTGAACCAGGTTGATACATTACCGGTCGTGTTATTCATTCATGGTGGCGGTTATATGTTTGGTTCGGTAGAGGGTAATGATGCTAAGTGTGCACGTTATGTAAAAGACATAAATTGTGTTGTAGTATCTGTTGATTATCGATTAGCACCAGAGAATCCATATCCTGCAGCTATTGAAGATTGTTATCTTGCACTTCAGTGGATTGTTGAAAATAAAAATCAACTTAATATTGATGTTGATAGACTTGCAGTAGTCGGAGGAAGTACTGGCGGTGGTCTTACAGCAGCACTATCATTACTAGCAAGAGATCGTAAAGGGCCAAAAATTAGGTTTCAGTTGCCGTTATTTCCAATGATTGATGATAGATGCACAACATACTCAAGTAATGAATTTAATGATAAGAGAGTATGGAGTAAGGAATTGAACCAATTTGCATGGTCTATGTATCTTAAAGGTGTTGAAGGAGATACACCGAAGTATGCTGCACCAATGCGTGAAACAGACTTTAGTGATTTACCACCTACGTATACGACAGTCAGTTCACTTGATCCGTTTAGAGATGAGACGATGAACTATGTAAAAGCATTAACCGAAGCTGGTATTCCAGTTGAATTTCATTTATATCCTGGTGGATATCATGAATTTGAAGCAATGGTTCCTGACTCAGAAATAAGTAAAAGAGCAGTAGCAGAATCAATTACAGCATTAAGGAAGGGACTTATGGATTTATAACTAAAAATCATCACATCTATAAGGAGGAAGCACTATGAACGTGAACCAGTTACCGTTGAAGAATAAAAGTATATTTATAACAGGTGTAAGTACAACACGTGGTATTGGATATGCTGTTGCTTTAGAGTGTGCGAAACAAGGAGCATCAATTTTTATTCAATATTTTAAGAGTAGTGAAACTTCAGAGGATTTTCAGAACGTTTGTACTGGGATTAAGCAAAAACTTATTGAAGGAGCAAAATTCAATTATATTCATGTCAATTTTGAAAATGATTCGTTTGTGGATGAAATTGAATTATTTATGCGACAAAATGGGACAATGGATTATATTATTTGTAATCATGCCCTTTCAGGTTATGACGGTTATTTATTAGAAACTACATCTGAGAATTTAGATAAGCATTGGCAAATTAATACGAAATCTAGTATCTTACTGTCCAAGTTATTTGTTAAACAGCACGATCAAAAAAATAGAGGTAAAATTATTTTCATGACTTCTGGTCAAACCCTAGGTCCTATGCCCAATGAAATAAGCTATGCATTATCCAAAGGAGCTTTAAAAGAAATAGTTAAATCTTTAGCACATGATTTAGCGAATAAAAATATTACTGTGAATGCGATTAATCCAGGTGTAACTAATACCGGATATTTAGATGGTTATGACTTAAGTGAATGGATTGAAACTAGCTTTCCATTTGGAAGGTTAAGTGACCCTCAAGATACAGCTAATTTGATTACGTTCTTATTATCTGATAAAGGTTCATGGATAACCGGCCAAATTATAAATAGTGAGGGTGGATTTGTAAGATAAGTAGCAATGAACTTCAGTTTAAGTGATAGAAAGGTCGTTTACCACCTATGTATACGGAAAATCAGTTCGCTTAAGGAGGAATAATATGATTATCAATTTCATGGTGTCGAAATTATAGCTTAAAATTCTCTAACTTATATTAATAAAAAGAGGAGATAACATGGAGAATTTTGAAAAGTTAAATGAAGCAATAGTACTTAGAGAAAAAGGAAGAGCTGAAGACAATCAAAAACTTATTACACAATCAAGAACAATGTTATTCGAGTTATTAGAACTTAATAAAAATAATCCTGATGTCAATTACCACGTAGGAGTTTCTTTTGATAATGCAGGTTTTACATTAGATGCAATTCCCTACTATGAAAAATCGATTGAATTAGGTTTGAATACAATCGATTTAGAAAGATGTTATTTAGGTCTTGGCAGTTCTTATCGTTTGATTGGTGAATATGAAAAGGCAGTTAAAGTACTTAAAACAGGCGTTAAACTTTATCCGACCAATAAGGCGCTACAGACATTTCTAAGTATCGCATATTATAATGTGGGTAATTATAAGGAAGCATTAGAGATTACATTAAACAACTTAGTGGATACTAGTGACGACGAAAAAATTAAATTTTTTAACAAGCCATTAAAATTTTATGCTAATCATTTAGATGAAACTTGGTCACCGAAAAAGTATAAAGACAATTAATAGAATTTGTATACCTATTTGATTTTAAAATATGTGCTCAAATCCTAGTAGTATTGGGAGAAATTTTATGAAACAGTAGAGGAGATAAGTTATGCACTGGAAAGAAAATAGAATCTTATCAGCAAAGAATGGTACGAATCCAATGGTAATAAAAGAATGAAAAGGAAGCTACGTGGTTTTTGGAGATGTTCAGTTTCTTCCGGGTTATTGTGTATTACTTCCGAAACGAGAAGTGAAATTATTAAATGATCTTACTATAGAAGAACGACAAGATTACTTATTAGACATGAGTTTAGTTGGCGATGCTATGATGAAAGCTTTGAATCCTACAAGAGTGAATTACGAAATATTAGGCAATAAAGATCACTTTCTTCATGCAAATTTATTTCCAAGATATGAATGGGAAGACGAGTCTGTTAAGTATATGCCAGTGTGGGCATATGATGCATCAAATTGGTCTAATGAAGAAACGGCTTATAATGCTGATAAACATGATGAAATTAGAAATAAGATAAAAAACGAACTTGAGCAGTTGTATAATATATAAAAGCAAAGTCGATATCAAAAGGATGATATCGACTTTATTTATAATAAACCGCACTCTTAACCGATACGGTGAAAGTTATCATAAGTAATGAGGTTTTTTCCTAGGAAATACCGCAGTCTTGAGAGATATGCTAATATTTATTATAAAAAATGACTTTTAAAAAAATAGAAAATTTATGTTGTATATAGTTGATACTGCTGATCCTATTTTTGGTTATTATAATAAATACTATAACCGAATTAAATATGAATGAGATGAGGAGATATGATGAGTAGAGCAAAGATGACAATTATTACGAATATGTGTATGGTAGAACGATCTGATGATTATATATTAGTTCAGGATCGACAAGGTAAAGCGTGGCCAGGTGTAACATTTCCTGGAGGGCATGTTGAAGTGGGTGAATCCTTTCATGATTCGGTCGTTCGTGAAGTTCTGGAGGAAACAGGATTAACTGTTCGAAATCCTAAACTATGTGGGATTAAACAATTTATAACTGAATCAGATGAGAGGTATATCGTTCTACTCTATAAAACAACTGACTTTACAGGTGAGTTGCAATCGTCATCAGAAGGAGAGGTATTCTGGATAAAAAAGGAGGAATTAAAACATTATAAATTAAGTAATGACTTTATGGAAATGTACGAAATATTTATCAATCCAGAGCTATCAGAATTTTTTTATGAGCTGAATGAGGATGGAGAGCATTGGGATATTAAATTATATTAAGTCATAAACATAGAAATAAATAATTACTTAGAATAAACTCCCTATTTTCAATTAAGTTATTTAACTGTCAGTAGGGAGTTTTTCATTGAAAGTATGATTACATGTATAACTTTATTATTAAAACTGATGACATAATAAACTAATGAATAAGGTAAATTCGTAAAACAATATTTAGCAACTAATTTAATAGTCAAAAAAAGATAATAGAATATAGAGATGCAAACTAGCAATACAATACAGACTTTTTAGGGAGTGTGATTTATTTGGTTATTTTAGAAACGGAACGTTTAATCCTACGTGAGTTAAGAGAAGATGACAAAGCAAATCTAGCTAAAGTCCTCTCTAATCCTATATCTATGCAATTTTACGATCATCCGTTTAATGAGCATGAGGTTGAAGAATGGATTAAGTGGAATATCGAAAATTATGCTATATATAATTGTGGTCTATGGGCGGTTATTCTGAAGGAGGATGGGACTTTTTTAGGTGACTGTGGTATAACGATGCAAAATATTGATGGAGAGGTTCTACCCGAGATAGGATTTCATATTATCAAAGAATACTGTAACAAAGGTTATGCCTCAGAAGCAGCGAAAGCATGTATGGAATATGCTTTTGATGTTTTGGGATTTGAACAAATATATTCATATTCAACTATAGATAATCTACCTTCTCAAAAGGTAGCTACAAAAATAGGAATGAAGCAACATAAAGTATTTGAAAAGAATGGTGTGCATCATATTGTTCAAAGAGCCAGCAGAGAATAGAAAGGGTTTGTAATTAATGTCATAATAAATTATTTTTGAATCATACGATGAATTTATAGGCATAATAGTTCTAATAGTGGGGTGAGAATTTATGGATAAATTAAATGAACTGTTAAAAAGTAAAGGTGTACCTAGAAATACAAAAGAAATGGTGCTATCTATGAATACAGATGGTTTACAATTATTAAATGACTGTTATGATGTAAATTCTAAATTTTATAGAAGTGTACAACCAGAAATAATTGCTCGTCAATTTTATGCTGATCCAAAAGTGGTAAAAAACTTATACCATTATACTAATGTTGAAGCATTTGAAAAAATTATAGCATCTAAGCAATTCTTAATTGGATCTATACACTATATGAATGATACCAAAGAAGTGAAATATGTTTATGAGTTAATGGAAAGTGAATTAAAAAACTTGAATGCCCCGGAAGATGTTGTTTCCATGATGAAAAGGTTAAACACTGAGTTACCTTATGATACTTACGTTTGGAGTTTTAGTGAAAATAATTATTCACAGGCATTGTCAAACTATGGTGAACTTGCCTTAGGTTTTGAAAACTCAGAAATAATGCGAAATCTTGGTGAATATTATTCGAGAGGACGATCGACACTTGATGAATATACTATTGGAAATGCTTATGTATTTCCTTTAAAAGTAGAATATAATCTTCAAATACAACTCGATTATATTAAAGAATTAGCTAGAGCATGGATTGTTGCACATAACAATATTAAGTATGATTCACCAGACATGTCGGAAGTGATTTCAGGTATAGTACAAGCATTATATTTCTTCTCTCTATTTTTTAAAAATCCATATTTAAGACAAGAGGAAGAAATTCGATATATTATACAAAATATAAATAGTGATAGTTCTTTAAATCCTGAAACTCAAATGAACGATAAACCATTTGCTGTTTGTAAAATGACATCAGAGATGCTTAAGGAAGTAATCATAAATCGAGATAATGCTGATAAAAAAACTAAAATTGAATCACTATTGAAAAATCATTCATTTGAAGGTACAAAGGTTAGTATTACAAAGCTTCCGTATTAATATCTTGTAAGGAGTGATACTTTGAAAGGTTTGGATCAATCTTGGGATATATATGTTTCTGAATTTATAAAAAGAGATACTAAAATAGAAGAAATCAAAAAATATTTGAATAATACTTATAAGAAAGAACTAGTTTAATTTAGTATTGTTGGAGCAGAAATTCCTTATAACCGTTGGAAAAATAGACTTGCAAATGAATGGTCAGAATTAGCAAATATAGTTTATATAAAATGCTACAAAAATAATAGAGAAGAATCAAGACCAATTATAGTAGGAGTTACTAAAACAGGTAAGATGGGTAGTATAGATATCGATTTAAATGTCGATATAAACATAGGGAGAAAAAACTTTGAAATATCCGGGCGAAAATTTTTAAAAGATAATGATTTTGACTTTGATTTCAGTAGGAGATATGCAATAAGTTGTGATAGTCCTTTGGAAGCTTTCCTCTTAGAAAGAGCAATTCAAAATGAGTTCAATTTGTTTCCTAGTTAGATATGAATTAAATATTTTAAGTGCATATAATTACTCAGAAAAATATATAAATTAGATGCAACAAAAGTACCAGTTGACTACTTTAAAAATTTTTTAAAATAGATGGAATGAAAGGTTCTTTGTATTACCAGATTATTCATTTGTCATAGCGCCTTTTAATAACTGAATTGTAGATTCAGGTACATTATTAACACCTCTAAAGTCGAATTTTTAGCTTCAACTTTAGGGGTGCACTTCAGTTATTTAGAGTCTTGTTATTCATTATTCAAAATTATGTTTCTTTAAAATGTCCAAATGCCTTCTCTCATTATTTCTTCTTCTTCTTCTCCATTTCTTGATATACCTATTATACTCAAGTCTTTACTGCCAAACATAAAATCTTCATGAACCATGGAGTGATTAATACCTTGTTGATTTTTTTCATCTTCAGTCAAATGAGATCCATTTTTAATGGTGTTAAGGTATGCATTTCCTAAAGCAAAATGGCAAGATGCATTTTCATCTAGCAAAGTATTAGAAAATAAAATATTTGAGTTTGCAATAGGAGTATCCTCAGAAACTAATGCTATTTCACCAAAATATTGAGCATTTTCGTTACTGAAAATAAATTCTTTCAGTAATTCTCTTCCCTTTTTAGCATCAAAACTAATTATTTCCCCTTTTTCAAACACTAATTCGATATCTTCTATAACTTGACCACCATAGCTTATAGGCTTAGTAGTCATTACAGTTCCATTTACTTCATACTTATTTGGTGTAGTAAATATCTCTTCAGTAGGGATATTTGTTATAAAGGATGCTCCAGTATTAGTTTTGTTAAATGAAGTTTTCCATATGTGGTTATTAACTAGTCCTACTTCTAAATTAGTATTTTCAGAAGTGAATCTTAAAGTTTTAAATTGCTTAGAGTTTAAATAATAAGCTTTTGCTGTCAATTGTTCTATATGCTTTCTCCAGTTTCCTGAAGAATCTAGATTGTTCGCTCTTACTGCATTAATTATCTCATGCATAAGTTTTTCATAAGCTACTTCATCATTATCATCAGGAAAAACGTACTTAGCCCATTTTTTAGATGGAAATACTGCTACTGTCCATACTAATTCATCAGATCTTATCATTTTAAAGTATTTACTGAAAGCAGATTTGTTGGAACTCATATGTGTTGTAATCTTTTTATAGTCTAAACCATTATAGATATCAGGGCTTTCAGATTCTATTACTAATTGTGCCGATCTTAAATTCGCATATTCCATTCTTTCATCAATAATGTATTGAGGAATAGATTTAAATGTCTGATAATCCTTATAAGTATAGTCTAATCTTTGGATTTCACTATCACTGTAAGCTACTTTAACATTCTTTGCTCCACGTTTATATGCTAATTCCACGACCAATCTCACTAAAGGTGCTGATTCAACATCTGCACGAATAAATAACAATTGATTTTCTTTTATTTCCAGAGCCGTATCTACCAATATTTCTGCATAATTTACTAAATAATTCACTTTAAGAAGCCTCCAGTATTTTTTATTCCATGGCAACTATATCGAGAATTATTTGTTTACTTTAACTAATATACCAATTAACCTCGAGATAGCGTGTACTATTATTATTTATTAAAGTATTCAATGTCCCACATCCTTAATTAATATTAAATCTATTATAACATGAAAATGAAGTAAATAATTTGAATCAAACTATTGGATTCAAGTGACATTAATATCTATCTCGAAGATTACTTAAGTTAATAAATGAGTAACTAGTTCTAGTAAACTTGGTACAGTAGGAGATATTTTAGTTACTTATGATAATAAGACATCAAGTACTCAACACGGTCACGCAGCAATTGTTAGATTTAATAACAATTGTATTGACGAAGCTATGGGGGATAAAGTTAAATTAAGTCCTAATAAATAGAGGCCGGATTATAGAACTTATAATCAATTACAGATTAAAAGAGCTGATGGATAGGATTATATTTAAACTAGAGTTTAAGCTGAAATGTAAAACTTAGAACCTTATTCTATTATCGCACTTAAAAATCAATCATCAAAATGGTATTGTTCTTTATTAGTATATAAAGTTTGGGCACATCGTAGTTATAATTTAGACACTGATGGTGGAACTCATGTTACTTCACATGATTTAGTCCAATATAATGAAATTTATGTAGTTAGTTCTAGAAAGTCGATGCCTAATATTAGAATATATATATCATTACTTATAAGTTTATTAATTCCTCTTCCATTATTTATTTTCAAAATAATAAAGATAAAGCTGTTGATATTAATCCGGAAAAAGATACTATCATTTATGTTTTTGGACATGTTTTTAATAAATCAGGAAAGATTGTAAGAAGGTAACTTGGTGTTATGAATGTGAATGGACAAGGTATAGTTAAGTTAGATTGTTCTATGCCGTTTAGATATTATTATAGTAAAGTAATTGGGAATAAATTATTTGCTATAAGTATTGATGAAAGTAAAAAGATTGTATAAGTAATGCATATCTTTGATATAAACAATAGAAAGTCTCAAAATATATAAAATACCGCACTCTTAACCGATACGCTGAGTCGTATCATAAATGATAAATTTATAAAAATGATGGCGAATGAAAGATAATTAAAAGATATATTTATAAACTCCCATTCTAAGGTTTAAATATACTTAGGATGGGAGTTTATAATTTTTATTTTTGGAGATTCATCATATTTATAATATTTTTGAATAAGTTACCAAATTCAATTGCAAAATGCTCTCTATGCCCAATTAAGAATTCATCCGGCGTATTCTCTGGTACGTATAAACCTAAATCAACAATCATGCCATTATCTTTTTTGATGAATTGGTGCATGGCATAAACACCAGTATCAAAGCCATCATCAATTAAATAGACTTTAGCTAAAGTTGTTGCTATCGCATCGCTTCTTAATTCTCCAGGGGCTTCAACATTGTGATCTTTAAGTTCTAATTTGAAGTGTAATGGGAATTTATAAGTTCCAATATTCTCCATTACTTCTTGTGTAGTACCATGTAATTTAAATATAAAGTGCTCAGGGTGTAAACCATATGCCACGTTAATATTTAAGTCATCATGACTATCTGTTGTAATCATTTTTGCGATCATTGAAGGATCAACACCATCAACTTCAACCTGAACATGAGTTTCTTTTAAATTATTAGAATTTTTATTTTGCTGAATATCTTTAAACATTTGTGCACCTTGAGCTAATAAATCTGAATATAAAGATTGAATTTTTTCAAAGCCTAACTTAACTTTAGTTTCAGCACATGCATTTAGTAACTCTTCATTTGATAATTCATGTAATTTAAGAGGGTTTAATAGCGTATCATTTAAGTATAATTCGCCACCTAATTCAGAAATTTCTTGTAACACATGTACTGCTCTCTTTACAGCCCAACGATTAATTTCTTCATAAGAGATGGTTTCATTGTTCATATTAATTTTGATTTGTGGATATTTTGTCATTTTAATTACCTACCTTTTATTTGTTATTTGATAGATTCATTATATGTGGAAATAGAAGTTAGTAGGTATGACAGAAAATTTGATTCGTACCAAAAGGGACGAATCAAAGAAATAGTCACATATCTCTTTGACCAAGTTGATATGTAATAGTATTTAAATCTCTTAATATGGCTTGTATATTATGCGTTGAAATAGTAAAGATATCTTCTTGATACAATTCTATTAATTCTAGAATACAAGCAGCTAATAATCTGGCATTCACCTTTTTATTTGAGATAGAATTGAAGTCATTATTTCTTAAAATTGTCTCAAAATAATTTGCTAACCAAGATTTTATAAGTGAATCGACACTAAAATTATTATTTTGAATTGAGCGATATGGCTTAAGACGTAGAATGAATGATTTAATATTAATCAAAGTGTTTTCTGTTAGCGCTTGTTTAATACTGTTTTCCTCGATATAAAAGTTTTTAAGTTCATTTTCTATAATGTGTTCAACAAGCTCATATTTATCGGCATAGTGACGATAAAAAGTAGATTTTGTGATATCAGCTAGATCAATGATATTTTGTACCGTTATTTTATGAAAGTCTTTTGTTTTAAGTAATTCGTCTAAACTAGCCTTTAATGCCCTATTTGTTTTTTTCACACGACGATCGTTAGAATTGAGATAACTTCTATCTTGATATTCCATAAATACCTCACATTTGTTTTATAGAGCCATTATAAATTTAATAAATAAATATTATAATAAATTAGCTTGTCTATCTAATATAATTTATTGAATCTTTTTTAACAATATAAGAGCAACCAATAAACATCCTTTTTAATATGTGCAATACTATTTATGTGTGCATTGTAATTTAGAAAATATTAACATATAATTAATTTGATGGTATCTCAATAAGTTGGAAAAGGATGGTACGGACATGAAAAAAATACTGAGCGCTTTAGTTGTTTCATCGTTAGTAGTGACGAGTACAGGATCAATGGTTGCGCATGCCAATACAAATAAGGCTAAATCTACTAATGAAAAGGCAAATGTTATACAGTTACCTAATTTAAAAAGTAAGTCTACAGTGAAAGCGATGAAAGCTGGGAAACTTACTTTAACGACTTCAAATGGCAAAAAGATTGGTTTCAATTCGACATATCAAGATATCGAGAATAAAGTAGGTAGACCAGAGCAAAGAAAGATTCTTGAAAATAAAGATTTTATTCAAGTTGAATATGCTTATAATAAAAATGAAATTTCTGGCCCAAATAAATATAACGTCGTGTTAAAAAGTGGATCGAAACATACGATTGATAACTATAAAAAAGCAAAAATTGAAAATATTTTATTATCTTTTAACAAAAGAGTTTCAGTAACTGAAATCGAAAAATATATAGGTAAAGCTAGAAGTTCCCATAAAATAAACGGTAGTATTTTGAAAATTTACAGTGATAGACTTGTCATTTCTTATAAAAAAATGTGGGGTTCTTGGGTTGTTGAAGAAATGAGCGTTGAAAGTTATTTAGAACCTACACCTGCAGAATTAAATCATCCGACCAATGAATAATTCAATATAAACAATAAAACAGATACTACAATCATGATGATTATTTAATTGCTTTGATTAAAGAAGTTTAAAGAACAAAGCTAAGATCATATATTTTGAAAGATTTTCTGCATGTAAAATAATAATTGTGGATAGAGGCGATAGACATGTCAATTTTGGCGTGTCTTTTTTTGCTATGAATTAACTGCACTCTCTACCGATACATTGAAGCATACTGCACGGAACGTACGTTCTATTCGTGTTATAATGGTGTAAAGATTAAATTGGAGTGATTCGATGAAGCCAATAAAGATTATTGGGGCAAAGCAGAATAATCTAAAAGATATAACGCTAGAGATTCCAAAACATCAACTGACGGTATTTACTGGGCGTTCGGGTTCTGGTAAGTCGTCTCTAGTATTTAACACGATTGCTGCTGAGAGCGAACGTCTATTAAATGAAACATATAGTACTTATATACAGAATCAACTCAATCATTATGATAAACCACTTGTTGATCGTATTGAAAATCTACCAGTCTCAATGGTCATTGGGCAGGATAGAATTGGTGGGAATTCAAGGTCAACTGTAGGTACAATTTCAGATATATATTCTGGGGTAAGGTTGTTATGGTCACGCATTGGGAAACCGTTTGTAGGATATTCTACGGACTTTTCTTTTAATAATACGAACGGTATGTGCAAAACATGTGATGGGTTAGGTTATGTAGAAGATATTGATTTAAATGAGTTATTACATTTCGATCGTTCTCTAAATGAAGATGCTATCAACTTTCCATCATTTTCTCCCGATTCATGGCGAGGTAAAAGGTATTTATACTCTGGTTTATTTGATAACGATAAGAAATTGAAAGATTATTCTAAAGAAGAAATGGATACGTTTCTTTATCAGGAGCCGATCAAATTAAAAAATCCACCATCAAACTGGCCGAAGACTGCTAAATTTGAAGGTCTAATTTATCGATTCAGAAGATCATTTCTAATCAACGATACGTATGAAAAGAAGAAATTTATTAAAGATGTGAACCGTATTGTGACAGAACAAATATGTCCGGATTGCCATGGTAAGCGTCTGAATGACAAAATACTGAGTTGTAAAATAAATGGATTAAATATTACTGAGTTTTGTGACCTGACTGTAGACGATGAGATTAAGTTTTTGAATAACATAGATGATGAAAAAGCACAGTATATTATTGAACCTTTAGTCAAACAATTAGAAGCATTGCACCGTATTGGTTTAGGTTATTTAACATTAAGCAGAGAAACGACTACTTTATCAGGGGGAGAATCTCAAAGAATTAAGTTGATTCGTCATTTAAATAGTCCGCTTACAGATTTGGTGTATATCATTGATGAACCAAGTGTCGGACTACATCCTGAAGATATTGAAAATATTAATCAAATCATGCTTTCAATACGGGACAAAGGCAATACAGTACTTGTTGTTGAACATGACCCTGATGTCATTAAGATTGCAGATTATTGCGTTGATATCGGACCAGGAAGTGGTAAGCATGGCGGAGAAATTATATTTACAGGGAAATATAATGAATTGCTTAAAGTTAATAGTGCAACAGGTAAGGCGCTATCCCAACCACATACCTTTAAAGAGAAGGTAAGGGTATCAAACGAGATCATAGAATTAAGACATATTACGAAGAACAACTTGAAAGATGTATCAGTCAATATTCCTAAGCATGTGTTAACTGCGGTCACAGGTGTTGCAGGTTCAGGTAAAAGTACGTTAATACAAACAGGACTTCGCGCAAGAGAAGATGTCATTTATATCGATCAGAAACCAGTACATGCGACAAATCGCTCCAATTTACTTACCTACCTGAATGTCTTTGATGATATTAGAGCATACTATGGCAAAGAGACAGGACTCAAAAAAGGAATGTTCAGTTATAACTCAGAAGGTGCATGTCCAAACTGTAATGGTAAAGGTGTTATAAAGACAGAGCTTGCATTCATGTCAGACTTTGTTCAACAGTGTGAAGTGTGTCACGGTAAACGCTATCGTCCAGAAGTACTTGAGGCAAAAGTTAAAGGATATTCTATCGCAGACATGCTAGAGCTTTCTGTAGAAGAGGCAATCGATTTCTTTCCGATAGAAAGCGTTAATCAAGTGTTGAAGAGTGTTAAGCGTACAGGACTTGACTATATGACTTTAGGACAGTCATTAGATACTCTGTCAGGTGGGGAAAGTCAACGTGTGAAACTTAGTCGATATATTAATGAGGGTGTGGAAGATAAGATATTTATCTTTGATGAACCTACAACAGGTTTACATGAAGCGGATATTGATAACTTAAAAAGCATCTTTGATTATTTAATTGATGAAAATAATACGGTGATTGTAATAGAGCACAATTTAACAATGATGACTTATGCAGATTGGATGATTGACATTGGACCACGTGCAGGACTAGACGGAGGTAAAATACTCTATAGTGGCGTGCCGAAAGAAATTATTTATGAAGAAAATTCACTAACAGGTAAACATTTATTGAGATATGTTGAGGGTAGCATTTAAAAAATACGAGTTATTCGAATGAAAAATAGTGATAAATATCTTTTCTAAACCAATATAAATATTTTTTATTTTTTTCACATTATGAGATTAATAAATATTACATCAATCTCTTGTTTAGGGTAATTAATAACTAAAGGAGAGGATTTTATGAAAGATAAAGCACTTTATATCATTAAGACTATCGAAAGGTTAGCGAAAACTTCAAAAGGTGGTAAGCGTGCGCATACGAAAGGGTTTAATTATTCTGGAGAAGTTAAACTGAATGTTGAAGGACTAAAGCTTTTAGGTGAGTTTCAAAAAGCGCATGTTAGATTATCGGATGCTTTAACAAATAAAAATCATATTACAAAGTTAGTTCCACTAAAAGGTATGGCGATTCGTTTCGAAGGGTCTAATCCCATCGATTTAGTATTAGTGACATTTCCTTATTTTCCGTGGACTAAAGCCGATTCAATATATAAAATTGCGCAATATAGCAATGCAATTCATGATGAAGATAACGTAGGTGTTAAGCTTAATTTATTCAGACATATAATGAAGATTGAAGGATTCAATAAAGATTTGAAGAAATTTATCTTCAATCAGCCAATACTGCCCAGGTTTAAAGAGAAAACGTATTACAATCTACATTACTTTAAAACGAATGATGGTAAATTTGTTAGATTTAGAACAACGTTAAAAGGTGAAATGATTATTTTACAAGCTGAGATTCATCAACAACCCCATCCTATCTCTGAATTACCAAATAATTATCAACTAGTCGATATAGGAACGATTCAACTTAAAGAAGCCAATAAAGAAAATATAGAAGTGTTTGATTTATATCAAACGGGTTCTAATTTAGCTCCGTTAGGTGATGATGAGATTATTCAATTAAGATCAGAAATGTATACAATTTCACATCAAAGAAGGATTGCAGAAGGTATTGATTATGATAATGTTATACCTTTGGATCAGCTGGATTAAGCATCAGGTTATATGAAATTTGATGTGTTATTTAATGTAAAAAGTGAAATACGATTAAATGTCGTATTTCGCTTTTTTATTGAGAGGACTGGAGGTTATATAGTTAAGTAAGAAAAACATTAGTACTTGCAAATGACACCACGAACTGTATGTTTTCCAGAAGACAGACGTTTCTTTCCCTGAATACCAAAATACTCTTCTAATGTTACGTGATTATAATTAATGCGCGCTGCATGTGTACGTCCTACATATCTAATATGCCAAGGTTCATACATAAATCCTGTGATTTGTTCTTTACCTTTTAGATATCGGATGATAAAACCGTATTTATGCGCATTTTTCTGAAGATATTTTGACGCTGCGGTATACTCAAATGATGTCGATAATGTACCGTAATTTGTGCCATCTTTAATGTCCATGGCAAGCCCCAATTGATGTTCACTCGTACCAGGTCTTGCTGAAATACGATTCGCATAAGCTTGCCCGTAAGATGCGATATAACTATTGTAAAGATATTGCTGTGTTGCATACGATCTATAGCCGTACGCTCCGGTTTGACCTACGATTTCAAGGTTGATACCTTGTTTTCTAGCATCTGCTTTCATCCTATTGTACCATTTAATCATCGTTTTATCGGCACCTGGATTATAATTTCGTGACATATAGTATTGTTTATTCGCTATAGGGATACCATTGATTTTAGATATTGTCTTGTTGCTGACATGAATAGTACAACTTTTATTGTTAGCTGCATGTGTCTCATGTAATGGGAATGATGTAGCGACAATTAAACCAGCCAAGCTCAATTTAGCAAATACCTTCATATAAAGTCTCCTTATAATATATTATCGTTATATTATACTATACTATGCTTTTTATGTTCCACAATACGTCTGATAAACTCTGTCAGTTGGAGGCGCAGGATTTAAATATTGTGCATTATGATCATCATCAAAGGGCTGACTCGATGCTTCAAGTAATTGGTGTAGCTTCGTATAATCTTGAGCAAGTGTAGCATCACTCAGTGCTTCTTCTACGAGGTGATTTCTTGGAATTACTGCAGGATTGACGGATTGCATTAAACTAAATACATCGGTTGTTGTATATTGTTCGATGATCTTCTCCCATTCTTTATACCAGTCCTGTACATCGGCGTGTTTAAAGAATGATCCTTCTTTAAATGTGTTAGTCGCTAAACTTCTGAAAGTCTTCGTAAAGTCGAGTTCATATTTCTCAAATAATGCGAGTAAATCAATCACGAGCTGGAAGTCTTGTTGTTGAATGTTCTCAATCCCAATCTTTTTACCGAAGTATTTCATATAATGAGTTACATATAAATCCTGAAACGTACCAAGTGCAGTTTCTGCATATTGTATTGCTAATGCTTCATCATCATCGATTAATGGGATGAGCGTTTCAGCAAAGCGTGTTAAGTTCCATAGTGCAATACTCGGCTGATTATCGTAAGCATACCTGCCATATTGATCAATTGAACTGAATACAGTCGATGGATGGTATGTATCCATAAATGCGCAAGGACCGTAATCGATTGTTTCTCCGCTAATCGTCATATTATCAGTATTCATTACACCGTGAATAAATCCGATTGATTGCCATTTCGCGATAAGAGAAGCTTGTCTTTCAATCACTTTATTAAGTAAAGAAAGATATCGATTATAATCTTGCTTTATTTGGGGATAATGACGTGCTATCGCATAATCCGCTAATTGTTTGATGTTATCTTTATTTTCAGTACGAACTGCATATTCGAATGTCCCTACCCGTAAATTACTTTGAGCAATACGGACAAGTACAGCACCTGGTAAAGATGTTTCACGGTAAACATTGTCACCGGTAAGTGACACTGCAAGACTTCTTGTAGTAGGAATATTTAAATAATACATCGCTTCGCTAATGATATATTCCCTAAGCATCGGACCAATGGCAGCACGCCCATCACCTGAACGAGAGAATATTGTACGACCAGAACCTTTTAGCTGTATATCGTAACGCATATTGTCTTCTGTCAAATGTTCACCAAGCACATGTGCACGCCCATCACCAAGCATTGTGAAATGACCAAATTGATGTCCAGCATATGCGTGTGCAGCAGGAATACTTCCGGGAAGTATCTCTTTTCCTGTTAAATATTCAGGATGATCCTGAAGGGATAAATCTATATTAAGTTGCTTAGCTAATTTTGTATTAAAGATAACGACTTCAGGCTGAGTAGGCTTGTCAGGCTGACTGATTTCATAAAGGTCAGCAGATAGTTTCAAATATGAATTGTCAAAACGAAGATTAAACATATGAACCTCCTTGAAAGGATACTGTAGTTTCATCTTAACATTAAGGTAGATAAGATAGAGCAAGTTTGCTTGTTAGAATGACAATATATTTAAAATATTAGATTGATTTGCAAGATTGTAATTTATATAATGAAAAAGAAAATTACATAAATTTACTGGAGGATCAAAAAATGAAAAAAACTTTAGTAGTTACCTTAACAGGTGCAATATTATTAAGTACACCATTGAGTTTGGAAAAAGCAGAAGCTGCAACAACGAAGAAACTTGATGAGAAATCAAAAATTGCACTGGCTTATTTTACAAAAGATATTGGGACATATTCATTTACAAGAAAAGAAGTTGTTACAGGAAAATTCGTTACATATGGTCCAACTGGGATTTCTAAACATTACAGCAAAAATTTCGATGTATTTAATAGTGGAAAGATAGAAGGCGCACCAAAGAATATGCGTTTTTATAGCACAAAGATTTCAAAAGGAAACTTTGCAACAATTATTGGTGTCAGTGATAGTACAATTGTTATAGGTGGTACACAATCACTTATTGATTATAAAACACTAGTTAAAGGCGGAAAAAAATATAGTATGAAAAATTATTTGAAATATCAATCTTCTAAAGATTTCAAAACGATTGTTAGTAAAACGAGAATTGTGAAGAAACCATACTAAAGAAAAGAATTAAAATAATTGAATAAAATTTCTAATGATTTATTTTACCATTGAGAGGAACATTATGAATGTTGCTCTTTTTTTATTATTAAAGTTTATTATAAATATTTTTTCCGAAATATTTTTTCTTAAAAAACGTTGCTATAATAACTAGTGATATAAAGTGTTTAATGTATAGTATAAAAATATAGAAAAAATTAAAATTTAAAAATAAAACATGAAAACCTTTACAAATTAAAAAAATAGAATTATAATTTAATTGGTTATAACCAGTAGGGGAGTTTGCTATGAAGTCACAAGTACAATTATATTTACAGATTGCAGAGAAAATAAGAAATAATATTGATAATGGTGAATTACAGGTAGGTGATAAACTTCCATCAGAAAGAAAGCTTTGTGAATTATATGATGTGAGTCGAATTACAATTAGACAAGCTCTTGATTTACTTGAAGATGAACGAATTATTCAACGTAAACAAGGTATTGGTACTTATGTGTTACCCTCTCAATATAATCAAATTTTAAACAATTTATATAGTTTCAGTGACGAAATTATAAAAAAAGGCGACAAGCCTTCTACAAAAATGCTGGATATACAGTTAGAAAGGGTAAACGACTATATTCATAAAAGAACTGGGTTAATGCTCAATGCTCATGTCTTCAAACTAACACGTTTAAGGCTTGCAAATGATAAGCCTTTAGTACTTGAATATAGCTATATTCCACAATCTTTAGCGCCAGATCTGGATAAGTTTAATTTTAATAAGGTATCTTTGTACAAAACATTATCCAACGAATATCAAATACAAATTGATAATGCGCATGAAACGTTAGAAGCAACAATTTTAACGAAAGAAGAAGCGGAATTACTCAATAAGAAACCAAAGCATATAGCAATGTACATACAGCGTTACGCATATTCAAAAGGACAAATTGTCGAATATACACGTAGTTTAGTTGTAGGTGATGAGTATAAATATACTGTAGAGCTCTTATAAGCTCTATATTTTTAAAACCAAGTGGTTATAACATTATTACCTATGGAGGAGAAAGCAATGAATTTACATGACACACATACGTACAAAGAAATTAAGCAACAACCTTTGATGTGGCAAAAAACAGTCGAATTGGTAGATGAGAAAAAGGATAGCTTTAATGACTTCATTGAAGGTATTAAAGCACAGGGTAAAGCGGTTAAGATTTTATTTACGGGTGCAGGATCATCTGCTTATGTAGGAGATACATTGAGAACGTTGTATCTTTCAGATAGATTTCATGATTTTGAAGTTGAATCTGTAGCAACAACTGATTTTGTTACCAATCCTGAGAATTATTTAAATCCTGATAAATCAATTATAGTAGTCTCATTTGCACGTTCTGGTAATAGTCCGGAAACGAAAGGTACGGTAGAGCTTGCTGATCAATTATCTGACAATGTTTATCACGTATTTATTACGAATAACAAGGATGGTTATTTAGCGAAGTATACAGGTGAGAAGGCATTTAAAGTAATTCTTCCAGAAGAAACGAATGATAAATCATTAGCAATGACTTCTAGTTTCTCAACAATGTTGCTTGCTGCGTATCTACTCTTTATCGGTAAAGTTTCATCTACTTTTACATCGAATGCAGAAGAGAAGTTTGCTGACATTGAAGCATTTGCAAAACATGTTAGTGAAAAAGAATTTAAAAAGGTATTTTATGTTGGTAGTAAAGAAAATGGAGCAATCACGAGAGAAACAAGTTTAAAATTAAATGAACTTTCAGCAGGAAAAATTGAGATTGCGCGTGAAACGACGCTAGGTTTCAGACATGGTCCAAAAGCTGGATTAAAGGATGGTTCTTTGTTTATTCTGCTTGCTCATGATGAACCTTATATTAAGCAATACGAAGTGGATTTAGTAAAAGAAGTGAGTAACAGTGAAAAGAATTATGAAGTATTGGTATTAGATGAAAATCATAATGATATCGGTCAAGTAATCAGTCAATTCAAAGGCATAGAACGCGCTTTAATCTATTTAACTTTCGGTCAACTATTTGCAACTTATACATCAGTGAAAAATGGTTTGAATCCAGATAATCCTTCACCGGATGGTTTTATTAACAGAGTGGTTAAAGGTGTAGAAATTTATCCATATGAGCAAGGTAAATAATGATTCTTGTACATTCATTTAATAGTTCTATAGACATTACGTATCAAATTAACCACTTAAATATAGGACAAGTGCATAGACCGAATACAGTTATTAAAAATGCTGGTGGTAAAGGAATTAACGTTGCAAAAGTACTTAATCAGCTTAAAGAAAATGTATTACTTATGGGTTATATCGCTGGTAATAATGGTAAGACAATTAAAACTAAATTAGAAGATATTACATTATCTAATGAATTTATTGAAACTGACGGAGAATCAAGAATTTGTATTGCGATAAATGATGGTGTACATCAGACAGAGATTTTAGAATCTGGACCGTTAATAAAAAAAGTTTACCAGAAAGAATATATACACAAACTAAAACAAAAGCAACATTGCAATGTACAAGTTATAAGTGGTAGTACTCCGATACTAGAAGATGCTACACCTTTAGAGCATACGCATACAATTCTTAATAGCATTGAGTCAAATTACAATATTGTTGATGTGAGAGCATCAGAATTACAACGGTTGTTGCAATACGATGAAGTGCACTGTATAAAGCCTAATGAAACAGAGTTTGATGAGTTAATTGGCTTTACATGCGAACATTTGGAACAAAGAATTGACGTGTTAAAGCATAATCCTTTATTTCAAAACAAGGATGTATTTTTAACGCTCGGTGGAAACGGTGCATTGATTAAAAGAAATAATCATTTATATCGCGCGCATATACCTAATATGCAAATAGTTAATCCTGTAGGTTCAGGAGATAGTACAGTAGCAGGTATAGCATATGGGATAGAAAATTTATTTGATGACGAAATGATGATTAAATTTGCTATGGCATGTGGTATTTCCAACGCAATGAATGAGCAGACAGGTTATATCAGTTTATCTCAAATCAATGAATTAATAGATAAGATAAAGGTGGAGAAAATATAATGACAAAAGATTTAAGTAAATTATTAGATGATAAAGGCATCTTTGCAGCAGTTGCAGTGGATCAACGTGGCGCATTAAGAAAATTATTAGGAGAAAAAGGTACAGATGAGAATTTAGCAATCTATAAAGAATTGGTATCTGAAACATTATCACCGCATGGTTCAGCAATCTTACTTGATCCTGAATATGGCTTTACAGCAGCAGGTAAGAAATCAAGCCAGGCTGGTCTAATCATGGCCTACGAACAAACAGGTTATGAAAAGCTTGGACCAGGAAGATTTCCGAGACTTGTACAGGATTGCTCAGTAAAAAATCTTGTTGAACGTGGCGCAGACGCTATTAAATTATTGATATACGTAGATGTAGACGAATCAGATGATATCAATAAAGTAAAGGAAGCATTTGTTGAACGTGTAGGTAGTGAGTGTGTTGCAGAGAATGTTCCTTTATTGCTTGAGATTTTAGTCTATGATGATCAAATCGGCGATGAAAAAGGAAAAGATTTTGCGAAAGTACGTCCACGCAAAGTGATTGAAGCAATGAAGAAATATAGTGATAGCAGATTTAATGTAGATGTATTAAAAGTAGAAGTTCCTGTAAACATGAATTATGTTGAAGGTTATGGTGATGATTTTGTTTATACAAAAGAAGAAGCAGCAGCATTCTTTAAGGAACAAACAGCCGCAACACATCTTCCATTTGTGTATTTAAGTGGAGGTGTTTCACCAGAGTTATTCAATGAAACGCTTATCTTTGCAAATGAAAGTGGTTCTAAATTTAACGGTATTCTTTGTGGAAGAGCAACATGGAAAGCTGGTACAGAGGTATTTTTAAATGAAGGACAACATGCAGCAAAATCTTGGCTGTTAAGCAAAGGATTAGAGAATTTAAATAATTTAAATGAAGTTAATCTTAAAAATGCCACACCATTAGTATAAAAGGATGTGAAATCATGAGTAGGTTTAAAGTTGAAGAAACATTCAAGCTTGATGGGCAGTCATTTCATCTATTGTCAGGAGCAATTCATTACTTTAGAAGTGTCAGAGAAGATTGGGAACATAAACTATATAATTTAAAGGCGCTTGGCTTTAATACAGTTGAAACATATGTCCCATGGAATTGGCATGAATTAAGTGAAGGACAATTTGATTTCTCGGGCAATAAAGATTTAAAACATTTTATTGAACTCGCGCAGTCGATCGGTCTATATGTGATTGTACGCCCTTCTCCATTCATTTGTGCAGAATGGGAATTTGGCGGATTGCCTGCCTGGCTTTTGAAAGATAAAAATATGAAAATACGTACTTCAGATCCTGTTTATCTGGAAAAAGTGAACAATTATTATAAGGCTTTATTTAAAATTTTAACGCCATTACAAGTGGATAATGGTGGACCAATACTTATGTTTCAAATTGAAAATGAATATGGTTCTTTTTATGAAGATAAAAAATATTTAAAAGCATTGAAAGATATGATGATTGCCAATGGTGTAACCGTACCTTTATTTACTTCGGACGGGGCATGGGAGCAGTGTTTAGATGCTGGGCATTTAGTTGAAGAAGGTGTACTACCTACTGGTAATTTCGGTTCGAGAACCGATCAGCACTTTGATAATTTAGAAGCATTTATGAAAAAGCATAATAAACAATGGCCGATTGTATGCATGGAATTCTGGGATGGATGGTTCAATCGTTGGGGAGATGAAATTATTAAACGTGATAAAACTGACTTAGCTGAACAAGTTAAGATTGCGGTTGAACGTGGTCATGTCAATTTATATATGTTCCATGGTGGTACAAACTTCGGATTCTTTAATGGCTGTTCAGCACGTGGTACGGTAGATCTACCTCAAATTACTTCATATGACTATGATGCGCCGTTAGATGAAGCAGGTAATCCTACAGCAAAATATTTTGAACTTCAGAAAATGCTGAAAGAAACTTTGCCGACTATAGAACAACAAGAACCGATTACACATTCATCTATTGCAGTTACTGATATTCAACTTAAGGATAAAGTAAGTCTGCATCATGTACTGGATGATATTTCAACGATTACTGAAAGTTTATATCCACAATCATTTGAAGCATTAGATCATCCATATGGATATGTATTATATCGAACAGAAGTAAAACGCTCGATAGATGAGGAGAAATTTAAAATAATTGATGCACGTGATAGGGTCCAGTTATTTTTAAATCATCAACTGAAATATACAGCTTATCAACAAGAAATTGGTGAAGAATTCACGTTACCGTTAGAGGAACATAATCAAATTGATGTATTAGTAGAAAATATGGGCCGTGTCAATTATGGCTATAAATTATTTGCAAGTACACAGTATAAAGGTTTAGGCCAGGGATTGATGATGGATTTACACTTTGTCAACCATTGGAAACAATATGCGATTGATTTTGATCGTATACAAGAGATTGACTATACTCGTGGTTTTGTTGATAACACACCAGCATTTTATCGCTATGAATTTAATTTAGATGAAATTGCTGATACGTATCTGGATATGAGTGATTTCGGAAAAGGTATTGCATTTATCAACGGTTTTAATCTAGGACGTTACTGGGAAAAAGGACCGATTGTATCTTTATATATTTCTAAGTCGTTATTAAAACATGGTAAAAATGAAATTGTTGTGTTCGATACAGAAGGAAAATATGCAGAAATATTAAACACAAGAACAGCACATAAAAATATATTATTAGAAAAGGAATGATTTAAATGACAATTATTGCTAATCGTATTGATGGACGACTTATACATGGACAAGTAGCAAACTTATGGAGTACTAAGTTAAATATTACACGTTTCATGGTAATTGATGATGAAGTGGCACAAAGTGATATCGATAAAAGCGGCTTAAAGTTAGCAACCCCTGCAGGTATTAAATTATCAGTACTTCCTGTAGAAAAAGCTGCAAATAATATTTTAGCTGGAAAATACGATTCACAACGATTAATGATTATCGCTAAAAAACCTGATCGTTTCTTAAGATTGATTGAATATGGTGTACCGATTGACATACTGAATGTTGGTAATATGTCGCAAACATCAGATACGAAATCAATTACAAAGTCAATTAACGTTACGGATGAAGATGTTGAAGTATTTAAACAGTTAAATGAAAAAGGTGTAAAAATAGTGAATCAAATGGTTCCTAATGATAGCGTCAATGATTTTATGGCATTATTAAAAAACTGATTAAGGAATAAGTAAATATAAACAGAGGTGAAATATTATGGAGATTTTATGGTGGCAAATAGCATTACTATCTTTATATGCTGGTTATCAAATTCTAGATGAGTTACAAATTTATTCATCATTAAGCCAACCTGTTTTTGCAGGATTAATTTCAGGATTAATTATGGGAGATATCAAGACAGGTTTAATTATTGGTGGTAGTATGCAACTTACAATTTTAGGGGTAGGAACATTTGGTGGAGCAAGCCGTATCGATGCAAACTCAGGTACAATTCTTGCAGTAGCCTTCTCATCAGCATTAGGGATGAGTCCCCAACAAGCACTTGCAACATTAGCAGTTCCAGTAGCAAGTTTAATGATTCAAACAGATATTTTAGCACGTTTTGCCAACACGTTCTTTGCACACCGAGTAGATGCTAAAATTGAACAAATGGATTATAAAGGTATCGAACGTAACTTCTTACTTGGTATGGTACCTTGGTCTTTATCTCGTATGATTCCTGTTTTCTTAGCACTTGCATTTGGTGGTAATCTAGTAAAAGCTGTTGTTAATTATTTGAATACAGATTTAAAATGGCTTGGAGATGGTTTAACAGTGGCGGGTGCTGTATTACCAGCAGTCGGATTTGCGATCCTATTACGTTATTTACCTGTGAGAAAGCACTTACCACATTTTATTATCGGATTTGTGCTTGCAGCAATCTTTGTAACAATCTTTGATGGTATTAGTGGACTTAGTGGTGCCGTAAGCGGATTAGACAAAAACTTTGTTAATGCCTCAACAAACTTACCAATGCTTGCTATTGCATTAATAGGTCTTGCATTTGCAATCATGGAATATAAAAAATCAATTGAAGTTAAACCGAAACTTGCAGGAACAACAACTTCTGCGAATGTAACTGAGGAAGGAGAGATTGAAGATGACGAACTCTAATGAAAAAGTAACGCCAGTAGTGCATAAACCTTATGAATTAACTAAAAAAGACTTTAATCAAATTAACCGTCGTTCGTTATTAACATTTCAATTAGGATGGAACTATGAAAGAATGCAAGGTTCAGGTTATCTTTATACAATTCTTCCTCAACTAAGAAAGATGTATGGTGATGATACACCTGAATTGAAAGAAATGATGAAAACACATGCACAGTTCTTTAATACGAGTAACTTCTTCAATACAACAATTACTGGTATCGATCTAGCTATTGAAAGTAAAGAAGGGTATCAATCTAAAGAATCAGTTGCAGGTTTAAAAACTGGATTAATGGGACCATTTGCTGCTGTCGGTGACTCAATCTTCGGTTCTTTAGTTCCAACAATCTTTGGGGCGTTAGCAGCAAATATGGCAGTAAACGGAAATCCGATTGGTGCATTCATTTGGCTATTTGCTCAAATTTTAATCATGGTCTTCCGTTGGAAACAGTTGGAATATGCATATAAAGAAGGTATTTCATTAGTAACTACAATGCAACATAGATTAGAAGCATTAACCAATGCAGCAACGATGCTCGGAGTATTTATGGTAGGGGCACTTGTCGCAACGATGGTAAGAGTGAAGTTCGTATGGGCTCCTAAAATAGGTGATTTAACAATCAACGTTCAAAATAATATTGATATGATCTTACCACGTTTAGTACCATTACTTATTGTATTAGGTGTGTACTGGTTATTAGGCCGTAAAAATATGAACTCAACGCGTGCTATCTTTATAGTATTAATTGTTTCAGTTATATTATCAGCTTTAGGTGTATTAGGTAAAATGTAAGGAAGTGAACAGAATGGAAAAATTAATTTTAGTAAGTCATGGTGGTTTTTCAAAAGGATTAAAAGAAAGCACTGAAATGATACTCGGACCTCAGGATTATCTTTATGCAGTATCATTAAATCCAGAAGATGGTGAAGAAGAATTTATCAGTAAATTTAATGAAGCGCGTAAAGAAGCAGATTCAGTTGTTGTCTTTGCGGATCTTATAGGTGGCACACCTTGTAATGCAGTCTCTAAACTTATTATGCAAGGTGAGGATATTGAATTATACGCAGGAATGAGTCTTCCTATGGTGATTACTTATATTAATGGTAGAATGATAGGAGAAAAAGCAAATATTATCGATAAATCAAAAGAATATGTCGTTCATGTAAATGAAATGCTTGCTTCTTTTGATGAAGATGAATAAGAAAGAGATGATTTCATGCGTTATGTCATTAGAAGTAAAAATATCTTTACTGAAGACGGAATAATAAATGGATATGTTGTAATTAATAATGATAAAATTGAAGACATTCAACATGGAGACTATACTGGTGAGCTATTATTGCACGATTATATGAATGCATTTGTATTACCTGGATTTATTGATATCCATATTCATGGTGGTTACGGTGAAGACGCGATGGATGCATCATATAAAGGATTATTGCACTTATCGAAATCGTTGCTTAGTGAAGGAACAACGTCGTTCCTTCCTACAACGATGACACAGTCAAATGAAAATATTATTCAAGCGCTCGCGAATATCAGTCGTGTTTATGAAGAAGATTATGAAGGAGCAGAAATTTTAGGTATACACTTAGAAGGACCGTTTATTTCTGAAGAAAAAATAGGTGCACAAAATCCAGAATATGTTCAAAAACCTGATAGTTCGCAACTTAAAACATTTCAGACGCACGCAAATAACCTTATAAAAATTGTGACCTTTGCACCTGAAAAAGAAGGAGCAGAATCACTGGTAGAAAGCTTTCCTGAAATTATATTTTCAATCGGTCATTCAGCAGCAACATATGAACAAGCAGAACATGCAGTAAAGATAGGTGCAAAGCATATCACACATCTATATAATGGCAGCTCAGGGTTTATGCACCGTGAACCAGGTGTTGTGGGTATGGCGTTAACCAATGAACAAATCCATACAGAAATGATTGTTGATGGATTACATGCACATCCATCAAGTGCCAAGCTTGCGATAACAGCAAAAGGTAATGATAAATTTTATTTAATTACAGATGCAATGAGAGCTAAAGGAAAGCCTGATGGTGTTTATGATTTAGGTGGACAGCAAGTTACTGTAAAAGACGGTGTTGCAAGAATCGATACTGGATCTTTAGCTGGTAGCGTGTTGAAAATGAACCAAGGTTTAAAAAATTTGATTCACTTTAGTGGTAAGGATTTAGAAGCGCTTTGGCGAGTAACGAGTTTGAATCAGGCAATCGCTTTGAAAGTAGATGACAAAAAAGGTTCCATTAAGATTGGAAAAGATGCAGACATTGCTATTTTAAATAATGATTTTGATGTGATATCTACGATAAAATCAGGTAAACGATATGAATTTTAATGTAGGTTGGTTATCCAGCCTACAATTTTTAAACGAATAATTATCTGAAAATTCTAACTTTAGAGGTGCAATATGAAAAAGTTATTATATTTTTTATTACTTAGTATGATATTGATGGGATGTAGTAACTCAAAAGAGGTGGATAGTGATGCCTTAAGGTTACAATCAGGAAGTGATTTGGCAACGCTAGATTCAGGACTTGCTGTTGACGCATTTGCTTTTGAAATATTGAATGCAACACAAGAAGGATTATATAGATTAAACAAGAATGAAAAGGCAGAGCCTGCAATGGCACTAGAAGATCCTAAAGTTTCAAAAGATGGTAAAGTCTATACAATTAAATTAAGAAAAAATAATAAATGGAGTAATGGAAAACCTGTGACAGCAAATGACTTTGTATATGCATGGCAACGCGTAGTTAATCCTGAAACAGCTTCAGAATATGCATATATTATGTACGATGTGAAGAATGCAAAAGCGATAAATGAAGGTAAGATGAAACCGGACAGTTTGGGCATTCAAGCAGTGGACGATTATACGTTAAAAATAGAATTAGAACAGGCAGTACCTTATTTTAAAGAATTATTGACATTTGGAACATTTCTACCTGTGTCTAAAGGATTTGTAGAAAAACAGGGTGAAAAATATGGAACGACAGTAAAAAATGCATTATTTAGCGGACCATTTATATTGAAAGAATGGAAAATTGAAAACAAATTAAAATTAGTTAAGAATAAAAATTATTGGGATCACAAAAAAGTTAAATTAAAAGAGATTAATTATAAAGTCATTAAAGATGAACAGACAGCATTAAATTTATTTGAAACAAATAAATTAGATGCAGTAACGATTAGTTCAGAAAAAGTTGATAAGTATAAAACAGATAAGGCTTTCAGTACAAGATTAGACTCAGCATTATTCTACATGCAGTTTAATTTAAAAAATAGATACCTAAGCAATCAAAACTTAAGAATAGCATTGTCCCAAGCTATGGATAAAGAGAAGTACGTTAAAACTTTATTAAATAATGGCTCTGTTCCTGCTGATAAACTTACACCGAATAAAGTGTTTACGGATAGCAATAATAAAGATTTCAATGATGGAGTAGAGGCACCATATTCATTTAATTTAAAAGCAGCACAATCATCTTTAAGTAAAGCGAAGAAAGAGCTTAATACTGATAATATTCAATTGACTTTGTTAACTTATGATCAGGAAAATGCAAAAACAGATGCAGAATATTTTAAAGAACAAATTGAAAAGAATTTACCAGGAGTAACAATTAAAATTAAACAACAGCCATCTAAGCAGAAAATAGCGTTAACTAAAAAAGGAGAATACGACATCGCATATACCGGATGGGGTCCAGATTATCCAGATCCGATGACATTTCTAGATTTATTTGTTTCGGATACAACTGCTAAAGAAACAGGCTATAATAATCCACAGTTTGATGAATATATTTTGCAAAGTAAAACGGATTTAGTTACACAACCGGATGTGAGGTGGACAACGATGCAAAAAGCCGAAAATCTCTTCTTAAGAGACGCTGTAATTCTACCACTTTATCAAAGAGGGACAGCTAGACTTACAAATCCTCAATTAAAAAATAGAATCATCCACTTCGTAGGAACTACAGAATATAAAGAAGCATATATTAAGAAATAGGTGATAATTAATGTTAAAGGCAATATTGATTGGTGCGGGTGACAGAGGTTATATTTATGCGAAAGAGTTGTTAAAGCATCCTCATAAAGTAAAGCTTGTTGCAGTTGCAGAGCCGAATGAATTGAGAGCAGATAAAATTAAAGTACTATGTCCAGATGTGCTTCACTATGAAAATTGGGTGACATTACTGCTAGATAATGTTGATGCAGATATCGCACTCATTTGTACACAAGATAAAGAACATTTTCAGCCTGTAATTCAAGCATTACAACGCTATCATGTACTGCTTGAAAAACCGATGAGTCCCAATGCTGCAGAATGCCTTGAAATGGTAGAACAAGCAAAAAAAAACAATAAAGTCTTGTCAGTTTGTCATGTACTCAGATATACCCCTTTCTGGACAAATATTAAACAACTAATTGATCAGGATAAAATTGGTGATATCATCTCGATTCAACTGAATGAAAATGTTGAAATTATGCATATGTCACATAGCTTTGTGAGAGGAAACTGGAATAATGACAAAACTTCCAGTCCTATGATATTAGCTAAATCTTGTCATGATATGGATATCATTAATTATATCCTGCAGTCAGAAGTAGAACGTATTTCTTCTTTCGGTAATCTTATGTACTTTAATGAAAATTATAAACCTGAAGGTGCTCCAATAAGATGTTTAGAAGGCTGTCCATATGAACAAACCTGTATATTCCATGCCGGGAATTATTATTTAGGAAAAGGGCGTGGCTGGGCGAGAAAGTTTACTGACGTAGATACTGATGAAGCGATAATTGAAAAGCTGAATACTACCGATTATGGTAAATGTGTTTTCCAAAGTGATAATAATGTCGTTGATCATCAAGTCGTTAATATGCAATGTGAGAATGGAGCGACTGTGACATTCAGTATGTGTGGATTTACGAGAGAACAAACTAGAATCGTTCAAATTATGGGTACAAAAGGTGAAATTAGAGGTAATATGGATGAGAATAAAATAAGTACTTATACGTATTTGAATGAACAGGAAGAAGTTATTTTATTGCCCGAGGCATATGGACATGGCGGAGGAGATAGTGGCATTATTCGTGACTTTTTACATACAATTGATTCCAATACAGAGTCGAAGTCCTCTGCTGAAAAATCGATGAAAAGTCACATGATGGCATTTGCTGCAGAAGCTTCTAGAAAAAGAGGTGGCAAGCCGATTGTTTTATCAAACTTTATTAGTAATTTAGCATAAAAAAAGTGATGGCTTTGCCATCACTTTTTTGTGTATTAAAGTTTTAACAGGAATCTTTTAAATTCATCTAAATGTTTAAAGACACCTGCATCCTGAAGTATCTCAGCAAATTTATGGCCTAATGCTCTGTCAACATATTGATTGATGTCTTCATCTTTTATATCGAAAGTTGATACCCACTCTTGATGAATAGGATTATAAGGTAATGCATTGTTCTTCAAGTGTGCTTTAATATCCTGAATATCTTGTTTTAAACGTGCAGGTAATACTGCTAAACCCATTACTTCTATCAGCCCGATATTTTCTTTTTTAATATGGTGATGTTGCTGATGTGGATGGAAGATACCTAATGGATATTGTTCTGTTGTACGATTGTTTCTTAATACAAGATCGAGTTCATAATTTCCATCCTTAAATCTGGCAATAGGTGTAATTGTATTATGAGGTTGATCAGTTTCGGCAATCAGCCCAATACTCTCATCTGTATACTGTTGCCACTGTGTAAGGATATGCGTTGCAGCTGCAATGATTTCCTCTTTATTATTACTCGTTAATCTGATGACAGATAGCGGCCATTTAAGAATATTAAATGATACATTTGCAAATTGTGGTAGATGGAAGTCATAAATAGATGGTGCATCATCCATCGCAAATTTATAGCGTCCTGCCTGATAATGGTCATGTGTCAGCATGGATCCACCAACAATTGGTAAATCGGCATTTGATCCTATAAAATAATGAGGGAATTGTTCAACAAATTCAATTAATCGTATAAAAGTGTTCTTATTTATAATCATTGGCGAGTGTTCTTTATTTAAAATGATGGCATGTTCGTTATAATATGCGTACGGTGAATATTGAAAATACCATGGTTCTTGATTAAGATTTAGTTCAACAATGCGATGATTACTTCTTGCCGGATAGTTGATACGTCCGGCATATCCTTCGTTTTCAACGCATAACATACATTTTGGGTAATGTTTTGATTGTTGTGCAGCCTCTAGTTTTTTTAACTTTTTGATTTCTTCTGGATCTTTTTCGGGTTTTGATAAGTTAATGGTAATATCTAAGTCACCATATGCTGTAGGTGTCTTATAGTGAATATTATTTTTAATACGTTCACTTTGTATATAGTTACTGACTGTACTTAAATTAAAGAAGTAATCTGTTGCGGCTATAGGACTTCGGTCATATTGTTGATAGAATTGCGTCTCGATGACAGAAGGAACAGGAATAAATGTATCCATAATTTGTGCAGATAATATTTCTTTAAAATCAAAAATATCTTCAATTTTTTGTTCTGCAACGAGTAAAGTAATAATATCATCCAATAGTTCAGGTATACTTTTAGATAACTCAGTTGTATTGTTATCAGCGGGTTCTAATCCACATAGATATGAGACTTTATTTTTATAGTAAATAAAATCTCTTTCATTTAATGATAACTTTGTCATAACTTCATGAATTAAAGTATTAATCTTTATTTCAAGTGACATTATTCTTCCCATCCTTTCGGATTATTAGAATGCCATTTCCATGCATCTTGTATGATAGTTTCGATATTTGTACGTTGTGGTAGCCAACCTAAGACTTCTTTTGCTTTCTCTGAAGCGGCAATCAATGTACTAGGATCTCCTTCTCTTCGTGGTCCTATAACTCGTTTAATCGATCTTTGTGTTACTTTTTCTGCGGTATCAATAATTTCATTAACTGAAAATCCATTGTTACTGCCAAGATTAAATACATCGTTGTCTCCACCATCTAATAAATATTGGAGTGCTTTAATATGAGCATCTACTAAATCTTCAACGTGAACATAATCTCTAATACATGTGCCATCTTTAGTAGGATAATCATCACCAAAAATAGTGATGTAATCACGTTGTCCTAAAGCTGTTTGTAATACAATTGGAATAAGATGTGTTTCAGGTGAATGATCTTCTCCGATGAGACCTTCTCTATGAGCACCAGCAACATTAAAATATCTTAATGCGACATATTTTAAATCCGTTGCATTTGCGTTCCAGCGAATCATCTTTTCCATGATTAACTTAGATTCACCATATGGATTTGTTGGTAAAGTATCATCGTCTTCAGAGATAGGGATGCGTTTAGGTTCACCATAAGTAGCAGCAGTTGAACTAAAGATAAGATAGTTTACTTGAAATTGATTCATCGTTTCTAATAAGGTTTGCGCACCATATACATTGTTATTAAAATATTTCATGGGGTCTGTTACAGATTCACCTACAAGTGAAAATGCTGCAAAATGCATAACGGCATCAATGTGTTCCTTTTCGAAGACGTGTGATAAAAATGCTTTATCTCTTATATCTCCCTCATAAAAATGTGCTTGAGCATGAATTGCCTGTTTATGTCCGGTCACTAAATTATCGACAACTGTCACATCATATCCTTGCGTGATTAATTGATGTACAGCATGTGAACCAATATACCCAGCACCACCTAATACTAAAATTCTCATTGCAACTCTCCTCCTATTAATTGTTTTGGGCCGTCACCAATCTCGACAGGATAGAATGATGGCTCATAGCCGATGATATTTTTATAATGTGTGGCAAGTACAGACTTAAATGTTTCGACTTCTTGTTTATCTACTAGAGCAATTGCACAACCTCCGAATCCAGCACCAGTCATTCTTACCCCGCCTACATATGGGAGTTTATTAGCCTCATTGTATATTGTATCTAACTCTTGACCAGTTACCTCATAGTCATCTCTTAAAGATAGATGAGAATCATTCATTAACTTTCCGAAGGTTTCAATATCGTCGTGTATTAGCGCATCATAAGCTGACTTTGTACGACTATTTTCATAAACAACATGTCTTGCACGTCGTAAGAGTGTTGTATCAGTAATATGGTGTGCAATCTTATCGAAAGTTTCTGGCGACAAATCTGTTAATTGTTCGATATCGATATGTTCCTGTAGCTGTTTTAGAGCAGTTTCGCATTCTTTGCGACGTTCATTATATTTTGAATCTGAAAGTTCTCTACGTTTATTACTATTGATAATAACAAGTTGATATTTTTTTAAGTCTAATGGGGTATGATGATATTTTAAATCATCTGTGTTTAATAATATTGCGTGATTTGATTTCCCCATACCAATTGCAAATTGATCCATAATACCGCTATTTAAACCTATAAATTGATTCTCAACTTGCTGTCCAATTTTTATTAAATCCAGCATGTTTAAATTTAGATTATAATAATCATTTAATATTTTTCCGATGAGAAGCTCCAGTGAAGCCGATGAAGATAAACCTGCTCCATTCGGGATATTACCAGAAACTAATATATCCAATCCTTGTGAGAGTGGAATATGATAAGCTTCTTTTATAATATGCATTACGCCCTTTACATAGTTCGACCATCCATTGTTTTTGTTATAGACTAATGTTGAATCATTAAAGGTGTAGACACCTTCGCTTTCAAAATTTAAAGAATATAGATTGAAGTTTGCCGTATTGTTTTTACGGACTAATCCATAAGTGCCAAGTGAGATTGCAGCTGGTAGCACATAGCCGCCATTATAATCAAGGTGTTCTCCGATGAGATTAATTCTTCCTGGAGAAAAATAGGTAGCTTCACTAGGTTGATGAAAAATGTCTTCAAAGCGTTTCTCTAATGTAGTCATATAAAATCCATCCTTTCAATACATTTAAAAATCATGTATATTTAAAGTATAAAACTTAGTTAATTAATTTAATTAAGTATATCATTTTTTATATTATTTGCATAGCAGGAGGATTCATATGAATTGTAATAAAGTATATTTTGATGCTTACCAAGATAAAGAAGTACATCGATATATCATAACGACAAATGATCTCGTGTTCGAATTTCTCGATTTTGGAGCACGAATTCATAAAATCTATCAGAAGTTATCTCCTCAATCAAATATTGTGTTGTCCTTTAATTCAATTCAGAGCTATTTAGAAAGTGCAACGTATGCCGGTGCCACTACAGGACGAGTTGCAGGAAGAATCAAGAATGGAACATTTAATTTGAACGACAAACAATATCATCTGGATATTAATAATCCACCTCACCATTTACATGGAGGAGAAAAAGGGATGGATAAAATGATATACAAAACAGACATTATAAATAATGAAAATAGTGTTGCACTTAATTTCACTGCGACATTGCATGAAGAAGATGATTATTATCCGGGTAATATTGATGTAACTATTCGCCATACTGTAGATATCAACAATACCTGGACCATCGAATATTTTGCCAAGTCATCAGAAGATACGATATTTAATCCAACAAATCACGTGTATTTTAATTTAAATCAAAATTTTGAACAGAAGATTTATAATCATGAACTGAAAATTTCTGGTTCAGAGTATTGTGAAATTGATAGCAATGGATTGCCAACGGGCAATATCTTAAAAAAAGAAAATTTCAATTTTAATAAAAAGAAGGATTTAACAAAAGGATTTATGTGTGAAGGTAATGGTAGTAAAATAGTAGGTGGCTATGACCATCCCTTTCTATTGGATGGTGGGAAAAAACTAGAGTTAAGCGTTCCGTCACAAAATCTAGCAATCGAAGCCGATACAGATAGGGATTGTGTGATTATCTACACTGCAAATGGATTGGATTATCAAACTGAAACTTTTCATTATCAACCACATTGTGCAGTTGCAATAGAATTTCAGCAAATTCCGGATGCGATTAATAATCAATTGAGTAATATTGTATTAAAGAAAGATGAGCCATTTTATAGCAAGTCTCGTTATACCATTAAAAGGAGGGAATGAATTGGAAAAAACCGGATTTAAAAGTATGAAAGAAAAAAATCGGATACTCGTATTAAATAGTATACGCAATAAAAATAATCATTCTCGGGCAAGTATTGCTAAACAAACAAAACTAACACCTCCGACAGTCAGTACGATTGTTAAAAATTTAATAGAAGAAGGTCTAGTGTATGAAGAGGATGAATTGGGTGATTCATCAGGCGGAAGAAAACCTAAAATATTGAGTATCAATTGGGAACGATATAATGTTGTTGGAATTGATGTATCATTTAAAGCGATTAAAGGGATATTGAGTAATATGAATGGTGATGTACTTCATTATTATGAAGTGAAATATACAGTAGAAAATAATGACCAGTTCTTAGAGAAGTTGTTACATGTTACTAAACATTTGATGCAAAAAAGTGAAAAAACGGTGTATGGTATCGGTGTGGCAATGCATGGAGTGGTCGATAGAACAAAAGGGAATGCCGTTTACGCACCAAATTTAAATTTAACAGATATTCCGATAAAGTCATTTCTTGAGCAGCACTTTGATGTTGGAGTGATAGTAGATAATGATGTGAGATGTATGTTATTAAACGAAGTTTGGTTTAATAAAATGGAAGATAAAAACATCGTACTCATTAACTTAGGACATGGTGTAGGTGGAGCTATCATGCATGATGGTAAGATATTACAAGGTATCAATGGGTTCGCTGGTGAAGTTGGCCATATGATATTAGAACCTCATGGTCAGTTGTGTCGATGTGGTAATTCAGGATGTTTAGAATCATTGATCTCGGGAGAGGCAATAAAGAGTTCGGGCATTAATCATGGTATCATAAATAATGAACATACTGCCCTTGATGTGTACAAACTTGCATTGGAAGACAACGAAACTGCTGTCGCTATACTTCAACAAATTGGATTTTATATAGGACAAGCTATTGTTAATATATTTCATATAATAAATCCTGAACGTGTAATATTAACTGGTGGTGTTTCAAATGCATATCATTTTTTTAAGAATAATATGGAAGAAGTAATGTCTAAGAGCATCATGTTAAATATGTCTCAATTAAAAATAGATACTATAAATAATAAAGATGGTGCTGCAAGAGGCGCCTGTGCTTTAGTAATTGAAACATTATTTATGGTTGAATAAGAGTACGTACATAGAAAAATAACAGCCGTCTGGCTGTTATTTTTTCTTGTGCCAAGCTTCAAGTGTTTTAAACATCAATTTCTGACTATCTTGATACGCTGATTTATTTGCTTCTTCACTACCTCCAGTGTTAATAGTAGAACCATTGATATAAGTTTTGCCATGTCGGAACAATTCCACATTAAATCATCTGAACCGGTAATGATTAAAAGATCAGCTTTAGTATTTTGGAACTGACCCCATTTAGTGAGACAAAATAAAAAAGCACTCTTGTTGAATTCATATTAAAATGAATTCAACAAGAGTGCTTTTTATATTGCTCATAAATTGGAATTCGTTTGCATGATGGTATCCCAACTTTTTTGGAATTTATAACTCGACAGTATCATTGATTGTAGTATCACTACCATTATCTTTAGATACTAATGATTTAATACCTTCTACAACTGTTTTAACTTTATCGTTTGTAGCCCAGTATTCAGCTGATTCTGGTACAACTTTGATAAGTACCACGTTAGGATCATCATATGAAGTACTTAAGAATAATTCGATTCCTTTACTCCAGTATTCTTTTTTCTTAGCATCATCATTGATAATTTCAGCGTGTCCTGCAATTGAAACATAACCTTTTTTCGTAAACGCTAAATTCACACGGTTATCTTTTTTAATTTCTTCCGTTTTTTCTGTAAGTGTTGTTAAGAACCAAATGTTACCTTGATCATCTACATCCTGATAACTCATCGGTCTAGAAACTAATTTATCCTGGTGGATTGTTGTTAACATTGCAATATCGTTCTTTTCAATTAATTCAAATAATTTATCATAAGACTGTCTACTGCTCATACTTAATCCCTCCATAAGCTTTGATATTTTTATAATACCCTTCTTAGTGAGAGATTATTCATATTTATATTGAAAGTTATAACGCTTGATATATTTTTTTAAACCATTTGTTCAACGATATTGATTAATCCCGTTATAATATAACTGAAATAGTTTATAAGAAACCTCAGTAATTATAAAGGGTCTTATTTACGATATGAATCGAATAAAGTAACTAAATTTAATAAGAAATACTTACCAGCACCTTTAAGTGATTTAACGCCGTGGCCGGCTTTCAAGTGATGATACATTGCAGCGCCCATTATAATGTTTATCATGATCGCACCGATGCGCGCAAACTTCTTGTTGAATACGGATAACAATAAAAAGATTGAGCCAATTAATTCAAAGTAACCAGCGATCTGCATCATACCACGACTTAATCCAAATCCTTTATCGAATTCTTCGGCCATATGATCATCGTTCTTAACTTTAGGCAGACTACTTTTAATAATATCCTTTGCGACGTAACCATTAATAATATATTTTTGCATAAAATTCCCTCCGAATATATTAATAAGTCTTATCACATTTCAAAAAGAATAATACCAGCAAGAAAGATGTATTGAAAAGCTTTAAAGTTTGAAACGGACACGACTCTCATTTATAATATATTCATATCAAATTATTGTCAAATAAAAAAATTCTTAGATAAGAGGTGCTAAAATGGCCATATTGCCGACGGATAACGAACTAATGTCAAGTGAACAGGAAGAAATGATTGATCGCTATATAAAAATTGAAATGAATGATTATAAAAATACAACAGTAGCGTATCTGGATGAATTAATATCGCAATATATGCTTAAAATACCCTTTGAGAATATTAGCGTTCAAAATAAAGAAGAAGTCAATTTAACATTAGATGGGCTATACGATAAAATCATCTCAAATCACCGTGGTGGTTATTGTTATGAAATGAATACATTCTTTAAGCATTACTTGCTGAAAAAAGGATTTATTGCTTTTAACACATCGGCAACAATTATTACACCGAAAGGGAGAAGTCGGGAAGGTTCTCATATGACAACTATCGTAGAGATTGATAATAAAAGTTATATCGCTGATGTTGGCTTTGGAGATTTGCCGATGAAAGCTATTCCAATCTGTAATAAAGAAAATTTTGAGACTGTTACAGATGTTAATGGAACATTTCGGGCTATCCAGATAAACGGTCAGATATTCGTACAAAAGCTAGTTGACGGGGAATATAAAACAAAATATGAAGCAAGCATTTATGCTCAGGAATTACAGGAGTTTAAAGAGAATATAGCATTTAATCAATACAATCCAGAATCTATCTTTGTCAAACAGCTATTAATTACAATGCCGTATCCTGACGGGCGTAAAACAATGACCCATCGTCAACTGACGATTACAGATTACGGAGAAAAAACAACATTTCCGGTGAATAAAGACAATTATCGCAAACTATTAGAAGACAATTTTGGATTAAATATAGAAATTAAACGTATAGAAGAACAGTAAACAATGCCTCGATTGCGTGTGCAACCGAGGCATTGTTTCTTTATTAATCTAAATCTCTCGTATTCAGGCGAATATTTTTAAGGTTTAATCGGCCTAAGTAAGCGAAGTATAACAAGCAACCGGCAACAATTCCAAGGATAGCGATAATTGTGATTGCTGTATTCACTGGGATGTTTCCTTCAAAGTCGAATATTGACTCTCTTAGCGCTTTAATGACATAAGTCATGGGTGAGTATGTGTGTAATGTCTGAAAGAATTTATTAGTTAACTGTATCGGGAACGTACCTTCACTTGAACCAAGCTGTAAGATCAATAATATAATCGCCAGAAACTTTCCGATATTGCCAAAAGCAGCTACTAAAAATGATACAATCAATACCGCTGCAATTGACCATACAATTAAAGTAAGTGTGAAGTAACCACGATTTGCAATTTCAATATCTATCACATACTGCGTAAATAGTGCTAAGAATAAGCCCTGTAATATACCATGTGTTAGCATTAATCCGAGTTTGTTTAACCACCAGTTCGCAGCACTTTTTGATTCTCCTACGCGTTTATCTACCGGATAGATCGTAACAAATGCTATAGCACCGACATATAGACTTAGACTTAATACATAAGGGGCGAAACTTTGTCCGTAGTTTTCTACTTTCGTGACATTATGTTCTACAGTAGTGACTGGGTCGCTAATTGTTACTGCATTTTCTTTATTAAATGATAGATTATCTGTTTGTTTTAATGACTTATCAATATTTTCGGTAATTTTCTTAGTATTATTAGCGAGTTCATTTAATCCGCCGGTAATTTGGTTAGAACCTGTGATCAACTGATTAAATGTTTCATTTTGTAATGGTGGCATTGCGGCCTGCGTTTTAGCAAGGCCGTTATCAATTCGATTAGAACCATTTGCTAAATTAAGTTCAGCTTTTTCCATCTTTTTTAAACCTGTATAAAGTTCTTTTGATTGACCGCGCAAATCTTTGATTGATCCAAATATTTTCTTTAGATAAAGTTCGCGTAACGATAATGAAATATTATCTTTAACGGCTTGAATACTTTTATCACCTATACTTTGTCCTGAATAACTATAACCCGGGTTTGTGCGGACGTGCATCTTCATATGTTCCGGATTTGGATTAAGCATCGTAGAAGCAGCATCTGAGAAGTTTTTTGGGAATTCGATGACAGCGAAGTAATCTCCTTTTTCAATTCCATTTTTAGCTTTGTCAGAATCAATAAATTCCCACTTGAAATCTTTATTGTCTTTAAGCTTTTCAATTACTCGCTCTCCTAGATTCTCTTCCTTACCTTGAATCTTTGCACCTTCATCATTGTTAACGATAGCAATGGGAAGATCTTGAGTCTGACCGTACGGATCCCACATAGAGTAGATAAATACAGCACTATAGATAATCGGCAAGAATAAAATAACGATAAGCGATAGCAATAAGACGGGATGTTTCTTCAAAGCGTGAAAATCTTTAAACATCTATATTTTCTCCTTTTAATTATATTAGTAAAATAATAATGTTGTTTAATCGTAATTTAATGGATTGAAATCATTAAATACATTTTACTAGTATAGTATACGTAAAATTGCAACACAAGTTTTTTGTAATAAAATATTTCTTTTATTTTTAAATGAAAATAAACACATAAATAACGTCAAATCTTTAGATTATACTAAAGTGAAATGGGTATGATGAAAATAATATAAGTAATTTAAAACGGGAGGTTTGTTATGCATAACGGAAAATTATATTGGCCTGAAACATATGTAAAGAAAAACTATCTGGATGAAACTGAATCGCATTATGATGTAGTAGTGATTGGTGGTGGGATGAGCGGTGCCTTAACAGCATATAGAGTAGCAGAGGCAGGGCACAATACCTTACTTATTGATAAAGGTGAAATAGGGAGTGCAAGTAGTGCAGCAAATACTGGGTTAATGCAATATATGAGTGATAAATTACTTCATGAATGTGTGAAGGACTTTGGCGCACTTGAAGCGTACCACTTTTATAAAGCAAGTAAGGAAGGTTTAGAAGATATTGAAACGATTTCTAAACTGCTAGACTCACGTGTGAATTTTATAAAACGCGATAGCTTATTTCTCGCTTCTACTAAGCGTGATAAAAAATTAATAAAAGATGAATATGAAGCATTGAAACACTTTGATTTCCCTGTAGATTACGTTGATCCAGGGCAACTGGAAGAAACATATGGCATCAAAAAATATAATGCACTTATTACACATGAAGATGCTGAAATTAATCCCTATGTCTTCGTAAATGAAGTCGTAAAATACGCGCATAACAATTTCCATTTAGATGTACTTGAAAATACTGAGTTAGTGAACTATAAAAAGAATGGAGAACAAATTCATTGTCAGTTAAAAGATAAAATCATTACAGCAGATAAATTAATTATGACAACAGGTTATGCGAAAAATAAAATAACGAAACGTTATATTCATCGTGAAGAATTTGTAGCAAGTTATGCGGTTGTCACACAATCGATTGATGAAAATCTATTCTGGAAAGATAAAGCGATGATTTGGGAATCTGCAAGACCATATTTATACATAAGACATGTCCCGGGAAATAGAGTATTAATAGGTGGATTGGATGAGAAGACAGATAAGATACCTAATGAAAGACATATTCAAAAACAAGGGAAACGATTAATTAAAGCGTTCAATAAACTATATCCAGACATTGAAGTACAAGTAGAGTATGCCTATGGTGCAAGATTTGGTGAAACAAAGGATGGGAAGCCATTTATCGGAAAGATTGAAGATGATGCTGAAGTATATGGCTTATATGGATATGGTGGCAATGGAACAGTTTATTCATCATTTGGCAGCAAACTCCTGCTCGATATGATAGCAGGAAAGTATAATCCGTTATCAGAGATTTTTAAGTTGAAGCGATAATCTAATTGTTAAGAAACAAGCATTCTACACATTGTAGAGTGCTTATTTTATTAAGTGGAATTATTTTTAGAATTCAGCGTGTTAATTAATGACAATAAAATCGCAAAATAATATAATGTATTAAATTGTAAAAATACATAAAAGAGGTGATTGGATGAACAATAAGCAAAAAATATTATCTTTAATCGGAATGGTAATAATAATTGTCGGTTCTATTATTTATTATGAAGCAACAAAAGTGAATCGTATTTCACAGGTGTTGGTCGTAGATAGCTATGAAGCAAATGAAGTGAATATGAAAGGAAAGCGATTTAATTCATACGATTTGTTAATAGATTTTTATATTAATATTAAGGATTATAAAAATGTAGATATCGCAAAAGGGAAACCTGTTATAGTAGGCAATCAGAAAGTTTATCCTACACTTGTTGTTTATCCGGAACAGTATGTATATTCAGATAAAAAGACAGAAACTTTACCGTATATTGTTCCAATCTTTGTAGTTGAAAAGAATGGTAAGTACGAATTATTTCTTAATGAAAGTATTGAGGATAGTTATCAAGATAAAGTATCAAAATCATTTGTTGGTAAAACATTCGGAATGCAAAATCAATTTGGAACATTTAAATATTATATTAAACACGATGAATCACTAAATGAAATTAAAGGTGAGAAATTTAAATTTCCGAAGTATAATATGGAAATTGTAAAAGTATATAACGATAAAAAATCAGAATAGTTCCCGTGAAACGCTTTCTCGATAAAAATTTGATATGTATATGTACAGTTCAACTTTTAATACTTAAAATTTGGGGTATATATACAATATAAATTTTCTTAGGAGGAATTACAAATGAGTAACAATCCATTAAATAAGCATTTCAACGAAAAATATGAAGAACAACCTCAGGATTATCCAGGTATTCAAAGTAAGATGACACCTGTGCCTGATTGTGGTGAAGAGAGCTATAAAGGTGCTGAGAAATTAGTTGGTAAGAAGGCGCTTGTTACAGGTGGAGATTCTGGTATTGGTCGTGCAGCTGCTATCAGTTATGCGAAAGAAGGGGCAGATGTTGCGATCAACTATCATCCAGATGAACAGTCTGATGCTGAAGAGGTAAAGCAAGTTATTGAAGCAGCAGGTCAGAAGTGTGTGTTAATTCCTGGTGATCTTCGTGATAAACAATTTGCTAAAGAAATGGTAGATAAAGCACACGAAGCACTTGGTGGTTTAGATATATTAGTACTGAATGCTGGTATACAGCAATATGAATATGATATTGAAAACTTAGACGAAAAGCAATTACGTGATACATTTGAAGTGAACGTGTTCTCTGGAGTCTTCTCTATTCAAGCTGCAATGAAATATTTAGAATCTGGTGCAAGTATTATTTTGACAAGTTCTATTCAGGGTGTAAAACCAAGTCCGCATTTATTAGATTATGCAATGACGAAAAGCTGTAATATTTCATTAACGAAAGCATTAGCAGCACAACTTGGACCTAAAGGTATTCGTGTCAATGGTGTAGCACCTGGTCCGGTTTGGACGCCGCTTCAAATTTGTGGGGGACAGCCTCAAGAGAAAATTCCTGAATTCGGTAAGAAAGAGCCGTTACAGCGCGCTGGTCAACCTGTAGAACTTGCTGATGTATATGTATTACTTGCTAGTGATAACGCAAGCTTTATTACAGGACAAATATATGGTGTAACTGGTGGTTCTCCAATTAATTAATAAATTTATTAAAATTAATGACTTATTTGTATATAGATATGAAAAGACATGCCGCCGGCATGTCTTTTCATTATGGTTTTTATTGTTGTATTTACTATTTCGTTCGTGAATTCGGTAAAGTCAATGCCATGATCCAATTATAAATAAGATTAATGCTGTATTGAATAATCGTCTTGTAGAATATTTAGACGTTAAGTAAGCTGAAATTGGAATCATAATACCATTAATGAGCATAAATATTGTCGTCAACCTTTCACTTGTAAACGGACACTATTCTCATTTATAATAATCACATCAGTAATATTTGTCAATAAAATGATTTTTGGAGGTGACGTATGAAGCAACGAAGTGATGCCATGCATAATAAAAAACGTATACTAGAAACAGCAAATCGTTTATTTAATGCAAATAGCGTCAGTGAAGTGGCGATGAAGCAAATTGCTACGGATTGTGGTATTGGACAGGGAACTTTATACCGCCATTTCAGTAGTAAAGCAGAGATTTGCCAAGCTTTAATGGATGAAGCGATAGAGGAGATGTTTGTAGAGATTAAACAGATTCAACAAACGCAGTTATCAGATTCTGAAAAGGTGAAGGAAATCCTTCATTCATTTGTTACATTAATAAGTGATAATCGAGAGAAGTTAGAGGAAATGAAAACTGAAGGCAGTAAGCGTAAAGTTATGATGGACTTACATTTCTATCCGCAACTTAAAGCTGCTTTATTAAATTTAGTTGAAGCGTTGAATATTGTAAAAGATGCAGATTTCCATACAGATATTATGCTAAATTCATTTTCGAAAGACGTATTTGAACACCATTGTATTGAAAAACACGTTCAACCTAAAATATTTGCAGATAGAATTCACTACATATTTATTGAAAGATTAATGGAATAATTTAAATACGAATCTAATAATAATAATGGATGAAAAAGATGATAGACTTTAAAAAACAGCACTTGTATTAATCGATTTACAAAAAGGAATATTAGTATGGATATAATCAATACTTTATTACAGATATGATGAGCGCGCCTAGATCAGATTTACATCAATTTCCGATTGATAATGTATTTCCTGTAATGGGTCAAACGATGATAACTGAAGCGTTTTTAGATTTAGTAAAGTAACAAAAAAGACGCCTACGAAATTTGTAGTGAACCCAAAAAGTTGAACTTTTTATTAAGCTACTTTCATTAAAGCAAGATTTCTGTATTCTACAGGAGTCTTGCTTTTTAATTTTCTCTTCTTTCTGACTAAATTATAATACTCCATATAGTCAATAATCTCCTCTTCTAGTTCATCATAAGAATCAAATGTTTCTCCATAAAACATTTCTTGTTTTAAAATACCAAAGAAATTCTCCATCGGAGAATTATCAAGACAATTACCTTTTCTAGACATGCTTTGAATAATTCTATTCTTTTTCAAAGTTTGTACCCAAGATTTATGCTGATATTGCCACCCTTGATCGGAATGGATTGTAGTTCTATAGGGAAGGTCTGGAATTACATTAATTGCTTTTAACAATGATTCCATAACGAATTCCAATGTTGGACGCTTACTAATTGAATAAGAAATAATCTCTTTCGAACATACATCAAAAATTGTTGACAGATATAGCTTAGTTCCATTTTTAATGTTGAATTGTGTTACATCAGTAAGTAATTTTTGATATGGGCGATTAGTTACGAATCTACGATTCAATTTATTCTTAGCTGTTTTGCCAACTTTCCCTTTGTACGACTTATATGTTCTATTTCTATGCTTAAACTTTGTACAAAGTAAATTATTTTCTCTCATTATTCTAAGAACTTTTTTATGGTTAACTACAAAACCTAACTCTCTTAGTTCGTCGGTTACTGTACGATAACCTATCCTATTTTTATGTTTGTTAATGATTTCTTTAATCAAAGTAATTAAATAATTGTCTTTATGTTTAGTGACACTAAGTCGTAATTTCCAATAATGGTATACACTTTTCGCTATCATAGCTACTGATAATATTTCTTTTAACTTATAGTTAGATTCATTCCTTAACTCAATAATAGCAGCTACTATTTCTTTGTTTGATTTTTTCGAGCTAAGGATTGTAACTTTTTTTCGAGAGCAATTGCGATTTCTAATCTCCTGTTTTCCTCACGTAAGCGTATTAATTCTTGTCGTTCACTTTCGTTTAAACTAGTGTTATCAACCTTTTTATTTTTCATAGTTTTAGACGCACGACCCTTCGGTTTTGATTCTAAACCTAGGATACCATATTGATTGTATTTCATCTGCCACTGAGCTATTAAAGTAGGATTAGTAATATCAAAGATTCTAGCAGTTTCTTTATATGAAAGTTGATTAGTAATTCTATACTGAATGATTCTTAATTTTTCATCTGTTGAATATTTCTTTCTGGTCATACTGGATATAAGACCGTCAATACCGAAGGTATCAAATTGGTAAGTCCATGTTTTTAGTTGTGAAGGAACGATATCATATTTGTTACTTAATGAATCATAACCCATATTTCCTTCTTTATATTCTTTGATTAGTTTTAATTTAAAATCAAGATCATGCTTTTTATTCAAAATAAACACCCCTAAAGTTGAATTTTAAGGTTCAACTTTAGGGGTGCACTTCAATTGTAGGCGTCTTTCATCTATTAGTCAGTAGTTACTGATAATTCAATATTAATGCTGTCTTTTAAAGCTTTTGAGTAAGGACAGAAATTGTGTGCTTTTTCAACGAATGATTCAGCAGTCGCTTGATCTAAACCTTCAATGCGTACTTCTAATGCAGCAGCTAACTTAAAGCCACCATCAGATTCATCTGAAATTAACTTTGCAGTACCTCTTACTTCAGGGTCGATATCGGTATGACCGGCTTTTTTTAATAGTAATGTTAAAGCACTGTTAAAGCATGCTGCATAACCTGCTGCAAATAATTGTTCAGGATTTGATTCAGTTGTACCTTTACCGCCTAATTCTTTTGGTGATTCGATGTCTAAATAGAAAGTGTTATCTTCACTAAACACCTTACCGTTACGACCACCTTTACTAATCACTGTTGTTTCATATAATACTTTATCCATTCTAAAGACTCCTTTTCGATTTATTAATCGTGCGCGATTGATAAATATAATATTAAACTTTATAATCTTTGAAGTCAAATGATATACTTATTAAAATAAAAAATCGTGAACGATTGGAGGAAAAGATGAATACGCAAGGAAATAATTTGTCAAAACAATTATGCTTTTCATACTATAATGTGAATAGATTGTTTAATCAGTTTTATAAATCGTCATTAAAATCATTTAATCTGACTTATACACAATACTTAGCATTAGTCAGTTTATGGGAGAAACCGAGTCAAACTTTAAATGAATTAGGAAAAGAGCTGGATCTTGCAAGCAATACATTAACGCCACTGCTTAAACGTTTAGAAGATAAAGGGTATGTGATGAGATTACGCCCTGAGAAAGATAAACGCCAATTGATCGTGCAGTTAACTGAAGAAGGGCGTATGTTACAAAAGAAAGTTGAAAACCACCTATTTACATGTTTCTCAACGATTGAAGGTTTGACTGAAGAGAGAGCAAGTGAATTAATAGCAGAAAATAATCGATTGATAGAGGCAATTCAAAACAGTAATCTTAAGTAAATATCTTAAATGAATATAAATATTATGAGGAGGTCTGATTATGTTACAAGAACAGTTGGATGGAGTATTCATAAAAGAAGAAGATGGTTATTTTGATGAAGATAAAGTCGGTGCACAATTCTATAGTATGATTAAACAATTATCTGGAGAAGAAGCATATGAATTAATCGATGAAGCGATTAATTATTTATTGCAATCAACAGATACTGAAGTTGTTGCGTATATGCTGGAATTTATATCAAGTCTTTACGGTATTGCTGGAACGAACGAGCTGACAGATTTACATGAAATGAAAGCTTCTGTCATTGATCGTCAAGTAGAAATCTATGGTAATCAGTTTACGCATAATGTATTAAATAATTTAAAACGAGAATTAGGCACTGCGACGTAAGAGGTCGTTCATATATTGTCTATATTGAAAATGTATATAAAGCAATTTTTTAATTATATAATCGGAATGTCATTGTAAACATTATAAGGTGGACAAAATGGATAGAGTAAATAAAAAACAAAGCTCCTCAATTAAAAAATTTAAGACAAAGGACTTCGTAAAATTTGTAACAAAGATGAATCCTAAAAAGAGAGTATTTATGATAGGTATGTTTTTTACACTATTAACAAGTGGGGCAACACTGATCGTACCTCAACTTACAAAAGATTTGATTGACGGTAGTAGATTAACGCAGATGAATATGTCATTACTTTTTACTTTGATTTTAGCCTTTGTTGCTCAACTTGCATTTGGTGCACTTGGAAGTTATTTATTACGTTTCAGTGGAGAGCACACAGTAAAAAACTTGAGAGAAAAACTGTGGGATCATTTACTTACATTACCGGTAAAGTACTATGATGATCATAAATCTGGCGAAACGAGTTCTAGATTAGTAAATGACACAACAGTAATTAAAGAATTGATGACTTCACATTTCCCTAATTTTATTTCAGGAGGTATTCAGTTAGTCGGCTCAATGATTATATTATTCATCATGGACTGGAAGATGGCAGGTTTAATGTTCTTAGCAGTACCAGTCATCGGGTTTATCATGGTACCTATTGGGCGTATGATGTCTAAGATTGGTCGCCAGTTGCAAACAGCGACTGCTGCATTTAATGCGGATGCCAGCGAGAAATTATCAGAAATTCGTTTAATTAAATCGAGCAATGGTGAAGAATATGAGAAACAATCTGGAAGAAATCTCATTATGAACGTATTTAAGTTAGGGATTAAAGATGCGAAGATTGAAGCGGTCTTACAACCGATTATGATGACAGCAATGATTGGATTATTCGTAGTAGTATTAGGATACGGTGCAGTACGTGTACAAGATGGTAGTTTAACAAGTGGCCAGTTTGTAGCGTTCTTGCTTTATTTATTTAATATAATGATGCCCGTTGGCAGTTTTGCGACGTTCTTCTCTCAATTACAAAAAGCAATGGGGGTTACAGAACGCGTGGTCCAATTAATGAATATGCCTTCAGAAGCGATTGAGAAAGGAATAGTGAAGGATGTTTCAGGTGAAACAATCAGCTTTAATAATGTTTCATTTCAATATGAAGCAGATCGTCCAATTCTTAATAATGTTTCATTTGAGGCAAAAGAAAATACCGTCGTAGCGTTTGTCGGACCAAGTGGTGGTGGGAAATCGACTATCTTTTCATTACTAGAACGTTTCTATAATCCGAGTAAAGGTGAGATTAAGATTGGTAACACAAATATTAATGATGTACAACTCCATTCATGGCGCAGTCAAATAGGATTTGTGTCACAAGATAGTGCAGTGTTTGCAGGTACCATTCGAGAAAATTTACAGTACGGTTTGGATCGCACGTTATCTGATGATGCGTTATGGAATGGATTATCTTTAGCGTATGCAGCATCATTTGTTAAAGATTTCCCGGAACAATTAGATACTGAAATTGGTGAACGTGGTGTCAAATTATCTGGCGGACAGAAGCAAAGAATTGCGATTGCACGTGCATTCTTGCGTGACCCACAAATCTTAATGCTCGATGAAGCAACAGCATCACTCGATTCACAATCAGAAGAACAAGTTCAGCGCGCATTAAATCAATTGATGGAAGGACGTACTACACTCGTTATTGCGCACCGCTTATCTACTATTGTCGATGCAGATAATATTTATTTTGTTGAAAAAGGTATGATTACAGGATCGGGTACACATCAGGAGTTAATTGCAACACACGCTTTATATCGAGATTATGTGAAAGAACAGATTGTGAGCTGATTTAAAAAAATTTTAGTAACCCAGGGACTTCAAATAACGATTATAAAGTAATGTATAGAGGAGATGAGAAGTTGACATCAATTACAGCATTCCAATGGACTAGAGAACCGAAGAATTATGATATTACAGATGACCGTATATTAATCACGACAGAACCGAATACAGATTTATGACAAAGAACGTATTATGGATTTCAAAATGATAATGCACCGGTACTACAAATGACGACAACAGAAAATTACTTTTCATTTACTGTGAAAACATCTTTTGATACGAAACGTCGTTTTGATCAATGTGGTGTGGTGATATATTTAGATAGTGACAACTGGCTAAAAGCATCTATAGAATATGAGAATCAAACATTTCAGCGATTAGGTAGTGTTGTTACTAATAACGGTTATTCGGACTGGGCATCATTTGATATTGATAGCACTATAAAATCAATGTGGTATCGATTAAGTCGTCGCGAGAGTGATTATTGTATCGAGTATTCAGAAGATGGTAAAGATTTTAAACAGATGAGAATTTGTCATTTAAATGAGGGGCAAGGAGAAATTCAGTTTGGTATTTATGCTTGTTCACCTGAAGCATCATCATTTGTTGCAGAATTTACTGATATACAAGTCGGTCCATGTCAGTGGAAAGCACACGTATAGAACTTACTAACAACACGAAGTTTTAACTTCGTGTTGTTTAAATATAAAAATTCAATTCATTTCACAGTATGATAATGCTATAATAAAAAAATTATATTATTTAATATGATATAAAAAGTATAAAAATTTATTTACAATGCTTTGGAGGGGGCACTATCAATATAAAAACGAAATTATCATTTAAAGAAAATATCTTTATCGGATCTATGCTTTTCGGGCTATTTTTCGGAGCAGGTAACTTAATCTTTCCGATTCATTTTGGCCAGACAAGTGGAGCGAATGTCTTTATAACAAATCTTGGATTCTTAATTACAGCGATTGGCTTACCTTTCTTAGGAATTATTGCAATCGGTGTTTCAAAAACGAATGGTTTATTTGATATTGCTTCACGTGTAAATAAAACCTATGCGTATCTATTTACGATTGCGCTTTATTTAGTAATCGGGCCATTATTTGCTTTACCTCGACTTGCAACAGTGCCATTTGAAGTGGCTTTTACACCATTTATTGCAAAGGAAGATGTTCGTCTTTATTTATTCATCTTTAGTTTGATATTCTTTATCATTGCATGGTTCTTTTCACGTAAACCTTCTAAAATATTAGATTATATCGGTAAATTCTTAAATCCACTATTTCTATTGTTATTAGGAGTATTGTTTACTCTTGCTTTTGTAAAGCCTATGGGTGGAATAGATGCTCCAGTTCAGCCGGAGTATAGAGAAGACGCCTTACTTAAAGGATTTATTGATGGATATAATACATTAGATGCATTAGCTTCACTTGCATTTGGTATTATTATCGTGACGACCATCAAGAAGTTAGGCATCACTAATCCATCTGATATTGCAAAAGAAACAGTCAAGTCTGGTTTCATCAGTATTCTGCTGATGGGGATAATCTATACTTTACTCGCATTACTTGGAACAATGAGTTTAGGTCAGTTTAAAGTAAGTGAAAATGGAGGGATTGCATTAGCTCAGATTGCACAGTATTACCTGGGTAATTATGGCATCATTCTTCTTTCTTTAATTATCATCGTCGCATGTTTAAAGACAGCTATCGGCTTAATTACAGCTTTCTCGGAAACATTTACAGAACTATTTCCGAAACGCAGTTATATTATGTTTGCTACAGTTGTCAGTATTGTTTCGTTTGTTTTAGCTAATGTTGGCTTAACTAAAATTATTGAATATTCAATACCTGTCTTAATGTTTTTATATCCACTTGCGATTACATTAATTCTATTAACTTTAATCAGTGGTTATTTCAATGATTCAAAAATTGTCTATCAATGGACAACTTTTGTAACAATGATTGCAGCATTGATTGACGGAATCAAGGCGAGTCCTGCTTTTCTTTCAAAATCAGACTTTGGTCAGAGTATTGCTAACTTTGGCTCAAGCTACTTACCTTTCTCTGAAATCGGTATGGGGTGGGTATTGCCTGCATTGCTAGGTTTTATAATAGGTTTCGTCCTTTATAAAATGCGTCAAACTGCTAAATTGTAATCTCATATAAAAAGTATTGATCATAATTTTATTTTCTATATCCCAAACATCGTTTGGGATATTTTTTTGTTCCAAAATATGAATAATTATATAAATTTTAATTTGTATGGAACAATATTACATGTTATAATTCGTAATCAATACTATTTATGATTTCAGATTAAGGAGTAAGTTTATGAAAGAAAGAATTATAAGTTTAGATGTTATGCGTGGCATAAGTTTAATAGGGATACTCTTTATGAATGCTTTAGGTGTGCATTATTTTACGGTATTTGATACGCCTTTTGAATATTATCATGACGCGTGTAGTCAGTTCTTATATAAAATGAATTTATTATTTATTCAAAATTCATTTTATCCTATATTCGCATTTTTATTTGGTGTGGGCTTATCGATTATGCATACAAACATAATAAGTCGAGGTATGTCTTCAACTGTTATATTATTTAGAAGAATGTTAGCAATGCTTGTTTTTGGACTGCTACATGGCTACTTAATCTATAATGGTGATATTTTACATACTTATGCGGTAATGGGATGTATTGCTATTCCATTTCTATGGTTTAAAAGACGTAGCGCTTTTATCTTTGCTACTTGTTTATGGATGTTAAATCTATTAATGTATTTCACGTCTTTCAATGAGATAGCTAAAAAAGTCATTCCTTTTCATAGAAATCCAGCAACAGATGATATATTATCGAGTGGAAATATATTTTCGATTATTCAATGGAACCTTGAAGAATTTAATAATGTTAACACATTGTTATCTCCAGGTAATTTTTTAGCAGCGATTCTTACAGTATTACCATTTATCCTATTCGGAATCAGTGCACATCGTTATGAATGGTTTGCTAAGATGCGTTCGCATTCAAAAAGGGTCATAGCAACCGCAATTTGTTGCTTTATCATAGGAATATATATCAAGACGCAGTCCTTTGAAGTAATCGGTTCAGCATTAGCACCACAAGCTCTATTCGTTGGTGGAAGTCTTGTAGCGATTAGTTACTTTCTATTTGTGACATTACTATGTAATAAACAACAAACATTAAAGTTTATTTATCCGATGCAGGCAGTTGGTAAATTAGGTTTTACAGTTTATATAACACAAAACGTCATACTATTTTTACTGTTTTATGTTTTCAAAATGTATAATACGTTATCGATTGGTAATGTATATATCGTTGTCTTAATCATTGCAGTAATACAAATTATTTGTGCAAATATTTACTTAAAATATTTTAAAATGGGACCGTTAGAATGGCTTTGGAGAAAGATCACATATTTAAAAGAGATATAATAAGGAGACATATATGAAAAAACATTATATTTTTCTAGCTGCATATATGATTGTTATGGGGTTGGGACTGTTCGTATGTAAAAATTTTTTAAATACGCCGTATGACGGAGTTCACTTTAGTAGAAGATTCTTACCATTTATGGCGTTACTTGCAGTAATGGTTGTGATTTATAGTGTGCGTTTTCAATCATTATTAAGCTTGGAAAGACGTAATAAAAATACTTATATTTTTAGTATATTACCTTTAATAACGATAGTAAGTGCTGCTATCCTTGCGGCTTTTCATTACTTTAGCTGGCAAATTGCATCTATCATACCTTTTATTGACGCTGCTTTAATAGGAATAGCAGAAGAAGGGATGTTCAGATATATTATTTTAGGTGCCTTATTACATTACATTAAACCGGTTAAAGCCATTCTTCTATCCTCTTTTTTATTTGGGGCGCTTCATCTGTTAAACATACTAGGAGGATTATCAATTGATGAAGTAGGCAGTCAATTAATATCTACAGTAGCAATGGGGATGTTTTTAGGTACAGTTTATGCATATACATCAAATATTTATATCCCGATATTATTTCATAGTGCCTGGGACTATATATTTCTTGTCCAGGGTATAGAGGTGCCTTATGTATCCCAATTATTCATTATTACTATAGTATTAGAAATAATAGTGACGTGCATTATGTTGTGGCGCATAAAGAGGCGTGACCATATGTATTCATAAATAAAACTACCGATACAAAACGATTGGATAATCATTTTATATCGGTAGTTTTTTTATAATAAGATATTAGGCTTTTTTCTTTTTTGCAACGATTCTGCGTCCCTTACCTAAAAACATTTGAACGATAGAAGCGAGGAGCATAATGATATTAAAGACAATCATAATGTTAAAGACATGATGAACAGTGTTTAATGATGTTTCATGGATAAGTTTCATTGCTTCAGCTTTAGAATTAAAAGTCTTTGGTAAATGGGTCTGTAGATCACGGCTAATAAACCATGCAAGACACGCAATGAGTATTGCGCCCATATAATTTCTTATTGTATGCATTGTGTTTGATCGATGTGATGCTTTTTCTAACGGTCCATCAAGTAATGTTGCCATGGCACCACTTACTAAAGTGATTGATATACCAAAGCCAAGTAAGAAAGCATGAATATATAGTGCGTCTTTACTAACATCAATACCGATGATTCTCCAGTGAATACTTACATATAACATAGCGATAGAACCAAGTACTCCAAGAACCCCTGCTCCTAGAGCGCTATAGGTTAACATTTTGATACTACCTGATAAAATTACCCCAAATAAGAAGAATAAATAAAAATATAACACATCATGTGGTGGCATATTTAATATTCTAAGTAAGAAAATATTTATACCAGCGAGTGCAATGACAAGTGTTAAATGAGATGAAATTGCCATTACAGCACCGACCATAGGCTTTGCTTCATATAAAGTATGGAAATGTACAATAGGGTGTTCCGCTTTAATATTCAAAATAATAAAGAAGATAAGTAAAATGAATGAAATGACTGCAAAGCTGATAAACCATGGTGAACTAGCACCTAATACAGGTAACATAGCACTTGTGGCAGCTAAAGTAGTAGCAAATATTGCAAGTACAATCACTTCCGGTAAATCATACGGATAAGGCTTTGTTTCTACGTGGTGATCATCTTTTAATGCAAATAAAGCGATAAGAATACAGATGATTGCAGAAGCAATATTTACGTAATACAGCCATCGCCATTCTTCAGTTTCAATAGAAAAACTTCCTGAAACGCCACCTAAAGCATTTGCTCCGAACAACCCAACAATGATCATGAACAAGAAGACATTCTTATATCTTTTAGGAAAGATATGCCAGGCTTGTGGTAATGTCGTAAAGAATAATACACCGGTACTTAAACCTTGAATACATTTACCGATAGTTAGTAAGTAAATATTATTTGTAGATGCACAAAGGATTGAAGCAACTAAAAATATTGCTATAAATAATATATAGTTTTTCTTAAAGCTCAAGCGATGTGTGAAAAGATGTCCAAATGGTACACCAAAGGCAAATGCAAAGTTAGCGAGCACTGCTGGTACGATTAAATACTTTGATTCTAAATCAAAAGACGATTGTATTAAACCTTGATTTAAACTGTAAGAAATATTTGTGAAATATTGAGAGCCGATTCCAAATACAGTGATGACTGATAATAAGAAAATTTCCCAGGCACGTATCGTTTTATATTTTAATGTGTTCAATTAATTCAACCTTTCATTTTTTTATAATTGTGTTGCAAATAACTTGAGTAATTGTTGTTTAAAATCTTCCAGAGAAAGCTCACGATAATGTACTTGATGCTGAAAGCTACGTGTTGTTAAAGCGTTAAGCAGCATGTCTGTTTTGAATTGATCCTTAAAGATTGTTTCAAAAGCAGTAAATAATTGTTTGTAATGAGGAGTTTCTTTGAAGAGATATTTCATTTCGTGCTGTTCAATGCATAGCAGTAAATCTTCATTTCTATGTTTGAATAATAATATAGCGAGCAACATAGCATCTAATTTGTTGTAATCATCATCTTCCGTTGAGAGAACATCATTAAAATGTTCAAATAATGAATTAAAATCATCTTCTAATAAATCAAAACAAAGTACACCCTTGTCTTTAAAATGACGATAAAGCGTACCCGATCCTATATTTAAACTTTTGGCAATCTGATGCATACTAACGTTTTCAACACCATATTGATTAAAGAGGGATAGAGCGTGCTGTTTAATTTTGTGGTAATTATCTTTGGCATCCTGTCTCAAATATAAATTCCTTTCTTTTAAAAAATCAAATGTAAGTGGAGACTTGTCCGTTTACTTAGAGTATTATACATGGTTCATATAATATAAACAATCATTAATTTACTAATTAGTAATAAATAAAGGAATTTAAAGATACAACCCTTAAATATAAATGGAGGAATTTATAATGAAAATAAAGGTAAATAATTTAAATGAATTGCAACAAGCACTAAAACAAAATGAATCATTAATAGAGATTACAAATTCAATTGTAGTGCCATCAAGTTTACAAATACCTAAAGGAACTGCATTAAATGGAACAGAAGAACGACCAGTTTTGTTATCATTTGAAAATGCTGACGGATTAGCTTTGGAAGGTAATAATACAATTAGTAATATTGCACTTCAAACAGCACCAGATCACAGAGCGATTTATATTAATTCTCTTGAGGAAGATTTAGGAACTATTGAATTAAATAAGTTAACAGTAACAGGACAGGTTCAAATATTAACACGTGCACCTCAAAAATCATTAAATTTAAAAGTTGATGGATTAAATATTGTCTCTGCAGATACACGCCGATATACAGAAAAGCCTTTAAAATATGGTGTTACAGTTTATCAAGGCGCATTAACAGTTTATAACTATAACTCTGATAAGGAAGCATTGATTAATGCTTCAATAGAAAACGTTTCTATAGGTAATCCATTAGCACCTGTTATCGGGACAGGGGTGTTTATTGCAGGGTTCAATGAAAATGGCGGCCAGGTACAACTAAATAAATTACATACAAATGCAATATACTCAAACGGGATGATTCCATTTGGACAACCTACCTTAATTACAGCTGGAATATTCATCTTATCAGGCGCACATGCAAAATCAATCATTACTGATGGGCCAGTAACAACATATGGTGTAAATGATATGGTATTAGACGTATGGGGAATTGTTGATGAGTGGGTGGTAAATGATTATATCCGTTCTTATGGGACATCTGGTATAGGTTTTGTAAACTTTGGGGAGGTCAAGCATTTTGTGGCTAAATACCCTATTGAAACTTATGGATCTGGAGCAAGAGGATTTAATCAGTATGACGGCACAATCGATTATGCTGAATTTGAGGCAATTACTACTTATGGCGATGGTTCAATCGGTATGCAGTTTAGTAAGCCGGTAGGAAGCATAAAAGTTAACAAATCTATTGAAACATATGGAGGTTCAGGTGAATCATTAGTAAAAGGTGAAATTCAAACTTTATCTGCAATCGCTTTATCTATTAAAGAGGGTGGAGCAATTGAATCGTTAACTGTACTTAACGATATCACAACACATGGGGAAGAAGTTCAAGCGGTTGTAATCGATGAAGGAGCTGAATTAAATACTGTCAGTATTGAAGGAGCAATCATCACTCAGCATAAGCAGCCGATAACTATCAATAATGAAACCCTTGATAAAGATGTTAAACAACGGTTAGAAGGAGCTATAAAATCAATTAAGAAATAATCTTAATTGATTCTCAACATTTGCTGGATGGAGTAATGCTATTACTTATCTTCCGTATTTTTACAGTGAAAGTATAATTGGATTTCTTTTGTATAAAGTGTATAGAACTGATAAAATATAAACAAATATAAAAGGAGGCATCAATATTTAGAGATGATCATTCGATAATGAAAACGCGCAAACTGAATTGCACAACGTTTGATTTATCGGGATGAGTCTGTCTACTTATTGTATGCCTATCGTAAATAGGCTTATTTTGTGTATCCCAAACGTTGTGTGGGATACTTTTTTTATGGGGTGAGTTTATGAGATTAAATAAAACAGACATTTATGCAGGGGAAAAATTATTGTTCAAAGATTTACACTTTGAAATAGAAGTAGGTAAGCATGTTGCTTTGCTTGGAAACAATGGCATCGGCAAGACGACAATACTGAATACATTGATTGCACAAGATAAAGAAATCGGACTGCTGGAGCAACAGCTCAAAAACTCTAAAGTTTTAGATTTGACAGTACTAGAGTATATAATGCAGGAACGTCCAGAACTATATCATTTGAAATTGAAACTAGAAACAAATTTGAATGCAATGAGCGCTTACTTAGAACAAGATGGTTATACATTTGAATCTGAAATTATTACTATGCTTCATAAATTTAATTTATCTGAACGTGATGCTGAAAGAAAAGTCATCACTTTGTCAGGTGGAGAACAAACAAAGATTTCTTTAATTAGATTGATACTATCGGGTAAGACAAAGTTTATCTTCGATGAGCCGACGAATCATATTGATGATGAAACGAAACAATGGCTTGTTAATTGGATGCAGCACAATGATTTCACGATGCTATATGCCAGTCATGACAGAGCGTTTATTAATCAAACAGCAGATTATATATTGGAGTTAACACGTGATGGATTAAGGAAGTTTCATATGACATATGATCAATATAAATCACAGATTGATCTAGAAGAGAAGACGAATGCAGCACTCGTTGAAAAAGAACAAAAAGAAAAGAAACGGATGAAACAAATGATTCAGGAGATGCGTGAATGGCATCATGAAATGAATCATAAGGCGAGTGTACGAGATTTCGGGGAGCAGAAAAAGCTTGCCAAAATGGCAAAAAGGATGAAGGCACGAGAATCGAGATTGAATCATGAAATGTCAAACTTTGAAGGTAAAGTAGAAAAAGCAGTGCGTACGGAATATGATATTGAAGCGAGTGAAATCAATAATAAATACTTATTGCAATGCATAGATGTAAGTCATGCATTTGATGAACCATTATTTAACCATGTTACTTTTTCATTAGAACGCGGGGAAGTTGTTCAAATTAAAGGTAAGAATGGCTCAGGAAAATCTACGTTACTCAAACTTATCATAGAAGAAATACCGATACAACATGGTGAGATAAGAATGCCACCCACACTTGAAATAGGGTATTTTTCTCAAAAACTTGAGAATTTAATACCAAGTCATACCGTTCTGGAAGAAATAACAATACTTGATATTGACGTAACTCAGGCACGCACAATACTTGCAGCATTCAGATTTGATGCATCACGTATGGATGATCTTGTTCAAAATTTGTCTATGGGAGAGAAGTGCAGGCTATCATTTGTAAAACTTTATTTCTCAAAAGCACATCTACTTATTCTCGACGAACCGACAAATTACTTCGATATTGAAATGCAGGACATTATTGGTAATCTGCTTAAACAATATAAAGGAACAGTACTCTTTGTCAGTCATGATGCATATTTCAGTGACATGATTAAGACGCGTACATTAACGCTGCACGATAAACACTTGGTAGACTCAAAAACGACAATTGATGAAACAATTAATATGGAAGAACTTAAAAAACAACTTAAGCATATAGATAATTTAGAAAATAAATAATTTATAATTGATAACGCTTACAAAAATATTAATGTATTATACAATGTAGATAAGATAAAAGTGTAGAGTGAGGTGTAAGTGTGCGTAACGAACAAAAGTTGTTACTTCCGGTATCTGTGTTAGCAATACTTTTATTTATGGGTATCGTTTGGCTGAAGATGCCGCATGATGAACAAGGTAAACAAGAAGTGAAGACAGAACATATTACTGCAGTAGAGAAAGGGTTATATGATTCGGCAGAAGATGCGCAGAAGGCAATGGTGAAAAATATTATAAAGACAGATGATGTAGTTTCTGCTATTTACACACCAAATAAAGCATGGAAGACACAGTTCTATGTGATTCAAGTATCTTATCACAAAAATAAATCAACATATTCCGGGTTTGCATTTGCAGTGCCAGAAGGAAATCAATATCGATTGGTACTGGGTGACGTTAATATTAAGACGTATGACGGCATGCAACCGAAAAAAGATACGATGAAAGTAGGTAAAGATACAGTTCAAATGTATGTAGGTCATCCGGTAAGTAATCCTTTTGAAGACAGTATTCGACACTCGTTTGTTGAAGATCAGGTAGAAGTAGCGTATCAGGTGCAATAGAAAATGCCGAAGTAATCATTTGCTTCGGCAATTTTTTATGAGAAGTTCTTATATACATCTACATATACAATATTTGTATTTTTATTTTATAATAAAAGCTATATAAATTTAACGAGAGGTGTTCATTATGAAATCTATTGATATAGTAATTAATAAATTACCCAAGGATTTACGACAATATGTTGCAGATTGTGATGCTAATGAAGTGATGGGTTATTTTATGGAAGAAGAAGCGGACACAGAATTAGCCTATTTAGTTTCAAATATTGCTACGCATATGGATACAGTTGAGGCACATATCATGGGAGAATCTTTATTTGATATCGCTGTCAATTGGCTAGATCAATCTTATTATTTAGCAGCCTTTCATGGTTTCAGAATTTTAGAATTACAAGAATTTAAGGATGTTGCATCGATGAAAGCATTTATTGGTAATGCAGAACACCCAGATTATGATATTATTCCAAATGCACTTTTTAGATTTGTAGCTGAGAAGATAAAAGCCATCGAACCCAATTACAAACTTCAAATTCCTGATAATGTATATGAAATTGAATTGCCGGATATACTGGATAAGAAAGTGATGAAAGCTATGAAAGGCAAAACTTATGGCTTTAAAGATACTAAATTCGGTATTACGAGAAAAGAATTTGAAGCAATCTTTGGTGAACCGACAGAAGCATTGATCAATATGGGAGAAAAATACGTAACTGCATTGTATTATCGCAGTCGATATAATAATACAATCATCTCTCCGTTCTTTAAAGGAGCAAAAGGGATGGATGAACAGGATTATGTATTTACTGATATTAATTATTATTATGAAATGCATGAGAATATTAGTATGAAAGCATTCATGAAAGTATGGGGTAAACCTGAGCAAAAAGGGATAGCTTTAGGCAATAAAAGTTATCGCTATGGCAACGTCAATGTCTCGTTTGATAAGGATTGGGAAGGAAAGTTTTACGTGAAACAAGTGTGGTTTGGTAATGATGAAAGTGCACAAAAAGAACGCGAAAGATTTGATTTTGAGGTGCATTAGATGATGGAATATAAAAATATTAAAGTGCCGGAAAGAATTTACTGTGTGTAATTTTATCGTAGATAATTAAAAGGTTATAATATAAATAAATAATTTAGAATTGGAGCTGTTGAAGATGAGACTTTATGCAAAGAAAAACTTACTTTCGTGGACACAAGATTTTTCGATTATGAATGAACGGGATGAAGTCGTTTATACGGCGAAAGGTCAGCATGATTTATTAGCACGTAGAAAGTTAAGAATTCTTGATACATATGGTAATGAGTTAGCGTTTATTAAACAACGTGCAGCAGCTTTTTCTACAACGATGGATGTATCAGTGAATGGTTATGAAACACTAACGATTCGCAAGAAGATGTTATCGTTTAGACCGACTTACCTTATTGAAGGAGAAGACTGGATTGTACGTGGTAACTTCTTGAATTATGAATACACGATTGAAGATGGTTCTGGACGTATTGTAGCTGAAATTAGTAAAGAATTCTTTCAATGGAGAGATACATTTGGGATTGATATTCTTGATGAAAGTGTAAATGTAACACACGTTATTGCAATCGTTATGGCGATTCACACGGATATGCAGTCAGGTAACACTACAGTTGCAACATCGGCGACATTATAGCGTATTACCTAAGAAAAAGAAAAGAGGAAGTCAACGGAAGTTGATTTCCTCTTTTCAATTTATTTCACTTTAAAATGCTTATTTATCTGGCTTTCTATTTATTAATTAACGATATAATCTGGTTGTTCGTTATTCAGTTTCTTGTATACATTTTGTGTAACGATATCGGCCATCATATCACGCGCTTCAAATGTTGCGTTTCCGATATGTGGTGTGATGACTACATTGTCTAATTTTTTTAGCTTTTCATTGATTTCAGGTTCGAATTCAAATACATCTAAAGCGGCACCTTCAATAACTTTCGCTTCCAATGCATCAGCAAGTGCTGCTTCATGAACGACAGGCCCACGTGATGCGTTGATTAAATATGCAGTTGATTTCATCATTTCGATTTGTGCTTTATCTATCATATGTTTCATTGATGGATTATAAGCAGAATTAATTGTAATAAAGTCCGATTGCTGTAGCAATTCTTCAAGTGAAACATATTTTGCGCCAGTATCTTTTTCGCGGTCTTCATGACGGTTTGGTCCTGTATATAGAATATCCATATCGAATCCTTTTGCACGGCGTGCCACAGCTTGTCCGATTTCTCCTAAACCGATAATACCAATTGTCTTACCTGAAACTTCACGGCCACGGAAAAATAATGGTGCCCAACCGTTAAATCCGGTCGTACGACATACTTTATCTCCTTCGACAACACGTCTTGCTGCAGCTAGTAGTATCGCAAATGTCAAATCTGCTGTTGCATTTGTTGAAGCTTTCGGCGTATTGGTAACATCGATGTCTTTTGAGCGTGCATATTCCCTATCAATATTGTTAAATCCAGCGCCATAGTTTGCGATGATCTTTAAATTTGGTGCAACATCAATGACATCTTTATCTACATTAGTAGATAGTAAACTAATCAATGCATCTCTATCCGCAATACGTGTGATTAATTCATCCTTAGCGATTAATTTATCTCCTTCGAATACATCAACATCATCGAAGTTTTCTTTTAAGAACTTTAGACCCTTTTCTGGTATTTCGCCGGCTACTAAAACTTTCATTGTGTTACCTCCTCATTTTATATGATGCGTATATTTATATCTTAACAAAAATGATATGTCATTTGCACATAATGAAAATAGGAATGTATACCTATAAGATGTATATTTTGATTAATATTGTCCGCAACGGGTAATGCAAATAATATGTATGAATATGAGTGAAGAAAGGAATGTGAACGACTTGTCAAAATTAAAATCAAATCATGCACTTGTCAAAGCACTTAAACATTGGGAGATTGATCATGTATATGGTATTCCAGGTGATACGATAGATACTGTAATAGATGCATTAAAAGGCGCTGAAGATGAGATTAAATTTTATAATGTACGCCATGAAGAAGTGGCTTCTCTTGCAGCAGCAAGTTATACGAAATTAACTGGTAAAATCGCAGTCTCTGTTGCAATTGGTGGACCTGGCGCAATTCATTTGTTAAATGGTATGTACGACGCTAAGATGGATAATATTCCACAGCTTGTCCTCGTTGGTCAAGCTAACACAGATTTATTAGGTACAAAGTACTTCCAGGAGTTAGATTTAACAGCAATGTTTGCTGATGTTGCTGTGTATAATAAACAACTCGATCAGGCGGAAAATGTATTTGAGGTTGTAAATGAAGCGATACAAACAGCTTACGATAAAAAAGGTGTCGCAGTGCTTTCGATTCCCGGTAATCTATTAAGCACAAAAATAGAAGATCATACAGCAGAAGCACCAATTAAAATGCCAGTACAAACGTCTGAGATTGATCAGGCAAACATTTCAGAAGCAATAAAACTGATTGAACAAAGTAAGCATCCAGTAGTGCTTGCCGGAACAGGAACGAAGCATGCTAAAGAATTACTTGTGCAGTTTATTGAACATGCACAATTACCTTCTATTGTGACTTTACCTGCAAAAGGATTAATTCCTGATACCCATCCAAATATGTTAGGGAACTTAGGGAAAATTGGTACGAAACCTGCATTTGAAGCAACTAAAGAAGCGGACTTATTGATTATGATTGGTACAAACTTTCCATATGTAGATTATCTACCGGATGAAGATGTACCATGTATTCAGATTGATAATAACCCGGAAAATATTGGCACTCGCCATAAAGTGACAGTACCATTGGTGGGTGATTCAAAAGAGATATTGCAATTATTAATTGAAAAATTACCAGCAATAAAAGAAAGACCATTCTTAGAAGCATGTAAAGAAAATATGGCGGAATGGAATCAATGGCTTGATGAAGATAGAACAAATAACAGTTTTCCTTTACGTCCAGAGCGTATTATGGCTGAAGTCGATAAAATAGCTGATGAAGATGCAGTATTCTCGATTGATGTAGGAACATCAACCGTATGGGGAACAAGATATTTAAGACTTGATCATAATCATCGCTTCTTAACTTCACCATGGTTAGGTACGATGGGATGTGCTTTACCTGGAGCAATCGCAAGTAAGATAGCGTATCCAGATCGTCAGGCAATTGCAATTACAGGTGACGGAGCTATGGCAATGGTAATGCAGGACTTTGCTACAGCTGTATACCATAACTTACCGATGATTATTGTTGTATTAAATAATAAACAGTTATCATTCATTAAATATGAACAACAAGCAGCGGGTGAATTAGAGTATGCCATTGATTTTGGTGATATCGATTTTGCTAAATTTGCGGAAAGTTGTGGTGGTGTGGGTATTACTGTAACGAAACCAGAAGAGCTCGCGGGTGCCTTCAGACATGCAAAAGAAGTGAATAAACCAGTGATTATCAATGCTTATGTTGACCCGAATGCGGCACCACTTCCTGGGCAAATTGTATGGGATGAAGCGTTAGGATATGCTAAATTTGAGTTACGATCAATTCTAGAAGAAAATAAATTTGAAAAGATGCCACCATTAAAAACAATTATGAGAAGATTCTTTTGATACAATATAATAATGAAAGAGACAATCACTTAAGATGTTGATTGCTTCTTTTACTAAATAATAAGCATCGAGGAGAAGATGACACGTGGTTAGAAAAATTATACTGGGAATGTTATCCGGACTTTCATTATATATATTGTTGTTAATAGGCGATTATTGTTTTGGTACAAACACTGTCCGACTATTATTAAATATTGATTTTTTGACACATCAAAAAGAAATGGTTTTATGGAAAGAGTTATTACCACACTTTATCGTTAGCATCATCCTCTTCAGTACGCTAGAACAATTATATCGAAAAGGAACATTATTCAAAATAGCGCTACTAATAACTATACTTGTTTTTATTTTGCTGTATTTTTTATTAATAAATATTGCAGTATATCAACAATATTCATCTTCTTTACCGATGTTTTTAGTTTGGATGGTAGGTCATGTTATCTATTTATATATCATATATCAATTTATGAAGGAAGAAAATCACCATGCAAATTTTTAGAGTTAGAGAGAACCATGAAATATCTGCACGTTATTTAGATAATAGAAGATTGTCTAAACAAGTGTTAGAACTTTATCAGATTATTCGTGTGTGTTTATCGGCATTAAATATTATTGATGGGAACATTAGATACTTACACCATCCCATTGTTAAACATGTGTATAATGAAGGTCATCCATATATTTTAGATTGCTTTGCTATGCTAAAAGTGATGGATGATGAACATACACGAAGAGGGGGTAAACGTTCAGAAACATTTAAGAAAGACATCGACATTCTGGCTACTATTATTTCCGAACATAAGCATTTATCTAATCCAGCAGCTCTACCACCATTATATGTATATGGTCCAGATAAGATTTATGGAGAGAATGCTTATATAGCTTATCAGAATTTACTATATGAAAAGTGGTTAAATGATAAAATAGCACCAAGGTGTAGTTTTAAAATTAATAAAATTATGGAGAAAGAATATGAATAAAGATCAATTGATTAAAAAATTACGTATGCAACCACATCCTGAAGGTGGCTATTATTATGAAACATATCGTTCAAATGAAGTAAATGGTGATGGTAGAGTGCTATATACAAGCATCTATTTTCTTTTAGAAACAGGAAATATCTCACATTTTCATCGGATAGATTCAGATGAATTATGGTATTACCAGGGAGGGGATTCTCTTACCGTTCATATGATTCATCCCGATGGTAAGTATGAAGCAGTTAAGTTAGGATTAGATGTAATGAATGGAGAAGTACCACAATTTTTAGTACCGAAGAATACAATTTTCGCTTCAAGTGTCGAAGATGACAATGAATGGAGTTTCGTTGGATGTATGGTATCACCTGGATTTACATTTGAGGGATTTGAATTATTTACGAAAGATGAATTAAAGCAAGTGTATCCGCATTTGGAAGATGTAATTGAGAAATACGCACTAACAACAATAGAGGAGCAATAAAATGAAATTAATAAAATTATTACTGAAAACGATACTAGGATTAGGATTTTTTACGGCAGGAGTACTTCATTTCCTAAGAGAGCCGAATTTTACGAAGATTGTTCCAGGTTATATACCCTTTAAAAAGGAAATTGTCTATATTTCCGGGGTAATTGAGATGATAATGGGCGTTTACTTGATTATCAAAAAACCAAGTGAAAGTGCTAAGAAGTTAATCAATACATTTTTATTAGGGGTATTTCCGGCGAATATTTATATGGCAAGAAAAGGAATTCCGTTAGGTGATAAACGACTACCGAAGAGCGCTTTATATGGGAGATTACCATTGCAATTTGCTTTGATAAAATTGATAAAAATTTTATAAAAAATACTCTTGTTTTTAGTTCGCTATATATGGTGAATGTAATCCGTATTGATAATATTTGTTTGTATATATCAAATTTTGGGTATAAATTTAATAACTCAAAAAGGATGTGAATATGATGAATAAATATATAAAACAATCTTCAGCACTCGTTCTAGGTGCATCATTATTATTAGGTGCTTGTGGCAATAAAGATGATAAATCAGTTGATTATAGTGAAGTGAAGATAAATGCGACTCAGGCAATTGAAACTGCACAAAAAGAAGTTAAAGGTGAACTTAAAAGTATCTCTTTTGACTATGATGATAAAGAGAAAAAATGGGCATATGATGTTAATTTAAGAGATAAAAATGAATCTCATGAAGTGACAGTTGATGCTGTAAGTAACAAAGTACTTAAAAATGAATCAGAAAAAGAAAATGACAAAGAAACAACAATCAATTATAAAGATGTAACACCAGTTGAAGATATCATTGAAGTTGCTAAGAAAGAATACAACGGAGATGTGAAAGAGTGGAGTTTAGATGAAGATGACGGCGTAGTGAAATATGACGTAGAACTAGTTAAAGATGGAAAATCAAAAGAATTTGAAATCGATGCTATGACTAAAGAAATCATCAAACAAGATGCTTAATCATAATATAGAAAAAGCTACAATTCGATAAGAATTGTAGCTTTTTCTGTTTAGATTAATCGAATAAGTAACATATAGTATAACGTTCCTACAGCGATAGATAAAAGCATATTACGTTTCCATGAATGTAATACGATAATCAAAGTTATCGAAAGTATTGCGGGAATATTGGCAGAAGGTAAACTCCATTTAATATCCTTTAATGCATATACTACAAGTAATCCAAATACAGCGGGAGGTAATACACGACCTAAATATTCAATAAGCTCAGGTAATGGTTTATCGTCTTTAAATATGATGAAAGGTAAGAAGCGGGTTAACATTGTAGCGATTGTAACAGAAAAGATAATAATCAGCTGTTCTGCTATTGTCATATGCGCTCACCAACTCTCGTCAAAGGACGTTTAAAGACAATGAAAATGATTAGCATAATTAGCATTGTAGGTAGTACAAAGTAAGACGTACCAAATATTAATAGACAGACAATTGAAATGATTATGCCTAGTGTTGAAAAGCGTCTTCCACCTTTGTACCATTGTTCAAGAAAAATAATTAAAAAGAGTGCTGCCATTACAAATTCTAAACCTTCCAAATCAACTGTAATAAAGCCCCCAATAATACTTCCTAGAAAGGAACCAGTTACCCAGTATAAATGATTGAATAACGTAACATACGTCATAACTAATCCTTTATCAGCATTTTTAGGAATGGATATTGTTTGATTGATTACGAATGTTTCATCACACATACCAAATATTAAATACCATTTCTTTCTCCCGGTACCTTTAAATCGTTCAAGCATTGCAATCCCGTAAAATAGATGTCGTGCGTTGATCATAAGTGCAAGTATAAAAGCACTAAACGGATTAAAGATACCAATCAGCATCGTTGCTGCTACAAATTCCATAGAACCAGCGAAAATACAAGCACTCATAAGAACAGCCATCCATATTGGATGTCCTAAAGAATGCATATATATACCGAAAGTCATTCCGAGAAAGGTAAATCCAGTTAAGATTGGGATAGTAGGTGGAAATGCAACCTTTAATGCGAGTTTATGTCTGTTTTGATCCATACAATCAGCTCCGTACAATATATTATGACTTATCTTACATGAATAAATGATGTCACACAATCACAATTGTTTGAAAATTAAAAAAGTAGCTGGAATTATCCAGCTACTTGATGAGTTTTATTTTATATCGCATATTTCTTCTTGCGCATCAATAAAATGAGTTCGATAAATGTAATGATTAGGAGTGAGACGCCAAATAGAGGCATTAATATTCCCATTAGAATAAGTAATATTGCGAAAAACCAAGTATATTTCATATAAGGCTGTGCCTTCGGTGTTGATAGTTTACCTTTTTGTTTGCGCATAAAATAAATCTTAATACCAAAGAAAGTTAATGTGAGTAAACCAACAATAAATAATAAGTTGATTACTTTATTAGCTAGCCCAAATAAATTCCCTTCATGAAGTGGGATACCGACTGCTATAAACTTCGCAAGTATGCCATAGTCATTAAAGTCGTAAATCGCAAGTTTCATTCCAGAATATTGATCAAGATGAATAGTGCGTTCTTCTAGTGGATTTGCATCTAGACCAGTCACACCTGTTCCTGCAGCCTTAGATAATACATAGGTTCCCTTATCATCCATCGGTACAGTGATACTATAAGGCTTCTTAAATCCTTCCTCTTGCGCAATCATATTAATACGTGTAATCGGTAGTCTGTGGCCATCATGAGATTTTGAATTTGTATGTTCACCACGGGTTGCCCATGCAATCTCGTTATTAGATACAGGTGGTGACTTTACGGATTCAGGGTAACCGACAAGTGAATGATTTACTGCAAAGTCATAAATTTTTGCACCCATAAATCCTGACCAGGGTAATCCAGTTAACACAATCAGTAATAACGGAATACTTAAAACTGTACCGAGCATTGCGTGGAATTTCGCTTGATTTTTACGTTTGATTTTTGAAGCACTGTTTGTAATATATTTACGGAAGAAAGTCATGAACAATCCTGTAATGATCAGGAATATTGCCCAGCAACTCGCAAGCTCCACTAAATAATTAATAAAGGTATTACCAGTTAATAGATTTGAGTGCATTTCACGTGAGAAATTTGAAAATAATTTAGAAGGTTCTATTTCACCTTTTACTTGATTATGATGATCTAGATAGACAACTTTAGAAGCATCATCAGGTCCCATTATGGATACACGTGTGTTGTAATCGCCTTTTAGGAAACTAATCTTCATAACATGATACCCAGGATGACTACTTAGTATGTCACTGATACCATCATTAAGCGATTGTTCTGGTTTATTCGTTTGTTCAAACAACAGATCGTGATTTAATTTGTTTTCTACTTCTGGATAGAATAAATACATGATGCCTGAAATACTTAATGTAATGAGTAGCGGTGTAATGAAAATCGCTGCATAGAAATGCCATCTCCAAAACACATTATTAAAATACTTTTTCACAAACTTTCCTCCATATTTTCACAAGTTAAAATAAATATTAGCATAAAGTACATATAATAAAATCACAAGATTGTGAAAATAATAGGTCAGAAATATGAAAATTTTGTGTATAAATTTTTGTTAAATATTTAAATAATCGTCTTCATTCATATTTTTTATTATGTAAATTAAACATTATAAAAGAAGATCCATGAACATTAAAATAAATTAAGTTGTATTTTACATAGAACTACCATTGTATGTTTCCTTTACATCTATTTTCGAATGTGAGAAAATACTATCGAACAAAAATATTATCTAGTCTTAGTACTAGGTTATAATCAGAAAGAAGGAATATAGATGATTAAGGTAGCTATTCCTGGTGGTTCAAGGCCAGAGATATTAGAAGTGATAACAAAAGCGAAACAATTATATAAAGATGTTGTATCTTTTTTCGTATTTGATACAGAAGAGAATATTGATTCAAATGATGTATGGGTGTATGAGCAATGTGAAACAGAGGGAGATTCTGTTAAACGTGCTGTAGAAATGGCGGCAACTGGAGATGCCCAAGTGCTTATGAAGGGGATGGTTCAAACGCGTACGCTATTAAAAGAAGTACTTCAAAAAGAATATAATCTTCGCGGTCAATCCGTGTTGTCTCATGTGGCGCTTGTTGATTTACCGGGAAATAACAGGCAGTTATTATTAACGGATGCTGCAATGAATATCACACCAACTTCTGAACAGTTAAAGCAAATTGCTGATAATGCCATTGATGTAGCGCATCGCATAGGTATTTCGCAACCTAAAGTGGCTATGATTAGTTCTGCAGAGACATTTAATCCGAAGATGCCATCTTCAGTATTAGCAAGTGAGGTCGTTTCATTATTTAAAAGTAGTGAAAATGCGCTTGTAGCTGGTCCTATTTCTTTTGATTTAGCTACTTCTAAGGAAGCTGCAGATCATAAAGGGTATGACGGGGTTATTCAAGGAGATGCAGATATCTTAGTAGTACCTACAATTGATGTTGGTAATGTAATATATAAAGCTTTCTCAGTAATAGGGAATGCTGTAATTGGAGGGACAATTGTGGGGGCGAAAGTCCCGATCGTTCTTACTTCACGCAGTGATTCTACAGAAAGTAAAATGTACGCTCTAGACTTTGCAGTGCGACAAGTGAGGGACTTATAATGGACGGAAAATACATATTAGTTATTAATCCAGGTTCAACTTCTAGTAAGGTTGCTCTATATTGTAGTGATAATTGTGTAGACGAAAGTATCTTTAGATATACTGTTGATGAGATTGGAAAGTATGATACTGTAATGGATCAAATTGAGATGCGAGAAGAGCGTTTACGTACTTTCTTAGAGTCTCATAATATTTATCCAGGAGATTTAGCAGCAGTTGTTGCCCGTGGTGGACTGATGAAGTCAATAGTTGGAGGCACGTACATAGTGAATGAAGAGATGGTAAATGATCTTCGCTCTGGTACATATGGCATGCATGCTTCAAATTTAGGTGCAATCATCGCTAATGATATTGCGCGTGATTACGGTGTGAAAGCATATACAGTAGATCCGGTTGTAGTTGATGAATTTGAAGATCTCGCACGCATTTCAGGATTTAAAGGTATCGAACGTCGTAGTGTATTTCACGCACTAAATCAAAAAGCTGTGGCACGTAAGGTGTTAGCCGAAGAAGGCATGGATTATTTTGATGCTAATGTGATTGTTACCCATATTGGTGGAGGTATTTCCATTGGTGCACATCAGTCAGGGCGTGTTATTGATTGCGTCAATGCATTTGATGGCGAAGGACCTTATTCACCGGAACGTACCGGTCAACTCCCGTTAATAAATTTTGCGAAGCTCATTATTGAAGAACAGTTAAATATTTCACAAGTGAAATCAATATTAGCTGGAGAAGGTGGTATGAAGTCTTATTTAGGTGAAATTGATATTCAAACGATTGAACAAAAAGCTCTAAACGGAGATGATGAAGCAAAGCTTTATTTTGATGGTATGTGTTATCAGATTGCTAAAGGTATTGCTGAAATGGCAGCTGTATTGAAAGGTGATGTAGATTATATCATTTTAACAGGCGGCGTGAGTTATTCCCAGTATGTTGTTGATAACATAAAATCACACGTTGAGTGGATTTCTGAAGTTAAAGTAATGCCAGGTGAAGAAGAGTTGCTCGCTTTATACGAAGGTGTAATGCGTGTATTGAAGGGTGAAGAGGTTGCGCTAACATATTGATCATTTTATATGAAAACTTAATTTAAGACTTTCATATGAGTCAGATGATATAATTTCTTCAGAAAGACTTAATATGGGAGGTACGATATGAATATTTATATTTCAGATAAAGCATTGCAATGGTTCAAAGACGAGGTTGGTTTAGAAGCGGGGCAGGCAGTTAAATTCTTTGCGAAAATTTATGGATCAAGCAAGATTCAGGAGAGTCACTCTTTAGCATTTACAGTAGATCCGGATTATGATAAAGCAATTGCAAAAGTTGAAGCAGATGGCATTATTTTCTACGTTAACGAAATGGATGAGTGGTTTTTCAAAGATTACGATTTATATATTGAATATGATGAAAAATTACAAGAAGTTGCTTACGATTATAAAAAATAAAAGGAAATAATCTATTTAAAAATAATTTTTTTAAAAAGTTTAAAGCGTTAAAGCACGTGGGTGCAAGGGTTTTCCCTTGCACCCTTTTCATGTTCTCCTAAAGTTTATAAATGGTACTTCTAATATTCTGAAATTATAGTATAATTTCAGAATAGTAATGAATGTTTTTATATTTAAAAAACAAAAGGGGATAGAAAAAATGGAAGACAATCATTTAAAGAGGGGTCTTAGTTCAAGACAAGTCCAAATGATCGCATTAGGTGGTACCATTGGGGTAGGTTTATTCATGGGTGCATCAAGTACGATTAAATGGACAGGACCTTCAGCAATTTTAGCTTATTTAGTTGCTGGATTATTTTTATTTTTAGTAATGCGTGCGATGGGGGAATTAGTTTATTTATTCCCTACAACAGGATCATTTGCTGATTATGCTTCAACATACTTACACCCGGTGTTTGGTTATGTTACAGCATGGGCAAATATATTCCAGTGGGTTGTAGTTGGTATGAGTGAAGTAATCGCTGTTGGACAATATATGCAATATTGGTGGCCAGATTTACCTACCTGGATTCCAGGTATTATCGTAATTGTGACTTTAGCATTAGCGAATATGGCTTCAGTTAAAGCATTCGGAGAATTCGAATTCTGGTTTGCAATGATTAAGATTGTAACAATTGTTTTAATGATTGTAGCCGGTTTAGGTATTATATTATTTGGATTTGGTAACAATGGTAATCCTATTGGATTTGGTAACCTAACGGAACATGGTGGATTCTTCCCTAATGGTATCGTAGGATTCTTCTTTGCACTTTCAATGGTAGTAGGTTCTTACCAAGGGGTAGAATTAATCGGTATTACTGCAGGTGAAACGAAAGATCCACAGAAAAACGTAGTAAAAGCAGTCAATGGTATTATTTGGCGTATTTTAATCTTCTACATTGGTGCAATCTTTGTTATCGTAACTGTTTATCCATGGGATGAATTAGGTAACGTAGGTAGCCCGTTCGTAGCGACATTTGCTAAAGTTGGTATCACAGCTGCAGCAGCAATTATTAACTTCGTAGTGATTACAGCAGCAATGTCTGGTTGTAACTCAGGTATTTTCAGTTCAAGCCGTATGATCTACACATTAGCAAATGAAGGTAAAATGCCGCGTGCATTTGCGAAAGTTATGAAAAATGGTGTACCAGTTTATGCTGTGCTTACGATTTCGATCGGTATCTTCATTGGCGTGATTTTAAATGTAGTATTACCAATGTATATTGATGGCGCAGCAAATATATTCGTATATGTTTATAGTGCATCTATCCTGCCAGGTATGATTCCATGGTTTATGATTTTATTCAGTCATTTACAATACAGAAAACAAAGACCTGATTTAGCTGAAAATCATCCATTTAAAATGCCTTTCGCGCCATTCTCGAACTATATAACAATTGCTTTCTTAGTAATGGTATTAATCGGAATGTTAATTAATGATGAAACACGTGTATCAGTTATTATTGGTATTATCTTCTTATCAGCTATGGCAGGTGTATACTTCTTAAGAGGATTCCAAAAATTAGATGAAGGTCGTAACTTCTTAGATAAATAATTAAGAACAGCAAATTAATATATTTTCAAACCGTTCGTTTTAGCTCAAGCTAAAATGGACGGTTTTTGTGTATTAAAGGGAAGATTTGCAATCTACAATTAGAATGCAATTTTTTATTTTTTTATTTATATATAAAAAGTGTACAATGTTTCTGTTTATTTGAAATGGGAATAAGTAATTTGCATGTAAATATAATATAGGAGGCACTACAATGACTAATGAAAAAGATAAGCAGTTGGAAGCATTTCGTAGAGACCATTCTAAAGATACACCGTTAACGACAAACCAAGGTTTAAAAATGGCAGAAGATGAATTTTCATTAAAAGCAGGAGAACGTGGTCCGACATTATTAGAAGATTTTCATTTCAGAGAAAAGATGACACATTTTGACCATGAGCGTATTCCTGAAAGAATTGTTCATGCGCGTGGTTATGGGGCACATGGTGAATTTGAATTATACGAAGATTTAAGTGAATATACTAAAGCAAAATTTTTAACAGATACGAGTAAGAAGACGCCTGTATTTGTTCGTTTCTCTACTGTCCAAGGCTCAAAAGGATCTAACGATACAGTACGTGATGCGCGTGGATTTGCAACTAAATTCTATACTGAAGAAGGAAACTATGATTTAGTAGGTAACAATATTCCGGTATTCTTTATTCAAGATGCAATTAAATTCCCGGATTTAGTTCACGCTATCAAACCAGAACCACATAATGAAATTCCTCAAGGTGGAACAGCGCATGATACATTCTGGGATTTCTTTGCACAAAACCCTGAGTCAACTCATATGACGATGTGGACCATGAGTGATCGTGGATTACCAAAGAGCTTCCGCACAATGGAAGGATTCGGTGTACATACGTTCCGTTTAATCAACAAAGAAGGAAAATCACACTTCGTTAAATTTCACTGGAAACCATTACTCGGCACGCATTCACTCGTTTGGGATGAAGCGCAGATCATCGCGGGTAAAAACTCAGATTATAATCGTGAAGACTTATATGAAGCTATCGATAAAGGTGATTATCCTGAGTGGGAACTAGGACTTCAAATTTTACCTGAAGAAGATGAGTTTAAATTTGATTTCGATATATTAGATCCAACGAAATTATGGCCAGAAGAAGAAGTGCCAGTAAAACGCGTTGGTAAAATGACTTTAAATCGCAATGTTGATAATGTCTTTGCAGAAACAGAGCAAGTTGCATTCCATCCAGGACATCTTGTACCGGGAATTGACTTTAGTAACGATCCGTTATTACAAGGGCGATTATTCTCATATACTGATACACAGTTATCTCGTCTAGGTGGACCTAACTTCCACCAAATCCCTATTAACAGACCTGTCTGCCCATTTGCGAATAATCAACGTGATGGTATGCACCAATCATTCGTGCATAAAGGACAAACATCTTATCATAACAATGCGATCAATAATAATAATCCTCATACAACACCAGTTGAAGAAGGTGGATTTGAATCATATCATGAGAAGATAGATGCGCATAAAGTACGTGCAAGAAGTGATAGTTTTAAAGAACATTATGCACAAGCAAAATTATACTATAATAGCTTAACGCAACCGGAAAAAGAACATCTAAGAGATGGATTTGCTTTTGAATTAGGTAAGTGTAAGCATGACTTTGTAAAAGAAAATGCGGTTGCCAATATTAATAAAGTAGATAAAGACTTAGCGACTCAAATTGCTGAAAAAATTGGTGTTGATGCACCTACTGCAGATGAAGAAGTTAAGTCAGATAAAAAATCTCCAGCATTAAGCATGGAAAATACAGTTAAAAAATTAGATACATTATCTGTTGCAGTATTAGTAACTGAACAATCAGATGAAGCTAAGATCAAAAAACTATTAACAACACTTGCTGATAATAAGGTAAATTATAAATTAGTGAGCGAGAAAGCATTTAAATTAGGTGAATTGAAAGTTTCTGAAACATTTGATACAGTACATTCTACTTTATTCGATGGTCTGATTGTATTGGATGTTAAAACACCATTATTACCGCCAGTGAAAGATTTCATTGAAGCAGCTAACCGTCACTTTAAAACAATCGGTTACGATACATCTGTTGCTAAAGCGATGGAAGAAACTGCTGTTGATGTAGCACAACCAGGAATTGTTGAATTGGGCGATGATGTAAATAAATATTTAGATGCGCTTGTAGTACAAAGACATTGGGATAGAAAACTATAATAAATATTTGAAAAATGAATGAAAAAATAAAAATGATTAATTAAGTTACTTTTAAAGCCTGTGAATTCACAGGCTTTTTTGATATTCGATAATCCAATATGCACATCACGGTTAATGTATAATAGATTTATAGTATCTATATATTTCCTATAACTTACTACTATTGGGAGGATGTATGACCAACTTAATTAATCATTTACAAACATTAGATTTCAAGAATCATGCATGTATCATTTCAAATACGAATCAGCAAAAAGAAATTATAGCTTATTTTAATCAACGAGATGAATGGATAGAAACTTTTAATACACCTTTTCATGAACGTTTAACAGTGAAAGAACAATTAAAATTTTATATGAGATGGTTCGGTGCAACCTATAATATAGATGATATTTTACGACAGTTTATGTTACTTGAATATAGCAATGTTAAAGTGAAGAAATTAGAATATGATGAATTTGTGTTACTGAAAGTAGCTTTGGCATATGTACAGGATAATAAATTTATCATTTTTAAAGATATATTACATAATTTAAAAGTGGAGACAGTTGATACAATCTTAAATGTACTCTCACAATTTAATGCTGATCATAAAATTCTACATATTCTTTCATATTTAGACCATGGATTATTATTATCAAATGAAATTTATCAGGTGAAAAGATCTCAATTAAAACGTTTAGAAGTATATGAAGACAGAGAAGAATCGAACGAAGCAGCTGATTCAGTTGAAAAAGAACAATCTGCTCAATCATTTAATAATAGCGATGTGCTAGATAGTGTGATAAATAAGCACAATCAAAAAAATATTTCCCAAGAAATAAATTCGAATTTCTCCCGTAGTAACGTATTTAGAATAACCGCCAAGTCAGAAGATAAAACACTATTTATTAATCCTGAAGATGTCGATTATATTGAAGGAGCAGAAGGAAAAGTAAATATTCATTTCAATGGCGAATCATTTAAAGCGGATTACACTTTAAATGAACTTGAAGAAAAACTGAAAGTATATGGTTTCTATAGATGTCATCGTTCTTATATTATCAATCTGCAGAAAGTAACAGAGATGATTACTTGGTCGAAGAATTCATATTCGATTAAAATAGATGGGTTGGAAAATACATTTGTACCTTTGTCACGTAACAAAGTGAAAGAAATTCAAGGATATTTTAATAGTCATACGGTACAATTCACGGAAAATTAAGTACATTTGACGTACATTTTATAGTGAGGAATCATAGTCTTTAATACAATTTGGGTAACAAATTGATTGGAGGCTATTTTTATGACACTTATACAAATGAATGACGTAGTAAAGATGTACGACAGTAAAAAAGCAGTGAATCATTTATCTTTAAATATTAATGAAGGTGAGATATTTGGTCTTCTTGGACCGAGTGGCTCAGGAAAGACAACGACGATTAAGATGCTAACAGGAGAAACATCTATTACAGAAGGTAGCATTCAAGTATTTAAATATAAAGATAAAGCACTTCAAACAGCAGAGTTTAGAGAACAGATTGGGATACTTTCAGATAATAGTGCGCTTTATGAAAGGTTATCAGTATTTGATAATTTAAAAATGTTTGCAGGGCTTTATAAGCAGCCTGTAAATAGAATTGATGAAGTACTTTCATTTGTACAATTAGAAAATGAGAAGAAAACAGTGGTTAAAAAGTTATCGAAAGGGATGCGTCAAAGAATACTGCTTGCAAAGGCTCTAATCCATCAACCTAAACTATTATTCCTGGATGAACCAACTTCAGCCCTAGACCCAAATACGACAAGACATATTCATAAAGGTTTATTAAAATTAAAAGAAAGTGGCACAACGATATTCTTAACAACGCATGATATGGATGAAGCGGAAAGTTTATGTGATCGCATTGCGTTAATTAATAACGGAAAACTTATTGCACTGGATACACCAGATAATTTGAGATATCAACATTCAGATCAGACAATTACCGTGGAAATGAATAATTTAGAGAAGAAAAGAGTGCATAAAGAAGATGTAATGCAAATTACAGATTTACTCAATACGAAACAAGTGAAACGTATTTATACAAACGAACCGACATTAGGCGAAGTATTTATTAAAGTGACTGGAAAGGAGCTTGTTTAAGATGAAAATGAACAGAGTAATGGCAATTGCAGAGAAAGATTTCAAAGAATTTATGAGAAATATGATGTTACTTACGATGCCGATATTGCCAATTGTAATGTCTTTAATATTTAGTAAAACTCCTTTACAAGGAGAGGGGGGGAAAAGTCTGGCAATATTAATGATTGCAATTTGTTTAGGGGCAGTCTTGACTGGAACAATGATGACAATGATAGCTGAAGAAAAAGAGAAGAATACCTTAAGGGGACTTGTTAATTCCCCTGCATCGATGTTGGATATTCTTATAGGCAAAAGTTTAGTAGTGAGTTTCTTTACTATAATTACGATTTTTATAAGCCTAATAATTATAGATGTCAGTGTACTTACAAATGGAAAAATGATTATAGGATTTATTCTATTATTCTTATTTTTCCTATTTATAGGAATTGCTATAGGTTTAGCAGTTAAGAATGTATCTGAAACTAGTGTATACTATTTACCAGTACTATTTTTATTTGCAATGGCACCAACCTTCTCTAATATGGGGTTTGATAAAGATAATTTCTTTGTGAAACTCAATAGTTATAGTCCTACAGCGCAATATGACTTATTAGCTCAAAATAATGATATAAAACATATTATTATTATTGGGATTTGGACACTCATTTCGTTTATTATCACAGCATTTTTGTTCAAGAAAAACTCCATAGATTAAAAAAGAGAGCCACTCGGCTCTCTTTTATATTATATCCATAATCATCTTAATCGCTGAGATGATTATTAAAGCAGTCAGTATATATCTTAATACTGTTTGATTTGTTTGTTTAGATACTTTTGTGCCAAGTGGAGCAAATATTAAACTGGCGATAATTAACGGTAGTGCATGTTCAATATCGACACTGCCTGTTATGAATTTCGTGAAGAATGTGCCGATTGATGATACGAAAGCAACGATGATACTGTTAGCAACAACAACTCTAAAGGGTACTTTAAAGAATGTAAGCAGGATCGGTACGATTAAGAATGCTCCTCCAGCACCTACAATTCCTGATAATATTCCTATTAATGCAGCTACAATAAATAATGCTATTTTATTATACTTTGCATTCGTGTCATTTGGGTTCACTTTAATAAACATAAGGATGACCGCCACAATAGCGAGAAATGTATACACGATATTGATGATACTTTCATCAAATACCGATGCGACATATGCGCCTGTAATACTTCCTGAAAGAATACCGATACTCATCGGTATTATAATAGAAGAATTAAGGTTTTCGTTTTTTCTTTGGCTAATACTACCACTTAATGTACTAAAGAATACCTGAGCGGCAGTGAGACCTGCTGCTGCTGTTGGTGTCATATCGATATTAAATACTGGTGGAATAAATAGTAGCATCGGATACATAATAATTGCACCACCAATACCAATAAGCCCTGAAAGGAATGCACCGAGTGCTCCAATAATAGCAAATAATATAAATGCCACTATAAAGCTTCCCAATCTAGCATGCCACCATCTACATTAGTCGTTTTTATTCCTAAACCACTTAAATACTGAGAAGCTTGCCCACTTCGGTTACCTGATCTGCAAATGATGTGATAGTGTTCATCTTTATTGAACTGATCAGTATTTTCTGCTAATACTGATAGGGGTATATTAACTGCTTCTTGAATATGATGCTCTTCATATTCATAAACTTCTCTCACATCGATGAGATTGATTTTTTTCTGGTCTAATAGTGATTTTAATGTTTCGACATTAATTGTTTGATAGTTTGTCATTTTAATTACCTACTTTTTATTAACAGATCAACAGCTTGTTTTACAAGTTCATCTGTATCTTCATTATTTTTAACGCTTTCTTTAACGCATTCAGTTAAATTTTCACTAACAATCACTCCAATTAAGCGTTCAATCCCACTACGTGATGCGCTAAGCTGCATGACAACGTCTCTGCAATCTTTTCCTTCTTCCATCATTTTAATGACACCATTTAATTGGCCTTGTATACGCTTAAGTCTGTTCATTGCACTTTTATCGTATTCCATAGTTATAACCTCTTTCTGTTTTGTAATGTCTATTACTATATACCTAATGGGGTATTTTTGTCAATTATAAAAATAGGGGGTGGGGTATTTGACATGCTGGTATATATAGTTTAATATACCCCTATAGGTATTTAATTGAGGAGGAAAAATTAATGAACAGAAAAATAGTGATCGTTGGTGGAGTGGCAGGTGGTGCTACAGCAGCAGCACGTTTAAGAAGACTAAATGAACAAGATGAAATTACTTTAATCGAAAGAGGTAGCTACGTTTCGTTTGCTAATTGTGGATTACCATATCACATTGGTGATGAAATAAAAGATAGAAGTAAATTATTGATTCAGACACCAGAACTTATGGAAAGTAGAATGAATATCAATGTTATGACAGATACAAATGTCGTAGCAATTAACAGAGAAAACAAAACAATTACGATTGAGAGGGATGGACAACCAAGTGAAATGGCATATGATGTCTTAATACTTTCAACTGGTGCAAAATCTATTCACGTCCCTATTGAAGGTGCGGATCTTGAGCATGTATTTTCATTAAGAAATATTCCGGATATGGATAAAATCATTGCATATATTAAAGAAAATAATGTGAAGTCAGCAGCAGTCATCGGTGGAGGGTTTATTGGCTTAGAGATGGCTGAGAACTTGAAAGCAATCGATTTAGATGTTGCCTTATTTGAGTTAGGTGAACAAGTGATGCCGGGTATTGATATGGATATGGCAGTTGAGCTTCATAACCACATGATCAGTAAAGGTGTAGATTTAAGATTGAAGCAATCGATAGACAAGATAGATGAGCACACTGTTGTATCAAGTAATGGTGATGTTGTGAATGCTGATATGATCATTATGGCCATTGGAGTATTACCGGAATCTACATTAGCAGAGGAAGCAGGATTAGATTTAGGTGTGAAGAAAGCAATTAAGACAAATGACGTATTCCAAACCTCGGATGCATCAATCTATGCCATTGGTGATGTTGCAGAAGTAACGCATGCGATTAGTGAACAAGATGCTCACATTCCACTTGCATGGATTGCTAATCGACAAGGCAGATTGCTTGCTGATCATTTAAATGGAAAAACAATCGAGAAATTCAATCCGATTGGTACAGCTATTGCTAAAGTGTTCGACCTGAATGTTGCGAGTACAGGTTTAAATGAGAAGGTTTTAAAAACTTTAGGAAAACAATATCATGTTATTCATGTGTCTGGTCAATCTAATGCAAGTTATTATCCTGGTGCAGCGCCGATGACAATCAAAGTAATATTTTCTCCAGAAGGAGAGATTTACGGGGCACAGATCGTTGGACGAAAAGGTATAGATAAACGTATTGATCTAATTGCCAGTGCGATTACATTTGGCCAGAAAGTTACAGATTTACAACGTATTGAAATTGCATATGCTCCACCATTCTCGTCTGCAAAAGATCCGGTGAATATGGCTGGATATATTGCACAAAATGTATTAGAAGATGACATGAAATTGATGCAGGTGAGTGAAATTGAGGATACTGAACATCAGATTATCGATGTAAGAGAACCTATTGAATATGAAATGGGACATATTAAAGATGCTAAAAATATACCGTTAGGTGAATTAAGAACGCGTTTGTCAGAAATTGATAAGCAAATGCCGGTTGTTATTTATTGTCAGGTTGGACAACGTGGATATAATGCAGCCCGTATTTTAAAAAATGAAGGATTCGATGTTATTAATTTAGATGGTGGTTACAAATTATATAAACAGAATTACTTATCGCAACCACAAAATACATCAAACTCATCTCAAATTAAGGATGAGGCGAATATAAATAAAAATAATGAAGAAAATATAAACTTTACAGAACAAAATGAAAAGGTGAATCAAATGACATTAAGAGAAGATAGAAGATTTGTAGAAGCAAGTGGATTGCAATGTCCAGGTCCAATATTAAAAGTAAAAGAAAATTTAGATGGTATGCAGGATGGTGAACAACTAGAAATCCACGTTACAGACTTCGGTTTCTGTCAAGATATCGAATCATGGGCTAAAGTGACAGGCAATACAGTTGTGAAGAATGAGACAGAAGGAAGTAAAGTGGTTGCCGTTATTCAAAAAGGTCAGAGTCTACCAGTGAATGTGATGGACGATAGTAATGGTCACCAATTAGTTGAAACTAAGACTGGTGCTACAATGGTTGTGTTTAGCGGAGACTTAGATAAGGCTTTAGCGTCATTTATTATAGCAACCGGTGCTGCTTCTATGGGTAAAGAAGTGACGATGTTCTTTACTTTCTGGGGTCTTAATGTAATCAAACGCCCAGGAATAAAAGTAGATAAACAAGGTTTAGATAAAATGTTTAGTCAAATGATGCCGAAACATGCAGGAAAATTACCTATTTCTAAAATGAATATGGGTGGTATGGGGTCTAGAATGATTAAGCATGTTATGAATAAGAAGAAAGTAGATTCGTTAGAAGTGATGATTGAAAAAGCACAAAGTATGGGCATCAAGATGGTAGCCTGCACAATGAGTATGGATATTATGGCTGTTTCACGTGAAGAGTTAATTGAAGGTGTTGAATATGGTGGTGTAGCAACATACTTAGGTGATACTGAAAAAGCAAACTTAAACTTATTTATTTAATTGATAATGGAGGTGAAACAATGTATTTTAAATCATTTTTTAATCAGCAATTAGCACAAATGTCTTATTTAGTAGGTTGTCAAAAGACAGGAGAAGCAATCATCATCGATCCGCTGAGAGATCTTACACCTTATATTGAAGCTGCAGAGCAAGAAGGGCTGACGATTAATAAAGTAACTGAAACGCATATTCATGCAGACTTTGCTTCTGGGTTAAGAGAAGCGAATGAAACGTTAAATGCTAAAGCATTTGTCTCTGGATTAGGTGGAGATGACTGGTCATATCAGCATATTAATGGAGATTATCAATTACTAAAAGAAGACGTTATTATTAACGTCGGCAATGTAAAACTTAAAGTGATCCATACACCAGGACATACGCCTGAAAGTATTAGTTTTCTATTGTTTGATAATGCAACAGAAGTACCGATGGGACTCTTTACTGGAGACTTTATCTTCGTAGGAGATGTCGGTCGTCCGGATTTATTAGAGGAAGCAGCCGGCATAAAAGATACTACTGAAATCGGTGCAAAAGCAATGTTTGAATCACTTAAAAAGATGGATGAATTACCAGATTATATTCAAATATGGCCGGGACATGGTGCAGGCAGTGCCTGTGGTAAGTCACTTGGTTCAGTTCCGGTAACAACTTTAGGGTATGAACGTGAAAAGAGTTGGGCATTTCAAATTAAAGATGAAGCAACTTTCATTAAAACATTAACAAGTGAGCAACCAGAACCACCATATTATTTCAAAGAAATGAAACATATGAATCGCGATGGTGTAGCATTGATGGATAATAAACCGGTGCCGCCATTACAAAAATTATTTGACAGTGTTAAAGTTATTGATTTAAGAGCAAAAGAAATTTACCTAAATAACTTAAGTGACGGCATTAACGTGCCTTATAACAGTAAATTTTTAGGGTTTGCAGGATGGTATCTGGACTACGAAACACCGATTCAGTTAATCGGTTCGTTCGAAGAAGTTCAGAACGCAGCAAATGACTTAAAATTAATAGGATTTGATAATGTGATTGGTTACATTAAAAATGCGTCTAGTGAATCAATGAATCAAATTGAACCACAAGATTTCAAATCAATCGATCATTCACAAATTAATATTTTGGATGTACGCAACAATCTGGAATGGCAAGAATCACATTTTGATAATGCAAAACATGTGCATTTTGGTAAATTAGAAAAAGAGGAAATACCATTTAAAAAAGATGAAAGAATTTATGTTCATTGTCAATCAGGTGTCAGAAGTGCGATAGCAGTGAGTGTGTTACATCAATTAGGATATAACGATATTATAAATATTAAAGGTGGATATAGTGCTGTTAAACAGTAAAATAAATTATCTTTATAATATTGACTTTAATTGTATTGTAGTTGAAAATATGAACTAATTCATACAATTAAAGAGGGATATTATGCACAAAGATTTTGTGACAGATGAAGAAATTCATGCAATGGGTGTGCCTTTTGAGTTATTATCTGCCTGGATGACAAATGGTTTAATTCAGGTCGCGTACCAGGCAAATCATGTTCGCTACTTCTGGACAAAGGATGTAAATTTATTAAAACAGCAATTTAATATAAAATAAAACAGCGGCATCTTTAAAATAAGATGCTGCTGTTTTTTAAATATTGTACATCATATTTTTCAGCAAGTTGCTTTAGTAAAATATGAAGTTCTGATTCGTTGCTATCAAAGTTTTGAATAAATGTTTGATATTGTGATTTTTCATCTTCAGTAGCAATTTTTTTAAAATATCCCCACATATGCTGATAGCTATTTAACTTCGAGCCTCTCGTTGGTGTCATGCGATATGTTTCATAAATAATCTGTTCTAATATGTGTATATCATCCAGTTGTTCACGCATCAGTTGACGAATAGAGTTATATTGATTCTGATTATAGTACATCACTTTATACTTTTCTTTTCGCCACAGATTTTCAACTGCTTTCTTTCCTTCTTTATTCACCATACAACTGCTCCAGAGCTAACTGTACGTTAGGATATTTAAATGTATATCCCGCCTGCAATAGATGATGCGGTAATACGCTTTGTCCTTTTGTAACCATTACGGATTGCTCTCCTAGTACAATGTCCATTACTTTGTTGGGTACTTTCGTCCAGTGTGGTCGGTGTATAACACGCGCGATTACTGTTCCGAGCTGTTGTTGTGTTACAGGTTGAGGAGAAGTCATATTAAATATACCTGTTAATTGTTTGTCATAAATATAAAGCATACTTTCTGCAAGATCCTCGATATGAATCCAGCTGTATGGCTGCTGTCCATCACCAATATTACCACCTGCAAAGAATTGATAAGGCTTTATCATCAAAGGCAATGCCCCGCCTTGGTTAGAAAAAACTATCCCAAATCTGCAGATTGCTGTTTCTACCCCTAAAGATTCAATTTTTCGAGCTGTTTGTTCCCATAGATAAACAGTCTTTGATAAGAAATCAAATGGTAAGAATGTATTTGTTTCGTCATAAGTTAATGATTTAGAAGCTGGATAGTAACCTACCGCACTTGCTGATATAAAGAAAGGTTTCTTGTTGAGAGATTCAAATAACGGAATAAGCTTTTCAGTACTTTCAATACGACTTTTGATGATCGCTTCTTTATGTTCTTTCGTCCATCTCTTATTTAAAGATGCCCCAGCCAGATTAACTACTAAATCTAATTGTGGTACTGCCTTATACCAATCATCTTTTTTCCAGCTGATATAGCTGATGCCATTCGAACTTTGTTTATCGCTTCTCGTTGTAATATAAATATGCGCATGTTTATATTTTTGCTGAATAGTGTTTATAAGAGCTGAACCTACTAGTCCTGTACCGCCTGTAATTAAAATGTTCATATGCAACCTCCATCAGTATTGGTATTTTATACTATTATATCGATTATCGCTTATTTATTCATTGGAAATGATTATTTATTAATCATTGAACCCCTAAATCGCAATGTTTTAGAATGAATATTTAATTAAATATTCAGAATAATAAATAAATACTATTGCAACATGTAATATGTGACTATATAATATAGAAGTAAGTATTTCTCGTTAATACATTAAAGGGGTGTAGTTATGGAAGGTATTGTGAGTTTTCTAAATGATATTGTGTGGAGTAAACCGTTAGTGTATGGGTTGTTAATTACAGGGATTTCATTTTCATTAATGATGAAGTTCTTTCAAGTCAGGCATTTAAAAGAGATGATCCGACTGATGTTTCAAGGGGAGAAGTCACCTACAGGAATTTCTAGTTTCCAGGCAATTGCTTTATCGCTTGCTGGACGTGTAGGGACGGGTAATATAGTCGGTGTTTCAACAGCAATTTATATCGGTGGCCCGGGAGCTGTATTCTGGATGTGGATGACAGCGTTTTTGGGTGCGAGTTCAGCATTCATCGAATCTACACTAGCTCAAATTTATAAGAGAGAGATTAACGGTGAGTATCGTGGGGGTCCCGCATATTATATTGAAGCAGGAATGAAAGGCAGATTTGCGAAAGGTTATGCGATATTATTCGCAATACTGGCAATAGTATCAACAGCATTATTATTACCTGGTATTCAATCTAACGCCATTGCAAGTTCTATGAAGAATGCTTTTGGATTCGAAGGATGGATTATCGGTATAGCACTTGTGGTGATTTTAGCATTAATTATTTTTGGAGGCGTTCGCTGGATTGCATCTGTAGCGACTGCAGTAGTCCCTTTTATGGCAATCTTATATATTTTATTAGCGGTTGTTATTATTGTTCTTAATATTGATAAAGTTCCTGGTTTATTTGCATTAATATTCAAGTCAGCATTCAATATGGAATCAGCGTTTGGTGGGATACTTGGTGCAATGATTGAAATCGGTGTTAAACGTGGACTTTATTCTAATGAAGCTGGTCAAGGTACAGGGCCTCATCCGGCAGCAGCAGCAGAAGTATCACACCCTGCTAAACAAGGTTTAGTTCAAGCTTTCTCGGTATATGTTGATACGTTGTTTGTATGTACTGCAACAGCATTAATTATTTTATTATCAGGTACATTCAATACAACGGACGGCGCGATGAAGGGTGATATGCCGAACTTAATTAACGATGGCGGTGTATATGCACTAAATGCTGATGGAGAGAAGGACTACTCTGGAACAGCAATGTATGTTCAAGCGGGTATTGATAAAGCATTCCATGGAAGTGGTTATCAATTTGACCCGGCATATTCGGGTATTGGTTCATATTTCGTTGCCATTGCACTGTTCTTCTTTGCATTTACTACCATATTAGCATATGCATATATAGCAGAAACCAATGTATCTTATTTGACGAAAAATGGTAGTGTATCTTTAAATAAGTTTTTAATTAACGTCACACGTTTAATTATTGTTGGTGCAACATTCTACGGTGCAATAAAAACAGCAGACGTTGCGTGGGCAATGGGGGATCTTGGTGTAGGATTAATGGCGTGGTGTAACATTATCGCAATCTGGATTCTACATAAACCAGCATTACGTGCATTGAAAGACTTTGAAAAACAAAAGAAAGAAAAAGGATCAGGTCGCTATGCAGTGTATCATCCAGACCCAAAAGAATTACCGAACGCGACATTCTGGTTAGAAGATTATCCGGAACGTTTAAGAAAAGAACACTTTGATGAAAAAGCACATTAAACATAAAGACAGCCATCGCTGTCTTTTTTGTGCTTAATATTCAGAGAGGAGTGACACGATATTGAATAAATTATTTGTAAATGTAATTAAAATAATATTAGTATTGCTTAATTTTTTTCTATTGAGTTCCTTTATTTTACTTTTTAATCAGAATTTTAAATTTGATTTATCTCATTTTTTTGATGCTTTTCCACAGTTTCTTGAACAATTGATACATATTGATAAAGTTACATTTAAGACACCCGGCAGTTACATAGAAAATCCATTTTTATCCTTTATTATTAGACCATGGCGAAATTCGATGCTTATTTTATTTTTGAGTATAATGCTCGGAAGTATCTTAAGTATATTTTGTGTTGTCATTGCCAAAAGGTTTAAGGTGATTGATTACATAATGAAACATATCGTAAAAATTTTGGGTTATTTACCGGATATTTTTTATATTCCTTGTGTCATTGTCTTTATTATCTTTTTCTATCAGCAAACAGGTATATTGATAATGGAAGTAGCAAGTTATGGGGAACAAGAAGCTATTGTTTTTCCTTCGATCATGCTATCTGTAATTCCTTTTGTACAGCTTTATAAAATTTTGGATCAGGTAATTACCGAGGAACTTGACAAAGATTATGTGGTACTCGCACGCGCAAAAGGACTTAATGATTTTGAAATCCTGTTAAGACATGTGCTGTCTAATGTATGGATAACATTTTACATCAATTTTAAGCAAGTTGTCTGGATGACACTCTCCAGTCTATTAATTATGGAAGTGATATTAGGTTATTTTGGAGCAACACAATTTTTATATTACTATCATGCTCCAATTATGTTAATGACGATATTAGTACTGATGTTTGTTCCGATATATCTCGTTTTATTTGTCATTCAGAAACTCGTTGAATTTAGAACTGGGGTGAAGTTATGAGGAAATTATTAAAGATTTGGCTGGCATTAATTATCCTCATCTTACCTTTTATTACAAGTGTCCTTTACTTTGATATTTTTCAGAACAAAGTAAAAGTATATAAATTTAACGTGATGACAAGTGAAATAAAAAATCCAGTGCCACCAGGCGTTGTGAATTGGTTCGGTACAGACCGTTTTGGTGCTTCAATATTTATGGAAAGCTGGCACGGTTATCGCATCACGTTTATCTTTGTCATTGGGATAGTACTTATTTCTTTTATCATTGCCGTTATTCTTGGAAGTTATCTCGCTTTTCGTAAAGGAACGGTAGATATTGTTACAGATGGATTTTTAAATGCTTATTACTTTATACCACAGGCAATCGTTACATTTATGTTGTTATTTCCAGTGCTGACAGCTGTAAAAGGTAAGTTCAGCTACGATATGACGTTTAGAATAGGTTACATGTTAATCGTGATTGCGCTAGTGATGGTACCAACGACGATGGTGGTCGTTAGAGATCAGGTAAGGCAGGTATTAAATACAGAATATATGGATGCGGCAACAGTAATCGGTGCCAGCAAGACACAAAAATTAATCCGTCATGTCTATCCTAATATAAAGAATAGATTATTGATTATCTTTGTACGTATGTTATATCAAGCATTAATGGTACTTAGCCATATTTCATTTTTCCGTATTTTCTTTGGGGGAACGAAGACATGTGATGGTTTTGAAGCATGTTTAGGTAACGATTTTACACTCATTATGCCGGAGCTTACGACGTTATTAGGGTACCATATGACAGAATTATATTCTTCGTGGTGGACATTTATGGTGCCTTGTACATTTGTGGTATTAATATTAATTGCAATACAAATGTTGGCCGATGCACTTGAAACAGAATATAAATCTATGTAAAAAAGCGGGATATTAGTTATCCTGCTTTAAAAAATGCAATATATCTGTATAAATTCTTTCTTTATCTTTACTTACTGTCATTAAATGACCAGCATTACCATAATGATTAATAAATTTTTTGGACTGAATACTATCATAAATGAATTGAGCACTTTCATGATAGCTCATATCATCACGATCACCATAAAGTATGATAGTTGGACTATTAATTTTACTTAAGTTGTTGATTATATTTTCAATATAATCAACAAACTTACTGGCACCTGTGTAATTATCGATAAGCTGATAATTTGATTCTGAGAATGGTTCAGAAGAGATGACCTTATGCATTCTCGGTGCAAATTGTTTTAAACGGTATTTAATTCCTTCTGTATCTTTTTTCATTGGTACACTCATCACGATAAGTTGATTAACATCGTATTTTTCTGCGAGCTTAAGTGAAAATAAACCACCTAAAGAGACACCGACTAATGAAATCGTGTTATATTGATCTTTTAATTTTAAATAGCTTTCTTCAACAGTTTTCCACCAGTCATCGATATCGTATTTCACAAAATCCTGGATAGGCAATCCGTGCCCTGGATACGACGGAATGAGGACTGTGTAACCTTGTTCATGAAGATAGTGACCCAGTTGTTTAACATCTCTAACTGTTCCTGTAAATGTATGGAGAAGAAGTATTGCGTGTTCATTTCCTTCTAAATATATTGGATCTGGATTTTTTACTTTTATCATTGGAGTACCTCCATTGTAATCAGTATAATAAATGTAATATTCATTATACTATGAGTTGTTAGGGGATGGAAAAATGACGTTTGAAGAAGTGATGGCAGAACTTGAATCTCTAGGTAAAGAAACGACGTCATTTTTTAATCAGTGGGGCGCTTTGAAAGATCATCGAATACTATTTACACATATGCAATCGTTCTTATTTTTGTAGGTTAAAGTATTTTGTATATGTATTTAACGCCTTACTTTAATCAATTAGGTTTACAAGCATCTATAGTGAGTTTTCTATATTTACTGTACGGTATAAGTGGCATAGCTGGAAGTGGTTTAGGAAGTATATTTACAGAGAAACTAGGGGTTAAAAAGACATTAACGATGCTAATGACAGTTTATTTCTTTGTGCTGCTTGCTTTTATTGTGACACAGTATAATGTATGGACATTAAGTATCAATGTCATGTTGTTTGGCCTAACTGGATGGTCTATGAATGCACCGACACAAATGCGCTTAATTCAAATTGCAGATATAAATGCAGGATTCAATCAAACATTTAGTACGTCATCTACCCAATTTGGAATGGCATTAGGAGCAGCAATTGGCGGTCTTATTATTGCCTGGTAATTACCATATAATGCATTAATGATTGTAGGGGGGATATTTATTGTTTTGGCACTATTATCATTTAAATATTCGTATAAAGCCGTTGATTAATATATCAACGGTTATTTTATTTCAAAAATTGACAATATTCTGACAAATCAATAAAATGAAACTTGGGAGGAATTTTTCATACTACATAAAGAGGAGATGATTTCATGAATCAACAGGATTATAACAAAATTGCAGCATCGAAAGATTTCAATGATCTAGTTGCGACGAGAAAAAAGTTTATTTTTCCTATTACTTTGTTCTTTATCGTTGCTACATTGCTCTTTCCGATTCTGACAGGTTATACGACAATTTTGAATAATATTGCTTTCTGGAATATTTCATGGGCATGGATTTATGCATTATTATTATTTGTGATGGTCTGGACATTAGTCACAATTTATATGAGTAAAGCGAAGCAGTTCGATGCCGCAAGTGAGCGAATCATTAATGAGTACAAAAGGGGGTCTCGCTCATGAATATGACAGTCATTAGCATGTTTTTATTTTTTGTAAGTTTAACGCTACTTATTACATATTTTGCTTCAAAAAGAACGAATTCTGCTGAAGATTTTTATACTGCTGGTGGAGGTTTAACGGGTTGGCAAAATGGTTTAGCGATTGCAGGAGATTATTTATCGGCAGCATCATTTCTAGGTATTGCCGGAGCTATCGCACTTTGGGGATTCGATGGCTTCTTCTATAGTATTGGATATTTAACGGCGTATTTAATTGTATTATACATCGTTGCTGAACCATTAAGAAATTTAGGGAAATATACTTTAGCAGATATGATCGCAGCACGTTTTGAATTAAAGAAAGTGCGTGCGATGGCTGCAGTTTCATCAATCACGATTGTAATATTCTATATGTTAGCACAACTTGTTGGAGCAGGTGCATTAATTCAACTGTTATTTAATATTCCATATACTTGGGCTGTTATTATAGTCGGTATTATGATGACGGTTTATGTATTGTTTGGTGGGATGACGGCAACAAGTTGGGTTCAGATGGTCAAAGCAATTCTTCTAATGGTTGGAACGCTCATCATTTCTTTTCTAGTATTAAAACACTTTAACTTCAGCATTGCTGAAATGTTTGGTCAGATGAAAAATATTAAATCAGCTGACTTTAAAGGAGAATATATTAATCCAGGTTCGCAAGGTAAATCACCCCTTGATAATATTTCACTGATTATTGCCCTGTTATTTGGAACGGCAGGTTTACCCCATATTTTAATGCGTTTCTTTACGGTAAGTGACGCTAAAACAGCAAGAAGTTCTGTAATGTGGGCTACCTGGATTATCGGTATATTTTATATCTTAACCATATTCTTAGGTTTTGGTGCTGCTAGTCTTTTATCTCGAGAAGAAATTTTAAAAGCGAATCCTGCTGGAAATATGGCTGCACCGTTACTGGCAGATAAACTTGGCGGAGATTTACTCATGTCATTTGTATGCGCAGTAGCATTTGCAACGATTTTAGCGGTTGTTGCAGGTCTTGTGTTATCGGGTGCTTCTGCATTTGCACATGATATTTATGGTGAGATTATTAAGAAGGGTAACATTAGTGAGAAAGAACAAATGAGTGCAGCAAAGATTGCCTCATTAGCAGTTGCTATTCTTTCAATTATATTAGCGCTATTTGCACAAAATATGAACGTTGCTTTCTTAGTATCTTTGGCATTCTGTGTAGCAGCGAGTGCAAACTTACCGGTAATCGTTTATACGATATTCTGGAAGAGATTTAATACGCAAGGTGCTATAGCAGGAATCGTTGTAGGGCTTTTGACATCTATTATATTAGTGATTTTAAGTCCGAATGTTATGAATCCGGCAGGAACAGGTTTTATTAATATGGACCCTATTTTCCCGCTTGCAAATCCAGCGATTATTTCTGTACCAGCAGGTTTCATCGCTGCATTTCTAGGTACATTTTTAGGTAAGGCAGATACAGAAGAGAAATTTAAGGAAGTTCAAGTTAAGTCAGTGACTGGTATCGCAACTTCAGAAGTTACACATTAAAGAAAAATAAGAAATTCTCCCATAAAAATAAACCAAAGACGTTAATATGTCTTTGGTTTATTTTGTGTATACTTATCTTTCTTTTGCCATCTTTCCACCTTCTAAATGATAAAGATGATCAGCATATTTAAAAATACGATCATCGTGAGTGATGATGATACAAGCACTTTGTTGTGCTTTTACACGTTCACGAATCGCTTCAATCACTTGTGTTGCACGCTCAAAATCAAGACTTGCTGTAGGTTCGTCAGCAAGAATTAATGAAGGTTCATTCATAAAGGCACGTGCAATGGCAACACGTTGTTTTTCTCCACCTGATAAATTTTTTGGATATTGTTTTGTACGATGTCCAAGTCCAAAAGTATTGAGTAATTCATCAGCACGTTTGCTCGCTTTTTTCTTCTCCATTTTATTTTCAAGCGCTACATGCATAAGTTGTTCTTTCACTTTTAAGAATGGTACAAGATGTGAGGCTTGAAAGATAAAGCCTATTTCACTTAAACGAAGTTGTGTAAGCTCATGCTGTTTCAATGTAGTTATTGATCTATTATCAATTAGTACATCACCACTTGTTGGTTTAAGTAACGCACCAATAATCGTGAGTAGTGTACTTTTCCCGGAACCAGATGGACCATATAGACAAACGACTTCACCTGGTGCGACTTCAAAATTTATATCTTTTAATACTGTAACTTCAGTATCACCCTGTTTAAATGATTTTGAAAGATGTTTCACGTGAATCATATTATTCTCCTCCTATTGCTTCTATTGGATCAATCTTAAGCACCTTGACGATAGATAACATTACACCAATAAACGATACAAATAAGAACAGTCCAGCTAGAATCATAATAAGATTATTATTTAGATAAAATGGCATGCCTGGCGGCATAAAGTTATTGATAGCGGTAATAATAATGATAGCTAATGACACACTAAAAATTACTATAATAAATACTTCCTGAATCAGTTTAAATATAAGTTTTTTATGACTTGTTCCAATCGCTTTTAAAATGCCGTATTCAGTTGTCTTCTGAATCGTAATGATATAGAAGAATACCGTGATGACGATAGCTGAGATTAAAAATAAGAAAAATACCATTAAGTTTAAAGGCATTTGCTCAGCTTCATAACTTGGGATAGCTTTCATCGCATCTTCAGGTGTTATGATTTTAGAATGTTTTAAGTTTTGTTTTAAATCTTTAATTGAAACATTGTCTAATACATGCTGATTAATGATTGCTGTGTTGATTGCTTCATGAGGTACAACTTTGTTATAAGTTGCTTGATTAACAAGACCAACAGGCATGTGAGAATACATTTGAAATTTTTCAAAGTCTGAAATACGTAAATTTTCTTCGCTATCTACAATATTTAGTTTATCTTTTAAGTCATATGATTTGTTAAGATGAACATCTAAAGCGACATCGCCATCTTTTGGCAATGCATGTAATTTAGAAATGGTAGTCAGTAAAAACTTATCGTTGTTTTGAATTTTAATCGGTTGCATCTGAACTAAAGGAATATTAAAATCTTTTAAAACTTTTACATCTTCTTTATCAAGTGGTGCGTTGAGCAAATTGTTATCTGCATCTTCTGATACGACAAAATACTTACCATCCATATGTTCTATAAATGAAATATTATCTTTTCCTAAACCTTGTGCTAAACTTGAAACAAATAATACCAGGAATGCTAATAGAAATATGATTGCAGCAATCAATACATATTTCATTTTGTAATACTTAATTTCTTTAAGTGCTAAATTCATAATGATCACCTTTCTCGTTTTGTTGATAGTGTTATCATAAACAATCAATATGAACAGAATATGAACAAAGGAGTATATTGGATGAAAAATAAAATTTTAATTGTAGATGATGAACAAAGTATAAGAAATCAAGTAGTGGAAGGATTTATAAAACATCATTATGAAGTATTTAGTGCGGAAAGTGGAGAGGTTGCTCTTAAAGTACTGGAAAATGAGAAGATAGATTTGTGTGTAGTTGATATTATGATGCCGGGGATGAACGGATTTGAATTGTGTGAAACCATAAAAGAAAGTTATCAATTACCGGTTATTATGCTTACAGCACGTGATGCATTGGGTGATAAGCGCATCGCTTTTGAAGCGGGTAGCGATGACTATGTTACAAAGCCTTTTGAGTTTGACGAATTACTTTTTAGAGCGAATGCAATCTTAAAACGTTATAACTTAGATATCACATCAATAAAAATAGGTAATGTGGAACTTGATCAGGATACATATGAACTCCATATTCATCAGGACACACTTTATTTGCCGCGAAAAGAATTTGAACTTCTGTATTATTTAGTTAAACACCAACCTAATATCGCTACTCGAGAGCAATTAATTGAAGCAATTTGGGGACAGGATTTTGAGGGAGATGAACGTACCGTGGATGTTCATATTAAACGCATACGGAAGCGATTAGAAAATTATGATACGCAAATGGAAATCGTAACAGTACGTGGTGTAGGGTACAAGGTGCATCATGTTTAAACATTTATCAACAAGGTTTATTGTTACAACGCTCCATGTCATGCTCATTAGTGCAGTAATTGCTTTTGTTATTGCTAATATGTATTATCACGTCACATTGAAAGAACAAAATGATGCGAGGGTGACGCAAGTACTATTATCTCAAAAAAAATATATTGAAAAACACCCTCAAATAAAACCACAAGAATTCTTTACCCAACTTGGAAATTTGAATTTTCAAGTACTGGTGATTAATAACAACGATTCAAAACAGAATTATGGCACAAAGTTCAGGATAGATAACCTTAGATTAGATGAAATTAAAATGGAACGAGACGGCGTTTATCACGGTATTAAAAATCGACCATTCAATCTATTCATCACTGGATTTTTTGATAATGAGTCAAGCAATACAGTAGGAACGAAAATGCGCATCAATCATCAGCAATATACAGTATTTATAAGACCCGATGTTGGCGAAAGTATGAATGAATTCCGCTCATTTTTAGCAGTATTGCTTGTATTAACTATTCTTATATCGATGTTACTTGTCTTTATTTCATCAAAATATATTGTGCACCCGGTAATCGAACTAAAAAAAGCCGCGCAACGCATTGGTGAACAAAGTGGTTACCAAACAACGGTTAATCGTAAAGATGAATTAGGTGTTCTTGCTGAAGAAATGAATGAGATGAGTAAGAAGATTAAGCAACATGAAGAAATCAATCATCGATTTGTGGCAAATGTAAGTCATGAAATACAATCTCCGATTACTAACTTAATCGGGCAAATAAATAAATTCAAAGATACAGAAGATTTGAGTTTACTTAATCAGATTGAACATCAATCATTACGTTTAAGTGGTCTGACGAAGCAGTTATTACTTTTAGCCTCAATTGAGCAGAATAAAATATCATTAACGAAACAAAACTTTAATTTTAAAATGCTTATTCAGGAAGTTATTCGAGATAATATGTATACAATTAATCAGAAAGATATATTTTTGAGTACCACGTTAGAAGATGTATATGTCCTGGGAAATAGAGAACTATGCTATCAAATGATTACTAATTTATTATCTAATGCGATTAAATATAGTCCGAATGACAGTGAAATTCATATTGAACTGAAAGAAGAACAGGATAATAAACTATTCATTATTGAAGATCATGGCTATGGGATGACTGATGAGACGAGAAAAATGATTTTTGAGCGTTTCTATAAGTCGAATGTGAACGAAGATAATATCACATCAAATGGATTAGGAATGGCAATCGTAAAAGTGATTTTAGATGTACATGACTTTACTATCGATATCGATAGTGAGATAGATAAAGGAACAACGATAATAATTGAATTACTTTAATAAATAAGCGGGTGCGACATGAGTCTTAGCCCTCTTCTGTTTAACAGCTTAAACGGCGGAACAGAAGTTGCCCCTACGACAAAAACCGAACAAAAAACTATAAATCAAAGAACGATTTATTAGTTTTGTTCGGTTTTTGCTTGTGGCAGAACACTTCTGTCCCAGCCTCTCATCATAGTTATGCTTCATATTTAAATATGTTTCTTGTGACCCATTTCTCGATTTCAATCAGGATAAAAACAGCAGTTCCGATACCTATGGGAATCATCCATTGTGAAAATGTCAGTGGGGCAGTTTTTAATATCGTATTAAAGAATGGCACATACGTAATGAGTAATTGTAGTGTGATGAGTAAACCAGATACGATAAATGCGACTTTGTTCTTAAAGAAATCTTGATTGATTGCAAATTGATTTAAGTGTCGGCAATTAAATAGATGGAAGATTAATGCAAATACTAGTGATTGCAATGTGATTGTATTCAGTACAGTTTTATGTAGATCTAGATGACTCAAGTACATATTTGCAAGAAGTATTCCACCAGCTACAATGACTGATACGAGTAGTATTCTAAATAAGAAATAATTACTTAGTAGCGGTGTAGATTTATGCCTTGGCTTTCTGTTCATTGCACCAGGTTCTAGTGGTTCAAATGCAAGCGCAAAAGATATGGTAATCGCTGTTACCATGTTCACCCAAAGTACTTGGACAGGAGTAAGTGGTATGGAAATACCAAATAGAATCGCTGCTAAAATGAGTAATCCTTGAGAACCGTTTGTCGGTAAAATGAATAGTATTGTTTTCTTTAGATTATCATAGACACGACGTCCTTCACGTACCGCATCTACAATTGTTTCAAAATTATCATCAACCAGTATCATACGCGCAGCATCTTTAGACACTTCAGTTCCTTTAATGCCCATTGCAACACCGATATCGGCGCGTTTTAATGCTGGTGCGTCGTTAACACCATCACCGGTCATCGATGTTATTTCGTCATGTTTTTGCAATGCTTTTACGAGTTGTAATTTATTCTCCGGACTTGTTCTTGCAAACACATCGTATTCAATCGCTGATTGGTATAGTGTCTCTTCATCCATATTATCTAGTTCGCGACCTTCGATAGCCTTTGTACCATCACCGATTCCGAGTTGTTTCCCAATCGCCATTGCAGTTTCTTTATGGTCACCTGTAATCATTTTTACTGCAATTCCAGCTTTTTGACATTCATTTACCGCTTTTATTGAAGATTCACGTGGTGGATCTATAATCCCTACTAACCCAAGTAAAGTGATGCCACTTTGTAAATCGTCATGTGAAAGTGTAGTTGTATCATTAGGCACATCTTTATATCCTGCAGCAATTAATCGTTTACCTTCTTTAGCGATTACACTTAATTTATCTTCCCATACTTGTCTATCATCAGAATTGGTAAATACACGATCGAATATTCTGTCAGGTGCTCCTTTAATATAAATACGTTTCTTGCCCTGATCTTCGACGAGATATGCCATATATTTATATAGTGAATCAAAAGGGATTTTATCGATTGCCTGTAAGTTTGGAATTTCTAAATCCGTTTTATGGGCGAGTGTCATTAAGCAGCCTTCAGTAGGCTCACCGGTAATTTGAAAATGACCATTTTCATCTTGTGAGAGACGTGCTTCATTGACTGTTTTGACGCATGTTAGGAACTGGTATAATTCTTGTTCTGTTTCGGGTGTTTCAGTTAGCTCGGGTATAATTTCTCCGATTGGCTCATAACCTGTGCCCGTAACTTTATAACGATTATGCATTAAATCAATTGAAGTCACAGTCATTTCGTTTTTTGTAAGCGTACCAGTTTTATCGGTACAGATAACTGAAACTGAACCTAAAGTTTCCACTGAAGGTAAGTTCTTTACGATTGCATTATTCTTTGCCATCGACTGTACGCCAAGTGCTAAAATAATTGAAATAACAGCAGGCAATCCTTCAGGTATAGCACCAACTGCAAGCGCGATAACAGATAAGAGTAGTTCGTCTGCTGGATAATTGTGATAAAACAAACCAAATAAATAAATTGCGATAGAAATTACAACAATACCAATACTCACTGATTTACCGAATTGACCCGTTTGTTGCATCAATGGGGTCGTCATCTGTTCTGTGTCAGTCATTGCCTGATTAATTTTACCAAGTTCAGTGTCTTTTCCGATTGCAACAACTACACCTATTCCAGAACCTGAAGTAATAGATGAGCTTGAATAAGCCATATTTTTTCTATCACCGAGTGCAGCATCTTCTGAGATTTTACGTGTATTTTTTTGGACTGGGACAGATTCGCCGGTTAAAGCAGACTCTTCAATCTTTAGATTATTCGCCTCGATTAAACGTAAGTCTGCAGGTATCTTCTCACCGGATGATAAAATAACGATATCTCCGATTGTCAATTGTTCGCCGGGAATAGTTTGACTACGGCCATCACGAATTACTACAGCCTCACTCGTCATCATTTTACGAATGCTTTCTAAAGCTTTTTCAGCACGAGATTCCTGTACATAACCAATGATTGCATTAATAATTGCAACAAGAATGATAACCGACATATCAAGAAAGTGTCCTAAAAATCCTGTAATAGCTGCAGCAACTAGTAATACATATATTAAAATATCGTTAAAGTGACCGAAAAACTTAATGATTTTAGGTTTGTCTCGCTTTGCTGGGAGTGCATTAAGACCATAAGTTAACCGGTTTGCTTCAACTTGTTCATGGGACAAACCGCTTTTTATAGAGGTGTGAAATGCAAGAATCGTGTCATCGATTGTGAGTTGATACCATTTTTCATTTTTCATAATGAACATTCCTTTGCGTATAGTATTACTCTTATCGTAACGCAAATAATTAAGTAATTCTAACGAAAGGAATGTATTTAATAGGAATTAACACAATGATTAAATCTTTGTGAATTTTTAATATTATTACTTGCTTTTATCAGTATTAACCATAGTTACAAAGGCATTGAAAAATGAATCAGCAAAAGGCTTCCAACGTCGCATTACCAAATTACTAGAATTATCATGAGCGTAGTAATTTTCAGGTAATGAAATTGTTAGCCCTTTTTTGCAATCACGAATATATTCCGTATGAAGCGTATTAGGTGCATACTCTAAATGACCATTTATATAAATGTCTTTATTATCTTTTGAAATTAATAAATCTGCACCAAATTCAGGATGAGTGCTGACTATGGTTAAGTCAGTCTTATCTTTAATATCCTGTATCCCAAAATTAGTATAACGAGATTGGGGTATATAATAGCTTTGATAATTTTTTGTTAAAGGATGATCTGCCAGAACATCATAAGAATAAACGCCAAACAATTTATTATTACCTTTAAAAGTGAATTTCTCAATATTGTAATAGTGATGTAGTGCAAATTGTGCTGCCCAGCAAATAAATAAACGCGTTTGTTGTTGTGCTTTAGACCAATCTATGATGCTTTTAAGTTCATCATTATAATATACAGATGCAAAAGGGAGATGCTCTACAGGTGCTCCTGTCACGATTAACGCATCATAATCGTGTTGTTTAGCTTGGTCGAAATTTATATAATGTTGCTTAGCATAATTTCTCTTTTCGGTATTAGTTCGATGTGTCTTTAAATATAAAAAATCAATCATAGCTGTATTAAAATGATGTTTAAACTGCAGTTCCGTCTCGAATTTATTTGGCATTAAATTAATGATAAGGATACGAGGAATATTCAATTAAATCACACTTAATCCTTGTTCCAGGTCTGCGATGATATCATCAATATGTTCAATGCCAATAGAAATTCGAATCGTTTCTGGACTTACACCTGCTGCGAGCTGTTCAGCTTCTGTAAGTTGTGCATGTGTAGTAGAAGCGGGATGAATGATAAGTGATTTTGCATCTCCAACATTTGCAAGTAAAGAGAAGAGCTTAAGTGATTCGATAAACTTCTTGCCGGCTTCACGTCCACCCTTAACTCCAAACGTAAAGATAGAACCTGCACCTTTAGGTAAATATTTTTCTTGTAATGTTTTGTATGGACTCTCTGGTGTATCTGCATATTTAATCCACGCGACTTTATCGTGATTTGAAAGAAACGCGATTACCTTTTTTGTATTTTCCACGTGACGCTCTACACGAAGAGAAAGTGTTTCTAATCCTTGAGTTAATAGAAATGAATTGAACGGTGAAATTGCTGCACCAGTATCTCTGAGTAGTGTTGTACGTATCTTAAAAGCATAGGCTGCTTCACCAAAAGCTTCGGTAAAAACGAGATTATGATAGCTAGGATCAGGTTCTGATAAGTTTTTAAACTTACCGTTATTCCAGTCAAAATTGCCACTGTCAATAATGACCCCACCAATTGAAGTACCATGTCCTCCTATAAATTTAGTTGCGGAATGTACGACAATATCTGCGCCAAACTCAATTGGACGACACAGATAAGGAGAAGCAAAAGTATTATCGACGATTAAAGGAATACCATGATTATGTGCAATGTTTGCAAGTGCTTCAATATCTTCAACATTTCCTTCGGGATTACCGATAGTTTCTACAAAAATAGCTTTCGTATTTTCTTTTAATGCTTCTTTTACATGTTCTAAATTTGTCGTATCCACGAGTGTTGCTTCAATACCGAATTTCTTGAATGTGTGTTCAAATAAAGTGTGTGTTCCGCCATATAAGCTTGTAGTTGCTACAATGTGGTCACCGCTGTTCGCAATAGTTTGTATTGCATAAGTAATGGCAGCCATTCCTGAAGCGACTGCGACACCAGCCACGCCGCCTTCAAGTTCAGCAACACGTGTCTCAAAAGCAGCTGTTGTAGGATTTGTAAGTCTTGAATATATATTACCTAATTCTTTTAAACCGAAGAGATTTGCAGCATGTTCCGTATCGTTGAATGTAAATGATGTTGTTTGATAAATAGGGAGTGCACGTGCGTTCGTTTCCTTGTCGATGACTTGTCCTGCGTGAACTTGCAAAGTTTCAAATCTGTACTGTTTTGTCATTATAAATTCCTCCTGGCATTAAATTGTATTCCACACTAAATTTAATAAGAGGAGCAAAAAATGAGCCTACCTCAAAGAAGTAGACTCATAAGCTCATCTTTCAGGTTATACCTGCTGGAATTAGCACCTAATTGAATAGGTTGCTGGGTTTCATGGGGCCAGTCCCTCCACCACTCTGGATAAGTTATATTTAGTTGTAAGAATTAAACATTATTCTAAAACGATTGTTCTGAATTGTCAAACATTTATTTTAAAATCATTTGTTAGTTATGCTTTAATTTATTGATATATTCCTCTAGTTTCTCTTGATTTTCTTGTGAAATTTCAGGAAACTCAGGCTTTAATCGTTCTATCGTATCTATCATAACTTCTGTAACGATACGTCTTGTATGCCATTCATCATCTGCAGGTAAAACAAACCACGGGCTATGTTCAGTAGATGTTGCTTCTAACATTTCAGAGAATATTTTTTGGTAGTCATCCCAATACTCACGCTCTTTTACGTCATTGAATGAAAATTCCCAGTTCTTATCTTTATTAGTCATTCGCTCAAGTAAACGATCACGTTGCTCATCTTTTGACATGTTGAAGAAGAATTTAATCACTTCAAATCCATTTTCAGTTAAATAACGTTCATAATCATTGATTTGACGATATCGTGTTTTCCAAATTGATTCATCTACTTCATTATTTGGTGTTTCGTGTGTCGCAACAGAATCATGTATTCTTGGCGCAAGTACATCTTCATAGTATGAGCGATTAAAAATTCCAATTTGCCCACGCTCAGGTAAACCTTCATGATAACGCCATAAATAGTCATGTTTAAGTTCTGTGTCATTCGGCTTACCGAAAGAAGTAGTCTTTAATCCCTGTGCACTTAGATTAGAGAAGATATAACTGATAACTTCATCTTTTCCGGCAGCATCTAGCGCCTGCAATACAACGATGATACCATTCTTTTCAGCAGCATGTAATTTTAGATGGAGTTTTTCAAGTTTTTCTGTTAAAACAGGTACGATATCCGCTTTTATCTTATCATTATTTTGTTTTTCATTTTCTGTTGATTTATAATTATTAAAATCAAATTTAGTATTAGGTATTACTTTATATTGGTTAATGTCCATAGAAACCCTCCATATACTTTTTGAATGTATTCCCTAGCAACTATAGAAGTAAACAGTATTTATATCTATTTGTTATAATTTAATAATAATCCTTATGAAATAAGATGACTTTAGAGAGGAATTTATGAAACTTATTCAATCTACCCATTACCACGAAGATTTACTTGAACAATTTGAGTTAACTGAAGAACAACTAAAGTTTGTGAAAAGTCCTGAAATAAATATCAATGTAGCAAAAGAAGATACTAATCGCACACCAATTTTTGGACTAAATGAAGAGGGAATACCTGTTGTATTTTTGTGTTACATGAACATAGCGAATTTGAAAGCAAATTTGAAGTAGATAACAGTATATATTTAAGATCTTTTTCGACTGACAACAGACATTTAAGACAAGGTTATGCAAAACAAGCATTATTTGCTTTACCGGAATTTATTATGAGTAATTTTCCGCATATTAAATATATAACGTTACTTGTGGATGTCCCTAATATCGTTGCACATGACATGTATTTAAAACTTGGATTTGTACAAGGTAATCAGGTAGAGGGGGAAGATACCCAGCTTACTGCAAGGTGAAAAAATGCGTGAAGTGTAAACTTCACGCAAATAAAAAGTTATTTAGTTTCTGATGACATCGTCTCTTCTACCGTTTAAGTATGCATAAACTAATCCGATAAATAAACCACCACCGATGTAGTTACCGATATATGCATAAAATAAGTTTTTCAGAACGTCAATCCAAGATAATGCATCGATATTGTAGAACATCATTCCGGCAAACAATCCTGCATTGTAAACAACGTGTTCGTAAGCCATAAATACAAAGATAACTACTCCGATACCGATGAAGAATACTTTAGCTAATACTTCCTTACATTGTAAAGAAATATAAATACCGATATTGATAAAGAAGTTAGCGAATATCCCTTTAATTAAAATTGCATGCCAACTTGATTCAATTGTTTTTGCATCTACTGTTTTAGTTAATGCTGCTACCATTTCAGGTGTCATAACTTTAGTGCCTGTCATCATTCCAAATAAGATAAATCCACCAATAATATTTCCCAGGAAACATAACGTAAATATTTTTATGATTTTACCCATTGTGATTGTTTTGAAATAATAACCCGCTGTAAAGAACATAAAGTTACTTGTTAATAATTCAGAATTAGTAAGTACGATCATTACGAGTGCGATACTGAATGCAATTGCACCTACTAAATTGATAAGCCCTGCATTTTCAGTTGCAGCAAATTGTGTCTTTGCTGCAAGTTGAAGCACTGCCATAATAGCTAGTAAAAAACCTGACATAATCGCTTTTAACATATAGCGCCCAGGTGTCTTATCTGCCATTACCTCTTTCATTGCTACTTGGTTTAATACATTTTCAATGTTGCCTTTCGAAGCATAAGTATCTTCGATAGTTTTAGCTGGAATTTCAATAGCCATTGTAGAGCCTCCTGTTGAACAAGATTTTATGAATAAACATGAATGTTATAAATACAATATTATTATATCTGTTACTGAGTAACGTGTATATAGTCAATTTGTGAAAAGGTGAACATTATACTAAATCAAGCATCATTATATAGTCGGTCTGTGCTTCGTCGCCCATTTGAAAGACATGAGAATCGATATGTTTAAAGCCAATTTTTTTATAAAAATCTAATGCATTATGGTTATATTCCCAAACACCAAGCCATATTTTTTTGATGTTCTGATCTTGTGCACGTGATACTGCCTTTTCATATAAATGTTTACCAATACCTTGTTTTTGAAAAGTTTTGTCGACATAAATTCGCTCAATTTCGAGTGAACTATCCGTTATATTTTCTGTTTGAGCTTCATTGGTATTAATTTTTAAGTAACCAGCAACTTGATCCTCAATTAAAGCAAAATAAAATTCTGAATGTGGATCATTAAGCTGCGTCATCATCTTTTCTTTAGTGAAAGATGTCTTTAAGTAATGATCGATAACTTCATCCTTATTATCCGGTCTGAAAGTATCATCGAATGTTTTTTTGCTTATATTGATTAGAGTATTGAGATCGTTTTCTGTAACTTTGCGTATTACAATTTTATTCATAAAGCGAGCTCCTTTAGTCAATTTGTTAATCACATTATGAGCTTAAATGAATGTTTATGCAATCAATATTTGAATAGTAATATATTGATGAAATAAAATTTCGTGTTGACAAAATTTAGTTTCGCGAGTACTGTAAAAATAACAAATTAAATAAGCGCACTAGGGGTGTTTTATAAAAAAACTGAGATAAGGCTGTAGCCTTAGACCCTTTGAACCTGATCTAGATGATACTAGCGTAGGGAAGTGTATAGTCACAGTATTAATGTGTCTATTTTTCCTTACGCAGTCTTCTCTATAGAAGGGTGCGTATTTTTTATGGAGGAATGAAAATGAACAGAAATAGTCAGGGTTTGAAGTTGTCAGATATATTAGTGACAGTGTTAGTAGCAGTATTATTTGCGGTGGCATACAATTTTGTCTGGTTACCTTATGAGGCAATGAAACCATTAGGGCTACATTTTGAACAGTTAATATATGGTGTTTGGTTTATGGCTGCAGTTGTGGCGTATTTAATTGTTCCAAAAGCAGGAATTGCATTACTGGCAGAGTTTGCAGCGGGTGCAGGAGAGACAATCGTAATGGGGAAATTCGACATTCCGACGTTTGTATTTGCATTTTTACAAGGGTTGGCTTGTGAGTTTGTATTCATGTTATTTAAATATCAATCACGCAGCATGATGGTGTGTATATTAGCGGGTGTTGCTGCTGCAATTATAAGTCTGCCGATTGAGTATTTCTATGGATATATGTCTGAAGTAGCGGGATGGAACGTACTGCTTTATATAATTATGCGTTTGATTAGTGGAGCACTGGTAACCGGGGTATTATCGTATTTAATTGTAAAAGCATTAGATCAGACAGGTGTAACGAAGCTGTTTAGAACGTCAACTCAATCAGATTACGATAGTTTATAGATGATGTTATCTGTTAGAAATTTAAGATTGAAATACCCCGGTGAAAAAGAAAAGATATTTGACGGTATCGATATTACGATAGCAGATAAAGAAAAAGTATTATTGCTAGGACCTTCAGGTTCTGGGAAGAGCACATTACTGAACGTACTAAGTGGTATCGTCCCTGAGTTGATCGATTTGCCGATGAAATATGATGTATTAGAACGTGATATGAATGCTAGTGTTATATTTCAGGATCCAGATAGTCAATTTTGTATGCCTAAAGTATATGAAGAACTAGCTTTTATACTGGAAAATCAAAACGTTGATAAATCGCAAATGAATCACTTGATTAATGATGTTTTGATTAAAGTTGGTCTGGATGTTGGACCTTCACAACAAATCAATCAACTCAGTGGTGGTATGAAACAGAAACTAGCAATTGCAGGGTCATTGTTGCAGAATGCTGATACGTGGTTTCTAGATGAACCTACAGCGATGCTCGATAGCGATGCGACAAAGCATTTATGGGAATTGATGATTGATTTATGGCAGGATAAGACAGTACTTATCGTAGAACATAAGGTTGAACATATCTGGCAATATGTTGATCGGATTTTATTGATGGATGCGAATGGTAAATTGGTTACGCAAGGAACCCCGCAATTTATTCTTAATAACCATGAAGACTTATTAAACAAGTATGGTGTATGGCATCCAAATGCGTATCAATTTGCACCGAAATCATTGCATTATGATTATCCATCTCACAAGTTTGAGCTCAAGCTTGAAGATGTTACTGTAAAGCGAAAAGAAAAAAAGTTATATCAAATTGATGGACTTGTCGTGAATAGTCATGAATGGATTGCGATTACCGGAAAGAATGGAACAGGAAAAACAACATTATTAGAATCTTTGATGCAACTTATTCCTTATGATGGTTTAATACAATATAATGGAAAACCATTGCGTAAGGTGAAAGATGCAGCACGTAACATGTATCTTGTTTACCAAAATCCTGAGCTGCAATTTATCCAGGGTAGTGTATATGATGAAATATTCTTTAATTTTCAATTTTTAGATAAAGCTCAGGCAGGAGAAAAAACAACGCATTTATTAAAGCAATTAAATCTGTACCATCTAAAAGATCGTCATCCTTTTGAACTTTCTATGGGACAAAAGAGGAGATTGAGTGTTGCGACGGCATTAAGTACAAAAGCTGATATTGTGTTACTAGATGAACCGACATTTGGTCTCGATAGTCATAATACGTTCGAACTTATTGAGTTATTTAAAGCACGTGTGCAATCCGGACAGACGATTATTATGGTGACGCATGATGATGAAATCATAAAGCGATACCCTTCTACCGTGTTACGCATTCAGGGTGGCATACTTTCTGAAGTGAGGAGGGGTGATAATGTACGAACAGTTTAAGATTTATCATACATTTATGGATCATGTGAATGTGATTACTAAGTTGATATTAGGAGTCTTACTATTTGTGCTTGTCATATTTATTCATAATTTTGACTGGATGCTCTATCTAGCTATTATTATGTTTATCTTTATGATTGGATTTAGTGGTGTGCGTTTGAAACTTATTATAGCTTTTGTAAGTGTGATGATGTTGTTTAGTTTCACTTCATCATTATTTATGGTTTTCTATGGTGACGGAAGTACTACGCTTTTTAAATGGGGCATTGTGCATATTACAGAAGAAAGTTTATATAGAGGAATACATTTATCGCTTAGAACGATTACAGTCAGTTTCTTTGGTTTAAGTATTGCCTTTACAAGTGAAATTGTAAAAGTATTCTATAGTTTAATGCAGCATTTGAAGGTAAAGCCTAAATACGCCTATGCATTTATGGCAGCCATCCGTATGGTGCCGATGATGTTTGAGTCTTTCTTCCAATTACGCAATGCATTGAAAATGCGTTATCATGTTATAGATTCGAGCCAATATAGAGGGTTGAATCGAATAAAGCATTTGATTATACCACTATTAAGTCAAAATATTAGACGTGCACATCGTTTGTCTGTCGCAATGGAGAAAAAAGGATTCCATAATGGAACTAGAACGTACTATTATCATGTTCCATTTAGCTATCGGGATATTTTATTGATAGTTGTCTTTTTAATAATGGTTGTAACTGCTTATTTATTGGCGATGTATTTTCCTATAACGCATATAACGGATGTACGTTAAATAGATTTGTTTGACGCATAATCAATATACTGATAGAATAATCAGTAATCTTAAACAAGCGAGGTAATTAGAATGAAGACTTTTGTACAGCACAGTACAAAATTAAATATGTGGTGGCAGCTGTCATAACTTATATTTATGCCCGTCATAGATATAAGTATCTATGACGGCTTCATTCGCGTTACTTGAGGCCGGTTGCGTATGCATAAGGTCTCTTTTTTTGAGGTCGATGCATATGCATTGGCCTCTTTTTTGTTTAAAAAATTATATGAAATGAGGGATTACACATGGAAAAAAGATCTGTTTGGGGATCGAAGATTGGATTTATTTTAGCAAGTGCAGGTTCGGCAATAGGACTTGGTGCGATGTGGAAATTCCCGTATGTCATGGCTGATAATGGTGGTGCAGCGTTTTTAGTACTGTTTATGATATTTACATTATTTATAGGTATGCCGTTATTATTAGCAGAATTCGTAATAGGTAAACACGGAAAGACATATAGCACAGAAGTGTTCGGAAAAATTACAGGCAATAGATTTTATAATTTAATAGGTCATCTAGGTAATGTCGGTGTTTTCTTCTTACTTAGTTTTTACAGTGTGATTGGTGGATGGATTTTACTTTATATGATGAGGACTGTTTATGTAATAGTTACAAATCAACACACGAAGAATTACGAGGGATTATTTGGTCATCTGATTAGTAACCCGATATATGCAATACTTGGCGCTGCATTATTTATTTTTCTTACTGCGATAATTGTTTCCCGTGGCATTCAGGATGGGATTGAAAAAGCTTCAAAAATAATGATGCCTATGTTGTTTATTGCATTTATTGTGATTATCATTCGTTCTTTAACGCTTCCAAATGCAATGGATGGCGTTGTATATTTTCTGAAACCTGATTTTAATTCACTGAATGCTGAAGGAGTACTTTTTGCTTTGGGTCAATCATTCTTTTCGCTTTCAGTAGGATTTGGTGGCATGTTAACATATGCATCGTATTTAGATAAGAAGACAGACATTGTTCAATCTGCCTTTTCTGTTGTCGGTTTAAATATACTGGTTACGATACTTGCAGGACTTGCAATATTTCCTGCAACTGCTTCATTAGGCATCGATAATGCACAAGGTCCGGGTTTATTGTTTATCGTTTTACCGTATGTATTCGATCAGTTACCGTTTGGAAGTATCTTTTATCTTATATTTTTATCGCTATTCTTTTTTGCAACTATTACATCGTCTATTTCATTAATTGAAATTAATGTTTCGAACGCAATTAAGCACGAACAAAAGAAACGAAAAAAATATGTATATTTCATCGCATTACTATTATTTATTTTATGTGTACCTTCTGCATTATCGAACGGTACTTTAAGTCAAATGAAATTTTTAGCAGGAACATTCTTTGATAATATGGATTATTTAGTTTCGAACATTATGTTACCGATTGGAGCATTATGTTATGCGTTATTTGCGGGTTACAAACTAGATACTGCAATTGCTAAGCATGAATTAATGGATGGTAAATATCGAGGTTTATTTAAAATTTGGGCTTTCTTGTTGCGCTATATTATTCCGCTTGTTATCCTGGCTGTATTTGTTACTTTGATTATCAAGTAAATGAGAATGAGGCACTGTAATTGATATTGTAAAAAGTAATTTTCCACAAATGAGTTTTAGTAATTCTTTTTATTTTAGAAAAAATAAAAATACGACAAATAATTTTCATAATTTTAAAGATTGAGTTGGTTGACTTAATACGTTCGTCATGTAATAATAAGTTTTGTAGAGATTAGAATAATTCTAATCTAGAGATTATTTGAAATTACTTAATAAATTCTCAGGAGGAATTACACATGTCATTAATTAACAAAGAAATCTTACCATTCACAGCTAATGCTTATGATCCAAAATCAGATGCATTTGTTGAAGTATCAAATGAATCAATGAAAGGTAGCTGGAATATCGTATGCTTCTACCCAGCAGATTTCACTTTCGTTTGTCCAACTGAATTAGAAGATTTACAAGATCAATATGAAACGTTACAAGGTTTAGGAGCTAACGTATATTCTGTATCTTGTGATACTCACTTTACACATAAAGCATGGCACGATCATTCAGAAGCAATCAGCAAAATTCAATATACAATGATTGGTGATCCATCTCACGTTATTGCTAACAACTTTGATGTATTAGATGAAGAAGCAGGCCTTGCACAACGTGCGACATTCTTAATCGATCCAGATGGTGTTGTTCAAACAATGGAAATCAACAATGATGGAATCGGTCGTGATGCTTCAGTATTAGTAGACAAAGTTAAAGCTGCTCAATATGTAGCTAGCCATGACGGTGAAGTTTGTCCTGCAAAATGGAAAGAAAGCGGAGAAACTTTAACACCTGGTTTAGACTTAGTTGGTAAAATCTAATCAGATTTTGGCGGATACTTATCAGTCCGAATTATATATTTAATAAATTGTAATTTATAAAGTTATTAGTTAACAATTAAATATTAAAATGCTGCCACAACGTAAGTTTTTGCGTTGTGGTATCTATTGCAATAAAATATAGAAATTTATCCTTTAGAGGAGGAATTATAATGTTAAACGATACATTAAAGCAACAATTAGCTCAATATTTAGAGTTAATGGAAGGCGACGTTGTAATTACGGCGAGTGCTGGAGATGACAAAACAAGCCAAGATATGATGGACTTACTCACTCAAATAAAAGAGATGTCTTCACGTATCACTTTGAAAGAAGCACCTTTGAAACGCACACCAAGTTTCACACTAGCACGTCCTGAAGAAGAAGCACGTATTACATTTGCTGGTGTGCCACTTGGACATGAGTTCACTTCTCTTGTCTTAGCTTTATTACAAGTAAGTGGCCGTGCACCTAAAGCAGATCAATCTGTAATTGATCAAATTAAAAAGTTAGAAGGACCATTTAACTTTGAAACATTCATCAGCTTAACTTGTACGAAATGTCCAGATGTTGTACAAGCTTTAAATATGATGGCGGTATTAAATCCAAATATTACACATACAATGATTGATGGTGCAGCATTTAGAGAAGAATCTAAAGATATTATGGCTGTTCCTACAATGTTCTTAGACGGTGAAGAATTTGGTAGTGGTAAAGCGACTATTGAAGAGATTATCGGTAAACTTGGTGGTGGAACAGATGCTTCCGAATTTGATGCGAAAGAAACATTTGATGTATTAGTAATCGGTGGAGGACCTGCAAGTGGTAGTGCAGCAATATATGCAGCACGTAAAGGTTTACGTACAGGTATCGTTGCAGAACGTATCGGTGGTCAAGTAAATGATACTGCTGGTATTGAGAACTTTATTACAGTAAAAGAAACAACAGGTCCAGAATTTTCTCAAAACTTAAAAGAACATATTAATAGTTATGACATTGATGTTATGAATGCTGTTCGTGTTGAAAAGTTAGAAAAAATTGATGATTTAGTACATGTTACTTTAGAGAACGGTGGTAAATTAACATCTAAAACATTAATCATTGGAACAGGTGCAAAATGGCGTAACATGAATGTACCAGGAGAAGCTGAATATCAAACAAAAGGTGTAGCATATTGTCCGCACTGTGATGGTCCTTTATTTGAAGGTAAACACGTTGCAGTTGTAGGCGGCGGTAACTCTGGTGTTGAAGCAGCAATAGATTTAGCAGGTATTGTTAAACATGTAACGTTATTAGAATTTGGTGAGGAATTACGCGCAGATAAAGTATTACAAGATCGTTTAGCGTCATTAAATAATGCTGAAATAATTAAATCAGCTGCAACAAAAGAATTAACTGGGGATACGACGTTAAAAGCATTGACATATGTTGATCGCAATACAAATGAAGAACATACACTTGATCTTGAAGGTGTATTTGTTCAAATTGGTTTAGTGCCGAGCACTGAATTTGTTGGAGACTTAGTTGCTAGAAATAACCGTGGTGAAATCATCGTTGATAAAAATGGTGCTACAAATGTACCAGGTATTTTTGCTGCAGGTGACTGTACAGATCAAACTTATAAACAAATCATTATTTCTATGGGATCTGGTGCAACAGCAGCATTAAGTGCTTTTGATTATTTAATCAGAAATTAATTAAATACTGATTTAAGTTAAAAGGCATATTACGTTTTTACGTAGTATGTCTTTTTTTATATGGTAAAATATACATAATAATACTAGGAGGCTAATAATGAAAAAACCATTGTTAATATTTCTTACGTGTATATTATTGAGTGGCTGTGGAAATCAAGGAAAAGAAAGTATAAAAAGTGATGAAAAAATAATCATCACTGTGTCAGCTGCAGCAAGTTTAAAAAATGCATTAAATGATATCGAAAAATCATATGAAGCTGAACATAAGCATATTGATATTAAATTTAATTATGGTGCATCCGGTGCATTAGCGCAACAAATTATGTCAGGTGCTCCAGTTGATATATTCTTTTCAGCTGCACAGGATAAAGTTGATGATTTAGTAAAAAATAAAGCTGTGGATAAAGAAGATACAAAGTCTTTACTTAAAAATCATCTTGTACTTATTTCAGAAGATAAATTAACATCTCTTGATAATTTACAAGAAGAAAAAATAAAAAAAATTGCCCTTGGCAATCCGGAATTAGTACCTGCAGGCGAATATGGTAAACAAGCCTTAGAAAACAAAAAACTATATCAAAAAGTCAAATCAAAATTAGTATTAACGAAGGACGTACGTCAAGTGTTGACCTATGTAGAAACCGGTAATACTGAAGCGGGCATCATATACACATCAGACCTCAAATCAACAAATAAAATAAAGTATACACTCAAAATTCAAGATGATTTACATGAACCGATTACATATCCAATTGCTAAAATTAAAGACACTAAATATAAAAAGGAAACTGAGGAACTTTATCAGTATTTACAGAATGATCAAAGTAAAAAAGTGTATCAAAAATATGGTTTTGATATTAATGGAAAGGCGTAATGCTGGAAGATAAATACAATCTTTTAATTCAGCAAACTGAACATGTTCAAGTTGACCGTCAGCTACGCTTTTCGTCAGTAGAAGAGATTGAAGAAAAAGCAGATATGATTCATTGTTATATAAAAGAAGCAATTCGAATTGAGAAATCAGGCGTAAAACCTCCTAAAAAAGAACATGGACCACTAGAAATCCCTTTAGAATTAGAAGAAGCATTTAAAGAGAACGAACGTTTAAGAGAAGCGTTTTATAAATTAACACCTGGTCGTCAACGTGCGTACGCCATTGAAATTAGTAAAGCAAATCGCAGTGAGACGAAAAGGAATCGTATAGAAAAGTATACTGAGAAAATTTATCAGGGAAAAGGTTTATTAGAACGATAATAAATCAGAATATCGTGTGCTTTAAAAATTTAATGTTATAATATGTTAAAGAAAATATTTGTATTTTAACAATACTTGGTGAATGTATACTTGCATTCATTTCCACACAAAAATATAATGAACTAAGCAGCTTGGAAAGTCTAGATTAAACTACTATATAAAGGATAATGAACATGGCTAAAATTAACTTTATCCCAATAATTTTGGGTGCAAACATACATGCGTATGCTGCAGCAGCAAGTTTTCATAAAGATTATAAGAAAAAGTCAGTTGTCGTGGCAGCTGACTATTTATCATTCACAAAATTTTCTAGTCTTATTAGCGATTACTATATCGATAAAATGATTTATGATGACAAAGTTTTCATAGAAACATTTGAGCGCATTGCAAAGAAATATCGTAAGAAAAATCGTAAACTATTGCTTGTCGCAACGACAGATGAATATGTTAAGGTGCTAATTAAACATGAAGCAAAATTGAGAGAAGATTTTACATTTAATTTTCCGACACAAGATTTATTTAACCAATTATATTATAAGAAACATTTCTATGTGACGGTTGCTTCATACGGTATTGATATTCCTACGACATACCACTTTAATTTAGCTACCATCGAAACATTTAATGAACCTATCCGATTCCCGGCAATTATTAAAGTTGATGATGGCACAGCGTACTTTAATTTAAAGTTTAAAGGGAAACAGAAAATTTATGTCCTTGATGATTACGCTGGAATTAATGAGACGATTGAACTACTTCATAATAATGGATATCGTGAGGATATTATTATTCAGGAATTTATTGAAGGAAGCGATCAGGACTTGTGGGACATCGTTTATTACGGTGATTCAAATGGAAAAGCGCAAGTGATTACACTAGCACAAGTATTGTTACAAGAACCCGCGATGACAGCTATCGGCAATTATACAGCACTCATTTCAAGATATGATAAAGATTTGATGGATAAAGTGATCAAGATGATGGAAAGTATGCATTATACCGGATTTGCTAACTTTGATTTAAAATATGATCATCGAGATGGAAAATACAAGTTTTTCGAGGTTAATTTACGTGCCGGCCGTTCAAGTTCTTACGTCAAAGAAACAGGCTATTCAATTGCGAGATGTTATGTAGAAGATTTAATTTTAAATCAATCTCATCCGGTGAAATATTTGGACACAACTCATTTATTTACTGTAGTACCTAAAGATATTATATTAAAATACGTAAAACAAAAATCATTACGTAAAGAAATCAAACAACTCATTTACAAACATCAATATTATAATCCACTATTTTATGCAAAAGATCGTTCAGTAAAACGTAAAGCTTATCTTTTGATGAGAAATGCTAAGTATCATCTTAAGTATAAAAATAGTGAATGGTATAAAGAACAGAAATAATCACTTTATAGTGGTTATTTTTTTATTTGGCGTTTATTTTTTTTCTTATTATCTGTTTATATTATACCTATATCTTAATACCTTTATATGAACTCAAGTGATTGTTATAGATATTATAAAGATATATTCCATGTTAATTGGTTTTACAGTAATATCGTAGCTGGAATAAAGCAGTTAAACTTTCATAAGAATTTAGAAACTTTGAACACTGTGCTAAATATTTTGAACGAGGTAGTAATACACGCCTGATTGATTTAAAACCACTGGAGAGATATCATCAAATTCATTATGCATTAATGGACTTATAGGATTTTAAAGTTAAATGAAGGGTTTAATATATCGCTTCACTTCTTTTTCTTTACAATAATTAAACAGAAAATTTATAGCTTTTGTGTCAAACAATCGCTAAACTATGAGTAATACTAATCATAAGGAGCAAATAATGAAGAAAGATATTAAATTGTTATTATCATTACCTATTTTTAGCTGGGCACTCTATGATTTCAGTAATACAATTTTTAGTGCAAATATCGTGACATTGTTTTTCCCTCAATTTGTAACAGAGCAATTTGGTGTTGATCCAGTAACTGAGCAGGTATCATCCACCTGGATAGCTTATTCAGCGAGTGTTGCAGCATTGCTCCTCATTGTTTTAAGTCCCATATATGGCGTGTATATCGATAGAACACAAAAGAAAAAGAAATGGGTTATCATTTTTACTTTAGCTGTGTTCATCTGTACCTTCCTGATGGGCTATATCTATGAAGCAGATATTAAACAGCAGATGTTCGGCATACCGGTTTCATTCCTGATTATCATCATTTTATTTACGATTGCGAAATTTATGTATAACTCGAGTCTCATATTTTATGATGCAATGATGAGTAGTTTAGCACCGAAAGAAGACCATTCCGTGTTATCCGGATTTGGTGTTGCGTTAGGTTATATGGGGACATTATTTGGTGTGCTCACGATAATGACTTTAATAGGTACTGAAGATGCAGGAAAGACGTTTATTCCAACCGCTATTTTATTTTTAGTATTTAGCATACCGATTTTTATCTTTGGTAAAGATGGAAATAAAAAGACGATGAAACAACATGTGTCTCAATCAAGCTTAACATCCGGATATAAAGAAGTGTTGGAGACTTTTAAGTTAGCTAAGAATGAACCTGCGATTTACGTATTTTTAATCGTTTATTTCTTTTTAAATGATGCTTTGGCGACTGCGATAAGTATGATGCAACCCTATGCCACTACTGTAGTCGGGTTTACATCAAGTGAATTTATCAAAATCTTTATGATAGCAACTATTTTTAGTGTACTTGGTGCATTTGTATTTGGTTACATCGCTAAAAAAATCGGTTCTTTAAAGGCGTTGCATTATGTCGCACTTGTACTAATGATTGCGCTTATTATTGCCAGCATTCCTTTACCTAAATCGGCGTTTTATATTTGTGCAATTCTATTCGGAATTGCGATGGGATCAATCTGGGTTATTTCAAGAACGCTCATTATTGAATTATCTCCTGAAGCACATGAAGGACAATTCTTTGGCTTGTTCTCTATGAGCGGTAAATTATCAGCAGTATTTGGACCTTTCGTTTATGGGACAATAACGTTGCTTTTAAAAGATTATGGGCCGTTAGCAAGTCGTATTGCAATTTTATCTTTATTTGTAATGGCACTTGGTGCGTATCTATTACATTTCAAAGTAATTCGTTTAAGTCATAATAAAAATCAAAGCATATAAAATAATATTTAATCTTTCGCTGTAACTTGTTAATTAAAAATAATTTTTACATTATTTCATTACTAAGTAAACTAATTTTCATAAATAATATTATTTATGGTTAATTTTGAGAAAAGTATTTCGCAACGATTTTTATTTTGATATGATGAAGTTGAGTGAGATATTAAATACAAAAGTGGAGGATATGATATGAAAAAGTCAAAAGGGTTGCTCCTAGGAATCATAGCGGCACTTGTATTATTAATCGGTGGTGGGGGCGCAGCGGCTTATTATTTTTTAACGAACACACCGAAAAATGCGTATTTTTTAAGTGAAAAAGAATCAATGGAGTCTTTACAAGATTATTTCAATAATCGATTTGAAAATGAAACAAAATTCCAGGAAAAAATGCAGGATGATAATTATGCAGTAAATATGAAGTTAGGTGCAGATATTCCGGAAACATTTATTTCTCAAATGGGAATTTCAAAATCAGTGATTGATTCATCAAATATCGTATTTGATGTTGCACATAACAGTAAAGATAAATTATCAAATTTAAGCATTACACCTACGATTGCAGATAATAAATTAGGTGAGTTTGCGTGGCAGGCAGATCGCAAAAATCAATATTTTTCTGCACCGGTATTAAATGATGTATTAAGCATTCCGAATGATAAAATTAAAGATACATTTGAAAAATTAACTGGAGATCCAACTTCAGTAGAAGGTATGACAAATGATTCATTAAACTTGAATAATCTTTTAGGCGGCGCACAACTTTCTCAGGAAGATATGAATAAAATTATCGAACGTTACAGCAAAACATTCGCTGATAATGTTGAAGATGATCAGTTTAAAAAAGATAAAGAAAAAGTAAAAATCTTTGATGAAGAGAAAAATTTAGAGAAGTTAACAATGACATTACAACCAAAAGATACAAAGAAAATCATCGTTGCAATGTTAGAAAAAGCGAAAGATGATAAAGAATTAAAAGATTTATTTACAAAACAAGCACAAGGTGTAGACTACGATAAAGCGTTAGAAAAAGCACTAAAAGAAGTGAAGGATCAAAAAGAATCTGAGTTCCCAAAAGTTATCTCAACAATCTTTGTTGATGGTAAACAAATTATGAAACGTAATGTTGTAATGACAAGTAAAGGAGAAGAAGTTAAATTAGATGCATTAACTAAAGTCGATGATAATTTAAAAATAGAAGTAAAAGGTTCTGCTAAAGATGCCACGGATGCATTCATGTTAACAGGGGATTCAACTAAAAAAGATGAAAATTATAAAGATGATTATAAAATTGTCATTAATCAAGATGGTGCAAGAGAAATATCATTTGTAAATAATTCTAAAACAGATGGCGATAAACGTACTGACAAAGGAACGATTGATTTATCTCAATTAGCTGGACAGGATTTAAAATTAAATTATACAAATGATTTAGTAACAGATATCGGCAATAATGAACAAAAGCAAAAAGCTGAGTTATCGGTAAATGTTCAAAATGAACCAGTTAAGTTGATGATTGATGCTGTAACAAAATTAAAGCAAGATGTAAAAGTGAAGTCTGATGGTGCTAAAGATTTAAGCACAATGTCTGATAGCGATCTTCAAAAAATACAAGATGATATTAGTGAGAACTTTAATAAAATTTTTGAAGACGTTTCTAAAGATTTAAATTAAAAAAACTTAAGTATAAATATTAAAAATTAGGAGTGATAAATGTGAAACTACAACTGTTCAGCATTTATCACTCTTTTTTTATGAAAAAGTGGTACTTACTGGTCTATATATTAGTATTGCTATTTGTATTGTTTGCGACACTTATAGGATTATCTGTGATGAAAAGTCAGGAAGATGATAAGTTTTCGATTGGATTAGTAGATGAAGATCAATCTAGAGAAACGAAATTGATACTAGATGCAATTGGCGATGGAAAGAGTATGGGTAATGATATTGAATTGAAACAGTTTGATGCAGTTACGGCTAATTATGAATTAAAGCAACATCATCTAGATGGTTATTTTGTGTTCGATCAAGGAATGACTGATGCATTTTATAAGCAAGGTGCATTACCTATCTCTGTGTACACGTATGATAAAACATCGCTTGAGAGTATTATCATCTATCAATTAACGAATTCTGTATATAGTCGGTTAATGCTGTCTATTGGTGGGGCTGGAGCGTATAAAGCCTTATATCCTGAATCAAATGATGATGCAATGCTAATGATGATGACAGATATGCTATTTACGGGTTTGAATCGAAACGGAGCATTTGATGAACAAGCGATTAAACTTTACGATAACTATCAGTATTATACTGTTTCAGTTTATTTTATCAGTATTTATGTATTATTTTTATCACTGTTTAATATTTTGAAGATGAATCAGGCACATGCATTGAAGGAACGTTTATCACTGTTTCATTTTTCGTTTGAAAAACTAACATTGACGCGCGGTTTAATAAGTGTATGGTATACATTTATATTTTCTATTATAGTGTTATATCTTTTATTGAAATATTTAGATGTATCTTTTGAAAGTTATAACCTAATGCCTCTTTTAATTATTTTATTATTATATCTCATAATGATTTTTGTGGTGATGATGCTTATTGAACTCGTTAATAATGAAACGATTCAATTGATTCTTAAAGTAATGATAACAGGTCTTATCATTCTACTTTCCGGAGCAACGATACCTTCGATTTACTTTAAAGATGTATTGGGCGGTATCTTGTATCATCAGCCTTTTAGTCATATCTTTAATAAAGTGCTGGAATTAATATTAAATAACTATTTTATTAAGACACCTGGTTTGTTCTACGTTATTTGTTTTGTATTACTGATTCTATTGATGATACAGCTGATATGGAGGTATAGACGATGAAATCTATCTTATACCTCGTTGTGCAAAAACAATGGAAATCATACGTATTATTATCATTGCTGATTGCTGGTATGTTACTCACTTGTTTTATAATGCAACAAAAAATGAATGCAGTGTTTAGAATGCCGATAGCTGTGCAGGATTTAGATCATTCTCAATCATCAGAATCGTTGATTGCAATGCTTAAAAATAATCATGATATGACAGTTAAAATAATTGGTGATGAAGAAAGTTTTATAGAAGATCGTGTAAAAGCTAAAGAAGCCGTGATAAGTTTATCAATTCCTGAAGGTTTCAATGAGCAAGTAAAGCAACGATCTTTACGAGATACGATTCAGCTTTATTATCGTGACGACTTTATTGGAGCTATTGCCCAGGAAATAGTAAGTAAAACATTATTTGAAGCTCAGATTCCTTATATTGTGAAATATCATATTGATAAAGAGAGGCAAGTAAATATTGAAGAAGTTAAGAAGATGTATTATCAGAAAACACCAGAAAGTCGTATGAAACAAATTGCCGTTTCAAAATCACAAGACAGGTCAATTTCTCTAAGTACAATATTCGCGCTTATTTTATTTGTATCATCTGTACAAGTGATATTACACCATCGTCTAAAACAGAATGCCGCACTTGAACGCATGTATATGTTTAATAAGACAAAGTTGTTCTTACATATCATATATATCACAATTCACACAGTGATTATTATGTTATCGATTATAATTGCAGCAGCGATTATGAATCAAATGATGAGTGTCATGTTTTATTGTGTATGCTTATTATTCACACTTATTTTTGAATGCGTAATAAGTTTATTGCTCTTTAAAATCAATACTACGAGTCACCGTCTATTTATGACCATCACTTTCACATTGGTGCTCGTAACCATCTATATGTTGCAGGCGATAGGAGAGAACATATGATAGAAGTTAAAAACTTAACTAAGCGTTATGGAAAAAAAGAAATTTTTAATCAGTTGAATACAACTTTTGAAGAGCGGGCTGTTACAATCCTGTTAGGTGAGAATGGTGCTGGAAAATCTACCTTGTTACGCATGATTGCTAAGCTAGAAACTCAAGATACAGGAGAAATTATTTATTTCGGTAAGGACCTGAGTCATAAAACTTTAAAGAACCATTTAGGCTATATTCCTCAGGACATCGCTTTATTTGAACATTTATCGGTACATGATAATATAAAGTTTTTTAAAGGGCTGTATACTTCTTCTATCGATGATAATCTACTAAATATTTATAAAGATGCTTTAAATCTTCGCGAAGATAAGGCGAAAGTTCAGTCACTTTCCGGGGGAACGAAGCGTAAAGTTAATATGTTGATCGGCTTACTTGGAAATCCGGATATAATTATTTTGGATGAACCTACTGTTGGTATTGATTTGAAATCGAGATATGACATTCATCGACTTATTAATCAGCTGAAACAAAGTAAACTCATCATTTTAACAACACATCACTTAGATGAAGTTGAAGCGATTGGAGATCATATAAAATTAATTGGCAAAGATCCATTTTACAAACAAGTCCTGACTGATAAAGGCTGGACATTTGAAGACATGCTACAATAAAAAATAATGATAATGGAGGCATTTATGCATAAATTTGAACCATTCTATAATAAATTAACAAACATTAACCATCTTGGTAAGATTCAGGATTTATTTGAATGGATTGAGACAAATTTTCCAGAATTAGAACGTGAGTATAAATGGAATACACCGATGTATTCAGACCACGGTACTTTTATACTGGGTGTCAGTATAGCGAAAGCACATATTTCAATAGCACCGGAAAGTCAAACGATGGCGCACTTTAAAGATAAGATAGCAGAAGCTGGATACGCTCAAACTGCTGGTCTATTTAAAGTGAAGTGGGACCAGGAAATTGATTATGAATTATTGAAAGAGATAATTGAATACAATATAGAAGATAAAAAGGAAGTTACAACTTTCTGGAGAAAATAATAAATTTGAAACCGGGGAATATTACCCCGGATTTTTTTATAGCTTAAAAATTAACATTTTAGTTGACTATTTTGCAAATTATAATATAATAAATATACCAGGTATAAAAATTAAACCAAAAAAACACAAAAGAGGAGTTATTACACATGACTAAAGTATTATACATTACAGGACATCCTAATGATGAAACAGTTTCTTTCTCAATGGCTACCGGGAAAGCATTTATTGAAAGTTATAAAGCAGCTCATCCAGATCACGAAGTTAAACACATCGATTTATATGAGACGTTTATCCCATTAATTGATAAAGAAGTATTCGCTGGTTGGGGTAAATTACAATCAGGAGAAGCTTTCGAAACATTAACTGAAACTGAGCAACAAAAAGTAACACGCTTAAACGAATTAAGTGATGAGTTTGCTGCTGCAGATAAATATGTATTCGTCACTCCGATGTGGAATTTATCATTCCCTGCAATCGTTAAAGCTTATATTGATGCAGTTGCCGTAGCAGGAAAAGCATTCAAATATACTGCTGAAGGTCCAGTTGGTTTACTTACAGATAAGAAAGCAGTTATCGTTCAAGCACGTGGTGGGTACTATTCAGAAGGTCCAGCAGCAAACTTCGAAATGGGTAACCGTTACTTACAAACAATTTTAGGCTTCTTCGGTATTCCAAGTGTTGAAGAGATTATCATTGAAGGTCATAACGCACAACCAGAACAAGCAGAATCAATCAAAGCTGCAGCAATTGAAAAAGCTGAAAGTTTAGCAAAAACTTTCTAATATAGATTAAATTTTAATAATAATGAATAAATTACAGCCACCGATTCCTTTGAATCGGTGGCTGTAATTTATTCATTATTATTATTTACTATCAGTTATAATGATATGAAATCGAAAATTTCAATTGCAAGTTAGCCACAACATCCAAATTAATAGAGATAGTAACTTAATGGTTCACTTAATAATCCTTCGGATTTTAGTGACTTCAGAAACAGGTATGTAGGTGTTTCGTAATCTAGAATTTTTCTGGGATAATTGTTCATCCAGTTTTGGATACGATAAATTATCTCATCAGATACTGATCCCATACTGATTCCTTTAGGGATTATCCTTCTAATGAATTTATGGTGGTTTTCTTTAGTACCTCGTTCCCATGATGAATAAGGGTGCGTAAAGTATATTTCAGTATCAGGTAATGTCTCTGTAAGGTCACAGAACTCTGATCCGTTATCAGAAGTAATAGACTTGAATATTCGTGAAAATGAATTACCTATTTGATCTTTTAATTGACTTAATGCTAATGTGACAGCATCATTAGTTTTACTTTTAATAGGAACGATGATTTCAAATCGTGTCTGTCTTTCAACAAGTGTAAGTAACGCTTTTTCATTTTTAAGTTTAGAACCAATTACAGTATCTATTTCCCAATGACCAAAGACATCTCTAGAATTGATTTCATGACTTCTATCTTCGATAGATTTTCCTAATACTTTTTTATTTTTTCGACTAGGTCTTCTATTTGTATTTGGTTTTCGTGAAATCTTCTCTATAAGGTCGATATTAGAGGTCTTCATAATTCCTCTTTCAATCCAGTTATATAGTGTTGAAACACAAGGAATAATAGAATCACAAAAAATATTATTCTTTTTAGCATAGGCAACTACGACATCGGGAGACCATTTTTTATTCAACATCATCTTATCAGCCCAATCAATAAAAGCATGAGATAGCTGATGTTTTGGAGTCCTGTAAGAATTCATACGATTTGTTTCATATTTAAGTTGAGCAACATCAGGGAAATAGCATTCATAATCATAAAAATATTCTTTACCATTAGAAACTACGCGCTTAATTTGTTTAACAGTTCCTCTATTGATCTCATTGTTAATTGTTTGAGGTGCTCTATTCAAAATTTTAGCAATAGCACGATTTGAATAATTTTCACTCTTCAAAACCTGAATTTGATATCTTTCAAATTCAGTTAAGTGTTTTCCTTTAACATGATTAGTGGTACCATTTAGATGAGTCATTTGCATTCATTCCTTATTGTTTGTTGTGGTAACTACAATATTAACATGGATGCACATGGCTCATTTTTTATTTTTTAAAGCACACCGTAGGTGGCTAACTTGATTATAGAATTTCCCAATGATATGAAATTCTAAATCGTAATTAATATCATAAATAAAATAGATTGAAATTTTTATATTTTAATGTAAACATGCTACAGTGAAAGTTGAAAACATGACAAATTTAAACATATTACAACATAATTTGGGTTGTAAATTTATAGAAATAATTGTATTATTAATAAAGTATTTCATTTATGTTACGTTTATGTTAAAAAGGTGGTCTGTTTTACAATGAATAAACAATACTTTCCTGGTTTAGACGGCATGCGTGCAATTGCAGTAATTGCGATTATAATATTTCATCTTAATCCGAAATGGTTGCCAGGAGGATTTTTAGGTGTAGATACTTTTTTCATTATCTCTGGATATTTAATTACCACACTGCTTATTAAAGAATACGAAGCTGATCAATCTATCAACTTAGCTCATTTCTGGTATAAACGTATTAAACGTCTATTGCCTCCAGTTCTATTTATGATGTTTATCGTCATACAGTATATTATCTTCTTTGATCGAGCATTGTTATTTCAAGTGAAAAAAGATATGTATGCTGCGTTATTATATGTTTCAAATTGGTGGTATATTTTTGATGGTCTGGATTATTTTCAGAGCCTTGAACCTCGCCCGTTGAAACATTTGTGGTCTCTTGCTATCGAAGAACAATTTTATCTATTTTTCCCCTTTGTTTTATTGATGTTATTTAAAATATTTAAGAAAAAATCTAATATATTTGTTGTGTTTTTGATTGTGTCATTGATTTCGATGGCAATAATGTGGATGCTCTACGATCCGTCAAAGAGCATTTCCCGTATTTATTTTGGTACAGATACACGCCTTCAGACATTATTGTTAGGTGCAATGCTGGCACTGATATGGCCTGCATATAAATTGAAGAAAAATCCACCTAAAGTAATCGTTTGGGTTATCGAAATTATAGGATTAGTTGGCGCAATCTTTTTAGTGCGATCATTTTTTCAGTTTACCGAGCATAGTGCATCAGTATTTCAGGGAGGCTTATACATACTAGGAATATTCACTTTGTTATTTATAATGTCTAGTGTTCATCCTGATACATTGATGTCGGAATTTTTAAGCTTACCAGTGCTAACGTGGATTGGTCGATATTCATATAGTTTATATTTATGGCACTATCCTATCATTGTTTTGATGCAATCTCATTTTATACAGGGACAAATTCCATGGTATGTTCATGTTATTTCTATCATTCTTACAGTAATTATGGCAGTATTGAGTTATCAATTGATTGAACAACCATTTAGAAAAAAAGGATTAAAGACTTTTATAGATGTGAAATCATTTAAAGCATTTATAACAATACTATTAAGTCTATATTTACTAGTTTCAACACCTTATTTAATTAAAACGGTGAAAGCAGAGTCACCAAATAATGAAAAGATTGTCATAACTCAAACAAAATCAATCACACCAGCTATAAAACGCATATCACCTTTACAAATAAATAATGTGTCAGAACCATCTACTGAAATCACGCAAGTTTATCCATACACCCCTCTTTTAATAGGAGATTCGGTGCTCGTAGATATTGATTATCAGATTAGAAAAGTATTTCCTAATGCTACAATTGATGGAGAAGTTGGACGAAATATTTATAAAGCTATTCCTGTGGCAGATAAATATACAGATTTTAATAGAAGAGATGCCATTGTTGTGCTTTATTTAGGTACGAATGGAGATTTTGAAGACATTCAGATGAATACAATACTGAAGAAATTTAATAAAGCACAAGTATTTTTAGTGACTGCCCGTGTCCCGAAAGATTATGAAGCACATGTCAATGAAGAGATGTATCGTTTTTCACAAAAATATAAAAATGTACACATTATAGATTGGTATAAAGTTTCACAAGGCCATTCGGAATACTTTGCCCCAGATGGGATTCATCTTGAGTACCCAGGTATAAAAGCGATGGTTAAAGTGGTTACAGATGAAATTATTAAGGTTGTCGAAAAATAGATATATGAAAAGGATAGGGGGAACCTATCCTTTTTGTTTTGATTATGGTTATAATGTTGATGAATAAGGAGGGCGCTCATGTTAGGACTATTTATTTTATTACTTGAACGTGTTGGGTTAATTATACTTGTGGCTTATATATTAATGAACATACCACATTTTAAAAAGGTGATGAGCGAACGCGAAAAATTATCGTCACAAATACAGTTAATTATCATTTTTGGTTTATTTGCTGTTGTCTCTAACTTTACAGGTGTTGAGATACGAGATAATCATGTTGTATCCAGCCAAATATTCAGAACGATTTCAGATGATGCCGCGATTGCTAATACACGCGTATTAACGATTAGTGTTGCAGGGCTTGTAGGTGGTCCAATCGTAGGTCTTACTGTTGGTATTGTATCTGGAATTTCCAGGTATTTAATAGGAGGCATAGATGCATATACATACGTTTATTCTTCGATTATTATCGGTTTAGTCTCTGGATATTTTGGGCATAGAGCGAGAAAGAACAATCAATATCCTACAATTATTCAGGGAATGATTATTGGAATTGTTATGGAACTCATTCAAATGATCTGTATTATCAGTTTTGCTTCAAATTTTGATAATGCTTTGAATTTAGTATCAATTATTATTTTACCGATGACACTCATTAACAGTTTGGGTACCGCAATATTTTTATCTATTATTATTTCAACGTTACAACAGGAACAGCATATGAAAGCTGTACAGACGCATGAAGTTTTAAATTTAGCCAATCAGACATTACCTTATTTCAGATTAGGATTAAATGAATCGAGTGCAACTGAAGCGGCTCAAATTATTAAAGATCTGATGAAAGTGTCTGCCGTTTCAATAACAAATAAAACGGATATATTAGCGCATGTCGGAGCAGCAAGCGATCATCACGTTCCGAAAAAGAAAATTATTACAGACCTTTCAAAAGAGGTCATACGCTCAGGTGAGATAAAAGAAGCACATACAACAGAAGAAATTGGTTGTACGCATCCAGGTTGTCCGTTAGAAGGTGCCATTGTTATTCCCTTATATGTTAATGAAGAAGTAGTTGGTACTTTAAAGCTATATTTTACAGATAGTAAAAAGCTCACATACGTTGAACGCCGTTTAGCGGAAGGTTTAGCGGATATCTTCTCTAGTCAGATTGAACTTGGTGAAATTGAAATGCAAAGTAAGTTGTTAAAAGATGCGGAAATTAAATCTTTACAGGCACAAGTTAATCCACACTTCTTCTTTAATGCGATGAATACAATTTCAGCCCTTATACGCGTAGACAGTGAAAAAGCACGTGAATTATTATTGAATTTGAGTAATTTCTTCAGATCTAATTTACAAGGTGCAAGACAAAATACCATTACGATAGAAAAAGAAATTCAACAAGTAGAAGCTTATCTATCGCTTGAGCAAGCAAGATTTCCAAATCGCTTCAATATTCATTTTGAGATAGCAGAAGATTGTGTCAATGCACAAGTACCGCCATTTATCATTCAGATTCTAGTAGAGAATGCCATCAAGCATGCTTTCCATAATCGTAAAACTGGTAATAATATTGATGTCGTTGTTAGAAAAGATATCGATGAAATTGAAATCTCTGTAACAGATAATGGAAACGGCATTCTAAAAGAGAAGCGTGATAAAATAGGAATTATTGAAGTAAATTCTACATCTGGTACCGGCAGTGCATTAGAAAATTTAAATAAACGATTAGTGGGACTATATAATAGTGATGCGAAATTGAAATTTATCACTGGAGAGCATGGAACGAAATTTTATACGCATATCCCTTATGAAAGAGAGGAGTTATTATAAGTGAAAATATTAGTCGTCGATGATGAACCGTTAGCGCGCAATGAATTGATGTATCTCATTAATAAGATAGATGACAGTCACGATATAGAAGAAGCGGATTCGGTTGAAGAAACGTTAACAGCCTTACTTGCAGATACTTATGACTTATTATTTCTAGATATAAATCTCATCAATGAAAGTGGACTTGATTTAGCACAGAAGATTAATAGAATGAAAACTCCGCCATTGATCGTATTTGCAACTGCCCATGATACATTTGCAGTGAAAGCATTTGAATTAAATGCACTAGATTATGTATTAAAGCCTTTTGAAATGAAAAGAATAGCAGCAGCGCTTGAAAAAGCACAAAGTAGAGTGCAAAAAGGGCATACAGAAGAAACGAAACAGTCCACGGCGACTATTTCTATTCAGATAGACGATAAAATATATGTAATTAATACGCATGATATTATTGCATTATATGTTGAAGAAGGTAAATTACATATCATCACATTAACAAATGAATATATAATTAATGAACCGCTCAGTGCTTTTGAGAAAAAAATGCCAGAAGATATATTTATGCGTATACATCGTTCAAGTATTATTAATAAAAACCACATAAAATCAGCAGAGCTATGGTTCAATAACACGTATCAGGTGAAACTGACAAAAGATGTGAAGCTACAAGTATCCAGATCATATATTAAGCAGTTTAAACATGAGATAGGGCTAAAATAATTTTAGCCCTATCTTTTTGCATTTCAACTATCAATTTTTGCATTTCGCCATGAAAACGTTTTATTCAGCATTTTTCGTTGTATGATGAACTCAAGATAAATATCGGGAGGTCATTACAATGACAAACAATAAAACGTATAACTTTTTTCATCAAGCCATCGTGATATCAGTAATATTACTTATCTCTAAGATTATCGAATCATTTATGCCGATACCGATGCCTGCATCAGTAATTGGACTCGTATTATTATTTATTTGTTTAAGCACAGGAATTGTTAAATTAGGACAAGTAGAACGTGTAGGTACAGCATTAACGGATAACATCGGATTATTATTCGTTCCTGCAGGTATATCGGTTGTGAAATCACTTGGTCTTATCAGTGAACACCCATTTTTAATTATCGGATTAATCTTCATTTCAACATTATTATTATTATTATGTACAGGATTCTTCTCACAAATGATTGTTATGACAACTGAACGTAAAGAGAAATCTTCTGTAAAAAATGAAACAGAAGTAAAAAATTATCGTAAAGCTGAGGTGCGTTAATCATGACAATGTTAGATCACTTAGGAGTTAACACAGTATACTTTGGGATATTACTTACAATCGTACCATTTGTTATCGGACAAATCTTATTTAAAAAATCAAACGGATTCTTCTTATTCGCACCATTGTTTGTAGGCATGGTTTTTGGTATTGCATTTCTCGCGATTACTGGTATTGATTTTGATACGTACAACAAAGGTGGGAGCATTATTAGCTTCTTTTTAGAACCAGCTACAATTTGTTTTGCCATTCCGTTATACAAAAAACGTGATGTATTACAAAAATATTGGTTACACATTATTGGAGGCATTGCATTAGGGACAACAGGTGCTATCTTTGGTATATATGGAGTAGCGAAGTTATTCGGATTTGGTAAAGAAATTATTGCTTCTATGTTACCTCAGGCAGCAACAACTGCAATCGCCTTACCAGTTTCAGATGGTATCGGTGGTATTCCGGAATTAACATCACTCGCTGTAATCTTAAATGCTGTTATCATCTATGCGTTAGGTAATAAGATGCTTCGTTTCTTCAGAATCAGTAATCCAATTGCAAGAGGACTTGCTTTAGGAACGAGTGGTCATGCATTAGGCGTATCTGCAGCTACAGAATTAGGCGAAACAGAAACTTCAATGGCAAGTATCGCTCTAGTAATTGTAGGTGTAATTGTTGTCGTAATCATCCCCGTGCTTACACCTATATTACTCGGTGCTTAATATAGTTAAAAGTAATTGACGAAATGAAACAGAGCTAGAATTGACGAATTAGCTTATAAGAAACCAGGCGAACTATAAAAGTACATTACTTTTATAGTTCGCCTGGTTTTATTATGGAATGTATTTATGAAAAATTTTAAATTTTATAAGCAACACTTTTGAATGTTACAAAAATATTTGATATGATTTTTATGTAACATAGGAGGAGGGTATGATAAAATCACAACCTATTAAATCAGTCGATGACATTCAATCGATTAAGTCATATTTTTTAAAAGAGCGAACAAGGGATTATTTATTATTTTTACTTGGTATAAATGTTCCATTGAAGCTTCAGGACATTCTATCTTTAAAAGTTGAAGATTTAATGAAATACAACAGCAATTATATATTTAAAATTCAAGGCTATACGATTTATTTAAATCCAGAAGATAGTACAATATTAGACACTTACATAAAAGAAAAGTCATCTGGTGACTATATCTTCGAATCGATTAAAACAAAATCCCCGATGACAAGACAGCAATTTCATCGAATTCTCAATGCAGCAGCAGATGCAATTGGGTGTGAATATTCAATTGGTCCTCAAGCTTTGAAGAAAACTTTTGCTTACCATGCTTACCTTCAAGGCGTACATATTTATGATTTAATGCATTTACTGGGACATCAGACAAAGGCGGAAACGTATCGTTTTATTGATGTCTTGCCACCTGATAATAAACGTATAGAAATAAAAATCTGAAATTAAAGGATGTGAACGATGTTATTTAGTATATTGATTTTAGGTCTTGTCACAATTTTTTGTATTCAACTGTTTCAAAAATTCATTCCAAAAACTATGATCGGTATCATTTCAATATTGTTCCCGATTATCTCTCTTATTATCATTTTATTGACACCACGACAAACCACAAATTCAATTCCCTGGATACCCGAAGCGGGAATATATTTCTCGTTAAAGCTTGATGCTTTATCTCTATTTTTCTTTTTTATTATTTCATCAATTAGTATTTTAGTGATTTTTTATAGTTTATTTTATATGAAGAAATATGAAAGACACGGTTACTTTTATTCAAGTTTAACGTTATTCATTATCGCGATGTACGGTATCGTACTAGCTAATAATACAATTATTCTTTATTTATTCTGGGAGCTAACAAGTGTAGCCTCTTTTCTGTTGATTGCTTTTCATTACAATAAAGCACCATCATATCAAGGTGCCCTGAAATCATTTGTAATTACGATTCTTGGCGGAAGTATTATGTTGATTGGTTTATTACTATTAAACAATATTGCCGGTACCGCACAAATTGATCAAATATTATCCGGTAATTTCAGCAAAGATACTACATTTATTATTAGTATAGTTCTCATTATGGTAGGAGCATTTAGTAAATCAGCTCAGTTTCCTTTTCATATATGGTTGCCGGATGCAATGGAGGCACCTACCCCTGTAAGTGCATTACTGCACTCAGCTACGATGGTTAAGGCTGGAATCTATTTATTGATTAAATTATTACCCCTATACATAGACAATGAATTTCTCGCTTACGTATTGCTTATTGTAGGTATTATTACGATGGTAATGGGTAGCGTTGTAGCTATTTCTAAGCATGATATGAAAGCATTGCTTGCTTATTCTACAATTAGTCAGTTAGGCATGATGGTTATATTAATCGGTATCATCGCTTTTCCACAGAGTGACTTCCATATTAGAGATTATGCTTATAATGGATTACTTTTGCTTGTTTTGAGTCACGCATGTTATAAAGCAACCCTTTTTATGGGAACAGGCATTGTAGATTTAGCTACAGGTACAAGGAATATGAATACGCTCGTTGGTTTAAGACATAATCTTCCCGTAACTTTCATTACTATGCTTATTTCAGCTCTAGCAATGGCCGGATTACCGTTTTTAAGTGGTTTTATTTCTAAAGAGATGTTGATTACTGCATTGTATGAAATGAGAAATGAACATGTAATACTATACATTATTTTAATATTATCAGTCATTGGCAGTATCGGAACATTTATATACTGTTTTGTGTTAATCATTCGACCATTTATGGGAGAACGTACTGTTGAGACTAAAGTGTTATCTCCATTAATTGATATAAGCGGTATCTTACTTATGATCGTTACGGTTATTCTATTCTTTATTCCAAATCAAGTTCAGGAGCTGTTTATCAGTCCGATTGTTTCAGAGCAAGTCAATTTAAATTTAAAGCATGTTTCAGCGTGGCATGGATTTACACCACCCCTAATGCTGACTTTATTGATATTTTTAAGTGGCTTTGCAGTACTTAAAACTGGTTTATATCAGCATCTATATGCAGCATTTGATCATTTATCACTTAACAAGGCATATCACTTTATTGGAAGGTCGAAAGAATATATTGCTTCTCAATCATTATCGATACTGATGACTGGGACATTAAATGTTTATGCAATATATCTTTATATATTTATTGCTGCATTAATATTACCTAACTTAATTGCTAATATTGATTTCGGCTGGTCAATTAAGTACGAAATAACTGCTTTTACTGTCATAGTTGGTGTCATGATGATTATTAGTGCATTAGGGCTTCTGTTCGTTAAAAGTAGGATGACAGCAGTAGTAATGATTGGTTTAGTGGGTTACGGCATTAGTATTTTGTTTATGCAGCTTAAGGCACCTGACCTTGCTTTAACGCAACTTGTTATAGAAACGATTACGACAGTTTTATTTTTAGCTTGTTTTTACCATTTACCTAACCTGGAGAAAGAAGCGCCGAATATACTGTATAAACTATTGAGACATGGTATATCATTTGCAATTGCTGCAATTGTATTCTTAGTGATGGTTCAAAGTAATCAGACAGAAGCATTCGCGACGATTTCTACGTACTATAACAATAGTTATAAACTTGCTGGTGCAAAAAACGTAGTCAATGCGATATTGGGAGACTTCAGAGCTTTCGATACGATGCTGGAAGGTATCGTTATTATGATTGCTGGTTTTGGGATTTATACGATATTGAAGAAAGGAGCTACTCATGAAGGAAAATGATTTATTATTAGAAAGTATTTCAAAAATTGTAATTATTATTATTTTAACTTTTGGATTTTATATTTTCTTTAATGGTCATAATGCACCAGGTGGTGGATTTATTGGTGGATTAGTTTTTAGTTCAGCATTCATCCTGATGTTTCTGACATTTGATGCTAAGAGAACACGTAAGTTATTACCTTTTGAATTTCATAAATTAATTTCTATTGGCATTATCATTTCATTAACTGTTATGGTTGTACCTATATTTTTTGGACATGCATTTTTAAATCATGAAGACATATATATTCACTTACCTGTGCTGAACGAATTGCATTTGTCGAGCGTTACATTATTTGAGTTTGGCATTCTTCTTACAGTTGTAGGCGTCGTGATGACTATACTTCTATCGATTAGTGGTGATGTAAAATGACGATACTAACAATCATTACTGCAATACTAGTATATGTAGGCGTAAATTTAGTTTTGTCTAAAAATTTAATTCGCGTTGTACTTGGTACGAGTGTTTTAAGTCATGCAGCAAATTTATATTTAATTTCAATGTCTTATCCGGGAAGTGACTTACCTTTTATTGATGACCATACTCCTGATGTTGATGCTTTACCACAAGCACTCATATTAACTGCCATTGTAATAAGTTTTGCAACAACCGCACTGCTATTAGTTTTAGTATATAGAAACTATCAAATGAATAAAGATAATCAAGTTGATAGTTTAGGAGGTACAGATGAGTAATTTATTGATTGTACCTGTATTAATTCCTATATTATTAGGTGTATTTACGTATTTAAAGGATAAAAGAATATATACCATTGCTATTGCTATATTATCTATAAGTTTGATTACTACTATTGTCTTAGCTTATTCTTCTATAGAAAAACCTATTATTTTAAGTTTAGGTGGTTATAGTGCACCATATGGAATCCAACTTTACGGGGATCTGATGAGTTTATTGTTCGTTATTGTGAGTATCGTTGTAGTGATTGTTGTGCTATATTTCCAATATATTAACCAACTCAATGACTTAACAGTACCTTTTATTTTATTTATTCTTGCGGGTGTAAACGGGTCTTTCTTAACTGCCGATATCTTTAATCTATTTGTAATGTTTGAAGTTATGTTACTGTCATCGTTTATATTAATTGTTGTCGGTAAGAAAAAATATCAGTTTAAGGCGAGTATTACGTACGTTGTATTAAATTTAATTGGTTCATGGGTCTTTCTGATTGGTATTGGAATTTTGTATCGTGTATATGGTACATTAAATTTCGCTCATTTAGGAATGCGAATGCAGGAAGCTGGGTTTATTCCTGAACATGCCGTCATCGTTTTATTATTTGTCGTAGTATTTAGTTTAAAATCAGCATTATTTGTATTTATTTGGCTACCAAGATCTTATAGTGTGTTGTCTTACGAAATTGGTGCAGTATTTGCGGCATTATTAACTAAAGTAGGCGTCTATGCGATGATAAGAACAACAACAGTAATCTTTGTACCTTATCAGTCCATGTTATCACCTATTATTTTATATATGGCTACTGCTACAGTCATTATCGGTATGTTAGGTGTTATCAAATACAAAGAAATTAAATTGATGTTTTGTTACCAGATTATATTATCTATAGGAATCATCTATTATGGCATTTCTACATTTAGTCAAAAAGGCATAGATGGTGCAGTGATGTATACGTTCAATGATATGTTGGTAAAATCTTGTTTATTTCTTTTAGCAGGTCTCATCGTAAAAAGATTTGGACTTATCAATATGAAATATAAACAAGGATTATTTTATCATGCTAAAGTTACTGCCATGATTATGCTATTTTTTGTATTTGCGATAGGAGGAATGCCTTTTACAGGAGGATTTCCCGGGAAATTATTGATACTGCAAGCTGGTATGGACGCGCATCCACTAGGTTATGCAATAGTAATGGTTATTGGTACTTTCGTAGGAATGTTTGCGATGATGCGTATGTTTATCACTTTGTTCTTTGGAGAAGAGAATCGATCTTGTGTTCAGCTGAACGATGCACAAAGACATGAATTAAATAAACCATATAGTAAGAAGTTGACTGTAATTGGCGTGGTATTAGTCATCACTTGTATGATATCTATTTTTGCTACACCGTTACAACAACATTTATCAGCAATTCATTACGAACGATATGTAGAAAATGTCATGATGGGAGGATAAGATTATCGCACAGGTTGTATTAAATTTATTTATCGCTATGATTTGGGTGCTTATGGTGGATGAAGATCAAATCTATTTATCAACGTTTATAAAAGGATATTTAATCGGTATTATTATTCTCTACATCATACATCGTTTTTTCGGACATCAGTTCTATTTATGGAAGGTAATGATTTTATTAAAGCTTGTTTTGATCTTCAACTATGAACTTATGAGCTCAAGTCTTTCAACGATGTATCACATCTTATTTATTCCGCACAGGATTGCTCCGGGGGTTGTCACATATAATACATCGATGAAGAAGAACTGGGAAATTACAAGTTTAATGATGCTGATTATATTAACACCAGGTTCAGTAGTGCTTCGTTTATCACATGATAATAAGAAATTATTTATCCATACATTACATGCGACACCATCAGAAAATATGAAATTATTAAAATCTATTAAACGTTATGAACGCGTTATTAAGGAGGTAGGAGAAACATGAGTATGATACTGATTCAAGCTGCACTAGTGATATATGGTATTGCTATAATGATCGTGTTATATCGTGTTATTGCTGGACCTTCCTTACCGGATAGAGTAGTAGCTTTCGATAGTATTAGTGCGATGGTAATGTCGAGTGTGAGTATTATATGTTTAATCATGGATACGACGCTATTTTTAGAAGCGATTTTAATTATTGGTGTATTGTCGTTTATCAGTACAATCGCAACATCAAGATTTATCGAGCGAGGTGTTATCTTTGAACGTAAACGATAGTATCAATCTCATTCTTTCGATTGTTATTTTTGTAGGTAGTATTATGGCACTTATTAGCGCAATAGGCATATTGATATTTAAAGATGTTTATACACGAAGTCATGCAGCGACAAAAAGCTCCACACTTGCTGTATTACTTACGTTAATCGGTGTTTTCGTTTATTTTATCGTCAATGATGGTTATGTGAGTTTTCGGTTGTTGCTCGGTATATTTTTCTTATATTTAACAAGTCCTGTCGCTGGACATCTCATTACACGTGCTGCGTATAATAGTGGTGTAGAGATGAAAGTTGAAGGTTCAAAAGGTAAGCATTTAAATGATTTGCTGCCTACTCAAAAGAAAACTTCTAAGGACAAGGCGTTATCAAAAGATAAATAATGGAGTGACAAGAGTGACGATTCAATCAATGTTATTTAACACATTTATTAAGACGATGGATCAGTATAAAGATATATTTAATGAGAAGCCTGATGGAGTCCGTGCTATAAAAGATATTACATATACCAATCGTAAAAAGAATGCAACGCTGAATATTTATTATCCATATCATCGCAAGGAACGCTATCCTATCATTGTTAATATTCATGGTGGAGGATATGTATATTCTACAAAAGAAACATATGAAGCATATTGCATGACGCTCGCATCACATGGTTTTGCTGTAGTAAGCTATGATTACGACTTAGCGCCAAAGCTGAAGTATCCTACACCGATTGTCCAGCTTAATGAATGTATGCACTGGTTACATAAAAACCATGGACAATACAGTTTAAATATTAACCAGTTATTTATGATAGGCGATTCGGCAGGTGCTCAAATTATGGCGCAATATGTGACGATACTTAATAATCCTAGATACCATCAATTTTTTCAGATAGAGCTACCAATTATTAATGTGTTGGGTATTGCTATTAACTGCGGTTTCTTTAATGCAATCGATATAGCGATTGCAAAGAAAAAATCCTTTACACGCTTTATGGTTAGAGGTTTAATGCAGGATTATGTTGGTAAAGATTTTCACAAGAAACAAAATGAAATTAACTGTGAACCATTTATTGATAAAAATTTTCCTCCTACTTTTGTTGCAAGTAGTGTAAATGACTTGCTTGTGGGTAAGGCACCAGAAATACTTCTTTATCTGAGAAGAAGTGGTATTAAAACGATATACAGAGAGTATGGTAGAGGTGACTTTTTTGCGCAACACAACTTTCAAATGGATATTAGAAGATCGAATGCAAAGCAATGTACTATAGATGAAATAAATTTTTTTAAAAATATTATAGATGAACAAAGCACACTGTAAATGAATACAGTGTGCTTTGTTTTTTTATTGATTACGTGCAAAATTTCCATGAACTTCGGTTGTTTCATAAACATTGATAAAACAATTTTCATCGTGAGTTTTAGCAATCTTGATGACATTAGGTAATTCATAACGTGTAAGCACCATTGTAATCATGTGTTTCTGATCGTTAGAATACCCCCCATAAACATCTGTCACAGTGATACCACGATAAATCTCATCAATTAAACCTTGTCTAACCGCTTCATAGTTAGAAGTGATAATATTAACGGTTAATTTAATATTGGATGTAAAGATTGTATCAACAGTCTTGCCGGTAATATATATTGAAAGTAAAGTCATCAGCGCCAGGTTCCAGTCAAATAAGAAACCTGAACAAATAATAATAATACCATTTAGAATCGTCATGATAAGACCGATAGATACATTGCTATTTTGACTTATAATCATCGCTACGATGTCCATGCCACCTGTAGTACCTGAATATTTTAGGATGATACCAACACCGATACCGACGATTACACCCCCAAAAATTACATTTACAAAAAGTTCATTTGCGATGCTTTCTGTCGGAATGACAGTTAGAAAAAACGAAACAACAATTACACTCAGTATTGTATTGTACATTACAGATTTATTTAATTTCATAAATCCAAGTATCAATAAAGGCAGGTTTAATAGAAGATTTAATAGGCCTGCATCAACATGCAATAATTTATTTAATAGTAAAGCAAGTCCTCCGATACCACTGCTCAATACATCATTAGGTAATAAGAAGACATTAAATGCAAATGCAATAAGAAACGACCCTACTATTGTAATGAATGTCTTGAATAATAAGTTATCCTGATAATTCAATTGAAAAACTCCTTTAATCATGTAAAGCCATTATATCAACAATATTTTAAAAATAATAGGGTGCTTATTCTACTAAGTTACTCGCCTGACTTCGAGCATAGAATCCTTTCTTAATCGGTTCAAATCTAGGTTTCATGGCTAAACCGAACGCAAAAATAATTGCTGTGATCAAATATAAAAATCCAAGTTTTGACCATGTCAGTTCAGGGGTGATACCACCTACAGCTTCTCTCAGTAAGTCTACAGCGTAAGTAAATGGCAGGAACGGATGTATACGCTGGAAGAACAATGGTGTAACTTGTACTGGGAATGTGCCACCCCCACCGGCAATTTGCAATACCATAATAATGATGGCAACTGCTTTACCGATATTGCCAAGTAAACTTACAAGCGTATAGACGATAACTGTGAATGCCAGTCCAACAAGAATTGCAAATATTACATTTAATACAGGATGCTTTGCATAAGCATCTAAAATAAACAAGTTACCAAGTACGACGATTATTGCCTGAGCGATACTGATTAGAAGAAATAAAATCATTCGGCCAAGATATATTTCACGTAAACTAAACTTGTCTTTAATCGCCGGATCTTTTAATTCAGTAGTAAGTAAGTTACCACATAGCAACGCTCCGACCCAAAGTGCTAATGCTGTATAGAACGGTGCACTAGCAGAACCATAATTAGGTATTGGAAATACTTGAGTTTCATCAAGTTGAACAGGTTTAGCAAAATAATCAGATTGGTTCTTCATATCATTTTTCAGCAATTTAACAAGTTTATTTAAAGTATCTTTATGATCGAAACTTCTTAGTTTTTTGGCAGATTTTTTAATGTCTTTTTCGATAGCCGGTAGTTCATCACGCGCGAATTGAGCAAGGTCATGAATACCATTTTGTGCACCCGGGAGATTATTCTTTAATAATTTTGATGTACTATCATATTTATTTAATACACCAGGTAAGTCTTTTTCAGCAAAGTTACTCAAGCGTTCCAAGTCATTTAATACACTAGGTAAATCAGATTGTACAAAATTGCTTGCCTGACCAACCTTTGATTTGAACAACGGATAGTTTGTCTGAGCAGTATGATTAATTTGTTTGAAGCGTTGTTCGAGTGATGGAAGTTGTTGGTTAATTTGGTTCAGTGTTGTATTCGCTTCATTAGTAACACGGGATGCTTCAATTAATATGCCATCGACTTTATTGGCAAATGCTTGCGCAGTGTTTAATTTTTGCGCAATCGAATCTAAGTCACCACTAAGGCTTGATAGTCCTTTTTCAAAAATATCTGGCATTGTTGTATTAGAGAAAGTGTTCAACGCTTTAAGTGAGTTTTGTGCTGATTTAATAGCTCCCTGATTAATATTAACAGATTGATTTGACTTAGATTGTGATATAGCATTTGAAATTGTTTTATTAAGAGCATCAAGTGACTGGTTAACGTTATTCAATTCCTTTGAAATTGCAGTTGTATCAAATCCTAAATCATTCACATCATTCATAATACGAATCATCTCATTGTTGAAACGGATAGCCTGATTAATGTTATCCTGATATACTTTTAAATTCTTTGTTAGCGTCTCAGATGCCCCTGGCTTTTGCTGAGCAAGTTCATTTAACTGATTCAACATATCTATTGTTGTAGTGGCTTGATCTGCGATTAAGCTATTGATTGCATTCAGCCCTTCTTGTAGTGCTGTGTAGGCAGGTTTGATATCAACTGTGCTTAATTTCTGTTGTCCTTTTTTATTTACTTCCTGGGCAGTATTAATCTTGTTATGAACTTTAGGCATAGCATTTTGGGATTGATTTAAAACCTGTTGTGCTTTAGTAGTAGCTTCGATGCCCTGTTGCACAGAATTATTGATTTCTGGAAACTTTTGTTCAATCGTATTTGCCCTTTGTAATGCATTCTCAATACGCGGTAAGTTATTATTAAGTTTAACAATCATCTGACCTAATGCATTTATATCTGATGCATGTTGATTTGCTTCAATGATTTTGTCAGCACCGCCATTAAGTTTGTCGCGATATTGATTTAAACTGTAGAATTCATCAGCATATTTTGTGATGTCACCTTGATGTTCATCGATTTTAATTACAGCCTTTCTAAAGCGTTCGATATCCGGAAGTGCACGTTCAGCATCAAATACTGCATTCTCAATCTTGTGGTAAAGAGGAATCTGATCTTCAATTTTAATGCCTGCTCGATTACTTTCCTGTAAAAGTGCTTTTGTGGCAGCATCTACAAATTTTTCGTTTAATGATTCAGTGATGGCAGTAGCACCTGCATTTGTCATCTTAGGTGCAATAGCATTAATTTTTTGATTTACTTTATAATCGATATGGGCGCGTTTTGGTTCTTTGTGAAAAATACTCGTCATATCTTTAGAAAAGTTTTTTGGAATATGAATAATTGCGTAGTATTCCCCCATACGCAGTTTGTGATTAGCATCTTTCAAATTATCTTTAAATTTCCAGTCAAACTTATCATTGTTATGGAGTGATTTGACAAGTTGATTACCAACATTGACTTTTTTTCCTTTAACTTCCGCTCCAGTATCATGATTGATAACAGCGACTTGTAAATACTTTGTGTTGGAATAAGGATCCCATGAGGACTTCAAATTAAACCATGCATAAAATGATGGTAATATTGATAATCCAATGAGTAAGATGATAAAGCTGGGAGTGCGTTTAATATTTTTTAGGTCATGTAAGAATAGTTGATATGCGTTTTTCATGTAATCCCTTCTTTATACTAATATAATAATTATGAACATTTTTATAACATCATTTTAAAAAAACGGTATATATCAATATAACAAATAGGGTGGAAAGATACAATAAAAAGACATATATTATATGTCTTTTTATTTTTGTGCATACTTTATCAAATCTTCAATAACAGCTATAGCTTCTTTACTAGAATATACATCAAATATAATAATACGGCCATTATTAAGGAGATGTATCTTATGATCCATGAAAGAAAGTAATTTGAAATGTTCATTTTGATGAATAATATGTTTGTTTATGTTATTAAATAAAGAAGAAGGTATGTGTGTTTGATATTTCCCTCGACACATCTTAGTGACATGGGTAAATGACTGTTTAAGTGAAGGATAATCTTTAATGGTACATGTAGGGCATGCAGGATTGTGTATGGCATCAATATTTTTACTTTTAAATATCATTTTTTCACAATCTATTGTTGTAAGTTTTCCTGAAAAATGACCATGACTGATATAATGCATTACTTCTGAAACTTGAATACTTGCAACGAGGTGAGCAGTTTGTGGCATAATACCTGAAATAGCACAATCTTGTCCAGTAGCAGGTTCATTAGGCAGAATGCATCTCAAGCATGGTTGATTTTCTATGCCGTAAACAGTTCCATATACATTTAGACACGCACCATATATCCATGGGATATTATGTTTATGGCACGCATCATTAATGATATAACGCGTTGAAAAATTATCAGTACCGTCAACGATGAGAAGTGGTTTATATTTTTCAATAATGGATTCGATATTCTTTACTGTTACTTCTTCAGATATCGTAGTCACTTTTACATTACTATTTATACGGTTGATGTGCGACGCTAAAGCATCAACTTTTAAAGTATAAGCAGCACTATCTGCTTCATCAAAAAGACTTTGACGATGTAGATTACTAAGTGATACAACATCCATATCGCAAATTACTAGATGTCCAGCACCACTTCTAGCAAGCATTTCACTTACTGTACTTCCTAATGCGCCGCCTCCAATAATAAGAAATGTGCTGCTGCTTAATTTATCTTGTGCTGCTTGTCCGAAACCAGGTGATTTGATTTGTCGATCAAATCGTTCGCTCATAGAAACTCAAGACCTTCCATAGGACTTGATGCTTGGGCAGTATATTTCTTAGGAATGCGTCCTGCTTCAAATCCGAGTTGACCAGCCTGTACGGCATATTTCATTGCTTCAGCCATCTTAATCGGGTCTTTTGCATTTGAGACAGCTGTATTGAGTAACACTGCATCTGCACCGAGTTCCATCGCAAAGCTTGCGCCTTTAGGTGAACCGATACCTGCATCAACGATAACAGGGACGTTAACTGCATCGATAATATATTTTAGATTTAATGGATCATTGATACCAAGGCCTGTCCCAATCGGCGCACCAAGTGGCATAATAGCATGACAACCTAATGCTTCTAATTTTTTTGCAAGGACGACATCACAAGGGATGTATGGGCATACGATATATCCTTTTTCTAAAAGAATCTCACATGCTTTATATGTTTCGATACTATCTGGTAGAAGTGTTGTATCATCACCGATAATTTCAACTTTAATCATGTCACACATACCTGCAATACGTGCAATTTCTGCTATCTTTACCGCTTCTTCAGCTGTTTTTGCACCTGCTGTATTTGGAAAAGTGATGTATTTATCCAAATCTACAGACTCTAATGGGTTAGGGAGTGATTTATCATATAAACTCATGCGTCGTACTGCAAAAGTTAACGCATTTGTTTCGCTGATTTCAACTGCTTTCTTTTGTGTCTCTCCATCTTTAAACTTGCCTGTTCCTAATATTAAACGAGAAGATAATTCCAAGGGTCCTATTTTTAACATATTAGCCGCCTCCAACGAATTCTAGTAATTCTAATTTTTGTTCGGGTTTCAAAGTGATAGATTGCCATTTAGATTGTTCGATGGGAACATCATCCACAAGCGCTACAATCCTCTTTTTATCACTTGTAAAAGTTGCGAGTAAGTCAGATAAATTTGTTTTGTCTGTTTCAAAAGGCTCATCGTTAATGTATATTTTCATAAATTTCTCCTATCTTAAAATCTTTTTGAAATTGTTGATACAGTTCTCCATCTTGTTCAAAGATCATTTGACGCATAAATTCTCCTGTAATACGTGATAATAAGATACCATTGCGGTAGTGTCCCGTTGCTAGAAATAATCCTTCATCTAACTGATCGAGGACAGGTCGATGCAACGTGGTATCTGGTCTGAATCCACAATCAATGCTGACGATGGTACTGTCGCGTAATTTCGGGATTAGTTTAAACGTTTCTTCAAGTAACCACTTTACACCTTCTGCACTTGGTTGTTGCTTTGTATCAAGTGAAGTTGTTGCACCAATCAGATAATGATTGTCTGATTTAGGGACAATATAATGTCCGTTTGTCTGGAATAGTGTTTCTTTTAAATAAAGATCGGGATGATGTAACGTCAGGACTTCTCCTTTCACGCCTTGCATCGGGAAATCTATATCAAGCATGTTAAGTAAATCTTCACTTTTACATCCAGCTGCAATAACGACTTTGTCTGAGATGATGGTTTTATCACTTATTGATAAGTGATATTTATCATCTACGTAATTAATGGATTTGACGTGATCTGAAATATGAGGAATATCTTGATTTGCGTACTTTATAACAGTTAAATATTTACCGGCATTGACTTGACCATCTGTAGGAATCCACATTGTCTGCTCAAACGTATTATTGATTGAACCGTTCGCATAAGAAGATAACGCTTTTGAAGCTATCCACTCAAATTGTTTATGCTTTGAATTTAGAAAATCGTATTGAGTCTTTAGATTCTCTTCATCTCCAGGTGAAGCGATTTTAAGCAATCCGTGTTGTTGTAGGTCAATAGATAATCCAGTCAAGTTTTCCAGTTGCTGAATATGATCAGGTATCATTTGCTGACCAAGCACAGATAGTCTGTATAAAGGACTATCTTCTGTAAATTCATTTTGTGCCCCGAGCATACCTCCAGCAGCGTGTGTTGCTTTATAACCATGTACATCATCTATGATTGCAATATTATCTGTATGGCTTTTAAGTGCGTACACAATATTTTCTCCGATAATTCCTCCACCTATTACAACGATGTCGTACGTAGTAACCACTCCTTTTTTACTGCAAGAAAATCTTGCTTGTTTGTAAATAACCTGATACCGGCAAAGCCTGAAAAATTAGTGTTTAACTGTCTTATTGTGTTGATGCTGATGCCGCCTAATGCTACTACAGAGATATCAATATGAGTGACTGCATCAATTTGAGCTGCTGCTCTGGGTGGTAAATCAGGTTTGGACGGTGTAGGGAAGACATGACCAAATAAAACAAATGATAGATCGAGCGATTCAGCGTGTTTGGCTGATGCCAAAGAATGAACGCTTTGACTGACCTGTATTTCCGGATGATTATTTCTAAAGGCATCTATTTCAGAATTACTTTCTTTAAAGTGAATTCTCGTTAAATGACATGCAAATAAAATATTAGGATTGTTATGCACGATAATTTTATCTTTAGGAATTCTTGTTATCAGCTGGTTTATGAAATGAATAATATCTTTCTCTGCTGCATCAAACCTTAAAATAACGCCATCTATTTCATCATGAACCTGGATGATTTGATTGAGAACGGTGATTGAAGGTTTTGGGGATGTAATCATGATAAACACACTTTTCACCTCGAAAAAAACACCCACTAACTAAAAAAAGCTAGTGGGTGTTGGAATTAGTATAAATAAATCACTAAAATTCAATCACGCTTCCCTACGTTGGTTCTAACCAAGTCAGGTTCAAAGAGTCGGAAATAATTTCCTCTCAGCCCGTTGTGGGCACCCCTAGCAAATATTTAATTCTGTAGTAAGCCTACCACTAGTTAGAGTGAATTTCAATCAATTCAAATTCATGATAAAATAAATTAACGATAAAATGGGGTGTAAAAGGATGAATGAAGAAGAAAAGTTATCTTTATTAATTGATGAACGTACAGAACTCATACCACATGAGACGGTGTATGACAAAGTAGAGATTGAACAAAATCATACGGATTCTGTAGAAGTGCTGCTTGAACCAGCAATACAACAGGAACGTATGTCTTCTGAAGAAATTTTAAGAGAAATTGCAGAAGAAGAAGAACTCGAAGAAGAGTACGCGCAAGCAGTTGAAGAAGTAAAATTATTTAAATATATTGTCCATACGATTAAATTTCATGAAGGAGATGCAATTACACGCTATCAACTGCGCAATATATGTGCACATAGTAAAACTAAATTATCATCAGATAATTTAGATGAAGTATTAAATGATTATATTGAAGCGGGCTACATCAGAATTGAAGATGACAAAATATATATCACATTCTTAGGTGAGCATGTAAATACATTGTTATAAGCGTTTATTATATAAAACAAGCAAGAGTGGAACAATTTAGTTCCGCTCTTGCTTGTTTGTCAGAGATTAATCTTTTAGTAAAAACGCTTCTTCGTCACGTGAATGAATTTCATTAACGATAATCAAACTTCTAAAATAATCGATAATTTGAGTGGAGAATCCTTCGCTTTCCATCTGTGTTTTAATCTTAGCGACGACTTGGCGCATAATATCATGATCACGTGTGAGTTGTTGAACTTTATCATGTAGTTCAGGATTATTATTTTCCGCTTCTGTATAGAAACCATCTGCTTCTTCCTCAGCATCTGCGTGACTTATGACGCGTGAATCCCAGAAATCGACAAGCGCGATCACTTCCTGAATCACTTCTTCTTCCGTACCGTTTTGGTATGTTCTGATCAATTCATCTGTCATATTCACAGCAAGGCCTAACCCTGTATCGTGAATTTGTTTATGTGCATGTAGTTGTCTTAATGATGGTCCGACTGGCATACAATCATCTCCGTTCAGTATATTTACCACTATTGTATTATAGAAAATATAATAAAAAGACTAGGGGATTCCCTAGTCTTATATTTTTCAGATGTATAGTGATGATTAATGCTGATGACTTTGTCCACGTTTACTTGTAACAAAACCAATCACTAAAATTGATAGTAATACACCCCAGAAGATCAGTTGCCACATCATTGAATGCGGGAAGTCATGCGGTAATACGTGGATGGAATCATGTGCTAATACAAGCACGACAAGTTTAATGCCAATCCAGCCTACGATTGCAAATGCTGCAGCTTCAAGTCCAGGATATGTTTCCAGAATTTTGATGAAATATGTTGCTGCAAATCGCATTAACACAACGCCAAGCATACCTCCGATAAACATAACGGTGAACTGTCCGGCGTTTAGTCCCATGAAGTCAGGACCAACTTTAGGCAATGTAACCGCGATTGCAATTGCTGCCAACATTGAATCAATTGCGAATGCGATATCTGCACCTTCAACTTTCAGAACAGTCATCCAGAAGCCACTACCTTTAGGCATTGCTTCTTCTTCTGCAATATCAGGTACGCTTTCATCATCGACATGATTTTTCTTTTTGAAATAAGTATATAAACTCTTTATTGACATAAAGATTAGATATGCTGCACCAAGTGCTTGTATCTGCCAATACTTAGCTAAGAAAGTTATAAAGAATAATGAGATGAATCTAAAGATAAATGCTCCCATTAAACCATAAAATAAAGCTCTCTTTCTTTGTTCTTCCGGTAAATGCTTTACCATCACCGCCATAACAATTGCGTTATCTGCTGCAAGTAAACCTTCTAAAACGATTAAAACAATTACTACCCATGCATACGCCATTAAAATACTTGGATCCACAATAATTCCTCCTTATTTTAATGAATATAAAAAGACCCATGCCAAATATATTGGCAAAGGTCTCACTGAACAGTAATTGTTCCATAACGCCGGAAGTTCCAAAACTTCGTAATGACGACGTTACGCTTAGGGTCTCCCCTTGAGCTACTCCCCTTCGACATAAGTCTTAGGATATTCATTTGTTGATTTATTCAAATTATGAATAAATATCATTAAAATCATCTTAACACAGAAATGTGTATATAGCTATAATTTTATTTTATATGAATAATAATGGATGATGAGGATGATATAAATATTAAGTTTGTCAGCATTTAATTTTTCTTTCTGCGATAGAGCCAGATAATGCCTCCGATAATGATAACAGCCATTAAAATATAAATCACATTAGAATAAAGATCGAAATAGTGGAGTAGAACTTCCCAATTCTGACCTAACACCATACCAAGATAAATTAAGACTGCATTCCAGATGAGTGTCCCGACTGTTGTATATAAAATGAATGGAACGATAGACATTTGACTCAAACCAGCCGGGATGGAAATTAAACTGCGAATCAATGGAACAAATCGGCATAGAAATACTGCGGTATAGCCATATTTGTGAAACCATTTATTAGCACTGTGTAAATCATGAATATCAAGTCGCAATATAAAGCCGTATTTATCTACAATTTTTTCGATTCTTCTAAGACCGAGTATGTGTCCGGCGTAATAAAGAATAATAGCCCCGCTTACTGCTCCAAGCGTTGAAGCAATAAGCATTCCTATGAACGTGAGTTTTGGAGACTGGTCAACCATAAACCCGCCAAATGTTAAGATTACTTCTGATGGGATTGGAGGAAAAACATTTTCAAGTAATATTAAAAAAAATACACCAAAGTATCCGAATTGTTCCATAACTTTCATAATCCATTCCTGCATATCGTCACTCCAATAGTTTTAGTAAATACTATTTTACCTTATATGCCTTGATATATTCAAAACAAATGAAAGAATAAGAATTTTACTTATGAGATTACATAAAATATCACGTTACGATTATTATGGGATTTAGAGGGTATAGGTAAATGATTACTAAGAACTTTTAAGGAGTGACATAATGAATAAGTTTAGACAAATTACAGCATCTGAATTATTTCCAACTGAACAATTAGGGCCAGAGATTTATGGGACTGTGCATTTTCAAGTAGGGGAGGCATCTGAATTTAGTGGTGCATACATTACAACGAACGAAAGATTATTTATGAATGTTGATATGGGTGAGAAAGTTTATGAGCGTGTTGTAGGATATAATGAAATGAATGATGCATCTATGACAGACGATGGCGTGTTGTTAGATTTCCATATGGGTGGTATCCCGATGACGAATATTACAAAAGGAGATGCAAAGGAATTTGTGGACTTTGTAAATCAGCAAATTGATAAAGTAAAAGAAAGACAAAATAAGGTTTAAAAAGATAGTTTAAAAGCACCTTGATACTTAAGTATCAAGGTGCTTTTAGTATAAATTAAGATGTATTTAAGAATATTTTAAAGATTATTCAACGATTTCTAAAGCAATTTCCATCATTTTTGTGAATGAAGTTTGACGTTCTTCAGGTGTAGTTTCTTCATGTGTTAATAAGTGATCACTTACTGTAAATATTCCTAATGCCTTCACATCTCCGCCAGCGTACGCTGCATTCATATAAAGACCAGCAGATTCCATTTCAACAGCTAAAATACCCATTGAACGCCATTTATCAGTAGCTTCTTTGTTAGCATTGTAGAAAATATCTGATGATAATACGTTACCAACGTGGTTTGGAACGCCTTTTTCATCAGCTAATTGTTTCGCACGCGCTAATAAACTGTAATCAGCGATTGGCGCAAAGTGTCCTGGTAAACCATATTGTGCTACATAATTTGAATCAGTTGATGCACCTTGAGCAATGATTACATCATATACATTAATACCTTCCTGCATTGCGCCACATGAACCTACGCGAATTAAGTTTTTAACACCGAAAGTATGAATTAATTCATATGAATAGATACCGATTGATGGGATACCCATTCCTGTTCCCATAACTGAAATCTTTTTCCCTTTATACGTTCCTGTATAACCAAACATGTTACGTACTTCATTAAATTGAACGACATCTTCTAAATACGTTTCAGCGATAAACTTTGCACGTAATGGATCTCCTGGTAAAAGAATAGTTTCTGCGATTGGATTGTTTTCCGGTTTAATATGTGGTGTTGATTTAGACATAATGTAAGTCTCCTTTATATATAGTATTAATTTCAGTCTACAGAGTAATACAATTTATTTCAAGTCGCAGCGTGATAATATCAGCATTCGTTGGTAGTGGTGCTGCAGCATTCCAGGATAAAGCGTGGATGTTAATAGGTATAGGGGACTTAATCAATACGATGTTAACAGCATCAGCTTCAGTCTTAATTATTTTATGGATTAAAGATAGATTAGGTTCATTGAATATCATCTTATTACCGATTATCGCCGGTGGATTAGCAAGATTTGGTTATTCTGGATTAGTTGGTCCGATTAATGCATTGAAGTTTATGGATGGAAATATAGGATTAAATTTAGTTATACTTGCATTAGCTTATATTGTAATTCCTGTTATTACAGGAGTAATCGTGAATACTTTATGTCTTAAATTTAAAATATATAGTCCTGAAGTGTTCAAATTCCAATCTGGAGAATGAGGAGTGGATTGATGCATGAAAATATTAATGTTTGGTACTAGAGAAGACGAAAAAGAAGCGGCCTTAGCGTGGGCACAAAAAGAAAATGTTGAAGTAACTTTTAATGAAGGTCCATTAACAATGGAAACGGTAGATTTATTAGATGGATACGATGCTGTAACAACGAGTCAGACAGCGCAATTTGATGATACATTGTATGAAATAGTGGCAAATAAAGGTATTAAACAAATTGCACAACGTTCAGCAGGTTACGATATGTTTGATTTAGATTTAGCTTCACAACATGGATTAATCATTTCGAATGTACCAAGTTATTCACCAAATGCAATTGCTGAATATGCAGTAACCGCAGCGATGAATATTATCAGAAATACTGAAAAGATTCAGCGTAAAGTAAGAGCGCATGACTTTACATGGAATAAAACGATTATTAGTAAAGAAATGCGTTCAATGACAGTTGCAATTATCGGTACCGGCCGAATTGGTAGTATTACAGGACGCATTCTTAACGGGTTTGGCGCGAAAGTGATTGGTTATGATTTGTATCCAAATGAAGATGCTAAAGCATTTTTAACGTACACAGATACTTTGGAAGAAGCGGTGCGTCAGGCTGATTTAATTTCTATTCATATGCCGCTTACAAAAGATAATACGTATATGTTCAACGCAGATTTATTCGCTAAAATGAAAGACGGAGTCTATTTCGTTAATACTGCACGTGGTGGTATTGTCGATACTAAAGCGCTACTTGATGCATTAAATTCAGGAAAAGTAGCAGCTGCTGCATTAGATACGTATGAAAATGAAGCACCATACTTCCCAAAAGATTTCAGAGATAAAGAAATTGAAGATAAAGTATTGTTAGAATTAATCGCACGTGAAGATGTACAAGTATCTCAACATATTGCATTCTATACTGAAACAGCAGTTATGAATTTAGTTGAAGGTGGTTTAAATTCAGCGAAAGAAGTTGTAGAAACCGGCAGCTGTGAAAATAGAGTTAATTAATATAATTAAAGAATGGAAGAGGCAAAATTTTGTCTCTTTCATTTTTTTGAATTTTTATGATTTATATGTTAAAGTGCCGTCAATATTTCTTAAGAGAAAAATTATCTTCTAAGTAACTGTGTGGTCATCATCAACAGGAAAGAAAGTAGGATCATAATTGCAACCCATCCCCACGCGAGTAGCATATCATTATTATCTATAGCAACATAGATTGCTGTTGGCATTGTTTCGGTGATGCCTGGAATATTACCTGCAAATATAAGTGTGGCACCAAATTCACCGATCGCTCGTGCAAAGGATAATAAAATGCCTGTGAGTAAGGCCGGTTTAGCAAGTGGTAATATAATATTTGAATAGATTTGTCTTTTTCTTGCCCCGTCTACAACTGCAGCATTGATGATTGCTTGAGGTACTTGTTCGATACCTATTTTAAGGGACTGATACATGAGTGGTAGGGCGACAAGTGTTGATGCAAGAATAGCAGCATAGATTGTGAATATAATTGGTTGATTGAAGAGTTGTTCAATTAACTTTCCAATGATGCTTTTCTTCCCGAATAGCATTAGTAGTATAAACCCGACGACTGTAGGGGGTAAAACCATAGGCAGCATGATAAGGGATTCTAAAATAGATTTACCGGGAAATGATCTAGTGCCTATAAAATGATGGAGCGTTATACCGATGATAAGACTAAGGAATGTTGCAACTGTAGCGACTTTTAATGAAATGAGAATCGGCGATAAAAATGTATCGCTAGTAATAAGTTGTTGCATTGCTAACCTCCTTATCTTTTATTCTGATTAAAGATTTAAGCTTATTATAGCACTATATATGTTTCATGATAATAACGCGATGGAGGGCAATGAAATGAAAAAGAATTAAAATTACTGCATGATTCTGCTTCATTTATTAAAGAAATTATTGCAAAAGCACAAAAAGTGAAATAGCCATTAATACATTATTAGAGAGACGAAAGTCTCTCTTTTTGTGTGGACAATATATTTGATTATTCATGGAATTTGCTATTTAATTACAGGTAAGAAGAGACAGGCGGCGATGATATTGAATAGATTAATACTAAACATTAAACCAAAGACACAATGGTTTCCGCATTTTTATCTTTTAGGGTGTGAAGCAGTAGCAGTGTCGATGGGATTAAGATACAAAGGTGTTAAATTATCTGTAAGAAAGATATTAGCTGAAATTCCGAAACATAAAACAAACCCTTTTAAAGGCTATGTCGGACCGAAACGCATCATCAAAACGGACCGGCATCAAACTGTATTTCCGAACGTGATGGTTGATTATTTAAAACCTTATTATACGGCGCAAGATAGTACTGGAAAATCAATGGCAGAATTAGAACAAGCAATTTTGAATAATCACTCTGTCGTATTATATGCAACACATTTTAAAGTTGAGCCCATTTTGAGAGAATTTAAAGTTGAAGGACGAAAACTTGAATTTGTATCGAACATACATATTACGTTACTTGTAGGTATGGATGATAAATTCTATTATATGATAGATCCACTATGGGCAAAATTTGGATTGATTAAACTTCCTGCACTTTTTCCGATGAAGCAACAATTAATAAAAGTGAAAAGAAAGACATTAGAGAAAAGATACGAGAATGCAGGACGAATGAGTATTATTATTTGAGGTGAGAGAAGTGGAAGAAGCATTGTTTTTAGAGACAGAATTAGAAAGAAAATGGCGTGATTTATTTCGTCAGAATAGAGAATGGATTGAGAAGAGTGCACGAGATGCAGATTTTAATGCTGAGCTCAATCATAAATTGATAGACTGGCTCATAGCACACGATTATTACAAGTTAACGCTTCCGGCAGAACATGGCGGTATGGGAGCTGATATAAAAGCATTGATTTATATACAGGGACAACTCGCTCAACTCGATGAATCGACAGCATTATCAATTGGATGGCATCTTGGTATTGTAGGTGAAGTGTTTGAAGGTGATTTATGGTCTGAAGCAATGATGAATGAATTTATTGATGCGATTCATAATGGTGCCATAATGAATCGCATTGTGTCAGAAAGTGAGATGGGCAGCCCGACAAGAGGTGGTAAACCAAGTACGAATGCGCAACTCATCGATGATAAATACGTGATTAACGGTACGAAAACATTCGCCTCTATGAGTGAGCGACTTACACACTTTATTGTAGGTGCCTTTGATCCTGAACTTAAAGCGATGTGCTTTTATTATGTACCGAGTCATTTAGAAGGTATTGAAATTGTGGATACATGGGATATGGTAGGCATGCGTGCGACAGCGAGTCACGATATTATCTTTAATAATGTTACGATACCAAAAAAATATTTACTGGAAGTAAATCGTGAACGTCGACCAAATGCATGGTTATTGCATATCCCTGCCATTTATCTCGGTATGGCAGAGCGGGCTGTAGATGAAGCGGTAAACTTCAGCAAACACTATCAACCCAATTCTATCGATACGCCTATTTCTGAGATTCCACATATTCAAGATAAAATAGCGAAAATGGAAATATTAAATATGCAATCACGTCACTTTATCTATCATGCATGTGATATGCATAGGGCAGGTAAGACGAACGATTTAGGGGAAACATTTGGTCTCGCAAAATACACGGTTGTCAATAATGGCTTACAAGTAATCGATTTAAGTATGCGCATTTTTGGTGCGAAAAGCTTAGAGCAATCGCGTGTGATGGAACGCTTATACCGTTCAATGCGTGCAGGTCTTCATAATCCACCGATGGATGATGCTGTAGAAAGAATGATAGTAAATAAAATATTGCGTGAAGCATAGACTTGGACATCCAAGTCTATGCTTTTTGTGTAAAATTGATATATTTTAATTTAAAAATAACATTTGATTAATTTCTGAAACCATTTATAATTAAATGGTATTGATAATCAATCTCAATTAGGAGGACGGAAAGATGAAAAAGATAGTAGCGTTATTAATCGCATGCATAATGATTCTTGCGGCATGTGGTGGTACGAGTGATAAAAAAGAAACAAAAGATACTTCAGGGAAAGCAGAAATGGTAGATTTCAAGTTAGATAATGGTAAGACAATCAAGATTCCGAAAGAACCGAAACGAATCGTAGTGATGGGCGCAAGTTATGTCGGAAATTTATTAGATTTAGGCGTTAAACCAGTAGGTGCTGATCAATATGCATTCCAATCAGATATTTTAAAACCTAAATTAAAAGGTGTAGAAAAATTAAACCCTGGTGAAATCGAAAAAATTATTAAATTGAAACCAGACTTAATCTTAACGTTCGATACAGATAAAGATAATTCAAAATATGCTAAGATCGCACCAACAATTCCTTTTACATATACTAAGCATGGCTATCTAGATGTGCATGAATTATTAGGTAAAATTGTCGGTAAAGAAAAAGAAGCAAAAGTTTTTGTGGATCAATGGAAAAAAGAAACGAAAAAAGATGGTGAAGAGATTAAGAAACATTTTGGAGACGATAAAACGTATTCTATCTTCCAGTTCTTCCAAAAAGAAATTTACGTTTATGGAGATAACTGGGGGCGTGGATCAGAAATTATCTATCAGGCTTTTGATTTAAACATGCAGGATAAAATTACGAAAGATGTTAAACCTACAGGCTGGAAAAAAGTTTCTGCTGAAAGTTTAGGCGATTACGCAGGAGATATCGTCCTTATATCTAGTGATACAGGCAAAATTTCAAATACAGTAACTGAGTCTAAAGTGTGGAAAAACATGAATGCTGTTAAAAATAATAAAGTAGTACAATATGATGCTGAAGATTTCTGGTTTAATGATCCTATTTCTTTAGAGCACCAAAGAAAAGTATTAAAAGAAGCATTATTAAAATTAGAAAAATAAATTACTTCAAGCTGAGACTAATGTCTCAGCTTTTTTTAAAACGATTGTAAACTTAATATTTATTTAGGTTAACACTATTGCTATAATAAGATTATTCTGTCAGAAAAGAGGAAGATTATGAAAACAAAAGATTTGGTCATTGTCGGCATGTTTACTGCATTAATTGCTGTGTTAGGTTTATTACCGCCAATAAATATTCCAGGTATCCCGGTACCATTCACATTTCAGAATTTAGGTTTTATTTTAGCGGGTTGTTTACTGGGTAGTCGATTAGGAGGGTTATCTGTTCTTATCTTTACAATCTTAGTAGCTATTGGACTACCAGTTTTGTCAGGTGGACGTGGTGGTTTTGCTTTATTTTTTGGTCCGACTGGAGGTTATATTCTTTCATTCACACTCATTGCGTTTTTAATCGGATTAATTGTTGAACGTATGAAGTCTCCAAAAGTGTGGCAAGTGTTTCTGATTAATGCATTAATTGGTGCATTTTTATGTAATTTAATTGGTGGTACGTTTATGGCATTTAATTTAAAGCAGGATTTATTCACTGCGCTTAAATCAGTGATGGTATTTATTCCTGGCGATTGTATAAAAGCACTGATTGCAGCAATACTTGCTGTAAAATTACGTAATAACCCATCTATTCAAAAAAGTTTACGCATAAATTAATATGCGTAAACTTTTTTTCTCGTATATAAAAGGAAATATTACATTATACATGTTAATATGATGATAATCATATACATATTTACGTTTTTCCTATGATTTAAGAAATATATATAAGAGAGTGGGAAATAAATTGGAAACGATAGCAATGCGCTTTTCTCGTAAAGATGTGGAATTAATGAATGGAAAAGATTTTAGAGTACCTGATGTGTTATTGATAAAGCCATGGTATGTTTCAAGATTCCATCAGGAAAGAAAAAATTGTCAGCATATTAAACAATTGATTACACAAAACCAACTAGAAGTAGAAAAAATGTATGAGGTAAAAATTAAGCTGATAGATCAAAGAACGATTAAACACGTGAATCAATATACATATGAATTAAATTATTATTATGAAGATGTACTGAAAGCAACGGTAATATCAACTTACATTGAAGAGGTGTCTCATGCAGTTTCAAATCACATTGGATGAATTAAAACAATACCGAGATGCAGTTGCTGAAGATTCTGATGTTACATTAATAGAAAAGAAAGTACCTGGCAATTTAGTGATGCATAAAGTAATAACATTACTCAATGTTCCAGAAGTGATTTCTAACCAGGCAACGTTCAAAAATGAGGTGTTCGCAGACGAACGACTATTCCTCGATCTATTTCAGGCAAACGACATGATTGAATATAAAGTGACATATGGTAGACAGCTAAAGTTAGCTGGTACCATTCAATTAAAATAAAGTAGAGGATTTAACCATTAGGTCCTCTACTTTTTCATTTAGTCAGTTATTATTCTTTCGGGATGACTGTAAACATTAAATGTATCATTTCGTACAAAACCTACAGCAGTAATATTTAAGTCTTCTGCAAGTCCTATTGCTAAATCGGTTGGTGCAGATTTACTTAATATTATACCGACCCCAATCTTAGAAGCTTTTATTAAAATTTCTGAAGATATTCTGCCAGAAAAGATGAGTATTTTATCTTTAATTGAGATGTTATTTAATATACAGTGTCCGTACAGTTTGTCGAGTGCATTATGGCGACCGATATCATTGCGGTGTAAGTAGAAATCTTGTCCATCACTGAGTGCAGCATTGTGCAGACCGCCAGTCACTTTAAAATCTGTACTTTGACTTTGCATCGTATGCATCAAATGAAAAATTTCATCAGGTTTGATTGAACGTGTTGTCGTAGCAACTTTTGACGTTTTCATATCATTGACAAAATAAAATTGGCGACTTTTACCACAGCAAGAACTAATCATGCGTTTTGTAAACTGACCTTGTGTTGTATCCACTTCATTCGCTAATTCGATATGACATAATCCTTTAGAATCATCAAGATGAAAATTTTTTATGTCACTATGTTTTCTGATAACACCTTCAGATGCTAGGAAACCCATCGTAAGTTCTCTTAAATATTTCGGTGTACATACAATTGTAGCGAATTCTTCTTTATTCACATATAACGTCAATGGAAATTCATTCGCAATTGTATCCTCAACGTTTATAAATTTACCATCTATATATTTCATCATTTTTTTATGTTGATATACTTCATGACTCATTCAATCAACTCCTATATACATATTATATTACAGTAGATTTAAAAATTATATGTTGTAATTGACTTGCTTCTACAATTATTTGTTCTAGGGATTACCCTACATGCTTAGGGAAATCCCCAATAGTAATCATTTGTGAAACGTTTCATAATCTATGGTAAGAGGACAAAACTGCAAATAAAGGAGTGTTATGAATGGCAATTGGTACGGGATTACGTTTTTTTAAACCTACAGAAAGATTTAATGGCAATTGGTCAGTTTTAGAAGAGAAGAGTCGTGAATGGGAGAAAATGTATAGACAACGCTGGAGCCACGATAAGGTAGTACGTACGACACACGGGGTAAACTGTACAGGATCATGTTCATGGAAAGTGTTTGTGAAAAACGGCATTATCACATGGGAAAATCAACAAATTGATTATCCTTCATGTGGTCCTGATATGCCTGAATTTGAACCACGTGGTTGTCCGCGTGGCGCATCATTCTCATGGTACGAATATTCACCATTACGTATTAAGTTTCCATATGTACGTGGTGTATTATGGCGCCTTTGGCAACAAGCTTTAGAAGAACACGGAGACCCTGTTCGTGCTTGGCAATAGCAACGTTGCTACGCCCTGTAGGAGGTGTGCTTGGTGATAAGCTACGTGCAATGGATGTATTAAAAGTTGTATTTGTCGGATTAATCATTGGGGCAGCGATGCTTTCTATTAATCATCAAATCTTCTTCTTCACTGCAGGATGTTTAATCATCTCTGCTTGTGCTGGTCTAGGTAATGGTCTGATTTTTAAATTAGCTCCAACTTACTACTCTAAACAAGCAGGTATTGTGAACGGTATCGTATCGATGATGGGTGGCTTAGGTGGTTTCTTTCCGCCGCTAGTCATTGCTTTTTGTGCAGCGAGTTTCGGTACAAATAAACCGGCTTTCGCTTTCCTTACAGTGTTTGGTATAATTGCCTTAATAACAATGTTCTGGATGGATAAAAAAGAAGGTAGAAAGTAACGGAATTGAGGGGTAGTAATGACAAGATACGATAGACAAATAAAGTTTTACGGGATTGGTGAAAGTGGTCAATCATTCATCGAAAATGCTACAGTTGGTATTGTTGGGTGCGGCGCATTAGGCACACACTTAGCAGAATCTATTGCTAGAAGTGGCGTAAAAAAAATTGTTATCGTCGATCGTGACTATGTCGAAGTTTCAAATTTGCAACGTCAATCACTTTTTAAAGAATCAGATGCTGAACTGAGCACGCCTAAAGTTGTGGCATGTGAACGAGAACTAAAGAGTATACGCAGTGATTTAGAACTTGAAACTTATATAGCACATTGTGATGCGTCGCTTCTTGAAGCGGCGTTTTTGCAATGTGATTGTATATTAGATGCGACAGATAACTTTGAAACACGATTAGTTATCAATGATTTTAGTTATAAATATAATATACCGTGGATTTATGGTGCATGTGTTGAATCAACATATGTCGCTTGTCCGTTTATTCCAGGTGTAACACCATGCTTTAACTGTGTAATGGGCATACTTCCTGTAATGAATAGAACATGTGACACTGTAGGAATTATAGAGCCTGCAGTTAATCTTGCGACAAGCTATCAAATGATGTATTGTATGAAAATTTTAAGTAAAAAATCATTTGATGCAAAACTCATATTCGGTGATGTATGGCAGATGGATCACACAGCTTTGAAATTTTCTAAAATGTTTGATGAAAGCTGTATGACATGTGGTAAAAATAAGACCTTTCCTAATCTATTGTTTAAGCAAACAGAGACGATGCTTTGCGGGCGAGATACAGTGCAATTTATGACGTTAAACTTCAATGAAGAGAAACTTATTCGTCATTTAAAAGAACAAAATATTGTGTTTAATGTAAATCCTTATTTTATAAGGTTTAAGTTTATGGATCGACCTATGATATGGTTTAAGGGTGGCAGATTGTTAATTCATGAAGTGAAGACAGTCAATGAAGCCAAAAAAATCTATAATCAATTATTTGGATAGGAGGATATCAATGTATAACGAACATGAAAATATCGAGCGTAAACAGTTAAAAGTAGGTGTAATTACAGTGAGTGATACACGTGACTATGAGACGGATAAAGGGGGAAAGGCAGTAATTAAACATCTAGCTGATATAAATATTTCTGTCGATAAAACACACTATTCAATCGTAAAAGATGATCAGGCTGAAATTCGAAAGGTGATTCAACATCTTTTACACGAGAAGGTAGATGCGATTATTACAACAGGCGGGACGGGAGTTGCGAAGCGCGATGTGACGATTGAAGTAGTGAAATCAGTCATCGATAAGGAATTGGAAGGGTTCGGAGAAATTTTTAGATTTTTAAGTTATACAGAAGATGTAGGACCGCGTGCGATTCTTTCACGTGCGATTTGTGGCACGAAAGATAACACGGTCATCTTCTCAATTCCTGGTTCAGTTGGTGCAGTAAATTTAGCGATGAAAAAGCTCATTACACAACAGATTCATCATATTGTGCATGAGCTTACAAAATAATTAACGGTTAAAATCGCCATTTTTTCCACCGGATTTTGACTCTAAATATGTTGGGCCGATAATCATGCTTTTATCAACTGCTTTAGTCATATCATAGATTGTCAACGCTGTGGCGCTTGCTCCAGTTAATGCTTCCATTTCTACACCAGTCTGACCGGTTGTTTTAACGGTGCAAGTAATCAGTATTTCGTAACCATCTGTTGTATCCCATTCAAATGCAATATCGATGCCGCTCAAATTAAGCGGATGACACATCGGAATAATTTGTGCGGTGTTTTTGGCGGCCATAATGCCTGCAACTTGTGCAACACCAAGCACATCGCCTTTTTTATTAGTATGGTTGATGATCTGTTCGTAAATGATTTCATTTACTTTGATTGAACTTTTAGCGACAGCAGTGCGCGTAGAAATTTGTTTGTCTGAAACATCTACCATCTTAGCTCTACCTTGTTCATTAAAGTGAGTCAATTCGCTCATCGAATTACTTCCTTTCTTATATAATTATATTTATAATACTACAATTTTAGAGCGGGAGGATATATATGTTAGAGAAAAGAACGCCAATACCTGTTAGTGAAGCGATTGAGAAATGTATCAAATATGCCAAGCAAAAAGAAGTTATAGAAATTAACTATCTTGAAAGTTTAAATTATGTTTTAGCAGAGGATATCATCGCTACTTATGATATCCCGATGTTTGATAAGTCTCCATATGATGGCTTTGCAATTCGTAGTGAAGCAAGTGCTGGAGCGAGCGGAGACAACCGCATCACTTTTAAAGTAGTTGACCATATTGGGGCTGGTAGTGTAAGTGAGAAGGCACTCAAAGATAATGAAGCAGTGCGCATTATGACAGGTGCTGAAATTCCTGCAGTTGCTGATGCAGTTGTAATGCTTGAACAAACTGTAGCTACAGATGATGGGTTTACACTAAGAAAGCCATTTACAAGTGGTGAGAACATTTCATTCCAGGGTGAAGAGTGCAAAAAAGGTGATATAATCCTCGAGCGAGGTACGTTCATCAATGCTGGAGTGATTGCGGTACTTGCAACCTTTTCTTATGCAACAGTGAAAGTATATAAAAAGCCATCAGTTGCGATCATCGCAACTGGAAGTGAACTTGTTGATATCGATGAAGCGTTATCACCTGGAAAAATAAGAAACTCAAACGGTCCGATGATTATGGGATTATGTAAAGATATGAATATCGAAGTTCTGAATTATCATGTCAAAGCGGATGATTACGATACTCTGTATCAGGCAGTACATGATGCATATCAAAAGCATGATATCGTTATTACTACTGGTGGCGTAAGTGTCGGCGACTTTGATTATATGCCGCAAATTTATAAGGACTTAGCAGCTGAAGTATTATTCAATAAAATTGCGATGCGCCCAGGTAGTGTAACGACAGTTGCTGTAAAAGAAAATAAATTTTTATTTGGATTATCGGGCAATCCAAGCGCGTGCTATACAGGATTTGAATTATATACACGTCCAGTGTTACGAACGATGATGGGTGAAAGAGATGTCTATCCGACATTTGTAAAAGCTGTATTATCCGAAGATTTTACGAAAGCTAACCCTTTCACGCGGTTTATTCGTGCGGATCTAGACTATAGAACGATGACTGTAAAACCTAGCGGATTTAATAAAAGTAATGCTGTAATAGCGATTGCTACGAGCAATAGTATGATTGTGCTGCCAGGTGGTACGAGAGGATTTGTGACTGGGGATACAGTTGATGTATTGGTAAATAGATTGTCGCCTTCAGACGGTGTCCCATGGTAAAAATATTACAAGTAGTAGGATATAAAAAAAGTGGCAAGACAACAATTATGAATACAATGATTCGTTTATTAAAGGCTAAAGGATTATCAGTTGCTGTTATTAAACATCACGGGGACAAAAATGGTGACGAAATTGATATACCTAAATCACGTGATCACATTACTTATATGGAAAGTGGTGCTGATGAGAGCATTGTACAAGGTTATCAGTTTATACACAAGCTAATGAAACAAGAAGATAAAGATGCACTGAATAATTTAGACGATATTATTCAGCACGAAGTAACCTCTCATCCGGATGTAATCCTTATAGAAGGTTATAAGCTGGCAAATTATGATAAAATAGTATTATTTAAATCGACTGAAGATGAGTATGATTTAAAAAGATTAAACAATATAAAGTTAATGGTTGATACGTCAAAAGATCAACAGGAATGCACTACAATGATTAAGACATTTATAAACAAATGGGTGGATGATACACGTGAAACAATTTGAAGTTGTAACGATGCCAATCGATGTTGAGCATTATAGAAAGATGACTGTAACACCGCACCAAGGTGCAGTTTGTGTATTTACAGGCATTGTCCGTGAATGGACGCAAGGGATTAAAACAGAGTATTTAGAGTATGAAGCATATATTCCGATGGCTGAGAAAAAGCTCGCACAAATCGGTAAAGAAATTAATGAGAAATGGCCAGGAACAATTGTAAGTATTGCGCATCGCATCGGAAATTTACAAGTATCAGAAATTGCCGTTGTAATCTGTGTGTCTAGTCCGCATCGTAAAGATAGTTATGCTGCGAATGAATACGCAATCGAACGTATAAAAGAAGTCGTCCCGATCTGGAAAAAAGAAATTTGGGAAGACGGAGAAGAATGGATTGGTGGCCAACGCGGATACCATCCAAATTACAAAGGATGATATAAATGAAAATATTATATTTTGCACATATTAAAGCTAAAGTGAATCGTTCTCAGGATGAGTTTACATTTACTGAGCCTATTTCAGTAAATGACTTGAAAGCACACTTAGGAAAGACATACCCAAACATTCAAGGTGAAAGCTATCAAATAGCTGTGAATGAGGAATTTGTTAAGTATGACGAAATGATTCAAAATAACGATATTGTTGCACTCATTCCCCCGGTAAGTGGTGGTTAGATGATAGGTGTAATACTTGCGGGTGGTAAATCTTCTCGTTTTGGAAGTCATAAATCGCTATATCCACTCGATGAGAAACCATTTTATGTACATGTTTATCATGCAATGATTGAAAGTGGTATAGAGCGAATTGTACTAAGTTCAAATAAGATGTTATCGCAATATTTTATAGATGATATAAAGATGCGTAAGCTTGAAATTGAAGTAATTGTTGATGAAGTATCTTATAAAGAATGTGGACCATTATCAGGCATTTATGCTGTAATGCATGCAATTCCAAATGAAGACTATTGTGTAATTTCTGTTGACACACCTTTTGTTACTTCAGTCGCGATTCGTTACCTGATTGAGATGGCAGGAATACACCATAGATCAAATGCCATCTTATATCAAGATAATGAGCAAATACACAGAACGATTGCTGTATATCGCTATGCGTTATTACCAAGCGTAAAAGAATCGCTTGATGCAGGACGACTTGCCTTAAAAGAATTGACGCAGCAAAATGCGAAATTAATTCATATCAATCGTATTAACAGTACACCATTTTGGTATGAAAATATCAATACAAAAGAAGATTTAAAACGTGTCCTAAAATTAAGGAGTGGATATTATGGGACAAATAACAGATAAATTAGGACGTCCGATCCGCGATCTTAGAATTTCAGTAACGGACCGTTGTAATTTTAGATGCACATATTGTATGCCGAAAGAAATATTCGGAGATGATTATGTCTTCTTACCGAAAGATGAGTTGCTTTCATTTGGAGAACTTGTGAGGTTGGCAAAAATTTATGCTAAGTTAGGTGTAAAAAAGATTCGAATCACAGGCGGTGAACCTTTACTACGACGTGATTTGCCGACGCTTATTGCTGAACTTAATAATATTGAAGGCATTGAAGATATTGGTTTGACTACAAATGGCCTATTATTAAAGAAACATGGGCAGGCATTATATGATGCTGGATTACGTCGTATTAATGTATCGCTTGACGCATTGGATGAATCATTTGAAGCAATCAATGGGCGTGGTATTAAGGCTAACCAAATTTTAGAACAAATTGATTATGCAGTATCTATCGGTCTGAAAGTGAAGATGAATATGGTTATCCAAAAAGGTTTAAATGATGATCAGATGATACCGATGGTGCAATATTTTAAAGATAAGAAAATTACGTTACGTTTCATTGAATTTATGGATGTGGGTAATGATAATGGCTGGAATTTTGATAAAGTTATCTCTAAAAAAGAAATGATTGAAGCCATTTCCAAAGCATTTGACATCCAACCCGAAGCCCCAGAGTATTTCGGTGAAGTGGCAAAGTATTATACGCATGATAATGGTGCAAAACTTGGATTTATCACGAGTGTTTCTGAGTCATTTTGCTCAAGTTGTACGCGTGCACGTTTAAGTTCTGACGGTAAGATATTCGGTTGTCTTTTTGCGACTGATGGTTATGATATCAAATCATTTATGAGAAGCGGTGTAAGCGATGAAGCACTTGAAGCAAAGCTTACCAAACTTTGGAACAATCGTAGTGATCGTTATTCAGATGAACGCACTGAAGAAACTGTAAAAAATAGAAAAAGGAAAAAAATCAATATGAATTATATCGGCGGATAATTTTATTGTTATATAAATATAATAATAAAATTATATGTAAACTGATTGTATCGTGTTCGTATAATGATAAATAATAGTAAGATAGCATTTGGTCTGTTTTTAAGACTAGGTGCTATTTTTATGTTTTATTATTTGGATTAAACGTTTATAATAGTTGAGTAAAGACTTTTTGTAACTGATTAGGGAATACTGGCTTCATTATTATTTTATTTAGAGGTGACCTATGGAAAGGGATAAAAAGTTAATGTTAAGAAAAGCAGTAAAGCCGTATGAGAAATCTGAATTTCAGTTGAGTATCATACAAATTTTTAATACGCTCGTACCTTATTTACTATGTATTATTTTAGGCATGTTTGCGTATCAGGTTTCACCATTGATTTCAATTGCACTTGGTGTAGTTGGGGCGTTCTTTTTAGTACGTAGTTTCATTATTTTTCATGATTGTTGCCATGGTTCGTTTTTTAAGAACAAAAAGTGGAATGATCGTTTAGGAAATTTCACAGGATTTTTAACGTTATTTCCGTATCAGCAATGGCGCAGAGAACATAATATTCACCACGCTACGAGTGGGAATTTAGATAAAAAAGGTGTCGGTGATATTTGGATGATGACAATTGAAGAATACGAAGCTGCTGATAAGAAGACGCAACTTGCTTATCGCATATATCGAAATCCGTTTGTAATGTTTGTAATTGGTCCGATTTATTTATTGCTTATTTCAAATCGATTTAATCGTAAAAATGCAAGGCAAAAAGAAAAGATCAACACATGGCTGCATAATATAGCAATCATTGTAGTATATGGAGCGATTATTTATTTCTTCGGTTTCGGAATGTTTGCTGCAGTATTTATTCCAGTAATGTTTGTCGGAGGAATGCTTGGGATTTGGATGTTCTATATTCAGCATACCTTTGAAGAGTCTTATTTTGAAGAAAATTCAGAATGGGATTATGTAAAAGCTGCTGTTGAAGGTAGTTCATATTATAAGCTACCGAAATTGTTACAGTGGTTAACAGGAAATATTGGTTTCCATCACGTGCATCACTTAAGTCCGAGAATTCCAAACTATTACTTAGAGAAAGCACATGAAGAAACGCCGCCTTTACAGCATGCAACAACGATTACTTTAAAGAGAAGCTTAGAATCAATACGATATAAGTTATATGATGAGAAAAAGAAAGTGTTTATCACTTTTAAAGAGTATTATCAAAACTATGCAAATAAAAAAGTGATATAAAGTAACTAACATGTTAATAAAATGAAAAAAGGATTTGGACATTTGTCCAAATCCTTTTTATGATTTAAAGAATACTTCTATGATATGGTCGAGTTGTGCTATCGTAAGGGTCAGTGTATGTTCTCCTGTTTTATCAAGCATTGCTTTTGTATTTGTTTCATCAAAAGTAATTGATTTTTTAAAATAAGGTTCGAATACTTCGATATAACCATTCAGGATAGCTTCCTGGTCGTTCATCGTATATTGTTCACTCGTAGGTGCAACAGTCAACTGATTGAAGTTTAAATACTTTTTGATGATTTCTAGTATTGCTAAGTTTTCGGGTGGTTCGTTGTTTGTGATATGATAAATTTTCTTATCTTCGGCGTTTGGTATTGCGCGTGTCAAAACACGTACAACGTAATCCACTGGAACTAAGTTAGATGTACAGTTATTATCTGCAAATAATCTATATGTATGCTTATCGCTTTCTGGATTACGATCCATCTTGCGTTTAAAGACTTTCAATGCTTTCATAAAGCCGTACATTGTAAACTTAGAGTCCGCTTCACCTGTAACTGAATCTCCGATGATAATTGCAGGTCTTAAAATAGACGTCTTCATTTTTGAAGCAGCAACTAAGTGTTCAGCTTTCACTTTACTTTCTTCATATGGATTATTTGTTTCAGCGTTGATATCATGTAATACTTCTTTTGCATCTTCAAGTATACCCACAGTATAAGCCGTGGATACATATAGGAAATGTTTCGTATTGATTTTTTCAGCAAATGCTAATGCATGCTGAGTACCTTCATAATTAATCTTAAATAAATCTTCTCTTAAATCTTCATCAAATTTTACGAGTGCCGCTAGATGATAGAAATAATCCATAGCTGGAAGAAGCGAAATCGTATCGTTATCTACGCCAAAATCTTCTGCAGTAATATCACCTTTAATAAAATGCAATCTGTCTTTATTGTCTTCTGTAATAAGTTTATTTTTACGATGTTCATCACGGTACAGAACATAAAGTTCATAGTCTTTATTGTAAAGCAAATTATCGATTAGTTGAGCGCCGACAAATCCAGTTGCGCCCGTTAAAAATATTTTCATATTAGTTCACATCCAAAAATTTTATAGTATAAATTATTGTCCTATAATTTATAGCTATAGTAAAGACATACGAAAAAATTAAGAATATAAATGTGCTTTTCTACCATGTAATATGTAATATGCAATGCCACCTATAATCACAAAGATGCTCATATAGCCATATAAGCCATGTAAACCAATTATAGGGATAAATATACCAAGAATGTATGGCCCAAACCCAAGTGCAAAGTCTAAAAAGATAAAATAAGTACTTGTAGCAAGACCCATCTTTTCGTGATCAGTAACTTTTACTGCGATTGCTTGAGCGATGGACTGGAAGTTACCATAACCAAAGCCTAGGAATGCAGCACTTAAAATTAACATCCAGGATGAATGTGTGAAGCTTAGTGTTAATAATCCTAAGAAATAAGATACTAATGCTGGATACATTACGATATTTGTCCCTCTATTATCCATTAACTTACCTGTAATAGGTCTTGAAACCAATACAACGCCTGCATAAGTTAAAAAGAAAAAACTGCCTGCAGTAATTAAGTTATTCTCTTTGGCGAAGAAAGAAATAAAACTGAGTACACTCGAATACGCTGTACAACAAATGAGAACGACGATAGAAATCGGAATGGCATTTATATCGATGTAATCTTTAATACTGAATCCACTTGGAGCATTTGAATGTAATCGTTTCACTTCTTGATTTACAGTGACCTGTGGCAATAATAGTAAGCCTATCATCGCAAGAACTAAACAAAAGATGAATAATTGTCTGAACGTAATGATTTGTAATAAAGATAATCCTAAAAATGGTCCGATAGCAGTAGCCATAACAGTACTCATACTAAAATAACTGATACCTTCACCACGACGTTTCATCGGTGTAATAAATGCAGCAATTGTCCCTGTAGCTGTAGAAGCGATACCATTCCCAATTCCATTTAAGAATCTGACAAGTAGCAATAAAGTAAGGTTGAAAGAAGTGAAGTAAAGTGCAGTAGTAATTGTAAAGATGATAACGCCGATAATAAGTACTTTCTTCTGGCCATAAACATCGATATTTTTACCTGCCCAAAACCTTCCGAATAAACTTCCGACAATAAAGATACCAGATACGAGACCTGCTGTACTTGTTGAAACATGATACTCATCTACAGCATAACCGCCGATTGTTACAAGTAATAAAAACATCGATAACATTAATATAAAATTGATTAAAGAGACCATGATAAATGGTTTAGTCCATAATTTTTCTTCCAAATATAACAAATCCTTTCTAATCTTCAGTAATTTTAATTGTTGAGAGTGCATCGTTAATAGTTTGTAAAGTTTCAACATCGATATCCTTTAAATAAGTGGTCTGAACAGATGTAATCATTATCATGACTTCTTCATAGACGGTATATCCTTTGTCGGTAGGGGTGAGGAGCCTTAATCTTTTATCTTGTCCGACTGAACTTTTAATAAATTCATTATTAATAAGAGACTGAATTATTTTTGTTGCGGTAGGTTTTTCGATATTACGTATCCTGGCGATTTCTACTAATGTCGTTGATTGCTTGTGCACGATTATCTTGAGTACAAGCCATTGTGCGGAGGAGAGACCATATTGATTTAATGATTTGTTCATATAATCAACATATGCTTTTCTTATGGCAAGAATCTGATCGAATAAGTGTATCTGTTGAAGTTCTCTGGACATCTTATATACTCCTTTATATAGTTAGGCTAACTAACTATATAAGTATATGAAAATAAATTAAATATGTAAATAAAAAAATGATGGCAAAATGCCATCATTTTAATTAAAGAAATTTTGTATTAATAAATTTAGCTGTAACGTATTCTTTAATACCAAGGTGAGAATTTTCTCTTCCGAACCCTGAATGCTTTACGCCGCCAAATGGTGTTTCTGGATTTGAAATAGCGACTTCGTTTATACCAACCATACCATATTCAAGTGAAGTGGCTATCGTTTGTATTGTTTTGCTATCTTTAGCATATGCATAACTTGCTAACCCAAATTCACTGTCATTAGCCATTTCGATGACTTCTTCTAAAGTATCAAAGGTAATGATCGGAATCACTGGACCGAATGTTTCTTCATAGAAAATATCCATCGTTCTATTAACATTATCTAAAATTGTTGGCTGGAAGAAGAAACCATTATCATATTCATCACCTGTTAAGCGATGGCCACCTGTAACAAGCGTTGCACCTTTATCAGTTGCATTAATAATCTGCTTCTTAATTTTATCGATAGCATCTTCTCGAATAAGTGGTCCGACATTCGTATCTTCATTAAGACCGTTTCCAACTTTAAGTGCTTCAACTTTTTCAGTAAGTTGTTTTAATACATCATCTTTAATAGATTTATGAACAAAAATTCTATTTGGTGCAATACAAACTTGTCCGTTGTTACGGAATTTGGCAGCCATTAATCCTTCTACCGCTGCATCGATATCTGCATCTGCGTTGATGATAAATGGTGCATGGCCACCCAGTTCAAGCGACATTTTTTTTAATGTATCAGCTGATTGTGCATAGAGCGCTTTACCAATAGGTGTAGAACCTGTGAATGTTATCTTCTTCACTAATTTTGATGAAGTCATAGCTTCACCTATTTCTTTTGAGCTACCCATAACGATATTGGCAACACCTTTAGGTAATTCTGCTTGTTCAAATAATTCAAAGATTGCTAAAGCTGAAAGTGGTGTGTCACTTGATGGTTTAAGCACAACAGTATTTCCTGCTGCAAGCGCAGGTGCAATCTTACGGGTAATCATTCCGGATGGGAAGTTCCAAGGTGTAATCGCACCAACGACACCTACTGGTTCATAGGCGATTTCATACTTATGGTCATTTGGTGCAGGTATTGTTTCGCCATACAAACGACGTGCTTCCTCAGCATTCCATCTAAAACTCTCAGCGCCAGCAATCACTTCTAGCTTCGATTCTTTTATTGATTTCCCTTGCTCGATTGTCATAATTTCTGCAAGACGATCAGCATGTTCTTCTAGTAAATCAGCAATTTTGTGTAAGTATTGCGTACGATCTTTTAATTCTAAACTTTTCCATGGTTGAAAAGCATCATAGGCTGCCTGAATTGCATCTTCTATTTGTGTCTCATCAGCTTGTGCGATTTTAGCGATGACTTTACCTGTTGCAGGATTAATTAAATCTTTATAATCAGCGGTATTTATCCATTCGCCATTGATAAATAGATCTTTATGAACATTATTAATTGATTCTGTCATGTATATCCCTCTTTCTAAATTTTCTTGTACTTACATTTTCCCTCGTATATTGAAGTTAAACAAGTGATATGCATTATGGATTGATGTATACTAATAATTATTTCATTACGGAGGGTGCTATGGAACAAGGAGTAAGAAAAGAACAAAATAAATTCATATTAGTAATTGTATTGGGGCTGTTAGCAGCATTCGGTCCACTTTCACTAGATATGTATCTTCCCGCGTTACCAAGTGTAGCAGATGAACTGCATACGACAGCATCGAATGCACAATTAAGTCTTACTGCATGTATGATTGGCCTTGCCGTTGGACAAATTTTTGTGGGGCCACTCAGTGATATTATCGGAAGGAAGAAACCTCTGGCAGTTGTTTTGTTAGTTTACGCGTTATCATCATTATTAGCAGCTACAAGTACTAGTATTGGTATGCTCGTATTATTCCGATTTATCCAAGGATTTTCTGGTGGGGCAGGAGCTGTTTTGTCCCGTGCTATATCAAGTGATCTATATAAAGGAAAAGATTTAACGAAATTTATGGCAGTCTTAATGCTTGTAAATGGTTTAGCACCAATTCTAGCACCCGTTATCGGAGGGATAATTTTAAGCGTGTCAACATGGCAAACAGTGTTTATCATACTAGCGATATATGGTGCGTTGATGTTTATTCTTTCTTTTACACTAAAAGAAAGTTTGCCGAAACCAGCGCGTAATGAAGGGGCATTGAAATCAATCGTAAATGATTTCAAAAAATTACTCACCAATAAACAGTTTGTAACGGTATTAATGTTACAAGCTTTGACTTATGGTATTTTGTTTAGTTATATCTCTGGATCACCTTTTATAACCCAGAAAATATATCATATGAATGCACAGCAGTTTAGTTATCTATTTGCTTTCAATGGTGTTGGTTTGATTATATTTAGTCAGATTACAGCGAAGTTGGTAGATAAAATGAGTGAAGTAAACATACTGAAGTTAGGTCAGACGATTCAACTCGTTGGAATGATAGCGACAAGCATCGTACTCATATTACATTTACCGATGTGGTGTCTATGGATAAGTTTCTTCTTACTGATTACACCGGTTAGTATGATCGGAACAACAGGATTTTCCATTGCGATGCAGGTTCAGAAACAAGGAGCAGGAAGCGCATCTTCAATTTTAGGATTGATGCAGTTTCTGGTAGGTGGATTATTATCACCACTCGTTGGGCTTATGGGAGAAACATCTGTCGTACCGTTTATAGTGATTATCATGATATGCAGTTTACTGGCACAATTTATACGCATTAAGTTTTTAAAAGACATCACTTTGTAGTGATGTTCAGACTGAAGACAAAGTCTCCTTCGGAGATGAAGTTTACAGTCTTTTTTTGATAAAATATAGATATATCATTGAACGGTGGTGTTTTACTTGATTAAGAGAAGTAAGTCTGAAGATATTAATATCATTCGCAGTCAATTTGAAATGTATTCATTAGAAGACCTTGTACCAGAAAATCATCTTCTAAGAAAAGTTGATAAAGTATTCGATTTATCCTTTGTATATGATTTAGTAGAAGAAAAGTATTCTACAGATAATGGCCGTCCAAGTATTGATCCGGTTGTATTAATAAAAATTGTATTAATACAACACCTTTTTGGTATCAAATCAATGCGCCAGACAATTAAAGAGATTGAAACTAATTTTGCGTACAAATGGTATCTCGGTTTAGGCGTTAACGATAAAGTACCTCATTTTTCTACCTTCGGTAAGAACTATTCTAGACGATTTTATGATAATCAGATTTTCGAAGAAATCTTTTCTCGTATTCTCAAAATTGCTATAGATAATAACTTCGTAGATAATACTTCACTATTTATTGATTCAACGCATATTAAGGCCAATGCCAACAAGAAGAAATTTATTAAACAAGAAATACAGAAGACTGCTAAACATTATGAACAAGAGCTTATTGAAGATATCAATTCTATTAGAGAATCTGAAGGAAAAAAGCCTCTAGCTTCAAGAAAGGAGGAGAATCTTAAAGTAATAAAAATAAGTAATAATGATCCCGATGCTGGTTACTATGTTAAAAGTGAAAGAGAAAAACAATTTGCCTATAGTGCGCATACATGCTGCGATAAGTATGGTTATATCGTTGATTTTCATTTAACTCCTGGTAATGTTCATGATAGTACACAGTTAGTACCTATGATTGACAGGCTTGAAAGTAAAAAACTACTACCGAGATATGTTGCTGTGGATTCTGGATATAAAACACCTCATAATGCTAAGTATTTATTAGATAAAGAAATTCTACCAGCTATGCCATATAAACGTCCCATGGGTCCGAAGGACTTAATGAATAAAAATGAATTTATATATGACGAATACTATGATTGTTATATTTGCCCTAATAATCAAATGTTGAAATATCAAAGAACAGACAGCGATGGTTATCGTTTGTATATTTCTAATCCAAATAAATGTAAGGATTGTCCTTTACTTAATAAATGTACTAAGAGTAAAGAACAGAAAAAAATCGTTACAAGACATATATGGCAACAATATCTTGATATTGTTGATGACTTGAGATTCATAGACACTATAAAAGCTATATATAAATTGCGTAGTCAAACAATAGAAAGACGTTTTGCTGATGCTAAAGAACAGCATGGTTTGCGATGGACTAAGTACAAAGGAATTCAAAAAGTCACCATGGAGACCACGCTTATTTTCGCATGCATGAATTTAAAGAAATTAGCAAATTATCTAGCAGGTTAAGCTGGATATTTTGCTAATTTCTTTAAAATAACAATATTTTTCGAAGAAAAAAGACAAACTCACTTATAAAATTGTGAGTTTGTCTTCAGTCTGGACATCACTTTGTAGTGATGTTTTTTTATGTAAAATTTATATATTTGTAATAGTAATTTTACAACGATTTGTTATATGGAAGGTATCACATAATGGAGGACAATCATGATTCAGCTACCACGCATTGTTGTACTTGCAGATATACATAGACCAATTAGTTTGTATGACCGAAGACCGAATTTTAACTTTAAAGATGTTAAGCGCGGACTGCAATGTACGGAATGTGGTTTGGAAATTAACGTTATTTGTGATAAGACGAAAGCGATTGTGTGTAAAGGGTGTTTGAAGCGTATGAAGAAGATGGAATTGATTAGAGATAATTTGATAGAATTAGAAGTATTGTTGAATCGCCCGATAACAACAAAGGATGCTCATCGCTGGGTAGGAAGGGAGTTTAGGCATACGACTAAAAGAGTGCTTGAGAAATATTTTAATAAAGTTGATGATAGATACTATTACTTTGAAAAATATTATAATAAACTATGATTTAAGTTGGCCGATTCAGCGAGAGAACTGCCCCAACCAACTAACGAAACAATCCTATCTAAAGCCACATCATCCCAATACTATGACTTTCACAACGTACCAGCAGCTTCCGAGTTGCACTATCATAAACAATAAATAATAAACCAAAACTGGCAATCTTGTTAAACGGCTTAACATTGCACCATCCCAAGAAGTATTCCCCTGGAAATAGATGATAGTCATCGTATAGCTTGATAGAATCGTGTCAGCCAATAGAACGCCTAGCACGATATAAATGAACCAATCTCCAACCATCCACATTGAAACAACATCCGGATACCGATAATACAAATAAAATCCATCGGTAATCAATATTATCACGACAAATGGAAATATTTTTCGAGATGTTTTTACAAAATAATAGAGAAACACAAATCCTAGTAATATACAAAAACCGATTCGCCACGCTCTCGATAAACAAAATACTCCAAGTATTAAAAATAGTGGTGGAAACAAATAACCTGCGATAAAAGTAGCAAATCGATTCCATCCAGATGTCGTATGTGAAATAGCATAACCGTTACGTCCGGTAGCAAGTCGTTCAGATCTTCTTGTCACGATAACCATGTCGCTTACTTTTCCTCCAGTTAACTGACATATCAAAGCATGTCCGAATTCGTGCAATAATGTTGGTAAATAACCCAACCACAACATCAATACATTCGGTCGATTATAGTAATATAATGATAATATTAAATAAATGCTAGCAAATGCTAACAATAAAAATGTATTCAAATGCTTCACCTCATAAAGATAGTAGCACAAACAAAGATGCGACTCCTCAATCTGGAGACGCATCTTTTTTAGTGCTTCTTAATTTTCGGCCAATAATAGTAAATCAATATCCCAAGTCCCAATAAAAATGAAGAAATTAAGGCAGTCATTATTGATAAATAATGATCATTCCAAAACTTCTTCAATTTATATTGCTGGTAATCTTCGTATTTTACACTTGCAGATTTATAATCTTTGGATACAAATTGACGTTCATAATCATAATGAACGCTACCATCTTTTAAAATTAATTTTCCGGGTTGATCTTTTTTCACGATATCATATAAATCTTTATGAACAAAGTATTCTTTACCGTTAAATTTATGTACGCCTTTTGTTAAAACCTTTTTATATTCATATTTATTAAATGCATCCTGCATCACAGCGTTAGCCATTTTATTTCTATTGTATTCCGCATCAGGATCCAGCCAATGTTGTACACCTAGAACGACTGCGATAACACGCATGTTTTGCTGTTTAGCGGTAACTGTTACATTGAAACCGGCTGTATCACTAGAACCCGTCTTTAATCCGTCTGCTCCTTTAAAAGGGTATTTTCCCCCTTCTAAAGAATGGTTATAAGTTTTAAATGACTCTTCATCTTCAGTACCAGGTTTAACAGTAACGAACGCTTTTTTAGTAAACTTTAAAATTTCTGGATGTTCGTTTACTAAATGCTGACTTAAAATCGCATAATCGCGTGCAGACGTTAAATTATCTCCATCTGCTTGATAACGCTTTGGTTTATATTGAAGAAGCATATTATTTGGTGCACCGACAGGATTTAAGAAACGAGTATTTTTCATCCCAAGTACTTTTGCTGTCTTATTCATACGATCCACGAAATCAGAATCGTCTTTTTCTACTAAATTCACTAACATATAAGTTGCAGCGTTACTTGATGGCGTTACTGCAAGCTGAATAAGATCGGAGACCTTATAAGTGGCACCTTTTCTAAAGACGTTATTACTTAACATCGGTAAACGGGCAATCGTCCAATATTTATCGTTAACTGTTACTTTTGTACTAAAAGTAATTTTTCTTTTTTCCATTTCTTCCATCAACAAATATAAAGACATCAATTTAGACATAGAAGCGGGTGGTGCTTTGGTATCAATATTATCACCATACAGAATCTGTCCATTTTTTTCTGCAATAACAATCGTACCTTTAGGATTATACTTAGGAGCTATATTCATCCCTTGCTGTGTTGCAATTTCAGATGGTGTCGCTGCTGAAATCGATCCTGTAAATGAAAAGAAAAGAATAAAGCTTACAATAAAGCTTTTTAAATTATAATTTTTCATGATATAAAACTCCTATGTTCTGTTTTCAATGACTACATTTTATCATAATACCCTAATAGAAAAAGACATACATTATCTTTTAAAAATAATTTTACGACAATCGAGTGTAATATGACAAAATAAAAAATAAAATACAGATGATATTATTGATAAAACGTTTTCAAAACTTTTAATATTCGAGATTTGAAAAAATAATGACAACAGTATGAAAAAATGTTCGTAAATAAATGAAAATAATTGTATTGTTTACGAGTTAATCATGCTATAATTTTAAAGATAAAAAATTTAAAGGGTGGAAATCATGAATACTTATTTATTGCTTAATGTTTTAGGTATCTTTGTCTTTATTTTAGTCGCATTTGTTTTCTCGCGTGACAAGAAAAATATCGACTGGAAATCAGTCGTTATTATGTTAGTTGTTAACTTATTCTTAGCATGGTTTTTTACACAATTTCCTTGGGGACGTAATGGTGTAAAAGCTGTAGCAGATGCATTTAGCTGGATGTTACAAGCAGCATATGTAGGTATCGGAATGCCGTTCGGTAGCTGGACAGCACCTGGTCCTGGAAAAATGGATATGGCAGTTTCAGCATTATTACCAATTTTATTCGTAGTACCTTTATTTGATATTTTAATGTATATCGGCGTATTACCATTTATTATTAAATGGTTCGGTTGGTTAATCGGTAAAGTAACAGGCCAGCCTAAATTTGAATCATTCTATTCAGTAGAGATGATGGTTCTAGGTAATACTGAAGCTTTAGCTGTGTCAAAAGAGCAAGTGAGTCATATGAATGCAGCACGTGTACTTACAGTTGCATTGATGTCAATGAGCTGTATTTCAGGTTCAATCGTTGGTGCTTATGTAACAATGGTACCTGGTGAATTAGTTTTAACTGCAATTCCATTAAATATTATTAACGCAATTATTATTGCAACTATTTTAAACCCAGTTAAATTAACACCAGAAGAAGATTACGTTGTTGAAATCAAACATGACAATCGTCAACCATTCTTCTCGTTCTTAGGTGATTCTGTATTAGGTGCAGGTAAATTAATTTTAATCATCATCGCTTTCTTAATTGCATTCGTATCATTAGCACACTTTATTGACATGTTATTAGGTTTAATTAATAAAGACCTGAAATTAGATTTAATCTTAGGTTGGGTTATGGCGCCATTTGCTTTATTACTTGGATTACCATGGGATCAAGCAATTACAGTGGGTGCTCATATGGCGAAAAAAATCATTACTAACGAATTCGTTGTAATGATTGATATTCAAAAATCACTTCCGAAAATGGACAACCATATGAAAGCGGTACTTGTTACATTCTTAATCTCATTTGCCAACTTCTCAACAGTTGGTATGATTATTGGGGCATTAAAAGGTATCGTCGATGTGAAAACTTCTGACTTTATCGCTAAATATGTACCTATGATGTTACTAGCAGGTATTTTAGTTTCATTATTATCTGCAGCGTTTGTAGGATTATTTAGCTGGTAAGAATTAATATTAACTTCATATTGGATTAATAAAGACTTGTTATAATTTATATGTAATAAAGCGAAATAAGGGAGACGGTTCTTTTGAAAAGGCTGTTAAGAGATCTTAGAAGACGCTTGAAACGTGTATTTAATACGAATAAGAAGTCATTAGCAAACTAAGACAGGGTTGGAGATTTCTCCAACCCTGTTTTAGTTTTTATTTTGTTGTCATAAAGCCTGTAAGTTTATAACTGCCATTTGTTTTTACGAAATCAAACTTATTTTTAATATTGTAATGTGCTTTATAAGTGTACGTTAAACCATTTTTTATACGTTTAGTACTATCAGGTGTTCCATATGCTTTTTTAATATTACTAGATGAAATAGCGTAATCATCAAATGTAAAGTAAATACCTTTTAACTTCGAAGTATTCGTTAACTGATTATTTTTCAATCCGAATACAAAAGTTGCATTACGAGACTGGTATACTCCATTTCTAACCTTTTTATAATAGATACCATTACTTTTCATAACACGTTTAAAAACTCCGTATTCTGTATTGATATTAACACCATCATACGTAAAGTTATTTTTTTGAATTGCGTTCTTAAAATTCTGATTTAATACGGTACTATCATCCATATCCCCTTTGTGCCAGTAATAATAACCGGCAGCATCGACATTAGCAGATAGGAATGAAGTTGAAAGTGCAGTGGCGACTAGTGTAACACATAATTTATTACGTCTTTTCATTGCTATAACCTCCTGTTTTACGAATGTAAATATTTTATAAATACAATGTAAATTTCTTTGATTATTATTTAGTATCAGTTTACCCGAAAAAGTAAAGGGTAAGCATACAGATATATAGGATTAATTATGTAATTCATTTAAAAAACTGAACCCTAAAATTTTTGTGAAAATGTGACAATTGTATTAATTGTGAAAATAATCACAAAAAACACTTGCATATGTTGATAATGCGTTGTAACATAATAACTGTACTAAGTAGTATTGGTAAAAAAAGATACAGTTTTCTTCATTTTCATAAACACCTTATGCTACTTAAAGAGAAAATAAGAAAGAAGGAATAGTAATGTTCGTAAATTCATTTGATCCATTCGGCAATCTAGCTTTATCTGCAATTATTGCAGCAGTGCCAATTATTTTATTCTTGCTTTGCTTAACATTATTAAAAATGAAAGGTATTAATGCAGCAATTATTACACTGGTTGTAACTGCTTTGATTTCGATTCTTGTTTTTAAATTACCTGGAGCAGTGGCAACTGGTGGTGTTGCAGAAGGTGTGGTACAAGGATTATTTCCAATCGGCTACATCATTATTATGGCAGTTTGGCTTTATAAAGTATCTGTTGAAAGTGGAAAATTTCAAACCATTCAGGATTCTATCGCAGGTATTTCAGCAGACCAACGTATACAATTACTTTTAATTGGTTATTGTTTTAATGCATTCTTAGAAGGTGCAGCAGGATTCGGTGTACCAATCGCAATTTGTGCAGTATTACTTGTACAGTTAGGGTTCAAACCGCTACAGGCAGCGATGTTCTGTTTGATCGCAAATGGCGCATCTGGTGCATTTGGAGCAATTGGTATTCCAGTAGGTATCGTAAATACATTAGGTTTAAAAGGTGGCGTAACAGCCATGGATGTTTCACAGATGACGATATTTACATTACCAATTATTAATATGGCGATTCCTTTCCTTTTAATCTTTGTATTAGATGGCTTTAAAGGTATTAAAGAAACGTTACCTGCAATACTGATTACTGGTGTTGTTTATTCTGTAGCACAAGCAGCCATAACTTTCTTTATGGGACCAGAATTAGCGGCCTTATTACCAGCATTACTTGCTATGGCAGCTCTCGCAATTTTCTGTAGCAAATGGCAACCTAAAAATATCTTTAGATTATCAAATGATAAAGTAAAAGTTATAAGACATTCAATCAAAGAAATTGTTTTAGCATGGAGCCCGTTCTATCTGTTAACTGGTTTTGTATTAGTTTGGAGTTTACCAGCATTTAAAGCATTATTTTTACCCGGTGGCTTACTAGAGAAGACAATCTTATTATTCCAAATGCCAGGAACTTTCAATGAAACGCTTCAAAAAGGTGTAACGTTAAAATTAGATTTAATTGGTGCAACAGGGACAGCTATTTTATTAGCGGTAATATTTACTATTATTCTTTCACCAAAAATTAATTTAGGACAAGGTTTCAATCTTTTAGGAAAAACAATCAAAGAATTATGGATTCCAATCATTACAATTTGTGCAATCTTAGCGATTGCTAAGTTAACTACTTACGGTGGTTTAACTGTAGCGATGGGTCAGGCAATTGCTAAAACAGGTTCAATATTCCCATTACTTTCACCAATATTAGGTTGGATTGGGGTATTCATGACAGGTTCTGTTGTTAACAACAATGTATTGTTCGCATCAATACAAGCTACTGCAGGAAGTACAATTGGTACAAATCCAGCATTATTAGTTGCAGCAAATACAGCTGGTGGTGTTATGGCGAAACTTATCTCCCCACAATCAATCGCTATAGCGTCAGCTGCCGTTGGTGCCGTTGGTGAAGAATCTAAATTACTTAGCATGACTTTAAAATATAGTGTTGGATTATTAGTATTCGTATGTATCTGGACATTTGTATTAAGTCTCATAATGTAACAAAAGAATTAAGAAAAAAGCATAAATCAATACATTTAAAATAAATTTAAAGGAGTAATTAGAATGCAAAAATTAAAAGGTAACAAAGTCGTATTAGTTGGTAACGGTGCAGTAGGATCTAGTTATGCGTTCTCAATGTTAAACCAAGGTGTGTGTGATGAATTTGTTATTATTGATTTAAATGAGGCAAAAGCAATTGGAGACGCTATGGATTTAAACCATGGTGTTGTATATGCACCAAATCCAATGCGTATTAAATATGGAACATATGCTGATTGTTCAGATGCTGATCTAATTGTAATTTGTGCAGGTGCAGCTCAAAAACCAGGTGAAACACGTTTAGATTTAGTAGGTAAGAATATGAAAATTTTCAAATCTATCGTTGATGAAATTATGGCTACTGGATTTGATGGTATCTTCTTAATAGCAACAAACCCTGTAGATGTTTTAACATATGCAGTTCAAAAATTCTCAGGATTACCAGAAGGACGTGTAATTGGTTCAGGTACGATATTAGATACTGCACGTTTTAGATTCTTGTTAAGTCAAGAGTTTGAAGTAGCTGCTGATAGTGTGCATGCATATATTATTGGTGAACATGGAGATTCTGAACTTGCAGTATGGAGTAGCGCAAATGTTGCTGGAATGAAAGTAACAGACCTTCTTAAAGACAACAAAGAGAAAATGGAAGAAATCTTTGTTAATACACGCGATGCTGCATATGAAATTATTAAAGCTAAAGGTGCAACATATTATGGTGTAGCAATGGGCTTAACGCGTATTTCTAAAGCGATATTAGGTAATGAAAACTCTGTATTAACAGTTTCAGCAAAATTAAACGGTGAGTATGGCCATGATGATGTGTATATTGGTGTACCGACGTTAATCAATCGTAACGGTATAAGTAAAGTATTTGAAACACCGTTATCAGCTGAAGAACAAGAAAAATTTGATAAATCAGTTGCAACTTTAAAAGCCATTCAAGAACCTTTCTTTAAATAATAACGTTTAAAATAATATATTTCGGGGCATCTGTAAACAGATGTCCTTTTTTATGCCGTACTGTTGAAAGAGTGTGTAAAGTTCGATACACTTACAACCGACTTCAATTATTATTTAATTATTAAAGGAGGAAAAGATGAACTATTTTAAAAATTTAAAAATTACCTGGAAATCAGTCTTTTTTGTATTGTTAGGCTCTTTAATATTTTCTCTTGCAGTGAACGTTTTCATTATTCCTGCCAATTTAGGTGAAGGCGGTGTAACGGGGATGTCACTTATCTTTCTATATAGTTTCGATTGGTCTCCTGCGATTACAACGTTATTAATGAACCTAGTATTACTCGCTGTAGGATATAAATTTTTATCGAAACGTTCTATGGCATTAACGATTATTTCTATCGTTGCACTTTCAGTATTTTTAAAAATAACTGAACCGTTACAACTTCATTTAAAAGAAGTTTTAGTGAGCACGATTTTCGGTGGATTTTTAGTAGGCATTGGTATCGGAATGATTGTGCTGGTAGGAGGTACTACAGCTGGTACAACAATACTTGCGCGTATTGCTCATAAGTATCTAGATGTAAGTACATCTTATGCATTGTTATTCTTTGATTTAATTGTTGTGGCGATTTCATTAACTGTTATCCCAGTAGAAAAAGCACTATTAACAGTTTTAAGTTTATATTTAGGTACAAAATCAATGGATATGATTATTGAAGGATTAAATCCTAAAAAAGCAATTACAATCATTTCACAAAATCCAGATCCGATTGCTAAAATGTTAGATGAAGATATTGGTCGTGGCATTACAATACTAAATGGTCGCGGGTATTATAGTAAAAGAGAGACAGAAGTTCTGTATTGTGTTATTAATAAATTACAGCTTACAAAGACAAAACGTATGATTAAAAAGATTGATGAAAAAGCATTTGTTGTCGTCCATGATGTACGTGATGTTTTAGGCAATGGTTTTATCAATGAAGATTAAGGAGATATAATAATGGAATTTATTAATTTAGGGAATGCATCACTTGCCGCTCAGTATGTTGCGATAGAATTATTTAGAGAAATCAAGCGTAACCCACATACTAAACTAGGATTAGCAACAGGTGGAACGATGGAACCCGTATATGCTGCATTAGTTAAGCTGATAAAGTCAAACCCAGTTAATTTATCTCATCTTAAAACATTTAATCTAGATGAATATTTTGAATTAGATAAGCAAAGTCCGCAAAGTTATCTTTATTACATGAAACATCATTTATTTAACCATATTGATATAAAGCCGGAACAATATTATTTCCCGGACAATGATAGAGAGAATCTGGCTCAGGATAATAAAGCTTATGATGAATTGATTATGAAAGAACATCCTATTAATCTTCAGTTGCTTGGCATTGGGACGAATGGTCATATAGGTTTTAATGAACCGGGTACATCGTTTACGTCTAATACGAGAATGGTCGACCTTTCAGAAGAAACGATTCGTGCGAATGCAAGATTTTTCGATACAATTGAACAGGTACCTACGCAAGCAGTGACGATGGGGATAACTACGATTATGCAATCGGATATAATTATTCTTTTAGCGACCGGAGAAAAGAAACAACCTATCATTCAACAGTTATACGATATGACACAGCCAAATGAAGATATACCAGCGAGCGTATTACTTAATCATCCAAATGTATTGATTATTACAGATGATGAAGCTTCACCATATAAAAAAAAGGACTAATTTAGTCCTTTTTTTTATGATTCAAATAATTTTTTCTTTATCTTTTCGTTTTCTTCTTCGAATATTGGATTGTGACTTGAAACGATGCCATATGATGGTGCATCTGGGTCAAGATACATTTTAATCTGATTAATAGAAGTCGCTGCATCATGGAAACAACCGATAATCAAGTTGACTTTCGCATCGTGTTTCAATATGTCACCGATAGCATAAATACCTGGCGTGTTCGTAGAAGTATTCGCATTGCCTTTAATATAAAAATCATCAACACGTTCAAATTGAACTGAACTGTCATTTAATAGCTCACAGTCCATATGGAAACCATGATTGATAATGACATCGTCGACATCTAAAATTTGAATGGTGTCATCAGTATTTTGAATAATTTCAACTTGTTTAATTTCGTCCGCTTCTGCAATCAGTGAATGAATTGTTTGGTTTGTCATCTTGATTACTCCTAATTCATCCAGTTGACGCACTGTCTCTTCGTGACCTTTAAAATCTTCTTTACGGCATATAATATGCACACTTTTTGCAATAGGAGCGATATCATGTGCCCAGTCAACTGCGGCATTTCCACCACCAGAAATAAGTACACGCTTATCTTTAAAGCGTTTTAATGAAGGGACTACATAATGTAGGTTATTAACTTCATATCGATCAGCACCTTCAATATCCAGTTTAATCGGCTTGATGATACCTGAACCCACTGCCACGATAACAGTTTTAGAGTGATAGGATTTATCGTTTGTCTCTACGATAAAGTGAAAGTCATTTTCTTTTTTTATATCTGTAACGACGGTGTTCAGAATGATCTCTGGATTAAATGTAGTGCCTTGTTTAATCAAGTTCTGCATAATCTTTGCTGCAGGTTGAGGAGGAATCCCACCAGCATCCCAAACAATTTTCTCTGGGAAAAGATTAAGTTTTCCGCCTAAAGTATTGTTCTGATCAATGATGCGTACTTTCAAACCTCGTAATCCTGCATAAAAAGCAGCATAAAGACCAGCAGGCCCACCACCGATAATTGTTATATCTAATAATTGTTTCATAAAGTATGTCTCCCTAATTATCTTGCGTTGTAAGTTATTATACTATAAAATATAACAGTATTGATAATGATTATCAATTATATGAGAGTGATAATGGTTTGAAAATTGGAATATTTCATTTTGGAATTAATGAAAGAAGGATATATATGAATCGATTAGAAGGTAAGCAGATTACCATTAATTATGGCGAAAGGGACATCATAAAAAATTTAGATGTTTCCATTCCTGATAAAAAAGTGACATCTATTATAGGGCCGAATGGATGCGGAAAATCAACGTTATTAAAAGCACTGTCAAGAATATTAAACGTAGCGCATGGTGAAGTGATATTAGACGGAAAGAATATTCATCAGCAACCAACTAAAGAGGTTGCTAAAAAGATTGCAATCCTACCACAATCACCTGATGTGGCAGATGGATTAAGCGTTTATGAACTGATCAGTTATGGCAGATTTCCTTATCAGAAAGGATTTGGGAGACTTACTCAGCTTGATCATCAGGAAATTGAATGGGCGATGCGTGTAACAGGTACAACAGATTTCAAAGATAAGAATGTTAATGATCTAAGTGGTGGACAAAGACAACGTGTATGGATTGCTATGGCTTTAGCCCAGAAGACTGATATTATTTTCCTTGATGAACCAACAACATATCTAGATATTTCGCATCAATTAGAAATTTTAGAACTTATTAGAGATTTAAACGAACAGGAAAATTGTACGATTATAATGGTTCTCCATGATATTAATCAGGCAGTTCGATTTTCTGATCATATTATTGCAATGAAAGATGGGAATATCATTAAGCAAGGAGATACGATGAATGTTTTGACTAAGGATGTCTTAGAAGAAGTATTTAATATAGATGCCGAGCTCAGCGTAGATCCACGAAATGGAAAGCCGATGCTTGTAACCTATGATTTATTATGCAAGCACTATAGCAGGGATACAGATGAATAAACAAAGTACATTTACAAATAAACGATATATATTTTCCGGGAAATTATACATCGTCATTCCATTGCTTCTTCTTTTATTGCTGACAATGTTAATTGTTTCATTTATGTTGGGAGTAAATAACTATAGTTTTAAAACAATTTATGATGCGCTATTTAATTATCGAGATATTTCTGAACATAATATTATTCGTGATATACGTATGCCTAGAGAAATAGCTGCCATGCTTGTTGGGATGAGTCTTGCTTGTACTGGGGCAGTCATGCAGGGAGTAACTAAGAATCCTTTGGCAGATCCTGCTTTAATCGGACTTAATTCAGGAGCAGCTTTAGGTATCAGTATATTATTTGCATTTACGAGTGGAGCGAACTTTTTTGCGATTATACTGGCTGGATTTATCGGTGCAATTGTTGGAGGAACCATTGTATTGATGCTCGGTTTAAGTAAAAAAGGTGGCTTTAATACGATGCGTATTATATTAGCTGGAGCAGCTGTGAGTAGTTTGTTATTAGCAATTGCTGAAGGGATTTCGTTATATTTTAGAACGAATCAAAGTTCGATGCTTTGGTCTAGTGGTGGTGTTGCTGGTACGACCTGGACACAACTAAAATATGCATCCCCGATAATATTAATTGTTATCATCTTCGTACTGCTTATCGGTCATAAGCTTACTGTGTTATCTTTAGGTGATGAAATGGCACAAGGTTTAGGGGTCAATTTAACGTCGATAAGAATTATATTTTCATTATTAACGATGATTTTAGCCGGTGTCGCAGTGGCAATGGCAGGTTCCTTAGCATTTGTAGGATTGATGATTCCACATATTGCACGTCTTTTAGTTGGCGTAGATTATAGAAAGTTGCTACCTGTCGCAACGCTTTTAGGTGGAATATTTCTTGTTTGCGCTGATATACTGGCACGCATGATGGGAGAGTCTCCTGTAGGTGCAATCATTTCAATTATAGGTGTGCCTTTCTTTATTTATCTCGTAAGAAAGGTAGGAATTTCATAATGCATACTAAAACTAAAAATGTGTTTATATCAACTATTTTAATTATTATTTTGTTTGCAATCATTACAGTGAGTATGACTGTTGGAGATTTTAAGATGCCACCATTACAATTTTTAAAAACATTATTTGGTATGGGAAATGAAACAGATACGATGGTGCTCTATGAATTTCGTATGCCAAGATTACTTGTAACGATATTATGTGGTGCTGCACTTAGTTTAAGTGGTGCACTACTGCAAAGTATTACTAAAAATCCACTGGCAGATCCAGGTATTATAGGGATAAATGCAGGCAGTGGATTCTTTATCGCATTGCTTATGATATTCATGCCGGTCGACAGCAGTAATTTTGTATATGTACTGCCGCTATTTAGTTTGATTGGTGGTCTGATTACAGCAGCGACAGTATTTCTGTTGAGTAGTTCTAAACGTGGTTTAAATCCGATGCAAATGATTCTTATCGGTGTTGGGTTGTCTACTGCATTGAGTGGTGCGATGATTATGATGACATCGACATTTAATAAAGAAGATGTTGAATTTATCTCTAAATGGCTAGGTGGTAATATATGGGGTGATACATGGCCATTTGTTTGGATGATTATTACAGTGTTAATTATCACGATACCGATCCTTTTGCTGAAACTAGATATACTAAACATTCTTAATACCCATGAACATATTTCAACAGGTCTTGGCATAAGGATTAATAGAGAAAGAGTAGTAATTCTGATTATTTCTGTAATGTTGTGTGCAAGCGCGGTTTCAATTTGTGGTAGTATAGCATTCGTGGGTTTGATTGCACCTCACATTGCAAGACAATTAGTTGGTCCAAGACATCAGGTTTTTATTCCGATTACAATATTGTTAGGTGCGATACTTTTAAGTTTTGCTGATACTTTAGGTCGGCTTTTAATAGAACCTGCTGGCATGCCTGCAGGTATCATAGTTAGTATTATTGGAGCACCATATTTTCTTTATTTAATGCGTAGAGGATTGTAGGGCGATGAAAGGTACATTTTCTGACTGGAAATGTGCCTTTTTATGCTTGCTATGAAAAGAAACGGGAATAAGAATAGAAATAATGTGGAAGGGTGACAGTTATGGAGAAGCATCCATTAATCAGAGCATACGAAACGTTTATTAGAAATAAATCGCTGAATAAAATAGGAATTATAGGACAACCCGATGCAGGGAAAAGCGCATTGATCAATGCGGTGTGTCCAGCTAAAGCACATACATCTGTGCATACTGATGCTACTTTAGAAACTACGACTTATCCATTTAATGATTATGGATTTTTGGTGGATTTCCCTGGTGTTGGAACAGAAGAAGTGACTGTTCAAAAATATAAAAAGATTATTCAGAATGAATCGGCAATAGAACATTACTTTTATATTTTTTCAAGTAAAATCAAAGAAGTAGATATTGAGATGATTAAATATCTAAGTAAACAAGATAAGATGATTACGTTTATCTACAACAAAGTAGATGCACTAATCGATGTGAACGGAAAAGATGACAAAGAAATATTAATGCGTGACAAAGACACTGAACTTAAAGTGACGCTAAAGCCTTATATTAAGACACCACTTAACTACCATTTTACAAGTGCTTTAGATGGTACTGGGATAGAAACGCTTAAATTACATATTGAAAGTATATTTGAAGAAGAACAAAAAGAATATTTTCAAAGATACAATGATGCTTCTTATCTCGATAGTTATTTGAATTACAAAGTAAACTCATCATTTCCTAAACTGTTCACGCCGAGCTTTAAAAAGATTGTCTTAAAGGAAAATTTTAAAGTTATTGAACGTACTATAATGACACATTTTAAAATCCAGGAAGATGACATAATGGAGCGTCGAAAAGAATGGATTGATATAGATAAATATATCCGCGAATTTGAAGAGATGAAAGAAAAAGATAAAAATAATGGACTATCGCAACTTATGGAGTTTAGAAAAATTGTGCAATTAATTAGAACATCATTTAAAATGAAAAGTATCAATCCGGTAACAGTTGCAGTATCTTCAATTGTTGAAATGGGACTGAACAACACTTTCCCGATATTTCAAGCGATTGCTAAATATGTTGAAGAAATTAAACAGATTGCCCGTGAAGTGATAGAAGATGACAAAAACAAAATATGAATTCACATTAGGAGGTCACTATGACAATCGAAAGAAAATGGTGGAAAGAAGCAGTATGTTATCAAGTTTATCCAAGAAGTTTTAAAGATTCCGATGGTGATGGTATAGGTGATATTAATGGTATTACTGAGAAGTTGGATTATCTGAAAGACTTAGGTATCGATGTTATATGGGTGAGTCCTATATTTGAATCGCCAAATGATGATAATGGCTATGACATTAGTAATTACCAGGAAATTATGCGTGACTTTGGAACAATGGAAGACTTTGACCGATTATTATATGAAGTACACGAACGAGATATGAAGCTTATTTTAGACCTCGTCATCAATCATACAAGTGATGAACATCAATGGTTTGTTGAAGCGAAGAAGAGTAAGGACAACGAGTTTCGTGACTGGTACATCTGGAAAGATGGTTTAGAAGGTAAGGAACCGAATAACTGGGCAAGTATATTTGAAGGTTCGGCATGGGAATATGATGCGACAACTGATCAATACTACATGCACGTATTTAGCAGAAAACAACCTGATTTAAATTGGGAAAATAAAGATATGCGTCAAGCCATCTATAATATGGTGAACTGGTGGCTTGATAAAGGGATTGATGGCTTTAGAGTAGATGCTATCAGTCACATTAAAAAAAGTTTCGAAAAAGGTGACTTACCAGGTGCTGATAAGCTAGGTTATGCTGAATCATTTGAAGGACATATGAATCAACCGGGGATTCAAAAGTATTTACAGGAATTGAAAGAACATACATTTGATAAATATGACATTATGACTGTCGGTGAAGCAAATGGTGTTACAACGAAAGATGCTGATGAATGGGTAGGCAAAGACAATGGTAAGTTTAATATGGTCTTTCAATTTGAACATTTAAATCTATGGGATCATAATGTCGGAAAAAGTTTTGATATTTTAGGCTATAAAGAAGTATTGAATGCCTGGCAAAAAGGTTTAGAAGCAACTGGATGGAATGCATTATTCATTGAAAACCATGATCGACAACGTGTATCATCAACTTGGGGTGACGATGTAGATTATTGGTTTGAAAGTTCGACGAGCCATGGCGTTGTATATTTCTTACTGCAAGGTACGCCATTTATTTATCAAGGACAGGAAATTGGGATGACCAATTATCCTTTTGAAACTATAGATGATTTTGATGATGTACATGCTAAAAATATTTATAACCAGGAACTTAAAAAAGGAACGACAAAAGAAGCGGTGTTAGAAATGTTAGGACGTATTTCAAGAGATAATACGCGTACACCGATGCAATGGGATGATACAAAAAATGCTGGATTTACAACAGGGACCCCTTGGTTAAAAGTGAATCCAAATTATGAAGAGATTAATGTCTTCGTACAGGAAAGAAAAGAAGATTCGCTATTAAATTTCTATAAAAAAATGATTCAGTTAAAGAAGGATAACTTAACATTAACATATGGATCATTTGATTTGATTTATCCGGAAGATAAAAATGTTTTTGCATATACGCGTACATTAGAAGATGAACAATTTATTATTTTAGGAAATTTAAGTCACGACAAAGTTACTTTAAAGACAGATGATAAGCTCAATCTTGCTAAAGAAAAACAAGTATTGAACAACTATCCAATTGATAAACAATCAGCAGATGTATTTACACTGATGCCGTTTGAGGCGAGAGTTTATAAAGTGCAAAGATAAAGGTAATGCGAAGTAAATTCAGATATTATCAATGGGGAAGTCAAAGTAGAGATTAATGAACTTGATAAACAAAATATTTCAGCTGGATACACAAAACCGGTTGGAAAAATGAAGCATAAATAATATTTCTAAAGACAGGGTAATTACCTGTCTTTTTTATTTTTAAAAACCTCACACTTAACTTATCCTTTGATATAATAGCACCAATAGGGCATATCGGAGGAATGAATGTGGTAAGAATTGAAAAGAAGAAATTATATGAAGAGATTGCAGATCGCATTATTATGCAAATCAAAGAAGGTGAATTTGAAGTCGATGAAAAGCTGCCATCTATTCAAAAATTGGCTCAGGATTATGGCGTAGGACAAGCATCTATTAGAGAAGCTTTAAATGCTTTACGTGTAATGGGACTCGTTGAAATCCGTCATGGTGAAGGAACGTTTGTAAAGCATATTAAACCTAAAGTCTTTTCTAAAGAGATGTCAGTATATACTAAAAAAGATATTATTGATTTATTAGAAGTACGTAAAATTATAGAAGTTGGCGCTGCAGGTCGTGCTGCTGTGAAGCATTCAGAAGAGGATTTACAGAATATTAAAGTTGCACTTGAGCAGATGAAACTAGCAGTACATAATAAAGCAATTGGTGAACAAAGTGACTTTACTTTCCATTTAGCGATTGCTAAAGCTACTAAGAATGAGTTGTTAGCTCAACTATTAGTAGAAGTATCAGATAAAGTGAAGACAACAATGAAAGAGACGCGTAAAATCTGGATTTATACAGAAACGAAATCTATCGAGAAGTTATATAAAGAACATCTTGAGATTTATGAAGCAATCAAACAAAAAGATATAAAACTTTCTGAAGAAAAGATGCTTAAACATTTAGAAGAAGTGGAATATGTATTATTAGAACATTTAGAAACAAAGTAAGATAAATAAATTATGGAATTTTGTCACTTGCATTTAGATTATCATTCCAATAAAATAGTACTGTTAGAGATACAGTCATCCGATGACTGAAAATTTTATCAATATTGGGCGATATTGATAACTAGAGGGGTGTTTGATTATGAAAGTAAGTTTATTTAGTACATGTTTAGTAGACGTTTTTGAAAAAAGAGTAGGTATTGCAACTGTAGAATTACTTGAAAAATTAGGTTGTGAAGTGGACTTTCCTGCGGCACAAGTATGTTGTGGGCAACCGGCATATAATTCTGGATATCATGAAGAAACGAAAAAAGCCGCACAAAACATGATCAAAGCTTTTGAAAATTCAGAGTATGTTGTAGCACCGTCTGGTTCATGTATTACAATGTTTAAACATTATCCGGATTTATTTAAAGATGATATGGTGTGGCGTGATCGCGCACAACGTTTGGCGGATAAATCTTATGAAGTAACGCAATTTATCGTTAATGTTCTTGGTGTTACGGATGTAGGTGCCAAGTTAGAAGGTAAAGCAACAATGCATCCATCATGTCATAATACACGTTTATTACATAACTCAGAGCCACCGAAGAAGTTATTATCTGCAGTAGAAGGATTAGAGATTGTAGAGCTACCTGAATATTACAATTGTTGTGGATTTGGTGGAACATTTGCTGTTAAGATGAATGATGTTTCAGGTGAAATGGTCGATGAAAAAGTAGATTGTATCGTAAAAAGTGGTGCCGATTTTTTAGTTGGAGCAGATGCAAGTTGCTTAATGAATATTGAAGGACGTTTAAAACGTCGTGGTGAAAAAGTTAAGGTTTACCACATCGTAGAAATCCTGAATAACAATACAGAGGCGGTGACTGTATAATGAGTATGAAAATTGGTAATGAAACATTTAAGAAAGCTGTAAAAACAGAACTTAAAGATGATTTTATGCGTGGTGCAGTCTCTAGTGCCCAAGATAGATTACGTGAACGAAAAATAAAATCTCAGGAATCACTAGGTAACTGGGAAGAGTGGAGAAGTCACTCTGAAGAGATTCGTCAGCATACATTAGCGAATTTAGATTATTATTTAAATATGCTTGCAGAAAATGTCGCAGCAAAAGGCGGACATGTATTTTTTGCTGAAACTGCAGAAGAAGCAAATGAGTATGTTCAAAAAGTATTAGTAGAAAAAAAGGCGAAAAAAGTAGCAAAGTCAAAATCAATGGTTACAGAAGAGATTGATTTGAATAAGGCGATGGAAGCTGTTGGTTGTGAAGTAATCGAAACAGACTTAGGTGAATATATTTTACAAGTTGATGATCACAATCCACCATCACATATCGTTACACCAGCTTTACACATGAATAAAGATCAGATTCAAAAAGTTTTTACTGAAAAACTAGGTTACACTAAATCAAATAGTCCTGAAGATTTAGCTTTATTTGCACGTAAAAAGCTTCGAGAAGAATTCTTGTCAGCAGATGTTGGTATTACAGGTTGTAATTTCGGTGTTGCTGAAAGTGGTTCTTTCACATTAGTAACTAACGAAGGTAATGCACGTATGGTAACAACATTACCAAAAACACAGATTACTGTGATGGGTATGGAACGTATTGTGCCTACGCATGAAGAATTGGAAGTATTAGTTTCTATGTTAACGCGTGCAGCTGTTGGACAAAATTTAACAAGCTATGTGACAACTTTAACAGGTCCTCGTGCAGATGATGAAATCGATGGACCAGAAGAATTTCATCTGGTTATTGTTGATAATGGACGTTCTAAAATATTAGGAACACAATTCCAATCTATTTTACAATGTATTCGTTGTGCAGCATGTGTTAACGTTTGTCCTGTATATCGTCAGGTAGGAGGTCATTCTTATGGTTCTATCTATCCAGGACCAGTAGGTGCTGTATTGACGCCTTTATTAGGTGGTTATAAAGATTATAAAGAACTACCCTATGCATCTACGTTATGTGGTGCTTGTACGGAAGCATGTCCTGTTAAAATCCCGTTACATGACTTATTGTTAGAACATAGACGTGTCATAGTGGAAGAAGAACACATGTCTCCTGTAGCAGAACGATTAGTCATGAAAGGATTTAGTGTGGGAGCCTCTCATTCTACTTTATTTAAATATGGTACCAAGATGGCTCCATCAATGATGGCTCCATTTGAGAATAAACAAGAACATATGATTACAAAAGGACCAAAACCTTTACATGCCTGGACAGATACACGTGATTTCCCAATGCCGGATGAAGAAAATTTCCGTGACTGGATGCAAAACAGATTGAAAAGAGGTGCGAAATAATGAAGGGAACAATCCAAAATAAAGATTCGTTTATTAGTAACATCTCAAAAAATCTTAATCGTGCAATGCCTGAAAAGGTAGAAATCCCTGAGTGGAAATTTAGACCACAAGATAAAACATTAACAGGACTTTCTCAAGATGAATTATTGGATGTTTTAAAACAGCAATGTGAATTTATCCATACTGATTTAGTTGTGACTAATTCAAATGAAGTAAATAAAACTTTATCAGATATTATTGCGAAATATGGGAATGGTGAAGTAATTGCTACAAATGATAAACGCTACGCGGAATATGGTATTGATTTAGCTGCTCAAGATGCTTTTATCTGGGATGAAGCAAAAGGCACTGAAAATTTACATGTAGCAGAACGTGCGAATGTCGGAATCACTATTAGTGAATCAACATTAGCTGAAAGCGGAACAGTTGTGTTATATGCAGATAAAGGGATTGGTAGAAGTGTCAGTCTTTTACCTGCAACTTATATTGCAATTGTACCGAAATCTACTATTGTACCAAGATTTACACAAGCTGCTCAAGAAATGAATGAAATGATGAAAGACGCAGCTAACTTTCCAACTTGCATTAACTTAATTACTGGACCATCTAACTCAGCAGATATAGAGATGAAACTTGTAGTAGGTGTTCACGGTCCAATTAAAGCAACATATATTGTTTTAGATGATAAATAAAATTACAGCCTGGAGCAATAGCTCCAGGTTGTTTGTTTTGATACGGCTATTGCTTTAATAAATATTATGTTTTGTATAGAATGGTGTTAACGTTCATAAAATAAATTTTTATGGAGGCATGAAATGACGATATTTAATGATAAAGTTGCAAATAAGTATGATGCATATTTTGACACAAAAAAAGGGCGTTATGTTTGGCAAGTTGAAACTGATTTAATGAATCAATTGATTGATATTGAAAGTGGTATGCGTGTGCTTGAAATTGGTAGTGGTACAGGGATTTATAGTATTCCTTTTGTACAGCAGGGGTGTATTGTAACAGGTATCGATATATCAGATGAAATGTTAGAGATTGCACGTCAGAAAGTAATTGATCAGCAATTAAATTTAGATTTTATACATATGGATGCTAATGCGCTTCATTTTTCTGAGCATACTTTTGATCGTATTTATTCGATGGGTGTATTAGATTTTGTAGATGATTTAGAACGTGCTTTTGAGCAAGCATATCGTGTGTTAAAGCCAGGTGGTAAAATCTCCATTGCTGTTGTTAATCGAGATAGTGCTTGGGGGAAACGTTATATGGACCCGGAATATAATAAAGGCAAAGTGTATGCACATGCCCATTTTAAAAATTTAAATGAGCTCATGCGTATTCATCCGGAAGAAATAATAGGCTCAGGAGAGTGTTTATTCGTACCGCCCGATGCTGAGGAAAGTGAATTTACTTTAGAGAATGAAAGATTGATGAGTGACAATGCAGGTGGATGGATTAATGTAGTCTGGCAGAAGAAAGAAGGATAATTAATGAAAGAAAAAAATATAGATATTCAATTCGATCATATTATACATTATATAAATGGCATTGAAGACTTTCGTTTTCCGGGTAATAAATTAAATATTATCCCAGGAGGAAAACATTTGTCGTTAGGTACTAAAAATAGTTTAAGCAGAATAGATTTATCTTATATCGAATTTATCGATGTATTTGATAAACAATTAATAGAAGCTGCAATGAAAGATGATACAGAATATCTGGGTTTCGCGAGTACATTAGGAAGAACTAATTATACTGAAGGATTTAAACGATTATGTTTTAGAACGCAGGATATTAATGCCCTAAATCATCACTTTAAATCGTTAGGTTTAAAGACATTAGGACCATTAAAGATGGAAAGAGTCACACCTCAAGGTAAACTAATACAATGGGAACTTTTATATATAGATGACGAATGTAATTTTGAGTTACCTTTCTTTATACAATGGGAAGAGTCGGATAAAGAAAGACAGAAAGTATTAGAAAGTGAGATGCAATTGCACCTTCATATCGACACGATTGTTATCGAAACGCATGACTTTGATAGCATTGCAGAAATATTTGTATCGTGGCTTGATTATGAAGTGGTAGGTGGGGTTATCAATACATATTTTCTATTAAAAAAGGAAGGATTACCTCATATTAAGTTAGTCCCTGGAAACGAAAACAAAATCAGAAGATTAGAAATAAAAACACAAGATGACAGCCTTAAAGGCGAACATCTTGTGCATGATGCAGTATATGCATTTATTTAACGTAAACATAATTGTAGATTACCATAACGATTAAATAGATATGGTAAGCAGTAATAATAATTGTTAAAGCTGCAAGTATTTTTGTAAATGATGTAACGCGCGTAATTAAAAATAATATAGACAAAATAACTGCAAAACCAGCAGAAATGATATGGACACTCAATAAATTAATAGAAGCATCGGTTGATAAAGTATATATAAAATATGCGTTGATAACCGCAAGTAACACTAATAATATATTTTTCAGCATATAAAAAACCTCATTTTTTATAGAATAATGATAAAATAATAAAGTAACATTAACATTAGTTCAATTGTAACAATAAAATAATAAAAATTGTTGCGTGACGAATGAAAGGATTCTTATTATGACAATTTCAAAAATTAATATAAGTAATGAGGTACATGATCATTTCGTAAAAACACATGACAACGGAGATCTATTACAACTAACGGATTGGGCAGCTTCTAAATCTCGTTCAGGTTGGTATGCACGCCGTATTGCTGTTGGTCGAGATGGTGAGATTGTCGGGGTAGGACAATTACTATTCAAGAAAGTTCCGAAATTACCATACAAACTTTGCTATATCTCTAGAGGATTTATTGTTGATTACAAAGATAAAGAAGCGGTAGAAGCATTAGTAAAGGATGCAATCAAAGTTGCAAAATCAGAAAAAGCATATGTGATAAAACTCGATCCTGATGTTGAAGTAGAATCGATGGGTGATATGGTACAACAATTAGAAGCTTTAGGTTTTATCCATCGAGGATTCGGAGATGGCTTAAGTTCAGATTACATTCAACCTCGAATGACGATGGTTACAGATATTAGTGTTGACGATGAAACTTTGCTTAAATCATTTGAAAGAAACAATCGTTCAAAAGTGAAACGCAGTTTGAAGATGGGAACTGAATGTATTAAAGGTGATAGAACGGATTTAGGTACTTTCGCTGAATTGATGAAAGAAACAGGAAAGCGTGATGGCTTTCTAACGCGTGATGTTTCCTACTTTGAAAATATTTATGATGCATTGAATCCAAATGGTGATGCTGAATTATTTTTAGTGAAATTAGTACCAGACAAAGTCCTTCGAAACTTAAATCAGGAACTTGCTGATATTGAAGTACAGAAAGAAAAACTCACGCAAAAGAAAGATCAAAAGAAAGCGCAGAATCAGCTAAATGATTTAAATATTAAACGAGAGAAAATTCAAAAACAAATTGCAGCGTTAGAAACTTTAAAACAAACGCACCCTGAAGGAAAAGTATTATCAGGTGCTTTACTGACTTTTGCGGGTAAAAAGTCATACTACTTATATGGCGCTTCAAGCAATGAATTTAGAGATTACTTACCTAACCATAATATGCAATTTAGTATGATGCAATATGCACGTTCAGTAGGTGCTACAAGTTATGACTTTGGTGGAACGAGTAAAGAACCTGATAAAGACTCTAAGTATTTTGGACTATGGCAATTTAAGAAAGTCTGGGGTACTAGGTTAATTGAAAAAGTTGGAGAATTTGACTATGTATTAAATCAACCAATTTATAATTTGATAGAAGTTGTTAAACCAAAAATGACAGATCTTAAGAAGAAGATTAAAATAAGAACAAAGTAAAAAGTTATTATAATTATTGAGGTGACAGCTTTTGAGAATAGCATTTATCGGTGGCGGTAAAATGGTCACAGAGATGGTTAAAGGATTAAACAGAAGTGGACTTACTAGAACTTATTTAGGTATTTGGATGAGAGATAAAGATAAGCTTCAAAATTTTAATGCCAAACATAATATTACACCACTTACAAAAATGAGTGATATTGTACAATATGACGTAATAGTGTTGGGTATAACACCTAACAATTATCGCGAAGTTACTTCAAAAATGGCCAGATATTTATGTGAACATCATATTCTAATTTCTATCGTTGGGGGATTATCTATTCAGGAGATTGATGATGAATTTGATGAACATCCAAAAATTATTCGACTTATGCCTAATACGCCGGTAGGGGTTAATGCTGGTGTGCTTGCGATGAGCAAGAATGAATTTGTTGAGAAAAAAGAAGCAAAGCAAATAGAAGAAATAATGAAGCGTTTAGGCTATACACACTGGATTGATGAATCATTAATGCATATCATGCCTGCTGTGACCGGATCAAGCCCGACGTTTATATATCTCCTCATTGAAGCGATGGCAGACAATGCTGTGAGTGAAGGTTTAAATCGTGAGCTTGCATATCAAATGGTTAGTGAGATGATTATTGGTGCAGGAACGATGGTACGTCAAACGAAAGAACATCCCGGTGTATTAAAAGATCAGGTAACAACACCAGGCGGATCAACGATACAAGGTGTAAAAATGTTAGAAGAAAAAGGTTTCAGAGATGCTATTTCAAAAGCGATGGATGCAATCAATGCTTTTAATAAAGGTTAAGAGGCTGACACGAAAGTGTACAGTCTCTTTATTAGTTAAAGATGCTAAAAATTGATTGTTTTGTATTCATATATAGAAACGGATTTACAAATGTAACGTATAATATAAATAGGAAGTTAAAGACGCTAAATGAAGTTAAAAATATCGCAAGTAATCTGTAGGTAATATTTTTAGAAAGACTCGGATCATTAGAAAAATGATAATGTATGCCTATCAGAAAAGTAACGATACAAAATATTAACCAAAAATATATAGTTAAAAATATAATGCCACTATGTATAAAGTAACTCAAAAAAAATACGATATGCATGACAATTAACATGGTCATCATTACTTTTTGCATTGTTTAACCTCCATTCACTTATATTGTAATATATATCAACGGATAAAAATATAAAATTATAAAAATATTAAGGAGTTGTGAATATGAAAATAGGATTTATCGGAACAGGTGTTATGGGAACAAGTATGGCAAGACATTTAGGAGAAGTGTTATTTGTATATAACAGAACGAAAGAGAAAGCAGCGCCTTTATTAGAAGCTGGAGCTGTGTGGTGTGAATCACCAAAATCTGTAGTTGAACAAGCCGACATTGTTTTTACGATACTTGGCTATCCAAAAGATGTAGAAGAGACATATCTTGCTGAGAATGGATTAATTACAAACGGTAGCAGCGGTCAAATATTCATTGACTGCACTACGAGCAGTCCTGAACTTGCTAAGCAATTATTTGAAGCAGGACAAACAAAAGGAATTGAAGTGCTCGATGCTCCAGTCAGTGGAGGAGATATCGGTGCCAAAAATGCCACACTTTCTATTATGGTAGGTGGTAATGAAACAACGTTTGATCAAGTGTATCCACTATTTGAACGCATTGGTAAATCTATTTCATATTTTGGAGCTGCAGGAAGTGGACAGCATACGAAGATGGCGAATCAGATTGCAATTGCTTCTAACATGTTGGGTGTTGCAGAAAGTCTTTATTATGCAAAGTCAGCTGGGTTAGATGTTGAACGTGTACTTGAAACAATCTCGAAAGGCGCTGCAGGAAGCTGGTCGCTATCTAACCTTGCACCACGTATGTTAGTTGACGACTATGCGCCTGGATTTTATACGCATCATTTCTTAAAGGATATGAAGATTGCTTTAAATGAAGCAGAGAAACTGAATATTCAATTGCCAGGTTTAGCACTTGCATATGAAATGTATGACACATTGTCTGATGAGCTGAAGCAGACGACGGGCACACAGATTATCTATAAAAGATATTAATAAAAGATTTCAATAAAAAATATAAAGAAATAGCGAATATTAATATTTAATGAAGTTGTGTGATATTAGGTGCTTTATTTGAATAAATCATGTAAAATTGCCTATTGTTAAGAAGTTCATAAATGAATGGAGGAAAAGTCTTGATTAAGAAAATAATTGATTTTTCTTTGCATAATAAACTTGCTATCTGGTTGATGACATTAATTATTTTAGCAGCCGGGGTTTATAGTGCAACGAAGATGAAGATGGAAATGTTACCGAGCATGTCAACTCCGGTAATATCGATTACAACACCTTATCCAGGTGCTACACCTGAGGATGTTTTAGAAGGTATAACCGATCCGATTGAAAAGAAAGTTAAGAATTTATCTGGTGTAGAAAAAGTAACAAGTCAGTCTCTTGAAAACGCTTCTGCTGTAACGGTGCAATATAAATTTGGTACAGATATGGATGAAGCACAAAATGAACTGGAAAAGCAGATTGATAAAGTTGAGATGCCTGAAGGTGCTATGGATAAACAAGTATCTCAAATGTCGATGTACACTTTCCCGATTATCAGCTATTCAATATCTAGTGATAAATCAGATATCAAGACTTTAACAGAAAAGATTAAAAAAGATTTAGTACCTGAAATTGAAGGTATTGAAGGTGTAACAAACGTTACATTTTCAGGACAGGAAGTTGAACAGGTTGAACTTCAGTTTGATGACAAAAAGTTAAAAGCGAAAAAGTTAACTGAAGATAGCGTATTACAGTTTATTAAAGGTGCTACAATGGAGGCGCCACTTGGATTATATACTTTCGGTAATGATTTAAAGAGTATTATCGTAAATGGTCAGTTTACAAATGTGGAAGCATTAAAATCGCTTAAAATTCCGGTGACAGATAGCAGTGCTACTCAAAGCCAAACAGCCCAAAGTCAGTCGGCACAAATGCCACAAGATCCGGCGGCACAGAAGGCTATGATGGAAGCGATGAAAAATGCCAAAGTGCCAACTGTGAAATTATCAGATGTAGCAGATATAAAAACAGTGCAAAGCCGTGAATCGATTTCTAAAACAAATGGTAAAGACTCATTAAGCGTGCAGGTTATCAAATCAGATGATGCGAACACTGTAACTTTGGCTAATGCAGTAAAAGAAAAAGTTAAACAATTTAAAAAAGACAATCCTGATATGAGTGCCGTACTTATGATGGATCAGGCAAAACCTATTGAAGATTCAGTTAAGACGATGGCGGAAAAAGCGATCATCGGTGCGATATTTGCGGTTATTATGATTTTGATCTTCCTAAGAAATATTCGTTCAACTTTAATTGCAGTGGTTTCTATTCCGATGTCTATTTTAATGGCGATGCTTGTTTTAAAACAGATGGACATTTCACTTAACATTATGACGTTAGGGGCGATGACCGTTGCAATTGGACGTGTTATTGATGACTCGATTGTCGTTATTGAGAATATATTCCGTCGCATGTCGCTTAAAGGTGAGAAGTTAACAGGATTTGAATTAATCAGCAGTGCAACGAAAGAAATGTTCATTCCAATCATGAGTTCTACGATGGTTACAATCGCTGTATTCTTACCATTAGCGTTAGTATCTGGGTCTATTGGTGAAATCTTCAGACCATTTGCATGGACCGTGGTATTTGCATTACTTGCCTCACTTTTAATCGCGATTACTATCGTGCCGATGTTGGCACATACATTCTTTAAGAATGGTATTAAAGGTCATCATGACGATGAAGAAAAGGTCGGAAAGATAGCTGGATTCTATCGCAAGATATTAGACTGGTCATTAAGTCATAAAGCGATTGTATCTGCATTAAGTGTGTTATTACTTGTAGGTAGTCTTTTCTTAACACCGTTCTTAGGTACGTCATTTATTTCTACTGGTGAAGATAAATTATTGGCATTAACATATAAACCGAAACCAGGTGAAAAAGAGGAAGACGTTGTGAAAAAAGGTGAAGCAGTTCAGAAAATATTAGCTAAAAATGATAACGTTGTGAATACGCAATTCTCTGTAGGAGGAGAAAATCCATTTAACCCTATCGCATCTAATGATATGGCGATGATGGTCGAATATAAGAAAGATACTCCGAACTGGGAAGATGAAGCGGATAAAGTATTAGCTAAAATTGCTAAATTAAATCATGAAGGCGATTGGAAAAACCAGGACTTTGCAACAGGTGGTGCAACAAATGCGGTTACAGTAACCGTTAATGGGCCATCAACAGAAGCCATTCGACCAGTCGTTGAAAAGTTAGAAAAAGAATTGAAAGATGTTAAATCGTTAACAAATGTCAATACATCACTTTCAGATAGTTACGATGCTTATACTTTAAAAGTAAATCATAATAAATTGTCTGAATTAGGTTTAACAGCTGGACAAGTTGCAATGACGTTAAATCAACGTAGCGATGATAAAGTTGTGACGAAAGTCGGCGAAAAAGGTAAATCAACAGAAGTTATCTTAACGAAGAAAAAAGAAGATAACTGGACGAAAGAAAAGTTAGAAAACACAAAAATTACTTCACCACTAGGTAAAGTAGTGACATTAAGTGAAGTTGTTAAGATCGAAGAAACAAAAACTTCTGACACGATTAAGCGTGAAGATGGTAATATTTCAGCATCAGTTGAAGGAAAGATTAAAGGTAAAGATGTTAGTAAAGCTACACAAGATGTAACAGAAAAGGTCAATGCTTTAAAACACCCTGATAACGTTGATGTTCACGTTGGTGGGACAAGTGAAGATATTGGAGAAAGTTTCTCACAACTCGGACTTGCAATGCTTGCAGCAGTAGGTATTGTTTATTTAATCCTGGTATTAACATTTAAAGGTGGACTCGCACCACTCGCAATCCTATTCTCATTACCATTTACAATTATCGGAGTAATATTAGGCCTGCTAGCTTTCAAAGAAACATTATCAGTACCATCTATGATCGGTATGTTAATGTTAATTGGTATCGTTGTAACAAATGCGATTGTATTAATTGATCGCGTCATTAACAAAGAAGCAGAAGGATTACCGACACGTGAAGCGATTTTAGAAGCTGCAACGACACGTGTACGTCCAATACTTATGACAGCACTTGCAACAGTTGGCGCATTAATGCCGTTATTATTTGGTGGAGACGGCTCAGTATTGATTTCTAAAGCACTTGCTGTAACGGTAATCGGTGGTTTAGTATCCTCTACGTTATTAACATTGATCGTCGTGCCGATTGTGTATGAATTATTGATGAAAATGCGTAATAAATTTACGAAAAGCAATGCAACAACAGAGCGAGTAACCGTTGTAAATAAATAAAAACTAAAGAATTCATTGACAATTCAAAATTTGAGTACTAATATAAATACCATATTAAAAATTAAATATCTTATCCAGAGAGACTGAGGGAATTGGCCCTATGATGTCTCAGCAGCGGGCTCTTACGAGTACTGTGCTAAATCCAACAAGCTATTATGCTTGATAGATAAGTGACTCATATAATACGTCATTGCTATTAAGCAATGACGTTTTTTTTCTTTGGATAAGGTAAGTGGAGGGAATAGATTGGCGATACAGTTTATTGATGTCAATAAGACATACAGAAGGAACGGTAAGACAACACAAGCGTTGAAAGATATTTACTTAACAATACCAACCGGAAAAATATTTGGGCTTATTGGTTATAGCGGTGCTGGTAAAAGTACGTTACTCAGAACAATTAATTTACTTGAGAAGCCTACGAGTGGTCAAGTGCTTGTGAATGATGTAGATATTACAAAATTAAACAAGCAGAAACTACAAAAAGAACGATTAAACATAGGGATGATTTTCCAGCAGTTTAATTTAATCCAATCTAAGACAGTGGCGGAAAACATCGCATTCAGTTTAAAAGCAGCACATTTCCCTAAGAAACAGTATGATGATCGCATTACCGAATTACTTGATCTTGTAGGACTAACACATCGCCGTGACAGTTATCCAAGAGAGTTATCAGGAGGACAAAAGCAACGCGTTGGAATTGCGCGTGCGCTTGCTAATAATCCTGAAATATTGTTGTGTGATGAAGCGACGAGTGCGCTAGATCCAGAGACAACAAAAAGTATATTAAACTTGATTCGCGATATTAATCAGAAATTAGGGATTACAGTCGTTGTAATTACGCATGAGATGGATGTCATAAAAGAAATTTGTGATGAAGTAGCCGTAATGGATAATGGAGAAATCGTAGAACATGCAGATGTATTTACTGTGTTTTCTAATCCCCAAAGTGATTTAACAAGACATTTTGTAAATGATATCTATCATCTGGAATTACCAGAGCAATATATGAAATTAAATAATGAAGACAAAGAAATTATTACGGTTAAGTTTATTGGAGATAGTGCAGAAAGTGCGTTTATCAATAATTTATATAAGAAATTTAACTGCGATATCTCGATTATTCAAGGCAGGATTGAATACATACAAAATCAACCGATAGGTATATTAACTTTCGAAGTTACAGGTGATATTCAAGAAAGAATCGCTATAAATGAATACATAAAGAAATCAAATGGAATCGAGAGGGTGGCATAAATGAGCGATAAATTTCAAACACTTCTACCAGAATTATATAAAGCATTTTTAGAAACGATTTTAATGTCTAGTATCGCAATTACACTCTCTGTTCTTATTGGATTGCCACTTGGTATCCTTCTTTATTTAACACGCAATCAATTACTATTACCGAATGGACCACTTAACTCGATATTAGGATTTATCGTCAATATCATTCGTTCGTTTCCGTTTATCATTTTGATGGTAGCGATACTGCCATTTGCTACGAAGATTGTTGGGCAGTCCCATGGTCCTTATGTTGCAAGTGTCGCTTTAACGCTTGCCGCTGTACCTTTATTTGCTAGACTTATTGAAACATCTTTAAAGGAAGTCGATAAAGGTGTCATTGAAGCATGTGTAGCTACTGGTGCATCTCTTAAACAAATTATTATGGATGTGTTAATTCCAGAAAGTATGTCAGGGATTTTTCAGGCAATTACTTTAGCGATTATTAGCATACTAGCTTATAGCGCAACAGCCGGTGTTATCGGTGGAGGAGGTATTGGTGACCTTGCCATTCGATATGGATACTATCGTTATGACAACGTTACGATGATAGTAACAGTCATTATACTCATCATCCTTGTACAACTGATTCAAATTACTGGTGACTTTATCAGTAAACGTGTAGATAAAAGATAATAGGTAAAACGAAAGAGTAAAATATAATTGAAAAATAATAAAAAGCGAAAAAATAAAAGAAACGAAAGAAGGAAAAATATGAAGAATATAGTTATTTTTATATTGTCTGGCATCATTGTTATATTGTTATCTGGGATATTATTAGATAAAGGTAATCCATTTGAACGTCAAAATGCGGATGTAAAAAGTACGCAAAGCAAAGATAAAGGTAAAGTTAGTATTGGTGCAACGAGTGGGCCTTATGCTGATATGGTAAAGAAAGCAATTCAGCCTGGTCTTGAAAAATTAGGCTATACAGTAGAGCGCGTTGAATACTCTGATTACATTCAGCCGAATAAATCATTAGCAAAAGGTGATTTAGATGCGAATTTATACCAGCATATTGAATTTATGAAACAGTTTAATGCTCAAAATAAGACCAATCTTGTTGCAACAGGACAAGTTCCAACTGCACCGATGGGTATTTATTCTGGTAAATATAAATCATTTGAAGAAGTACCTAATGGTGCTGAGATTGCAATTCCAAACGATCCGGTTAATGCAGCGCGTGCTTTTAAAACCTTAAAATTAGCACACCTTATTGATATTAAACCAGGGACAAATGAACTTACAATTTCAGAACGTGATGTTATTAATAATAAGAAAAATTTAAAGTTTGTAGCAGTAGAAGCAGCACAATTACCACGTAGCAAAGATAGTATAGGATTATCAGCTATTCCTGGTAACTTTGCATTAGCTTCTAAAATTGATTTGAAATCAGCATTACAGTTAGAGCAGATGGATGAACATTATCGAAATCGTATCGTTGTTAACAAGAAGAATGAAAATAGTCAATTAACAAAAGATATAAATAAAGTAATAACATCTAAAGCCTTTGATAAAGTAATAGATGAATCATTCGTTGGATTTGATAAACCATAGGAGGCAGTGTAATGGCATACACAAAAATATTAGAAACAATTCCGGAAAGTTATTTTGGCAAGACGATGGGACGAAAGCTTGAAGTAGGGAGTAAGCCGCTCATAAATATGGCGGTAGGGATACCTGATAAACCAGTACCTGATAGCGTAATTCAAGCACTGACTGAAAGTATTCAAAATCCACAAAATAATAAATACGGTGTATTTAGAGGGAAAGAAACATTTAAAGCTGCAATTAAAAAGTTCTATAAAGACGTATATGATGTCGAATTAGACCAGGACAAAGAAATTTGTATTTTATATGGTACGAAAAGTGGGTTAGTGCACCTACCGACATGTGTGATTGAGCCAGGAGATGGTGTATTGTTACCAAATCCGGGATACACAGATTATTTAGCGGGGGTGAAACTTGCTAGAGGTGAACATTATGAACTGAAACTGTATCCAGAAGATCATTATTTACCTGATTTCGATAAAATTGATGAAGCAGAACTTAACAATACAAAACTAATCTATTTAAATTATCCAAGTAACCCAACTGGTGCAGTTGCAACAAAAGAATTCTTTGATGCAACAATCAATCGTTTTAAAGACACAGATACAAAAATTGTGCATGACTTTGCCTATGCTGCATTTGGATTTGATGCAAAGAATCCTAGCATCTTGCAATCGCCTGGCGCTAAAGATGTTGCGATAGAAATCTATTCATTATCTAAAGCGTTTAATATGTCAGGTGTACGCGTAGGCTTTGCTGTAGGTAATGCTGAAATTATCGAGAACTTAAACTATTTCCAGGATCACACGCAAGTGGGTATGTGGGGCGCTATTCAAGATGGTGCTGTAGCGGCATTAGAGCTTGGTGAACCGTTTTTAAATGAACAGAATGAATTATTTAAAAGACGTCGTGATAAAGTGACTAAAGCCTTAACTGAAGCAGATATTCCGTTTGAGCCGATGCAAGGTGGCATATTTATCTGGATAAAAGTACCGGATGAGTTTAACAGTGAAGAATATGTCGATTTCTTACTGAAGTCACAAAGCATGCTCACAACACCGGGACTGCCGTTTGGAAGTTTAGGTGATCGATACATTCGTGTTTCTCTTGCAGTAGATGATGCTCAAGTAGATGAATTTATTGAACGCATTAAAGAAACGAATGTTCTTTATGAATGATAAAAAAACAGGATGCTATTTTGGCATCCTGTTTATATATATATCGCTGTAATTACAATAACCATTAAAGCGATAACAAGGGAAAAGATATCTAGAATTCTTTTTGCTTTTGAATCATTAAATTTATATTTATAAGCCGCAATTTCAATATTCATCAATAAACATATCGCAAGTAAAGTAATCCAGTACTTCATATTTCCCGGGATATGCATCACAGATGTATAGATAAAGAAGCAATACCCTAGTCCTAATATAATACGTAATATATTTAAAATATTCATTTTAAAGTGATAAATACTCGTGTAACTCACAATAAGATACATTATTGTGAACAATGCAATTAAAAAAATCATACTGTACGTCCTTTCTTAAAGTACATCATTAAGACGATTGTACCTATAACTGTCATTATTGCACCGAAATAAAACGGTGCATCAATTTGATTTGATAAAATTCCGGTAAAAGTAAGTGGACCAAGAATACGTCCTAAGCTATCCATACTATAACTGATTGAAGTGAGTTTACCCATATTATTACGATTGCCTTCTTTTGTGAGCTGGCTTGTAAGCAACGTTCTAACTAGTGCGTTACCAGCCATTAGAAGTACTAAACATAGCCCGGCATACCATAAATTCATAGAGAATGGTAATAGGATAAATGCGATAACTGTTAATATCTGACCTGTAATAATAACGGGTTTTTCTTTCCCATCTTTTACTTTACGTAAATAACCACCTTGAAGACCGGCATTGATCAATCCACCGATCATAAAAAGAAGACCCATTTGAGTAGTAGTGATATTTATTTTCTCAATTTCAAAGAGCTGGAATGTACTTTCCATACCACTCATCGTAAACATCACGATAAATGTTGAAATTAAGATAAGTATAATTTGTGGTGTCATCATTTTTGAAGTACCTAGATCAGTTTCTTTCGCACTGTTTCTGTGATAAGTTTCTTGTAAAGTTAGCATGGATAATACTGCAATAAGTACGAGGATGCCACTTGTGACAAAGTATGGTACTTGATAGCTGATACCTGATAATAAGCCGCCTACTGCAGGACCGAAGATGAAACCAAGTCCAATCATCATTCCCATGAGGCCCATATATTTATTACGTTCTTCTTCACTTGTCATATCACTCACCATGCTTGTTGTCGTTGAGAAGCAAGCACCGGAGAAGATACCGCCTACAATACGCGCAGTATAGAGCATTGCTAAGTTATCGATAAAAAGACCGAATAAAAAGAAGCTTAATGTAAAACCGATGAGTCCGATGAACAATATTTTTTTACGGCCAATTTTATCTGATAGATGTCCCCAGAATGGCGCTGCTAAAAACGAAAATATTGAATAACTGGCAAGTAATAACCCCATATGAAATGCATTTAAGTTCATACTATGCACAAGTGCCGGGATTACAGGAATAACGATACTGAAGCCAAAATATATAAAAAACTGAACTGCCATAAGTAATTTGATTTGTTTGTCCATAAAGTCACTCCAAAAAATTTAATACATATATTGTAACGAATAATAGTGGAAAAGAGTATAAAAAGTCACGGTTTTTTACCGTGACAGATAAAATTACATTTTATCGCGTGTTTCCTGTATGGCTTTTTCGATTTCAATAAGCTTTTGTTCTAATCTTGGTGAAGATTGACCAGTTGATTCAACTTTCTCTAAATCATTTTGTATTCTCATATATTCTTCTTTAAGTTCTAATAATTGTTGTTCTAAATTCATTATTTACTTCCTTTCTACAGGTATCCAGATTTCTACTTTTGGGTTTTCGGTTTCAAAATACATATCTAGCGGATAGAACTCTAAATCAGCGGTTTGCAAAGGTCTGAATGGTGCATCTTTAAACCACGTACCGTAAATATATTCAAATGTTTCCTGAATGGCAGTTGGTATAGGGCCAATGGCATCAAATACAACCCATTCAGAGGCTGGGATATAAGCTGTTTCATATTTTACATGTGGTTCTAGAGTAGCAACTGAAATTAAGTAATTTAAATGTTCAGATGGTTCTGTTTTAATGCATGCCCCGATGTGACCTTTTAAAGTATCTACATCATTTAACGTTTGTAAGTCAGCAAGTATGCCGTTCTGTTCAAGATCATCCCAAAGTGGTTTGATTTCTCCCATTGTTTCGGTAGTGAATTCTCTTTTTAAACCAGTAAGATAAAATGCGTCGAGCGATACTACTTTATATGTCATTTAAAAACCCCCTTCTAAAAGAAATATACATGAAAAGTGGTATATTATAAAGTGACAAGAATATTGGAGGCATTTATATGAGTAAAAAAGTAAAAACAAACGCATTAAGAAAACTCGATCAAAAGAAAATCTCTTATGAAACGTTTACATATTCGATAGAAGATGATCAAGTTGATGGGATTACCGTAGCGAATAAAATTGGTCAAGCGGTTGAAGAAGTATTTAAAACATTAGTACTGCAAGGTAAAAATAATTATTATGTGGCTGTTATTCCAGTAGAAGCAACACTTAATATTAAAGCCATCAGTAAAGTAGTTGGTGAGAAGAAGTTAGAAATGCTTGCAGTAAAAGATTTGGAAAAGACTACAGGTTATATTCGAGGAGGATGTTCACCAGTAGGTATGAAAAAGCAATTTCCGACTGTTATTGATGCATCTGCTCAAGCGCTTGAAACGATTATCGTAAGTGCGGGACAAATAGGTATTCAGATGAAAGTTAATGTTGATGAACTCGTGCAATTAATCAATGCGAAAGTGAGTCCGATTACCGGTGAAGATTAAAGATAACTACATGACAATGTCAATTAAAGATAGACGTACAATCGTTGTCTCAGATGTTCATGGCAATATTAATTTATTTAAAGATTTGCTATTAAGCGTAGGATATACAGAAGATGATCGACTCATTATTCTAGGAGATATTATCGATAAAGGTCCTAATAGTATAGAACTCGTTGAATTCGTAGGAGAATTATTGGAAAGTGAACATGTTCATATGCTTCTCGGGAATTGTGACTGTATCTTCGATGAATTGGAAGAAGATTATTTATACAATTATATGCAACGCCGCCACACACTTGTACATGAAGCCCTGGATAAACTCGGTAAGACATTGGATGATTATGAATCACAAAGTGATATGGCTAAAGACGTGTGTAAGCATTTTAGTCACATTCATGATATCGTTCGTGATTTACCTTTGATGATTGAAACAGAAGATTTCATATTTGTACATGCAGGGCTTGATCAACATGATTATATGAATACATCACGTTATAACGTACTGAACATGCCATACTTTTATAATGCAACGCATGATGCTGAAAAAATGGTTGTGGTCGGTCATTTTCCGACATGTAACTATGTTGAAGATGGACTCATGAATAACAACATTAAGATAAATGAAGCGTCACGTATCATTGATATCGATGGTGGCAATCAAGTGAAATATAGTGGCCAACTTAACGCGTTGATCATTGAATATACAGATGATGAATACACATTAAAAACTTTGGCAGCAGATGATTATAAGAGACAAGTGGTGATTCAGGATTTTGAAGTGTCATATCAGGAGCCGCATACGTTTACTTATCCGCATTTTGAAATAGAAGTATTCGATGGTGATGAATATTTCACTCGGGCAAAACACATACATACAGGAATAGACTTTATGGTAAAGACAGAATTTATTAAAGAAATTGAAGATGGCTACCGTCTAAAAGATGATTATACTGACTATTTCATGGATGTATCAATTGGAGAAGAAGTGGCTATCATTGATGATTCATACTTAGGCTATACACTTATTATGAAAGATGGTATTACTGGTTGGGTACCTGAAGAAGTATTGTAACAAGCTATTAAGAGAGAAGGTTTAACATGACACAAAGCTTTATTATGATTATCGCTTTGATTATGCTTGGATATATTTTGAAAAAGCTAAAATATTTAAAAGAAGAAGATGGTGGAGTACTCGCTGTCTTAGTGATGAATGTAACATTACCTTCCCTTGTAATTGTAACTTTAAGCGGGGTAGAAATTGATGCATCATTGATTATGCTTCCTGTCATCATGATTATATATGCAATCATTGCGAAATTTTTAGCAATACTTTTGTTTCTGAAATATAATAATCAAATTCGTGGCTCAGTTGGTATGATGGCTTCAGCTTTTAATATTGGATTATTTGCTTATCCACTTGTGGAGCAGATGTTTGGTGCTAAAGGATTACTGTACTTTGGAATGTTTGATATCGGTGGATCTATTATGATGTTTGGTGTAACTTACTTTGTCGGTAGTTACTTTAGTGAAGGTGGCGATACGTTTGATATTAGATATTTATTGATGAGTATGTTAAAGACCGTACCGTTAATGACTTATGTCATTATGCTGATATTTAATGTGATTCACTTTAAATTACCATCTCAAGTGCTGGATTTCTTTGAAATCATATCAAAAGCTAATTTACCGTTATCCATGATATTATTAGGTGTCTTTTTAAACTTTAAAATCGATAAGTATTACTTACCGATTGCAATGAAATACTTGGCGTTCCATTATGGATTAGGAGCGTTTGTCGGCGGGATTTGTTACTTCTTATTACCATTTAATGAGATGTTTAGAACGACTCTACTTATCGGTTGGCTATTACCGATAGGTGTAGCGATTATTCCGTACGCAATTGAGTTTAAATATAAGACCATTCCACTGATTAGTATGGTAACGAATATAACAATCGTAATATCTATAGTAATATTGTATATATTTCAGCTGGTAATGTTATAAAAAAGCGTAGGACAAATTATTTTGTCTTACGCTCTTAATTTTCTAACCTTTACCACCCATGAATGATGGATATTTTGTCATACCACCATCCACATAGATTGTTTCACCTGTAATATAACTTGCATTTTCACTTGCTAAGAATGTTGCCACATTTGCAACCTGATGAGGCTCACCGATAATTCCCATAGGAATCATTCGTTCTGTTTCTTCTCGTGTTTTATCATCGCTAAACTTTTCTTTTGTGTGCTCAGTTACAATGGCCCCTGGAGAAATGTTATTGATGCGAATGCCTTTAGGTGCAAATTCCATACTCATCGTTTCCATCATTAATTTCATGCCACCTTTACTTGATGCATAATTCACGTAGTTTGGCCAAGGAATGACATCATGTACACTAGAAATATTAATGATATTGCCTTTTTTACCGGTTTCGATAAAATGTTTACATGCTTCTCTACTACCGACAAATGCACCGGTTAAGTTAATGTGCATGACATTATTGAATGCTTCGGCTGACATTTCAACTGATGGTGTTGCTTTTTCGTATCCGGCATTATTAATCATGATATCTAAACCACCAAAGGTATCGATTGCGGTTTGTATAATGTTAACAACGTCTTCTTCTACGGAAACATCGCCTTGCACAGTAATTGCTTCTCCTCCATTCTTCTTAACGATTTCAGCAACGTCCTCTGCTCTATCTTTACTTGAGTTATAATTGATGACTACTTTACACTCTTCTGTACCAAATGCTTCAGCCATAGCTTTACCGATACCACTAGAGGCACCAGTAATAACGACAACCTTATCTTTTAAATCTTTATACATCATAAAACCTCCAGTATTTATTTTTTAGCTAGTCCTAATAAAAATGCTGCTACAATAATAAGAATAATACCGATTGCAATACCGATATACTGTTTCTTTGTCTTCTTTTCTTTTAAAATAAAAATACCGCCCAATGTTGAAACTACAACTAGCATTTGTGAGAATGAGAAGCTAGTAGCAACACCAACTTTCGGTTGCGAATAGAATAAAGCCATATTACCAAGTGCCCATACAACACCAGGGATAATATTTTTTAAAACATTTTTCTTTTTAGGCTGGTGTTTGAAACTTAATAAAATACCACCAATCACCATACCGATAGCCTGTGGAAATAGAGCATCCCATCCTTCAACTCCGAAGAATTGTCCGATAACAACGTATGTAACATAACCGATTGTAGAAATTATAAGTATGGGCAAAGCTTTCTTATAGTTATTATTACCACCATCTTCATTGTCACCTTTTAATGAAGTTAAAATGACTCCGATAACAAGAAATAATAATGCGGCTATGCCTAGTACTACTGCTTTTGTAGTTGTCCATTCGTTAAAGAAAAGTACAGAAATTAACGTAGTACTCACAAGTTGTAAACCAGTTGAAATAGGCATTGTTTTTGAAACGCCTATCAGTTCAACACTTTTAAGCTGATTACCTTGACCAAGTGCCCAAAAAGCACCAGAAATAATACCTACTGCTAGTATTTTCAAATTTAATTCAGGTTGTACTATAAAGTATGTAATTGTACCGATAATGAATGCACCTAATACTGTACCCATAATTTGTTCATACGGAGAACCACCCACTTTAACGTTTATGAGTACAACACTTCCCCATAGTAATGCAGGGAGTAATGCAATTAATAAATCCATATATTCACTCCTTCTCTCTATATCGATAACTATCTTTTACCCTTTATTATTTTTACTAAAACAACAGCCTGTAATCGAAAAAATCGAGGTAACTTTATTAACTAAAAAATAGTTTATAAAATCTACCCCGATTTCAATATATTCATTTCAATGATTTGTTCTAATCCAGTGTATATTTAAAATGATTCATTTCATTGATTTTCTTAAATCCAATCGCTTCATAGAAAGCGATATTCTTTTCACGTTTGCTTTTCACGGAAATCTGTACGCGCTTTGCGTGATGTTTGTTGAAGGCATGATCTACGGCAAAAGACACAAGCTCATGACCGATACCCTTATTTCGATACTGTGGATGTGTCGCTAAATATTCGATATTACAAACATCATCGTCGTTGATTTGAATCCATATACAAGCTTTAACAAGTCCTTCATTTAAATAAAGGTAAAGTTCATATGATTGTCCAACTGTAGATAATATCTTCTCGCATTTAGCTTTATAGTCTACCCGTAAATCTTTCATAAGACGAGTAAAACTTTTTTTATAAATAGGTTTATACTTGATGATTTGTGGTGCGATAGCTGTCGTTTTATTTTCTTCAGCTTCCATCGTATATGTTGTACCTAAATATTGAGTGCGGAGATGTTTCATCACAGCCTGACCAAATCGATGTTCTTCATGGAAACTGAAATAATACGTTGTTGTACTTGGATGATTGCGTAAGAAATCCTGCCACATGACATCTATCATATTAAGGGTTTCTTTATCTGTTTTTGTAGTAATTGGACCAAGAATATTTGCTTCAGTTTCATTAATATGTTCCATACCAAATGCGGCGATGATTTCATAACCTTCAGTAATTAGCAACATATCTTCCGGATCAATATTATTAAGTTGATCGATAATACTTTGTTTTGTGACACGTATGTTTCCTACGTGGTGTTTACTATCCTGGTTTAATTGGAACAAGAAATCAGCTAATAATTGTATATCTTTCATTTGAGAAATGTACAAGTCTTTCACTCCTTGAAATAATGCTGTAGTCCTTCTAGTATGCCTCTATTATATGGTGAATTGGTATGGTGTTTATATTTAGATTTTGCTTCTTCAGTTGCGTTACTTACTAAATACCCATGTTTGACACTGTTTAGCATTAATAAGTCGTTCCCGCTATCGCCAAAAGCAAAGGTATGGTCTCTATCAATATTGAACTTATCCATTAAATATTGTACGACTGCATGTTTACCGGCAATTGATGGATAGAAATCCACATCATAATGATTTTCCGGATCACCAATTTTAGGATTACACTTACTAACGTTCACGATAAAATTATGTTTTTTACCAGTTGTCTTAATTATATCAATATTTTCTGCATCCAGTTCTCCTAATGAGCGGTAATAATAGTTACGAGAAAATGGTGCATTTTCAAAAGGGGTTTGTGTGATTAAGTCAATATTTTGTTGCTTAAGTTGTTCTTCTATATTGAGAATGACACTTTTATCAAAATTTAATTGCTGAAATTTGTTATGATAAGTTTCATCTCTAATCAGTTTATTATTATTTACATAATATATCTCAGTGCCTGAATTAGTTGAAATAAAATGTGGATAGTGTCTGTAATTTCCTTTTTCAAAACAAGCTTCTATCATTTCTTTAGTGCTGGCAGAAATAATGCCGAAAAGAATACCTTTAGCTACAACATTTTGTTCTAAAAATGCGTCTAGTGCGAGTACATCTTCAGGATTACTTAAATCATGCGCGAAGAACGTTTCGTCAAAATCCGAACAGATTAAGTATTCAACATTTTCCGGGAAATGAAGTGACTTCAATACATCCCCTCCTTATTTTATTTAAGCATAACGGAGTCATTATTAAATAACAATTGTAAATATCAAAAAAACAGGTGTTTCATAAAATCTGTTATAATTTAAGAAATCAATAGAGAATAGGACGGATAATATGAAATCAGTAGTACTTGCTGAAAAGCCATCAGTGGCACGTGATATTGCACGTGTATTGAATTGTAATCAAAAGAAAAATGGATATATGGAGAACAATCAGTATATCGTAACATGGGCATTGGGTCACTTAGTGACGAATGCAGATCCTGAACAATATGATAGTAAATATAAGACTTGGGATATGAAAGATCTTCCGATATTACCTGAACGTATGAAATCAGTAGTAATCGGTAAGACGCGTAAGCAGTTTAACATCGTGAAAAGTCAAATCGAACGTCAAGATGTGAACGAAGTGATTATCGCAACAGATGCTGGTCGTGAAGGAGAACTCGTAGCGCGTTTAATATTAGAGAAATGTAAAGGGAATAAACCCGTAAAACGTTTGTGGATTTCATCAGTGACCGATGGAGCAATCCGAGAAGGATTTAAAAAGTTAAAACCGGGGAGTGCCTATCATGGTTTATATCAGGCGGCACTCGCGCGTAGTGAAGCGGACTGGATTGTTGGGATTAATGCAACACGTGCTTTGACGACGAAATATGATGCGCAACTTTCAACTGGACGTGTACAAACACCTACATTGCAAATGGTGAAAATCAGACAAGATGCCATCAATCAGTTTCAACCAAGAAAATATTATGGTTTAAATATTGTTGTTGATGGGGTGACTTTTAACTGGCAGTCACCAAACCGTATCTTTGATGAATCTATTGTAGATAAGCTTATTAAAGATTTACAAACAGAGAAAGCGATAATAAGCGAGGTTGTTACTAACGAGAAGAAACGATATCCAGGTAAGCTATATGATTTAACTTCTTTGCAGCAAGACGCATATCGCAGATTCAAATATTCTGCTAAAGAAACGTTAAGCACAATGCAAAATTTATATGAATCTCATAAACTAGTAACTTATCCACGTACTGATTCGAACTATTTAACGACTGATATGATAAGCACGTTAAAAGATCGTGTAGCTTCACTATCAACAACTGAATATCGTACACAAGTTGTTGAATTGTTAAAGTCACCAATCAAAGGTAGCAGCCATTTTATCAATGATGCTAAAGTGAGTGATCATCATGCGATTGTACCGACTGAAGTGCGTGTAAATCTTGATAGCTTAAGTGGACGAGAGCAAAATATCTATATGTTGATAGCGGAACGTTTTTTAAGCAATTTATTACCACCGAATGTCTACGCAGAACAAAAAGTCACTGTAAATATTAGAGAGTCTTCTTTTGTGGCGAAACAGGAACAAACTGTAACATTAGGATTTAAGGCATTAAATAATCAAGCATCTACTGAAAAACATCATCGTTTTGTAAAAGGCACGACTTTAGAAAACATTAAAATTAATAAAACAGCGCATGAAACTGAGCCGCCTCCATATTTAAATGAAGGCACATTATTAAAAGCGATGGAAAATCCAAGCAGCATATTTGAGATTGATAAGACAGCACAATCAACCCTCAAATCCGCTGGTGGTATTGGTACCGTTGCGACACGTGCAGATATTATAGAGAAACTTTATAATTTAAATGCGATAGAGAACTTTAATGGCAATATTAAAGTTACAAATAAAGGACGACAACTATTAGAACTTGCACCGAATGCATTGAAATCACCTGAGCTAACAGCCGATTGGGAACATAAGCTCACGTTAATTGAGAAAAATAAATATGACAAAAATAAATTTATAGGTGAGATGCGCAAATTCACGAAAGAGATTATCGATGAGATTAAATCGAGTGAAGATAAATTTAAACACGATAATATCACGACAACAGAATGTCCAACGTGTGGTAAATTCATGCTAGAGAAAAAGACACGTAATGGCAAGATGCTCGTATGTCAGGATCCAACGTGTGGTACTAAAAAGAATGTGCAACGCAAAACGAATGCACGCTGTCCTGAATGTAAAAAGAAATTAACGTTGCATGGTAAAGGTCCGAAAGCGATGTACAGTTGTACTTGTGGTTTCCGTGAGACACAGGAGCAAATGGATAAACGATTCAAATCACGTAAAACTGGTAAAGTATCGAAAAATGAAATGAAGAAGTATATGAAAAAAGAAGAAGAACCGATTAACAATCCATTTGCGGATGCCTTAAAAAACTTAAATCTTTAGTCGATTTTGTGAACATTGTTACCGTTTTCACAAAAAATGATACAATAATATTGAATAAAGTTAAGGGGGCTTCTACTATGGAAGAAGTTAAAAAGAAGTTGAATTTAAAGCCATATTGGATTATTTTAAGTTTTATCGTCTTAATTGCTATCGTATTACTCCCGACGCCGGCAGATTTACCGATTATGGCTAAGATGGCACTTGCTATTTTAGCGTTTGCGGTTATTATGTGGGTTACAGAAGCGGTGAGCTACCCAGTTTCAAGTATGATGATCGTAGCATTGATTATCATGCTAATAGGTTTTAGTCCGATTCAAAAATTAGGTGCAGCAATGGGTAACCCAATGGTAGCAGGGAAACCGTTAGCTGAAGATGCGATGTTCGGTACGCAAAATGCATTAAAAATAGCATTTAGTGGGTTCTCGAGTTCTGCAGTAGCACTAGTTGCAGCAGCGTTATTCTTAGCAACTGCAATGCAGGTAACCAACTTGCATAAACGTCTTGCGCTACTTGTCTTATCTGCAGTTGGTAATAAAACGAATGCGGTTGTAGCAGGTTCGATCATTGTTTCAATTATACTCGCATTCTTTGTGCCTTCAGCTACTGCGAGAGCAGGTGCTGTAGTACCAATTCTATTAGGTATGGTTACAGCATTCGGTGCAAAAAAAGAATCGCGACTCGCAGCCTTACTTGTTATCACTGCTGTTCAGGCAGTTTCTATCTGGAACGTAGGTATAAAGACTGGGGCAGCACAAAATATGGTCGCTATGGGATTTATCAATAAACAATTTAACCAGGATGTATCCTGGGGTGAGTGGTTTATGTATGCAGCACCCTGGTCGATTTTAATGTCAATTGCGTTATATTTCATTATGATCACAGTCATTAAGCCTGAAACAAAAGAAATTGAAGGTGGTAAAGAGTTAGTGAAAAAACAACTTGCTGAACTTGGTCCGGTTACAGCAAGAGAATGGCGATTAATCGCAATTTCAGTAGCATTATTATTCTTCTGGGCAACAGAAGCAAAGTTACATCCAATTGATTCTTCATCTATAACGCTAGTAGCATTAGCGATTATGTTAACACCTAAAATTGGTATATTTACGTGGAAAGATGTTGAGAAGTTAATTCCGTGGGGGACAATCATCGTATTTGCGATTGGTATCTCTTTAGGTAACTTATTACTACAAACGACAGCAGCACAATGGCTAAGTGATAAAACGTTTGGATTAATGGGATTAGAACATATGCCGTTACTTGCAACAATTGCTTTAGTTACATTGTTCAACATTATCATTCACTTAGGCTTTGCGAGTGCGACAAGTTTGGCGAGTGCCTTAATTCCTGTGTTTATTGCCTTAACAGCAACACTAGGATTAAAAGATAATGCCATCGGTTTTGTATTGATTCAGCAATTTGTCATCAGCTTTGGATTCTTGTTACCAGTATCAGCACCACAAAATATGCTGGCATACGGTACAGGTACATTCACGGTAAAAGACTTCTTGAAAACAGGTATTGCATTAACAATAATCGGTTATTTACTTATTCTATTATTTAGTGCGACGTATTGGCAGTGGATAGGATTATTATAAAAATATAATGAAAAAGAGCACAGTGGAAAATTCACTGTGCTCTTTTTGTGTTATGCATCTTTAGATAAAATTTTCATATCTTTAGCATCAAGTTCAAATTCTTTAGATTTACCATCCTGACCTTTTAATTCAACGTTATATTTAAATTTACCATCATCGTGATCAAGTGACCACTCTTTAATATCTCCATTGTATACTTTTTGTGCAGCTTTTATGATTTTATCAGCAGGGACAAACGCACCATAATCGAATGTTTTTTCATTATCTTTATCATCTTCTACCTGGGTAGAGATGATTTGGTTTTGTTCGGCGTTAACTTTAATTTCATGTGTCTTCTTATTTGTATCAATTAAAGATATAGAATAGATCCATTGACCGTTATCACGATCGAATGAAATACTTTCTAAATCACCAGGAATTTTCTTTTGAGCAGTCTTGATAGCATCTTCAGGCAATACTTTAATATCATCTAGTTTAATAGAGGCTTCATCTTTATCATTATCATCATCAGCTTCAGTAGCTTCATCTTGATTGTCTACGTCATCTTGTTCTTCCACACTACTGTCGCCTTCTTCTTTTGCATCGTTCTTTTCGTCAGCATTATCATCTTTATCATTTGTGTCTGTTGCTTTCGTATCAGTAGTTTCTGCTTGTTGTTCCTCTTTAGTTTCATCTTTTGGAGATTTTTCAATATCCTTTGCGTCATTATTACATGCAGCAAGTGCTAGCGCTGATGATAGGATTAAACTTAATATTTTAAATTTCATAATTATAATTCCTCCTTTAATTATATATATATAGTTTATTCCCTAAACATATACAGAAAAAACATTCTAATGATTTATATACATTTTTAATATGATTAAGACATAATGACTATAGAAAGTTTAAAAGATATGACTTTAGGATAAGAAAAATAACTAAAATACGAATATTAAAATTAATATTCATAAAATTGTATTGATTTTTCCGAACATTGAGATTAGACTATACAAGTATAAAATTTAAAAAGAGGGAAGTGCACAATGAGAAATTATTTTAAGTTTGATGAATTAGGCACAAACTATAAGAGAGAGATACTTGGTGGATTAACGACGTTCTTATCAATGGCTTACATATTAGCGGTTAACCCAGCGATGCTATCTTTAGCAGGCGTAAAAGGTATTCCTGAAAGCATGCGTATGGATGCTGGCGCTGTTTTCGTTGCTACAATTTTAGCTTCAATCGTAGGTTGTTTATTTATGGGGCTTATCGCGAGGTATCCGATTGCGTTAGCACCAGGTATGGGACTTAATGCGTTCTTTGCATTTACGGTTGTATTACAGTACAACATTCCATGGCAAACTGGATTAACGGGTGTTTTATTCTCTGGTATCTTCTTTGCATTGTTAACAATGACCGGCCTTCGCGAAACGATTATCAATGCAATCCCTTTTGAACTTAAAATGGCAGTGTCAGCAGGTATTGGTCTATTCATTACATTCGTTGGTTTAAAAGGTGCTGGTATCGTTCAGGCAAATGAAGCTACTTTAGTATCTTTAGGGAATTTACATGATCCTCATGTATTGCTTGCTGTAGCAGGTATCGTACTAACGATAATTTTAATGGCTAAACGTATTCCAGGTAGTATCTTTATCGGAATGATCATTACTGCTGTTGCAGGGATGTTGTTCGGATTAATCGATGCACCGAAGCAAATCGTTGGAGCAGTACCGAGTATTGAGCCGACTTTCGGTAAAGCATTCGATGCTTTTAGTAATCCTTCTGAATTATTAAACTGGAAATTCATTTCAATTGTACTTACATTCCTATTCATCGATTTCTTTGACACAGCTGGAACATTAGTTGCTGTTGCAACACAAGCCGGTTTAGTCAAAGATAATAAATTACCAAGAGCTGGCCGTTCATTATTTGCAGATTCATTAGCGACAATCACAGGAGCAATATTCGGTACGTCTACTACAACATCTTATATCGAGTCATCTGCAGGTGTAGCAGTTGGAGCACGTACAGGATTTGCAAGTGTTGTTACAGCAATCTGTTTTGCATTGGCTTTATTCTTCTCACCATTAATGTCAGTAGTTACAAGTGCTGTAACAGCACCCGCATTAGTGATCGTAGGTGTATTGATGGTTAGTAATTTAAATAAGATAGAATGGCCGAAGTTCGAAGTCGCCGTACCGGCATTTTTAACAATTATTATGATGCCATTAACATATTCAATCGCTACAGGTATTGCTTGTGGATTTATCTTCTATCCTATTACGATGGTTATGGCGAAACGTCATAAAGAAGTGCATCCAATTATGTACTTCATGGCAGTAGTTTTTATTTGTTATTTTACTTTCGTACAACATTCATAAAAAAATTGCGGATTCTACTATTAGAATCCGCAATTTTTTAATTTTTATATTCTCTTACTGTTTCACCGGCACGACGACTATTGTAATGGGTTGTATTGCCTCTATATTCGCGCGTATTTAACACGATTCCGATATAAACTAACATTAAGAAGAACATTAACCAGTGCATAAACATTCCTACAACCGGAATGAATGCTATGGCGTTTGCAATAATGCCTACTACAGCAATTGTAGAAAGAGAAAATCTCGCTTCATTTGAGCGATCAAGTGCGGTGATGAGTAACATGATGATGTAAATCGAAATATTACTACCGAGCGGTGCCCATCCTAAAGATAAGACATAAGTACCTCCTAAGAATGGTAATCCCATAAACCCTTCAGAAAACAACATAATAAAACCAAGAATCAATAAAATAATGCGTATTGGACTTTTCATTTTTATACCCTCCAAAATTTAAAAGTAACAAATGAAACTTTTTCTTTGTATATACATTATATCATGGTATAATCAAATTCTATGTAAAAACGCTCAGTTAGACATTTTAAAGTTTCTTCTATATTAAATACAGAATAATAAGCGCTTAATATATAAATAATTCATATATATCCATACCTTGAATTTTTGATATTTACTAATAATTAATAAAGATTGAGATAATCTTAAAAATATATTAACAAATATCATGAAAACTATTGCTTATTCATTTATATTCGTGTATTATATCTACTGTTGGACTTTAAAAAGCGATGAAGCGAGAGGTTACTGACACACCCGGCCGCTTTGCCATGGCGATGTGTTTGACAATTTTCGTGGAGAAGTCTATCAAACCAAAATAGACGTTACAAGAGGAGGTAAAATTATGGCAAAACAAAAAATTCGTATTCGTTTGAAAGCGTATGATCACCGTGTGATCGATCAATCAGCTGAGAAAATCGTAGAAACTGCAAAACGTTCAGGTGCAGAAGTATCAGGACCGATTCCGTTACCAACGGAAAAAACAGTTTATACAATTATCCGTGCCGTTCATAAGTACAAAGATTCTCGTGAACAGTTTGAACAACGCACACACAAACGTTTAATCGACATTGTTAACCCTACACCTAAAACAGTTGATGCTCTTATGGGCTTAAACTTACCATCAGGCGTAGACATCGAAATCAAATTATAATAATAAAGTAGGAGGTGCGACTTTCGATGACCAAAGGAATCTTAGGAAGAAAAGTTGGAATGACACAAGTATTCGCTGAAAACGGTGAATTAATTCCAGTAACAGTAGTAGAAGCAGCACAAAACGTAGTATTACAAAAGAAAACTGAAGAAGTTGATGGTTACTCATCAATCCAAATCGGTTTTGAAGACAAACAAGCTTACAAAGCAACGCGTAAATCAAACAAATTTGCGACGAAACCAGCTGAAGGCCATGCTAAAAAAGCAGGCACAGCACCTAAGCGCTTCATTCGTGAATTCAGAAACGTAGATGCTTCTGAATACGAAGTAGGTCAAGAAGTCACTGTGGACGCGTTCCAAGCTGGTGACATCGTTGACGTAACAGGAGTTTCTAAGGGTAAAGGTTTCCAAGGGGCTATTAAACGTCACGGTCAATCACGTGGACCTATGAGTCACGGTTCTCGTTACCACAGACGCCCAGGTTCAATGGGTATGGCATCTGACGCTTCTAAAGTATTTAAAGGTAAAGCATTACCAGGCCGTATGGGTGGTAATACAGTTACTATGCAAAACTTAGAAATCGTTAAAGTAGACGCTGAAGCGAACGTTATCTTAGTAAAAGGTAATGTACCAGGACCTAAAAAAGGTTTAGTAAAAATTCAAACTTCAATTAAAAAAGGTAATAAATAAGTAACCACGAAAGGAGGAAACAAACATAATGGCAAATTATGATGTATTAAAAGTAGATGGAACAAAAGCTGGTTCAATCGAATTAAACGAAAGTGTATTCGGAATCGAACCTAATCAACATGTATTATTCGAAGCAATTAACTTACAAAGAGCTTCTATGCGTCAAGGTACTCATGCAGTTAAAAACCGTTCAGCAGTACGCGGTGGCGGACGTAAACCTTGGAAGCAAAAAGGTACTGGACGTGCGCGTCAAGGTACTATCCGTGCTCCACAATGGCGTGGTGGTGGTATCGTATTCGGTCCAACACCAAGAAGTTATTCATACAAAATGCCTAAAAAAATGCGTCGCTTAGCTTTACGTTCAGCGTTATCAGCTAAAGTGAAAGAAAACGCATTTACAGTTTTAGAATCATTAACTTTTGATGCTCCTAAAACAAAAGAATTCAAAAACATGACTACTACTTTAGAGTTACCAAGAAAAGTATTATTCATCGTTGAAGCTGAAGATGTAAACGTAGCATTATCTGCACGTAACATCCCAGGCGTAACTGTTATTACTGCAACTAGCTTAAACGTTTTAGATATCGTTCATGCTAATCAAGTAGTAATGACGAAAGGTGCAGTTGAAAAAGTAGAGGAGGTGCTTGGTTAATGGAAAATCGCGATATCATTAAGCGCCCCGTTATCACAGAACGTTCATCTGAACAAATGGCACAAGATAAATACACATTTGATGTAGATACTCGTGCAAACAAAACACAAATCAAAATTGCTATCGAAGATATCTTCGATGTAAAAGTTGATAAAGTAAACGTTATGAACTACAAAGCTAAGAAAAAACGTGTTGGCCGTCACAGCGGTTACACAAACAAAAGAAGAAAAGCGATCGTTACGTTAAAAGACGGTTCAATCGATTTCTTCAGCTAAAATCAAACTAAAAAATAAACATTTACCATTAAGGAGGTAAAACGACAATGGCAATTAAACATTATAAGCCAATAACAAACGGTCGTCGTAATATGACAGGTTCAGATTTCGCTGAAATTACGTCAACGTCACCTGAAAAGTCATTACTTGAGCCCCTTCCGAGAAAAGCGGGTCGTAATAACCAAGGTAAGTTAACAGTACGTCACAGAGGTGGCGGTCATAAACGTCAATACCGTGTAATTGATTTCAAACGTAACAAAGATGGTATTCCAGCGAAAGTGGCTACAATCGAATACGATCCAAACCGCTCAGCAAATATCGCTTTATTACATTACTTAGACGGAGAAAAACGCTACATTATCGCGCCTAAAGGATTAACAGTTGGTACACAAGTATTCAACGGTCCTGAAGCTGATATTAAAGTAGGTAACGCATTACCATTAGCAAACATCCCAGTAGGTACAGTAATTCATAACATCGAATTAAAACCTGGTAAGGGTGGCCAATTAGTACGTTCAGCTGGAGCTTCAGCTCAAGTACTAGGTAAAGAAGGTAAATACGTATTAGTTCGTTTAAAATCTGGTGAAGTTCGTATGATCTTAGCTACTTGCCGTGCTACAATCGGTCAAGTTGGTAACGAGCAACACGAATTAATCAACATTGGTAAAGCGGGTCGTTCTAGATGGAAAGGTATCCGTCCAACAGTTCGTGGTTCTGTAATGAACCCTAACGATCACCCACACGGTGGTGGTGAAGGTCGTACTTCAATCGGTCGTCCATCTCCAATGTCACCATGGGGTAAACCAACGCTTGGTAAGAAAACTCGTAAGAAGAAAAACCGTTCTAACAAACTTATCGTTCGTGGACGTAAAAAATAATAATAACTTACTTAAGTTAGCGGCTTAGACCGCTAACGACAGGTAAGACATGAGGGAGGCGCCATAATGGCTCGTAGTCTTAAAAAAGGACCTTTCATCGATGATCACTTAATGAAAAAAGTTGAAGCATTAGAGGAAGGCGGCAAAAAAACAGTAATCAAAACTTGGTCTCGTCGCTCTACAATTTTCCCGAATTTTATCGGACACACTATCGCAGTATACGATGGTCGTAAACACGTACCTGTATACGTAACTGAAGATATGGTTGGACATAAATTAGGTGAATTCGCACCAACTCGTACTTACAAAGGTCACGGTGCAGACGACAAGAAAACTAAACGCTAATTTCAAATAAGGAGGAATAACCATGGAAGCAAAAGCGGTTGCAAGAACAATCAGAATCGCACCTCGTAAAGTGAGATTAGTTTTAGATCTTATCAGAGGTAAAGAAGTAGCGGAAGCTATTGCTATTTTAAAATTAACAAACAAAGCATCATCACCAGTAGTTGAAAAGTTATTAATGTCAGCATTAGCAAATGCGGAACATAACTATGATATGAATATTGATACTTTAATCGTTAAAGAAGCTTATGCAAACGAAGGACCAACTTTAAAACGTTTCCGTCCACGTGCACAAGGTCGTGCAAGTGCGATTAACAAACGTACAAGCCACATCACAATCGTTGTTGGCGATAAAGAAGTTAAAACTTCAAACGAAGCAGTAACTACAGAAGAAGCAAAATAATTTCAATCTCATTAAGGAGGGAATACAGTGGGTCAAAAAATTAATCCTATCGGACTTCGTGTCGGAATCATTCGTGACTGGGATGCGAAATGGTATGCAGAAAAAGATTTCGCTACTCTATTACATGAAGACTTAAAAGTTCGTAAATATATCGCAGAAAACTTAAAAGACGCTTCTGTTTCTCGTGTAGAAATCGAACGCGCAGCGAACCGTGTAAACATCGCTATCCACACTGGTAAACCTGGTATGGTTATCGGTAAAGGCGGATCAGAAATCGAAAAATTACGTAACGCATTAAATAGCTTAACTGGTAAACGTCTTCACATCAACGTTATTGAAATCAAAAAGGTTGATATGGATGCTACATTAGTTGCGGAAAACATTGCACGTCAATTAGAAAACCGTGTATCATTCCGTCGTGCTCAAAAACAAGCGATCCAACGTGCTATGAAGTTAGGTGCTAAAGGTATCAAAACTCAAGTATCAGGTCGTTTAGGCGGCGCAGACATCGCGCGTGCTGAACAATATTCAGAAGGAACTGTTCCACTTCATACATTACGTGCTGACATTGATTACGCACATGCAGAAGCAGACACTACTTATGGTAAATTAGGTGTTAAAGTATGGATCTATCGTGGTGAAGTTCTTCCTACAAAGAAGTCTAGTGAAGGAGGAAAATAGTAATGTTATTACCTAAACGTGTAAAATACCGTCGTCAACATAGACCTAAAACAACTGGTCGTTCTAAAGGCGGAAACGAAGTAACATTTGGTGAATATGGTTTACAAGCAACTACCGCTGCTTGGATTACATCTCGTCAAATTGAATCAGCTCGTATTGCAATGACTCGTTACATGAAACGTGGCGGGAAAGTTTGGATTAAAATCTTCCCTCACACACCATATACTAAAAAACCATTAGAAGTACGTATGGGATCTGGTAAAGGTGCAGTTGAAGGATGGGTAGCAGTAGTAAAACCTGGACGTATTATGTTTGAAATCGCAGGCGTACCTGAAGAAGTAGCACGCGAAGCATTACGTTTAGCATCTCACAAACTTCCAGTGAAAACTAAGTTTGTAAAACGTGAAGAATTGGGTGGTGACACAAATGAAAGCTAAGGAAATTAGAGATTTAACCACTTCAGAAATTGAAACTAAAGTAAAATCGCTTAAAGAGGAACTTTTCAACCTACGCTTTCAGTTAGCTACAGGTCAACTTGAAAATACAGCACGTATTCGCGAAGTGAAAAAATCAATCGCGCGTATGAAAACTGTTGTACGTGAAAGAGAAATCGAGCAACAAAAAACTGAACAAAAATAATTTTTAAGGAATAGGAGGGAACTCTTGTGAGCGAAAGAAACGATCGTAAAGTTTACACAGGTAAAGTTGTATCTGACAAAATGGATAAAACTATCACTGTTGTAGTTGAAACTTACAAAACACATTCTTTATACGGTAAACGTGTAAAGTACTCTAAAAAATATAAAGCACATGATGAAAACAACACAGCGAAAATGGGCGATATCGTAAAAATTATGGAAACACGTCCTTTATCAGCTACAAAACGCTTCCGTTTAGTAGAAGTTGTTGAAGAATCAATTATCATTTAATAAGTAAATTAGATAAAGGAGGTAACTCGAATGATCCAACAAGAATCACGCTTGAAAGTAGCAGATAACTCTGGTGCTCGTGAAGTATTAACTATTAAAGTATTAGGCGGATCTGGTCGTAAAACAGCTAACATCGGTGACGTAATCGTATGTACAGTTAAAAATGCTACACCAGGTGGCGTTGTTAAAAAAGGTGACGTTGTTAAAGCTGTTATCGTTCGTACTAAATCTGGTGTACGTCGTAACGACGGTTCATACATCAAATTTGACGAAAACGCTTGTGTTATCATCCGTGATGACAAAGGACCTCGTGGAACACGTATCTTTGGACCTGTTGCACGTGAATTACGTGAAGGTAACTTCATGAAAATCGTTTCATTAGCACCTGAAGTATTATAATAAACACTAATAAAGAGGAGGTGTCTACGACATGCATATTAAAAAAGGCGACAAAGTTATCGTTATCACAGGTAAAGATAAAGGTAAAACAGGAACAGTAATCGAAGCTCTTCCTAAAAAAGATCGCGTAGTTGTTGAAGGTGTAAACATTGTGAAAAAACACCAAAAACCTACTCAAATGAATCCTGAAGGCGGCATCGTTGAATTTGAAGCTGCAATTCACGTTTCAAATGTTATGTTAATTGACCCAAAAACAAATAAACCAACTCGTGTTGGTACGAAAATAGAAGATGGTAAGAAAGTACGTGTAGCTAAGAAATCTGGAGAAATCATTAAATAATTATCTGGAAGGAGGTTCTCACATTGACACAAACACGTTTAAAAGAAAAATTCATTAAAGAAATCTCACCTGAAATGATGAAGAAATTTAATTACGCATCAGTGATGGAAGTACCAAAAATCGAAAAAATCGTAGTAAACATGGGTATCGGTGACGCAGTTCAAAACTCTAAAGTCTTAGACTCAGCTGTTGAAGAATTACAAGCAATCACTGGTCAAAAACCAATGGTTACACGTGCTAAAAAATCAATCGCGACATTCCGTTTACGTGAAGGTATGCCTATCGGAGCTAAAGTTACTTTACGTGGCGAAAGAATGTACGAATTCTTTGATAAATTAGTAAACGTTTCATTACCTCGTGTACGTGACTTCCGTGGTATCTCAAACAAAGCGTTTGACGGTCGCGGTAACTACACATTAGGTGTAAAAGAACAATTAATTTTCCCTGAAATCGATTATGATAAAGTAAGTAAAACACGCGGAATGGATATCGTTATCGTAACTACTGCTAACACTGACGAGGAAGCTCGTGAATTGTTAACACAATTCGGTATGCCATTTCAAAAGTAATCTCTAATATAAAAGGAGGCTAAATTTAGTGGCTAAAAAATCAATGATCGCTAAACAACAGCGTAAACAAAAATTTAAAGTACAAGAATACACTCGTTGTGAACGTTGCGGACGTCCACATTCAGTATTACGCAAATTCAAACTTTGCCGTATTTGTTTCCGTGAATTAGCTTATAAAGGTCAGATTCCTGGCGTTAAAAAAGCAAGCTGGTAAAATTCAAACCTGAAAGGAGGATATTTTAAATGACTATGTCAGATCCAATCGCAGATATGCTAACTCGCGTACGTAACGCAAACATGGTACGTCACGAGAAATTAGAATTACCTGCATCAAACATTAAAAAAGAAATCGCTGAAATCCTTAAACGTGAAGGATTCGTTAAAAGTGTTGAATATATTGAAGATGATAAACAAGGTGTTATCCGTATGTTCTTAAAATACGGTTCTAACAACGAACGTGTTATCACTGGTTTAAAACGTATCTCTAAACCTGGTTTACGTGTATACGCAAAAGCTGATGAATTACCAAAAGTATTAAATGGTTTAGGTATTGCATTAGTTTCAACTTCTGAAGGTGTATTAACTGATAAAGAAGCGCGTCAACGTAACATCGGTGGAGAAGTATTAGCTTACATCTGGTAAGAATTATTAAAGAAGGAGGTGCCGACTAATGAGTCGTGTTGGTAAGAAGATTATTGAAATCCCAGCTGGGGTTGACATTAAAATCGACGGTAATACTGTAACGGTTAAAGGACCTAAAGGTGAATTAACTAATACATTTAATGAAGAAATGACATATAAATTAGAAGACAATACTTTAGAAGTAGTTCGTCCATCTGATTCTAAAGCTCATAAAACAATCCACGGAACTACACGTGCTTTAATCGCTAACATGGTTGAAGGTGTATCTAAAGGATTCGAAAAGAACCTAGAATTAATCGGGGTTGGTTACCGTGCTCAAATGCAAGGTAAAAACTTAATCCTTAATGTTGGATACTCTCACCCAATTGAAATCGTAGCTGAAGATGGTATTACATTATCAGTAGATAAAAATACGAAAGTAAAAGTTGAAGGTATTTCTAACGAACGTGTTGGAGCAATCGCTTCAAATATCCGTGCTACTCGTCCTCCAGAGCCTTATAAAGGTAAAGGTGTACGTTACGAAGGCGAATATGTTCGTCGTAAAGAAGGTAAAACTGGTAAGTAATCTCTAAAATAGGAAAGGAGAATATTCATGATCACTAAAATCGATAAGAACAAAGTGCGTATGAAAAGACATGCTCGTGTACGTAGCAGATTAGCTGGTACTACTGAGCGTCCTCGTTTAAACGTATATCGTTCAAACAAACATATTTACGCACAAGTGATTGATGACGTTAAAGGTGTAACTTTAGCTCAAGCATCAACACAAGATAAAGGTTTAGGCTTAGAAGCGACTTCAAATGTTGAAGCAGCAGCTAAAGTCGGTGAAGCAGTTGCTAAATTAGCAGTAGAAAAAGGCGTTAAAGCAGTTGTATTCGACCGCGGAGGATATTTATTCCACGGACGTGTAAAAGCATTAGCTGATGCAGCACGCGAAAACGGTTTAGAATTTTAATAAAAGGAGGAACTCTTAATGCGTCGTGAAAAAGAAGTTAAAGAATTTGAAGAACGCGTAGTTACCATCAACCGTGTATCTAAAGTTGTTAAGGGTGGACGTCGTATGCGTTTCACTGCTTTAGTAGTTGTTGGAGATAAAAATGGTCGCGTTGGTTTCGGTACTGGTAAAGCACAAGAAGTACCAGAAGCGATTAAAAAAGCAATCGAAGATGCTAAGAAAAACTTAATCACTGTTCCTCGTGTTAAAGGTACAACACCTCACGAAGTTACAGGTAGATTTGGAGCAGGAAGCGTACTAATCAAACCTGCAGCACCTGGTACAGGAGTTATCGCTGGTGGTCCAGTCCGTGCCGTGTTAGAATTAGCTGGTATTACTGATATCTTAAGTAAATCATTAGGTTCAAATACACCGATCAACATGGTTCGTGCTACTGTTGAAGGTTTAAAAGAACTTAAAGTTGCAGAAGATGTTGCTAAATTACGTGGTAAATCAGTCGAAGAATTATACAATTAAGGAGGGCATAAACAATGGCTAAAATTAAAATTACCCTCACTCGTAGTATTATCGGTCGTCCTGAAACACAACGTAAAACTGTTAAAGCTTTAGGGCTTAACAAAATGCATCAAACAGTTGAAGTTGATGACAACCCTGCGATTCGTGGGCAAATTAACAAAGTAAGTCACTTAGTGACAATAACAGAAGCATAATATATTTTTAAGAATAAGGAGGTGCCGAAATGAAATTACATGAAATGAAACCAGTTGAAGGCGCTCGTAAAGAACGTAACCGTGTTGGTCGCGGTATGGCTTCAGGTAATGGTAAAACAAGTGGACGTGGTCACAAAGGTCAAAAAGCACGTTCAGGTGGTGGAGTACGTTTAGGCTTTGAAGGTGGACAATTACCTTTATTCCGTCGTTTACCAAAACGTGGATTTACAAACATTAACCGTAAAGACTACGCGATTGTTAACTTAGATCAATTAAACCGTTTTGAAGAAGGTACAGAAGTAACACCAGCTTTACTTATTGAATCAGGTGTAGTATCTAATGAAAAATCAGGTATTAAAATTCTTGGTAATGGTGAATTAACAGCAAAGTTAACAGTAAAAGCTCATAAATTTTCAGCTTCAGCGAAAGAAGCAATTGAAGGTAAGGGCGGAACAACTGAGGTGATCTAATGTTTGATACGCTTATTAGTTTCTTTAAAGTAAAAGAAATACGTAGCAAAATCATCTTTACACTCGCAATGTTAATTATCTTTAAAATTGGAACATATATTCCAGTTCCAGGTGTCAACCCAGCAGCGTTTGAGAGTCAGGCCAATAAAGGTATTACTGATTTGATGAATACGTTTGGTGGGGGAGCACTACAGAATTTCTCTATTCTTGCAATGGGGATCATGCCATACATTACAGCATCAATCGTAGTTCAGTTACTACAGATGGATGTTGTACCCAAGTTTACAGAATGGTCTAAACAAGGTGAAGTTGGACGTAAAAAGCTTACGCAATTTACGCGTTACTTCACAATTGTTCTAGCATTCATTCAAGGTTTTGGTATGAGTTATAGTTTCAATAACATGTTAGGTGGTCAATTGATCACGAATACAAGTATATGGAACTTCATTCTTATCGCTATCGTGTTAACAGCAGGTACTGCATTTTTGATGTGGTTAGGTGAACAAATTACACAACACGGTGTTGGTAATGGTATTTCTATTATCATCTTCGGTGGTATTTTATCTTCTATTCCACCAGCGTTAATTCAGTACTATCAACAATCATTTGTTGGTGCGAACGATACAACAATGGCAGTTTTAGAAGCGATTGGTATTTTTATTGGTATGATACTTCTTACAGCTTTTGCAGTATTCGTACTTCAAGCAGTTCGTAAAATACCTATTCAATACGCGAAACGTACAACAGGTAACAGATTAGCACCACAAGCAACATTTTTACCTTTAAAGGTTAATGCTGCCGGGGTTATTCCAGTTATCTTTGCAATGGCGTTTTTCATGCTTCCGAAGACGTTACAATTACTCTTCCCGAAAGCGGATTGGGCAAAAACTTTGGCAGCACATTCTGATCCGGCACAGCCGATTGGTATGATTGTATATGTAATATTAATTATTGCATTTGCTTACTTTTATGCATTTGTTCAGGTTAATCCAGAACAAATGGCTGACAATTTAAGAAAACAGGGTAGTTACGTACCGGGAATTCGTCCTGGTAAAAATACTCAAAACTATATTACAAAAGTTCTTTATCGTTTAACTTTTGTTGGAGCGCTTTTCTTAGCAGGAATCGCCGTGTTACCATTAATCGTTTCTGATTTCTTAAACTTACCTCAATCATTACGTATTGGTGGAACGAGTTTATTAATCGTAATCGGGGTAGCATTAGAGACAATTGCTCAGTTAAAGGCTCAACTTGGTCAACGTGAATATAAAGGTTTTAAAAGACGTTAATGTCTGGAGGGCATTTTATGAATATCATTTTAATGGGCTTACCTGGCGCAGGTAAGGGTACTCAAGCGAGTGAAATTATTAAGAAATACCCAATTCCTCATATTTCTACTGGAGACATGTTCCGTGCAGCTATCAAAAATAATACTGAGCTTGGTCAAAAAGCAAAGTCATTTATGGATAACGGCGAACTTGTTCCGGATGAAGTTACGATTGGTATCGTTCGTGAAAGATTGTTAGAAGAAGATGCTAAACGCGGTTTCCTACTTGATGGTTTCCCAAGAACAGTTGAGCAGGCTGAAGCGCTGAATGAAATGTTAGCTGCTGTTGATCGTAAGATTGAAGGTGTGATTAACATTGATGTTCAGGAAGAAGAATTGATGAACCGTTTAACGGGACGTCGTATTTGCGAAACTTGTGGGACAACTTATCATTTAGTGTTCAATCCACCTAAAGTAGAAGGTATTTGTGATATTGATGGTGGAAAGTTATATCAACGTGCAGATGATAATCCTGAAACAGTTCGTACACGTTTAGACGTAAACATTAAACAAACGAAACCATTACTTGATTTCTATACAAATCAAGGTGTGCTTTTCAATGTTGATGGTTCGAAAGATATTAAGGATGTTACTACTGAAGTTGAGAAGGTATTAAATCAGCTTTAATCGTTTACCGAGATTCACCTCCTGGTGAGTTGCTTAAGTGGATGTGATCAGTTGAATCAAGTAAGTATTGGTCAAATTGTCACGAGTGGTCGTGGCAAAGATAAAGGGTTACCTGGAGTCATTATTGCTATTATCGATCATCGATTTGTACTTGTTGCAGACGGAGATAAACGGACTTATGAATATCCAAAGAAAAAGAACCTGTCGCATTTAATACTAAGTGATGAGCACTCACCTGAAATTAAATCGAGTATTTCTGAAGCAGGTTTTGTAACAGACGCTAAATTACGTTACGTTTTGCAAAAATATACCGCTCGAATTTCGGAATCTTGATAAAAAGGGGGAATTTGAAAATGGCTAAACAAGATGTAATTGAATTAGAAGGTACTGTATTAGATACTTTACCAAATGCAATGTTTAAAGTAGAATTAGAAAATGGTCATGAGATCTTAGCGCATGTTAGCGGTAAAATTCGTATGAACTACATCCGTATTCTACCTGGCGACAAAGTAACTGTTGAAATGAGTCCTTACGATTTAACTCGTGGACGCATTACGTATCGTTATAAATAATAAGAACTCCAATATTAAATTAGGAGGTAAGAAACATGAAAGTTAGACCATCAGTAAAACCCATTTGTGAAAAATGTAAAGTTATTCGCAGAAAAGGTAAAGTAATGGTAATTTGTGAAAATCCAAAACACAAACAAAAACAAGGATAAGAAAACAGGAGGTGCAATATAAATGGCACGTATCGCAGGTGTAGACGTACCACGTGAGAAACGCGTAGTTATCGCATTAACTTACGTTTATGGTATTGGAAAAACAACAGCTCAAAAAATCTTAGCAGCTGCTAATGTTAACGAGAGTACTCGTGTACGCGACTTAACAGAAGATGAATTAAACAGAATCCGTGAACAAGTAGATGGATACAAAGTTGAAGGTGACTTACGTCGTGAAATCAACTTAAACATCAAACGTTTAATGGAAATTGCTTCATACAGAGGTATTCGTCACCGTCGTGGATTACCAACACGTGGACAAAATACTAAAAACAATGCACGTACTCGTAAAGGTCCAGTTAAGACCGTTGCTAACAAGAAGAAATAAAAAGTAAAGGAGTGAGCTAAATGGCACGTAAACAAGTATCACGTAAGCGTAGAGTTAAAAAGAATATTGAGTCTGGTGTTGCACACATCCGTTCAACATTCAACAATACAATCGTAACAATTACTGATGAATTCGGTAATGCTTTATCATGGTCATCTGCTGGTGCGTTAGGTTTCAGAGGTTCTCGTAAATCTACACCATTCGCAGCTCAAATGGCATCAGAAACTGCATCTAAAGCAGCTATGGAACATGGTTTAAAAACTGTAGAAGTTACTGTTAAAGGACCTGGTCAAGGTCGTGAAGCAGCAATTCGTGCGTTACAATCAGCTGGTTTAGAAATTACAGCGATTAAAGACGTTACACCAGTACCACATAACGGTTGTCGTCCACCGAAACGTCGTCGCGTATAATTTTCAATTAGTATCAAAGACACTTATAATAGTATATAGAACTAAAATAAAATTATTCGACGTTGTTGAAGGAGGATTATTACATGATTGAAATCGAAAAGCCTAGAATTGAGACAGTGGAAATTAGTGAAGATTCTAAATTCGGTAAATTCGTAGTTGAACCGTTAGAACGTGGTTATGGTACAACATTAGGAAACTCCTTACGTCGTATCCTATTATCTTCATTACCAGGTGCGGCTGTTAAGAATATTGAAATCGAAGGTGTCTTACATGAATTCTCAGCTGTTGAGAATGTAGTGGAAGATGTTACAACAATGATCATGAACATCAAAAAGCTTGCGCTTAAAATCTACTCTGATGAAGATAAAACGCTTGAAATTGATGTGAAAGATGAAGGCGTTGTTACTGCGAAAGATATTATGCATGACAGTGATGTTGAAATTTTAAATCCTGATTTAAAAATTGCAACAGTATCTAAAGGTGGACACTTAAAAATGCGTTTGGTTGCAAATGCAGGACGTGGTTACACTTTAGCTGAAGATAATAACACAAGTGATTTACCAATTGGAGTAATTCCAGTTGATTCAATCTACACACCAGTTGAGCGTGTAAACTACACAGTAGAAAATACACGTGTTGGACAAAGTACTAACTTTGACAAATTAACTTTAGATGTATGGACTGACGGATCATTAACACCACAAGAAGCAATTTCTTTAGGTGCTAAGATTATGACAGAACATTTAAACATCTTCGTTGACTTAACTGATGAAGCACAAAATGCTGAAATCATGATTGAAAAAGAAGAAGATCACAAAGAAAAAGTACTTGAAATGTCGATTGAAGAACTTGATTTATCAGTTCGTTCTTATAACTGTCTGAAACGTGCAGGTATTAATTCTGTTCAGGAATTAGCCGACAAATCAGAAGCTGATATGATGAAAGTTCGTAACTTAGGACGCAAGTCTTTAGAAGAAGTTAAATTTAAATTAGAAGACTTAGGTCTCGGATTAAGAAAAGAAGACTAGTTAAAGGAGGTTACGATTCATGGGTTACAGAAAATTAGGTCGTACATCAGATCAACGTAAAGCTATGTTACGCGATTTAGCAACTTCTTTAATCGTTAACGAGCGAATCGAAACGACTGAAGCACGCGCGAAAGAATTACGTAAAATCGTAGAAAAATTAATTACTTTAGGTAAACGTGGAGACTTACATGCTCGCCGTCAAGCAGCTGAAGTTTTACGTCGTGTTGAAATTTTAAACGAAGATGAAACTACACAATTCGCAATTCAAAAATTATTCTCTGACATTGCTCCTCGTTACACAGAGCGTCAAGGTGGATATACTAGAATTATGAAAGTTGGACCACGTCGTGGAGACGGTTCAGAAATGGTTATCATCGAATTAGTATAATAATAATCATCATGGATTTAGGGATCACTTATCTTACACATACACACATAAGCAAATGAGTGCAACGATAATGTTTGCCACACACAGATATTGTCTAGCTCAGAGTACTTCGCCATAATAGAATAACGTTTTGCGTGACCTCTAGGCGGAGTGCGCGCTTTTTTCATTATTAAATCCGGAATTCCGGGTTTTTTATTTATATACAGACATTTTGTTTTGTGTTAATGATTTATGGTATAAATAATTAACAGAACATGAAATATAATTTGTATACTATTTACCAGAAGAAAGTAAACTACATATTCCTAATATTCAATAATCCAAATGAGAAAGCGAAAGGTGATTGTATGGAACCGATCATTACAATAAATAATTTATCATATACTTATGATGGTCAGAGTATTCCCGCAATTGACGATCTTTCTTTAACGATTAATAAAGGCGAATGGATTTGCATCGTCGGTCATAACGGTTCAGGTAAGTCGACTTTACTTAAACTGATTAGTGGTATTGAACCTATCCAAAAAGGTGACATTACAATTAATAAAATCAAACTCAGAGAAGATACAATCCAATCTGTACATGAACAGTTAGGCATAGTATTTCAAAATCCAGATAACCAATTTGTTGGTGCAACAGTTGAAGATGACATTGCCTTCGGATTAGAAAATTATGGTGTTCCTCATGATGAAATGCATGTACGTGTAAATCAGGCATTAGAGGCCGTTGAAATGTCACATATGAGAAGACATGAACCGCACCATTTATCTGGTGGTCAGAAGCAGCGTGTAGCGATAGCAAGCGTATTGGCGCTGCAACCTGAAGTCATCATTTTAGACGAAGCGACGTCAATGCTGGACCCTGAAGGACGTGCTGAAATATTAAGAATAATAAAGCGTGTACAACAAACACATCAGCTTACAATTATACATATTACGCATCATCTGGAAGAAACGCTGGACAGTGATCGCATCTTTGTAATGAACAAAGGCAGTGTTGTGATGTCCGGCACACCGGAAACGATATATAAAAATGCAGATGAATTAATCTCTATAGGACTTGATTTGCCATTTGAAATGAAAGTAAATCGACTATTATTTAATCAGGATGAATTTATAACAACAGAGGAGTTGCTTAAGAAACTATGAAGATACAATTAAACGACGTTGGTTTTCATTATTCTAAAGACACTCCTTTTGAAGTTCGTGCTTTAACAGACATTAATATGACCTTTATCGAGAATAAATTTTATGCGATTATCGGACATACTGGATCAGGTAAATCTACTGTGATTCAGCATTTAAATGCATTGATTAAACCGACAGAAGGTAACATCGATATTGATGGACAAGTTATTAGTCATAAAACGAAGAATAAACATCTTAAACCTATCCGTAAAAAAGTCGGGATGGTCTTTCAGTTTGCAGAGCAGCAATTATTTGAAGAAACTGTGCTAAAAGATATAATGTTTGGTCCTATGAACTATGGCATAGCTGAAAAAGATGCTGAGGCACGCGCACGTGAACTATTTAATTTATTTGGTATGGATGAATCTATACTTCATAAAAGCCCGTTTGAGCTCTCTGGAGGGCAAATGCGACGTGTTGCAATAATGGGTGTACTTGCGATGAAACCTGATGTACTAATCGTTGATGAACCAACAGCAGGGCTTGATCCGAGAGGACAACAAGAAATTATGTCTTTGTTTCATCAGCTGCAGCAAGAATTAGGGATCACTGTTATATTAGTTACACATCAAATGGACCAGGCAGCCCGTGCTGATTATTTATATGTGATGCATCAAGGGAAGGTAGTAAATCAAGGCACACCCCAAGAAATATTCAGTAAAGATTTAACACACTTTGATATTCATCCACCTGAAATTACACAGTTACAAAGAAAGTTTGAAACAAAATATAATATTAAATTGCCATACACTGCGCTTTCGATTGAAGCGTTTAATGCAATGTACCAAGAATGGAGGGAAAGCCATGCTTGATAAAATGATTCTTGGTAGATTTGTCCCAATTGAATCTTTCGTACATTCGTTAGATCCGAGAGCGAAGTTGATCTTTGTATTTGTTATGACGATACTCGTATTCTTTATGGATCACTGGTATGGTTATCTGTTTGGTTTTCTATTGGTATTTTTCATTATTAAGTTATCCAATCTTAAGTTTATGTTTGTTTTCAATGGCATTAAACCTATTCTCTTTTTAATCATTTTCACATTCTTAATGCATGTCTTTTTGACGAAAGGCGGCAGAACATTATTTGACTTTGGAATATTTAATATTCAATTGGATGGTGTATTGATGGGAATAATGATTTCATTTCGCTTTATTATTATTATCTTCTTATCGACAGTGATGACGCTGACGACAAGTCCAATCGCTTTGACTGATGCAATTGAATCAATATTAAATCCATTCAAGAAAATAAAGTTACCTGTACATGAACTTGCGCTAATGATGTCTATCGCTCTTCGTTTTATTCCAACATTGATGGATGAAACGCAGAAAGTAATGAAAGCACAAATGTCTCGAGGTAGTGATTTATCGAGTGGGAACGCATTGCAACGCTTCAAAGCAATTGGACCATTGCTTATTCCGTTATTTGTATCAGCATTTAAACGCGCAGATGATTTAGCGATTGCCATGGAAGTGAGAGGATATAAAGGAGACACTGGTCGCACAAAATATCGACAGCTTAAATGGCAGTTGAAAGATACAATGGCGATACTTTCAATTATACCGATTGGTATTATTATATTCATATTAAGGAGCATCACATAAATGGAACGCATATTGTTACAACTCTCATATAACGGTGCAGACTTTCAGGGATTTCAAATTCAAAATGAAGGACGCACCGTGCAGTATGAATTAGAACGTATATTAAAACGCATGCATAAAGATTTTATCAGAATTCATCCGTCATCTCGAACAGATAAGGGTGTACATGCATTGATGCAGTACGCCCATTTCGATACACCATTGTCACTACCGACAAATAAATGGCAACATGCCTTTAATTCTGCATTACCAGATGATATATATATCAATGAAGTAACAAAGATTAATGCAGATTTTCATTCGCGTTATGACTGTGTAGGAAAAGCGTATCGCTATAAAGTATATAAAGCTCCTCATAGAGATGTGTTGAAAAGGGGCATTGAAACGCATATTACTGAAAGATTAGATACGCGTAAGATGAATGAAGCGGCACAATTCTTCGTTGGCACACATGACTTTACATCGTTTTGTTCAGCAAAGACAGAAATCGAGAATAAAGAACGCACGATGTATAAATTTGAAGTGATAGAAACTGATACAGGTTATGAATTCTTCGTCATTGGAAGCGGCTTTCTTTATAACATGGTCCGTATTATGGTGCATTTCTTAATGGATGTAGGACGAGGGAAAAGACAAGGCTCAGAAATACCCGAGATCATTGCAGCCAGTGATAGAACGAAAGCAGGAAAGACAGCGCCAGCTGCAGGATTATATTTAGAAAAGATCTATCTGTCACCGGAAGAACTCGCACAAGATATACCGAAAGGGTCAACCATTACACTTAAACCAACGCGTAGACAATTAATACAACAATCTTAAATCCGTTATAACGAATAGTAATAAAAATAAATAAAAAGAATTTGGGAATAAGATTGACAAACACCCTTAAAATGTTATAAGATAGACAACGGTATTGTTTAATATCAACCACGACAATAAGCCCCGGAAACTTATTGTGTTACAGATATATAAGCAGGATTCAGAGGGAATTTTTTTTATTTTAGGAGGAAAATATAATGCGTCAAACATTCATGGCAAACGAAGCAAACATTGACCGCAAATGGTACGTAATTGATGCTGAAGGTAAGACTATGGGTCGCCTTTCATCAGAAGTTGCATCAATCTTACGCGGTAAACATAAACCAACATTCACACCACACGTAGATTGTGGAGATCACGTTATCTTAATTAACGCTGAAAAAATCTATTTATCAGGTAACAAAGCAGAAGACAAAATTTACTACCGTCACTCATTACACCCAGGTGGAATTAAATCAATCTCAGCTGGTGAATTACGTGAGAAAAACCCAGTTCGTTTAATGGAAACATCAATTAAAGGTATGTTACCAAAAGGTTCTTTAGGCGACAAAATGTTCAAAAAATTACATGTTTATGCTGGAGCAGAGCATCCACATGCAGCACAACAACCTGAAAACTACGAGTTACGTGGTTAATTAAGAGGAGGACAATACATTGGCACAAGTTGAATATAAAGGCACAGGCCGTCGTAAACATTCAGTAGCACGTGTTCGTTTAATTCCTGGAGAAGGAAACATCACAATCAATAACCGTGACGTACGTGACTACTTACCATTCGAATCATTAATCTTAGACTTAAACCAACCATTCGATATTACTGAAACTAAAGGTAACTATGACGTTTTAGTAAACGTTAAAGGTGGCGGTTTAACTGGACAAGCACAAGCAATCCGTCATGGTATTTCTCGTGCATTATTAGAAGCAGATCCTGAGTACCGTGGATCATTAAAACGCGCAGGCATGTTAACACGTGACCCACGTATGAAAGAACGTAAAAAACCAGGTCTTAAAGGCGCTCGTCGTTCACCACAGTTCTCAAAACGTTAATACTGGAATTGTTGCAAACTTGTTTGCTTACAAGTACAGTACGCAAACTGGCGCAGACAGTTTGTGTTCAATTGAAATGTTTAAAGCACTCTTTGGGTTATTCCAAAGAGTGCTTTTTTGTGGATTTATTGATGTTTTCAATCACCTTTTAGTTACCCCTAGGGGAACTATTTTGTGTGAAGCCTGCTTAAAAATTAATGATATGAAACTGTTTGAAACTATATGAAATGACCTGATTTTTTTCTGGGATTTATACATATTACAAATTTTTTGAATGTGTATATACTTATTGAATATTAAATTAACTTCCTTCCTATAATTTCTGTACAAATATAATAGATAATATTTTTCTATTATTTTATATGATGTATATATGGAGGGATGGTATGAAATATTTTGGCGATGCATCATTGTGTTATAGTAATTCTTTGTTGATGTTATTGGAATCATATGGATATGAATACACTATTGAGTACATTGAAGCTATTATGTCTATGGGAAATGGAGCGACTTTAGTAAATGATGACTTGCAACATCCATTGGTATACTTTGATAATGGATTACCGGATAAATCAATTTCTAATACTTTAGATATTTTGGGATATGGTTATAAGGAGTATTATTTAGAAGATATTGAGAATTTTGTTTTGGATGAAGTAATACAAAAACTCAATAAATATTTGGAAAATGGAAGTGTAATTGCTGGGCCAATAGATATGGGGTATTTAAAATATAATCCAAATCATAGTAATTTATTAGGTGTCGATCACTTTGTATGTATAACGAAATTTGTAGAAAGTAATATCTATTTACATGATCCGGCAGGATTTCCATTTATGAAAGTGCCTCTTAAAGAGTTTATTAAATCTTGGGAAGCTAAAAATATTGAATATAAACGTGGATCTTTTTCAATGTGGGGCAACTTAAAAAAAGTATCAGAACCTTGTGATAGAAAGATATATAATTCGGTAATAAGTATTATCAAAACTAGATATATGCATAGTGAAGAAAATGTAATAGAAAATTATGCAGAAGCAATATTTCAAAATGGTCTAAATGAAATGCAAGAAGAAATCCATAAATACTTTAGTTTTAGATTGGCATCTGTTAGAAATCTTTATATAAGTAATTTTTTAAGAAAATTTGATAAAGAGAAGGCATTGATTAAAGAAAAGATAGCAATCAATTTTAGTAAAGCACATATTGAAAGTGTGAATAAAGAGTTCAAGAAATTATCAAATACTTTAAAAGAAATATCAATTTTAGATAATAAGTTTAAACAGTTATGTATTAATTACGAGGAGGAAAAACTATGAATGAAATATTAAAAACAGAATTAGGTAATGTACAGAAAGTTCAAATAGATAAGCTTCATTTAATTTATTCAGAGATTGACAATAGCATAGAAGATCAGCAGAAAGGTTGGCCGGAATTTGAAGCGAAATTTCCATCTCTTACAGGGCGTAAGCTTTTAGGTTTAGATTATGATGAAAAAAACAAATATCGAATGTGTTCGATTGTTAAAGAAGAAGATAATGGAGATACATTTGGATTTGAAACTTTTATGTTTGAAGGAGGTACTTTTATGAGATTACGTTTAAATTATGAGCCTCCTGAACTTTATGAGAAAATAGGTCCTGCATATAATTTGCTTATAAGTAACTATGATCAACAAATTGATTGGTCATTACCCTTCATTGAACAGTATAAAGCTAGAAATATTCTTGATATAATGGTACCAGTTAAGCAATAAAATAGATAAAGCAAGGAGATTGTTTATGGTAATCATTAAATCATTTAACGATACCATTCGTTATATTGAAAATGTTCTTGATGATGAAATTGATGAAGCTGAAATTACTCGATTATCAACTTATTCGTATGCAATGTTCAGTAGATTATTTTCAATTTTAACGAATATGACTTTATCTGAATATATGCGATTAAGAAAATTGTCTAAAGCTGCAATAGAAATAAGGAGTTCAGATATAAAAATAATTGATGTAGCCATAAAATATGGTTATGAATCTTCTGATGCTTTCACTCATGCGTTTAAATTATTTCATGGTGTTACACCGAGTGACGTTAGAAGAGGTTTAGCTTATAAAGTCATATCACCTATACAATTATCCCTCAGTGTTAGAGGTGGTAAAGACATGGAGGTTACTATCCAAAGAAAAAAATCAATTTATGTTTGTGGCGTTCTTTTAGAAAATATTGATGCTGAACAATGTTCAAATGCATGGTTAGAGCTATATAAAAGATATAGTCATAAAGAATTATCTCATTTTGGTAATGGAAAATCATATGGAGTATGCTTGATAACAAATGAAGCGAATAAATTAAATTATATGGCTTCATATGATATTAGAAAGAGTGAGATTGATAAAAAAATGAATTTAGATTTTATGGAAATTGAAGAAACAGAATATGCTATTATTAAATTAAAAGGCAAAGTTCCAGAATGTATACAAGAAGGCTGGAAATACGCAATGGAAGTTTTCTTTCCTGAAGAAGGATACCGTCATTCTGGCAAACCAGATTTAGAAGTATATTTTGAAGGAGATATGAAAAAAGAAAATTATAGTATGGAACTTTGGATTCCAGTTGAAAAAGAAAATTGAAATAACCACCGGCCAGCAGTTTATTTAGTTACCCCTGAGTGATATTTGGCGCTATTCTATGCAATCAAAAAAATCAGGAATCCTTTAATATCAATGCTTACGATAGTCTATACAACTGTACGAAATCCTAAAGTTTTTTGAACGTAAGAAGCCAGGTCTTAAAGGCGCTCGTCGTTCACCACAGTCCTCAAAACGTTAATATTGCCAAAGCTGTTGCGAACTTGTTCGCTTACAGATTTGGTACGCAAATTGCGTCAGCAATTTGTGTTCAATTGAATCAACGTTTACAGCACTTCTCGAAAATATTCGAGAGGTGCTTTTTTATATGGTTTTTGCATAGATGTTACCCTTGGTTGACAATTACATATTTTTAGCACGTTAAAAGCTAGAGGTTTTTTGAAATCTTTATAGTTATTATTATCTCTAATTCTATTTTTTAAAGATGATATTTATTCATAAAGTTAACAATGCTATAATTATATAAATATATATAGGAGGAAATCCATATGAAAAAAAGATCAATTAAATCATTGGGAATTGGATATGGATTTAACATTGCTATTTTCTTTTAAAATTTTAAACAAGGGATAAGTCTGTACTTTTTTTAAATTTTAAAGGGATGGTGATAATATGTATATTAAAGCTGAAAGATTAGTAATTAGAAATTTTAAAGCAAGTGACATAGATGATGTTTATCAAATTTATGAAAATGAAGAAACATGTAAATATTTGTTACATGATGCTTGGAATATATCCAATAAAGAAGAGAATTTCACAAATTTACTTATGAAAAGTGATTTAGATAATGATTGTGCTGTAAACTTAGCTGTTTCTTTTAATGATAAAGTAATTGGTGTATTTCATGCATGGTACACAGGAATGAAACAAACGATTGAAGTTGGATTTAGTTTTTCAAATGAATTTAGTGGAAAAGGATATGCAACTGAAACGCTATTAGTAATGCTTGAATATATATTTAATAACTATGAGGTGCATAGAATTCAGGCAGTCTGTGACGATAGAAATATAGCTTCTAAGAAATTATGCTTAAAAGTAGGTATGAGAAAAGAAGCTCATTTCATAAAAGATTACTGGAATAAGGGTGAATGGACGAGTAGTTATGTATTTGGAATTTTAAAAGAAGAACAAAGAGCTTATGAAAAAAATGCCTAAATAATATTCAACAAATTCTAGTAAATGAGGGTATTAATCCATCCAACGTTTTAAAAGTAAATATTTATGCTACTGAAAAATTAAATTGGGACTATTTCAATTCTAAATGGAATTTAATATTTAGTAAGAATAATCCGTCAATGACATTTGTTTATGTGCCAGCTCTTGCGATGCCGGAATTAAAAATTGAAATTGAATTAATGAGACACGAAAAGATCCGATGTATCCTGACCTTGAAAGTGATAAGTTAATACGTATGGAGAAATTACTGGCAGTGAAGATAAGAATATTAGATACATCTGCACCTCAGTTTGGAGTTGGCACTCCACTTGGCGGTGGCGGTGCTGACCGAAGTTTTTAATAAGTATTTTAAATTAACAAAATTAAAGCCGATTGAGAATACACCATAAGGATGATACGCATTAATGTATAAAGAATAACGTAAACCACACTTTTATGAGTGTGGTTTATTCATTTTCTAATCGAATAATAAATTTTAGTTAAGTGTCATCCAAGACTCTATATATTTGTAATTAATAAAATATTAAACAGCAGGTCTTTTTTGTTATTTAGATATAATAATTAAGAACGATTAAGAAAAGAGAATATAGATTGATATAGCAATTGTTATTTATAAATAATATAAAAATCAATCATTTAAATGGCGATTAAATTTGTATTTAATTGATTTTAGCTGTGTTTTTGGCCGAAAAATATCAATTGATTTAAATGTAAAATGACTTTATGGAAGAAAAATACTGAAAAGTATGTTACAATAATTAAACTGAATTTATTATATTAAGATATATTAGGAGATAAATTATATGAAAAAGTATAAACTGACAAAAACAATTATTGCAGCTTGTTTAATCTTTTCGATTGCTGTTCCGTACTCAATAGCGGATGCGAGTACTATCTCGGAGAAATTACAAAATGATGCTAGTCAACTGCATACTGAACTTGATACAAAGAGACAATCGGTAAGACAAGAGATTGAGCGTACTAAAACGGATATAAAACAAAATCGTGAAGTCATCAATAATGCAAAAGAAGATATAAATGTTCTGAAGGAGAAACATGAGCATATAGAGAAACAGCATCAGGAAATTAAGGACAAAGCAGATCAAGTGATTGAGACGGTAAAACAGGATAAAGCTGAATATGAAAAAGTGAAGCAGGACGTTAAGAATCGAATTGATTCTAAAGTAGAGGATATTGATAACAAAGTGCAAAGAGTTGAAAACACTAAAGATAAAATTGTGATCAATATACCAAGTTTACCTGATGTAACGATTAAAGATAAGTGGTTTACTGATGCTGACAACCAAGCACTTCAAGGATTATTGGATAAGCTTGAGCAAAAAGTGATTACTGATTTACAATATGAAAGAAAAGTGATTGATATTTTAAATAATACGTTAAAATCTTATTTAAAATTACATCAGCATGATTTTAATTTTAATCATCTATTAAATAGTGGGTTTGATATTTCTACATTATCAGAAAGAAATAGAGCTTTGATTGAAAGACTTCAAAATTTAAAGAGCCATAATAAGATAAGTGATGATTCTTTTAACATGCAATCACTAGATATCCTAAAAAATGATCTTAAAGAAAAAGCTGATAAATTAGAGCAACTCAATGCAAAATTGAAGTCAGAAGAATCGTCTGATTTAACAAGTGGTTTTGCTGATAATTTTGTAGACAATATTGAAGCGGAACCTGCAACTCAAACAACCGCACCAGTTAAACAAATGAGTACAAGTAGTTCGGAGCATCAATCTAGTTTACCTGATTCAGGGGAACGACGTAATACTACTTTAGTTTCAGTTGCTATTTTACTGTTAGCTATAGCTATGATTAGTTTCCTTTTCTCAAGAAAACGCAAAAAATAATTTTATAATGCTTTTATAATCAAATGGCACATCACTGTTAAATTATGCTATTGTACAACTATTATTATAATTTAAGACTAAAATGTATATTATTGGATATAATAACTAGGAAGTATTATAATATAGATGAGTAAATAAATAAGGCAAAAGGAGAGATATAAATGTCAGAAGGTAAATTCGATCAAATTAAAGGCAATGTACAAGAAAATGTGGGTAATTTTACGGGAAACAAAGCATTAGAAAATGAAGGTAAAGAAAACAAAGCATTAGGTAAAGTGAAAGAAACTGTTGAAAATGTTTCGGATAATATTAAAGATAAGATTGATGATTTAAAAAACAATAAAAATTAGTTTTACTGAAACGTATGGGGCGTATGACCATACGTTTTTCATTTAAATCTAATGTTTTTAAAGTTATTTTTAAGGTTATAGTACTAATAAACTATTAATAATAAGGGAGCAGATACTATGTTAAATTACATTAATAACTTATTTATTTCTAAAGAAATGTTTAACGCAGGTAAGGGTAAGCTTCAGGAAGATGAAAACTTAGTTAAAATGTTTGAAGAGTTTGGTTACTCTAAAGAATTTATGAAATTAATCGGTGGCGTTGAAGCGACTGGTGCGGCACTACTAGCTTTATCTATTTTTAATAAGAAATTTAATCAGGCTGGTTCATTGCTTGTTGGTGGCGTAATGTTAGGTGCCATCTATTCGCACTTAAAAGCTGGTCAAAGCTATGATGCTACGAAGAATGCAAGGAATATTTTAGCATTGAATACTGCATCGTTACTTGCGAGTTTCAAAGATGAGAAATAGTTTAATTTAATCTTTCTATTTAAATCAAATAAATAAACAACAAAACCACACGTCTTCTTTTGAAGACGTGTGGTTTTGTTGTTTTCTATATGTTATTATTGATACTATTTTCTCATCAATAAAGCACTAACACCTAATGCTGCAGCACCTGCTACAATCCCGTAAAACTTAGCATTTGATTGAGAAGTTTCTTTGTGTGAGATAGATTGTTGCTTTACGTCATCTTTCGCTACTTTACTTGGTAACTCAACATGATGCACATCTTTAACTTCTCCTACATTAGTATGCACAGGATCAACGACACCTTGTTCTTTCTTCAATTGATCAAATGACGTACCGAATCCTTTAACAAATTTCGTTAATACGATAGATCCTTCAATAAAGTCTTTATTTGTTAATACATTAAGTAATCCTAGCCAACCTAATGGTTTACTTTGGTTATACTCTGTTGAAAGTTTTAAACCTTTATTAAACTTTAAAATCATCGGTTCGATATCACTAAAGTTGAATTTTCCTAATCCTTGCACAAGTAATAGTGCATTTCTAATAGCCTGGTCTGTCTCAGTTTCATTAACGGCTTTTAGTATACGTGTCAGGATAGAATCACTTTGCGCTAATGCAGCATTTGCTGCATTTAACGCTTCATGATCATCAAGTTGCTCTAGCAATCTAAATAATTTATGGAGTGTATCTTTATGTTGAATTAACTGATCTTCTAGTTCACGTAATTCTTTTGCACGTACTGCTTCAACATCTACTTCCATCGGTTTAACTACTCTAGTAGGTTGCGCCATTATTTATCACCTCTTCTTGATTTAACGATATCTCCAGGGAATACGTAATCAGTTCTATTCCATTTACCTTGAACATTTACGCCCATTTGAGGTACACGTTTACCGAAGCGGAAGTTGTTTTCTGGTAATGGTGATTTTCTACTATTATCTAAGATGATTAATTTAGCTTTTGTCTCTTTATATGCTGGTGTTGATGTATCTTTATCTGCAATTGAACTAGATAATAGGTTAATTGCTGCATCACCATTATCGTTCATTGGTAAGTATACTTCTTTACCGAATACACGGTCAGTAATTAATACGCGAACATCAACTTTACCGTAAGGTGATTGAAGTCTTACTAAGTTACCAGTATGAAGTCCTTTTTCGTCTGCTAATTCTTGAGATACTTCTAAGAAAGCTTCAGGTGTCTCCATTGCAAGACCTTTAACTTGATAAGTCATATTACCTTCATGGAAGTGCTCAAGTATACGTCCGTTATTAACATGGATATCATATTCTTCAGCATATTCAGTTGGTTCAGTCCAGTCAACAGGGAAGAAGTTAGCTTTCTTATCTTCAAATGGGAAGCCATCTGTAAATAATAATGGTGAATCTGTACCATCTTCATGAACTGGCCATTGTAAACTGTTAAAGCCTTCAAGTCTATCGTATGATACACCAGAATAAATCGGTGTAAGTGATGCGATTTCATCCATGATTTCGCCTGGATGACTGTAGTGCCAATCAGCACCTAAGTGTTGTGCGATTTCCTGGATGATTCTCCAGTCTGGTTTCGTACCTTCTAAAGGTTCCATTACTTGATATAGACGTTGGATACGACGTTCTGTATTTGAGAATGTACCTTCTTTCTCAAAACTTGGAGATGCAGGTAAGATAACATCTGCATATTCTGCAGTTTTAGAGAAGAAGATATCTTGAACAACGAAGAATTTCAATTTCTCAAATCCTTCACGTACATAGTTGATATTAGAATCAACGATACCCATATCTTCACCTTTAAGGTATAACACATCTAATTCATCGGCATGCATTGCATCAACCATTTGATGGTTGTTTTGACCAACATTAGGATTCATTTCTACGCCCCATGCTTTGCCGAACTTATCAAGTACTGCTTTGTCTGAAATTTTTTGGTAACCAGGTAAATGCGTTGGCATACTACCCATATCTGATGCGCCTTGAACGTTATTGTGACCACGTAATGGGTATGATCCTGCACCTGGTTTCATGTAGTTACCAGTAACAAGTAACATATTAGAGATTGCAGTAGAAGTATCACTACCTCCACGTTGTTGCGTAACACCCATCGCCCACATAACTACAGTTGATTTTGCTTCGTGAATCATTTCAGCAATCTTGATGATTTCTGCTTCACTCATACCTGTATGTTTTGCAGCATATTCAATTGTATATTTTTGTAATCCTTCTACTAAAGCTTCGTAATTATTTACGTGTTTATCGATAAACTCCTGATCTTGCCAGTTGTTATCGATGATATATTTTGTAACAGCATTTAGCCATACTAAGTCACTTCCTGGGTTAGGACGAACAAACATATCAGCACGTTCAGCAAGTTCGTGTTTACGAATATCTGCAACTAATAATTTTGCACCACGTAATTTTTGTGCACTCTTCACACGTGTTGCGATAACTGGATGTGCTTCAGCTGTGTTTGTACCTAAACCGATGATTAATCCAGCGCTTCCGATATCAGTAATTGAACCTGAGTCACCACCGTGACCTACTGTTCTCCATAATCCCATCGTTGCAGGTGATTGGCAATAGCGTGAACAGTTATCGACGTTATTTGTTCCTATTACTTGACGTGCTAATTTTTGCATTAAGTAAGATTCTTCATTTGTACATTTTGATGATGTGATAAACGCTAACCTTTCTGGTCCACGTGTATCGATTGTTTCTTTAAATTTACTTGAGATTAAGTTCAATGCTTCTTCCCAGGTTGCTTCTCTAAAACCATCAGCTTCACGAATTAACGGCTTCGTTAAACGTTCACCAGAATTTACGAAATCCCAACCAAATTTACCTTTAACACATGTTGAAATTTGGTTTGCTGGACTTTCTGGCGATGGTTCAACTTTTAAGATTTCGCGGTCTTTTGTCCATACTTCAAATGAACATCCAACACCACAGTATGTACATACTGTTTTAGTCTTTTTAATTCTATCTTTACGCATTTCTGCTTCAACATCAGAAATTGCCATTAACGGAGTATAACCAGTTTCAACAGCTTTTGTAACTTCTACTGCTGGGCGGAATGCATCTTTAAGCATACCTGTTAAGAACCCTGCTTCACCGTCCATACCAACTTCCATCATTGCATTACATGGACATACTGTTGAACAGTGACCACAGTTTACACATGAAGAATCATCGATATTTAGATCAGTATTGCCATCCCAAATAACACGAGGACGTTCTAATTCCCAGTCAATCATTAATGTTTCGTTTACCTGTACATTCTGACAAGCTTGAACACAGCGACCACAAAGAATACATTGATCTGGATCATAGCGATAGAATTTACCAACATTCTTTGGAGCACCTTTTGGTGACTGCGCAGTTGCCTGATGATCAATCTTTAAGTTTTTAACTGTATTATGTACTGTACAATTACCATTATTAAAATCACAAACAGTACAGTAAAGTTCATGATTTGCTAATATTCTATCCATAGCGATCATTTGTGCCTCAAATGCATCGCTTGAGCCTGTTCTAACAACGTCTCCGTCTTTTAATTCAGTACTACATGCACGAACGAGTTCCCCATTAACTTCAACGATACAAGCATCACAAGTTTCAATGGCACCTAAATCTGGATGATAACAAAGTGCTGGTACATCAATACCTTTATAACGCAAGTAATCTAAAATACTTACTTGAGTAGGGACATCCATTGGTTTGCCATTTAAAATAATGCTGACCATTTGAGATGTTGCTTCTGTCATATAAAAACCCCTTTTCATATTTAAGTTTCTAAAACAATATTTGTGCCCAATTTAATTATACGACTAATTGATAAATATTCAAAATAATGTTTAAAGAAAATACGTAAAATTTAATAATACTTCTGAAGAATATTTTATGACAAATAATTTTTATTGTAATCACTTTCAAATTAAATAACATGAATATTAAAATATACGGTATATACAATGATCCATACGATCATCTAAATCGTGAGTTTCGTTTTGTATTTTAAGTTTTTACATAAATAGTGAGAAAGATAGTGTGCAAGTAATGAAACAAGAATCAAACGTAATAAACGTAGATGTAACAAATCGATTAAACGCTTTAAGAGATGAAGGGAACATTAAAGAATGGTAGTCTATTAAATAAATAATAGTTGTTAGGGGATGTTCTTATGTTTTTACCAAAATTATTAAAAGTAGAAGATTTCAATGCTTTGATTACTTTCGTACTTAGAAATCCATTTGCAACAGTTATATCATCACATAATGATGTACCTTACGCATCCCAAGTACCAGTATTGGTTGATGTAGTTGATGATGAAATTGTGTTGTAATTTCATTTAGCAAGACCGAATCCACAAAATAAAACGCTTACAAACAATGATAATGTACTGATTCAATTTACCGGTGCACATGGTTATGTATCGTCTTCTTGGTATGAACAAGAAGAGGTATCAACATGGAATTATCAGGCAGCGCAGCTAAAAGGGGAATGTGCTGTACTCGATCAAGATGAGCTGATCAAGGACTTAAAACGTTTGACTGATCAATATGAAACAGGTGAAAATGCAAGAACGTTCGATACATTAAGTGAAGATGTATTAAAACAAGCAAAAGGTGTTATCGGATATAAAGTAAAGGTTCGTGAAGCGAGTCTTAAATATAAACTAAGTCAGAATAGAAGTGACAAAGATTATAAAAATATCGTCTTGAATTTACGTGATAGTGATAATCAGGATGATAACCGCTTAGCTGATGAGATGGAGAAGATAAGAACGATATAAAGGATAAATAAATACAGGTTATTGATTATAAAATAAGCAAATAAAATGAATAAAAAAATAAAACGTAGTATGATGATACCACTTTGGAGGTATGGTAATGGAACACATTAAAGATTATGACACACTGGTAGATAAAATGAATCAAGAGAAGTTTGTATTATACGTAATGAGTGTAGGATGTAGCGTTTGTCACGCAGACCTTCCGAAAGTAGAGCGATTGTTGGAAAATTATGATTTACCGAGCGCAAAGATTTTAGTCAATGAAATCCCGGAAGCGGCAGGACAGTTGTCTCTATTTACTGCACCGGTCATTATATTAAACGCACAAGGTAGAGAATTTCATAGACAAGCACGTATTATAGACTTTGAAGCATTGGAGCACCGTCTAAGTCAGTTGAATGATTTGTAATAACGTCAAATAATATATAGTAAAGATATTAAAGTCGACATTAATAAAATAATAATATCGATAATTGATGATAAAAAAGTAATTATATAAAATAATATTAGGAGTGAAATACATGTCAGTAGACAAATTATTCGAACCACTTGTATTAAACAATGATGTAACGATAAAAAATAGATTATATAAAGGTGCGATGAGCGAAGGGATGGGTGACAAAACACATCGTCCAACTGAAGCGCTAGTTAATGCTTATAAACATTGGGCTGATGGTGGCATAGGGATGTCACTTACAGGAAACGTTATGGTAGATAGACGCTATCTTGGTGAGCCTGGCAACGTCGTAATTGAAGATGATAGAGATTTAGATATATTAACACGTTGGGCAGACGCTGGTAAACGCAATGGTAGTCATATTTGGATGCAAATCAATCATCCAGGTAAACAAAGCCCTAAATCCGTATCAAAGCAGCCAATCGCGCCAAGTGCGATCCCGATTGGAGGAGATGCAGGTAGTGCATTTAATCCACCTCGTGAAATGACAATCAATGAAATTAAAGAGACGATTGAACGCTTTGTTACAGCAGCAGCAGTAGCGAAGCAAGCAGGATTTACTGGTGTTCAAATACATGGTGCACACGGTTATTTAGTAAGTCAGTTCTTATCTTCAAGAGACAATCGTCGCTTTGATGAATATGGCGGAACATTAGAGAAACGTATGCAATTCTTAATTGATATTTATACAGGAATGAGAGCAGCGTTAGGCGAAGATTTCCCGATCAGCCTGAAGATCAATTCAACAGACTTCAATGATAAAGGATTCTCGTTAGATGATTCAATTGCAGTCATTAAGAAAATGGCTGAATTAGGTATTGATCATATTGAAATTTCAGGTGGAGATTATGAGAAACCTGAAATGATGGGTGATGGTGAAGTATACTTTTTAGATTATGCAAAACAAATCAGTGAGATAGTAGATGTGCCAATCTCAGTTATCGGAGGGTTCCGCAAACAAGAAAGTATGATTGATGCGATTACAAATACCAAAGTAGCGATGATCGGCATTGCGCGACCACTCGTATTAAACCCTGAATTACCAAATCAACTTCAGAATGGAACGTATGAAGATATGACCATTCCGAGACTGACGACTAAAGTAAAAGCATTGGATAAAATGTTAGGCGGATTTATCGGCATTGCATATTATGAACAACAGATTAGAAAACTTGGGAATGATCAAATGCCGGTTGTACACACAAATGCATGGAGTCCATTATTTGACCTTGCTAAAACACATGGTGCAAGAGCATTCACGAAAAGAAGAAGATAATAATCATCCGGGATGTTTTTGCATCTCGGAATTTATTATTTAATGAACTTCTCTTCCTATCTATAAATGAGTATTTAATTAATTAAGCAAATCAATTTATAGTAAACTTAAGAAAAGGAGTGATATTCATGACTTTACTAGAACGAATTCAGAACATCGAAATCTTAAAAGATGATCCAATTTATGATGAGATTCATGAGCATAAAGGAAACCTTGTAATTATCACTCATCCAGAAATGCATAAATCAATTGTTAATCGTATGTGGAAAGAAGCTTTAATTGAAGCGGATATTGATGTCGTGGATCTTTACGAATTATATCCGGATTCAAAGCTGGATGTTTTTGAAGAACAACAGCGGTTGCTAAAGTACGATAAAGTAATCTTTCAATTTCCTTTCTATTGGTACAGCAGCCCACCATTATTAAAACAATATTTTGATGAAGTGTTCTTATTTAATTATGCATATGGACCTGAAGGCACAAAACTAAATGGTAAGTTATTTGGGTTAGCTATCACTGTAGGTAGTCCGGAATCGGATTACACTGCAGAAGGATTCAATAAGTTTACATTAAATGAATTGCTTACACCATTTGAATCAACGTTCCATTATGTTGGAGCAAATTATATTGGACACTTTACGCAGTACGGTACGGTCAATCATGCGACTGAGAGTGAATTGATAGAAGGTAAGAAGCAATATATTGAATTTATAAAAAAGTAATTTGTGAGAGTAACTTAAATAAGTAAAATAAAGAGTAAGTGCTGGTAATTGATATTTATCAGCACTTACTCTTTATACTTTTCAAGTGATTCAATCCATACTCATAAGAAACACCTAGATTCTCACGTAATGTTTCACCTTCATATTCTGTATGGAATAATCCGCGTTCTTGCAATATAGGAACAACAAGTTCTACAAAGTCTTTAACACCATCATGAGAGGCGTCAGGTACGATTGAGAATCCATCTGTTGCGTGTGAAAAACAATGCAACGCTCTTAAAAAGAATAATGACTTTTTATTTGAAAAAAATGGTTAATACATTCGCTTTGGGGTATTGAAGGGTATTAGAAAAAGGGGAGGAATATTCATGAAGATTTTACTCACAGGTGCTTCCGGTTATATTGGTGGCAACTTACTTAAACAACTTAAAGAAGACTATGAAATCATAGCTGCTTCACGCAGTATAGATAATAAAGAAAATGAAAAAAATGTAACATGGAAGAAGGTTGATCTCTTCTCTTTGAAAGATGTAGAAGAAGCGATGGAAGGTGTTCACACTGCGATCTATCTTGTACACTCTATGATGCCTTCAGCAAAGCTGACTCAAGCATCATTTATGGACATGGACGCGATATTGGCGGATAACTTTGCCCGTGCTGCTAAAAATCAGGGCGTAAAACACATCATTTTTATGAGTGGTATTATGCCGGATGAAGACGATACGAATTTATCTGATCATTTATGCAGTCGTAAGGAATGTGAAAAGATTCTTGGCTCTTATGGAGTACCAGTATCAACATTACGAGCTGGACTTATTATCGGATCTAAAGGCTCGTCTTTCCCAATATTAAAGAAACTAACGAAACGTTTACCAGCACTTGTGCTACCAAAATGGGCTTACAGTAAAACAGCACCGGTAGCACTTAAAGATGTTGTAAAAGGATTAGCTACTTTAGTAACGCGTAAACCCGAAAACAACGAAGTAATTGATATATATCATAATGTTACAGATTATAAAGGTATGTTTGAAGCTACAGCTAAAGTAATGGTCAAGAAACTCCCGATGTTAGATGTACCGTTTATTCCAGTATGGGCTACTAAATTACCGGTATCGTTAATAACTGGGGAGCCTAAGGAGTTAGTTTATCCATTAATTGATAGTCTCGTTCATGACATGACGCCATCTAAGAGGAATTATGTAGAAGGCATTTCGAATGCACCGACACCGTTAGATGAAAGTATAGCAATTGCACTTTCAGAAAGTAAAGATAAAGAGAAGAAGAAAGAATCTGCACCATCTATTGCGACACAGTTAAAAAAAAATGATGTTAAATCTGTTCAACGTATTACAATTCCGTCAAGCTGGTCGATTGAACAGACTGCAAATTACTATGTCAATTGGTTATCTCGTATTGGTTACTCATTTATTAATACATCGATAGAAAATGGGGTTTTGAGTATTACATTACCGATCTTTAAAGATCCGATATTAGTACTAGAGAATTCAAAAGAACGCTCTTCAGAAAATAGAGTGCTATTCTTTATTAAAGGCGGTAAATTTGCTAAAGTGAGTGATAATAGTCGTGCACGCCTGGAATTCAGACGTATCCTTGATACAAATGAGTGTTTAATTGCTATCCATGAATATGAGCCGTCACTGCCATGGTTTATTTACTCTATTACACAGGCACGTATCCACCTTATTGTGATGTCATTATTTGGATTAGAAACTAAGATACTTGCTAAGACGTTAGATTCAAAATATCTTGAGGACAGAACGATGCGAATACAGGAAAAATAAAGCGCTAAAAGTTATTCCCATAAGATGAATATATAATATGATTAAAAGCACAAGAAAGGAGTTTAATTCCTTCCTTGTGCTTATTAAATTTCAAAATAATAGTGAAAGTGATTTTTACATCCTGGATTGAATGGATGCGTACAGTTTGGACATTGAGTAACATTTACATATTGATTAATTGGAATCTCTGTTTGGCAAACACCACATAAAACTGCTGGCACTTCAGAATGTATCGGATATTTTTCAGCTGGAGATTTATGATTAATCTCTTCATAACATAAATGACAGGGGTAGTATGTATTGCTATGAGGAAATTTATAGCACACTATGTCTACTGGCGCGTTATAATGGGCACATCTTCCTTGTTCATCCACCGCTATACCTTCTATAAGGTGTTCCGTCATATATTTCACCTCTTACTGTTGTTCTAGTATCCCATCTTCCATATGGTACACTTTATCGAAATACTCAAGTAACCTTGTATCATGCGTTACAACAATCGCTGCTTTATTACTGTCTTTAACGATTGTACGAATCATTTGAATCACTTCAACTGCACGTTTCCCATCTAAACTTGCTGTCGGTTCATCAGCCAGAATAAGCGAAGGGTTAGTGTACATCGCTTTAAGAATTGCAACACGTTGACGTTGTCCGCCTGAGAGTTCAGCAGGGAATTGATTGAGCACATTTTCAAGGCCTAGTTGTTTTACCTGACTTTGAAATTCAGCTGTTTCAATATGATTTTTATTCACTTTGTCTAGTAGCTTAAACTGATCTTTCACCTTTAAGAAAGGGACTAAATTTGACGACTGTAATATAAAACCTATCTTTTTAAGACGTAGTTTCGCGCGTTGTTTCTCTGAAAGTTTACTTACATCATCATTATCGATTATTATTGTACCGTTTGTTGGTTGCTGAAGTAATCCGGCGATGGTTAAGAATGTACTTTTACCAGAGCCTGATGGGCCGATGACAGCTACCATTTCTCCTGCATTGATATGGAAATCAACGGGTTTTAATGCTTCGACATAAGTTTGGTCTTTACCAAATGATTTGTTAACTTCTTTTAATGTTAATACCATATGCTCACCTTATCCTATCGTTTTTAATGGATCTACTTTTTGGATTGAACGGATAGAGAATAATCCACCGATAATCGCTGTTAATATAATAACGCCGGCATAAATTCCAATCATTGACCATACAAACTTTATTGGTACAACATCAGGTATAATGTTAGCAGTGATTATAGTAAGTATCAGTGCAATGACTACAGCGATAACTGATAAGATTAACGTCTGGATGATTAATGATCGCGCTAAGAAGCCATTGCTAATCCCTTGTGCTTTAAGTAGACCAAATACGGGTGCTTTTTGAATCGTTAATATATAAAGGAATATCCCGATAATAAATGTTGCAATCGTAAATAAGAAATAACTCATGACATCTAGCGTCAGCTTTTGTTCTGTGTAACCTGGCAACTTAGTAATAAACGTTTCCTTATCAATTGCTTCAAAGTCACTATCGATTTTTTGTGCTTTATAATTCGAATCTTTAATTAAAAATGCATTCGCTTTATCTTTCAAACGGTTCATAGAAAGTTTGTCTGCAGTTGCATTATTACTGTACAACACATTCGCTGCATTATATTTTGCGTTATTGGTAAATCCAACAATCTTTAAATCTTCATCACTACCTGCAATATCAACAGTATCTCCGAGTTTAAAGCCTTTTTGTTTTAATCCATCGTTCGCAACCACTTCGTAATCATCGTTAAATGACTTACCTTCTGTAATATTAGGATTGATGAATGTGTCTTTATCTATCCCGAATAACAATGTATTTTGTTTTTTATCACCTTTTGCGATGATCACTGCAAGATTCTTAATTGGAGCAATTTTATCGAACTTATTATCTAATGCATCTTGCTCCATTAAAGATTGTGCTAAGTTTCTGTTAGATTCTTTCGTGACGACAATTGCATCTGGATTCCATTTATCAATTGCTTCTCTGTTCATTCCCATTAAGCCATTAGATAATCCGGATATTAAAAATAATAAATATGAAATTAAAACAAGTACACCGATAATCAGTGAGAACTTGAGTTTGTTATGCATGATTTCTTTCCAGGCTAAGAACATCTGTTTTCCTCATTTCTATAAAATTTAATGTCTAGATATAGACTCAATTATAGATTAATTGCGACATAATAATGAGTAATATGCATTAAAAAATAATCTTTCTATTTAAAAGCCTACTGATTTTATTATACCAATAGTCAATTTATCATGTGAGATATATGCAAAAATGAATGGAAAAGTATCTTAAGGGTATTAAAAAGAATAAACATATTTTATAAGGGGTGAGATAATGATAAAAAAATATAAAGTTGTAATACTTGGAGCAGGTGCTGGTGGTATATCAACTGCAAGTAGATTAAAAAATGCAGGGGTAAAAGATATACTTATTATTGATCATGCGGATAAACATGCATATCAGCCAGCCTGGCCACTGGTAGGTTCTGGGGATGAAAAGAAGAAAGATACGGTTAAGCCGATGAAAAAAGTTATACCGAATGGAATTGATCACGAACAGCAAAAGGTGAAACTTATTCAGCCGGTTGAACGTAAAGTCCATTTGGATAATGGTGAATATGTGATGTATGAATATTTAGTTGTAGCGCTTGGCATCCAGCTTGATTTCAATAAGATAGAAGGTTTAGAAGATACTTTAGGAAAGAATGGTGTATGTACGAACTATCTTTATGATTATTTAGACTATACGTACAAGACGTTGAAACAGACAAATGATGGCAATATCATTGTAACGAAACCGAAATCAGTAATTAAAGGCGGGGTCTCACCAGAAAATTCAATATTTACTTTTGATGAGTTTGTTCATGACAAGAAAAAGGATCAACCACATTTAATCTTTAAGACGGGAAAAGATACGCTATTTCCTGTAGAAAAGTATAGAGCATATATTGAAATGCATTTGAATAAGAAGGATATTGAGTATGAGTTGAATCAAGAACTTGTTAAAGTAGATGGTAATAACCAACGTGCTACTTTTAAAGATTTAGTTGCTTTGGAAACATATGAGGTGCCATTCTCGATGCTACTCGTTACACCGCCGATGAGTGCACCTGATGTAGTGAAGCAATCTACTTTAAGTGATGCTGAAGGATGGCTGGATGTAGATCCAAAAACATTACAGCATGTGCGTCATCTAAATGTATTTGGTTTAGGTGATTGTACTAACTTGCCAACAGTAAAGATGGGAGCTGCAGTGAGGAAACAAGTGCCTATTCTTGTGAAAAACTTATTATCACAAATGAATAATAGACCGTTATCTAGCCATTATGATGGTGCAACGGCATGTCCTGTAGCCACTGAATATGGACAGGCGTTTATCGCAGAATTCGGATATGATATGAAACCGAAAGAGTCGATGCCGATTGATCAAGGTAAGACAAATCCATTGCTATATCAAGTGAAGAAACGTGCGATTCCATTTATGTACTGGCATGCGATGTTAAAGGGCAAAGGTTAAGTGATGTTTTAAGTATTCGCAGTAGGGTAAATTAATCGTGTATGCGAGCCATTAGGAAATAGTTTATTAGGAGTGGTAAAAATGAAGAAACTTGCAAAAGTTTTAGGAGCAACAACATTAGCCGCAACAATGTCTCTGGGTGTAGTGCAGGGTGAAGATGCACTTGCTAAACAGAAGATGGTTAAGGTTCAAAAGCCTTATTATAATTATTCAGGATACACAAGTGGAAATGCTAAATTTGTATTAGATAAAGACTTTGTGCGTGCTGTAAAAGTCAATAATGTGAAGATTAATAAATATAAAGTTGATTTAAAGCGTATTGTCTCTGGTGTATCAGGTACAGGTTACACAAAAGAAGTATATGATCAGAACTATACGTTCTTTAAACAAGGGGACAAAAATCCATATACAGCTACTTTAGGCCTGAAGAACAAAGAGCTGAAAATCAGTAACGTAAAAAAAGTATATGGTAATGATTATCTGTTTAAAGGAAAACTCATATCAGATGGCAACAAAGCTATTCCATCAAAAGTTGATGGTGTATACATCTATAACCTGAATGGTAACGGTATACAGTTTGTTGTTGAAAAAGGATATGTACAGAAAATAATACTTGGTCATGTCGGAATGGCTTAATTAAGGGTGGAGATGAATCTCCGCTCTTTTTTCATGAAAAATAATAGTATTAAGGATGATAACATTGTAAGGGAGATTTCTATAGACGCCTTAATTACAGGATATGTTAATATTGATTTATATACTATATAATATATGTATTTTTGTTAATGAATTTAAGTAATTTAATTAAGGAGTATCGTATATGAAATCATTTTTCCAATATTATAAACCATATAAAGGTCTGTTTATGCTGGATTTCGGTTCTGCAGTGTTTGTTGGAGTTTTGGAACTTGTCTTTCCACTGATTACGAGTCTTTTCATCGATAAGCTGTTACCGACTAAGGATTGGGATATGATTGTACTTGGTGCAATAGGACTATTTCTTGTGTTTTCCTTTGTTACAGTTCTTAAGTTTATCGTCACGTATTGGGGACATAAACTTGGAACAAATATAGAACGTGATATTCGTAATGCGCTTTATCGTCATCTTCAGCGATTAAATTTCGGATTCTTCGATAACAATAAGACGGGGAAACTTATCGGTAGACTCACAAATGATTTGATGGACATCGGAGAACTTGCGCATCATGGTCCAGAGGAAGTGTTTGTCGCTGTAATGACAGTTATCGGAGCACTTCTTATTATGCTCACGATTGATGTGAAGCTTGCGCTTATTACATTCAGTATCGTACCGGTAATATTTATCTTAACAATTTATTTCAACAAAAAGATGACAACACAATTCCGCAGATTATTTGGTAACGTATCTCAATTTAATGATGTTATCAGTGAAAGTATCGGTGGTATTCGTCTTGTACAGGCATTTACTAACGAACGCTTTGAAGAGAAGCGCTTCCTGCAGACAAACGAAGATTTCCGTGCAACGAAATTAAAAGCATATAACTTTATGTCATGGAATAGTTCGATTGGTTATCTGGCACAGAAATTTACATTGATTATTGTATTGATTCTTGGATGTTATTTCGTATTGAATAACGCGATGAGTTATGGAGAATTTGTAGCGTTTATTATGATTACAGATATATTATTTAAGCCGCTTCAATCGATTAACTTAATTATTGAATTGTTTCCAAAAGGGATTGCAGGGTTTAATAACTTTCAGGAATTAATAAAGACAACAACAGATATTAAAGATGCACCGAATGCAATTATGTTTGAAGACACACCTCAAGTGATTTCATACGAAAATGTAACATTCAAATATGGTGATAAGACAATACTTGACGATTTATCGTTTACAATAAATCGTGGTGAAAAGATTGCTTTAGTTGGACCAAGTGGTGGAGGTAAAACGACAATTTGTTCGATGTTACCGAGATTTTATGATCCGGTTGATGGACGTATCGCAATTAACAATGTAGATATTAAACAGATGACACTTGAATCTTTACGCAGCAAAATTGGGCTTGTTCAACAAGATGTGTTCTTGTTCAGTGGTACGTTAAGAGACAACATTGCCTATGGTAATTTAGAAGCAACAGATGAGGAGATTATGGATGCAATAACTAAAGCGCAATTAAAACCATTTATTGATACACTTCCAGAAGGGATACATACAATTGTTGGTGAACGTGGAACGAAACTTTCAGGAGGACAGAAGCAGCGTGTGTCAATCGCGCGCATGTTCTTAAAGAATCCAGAAATTATCATACTTGACGAAGCAACGAGTGCTTTAGACGTTGAAACTGAGAATCGAATACAATCAGCATTTAAACAATTGTCTGAAGGAAGAACGACATTAACCATTGCGCATCGACTTTCAACGATAAGAGATGTAGATCGTATTTTTTATATAGAAGATGGACATATTGCAGAGATGGGTAGTCATGAGGAACTCATTAACCTGAAAGGAAGATACTACAAGCTACAACAAGCTCAATATGCACAAGTGCTGGGATAAATATTTTTTAAAGAGGGTGTGTCAATAGACACACTCTCTTTTCTTGATACCTATCAATGTTTAATATTATGAAACTTGTTACATTATAAGTAAGAACAGGAGGTAATTAAAATGCAACGTTTCATTATGAAAAGTAAAGATTACATTATGGTATTGTGCGGTACATTAATTGTTGTTGGATTGATAGCAGAATTTGTGCTTAAAGTTCAATTAATTTCTGAAATATTACTAGGTTTAGCATCGATTCTTGCTGTATCACCAATTTTGATACAAGGATATCATTCTTTACGTGTGAAGGTGATTAGCATTGATGTTTTGGTCTCTGTAGCTGTATTAGGTGCATTGTTAATTAGGAACTTTGAGGAGGCAGCAATTGTATCATTTCTATTTTTACTTGGTGCATTTTTGGAAAAACGCACGTTAAAAAAGACAAGGTCAGCTATACAGTCACTCGTTACACTTGTGCCTGAAAAAGTAGTAATCTTACGAGAGCATGGCAAGACTGAAACTATCGATATTGATGATGTCGCAACTAATGATATTTTATTAGTAAAAACAGGAGACAAAGTGCCGGTAGATGGTCATGTGGTTTATGGAAGCGGTGCATTGAATGAAGCAAGTATTACAGGTGAATCAAAATGGGTTCAGAAGAGCTTAAATGATAAAGTATACGCTGGAACAATAGTTGAGAATGGAACCATTCGTATTCAAACTGAGACAGTTGGAGAAGATACATTATTCGGTAAAATAATTGAACTTGTTGAAGAAGCACAAGATTCAAAATCAGCAGCAGAAAAATTCATTGACCGTTTTTCAAAATATTATACACCATTTGTACTATTACTAGCTGTAATCGTTGGTATGTTGACGAGAGATGTGGCATTAGCAATTACTATCCTGGTATTAGGCTGTCCAGGAGCATTAGTAATTGGTGTACCAGTATCAAATGTAACCGGTATTGGAAATGGAGCCAAACATGGTGTACTTCTGAAAGGTAGTGAAATGATAAACGACTTTAGTAAAGTAGATACAATTGTTTTTGATAAAACAGGAACTTTAACTGAAGGCAATCCTACCGTTGCCTATAAAAAAATTATTGGTGAAAATAAACAATCTATATTATCTTACCTTTATAGTATTGAACATGAGTCGAGTCATCCACTCGCAAAAGCAATTTTAAATGATATCGGAAGTCAGAAAATAGTTCGTTTTGATAAAGTTGATGTAATTAAAGGAAAAGGTATTGTGGCTTATAGCGGCGATAAGAAAATTATTCTAGGAAATTTAAGTTTAATGCATAATTATGATGTTGAAATCAATAATAATGATCGTGAAAAAGTAAATAAATTAATTGAATCCGGTCAATCAATAGTGCTTATGGCAATTAATAAGGAGCTGGAAGTAATGATTGGTATTCAAGATCAATTAAGACACGATGTAAAACGAAATTTATTACAACTTAAACATCAAGGAGTAAAAAAATTAATCATTTTATCGGGAGATAATCAAGGAACAGTGAATCGTGTAGCTGAGCAACTACCGATTGATATTGCATTGGGTGGGATGTTACCCGAAGATAAAGCTGAATATATAAAGATGTTACAAGATAAAGGAGAAAGAGTTGCATTTGTAGGAGATGGTATTAATGACAGTCCGTCACTAGCAACTGCAAATATTGGTATTGCGATGGGCGGCGGAACAGATGTAGCAATTGAAACTTCAGATGTCGTACTTATGCATTCTGCAATGGAACAATTATCCTATGCTCATGGGTTAACTAAAAAGATATCCAATAATATGAAGCAGAATATCATTATCGCACTCGGAGTTGTATTAGTATTATTGTTAAGTTTAATATTCGCTGAATGGATGAATATGACAATTGGAATGTTGGTTCACGAGGTGAGCATTATCGTTGTTATATTAAATGGTATGCGATTAATGAGCTATCGAAATAATACCAAACTTGATAGCTATCAAGTTAATAATAAGCAAAAGGCGATATAATTGAATTAAATCATATAAAGGAGTGAACGGATATGAAAGCAACAATTCAACTAGAAACATTGTCTTGTCCATCATGTATTCAAAAGATAGAAGGTGCAGTTAAAAGTGTGTCAGGAGTAAACAAAGACTCTGTAAAGGTAATGTTTAATGCGAGTAAAGTAAAAGTAGATTTCGATGAACACATAACAGAAATCGAGTCAATCAATTCAGCAATTCAAAACATGGGTTATGAAGTAATTAGTTCGAAAGTGAAATAATAATATGTTAATTTAAACATAACAGTAATGGAGGTGAAAAGATGAAGTGTCATCATTTTTGTGTAGAAAGAGTGCCGCTATTTAACCATTTGTCGTATGAAGAACAGGAAATGATCAATAATTTAGTCACACATCACCACTTTAAAAAAGGAAATATCATCTTTTCACCAGAAACTGAACCACAACTATCATTAGTTGCACAAGGTGTAATGAAAGTCTATCGATTATCATCAAATGGTAAAGAGCAATTGCTGCGCATTGCAGAAGTCGGAGATTTTGAAGGAGAAAATTTTGTGTTAGGTGTTAACAATGAAAGCCTATATGGTGAAGCAATCACTGATACAGAAATCTGTGTATTAAAACAGAGTGATTTTCAAAATTTACTTCTACAGTACCCTAACATATCACTGAAATTACTTACAATTAATGCTATGAAGATGGAAGAAGTTGAAAAACAAACACAATTCTTAACGATGGAAAAGATAGAAGAACGACTAGCATTATACTTGTCATATCTTCATAAAACATCAGCTTCATCCTACATCGAAATACCCATGAAAATGAAGGAACTTGCCGCTTTTTTAGGGACAAGTCCCGAAACAGTGTCTAGAAAATTTAAATTATTAGAAGATAAAAATATTATTGAAAGAGATAATAAACTGATTAAAGTAATTGATGAAAAAAAACTATATAATTTTCGATGACTATATTAAACATATAGTCATTTTTTTATTGTTCTTTTACAATGGATATTGTATGGTTATATTTTGGTTAGAATAAATTCGGAGGTCTTTATGAATCAATATTTACAACGAGAATGGCTAGATAAACCATTTCAAAATATATTAGCGGGAATTGTTGTATCTCTCGCTTTAATTCCTGAAGTTATCGCATTTAGTGTCATTGCTGGGGTAGACCCTATGGTTGGTTTATATGCATCATTTATTATTGCAGTGACGATTGCTTTTACAGGTGGCCGATCTGCGATGATATCAGCAGCAGCTGGTGCGATTGCATTATTGGTATTCCCGCTTGTTAAAACCCACGGGGTGGATTATTTACTTGCAGCAACAATATTAATGGGTATCATTCAGGTAGTATTTGGCATGCTCAAAGTCGGTAAATTACTAAAATACATTCCAAATACAGTGATGATGGGATTTGTTGATTCACTAGCAATCTTAATATTTAGCTCTCAGTTACAACATATATTCGGACTGACAGGTGTTACTTATATATTTGCAATTGTTACAATTGCGATTGTTTATATCGTTCCGAGGTACTTTACGAAGATACCAGCGCCACTCATTGCAGTGTTATTATTAACGATCATTTCGATAATGACAAATGCCGATGTTAAAACTGTTGGTGATCTTGGAGAAATTAAACGTACTTTACCAGATTTCTTTATTCCAAATGTACCATTTAATCTGGAAACTTTATTGATTATATTGCCATATAGTTTGTCGATGGCTGTTGTGGGGCTTGTAGAAAGTTTACTTACTGCAAAGATTGTCGATGATGCACTGGAAAATGAAAGTGATAAAAATGTTGAATCTCGTGGACAAGGCATTGCCAATATCGTTGCAGGCTTTTTCGGTGGTATTGGAGGATGCGCAATGATCGGCCAATCTGTAATGAATTTGAAGTCAGGCGGCACAACAAGATTGTCATCGTTAGTTGCAGGTAGTTTTTTAATGTTTTTAATTATTGTGTTAGGGCATTATGTGATTCAGATTCCTATGTCTATTCTTGCAGGTATTATGGTTGTAGTATCATTTAGTACGTTTGACTGGGGAAGTTTCAAATTCTTACGCAATGCTAAAGTTACAGATATTATCGTAGTACTTGTTACAATTATACTTGTATTAGCAACGCATAATTTGGCGATTGGAGTTATTGTAGGGAGTATTATTAACTTTATCTTTAATAGAAATGATTATCTTAAGCAAACGAAAGAGGTGTAGAGATGTATCAGTCAGTAGTTATAGCGGTGGATGGTTCTGATAATAGCTTCAGAGCAGCAAAAGAAGCATTGAAGATAAATGCTATGAAATATACATTATTAAGTATCGTTTCACATGAAGATTCAAAAGATGCAGTACTGCATAGTGAAACAAGCAGTGTTGATCAAAGAAAATCTTTAATTCAACCCATTATAGAAGAATATGAGAATAATGATATAACATATGAAGTTCGCATAGAACACGGGGTACCGAAAGATAAGATTATTCAAATAGGAAATACGCATGAATACGATTTAATTGTGATTGGAACGCGTGGTCTTAACGCATTTCAGGAAATGGTGATGGGAAGCGTCAGTCATAAAGTAGTGAAAGAAGTACATATACCGGTGATGGTTGTGAAATAAATTGAGTAAGCTAACTTTTAAAGCGTTAGCTTATTTTTTTTATAATTTTTCAAATATTATATATTGACACATACCCCTTATGGGTATAAAATAGAATTAAATTAATACCTGTTAGGGGTATACGAGAGGATGATAGTATGGAGCATCAACATACAGTAACACCAAGAACTGAAGAAGAAAAAGAAAAGATGGTAAAACGGTTAAAGCGTATTGAAGGACAAGTTCGTGGTATTCAGAAAATGATTGAAGAAGATCGTTATTGTGTTGATATATTGATTCAAATTAGCGCGATAGAAAGCGCGTTGAAGCAAGTTGGTTTCTCCGTAACAGAACGTCATATGAATCACTGTGTTAGTGATGCAATTAAAAAAGGTGAAGGTGCTGAATCAATTGATGAATTGATGAAAGTACTGCGCCAATTTGGAAAGTAGGTGGCAATATGAAAGACGTTACATTACCCATAGAGGGTATGACTTGTGCAGCGTGTTCTACTAGAATAGAGAAAGTACTCAATAAAATGGACGGTGTAGATGCAAAAGTTAATTTAACGACTGAAAAAGCAAGCGTTCAATATGATTCAAATAAAGTGAGTGTAGAAGATATCTCAGAAAGAATTGATAAGTTAGGCTATAAAGTTAAGCCTGAACATATTGAACTGGATGTTATGGGCATGACTTGTGCAGCGTGTTCATCAAGAATTGAAAAGGTACTGAATAAACAGCCGGAAATTAAGAATGCTACTGTTAATCTTACGACAGAAGAAGCAACGATTGATTATTATCCAGGAAATATGGATGCACAAATGATTATCGAACGTATTCGTAAACTAGGTTACGATGCAAAACTTAAAAGTTCGGATGAAAATAAGGCTTCAGCGAAAGCGGATGAATTGAGGAAGAAAAAGATTAAACTCATTATTTCAGCTTTATTATCATTACCGTTATTACTAACAATGTTAACGCATCTGTTTGGTATCCATTTGCCGCATATATTTATGAACCCGTGGTTCCAGTTAGCGTTTGCTTTCCCGGTACAATTCATTATTGGCTGGCAGTTCTATGATGGAGCCTATAAAAATTTGCGTAGTGGCGGAGCGAATATGGATGTGCTTGTTGCATTAGGTACAAGTGCTGCATTTTTCTATAGTGTTTATGAAGGGTTGAAGACAATTAATAATCCCGATTACATGCCACATCTTTATTTTGAAACGAGTGCGGTGTTAATTACATTGATATTGTTCGGTAAATATCTTGAAGCAAGAGCGAAGTCACAGACAACGCATGCACTATCTTCATTACTTAATTTACAGGCAAAAGAAGCAAGAGTGATAAGAGACAATAAAGAAATAATGATACCGGTTGAAGACGTTATCGTTGGAGATACATTGATCATCAAGCCGGGTGAGAAAGTACCGGTTGATGGAGAAATTATTAAAGGTCATACATCTATAGATGAATCGATGCTTACAGGCGAATCGATTCCTGTTGAGAAAACTATCGGAGCAAACGTCTTTGGAGCAACGATGAATAATAACGGTAGTATTACGATATGTGCAACGAAAGTAGGTCGTGATACCGCATTGCAATCTATCGTGAAGATCGTTGAGCAGGCGCAAGGTTCAAAAGCGCCTATCCAGCGTCTTGCTGATATCATTGCAGGATACTTTGTACCAGTAGTGATAGGGATTGCGATTATAACATTTATTATCTGGATGATATTTGTGACGCCTGGTCAGTTTGAACCAGCATTAGTGGCTGCCATTGCAGTACTGGTTATTGCTTGTCCTTGTGCTTTAGGACTAGCTACACCAACATCTATTATGGTTGGTACCGGACGTGCAGCTGAAGCAGGAATTCTCTTTAAAGGCGGAGAACACTTAGAAAGAACACATGAAATTGATACGATTGTATTGGATAAAACAGGTACGATTACAAAAGGTGAGCCTGAAGTAACTGATTTTACAGGCGATGAATTAACACTACAATATCTTGCAAGTAGTGAACAAGCTTCTGAACATCCATTAGCAACCGCCATCGTAAAATATGCAAAAGAAAAAAAAATAGAATTATTAGAAACTAGTCAATTTAATGCAATACCTGGCCATGGTATTGAAACAGTTATCGATAACCATACCATACTCATCGGTAACAGAAAGCTAATGACAGATCATCACATTGATATTGATTCAAGTATCAATCGAATGGAGCAATTTGAAGCAGAGGGTAAAACAGCCATGCTAATTGCTATCGATAATGAGTTACGTGGTATTGTAGCAGTATTAGATACAGTGAAAGATACTGCAAAACAAGCTATTGAAGAAATGAAAGCAATGGGCTTACAAGTTGTGATGCTGACTGGAGATAATGCGATTACAGCTAACGCCATCGCGAAATCTGTCGGTATTACAGAAGTCATTGCTGAAGTGCTGCCAGAACAAAAGTCTAATAAGATTAAAGCGCTGCAGGATGAAGGAAGAAAAGTTGCTATGGTAGGAGATGGTGTGAATGATGCGCCAGCACTAGCATTAGCTGATATCGGTATCGCAATTGGAACAGGAACAGAAGTAGCGATTGAAGCAGCTGATGTTACGATTCTAGGCGGAGAGCTTACACTAATACCTGAAGCGATTAAAATTAGTCACGCAACGATTAGAAATATAAAACAAAATTTAGGATTTGCATTTGGTTATAACATTCTTGGCATACCAGTTGCAGCCTTAGGATTGCTTGCACCATGGATTGCAGGCGCTGCTATGGCTTTATCATCAGTAAGTGTTGTGAGTAACGCCTTAAGACTAAAAACTGTTAAAATAAAATAGAACATATAAAATACTAAAAAGTGAGGGAATTATTATGGAAACAATTCTTAAAGTAGAAGGTATGACATGTTTACATTGTAAAGAAGCGGTAGAAGGTGCAGTAAATAAATTAGATGGTGTTAAATCAGCTGCAGTTGATTTAGAAGCAGCAAATGTAACAGTTGATCACGAAGAATCAGTAACTGTTGATGCAATGAAAGAAGCCATCGAAGATCAAGGATATGATGTAGTTAAATAATATATTTATAAGTATCATGTTCCGTTATGGAATATGATACTTTTTTTGTTTAGAAGAATAATATTTTATTTTTTTCGTATTTTATTTTTAAGTATTTTTACCGTATATACTTTATTTAATATCATTTTTATACATATCTTTTATCAATCTTTCATCAAAATTTGATATGCTAAATGTAAGTATAAAGAATGAGGATATCTACTATGATTGAATTTAAAAATATATCAATGCAATATAAAGATACGATAGCTGTCAATAATTTAAATCTTACCATTAGCTCAGGGGAGTTTGTTAGTATACTTGGGCCGTCAGGATGTGGCAAGAGTACTACCTTATTTATGCTTGCAGGATTACTACAACCTACAGCAGGAGAGATTATCATAGACGGTAAAGATGTAACGCATTTAAAGGTTGATGCACGCAATATTGGTATGGTATTTCAGGATTATGCACTTTATCCACATATGACTGTCTTCAATAATATTGCCTTTCCACTGAAGATGAAACGATTATCGAAACGTGTGATAAAAGAAAAAGTAGAATATGCTGCAAAGCTAGTAGAAATTGATACATATTTAAACCGTTTACCAAAAGAACTATCTGGTGGACAACAACAACGTGTTGCAATAGCACGAGCTATTGTCAGAGAACCAGAAATATTATTATTAGATGAACCTTTATCAAATTTAGATGCAAGATTAAGAGTATCGATGCGTGAGGAAATCAGAGCGATACAACAGCGTTTAAATATTACGACGTTATTTGTTACGCATGATCAGGAGGAAGCCTTGAGTATAAGTGATAAGATTGTCATGCTGAACGAAGGAAAAATGATGCAATACGATACACCATATGACATGTATCATCATCCAAAGCATGTGTTTGTTGCCACTTTTATCGGACGCCCACCTATGAATATATTGAAATTAGATGAGCAGCAATCAAAGCAGTTAAATCCAGATCTAAATATCGATACTGATACAATGATCGGTATTCGCCCGGAACACATTATCATCTCAGAACAAGGTTACTCAGTGATTATTAAACGTATTGAACTATTGGGGAAAGATATCGTTGTTACTGCCGAGGATGCACAAGACAGGCAGATAAAATATTATGCAAATACTAATCCATTAATAGGAAAAAAAGTATATTTAACAGCTGCTTTAGAAAACATTCATATATTTGATTCATATGGCAATCGCTAATAACGCCTCTCATACTTTAGACCTATATTGATTGGAATGAATTGACAAATAGAGGTTGTGGAAGTAGTATTAATGAGTATTGAATTTATCTAAATAGGAGAGATTACGATGACAACAAAAATGATCAATAAATTAATCGCAACTGCAGCTGTTTCTACAGTATTATTAACAGGGGTAAACGTTGCTAAAGCAGATACAGTGACGACAACTAAAACTACGACTACTACAACTGTAGTAACAACTGTTACAAAAGCTGATGAAGTAAAAAGCGGAGAAATCAAAGCAGGTACAACAACGACTACAACTAAAGCGACACCAACGGAGCGTGCTACGAAAGTAATAGAACCTTATTATAACTATAATGGTTATACTTCTCGTAACGCTGATTTCGAATTAGATAAATACTTCGTACAAGCATTAAACTACGGTAACTTTAAACTGAATAATTTATCAGTTACTAAAACACCGACTATTCAATCTAAACCTGTTAAATCTATGGTAAATGATACTGTAGTTTACAAAACTAAAGGTGCAATTACGTCTATGAGTTTCCCAGTTAAAAAAGGAGTTATTAAAAAAACTGATTTCTTAAAAGCACATGCTGCAAATACTTTAATTAGTGATAAAACTTCAAAAAGCAAGAATTCAGTAGCAACTTTCAAAACAAAAGTTGGATCTTACTCAGCAAACTTTGATAAAGCTGGATACTTAACTTCAGTTAAAATTAATCCATCAGTAGTAACTTATACAAAATAATAATAATAAAGAACTAGGGAGACGATTATTCGTCTCCCTAGTTCTTTATATTTTTATTTATGTGCTGCAATATGCTTTGCAGTAGATTTGTGCGTTACGAGAACAGCAACTTTAGCGACAATCGTTGAAATTATCACAGCACTAATGAACCATGTCGCAAAACCAACGATAATACTAAGTGGCCAGTTAGCAGTTGTACTTAACATTCCCCACGTAACAAGAATTGAACAAAGACAACCGCTCATACCAAATATTGCACCACGACAAACGTGACTAGCAAGTTCATCACCAAATTCAAAACCTGCAATGACCATTGATAATAAGAAGACAGCAGGGAAAGTAGCGAATATACCCCCAAAGTCTTTCCATGGTATAATACACGACACGAAATAACTGAATGCTACTGTAGAACCACCGATTAAGAATTTAAGCATTAATACTTTTGGTTTCATAAAGAGGACTTCCTTTTAAATGTTTTTTAATACAAATAATGCGCATGAAATAACGAACCAACACCCGATAGAGAATGCAGCACCTTTTTTAAATCCATGTTTTGTTACATAGAGTGAAGTGAGTGCGACAGTAAAGATACAACTTGTAATACCCATGATCGCACCGCTACTTAAGTTCATTGAAGCATTAACTAATTCATCGCCGCTATGGTCAACTGATAAAGAAAGGATTGCTGCCAGGAATACAGCGGGCATTGTAGCGATAATACCACCAAGCTTTCCACCGACTTTACCAGCGATGATGGAAGCGGCAGTTACTGCAATACCACCAATGATAAAGCGCAACAACAAACCGGTAAATGAAATACCGAACATATAGATCATCTTCTTTTCTGAATTTTAACGTGATTTCTTTCACATATTAAGATACGCCCATTCTGTGGTGTTGTAAATAGATAGCATTTATATATCATAGGATTGTCACAATTGAATAAAATATGAACAGCCCTCACCTATGGATAGGTGAGGGCTGTCTGTTTAAACTTCTGTATTCTCAACTACAGCGTGTTTATCATTAAAAATATCTTTATTGAAATTACCTAAGAATTTAGAAGTTAATGTTCCTGAAAGCATACTACCATTTACATTAAGCGCAGTACGTCCCATATCAATTAATGGTTCAACTGTGATTAATACACCTGCAAGTGCAATTGGTAATCCCATCGATGATAGAACGATGATAGCAGCAAATGTTGCACCACCACCAACACCGGCTACACCGAATGAACTGATCGCTGTGATAATCGCTAATTGTACGATAAATTCAGGTGAAAGTGGATTAATACCTGCAGTTGGTGCAATCATCACTGCAAGCATTGCAGGATAGATACCGGCACAACCGTTTTGACCCATCGTCGCACCAAATGATGCTGACATATTTGCTGTTGCATCATCAACACCTAAAGCATTTTTTTGTGCAGCGATATTTAAAGGAATTGTTCCAGCACTAGAACGAGATGTGAAAGCAAATGCTAATGTTGGGAAAACCTTTTTTAAATATTGAATTGGATTTAATCCTGTTAATGTAATGATAAGTAAATGAATGATGAACATTGTTCCTAAAGCAACATAAGATGCTAATACGAATTTACCAAGTTCGACTATACCCGCGAAGTTTGTACTTGCAATCATATTTGCCATTAATGCAAGTACCCCGTAAGGTGTTAAGCGTAAGATGATTGTTACAAGTCGCATTACAACAGCAAATACAGCATCAACCATGCTTGTAAACATTGCAGCTTGTTCAGGCTGCTTTCTTCGAACCCCAAGTACTGCAATGCCAACTAAGAATGAGAAGATAACGACAGCGATTGTTGAAGTAGGCCTTGCGCCTGTCATGTCCATAAATATATTGCTTGGAATAAAATTGACGATACGTTGTGGCATTGTCTTTTGTTCCATCATATCGAATTTCTCTTGAATTTCAGTACCACGTGTTTTTTCGTCCTGGCCAATACTTATCTCTTCAGCACTTAAATCAAACAATAATGCGGAAGCAATACCGATAGTTGCTGCAATTAAAGTAGTAGTAATCAATATACCGATTACCCAACTGGCCATCTTACCAACTTGATCCGTAGTATTTAAATTAATAATAGAACGGATGATAGATACCATTACAAGTGGCACAACAATTAACATTAAAAGTTGAACGTAACCACTACCGACAATACTATACCAGTCTAGCGTACCTAAAGTTACTTTAGAATCAGTGCCGTAAGCGAATTGAAGTCCGACGCCTAATAAAATCCCTAAAATCATACCTGTGAAGACACGTTTAGAGAAAGAAACATGTTTCTTGTTCATGAATAAAAGTATTCCTATGAGAATACTAAGAATTAAGACATTTAAAAAAATAAACCCGTTATCCATTGGTTTATACCTCCATAAATAGTGAATTTAATTGAACTTTAGGATAACATTGAAATTAATGATAAACAATAGTATTTGCGGAATTTCCATAAATAGATAGAATAAAATTTTAGAAAATAGGTGTAAAGATATGAATGATATCCATAAAGTATATGCATTTGCAAGTGAGATTGAACAACTAAAAACGATTCAACGAAAAAGTGATACGTTAGATGGAAGATATGAAAATAGTGCTGAACATTCATGGCAGGCAGCACTTGTTGCGATGCAGTTTGAACAGTTCTACCCTGAACAAGTAGATATCAATCAGGTGATCAAGATGTTATTGGTTCACGATTTAGGTGAAATCTATGCAGGAGATACATGGGTATTTGATGATCAGGCGAAAAGTGATTCGTTTGATCGAGAACTTGAATCTCTGAAGAAAGTAGTTTCAATGTTGGATGAAGATAATCAGAAGGGCATAATAGATCTATGGACTAACTTTGAACGTGGTGATAATCATGAAGCAAAGTATGCGCGAGTTATTGATGCATTAATCGCTTTGATTAATCTATATGAAGTAAGTGAAGAGGATTACAATCCATATAACCTGACTAAATCACAAGTGACAAGTAAAAAGATATTTATTAAAGATGATGCGCCAGCAATGTGGGAACTCGCTGAAGAAATTATTGAGAACTGTGTTCGGAAAGGATTGTTGAGGGATGAGTGAAATACTGAAAGGCTCTATACAATTCGGTATAGACAAACCAATTCCTTATTTTCAAGTCAGTGATGAACACAGAATTAGATTTGGTTATGAAAGGATGAAAGGTAGTTTAATTAAACAAATTATTACGGAAACTTATGCTAATGACAGTTTTAATATGGAGTTTTTATTGAGTGTCATTGAAGGTCATTATATTCAAACTGAAAAAACGAATTTAGGACGTTATTTTAAGATTACGAACTGGAAAGAAGTATTTCATAAAGGTGAAGAAGATGTTGACTACATCAATGTAATCGTAAAAAATATCGATCTTAAACCGTTAATTAAATATATTACGAATGTTGTTTGTGGAAATGAAAGAGAGTCATTTATAATATTTTATTCATCGGATAAAATAATTTATATATGTAATGATGTAATCGATATTGTCAGTCATGATACGAAGTTTATTGAGGATTTTAAATCAAAATATGAAGGTATTTATGACACGTATTGGGTAGGTAGACCTTACGTCGAATAAAATACTGGCAATGAACACATATAAATCGCGTTTATAAACATTTATAACCAAATTTAAGTCATTCCATAAGGGATGGCTTTTTGTTGACGTTTTTATAGATTTCCCATACGCTAATAAAAATCAAAAAATTTAGATAATAAGAAAAGAGGACGAACATGAACAGACTATCTATTAAAGTTGATGAGCGTATTGAACTGGTACAAGCAGAAATTTTTCATGGGAAAGATTTGTATAATGTGATTGATCAAAATAGAGAGCACTTAAGAGCGTTTTTGACTTTTATAGATATAATCACTGAACCTGCACATGAAACTGCATTTATTAAAAAGATGATGAATGAGTTTGCGCAAGGAACAGGGCGCTTATTTTTGATATTTGTTGATGGAGAATTATCCGGAACATTAGATTTACATGCGATTAATCAAGGTTTTAAGAAGGCGGAAATCGGTTACTGGTTGAAAAAAGATATAAATGGTCAAGGGATTATGACGAAATCAGTAATTGCTTTATGTGATTTTGCTTTCAATCAAATGGGTTTGAACAAACTATCGATCAGTGCTGATGTTGACAATATAGGTAGTAATAAAGTTGCCGAGAAAGCTGGATTTGAGTTTGTTGGTATGGATAAACAGGATGTTTTATTATACGGTGAATTTAGAGACATGAATCGTTATGCTTTATTGAAGGGAGATTATAAGCGATAGACTGACGATTTTGTGAATGTTTGTGAGAAAGGTCCCAGCATTACTTTGTAAGGTGTATATTAAATGTATCTTATATAGTGAGGTGTACTATGATAAATTTCGAGCTTACAAATGAAATAAAATCAATACTGACAAATATTCAAAGCAATAAGGAAGATCATTCAGTTGCTATCTTAGAAAATTATTCGCTGGTGGATTTCTTAATCGCTATTATAAAAATACACTACACGGAAGGTATTTCTTCAATAGAAGAAATTCATAAATTGATTGATATGTATAATTGTCATATGAACGAAATGATACAGGAAGTATATATTTCACTTGACGATGATCATCCGTTAAATATTATGAAAAGAGAAAATGAAACATTCATTACTGCTTTAGAACGTATGGAAGAGAAATTGACGATTGTAGCATCTAAAAAAGACAGTTCAATGCTTGAAGAAGATTTAAAAATAATAGGTGCATTATATGCACATTATAACCGTAAAGAAAAATTGATATTTCCGATATTAGAACGAAAACAAGTTTATACATTACCAAGAAAGATTTGGGCACTTGATGATGATAATCGCGCTACTTATCATCAATTCAAAAACCGTCTAAAACGAATGGATGAAATTGAATTTAAGCATATTAGAAAATCGTTCGATACGTTAAATAAAGGTATGAAGCAAATGATATTGCATGAGGAAGACATTCTTATTCCTTTAATTCAGGAATTATTTACAGCACAGGAATATGAAGCTATCGCCAATGAAAGTAAAGCATTTGGTTATGCAGTAGATGTTAAATCAGTATGGTCTGATAAAGAAAAAGTATATCAAACAAAAGAAACGGAAAGTGAAGATAAAAATCAAAACATTAAAATAGGTGGCGGTTATTTATCCTTGAAAGAAGCGGAATTAATACTTAATAATATTCCGCTAGAACTGACATTTGTTGATAAGAACGGATTATTTAAATACTTTAATGAAATTACTGAATCTGCGGATATGATGTTTATTCGCACACCAATTTCTATTGGTAGAAGTGTAGCGAATTGTCATCCACCGAAGAGTTTGAAGAAGATGATGCAAGTTATGCGTAAACTTAAAAATAGAGAGCAGGAAACTGTGACAATGTGGTTTAAGAAAGGTGAAGAATATATTTATGTAACATACAAAGGCGTCTTTGATGAAAAAGGTGAGTATCAAGGAATTCTTGAATACGTTCAGGATATTCAGCCGTTCCTGGATTTGCCTAGTGTCGTTAAACGTGATATTTAAAAGGGGTGTTAGTATGCTTGTTGAAATGATGTTTATCGGAAAACCAAAACAACTAGGTAGTGAAGAAGCTTCAGATAAATTAAATCAGTCATGGATTTCAGCTATCAATCGAGATGCCGTTTCACGTGGAAACTTAACTGAATTTGGCTTTGAAGATGACGAAGTTGCTGATAAAGTGCATCATGGTGGTGTAGACAAAGCTGTATTTTGCTATACAAGCGAACATTATCCATTATTGCGAAATGAATTGAATAAAGATATGCAACCAGGAGGTTTTGGTGAAAATCTAAGTGTCGTCGATATGAATGAACAAACAGTATGTCTAGGTGATATTTATCAAATTGGCAATACACTTGTTCAAGTTACGCAACCACGTAAACCATGCTGGAAGCCGGCAAGAAAATATCGAGAAATAGAACTATCTAAGATCACTGAAGAAAATGGTAGAACTGGTTGGTACTTAAAAGTGCTTCGTCCTGGAGTAGTGAGTGTAAATGATAAAATAGAGTTACTGGAAAGATCAAATCCAGAGTGGACCATTGCAAAGTGTAACGAAGTGATGCATTTTTCTGCTGATTTAAGTCTAGTGAAGGAATTATCTGAAGTTGAAGTTTTGGCTGACTCATGGAAAGTCAGTTTAAAGAAAAAACTATCAGGAGAAATTGAAGACAAGACACATAGATTATATGGACCGAATATTTAGTGGGTGATATGATTTCAAAATTAATGATTCTTAGAGGTAATTCAGGAAGCGGTAAAACTTCAACTGCTAAATTACTGCAAGAAGCTCTGGGTGAAGGAACGATTCTTATTTCTCAAGATTTATTGAGAAGAGAAATGTTACGTGTTAAAGGTAAGGTTGGTAATATTTCGACTGAATTGTTGAGAACAATGATTGAATTTGGTATGGAACACTGTAAATATGTTGTGGTGGAAGGGATATTAACACGTCGTAAACATGGAGATATGTTGATAGAAATGGTTAATAAATATAATGATACATCTTACGTTTATTACTTTGATATTCCGTTTGAAGAGACTTTGCGTCGTCATCAATATAAACAAAATGTTGATTTTGGTGAAGATGAAATGAGAAGATGGTTCCTGGATAAGGATTATTTAGGAGTTGAAGGAGAATTTATTATTACGGAAGAATTGTCTCAAAAAGAAATAATTGAAATGATAAAAGGGCAAATGATGTAAGAAGCGGGTTATAGCGGTATTTGAAGACAACAATTAAAGATACCGCTAAAACGTGTGAGTAATAGCGGTATCGCTCTATAAAAAATTAAGATTCCGCTAAAACTAAGGAGGGATTACATGATTCGATTTGATAATGATTATTCAACTGGTGGGCATCCGCTAATCCTGGAACGTTTAGTCGAAACAAATGATGAGCAGCATCCGGGATATGGCGTTGATGATCACTGCACGCGCGCAGCAGAATTAATAAAAGAACAATGTAGTGGAGAAGTTGATGTTCACTTCTTAGTGGGTGGTACGCAAACAAACAAAACAGTGATTGCATCAATGCTACGTCCTCATCAGGCAGTCATTGCAGCTGATTCTGGGCATATTGCCGTTCACGAAACAGGTGCAATCGAAGCAACGGGTCATAAAGTGATTACAATTCCAGGTATCGATGGGAAATTACGATTGGAAGATGTAGAAAATTATGTTGAAGATTATTGGAATGATGTGACATTCGAACATATTCCGCAACCGAAGATGGTTTATATCTCGCAACCGACGGAATTTGGGACATTATATTCTAAGCAGGAGTTATTGGATTTATATGCTTTCTGTAAACAAAAAAATATGTACTTAATGGTTGATGGGGCACGTTTAGGTTATGCATTAGCGGCCAAAGAAAATGATGTAACGATTAAAGATATTTCTGAACTCAGTGATGTATTCTATATCGGTGGCACTAAAGTAGGAGCACTATTTGGAGAAGCGGTAGTATTTACAAATGATGCATTAAAACCCGATTTTAGATATTTCATTAAACAAAACGGTGGTATGCTTGCAAAAGGTAGATTACTCGGTATTCAATATGAGGTACTTTTTGAAGACGACTTGTATGAAGCAATTTCAAAGCATGCCGTTGAACTTGCCGATAAATTGACGAAGGCATTTGAAGAAAAGGGTATACAAATGAAATATCCATCACCAACTAATCAACGATTTCCGATATTAACGAAAGCGCAGGTTGAAACACTTCGTGAGAAATATACATTTGCTGATTGGGAGAAGATTGATGACAATTTGTTTGCAGTTCGTTTCTGTACGAGCTGGTCAACAAAGCGTGAAGATGTTGATACATTAATTCAAGAAATTAAAGCACTATAAACAGGAACAACTATAGATAAAGGGCAATTTGACAATGCTGTAATAATCTTTGCTCATTTACGATTTTAATCATTAAAACAATCGGGGTGTATTTATGAACATTGCAATTATTGGTTTAGGTGTAATCGGTGGGACTTTCGCTAAAGCCATTCGTGCAAGCTATGGACAAAAGCATCGTATAATGGCAATCGATGTGAATCAGGAAACGTTAAATATGGCGATTGCTGATGGGGTCATAGATGTTGGTGAAACGAGTAATCAATCTATCCTGAGTGAAGCAGATCTGGTTGTTTTTGCGATATACCCTAGTATGATAAAGGATTTTATTCTTTATCATCGAGATAATTTCAAAGATGGCGCAACGTTAACAGATACTGCTGGCGTAAAGTCTGTGGTAATGAAAGATGTGGAAGAAATACTACCTCATAATCTTTCTTTTATTTTCGGTCATCCAATGGCGGGCCGAGAAAAGAAAGGTTATGCTTACGCAGATGCTAGTGTATTTCAAGGCGCAAATTATGTCATCACGAAGTCAGATTTGAATTCAAATCAGGAGATAGAAGATTTTAAAGCATTTTTATATCCGCTCGGTTTTAAGCGTATCACAGTTACAAATGCTGTAATGCATGATGAGATGATTGCACATACGAGTCAGTTAACGCATGCAATTGCCGTGTCGTTAATCAACAGTGATGATAGATTGGATGAAACGATTAAATATATCGGTGATAGTTATCGTGATTTAACGCGAATTGCTAATATGAATGAATCCCTCTGGCCGGAATTATTTAGCCATAATAAAGAAGCTTTATTAGATAATATGGAGCGTTTTGAAGATGCATTTACTACTTTGAAAGAAGCGATTAAAAATGATGACTTGAAGGTGATGGAGAGCATTTTCAAAGCATCAAGTCATCGCAGAATTCGCTTGGAACAAAGTGATATGAAGAAGTGAATATCATAACTTTTTTAGTCTATTTTCAGTTTTGAGGTAAACGATAATAACTGTAATCAGTAATAAAATAATAGATACAATTGAACTTTGCTCTTCATAGCCTAGAGCTATTTCAATCACGAGTTGAATTATTCCAATGATGAGTAAGATTGGGCATAGTTTTTGGATAAGGTTCGTAGCGTATGCCTGCGCCAATTGCCAATGCCTTTCACTTTGCAAGGATTTTGGTGTACGGTATCCGGCAAAGTAATTTGGTTTTTCAGTAAGAATTGTTTTATAGAGCAAAGTGACAATAATATATAATGCGATAGCCATAATAATTGTAATCATATTAGCACCTCCATTTTCTTGATAATAACAGTTTATAAAATTTATTTCTATTTTCTTTTTGTTACAATCATGCTATTATATTAAATAATTTAATAACAATTTGTTTACACGAAGAGAGTAATATTGATTTGTTCATAAGTAGCGAGCTATAGTGGGTGGAAGTATAGCATGATAATTGATATGAAGCGCACTTCGTGAATGATATGTTGAACTTATAGTAGGGATATCCGGTGGAAACATCGTTAACAATCATTGAGTGTGTCTAATGACATGAACAAGAGTGGTACCGTGAATCTAGCATTCGCCTCTTTTTTTTAGAGGTGGATGCTTTTTATTTTATAAATTTTTAGGAGGAGAACAGATGAAACATTTATTAGCTGATATTTTAAGAAAAGAAATTGAAGTATTGAGTGAAACTGAAATATTAAAGTTGATTGAATATCCGAAGCATGAGCATCAAGGAGATTTATCATTCCCATGTTTTACGTTAAGTAAGCATCTGAAGAAGAGTCCAATGATTATTGCACAGGAAATAAGCGAGCGTTTGAATGATGAACAAATTGATAAAGTTGAAGTTGTGAATGGCTATTTAAATGTATATTTTAATAAACAAACACTAGGAACAAATGTTATTCAGGAAGTATTGCGCGATAAAGAAAACTTTGGTGCTCAAAATATTGGTCAAGGTAAAGTGATAACGATGGATATTTCTTCGCCGAATATCGCCAAACCTTTCTCGATGGGGCATTTAAGATCAACTGTTATCGGTAATGCAGTAGCCAATATTACAGAGAAATTAGGTTTTAAACCAGTAAGAATAAATCACCTTGGAGACTGGGGAACGCAGTTTGGTAAATTGATTGTAGCTTATAAAAAGTGGGGGAATGAAGCTGACGTTAAAGCAAACCCAATACCTGAATTATTCAAGCTATATGTTAAATTTCATGATGAAGCAGAACATGACGAAGCTTTAAATGAAGCGGGAAGAACGGCATTTCTAAAACTAGAGCAAGGTGAAGCTGAGCATGTAAAACTCTGGACATGGTTCAGAGAAGTTTCGCTGCAATCGTTTAATGAGATATATGCACGTCTTGGTGTTTCTTTTGATTCGTATAATGGAGAAGCATTTTACAATGACAAGATGGATGCTGTCGTAGAAAAGTTAGAAGCATTAAACTTACTCGTTGAAGATCAAGGTGCAGAAATAGTGAAACTTGATGATATGCCGCCAGCGCTGATCAAGAAAACGAATGGTTCAACTTTGTATATTACAAGAGATTTAGCAACAGCAATCTATAGAAAAGAAACGTATGATTTTTCTGAGTCATATTATTTTGTAGGTAATGAACAGTCACTTCATTTTAAACAATTGATAGCAGTGTTAAAGATGATGGGTTACACGTGGGAGGAAAATATGGAGCACATATCGTTTGGTATGATCTTAAAAGATGGCAAAAAGATGTCTACTAGAAAAGGGAAGGTTATCTTTTTAGATGAAGTGCTGGATGAAGCGGTGAATATGGCGAAACAAAATATAATCGCGAAATCAAATGAGATTGAAGACATTGATAAAGTAGCTGAACAAATCGGTATTGGTGCTGTAATATTTAATGACCTGAAATATGATCGTCAAAATGATATTGAATTTGATTTACAAGATATGTTAAAAGCTGAAGGCAATACGTGTTTATATCTTCAATATACAAACGCCAGAATTCATGCCATTATTAGAAAAAGTGGATTGGAAACAAGTCACATTAAAGTGAATGAAATAGATGATGTGGTATGGGATATCGCTAAAGATTTAATGATGTTTGAGGAAGTAATTTTTAATGCATATGTAAAGCAATCTCCTGCAGAGATAGCGAAGTATTTACTGCAGCTTGCACGTCACTTCAATAGTTATTATGCGAATGTAAGAATATTAGATGAGAGAGCAATGATGGGAAATAGAGTAGGTTTATTATTAGCAGTCTCTATCGTAATAGAAGAAGGACTAAGTTTACTAGGTATTGAAACGCCGAGAGCGCTTTAATATATATTTATAGCGTTGAATGAAACTTCACTAAAATGATATATCCTCATCAAACATTTCATCATGAAATTTAGTATAATGTGGATATTATCTTATTTAGGAGGATATCTTTTGAGGTTATTATTATTATCCGTCGGTGTTATTTCGACCATCCTCGGATTTGTTGGTGCATTTCTACCGCTCTTACCAACTACACCATTCTTATTGCTTGCAGTGTTCTGTTTTGCGAGAAGCTCAGATAAGTTTCACAATTGGTTAGTACACACAAAAATTTATAAATCCTACGTTCAGGAATTTTATGAACGTGGTGGCTATACATTGAAGAAAAAGTTTCAGTTATTATTAAGTGTCGTTATTGTTGTAGGGATTTCAATTTATTTAGTGGATAACATTTATGTAAAAATTGGACTTAGTGTGATGTTGTTGATGCAGGCAATTGTTTTGTTTACGGTAGTAAAGACGTTAGATGAATAAAAGCTTATGAGAAATTTGTCATAAGCTAATTTTTTTACTTTAAGTTAATAACAGTTTCGCGTTCAATTAATTCATGTGGAACCACAATCTTAGTGTTAGAAATATCTTCGCCATTCAAATGTTTAATTAGCATTTTGACAGATTCATGACCGAGCTTTGCAGTATCAATATCAATGGTAGTCAAGTATGGGTGTGTTAATGTCGAGAGTATCGAGTTATTAAAGCTGATAACAGAAAGATTATCAGGAACTTTATAGCCGTACATTTGTACAAGCTGCATTACACGCAATGCAAATATATCGTCAAGCACCACGATAGCAGTTGCTTTTGTTCGAATTAAAGTATCTTCAAAGTCCGCATAATCTGTATGTTCTATAATCGAAATACTATCAAATACTTTGAGTTGATTGAGCATCATTGCCTTCTGATAGCCGAAATATCTTTCGAAATAAATACCTTCTTTAATCGTATTAGTAACAAAAAGAATATTGCGATGTCCATTTTCAATTAAATGTTCTGTAGCATGGTGTCCTAATAATTGATTATCGTTGTCGATGTAACTAACTATATCGTGCTGTGTATAAGGTTGCCCAATGAGTGTGAATGCAATTTGCTTGTCAATCAAGTAATCAATTACAGGATCTCCTTGGTGTGCATATGCTAATATAAAGCCCCCAACCTGCTTTTGAGTATGCATAACTTTAACATCTTCTAATAAATCTTCTAAGTTCTTAGCAATAGCTACTGCAGTAGTCATGTTATTTCTTCTTGCTTCATCGTTAATAGCTTCGATTATTTCTAAGAAGAAGGGGTTAGCCATACGTTCTTTTGAGTTCAGAGGAGGAAGAATAATTCCTATTGCATTTGAAGTTTGCTTACCTAAATTTCTGGCAGCTATATTAGGAACATACCCCATTTCCTGCATAACTTTTTGAACGTTCTTACGGGTTGCTTCAGAAATAGAAGGATGATTATTAACAACGCGTGAAACGGTTGATGTAGCGACACCAGCTTTTAGTGCAACATCTTTAACTGTAATGGCCATAATAATCCTCCTTTAATCTTTTTCTATATAATATATGCAACCGATTGCGTTGTCAATGATGGTTTTTGCACAAAATTTCATTGGATTTTGCAAATAAATAGCAGAATTTTAGTATTTATTATTTACAAACTAAAAGTGTGATGATATATTTATCAAAAGCAATGCAACCGATTGCATAAAAAGGAGAAAAATTATGAAACAGTTATTAAGCTTTGAATTTTGGCAAAAGTTCGGTAAAGCACTGATGGTTGTTGTAGCAGTTATGCCAGCAGCAGGTCTTATGATAAGTATTGGGAAATCGATTCCATTAATTAGCCCAGACATGCAAATGTTAATCACAATTGGTGGAGTCATTGAAAGTATTGGTTGGGCGATTATCGGAAACTTACATCTACTCTTTGCGTTAGCTATTGGGGGAAGTTGGGCGAAAGAAAGAGCAGGCGGTGCGTTTGCAGCAGGTATCGCATTCGTATTGATTAACCGTATTACAGGGGCAGTATTTGGTGTTAACAGTGCAATGCTTGCAGATGATAAAGCATTTACGCATACATTATTCGGCACAAAGATCATGGTTAAAGGGTTCTTTACGAGTGTATTAGAATCACCGGCATTAAACATGGGGGTATTCGTTGGTATCATCGCAGGTTTCGTTGGTGCGAATGCATATAATAAATACTATAATTATAGAAAGTTACCTGACGCATTATCTTTCTTTAATGGTAAACGTTTTGTACCATTTGTTGTTATTCTTTGGTCAACTATCGTTGCATTAGTTCTCGCAATTGTATGGCCATACATTCAAGCAGGTATTAACAACTTTGGTTTATGGATTGCATCAAGTAAAGATACAGCACCAATCTTAGCGCCATTTTTATTTGGATTCTTAGAGCGTTTATTATTACCATTCGGTCTTCACCATATGTTAACGATTCCGATTAACTACACACAACTAGGTGGAACTTACGAAATATTATCAGGTTCACAAGCAGGTACAAAAGTATTCGGACAAGATCCACTTTGGTTAGCTTGGGCAACAGACTTAGTGAACCTAAGTCACGCTGGAGATACAAGTCAATACAATCAAGTACTAAACGACTTTACGCCAGCACGTTTCAAAGTAGGACAAATGATTGGTTCATCAGGTATTTTAATGGGTCTTGCATTAGCAATGTACCGCAATGTGGATAAAGACAAATTACCGAAATACAAATCAATGTATTTCTCAGCAGCTTTAGCAGTATTCTTAACAGGTGTAACTGAGCCTCTAGAATTCATGTTCATGTTCGTTGCAGTACCTTTGTATGTTGTTTATGCTTTCATTCAAGGTGCAGCATTTGCGATGGCAGATATTATTAACTTACGTGTGCACTCATTCGGTACGATCGAGTTATTAACGAGAACACCACTTGCAATTAAAGCAGGTTTAAGTGGAGATTTAATCAACTTTGTATTAACGACATTAGGATTTGCAGTTATAACTTACTTCTTAGCAAACTTCTTAATTAAGAAATTCAACTTTGCGACACCAGGACGTAACGGTAACTACGAAGCGGATGTGGTGGATGAAGCAGGGGCAACAGATGTTAAAGCAGATGATCAAGTGATTCAAATAATTCACTTATTAGGTGGCAAACAAAACATTAAAGACGTAGATGCTTGTATGACGCGTTTACGTGTAAGTGTTAACGATAGAGATTTAGTAGGTAATGAAGCGGCTTGGAAGAAAGCTGGTGCAATGGGCTTAATCGTTAAAGATAATGGTGTTCAAGCAGTTTATGGACCAAAAGCAGACGTATTAAAATCTGATATCGAAGATTTATTACAATCAGGTGCTGAAATTCCTGCACCGAAACAAGCAGTTGTACAACCGACAGTATTAGATAACACAGATACTAAAGGATTTACAGGTAATCAAAAATCATTGTATTCTGTCGCTGACGGTGAAGCAATGAATATTGAACAAGTTAATGATCCAGTATTCTCACAAAAAATGATGGGTGAAGGTTACGCAGTTATACCATCAGATGAAACAATCGTTGCACCAGTAGATGGAGAAATCGTAAGTATCTTCCCAACAAAACATGCAATCGGTATTAAGACTGCAGAAGGTATTGAAGTATTGGTTCATATGGGTATCGAAACAGTCAGTATGACGAAACCAGCATCACGTGTTGTAGTCAATGATGGACAAAAAGTTAAAGTCGGTGATACTTTAGCGATTATGGATATCGAAGCTGTGAAAGCTGAAGGCAAAGATACAACAATTATTATTGTGATTACAAATAGTGACCATGTTGAAGCATTAACATTAGATAAAACAGGTCAAGTCGCAAAAGCTGAAAGAATCGGACATATTGAAATATAATAAAGGGGTAGCTTCGGCTGCCTTTTTATTTTGATTAAAGGAGAGAATAAGATGAAGTTGCTAACACTAAATACGCATAGTTGGTTAGAAGAACATCAAGAAGCTAAGATTGATCAAATTGTAGCACAAATCATAAAAGCAGATTATGATGTCATTGCATTACAAGAAGTGAATCAATTAATTGAGAATACGAAAGTCGTATCTGATCAAAATTATTGCCTAGGTAATGATAACATTAACATAAAAGATGATAACTTCGCTTATATCATCGTGAATAAATTAAGAGCCCAAAGTCATAATTATTACTTTAGCTATGCCATGAGTCATATTGGTTATGATAAATATGAAGAAGGCAGTGCAATTCTTTCAAAATCTCCAATTAAACCTTATTCAGAATTTGTATCGACATATCAGTCTCCGGATAACTATCGCTCACGAAAAATATTATTTGGAGAGACGACAGTGAATGGAAAGTCGTTTGTAGTGGCAAGTTGTCATTTTTCGTGGTGGGTAAGTGAGAAGTATGGCTTTAGTCATGAATGGATGAATACGCAAAAGATTTTAGATCAATATGATCATCCATTAATTGTAATGGGTGACTTTAATAATCCAGAAGGTACAGAAGGATATGACTTCGTATTAGAAAACAGTGGTTTATTAGATGCGTATAATGAAGCAGAAGTAAAACATGGACATCATACGATAGAAAAGAATATTGCTGGATGGGAAAGCAATGGTGGGAAACTCCGAATAGATTTTATCTTTACGAGTAAAGGATTCAACGTTCTTTCAAGCAAGACAGTATTTGATGATGTTAACGCACCGATTGTCAGTGATCATTTCGGTGTGGAAGTTGAAATCACAGAATAGCCGCATATTCTCTGTGTTTAAAGTTGTATGCAGGTAGGAATTGCAATATGCTTTAAGTATAGAGATTTTTTATGAGGAGGATGACTATGAAAAAACTAATGTTAATTACAGGTGCAATCTTAGTTGCAGTATTTATGGGATTTGCTTTATTTATGAATCAAGGTGGCGGAGAAGATAAGTTGAAACGTGACTTTACGCCGGCTGAAGAGAAGATAATGAAAGACAACATTTATAATGCAGAAAAGTTGAAAGCATTTGACGGTAAAGATGGACATAAATCTTATGTCGCTGTTGATGGTGTTGTATATGATGTCAGTGACGTTGAAATGTGGAAAGGCGGAAAGCATAACGGTTTAGAAGCAGGTAAAGATTTAACAGAGGGATTCAAATCATCACCTCATAGTGGAGGATTCCTAAAAGAACTTAAAGTTGTAGGATCATATAAGTAAGTGCGTAACACCTCAGGGATGAGGTGTTTTTTTTGAGGACTATTAATTTACTTTAAACGTTTTAATATTTATTTATTTTCAGTGATAGAATTTAAGAAACAATTACGAATATATAAGTAGTACTGGAGGGAGAGAGATGAACGAGTGTGACTCAAAGATTATAAGTATGATTCAATCGCGTGATGAACATGGCATTCAATTATTATTGCAGCGATATGGAGGATTGATTAAATCAATTTGTAGGAAGAACCTATATTATTTAGACAGTCATCTAGATGAATGCATTAACGATTGTTTGTTTGGCATTTGGAATAATATCGACAAGTTTGATGAGAACAAAAATACATTTAAAAACTGGGTATGTGTGATTGCGAAATACCAATCAATTGATATGTTGCGAAAGCATCAAAAAGATACAGAAACATCGACACTTGAAGATAATATCGTCTATTTAGATAAAGGTTTAAAATTACATGAGCAGGCTTGGTTAGACTTGATCAAAGATTTATCAGAAGTAGATCAACAAATATTGACGATGATTTATTTAGAAGGTTATAGACCTGAAGAAGTTGCTGCAATGTTGGGACAAAGGACCAGTAATATCTACAACAGAACATCGCGTGCAAAAGATAAATTAAGATTCGCAAAGGAGGAATTACGATGACAGATATTTATGAGAAATTAAATGATGTTAAGTTTAATGATGTGATTGAGGAAGAGCAAATGTCAGAACATGAACAATATCAATTTTATAAACGTTTCAAACAGAAGAACAGTAAAAAGAAACCTTCTATGACGAAGAAAAGAACGATTCAAATTGCAGCTGCAGCCATGTTAATGGCTGGAGGTTTACCAGTTATGAATCATGATATTCAAGCAAATGCTGTAAAAATGTTAGAAAATATTACGTATTCATTTAAAGATATTATTACCCCACAAGCTGACAAATATGCGACACATATCAATGAAACGATTAGTTTGAGCGAAGCTGATGTGAAGCTGACTGATGTATTTATTAATGATAAATATTTAACGTATAATTTGTTAGTTGATATGGACGATGAGTACAAAGATGTTATGGCAGATCTTCAATCGGTTAAGATTAATGGTAAAGAAATGATGACCGGTTTATCTGGCAGTGGTGAATATTTAAAAGATAAAGTTATACATAGTGAAACGAGTATCGTTCATCTTAGAGACATTGCACCAAAAGGCAATTTGAACGTCGAGATAAGGTTTAGCGATATTCGATATTCAAAAGATATCGTAAAAAATGACTTTACAAATATGAATGAAAGTTTTGCATATAAGTTTAAAGTGAATACAGATACGTTAGATAAGGTAGTAAAATTAAAAGATATTAACAAAGTAGTTGCTGTTGGAAATAATGATGTAGAAATCAAGAAATTATTAATTAATCCATTATCATCTCAAATGAAGATTGAAAGTGACAGTGATCATAATTATGATATTAACCTGTATGATGAGCATGGTAAGAAGTATTGCTTTAATATTATTCAAAGTGAGAAAGAAGATGGTATCACAAAATCAGTATTATTCTTTAATCAAGATGTTGGTTCAACAGGTATAATTGATGATTTATATAAAGCGAAGTCATTATATTTTGAAATCATTGATACCGGAAAAGATCACAATGGACAATTTAAAGTAAAAAATAAAACAAATAAAAAAGCATTACATGTTGAATTCTAAAACGAAGCACCTCGGATGAGGTGTTTTTTGATTTCAAAACATTGTAATATTACAATTTGTTGTATAATATTATGGTTGAGGTGAATAATAATGAAAATTAAATATATTAAAGAAACATTATATAAATATGAAATCGAAGAATCTTTTAATGACTTCATTTATGAGAAATTAAAAGAAGCAGAGAAACATTCCAAAACGAGTAATGTTAGATACACTGAAGATGAAGTTGATCAAAAAATCTTAGATATAATACGAGGTAAATAGTGTTGTATCGGATTACATATTCAGAACTAGCGAAACAAGAAATTGAAAATATTTTTAATTACATCGTTTATGATTTGAAAAATGTAAAAGCAGCAATCGATTTACGAAACAATATCAATAGAAAATTTAAAAGTTTAAAGCAATTTCCTTATGCTTATCCAATTTACAAAACACAAAAAGATTTGGAAGAAGAGTATAGAATATTAGTTGTTAATAATTATTTACTTTTTTATATTGTAGACGATGCAAATAAAAAGATATCTATAGAAAGAGTAATATACAGGCGTAAGAAATTAGATTAATGTTTAATAGAATTGAAATGTACTACCACTACTTTAAATGTAGTGTTTTTTTTTCTCGAAAATCATAGTAGATATTCTAAATCCTCAACTTACACGCAACATTTATGTCATAATAATAAAAAACAACGGTGGTGGTGAGATGATGAAGGTTTTGATTGTAGAGGATGATTTGGTCATCGGGAAGATGCTCGCTGAGGAACTGAAGAAATGGCAGTTAGAACCTATCTTAATAGAAGATTTTAATCACGTGATGGATGCCTTTAACGCAAATGCACCAGAACTTGTGCTACTCGATATTAATTTACCAGCATTCAATGGCTATCACTGGTGTCAGGAGATTCGTAAAGTTTCTACTGTTCCAATAATTTTCATTAGTTCTCGTAATGATAGTATGGATCAAGTGATGGCGATGCAGATGGGTGCTGATGATTTCATTGAAAAGCCGTTTAATATGACGGTCACGATTACTAAGATTCAGGCGCTATTACGCAGAACATATGATTTTACTACTCAAGTAAATAATTTAACTGTAAGTGGGTGTGAACTTCTACTGGAAGCGGCAAAACTCAAATATAATGGTGAAACAATTGACCTCACACACACAGAACTTCAAATCATACATGCTTTATTCCAGAATAAAGGGAAGTTTGTCAGCCGTAATATATTAATCGAAAAGTGCTGGGAGTCAGAGCATTTCATTGATGATAATACCCTTGCAGTGAACATGACACGTTTACGCAAAAAGCTACAAAAAATCGGGCTTACTGATTTTATCGAAACGAAGAAAAATGTCGGATATCGTGTAGGTGATGTATGAGTTTCTTTAAAACGATTCAGCGAGAAATTTATATTATTGTATTAATCTGTGCATTATTTTTCTTTATTTTACTGATGTATAATGTACCATTTCGGGCGTATCTTTTAAGTGTATGTATCGTATTATTTATTTCATCGATTTACTGGATGATTCAATATATGAATTTTAAAAAAGAGCGAACGCTATTTGAAGAAAATGAACTGTTAAAGCAGGAAAATCATCGGCTGCGCAATGATTTTATCAACTATCAAAGTGAAGTAGAGTCATATTTCTTAATGTGGGTGCATCAAATAAAGACACCGATTACGGCATCGAAACTATTACTTGAAGATCCGGATGAACAAGTGATATCTCAAGTACGTAATGAAGTGCTGCAAATTGATAACTACACCAATCTTGCACTCAATTATTTGAAACTAATGAACCAGAAGACGGATATGGTATTTATGGAAGTGAGTATCGATGAACTTGTTCGCCCGCTTATCAAACGTTATGCCATTCAGTTTATTTATTATCAAACAAAGTTGCATTACGACAAAAGTGAAGCATTAATCTTAACTGATGCAAAATGGACTTCTATCATGATAGAGCAAATTTTGAACAATGCTTTAAAATATGCACGTGGAAAAGAAGTATGGATTACGTTTGATGAAACGACAAAGACATTATCCATCCAAGATAACGGTATCGGTATTAATGCGAGTGACTTACCGAAAATATTTGATAAAGGTTTCTCTGGTTATAATGGTAGACTGAGTGAGAAATCAAGCGGTATTGGTCTTTATATCGTCAGCACAATCTCTAAGCGCTTAGGACACAAGGTCAAAGTTACTTCCGCATTAAACCAAGGTTCAGACTTCACCATTCAAATTAAATAACTCCAATCTTTCATTTTTGTAAGATTAACGGCTGTCTTTGTAAGAATAGATAAAGGCAGCCGTTTCAATTAGCACGTAAGATAAAGGTAACAACAAACAAGGAGTGAATGTAATGTTACTTAATATAAAAAACGTTAAAAAAGTATTCGGTAGAGGTGCAAACCAAACAGTTGCTTTAAAAGATATGAACTTTTCAATTAATGAAGGTGAGTTCGTTGCGATAATGGGTGAGTCAGGTTCCGGGAAATCGACATTGTTAAATATCATCGCTACATTCGATACACCGACTGAAGGAACTGTAACAATTGGTGGACAGGATTTAAGTATGCTGAAAAATAAAGAAGTTGCAAAGTTTCGTCGTGATACGTTAGGCTTCGTGTTCCAGGACTTCAATGTATTACACACGATGAGTAATAAAGATAATATTTTAATGCCGTTAGTATTATCTAATATGAAACCTAACGTCATGGAAGAAAGATTATCTCTCCTTGCACCAAGATTAGGTATTTCAGAACATCTGGAAAAGTTTCCGAATCAAATCTCTGGTGGTCAGCAACAGCGTGTAGCAATTGCCAGAGCTTTAATTTCAAACCCGAGTTTATTGCTGGCTGATGAACCAACAGGCGCGTTAGATTCTAAAACTTCAACAGATATCATGAACCTATTTCAGGATATTAATAAAGATAAGCAAACGATTCTTATGGTAACACATTCTACGATTGATGCAGCATATGCGAGTCGTGTCGTATTTATTAAAGACGGTATTTTATATCATGAAATATATCGAGGAGATGAAACACAAAACGAATTCCAAAAACGCATTTCTGACAGTCTATCAATGCTATCAGAAAGAGGTGAGTAGGATGTTACAGTTACTTTCAAAACTCGTGATTAAGAACTTTAAATCACTCAGACAAATATTCATTCCATTCATACTCGCAACAAGTGTCATGCTCGGTCTTCAATATATTATGCTTTCGATGATCGCTAATGAATATATTCAGAAACGTCATGCGAATTTACCACAGTTATTAGTGTATTCAAATGTGTTAGTGGGTATCCTGACCGTCGTGTTTATTATTTATGCGAATCGTTTCGTAATGAAACAGCGTAAACAGGAATTTGCACTAAATATGGTGCTTGGTCTGGAAAAGAAACACATTCGATTTATTCTGTTATTAGAATCTTTCATACAGTATATTGTTATCTCTATTTTAAGTGTATGTGGTGGTTATTTATTTGGAAACCTTGTGTTTTTATTAATGAATAAGCTAGTGAAATCAACAGGAATGTCACTGATGGATTATCCGTTTGATATTAAGTCTGCACTTTTAACGATCACAATTCTGGCAGGTGTTATGGTGATATTATTTATCTTTAATAACATCTCTTTAACCCTGCAAAGTCCAATCCAATTGATGCGATCACAACTTGCAGGAGAAAAGAAGACGCCGAAGTGGTTATTAGCAGTGTTATTCATTATTGGTGCAATCGCTTTAGGTTATGGGTACTATATCGCACGCACTGCAACAGGTGTATTAGATTCACTTCAGAATATCTTTACTGCAGTGCTGTTAGTAATGATAGGGACTTACTTTTTATTCATGTCACTTACGATTATCGTATTACAGTTATTGAAACGTAATAAGAATATCTATTATAAACCGAACCAATTCTTCTCGATATCCGGTTTACTATCACGTATGAAAGCAAATGCAGTAGGGCTCGCTAGTATTACGTTGCTCATGACCTTCTTAATGGTGACTTTAGGAATGTCACTTTCTGCATATCGTGGTATTGAAGCGCAAGTTGCAGGTAGTATGACTCAGGATTATGAAATTAATGTCTACGGTAACACAAGCAAACAAGTGAAAAATATACAAAGAGATATTGAAAAGATAGCTGACGTTGATAAATTTAGAGTCAGTACATTAGCGTTCTTTCCGATTATTAAGGAAGGCAATGAGTTAATACCTTTAAACGATAAGATTGGTCCGAAGTTAAAAGGGAGAGATATGACTTATGTTGTACTTACAACAGAAAAAGACCACAACATTGCGCATGATGCAGCGGTGAAAGTCAACGACAGAGAAATCATCGTGAGTACAAACGCGGAACGCTACAGTCATGATAAGACATTAAAGATAATGGGTCAGGAAGTTAAAGTCCAAAGAGAAACTAAAAACTATATCGGCAACCAAATCGCTATTGATGCGATGTATATTATCGTTAAAGATCAAGTACAGTTTGAAACATATCGTAATTATTTCAAATCATTGAATAAAGAAACGAATAAACTGGAAGCGCAAGAAGCAAGTGACACGTTAGCCTTTAATGTAAACGCACATGAAGAGGCGTTTAAGAAAGCTATTCCAAAACTTCAGAAGAAATATGGCATAAGTATTCAAAATAAAGATGATGTTCAAAAAACAATTTATGAGTTAAATGGAGGATTAATCTTTATCGGTATTGTCGTATCAATTACGTTACTTACAGGTGTGTTCTTAGTGCTATACTACAAACAACTATCTGAAGGATATGAAGACAAACGCAACTACGACATTATGCAAAAAGTAGGATTACCTCAAGAATTGATTAAGAAGACGATTAACAAACAGATTATCTGGATATTCGGTTTACCGATTATTATTACGGTGATTCATACATTGTTTGCTACCAAAATTATATTTAATTTACTTGGTGTATTAGGTATTCGCGATAAAGCGATGTTCTTTTCAAGCTATGGTATTGTAATGCTCGTAATTATGATTGTCTACGGTATCATGTATCTGATTACATCGAGAACTTATTATAAGATTGTTAATGAGAAATAAAAATTTGGCCCGATTCCACTAAGGAATCGGGCCATTTCTTATATTAAAATTACATTTTTATTCAAACGTCTTCACAAATGCTTCAGTACTTTCAGATTTCTGCCAAGCATCGATGTTCATCGGATCGATATGAATAATCGGTCCACCTTCAGTTGTGATGTATTCACCTTGTTCAGTGCCTAATCCATCAACGAAGACTGTCTTACCGTGCAATGTGTAGTAATCTTTCAATTCATCTTTCATCTTGTTACGTACAACGATGTACTCTTCAACATCACTATTTTCGTACATGTAACCTTCGATTAAAGTGTAGCCTGGAACAATACCTTCATGGTCTTTAATTGTTGCAACGTATGACCAATCAATAACGACAGTATGATCACCAGAGAATGAGTGACGCGTTAATGGATAGATGCTTCCACGCCATTCAATTTCTGCATAATCCGGAATATCCTTATATTCCATTGTATATTCTTTCTCAGATTCATACGCTGTGATGAATGGTACAACTGCTAACCATTCTTTTATCTCTTCAACTGTGTCGAACATTCCTACGATGTGATGTTTTTTACCATCAATAAACTTTAGTTGATACATATGAATCTCCCCTTAAAAAAGTTTTCTTAAAGATAAACTTTAAGTTACTTCGATTATAATAAAGCGTTTTCATTTCTGCTACTGAATGGTAAAACTTTTTCAACTTTTTTCTGACAAATTCACAATACATTCATATTTAAACGGATATTTCTAAAAAAATTTATTAAATTATCTTTTTATGATTGTCATAAAAGTTTTAATGTGACATACTAATTATCATAATAGTATAACCTAATAGGTTAATTGGTATAACACAAAAAATGATGAGGTGACTAAATTTGAGTAAATTTGTATATGCATTTGAAGAAGGAAGTCAAAATATGAAAGACTTATTAGGTGGTAAAGGTGCGAACTTGTCAGAAATGATGCGCCTTGGTTTACCTGTTCCTAACGGATTTACAATCACGACTGAAGCTTGTATCGAATATTTAGATCGTGGTGAACAGTTATCAGACGAAGTACTTACACAATTAGATGAGAAGTTAAAAGAACTAGAAGATAAAACAAATAAAGCTTTCTCTTCAGATGAAAATTTACTATTAGTATCAGTGCGTAGTGGTGCGAAAATCTCTATGCCGGGTATGATGGATACGATTTTAAATTTAGGATTAAATGATGAAAATGTTGAAAAATTAGCAGCAAAAACAGAAGATGCACGTTTTGCATATGATTGTTATCGTCGTTTGTTACAAATGTTTGGTAGCGTCGTATACAACATTCCGATGCCAGCATTTGAAGAGTACTTTGAAGCGTTCAAAAAAGGTAAAGGGCATGCAACTGATGCTGATGTGCCTGCTGAAGATTTGAAAGAGATCGTTGAACAATATAAAGAAATCTATATCGAAGAAGCACATAAACCGTTCCCGCAAGAGCCGAAGAAACAGTTAACTGAAGCGATAGAAGCGGTATTTAAATCATGGAACAATGATCGTGCACGTATATATCGTGATTTAAACGAAATTCCTCATGATATCGGAACTGCTGTAAATGTTCAGGAAATGGTGTTTGGTAACAGTGGTGATCGTTCTGGTACAGGTGTTGCATTTACACGTAACCCGGCGACCGGTGAACATAAATTATATGGTGAGTACTTATTAAACGCGCAAGGAGAAGACGTTGTAGCAGGTATTCGTACACCAAAAGAAATCGAAACGTTAAACGAGCAAATGCCACATGCTTACGAGGAATTCGTAAATGTAACAGAGAAATTAGAAGCACATTACAAAGATATGCAGGATATCGAGTTTACGATTGAAAATGAAAAGTTATTTATCTTACAAACGCGTAACGGTAAACGTACTGCTAATGCTGCAATCAACATTGCTGTAGATATGGTACATGAAGGTGTCATTTCTAAAGAAGATGCAGTGGCAATGGTAGATGTTAAATCAATAGATCAGTTATTACATCCTAACTTTAATGAAGAGGCATTAAAATCTGCTGAATTAGTATCAGATAAAGGTTTGCCAGCTTCTCCTGGTGCTGCAACAGGTATTATCGTCTTCTCAGCATTAGATGCAAAAGCGAAAGCTGAAGCTGGTGAAAAGGTTATATTAGTTCGTCCGGAAACTTCTCCAGAGGATATTGAAGGTATGATTGCTGCTGAAGCGATTGTAACGACACATGGTGGTATGACGAGTCACGCAGCTGTAGTTGCACGTGGTATGGGGAAATGTTGTGTAACGGGATGTTCTGATCTTGAAATTAATACGAAAGAAAAGTACGTAAAATATGCAGGTAAAACTTTATCTGAAGGTGATGTTATCTCAGTTAATGGTTCAACAGGTGCTGTATATATCGGTGAAATTGAAACGACGAAAGCTGAAGCAAGTGATGTCTTTGAAGAATTTATGGGCTGGGCAGAAGACATCGCACGTTTATCTGTACGTATGAATGCGGAAACTGAAGGTGATATTAAATCAGGTTATTCATTTAACGCAAAAGGTATCGGTTTAGTACGTACTGAGCATATGTTCTTTGGTGAAGAACGTTTAATCGAAATGAGACGTTTCATCTTAGCATCTACTTACGAAGAACGTGTAGAAGCATTAAATAAAATCAAAATTTATCAAACGGAAGATTTCGAAGGCATCTTTAACTTATCTCAGGACCGTCCATCAATCGTACGTTTATTAGATCCACCATTACATGAGTTCTTACCGAAAGGTGGAGAAGAAGTTAAAGCAGTTGCCAATCAGTTAGGCGTTACTACAGATTTCTTAGAAAAACGTATTAGTGAATTACATGAATTTAATCCAATGTTAGGACATCGCGGTTGCCGATTAGCGATTACTTATCCTGAATTATATGAAATGCAGACTGAAGCAATCATTACAGCTGTGCTGAATTTAAAAGAAAAAGGTATCGAAACAAAGCCTGAAATTATGATTCCTTTAGTTTCAACAACACAAGAATTTGTTATCTTAAAAGATGTTGTTAAGAAAAAAGCACAGGAAATCATGGATGCAAAAGGTGTACAAATCGACTACCTAATTGGTACAATGATTGAAACACCACGTGCATGTCTGGTTGCAGGAGAACTCGCTCAGCACTCTGAATTCTTTAGTTTTGGTACAAACGATTTAGCACAATTAACATATGGTTTCTCTCGTGATGATGCCGGTAAATTCATCAACGAATACATTAACCGTGAAATTCTTAATGTCGATCCGTTCCAAACATTAGATGTTGAAGGGATGGGACAACTTATTAAGATTGCAGTTGAAAGCGCAAAATCCGCAAACCCAGCCATTAAGATTGGTGTTTGCGGAGAGTTAGGTGGAGATCCTAAATCAATTCATTTCTTTAATGATTTAGCGATTGACTATGTATCATGTTCACCATTCCGTGTACCAGGTGCTATTTTAGCGACAGCACAAAGCCAGGTGAAAAAATAGTAGGAGGAACACATTGAGTAAATATGAATCTAAAGATTTATTAATCTATATCGTATCTGATTCTATCGGTGAAACCGCTGATAGAATGCTTCATGCAACGTTATCTCAATTTCCGAAACTAACATCTGTAAGTGTGAAGAAATTTTCATTCATCAAAGATGAAGAAGAGTTTAAGAACATTTTAGAACTAGCAAAACAAAAAGAAGCAGTCGTAGTTACAACACTTGTAAATCCAGAATTTAATCGTCTGGGACAAGTATTTGCCAAAGAGACTGGCTTGTCATATATTGATTATATGACAGGCTTGATCAGAGTCATACAAAATCATACTGATATGGAACCGGTTGGTGAAAGTGGCGCGCTTAGAAAGATGGATGAAGAATACTTTAAACGTATTGAAGCGATTGAGTACTCAGTGAAATATGACGACGGTAAAAACTTTCATAATTTAGCTGAAGCTGACGCAGTTATTGTTGGTGTTTCTAGAACTTCTAAGACCCCGTTAAGTATGTATCTGGCAAATAAAGGATTTAAAGTTGCGAATATTCCTTTAGTGCCTGAATCACCTATTCCTGAAGAAGTATATCAACAAAAGAATTTAAAGGTATTTGGACTGACTGCAAGTCCGAATTATATTATGAATATACGTACAGAACGTATTAAAGTTTTAGGGCTTACAGGACCGGGACAATATAATGATTTGAAACGTATTAAAGAAGAATTAAGCTATGCTGAAGAAGTATTCAATCGATTAAATGCTACCGTTATTAATACAGAGTATAAGTCGATTGAAGAGTCGGCATTCTATATAGAACAATATTTAAAGAAACGTAAATAATAATACCCAGGATTGAGACGATTTGTCTCGATCCTTTTTTGTTTCGAAAAAATTTACTGAAAATTAATTTAGTAAAACAACATACGAGAATGACAGTTATATGATATTATGATTGAGGATTAAAAGGAGGTAATTATGGAAAAAGGAATGAATAAAGGTATAGGATTTTTTTCAGCTTTAGCACTTGTAATGGGGACTGTTATTGGTTCAGGTGTATTCTTTAAAATATCTAATATAACAGAAGTAACAGGAACACCAGGTATGACGTTGTTTGTATGGCTATTAGGTGGTTTGATCACGATATGTGCTGGACTGACAGTAGCTGAACTTGCAGCAGCTATTCCGAGAAATGGTGGACTGACGACATATATTGAATTTACGTATGGTAAGTTTTTTGGATTTTTAGCAGGATGGGCACAAAGTTTTATTTACTTTCCTGCGATGATTGCAGCACAATCGATTGTATTTTCACAGCAAATTGATAATTTATTTCACATCGGAAAGGGATGGCTATTTCCGATAGCTGTTATTGCGATGATTTCAATATTATTGATTAACTGTCTAGGCTCGAAGGCAGGTGGGATACTGCAATCCATTACTTTGGTCGTTAAGCTTATACCAATCATTGCTATCGTCGTGTTTGGTTTAATGCAGACGGGAGATGTTCAGGTATCTTTAATACCCACGACAGGTGACACAGGTATTAATTTCTTTGTAGCACTAGGTGCTGGATTGCTTGCGACAATGTTTGCATATGATGGATGGATTCATGTCGGTAATATTGCCGGGGAAATGAAAAATCCGAAAAGAGATTTACCATTAGCAATCACATTAGGATTAGGTCTAGTTACAATTATTTATTTATTAGTAAACGCAACATTTTTATTTACATCACCGATTGCTGAACTTAAAGGTAATTTAAACGCAGCAACTGATACAGCAGAAATTTTATTTGGGCAATCTGGTGGGAAATTAATTACAATCGGAATAATGGTATCAGTGTATGGTGCATTGAATGGTTATACGATGACAGGAATGCGTGTACCAGAAGCGATGGCAAAACAAAATTTACTGCCATTTAAAAATGTATTCACGAAACTCACAAATAGTGGTGCACCATGGATGAGCGGATTGATTCAGGTCGTTATTGCGATTATTATGGTTTCTCTTGGGGCTTTTGATTCAATCACAAATATGCTTGTATTTGTAATCTGGGCATTTTACTGTATGGCATTTTATGCAGTATTTGTATTACGTAAGAAAGAAAAAGAACTCGTGCGTCCATATAAAGTACCATTGTATCCAGTCATTCCTATGATTGCTTTACTGGCAGGACTGTTCGTTATGCTAAATACATTGTTTACGCAATTTGGGCTAGCGATAACAGGAACAATCATCACGCTTTTAGGAATACCCATCTATCTTTATCAGATGAAAAAAGAACAATATTAAAAATCTCTCGAACGAGAGATTTTTTTGTGCGGCATTTTATATATTATTCATTTTAAAATCCAGTATTAACTGATCGATATGTGCTACGATTTCTCTAAATAAACCTTGTGCATTGACTTTCTTGGCAAGTGTAGGTGCCTGACTGCACCACATATGAAGAAGACCGGTATCACCGTTCTTAGCTGCACTTTGACGAATACTCGTCGTTAAATCATTTTGAAGCGGATAAGGCAGTATACTGACGTCACTAGCTTCTAAATCATTAATAAAATTATTTTCTATACCACGCGCACTTTTACCGCTGAATACTTTAGTCACTGTTGTATCCTCAGGTTGAGCATGGATGATTGCTTCTTTATGCACGTTTGGTGCTTTACTTTCATGAGTTGTTAAGAAAGCAGTCCCCATTTGCATACCGCTTGCGCCTAACATCAGTGACGCAAGTATACCACGCGCATCCATTATTCCTCCAGCTGCAATTACAGGTAAAGACACGCTATCTACAATTTGAGGAATCAATGCCATTGTGCCGATTGAACGTGTTTTTGTAAACGCGCCTTTATGTCCACCTGCTTCATATCCTTGCGCGACCACCATATCTAATCCACTTTGTTCGATCATTCTCGCTTCTTCAACTGAACTTGCTGTACCGATTGTAATAATACCTTTCTTTTTTAATTCGTTAATCAAGCTTTGGGAAGGTATGCCAAATGTAAAGCTTGCAACTGGAACTTCCATATCCATTAACAACTGAATTTTATCAAGAAAAGTTTGTTCAGAATGTGCTTTAACATCCGCTGTCTTTAAATCATATCTATCATAATAAGGCTTGAGTTCTTTTTGCATCTTTTGTATATCACTATCATTGTATTGAATATCTTCAGGCACAAACAAATTGACAGCGAATGATTTATTGGTTAAATTGCGAATAGCTTTAATTTCATCTCTTAAGTTATCAAGTGTCATATATCCTGCACCAATGGTTCCTAAACCGCCCTCATTACTTATTGCTGCGACGAGTTCGGGTGTCGTGCTTCCTGCCATACCTGCCTGGACGATTGGATATACAATGCTTAATTGATCAGTCAATCGTGTACTGTTCCACATATCATTCACCTCTTTGTTATCATACTGTCACTATAACATATTAGTAAATTGAAACTAAATTTTTCAATGTGACATTACTTAATTTATGCTATATTTAAATAAAAAATGGAAAAGAAGAGGAGAACATTATGCGTGCGATTCGATATTTAATGTTATCAGCAATGATACTCATGGCTGGATGTGCAAACGAAGAAAAGAAAACAACCGAGGAATCAACAAAAACAGAACAAACGACTAAAGAAAACAAAGCAGAAAAAGTAACGACTGAATCAAAAGATTCGTCTGAAAAAGATGTGACCGCAGATCAAATTGATAAAGATAGACCAGCATCTCATACAACAACGATGAAATTAATCGATACGATTAGCGAAGGACCAATTACCCCAAAATCAGTTGTCGCGAATAATAAAGGTCAAGTTATTGCAAACAATATGATGTATCAGCATACAATTACAGTTTATGATGCGAAATCACGTAAACTCATTAAAAAGTTATCTGATAGAGTAGACTTTAAAAAGTTTGGTATAGAAGGTTTTGATAAACCTGTAAGTGGTGCACCAGTTGAAGCAGTTTGGACAGAAGATGGTAAGTATGCATATGTATCTCAATATCAATTAACAGACCATGGTGCAGAAGCAGAAGATATGTGTTCAGCAGGTAAATCAATCGCAGCATCTGTAGTATATCGTTATAATGCTGAAAAGCAAGATTGGGATCAGGTCATTCAAGTTGGACGCGTACCAAAATATGTAGCACTTACTCAAGATAATTCAAAATTACTGGTATCTAACTGGTGTGATAAATCTTTATCAGTAGTAGATACTAAGACAGCTAAACAAACAGAACAAATCCCTTTAAATGAAATGCCACGTGGTATTGTATCACTTCCAGATAATAAAACAGCTTACGTTACAGCGATGTTCTCTAATGAAATTTATAAAGTGAATTTAGAAACAGGTAAAAGTGAAATGATTCTGCAGACAGGACAAAGACCACGTCATTTAGTACTTGATAATCAAGGGAAGACAATCTATATTACGGTGGCTGGTGCTAATGAACTATTAAAATATGATGTTGCAACAGATAAAGTTATTGCGCGTGCTATGACAGGAAAAGAGCCACGTTCAATGGCGATTTCACCAGACAGTACAGCTGTATATATCGTTAATTACGATGAAAATACAGTATCAAAGTTTGATACGAAGACGTTGAAAGAAATTACACGTGTGGAAGCTGGGTTCCATCCGATTGGTATCACTTATGAAAATACGACAGGTGATGTATGGGTAGCGAACTATGGCGGTACAATCTCTGTTTATGATGATAAAGTATCGCTAGTAAAATAGCTTTGATCTTTTTATATTCTATTAAAGAATATATATAAGGGAGGGAGAACATGGCATTAAGCATTTTGTATCATGACGATAATAAATTAAAACGTGTTAATACAATAGATGACCTGCCAAAAGATGCTCCATTTATTTGGTTTGATTTTGAAGGGGCAAATGAAGAAGAGAGTGAACTTTTTAAACAACACTTTGATATTAATGGATTAACGATAGAAGATGTCATACGTAGTAACTCAAGACCGAAATATAAAAACTATAACGCATATGAGTATTTAGTGTTCCAGAAGTTTGAACGTGATACTTATGAAGCAGAAACGATTAACGTTCTCTTGAAAGATAATGTATTTATTACTTATCACGATGAAGATATTGAAGCCACAGATGAAATAGATGCTTTAGCCAAAGAATTAGAAGAAGAAGCACCAAGTAATTTAACACCAAAAGTAGCAGCAATGATGTTACTTGATAAGATAGTAGATTTCTATACGGAAACTGTAGAATCTATAGCAGAAAAAGTACTGAGTTTTGAAAAGAGACATTCTACTGATAAAAAACAACACTACATTATGGATGATATCTTTGACTTAAGAGCAAAATTGATTCGTATCAAAGGGATTATCGTACCAATGAGTGAACTGGTAGATGAATTAGAACGTGATCAGCATATGATAGAAACAGAACACGATCACCATTATATTCACCATATTCAGGACCATATGATTAAGCAGAAGAATATTATCAATAATTCTCAGGAACTCACGGATGAAATAAGAAATAACTATGAATCATATAACAACTATAGAATGAACCGTGTAATGCAGATGCTAACCCTCGTATCAACTGTATTTCTGCCATTGACATTGATTGCAGGAATTTATGGGATGAACTTTGAGTACATGCCTGAACTGAAATGGAAATATGGATATTTTACAGTACTGATAGTTATGGCGTTATTATTAGTTGTAAGTATGGTGTATTTTAAAAAGAAGAAGTGGTATTAACATGTTAGGATTATTTAGAAAGAAAAGACCAAAACCAGAAGTAGATGAATCTAGAATTGATTTAAATATTAGAAAAGAATTAGAGAATACATTTATAAAAAGACACGTGATGAATGCAAAAGCTGTGAATGCCATTGTAAATATCTTTAGGAAATACCCACAAGAATTAATAATCGTTCATAGTTTTTCGAGTGAACCTAGATATAATAAAGAAAGCTATAGGATTAAAGTAGAAGAGATAATGAATTTGTCTTTTGCGGAGCAAATTGAGTATATAGACACTTTATTATTGATTTATGACAGTGAATATCAGCCATTAATTTACTGGAACATAATTAGTGGAAACTTATACATTCACCCTAAATTTGAAGATATTATAATTATTGAGGATACCTTTACACTCACTGAAAACTATTTATGGGAATCTTTCAATTCAGATGCTAAAGAAATAATATATTTTGTAGATACTAAAATTAGAGGATATAAATCCCTGGGTTGGTCAGCTTCATGGGATTCACTTGAGTTCTTTGAACTAGTAGAAGCGTTTAATATCACAGGAGCAATATTAAAAGAAGGTTATGAAGAAACGAAAGAAATTTTAGAACGATACAAAGTTGAATATGAAAAATATGAAGGTTTCTTACTGATCAATGGAAATATTTCTCCTGAATTTTTAATGAAATATTATAATATTAATGGAAATCAGGGCACTATATGTGAAATGGCGCTTTTTGTTGATATGGAAGAACCAATTTCCAAACAAATGATCAAGGAGACATATGTTGATATAAAAGACTATAAAGTTATATTACCGATAGATGATTATAGTGATATTCTATGCTTCTTTAACTTTTAATACATCCATAAGGATGTATAATTAATTTTATGCAAAAAAAATAAGCCCTTGAGGGCTTATTTTTCAACATTAAATATTATAATTTAACGATGTTAGCAGCTTGAGGTCCACGTTGACCTTCTTCGATATTGAATTCAACTGCTTGACCTTCTTCTAAAGATTTGTAGCCGTCTCCTTCGATAGCACTGAAGTGAGCGAATACGTCGTCTCCACCTTCAACTTCGATGAATCCAAAACCTTTTTCTGCGTTAAACCATTTAACTGTACCTTGTGTCATAATAATGACCTCCAATAAATTATTAAATAATATCTAATGTTTTACATAATAAAACTTCACATATTTCAAAAAGCAAACCCTTAACACGATTACTTTTTGTAATAGGTGAAGTTCTTACGTTTCTTGCATATGTTCGATATATTTGACTTAAGTATATAACGGATATAATGATTTGTCAATGCATTTGTAACTTTAGTTTATTTTCTCCTGGTAAGGCTGCTATAAATTGTTGAATAGAGTAGCAAGGATCTATCTCTTACATAAAACCTTTATTTTCTTTAATAAAACTATAAAGCAACACGATTAAAGTTGCGCTTAAGTAAATGAGTTCTGGTACGTCTTGAATAATATTAATTGGTTTGGAAGCATCAAGTGTTAATAGTTTATAAAATGAAAAGATGAACAAGATGCTGATAACATAATCGAACGCTTTAGCATAAGCAGAAGTTCCGATCATTCTTTTTCTTTATTTACTGGGTGTTTTGCTTTAAACATCTTCGTTTGACCATATATTTTATATTTAAATAATTCAAAAAAGATGAAGGTTAATATAATAATGCCAGCAAGTAATTCTCTCATAAAAACACTTCTTTATGGTTTTTTATACCAATAATGTTAACATATGAATAAAGCATTCTCAATAAACAAAAAAAAAATAAGCCCCTTGAGGGCTTATTTCTTCACATTAAATATTATAATTTAACGATGTTAGCAGCTTGAGGTCCACGTTGACCTTCTTCGATATTGAATTCAACTGCTTGACCTTCTTCTAAAGATTTGTAGCCGTCTCCTTCGATAGCACTGAAGTGAGCGAATACGTCGTCTCCACCTTCAACTTCGATGAATCCAAAACCTTTTTCTGCGTTAAACCATTTAACTGTACCTTGTGTCATAATAATGACCTCCAATAAATTATTAAATAATATCTAATGTTTCTCTTACAAAGAAAAATTCACATATTACAAAAAGTCTCGACTTAACACGATTACTTTTTGTAATATGTGAAGAAGCTTTGTTTGTTGCATATGTCCGATATATTTGACTTAAGTATATAACGGATATTCGTATAAGTCAAACGTATGTTCCTGTGGTTTGGTCTTATTATCTCGTTAAAGTGCGTAGGTATCGATTAAAATGAGCAAATAATTTATTTTATTATTTGTAAAATAGATCTTAAATAAATCAATAATAGACAAATAAGTGAAATTAAAGATATAAAAATAAGCCCCTTGAGGGCTTATCCAGACTGAAGACAAACTCACAATTTTATAAGTGAGTTTGTCTTTTTTCTTCGAAAAATATTGTTATTTTAAAGAAATTAGCAAAATATCCAGCTTAACCTGCTAGATAATTTGCTAATTTCTTTAAATTCATGCATGCGAAAATAAGCGTGGTCTCCATGGTGACTTTTTGAATTCCTTTGTACTTAGTCCATCGCAAACCATGCTGTTCTTTAGCATCAGCAAAACGTCTTTCTATTGTTTGACTACGCAATTTATATATAGCTTTTATAGTGTCTATGAATCTCAAGTCATCAACAATATCAAGATATTGTTGCCATATATGTCTTGTAACGATTTTTTTCTGTTCTTTACTCTTAGTACATTTATTAAGTAAAGGACAATCCTTACATTTATTTGGATTAGAAATATACAAACGATAACCATCGCTGTCTGTTCTTTGATATTTCAACATTTGATTATTAGGGCAAATATAACAATCATAGTATTCGTCATATATAAATTCATTTTTATTCATTAAGTCCTTCGGACCCATGGGACGTTTATATGGCATAGCTGGTAGAATTTCTTTATCTAATAAATACTTAGCATTATGAGGTGTTTTATATCCAGAATCCACAGCAACATATCTCGGTAGTAGTTTTTTACTTTCAAGCCTGTCAATCATAGGTACTAACTGTGTACTATCATGAACATTACCAGGAGTTAAATGAAAATCAACGATATAACCATACTTATCGCAGCATGTATGCGCACTATAGGCAAATTGTTTTTCTCTTTCACTTTTAACATAGTAACCAGCATCGGGATCATTATTACTTATTTTTATTACTTTAAGATTCTCCTCCTTTCTTGAAGCTAGAGGCTTTTTTCCTTCAGATTCTCTAATAGAATTGATATCTTCAATAAGCTCTTGTTCATAATGTTTAGCAGTCTTCTGTATTTCTTGTTTAATAAATTTCTTCTTGTTGGCATTGGCCTTAATATGCGTTGAATCAATAAATAGTGAAGTATTATCTACGAAGTTATTATCTATAGCAATTTTGAGAATACGAGAAAAGATTTCTTCGAAAATCTGATTATCATAAAATCGTCTAGAATAGTTCTTACCGAAGGTAGAAAAATGAGGTACTTTATCGTTAACGCCTAAACCGAGATACCATTTGTACGCAAAATTAGTTTCAATCTCTTTAATTGTCTGGCGCATTGATTTGATACCAAAAAGGTGTTGTATTAATACAATTTTTATTAATACAACCGGATCAATACTTGGACGGCCATTATCTGTAGAATACTTTTCTTCTACTAAATCATATACAAAGGATAAATCGAATACTTTATCAACTTTTCTTAGAAGATGATTTTCTGGTACAAGGTCTTCTAATGAATACATTTCAAATTGACTGCGAATGATATTAATATCTTCAGACTTACTTCTCTTAATCAAGTAAAACACCACCGTTCAATGATATATCTATATTTTATCAAAAAAAGACTGTAAACTTCATCTCCGAAGGAGACTTTGTCTACAGTCTGAAATAAGCCCCTTGAGGGCTTATCTTTAAACATTAAATATTATAATTTAACGATGTTAGCAGCTTGAGGTCCACGTTGACCTTCTTCGATATCGAATTCAACTGCTTGACCTTCTTCTAAAGTTTTGTAACCTTCACCTTGAATAGCGCTGAAGTGAGCGAATACGTCGTCTCCACCTTCAACTTCGATGAATCCAAAACCTTTTTCTGCGTTAAACCATTTAACTGTACCTTGTGCCATAATATAATGACCTCCAATAAATTATTAAATAATATCTAATGTTTTACAAAGAAAACACTTCACATATTACAAAAAGTGTTGTCTTACATTATTACTCTTTGTAATGATGTGAAGAGCCTTAATTTCTTGCATATGTACGATAGTATTTGATTTTATTATATAATGATTTATTACAATTGTCTAGTATTTATAGTCACTTTAATACAATATGAGTAAAATAAGAATTTATTTTACGTGTATTGAGGCATATATTAGGAGAATTGAAATTGGTTTATTGTGCCAGGTGGTGCTGTAAATATTCGATAAAATGAATGAAACCATGTTGTTCAACTGTCATATCGTATGCATAATCAGCGCCATGAGAAGCATCATGATTTTCTAATAAAGCTTTTAAGTGAATCGTAATATCGATAGTTGTTTCATGAATATTCTTGATATCGATATATAATGATGGTTCTATAAAATGATATTTACCTGTGTTTAATGATTGAAGGCGACTGAGTATAATCAGATCTTCTTCATATAATATATGTTTAAATTGTAAGTTGCTATGCCCATTAATAAAAGCAATTTCAAATTTCACTACTTTTGGATCATGTTCAATGTTGTAAACTTTATAAATCATTGATGTACTATTATTGATATCCATTAAAGGAAGCGTGTTATTCATCATGATCACCTCAAAACAATTATAGCAAAATCTGTAATATAAAAGAAAATGATTTTATAGTGTTGATGGCTTAAAATTTCTTATCCTTAATAAAAATATCTTTAAAAAAGTCTGATCATCACTACAGCACATACTAATAAACCTAATCCCAACATTTGAACACGAGTGATTGGGACTTTTTTTGCGCCAAGTAAACCAAACATATCAATCAATACACTGCATAAAATTTGGCCGAATAAACAGATTACAACAACGAGTCCAGTTCCGATAATCGGTACAAGATAAGCCATAATTAACACGAAGAATGCGCCGAGAATACCACCACACCAAATCCATTTCGGTTTATCATTACCCAGTGCTAGTTTGAAGTTGCCTAGTTGTCTAAAAACCACTGCAACGATGATAAATAAAATCGTTGTACCGACAAGGAATGATATGAAAGCTGCATGAATTGCTGAATCAAGCAAACCGCCTAAATGTCCGTTAATAGCAGATTGACTAGCCATAAGCATACCTGCTACAACCCCTAAAATTTGAAACGGCAATTTATTGCCACCTTCAGTTGAGACATTTGAGTTACTATGTTTCTTTCTCAAATAATCAGGTAAAACGATCACACAGAAGACACCAAGCATTAAAATAATGATGCCGATGAATCTAAGCAATGTAAAACTTTTCTCTGGAGAGAAGAACAATCCAAAATGGTCGATTAACATACTCATCATAATCTGACCCATAATTGGCAGAACTACAGTCTGTACACCACCAAGTTTAGGGAAGAGCAGTATATTAGTGGTTAAGCCGATGACCCCTAATAAACCACCCATCCAGATCCAAAAAGGATTATCCTGGAATGTGGATAAAGGTATCAGTACACTATGCTTTGTTGCAAGTGTCATTATCAATAAAAAGGTCGTTCCCACTAAAAATGAAATAAATGATGCCATAAAAGGGGATAATACGTATGTACGTAATCTTGAATTAACAGCTGTCTGAATAGGCATCATCAACCCGATTGCAAAGGCTAACAAAATATAAATCATAACAACACTCCTATATATTAATAAAATTATCATACATGATTTATGTGTAAATAACATAGTGAAGGGTATTAATAATTTCAGTTAATTAAGTGTGGAGGTAACGAGGGAATATAGAAGATCAGAAAGTACATATATAGAAAGTGCTGGACAAGGTATTGACGGAAAAAGTAAATAAACAATTCTTACAATCCAATTAATGAATTAATAAGTATATGAGACACAAAAGTTTTTAGAGCGGTATTGATTCTAATATTAATCATGTTAATTTATTTCTATCATTAAAAGTGCTGATCGCAATTAGAGCTTTTATTTTTTTTCCATTTTTATGTTAAAATTATTTTAAACGATAAAAGCTGTAGGTGAGAAAATGGCAAATGAATTACTGAAAATATTAATTGATGAAAAAGCGAATCAAATCATTCAGTTGACACGAGAAAAAGCGATGACAACAAAAGAAATTGCAAAAGCTTTAGATGTAAAGACATCAAATCTTTATTATCCTATCAAGAAACTGATGGAAGTTGAAGCGTTAAAAATAGTTGAAGAAAGACAGATCAAGAATATGACGGAGTATTACTATTCAAGTGAACACTTAAATAAATCACCAATTAATTTTGATTTTCCATCGATAAAAGAAAACTTCGATACTATATTAGCATTCTATACGCTAGAAGTTCAGAAAGTATTTGATGCGCTCAAACGAGATGTTGATGAATATGGTGAATTGTCAGAAGAGGAATTAAAGAAAATCGAGACACCAAACAGTGCTCAAATGTCTAATTTAGAAGTAGAATTACCATACGAACAATGGATGGAATTAATGAATGAGATGAGAGCATTAAGTCAAAAATATGAAGAAAAGTATAAAAATTTAGAACACAAAAATTTATATCAAATTCAATTGTCGTCGTATAAAGATGAAACTGAGTAGAGTAGCATAGGCTGCTCTACTTTTTTTGTATATTAAAATAGTCTGATAATTATTATTGACTTATTTATTTTTATCAGTAAAATATATTTTAACGATAAAAATAATGGGAGTGATAATATGTCGAACAAAAATTACCTTTTAACAGGAAGGCTCATTTCAGCGTTAGGTGATTCAATTTATTCAGTAGCAATTATGTGGTATATCTTTGATGTGACAAAAGATGCCTTTATAACGAGTGTCACATCAGCAATTATCTTTACACCAGGTATTCTTTCTGCTTTTGCTGGCCCGGTAATTGATCACTTCAATCGCAAGAAGATGATGCTAATAGCACAAATCTTGCAACTATTTATTATGATCTTTATTGCAGTGATGTTCTATTTGAATCTTATGCCTATAAGTGTTTTATTGTTCAGTCTGTTCATCTTAGGATTAATTGAAGTGGTAGAAGGTAATGCGGAAAGTGCATTGTCTCCTTTAGTGATGGAAGAAGATGAACTTATTGGATATAACAGTTTTGTAAGTACAGGTTCGACGATTATAGGTGTCATTGCAAAATTAATAACAGTTTGGCTAGTCATGAAAGCTGGTATAGAAAGTGTGTATTTTCTAAATGCAGTGACATTCTTCTTAGCTGTGCTATTCTTCGCCAAGATTAAATATAACCATATTGATAACGGCGTATTTAATACTGAAATTTACAGAACTTCTATAACTGAAGGATGGAAATATTTCGTGGGTAATAAATTGTTTTTATTTACCTTACCTGCTATGATCGCAAACTTTACAGGGAGCATGACCAATGCGATATTGCCGGCATTTACTTATAGTAGAGGTGGAGATTATGCATATGGCTATTATTTAACCGCGAGTGTTGTCTTTGCATTAATAGGTTCACTCATTACTCCTAAATTTAAAGATGTAGATATCAACAAGATATTAATGATTTCTCCATTGGTATCTGGTGTGTGTATGATACTTACAGCTGTTGTTCCAAATTATTATGTCTCAATTTTCTTTTATGGTTTAATGACATTACCGATTATGGTGCTAAATATCAGTATGTTTACTTATATTCAGAAGATGGTTGATAATAAAGTGTTAGCACGTGTAGGCACTATAATGAATGCACTATGTATGGTTGCTATGCCTGTGGGATCATTGCTCGGAGGCGTTGTGGCAAAACAATTTGGTGTAGATGTGCCGATTTATATTTCAGCCATTGGATTTATGAGTTTAACAGTAGTGTTTCTGTTGCTACAGCGTATAGGTGGTAAGATTGATATACAAAAAACCGTCTAAGTTTATACTCAGACGGTCTTTACTTTTGGTGACTGATACCATTCTTTAAGAAATGCATACAATACTTGAGAGAATCGCTCTAACTCTGTTGCACTAATTCTTTCATCCACGCTATGTGCTTCAGATAATTGTCCCGGCCCATAAAGAATCGTCGGTATACCGAAGTCTGCTAACCATCCACCATCTGTGACAGTTGAGCTCATTTCGTGTTTTAGAGGTGTATTGAATACTGATTGATGAGAATTCGCTAGGAGTTCGTACCCTGGATGGTCTGTAGGTACTGTAAAACTTGGGAAGATTTCTCCTTTATCTTCAATCATAGAAGAGCCACCCCACTCAAAAGAAAGGGGATTGTCTCTTAACCATATATCAGCATCGGCTACTTTATTTAAGTAATCTTCAATTTCTTTCGTAATATCATGATAATTTTCTTCCGGTAAATAATGAACTGTTATCCAGAGTTTACATTCATCTGCAATAAAGGCTGGATGTCTGCCACCTTCAATGACAGCCGGGTTAATCGTATTTGCACCTGCTGGCATTCCTGGACTTGATTTCATTACAGCCCAGTGCTGTTCAAGTTCTCTTAAAGCGGTGATAACTTTCATCATTTTTTCGATTGCACTGGCCCCAAATAAACCACCGCCTGCATGGATGGTATTTATTCTTGCTCCGTCGTGGATGGTATTATTGCTTTTAACAGTAATCCATCCAGTAATAACGCCACCTTGACCTTGTGCTACACAGTCACTTGTGTCTAATACCAGTGCTAAATCAGCTTTAGAAGAATGTTCGCAGGCAGTTTTTGTGCCGGCTTCTCCAACTTCTTCACCGACGACTGAATGAACGATAATATCTCCTTTAGGCTGAATGTTTTCTTGTGATAGTCTTTCCAATACATAAAACAATGCACTCATGCCACCTTTCATATCACTGACACCACGACCGTATAACCAGTCATCAACTTGAGTGAGCTGAAATGGAGGATATGTCCATTCATCTTTGGTGACTTCAGCGACATCCACATGCCCATTTAATATTAATTTTGGAGCATTTGCATCCGTACCTTTTAATGTCGCAACGATTACGGAATCATTTTTATATAGTGGAATTCTTTCAATTTGAAAGTTAAGGTTTTTCAGTAGCTGCTCAATTTCATTTTGTAGTGGGTCTGTATTTCGTGCTGGAGGGCTTTCTGTATTATAACTGATCAATAAATCGAGTATGTCGTAAAGTCGGTTTTCCAAATCAATCACTCCTTCATCGTGTTGATTTAAGTATAACAACGAATAGGATGAATTTGGAAATGAAAAGGGATGTTCGAAGACAACCCTTATTTCCATCGTTCTAATTTGTTTAGTTGCATCGGGTAGAAGGCTTTACTCATAAATTTAGCAACTGGATTCCCTTTACCATTTGAAATACCTTGCTTACCGCCTTCAAGCATTTCTTCGATAGTAATATCAGAATCAATATACTTACCGTCTTTGTAACAATAAATACAGAACTTAAACTACCGGCTGCTTTAATTTGTTCGTCTGTAATTCCGACTTCTCGTTGCCATAACTTACCGAATAAAACAGTATACCAAAGTGCGCCGACCATAAAGGCTAAAGCACCGGCAATGATTGCTGCTAATATACTCAAGCATAAGTAATCTCCATAAGTTTATTCAATTTAAGCTTAAACGATATTTAAGAAATTAGATAAAAGAAAGTGAGAAGTTACACTGATAGGAATGATAGCGGTTGTGTTTGAATGGAAAAATTGAGAAGTATTACTTATATTTTAGAAAAGGAGGAATGGCCGTGGTTGTATTAATATCCGGTGGAGGAACAAAAGAAAGTAATATTATTGTTAATCAATATTTTGCCGATTTAATTAATAAAGGATCTGTACTGTATTTCCCAAATGCAGGTGATGAATCGATTAGGACTTATCAAGAAAGCTATAAGTATGTTAAAGATATGTTTGAAAGTGTAGGGATTCGTAACATCGATCTATGCGTTGATTTCAATCAAATTACACAAGAAATATTGGTCCAATATGATGCCATTTATATAAGTGGTGGATCTGTATCTAAGTTAGTTGGGGAAATGAGAGCAGCAGGTATCGCAGATTTAATTTTTAATTTTGAGAAAGAAAATGTGATTTATGGACAAAGTGCCGGGGGAATATCATTAGGCAAAGATGTATCATATTTTGAAGAAGCAAAAAATACGGTACCGTTAGGATTAATTGACTATGCGATTACCTGTCATTATAAAGATGAATATTATGAAAGAGTACTTAAAGGAATTAAAATAAATACATATTGCATTCGTGATAATGAAGCAATACTTTTTGATAGAGATGATGTTAAATTCATCAATGGAATTTCATTATATATAGAAAAAAATAATTTTGAATAATTTTACTTAAATTATATACCCTATTTGATATTTTAGGTGAACGTTTAATGATTAGTGATTCTTGGGGACAACATGAAGTGAACAATGAAGGGACATCAGTTTGTTTCACATTTGATGGGAACGATGAAGAAGATGTTAAGCAAGCAATAGATTTCTACCATAAAGCGATTGAAGCGGGTTGTAAAGAAGCGATGCCGCTTGGTCAAACAGAATGGTCTAAATTATATGGTTATTTTAATGATCCGTTCGGTGTAACTTGGATGATTAACGCTTGTTAATAATTTGGAATGCTTTCTCCGTTTGGAGGAAGTATTTTTTGTGGAGTTTTATCGGCCATGAAATGCGAAAATCGAGCCAAATCCCGAAATGATGGCCGATAAATCGAAAATATCGGCCAAGAAATCTGAAAAACGGGCCAAACCTCGAAATGATGGCCGATAAATCGAAAATATCGGCCAAGAAATCTGAAAAACGGGCCAAATCCAAAATGATGGCCGATAAATCGAAAATATCGGCCAAGAAATCTGAAAAATGAGCCTAATACCAAAATGATGGCCGATAAATCCAAAATATCGGCCATGAAATCCTCAACAATACAACGCTCTACATCCTCCTCTCCATCTTTATGACAAATGTCATCTCAATTTCATGACGTATGTGAATTATCATAGAAAGCTCTTTCCTGTTTAATGGAGATAAGGAGGGAGATAACAATGATTACGATTCACAACTTAAGTAAAGATATCGGTAAGAAACATATTTTAAAGCATATCAATCTAACGATTAATAAAGGTGATGCAATCGCATTAGTAGGTCCGAATGGTGCGGGTAAATCGACGTTAATTGATTGTTTGTTAGGCAATAAGAAATTAACTTCAGGTGATATTGATGGCCAGCAATTGATATTGGATCACACAAAAACAAGTGTTTTATATCAACAGACATATTTTACACCGAATATGAAGGTTTATCAGATCATTGAACTATTTCAGAATCTTTATCCGAATGCTTTGACCAAAGAAGAGATAAAAGCCATTACATTATTTGATGATGCATTATTAAACACGGAAGCAGAGAAAATTTCAGGTGGTCAAAAGCGTATTTTAGATGTTGCACTAACTTTAATCGGACGTCCGGAGTTTATTATTTTAGATGAACCGACTGTAGGAATGGACACTTCGACACGCAGAAGATTTTATGATTTAATCAAAACGTTAAAAGCAGAAGGCAAAACGATTTTATTTACATCGCATTACATAGAAGAAGTTGAAAGCTTATCTGATCGTATTGTTGTACTGCACAAAGGTGAAATTATACGTGATTCAACGCCACGTGCTCTAAGAGAAGAATCTACTCAGAAACAAATCGTATTACCGAAGAAATATGAGAATGTCACGAAACAAATTTCTGATATTGCATTCTCAAAAATTGAGGGTGAATATATTATGATTCATACTTCACAAATTGATGAAGTGATTAATATAGTGATAAACAATCATATTAGTTTCGAACATGTTGAGATTACAAACGAGTCATTATTAGATAGAGTATTTAAAGTTGTGGAGGAGGAGCGTCATGAAACAGTTTAAAGCGATGTTAAAGTATGAAATGATTGATTTAAGTCAACGTAAAAGTGTATTTATTTTATCTACTTTATTGCCGGTGATCTTTTTCTTAGTGTTTTCTTCTATGATGAAGATACCAGACAAAGATATTCAGCAATTCTTTGTGCGTGATTATATGTTATCAATGACGACATTTAGTCTGACAAGCTTTGCAATATTTACTTTTCCATTAGAGATGATCAATGACAAAGAGAAAGGTTGGAGTAGAGCACTATTTCGCACACCGCTTAATCCATTTTATTATTATGTATGCAAAGTGGTAAAAATATTGATGATGTATATGTTATCGATATTAATCGTATTTTTAGTTGGTTATTTTATCAAAGGTGTGAATATGAGTTTAACAGAATGGTTAGTAAGTTACGCAGGACTTTTGTTTGGTGGCATTATATTTCTAACACTTGGTATCTTATTATCTCAATTTAAAGATACACAGAAAGTAAGTACTTTCGGTAATATTCTGTATTTAGGATTAGCAATGCTGGGTGGACTGTGGTTTCCGGTAAGGACATTTCCCGAGTGGTTGCAACCAATCGCTAAACTCACGCCAACATATAACTTTAAGAATATTGCAGCTGGACAATTCGAAAAGCGTTATCCTTTTGAATCAGCTGGTATTTTACTAATATATGCAGTTATATTTATAATGATAAGTATATGGAAGGAGATCGGAAGTGATTTAATTGAACTGGATTTATAATAAAATATTACAGTACGGAACGTCTTTAATATTTCTGATATTTCCGATAACTGAGATGCTTGCTACAGAAGAAATCAGCTGGAAATTATTCAAATTGTTCTTTATTTTATTGTATATTTTTTCGGCAGTATTTATGATGAATAGCAATACAAGTAAATATATACCTATTGTAATTGGATGTTTACTTATTTCGATTACTGTGTTTGTTCATTTTTGTAATTTCGGTAACTTATTGTTTTATTTATTCCCTATCTCATATATACCATATGTACTTGGAAAAAGAGTGAATTCTCTGTATGGGAAAATAACACTAGGTAGTTTCGTGCTCAACTATATTGCAATTTGTGTGCAAAACTATGCATATGGCATGGAACTCATTCCACATTTTTTCTTTGTATTGATGATGGCAGTTTCAATGGACTATTTTGCTGAACATTCTCGTAAAATATATGAACTAAACATTAAGAATGAAAAGCTTGCTTTGCTTTCTACACAAATTGAACGTAATCGTATTTCTCAGGATTTACATGACTCACTCGGCCAGGTGTTTAGTACATTGGCAGTCAAATCTGAACTTGCATTGAAATTAATTGAGGAATATCCTGATATGGCAAAAGATGAATTGCAGGAAATTCACTCGCTATCACAGGAATCTTTATATAAAGTAAGGTCAATCATTGAAGACATTAAATCGACTACAATTGAGGACGAAGTTGTACAAGTTGAGAAAATACTGAGAGATGCAAATATTGAATTTGAGAGAAAGGTTCATTACGAGTCTGTTGATGAAATACAGCAACATGAAGTCAGTATGCTGATTAAAGAATTGATTAATAATGTCATTAAACATAGTGAGGCAACGAAAGTTCAACTTCTTATTGATCAAGTTGATAATATATTAAATTTATCATTGAGTGATAATGGTAAAGGATTATCAAATAGTATGAGTTTAAAAAGTATCGAAGCGCGGGCGCAGGCAATGGAGGGTGTCGTGAAAACGAAAAGCTTAAATCCAGGACTTGGCATATATGTCACAGTAGAGGTGAAGTCATGAAATTACTACATGCAGAAGACCAAAGTATGTTACGGGAAGCAATGAAGAAACTGTTGATGATTAGTGGTACGTTTGATGAAATTGTAAGTGTTTCTAATGGTGCAGAAGCAATCAATGTTATTGATGACTCATTTGATATTGCATTGCTTGATATTGAAATGCCTGAGCAGAGTGGATTAGATGTGCTAGCTTATATTAGAGAACAAAAGTTAGATGTAAAAGTAATTATAGTCACAACATTTAAACGCCCTGGTTATTTTGAACGTGCTGTAAATTTAGATGTAGACGCATATGTATTAAAAGAACGCTCAGTAGATGAACTTACAGAGACGATTCATTCTGTCATGCAGGGAAAAAAAGAGTATAGCCCGGAACTACTCCCATTAATGCTCACTAAAAATCCATTAACTGATAAGGAACAGGAGATATTAAAGTTAATAGGAGAAGGATTGACGAGTAAAGAAATCAGTCAAAAGTTATTTTTGAGTGATGGCACCGTCCGTAATTATACGAGCATTATTTTAGAAAAACTCGGAGCAGATAACAGAGTACTTGCATGGAAGATGGCAAAAGAATTGGGATTTATAGACTGAAGACTGTAAAAAATGCAGTCTTCTTTATTTTTAATTTAAATATAGACAATCATCTATATTCGATATATACTAAACTTGAATATAGACAACCATCTATATAAAGAGGTGAAACGATGGATTATGAATACTTGGCTAAGCTGTTGAAAGTATTATCGGATAAGAATCGTCTGGAAATTGTGGATTTACTGAGCTGTGGTCCGTTATGTGCATGTGATATTTTAGAGCATTTTGAATTCTCGCAACCGACGTTATCGCATCATATGAAACAATTGAAACAAAGCGGTATCGTAACGAGTTGGAAAGAGGGTACGAACGTGATGTACGCCAACAACTTAGAGGTCATCGAACAAATCGTCAATTTACAAAATCAAATCTTTGTACCACATCAAAATTGTGTGTGCAAAACAAATGAGGAGTGTTAATTATGGTAGAAATTAAATTATTTGAACCAGCGATGTGTTGTTCTTCAGGTGTATGTGGCCCATCTCCTGATCAGGAACTGATTCGAGTGAATGGTGATATTGAAAAGATGAAACAAAATGGAATTAAAGTATTACGTTACAACTTAACGAGTGCACCGAATGCTTTTGTGCGACATGAAGCAATCATGACATTAATCAAAGATAAAGGTGAAGCGATCATGCCAATCACGATGATTAATGACGAAGTTGTCAAAACAGGTAGCTATATGACAACAGATGAAGTATTAGATATTATCGTAGTTCATGATTTACAAAATAACTGTTGTGCCCCTGGAGATAACTGCTGTTAGGAGTGAAGTATCATGCAAAAATTTAATCCAAATGCTATATCTTTAACAAAATATTTATTCTTTACGGGTAAGGGTGGTGTCGGTAAGACATCAATTTCGAGTGCGCTTGCTGTCTATTTAAGTGAACAAGGCAAGCGAGTGGCACTCGTTAGCACAGACCCTGCGAGTAATTTGCAGGATATATTCGAAATGGACTTAACGAGCGAATTAACTCAAGTGCCATCATTACAAAATTTATATGTAGCGAACTTCGAACCTATTGAAGCGGCTGAAAAATACAAGCAATCTGTCATCAAACCATATATCGGAGTCCTTCCAGAGTTTGCGATAAAAAACATGGAAGAACAACTAAGTGGTTCATGTACTGTAGAAGTTGCAGCTTTCAATGAGTTTACTGGCTTTCTGGCAAATAAAGATTATGCAGAACAATTTGATCATATTATCTTTGATACAGCTCCGACAGGTCATACGTTAAGGATGCTCGAACTGCCTGATGCATGGTATTCATTTATTGAATCATCAACGCATGAAGCATCGTGTCTTGGACAACTTTCGGGTTTATCGGACAACAAACAAATATACTTAGAAGCAGTTAATAAATTGAAAGATGCCAGTTTAACAACGATGATGTTTGTTGCTCGTGGTGATCAGCACAGCATTCAGGAATTAATACGTGCAATGGATGAATTACGCGATTTAAATATTACCAATGACATGGTTATTATTAATGGCATCATCGAAAATCCAACGAGTAATCTCGCGCGTCAAAAAGCGAATAAAGAACAATCAGTTCTAAAACAATTTGAAGATTTTCTAAATCAAGTGCCGACCTATTACGTACCCATGAAACAGTTTAATATTTTTGGAATTGAAGCGATGAAACAAATGTTCACTGATGACACTTCAATCAACAATCATGAAAGTGTTGTTTTAGATAAAGGGTATTCAATAGATGAACTCGTTAACAAAATGATTAAAGATAATAAACGTTTCATCTTTACGATGGGTAAAGGTGGTGTAGGTAAGACAACAATTGCCAAAATAATCGCGAAACGCTTAGCTAGGCAGGATAAGTCTGTCTTATTGGCAACTACTGACCCGGCAAATATTTGGTATGATACTGAATCAAACGACCATGTTACTGTGAAATATATTGATGAAGTAGAAGCATTACGTGAGTATGAAGCAGAAGTATTAGCTGCTGCAGAACATCTATCTCAAAATCAAATTGATTATATTAAAGAAGACTTACGTAGTCCTTGTACTCAAGAAATAGCATTTTTCAGAGCTTTTAGTGATTTTATCGCAGACAAATCACATGATATTGTTGTAATTGACACCGCACCAACTGGACACACGTTGTTACTGCTAGATGCTTCACAAAGTTATCATAAAGAGGTAGAACGAAACACGAATGTTCTACCAAGTTCTGTATCAGATTTATTGCCGAGTATAACGAATAATGATTTAACTGAAATGGTCATTGTCACACTCGCTGAACCTACGCCTATTAAAGAAGCAGAGCGTTTGAAAGTAGATTTAGAACGCGCCGGTATCAATCAGCGTATGTGGGTCGTAAATAATACAATCGCTACACAAGCAGATACGAATGATATGTTTAATAGTAAGATTCAGGAAGAACGTAAACAAATTAATAAACTAATAGCACATCAGCCGTTTGTAGCGATACAACCTTATGATGTCAATATAGAAGAGGTAGCAGAAATATGATAACAGCCATTGCGATTGCAATATTCTTAATAACTTTAACATTAGTCATCTGGCAGCCGAAGAATCTTTCAATTGGATATTCTGCTGTAGGTGGCGCCATACTCGCTCTTATTTTTGGCGTTGTGGATTTCAACGATGTCATTGATGTAATGAACATCGTTTGGAATGCAACATTTACATTTATCGCAGTGATATTAATCTCGCTCATACTAGATGAAATAGGTTTCTTTGAATGGGCAGCATTGCATATGACGCATCTAGCAAAAGGGAATACCTTTAAAATGTTTGTTTACGTATGCATATTAGGTGCGATCGTTGCAGCATTTTTCGCAAATGATGGTGCAGCTTTAATTCTTACACCGATCGTGCTGGCGATGGTGCGTAACTTAAACTTCAACGAAAAGATGGTCTTTCCTTTTATTATTGCGTCAGGATTTATCGCTGATACAACAAGTTTACCGTTAGTTGTAAGTAACCTTGTCAACATCGTATCAGCTGATTATTTTGATTTATCATTTATGGAATATGCGAAACATATGTTTCTACCGAACATATTCAGTTTAATTGCAAGTATCACAGTGCTCTGGTTATACTTTAAGCGTAATATACCAGCAACTTATGATAAGGATACGTTACGTCAACCGAAGTCAGCGATTAAAGATATGAAATTATTTAAGATGTCGTGGATTGTATTAGCGATTCTATTAATAGGATATTTAGTGAGTGACTTTATTAACTTCCCGGTAAGTATTATTGCATCACTCATTGCTTTTATCTTTATTATGTTCGCAAGACAAAGTCCAGCTGTAAACACAGGCAAAGTAATTAAAGGTGCACCGTGGGCAATCGTCTTCTTCTCAATCGGCATGTATGTTGTCGTATATGGGCTAAAGAATGTAGGACTGACAAGTTTACTCGCAGGTGTAATCGATAATATTACACAAACGAATTTATTGGGTTCAATTATGGGTATGGGCTTCTTATCAGCAATACTCTCATCTATTATGAACAATATGCCAACCGTATTGATTGATTCAATCGCAATTAAACAAAGTCAGGCATCAGGGATGCTTCAAGATGCTTTAGTATACGCTAACGTTATCGGATGTGATTTAGGACCTAAGATTACGCCAATCGGAAGCCTTGCAACGTTACTCTGGTTACACGTGTTGAGTGGTAAAGGTGTAAAGATTTCTTGGGGAACGTATTTTAAAACAGGCATCGTCATTACAATTCCCGTATTGTTTGCGACGCTTGTAGGACTTTATATATCAATGAGATTATTTGGATAAAAGGAGAATGATTATGACTAAAACAATCTATTTTTTATGTACAGGAAATTCTTGCCGTTCACAAATGGCAGAAGGGTTTGGAAAAGAATATTTACCAGAGTGGAATGTATATTCTGCAGGAATTGAATCACACGGAGTAAACCCGAAAGCTATTGAAGCGATGAAAGAAGTGGGTATTGATATTTCAAACCATACATCAGATGTTATTGATAAAGACATCTTAAATAATGCAGACTTAGTTGTAACACTATGTGATCATGCAAAAGATGTATGTCCGGTTACACCACCACATGTACGTACTGAGCATTGGGGATTTGAAGATCCTGCTGGACAAGACTGGTCAGTATTTCAGCGAGTACGTGATGAAATTGGAACACGTATCAAACACTTTGCTAAAACAGGTGAATAAAATGGATTTTCCAAAGATCAGCAAACCAGCATTGCGCGCACTTGCCAGCATCAATGTAAAGACTTTAGAAGATGTTACGAAATTTACTGAAGCGGAATTACTAGCCTTACACGGATTTGGTCCGAAAGGTATACGCATTTAAAAGAAGTAATGGAAGTACAGGGATTGAAGTTTAAGGGTGAATTTAATAAATAAATATTTGATGGTGCATTGTTCAATTATTGGACAATGCATTTTTATTATGTGTAAGGAAAATCACACAATTCTGGAGAATTCACAATAGGGTAAATTTGAAGTTTTATTCACAAGGATTGATTACCAAAAGATTTGAGATGGACTTATCTTTGTATGAAATGACTAAATTAATAAGTATTAAACATAAGTATGAAAATATTTACTATTTTCATTTTGAATATACTTTGTGAAAGATAATCTAAAATAGAAAGAACGAAATAAATCATGTGAAAATTTCGTCACAAAATAGTTACGAAATATTCTGACAAATCGTTTGAAAACGATTACATATAGCGTTAAAATTAATGTGTAAATAATAAAAGAGGTGATGGTGGTGAAATATAATTACGATATTGCGGTGATTGGTGGAGGGCCAGGTGGTTATGCAACAGCCATTCGCTTAGCGCAATATAAAAAGAAAGTAGTGTTATTCGAAGGTAAAAGTATTGGTGGGACATGCCTGAATGTTGGTTGCATACCTTCAAAAGCAATGCTTAGAATTTCGGAAGTGATGTCAATCGTAAAACAAGCAGAAAAGTTTGGTATTTCAGCGGAAGATGTACAGCTTGATTACTCAAAAGTTAAGGCATACAAAGATGAGGTTGTGTCACAACTTGTGAATGGTGTCGGTTATTTACTGAAGAAAAATGGAGTAGAAGTGATTGAGGATTTCGTTACAGAGATTAAAGGGCATGATATATCATACAGCCATGGAAATATCTCAGCGCAAAATATTATTTTAGCAACAGGTTCGAAACCTTTTATACCGCCTATTGATGGCATTGATAATATTAACTATGACACAACAGATACAATCTTTAGCTGGGAAGCGTTACCGAAGTCTTTAGTTATTATTGGTGGAGGCGTTATTGGTGTAGAAATGGCACAAGCATTTGCACCCCTTGGAACGAAAGTGACGCTTGTAGAAGTGGCGGAAGATATTTTAATGACTGAAGACATGGATGCAAGAAGTCTCGTAAAAAAAGGATTGGAACAAGCAGGTATTAATATCATTACGAAAGCAAAGATTAACGGCATAAAAAAGGCGGAAATCAAGGTTGGTAATGAATCGATATCATTCGATAAGTTACTTGTTGCCACGGGTCGTAAAAATAACCTTGAACTTGCAGAGCAATTAAAACTCAAAGTTACAGATAACAAAAAATTTATAGAAGTTAATGAATTTATGCAAACTTCCATCGATTATATATATGCAATCGGAGATATTATTCCAGGCTATCAATTAGCACATGCTGCAACGCATGAAGGATTCGTCGCTGCAGGTCATATAGCTAATAAGCATACTGGAAGGTTAGATCAAACAGCAGTACCACGATGCGTTTATACAACACCTGAAATTGCATCATTTGGACTAAGCGAAGATGAGGCACGAAAAACATACGATGTGAAAGTTACAACATATAATCTTGCTGGTAATGGTAAAGCGATAGCTTATGGTGATTCAACTGGATTTGTAAAGATAATTAGCGATAAACGCTATGGTGAAATTCTTGGTGCTGTAATTTGCGGTGCGCATGCGACTGAATTAATCAGTACAATATTAGCTGTAAAAAATGCTGAAGGTACGATGGATGAATTATCTCATCAAATCTTTGCACATCCTACAGTTTCAGAATCAATTGGAGAAAGTGCTGAAGATTACTTTGGTCTAAGTATTCATCAGCCATAAAAGGGAGGAACGCAAAATGGAAAAAGAAAAAGTGTTATGGATTTATAAGAAAATGAATGAAATTCGTGAATTTGAAGATGAAGTGCACAGAATATTTTTAACGGGAACAATTCCTGGTTTCGTACACTTATATGCAGGTGAGGAAGCAATTGCGGTCGGTGCATGTGCAGAATTAAATGATGCAGATTATATTACGAGTACTCACCGTGGACATGGTCATGCGATTGCTAAAGAGTGCGATATTTTAGGAATGATGGCTGAAATATATGGTCGTAAAGATGGTCTGAATAAAGGTAAAGGTGGATCGATGCATATTGCTGAAGTAGAGAAAGGTATTCTCGGTGCTAACGGTATCGTTGGTGCCGGATTCCCACTTGCAAATGGTGCGGGTTTATCTATAAAAACATTGAAACAAGATGCAGTGGCAGTATGTTTCTTTGGAGATGGTGCATCAAATGAAGGTACTTTCCATGAAGGATTGAATTTCGCATCAATTCTAAATTTACCTGTAATCTTCATTTGTGAAAATAATGGATATGGTGAGGCGACGCCACATAGCTATGCTTCAGCGTCAGATACTGTTGCAGAACGTGCCTCAGCATATAATATGCCAGGTCACCATGTTGATGGTAAAGATGTTGTTGCAGTCAACGAAGTGATGATTGAAGCAGTGAAACGCGCAAAAGCTGGAGAAGGGCCGACATTAATTGAATGTAAGACTTATCGTAACTATGGTCACTTTGAAGGAGATGCGCAAAGTTATAAATCAGATAAAGATGAACTACGTGATTTAGATCCTATTGTCATCTTTAAAGAGCGTGCATTAAAAGAAGGCTGGATGACAGAAGAAGAAGCGAAAAAAATTGAAGATGATGCTAAAGCATTAGTTGAAGAAGCGGTTAAATTCGCAGAGAATAGTCCACTACCAGATGAATCTTCATTACTTGAAGATGTCTATGCAGATTAAGGAGGAATAATCATGACAAGAGAACTCACATTTATGCAAGCAGTTACTGAAGGAATCGACCAGGCAATGGAGAAAGATGAAACAGTTATTTTAATGGGAGAAGACGTTGCTGGTGGTAATACAATTGAGCATTTAGATGGAGATGAAGCATGGGGCGGCGTGTTCGGCTTAACGAAAGGTATTGTAGGTAAATATGGTCGTGAACGTGTTATCGATACACCAATCGCCGAACAAAACTATGTTGGTGCTGGTGTAGGTGCCGCTGCAACCGGACTTAGACCGATTGTTGAATTAATGTTCAACGATTTCATTGGATATGCACTAGACGCATTACTTAACCAAGGTTCAAAAATGCGTTACATGTTTGGTGGTAAAGCAAAAATTCCTATGACGATGCGTACCGTGCATGGCGCAGGTGCTTCAGCGGCCGCTCAGCACAGTCAATCATTATATGGTATGTTCGGAGCAATTCCAGGTATAAAAGTAGTTGTACCATCAAACCCATATGATGCAAAAGGATTATTACTTGCCGCAGTTGAAGATGATAACTTAGTTGTATTTTCTGAAGATAAAACATTATATGGTATGAAAGGTGAAGTACCAGAAGAGTATTATACTGTTGAAATAGGCAAAGCAAAAATTGTAAGAGAAGGTACAGACCTTTCAATCGTTGCGATTGGTAAAATGGTACATGTAGCACTTGAAGTAGCGGATGAATTAGAAGGCCAAGACGTTTCAGTTGAGGTTATTGATTTAGTAACAGTAGCACCGTGGGATCAGGAAACAATATTGAATTCTGTAGAGAAAACAAATCGACTAATTGTAATAGACGAAGCAAACCCTCAAAGTTCTACAGGGCATTCTATTGCAGCTGTTGTTAGTGACAAAGCATTTGATTATTTAGATGGGCCGGTAAAAGTGATTACTGCACCACATACACCTGTACCTTTTGCTGAGAACCTTGAGAAACTTTACATTCCAAATAAAGATAGAGTACTTAAAGAAGCAGCAGAAATTATTGATGATTTAAAATAATGCGAGGTGAAGTTAAATGAGTAAAAGAGTTGATATGCCGAAGTTAGGGATGACCATGACAGAAGGTACAATAGATGAATGGTACAAATCAGTAGGAGATGCTGTTAAGAAAGGCGAAGCAGTATGTATGATTGCTTCTGAGAAATTAACGATGGATGTTGAATCTCCGGCTGATGGACAGTTACTGGAAATCACTGTAGAGTCAGGAGGCGTTGCGAAAGTTGGAGAGCAGATAGGGCTTGTTGGTGATGAAGGTGACTCGGTTGGTGATAAGCCGGCAGGAGACGATGAAGCGCTTAGCGAATCAGGTGAACCAACTGATGAACGTGAAGCAATTAAAGATGCTGCAGAGAAATCAGATAGCTTTGAGCGCACTCACGATAAGGAAATTAATGAAAATGCTATTGAAGAAGAAGAGCATCCAACTGAACAATCTCAACAATCTGGTAAGAGAGTCTTTATCACACCACTTGCTAAGAAAATAGCACAAGAAAAAGGTATAGATTATTCACAAATTAAAGGTACAGGTGGTAACGGACGTATCACAAAGCACGATGTTGAAAAAGCACCAGCTAAAGAGAAAACTGAGCAAACAGCTCAAGCGGAAGTTCAAGCTGTTGCCCAGAAATCTGTTACACCGAAAAACTTAAGCCCAATGCGTAGTGCGATAGCTGCGAACATGATGAACAGCTTACAAACGACAGCACAATTAACATTACATCAAAAAGCAAACGCAGATAAACTATTTAAATTTAATAAAAAGCTTAAAACTGAAGTTAGTAATAGCGGTCTAGATATTAAAGTAACTGTTACTGCATTAATTACTAAAGCTGTTGCATTAACATTGAAAGACGATCCGAAAATGAACAGCACTTATAAAGAGGGGGATTTAACAAAGCATGATGAAGTGAATATTGGTATTGCAACTTCACTTGACGATGGATTAATGGTACCGGTAATTCATGATGCAGGTAGTAAATCTATCGGTGACATTGCAACGCAGATCTTCGAACTATCTGACGCAGCAAGAAACGGTAGTTTAGAGGATGAAAAGATGAGCGGTGGTACATTTACGATTACAAATATCGGAACATCTGGTATTGAATACTTCACACCAGTGCTAAATGCACCTGAAGTAGGTATTTTAGGTGTAGGATCAGTGCAAAATGAATTAAAATTAGTTGATGGTGAAGTGAAAGAAACGAAAACTTTACCACTCAGCTTAACAATCGACCATCAAATCATTGATGGTGCAGATGGCGCGAACTTCTTAGCGACTTTAATTAAATACATTGAAAATCCATTTTTATTAGTATTATAAATGTTTAAGAGCTTGAGATTCATGTCTCAAGCTTTTTTTAATTTATTTAAATGTAAGCGTTGACAGAAAAAGATTTTGGGAGTAAGATTAGTTTAAATTAAGCACATAGTTCACGGACATATTTTTTTACACTAAAATGGAACCGGTTCCAAAGGAGGAAATGGAATGGATTACAATCAAGTTTCAAAAGATATTTTAGCGGCTATCGGTGGTAAAGAAAATATCGATGCAATGGCACATTGTTCAACCCGTTTACGTTTAGCTTTAAAAGATGAGAGTATCGTAGATCAGAAAGCATTAGATAATATGGATGCGGTAAAAGGCACTTTCTCAACAGGTGGTCAGTATCAAATTATTATCGGAGCTGGTACAGTAAATACTGTATTTAATGAAATGAGCAAGATGACAGGTATGGATGCTGCAACGAAATCAGAAGTAGCGTCTAAATCTACGAAGAAGATGAACCCTTTACAACAATTTGTTAAGATGCTTTCAGATATCTTCGTACCAATTATTCCAGCAATCGTAGCTGGTGGTTTATTGATGGGGATTAACAACTTATTTACAGCACCAGGATTATTCTATGATGGTAAAACAACGGTTATTGAAGCTAACCCAGGTTTAGCTGGTTTAGCAGACTTTATTAATTTACTTGCCAATGCACCATTCGTCTTCTTACCAATCTTAATTGGTTTTAGTGCCGCGAAACGTTTCGGTGGTAACCCGTATCTAGGTGCAGCGCTTGGAATGATCTTAGTGCATCCGGCATTGTTAAATGGATATGACTTCCCAAAATATGTTGTAGCGGGTAAAGATATTCCGTCTTGGGATTTACTTGGATTGAAAGTTCAAAGTGTAGGGTACCAAGGTCAAGTGTTACCTATTTTAGTTGCGAGCTGGATATTGGCTACAATTGAGAAGAATTTACGTAAAGTAACACCATCTTGGTTAGATAACTTAACAACACCATTAATTTCATTATTCGTTACTGGATTCTTAACATTCCTATTTGTTGGGCCGTTAACACGTACAGCTGGAACATATTTAACAGACGGTTTAACTTGGTTATATGAAACAGGTGGATTTGTTGGTGCGATGATCTTCGGATTCTTCTATGCACCAATCGTTATTACAGGTATGCACCACTCATTTATCGCAGTTGAAACACAGTTGATTGCAGATGCTGCAAAAACAGGTGGGTCATTTATCTTCCCGATTGCTGCTATGAGTAACGTATCTCAAGGTGCAGCAACGTTAGCGGTATTATTCATCACGAGAAATGAAAAGTTAAAAGGTATCGCATCAGCTGCAGGTATTTCAGCATTATTAGGAATTACAGAACCTGCGATGTTCGGGGTTAACTTAAAATTACGCTATCCATTCATTGGAGCGATTATTGGTTCAGCTGTTGGTTCAGCATACATCGGTTTAATGCAAGTTAAAGCGACAGCTTTAGGTGCTGCTGGTTTACCTGGTGTTATCTCAATTGCTCCAGGAAGCTATATGAATTATGTTATCGCAATGGCGATTGCAATTGTTACTGCATTTGTAGCAACATTTATCTTATCAAAACGCCCAAAAAATAAAGAAGTTGAAGAAGCATAAATCGATAATTAATTTATATAATTAATTGAATATAAAATATTAATAAGGCCAGGACAATTGTGTCCTGGCCTTATTTTTGCTGTTTACTCATAGTCATAAATAAATCCATGTGCTTTTAAATCACGTTCTGCATTATCAAGTATCTTTTCGGTTTTAGCAGATATTACATGTTCATGTACACCGTATGTGAGTTCAGCTAGCATTCTCCCGTTATCTTCAGTCATATCATTTGAGAATTCATAACAATCTTCAACAGAATTGAGCATCAAATTCGCTGTAATTTTACCGTATATTGGATGATTGATAGATACATTGTCGATCATTGCGCCATTTTCAACGATAATCGTTAGTTCTTCAAGCATTCTGCTATTGTCATGTTTTGCGGTAATTGTACGTTTATATTTCTCACCTGTCTGAGGCGTGGCTTCAAAGATATACCCTTTTTTTGTCGCTTTGATGCCAATTTCTTCTTCACGTAATTTTGCAATATCTGAAACGATGATTTGCCTTGACACATTAAATCGTTTCGCTAATGCAGCGCCAGGTATTGCAGCCGTACTTTCTTTAATCAGTTGTGCGATGTGTTGCCTTCTTTCCTCTGTTTGCATAGACTTTCACCTTTATGTTATTTGATTGATGACCTCTAAAAAAGTATTGATTTCTTCTTCTGTCGTTAATGTACTGAGTGATACTCGAATATATTGATGTACCGAGTAACCTTGCTTTGTAATCAATGTTTCTAAACCTCTTGAATGCATTGTACCATGCCCGCATGCGGTTCCGGTAGAGATTAAGATATTGTGTTGTGACAGTTGTTGCATTATATATTGTCCGTCTGTTTTGTTGATAAGTATCGGAATAATGTTTTTAAGTTGTGGTTCGAATTTCATCGGCACGTATAATGCTGGATCGAGCTTAGTAATAATCTTGTGATTTAACTGCTGTATAGTGTCTGATTGATTATATTCTATCAATGCTTGTGTCATCGCAACAAGTGATGGTACATCCACTGTGCCGTTTCTCATATGGTGTTCGTGATGGAAGAAAGGATTAGTGATGCGCATTGCCTCTTCCCTAATAAGAAGTGCACCGATTCCTTTTGGACCGAAAAATTTATGCCCGCTGATTGAAAGTGACGTTACATATTGCGTTGGAATCATTAACTTACCAGCTGATTGCACAGCATCAATGTGAAATGGAATATTAAATTGATTTGTTAATTGTCCTATTTGTTCAATTGGGAAGATATAACCTGTTTCAGAACTGACATGAACACAGCTTACACATGCTATTGTCTCATGATATTGCCGGATAAATTGTTCTGTCATATTTAAATCAATCATGCCAATTTCGTCTTCTGGGAAGTAGTGTATGTCGTAACGAGCATGTCCGTGTAACGCTGCATAGACAGATGGATGTTCAAATTTAGACGTAAGTACGATTGTTTTATTTGATTCATGATAGAGATAGTTGTTTAAAGCCATTTCATTTGCGTGAGAGCCACTCGTCGACGTTATAAGTGTAAAGTTATCTGTAAAGTTTTCGTTCAGTGCATTCTCGCAGTTGTGTACGATATCTTTAACGATGTCGCCACCACCATGTAAACTCTCGGAGTTATAATAAAATTTTTTATTGGTATCAAAGTAACCTTGCATTGCACTAGGAGACATAGGTGTTGTTGCAGCATAATCTAAATTTATCATCGAATTACCTCTTGTAATTTTATTGTTTATGTGACAATATAATTGTAAAACTAATGTAAATATATTGTAAAGGTGTTTTTTATGTATGATGTAATTGTTGTCGGTGGTGGTATTAGCGCACTCAGCCTGTTAAGTTATCTTCCGAAACACTTTAAAGTTGCTGTCGTGATGGAGAACAATACTTCTTCAAGTGTGATGGCTCAAGGTGGTATTGCTTCATCTTTATTTGAAGAATCAATTGAAAATCATGTGCAGGATACATATATCGCTGGCTGCAATTATGGTGATATTGATATTATCCGTAAGATGATTGGAACGGGAAATCATGTTGTTCGGGATTTAATAAATAGAGGTATCGAGTTCGATCAAAAAGCGGGACGGATTGATTTAGGTATGGAAGGAGCGCATGCTATACCTCGCATCTTTCATATGAATCACGATCAGACAGGGAAGTCAGTTTGTGCATTTATGCATGCTCATATTCAACCACAAGTTGAAGTGATATATGGTCGTTTAACGGCACTACATAAAGATGTAAATGGAAAGATTTGCGGTATTTCAGTAGATGATAGAATATTTACGGGGCAATTTGTTGTACTTGCCACCGGTGGATATAGTGGTATGTTTCAACCTGCTTCGAACCCGAGTTCGGCTGGGGTGTATGCTCAAATGCTTGCACTACTTTCAGGTTGTACGTTACGTGACCTTGAAATGATACAGTTTCATCCGACGATGCTTACGATTGATAATAAAGCAATCTGTCTCGTCTCTGAAGCGGTTAGAGGCGCTGGAGGAGTACTGGTGAATGAATATGGTGAACCAATTATGGCAAAGTATTTGCAGCGTGATTTATCTCCAAGGCACATTACGAGCTATGAAATATTTAGGCGCATACAAATTGGAGAGCGCATTTATTTAGACATTTCAAACATACACAATTTTGCACAGCAGTTTCCATTCATTAATACACAGTGTGAGCAGTTTGGTTTATCAGAACGCATTCCTGTTGCACCGGGTGCACATTATACGATGGGTGGTATAGCAGCTGATGTAAATGGTGCAACAGCAGTAGAGAACTTATTTGTAATTGGTGAAGCGGCATGTACTGGCTTTCATGGCGCGAATAGACTCGCAAGTAACTCACTGCTGGAAGGTTTAGCAATGGGGAAACTGCTGGCACAAACGTTGATTAATGAAACGTTAAATCCACCTGGCAGAATTTTTTCTACTGTAAATATTCAATATAATCGTGATTTTGATCATGTATCATTTATGAAGTATGTAGGTATCGTTAGAGATACTGAAAACTTAAATAAATACTTGAATACCCTTAATTCAAATGATAATTTAACAGTTTTTGCAAGACGCGTTACGGAGTGCGCGATAAATCGGATGTCTACACTCGGTGCGCATGTGATAAAGGAGAAAGATGTAGCAGACAGAGACAAAACAAATATCGTAAAACATATAAATGGAGGAACAATCGTTGAATTTAATTCGCTTAGAACAAAAGTTACGTGATTTTATGGATGAAGATTTATCATATGGAGATCTATCATCAGCTATCTTTGATGACAATACAACCGGCACAATGCAACTGATTGCCAAAGAAGATGGTTATTTTTGTGGTGAAGATGTTATCTTACGAGGATTTAATATTTTAGATAAGTGTGATGTCGTTTGTTTCAAACATGATGGGGATGCGTTACAAAAGGGTGAATGTATTGCTAAAATCTCTGGAAAAGTAAAATATCTATTACAGGCTGAACGTACTGTATTAAATATTATTCAACGTATGAGCGGGATTACGACAGAAACGAAAAGGTATATGGAGAAAATAGCACATACGTCAGCTAGAGTGACAGATACACGTAAAACAACGCCGGGGCTAGGCATGTTCGAAAAATACGCAGTACGTATTGCAGGTGCCAGTAATCACCGTAGAAATCTTAATGACGGAATCATGTTAAAGGATAATCACATTGCATTTATGGGTGCAATTGACGCTGCGATGCAAAGTGCAAAGGCGTTGCGCGGTCATATGGATAAGATAGAAGTTGAGATTGAAGATGAAGCGATGCTTGAAGCAGCAATTAAAGCTCAGGCCGATATCATTATGTTTGATAATTGTACACCGGAATTTATTAAGGCGCATATCCATCTTGTGCCAAACCATATTATTACAGAAGCATCTGGTGGCATTAATATCGAAACGATCAAAGCATATGCCGAAGCAGGTGTCGATTATATTTCAGTCGGTAAGCTATTTCATGGCGCAAATGCATTAGACATTTCCGGAAAGGTGGATATCAATGATTGATTTATTAAAGTCAGGACAAATTCCTGAACAGTATTTACACATGTCAAAAGAAGCGCTTGAAGCAAGGGTGACAGAAGTAAAAAGTTTGCTTGGTAATGATCTATTCATTCCTTGTCATCATTATCAAAAAGATGAAGTGGTGCAATTTGCAGATGCGATAGGAGATTCATTAGAACTTGCAAATATTTGTAAGACGAATACAGCGAAGTATATCGCATTTTGTGGTGTACACTTTATGGCAGAAACTGCTGATATGCTGACAAACGATGATCAGATTGTCTTGTTACCAGATTTAAGAGCAGGTTGTTCGATGGCAGATATGGCGAATATTCATCAAGTAGAACGTTGTGATGCATATTTAAAGTCGGCGTTTAATATAGACTGTCTGCCGTTGACATATGTCAACTCTACTGCAGCAATTAAAGCATTTGTTGGCAGGAAAGATGGTGCATGTTTAACAAGTGGTAACGCACATAAAGTAGTAGGTTGGGCACTTGCACAGGATGAAATCATACTTTTCTTACCTGACCAGCATTTAGGGCGTAATACAGCATATGATTTAGGTGTTCCGTTAGAACAAATGGCGATCTATGATCCGATTCAAAATAAACTTGAATATGATGGTGATATGAGTGATTTACGTATCATCTTATGGAAAGGGCATTGTTCAGTACATGAGAAATTTACGGTGCAAAATATTGCTCAAGTAAGAAAGCAACATCCAGACATGTGTATTATCGTTCATCCTGAATGTACTTTCGAAGTAGTTCAGCAAAGTGATGATGCAGGTTCTACGCGTAAAATTCTAGAAGAAATTACGAACGCAGCACCTGGCTCTAAGTGGGCAATCGGTACTGAAATGAACTTGGTCAATCGCATTATAAAGCATAATCCAGATAAAGAAATCATTTCACTTAATCCATTTATGTGTGCATGTCTAACGATGAATCGTATCGACTTACCGCATCTCGTATGGTGTCTCGATAAGATAATAGACCATAACTTTGAAAACCAGATTACAGTAGATCAGGAAACGACGACCTATGCATTAAAAGCATTAGATAAAATGTTATTTCTGCAGTAATCGTTATAAATGTAATAAATCTATAAATACATTATAATAAAAATAATGTTGAATGGAGGAATTACAATGAATAAATGGGTAAAAAGAGGATTAGTAGTCGGTGCTTTAACAGTCGGTGCTGTTCAAGGTGCTAAATATTTAGAGAAAAATGAGATGGTTAAAAAACGTTTGAATGATTTAAAGAACGTAAAAGAATATAACGACTTACGTAAAGCGATTATGGAAGTTGTTCATGCGTTTAATAACAACAATGCACCGCGTCTAGAACAGCAGTTCCAGGACAATGATTTTGTTACTGACCAAACTGAACCGACAAATAATGTGCAGGAAGAAACGATTGGTGAAGCGGTGAAGCGCGTGTTAGATACACCTGTTGTAACGAATTTAATTGGCGACAAGGCAGATATCGATATGATGAAAGATTTAATCGATGAAACAGCAGAAGTTGAAAAGCTAATCAGAAGCTGGTTTAACTAAAAACATACTAAGATTAGTAGCGAAGTAATCTACGACGGTAGATAAACTTCGCTACTTTTTTATTGTTTTCATGCCGTTGGCATAATTTTAACAATTGTGAAATAGTAGTAGAGAGAAGTACTCCGACCAGCCTCTAGGATCATAGAATCCGTATTATAAACTGGAGAACTTCACTTTCCTTATTAATTCGATTTTAGTATGTTGGGTCCTTTGAGATCGTGTATAGGAAAATGAACAAAATAAGGTCTAGTGAAGTAAAACTTCTTAATTTAACCAAATAGGAGTGATTAACATCGAATATTTTGGAATTGACGTGGGGAAAGGAAAAAGTTATGTAGCTCATTATTGTAATAATGAATTTAAGAAAGAATTTGAATTAATTCACAATAAAGATGGTTTTGATGCATTAAATGAATATATTAAAGGGTATGCAGGTGTTTATTTTCTCTTTGAATCGACTGGGATATACTCTAAAGTTATCCAACGTTTTTGTAAAGAAAACCATATTCCACACTGTATGATAAATCCTTTAGAAGCTAAATTTTTAACAACTACACTTAGAACTTGGAAAACTGATAAATCTGATGCACACAAACTTGCTTTATTGGCAAAAAACTTTAATAAAAGACCTTCTAAAAATCTTTCTAAGGACATATATATAAAAGTAAGAGAATTGACCAGATGGTATGAAGAACTTAATGATCAACAGTCTTATTTAAAAATTTCAATTATACAGATACTTGATATGTCCTTTCCTGAAATTCAGAGATTATTCAAAAGTAGATATTCAAAATTTGCTTTAGAAATAGTCAAAAGATTTCCTCACCCCAGCTATGTAAAAAATATAAATATACCTGATCTTATTAATATCATCGGTGCTTGTACAGATAAAAATATCTCTTTACAAAGAAAAGAAAAATATGCCGAAATGCTTATTTCCTTCGCTAATGAAAGTTATCCAGCTCTATCGGAAAACTCATTTTACATCGAGAAACTAATAGCTTTAGTTAATGATTTGATGTTACTTATGAAAAGACAAGAAAAGATTAAACAGAGCTTAATGGAGCTTTCTAAAGAACTCGAAGAGTTTAAAATACTTACCTCTATTCCAGGTATAGGAGATTTGACGGCTATGTTAATTATTGGTGAACTGGGTGATATAAGATCTTTTTCATCCCATAAAGAGCTAAATGCTTATATAGGCATTGATATTAAAAGATATCAATCTGGAAAAACTCAATATAAAGATAAGATAAATAAGAGAGGAAACAGACGTGCCAGAGCATTATTTTATATTGTCATAATGAATATTATAAGAGGAAAAAGACATTACTCAAATCATCTTGTAGACTATTATTATAAATTAAGAAAGCAGCCAAATGGCAAAGGCCATAAGACTGCGGTGATTGCTTGTGTAAACAAGCTGCTAAAAACAATTCAATATCTTGTAGTAAACAATAAAGAATACGATTATCAGATGTCCCCACATTGACAATCTATTCAAATACATAATATCATATAAAAAAAATTAATAAATAAAAAGGCTTATTTAGTGATGATTTTTTTAATATATTCTACTACGAAGTAGTTGACAAATCGTAGGAAAGAGGCTGGGACAGAAGTGTTCTGCCACAAGCAAAAACCGAACAAAACTAATAAATCGCTCTTTGATTTATAGTTTTTGTTTGGTTTTTTGTCGTAGGGGTACTTCTGTTCCGCCGTTTAAGCTGTTAAACAGAAGAGGGCTAAGACTTTTGTCTCAATCTTTTTATATTTCCAGCTTATAAATATATTGTTTACCATGACCTTTTCCACTATACGAATGATCCATAATCAGATTGGTAAGTAGTAAGGGCTGATTATCATCTGTATACTGAAATCTTCTATCAGTACGATGCAATAAGAAGAATCCAATCGTCTGATTTTGATTAATAATCACGACACCGTGTACATTATCGTTTATTTCTTCGATGCTGTATTCTGGTAATTGCGTGTACTTTAAAGCTTCAGCTGGTTGATAGAATTGCTTTAATCGCTCTTTGTACTGCTCCTCATATGGAACCAATTGAACCATCTTGGCACCTCGAATGACAATAAATTTTTATTATTACTTTTTTTACTATATTATTAATATAACAGAATTTTTTATGAGGTGAAAAGATGTTTATCAAAAGTATTGCATCAAATTTTAAGCCACATGAAGCAACACCTTACTATATGAAAATCCCTGCGATCAAAAAGTTGGAACGTATTGATTTAACTAAACCTGTGACGATTATTGTAGGTGAAAATGGAACTGGGAAATCAACTTTAATTGAAGCGATCGCAGTGAATTATGGGTTAAATCCAGAAGGTGGAGGTAAGAACTTTAACTTTGCAACGAAACATTCACATGCAGGACTATATGAAGAAATAAGGCTTGGAAAGATGGGTGTACCAAGTGATACATTCTTTTTACGTGCAGAGGGGTTTTATAATGTAGCTACTGAAATTGAGCGACTTAATGCGATTGACGGTAGACTGCTTAACAGTTATGGCGGAAAAAGTTTACATGATCAATCCCACGGCGAATCATTTTTAGCGTTACTTAAGTACAGATTCCGCGCAAAAGGTTTATATATATTAGATGAGCCGGAAAGTGCTTTATCACCGATGCGTCAAATGTCGATGATTGTTAGGATAAATGACTTAGTAAAGCGTGGTGCGCAGTTCATTATCGCAACGCATTCACCAATTATTATGGCATATCCAGGTGCTGATATTATTCAGTTAAATGAAGATGGGTATGACCGCATAGATTATCGTGAAACAGAACATTATATCGTTACAAAAGCATTTATCGATAAACCAGAAAAGATGATTAAGACTTTATTAGAATAGTCTTAATCATCTTTTTATAATGTGATGATTTCTTCTTTTAAATCAAGATCATGACTTGTTAATATTTTCTTACATAGAGGATCTTTACTTACTTTATTAATCCAGAGTAACGCCTTCTTTAAATCATAGAGATTCATCACGTGAGCTGGAATGATAATCTCTTCGTATGATGTATTGACCAGTGCAGCATCACTCGTGATCAATATATACTCTCCATCACTATTCATTACTTTCACCATAAATAAACCAACGCTATGACCTGGGGCATGGATGAGCTGTACTGATTTGTCTCCGAATAAATCATATGAAAAGCCGCTCGGTCCAATGCCCGTTTGATCAAACTCGAAACACGTTAGATCAACACCATCCCATAATTTTTGAAGATAACGGATTACGCGTTTATTGGATTCTAATATCTCTTCACGACTCGCAAATATATATTTGGCATCTTTAAGCTGACGTACGCCGCTTACATGGTCACTGTGGAGATGTGTCAGCAGCACATAATCTAAGTCGCCTGGTAGTATTCCTCTTTTACTGAGCTGTTCGTCTATTGATTGTCCTTCGGGTAAAGTAGCGCGATGAATTAATCGCTGTAATCCCAACTCTTTATGTTCTTCTTTACGTACACGTTTATGCCAGCCTGTATCAACAAGAATTAATCCTTTCGGGTGTTCAATCAGGAAACATGCGATAGGATATTGTTTGCGATTTTTCTTACACGAAATAAATCCAAGCTTTGTAAGTGGATTTAGGGATTTAGTCTGTGTCGTAACGGTGCGATTGACAGTAATAAACCCTGTCTGAATAACATGTATACTAATTTTTGACAAGTAAATCCCTCCATTCCAGATAATGTTACAACAAGCGTATCATATTATTTCTAAAGTTGTATTCCTTTATTGTTACAATTTGTTAAAGTTGTATTAAAAAAGATACTCTAAAAAGAGCATCTTATTTTATCGGTCCATCGACATCTTTAAAATTATCAATGCCGAATGGAAATACATTATTTTTAATATTTGTTTTAAGTTCCTGCAATGAAACAAGAGCGAAATTGGTTAACTGCAGAGGATAGTTATATCGCTTTGTATTATCTAAGAACATGTCATTGTTTCTTAAAAACCATTGGCCTGTATTCGATTTGACATAATCCATATCCAGGTCAATATATGTAATGTTACCTTCGTCATCCTTTTGACAAGGTGTTGAGATATTACAAAAAATCTTAACGGGTTTATATTGTTCATCGATTGAAATTGATACCGTATATCCATGATATTTAGAAAGAAAATGAAGCGTATCGTAATCAAGTAAATATTCTTCGTCTTTAATGAAATGTTTTAATAGAGAATTTTTTTCACATACTACAAAAAAGTAATGTGGTGTTTCAGAAAGTAATTTCCCTTCTACTTCTACGTGAGGTCTATCTGGATATTTATGTGATTTTATCTTTACTGTGTTCACTATCTGGACCTCCTAATTTGATGTGTAGGTTTATTATAATATGAAATCGTTTTCCATGCATTGATTTCAATAGTTCTTTTTAATAATGTCATAAATTCGAGAAATTTTAAACCGTAACTCAATATGTTCTCTTAAACCTTACATAATCTTTAAAGTGTTGTAACATAACTGTACTGAATATTCGTTATGATAAACTCAACAAATCAAGGAGGTGGCTTATGGGACGTTTATTAGAAATATTTTTTGTTGCATTAAAACTTGGCGTGACGAGCTTTGGAGGACCAGTTGCGCATCTTGGTTATTTCCGGGCTGAATATGTCGAGAAAAGAAAATGGCTAAGCGATAAAGTATATCAGGACCTTGTCAGTCTATGTCAGTTCCTGCCTGGGCCGGCATCGAGTCAGGTCGGTATCGGCATAGGTTTAATGCGAGGGGGAATACTTGGCGCAATATTAGCCTTTTTAGGATTTACATTACCGTCAGTCTTTATCCTGATTACGTCAGTCTACTTTATGAAGGCACTCGATATGGATCTGGATTTTATAAAAGGATTACTCATCGTTGCAAGTGCAGTCGTATTATATGCATTAGTTGGAATGGGTAAGACCACGTTAAACAATTTAACAGCCATCATGATCTTTTTAATCAGTTTATGCACTGCACTTGTATTTCCAACAGCATATACGCAAATCTTAATCATTATCGCTTCCGGATTAATGGGTATGTTACTGTATAAAGTTGAAACGAAAAAAGATGCGCCAATCTCGATTCAAGTTTCGAAATCAATGAGCATTGCTGCGTTACTATTGCTTGTTAGTTTAATGATTGGACTACCGATTATTGCCCAGGTGATTAATAATGACTGGCTACATATGTTTGACAGATTGTTTCGTGGAGGGTTACTGGTATTTGGTGGAGGTCATGTCGTATTACCACTGTTACAAAGTGCCTTCGTACCGGATATGATGGATATCGATACATTCCTTGCTGGATATGGCTTAACACAGGCGATGCCTGGTCCATTGTTTACCTTTGGTTCATTTGTTGGCGCAAGTTTATTTGGCGTTATAGGTGGACTCGTCGCTATGGTAGCAATCTTCTTACCGGCTTTTTTATTAGTGATCGGTACTTTGCCGTTCTGGGCTGTTATTCGTGAGCATCGATTGATGAAACAAGCATTAAAAGGAATTAATGCCGGTGTTATCGGTATATTAGGGGCTGCATGGATTAATCCGATTATCTTGCATACTGTAACGCACTGGAAGGATATTGTATTTAGTTTAATACTTTTTATTTTATTATATTTTGTAAAATTGCCACCGTGGGTTATCGTCGTACTCGGTATTATTATAGGATTAATTTTTTATAGATAAGTACACATACATTGTGTACTTCTTTTTTATAGTAGTAGATAAGTTGCTTAAATGATACAATAAGTAAGTAATTTACAAAGAAAAAGGTGACAGCATGAGATTTAGCTGGGCAGATAGTCATCCGTTGATGACCGAATATTATGATAATGAATGGGGTATTCCATCGCATGATGATACATATCTCTTTGAAATGCTCGTGCTTGAAGGGATGCAGGCAGGACTTTCATGGCTGACGATACTGAAACGCAGGGAAGGCATGCGTGCTGCTCTCGATCAATTTGATTATCAGAAAATCGCAAAGTATGAAGCTGATGACTTTGATCGGCTGATGACGTCAGATGCGATGATTAAAAATAAATTAAAGATTGGTAGTATCATTAATAATGCGCAGAAATTTATTGAGATTCAGCAGGAGTTTGGTAGCTTTGATCGATACATATGGTCATTTACAGACTTTAAACCAGTGATTACATATTTTGAAGAAGAAAGTTTAGTGCCTGCAGATAACGCTTTATCTCAACAAATTAGTAAAGAGTTGAAGAAGCGTGGTTTTAAATTTGTCGGGCCGGTAATAATTTATGGATTTTTAGGTGCAATAGGTATCATTCAAGATCGATTACGTTAAAGAGGTGTTATATGTACAGTAAAGAACTTTTTAGTGAAAAAGTAGAACAGTATCGGAATTCCAGACCTAAATATGCTTGTGCGTTAATGGATTATATGAAAGAAACTTTTTCGATTGATGAGACGACAACGATTGCTGATATTGGTGCGGGGACTGGTATATTCACTGAACTATTACTGGATCTAGGCGCAAAAGTTATTGCGATTGAACCGAATAGTGCGATGGCAGCACAACTCCGTCTGGCATTAAAGTGTAAAGAACTTGAAATACATGAACGACCAGCAGAAAGTACAGAAATTGAATCTCATACCGTTGATATGATTACTGCAGCACAAAGTTTTCATTGGTTTGATCAAAATGCGTTTAAAGCAGAATGTAGAAGAATATTAAAAGGGAATGGTCCGGTTTGTCTCGTCTGGAATACGCGTATAGAAGAAGCACCGATTAATGTAAAGACCGCAGAAATTTATTCTGCATTCTGTCCAAACTTTAAAGGATTTATCGGTTACGGTGGTGGGGTGCATTATTCTGAAGAAAGTATCTCAGATTTCTTTGGAGGTAAATATGCTAAGCAGTCTTATGAATTCCCATTAACGTATGATAAACAAGGATTTATCGATCGTTTGTTGTCCGCATCATATGCATTAGTAGAAGGCGATAGACAATATGATACGTTTGTAGAAAAGTTAGCTAACCTGTTTGATGAATTCGCTGAAGATGGCAAAGTAATCGTGCCAAATGAATCAGTACTCTATTACGGAACAATATAAATTTGCACTAAATATTTTATGCGCAAAAAAAGAACACACTTTATCATTTGAACTGATAAAGTGTGTTTATTTTTTATTTTGTTCTGGTATTCAGGTAGGTGACTGCTTGTATTAATCTCTCTTGATAGATGATGCTAATCCTAAGCAGATAATCGCAAATAGGATTGATAAATAAGGAGCAACAGATAAAGAGAATGTTTCTACAATAATACCACCAATTAACGCACCAAATCCGATACCCGCGTTTAATGCTGACATGTTCCAAGCCATGATAGTGCTTGAATCACCTTCTACTTGCTTTATGATACCGATTTGTATGGCTGGGTTTGTTCCCCATTCAAAGATATTCCAGACAAGCATCACGAATAGTAATACAAAGTAAAATGGTAAAGCGATATTAAAGAAAAGTAATGATAGCGTAAATACAGATAAGGCGATGATCAACCATTTCTTACTACCAATTTTATCTGCCATCATCCCACCTAAACTTGTTCCCGCAATACTACCTAAACCACAAACGAATAATAGAATAGAGACGTGTTGCAGCGTATACCCATGACTGATCATTAACGGGCTAATATAAGTAAACACGATATAGTTTGAAGCTAATATAAAGAATGTGATACCGATATATTTTGCAGCTTCTGCCGGATACAGTAGTTTTGAATGTTTGTTTTCATCTTCCGCCTGTACATTAATTTTATTTGGTAACTGAAACATTAAGAGGATGGTTGCAATAATACTCACTATAACAATCATCCAGAATGTCGCACGCCAACCGAACATTTCACCGATTTTTGTGCCAATAGGTACGCCAAATACATTAGCGCCACTAAATCCGATGTATACAAGACCTAACATTTTCCCACGTTCTTCAGGTTTACTTAAGACGACAGTGAGCGCTAATAGCTTTACAACGATAATGCTTGATGCCGCAGAAGCAATAATACGTCCGATGACGATGACGGTAAATGTATCACCTACCGCATTAATCGTATTTCCAATAATAAAGATAATCATGCTGATGAGCAATATCCATTTCGGATTATATCTTTCGGTAAGTTTCACGAGAATTGGACCACAAATAGCAACTGTAAAAGCATAGATAGTGACTAATTGACCGGTCAGAGATTGATTAATATTTAAATCATCACTGATAAGCGTTAATATACCTGCAACTACCAGTTCGACCATTCCAACAACAAAGATACTAAGTATAAAAGTAAATAATTTAAGACGTGTCATAATAGATCCTTTCAATATAGCGTGCACTAGAAATTATATCAGTAAAAATAAAAAAGTACATCCTTAATGTTATCAGATGAATAATTATGATAAACACTATACAATGAAAGAGAGGTGAGCATCAAGGGAGCAATACTATCATTTATTGGCGATATATTTGCAGCAATTGCGACAAGTCTATTACAAAAAACAAAACAAAGCGAGGAGCATGACAATGAATTATAATGAACAAATCGATTTAGTATTTGAACAGTTTGAGAATGGTGATATTGAAGAGGCGACAAAGTTATTACAGGAAATTGGAAATAATATCAATCCAGGTGATGAAGATTACGCGGACTATCAATTAAATGCGGCATATATTTATGCAGCGGATAATCACTTTGATAAAGCACGCGAATCATTAAATAACTTATTAAATTCTGAAGATGCAGAAGAACAACAAATGGCATATCATCAATTAGGATTAGTAGAAAGAATGGATGCAGAGTTCGATCAGTCGATTGCATACTTTAAGAAAGAAGCTGAATTAATCGATGCCAACTTTAGTGATGATACAATTAAACAATCTGTAAATTTATACGAGTTAGGATATGTCCAATTATTAAATAATCAATATGATGAAGGGAAAGCGTCACTTGAAGCATCTTTAAAATTAGCTGAACAGTCAGAAGATGATTTAAGTATTGCGATTTCTAACCGTGCATTAGGTGAATTATATGCGGCACAGGAAGAGATGAATAAAGCTAAATCTTACTTCACTGAAGCGAAACGCTATTTCCGTAAAGATGGCGATGAAATGGGTATTGCTGAAATTGAAGCTTTAGAAGCGGCAATTTTCTAAAAATTCATTGTCAAAAGCGCTATAAAAGGTCATAATGATAATGAAAAGGTTTTCATAAAGGTTGTCAAGGAGTGATGGGCATGATTCAGGAACTAACTAATGAAGAACTTCAAGATGCAGTGGATCGAATTGCTGAGATTTATTTAACAAATTTCGAAGATGCGAGAAGCCATAAAGAAATGGTAGCAAATATTTTAAAGTATAGTGAAACACCGGGATTTAAAGCATTGATTAGTCATCAGTTTGGTAATATCAATGGTTATTTATATGGTTATACGAGTGAGAGTAAACAATTTTATCGTGAATTAATCGATCGATATTTAACAGCTGATGAGAAAGAAAAATTAAATGGTGCATTTGAGATTCTTTCCATCGCTGTCGATAAGAATAATAAACATAGTGGGATAGGAACGAAGTTGCTTGCAGCACTTCCAGCAGGTAAATATTATTTAACAAGTGATGTGCATGATATCGTTGCAAATACATTCTACTATAAGAATGATTGGCAATTGCTAAAAGGTAATATGCATCTACATCCAAGCATACCTGATAAAAATCTATATTATAAAGAAGTGAAATAAAACTGGATACCCAATCGACATTATCGATTGGGTATTATTATGGTCTTTATTATTCGAATGTTCAAAAAAATGAATATTTTAAAATAGTATTTACACAATAAATTGAGTGTGTTAATGTATAAATATTAATTTTTGTGAATAAAAAATGGAGGGAAGTAATGGAACAATATGATAAGAAGACCTGGAAAATAGGTCAAATGAAATTTATTATTTTAAGTTTATTAGGTATATTTTTATTTTTAACGCCACTACAAGTTGATGGTAAGACGAGTTTGCCTGTGGCTGTACTTGCCAAGTGGTTTTTAAATGTACTGGGTAATACAACACCGACATTGATTTATAGTGTAATTATGATTTCGATATTATGTACATTTTATTTTAGTTTTATTAGTAAACCTAAATCGTCTTATATTAATACTTTATTTAATGTGAACTGGATATGGTGCATTGTTAGGTTAATAGGTGCAGTATTTGCAACGATTGTTTATTTTAAAATGAATGTTCCTTTTGTTGATACAGAAGCCACAGGACAATTAATTTATTCTGGGTTATTGCCAACTTTAATTGCAGTCTTTTTCTTTGCAGGTCTGTTTTTACCATTTTTAATGGATTATGGTTTACTTGAATTTTTAGGTCCAATGTTTTCGAAAGTGATGCGCCCACTTTTTACATTGCCAGGACGATCAGCGGTTGATAATCTGGCTTCGTTTATTGGAGATGGGACAGTAGGCGTAATGATTACTTCTAGGCAATATGAAGGGAATTTCTTTACACGTCGAGAGGCGACTGTTATTGCAACATCATTCTCAGTTGTATCGATTACGTTTGCGATAGTAGTGTGTGAACAAGTAGGGTTAATGAATCATTTCTTTGCCTTTTACGGTACGGTTATCGTATCATGCTTAATTGCAGCGATGATTATGCCACGTATCTGGCCATTATCAAAAGTGCCAGATCAATATGCAGATGGCAGTACAGAAATTATTGATGAGACGACACCTGAAGGACATACGATTGTAAGTTATGGTTATCACAATGCGACAGTTAAGGCAATTAAAGCGCCAGGATGGAAACTGTTCTGGTTATCAGGGGTGAAGACTGTTGGGGATATGTGGTTTGCCGTATTACCAGTAGTAATGGCAATCGGAACATTAGCAACGATTGTCGCAGAACATACGAAGTTCTTTACATATATAGGGCTGCCGTTTGTACCTTTACTTAATTTATTGCAAATACCAGACGCAGTTGCTGCATCTGAAACAATATTAATTGGATTTGCAGATATGTTCCTGCCTTCAATTCTAATCTCAGATGTAAAGTCAGATTTAACACGCTTTGTAATAGGCGCACTTAGTATTTCACAATTAATCTACTTATCAGAAGTAGGTGGGGTGATTCTAGGTTCTAAAATTCCGGTTAGTCTGCCAAAATTATTCGTCATCTTCTTGATGAGAACAATTATTTGCTTGCCGATTATAACGCTTATGGCACATTTAATCTTTTAAGGCTGTCAAAAAAAAAGTGTAAAATAAGCCCGAACTGTTTAAACAGTTCGGGCTTATTTTTATAAACATTCATATATTTCTACCGACTCAAGTGTATGTTTAATATCATCTGCAAACCAAATGGCATTCCAATCATCCTGACGACGTTCAAATGCTGTGCGTGCTTCGTAATCAGCTATTGAATTGTAGAAAATATCTAGAACGATTATCGTTGTTGTGTCGTTTGTTTGTCTATACATTTTAATATCGGTACTCGATGGCATTGAATTGAATTTGTGATCCGCCGATGCCTGAAACTTATGTATCAGTTCAGGGAGATATTCATTTTTAGTTGTATAGGTGAATACAACTTTAATCATTTACCAATCTCTGTTTCAAGTTTTGCAATTACTATCTCTGAACCTAGCATCGGTGATTCCTGTTTCTCAGTATCTGATTTATTACCACGTTGTGCGTGCGCTTTTTTAAATGCATCGCTCGTTTTCCATGCTTCGAAATCTTCTAGTGTTTCCCACCAAGTGTTTACATGTAGTTCGTCATATTCTTCTAAGTTCTGAATTGACCAAGTTTCAATTTTATTAAATCCTTTAAGCTCTGATATATCGCCACCTTTAGTAAACATAGGCGCCATTTTTTCTGCAAAACCTTTTTTCATTTTAATTCTGTTTGTTACGATATACATTATTTTGCCTCCTTATTTTTTGATAGGGTTTGTCGCCCAGATTTGATTTTGTTTAACAAATGTACGTCGATTTAATTTTAATTGGCTCACAATAACTTCAGCAATATCTTCAGGATGCGTCATCGTTTCAGGTTCAAGTGACGGTTCACCGATTAAGTCTGTTAGCACTGCTGAAGGATGAATTAGAAATGTACGGATATTATGCGGACGCATTTCTCGCATAAAGCTATCAGACATACCAGAAAGTGCAAATTTAGTGGCAGAATAAGCACTTGAATTGGCATTAGCATTCACTGCTGACATAGAGCTCATATTAACGATATCGCCTTGACCTTGTTTAATCATGACTGGTGCTACTTCCTGCATAAAGCGGAATGGACCGTATACGTTTGTTTGGATGAGCTCATCTAATAACGCTTCTGATGTTTCTAAGAACGGTGCATTTTTCATTACACCTGCGTTATTTACTAATATGTCAATTTGCTCAAATGTTTCAAGAACGTGCGCGACACAAGCTTTAATATCTTCTGCATTTTTATTATCACAAACAATCGCTGTCGTATCGATATCGTATTGATCGAGTGTTGTGATAGCTGATTCTAACTTATCAAAGTTACGTCCGGTAATTGCAATATTTACGCCTTCCTGAGCTAAAGCTTTCGCAATTTCAAGACCGATACCACTAGAACCACCTGTAATTAAAGCAACTTTTCCTTTTAATTGTTCCATTGTATTGCCTCCTTTACCTTCACGTTTATAGTAACAAAATTAGGCGAAGGGAGGATAGTAATATGAATGATGATGCTTATTATAGAAGGCGTGTGGTGGAAATGGTTGAAATGATAATATAAAAAAACATAAAAAGAGGCCGTATATAAATCCGGCCTCCATCGTATTACAATTACTTATTTAATTCATTGATGATTTTTTTGTCGTTGTGTGTGTAGATGATGTATTTTTTATCTTTAGTGTCTAAAAGGATACGATTAGTTTTACCAAAAGTTGAACCGATACGTACTACTTTCTCATCGTTATTCTCATCTGCACCAGCGTAAATGTTTGTATCTTCTTTCACGCTTAAGATGTCTTCGTTCGGAATTGTGATGTCAGCAACACGCCATTTGATATTTACTTCTTTATCGTTCTTAGTAATTCTCATTGCCATTTTTAATACACATCCTTATTTATTTGATACCATAAATATACCCCTTTTTGTGACGACTTACAATTAAACCGATGTTTTTTCCCGAAAAAGAATGAAAATTACGTGATATGATTGAATTAATAAAACAAACAATAGAAAGGCAGAAATTAAGGAGGATAATATTGAATAAAAAATTTCAAATGTATGTATTACTACTCGGTGTTGTTGTCGTTGCTTCAACTTTACGAGCACCGCTCACAGCAATTGGTCCGATGATTTCAGAAATAGGTGATGCATTAGATCTTCCGAAATCCTTACTTGGAATGCTAACGACGATTCCCCTGATTATGTTCGGGATTGTGTCACCGTTTGTGGCGCGTTTCTCTCGTTCTGTAGGGCTGAGTGTTGCATTAATGATTGGCATGTTTATTCTACTCTTTGGTCTTATCATTCGTATTATTCCTGACATCTCTATGTTATTAACGGGTACGGTATTGATTGGTATTGGTATAGCAATAGGAAATGTAATACTTCCGAGCTTTGTAAAATGGCGTTTTCCTGAACAGATGGGGTTGATGACGGGTGTATTTGCTGCGACGATGAATATGACAGCTGGTATCGGTGGTGGTTTAAGTGTGCCATTAAGTAAGGTTAATGATGGGGGATATCAGTATTCACTAGGGTTCTGGATATTATTTAGTATTGCTGGTATTTTACTATGGATGCCACAACTAAAGTATAATCCAAGGTTATCTGTAACAGAAAGTAAGCGTCCTATATACAAATCTAAACTTGCGATTGCAATTGCTTTAATGATGGGATTTCAGTCGATGAACTTTTATTCAACTGTTACTTGGTTTCCAGATATTTTAATGTCTTATGGCGTTGATCAGGAAGCAGCGGGTTATTATTTAATGCTCAATCAGTTTGCTCAATTACCGATGACATTCCTGATGCCTGTTATTGCAATGAAAATGAAAAATCAACGTCCACTTGTGTATTTATTTACAGCATTATTTTTAATTGGCTTCAGTGCATTGTTAGTCGGCAAGACAATATTTATCGTCATTGCCATGATAGCGACTGGTCTGGCAGGTGGTGCGGCATTTAGTCTATGCATGTTGTTCTTCTCACTACGTGCTAAGACTACTGAAGATGCGATTGAATTGTCAGGCTTCGGTCAATCGGTTGGATATTTTGTAGCAGCAATTGGTCCTATGCTGCTCGGATATTTACATGATGTATTTAATAGTCACACACCGAGTTATATTATGTTCTTCGTAATTACCATTTTGATGTTTATATTTGCTTTCATCTCAAGCCAGAATAAATATATCTTTGAATAGAAAAACTGCTCAGTGATTTTAACTGAGCAGTTTTTTACGTTTCATTGTCTTAAATTGCATGTATTTACTGTAACTATAAAGGATAAGACCCGTCCATATACAGAAGAAAGTTAAAAGATCGGTCATACTAAATGACTCCCCGAACAAAAAGACACCTTGCAATAATATTAAGGTTGGTGAAATATATTGTAAGAAGCCGATTAAAGATAATGGGATACGCTTTGCACCTGCAGTAAACATGATGAGTGGCACTGCAGTAGCAACTCCGGCAAAAAGTATTAGAAAACTCGTATGATTCATACCAAAGTGTTGTTCGCCTTGTTTCGCTAACAGTATGAGACCAACAATTGCAACTGGTAATGAAATGATTGTTTCAAGCGCAATACTATAGATGGCATCGATATTGACAAACTTCTTCATCAGTCCATATAATGCAAAACTCAAAGCAAGAATAATTGATAAGAGAGGGAAAGTTCCACTACTCATCGTCATATAAAGCACACCGATTGCTGCAAAGATAATCGCAAATGTCTCTAATAAATTAAAACGTTCTTTCATAAATATAAATCCAAGTGCGATACTCATCAATGGATTGATGTAATATCCAAGACTTGCCTGCAACACATGGTGGTTGTTGATCGCCCAGATAAAGATACCCCAGTTCACCATAATTACGACACTCGCAACAATTAGTGCAATCAATTCTTTTTTACGATGGAATAACGCTTTCGTGTCTGTTTTAAAGGTGCTCCATTTCTTTAATGCGACAATCAAGATTACCATGAATACAGCTGACCAGATAACGCGATGAAATAATATCTCATACGAGTTGAAGCTATCGACCGAGCGCCAATACGTAGGGAGTAATCCCCATAATAAATATGCACCACCTGCGTAGAGTACGCCTTTTGTATTTTCCTGCATATATACACCTCCGTCTTTTCTATCATCATCATAGCAAAACTCTATTATGTCATGCTTAAATGATGCTTAAGTGCAGAATAAATAGTGTTTCTACACATTTTTAATGCATGTGGTATAATACTTACATTGTATGTTGTTAATTTCATACATCTAAGGAGAGAAACAATGAAAAAGTGGATAAGTATTTTGCTTATGTCAGTAGTACTTTGTGCATGTGGGAAAGCAGAAGAAGAACCTAAGAAAGTCGATCATCAGCCTGATATAGAAGTGAAAGTAAAACCACCGGTTGATAAGAAAGAGACTGATGAAACTAAAAAAACAGTGAAAAAAGAAAAGCATAGTAACAAGCAAAAGAACGACAAGAACAGTACATCAACTTCTAAAACTGTTCAAACATCAAGAAGCTATGATACAGAACGCTATAATCTTGCAAGAACTTGTCTTGTGACCCCGGGTAAAGAAAAAGAAGCTGATTGTCAGGACATTAGTCACACCTCTGAATATTCAAAAGCATGGAACAATCTGACGAGTGAGGGCTATATTTGTAGAAGTGGTCAATGTAATTTGGCAGTTCAAACCGAAACTGAAGAGAAGATTATTGAGAAACAAGAGAAGGTCACAAATGAACAGAAGAGCACTGTCCCGATTACAACTGAAGTCATCCCTGTTACACCTGGTAAAACGACAGAACCAAAAACAACAGAACCAACAACGGAACCGCCACAAACAACAGAATCTGATGAAATAAGAACGAATGAATCGAAAACGACAGAACAAAAAAATATGCTGACAAAAGAAGATACAAAGCAACAATCGAGATCAGCAGTGCAGGACAATTCAGATGATAACCATCAATGATATTAAAACAGCATACAATCCTCTAAAAAATAATGAACATCAACATTCGATGGAAAGTTATATGAAAAATAACTTTCCATTAAACTCTCACCATTGTCAGAACGTGAAGCTTTAAAATGGATGACAAGAACATAAAAAAATCGACTCAAACTAAAATGAGTCGATTTTTTGTGTTCAAATGTAGTCATAAACATTTGACTAGAATGAGTTGGGCGAAATAAAGGGGGTTATTTCATTTATTTAATACTCATTGACTTATAATGCTAGTATAATAATATGTGAAATATATTTCAATAAATATGTGATGTGTTTCACAGAAGTGTTAAATATGAAGGAGATGTGTCCAATGACCGGAAAAACGCATGTAGCACTCGGTGTGCTAATCGGCACATCTTATGGGATGAATGCTGCTTATGATATCAGTTCTTTTGCCGGTATTATCGGTACTACAGCACTGTTTAGTATTGTACCTGATATTTGCCATGCTGGTAGCAGGCTCGGGAAAAAGATATGGCCAATCAGTTCGTTAATTGCACTTATTTTTGGACATCGTACACTGACGCATTCAATCTTTTTTATGTTACTTACAGGTATATTACTAATTGTACTGAATGTTAATACGATATATGTGATCAGTGCAGTACTCGGTGTAATCAGCCATTTGTTATTAGATATGTTAACACCGCGTGGCGTAACTTTATTCTTCCCGATAGATAAGAAAATTGTTTTCCCTTTTACATTTAAGACTGGTGGGATTTTAGATTTGTCACTTGCAACGACTTTTAGTGTGTTAACGATGTATCTATTTTATATAGAAATGTTTCATAGAGCATTAGTATGGCTAAACTAATCATGATAAAATATGAATAAACATAATTTTAAAATAATAAAGTATAAGGAGAATTTCACGGATGAACAATAAATTAAAACAATACGGTCATACAACTTTAGCTGCACAATTAGAGCGCTTATCTAATGATAAAAAGGTTGAGTTACAAAATATGCTGGAGCAGCAGAATTTTGATAGCATCAAAAAGTTATATGATGAAGTTTATGTTAATCGAGAGGTAAAGTTACCACAAGGTGAAATTAAAGACGTTGAGACAATCATCAAAGATGAATTGTCAGAAGAAATACGAAATACATATAAAGAAAAAGGATTAGAAGCAATTAGACAACTTAAAATAGCACCTGTATTGATGGCTGGTGGTCAAGGTACACGTTTAGAACATCCAGGGCCTAAAGGTACATTTGAATTTGATGGGAAAAGTTTGTTTGAATTTCAGGCTGAACAAATTATTGCTTATAATGAAACATATAACATCAATATGCCATGGACGATTATGACAAGTGACATTAATCACGAGGAAACATTAGCTTACTTTGAAGCACATCATTATTTTGGTATGCCAAAAGAAAATATTACGTTCTTTAAGCAACCGAATATCGTGGCATTGAGTGAGTCAGGTGAATTATTATTAAATAAAGAACAATCACTTCTTACAACGCCGAATGGAAATGGTGGTATTTTTGAAGCATTGCATTCATCTGGTGTAAATAAAGATTTAAAGGATAAAGGCGTAGAATATCTTTATATCAATAATATTGATAATGTTCTCGTAAAAGTGTTAGATCCAATGCTTTGTGGATTAGCAGTAGACAGTCAGTCAGATGTTACTACAAAGACAATTGCAGCTAAGGATAATGAAAGTGTAGGACGTGTTATTGAAGTTGAAGGTGTTAAACAAGTTATGGAGTACACTGAATTACCTGAAGGTGAAGAGAATACATATCGTAACGCAAATATTGGTATTCACATCTTTAAATTAGATTATTTAATAGCGCATGCTGAAAGTGAATTACCATATCACTTAGCAATCAAAAATTTAGAGCAATTAGACAGTGATTTAAATCCTGTAAAGCAATCAACATTAAAGTTTGAGAAGTTTTATTTTGACATCTTCCGTTACGGTCAATCATTTAAGACACTACAAGTTGATCGTGCAAGTGAATTTAGTCCGTTAAAAAATAAAGAAGGTAAAGATAGTGTTGAAACAGCGCGACAGGACTTAATCAATAATAAATTATTGTAGAGGTGAAGTACTTGAAATCTAAAACACATATTTATGTCATCATCATGATGTTAGCACTTGTGGCTATAAATCTCTATTTATCATACTATTACATTCTTGGTCCCGGACGCGGAGAAGTTAGCTGGATGGGATTTGTATCTTTATTTGCTGCTTTAATGCTTATCGGACTAACGTATAAGTATTATCAATCTCAAAAAAAGATTAATATGGATGATTTTAATTCACATATTAAATCAGATGATGACCGTATCATTAAATAACTTAAATTTAATAACAGAAAATTAAATCTTCTGGATGTATATATTAAAGTAATAAACGATGTGTAATGTTATTTGCATTATAAATTGAAATTTTAGGCATAGGGCGTGTGAATGTAATGAAGAATAAATGGTTTTTGCCGGTTGTCTTATCGTTAATTGTACTTGCATTAGTATTAGCAAGTGTCATATTTTTATACTTAAAAGAGCAGGACAAGAAGAATACGATTGAAATTGATGAACGAATAAAGACACACGTATTAAATGTCGATGGTAAAGTTAAGCTGAACTTATCGAACTATTTTCAGGAAGGTGAACAGAAAGAAGCGGTTCAAATGCATGTGGAACTAGGGGATACCGTACAAAAAGGTGATCCATTGTTCACATATAATGATGAATCCCTGTTCTCTAAAGAAAAAGAAGTTGGGCTTTCATTAGATAATAAGATGATAGAAAAAGATCAGATAGAAGGACAAATCCTGGCGATGGAAATGGTCCAAAGTGATACTTCTTCTCAAAATAAGCTTGATGAAATTGAAGCTCAGTTAAACTGGCTGGATTCTGAACTATCTAAAGCAGAGAACAATATTGATATATTAAAGGAAAAGCAGACACAAATTTCAGGAAAAATTGATGATTTAACAGTTAAGGCAAGTACTGACGGAAGAGTTGTTAAACTGGATAAGGCTCAAATAGAGAAATTCTCAGAAAAAGCACAGACAAAACCAATTCTCGTTGTGACAGATAAGAAGTACTTTGTAGAAGGTACAACAAGTAGAAAGCAGATTGACTTCCTTGAAGAAGGATTGAAGTTTGATGCTAAACACGTGCAAAACAAAGATAAATTATACAATGGAACTGTGGATACATATGAAGAGGTAGCAGTAAATCCTGAATCTAATACACAGCGCTTTTTATATCAAGGTAGTTTAGATCATCATAAAAATCTTTATGTCGGAGATAAGATGAAAGTTAAGATTCATCTATCCTATAAAGATCATATTTGGTTACCGGAGCGATACGTGAAGAAAAAGTTAATAACACATAAAAATAAAAAGAAGCTAGCACACCCGGTAAAAGAATATTACGTCAATAAAATATATGGTGATCAGGTAAATGAAGAGAAAGTTAAAGTGAAACGATTTGCAAATGGTCAGTACCTTGTCGTCGAAGGCCTATCTTCAATCGATGCAATAAAAGCGTTTAAATAAATTTTGTAACATTTTTATGATTGCGACATAGCAATTTAGGGTACTTAATATTAACTATTATGTAAGCAATCAACCGAGTAGGGGGAACATATATGAAATGGCAAGGGCGACAAGGTAGTTCGAACGTTGAAGATGCTAGAGGATCTGGTGGCGGATTCTCAGGCGGCGGTAGCCCGATGGTTATCGGCGGAGGCGGAATGGGTTGTTTAGGTATTGTTGTAATGATAATTTTCGTTTTAATGGGTGGTAATCCTGGAGATTTAGGTGGTGTTCTTGGTGGAGATTCATCACAACAAGAACAAACGCAAGACAATGGGGCAACATCTGGTGGTTCTGGCTCTCAAGATAATCCGTTTGAAACAGGTAACGTAAAGAAAGAGGCTGAGCAAGTAGATACTAAGACTGAACAGTCATTAGATGAACGTGGCCAGTTCGCTTCAGTTGTTCTTAAAGATACTGAAGATGTATGGCATGAATTATTTAAGAAATATGATCGTACATATACTGAACCTAAACTAGTGCTATATACGGATGGTGTCCGTTCAGGCTGTGGTAATGCAAGTGCACAGATGGGACCTTTCTACTGTCCGACAGATCAAAAAGTTTATATTGATTTATCTTTCATGGATGAATTAGATAAAAAGTTTAATGCACCTGGAGACTTTGCGATGGCTTACGTTATTGCACACGAAGTAGGTCACCACGTACAAAATGAATTAGGTATCCTACCGAAATTCCACCAATTAAGAAATCAATTATCTGAAACTGAATACAATAAATATTCAGTAGCAGTTGAGTTACAGGCAGACTATTTAGCTGGTGTGTATGCGAAACATGCACAGGAAATGGGTTACACTGATGAAGGGGACCTGGAAGAAGCGATTAAAGCAGCGCATGCTGTAGGTGATGATACTATTCAGGAAAAAGCAATTGGTAGAGCAAATCCAGATACATTTACACATGGATCAAGTGCTGACCGTATGAAATGGTTTAAAAAAGGTTATGAAGCCGGCGATTTAAGTGAAGGTGATACATTTAAAGCTTTAGGATTAGAATTTTAAATCTTCAGATAATTAAGGTATACTAATATTAATTAGTATATCTTTTTTTATTTGGAGGGATGATCTTGGAATTATATTTTAACGGTCCAATCTATACAATGAAGCATGATAATGAAACTGTTCAGGCAGTGCTTGTTGATGGCAATCGCATAAAAGCGATTTATCAAGAAGTACCGGAATTAAAAGATGTTAGATACATAGATTTAAACGGTAAAGCAATGTTTCCGGGTTTTGTAGATACTCATATTCATCTTGTTGGAACAGGAATTGCACTGAGAGGTGTGAACTTTAAAGATGATGATGACATAGAGATTATCATCGAAAAGATTCGTAATGCAACTGAAAATATGGATGACGGTAGCTTTTTAATATGCGAAGGGTACAATGAAAATCAATTAGATGGATATAAAATAACGAAAGATGATATTGATGCAATCACTGACAAGAAGGTGATTATCAAGCGTGTTTGCAGACATGCAGCAATCGTTAATTCAAGTGTTTTTGAGTATTTTAATATCAATGACAATGTAGCTGATATGCCAGGTGGTCATTATGAAAAGGTAGACGGCATGTTGAACGGTTGGGTGCATGATAATGCCATGGAAGCAATGTTTGAAGTTGCATCAATAGAAGATGAAGCGTCACTAACAGGACATGTTGAATATGCAGTACAGCAATTTACTCAAGCAGGTTTAACAGGTGTTCATACAGAGGATCTTGCTTACTATAATGATTTCAAAGATGTATTGAATGCTTATCAAAATGTTATTAATAAGGATAATCCTTTTAGATTAAATATTTTGCGTCATACGGATGTCATTGAAGACGTCGTTCAATATGATTTTGATTATAATGATTATTTCAGACCAGATGCGATGAAATTCTATGCAGATGGAGCATTAGGCGGTAGAACTGCTTTGTTTAGTGAACCGTATAGTGATGAAGATACATATGGACTCGCAATCTATACGTCAGACGAACTTGCTGAGCAAGTGAAAAAAGCGCGAGATTTAGATATAAATATCGCGGTACATATGATAGGTGATAAAGCTGTTGAAATGGTGCTTGATGCGATAGAAGCTCATCCACCACGTAGTGGGCGAGATAGATTGATTCATGTGAGTTTCTTAAGAGAAGATTTAATCGAAAGAATGGCGCGTCTTAATATAATATGTGATATACAGCCGATGTTTGTTGCCTCTGATTTTCCATGGGCAATCGAAAGAGTTGGTACTTCGCGTATCCGTTACAGCTATCCATGGAAGTCATTACTTGATAAAGGCATTATTTGCGGAGGAGGTTCTGATAGTCCGATAGAAGATTTCAGACCGATGTCAGGCATTGCTGCTGCAGTAAATCGTAAAGCAGCAGAGGACAAGAGTGATGGCTATAATATGGTCGAAGCACTAAGTGTGTTTGAAGCGATATCCCTTTATACGACTGAAGCGGCTAAAGTTGCAGATAATATATCAGAATATGGAACGATTGAGGAAGGTAAGATAGCTGATTTTACAATACTTAAAGAGGATCCTTTTAAAGTAGATAGACTTCAGTTACATAAAGTAGAAGTTGCTGGTACAGTGATTGATGGAAAGCAGATTTACAACGTTGAAAATATAAACTAATCAAAAAAGTGTCACACAATTTGATGTGTGGCACTTTTAAAATTAATCTATAATTTCTTTCGCCAGTTATAATCAGAAAGAATCATATCATCTAAAGTATATTCAGGTGTCCAGTTAAGTGTTGCACGTGCTTTCGTAGCATTCGCAAGCACGAAATCCGGGTCTCCACCACGACGTTCTGATATCTTTTTGTTAAGTGCTAGGCCGGTTACTTTTTGAGCCGCATCTACAACTTGTTTTACTGAATAACCTTGTTCTGTACCTAAGTTAAATACAGTTGATGTACCATTGTTAAATAAATAATCCATTCCAAGTTGATGTGCTTTTGCAAGGTCGAAGACATGGATAAAGTCTCGAATACACGTACCATCTTCTGTTTTGTAATCATCGCCAAAGATTTCGAACACTTCTCTTTTCCCGAGCAATGTGCTGTTAATAGAAGGGATTAAGTGCGTTGGATTTTTAGTGCGCAGTCCATTAGAGCCATCCAGCATTGCTCCAGCCACATTAAAATATCTAAAGATAACGTAATTGATGCCATATCTTTCACTTACCCAGTGAATCATTTGTTCACCGATATGTTTTGATTCAGCATAAGGGTTGGTTGGAGCAATAGGTGTAGATTCCACTGCTTTAATATTAAATGAATTATTTCCATAGATAGAGGCAGTTGATGAGAACATAAATTTGTTAACACCTTTTTCCGCAATAACACGTAATACACTATTTAATCCACATACGTTATGTTCAAAATATTTTAATGGATCTTTTACAGACTCACTTACGACAATCTTTCCAGCACAATGTAAGACTGCATCAATCTGTTCAAAATCAAATATTTTTGAGAACTGTTTCTCATCGCTTACATCACATTGATAAAACTTTGCACGGCTATCAACTGCATCTCTGTGCCCTGTTGATAGGTCGTCAGCCACAATTACGTTATAATTAGAATTAAGTAACTTTGTAACTGTATGTGATCCGATATAACCAGCACCACCAGTAACCAATATAGTGTTCATGTGTAAATCTCCTTTAACGATTAAGTTATTCCTTTATTATACAATAAAATTCAATAGAACAAATATTAAAAGTATAAATTTTACTGAAACGTAAAATAAAAACCTTGTTTATTTTATTTTACACAAAAACGAAATACTTTGTTAATCTATATTTAGATTATTTAGCACAAAAAAGGAAATTGGAAAAGTAATGAGGAGGGCAGTTGATGAAACAATTTAAATTTCCTAAAGGTTCTATATTCACGATTTTATTTGTTTTATCAGTTGTATTGATCTCCGGTGCCTCATTTATTTTGATGATTACGTTTGGAATGTATGGTTTAAGTCGTATCCTTATATATTTCAAGTTGGCTGAATTTACATATAATGAGAATATGATGGATAATAGTTTCTATTATGGTTCATATATTGCGATAGGTTATTTCCTGCTTGTCGTCATAGAATATATATTAGATGACGTAAAACGCATGCAATCTGATAATAAATATTTTCAAGGATGGTATTTCCATCTATTGACGATTGGTTTATCAACAATCGTGTTTTATTTTGGTGTTCATATTAACTACCAGCATATCAAGATAAATTTCTTTGTTATCCTGGCAGTCATAAGTTTGCTGTATTATTTAACTGAAATATTCTATCCTGACAGTGAAGATTTGAATAAAGAAGATGACTAGTACTTCAGTGCTAGTCTATTGATATTTATCAGTTTAATGTTAAACTGATAAATGAGGTGAGAAGATGGAAACCAATAGAAGTTATCTTGTCTGGCTTAATATTGCACGCATCTATAACGATATTCTGAAAGAAATTAACGAACAATTAAAAGAGACAGGTTATTCATCCAGTCACTTCGATTGTTTAAATCAAATAGATACACATCCTGGATGTACACAAAATGAACTATCAGAATTAATGTTTGTCACGAAAGGGAATATTACGCATTTACTTAAGAAATTAGAAGCAGATGGGTTAATAGAACGTTCTCAGGAGTGGAAAGTGAAGTATATACGATTAACCCACGAAGGGAAACGCGTTGTTGAAACACTGAGACCTAGACACACTGCATTGCAGGAAGAACTTTTCGGTGGGCTTGATCAGGACGAACAAAAAGAATTATTACAGTTGCTTCGAAAGATTAAACATAGATAATAACGATTAGATTTAGACTAAATATAAATTAAATATAAAATCTTAAAATTAAAAGAGGTAGATAATCATGAGAAAAATATTGGGACAACATCATGCATCAGGTATTACAAAAGATGCTGCAAAAAATTTAGTATTTTACACTGAGATATTAGGAATGCGTTTAGTGAAGAAGACAGTAAACCAGGATGATCCGTCAATGTATCATCTATTCTATGCAGATGGCGTGGCAAATCCTGGAACAGACATTACATTCTTTGAAATTCCGAACGTCGGCAACACATATCGCGGGACAAATAGTATTTCGCAAATAGCATTGCGCGTAAAAAGCGATGAAGCGATACATTATTTTAAAGAACGCTTTGAGCAATATAATGTGCATCATGATGCACCAATTGAGATGAATGATAGACTAACATTAGAGTTTGAAGATTTTGAAGGTCAACGTCTCGCGTTAGTTTCTGACCGTACAAATTCGGGTGTAGCTGCAGGTACACCATGGGAGAAAAGTATTGTACCCGTTGAATTTGGAATTACAGGTCTTGGTCCGTTTAAGATGGATGTTCAAGATGCAGAAGGATTTAGTAGTGTATTAACAGAAATATTCGGCTATAGAAGTACAGGAACATTTGTGCATCCAGTCACACAACAGGAAATACTAACGTTTAGTTCAGACCTTGGTGGTACAGGGGATGAATTGCAAGTAGTGCATAATACTGAAGCCAAAGAACGTCCAGGTAAAGGTAGCATGCATCACGTTGCTCTACGTGTTAAAGACGAAGATGAATTACAAGAGTGGATAGATTTTATTAAAGAGAATAATATATCATCAAGCGGTTTCGTAGATCGTCATTTCTTTAAATCGCTTTATATTAGAACGCGACAAGGCATATTAATAGAACTTGCAACGGATGGTCCGGGATTTGATGTTAATGAGCCGCTTGAATCATTAGGTGAAAGTCTTTCATTACCGCCATTCCTTGAAGAAAAGCGCGAATGGATTGAATCACAGGTTAAACCACTACCTGAAGTGAAACATTTATAATAAAAGAAAAAGATGACTGATCATGAAGTGCACCCCTAAAGTTGAACCTTAAAATTCAACTTTAGGGGTGTTTATTTTGAATAAAAAGCATGATCTTGATTTTAAATTAAAACTAATCAAAGAATATAAAGAAGGAAATATGGGTTATGATTCATTAAGTAACAAATATGATATCGTTCCTTCACAACTAAAAACATGGACTTACCAATTTGATACCTTCGGTATTGACGGTCTTATATCCAGTATGACCAGAAAGAAATATTCAACAGATGAAAAATTAAGAATCATTCAGTATAGAATTACTAATCAACTTTCATATAAAGAAACTGCTAGAATCTTTGATATTACTAATCCTACTTTAATAGCTCAGTGGCAGATGAAATACAATCAATATGGTATCCTAGGTTTAGAATCAAAACCGAAGGGTCGTGCGTCTAAAACTATGAAAAATAAAAAGGTTGATAACACTAGTTTAAACGAAAGTGAACGACAAGAATTAATACGCTTACGTGAGGAAAACAGGAGATTAGAAATCGCAATTGCTCTCGAAAAAAAGTTACAATCCTTAGCTCGAAAAAATCAAACAAAGAAATAGTAGCTGCTATTATTGAGTTAAGGAATGAATCTAACTATAAGTTAAAAGAAATATTATCAGTAGCTATGATAGCGAAAAGTGTATACCATTATTGGAAATTACGACTTAGTGTCACTAAACATAAAGACAATTATTTAATTACTTTGATTAAAGAAATCATTAACAAACATAAAAATAGGATAGGTTATCGTACAGTAACCGACGAACTAAGAGAGTTAGGTTTTGTAGTTAACCATAAAAAAGTTCTTAGAATAATGAGAGAAAATAATTTACTTTGTACAAAGTTTAAGCATAGAAATAGAACATATAAGTCGTACAAAGGGAAAGTTGGCAAAACAGCTAAGAATAAATTGAATCGTAGATTCGTAACTAATCGCCCATATCAAAAATTACTTACTGATGTAACACAATTCAACATTAAAAATGGAACTAAGCTATATCTGTCAACAATTTTTGATGTATGTTCGAAAGAGATTATTTCTTATTCAATTAGTAAGCGTCCAACATTGGAATTCGTTATGGAATCATTGTTAAAAGCAATTAATGTAATTCCAGACCTTCCCTATAGAACTACAATCCATTCCGATCAAGGGTGGCAATATCAGCATAAATCTTGGGTACAAACTTTGAAAAAGAATAGAATTATTCAAAGCATGTCTAGAAAAGGTAATTGTCTTGATAATTCTCCGATGGAGAATTTCTTTGGTATTTTAAAACAAGAAATGTTTTATGGAGAAACATTTGATTCTTATGATGAACTAGAAGAGGAGATTATTGACTATATGGAGTATTATAATTTAGTCAGAAAGAAGAGAAAATTAAAAAGCAAGACTCCTGTAGAATACAGAAATCTTGCTTTAATGAAAGTAGCTTAATAAAAAGTTCAACTTTTTGGGTTCACTACATCAATGTAATTGATCAGTCATCTTTTTAATTATGCTTCTTTTTCGCAATATACAGACACACTGCCTGGATTTACTTTGAAGATGCCGTTACCTTTTTCATCGATGACTACACCTTCTTCAATTGTGTCGGTATAGTCATACCAAGTTTGTCCGGCACGATCTTCACCAACAAACATTTGTTTTTCGGCAGGTTGTTCACTGTTATTAATGATGACAGCACATCCTGATTTATCTTCGGCATATCCACGTCTAACCCAGCCGACAACATTTGGATGATCGAAGTAATCATCTTGCTGGCCATAAGCTTTTAATTTACGGACATAGAGTAACGGATCAATCGCCATCTGTTTACCGTCGATTGGATGATCTCCACCGATACCATAATAATCGCCATAGAATACACAAGGGAAACCATCTTCACGAAGTAAGATAAGTGCGTATGCAGATTGTTTAAACCAATCTTTAACAAATGATTCTAAAGCTTCACCTGGTTGAGAATCATGATTGTCTACAAAGGTTACTGCATGTTCAGGGTTCTCTTTAACTATAGTGCCATCAAATATTTGACGTAGATCATAAGCAGCGCCACCTTCTGAAGCGGCTTTAAAGTTAAAGTGTAGTCTTACATCGAATAAATCTAAGCTATATTCAGCTTCATCTAAAAAGTTCTCGTTCACTTCAAGATCCGGATTCCAGAATTCACCGACAAAATAGAAATCTTGTCCGCGATGTTCACGCATTGCGTGTATAAAGTCACGTATAAAATAACTCTCGATATGTTTAACAGCATCAAGACGCATACCATCAATATTTAATGTATCAGTAAACCATTTTCCCCAGTTGATCGTCTCATCGCGTACGTCGGGATGTTGGTAATCAACATTTGTAAACATTAGATAATCGAAGTTACCTTTTTCCTGATCGACATTTTCATTCCAGTCTTTATTCTCGCCTAAAATTTTAAATATACCAGTTCGTTCTGTACGATGGTCATAATCAGTACCATTGAAATGCGTGTAGTTCCATTCAAATGCACTGTATTTTTTATTACGACCCGGAAAATAGAACTTTGTAAACGCATCGATATCAAATGGCTCTGAAATTTCGGAATTTCTGTCATTTGGATCAACTTCTACAACGCGTACAGTTTCAGCTTCGTCAGCACCAGCTTTATGATTTAGAACGACATCGGCATAAACTTTAATATCTTGTTCATGAAGTGCTTCGATTGCTGCGATTAATTCTTCTTTCGTGCCGTATTTAGTTCGAACCTGTCCTTTTTGGTCGAATTCTCCTAAGTCGTATAAATCATATACGCTATAGCCGGTATTCGTTACATGGTCAGCTTTAGTTGCGGGTGGCAACCAGATTGCATCAAATCCTTTTTCTTTGAGTGCTGCAGCTTCATCCTTTAATCTGTTCCAGTGATTACCGTCATCGTTTGTATGCCATTCAAAATATTGCATAATTGTGTAGTTTTTAGTCATAGTGTTCTCCTTTAAATGTGTACCATATGTATATCTTAATTATTTTCAATTTAATCCGTAATCTATTATAGCCCTTTTAATAGAATATAACCTAGAATAAGAAATAAATTTATACAAAGTGACAATCTTTTGTTAAACTATAGCTATTAGAAATGAGAAGGAGCGTTTATTGTGCTGACAAAAGAACAAGTTATTGAATTAATCGAAAAGTTAAATGATCCAGTTGTGAATATTCCATTGAAAGAAACTGGCGGTGTGAAAGAAGTTTCTATTAAAGAAGAAAAGAATCATGTTTCAGTTAAGATTGGAATTGCTAAACTTGGTGGACAAGAACAGCTAGATCTACAAACGAAGATCGTTGAAGTATTAAAAGAAAATGGAGCAAATACTGTAGGACTTCGTTTTGAGCAATTAGATGATGAAGCTTTAGAACAATTCCGTGGTCAAACTTCATCAGAAATTGAACGATTAATTTCACCCGATGATAAAGTGAATTTTATTGCGATTGCTTCAGGTAAAGGTGGCGTAGGTAAATCTACAGTTTCTGTTAACTTAGCAGTTGCATTAGCACGATTAGGAAAGCGTGTTGGGTTAGTCGATGCGGATATATACGGATTTAGTGTACCTGATATGATGGGTATTTCAGAAAAACCTGAAATTGAAGGGAATAGAATTAAACCAGTTGAGCGTTTCGGGGTAAAAGTTATTTCAATGGCATTTTTCGTAGAAGAGAATACCCCTGTCATTTGGCGTGGTCCAATGTTAGGTAAAATGATCAATAACTTCTTCCAGGAAGTGAATTGGGGAGAATTAGATTATATCCTTTTAGATTTACCACCAGGTACAGGTGACGTGGCACTCGACGTTCATACAATGTTACCGAAGAGTAAAGAAATTATTGTAACAACTCCTCATCCGACAGCAGCATTTGTTGCAGCACGTGCGGGTGCTATGGCATTACATACTGATCATGAAATATTAGGTGTAGTGGAGAACATGTCATACTTTGAAAGCAAAGTGACAGGAGAGAAAGAGTATGTATTTGGTAAAGGTGGCGGAGAGAAGTTAGCATCTGAGTTAAATACAGAATTAATCGGACAATTACCACTTGCACAACCTGACTGGACTGAAGAAGCTTTTGCACCGTCAGTTTATGCTGAAGATCATCAATTAGGTCAAATTTATTTAAATATGGCAGAACGTATTATTAATAAAACAGAAGAAAAGTAATGAGGTATTAAAGTGACTTTAAAGAATTTAGGTAAATTTTACGGTATTACTTTATTAATCGGCCTTGTTTGTACAGTGCTAGTGAGTTTAGTTTTCGGATATGACAAACTAACAGTTTACTTAGTAAAAGGTGAAATGGGTGAGTTTTTAGCCGCACTTGTATGGTTTATGGGATATGGTTTGCTGATTGCATCTATTTCACAACTGGCATTTTTTGCTTATCTCTTTATCCATCAAATGGGTCAAGGAATATTCAAGAACGGATGGAATGCTATTCAGGTCGTAATTATATTGTTTGCGATTATTGATCTAGTATATTTCAGATATTTACGTTTCGGTAAACAGGACGGAGATATCTTGAAATTTATCTGGATTCCATTGCTTATCGTTATTTTTGGTATCGCAGTGGCAATTTATAAGAACAAACTCACAGGAAAGAATGTATTTATTCCGGCAATGTTCTTTATGGTCGTGATGACAACGGTAGAATTGATTCCATTTTTAAAAGTAAAAGATATGATGTGGCTATATTGCACGATATTTAGTTTGCTGTTATGTAATGCATTTCAACTATTATCGCTGCCAAAGTACAATCGTTTATCATTTGAAGAACGTAAAGCGCGTAAAATAGCGAGAGGTACATGGGAAGAACCTGTTACTGAAACTGTACAGAATATAAAGCAGTCACAATCAACACAAGTTGTATCCCATAAGAAAAAGAAATCAAATAGAAAGAAAAGATAAATCAGATTAGACGCAAGTTTAATCTGATTTTTCCTATGGAGGGATAAGATGAAAAGAGGATTGATTAGCGCATTAGTGATTATTATGTTTATGAGTGCGATTGAAACATCAATAATATCACTCGCGACACCTGCGATTGGGAAAGATTTAAATGCAACGCAGTCACTCGCATTGATTTTTACTACTTACATGATAGCAATTGTTATCGTAACGCCTATTGTTGGAGAACTGATGAAACGATTAGGGGCTAAACGTTTAATGCTACTTGGTATTATTGTCTTTATTATCGGCAGTATGCTATCTGGACTATCGTTTACATTTGAAATGCTACTTGCATCAAGATTAGTGCAGGGATTAGGTGCAGGAATTATGATGACGATGGGGAATATCATCCCGAAGATAGCGTTTGAAATTCCATACCGCTATAAAGTGATGGGAATCGTTGGTTCTGTATGGGGTATCTCGAGTATCATTGGACCGATACTCGGTGGGCTTATTCTTACTTACCTTAATTGGAGTTATTTATTCTACGTCAATGTGCCGTTAGCGCTTTTAGCAATAGTCCTTGTTATTAAATATTTTAAGTTTGAAGAAATGAAACAGGAAAGTAAATTTGATTTTAAAGGGTTGATATACTTTTATATCTTTCTTGGCAGTTTGCTTTGTGCATTATTAATAGAAACACATTGGTTTATTCATGTTGCTTTATTTATATTAGCGATGATGACATTAATCATATTCATAAAATATGAAAGCAGGATCGATGAACCATTTATCCCGGTGAAAGCTTTTAATAAGAGGATAGGCATCGTGATGGGTACGGATATGCTATATGCGATCATCATGATGGGGACAAATATTTTTCTGCCAATTTACCTTCAGACAGAAAAGGGATTAAGTCCTTTGCTTGCTGGACTGACTACGTTTACGATTTCGATATTCTGGTTGCTTTCAACATTTGTATTGAAGACACTCGAAACAAAACTTACTATACAACGTGTCTATCAATTAAGTTTCTTATATATGATTATAGGAAGTACGATCATATTCATTTTTGATCATGCGATAGCAGTAACGATAGCATCAGCATTTTTGGGCCTATCTTTTGGTACTGTATTTACTAAAAATATTGTAACGATACAGGAAAGTGCAGCACCTCACCAATTAGGTAGCATGATGAGTACTTATAGTTTACTTAAGTTTATCGGTTCAACAACTGGATCGATTATTATGTCCTTCTTCTATTACAGTAATGTATTTACTACGATAGATAATAATATGATATTCGGTATTTTAGTGGCCTTATTCTTAATCATCGTCTATCAATTCGTCTTTAAAAATAAGGCGGTTCAATAATCTTTACAGCGATTGAATGCTTGTTCAATCGCTGTTTTATTTTGCTTAACAGTAAGCATTCCGTAATTAATTTAAAAATAAACAAAAAAGTTTTAAAAAAGTATTGACGAAAGCAATCCATCTTGATAAGATATAAAAGTCGCTGAAAACAAGCGATGCACAGCTTTAAGACATTGAAAATAACAAAGTGAAAAAGTGTAAAACTTGCACTTGAAACTATGTTCATATCGATGTAATATAATAAAGCAAGAAAGATTACTGCTTGAAACGAAATGAACATTCAAGTGTAAAACTTCTTAAAAATAAGTGTTGCAAAGAGTTGAGAGTTATGGTAACATTAATTCTTGTAACGCGAAAAAATGAACATTGAAAACTGAATGACAATATGTCAACGTTAATTCCAATAATTTGAGTGAACTTAGTTCACTCCCAAGAGTGATTGCCATAAGCAATCAAAGAGCATTATCAAACAAACTATTATGGAGAGTTTGATCCTGGCTCAGGATGAACGCTGGCGGCGTGCCTAATACATGCAAGTCGAGCGAATTGACAGAGGTGCTTGCACCTCTCGATTTTAGCGGCGGACGGGTGAGTAACACGTGGGTAACCTACCTATAAGACTGGGATAACTTCGGGAAACCGGAGCTAATACCGGATAATATTTAGCTTCGCATGAAGCAATAGTGAAAGACGGTTCTGCTGTCACTTATAGATGGACCTGCGGTGTATTAGCTAGTTGGTGAGGTAACGGCTCACCAAGGCAACGATACATAGCCGACCTGAGAGGGTGATCGGCCACACTGGGACTGAGACACGGCCCAGACTCCTACGGGAGGCAGCAGTAGGGAATCTTCCGCAATGGACGAAAGTCTGACGGAGCAACGCCGCGTGAGTGAAGAAGGTTTTCGGATCGTAAAACTCTGTTGTAAGGGAAGAACAAGTACGTTAGTAACTGAACGTACCTTGACGGTACCTTACCAGAAAGCCACGGCTAACTACGTGCCAGCAGCCGCGGTAATACGTAGGTGGCAAGCGTTATCCGGAATTATTGGGCGTAAAGCGCGCGTAGGCGGTCTCTTAAGTCTGATGTGAAAGCCCCCGGCTCAACCGGGGAGGGTCATTGGAAACTGGGAGACTTGAGTACAGAAGAGGAGAGTGGAATTCCATGTGTAGCGGTGAAATGCGCAGAGATATGGAGGAACACCAGTGGCGAAGGCGGCTCTCTGGTCTGTAACTGACGCTGAGGTGCGAAAGCGTGGGGATCAAACAGGATTAGATACCCTGGTAGTCCACGCCGTAAACGATGAGTGCTAAGTGTTGGGGGGTTTCCGCCCCTCAGTGCTGCAGCTAACGCATTAAGCACTCCGCCTGGGGAGTACGGTCGCAAGACTGAAACTCAAAGGAATTGACGGGGACCCGCACAAGCGGTGGAGCATGTGGTTTAATTCGAAGCAACGCGAAGAACCTTACCAAATCTTGACATCCTTTGACAACTCTAGAGATAGAGCTTTCCCCTTCGGGGGACAAAGTGACAGGTGGTGCATGGTTGTCGTCAGCTCGTGTCGTGAGATGTTGGGTTAAGTCCCGCAACGAGCGCAACCCTTATCTTTAGTTGCCATCATTAAGTTGGGCACTCTAGAGAGACTGCCGGTGACAAACCGGAGGAAGGTGGGGATGACGTCAAATCATCATGCCCCTTATGATTTGGGCTACACACGTGCTACAATGGATGGTACAAAGGGCAGCAAAACCGCGAGGTCAAGCAAATCCCATAAAACCATTCTCAGTTCGGATTGTAGTCTGCAACTCGACTACATGAAGCTGGAATCGCTAGTAATCGTAGATCAGCATGCTACGGTGAATACGTTCCCGGGTCTTGTACACACCGCCCGTCACACCACGAGAGTTTGTAACACCCGAAGCCGGTGGAGTAACCTTTTAGGAGCTAGCCGTCGAAGGTGGGACAGATGATTGGGGTGAAGTCGTAACAAGGTAGCCGTATCGGAAGGTGCGGCTGGATCACCTCCTTTCTAAGGATAATTACGGAAATCAGACTTCTAAGTCTGATAGGGATTAACATTGACATATTGTATTCAGTTTTGAATGTTTATCGGACCTTCGGTCCAGTAAGTCATTCTAATTGTACTTTGAAAACTAGATAAAGTAAGAAGAAATAAAAGATTTTACCAAGCAAAACCGAGTGAGTTCATTTTTGAATTCTTAAAAAAATCGCGCGTCTGCATGGAAAAACGGAAGCAAGCGTTCTGGCTTGATTCATTTTTGATAAACTGACCGACAGCGCAAGCTGGAGTGGAATTTTAGAAAATGATGAAAGACAGCGAAGCTGAAGTTAGACAATGCAGACATCACAATTATTAATAACAGATTAAGTTATTAAGGGCGCACGGTGGATGCCTTGGCACTAGAAGCCGAAGAAGGACGTTACTAACGACGATATGCTTTGGGGAGCTGTAAGTAAGCTTTGATCCAGAGATTTCCGAATGGGGAAACCCAGCATGAGTTATGTCATGTTATCCATATATGAATACATAGTATATGAGAAGGCACACCCGGAGAACTGAAACATCTAAGTACCCGGAGGAAGAGAAAGAAAACTCGATTCCCTTAGTAGCGGCGAGCGAAACGGGAAGAGCCCAAACCAGAGAGCTTGCTCTCTGGGGTTGTAGGACACTCAATACGGAGTTACAAAGGAACAGTTTAGACGAATGACTTTGGAAAAGTCAGCCATAGAAGGTAAAGGCCCTGTAGTCGAAAAGTTGTTCTCTCCTGAGTGGATCCTGAGTACGGCGGAACACGTGGAATTCCGTCGGAATCCGGGAGGACCATCTCCCAAGGCTAAATACTCTCTAGTGACCGATAGTGAACCAGTACCGTGAGGGAAAGGTGAAAAGCACCCCGGAAGGGGAGTGAAATAGAACCTGAAACCGTGTGCTTACAAGTAGTCAGAGCCCGTTAATGGGTGATGGCGTGCCTTTTGTAGAATGAACCGGCGAGTTACGATTTGATGCAAGGTTAAGCAGTATATGTGGAGCCGTAGCGAAAGCGAGTCTGAATAGGGCGAATGAGTATCAGGTCGTAGACCCGAAACCAGGTGATCTACCCATGTCCAGGTTGAAGTTCAGGTAACACTGAATGGAGGACCGAACCGACTTACGTTGAAAAGTGAGCGGATGAGGTGTGGGTAGCGGAGAAATTCCAATCGAACCTGGAGATAGCTGGTTCTCTCCGAAATAGCTTTAGGGCTAGCCTCGTGTGATGATTATTGGAGGTAGAGCACTGTTTGGACTAGGGGCCCCCCTCGGGTTACCGAATTCAGACAAACTCCGAATGCCAAATAATTTAACACGGGAGTCAGACTGCGGGTGATAAGGTCCGTAGTCGAGAGGGAAACAGCCCAGACCACCAGCTAAGGTCCCAAAATATATGTTAAGTGGAAAAGGATGTGGCGTTGCCCAGACAACTAGGATGTTGGCTTAGAAGCAGCCATCATTTAAAGAGTGCGTAATAGCTCACTAGTCGAGTGACGCTGCGCCGAAAATGTACCGGGGCTAAACATATTACCGAAGCTGTGGATTGTCCTATGGACAATGGTAGGAGAGCGTTCTAAGCAGCGTCGAAGCATGATCGCAAGGACATGTGGAGCGCTTAGAAGTGAGAATGCCGGTGTGAGTAGCGAAAGACGGGTGAGAATCCCGTCCACCGATTGACTAAGGTTTCCAGAGGAAGGCTCGTCCGCTCTGGGTTAGTCGGGACCTAAGCCGAGGCCGAATGGCGTAGGCGATGGATAACAGGTAGATATTCCTGTACCACCTAAGATTGTTTGAACGATGGGGGGACGCAGTAGGATAGGCGAAGCGTACTGTTGGTTATGTACGTCCAAGCACTGAGACTGAGTATTAGGCAAATCCGGTACTCTTAAGGTCAAGGTGTGATGGGGAGCGAAATTATAGTAGCGAAGTCGTTGATTTCACACTGCCAAGAAAAGCCTCTAGTTAGAAATTAGGTGCCCGTACCGCAAACCGACACAGGTAGTCAAGATGAGAATTCTAAGGTGAGCGAGCGAACTCTCGTTAAGGAACTCGGCAAAATGACCCCGTAACTTCGGGAGAAGGGGTGCTTTTTAGGGTGCAAGCCTTGAAGAGCCGCAGTGAATAGGCCCAAGCGACTGTTTATCAAAAACACAGGTCTCTGCAAAACCGTAAGGTGACGTATAGGGGCTGACGCCTGCCCGGTGCTGGAAGGTTAAAAGGAGTGGTTAGCATTAGCGAAGCTACGAATTGAAGCCCCAGTAAACGGCGGCCGTAACTATAACGGTCCTAAGGTAGCGAAATTCCTTGTCGGGTAAGTTCCGACCCGCACGAAAGGCGTAACGATTTGGGCACTGTCTCAACGAGAGACTCGGTGAAATCATAGTACCTGTGAAGATGCAGGTTACCCGCGACAGGACGGAAAGACCCCGTGGAGCTTTACTGCAGCCTGATATTGAAATTCGGCACAGCTTGTACAGGATAGGTAGGAGCCTTTGAAGCGTGAGCGTCAGCTTACGTGGAGGCGTTGGTGGGATACTACCCTGGCTGTGTTGACTTTCTAACCCGCACCACTTATCGTGGTGGGAGACAGTGTCAGGCGGGCAGTTTGACTGGGGCGGTCGCCTCCTAAAGAGTAACGGAGGCGCTCAAAGGTTCCCTCAGAATGGTTGGAAATCATTCGCAGAGTGTAAAGGCACAAGGGAGCTTGACTGCAAGACCTACAAGTCGAGCAGGGTCGAAAGACGGACTTAGTGATCCGGTGGTTCCGCATGGAAGGGCCATCGCTCAACGGATAAAAGCTACCCCGGGGATAACAGGCTTATCTCCCCCAAGAGTTCACATCGACGGGGAGGTTTGGCACCTCGATGTCGGCTCATCGCATCCTGGGGCTGTAGTCGGTCCCAAGGGTTGGGCTGTTCGCCCATTAAAGCGGTACGCGAGCTGGGTTCAGAACGTCGTGAGACAGTTCGGTCCCTATCCGTCGTGGGCGTAGGAAATTTGAGAGGAGCTGTCCTTAGTACGAGAGGACCGGGATGGACATACCTCTGGTGTACCAGTTGTCGCGCCAGCGGCATAGCTGGGTAGCTATGTATGGACGGGATAAGTGCTGAAAGCATCTAAGCATGAAGCCCCCCTCAAGATGAGATTTCCCAACTTCGGTTATAAGATCCCTCAAAGATGATGAGGTTAATAGGTTCGAGGTGGAAGTACAGTAATGTATGGAGCTGACGAATACTAATCGATCGAAGACTTAATCAATTTTATGTTAAAAGCGTAAGCGAGCGTTATGGCTTGATTCATTTTTGATAAACTGACTGACAGCGCAGCTGGAATGGAAGTTTAGAAAATGATGAAAGACAGCGAAGCTGAAGCTGGATATAGATTTTTTGCACGGTGATGTTTGGTACATCATATTTCTTCTTAAGTTTATCTAGTTTTGAAGGTACAATACCTTTAATATACTTTGTCTGGTGACGATGGCAGAGAGGTCACACCTGTTCCCATACCGAACACAGAAGTTAAGCTCTCTAGCGCCGATGGTAGTTGGTCTTACGATCCGCGAGAGTAGGACGTTGCCGGGCAATTTTTATATTTATCCACAGTAGCTCAGTGGTAGAGCTATCGGCTGTTAACCGATCGGTCGTAGGTTCGAGTCCTACCTGTGGAGCCATTTAGGCCCCTTGGTCAAGCGGTTAAGACACCGCCCTTTCACGGCGGTAACACGGGTTCGAATCCCGTAGGGGTCACCATTTGGAGGATTAGCTCAGCTGGGAGAGCATCTGCCTTACAAGCAGAGGGTCGGCGGTTCGAGCCCGTCATCCTCCACCATTTTTGGAAACAATCAGCATACATATACGGAGGGGTAGCGAAGTGGCTAAACGCGGCGGACTGTAAATCCGCTCCTTCGGGTTCGGCAGTTCGAATCTGCCCCCCTCCACCATCTTATTGGGCTATAGCCAAGCGGTAAGGCAACGGACTTTGACTCCGTCACTCGTTGGTTCGAATCCAGCTAGCCCAGCCATTTTTTAGAGCCATTAGCTCAGTTGGTAGAGCATTTGACTTTTAATCAAAGGGTCAGAGGTTCGAATCCTCTATGGCTCATCATTAAGCATCCTGTATAGGGTGCTTTTTTTGTGGTCTTTTTTCTCATAAATTCATTATTATCAGTGTATAGCTTATCAATATTATACATAAATATCCATTTTATTCATTTATGCATAAAAATATTGTATATTCGCTTTATGTTGTATAAAATTAAAGTAGTCAGATTATTTAAAAATTTATGGAATAAGGGGAATACATAATGAATAAGACAATCGAGATTATTGGAGCGCCAAGTGCTTTTGGTCAACGTAAACTAGGGGTGAATATGGGACCAGATGCTATGCGCTATGCTGGATTAATTGAAAGATTAGAAAATATAGGTCATACAGTTATTGACCAGGGTAATGTGGAATTACCAGCAATTGATATGAAAAAATATAAATCAGAACAAGGTGGTCTTCGTAATTTAGAAGAGGTTACCACATTCTGTGAATCACTTTGTGAAAAAGTTGATGGGGTAGTACAAAAAGGTAATTATCCTGTTGTCATTGGTGGAGACCATTCAATTGCAATGGGTACTATCAGCGGTATTGCTAAGCATTATGAAAATTTAGGTGTAATCTGGTATGATGCGCATGGTGATTTAAATATCGATGAAACTTCACCGTCTGGTAACATTCATGGCATGCCACTAAGAGCTTTAATCGGAGATGGTCATGAAGATTTAGTTAATATCGGTGGGTATAAGAATAAAGTGAAAATAGAAAATATCGTATTAATCGGTATGCGTGATCTTGATGAAGGCGAGAAAGCATACATTAAAGAAGTAGGTATTAAAACATATACGATGGCTGATATCGATCGTTTAGGTATTGGTACAGTGATTGCGGAAACATTAGCTTATTTAGATAAATGTGATGGCATCCATTTATCATTAGATGTTGATGCTTTAGATCCTGTAGAAACACCAGGAACAGGAACAACAGTGCCAGGTGGTATTACATATCGTGAAAGTCACTTTGCATTAGAGTTATTAAATGATAGTGAAAAAATTACTTCATTTGAAATCGTAGAGGTGAATCCTTTAATCGATATTTATAACAAGACAGCAGAGCAAGCTGTTGGTTTAGTAGGATCTTTCTTTGGAGAGAAATTATTATAAATAAGTAATAAAAATATTCCCTGCCAATTAATTTTGGTCAGGGAATATTTTTATTTGGTAATTTGAGTCAGCATTTTTAGATGAAGCTTTCTTCACATACTTTTTAAGGTCTCTTTTAAATTCAGGAAATTCTTTTTCGTTGATTTGAAGCTTAAATGATAGACTATCTTTCTTGCTATCTTCTTCTACATATTTCAGTAAATCTAGCTTAGGAACAAGTTGTTTTGCAACAGGTGCATAAAATTTCTGAATAATACTATGCTTTTGTTCTGTCTTCACTAATTCTATAATGCCTTGTTTTTCAAGTTCTGCTAAGTGGTAATGAATTTTTGCACGCGGAATTTCTAATTCATCTGCGAGCTGCTGTCCAGTTTTCGCTTCAACTGCAAGTAATTCTAATAATTTAATACGAAAAGGGTCACTTACGCACTTTAACTGAGCAAGGTTTTCGATAACTAAAATATCTAACATTACGCTTCTCCTTAGTATTATTACTTATTTTATTTAGATAATTATATTATCGTTGTTAACATCAATTATGTCAACGAATTACACTAATTGTTTAATTTTAGCATTATACTAAATGTAATTATTTTTCATGGATTTTTAGTTTTTGTTTAAAAGATAAATAGACATGTTGGAAATATTAATGATATTTATAATTTCTTAACATTTTTGTGATGCGTGTAAAAATGTTGTATATTTATATTATTGTTATCAAGTGACTGTAATACCAAATGTTACTTTAATTTTATCATTTAACAATGTCTAAAAGTATCTATCTATATAATAAGTTACGTATGGAATGTTAACTTTATTTCGTTTATGATGATATTATATGAAAAAGAGGTGAATCTCGTGGTTGGTCAAAGAATAAAAGAATTACGTAATCAGGCAAATTTAACACAACAGGAATTAGCAGAAGGTATTATTTCAAGAACATATTTAAGTTTAATAGAAAAGAATTCGGTACATCCTTCTACCAATGTCCTAAAGAAATTGAGTGTGCGTTTAAATTGTACATTGGAGGATTTTACAAATACATCTGAAGATCGTAATTTAAGTTTATTAGAGATTAAAAAAGAGATTAAATGGGCTGAGAATCATGTTTTGATGAATGATTTCAAAAAACTTGGAGCGTTTATCAATAAGAATTACGAAACGCTTGAGAGCATTACAGAAGCTGAACGTGGAGCTATCAGCTGGGTAACAGCCAGTTATTATTTTCACCAAAAAGACTATGATAATGCCCGTAAGTATGTAGAGAAGGCGATAGCTATCGTTAAGAAGATGCGTGAAGTTACTATTTATTTACGTTCATTAGAGCTGTTAGGCAGGATTGAATATGAAGTTGGCAATGTTATGGAGGCAATTAATCAATTAACTAAAGCAAATAATATTACAATCGTTGAGAATGTGGTAAATATTACGCGTGTCTCTATCCTTTACCATTTAGGTAAGTATTATTCACGTATCGGTGAATTTTACGTTGCAATTAAACTGTGTGAAGAAGCAATCGATCTAAATATGAAGCTTAATACGTATCATATGGCGTTAAATATCGAGAATACATTAGGCCGTTCTTACCATGCAACGAAAGATTTTGAACAGGCTGAATATCATTATCGCAGAGCAATTAGTTATGCTGAACTGCGCCCAGTCTCATTTGATCTAATAGGTAGTTTGAGTAATCTCGCGATGCTCTTAATGGAGCTGAATCGTACAGATGAAGCATATGAAATCATTTTAAAATGTAATAAAATGCTTGATAACTATAGATTTGATCATCCTTATGCAGTTAATATTCGCCTGCACTTAGCTGAGGTGATGATTCGCAAAGGTATTTATGAAGATGCAAGAGCGATAATCGCAGAAAATATTAAAAATGATGATACTGGATATGGTGAAGAGTTGATGGGTGACCTCGAATATCAACTGGAGAACTATCAAGGTGCATTAACTTACTACAAAATTGCGTTAAATGGTAATGAGCATGTGTACTATTTTGGTAGAATTTCGAAAAAGATTGCAGAAATTTATGTGAAACTTGGAGATTTAGAACAATCCAATGAATATTATAAAAAATGCATCAATCTATACGAAGATTCCCTGCCATACATGGTATAATTATTTTTAGCATGAATATGGAGGAGATACAATGCAGCTCTTTAGTGTACTTGATAATTTAAGTACTGTTAAGATCATTACGGGCATCTTAGACTTGCTGATTGTATGGTATGTTATTTATTTGCTAATCAATGCAATTAAAGGCACGAAAGCCATCCAATTATTAAAAGGTATCTTCTTTATTCTGATTGGTAGAACACTGAGTAATCAGCTGGATTTAACAACAACGACGAAAATGTTTGATATGGTTATGGAATGGGGTTTCTTAGCCATCATTGTTATCTTTCAACCAGAATTAAGAAGAGCTTTAGAACAGCTCGGACGAGGTAGTTTATTTAAACGCAATGCAGCAAATTTAAAGGTTAACCAGGCAAAGCTTACAGATGCCATGGTAAAATCAGTACAGTACATGGCGAAACGTCGTATTGGTGCGTTAATCGTCTTTGAAAAAGAAACGGGTTTACAGGATTATATAGAAACAGGTATACCAATCAATGCAGATATATCATCTGAATTATTAATTAATATATTTATTCCTAATACGCCTTTACATGATGGTGCGATGATTGTACAGGGTGATAAGATTGCTGTTGCAGCAAGTTATCTTCCTTTATCAGATAGTGCTAAGATTCAAAAGAGTTTAGGAACACGTCACCGTGCCGCAGTAGGTATTTCTGAAGTATCAGATGCTTTTACTGTAGTTGTTTCTGAAGAGACAGGCGACATTTCAGTGACATATAACGGCAGATTACGAAAAGATGTATCATTAGAAGTGTTTGAGGCCTTGCTTACGGAACATTGGTTTAGTACACATGTCACGAAGAAAGGTGTTGAAGAATAATGCTTGAGAATAAATGGGGACTGAGATTTGTTGCATTTGTGCTTGCTTTGTTTTTATTTTTATCAGTCAACGATGTCTTCGCACTTTTAGGTGATAATAAATTCAACCAGAAGGATCAGACGGTCATTGAAGATGTTCCGGTTAAAATTGTGTATGATGATAAAAACTTATATTTAACGGGTGCGCCGAAGACAGTAAATGTTCGAGTGAGCGGTCCACAGTCTATCGTAAAGAAGACGGAGAGTATGATGGACTTTACGGTGACGCTTGACTTGTCCAGTTCTAAAGTTGGAGAATATAAAAAGAAGTTTAAAGTAAAAGGGATTTCTGATAAATTAAATTATGAAGTGATTCCGAAATTTGCAAATATCACTTTATCTGAAAAGATTAAAGATACAAGACAAGTAGAAGCAGAAGTGAGCAATTCTCGTATTGCGACGGGTTATGAATTAACAGGTAAAGAAGTTGATCCATCACAAGTTACCATTACTGGTGGGGAAGATGAGATTAATAAGATTGCATATGTGAAAGCAACATTGCAGGATAATACGAAACTATCTAAGACTACAAGTGAAGAAGCAGAAGTTAATGTATTTGATTCTAATCTTAATAAACTTGATGTATCCGTAAAACCTGCTAAAGTAAAAGTTAACATCAAGATTGCACCGACTTCAAAGACGGTAGTGATTAGTGCAAAGAAATCAGGAAAGTTACCTTCAAACCTAAAACTAAACAGTCTGGAACTATCTGAATCTGAAGTAGAACTATTTGGAAAGCGTTCGGTGCTAGATGGTATCGGTAGTTTAGCGATAGAAGTTGATTTATCGAAAGTAACAAAAGATACAGTCGTTAAGGAAAATATTCCTTTACCGAAAGACGTATCAAGTGCTAATCCAAAGCAAGTAGAAATTATGATAGATGTATCTAAAAAATAACGATATGAATAAAAGGAGTATAAAAAATGGGTAAATATTTTGGGACAGACGGTGTAAGAGGTGTAGCTAATAGTGAGTTAACACCAGAATTAGCTTTTGAATTAGGCCGATACGGTGGTTATGTATTAGCACACGGAGGAACGGCTAAACCAACAGTAGTTGTAGGTCGTGACACACGTGTTTCTGGTATTATGTTAGAGTCAGCACTTGTAGCAGGATTATTATCTACAGGTGCAGAAGTAATGCGTTTAGGCGTTATTTCTACACCAGGTGTTGCTTATTTAACGAGAGAATTAAATGCACAAGCTGGCGTTATGATTTCTGCAAGTCATAATCCAGTACAAGATAATGGCATTAAATTCTTCGGTTCAGATGGTTATAAATTAAGTGATGCACAAGAAGCGGACATCGAAGCTTTATTAGATGCGAAAGAAGACACTTTACCACGTCCAACAGGCGTTGATTTGGGCCATACTTCAGATTACTTTGAAGGTGGACAAAAGTATTTAAGCTTTATTAAATCAACGATCGATGGTGACTTAGAAGGATTAAAGATCGCATTAGATGGTGCACATGGTTCAACATATTCATTAGCGCCTTATTTATTCGGTGACTTAGAAGCTGATACAGTAACAATTGGCTGTAATCCAGATGGCAACAACATCAATGATGGTGTAGGTTCAACACACCCTGAAGGATTAGCAGAATTAGTAGTGGACTCTGGTAGTGACTTTGGTTTAGCATTTGATGGTGATGGCGACCGTATTATCGCAGTAGACGAAAAAGGACAAATTGTTGATGGCGACCAAATTATGTTTATTTTAGCGCAAAGTATGCATAATGAAGGCACTTTAAAAGACAACATGGTTGTATCAACTGTAATGAGTAACTTAGGATTCTATAAAGCATTAGATGCATTTGATATTAAATCAAATAAAACTAAAGTAGGAGACCGTTACGTTGTTGAAGAAATGAGAAACGGTAAGTACAACTTAGGTGGAGAGCAGTCAGGACATATTGTAATGATGGATTACAATACGACTGGTGACGGGTTATTAACAGGTGTTCATTTAGCGAGCATCATTAAGAAATCTGGTAAGACACTAAGTGAGTTAGCAGGACAAATGAAGAAATATCCACAACGTTTAGTGAACATCCGCGTTTCAGATAAACATGCTGTTGAAGAGAACTCAGCAGTCGCTGAATCAATTGCAAAAGTTGAAGCAGAAATGAACGGTGAAGGACGCGTATTAGTACGTCCATCTGGAACTGAACCATTAGTACGTGTAATGGTTGAAGCGAAAACTGAAGAAGATGCTGAACGTTTTGTACACAGTATCTCTGATGTTGTACGTGAACATATGGGGATTGAATAATATTATATAAGAGGACCAAATCTTCTGATTTGGTCTTTTTTATGGTTCTTAAATCTAAAAGATAATTATTTAATCTTTATGAACTATAATCATTTCGAAATAATCTTGCAAATAATGATATTAAAAAAATAATTTAACTCATATTTATAGTGTAATAATATAAATCTAAAGCTTGTGTTGTTTTGATATATAAGACAAGTTGTATTAATAGTTCTATTTCCGAAAGATATAATCTTCTAATACTTGTCTAATTTATATAAAATATAGTACAATTACAGAAGTTTAACTGAAAGCGAGGGTAGATAAAAACTGAATATACAGCGCCAGAACAGGAAACTGTTGACGAGGAAGATGGTTATCGAAAATTCGGCGGATGCCATCACGGATAGTAGCTATTCGATAGTTGATGTAACAAACCACTTGGGCAACTGAGTGAACAAAAGACATCAACATAGCACAAATAATCAATCTATTTAAATTAACTTATTTTAAATGCGCCAATGCGCTCAGGAGGAACTTATTATGTGTGGTATCGTAGGTTATATTGGAACACAAGATGCAAAAGAAATTTTATTAAAAGGTTTAGAAAAATTAGAATACCGTGGTTACGATTCAGCGGGTATCGCTGTACGTAATGGTGAAGATGTACGTGTGTATAAAGAAAAAGGTCGTATTGCTGAACTACGTAAAGCAGTAGATTCAACGTTTGAATCAACGACTGGGATTGGTCATACACGTTGGGCAACTCACGGTGTACCAAATCGTGAAAACTCTCATCCACATCAATCTGAAAGTGGTCGTTTCACTTTAGTACATAACGGTGTTATTGAAAATTATGAACAATTAAAAGAAGAATTCTTATCAGGAGTAACTTTTAAATCAGATACAGATACTGAAATTATTGTTCAATTAGTAGAACACTTCTCAAAAGAAGGTTTAGATACAGAGAAAGCTTTCACTGAAGTAATCAAATTATTACACGGTTCATATGCATTAGGATTATTAGATAGCGGAAACCCAGATGTTATTTATGTTGCAAAAAACAAATCTCCATTATTAGTAGGTTTAGGTGATGGATTCAACGTTATCGCATCTGATGCGATGGCGATGTTACAAGTAACAGATACTTACGTTGAATTAACTGACGGCGAAATCGTTCTTGTAGAAAAAGGAAAAGTTACAATTAAAGATCAAGACGGTAAAGAAATTAAACGTAAACCGTACAAAGCTGAAATTGATGCAAGTGATATCGAAAAAGGTACATTTGCTCATTACATGTTAAAAGAAATTCATGAACAACCAGCTGTAATGCGTAAAATCATTCAAAAATATCAAGATGATAAAGGTAACTTAGTCATTGATAAAGACATTGTAAAAGCAGTACGTAAAGCAGATCGTATCTATATCGTAGCGTGTGGTACTTCTTACCATGCTGGTTTAGTTGGTAAAGAATACTTAGAGAAATGGGCAAACGTACCTACAGAAGTACATGTTGCATCTGAGTTCGTATACAATATGCCTTTAATTTCTAAGAAGCCATTATTTATCTTCATTTCACAATCAGGTGAAACAGCAGATAGTCGTGCAGTATTAGTTGAAGCAAAAAAATTAGGTTACCCAGCGTTAACAGTAACTAACGTGCCTGGATCAACTTTATCACGTGAAGCTGATCATACATTAATCTTACATGCAGGACCAGAAATCGCTGTAGCATCAACTAAAGCTTACACAGCTCAAATTGCAGTACTTGCTATTTTAGCTCAAGTTGTAGCTAAGGATTCTGGTATTGACACAGGTGTTAACTTATTGCCTGAACTTGCTAAAGTTACTTCTGCAATCGTATCAATCGTTGATGATGCAAATAAAATGGAAGATTTAGCACGTCAATTCTTATCTACAACACGCAACGCATTCTTTATTGGACGTACAATGGACTACTATGTAGGTCTTGAAGGTGCGTTAAAATTAAAAGAAATTTCTTACATCCAGGCTGAAGGATTCGCCGGTGGAGAATTAAAACACGGAACAATTGCTTTAATTGAAGAAGGTACGCCAGTAATTGCCTTAGCTACTCAAGAAGCAGTGAACTTATCAATCCGTGGTAACGTGAAAGAAGTAGTAGCTCGTGGTGCAAATCCATGTATCATTTCTATGTCAGGATTAGAGCAAGATGGAGATGCATATGTCATTCCAGCGGTTCATGATATGTTAACACCATTAGTATCAGTTATTACGTTACAATTAATTTCTTATTATGCAGCTTTACACAGAGGTGCAGACGTAGATAAACCACGTAACTTAGCAAAATCTGTTACAGTAGAATAATATAAATATTATTAAGTGTCTAAACATTATAGTTTAGGCACTTTTTTTATAGCAAAAATCAATATTATGCAAGTAATTAGTTATTTTTGTGAACTTCAAATTATTGGTTGAATTTGTATTTTAAAAGGAATATGTTAAAATTGTAAATAATGAATAATTAAAAGGAGAGTGGATTAAATGAATAAAAAATTCAAAACTGCTGCTGCTTTTGCCATCGCGTCGTCACTATTAATTGGAACGGGTGCAGGAGTAACTTCTGCAGATGCCGCTACGAAACCCACATCGAAAGTCGTAACGCCATATTATAATTACAAAGGTTACGTAAAGAACAACACGAAATTCTTATTGGACAAGGACTTTGTACGCGCATTAAAGTATGACAACATCAAGATGAATGGCTATAAATTGAATCTTAAAGGTGTAAATGGCTATGGTACAAAAGATTTCCTTAAATACGATACTTATTACAAAAAAGACAAAAAAAATCGTATAACAATGATCAGACCTTTAGTTGGCAATGAGAAGAAAGTGACACTGAAACAGTTTCTTAAAGCACATAAAGGCAATCAGCTTGTGAAAAAAGGTAAAGGTGAAAAACCGAATATGTATGAACTATATTATAAAACAAATGGAGCAGAATATTTTGCTTCATTTGAAAAAGGATATTTGATTTATTTTGAATACAGCGTTCAAGCAAAATAGTTATAGAGCCTCCTATGCAATCATACATAGGAGGTTTTAATGTTATTAGAGGCAAATAAGTCTTAAAAATTTATATATTTTTAAACACTTATCTATATGCTTTTGTTATATAATGGAACTGATGAGAGGATGATGAAAATGAAAAAACTAATGACTTGTTGTATAGCTATGTTGTTACTGTTCACTTTAACAGTTGATGCGAATGCGGCATTAAAGAAACCTTCTGTTCCTAACTTAAAGAACAAGACGGTTGTTCAGGCGATGAAAAAAGGGAATTATAAATTAAACGGTATTAAAATCGGTAACACGTACGGCTATGTGAAGCAAAAATGGGTGAAACCTTCTTTTAAAGTGACGTCGCTTTATCAACGTTATGATTTTGAATATCATTATTTGACAGAACGTGGTGATAATACGATTCTTTACTTTACAGGTAAACGTGGTGATAAACCGGAGCAATATCGTCTGCGTTCAATAAGTTTTGCAGGTATTCCGCAATACTTTACAGTAAGTGATATGAATAAATATTGGGGAGAAGGCGATCTTTATTATCCTCAGGCAGGTACGATTAATTACATTCAGGGTAATACATTATTATCATTTGATGTTAATGGGAGTATTGCTTATGTTGCACAATTACATCCTGAAGATATTAAAGAGATACTAAGAAAATTTGCATTTTAAAATAAAAATTAAATATAGTAAATAACCACCAATAATAAGGTATTATTGGTGGTTATCTACTTGATTAAAGTTGATTAGTTGTTTTTCATTAGACATTTATCGCTTGTTTTTTCCGTTTAATTGATTGATTCGTGTTCGTATTTCAAAAAATACCGATAAAATAAGCATGAATTGAACAATCTTCGTTAAAATACCTAAGTCATATATAAATATACCGATTAACACAATTAACCCGAATATAAATAGCAGAACTGCTGCTATAAGCTGTTGTTTAACCATAGCAGTCGTCACAACTTTACCAGACTGCATAAGCATTGCATTGTATAAATTAAATAGCATAAACAAACCAATTGACATTAAATAGAGCGCGTTGACGACTCTCTTCGGATCATTATGTGTAACCCCATCATATAAATTAAAAATTTGTGCCATAAAAAATAATAATGCAAAAAATCCAATTAAAATATTACCGAACTTCATCATGTACTCCTTTTGAATGTATAAAATAATATAATATACAATTATCATACCATAAATGCATTTTATCCAATCAATGTGAAGTTAGATTGATGTATTATGGATGATAAAAAGGAGGGATTTACGATGAAAATTTTAATAGCACCTGATTCCTACAAAGAATGTTTAAGTGCGATGCGTGTGGCAGAATGCATAGCTAAGGGATTACAAGCATCAATACCTGATGCTGAAGTGATTCTTCGTCCGATGGCAGACGGTGGAGAAGGAACGGTTGATGCATTAATCTATGGATTGAATGGTAAGAAAGAAGAGATACATACTGTTGATATGTTTAGAAGGCCATTGACGACATATTATGGCAAGCTTGATGACACAACTGCAGTGATTGAAGTGGCTAATATTATCGGAATGGAAGTAACGCGAGCGCGTAATCCTTATCTTGCTTCAAGCTTTGGTGTTGGTGATGTTATACGTCAGTTAATTGAACGTGGATATAAGAAAGTATTTATCGGTTTAGGCGGTAGTCTAACGAATGATGGCGGTGCAGGTTTATTAGAGGCACTTGGATTACAATTTATTGATAATAAAGGACGAATCCTTACTATTAATGGTAGAAACTTATCCGAAATTAGATTGATAAAAGGCCACCTGATACCTGCGCTAAAAGAAATTGAACTTCATTTAATTTGTGATGTGACAAACCCTTTAACCGGTGAGCATGGTGCAACATATACTTATGGTAAACAAAAGGGAATTGAAGAAGAAGAGATGAAAGCTTTTGATGAAAGTATTGCCTCATTTGCTGTTAAATTAGAACAGCATTTAAATGTACACTGTCATCATATAGAAGGTGCCGGTGCAGCTGGTGGCATAGGATATGGATTATTATGTGTTGGTGCTGTGATGCATAATGGTGCTGAATATATTGCAGATATTGTATTGAACGATCTTGATTTAAAGACATTCGATTATATCTTCACTGGTGAAGGGAAAAGTGACTTCCAGACACAGTACGGAAAGCTACCAGTTTGTGTTGCAAATAGAGGGAATGATGTGGGCGTGCAATCAATACTTGTGGCAGGGGGCTTAGGTACAAATTACGAAGCACTTTATGATCACTTCTTAAGTATCCACGCAATTACTGATGGACCGATGTCACTAGATGATGCGATGGATAATGCTGAAAGATTAATCAGTAACACGTGTAGGAATATAGGAAGATTATTGAAATAATTGTTAATATTATTCAAGTGTTGTGTATTATTTCCTTTGTCTCATGTATAATAAAAGAAAACAACTGATGGAGGCATTCCAATGAAAAAGCAAATTGTAATGGGGATTGTTGCAGGTTCATTATTATTGTCAAATTCAGCACATGCAGAAACTCGTCCAAGTGATTTACCACGTAAAATTCAAAGCTATGAAGCGGTATTGAAACAATCAGTATATGCATTTGATAAAGCAAATTATAATGTGATCAAGTTATACAAAGGTAGAAAAATCACCATAGTTGAACGTAAAGTGTTAGATGGTTATGACTATTTAATAGCGAAAGGTAACATTTATATTCCGATTAATAATAATACTGTAGCTATCAAGAAGAAAGTTGCTGGAAAAGTAAATTACAATACGTATCGCATGTCTAAAACATTACAATCGGAACTTAAGAAACTTGGCCCAAATCATAGAGACTATGCAAATTACAAGCGCGATGCTATCAGTTATGAGAAAGAAATGAAACGTTCTATTGATGCATTCCTACCTTCACTAATAGCAGTGAAACTGCACAAACAAACAACAATTCCTGCAGGATTAGAAGGTCCTGATACAATGACTTATAAGCAGTGGGCATCTTCGAATTATGCACCGAGTCCAGTGAGAAAAGTGACATGTCCGGTTTCAAAAGGTAATAAACTTAATCTATTCAGTAATTCATTTATCAATCACTTCTTTGGTACTAATAGCTATCGCTTAAATACGACTGCCCCTGGTCAATCATTAAACTATGAGAGACCTGTATGTAAGATGACTGGAACAGGCTTTGGCTATTTCTTATCGAATGGGAATGTAGGGTATAGTTTAACTGCAAATTATCCTATGAAAGTGAAACAAACAGCTGTCATTGCAACATATCCATATAGTTATAAAACAATCTTAGATAAATTTGGTAAACCGACATCAGTTAAACACGTCGTTAATAGAGTAGATGAAACACAAGTAACTTATAATGCAGATAAACATAATGGATATAAAGTAATCGTTGGTTTTGATCGATATAAAGGTAATTTAAAATATATGATTAAAGTAAGAGACTAATAACATAAAAAGTATACAAATTAAGCTAAACAAAAAGAGCCAGCTAGGCTCTTTTTTGTGTACCGTATTTTTTAAGACTTGATTTTAGTAATAAAGCGATCACGAGAATTGAGATGACAGTGACAACAAGCCCGCCTTCTAACCCGAAATGACCACCATTAATAATAGACTGATCCATATTTGATTCAGTATTTAATATGGTTGCTGGTAAAGCCTGCCCACTTACTTCATTACCTAAAAATACGCCAAGTGTAATATTCCAGAAGCTATGCGCAGCACCTGTCAGCCAAATATTATCTGACCAGTAGAATAATAGTGAGAATACGATACCTGCCAGGAATAAATTAACAAAGCTAAGGATACTCGTATTCGGATTTAAGAAATGCAGAAATGAGAAGAATGCTGAATTGATGATTATACCAGCAGGCACACCGATTTGATAGCTGATTTTGTTCATCAAGAAACCTCTGGCAATCACTTCTTCAGTTAAACCTTGTATCATAAATAATCCAATCATCCATGTTAAAGTAAACCATGGAATGCTAGGGTTAACCATGCTATGCATTGCACCGAATAGCAGATTGATGAGGTAGACGATAATGATGATTGCCATCCCTAGAAGCAATCCAAATCCATATTTAGAAAATACTTTTTCTTTAAAGAAACCTAATGCCTGTACAGGATGACGATAGGTAAATTTATTGATGATAAGACATGCAACGAGTAAGAAAGGAAAGATTAACAAACTGATGAGCGTACTCAACGGTTCTTCTTGTAATTCAGTAAGTGTTGCCGTTGGATTGAATGCGAGAATAATTGGTACTAATATTAATCCAGCAATGATTTGAACGATAAAGAAAATCGCAAATGCAATAAGTAGTGTCGCATACCATGGAATATTGCTCGGAGATTTTTTAGATAGCGATATACTTTGATTGAAATTCATAAAGCCGCCTCCATATAATTTTACCACTAGTATAGCATAGAAAATTTACCGTATATTGTGGAATTGTAGTATCATAGAATTTGGGTTAAATTTAGAACGGAGATGAACACATGAACGTAAAAAAGATGAGTATTTTATTATCAGTAGCAATTATACTTGTAGCATGTGGTAAAGAGGATACTGCACCGAAAGAAAAAGTGAAGACTGAGCAAAAAGAAAGTGCTGCAGATATCGCCAGAAAGAAAATTAAAGCGAGTCGTGAAAAACATAAATCAAATAAAAATGATTCAAATACGAGTGAAACAGAAACAACTGAAACTGCAGCTACGACTGAAGAAGTAAATACAACTGAAGCGGTAACGACAGAAGCTGTTGTCAAAGTAAATGTTAATAATATAACGAATAGAAATACATTAAGCCAAATTATATATAGTAATGATTATACATATGATGAGAAAATGGCAGCATATCAAAGTGGTGTAGCCAACGGTGTGATTCCGCAAGGCACAAACACTTCATCACCAGCCGCTGCATTTGAAAGTGCGTTACAAGTAGAACGTACAGAAGCACAATCTACGACAGAAGCGCCAACAGCCGCACCGACAGTAGATCCGAATACGGGATTACCAGTGCAGCCTTAGGGGAGTTTGCGATGAAGTATTATGCAAACGGCAGTATTTAGAAAATACAGCCGTATGCGTCATAAAAATAGAGAAACTGGCTTCTGAGCTGGTTTCTTTTTATTGTTAAGTTTAGGAGAAGATTATGGATTTAAAACAAGGTGTGTTTATTAAAACACTTCAACATAAAAACAATTATTCAATAGATGAATTAAAAGTAATGCATGATACTATAAATAACTTAATAGAAATATCTACAACAGAAAATAAGCCCGGTATGCTTCTCGGTCGTATACAATCTGGGAAGACACGTAGCTTTATGGGTTCGATGGCATTAGGGTTTGATAATGGCTTTGAAGTTGTGATCATCTTAACAAAGAACGCTAACGCACTTGCACGACAAACGTATGAACGGCTGCACAAAGAATATGAAGCACTGATTGATCAGGATTATATTTCAGCATATGACATCATGAATCTTCCAGAAGATTTACGTAAGTTTGAACTAAACAAGAAAATCGTCATTGTCGTTAAGAAAGAAAAGAAGAATGTGGAACGATTAACGAAAGCTTTGTTTGAATTGTATCCGGTACTCTCAAAACGCCAGATGATGATTATCGATGATGAAGCTGATTATGCGTCAGTTGTTTATGATAAAGATAAGGATAAGAACTTAACGGAACTCAAGGTCATTGCATCCCAACTCGATCAAATTAAAAGAGAAATTCCTACAGCAGCCTACTTACAAGTAACTGCGACACCGTATTCACTATATTTACAACCGGATAGTGAAGTGTTATCTGCACGTGGTTATCAACCGAAACGACCAGCTTTCACAGTGCTTGTGCCGACATATCAGTCGTATGTTGGTGGGAAGTTCTATTTCGAACAGTCTAAGCTTGAAGGTCCTGCAAGTCACGTCTATCAACCGGTAAGTGAAACCGAACTGGAGCTGTTACGTAAGGAAGATAACCGACGTGTAAAAGATGCATATGTACTTACTACTAAATAATTAAATGGATTACGCAATGCACTGATTAACTTTGTTGTCGGAGGCAAGATTCGTACCCTTCAACAAATAGCTCAACAGGAACGTCCTAAAAAGTATGCTTTTATTATGCATACCATTACGACAAAACGCGCTCATATGTGGCAATATCAGGTTGTATTGAAGATAGAACAGAAGCTCACACAACTCATCGAGGAAGATGAAGCTGCATTTAAATCAATTATTATGAAAGCATATGAAGGGTTTAAGTTATCATCAGAATCAAATTATTTTCCAGATGCAAGAGACGTTTATGAAGCGGTAAAATCAGCATTTCTTGATGAAGAGCTGTTGATTACCATCGTTAATTCAGAACAAGATGTGAATCAATTGCTAGATAAACGAGGAGAACTGAAACTTCGAGCACCACTTAATTTCTTTATTGGGGGTCAAATTCTTGATCGTGGTATTACGATCGGCAACTTAATCGGTTTCTATTACGGACGAGATCCGAAGAAGTTTCAGCAAGATACGGTACTGCAGCATTCACGTATGTACGGGGCACGACCGAAAGAAGATTTATATGTGACGAGATTTTATACAACAAATAGAATCTATGACGTAATGGAACGAATGCATACGTTTGATGAAGATTTAAGGAAAGCATTTGAAACTGGGCGTAATGGGGGAGAAGTTATCTTTATGATGCATGATACAAAGAAAGACATTGTACCATGTAACCCTAATAAGCTTCTGTTGTCGAAAGTCATTACGATTAAAGGAAAGAAACGTTTCTTACCAGTTGGATTTCAGACGAAAAGTCGCAGCGAGATGATGCGTCGCACAAAGAAGCTGGATACAATGATTCAGGAATTACGTAAGTTTGCTATCGATCAAAATAACAAAGATGCACGTCATATACTCGTTCCTGTTCAGAAAGTAATTCCGATACTTAAAGAAATAACGGAATGTCTCATCATGGAAGAAGGCTATGAGTGGAACGTTGAAACCTATAGCGCTATACTCAATTATTTATCAAGGCTACCAGGAAACAATACAGGATATGTCTGGATTGTTACACGTGAAAAGCGTAATATATCACGCTTCCGTCAAGACGGTGTAAGATTTGCAGATCGACCAGATAACGGACAAGATGAACTTAAACAAAGTTATCAGTTTGGCACAACGCATCCAACATTAATGCTGCTCAGACAGAATGGTGATGAAGCACAAGGATGGCGCGGGGGACCCTTCTACTGGCCGGTCATTGTCGCACCTACACAGATGAATACGATTGTATTTGAAGGATAAATTTAAGTAAAGCAACCTTGTAAATGATATACAATTAAGATATATTTAAGGAAAATAAATTTATGAGGAGACCACCATGAAGAAACTAATAGCAGGGGTATTGATTGCATCATCATTAATATACGCACCACAAGTAGATGCGAAATCTAAATCACTTTGTAGCATACCAGGTAAGACGTACGACGCGATATCTATCCATAATGACAAAGATTTAAAAGCAATCAATGCTGGGAAGTACACATTTAAAGGTGTTAAAATCGGGAACACGATGAAATATGTAAAATCGAAGTTAGGTAAACCAGAATCATTCATAGTCACGAAAGATAAAACAGGAACTACCGGTTACTTAATGTACGGAGATTATACGTTAACATTCTATAGTCCGAAACGATTTGTAAGTGATGATACGTTAAAGTTAAGTGCGATATCTATTTTACTTGAAGAAGAAAAGCGTATACTGAAGCGAGACATTGAGTCAGTCGTTGGACCAGCTAAACAATCGAACGTTGAAATAGAAGGTGAAAAGATTGATATATTCAATTATTTAAGTGTACAATACTCACCAATTTCTAAAGGGAAGATAGCAATAATGGCGCATATGATGAAACCTTCATTATATCAATCAGATTCAGTTGTAAGTAAAGATAACTTAGTAGGAAATAAACTTAAAAATTTGAAACCAAAGAAACTTACGATAGCAGAACTTAAAGCATTAAATAATGGTAAGTTTAATTACAAAGGATTAAAGTTTGATGCATCACCTGCTACAATTAAGAAAGCAGCTGGTAATTCTAATTCAGATGAGTATACGAATGAAGAAGATACACATACTTTAACGCAGAGTTATGGTTATAATGACTGGATTGAACTAGATTATACGGCAGATAAATGCGACGGAAAGTATATCTCGGATTATTTAACATTCGATTATAGTAAGCTGAAAGTTACAGAGAAAGAAATGCGTGCAGCATTAGGCAAACCGTCAGACAGCTATACAGATAGTTATGAAGATGATGAAAAGCCAGGAAAAATGATTTATATGAAGACACTTGAATATAAGCACCTTGACGTTAACTTAGAGAAGGTTGGTAAGACGTATTACGTAGATTACATCGATGTGTTTAGATAATAAGAAACACCGTGAATTATTTTTCACGGTGTTTTCTTTTGTCCGTCATAGTTATCATGTATAGAGTAAATGTTATAAATAAAATACTAATAATAAGAAACGCAATATAAAGTATACGGCCAAATGTAGAGGTTGAAATCATAATGCCAACCATACTTAAAATACCGACAAATAAATAACTGAACATCATTAAACAATCGCTAATCAGTATAACCTTGCGCGTAGATCCGTTGTAGAATAGTTCTACTAAATCTTTAACAATAATAGCGAATAAATTCAGTGCAATGAGGATGTAGATGAGATAATCCTCAAGAGGCGCATCAGCAGTATAATGTTTAAAAATATTCACTGATAGAAACGTAATAACAAAAATATTAATATAAAATAGCAATTTACTATTCTTAGTCATTAATAAAGTCCTTTCTAATTTAAACCTTTATATTTCATAATAGATTTTAAATACAGTATACAGCAAACAAGGATTGGAGAATAGGTAAAGGGGAATAAAGAAAGATAATATTTGAAGGCATTGGAGTGAGCGTAATGAAATTAACCATTCAGGCGTTATATGATAAACTGTATGATAATCTCGGACCACAAGGTTGGTGGCCAGCTGATAATCCATTTGAGATTATTGTTGGTGCGATTCTTGTGCAGAATACAAATTGGCGCAATGTAGAGCGTTCTTTACATAACTTGGGAGAGAAGACGCAGTTTGATCCAGATAAAATATTGGCATTAAATATGGAAACGTTACAATCTTGTATTCAACCAAGTGGATTCTATAAGAATAAATCAAAAGCAGTGCATAGTATCTTTCAGTGGCTAAAAGAACATGACTATGACTTTAAAGCGATTGATGCAATGTATGTGGAAAGACTGCGCAGTGAACTACTTACCTTACCAGGTATCGGGCCGGAAACCGCTGACGTGTTACTCGTCTATGTGTTTGACAAGGTCGTGTTTATTCCGGATACGTATACACGTCGATTATTTAAATTATTAGGTCACGCTGGAAGTGATAGTTATAAAGCATTGCAGGAAGCTGTAAAATTGCCAGCAGACTTTACACCAGAACATGCGCAGGAATTTCATGGATTGCTTGATGAGTTTGGGAAACTATATCTTTCGCCTAAAGGGGTGAAGAGTGAGACGTTTTTGGATCAGTATTTTATATGACATTTTAATGATGATTTGCAAAGAATATATATCATTTGTCATATTATCGTTATAATTGATATATAGATAATATAGACAGATGGTGAGCATTGTGAAAAAAATATGGATTGTTCTTTTATTATTTCTTGTGTCTTGCACAAATAAACAAAATGTAAAAAATGAACTTATTATCTACACACCTTATCCCCAATCTTTTATACAGCCAGTAGTTCAGGAGTTTGAACAGTCTACTGGACAAAGAGTACATATCATTCATGATTCTACTCGAAAATTGATATCTGGCATTGAAGATACTGATAAGAAAAAGAGAGGACATGTATTTGTCGGTGGTTCTTTGAGTGAATTAGAAGATAGTAATAAAATTATAGAAGGTGAAATTCATCCATTTATTCTCATGCCTTCAGTCTTTATCATCAACAAAGATTTAATTGGAAATATACAAGTAGATTCCTATTCGGATTTAAAACAACATAGCTTGTACAAAAATTTCAGTTACCCAAATCCAACGTTAACAAATACAGGATTTCAACATCTTCATGCACTTAAAGAATTATATGGAGATGAAGGTGCAAACCATATATTGGATTTAGGTGTACGGTTGGAGAAGACTGCAGAGATTATTGAACACGTCATTTCTGGAAGAAGTTATGTAGGTTTAACATATGAATTTACAGCAATGGATTATATTGATAAAGGCTACCCTTTAAAGATTGTCTACCCCTCCGATGGTACTATAATCAATACGGATGGGATAGTTAAAATAGATGGCCCTGGGCATCCAAAAAGTGAAAAGTTTATTGCATATCTTCGCAGTAAATCAATACAGACACACCTTTCTAATACTTTTCATATAAAATCAGCTCGCCAAGATGTCCCGTTTAAACCATATAAAGTTTTGAAACCTCTTTCTGATATTAATGTCATTCAGAAAGGATTTCGAGATGAATCATAGTTTATTTAAAAGAAAACTTAGACGGACGATTATACTATCAGCAATATTACCGGTATTTCTGCTAACGATGATTGGCTTATTAGCATATTATGCAATTTATATAATGAAGACAGGCTACGAACTTGAACAGACAAATAAGAAGATGATAGAGGTAATTAATAAAGATGAGCCTTTGCTAAAGAAGCGGTTTGATGCTTTTATTAAGGAAATACCAGAATCATCCATTGAAATTAATCGTAATTTATATAGAAAGAGCATTGTAGGTAATCAGAATTATTTATTTTATTTAGATTATAAAGAACATTATACGAATAACTATACAGCTAAACCCAGCATTCCTCTCTATCATAGACAGGAAACTTATAAGCAAGTGCCATATGAACTTGAGGTATCTTTACCAATAGAGTCAATCTCTAAATTTATCGATCAGAATAACTTTGATTATGTGATTACCGATTGCTATGACAACATTTATTATAGTAGTGCACATCACACAACTGGTAAGAAATACTTATATGATGAACAGATGCAGATTACTTCTCTTAATCAACAAAAGAACCTGAAGGTTTATGTTTATCAAGATTTAACTGAAACGATTAATAAAGGTTTAATACTTATTGCAGTGTTATTCATTACATTTATTTTGTTGATATTAATAACTTTATTTTCAAGTAAATTACTCGCCAAACGTCAGACTAAGGATATCGATGAAATTATTGCACGTATCAGACAAGCTCAAGTCAGAGCGTTGACATCATATCAGCCATTAACAGCACCGAGTGAACTCGAAATTATCAATCGATATGTATTTGAATTATCCCAGTTCAATGAACGTTTATTAAAGTCGACGAAAGATTCGAATGAAGCATTAAGACAATCGCAGCTAAAATCATTGGAGAATCAATTCCAGCCACACTTTATCTTTAATACGATGCAAACGATCAACTATATGATTGATACAGATAAGAAGGCTGCTAAGAAGATGATGATCAAACTTTCTTCCATATTACGCTATGCCTTACGTGTAAAAGAATCCGAAGTGACATTTAAAAAGGAAATTGAATATCTCGAAGACTACCTATTCATACAGAATATTCGTTTCGATCAAGCCATTCAATACACGATTGATATCGAGGCATCTCTTGAAAATGTACAGACGGATAAATTACTGATTCAACCACTGATAGAGAATGCGATAAAGTATGGAGCAATCGAAGACGGATTAAGCATTAAAGTTCGTATTAAACAGCTGTTAAATGGAGATATATTTATTGCGGTATATGATGACGGTAAAGGGATGACGAAAGAAAGACTAAAAGAAGTAAGGTCAATGATTCAGCATTATAAATTACGTAACCTTCATATTGGTATGCAAAACATTCATCAGACATTACGCGTTAAGTACGGTAAACATTATGGTATGAAGGTGTATTCAGTATATAATAATGGGACATTGATAACGTTACGCGTGAAAAAGGGGGGGACGTATGTATAAAGTATTGATTGTTGATGATGAACGAATGATACGCGAAGGATTAAAAGCTTCAATTGATTGGCAGAAACTGATGTTTAGTGAAGTGTATCTCGCAAAAGATGGTATTGAAGGACAAGATTTGATTATAAAGCATGAGCCGGATCTTGTTATCACTGATATAAAAATGCCACGTATGAATGGAATTGAAATGATGGAAGCGACACGTCAAATTGATTATCAGAAGCTCATTCTATCAAGTTATGATGACTTTGAATATGCTAAATCAGCGATACAGTTTAAAGTGGTAGACTATTTACTTAAACCAATCGATGAAGACGAAGTGACGCCTCTCCTGCAATCTATTGTTAAGACGTTTCCAGTGAAAGAAAGTAACGTGCCTGAAATATTAAAGCCGGTGTTAAAGCCTGATTATGAAAATTATTATATTAATCAAGCCGTGAATTATATTAAGGGGAATTTACAAGATGAACTAGAGGTAGATACAATAGCAGGTCAACTTAATATAAGTGCTTCTTATTTAATGCGCACTTTTAAACAACATACAGGATTGACCATTAAAGATTTTATTAATCGCTATCGCATATATCAATCTTTAGAACTGCTGAAACGTCATCTCAAAATTTATGAAATATCTGAGCAGGTTGGTTATAATGAATATAAAGCATTCAGCTATAACTTCCATAAATATATGAACATGACACCGAATCAATATATGAAAATATAAAAAAGTCGAGACTGAAGTGCACCCCTAAAGTTGAACCTTAAAATTCAACTTTAGGGGTGCTTATTTTGAATAAAAAGCATGATCTTGATTTTAAATTAAAACTAATCAAAGAATATAAAGAAGGAAATATGGGTTATGATTCATTAAGTAACAAATATGATATCGTTCCTTCACAACTAAAAACATGGACTTACCAATTTGATACCTTCGGTATTGACGGCCTTATATCCAGTATGACCAGAAAGAAATATTCAACAGATGAAAAATTAAGAATCATTCAGTATAGAATTACTAATCAACTTTCATATAAAGAAACTGCTAGAATCTTTGAGATTACTAATCCTACTTTAATAGCTCAGTGGCAGATGAAATACAATCAATATGGTATCCTAGGTTTAGAATCAAAACCGAAGGGTCGTGCGTCTAAAACTATGAAAAATAAAAAGGTTGATAACACTAGTTTAAACGAAAGTGAACGACAAGAATTAATACGCTTACGTGAGGAAAACAGGAGATTAGAAATCGCAATTGCTCTCGAAAAAAAGTTACAATCCTTAGCTCGAAAAAATCAAACAAAGAAATAGTAGCTGCTATTATTGAGTTAAGGAATGAATCTAACTATAAGTTAAAAGAAATATTATCAGTAGCTATGATAGCGAAAAGTGTATACCATTATTGGAAATTACGACTTAGTGTCACTAAACATAAAGACAATTATTTAATTACTTTGATTAAAGAAATCATTAACAAACATAAAAATAGGATAGGTTATCGTACAGTAACCGACGAACTAAGAGAGTTAGGTTTTGTAGTTAACCATAAAAAAGTTCTTAGAATAATGAGAGAAAATAATTTACTTTGTACAAAGTTTAAGCATAGAAATAGAACATATAAGTCGTACAAAGGGAAAGTTGGCAAAACAGCTAAGAATAAATTGAATCGTAGATTCGTAACTAATCGCCCATATCAAAAATTACTTACTGATGTAACACAATTCAACATTAAAAATGGAACTAAGCTATATCTGTCAACAATTTTTGATGTATGTTCGAAAGAGATTATTTCTTATTCAATTAGTAAGCGTCCAACATTGGAATTCGTTATGGAATCATTGTTAAAAGCAATTAATGTAATTCCAGACCTTCCCTATAGAACTACAATCCATTCCGATCAAGGGTGGCAATATCAGCATAAATCTTGGGTACAAACTTTGAAAAAGAATAGAATTATTCAAAGCATGTCTAGAAAAGGTAATTGTCTTGATAATTCTCCGATGGAGAATTTCTTTGGTATTTTAAAACAAGAAATGTTTTATGGAGAAACATTTGATTCTTATGATGAACTAGAAGAGGAGATTATTGACTATATGGAGTATTATAATTTAGTCAGAAAGAAGAGAAAATTAAAAAGCAAGACTCCTGTAGAATACAGAAATCTTGCTTTAATGAAAGTAGCTTAATAAAAAGTTCAACTTTTTGGGTTCACTACAGACAATCTCGACTTTTTATATTTTATCATTACATTCTATTCTATCTTACTTTCTAATCTTCTGATTTTTCTTTCTTCTGCGACTGCCACGATACTAAGTAATATCATACCAAGAATTAATGCAGCATAGAATACGATAAATACGTCAGTCCAGCCATGCAATACATGACCAAATACATTTAAACCTTTACTTTCAGGGTCAGCAATCATAGCAAGACCAATCTTTGCCATAGAATCACCGAAGAGATAACCAAAAGTACCGGTCATACCGTTAGCGACACTTATTGCACGTTTCGGTACGAATCCAACAAGTGAAACACCAATTAATAACTGTGGTCCAAAGATTAATGCACCTAAGCCGAATAGTGAAGCATTGACCATACCTACACTAGTTGCATTTTTATAAAACATAACAACAAATATAATTAAGAACATACACATTAAAGCAACGAGTGCACGTCGTCCTTTAAGGAGGTCAGAAATATATCCCCACATCAGACTCGCTACTAATGCACCAATCTCAAAATAGAAGATTGTATTAACGGCATCTCCAGCATTAAATCCGAGATGCTCTGTAACATATAAAGGTGCCCAGTTATCAATACCGATACGAACGATATATACAAATATATTAGATACACATAAAATCCAGATGATAGGATTTTTTAGAATATAAGTCTTGAAGATTTCCCATTTTGTCATATCTTGAGATACAATATTCTCTTCATCAACAGGTTCTTCAAAAATATCTTCACAACGATTCCACCCTAATTCTTCAGGATCATCTTTACCGATAAAGAGCGTTGCAATACCAATAATTAAAGCTATTACTCCAGGGAAGATAAACATACCGACAACATTACCATGGAAGAACATGTTCGCTCCCCATAATGCTAAACCACCTGCAATAGCACCGCCAATATTATGTGAAGCATTCCAGAAACCGAGATAACGACCACGTTTCGTTCTAGGTGCCCATCTTGAGATAGTAGAATAACTTGCTGGCCCACCTACAGATTGGAATACACCATTCAATCCCCATAATACAATTAAGAACCCAATCGCTGAACCAAAGTAACTCAACGTAAAGCCCATGATCAATACGATGATTGAAGACATAATCAATAAGAAAGAAATAATACGTTTCGTATTTCTGCCATCAATTAAATAACCGATTAATGATTTACCCAATCCATACGTAATACTGAATGCAAGTCCGATGTACCCTAACTGTAATGTTGTAATGCCAAGGTCTTCTTTAAGCATCGGTTGAGCAGCCTTGAAGTTGTTACGAATTAAGTACATAGACATATACGCGAAGAATACTACAAAGAAAGCTTTTAAGAATTGCTTACGCCATTCCTTTCTTTGAACTGGAATTGGAATCCCTTTGTTTGGGACTTTATGAATATCGAAAAAACTCATTTTAATACGCCTCCTTTTATTTGTCTTTAGTGTAAATAAAAATGAAAACGTTTAATATACGATAAAATATTATTTTGTCTGATAAAGTGAACATAACGTAGTTCTAATGCTAAAAAATACTGTAAGTAATTAAGCAGCTCTTTCTATAATGAAGTTAAATTTATAGGAAAGAGTGATTGAAATGACATTGATATTACAACCAGAGTATAAAGAGCGTATATGGGGTGGAAGTCATCTAAAAGCATTCGGTTATAATATTCCAAATGAACGAACTGGGGAATGCTGGGGAATCTCAGCCCATGATAATGGTCCGAATATTATTATGAACGGTGAACATGAAGGAAAGACATTGAAACAGTTATGGGAAGAGAACACAGGGCTGTTTGGCGTACAAACATCTGATAAGTTTCCGCTATTAACAAAGATTCTGGATGCAAATGATGAACTATCAGTGCAGGTACATCCAGATGATGCATATGCAAAAGTAAATGAAAACGGGGAACTCGGAAAGACAGAATGCTGGTATATCATTGATTGTGAAGATGATGCTGAAATAATATATGGGCATCACGCGAAAGATAAAGATGAACTTGTGCATATGATACAAGATGGTCACTGGGAGCAACTCTTTAATACGATTAAAGTGAAACCAGGTGACTTCTTCTACGTTCCAAGTGGTACAGTGCATGCTATCGGAAAAGGTATTCGTATTCTAGAAACACAACAAAATTCTGATACTACTTATCGAATATATGACTATGATCGAAAAGATAGTAACGGTAAGAAAAGAGCGTTGCATATTGATAAAAGTATAGACGTCATTAACTTCAATGAAGTAAATACAGGGTCTAAACAAACAATGTTTGAAATCGATGGCACAGTAATTAAGACCTTTATTTCAAATGAATTTTTTACAGTAAAACAATTGATAATCAAAGATAGATTACACTATTTAAAAGAAAGTGAATATGTATTAATGAGTGTCATTGCTGGACAAGGTGAACTAATAATTGATAAAGATGTATATTCAATAAAAAAAGGAAATCATTTCATATTGACGATAGAAGATAAAGATATTATATTTAACGGAAACTTCGAAATTATAGAAAGCTATGTATGATGAAATAAGTGATGTTAAATATACGCATTAACAGAAAGAGGAGCCTTGAAATGATCACACTACCTGAGATACTCGACAAAAAGACAATTAAACGATTAAAGAAAGGGAAATTTCATTATAATGGTGCGAAGCTTACGATGACGTATAAACAGATCAAGGACAGATTAGGTGATGCACTGAATGATAAGCCAAGCTCTGATTACCCCGGAAATAAAATGTATACAGCAAAAGATTATCCTGAAGAAATTACCTTCGGGTTTGCCGGAAAACCTAAATGGAAGAAGAATCAATTAAAGTTAATCACGATTGATTATAATCATTTAGACCGATTTTATGATTTGAAAGCGAAAGATATTAGAAAAGTCTGGGGAAAACCTGATAAGAAAAAGAAAAATTCTTTCGATTGGGATGATGAAGGTGTATTCGATACGTACACATATCGTTATGGACATACATGGTTATGGTTTGATAAAGAAAAGAATCTTTTTGCGATGACATACTTAAATAGAAAGTTACAGAAGAAGTGGGGGGAGATATAAGATATTTGTATTTATTTACAAAAATAATGCTATAATTGTAAATAAATACAAGGGGGTTGTTGTGATGAAGAAAGCGTTATTATCAGCACTATTGTTATCAGGTCTTGTAAGTCAGGTCAATATCGCAGATGCAAAGGGAGAAGTTAAGCCATGTTACACTGCGAGTAAGGTGCAGGTTAAAGCACCCAATATGTTAGAGCGTAAGACAATTAATGTAATAAAGTCTGGGCAATACAGTTTTGATGGTATCAAATTAGATATGACTTATCCAGCGGTGAAGAAGGTATTAGGTAAACCAAAGATGGAAATGGTTGAGCAATATCAATTCGGAAAGATGGTTACTTTAAAATACAATCATTTGAAGCTTACATTATTCTCTAACGACCGCTATGCGAAACCAGATACAATAAAAGTGATCGGCATCACTTATGATTTCCCGAAATATAATAGATTTGATATAAAACAATTGCAATCGAAGTATGGCAAACCTGAAGATATTACAACGGGTGCAAATGATAAAGATGTTAATTACAATAACTACAACTTAAAGTATAAAAAGTCAGGTAAATCATGGTTACTCAGTTCTATAGATTTAATGACAAAAAATGAACCAGTTATTGATGAAAATACTATGGCAAAGAATCATAAAAAGACAAAAATAGCCCATACTGGGGAGTATACCATTACGAATTCAGATATTAAGAATATGGCCAAAGGAACGTTTGCATTAAAAGGTGCAAAGTTGAATATGACAGCCACTGCTGCAACGAAAGCAATAGGACAGGCACTTGAAGATCGAACGATTATGACGCCAAATGGAACAGATGTATTTCAGGAATATGCGTTCGGCTCAGTGCATGTAAGATATCAATCTAAAGATTGTGCTTCATCACCAGTGCTTAAACAAATGATATTTGATTATGATAAACGTGGTCTATCTTTTAGTAAGATTGAAAGCTTAGTTGGAAAAGCAGATCAAACAGTGGATGGCAAAGTTGATACTACGTACGTTGGCAATAAAGAAATTAAAGTGAAAACAAGAACAAACACTTACGGTCATTTAATTGCAATAGGTCAGTATTATAAAGGTGCGTGGCGTGTTACAGAAGTGCAGTATAAATAGAAATAAATTTTTAATTAAGGATAAAATATTAAAACCCAAGAGATTACTTAGTAATTTCTTGGGTTTTATTTATCCCTTAGTAGTTGTATATTTACATATTACACGTATCTACATACCACATTTTAAAATTATATTTTACTCAGTGTGTTTAAAATTTCCGTATAGTAATTAACACTAAGACATGTTTATTTAATTTAAATTTTTAAAGAGATTTAATTCTTTGCAAGAAAATATTATTACTAATGTGTATAATTGTATGTAATATGTAAACAATTTGATAATAGAGGTGACGTATCTTGAATAAACGAAGTGAAGCAGTGATTGTACTTAGAAGTTTATTAAATGCATATGGATTTAGTATACGATTTACAGGAATAAAATTTATTAATTTATTAAAATACAACAGTGAATTAATGACTTTAAAACTGAAAAATGAGATTAGTAATACTGAGTATGAAGCATTACGTGAAATCAAAGGGATAATAAGTGAAATACAAAAATTTGATGCGATAAAAGATTATGAAAATTTAATGGAAAAAGTAAACTACTTAAGTAATTATAAAAAAGGAAAAGCTGATAATCAAAATCATAATTTCCTAAATACAATTCAACTATTAAGTTCAACTTCTAAAGAATCTATTATTAACTCAGAAGAGTTTAATGCATTTAATAAATATATGCACGTTGAACGTAATATTCAAAATATATTAGAAGATGAACTTGAATCTATGCGATATAAGGAAAAAGAACTTATATTTCTAGTGGGTTCAGTGGGTGATGGGAAATCTCATTTAATTTCTTACTTAAATGACTCTAAACCTGAATTATTTAACGATGTTGAAATTTACAATGATGCTACAGAAAGTGATAACCCACATAAAACTGCAGTGGAAACGTTAAGTAATAAATTAGAAGATTATTTCAATGGTAAATATAATAAGTTAATCGTAGCAATAAATATTGGTATGCTCCACAATCTATTAACTTATATTACCAATAATAACATATTAAATCAGCTTATTTTTATGATTGATCAAAGTAAAATATTCAGTAGTGAAGGCATGAATGATATAAAGTATAGCCAAAACGATATTAGCTTTATTTCATTCTTAAAAGAAAAAGTTTACGCAGTTGAAGATGGCAGTATAGAAAGTGAATTTTATAATAATATTCTTAATAAAGTGTTCTCAAAAGATGAGGAAAACCCATTCTATAAAGCTTTTATCAATGATGATGGATTTAAAAGAGATGAACCTATTTATATAAACTACCGATTATTATTAAATCCAAGAGTACAAGCGACAATTCGTTTCTTATTAATAAAAATTCAAATAGAAAATAAAAGGATTTTAACCACTCGATCTGTTCTAAACTTTTTATACGATATTATTGTTCCAGAAGATAATGCAAAGAATAATAATTCATACTTACCAACTTTATTATTCGAAAACATTGAACGATCGCAAGTACTAAAGTCTATAGCAGCGCAGGATCCTCTCTTAACACAAAGTACGTTGCTTGATAGATTGAATATTGACCTATATAATGCGATAGATTTTGAAAAGGAATGCATGAACATATTAGGAGAAGATTATTATAAAGAAATCGAACCAATAATATTACTTATCAAAGGTTTAGATCAACATAAAAGGAAGTTTGAAATGATTATCAGACTGCATTTCCTTTATGATTTCTCTAAATATGGTACAGAAAATTATATTAACTTTATTCATGTATATGACTCGATAAGTCAGAGCAATAAAACGAAGAAAGAAGTTTATAACAAGATACATAAAGCAATTAAAGCATGGAATGGTAGTCCAAAAGAAAACTATATTTATAGCGATAGTATCAAACCGACTTCGAAGTTAATGCTTGGTTTAAATATTAATCCAAAAATCAGATCAATTGAATCCTCACATAATATGACGATTGATGTAAAAATCGAAATTAATGATAATCAGTATGAACTAAATATTGATTATAACTTATTTAATCTTTTAGAAAAAATTGACAAAGGTTATATTTTGAAGGAAACAGATAAAGAAGAAGCAGTTATGTTCTCTAAATTTATTGAGGATATATTAAATGAAATAAGATCTTTAGATTCTACAATTATTCATTTACCTAATAGTAATGAAACATACATTATTAAAGATGTAAATTTTGGATATGAAATTGGGAGTGTAAAATAATGAGTAACTTAGCAACGATACTTGCAGAAGAATTAAAAATAACAACAGGTAAAGCGATGTTTAAAGGTTTGTCACCATATAAAATTTTTCCGTTTCATACAAGGGAACCTGAGAGAGCAAAATTTACAAATGGTTTTGATCCAATTTTAGGCGTTATTGCGAGAGGTAGTTTAGGTTTTAAGGAAAGCTATAGTATAGCAGATTATGATATTAGTTCAATTGTAGATGAAGTTGAAGTAGAAGATGATTCTATCAATGATGTAGAAAAAGAAAAATTAATTAATGCAATTTTTGATTATAGCCATTTAGATTCTTTAAATCATCCCTATTTATTAAACTATAAAACATTATCAGAAGGTAATGAAAGTAAAGGGGAGGTTGATTTAGGAGGATTCTTAATAGAATTATTTCAATTACAAACGGATGATACATGGAAAAAGTTTATTGGTGATAAAGAACCGTCTAATCTTATTGAAAAAATATTATTAGAATCGTTAGGAGATTTACCTAAAGAGCAACCTAAAATTAAATTTAAAGCTATATCTCGAAATCTTTTCCCATATGCAAGTGAAGATTTGCATCATTTACTAAAATATAAAGACTTTGCGCTTAAAAATATTAATTTGCTTTTTTCATTTTATTATTTCCAGTACATCATACAAAATGCAATTTCAGCTGACAGAATTAATAAAACTGAAATGAAAGGAATATTTCCACTTTATTATACTCTAGAAAATGAAAACATAACCGGCACACGTGAAACGAACAAGCACGGATATAATATAGTGAAAGAAATACACAATAATTTATTAATTGATGAACGTTTAGTAGGATATCTCAATTTATTAGTTGATGATGACAATTTCTACTCAATTACTGAAATGTTAAACTTTGAAGGTGAAAAAGCATCACATTTTAATAATGAATTGTATATCTTTATGTCATTATACAAAACCAACATTAATAAGATAGAGGATCTCTCACAAGATACACCATCACTTATTAAGTTATTAAAAAAATGGTTATTAGAAGATCTTTCTAAAGAAACAATGAGCCGATACTTCAAGTCTATTGAAGAGATAGGGAATAAATATTTCTTGAAAAACAGAGGAAAACTAGGAAAAGTATTAACTTTGAAGAATGAATTTATTATTCTTTTGACTGCGATTTGTATAAAAGAAGATAAGATGATCATAAAAGAATTGTTCAACCAGTTCGAAAGAAGAGGAGTTTACTTAGACCGTTATAGTAAAGAAAAAATCGTAGAATTATTCGATAAGATGAATATATTAGATAAGAAAAGTGATAGTGGGGAAGCTATATATGTCAAATCAATATTATAAATTTTTAGCGAATCAGTTACTAGAATACTTGGATAGAACACAATTAATATCAGGGAATAGATATTATTTAATACTGAATAGTGACCAAGAAATAAACAACCTTGAAAATGAAGTAAGTAAAATTAACAATGATAAGGTTTCTAAATTTACAAGTCTAGAATTTGATTATAATACAGTTGCTTATAATGTAAATGGCATCAATACTATTTTAGTATTTGCCAAAAAAGATGTAACACATGATTTTTTAGTTACAATCAGGAACAAAGTATCTCTACAAAAAGCAGAATGGAAAAATACAGCTGTAGTCTTTGTTGTGAAAGAAAATCTTGATAGTATTACAAATGGTGCTTCAAGTTTAAGTAAACAGGGTTCACCATTCCATACAAATCAATTAAAGAGAAACTTAAAAGATATTTTAGAAGATAGACATCAAGTAGATACAATGAAAAAGTTATCATTAGAAGAAAAGCGTGTATTAGATTTTATTGTAGAAAATAACTTTGATGATGAGTTTGCTAACTATACTTTGATGGATTTTGAATCTGTATTTAGTATTTTAGAGCAAGGTGAAATTACGGATGAAGATTACTATCAATTAGGTTTATTTAAAGATAATAGTTTAAGTTCATTTAGCGGCAATGAGATGAAAAATAGATTAAAAGAGAATAAACAGATGTTTGAAGAAATTTCTGGTTACCATGATCGAGGTAATGCAAAAGAGAGAATCGAAGATAATTTTGCTGGTGATAGTACTGTCAAAAGTTTAAGTCACGAAAAGAAATGGCAAGATACAGATTTTGAAAATGTAATAAAAGCTAGAGATAAAATGATTGGTTTGAAAAAGATAAAAATTGAATTTCTAGATACTAAATTTCAAGACCAATTTAAATTGAATGAAGTCTGGGATAAACCATCAGGAAAAACGAAATCAAAGCAGAGAGAACGAAATATCATAATATTTAATGATGGAAAGCCTTTACAAGATATAATCATACCGTTTGATACTACGGATTCAATACATGAAAAGCACATTGTTTCAAGAAGTTCTAAGTTCTATGATCTTGAAAGTAAAGAGAAAGTGCAGTTGGATTTTGGACATGTTGGAAGAGATAAATTAAAGGTGATGACAAGTCAATTATCACCAACGAATACGTATTACTTAGAATTTACGTATAAACATAATAATGAGAATCCGCATGCATTTAAATTCAAAATACTCATTGTAAACTTCGAATCAAAAGTAATAGAATCATTTAGAACGTCATACATCTTTAGATTTAATGCAAAAGAGAAAATGTTGGAATGGATTATGACTTCTGAGGATAATATTATTACATTTGGTAATGGAGATAATCAGCAAATTGAAAATGTCAGCGCATTAGATTCAGTTTATTATATTGAAAAAGATAAAAAGCACTTATTTGATTTTAACACTTTAGTAAGACAAGACATTGATAATATTAATATGTACTTTGTGATTGATGAAGTAACACATCAATTAACTTTAAGTGTAGTATCAAATAAGCCTTTTCCTGCCAGTGCGACGCTTATATTAAGAAATATATATGCAAAACAAAAATCTATGTTATTGAACGGAAAGACACTTACACAAGGTAACGAAGAATATTATTTACATGCTGACTTTAAGAAAACACTTGAATATGAAAGTACTATGATTGAAAATTGTTATTTTGCAGGTCAGATTGTAGGGAATGAATTTTTAGAAGAAAATTTAGAGTTAAGTGAAGAAATAAAATCTGCATATTTAAATCTATGCAATACAATAAAATCTAAGAACACTTTACCGAGTGTGATGTATTTCGATGAAGAAATCATTAATGCAGCTACAAAGTATTGTGAATTAGTTGAATCAAAAATTGAAGGGTTACCAGATAATAAAATCATCATTGAAAATGAAGTGAAAAATATTCATCGTATTGGTATGATTCAAAGTCAAGAAGGTCTATATATGACGCCATTACATCCGTTGTTATTAAGATATGAAATTGAGAAAACAAAAAAAATAGGTAATGAAGAATTGCATGAGCGAATTTTGAAAAAGTATAATGCAGCGAGTCTCTTACCTTTTTATATTTTAGGAAATGATTATTACTTCTCAGAATATGATGAGCAAGCACCAAGATGGTTAACATATAAACCATATAAGAAAACAAATAAATTAAGTTCTGAATTAACGAGTTTTATAGTGACTTCAAGAATAAGTGATTTTAAGAAACATTTTAAATATTTATTTGAAGTCAATTATCAATTTGCTCTAAAAGTTCGATTTATTAATCTGTCGAATACAAAAGTATTATTTAACGGAATAATCACGCATCTATTGGACGAGTTTGAAAAAGCTACACATCTGAATTATGTTAATCCGATTGATGTATATTTAGATGAACAAACTTCTGATTATCTCATTCAAGAATTTTATAATACGATTAATATGGAGCATTTGAGTGAGTTGTTTAATATTAAAATTAAGCCTAAATTAGTAAGGAAATTCGAATTAGATGATATTTTAGCAGCGTTAAAAGAAAAAATTAACGTATATAAAACTAATGAAGAAATGTTATACCATATTACTTTTTACAATTTTAATCAAGAGCCAAGATTTAGTATCAATGATACGAATCAATTAACATGTTCAGTCAATGAAAATGGGTTATTATCAAATATGAGTTACACAAAAATAGGTAATGAATATAGTACTGGTTTCGGATTAATGGGGATTTCGAACAAAAATAGTTTGATTAAAACTTCAGTTTTATTTAATAGCTTGGCAGCCAATGCTAGAAATAATCATTTAAATCCATATCAACATAACGAATCTATCGTTAATAATGTGACAAGTTTAGACCAGCAAAATATTAAACATATCTTCGATAAAACCAATTGGGTAACTTTTATTGATCCTTCTGTAGATTTAAGTTATTTCAATGATAGTGCATATGATTTATATGTTATACACTATAATGATCAAACATCTTCTCAAAATTATGAATCAATAACAGTGACTGATGATACAGATATTTATGAAAAAGTATTAATTGAATTCTTATCTAAAATTCATCCAAATTACAATGTAGGTAGTATAGAGAATGTAATTAGATCGTTTAATATACTGAATGGAGAATGGTTATTAAAAATTGTTGGAAGCAGAAATAATAAAGCATTAAATGTAGATCATACAGTGAGAGAAAAACTAAGTATTATCTCAGCATATAAAAATCTATTAGTTATGCTTGAACAAACAAAAGTAGTATGGATTCCAGTGTCTTTAGAAGAAATATTACGTGTAAGTAGACAACAAGGTTTAGATATGAGTTCAGATATATTCTCAGCAAAAGTTCTAGAACATAAAGGTAGCATCTCAGATGACTTACTATATTTAGGTTTAGAAATAGATGAGACAATGAATGTGAAAGTTCACTTTTTACCAGTAGAAGTGAAAATTGGCATCAACGATAGTTCAGTAATGAAAAAAGCATCAGAACAAATTACACATCTATTTAATTTGTTAGACAGACATTTAGTTCAAGATAATAAAGATTCATTCACTCAACATTTCTATAGAACGTTCTTCTTAAATATATATTTTGCAAATCTTAAGAAATTTATTGATAATGGTTTACTTAAATCAGATAAATATTTACAGATGTTTGAGAATAAATCTTGGATATTAAATGAAGATGTTCAATTCTCCAATGAAATAAATTATTCTCTTGCTGAAGGGATAATATTCTCCTTTAGACAGGGACAAGTATATCGAAAAGTCATTAAAAATAAAGCGACGAATCAGTTAGAAGTTGTATTTTCAGAATTTGATGGTTATGTCGATGCTGAAAAAGAATACTATAATATCAAAGATGAAATATTAACAAATAAAAAAGGTGTAGATTTAAAAATCTTTATAGAAGCTAGTGATTATCCAAAAGGTATCGTTAAAACAGTAGAAAAAGAAATACCTGATGAACAAGAAGAAATAGAAGATGAAATGATTGAAGTAGATAGACAAACACCGCCAACTGAAAATATTCTTGAATACAATGTTGAAAATAATATTGATAAGGTTGCAGGAACACAAGAAGTATATGTGATAGAAGCTAAGGAAGAATTAGAAGTAGAACCAGAAGAAGAATTAAAAGTAGAACTAAAAGAAACTCCAAGAGAAGAACCAAAAGATGATGATGATGACTTCATGTCTCGTATAAGAGCTACTAGAAACAGGATGTTTGGCGGTAAAAGTACTGAAGATAAGAATGACAATTATCCAGTGGAAGTCCCAGAAGTTCATAATTCTAAGCATCATGACGACGAAGTTAAAAATGATATAAAAGAACAAGAAATAAAACCTTACAAAGAATATATCGTTAGTACGGAGCTGTTAACAGATAATGATTTAATAACAACTGATGATCCAAGCTCACCAAACTTAAATGATGAATTAAATGACAAACATGATAAAGTTAATAGTCCGATAACTGAAGCAAACCAAAATCCAAATAAATTTATCGATCCAAACGTAAGAATACCAATTGGCACAATTGCAGGTTCGACTAAGAAAATGTACTGGGAATATGGTAATAAATTATTACCAAACCGCCATTTATTAATTACGGGTAAATCAGGACAAGGTAAAACATACTTCATGCAGTGCTTATTATATGAATTCGCTAAACAAAATTTAGATAGCCTAATCATCGACTATACTGATGGATTCTTACCGAACCAATTAGAACCAACATTTGTTGAAGAACTTGGAGATAAGATCAATAACCGTTTCGTATTTGCAAGTAAGTTACCGATTAATCCATTTAAACGAGAACAAATAGATTTAGGTGGTATGTTGTTCCCTGAAAAGGATGATGACGTAGCTGATAGAGTTGTGCAAATTATCGACTTTGTATTCTCGTTAGGAATTCAACAAAATAACTTGTTAAAAGAAACGATTATAGAAGGTTTGAGAATTCACGATGAAAATTATACGTTTACGAAATTAAAGAATGACTTATCGATGCTTGAAGGTACACAAGCACAAAGTTTAATGGGACGAATTAATACATTGTTGAATAAAGATCCGTTTACTTACAATGAAGAATCATTTGATTGGTCGAATGTGTTTAATTTCGCTGGAAAAGTGAACATTGTACAATTAAAAGGGTTCGCACAAGACGTACAAAAAGTAATTACAGAATTCTTATTATGGGATTTATACAATTATTCTCAAAGAGAAGGGAATAAAAATAAACCAATACCTGTATTGCTAGATGAAATGCAGAACTTAAATCATAGAGATTCATCACCAACGAATAAGATTTTAAGAGAAGGACGTAAGTTTGGTTGGTCTTCATGGTTAGCAACACAATCAATTAGTTCAATTAAAAATGCTGGTGGAGATACTTCTGCACTATATAATGCAGCAATGCAAATCCATTTTGCAGCACCTGAAGATCAAATACCAATCATAAGTAAAATGCTATCTACTGATATTCATACGAAACGTTTATGGGAAAATAAATTATCAACTTTAAATAAAGGTGAGTGTATTGTTAGTGGATACTTTGAAAATGGAGATAACCTTGAAAAAGTTACAGAGGTAGTGAAAATTGATAGTTTAGAGTCGAGATTATAATGAAATTACTAAAGCATCATCAAACGAATTGTTGTTTGATGATGCTTTTTTATATTTAATTCACTTATAACATACCATCATATATAAATTAATATATTGTAAACTATAATTGAAAATATATTCTCTAACAATATCTGATTTAGATTTTCCATTTTCAAATAAACGTACCATTTGAAGTTTAAATTCAGGTGTAAATGTTCTTCATTGTCTAGACCTAATAAAATCGCCTACTTTCTTAATTTAACAATACATACCCTCAGGAAAGTTGTCCAATTAAGTGTAGACGATTCAGTTGAAATATAAGTTGATTCAGGTCTAGTTTAATAATACTAGAAAGAATGGAGATCCTTTGTGGCTGGACCTTCCAACACCTTACCATGGCAGTCAAATCTTGAGCCGTGGCACGGACAATCCCATGTTTTCTCTGCTTGATTGAAGTTAACTACACAACCAAGATGCGTACAGATTGCACTAGTTTCATGTAACTCACCCGCTTCAGTTTTATAGATAGCATGGAGTTTCCCTCCAACATTAAAGATACCCGCTTCTCCAGCTTTAAGCTGAGACTTATCTGTACGATATTTAGATAGCGCCTTAGCTTCGCCGATTACTGAATCTACTGCTTTTTTAGCCAGGCCTTTAACATTATCACGGATTGTATCTAAACGATTAATATTGAATATACCATTATAAGGTTCAGGTTGACCCGATAATACTGTTTTGAGTATCACGGCACCCATCGCTGCAGTCGCCATACCGAATTTATTGAAACCGGTCATTACATACTGATGATCACGATATGCTCCGATAATCGGAAACTCATCTGGCGTAATCATATCCTGTGCAGACCATTGACTGATGCGATCGCTATTTAGTACGGATTGACTGAAAGCTGTGAGATTATCATAAGCGTCAGCCCCATCCTTAATACCGGTTACGTGATTTTCTCCACCGACAAGAACACCAATAGACCCTGCAGCCTCATAATTTCTTAAAGAACGTTCTGGTTTATCGACAATCTGATACATACCTTTTGGTAACTGTTCTGTTTCTGTAGCAATAATATAAGAGCGCTCAATCTGTAATTGTGAGATTAAATTATGCTTAAAGTTTACGAGTGGGTAATGGGTTGCGATAATGACATCCTGAAAGTTGATAGTAAAACCGTCTTCGGTTTCAGCTGACTGATTACTCACTGATGCGATGACAGTACGGTCATAAATATCAACACGGTCTTTGATAACATCAATCATACCTTTAAGAAATTCCAGTGGGTGAAACTGTGCCTGATTTGGCATTTCTAGAGCGAGTTCATTCTTGTATGGCAGATCAATACCTTGTTCATGTAATACAGACGCAATACCCAGCGTATCATAAGCTTCTTTTTCATTCAGGAGGCGTTCTTTATTCTTACCATCTGTAATCTGAAAGCTTGATAAACGTTCGAAATGGCATGGTATATGATACTGGTCAATTAAATCTTCGATGTGCGCGATACCATCCATTTGGGACTGATAATAAAGCTTCGCTTGTTCGATGCCATTCTTTTTAATGAATTGCTGATACTTCAAATGATGCTGAGCAGTAATCTTAGCTGTTGTATTAGCAGTTGTTTCCTGGATAAGCTTTCTTGCATCAACTAAAGTAACTTTACGTCCAGTTGATGCGACTTCATGTGCGGCAAGAATACCAGCGATACCTCCGCCAATGACAAGCACATCACATTCTAGATCTTGAGTAAGAGATGGGAAAGAAGGGACGGTAACAGATTTTGTCCATAACGAAACGTTTTCATTTTTCATTAGCAATACCTCCTGAATAGTTTAATTATCTATACCCCCTTAAAAGTAATGTAGTTATTAAAAGGAGATATTATCAAAGAAATTTAGGTGAGTATTATAAAGTTGAATGGCATGTGACTGAAAGGCAGTGTCAAGAAATGAATCATTAATAGTTGGTGGAAATCAGGTGAGGCTGGTTTCTTTTTTACTGTTAATAATAATCAGAAATTATTTGTTTTGGAATTGAAATTAATGCTAAAAATCAAAGAAAAATAAATTGATTCATAATGGATGAGTATAAAGTTTTCGATAGTATTAATATTTTACAATATATTTGGTTTAATTTAACCAAATATATTGACCTTTTATTAAAGATGTAATATATTATTATTAATAAAAGGTTAAGTATAACCAAAAAGGAGTGTTTTGTTTGAAGCATATTAATGAGATGTGGAACATATTAGATAGGTTAAGAGGTAGTACCCATATCAATTCATTGGATATTATTGATATTTATGAAAAATGGTTAAATGATGGTGTATTTGACTTATCTAAACTGAACATTCAAGAAAAAATAGAGGAAGAAAAAATAATTAAGTTATTAAAACAGATGTCCAATGAAGAACTAATTAATTTGTTCTATTTCATCAAACAAAATGAGCGAGCATCAGACACTTTTGAATTTGAAGAAGGTGATAAATTGGCTCTTAAAATTTTTGAACAATTTGCTAATAAGAACGGTACCGTCCTTGATATTGCTTCAGGAAGTGCTCACTTCATAAGAACACTCTTCAAAGAGGGAATCGGTTCTTCATATACAGGAGAAGAGATTAATCCACATGTAGTAAAAATTGCACAAGTGTTATCGAAACTAAGTGGAATAGAGAATATTAACTTTAAGGTAATCGATTCTCTTCTGAACTGGAGTGATGAAGAGTACGATATGGTCTACTCTAATATGCCTTTTCTCGGAAATATTAATAAAGAGGTTCGAGAACTTTTAATCGAAAAATCAGATTACCAGGTTAACCGCATCGCAATCTCCGACTGGATATTTACATTACGAGTTTTAAAGGCTTTAAAGCAGGATGGAATCGGTATTAGTATTGTTAGAGGTGCAGCATTAAATGCGATTCGTGATAAAGAAATCAGAAAACAACTCGTAGATAAAAAGTGTTTAAAAGCTGTAATTCAATTACCAGGAAAATTGATGGAATATACAGATATTCCAACCTATATGCTGGTACTTACTAAAGAAAGAAACGAAACGATTCGAATAATTGATGCAAGCGAAGAGTATATCGAAGGAACAAAACGTGGGAAAAAATCATTGAGCAGCAACAATATTAATCGTATTTTAGAAGCTTTAAAAATGAATACAGATATTGGGATTGATATCACAGGGGAAGATCTGGAAAAGGTAGAATATAACTTACATCCTATGATCCATCTTAAAAATGGAGAGAGTACATTGATTAATCCTAAGCCACTTTCTTCATTGACAAACACTCTATTACGCGGAAGAGATATTAATAAAAAGACATTAGATGAAGATAAAGATAAAGAACCTGCAGGCTACCTATTAAACTTAAGTGATTTAGACGACATTTATATCGATGAATTAAAGCAACCAATCAGTCAAGAATTACTCGATACGCATCACAAGATGCTGGTACGTGAACATGATCTTGTAATTACAAGTCGTGGCTCTAAGATTAAAGTGGCTATCATTGATAAATCAATAGCGGATAAACAGGTGATTGTAAGTTCAAATATTACGATAATTAGACCAGATATCGACCAGATAAATCCATATTATTTATTAGCTTATATGAATAGTGAAACTGGGATGAATATGATTGAACGTATGAATACCGGAAGTGTTATCTTCACGTTTACTAATAAGAAGCTTTCTGATTATCTAGTTCCTGTATTGCCTAAAGAAGAGATGGAAATGATTGCTGATGAGATGATGCTAGAGCTTGCTGATTACAAACGTATGGTGAAGAATGTTAAACGTTTTAAAGAAAAGTTGCCGACAATCTTTAATAAATTTAATAAGGAGGAATATTAATGCAACTGGAATATGACATGCTGATGGATATGCTGGATGGACTCTTCGAGAAAATTAAGCGCGAAGCCATCATGGAGAACCGTATTGGGAATATAGAATCATTCAAAATGAAATATGAACTTGAAACTGAGAAGGCACGAAATATCGGCTTTAATGAAAAATCTAAGATACTCATTATAGGTCTTAGCAATGGCTCCATTAAGAAGAAGGACATTGATGGTATATTCAAGGCAGCAAGTATTCCAGGACAATTTGAAGTCGTGGCATATGAAGAAGCTACAAACTTTGATTTAAGATTATTGGAGTATTCAACAAAATATTCCGATATCTTTATAGGTGCCATGCCACATTCGATTAAAGGCATGGGGGATGAGAGTAGTGGATTGAAGAAATTAAAGGATGGATCGGAAGTTATATATCCTAAGGTACATATCTTAAGAAAAGAAAATAAAGAGCTCGGTATCAATAAAACAAATCTAAAAACAGCGATACAAAAATCAGCATTATTTGAACTGGTAAATGTTGGATAACTCATTACGAAAGCACCAATTTTCTGGATAAAAAAGTGTATAATCAATGTAAGCGGATACATAAAGGGATTAATTGAATCGAGGAATATGATATGAATAAACATGAACTGAAATTGATTGAATTCTTAAATGGTAAATTTCCTGAAAAAAGTATTGATTTAACTTATGAAGAACTGAAAGCTGACTTGGATAAAAACGTTATTGTAACTGCTCCCTACCTTTATGATAAATTATTCTCAGATTATGATAAAGGTAAGGCATTTATTGATAAATTAGGATTTCAATTTATCGTTACGGATAATTGTGATATGGAGGAATATGATACTAAGGAATTATACGTCGAAAAGCCAAATAAAGATCAAAATGAGAATTTTGATTTAGCTGCTGCGTTATTAGCAGAAGGTTATATCGCTGAAGATAGCGCTGAATTTATACATAGTAAAACCTTTGAAGATGATTTTAATAAACATAGTATTATATCTTTTGAAAATAATGAAGAATATTTTTCTCAACTTAAAGAGGATGGTGATGATGAAGCATTCGAAAGAATTGTCATCGCCAATCAGCAACTCGTAAAAAAGATAGCACTACAATATTATAATGCTATGCCTAAAGGAGGACTTGAACTAGATGATTTTATTTCGTTTGGACAGAAAGGACTTCTAAAGGCTATAGAAAGATTTGATATAGAGAGAGGGTATCAATTTTCAACGTACGCAACGCACTGGATTAAACAAGCGATTAGCCGTGGTTATGCCAATGAGAGTCGTATTATTCGTTTACCTGTACATGTTCAAGAATCTTTGAATAAGATACGTAAAGTGATACGTAAAAAAGACTATGATTCTATGCAACTAATGATAACAGATATTAAAGCACAAAGTGACTTGTCAGAAGAACAAATAGAAAAGCTTTTATTATATGACCATCTATTTAATAAAGCGCAAGTGTCTTTATCTACAACTATAGGTGAAGATCAGGATTCTGAAATAGGAGACTTTATTATAGAACCTACTGAAGAAAATCATGCAATGTTTGGTGATGACCTAGTGGAAAATGAGATATTCCGAAAATCATTAACGCAATATATTGATGATTTAATACATAAAGATTTAAAGCCACGTGAGGCAGATGTTATTATCAAGAGATTTGGACTTAATGGAACGAACGTCATGACGCTAGAAGAAATCGGCGAAGAACATGGGGTTACACGTGAAAGAATAAGACAAATTGAGAAAAATGTTCTGAGAAAATTGAGCAGACATCAAGTGATAAATAATTTTAGAGATTATTGGGAGGCAAATTAATGATTAACCACGATTCTAGTTTAAAAAGTTTATACATATTAGAAGGATTTAGTATAAGTGATTTAGAAAAAGAAAGTAATAAGTTATTTGATTTTGAACTCAATGGTTTTTTGGATGAGCATTACGCGGTAGGTAGTGCTGAGAAAAGAAAAATCGTCAGAGAAGTTAGAAACTACGATAAAGAATATGCTTGGGTGACGCCAGAGGAATTCTTTATCTATGGAGAAGTAATACAATATGAATTTGATGAAATTATCATCTTAAAAAATAATATTTATCCTGGAGTATATCCACATAACTATGCACTTAAAGATATACATAAGTTCTATGAAAATAACTTTACCAATCCTAAATATAGCGCCACAGATTTTGATGAATTTATTAATGCAATCTATGGTATGGTAATCGAGTTTAACCATCAATACTACGTAATCTATAACGGATTTCTAAGCGAGATTGAAGAGATGACAATTCGCACTGTCTATCATGGTCAACAACCTCTTGAAGTTACAGAAGATGTTAATGCAATTGAATCAAATCAACTCATTGATATTAGTACGGAGCAGTCGAAAGTAATAGAATTAATTGAGAAACTAAGAAATACTACACAAGATTATTATATCATGTTCGCAAATATGGATGAGTATAGTAAAATCCAAGATTACCTTGAAACATTGAATAATGAATTCGATGGACGTATTAAAGTTGTGATCAGTTCTTCTCAAAAGAGAATTATTGCAAGAGAAAATGATTATACACGAATCTTGAAACAATATTGGGGTTATGATGGATTCAAAGAACTGCCATTCTATAAAAACACTACAGCATCTAGAGAAGTAGTTAACATAAGTCAGGCTCAAATTATCGATGATATCGTGAGCCAAGCAGAAAAGGGTATGAATGGAGAACTGCCACGCGACATCTTTATTACGGCATCTACCGGAGCAGGAAAATCGTTGATGTTCCAGATTCCAGCCCTGTATTTAGCCGAGCAGCATAAAGATAAAAATCCGATTACAATCGTCATTTCACCACTCATTGGTTTAATGAATGATCAGACAGAAAGCTTAAAGCGAAGAAATATCAAGAATGCTAAGACGATTAACTCTGGTATTTCTCCATTAGAAAAAGAAAAAATAAAAGCAGAGATTAAAGCGGGTAGTATTGACCTTCTTTACATCTCTTCTGAAACATTATTAAGTCGTGGTGATATCGCAAATTTAATAGGTGAACGACCAATTGGACTATTTATTGTAGATGAAGCGCATATCGTAACGACATGGGGTAAAAGTTTTAGACCTGATTATTGGTATATGGGTAGCTATGTATCAAAACTGAGAGCGAATCAGACATTTCCGATTGTAACCTTTACCGCGACAGCGATAGTCGAAGGTAAAAATAGTATGTTAGATGAAATTAAATCTACATTAAACCTTACATCTGTCATTAAATATATCGGAAGCGTTAAGAAGGATAACCTGCTATTGCAGATATCGAACGTTGAAAAAGAAGATAAGACGAAATTTAAAAATGATGCAATGAAGATAAAAACGGAGTTAACACTTAAAACAGTTAAGGACGCTTTAAAAAAGAATGAAAAACTACTTATTTACTTCCCGACGATTAAACAAATTCACAGCTTCTTAAAATATGTAGATACGAATGCCGAAAGAACAAAAGATAAGATAGCAGTTTATTATGGAAGACTTGCACCTCATGAAAAGGAACTGAATTTCAATGCTTTCTTAAATGGTGAAAAACCCGTTATTTTAGCGACAAAAGCATTTGGTATGGGAATTGATGTACCTGATATTAAAAAAGTCTATCATTATGGTATGACGGGAAATGTGCTAGATTTCGTACAAGAAATAGGTCGTGCAGCGCGTGATCCTAAGATGATAGGCCATGCTAAAGTAGATTACCTACAAAAAGACTTCAATGAAGTGAAGAAGATGTATGCCATGTCCTCAATCAAAAAATCAGAATTACTCGCAGTGATGGATAAATTAATTAAAATTTATAAAGCGAATCGTTATAAGCGTAACTTAGTAATCAATCCGAAAGAATTTGCACATATATTTGCTAAAGGTGAGACAGAATCATCTAACGATGACCCAGAGAACAAAGTGAAGCTCGCACTTCTTACAATCGAGAATGATTTTAAGAATAACATTAAATATCCACCTATTGTAACACGTCCTGGAGAAGTAAATGGTGAAGATTATATCCTCGTAAACGAGGACTTATTATCTACCATAGAACTTAAGAAGTATGCACCCTTCTTTGAATTTGTAGAACATACAAATGGTGAGTACTATAAACAAGTATATAAATTTAAGACAGGCGAATACTGGAAAAAATATTATGCGGATAGATATTCATATCCTCAGTTTAAGTTCTTTATGGCAATCGGTGATGATGAACTTCAATTTGATAAACTACTTAAGAAACTACCGATTGCATACAACATTACGATTAAAGAAGAAGACGTAAGCGATCTTCAGAAAGAAATACTTGAGATATTAAATCAATGTGAAGAGGCGTTTAGAACATTTGCTGTTAAAGGGAATCATTTTGACGACAAACAACTCGCTTATCAATTAAGAACAATATTAAAATCCAAATTTAACGAGCAATTCAGCATGTTACTGATAAATAGTTTGTTAAAAGCAAGTGAAGTAAATAAAGTAAGCGGCATCACAGTATTAGCTGATGATAAGTTCAAGATATCGAATACTTATAACGATATATTTGATAAATTACGCTACTATGTAGACAAATTATTTAATAAAGAAATATCAGTTGCAATGCCACCACAACAATATAGTTATTACATTGTAAGAAATCAGCAAGAAGAGATTAATAACTATACTATTATTCTTGGTTTACTAGAAGGACTCGGAAAATTAAGCTATCACCTTTCCAGTGGAGAAACACCGACATTATCACTTCGCATCAACTCAGTGTATCCGCTTGAAAACGCTGTAGCTAAGCCGAAGAAGTATACGAATGAAATCTTAAATCATCAATACACTTCTCATAAAATAGGGTTAGCAATGTTGAAATATTTATTTACTAAAGAATTTGATGGCGATAGTCTTCAAGATAAGCAATTGAAACATACACAATGGTTCTGGGAGCAGATAGAGAATTATTTCTTCGGAATTATTCCAGATGAAGTTAGAAACGAAGTGTTTGTGAAGAAAGTGGATTAAAAAAGAAACCCAGATATTTATATTAGTCATATATGGTATTACAAAATGACTTTCAAATTAAAAAAAGGAATGAGTATATGTCTTACCAATCAGAAGCAGCACTGGAAAATGAGGTTATGGATCGACTGATCGATTTAGGTTATGAGCGCGTTAATATTTTAAATGACGAACAATTAAAAGAAAATTTTCGTAAGATTTTAAACGAACGTCATATTGACAAATTAAATAATGAGCCACTTACAGATAGAGAGTTTGAGCGTTTAATGACGCAAATCAACGGTAAGTCTGTATTTGATTCAGCAAAAATTTTGCGTGATAAGTTAGATTTTAAAAGGGATGATGAAACTATTGTCTATTTTGAATTCTTTAACAAAAAGAAATGGTGTCAAAATAAGTTTCAGGTGACGAACCAAATTGCAGTAAATGATAAGTACAAAGGACGTTATGATGTAACGCTTCTTATCAATGGGTTACCTATTCTTCAAATGGAACTTAAACGTAGTGGTATCGCAATCAGCGAGGCATTTAACCAAGTTGAGCGTTATCGTCGTCATAACTACACGGGTTTATTTCGATATGTTCAATTGTTTGTAATCAGTAATGGTCAAGAGACAAGATATTATGCCAATAGTGATAAAGAAATTTACAAGAGTCATATGTTCTATTGGTCAGATGTTGAGAATAACCGTATCAACCAGTTGAAAGATTTCATGGATGATTTCTTAGAGCCTTGTCATATGTCTAAAATGGTTGCTCGATATATGATCGTAAATGAAACGGATAAATTCTTGATGGTAATGCGTCCTTATCAAGTATATGCAGTTGAAGCGTTGATGAACCGTGCTTTAGAGACAAATAACAATGGATATATCTGGCACACAACAGGGTCAGGTAAGACATTGACTTCATTTAAGGCAGCTCAGTTGTTATCTGAGGAAGAGGGAATAGATAAAGTCATCTTCTTAGTCGATAGAAAGGACTTAGATGGTCAAACGTTATCAGAATTTAATAAGTTCCAAAAAGACTCTGTCGATCAGACGACTAATACGAATAAATTAATACAGCAATTAGCCGATAAAAGTAGACCGTTACTCATTACGACAATACAAAAACTTGCAAATGTAGTGAGAAGAAACGACAAAGTATTAGAAAGATATCAAACAGATAAAGTTGTATTCATCATAGATGAATGTCATCGATCACAATTTGGCGATATGCATCGTCAAATTAAAGCGAACTTTAAGAATGCACAGTACTTTGGATTTACGGGGACACCATTATTTGAAGAGAATAAGAGTCAAGATGGTAGAAGTACAGCAGATATCTTTGATAAATGTCTACATACATACTTAATTAAAGATGCAATCCGTGATAATAACGTACTTGGGTTCTCAGTAGAATATATTCAGACGTTTAAGAACAATGTCGGTAATGACAACGAAGAATATGTTGAAGACATCAACACAAATGAAGTCTGGATGAATGATACACGAATTGAAATGGTCGCGCGTCACATATACAAAAACCATAATAAGAAAACAAAGGACCGTCAGTATTCAGCAATATTTGCAACAGCCAATATTCCAATGGCAATGAAATATTATGAAGCATTTAAGAAGATTAATGCTGAAGAAGTTGCTGCAGGTAGAGTCCCGCTTAATGTTGCAACCATCTCAACATATCAAACAAATGAAGATATGCGAGATGGCGAGGTTACAGAGCACTCCAAAGACTTAATTGCGAATGCAATAGAAGATTATAATCAACTGTTCAAGACGAATTTCAATTTAGAAACATTTGATAATTACTTTAAAGATGTATCAAACCGTGTCAAAAAAGGGATTAAAAATGAAAAGATTGATATTCTCATCGTCGTAAATATGTTCTTAACTGGATTTGATAGTAAAGTATTAAATACTTTATATGTCGATAAAAATCTTCAATACCATGGATTAATACAAGCATATTCAAGAACTAACCGTGTAGAGAAGATTACTAAACCGTATGGCAATATCGTATGTTATCGTGACTTAAAGAAAGCTACAGATGATGCGATTATGTTATTCTCTCAAACAAATGATACGGATACTGTATTGAGTAAAACATATGATCAATACTTAAGCTTATTTGTAAATGCAATAGAAGAATTATATAAAATAGCACCAACACCTGAATCAGTTGATTTACTTGAAGGAGAAACAGCACAAAAAGAATTCGTAGAAACATTTCGTGATGTAGCAAACTTGATGCAGAAAATGAGAACGTTCGATGAGTTTGAATTTGATTCAGTTAAATTAGGAATCTCTGAACAAACGTTTGAAGATTATAAAGGTAAGTACTTTGCAATATATGAAGATGTTAAGAAAGATAGAGAACACAAAGAAAAAGTTTCAATACTAGATGATATCGATTTTGAAATTGATTTATTAAGAAATGATATTATCAATGTCGATTACATTCTGAATTTATTAAAATCATTAAACTTAGAAGATAAGAAAGAAAAAGAAGAAGGTATTAAACAAATTCATCGATTATTGGATACAGCAGATAATGAGCAATTAAGATTAAAAGCTGATTTAATCAGAACATTTATGCATAAAGTATTACCATCACTAAAGGATGGGGATAATATCGACGATGCTTATTATAACTTTGAAGAGAAAGAAAAGGAAAAAGAAATAGAAGCTTTCTCGAATGACTTATCATATCCATCACAGCAATTGAATAGATTAGTTCATGAATATGAGTTTAGTGGCAATATCAATAGAAATGATATTGATACACATATTGATGGTGGGTTGTTAGCGAAACGAAGTAAAACTAACAAGATTGAGAGCTTTATTAGGGAAACAACAAAAAAATACGGGAATGTGGAGTAGCTGATAAGAGTAATGAAAATTAATAATATAGATATGCATTGAGGTGAAAAAGTTGGAAAATGATATAGTGAATTGGTCTTCAAAACTACAGGCAATGCCAAACATTCCAAACTCAAAAACAAAAGATGGATTTATAGATTCAGTAAAAAGGATACTAGATACAGTTCATAAAAAGTCTAACAAAAATACTTTAATTCAATTTGATGGTAGTAATAGTACTCGAACACTGGATGAATTATGTTTATATTTAAAGCCAGTAGGTTTAATAAAAAAAGAAACAATAAATAGTAATTGGGTGATAGATGATTCCATTGGAGATTGGCATGATAAAAATTTTAAATATAACTTAGCTATACTTTTTAGTAAAAGAATCAAGTACTTCTCGGAACTTTTAGAATTACTTAAAGTTCCTAAAAATAAGCATCAAATATTAGAGGATGCCAGTTCTTATGGATTATATTGGAAGGAACATTCACAAATATATTCTAGGTTATTATTTTTAAGAGACTTTGGGTTTGTTATAAGAATTCCTTATGAAAATAATTATATAATAACAGAAGAAGGATTAAAATTTTTAGAAAAATTTCCTCCTATTAATAGAGAACTTATTCACAGTATTAACTATGATGAAACAGAAAAAGAGCTTTCATTCGAAATTCCTGATTGGTGCTCTGAATTAATAGATTTTAATTGGGATACGGAAATTAGAAATATTTCAATTGCATACATTCCAGGAGGATCAAAAACTGCTACTACTACAATAATAGATGTATTAAATGAATGTAGAAATACTTGTGATGATAGTATTCTAGCTCAATATATAGAAAAAACATTTGATGTGAAAGGAAAATTTATCGGACAACTTTTAACTATACTAACACAGTCTGAATTACTTGATCGCATAGGATTGAGAACGTATAGAACAAATGAATTGGGATTAAAAGTTCTAGAATCAAAAACACCTGAAGTTGCCATGCTTTTTGCATTTCATAAGTCTTACTATTTTATTTTCGAAATATTAATGGAACTTTTTGAACAACCTAGATCGGTGAAAGAGTTAACTTCTATAAGTGTTACTAAATATCATATGGAAAAAGAATCTATTGATCAAATAAGGAAAAGATTAAACTTTCTAAAGAATGCAAAATTAATTATTAATGATAAAGATAAAAAATTCAAACTCTCTAATCGAGGGAAAAACCTAGTAATAGAAATCAATAATTATATAGACTTAACCAATTATAAAAATGAAAAAAAAGAAATTAATATTGATACGAAGAAAGACATATTAAAAAATCTAAGAATACATTCAGTAGATTCTACACATCCAAAAAAATTTGAGGAAATAATTAATGAGTACTTTCAATTACTAGGGTTTCATACAAATTATTATGGTGCAAGTGGAACTACTGATATATTATTAACTACTCCAACAGCACCGAAATTTACATTTAAAGTAGCAATCGAAGTGAAAACAAATTGGGAAGGTAAAATTACAGAGAAAATAATAAATTTTGATACATTAAAAGAGCATAAGAAGAAACATGGTGCTGACTATATCGTTGTAATAGGAAAGGAATTTGTAGGAGATAGGTTGATTGATAGAGCAGAATCAAACAATGTTCTATTGATGAATGTAAAAACTTTAGAAGATTTATTCAAAAATCATAAGAAATATCCATTGCAACCGGTTGAATATAAACCAATATTTGAACAAAATGGAATTGCTGATTTAACGGTACTACATGAAGAACATCAAATACAAGAAAGACGAAGAATCCTTTTCCAATTAATAATAAAAGTTCTCATTGAAAATAGTAATGATTCATATTCTAAAGGATTACTATCAATAGATAATATATATTTCTTGATTAAAATGAGTGGAGTATTTAAAGAGAAACCATTAGAGGATGACGAACTGATTAACATGCTAAATCTCTTGTCTAATCCATTAATTGGTTGTGTAGGAATAGATAAGGCTTCGAAAAAATATTACGCAAAGGGATCTATAGATGATGCAGTATTAAAGTTTAGCATTTATAACAATACAAAGTTTTAAAAACGAGGATATCCCTCGTTTTTTTGTACTTTTAATAAATTACTTTACATTATAAGCATGCTAGTTTATATTAAAAATATAATTTAAAAGTAATAAATAAAAATTACTAAAGGAGGATTTATGAGAATTGAGGAAATTGCAAATGTTTCTGCTGGTACTTTAGTATCTCGATTGAAAGAGGATCCACAAGGTAAAACGTACTATCTCTATGATCAATACGCGCATGCTAAAGATCAAATTAAGTATCTTGATTATGATCATGAGTACAAGCCTGTTTCAGTAAGTGATACAAATAACCTAGTATTTGTTGAGCAAGAGGATTTAATCGTTAACTTATCATCTTGTGAAGTAGCTTATCCTGATGATGAACATGTAGGTTTTATATTACCTTACAACTATTGTAAAATTGTTATTAAAGAAGATGCAGAAGTGGCGCCGAATTATATCAGAAGCTGGTTCAATGAATCACCAGAAGCAAAGAAACAACTTCATTTAATAACACAGGGAGCTTCTCTTGTTAAAAAACTTTCGATTCAACAAATCAAGCAATTAGAAATATCTTTACCTGATGTTGAAAAGCAGCACTTAATTGGAAAGATATATTTCTTTAGACAAATCATCAAATATAAACAACAGCAAAAGCAACATCTGCTAGACATACTTATATCAAACACACTATATAAAGGGGACAACAAATAATGATGACAGTTACAGAAAAGCAAAAGCAGCAACAAGCTGAATTACATAAAAAACTATGGAGCATTGCAAATGATTTACGAGGAAACATGGATGCGAGTGAGTTCCGTAATTATATATTAGGTTTAATATTCTATCGTTTCTTATCTGAAAAGACAGAAGAACAAGTAAGTCATTTACTTAAAGAAGATGATATTTCATATCAAGATGCGTGGGAGAATGAAGAATATAAAGAAGCAATCACTGAAGAGTTGGTTGCACGTATTGGATTTGTAATTGAACCACAATATCTTTATAGCAAAATGATTGCTGATATTGTTGCTAATAACTTTGATATCGAGCAATTATCAGCAGCTGTCAATAAAGTAGAAGAATCAACATTAGGTACAGATGCTCAAGAAGACTTTGATAATCTATTTGCAGATATGGACTTAACATCTTCTCGTTTAGGTAATAATGTATCAGCGCGTACAAAGTTAATCTCTAAAGTAATGATGAACTTATCAGAATTACCATTCGTACATAGTGAATTAGAAATCGATATGCTCGGTGATGCTTATGAATATATGATTGGACAATTTGCTGCAACAGCTGGTAAGAAGGCAGGAGAGTTCTATACACCTCAACAAGTATCTAAGATTCTAGCGAAAATCGTTACACAAGATAAGAAAGACTTAAAATCAGTCTATGACCCAACTTGCGGATCAGGTTCATTATTACTTCGTGTTGGTAAAGAAGCAAATGTACGTAGTTACTATGGTCAGGAATATAATAATACAACATATAACTTAGCTCGAATGAACATGTTATTACATGATGTGAATTTCAATCAATTTACTATCTATAATGGGGATACATTAGAAGATCCAGCAATTAAAGAAGAAAAGTTTGAAGCGGTTGTTGCTAACCCACCTTACAGTGCGAAGTGGTCAGCAGATGCGAAGTTCTTAGATGACGAACGTTTTTCTAATTACGGCAAACTAGCACCGAAATCTAAAGCAGACTTTGCATTTGTTCAACATATGATCTATCACTTAGATGATAACGGAACAATGGCAGTTGTATTACCGCATGGTGTATTATTCCGAGGAGCAGCTGAAGGTGTTATTCGTAAATATTTAATAGAAGAGAAGAACTACCTAGATGCGGTTATCGGGTTGCCAGCGAACATCTTCTACGGAACAAGTATTCCGACATGTATATTAGTATTTAAGAAATGCCGCCAAGCTGATGATAATGTATTGTTCATCGATGCATCAGAAGAATTTGAAAAAGGTAAGAATCAAAACAACTTAACTGATGAACATGTAGAGAAAATCTTGAACACGTATCAATCAAGAGAAACAATTGATCGATATAGCTATGCAGCAACATTAGAAGAAATTAAAGAAAATGACTATAACTTAAATATTCCTAGATACGTTGATACTTTCATTGAAGAAGAACCAGTAGATTTAGATAAAGTGCAAGCTGAAATCGCGGAGATTGATAAAGAAATGGCAGTATTAGAAGAAGAGATCAATGGATATTTAAGAGAATTAGGAGTGTTGAAACATGACTAATAAGAATGAACAAAGAAAAGTACCAGAATTACGCTTTCCTGAGTTTAGTGGAGAGTGGGAGGAGAAGAAGCTCAATGAAATTAGTGATAGAGTCACAAGGAAAAATAAAAATTTAATAAGTACAATGCCTTTAACTATTTCAGCAAAATACGGTCTGGTAGATCAAGTTAGTTATTTTAATAAAAGTGTATCAGGAAGTAACTTGGAAAATTATTATTTAATTAAAAATGGTGAATTTGCTTACAATAAGAGTTATTCCAAAGGGTACCCTTTTGGTGCAATTAAAAGACTTAATAATTATAAGCAAGGAATACTCTCTACTTTGTACATTTGTTTTAAACCAAATAAATTTATTGATACTGATTTTTTAGAAAAATACTTTGATTCCACTAAATGGCATAGAGAAGTATCTGCAATAGCAGTTGAAGGAGCAAGAAATCATGGGTTATTAAATATTCCAGTTAATGAGTTTTTTAATGTCAGATTACATCTACCAAATACATTACAAGAACAACAAAAAATTGGTGAGTTTTTTAGTAAGCTTGATCAACAGATTGAGTTGGAAGAGAAGAAACTGGCGTTATTGGAAGAGCAGAAGAAGGGATATATGCAAAAGATATTCTCTCAAGAATTGCGATTTAAAGATGAGGATGGTGAGGAATATCCGGAGTGGATTAAATTATCGTTTACAGATTTTATTGATTCACTACCAACAAAGCAGTATCAGATACTAACTGAAGAAATTCAAAACACAGGAAAGTATGAAGTGATTGATCAAGGTAAAAATGAAATCGCAGGTTATAGTGATAGGAATGATAAATTATTTTTTGATTTTAAAGATTTGATAATATTTGGAGATCATACAACAATTATAAAATATAGAGATACTCCCTTTATTATTGGAGGCGATGGCGTTAAATTATTAACTAGTAAATATATAATAAAGTATATTTATTCCTTGATGAAATCAAATCCCATTCCACAAGAAGGCTATAAAAGGCATTATTCTATTTTAAAAAATAATAAATATTGTGTATCTATTAACATTTCTGAACAAGAAAAAATGGGAAATTCTATAATCAAGTTAGCCACCTACGGTGTGCTTTAAAAAATAAAAAATGAGCCATGTGCATCCATGTTAATATTGTAGTTACCACAACAAACAATAAGGAATGAATGCAAATGACTCATCTAAATGGTACCACTAATCATGTTAAAGGAAAACACTTAACTGAATTTGAAAGATATCAAATTCAGGTTTTGAAGAGTGAAAATTATTCAAATCGTGCTATTGCTAAAATTTTGAATAGAGCACCTCAAACAATTAACAATGAGATCAATAGAGGAACTGTTAAACAAATTAAGCGCGTAGTTTCTAATGGTAAAGAATATTTTTATGATTATGAATGCTATTTCCCTGATGTTGCTCAACTTAAATATGAAACAAATCGTATGAATTCTTACAGGACTCCAAAACATCAGCTATCTCATGCTTTTATTGATTGGGCTGATAAGATGATGTTGAATAAAAAATGGTCTCCCGATGTCGTAGTTGCCTATGCTAAAAAGAATAATATTTTTTGTGATTCTATTATTCCTTGTGTTTCAACACTATATAACTGGATTGAAAGAGGAATTATGAAGACCTCTAATATCGACCTTATAGAGAAGATTTCACGAAAACCAAATACAAATAGAAGACCTAGTCGAAAAAATAAAAAAGTATTAGGAAAATCTATCGAAGATAGAAGTCATGAAATCAATTCTAGAGATGTCTTTGGTCATTGGGAAATAGATACTGTAATTGGTTCTAAACTTAAAAATGAAAAAGCGTTACTTACACTTGTTGAAAGACAGACACGATTTGAAATCATCGTTCCTATTAAAAGTAAAACTAATGATGCTGTCACATTAGCATTAAGTCAATTAAAAGATCAAATAGGTAATTCATTTTCACGAATATTCAAGTCTATTACTTCTGATAACGGATCAGAGTTCTGTGACCTTACAGAGACATTACCTGATACTGAAATATACTTTACGCACCCTTATTCATCATGGGAACGAGGTACTAAAGAAAACCACCATAAATTCATTAGAAGGATAATCCCTAAAGGAATCAGTATGGGATCAGTATCTGATGAGATAATTTATCGTATCCAAAACTGGATGAACAATTATCCCAGAAAAATTCTAGATTACGAAACACCTACATACCTGTTTCTGAAGTCACTAAAATCCGAAGGATTATTAAGTGAACCATTAAGTTACTATCTCTATTAATTTGGATGTTGTGGCTAACTTGCAATTGAAATTTTCGAACAAGAAAAAATTGGTGAATTTTATATAAAGCTAGAAAATAAAACACAATATATTCAGAATAAAATAAATTTACTTAAATTGAGGAGAGAATATTTTCTTAATTATGTAATTGTTTAGTAATTTAAAGGTTATATAGTTTTTAGTTTAAATTATATTGATTGTAATGTTTATAATTTTGGAAATATGCAAATAAATTAAGCGAGTAAAAATACAAAAATGCAAAACGGGTGGTTTAATGGAAAATGAAATGAAAGAAATATTCGAAAAGTTATTTAAACATAAATTGGCAAGTAGTGAATCTAGTAAAGTTGTTAATAGAATTTATAAGCTAATAGAAATTAATATGAAGCTATTTGACACAAATAATAAATATTATGATATTTTAGAAACAGTATATAATGACAACTTAAACGCGAGGAATCAATTTTTAGTTGAACTAAGAATGTTTTTGGAGAGGATAGAAACTGAAGATATTAAGAAAGAAAGATTTTTTGAATCATTAACAGAGTATGAGCGATACTTAATAGATATAATTAACAATATAAAATCTGTTCCATTATTACAATCACTTATTACTGACAATATTGGAACTTGTATTATTGGAGCAAATGGAGTTGGTAAGACAACAATGGTCTCTGATTTAAAAGATAATACACTCACAAATTTAGTAATAATCCCTGCAGACAAGCCATTAAATTTTAAAAAAATTACTTATCCTTTTGATCCAGAGGAATTAAATATTGATAAAGTAATAGGTAATCTGCAGTTGAAAATACAAGGAAAAGAAAAATATACTTATCCATATAATACGAATGAATATTTTATTTCTAATATTATGTATAATATTATAGAACATCATTCAATATGCTTAGATAATAACTGTAAAGATAATTCGATATTTGTTAAAATAAAAACTATTTGGGAAAAACTATATCCAGAAATAATTTTGGATAAACGAATCCAATATAAGGATTTTACATTTTCTAAAAACGGATCAGCTCCTTATTATTTTAATTCTCTGAGTGATGGTGAAAGATCTTCACTTCTATTTCTAATGGTGATATTATCAATTGATGAACCTCGTATTTTTGTTATAGATGAACCGGAAAGTCACTTAAATATTGCTTTATGCAATGAATTATGGAGGGAAATTTTAAAAATTAAGGAAGGGAGTAAATTTATTTTTATATCACACCAAAATGAATTTGTTGCTTCGCACGATAATATAGATTTAATTTGGTGTAAAGAATATATTGATAATAATAGTTACAATGTTGAATTAGTCGAAAAGAATGAGGTATTACCTAAGGAATTATTAGTTAGTTTACTCGGAACAAAGAAACCTGTACTATTTTGTGAAGGTGAATATACAAGCATTGATTATAGGTTATACTCATTATTGTATGAATCAGAATATTTAGTAAAACCTGTTGGAGGTCATACTAATGTAATTAATTTTACAGAAGCATATAATAATCTAAATTTTAATCAAGCTTTTGGTATTATTGATAGAGATGAAAGAGATATTGAGAATATTGACTTTTTAAACAAAAAAAATATTCATGTTTTGCCATGTAACGAAGTAGAAATTTTGTTTTTACATAAAGAATTAATGGAATTTACTGAACTGAATAACAGCTATTATACTGAGTTATATGATTTAGTTATCGAGAGAAAAAATGAAATAATTCTTAAGAATATCAAAAAGAAAATAGAAAGACATTTTAATACTAACAGTATAACTGAGATGAAAGATACTAGATTATTTAAAAAAGAATTTGTGAATTTATACTCTAAAATAAATATAGATAAAATGTATAATGAATTTGATAAATATCTTCAACAAATTGTTGAAGATTCGAACTATTCCGAATTGTTGAAAATCTGTTCTTTAAAAAACGAATTAGATTTAAAATTACCAAGTAAATTCTTTGAAGATTGTTTAAAAAATATTGCGGAAAATAAAGAATATCAAAAACAGTTAAAATTAATAATAAATTTATAAAATAGTTAAAATATTATTAATTGTGAATAAAAAAATTGTATCCTTGAATTTCATCTTTTCTACAATATTCAACTAATAAATAACTAAACATATTTTAACGTAAACTTCGATTAAAGATAATTTAAAAAGATAATATTTAATTATCAATTATGAAACATTTTAAAGAAATAACAATAATATAAGCTTATATAAATATTTTTAGTAAAATTACAACTTATGATGACTGAAAATGCTTCATTTTATTATTTAGAGAAATAAGATAAGAAAAATTGAGAGCAATTTAAGATAGATAAAATAATTTTATTTAAAACTTGAAATAACCCATTGATTATAATATTCTATCAGAGAGAGAGAACTTGATTTTTGAATAGTGAAACTGCTATTTAATTGTCGTATTTAGAGTAGTTCTACTACCTCGAAATACGTTATAAATATTCTATGTATGCTTTTTAATTAATTGTCTCATCAGTAATAAAGTAGAAGTTCTCTCTCTATGATATAAGGAGTGTATATGAATTTAAGTTCTTTTAACGACATTGCAGCTTCATTAAATGTAACACCAAAGTATTTACAATATATTCTTTTCAAAAAGAAAACTTATACTATAAAAGAAATACCTAAAAAAACGGTGGAGTTAGGGTTTTACATATACCCAATGATGATTTGAAAAAGCTTCAGATCATTTTACTTAAATTAATTAATAATAATTTTAATTCCCATTATTCTGCACATGGATATATAAAATATAAAAGCCATATAACAAATGCATTAAAACATAAAAATAACAAATATATTTTAAATATTGACTTAGAAGATTTTTTTGGATCAATAAATTTTGCAAGAGTACGTAGTCTATTCATTAATTATTTTAAAAGCAGTGAAGATGTTACAACCATATTATCAAATATTTGTTGTACTAATGAAGGGATATTACCTCAGGGCGCTCCTACATCGCCTATAATTTCAAATATTATATTGAAAAGTATAGATAAAGATTTGAGTATGCTAACTAAGCGTATTGGTGAATTAACATATACAAGATATGCCGATGATATGACATTTTCTTCAAATAAACCATTGCACACTATCTTATTTAATATTAATGACGGAGAGGTTATATTATCTCAAGATTTAATACGTATTATTAATAAATATAATTTTTCAGTTAATAATAAAAAAAACAAGATATTTAACAAAAAATGACAGGTTAGAAGTTACAGGTATTGTTCTAAATGAAAAAGTTAATGTTAATCGTAAATATGTAAAAAAAGTAAGAGCTATTTTGAATTCTATTGAACTCGACTTTAATGAAGCTCAGTATAAATTTCTAGATAAATATGGAACGAATGATATTCTTGTGGCTCTAAGAGGGATGATAGAGTATGTTGGTTACGTTAGAAGTCATAATAATGAACTATACGATGATGTATTTTTAAAACTAGCTATGAGATATAATAATATTTTAGATGAGAATAATCATAGCTTAAGGAGAATAAAAATTAATCTACCTTCTATTTTTTCTATTTATGAACAAGAGGTTATTTTAGAAATGTCTTATGAAGATGAGATATGGACTGAAGAAGTTACTATTGGGCAAGGAAGCGCTTTTATATGTGAGAAGAATAATTTCATAACAAACTATCATGTAGTGGACAACTTAATTAAAATTTTCAATGATAACAAAGATTGTATTAATCCCGATGTTACTATAACTTTTTATGTATTTGATCATTATAATAATAAAGTGAAATTAAATTTAAAAATCAAAGAATTAGATAAGAAAATTGATTATATTATATTTGAAATATTAAATAATGAAATACTTAAAAAATATAAATCGCTGAATAAATCAAATGAAGTAATAAAAATAGATAAAAGAGAATTCACTCTATATGGTTTCCCTCAATATAGAGAGGGTAATAATATTACCGCAAGCGCAGCCCAGATAATAAGTCTAGGTGTTAAACAGATTAAAGATGATCCAATGTTTATTGCCATTAATGCTCAAATACTTGAAGGTAATAGTGGCGGCCCATTGATTAATAACAAAAATCAAGTTGAAGGAATTGCTGTTAAAGGAACTAATAGAACAAGTGTGACACAAAATCAAATGAATCCTATAAGCTATTTGGAAAATTTATAGTATTTGTTGAAATGTATAATCTAGAATAAATATAGTTTGAGTAGGGTTTAGTTCCTGCTCTTTTTTGTATTCTCAAAATTATTGAAGGAATTAGTTCTTTTTAAATATATAATAATTATATATTTAATTTTTCTTATTTGGGAGTGGTTATTATGACTGTAGATTACTCAAAACGTTATTTCTGTGTTGGAAGTCAAAATGGTGTCGATGAACCGCAAGATTTTATTAAGAATGGTGAGTGGCGTATTGGTTGGTTTGGTGACGAAAAGAATAGTGACTACAAAAAAGCTTTGCGTTATTTAGAAAGAATGAGAATTGGGGACTACATTTTTCTTAAATCAACATTTACAAAGAAAAACAACTTACCTTTTCCTAATGTAAATAATCGTACTGCTTCAGTGATGAGAATAATTGCTGCTGGTATTATTGAAGGAATTGAAGATGATGGTCATACTGTTAAAGTAAACTGGATTCATGATTATTCTGATCAACAAAAGTTATGGTATTTCTATACAGGACGAAATAGTATTTGGGAGCTGGATTTAGTTGGAGGCCGTTTTGCTGAAGAACTTGTAGCTTTTGCATTAAATGAAAAAGATCAAGATTATAGTATGGCAATGAACACTCCGAATTGGTCCCACTTCGTGACTAAGGAAGGGGAAATGACTGAAACAATAATTGCTAAAAATCAGCCTTTAAAACTTGTATACGAAGACTTAAAGAACAAAAAATTATTAGCTTATAAGTTTAGAGACTTTTCGATGGATGTAAGAGATACATCGAAAAGTAATATCAAATGGAAAGATTTGCTGAGACAGATTGCAATTCAAATTGAATTAGACAAATATAATGATATTGAAATCTTATATGATGATGTATTTCCTAATTTAAGTGATGAGAAAAAAGAATATTTTAGTCGCTTTTTGAATAATGCTATTGGTTTCTACAGGAATGAAGCAGATATTCCATTAGAAATTACTAATAGAAATTCTACTAAAGTTATGCGCAATAGCGAGATAAAGTTCAAGGGTAAGTCACTCTGGTTTGGATCTATTGCTGGCATAGATGCTATAGTATTAATCCAAGGTATGATAAATAAATTTGGTAAGGATGACGATGTATTAAGAATCTATTATATGAATGATATTGAGACAGAAATTATTCCTGAAGTAGATAACGATGAACCTGAAAAAGTTGTCTTAGAAGAAGGTGAACTGGATAATAAATTAAATACTATTTTATTTGGTCCTCCCGGCACAGGTAAAACTTATTCCGTTGAGAAATATAAGAAGAAGTTGCTGGATAATCAGACGAGTGAAGTGGTCAAATATGACTTTGATGGGTTAGGATGGCGACATGCTATTTACTTAGCGTTTAGATCAAATGGATATAAACCGATGTCTATTAAAGAAATCGAAAATACTGAAATTATTCAAAAATTCGCTGAGACAAAGAATAGTAAAGCACCATATGGAACGATTAGTACTACAATTATTGAAAATTCTACTTATGAGAGTACAAAAACTGTATATCGTAGAGGTACTGATTATTTTGAACGCGTAAATAATAAATGGCAATTAACTGAAGTTGGTAAAGCTGAAGCGGAAGAAATTAAAGAGCCGTACACAGATAACAATGCTTCTACTCAATTCTATGAGTTCATTACGTTCCATCAGTCATTTGACTATGAAGATTTTATTGAAGGTATTCGAGCAGAGGTAGAGAATGACGTGATTAATTATGTAGTTAGAGAAGGCGTCTTCTTAAAATTCTGCAAAGCTGCGATGCGTGACAAAGAGCAGGGGAATAATAATAATTTCTTGTTTGTTATCGATGAATTTAATCGTGGTAACATTAGTAAGATACTTGGTGAACTTATAACGTTAATTGAAGTTAATAAGCGTATTAGTTACATTGATGGAGAATGGAAAGGTATGCAAGTGACATTACCTTATTCAGGTGAAAAGTTTGGTGTGCCTGACAACGTATACATTCTAGCGACAATGAATACAGCAGATAGATCATTAGCTACGATAGATACAGCAATTCGCAGAAGATTTGATTTTGTTGAAATGATGCCAGATTCTGAAGTAGTGAGAAAGAATATTGGTGAAGATGGTGCTATCGGTGATATTGATATTGCTGGGATTATGGACGCGATGAATCAACGTATTCAGTATTTATATGATAGAGATCATATGCTTGGACATGCCCTATTCTTAAATATTGAGTCATTAGAAGATTTACAATATAGATTTGAAAATAAAATTATTCCGTTACTTCAAGAATACTTCTTTGATGACTATCAAAAGATAAAAGCGATTCTAAATGATGTAGATAGTATTTATATTAATAAAAAACAAGAGCGCCTAAATAATGTGTTCGATCATCGTTTGATAGAAGAATGGTATGACCAAGATAAAGACATTTATGAACTAAATAATAAAGTCTCAATTGGAGTATTTGAACAGTTTATTCGAAATGTAATCACATATGAAGAGATAGAACATGAATAAAATTAGGAATATTACGATTACCGAATATGGTCGAATTTATGCAGGTGATGTTATTAATAATGTTCAAATTACGAAAGAAGATATCAATGAATTAAAGTTATTCATAGATGAGAATAATGAGAAAGATAAATCATTAAGTAGCATTGAAGAATATTTGAAACCTATAAGGAATGGTGTTCAAGCAAATAATTTTGTTGGTGTATTAAGGACTAAATCAGGATTAACAATTGAGATATTACCTAAAATAGCAAATGGACAACATGACTTAAATGATGTGAAGAAACTGTTCATTAAGATGCTATCAACAGTAAAACAAATTAACGGTAAAGCGTTTGAAATGACGCATTTAAGTATTAATGACAATAGCTTAATAGAAATATTTATTGCTATGTTTCTTATAGAGGTCAATGAAATTATTAAACGTGGTTTAAAGTCTGATTATATTGTATTAGAACAAAATGAATCGTATTTAAAAGGTAAGCTTAATATACAAAAGCAAATTCAATTGAATAGTTTTAATAAAACAAGATTCCATAGTAAGTTTGATGAGTTTGATATAAATATACCGGAAAATCAAATCATAAAAAGTACGTTGTTATTTTTAAAGAAAGAATCTACTAATGGTCATAATCAAAAAATGATAAATATGTACTTACATTATTTTGATTCAGTGAGTTCAATACGTGATGTAGATAATACTTTCAAAAAGATAAAGAAAAATAGAGAGTATGCTTATTATGATCAATCTATCATTTGGGCAGAAATATTTTTGAAGAAGAAATCTTTTACATCGTTTACTGGAAATAGTTTGGCTTATGCGCTACTGTTTCCAATGGAAAAGGTATTTGAATCTTATGTTGCACATATGATTAAGAATCACCTTTCAAATCATGAAGTATATTTACAAGATAGTCGATATTATTTATTTGATGATGACGGATCTGGAAATAAAAAATATAAACTAAAGCCGGATATTATAATTAATAATACTGAGACAAATCTTGTTACAATTATAGATACGAAGTGGAAGTTATTAAATGCAACAGGGCCAGCACAAAGTGATTTATATCAAATGTATGCATACAATTCGCGATATAAACATTATGGTGAAAACGTTAACAAAGTGGTATTGCTTTATCCACAAAGTAATGTATACGAAGAAAAAGTATTAACGAGTAAAAAATTATTTGCTGATAATGAAGAAATAAAATCAAAGATAGAAATTGTATATGTGAATTTATTTAATGATAATTGGACTCATAAATTTAATATTGAGTAGTATTTATCGTACATTATCGACTCATTAAAGATAATAATCTTTAATGAGTCTTTTATTTAAACTTTTAAATAAAGATCAAATATTAGAAAAAGAAGGAGCCATTATGTCTAAATTAAACAAGAATTTCCTATGGGGTGGTGCTAGTAAAGGTGCATTTCGTATAGAATATAGGCTAGGGCAACAAATGCTGTCACCTGTAGATTATCGTTTCGAAGACATCACAGTATTTATGGAATGAAGTGAATCCAGGTATGGAAATAGAATCAATATATGATGGATATGATGAGACTATGGAAGCGATATCAGAAGATTTAAAGGCAATGAATTTTGATAAGTACATTTATACATGGAATACATTATAAGGAATACTGAGGTTCGTTTAACCAAATTAAAAAGCAAGATTTCTATATATAGAAATCTTGCTTTAAAATACGTAACTTAACTAAAAGTTTCGACTTTTGTGTTCACTCTAGACAGGTGAACTTTTTTTATCACTAAAAGGTTTGGTTTTACAAAATATATTTTAATATTAATATTCTATATTTGGCATTGCGTTTACTTGTTTTTGATAACGCTTAAGCGCATAAAAACCAGCACCACTAATAATTGTTATGATTAATAATTTTTTCAAGCTCACCATTCCTTTATTTAGCTATTTATTATTTTGGTAATAATTCAGTTCTAAATCTTTTGATGTTTGTTGACGAATTTTTTTCATCAATTCTGTGTCATCAATAAGTGATTGACCATATGATGGTATCATTTCTTTAATTTTAGGAGTCCATTCAGATTCATATTCAGGGAAGTTTTTCTCAAGCACTTCTAATGCGACTGAAACTGAAGTTGATGCTCCTGGAGATTCTCCTAATAGTGCAATCACTGTATGATCTTTAGAGTTAACAACTTCTGTACCGAATTGAATAAATCCTTTACCATATTCAGGTGTGTCTTTAATGACCTGTACACGTTTACCTGCCGTATATAATTCCCAATCTTCATCACGTGCTTCTGGGTAGAATGTACGTAAATGGTTCATACAACCTTCTTTAGTCATTAAGATTTGGTCGATAGAATACTTGATTAAAGGTAAATTCTTAACTGCAGAAGATAATAATGTTGCAATATTATATGGTTTAACAGATTTAAATAAATCTAAATTAGAACCATTTTTTAAGAATTTAGGGCCAATACTTGCGAATGGACCGAATAGTAATGTACGTTCACCATCAATATAACGTGTATCTAAGTGTGGTACAGTCATTGGTGGTGTCCCATGCGGCTCTTTACCATAGACTTTCGCGTCATGTTGCGCGATGATGTCTGGATTAGTACAAATTAAGAATTGACCTGTAATCGGGAAGCCGCCTAGATTTTTACTTTCAGGAATACCTGTTTTTTGTAAAAGTGGGATTGCACCGCCACCAGCACCGATAAATACATAATCAGCAATTTCAGTTTGAACGCCACCACTATTAAGTTGACGTACTTTTACTTCCCATTTGCCATCTTGTCTTTGATTAAAATCGATAACTTCGTGATTGTACTGAACATCAGCATTTGGGTGCTCTTCAATATTTTGAGCCATTTTACGTGTTAGCTCTCCAAAGTTCACATCCGTACCTTCATTGATTTTACTAGCGGCCATAATATCACTTGGACTGTGACCTTGCATCATTAATGGAATCCATTTTCTCATTTCTTCGATATCTTCTGTAAATTCGATATTATCGAACATTGGAGATTCTTTCATCACATGATAACGATCTTTTAAGAATTGGACGTTATTTTTACCTCTAACAAAACTGATGTGAGGTAATGGTTGAATGAAGTCTTTAGGGTCTGAAATATTTTTACTTTTAACTAAATGTCCCCAAAACTGTTTTGAAATTTCAAACTGTTCATTAATTTCTTTTGCTGTTTCAATGTCGATTGATCCATCAGGTTGTTTCACTGTATAGTTCAATTCACATAGGGCAGCGTGACCTGTTCCTGCGTTATGACGCTCATTTGAACTTTCGAGACCAGGGCGGTCTAAACGTTCATAAAGTTTTATATTCCAACTTGGTTCTAATTCTTTAAGCATAGAACTAAACGTTGTACTTAAAACCCCAGCGCCAATAACAACAACTGTTTTTGACTCTTGTTTATTCATAAATATCTCCTTCCTATTACATATAAATGTTATTGTAGTACAATCATTTTGAAAATTAAAATACTTAGCTTGAAATAAAGTACTAAATTTTATTTTATAAATTTAGTACTTAATGATTGTAGTGTAGATACCTTGTGAGTAGTAACGATAAAAATTTTAACGAGATAGTGACCTATCGTAACACTTGGAGACCAAGGTGGCGGGTATTATCGCAGCTTTATTTGTAAAATATTTTGTATTTGAGACAAGAGGGTATACATTAGAAGAAATAGAACAGGCACTTGTTACAAACAATACAAAATCTCTTAATTAAGGTGTGAATATATTGAATAAACAACAGGAATTTAAAACTTATAAGATTACAAATAACGATATAACCATTGAATTAACTAATCTCGGTGCAATCATTAAAAGAATCATGGTTCCTCATAATGATTAGGAAATTGATATTGTCCTGGGGTTTGATAATGAACAGGACTACCTCGAAAACGATTCAACTTATTTTGGTGCAGTTATTGGTAGAAATGCTAATAGAATAGAGGATAGTATTTTTAACATAGAAGGTACACAATTTCATGTTGAATCTAATGAAGAAAATCATAACCTGCATAGTGGTTCAAGTGGATTTCATACTAGAAAATGGGATGTTGTATCTCATAATGAACATAGCATCACTTTCTCATTACTCAGTCCGCACTTAGATCAGGGATTTCCCGGGGAATTAAAGATGGAAGTAACATACGCACTTACTGATGATAATGCCTTAGAAGTGACTTACAAAGGTCAAAGTGACAGTTTAACTGTGTTTAATCCAACGAATCATAGTTATTTCAATTTAAATGGGCATCATTCAGGTGACGTATTAGATCACAATCTATGGTTGAATAGTGATAAATATAGTGAATTAAATGATGAGAGTATTCCTACGGGTAAACAAATAGAAGCGACGGATACGAATATGGACTTTACAGAATTGAGAAAGATCTCAGAAGATAAGACGGTTGAATATGATGATAATTTTATCTTAAATAGTAATGACATTCATCAGAAAGCAGCAATGCTTATAGGGGATGTTACTGGAATACAAATGGATGTTTATACGAATAGTCCATGTATTCAGCTTTATACCGGAAATGGTTTGGATAATGTATATGGTAAAAAGGGGACGGTTTATAACAAACATGCTGGTGTGTGTTTAGAAACTCAATTTGAACCGAATAGTATAAATTCAAATCATCCACCGTTAATTGATGGTGAGAAAGAATATAAAACGATTTATAGATTTTCAGGATTTTAATAAATGAAAGAAACAAAAAAGTGAGCAATCCATCATCGGATTACTCACTTTTTTATGACTTTTTCAACACGTCATACGCCCCGGCTGTTACTGCCAGGTCATAATATGCGGCGCCGACTGATTTGAAGATGGTGATGCCTTCTGATGCTGTCTTATCTGTTACATCTTTTAATAACGTTGCCTGATTGAAATCAAAGTGTCCGTCTTTTTCAGCCTGTATAAATTCTCCTGCTTCATGCATTGCACCGTGTAGATCATCTAAGACGATTGTGTCAGCGTGCTTGATTGAAGCTGTATCGATTTCTCGCATTTCAGGTAAGTAAGATCCGACACCATTAATATGGGTATGAGCCTGAAGGTCTTTATGGTCAAAGACACTTTTCTCTGAGCGTGTTGCACAGTTAATAATATCGGCATTTTTAACAGCTTCTGAAACACTATCAAACACTTGAATGTCACTCGTAACACCAAAGTCTTCGAGTCGTTGTTTAAAGTCTTTAGCTTTCTCATAAGTTCTGTTATAAAGATTGATCGTCTTTATATTTCTTACTTCAATAACACCTAATACTTGTTCGAAAGCCATTCCGCCAGTTCCAATAACGCATAGCACTTCAGCATCTTGCTTAGCTAACTTATCCGTAGCAATGGCACTCATCGCACCTGTTCTGAGGCGTGTTAAGTAGCTACTTTCAAGATTAGCGATATGCGTTCCGTCTGTTAAATCACTAAGCAGTGTAACACCTTGCGATACCGGCTTGGATGTATTTTCCGGAAATATCGAAATCGTCTTGAGAATAGAGTAGTTACTTTTTGTATTGATACAAGGCATATACAGCATTGTATTGTGTGTACCTGGTACTTCAAGTACAGTTCGTTCTTTCATGATTATTTTATCATCATTTAAATCATTGAGGATTGATTTCACATCCTCGATGGCATGACGCATCTTGTAGACTTCTTCAATTGCTTCATCACTATAGAATTGCATAACTTCCTCCTAATTGATTGAGGTGTGCACTAAATCTTCAGCTTTCTTATTCTTAATTGATAATACTGAAATAATAGATATGACTGCAATGATCATGATGTAGATGGCAACTGGCACATATGAGCCATTAAATTTACCCATCAAGTATTCCGCAATCATCGGTGCAGTTCCACCGGCTAGTGCAGCACCAATTTGATAACCTAACGTAACGCCAGTATAACGTACTTCTTTACTAAAGACTTCTGAGAACATTGTACCAAGTACCGCTGTAATCGGTGACCAGATAATACTTAATCCGATGACGGTCGCGATAAACACAGCTAAAGTTGATTTTTGTTCTAATAACCAGAAGTATGGAAATATATATAGAAACATCGCGAATGCGCCGATTAAATAAAGTTTCTTACGTCCAACTCTGTCACTCAGTTTCCCGTATAATGGGATAAGCATTGTCGTTAATACTGCTGATGCCATAACAATCAGCATAATATTTTCAAACTTTAAACCAAGTTTATCAGTAGCATATCCTACAATAAATGTTCCGAAGATATAGAAAGGTGCTGTTTCAACAAATTTCGCACCGCTTGTAATCAATACTTCTTTCCAGTGATATTTCAAAGTATGGAATAAAGGTACTTTTGGTGCTTTCCCGCTTTCCTGAACTTCTTTAAAGTCAGGTGTTTCATCTAAACCTTTACGAATCCATAAACCGAAGAATACTAATACACCACTTAAGATAAACGGAATACGCCATCCAAATGAATTGAACTGTTCTTCAGTAGTTACTGCTGTCATTACGTAGAATGCAAGTGAGCCTAATACCATCCCGATTGTTACACCCATTTGCGGCACACTACCGAAGTAACCACGCTTTTCAGCAGGCGCATATTCTGTTGCCAGTAATAATGCGCCTCCCCATTCTCCGCCGATACCTAAACCTTGAATTAAACGACAAAGTAAAAGAAGGATCGGTGCAGCGATGCCGATTGTTTCATAGTTTGGAATGAAACCGATAGCCACTGTTGCTAACCCCATTAATAAAAGTGTCATGACCAGTGTCTTCTTACGTCCCATCTTATCCCCGATATGAGCGAAGAAGATACCACCGAACGGTCGAATAAAGAATGATAACGCTAAACCGAAATATGCAATTAAATTTGAAACCGTTGGATCATCTGTTACGAAAAACTGCTTACTAAATATAAGACTCGCGACAGAGGCGTATAAGAAGAAATCAAACCATTCGATAGAAGATCCGATTAAACTTGCCCCTAAAACTTTCTTTTCTAATTTTTTCTCCATACATTTCTCCCCTTTGTTCAGTATGAAATTAAACAGTACTTAAATCATCTTATTATTAAAAGAATATTCTGTCAATTAAATTTTTAAGAATTATTTGGAAATTTACACATATTACTTTGAAATATTAATACAAAAAATATTTGTTTATAATATTATATTGAATTTATATTTCAATAGATGATATAATGAAAGCGATTACAGGAGGAGGTGTAAGTAATGCTTGGTTTCTCTGTATATTTAAGTCAAATTAATGAAGCATATGTGCATCAAATGATAAATAGAGGGTTCAATACAATTTTTACATCATTACAAATACCAGAAGAAGTTCATTTGGACAAGTTTGCTAAGCTCAGGGAACTTAAACAATTAGTTGGCCAAGATGTAACGATAATTGTAGATATCAATCCTGGTTTATTTGATTATTTAGAGGCGGAAATAGGCTTTGATATATGGTCTGGATTGGATGCAATTCGTTTTGATGAATCAGTTGATATTACACGCATCATGAACTGGGGAAGTCATTCTAAAGTGGTATTGAATGCAAGTACGGATGGATTAAATATTTTAAGTACTTTGTCAGAACGCAATTTTGATTGTACGAATGTTGTAGTAATGCATAATTACTATCCTCGACCTGAAACTGGTTTAGATTCAGTTTATTTTTCTGAACAGAACGCTGCACTAAAAAATAGGTTTCCTGAAGTTCAAATCATGGCATTTATTTGTGGAACTGAATTACGAGGTCCAGTTTATAATGGATTACCTACGCTTGAAGATCATAGAGCCTTACATCCTTTAATAGCTTATAAATCATTACTGGAAGCGCAAGTTGATTTGGTTGTTGTGGGGGACTTGTGTATTTCTGAAATGATAGTAAATCAATTTGGTGACTGGCTCAGTAAGGATTGCGTGTTACTAAGAGCTGAGCTGATTGATAAATATCATTATTTATATGATGTTGTACAAAATAATCGTCGAGATATAGCACGTGATGTTATACGTTCTGAATGCCATCGTAAAAATTATCATGATGAGGTTATTCCTTACAATTGTATTTCACGCCCGACTGGCGCTATTACAGTCGATAACCAGTTGTACGGTAGATACATGAATGAACTTCAAATTACTAAAAAAGATTTACCGGAAAATAAAGCTGTGAATGTTATTGGTTCAATTATTGAAGAAGATTTACCATTGATTGAATTAATCGGTAGTGGTACTAAATTTAAATTTGTAAAGGAGTGAGTAATGTGGATTTGAAACACTTAGCAACTGAACAAAGAAATGTTAATACAATGGCGTTAGATCGTTTATCACCCATTGAATTTGTTACAGTGATGAACCAGGAAGACCAAAAAGTAGCGATAGCCATCGAAAAAGAAAAAGAAAAAATTGCTGATTTAATTACTGCATGTATTCCGTTATTTAAAAATGGTGGTCGACTTATTTATATGGGAGCAGGTACAAGTGGCAGATTAGGTGTATTAGATGCTGCAGAATGTGTGCCTACTTTCGGCACTACACCGGAGCGGGTAATCGGTTTAATTGCAGGTGGAGAAAAGGCGATGATTAAGGCTGTTGAAGGTGCAGAAGATGACGAACAGCTAGGGAAAGATGATTTAATACACTTAAATATTACAGGTAAAGATATTGTTATCGGTATTGCAGCAAGTGGAAGAACACCTTATGTTATCGGTGGATTAAAGTATGCAAACGAAGTGGGTGCGCTCACAGGTGCAATATCCTGTAATCCTGGTTCTGACATCGGAAAAATTGCGCGACATGGTATAGATGTTGCGGTTGGACCTGAAATATTAACAGGTTCTACACGTCTAAAATCAGGTACGGCACAGAAGTTAATATTAAATATGATTTCAACTGGTATTATGGTTGGAATCGGAAAAGTGTACCAGAATCTAATGATTGATGTACAACCAACGAATGAGAAACTTGTAGAAAGAAGTATCGGTATTATTTCCGAAGTGACGGCTTTAGATAAAAATCAGTCAAAAGAATTGTTTGAAGAAAGTGGGCATCAGGTGAAGATTGCTATTGTAATGGGGTTACATAATTTTGATAAAGAAAGTGCAATTGAATATTTAAAAAACAATGACGGCTTTATTCGAGCGCAGTAGAAAGGGAGGATATTAATGACAAAGGAACGTAGAATTGCTGAAGAGATACTTGAAAAAGTTGGAGGGAAAGACAACCTAGAGAAAGTGATTCATTGTATGACGCGTGTTCGTATGAGCATTGTGGATTATAACAAAGTTGATATTGATGGATTGAAAGCCATTGATGGTGTTATGGGGATTGTTGAAGATGATATGCTTCAAGTTGTTGTAGGACCAGGTACTGTTAACAAAGTTGCAAATGAAATGAGTAGCATTATTGGTGTTCCTTTAGGTGAAGAAATTAAACATAGCAATTTAAGTAATAAAGAACGTGTTGAACGCGAAGCAGATTTGTTTAAAAGTAATCTTAATCGAAAGAATGACAGTAAATTAAAGCGTATTTTAAGAAGTATTGCCAATATCTTTGTCCCTTTAATACCTGCATTCGTAGGAGCAGGTTTAATTGGTGGTATCGCAGCTGTACTCTCTAACTTAATTGTGGGTGGAAAACTAGATGCAGATACTTGGCAAATGTATGTTGACGTATTAAATGTTATTAAGAACGGCTTATTTGCTTATTTAACCGTATATGTTGGTATTAATGCAGCGAAAGAATTTGGAGCAACACCAGGCTTAGGTGGCGTTATTGGTGGTACCACACTCTTAATGGGTATGAATCCAGAAGCACCAATTCATAATGTCTTTACAGGTCAACCACTTGCTGCAGGTCAAGGTGGGATTATCGGTGTAATCTTTGCAGTCTGGATCTTATCAATGATTGAGAAAAAGTTGCATAAAATTGTACCCAATGCAGTTGATATTATTGTCACACCATTTATTACATTACTTATTATGGGACTTGCGACAATCTTCATCATTATGCCACTAGCTGGATTTGTTTCAAACGGACTAGTAGGTGCTATTAACTGGGTATTAAATATTGGTGGTGCATTCAGTGGATTTATACTCGGTGCAACTTTCTTACCATTAGTAATGTTTGGTTTACACCAAGTATTAACACCGATTCATATTGAAATGATCAATCAGTCAGGTGCAACATATTTATTACCTATTCTTGCAATGGCAGGTGCTGGCCAAGTTGGTGCAGCAATTGCTTTATGGGTTAAATGCAGAAAGAATGCTAAGATTACTAACTTAATTAAAGGAGCTTTACCTGTAGGGATTCTTGGTATTGGAGAACCTTTGATCTATGGGGTAACTTTACCTCTCGGTAGACCATTTATTACTGCTTGTATTGGAGGAGGTATCGGTGGTGCTGTCGTTGGAGGTATCGGTAAAGTAGGATCAGTTGCCATTGGACCAAGTGGGGTAAGCTTAATTCCACTCATTTCTGATAATATGTACTTAGGATATATTGCAGGCTTACTTTCAGCTTATGCAGGAGGATTTCTTGCAACTTATTTCTTTGGTACTACTAAAGAAATGACTGCACCACAATCAATAGACGAGGTATAATATGAACCCCTTAATGTATATTAAAGAACATATGGAACAATTAACGAAACAGGAACAACGTGTAGCAAATTATGTAGTTAATAACCCAGTTGAAGCAGTCCAATTGAATGCGAAACAGATTGGGGATAAAACAAATACGAGTTCTGCAACAGTGATTCGCTTTGTAAAGAAGATGCACTACAAAGGATTTAATGAGTTTAAAGTAAATATTTCAAGACATATTCCTGATGAAGATATCAGTGTATTTAAGAAAATTGAAAAAGATGAGACAATTGAAACCTTGAAGAATAAATTGATATCAAGAGCACAGTATTCGATGGAGATGACATCAAAATTACTTGTTGAAGCAGAAATTGAAAGTTTAGTATCAGCGATTGAAGAATCCAAATGTATCATAGTATATGGCATAGGTGCTTCTTATTTAGTCGCTCAGGATTTCTATCAGAAATTTTTGAGACTAGGTATTAATGTGCAATGTATATTAGATACTCATTTAATTTCAGGTAACATTGCTACACACAAAGATAATACGTTATTCATCGGTATTTCAAGTGGCGGTCAAAGTGATGAAATACAGAAGTTGCTTAAGATGAGTAAACATTATAATGCTAAGACTGCGATAATAACAAGTAATGTTGAAAGTGCGTTAAAAGACTATAGTGATATTATGGTTTTACATGATGCAAGTACAGAAAAAAGTTTAAGATATGCCGCAACGAGCTCATTAATGTCTCAGTTATTTACAATTGATGTGATCTTCTATACTTATTTAGTGCGCCATTATGAGACAAACATGAAGATGATCAATGATACAAAAGAAGCAGTGATTAAATATAAATCTTGAAGATATTTATAGCCTGGATTTCCAGGCTTTTTTAATTTAACACTAAATGATTTTTCGGAAGACAGTTGATTATTACTGGAGTTTAAATTACTAAAATGTTAAAATTAACAAAGAGTAATTTTACTCATTTCAAAACTCAGCCAAATGATATCAAATGAATCAGGGGTGATTATGATGAAGAAGTTTGGAAACTCAGTAGGAATTCTATTTCTGTCAACGTTGTTAGGTGTAGGTGCAATTTTCTCACATGCTGAAGCGGCAACAACGAATGAAAAGTACGTAAAGCCACATTATACTTACAATGGTTATGTGTACAATAATAGTAAGTTTGTACTTAATCAATACTTCGTAAAAGCATTGAAGTACGATAATGTGAAAATGAATGGTTATAAAATCAATCCAAAAGCAAAAGTTGGTTTAGGTGGCACAACGTTCAAGAAGTATGATGTAGTGTTCTTAGAGGATCGTAAGCATAGAGTAGGACATATGAGATTTGATATTAAACCAGGTACAGTAAAAAAATCAACATTTTTAAAAGCCCATAAAGCAAATAAGATTGTAAGGAAGTATGCAAATCAAGACAAGAGTGGTTATGTAAAATATAAAACGAACAAGGCAAATTATTTAGCATCATTTAATAGTAAAGGATATATAACATCTATGGAAATCGGTGTTATACCTCAATAAGATAGTACTTAGCTCAGATAATTCTGAGCTATTTTTTTCTATCTTTAAAAAAAATTACATTTTTCACTCGCATATTATAAAATTAAGTTAATAGGAACTGATGAGATCAATTGTAAAAAAATCACATGTATTCATTTATCCAGACTGTTTACTGATTAAAAACAACTTATTTCATGAACAAAGAATATATATAAGAAAAGAAGATATTCAGTATATCCGTAACACATATTTTATGACTTATTTTATCGGGAACAATAATCAGGTGATACATGAAATCTCTTCTAAGAATAATCGTTTATTTGTGAACACATTACGTGATCTGAACTATCCAGTCACGAAGCGAGATCCATACCGTAGAAAATATGTGAAATGGCATCGCGATCATCCAGCTTTAACCGATTATGAGAACGGACAGATGATTAGAATCATTAATGATTTCAAAATGGAACGTGAAGTAGAAGGAAAAGAGAAGATAAAATTCCTTCGAGAAAAAGGTGTTCATGTGAAGAAAAGATGGCATGGGTATTATTTTTATAAATGAAAACTGCGTTACTTACGAAAAGTGTAAGTAACGCAGTTCTATTTTTTATTCATTTTTCTTATGCCCAATCACTTTACTACCTTTATTCTCAGCAATTTCTTTTGCACGGGCAACTGCTTCTTTTTTCGTATCGAACGTTTGAGATGCACGTTTAGAACCTTTTGTTTTCACTTTCCATGATTCATCTTCGTAATACACTTCGACGTCATTATTCATTAAATCAACATTCACTGAATCGTCTTTCTTATGCTGTGTAATCTTTTTATTCTTTAATTCATCCAGTTCATCTTTTGTCGCATCTTTATACCAGTCTTGAGCTTGTTTCGTGGCGATAGGGATCAAATCTTCCTCTTTGTAACCTTGTTTCAACATTGCGTTACCGATATCAATGGCTTTCTTACGCTCGAGTTCATCAAAGTTCTTCCAGCTGTTAGGATAATCTTTCATTGTCCACATATCGAAACCTCCCAAAAATTATATTCATTTTATATATAACCTGTAACAAATTTCTTAAGCATTTTATATTAAAAAACTTATTTTACTAACAAATATAGATATATATTATTTATGATGATCCTCATGACAGAATGTAGTTCTATTATTTTTAGGATGAGGTTTAATATCTGAAAAATTTAAAAAAGGAATGATAATGTGAATACAGTAAATATTTATTACTCAGGAAATAAAAACACTCCTATCAAATTCATTTTAATATGAATTCAACAAGAGTGCTTTTTTATTTTGTATCACTAAATGGGGTCAGTTCCAAAATTCACAAGAGCTTTTTAAAAAGTTATGCAATCGTTTGCAAAAACATATTGCACTGACAATAATAATGTGATAATCTTTAGATGTATTAAATGAAAACGTTTTCCTAAAAACTAAACAAAAGGAGATTGACAATGAAGAAAAAGGCGTATTTATCGTGGGTAGCATTAATCGTATTAACACTTGTATTAGCGGCTTGTGGTAACTCAGGCTCAGGCGGGGGTACTGCAAAAGATGGAGACAAAACAACAGTAAATGTATTCCAGTTCAAAGTAGAATTCAAACAACAGTTTGAAGATATGGCCAAAAAATACATGGCTAAACATCCTGATGTTCAAATCAATATCGACACTGTTGGTGGTGGTAACGACTACGGTCAAGCTTTAAAAGCAAAAATCGCTTCAAAAAATGAACCAGATATTTTCAATATCGGTGGTCCTGAAGATTTAGAAGTTCACAAAAATCGTTTAGCTGATTTATCAGATATGAAAGCTACTAAAGCAGTAATTAACGAAGATTTATTAGCACCTGTTCAAAAAGATGGCAAATCTTACGGTATCCCAATGAATCAGGAAGGCTATGGTTTAATCTACAATAAAGAAATCTTCGAAAAAGCTGGTGTTAAAGCTGAAGATATTAAAACTTTAGATGATCTAGAAAAAGTTGCGGAAAAAATCGATGCTAAAAAATCAGAGCTAAAACTTTCTGGCGTATTCGCTTTACCTGCAAAAGAGAAATGGGTGTTAAGTGACCATGCTTCAAGCATGTTCTTAGCAACTGACTTTGATAATGATATTAAAAAAGCTTCTGAAGCAAAAACGTTAACATTCTCTAAAGCTGATCAATTAAAACAATACTTAGATATTCAAAACAAATATTCAAAACAACCTGTTGCATCTTTAGATTACTCTCAACAAGTTGAAGAATTATTCTCAACTGGTAAAGTTGCAATGATTCAACAAGGTAACTGGGCTTATCCTACAGTTGAAGGTGTAAACCCAGAACTTGCGAAAAATATTGGTTTAATCGCAGTTCCAACTGGTGATAAAGAAGTTACAATGCCAGTAGGGGTTGCAAACAACTGGGCAGTTAACAAAAAATCAGATGAAAAAGTTCAAAAAGCAGCAAAAGATTTCTTAGACTGGTTATATACTTCTGAAGAAGGTAAGAAAATCGTTGTAGAAGATTTCAAATTTATTCCTGCTTATAAAGACTATGATACTGATAAGATTGCTGATCCATTATCAAAAGAAATCTACAAATATTCACAAGAAGGTAAAACTTCTGCCTGGGTATTTAAAGGTTATCCAACTGGATACACTGATGACGCTTTAGGTGCTTATTTACAAGATTATTTAACTGGTAAATTAACATTTGATGAAGCAATTAAAAAATCACAAGATGCTTGGGCAAAAGCACGTAAATAAAAACTTAAGGGAGAACGCTTCGGTGGTTCTCCCTTTTTTAAACAAAGGAGTGAGCATATGAAGACGAAAAGTTTAGCTTTCTGGTTATTTTTATTACCGGTTTTAGTAGCTTTATTTATGGTAATTATTATTCCGTTTATTTATGGTATTTACTATTCATTTACCAATTGGAATGGAGACATTAGTCAAACACCTGGATTTGTTGGGTTTCAGAACTATGTAGATTTATTGAAGGACGATACATTTATCAATGCATTGATGTTTACATTTAAATATTCGATTGCAGCGATTTTCGTTATTAACTTTATCGGTTTAAGTTTAGCGTTAATTGTAACAAGTAAGATTAAATCAAAGAATTTACTAAGAACAGTATTTTTCATGCCCAACTTAATCGGTGGATTAATTCTAGGATTTATCTGGCAGTTTATCTTTACGAAAGTATTTGCAATGATCGGTGAAGCAATCGGTTCTACTGCGTTGCAAGGTTGGTTAAGTGATACGAATACAGGTTTCTGGGGGATGGTCATCCTTTCAACATGGCAAATGGCAGGGTACATTATGATTATCTACATCGCATATTTAGAAAATGTACCAGATGATTTACTGGAAGCGGCAGAAATTGATGGTGCGAATGCTTGGCAACGTTTCAAAAACATTACCTTCCCAATGGTAGCACCTGCATTTACAGTGTGTATGTTCTTAACGTTATCAGGTGCATTTAAAATTTATGATCAGAACTTATCTTTAACAAATGGTGGTCCAGGTAACTCAACGAAAATGTTGGCGATGGATATTGTAGATACAGCATTTAAGATGAATCACATGGGTGAAGCACAAGCGAAAGCGGTTGTATTCTTCCTTATCGTAACAGTGATTAGTTTAACGCAAGTATACTATAACAAGAAACGTGAGGTGGAAATGTAATGGCTAAAGTCAGAAGATGGGGACTCGAAATATTAGCAATTATTTTAGGATTAATTTGGTTATCACCATTTTACCTGATGATAGTAAATGCTTTTAAGACAAAGTTAGAAATTTTTGATAATACTTTAAAGCTTCCGGCAAACGTTACTTTCCAGAATTTTAAAGATGCTTTTGAACAGTTATCGTTTTTACGTACATTCTTTAATTCAGTGCTTGTTTCAGTGATAGCAGTGACATTAATTATCATTTTCTCAAGTATGGCAGCATATGCTTTAAATCGTAATAAAAGTAAGGTTTCAGGCATCATATTCTTCTTATTTGTTGCAGCGATGCTGATACCTTTCCAATCAGTAATGATTCCACTTGTTAAGATATTCGGTGATTTACAAAGTTTAAATATCAGTGGATTAATATTTATGTACTTAGGTTTCGGTGCAAGTTTATCTATTTTCTTATATCACGGGGCATTACAAAGTATCCCGAAATCACTAGATGAAGCAGCTATGATTGATGGTGCAAGTAAATGGCAGATTTTCTGGTATATCATCTTCCCGATGTTAAAACCAATTTCAGTTACAGTAGGTATTTTAAATATTATTTGGATCTGGAATGACTACCTATTACCAAGTTTAGTATTAGGTGCTGGTCAGGAAACGATTCCACTTAAATTATTCTTCTTCTTTGGACAGTATACGAAACAGTGGCACTTAGCTTTAGCAGGATTAACATTATCTATTATACCGGTTGTTATTGGTTACTTCTTTGCACAAAAACACATTATTAAAGGTGTATCGGATGGGGCTGTGAAATAGTTGGTAACAATCAAGGATGTAGCTAAAAGAGCGAGTGTATCACCTTCAACTGTATCGCGTGTGATTAGTAACCATAGCGGTATCAGTAGTGAAACGAAGAAGAAAGTACAGAAAGTGATGGACGAAATAGGTTATACACCCAATTTATCTGCACGTTATCTTGTAACGAAACAAACGAAAACAATATTACTCGTGTTAAAGACTGCTTCGATTGAAATGAGACAGAACCCCTTTTTCACTGACGTATTAATCAGTGTTTCAAAGGTCTGTAAAGAGAATGGATATTCAACGATTACGACAACAAGTATCGATGAACAAGCACTATTTAAAGAAGTTAAGAATTATATAGATAGTCGTATGATTGACGGTGTTATTTTACTATACTCAAAACAAGACAAGGTAACAGATTATCTGAAGGCGAAATCTTTTCCGTTTGTGGTGATCGGTAAAGCACTTGATGACAATTATCCAGTTATGTATATCGATAATAATAACGTAAAGGCAAGCGAACAGTTAACTGAATATATGGTAGATCTTGGTCACAAAAACCTATTATTTATTCGTGAACAAGGTGATTATGAAGTAAGTAAAGATAGAGAATTGGGATTCATCAATGTTTGCAGAAAACACGGTATTGATTATGAAGTATTAGAAGGCACGCTTGAATTAAAAGAAGCTCAATCCATATTTAAAGAAATTAATATTGAAAGATTTAGTGGTTTGATTACATCAGACAGTATGATGAACTTGTTAGTATTAAATATACTTTATCAGAAGAAGATTAATGTGCCTGAAACAATACAGACCGCAACATTTAATGACTCATTTCTAAGTGAAACTGCATGTCCATCACAAACTGTCGTCAATATTTATCCAGAATCACTAGGCAAAATAGCAGCAACGAATTTAATTGAACTATTATCAGATAAAGCATTTCCAATATATAACGTGATAATTCCTACAACAATAATTGAAAGAAACTCAACACAAATGATTGGAGCGAGAATATGAATATTACAGTATGGAATGAATATAGACACGAAAAAGAATCAGAAAAAGTGAGACTTCATTATCCAGAAGGCATTCATAAAGTTATTGCAGACTTTCTGGAAGGTGATGTAACGACAACAACACTTGATATGCCTGAACATGGTTTAACAGAAGAAGTCTTAAATCGAACAGATGTATTAATTTGGTGGGGACATAAAGCACATGATGAAGTCAGTGATGAAATTGTTGAGAAAGTGCATCAAAGAATATTAGAAGGTATGGGGTTTATCGCCTTGCATAGTGCGCATTTCTCAAAAGTATTTAAGAAACTCATGGGTACAGGCTGTGATTTAAAGTGGAGAGAAGCAGGAGAAAAAGAAAGAATCTGGGTAATCAACCCTGCACATCCTATCGCCGAAGGTCTGCCAGAATACTTTGAACTTGAAGAAGAAGAGATGTACGGTGAACATTTTGATATTCCAGCACCAGATGAATTATTATTCTTAAGTTGGTTTGAAGGTGGAGAAGTATTTAGAAGTGGTGCTACTTTTACACGTGGCAACGGCAAGATATTCTACTTCCGACCTGGTCATGAAACGTATCCGACATACCATAACGAATATGTTCAAAAAGTCATTAAAAATGCAGTGAATTGGGTGAAACCAACGCAATCAACATATCCAACGTATGGTAATCATCAACCGATAGAATCGATACAGAAAGGTGAATAATATGGCACAATTAAATGTAGGTATTATTGGAGTAGGTAGCATTGCTACACATAGACATATCCCTGAATATCAGCTTTTGGAAGATGTAAATATTGTTGCATATTGTGATATTGTACAGGAGCGTGCTTCTGAATATGCAGAACAATTTGGTGGCAAAAGTTACGATAACTATAAAGCATTACTACAAGATGATTCTATTGATGCAGTTAGTATTTGTACACCAAACTATTTACATGCTGAGATTGCGATAGAAGCTTTAACAGCAGGAAAGCATGTCCTGTGTGAAAAACCGATGGCAACAACGATTGAAGATGCAAAACGTATGATTGAAGCAGCAACCAACTCAGGAAAACAATTAATGATTGCTCAAAATCAACGATTTACAGAAGCACATGAACTAGCTCGTGAAAAACTTTCACAGGGTAAGCTAGGTAAAATTTATTCATTCAAAACAACCTTTGGCCATGCTGGTCCAGAGTCATGGAGTGTGGACGGTGCTAATAGCTGGTTCTTTGACAAAAGACGCGCTTTTATTGGTGCTATGGGGGATTTAGGTGTTCATAAAATTGACTTAATGCATTACTTATTGAATGAAACGTTCACAGAAGTTGGTGCGATGATCGAAACAAGTGAAAAAGAAGGTACTGTTGATGATAATGCAGTCTTTATTCTGAAAACTAAAAGTGGTGCTATTGGAACAATGAGTGCTGCATGGGTATACAAGGGTCAGGAAGATAACAGTACAATTATTTATGGTGAAAAAGGCATATTAAAGCTTAACACAGATTCTGAATTTAACTATATCTTTATTGATGAAGAAGGCAATAAAGAAGCATATAAATTAGGCAAGATACAAGCAAATGACGCACAAACGTCAACAGGTACGATAGAGCGATTTATAGAAGCGATTCAAGGTGGTCAACCTGTACCAGTAAACGGGCAGGATGGATTAGCATCATTAAATGTAATCGTAAAAGCTTTGCAATCAGCACAAGAGAAAAAAGTGGTGAAGATTTAAATGGAACAATTAAAGATTGGTATCGTTGGAGCAGGAGGAATCGCAACAGGTAGACACATCCCTACATTCCAGCAGTTCCAGGAAGTTAGTGTAAGTCATATTTATGATATCGATGCTGAGAAAGCAAAGATTGTGGCAACTGAGTTTGGTATAGAATATGTTTGTGATACGTATGAAGAAATGCTTAAAGCAGTAGACGCAGTAATCATTACTACTCCGAACAAATTTCATGCACCATATACAATCCAGGCACTCAATCGAGATGTCCATGTGATGTGTGAAAAACCGATGGCATTATCAAGTGAAGAGTGTGATGCGATGATTGAAGCAGAGGAACGCAGTGAAGGCGTATTACATATCGCATATCATTATCGTTTCATGAAAGAAGCAATAGCAGCCAAACAAATCATTGATCAAGGCGTTATCGGCGAAGCTCTTGTAATTAACGTAAAAGCAATGCGCCGTCGTAAAGTACCTGGTTGGGGTGTGTTTACGAATAAAGAGCTACAAGGTGGCGGTTCATTAATTGATTATGGTTGTCATCTACTAGATTTAGCGATGTGGTTAGCAGGAGATGTTAAACCTATTGAAGTAAATGGAATGACATATAATCGTTTAAGTAAAGACAACCATGACATCGTTAATGAATGGGGAAATTTTGATGCATCCACTTTTGAAGTAGATGACCATGTTACAGCATATGTTAAGTTTGATAATCAGGCTTCAATGTTATTTGAAACAAGTTGGGCGGCAAATATTGAACACGATGAAGAATTCATTAGTATAGCAGGTACTAAAGGTGGCATTAATGTATTTGATATGAAATACAATACAGCTTCAGAAGGTTTGATGACGACAACCACGATAGATTACGTGCAGGAGAAAAATACTGTCGAGTATTTACAGGCTAGCAATTTTATTAGAACAATCTTGCATGATTCAGTATTAAAAGTGAAGTCTGTTGAAGCACGTAACGTATCTAAAATTATTGAAGCAATTTACTTAAGCAGTGCACAAAACAAAGCGATAAAAATTCAAAATAGTTAGGAGAAGATCACGATGAAATTAGGCGTATTCAATCCTTTATTTAATGATTTATCATTTATAGAAATGTTAGATTATGCACATAAAGCAGGTTTAGAAGCGGTTGAAGTAGGAACAGGAGGAAATCCTGGTAGTGCACATATTGATGTAGATTTACTACTGGAATCAGAAAGTGCGCGTGAAGAATATTTAGCAGAATTCTCAAAAAGAGGATTGATGATCAGTGCATTTAGTTGTCACGGTAATCCGATTTCACCAAATGAAGCTGAACGCGTTGATTCAGATAATGCTTTAAGAAAATCAATTAAACTAGCATCATTGATGAATGTTCAAGTTGTGAACTGCTTTAGTGGTACAAGTGGTGCAGATGATAATAGCAAATATCCAAACTGGCCGGTAGTGGCATGGCCAACCGAGTATAAAGATATTTATGAATGGCAATGGGAACAAAAACTTATTCCATATTGGAAAGAAATAGCGGAACTTGCAAAAGCGCATAATGTAAAGATTGGTATTGAGTTACATGGTGGATTCTTAGTGCATTCACCATACACTATGCTGAAATTACGTGAAGCTACAAATGAATATATTGGTGCAAATTTAGATCCGAGTCATATGTGGTGGCAAGGTATTGATCCCGTAGCAGCAATTAAAATTTTAGGTAAAGAGCATGCGATTCATCATTTCCATGCTAAAGATACATATATTGATCAGGATAATGTCAATATGTATGGATTGTTAGATATGCAGCCGTATGGAGATGTTCTAACACGCAGCTGGACGTTTAGAAGTGTGGGTTGTGGACATGACAAATTCGTCTGGTCAAATATGATGAGTGCATTAAGAACTTATGGCTATGATTATGTAGTCAGCATTGAACATGAAGACCCATTAATGAGTGTCGATGAAGGGTTTAGCACAGCAGTTAAGAACTTAAAAGAAGTACTAATAAAAGAAACGCCTGCAAACATGTGGTGGGCATAGGAGTGATATCATGGCAAATATTAAATTAGAACATATTAAAAAGACATATCCAGGTGGCAATACAGTCGTTAAAGATTTCAATCTTGAGATCCAGGATAAAGAATTTATCGTATTCGTTGGACCTTCAGGGTGTGGGAAATCAACAACATTAAGAATGATTGCAGGTTTAGAAGATATTACTTCAGGTGAATTTACAATTGATGGTGTAAAAATGAATGACGTTGCACCGAAAAATCGTGATATCGCAATGGTATTCCAAAATTATGCGTTATATCCACATATGACGGTATTTGATAATATGGCATTCGGTTTAAAATTAAGAAAGTTACCGAAAGATGAGATTAAACGCCGTGTACATGAAGCAGCTGAAATATTAGGACTTACAGAATATTTAAATCGTAAACCAAAAGCACTATCTGGTGGACAACGTCAAAGGGTTGCATTAGGTCGTGCAATTGTCCGTGATGCAAAAGTGTTCTTAATGGATGAACCTTTATCTAACCTGGATGCTAAATTACGTGTTCAAATGAGAGCGGAGATTTCAAAATTACATGAAAGAATTCAGACAACGACTATCTATGTAACACATGACCAGACAGAAGCGTTGACGATGGCATCACGTATTGTCGTATTAAAAGATGGAGATATTATGCAAGTTGGAACACCGCGTGAAGTATATGATCATCCAGAAAATATATTTGTAGCGGAATTTATCGGCTCACCACCAATGAATATCTTTGATGCAACACTTACTGAAAATGGTGTAGTTATCGGCAATAAAACATTTGAAGTTCCAGGTGGTATTATGAAATCTTTAAAATCTCGTGGATACGTGGGGAAAAATATTAAATTTGGTATCAGACCAGAAGATATTCATGATGAGACTTTATTTATCAATGCTTCATTAAAAACTTCATTTGATTCAACAGTGACAGTAAGTGAGTTACTTGGTTCTGAAGTGATGATCTATTCTCAATTAGAAGGACAGGAATTTATTTCTAAAGTAGATGCGCGTAATGATTTATATGCAGGAGATAAGATTACATTAGCATTTGATATGAACAAAGCACATTTCTTTGATGTAGAAACAACAGCAAGAATAAAAAATGTAAACGAGTAAAAGTGCACGAAGGAGAAAGCGATGAAAAGACAATGGTGGAAAGAAGCAGTTTGTTATCAGGTTTATCCAAGAAGTTTCAAGGATTCTAATGGTGATGGTATTGGTGATATTAATGGCATCACTGAAAAGTTAGATTACTTAAAGGCATTAGGTATAGACGTCATCTGGGTATCTCCAATCTATGATTCACCAAACGATGATAATGGGTATGATATTAGTGATTATCAAAATATTATGAGTGACTTCGGTACGATGGAAGACTTTGATCGATTATTACTTGAAACGCATCAACGTGGCATGAAACTTATTATGGATCTTGTCATTAATCATACAAGTGATGAGCATCCTTGGTTTATAGAAGCAAAGACATCAGAAAACTCAGCGTATAGAGACTGGTATATTTGGCAGGATAGTAAAGAGGGAAAAGAACCGAATAACTGGGCAAGTATCTTTGAAGGATCTGCATGGGAATATGAGCCGGTATCTGAACAATATTATTTCCATACGTTCAGTAGAAAACAACCCGATTTAAACTGGGATAATCAAGAGATGCGTTATGCAATTTATAATATGATTAACTGGTGGCTGGATAAAGGAATTGACGGGTTCAGAGTAGATGCTATCAGTCATATTAAGAAATCATTTGATAAAGGTGATATTGAAAACCCAGAAGGATTAGATTATGTTCAATCCTTTACAAGGCATATGAATCAGCCTGGCATACAGACATACCTTGAAGAATTAAAGAGAGAAACATTTGAGAAGTACGACATAATGACTGTTGGTGAAGCAAATGGTGTTACAATTGAAGACTCAAATGAGTGGGTTGGAGAAGAAGATGGCAAGTTTAATATGGTCTTCCAGTTCGAACATCTTAAACTTTGGGAGGTTCATGACAAGAAACTCAACATCTTAAAATACAAAAATGTATTGAATAACTGGCAAGTTGGACTTCATAACAGTGGATGGAATGCGCTGTTCATAGAAAATCATGATAGACCAAGAATACCATCTACATGGGGTTCTGAAGACTATCGTATGGAAAGTGCGACTGCTCATGGTGCAGTATATTTCCTTCAGCAAGGTACACCGTTTATTTACCAGGGTCAGGAAATTGGCATGACGAATTATCCGTTTACCGATATAACTGAGTTTGATGATGTACATGCGAAAAATATCTATAATGTGGATCTTGCTTCCGGTAGAGAAGCAGATGACATTATTGCCGACCTGCAACTCAATTCTAGAGATAATTCAAGAACACCGATGCAATGGGACAATAGTGAAAATGCTGGATTTACAGAAGGTACACCATGGATGAAAGTTAATCCGAACTATACTATGATTAACGTGCAGGAAGAAGAAAGAAATGAGCATTCAGTATTAAACTTTTACAAAAAAATGATTCAATTTAAAAAATCACATGATATTGTGACTTATGGTGACTTCAAATTAGTTTATGCAGAAGATGAACATGTATTTGCATATGTACGAACATTGAATAAAGAAAAGTTATATGTTATCGGAAATTTAACTGATCTGGAAGTGACATTACAATCAGAAAATATTCAATATAACTCAGAAGATATCGTTTTAAATAACTATGCAATTGAAGCACACAATGACACATCATTATCATTAAAACCATTCGAAACAAGAGTATATTATGTGAAATAAAGAAAATCCCTTGAGTTTTCAAGGGATTTTTACTATATATTATAAAAGTTATTCACCTTTCTTATGCGCAATTACTGTACTACCTTTATTCTCAGCAATTTCTTTTGCACGGGCAACTGCTTCTTTTTCGTATCGAACGTTTGAGATGCACGTTTAGAACCTTTTGTTTTCACTTTCCATGATTCGTCTTCGAAATACACTTCAACGTCATTATCCATTAAATCAACATTTTGCTGGATGTGTCGCACAAGATGATAAGGCTCAGAATGATAAAACAGAAACTACTACGAAAGATAAAAAAGAAGAAAAGTCAAAAGCTGAAAAAGCTAAAGAAAAAATTGCTGAGAATAAAAAATCTAAAAAATCTGCTGGAGAAAAAACTACAGAAAAAGTTGGAAAACCTGTAACACAAGAACCGGCAACTGTTCAAGAACCAGCGACTCAAGAGCAAGTTCAAAATAATCAACCCACAGAACAAGAAAGGATTAATTTCTGTAAGAATATTCGCGGTGGTATTCCTGAAGCATGTCAAACACCGGCGATTATTGAAGCAGGTAATAAAAAAGGAGTCATTGAACGTCAAGCTTTTGCAGATTATAATGCAGAATTAATTTCTCAAGAACAATATGATCAAAAACTTCGTGAAGCGACTGAAATTATGAACCAGGCATGGCTACAAGAATATGATGTGAATCCAGGGCAATAAAATATTTAAATCCCCTCAGTGTATATATGGGATACACTGAGTTTTCTTTCATTTGATTTATACCTCTATAGGGTATAAAATAGAGTAGAATTAATAAACCTGAAGGAGTGGAACATATGAAAAGAATAATTGCAGTAGTTGTGAGTACAGGTATTTTGTTAAGTGGCTGTGGTGCAAATGAAGAAGCGAAACATGACGAGCATGCACATATGAATCACAATAGTGAAGCTACGCCATCTAACATGAAGGTTGCACAGAATCCGAAATATAAAAAAGGTGACAAAGTCACATTAACTGAAGGTCATATGCCGGGCATGAAGAATGCAGAGGGTGTTGTAAAAGAGGTTTATACAACATACGTGTATGAGGTGAGTTATCAGCCGAAAAATGGTGATAAAAAAGTAAGTCATCATAAATGGGTGGTAAATGAAGAGTTAAAGGATGCACCGAAACCTGGTTTAAAAAAAGGAGACAAAGCTGAAATGACAGCTAATCATATGGATGGTATGAAAGGTGCAGAGGCTACAATTGATAATGTGCATAAGACTGATGTTTACGTAGTGGATTATAAAGATACAGAAACAGGTAAGACGGTTAAAGATCATAAATGGATGACTGAAGACGAGTTAAAATAATTATGTTTTATAATTCTCTGCATATGTGTTTACATATGCGGATTTTTTATATTAAATAATTAAAAATAATATTTATTCTCACACAAAATTAGTAGATAATAGAAATAATGAATAATTTGTAAAGGGGTTTACTATGAAAAAATTATTACTATTATCTATGACAGCAATGTTAGTGGCGGCTTGTGGCAACGAAGAAGATACGAAAGAAAAAGGCGCATCGTCGAACAATTGTCAGTCATGTATTTAAAGGAATTTATCTTGAGAAAATAGTAAAAAACAGCATATTTAAATTATGCTGTTTTTTATGTTGATGTATTCTATTTCGTCTAAATTGATTTTTACGATTTGTTTTCTGAAGGGATATTTTACTTCAATATTAATTTCTTTATACTTCCAATGTGTGTCTATACTTTTACCTTTGATGATTGTACCGTCTTTTAATTTTATTTCGCACGATATGTCTCTAAAATAAGATACGTAATAATGGTTGTGACTCATATAACCTTCATCAATAGCTATGTGGTCAAAAATTTGTAAGAAATCTTTCTTCATCGTTGCGATCCGTGGGATTTGTTCGATCTGGTCAGGATCGAATTCATAACCAAATTCACTGAATAATAGTTCATCATATTCATAACTAATCATTCTAAAGATATCTTCGAATACTTCTTCAAACTTTTCCGAATCTACTTTATATTTTCTTAGTGTTGCTTTGTCTTCTTCCCTTAATATCACTGTATCCATTCAATCACCTCATTTTTGATAGTATAACAAATAAATTGTATATGGAACGTGTCATTTTTAAAGTATTTCGTTATGATAATTTTAAGAGGTGAGTATATGATATATGTTATCGGAAGTATGTCTGTAGATTTAGTTGTACAGTCCAACAGGTTACCTAAGAAAGGTGAAACAATCTTAGGAGAATTCTTCTTTATGACTGAAGGGGGTAAGGGTGCGAATCAGGCTGTTAGTGCAGCGCGTCTGGGTGCAGATGTTTATATGGTAGGTTGTGTTGGTGATGATAATTTCGGAGAGATGATTGTAACGAATTTGAAAGCCAACAATGTAAACATTGATTATATTGAGCAAATTGATGACTGCGCAAGTGGGACAGCGCATATTACATTAGCGGATAATGATAATTCAATTATTGTTGTACCGAGTGCAAATAGTGAAGTTTCATTTGAGTTAGTAGATAAGGTATTTAATAGTATGGATCAGGATAGTATTATATTGCTGCAAAATGAAATTCCGAAATCCATTATTGAATATGTTATCGAAGAAAGTTATAACAAGAAGATAACGACAATTTATAATCCTGCACCATATATAGAAAACAAACCTGAATTGCTGAAGAAAGTTACGTACTTTACACCGAATGAAACGGAAGTTAAGGCGATGTTTGGTGAAGATTTTACTGATGTGATTGAAGAATATCCAAATCAAATGATTGTGACACTCGGAGAACAAGGAGCGACGTATTTCGATAGTGAATTTATTAATATTCCAGGTATGAAATCAAAAGTTATAGATACGACGGGCGCTGGCGATACATTCAACGGTGCTCTGGCTGTAGGTATAAGTGAAGGTATGTCTTTAAAAGAAGCTGTACAATTTGCGAATCAGGCAGCTGGTCTTTCTGTTGGAGGATTAGGAGCACAAGGTGGTATGCCGTATAGAAATGAAATAGAATGAAAATAAAAAAGCAACAGTGAAAGTAATTGTTCATCTTTCACTGGTGTTTTGTCGTTCAATAAATGCTTCGTATTCTTTTTTAAATTTCAAATCTGTTCTAATTATCCCTATCGAATAGCCACCCAACATTAAGCTTAACAAGGTCATGAGAAATATATCGTAATGTTGGATATATAAATAAATACAAGAAACACTACCAAACACTAACAAGCTAACTGAGAAAACTAAGCAGAATTTTTCATACTTCAGTCGATATGAATATTTTTGACTTTCATTATCAAAATCATCGTATTTTATTTTTGCTTCCGGCCAAATGAAAAGGAGATAACCAAACATTAATAATAAAATAAAAATAATTTCTAGTGGATGAAGATGACCATTATCCGTTAAAAATACATATAACAAAAATGCGGTGAAAAGAGAGAAGTAAATATAATTTTTTATTAAATATTGCTTCAAATCGTCTTTCCTTCTTTCATTTCACGACGAAACTCATAATAGCGTAGCCATTTGAACAGGACATACAATATAAAGATAATGATTGCCGTGTAATGCACTTCGCTATCTGGAATATTTGGTGGTGAGAAATGCACTACAATATATCCAAGAGATAATATAATTGCCAGGACTGCACTATATGTGAGGCAGTCTTTTAAATACCACTGAGCAACGAGCCAGTCTTTAGCATTATTGGTTTCCAGATATCTTTTAATTTGTGTAATCGTATCTGCATAGCAAATTAATAACATCATCGTAAATGCATAGACTGCAAATAAAGTATATTTCGGATAATATATAAAGAATAATACAAAAGCTACAATGATAAGAGCAATCATACTCGTAATATAAAATTTTTTATTGTGTTTAATATACCACGATATCATGTCACCACCCCTTTGTTCAATATACTTATTATAAACCACAAATTAGGAAAGTTGAAGAAAATGGTATATATTTTCCGGGAAATTTTATGATTAATTGATGGAACTGTTATAAAATGAATTTAATGAAGGTAGGTGTGCTTATGAAGTGTTTAATTATTGGATCAACTGTTGCTGATATTATGATTTATATGGATAAATTACCGACGAGTCAAGGTGATGAACATATTAAAAAGCAGATGATGGCAGTAGGTGGGTGTGCGTTTAACGTTGTTAATGTATTGCATCGGATGGGAGTAGATTATACTTTTATATCGCCAGTAGGAACAGGTATGTATGGTGATTTTGTGAAGAAAGAATTGAATCGTTTAGGGATACAAAGTGAAATACATCTGAGTGGTGCGAATGGATGCTGTTATTGTTTCGTTGAAGAAAATGGTGACAGAACATTCTTGTCCCATCATGGCGTGGAGTATTCATTTAATCCGGAATGGGTAACGGATTTAGATATAACTTCATTTGATTATATTTATGTGTGTGGATTGGAGATTGAAGAAATAGATGGTGATAAGATTATAGATGTATTAAAGCATGTAACTGGTCAAATTATCTTCTGTCCTGGACCACGAGGTAAATTAATTAAACAGAGGAAGATGGAAGCACTCTACGCGTTGTCACCGATTATCCATTTAAATGATCAGGAAATAAAAGAGTTGACAGGGTTAGAAAATTTAGAAGAAGCGCTACAAAAAATGTATGACTGGACGCATAACACAGTTATTGTGACGACTGGTGCAGACGGTGCAATTTATTATGATGGTCAAATGCACAGTGTAACAGGATATAAAGCTACAGTGGTTGATACAATTGGCGCTGGAGATAGTCATACTGGTGGTGTAATAGCAGCATTAAGTATCGGGAAAACAATACATGAAGCAGTTGATTTTGCGAACCTGGTATCGAGTAAAGTGGTTGGTGTGAATGGAGTGCATTTAGAAGAAGGAATATACGAAGAGCTTCGACAATCTTTGAGAAGATAAAATCAAAAATGTATTGTTATTTTCTGTAAAACAGAGTATCGTTTAGTTATATTGAATTACAATATGAATTTTATTCGTATAACTAATAACTTATTTCCTAAAGGAGATTTCTATGAAAAAATTAATTTGTGCAATAGCCGCGAGTGCATTACTTTTAACTCCAATGAACGATGCGGATGCAAAGCGTTACACGACGATAAGAGTGCATACAGTGCAGTCGAATGATACTGTCACTTCAATTGCTAAGAAATATAATATTACGCCTGCAAACGTTAAGAAGTGGAATGCATTAGTTCTTGATGCAACGTACCCTGGAGATCACTTGGTTACATCTAATCCGAATAAGACTAAACCTATTTATAAACGCAGTGTGCCAAGCAAAGATGTAATGGTTCAATGGTTCTACGATCGTATGGGTAAGACACGTTATCAATCTTATGCAGGACGATGGGGTAAAGATACTTGGGATTGTTCGAGTGCTGTTTACGCAGCAATGATTGAAGCGGGTTACTTACCAAAGCAGACAGTACTTGGTGATACCACAACGATGTTTGCTCAGGAGAATCGTTTGTTTATACCGATAAAGAAAAAAGATGTGCGTTACGGAGATATATTCGTATTAGGTAGTAAGGTGAATAGTCGGGGTGCATTGGGTCATACGGGTGTAATTCTGAATAAGAATCAGATCATCCACATGGGCTATAAAACTGCATATGACAATGGCATCATGATTACAGGTTATCAAGGATTTGCTGAAAAACCTGGTGTTCCAACGTATTATTATCGTATTAATGAAGATTTTGTTAAAAAGATAAAAGCTAAAGACGTATTTGAAAATAGTTTAGGTAAACCAGTATTTAAATATAAATTGCCCTCAAGATAATCATCTTGAAGGCATTTTTTTATTCTCCGGCACCCGTATTCACAAGTGCGAATGGATATACAGCTTTTGCATGAACTAAAAGTTTTGAAGCGACGACTGTCATTGTCCAGCGGGAATTGACGGTATCGTCAATGAGTAGTATGTGTTTGTCTTCTATTAAATCTTCGTTTTGAATAGCAATGGTTTCCTCTACATTTCGTTCCTGCACAATTGAGTTATGCATTTCGCTTTGTTTGTTACCCGGCTTTATTTTTACGACTGCATCGATATATTCGATATGGTTAGACTCAGCTACAGCTTGTGCAAGTTTGTTAGTGAGCTTAGGTCGTCTAAGACTTGGAACTGCTACAATAGCATCAATCTGATGTTCTAGTATCATGTCTTTAAGGAATTGACTGATCTGTGTTGTCGTCTGTTCTGAGAACTGATTGATATCGCGTTCATACATAAATTTACGACCAACTGGTGAGTATGCATCGGTTGTATACGTCCATCCTGTTTTAAATTGTAATGATTCATCAATCTTTTTATTATTCGACCAGCGTTTACGTGGTGAGATTTCTCCGTGTAGTTTATTCTTATACTGGCTTGCGATAGATATCATTGGATGATTTTTATCTATGGTTATGAATTCACGATTTCTGCAATGTGCACAAATACCACACTTTTCCTGTTTGTCTGGTGCATCAAGTTCATCGGCGATATACTTCATATAACAACCGTCGTAATTGATAAATCGCTTTAAATGCTCGAGTTCCTGTAAACGTGTTACGTTTAACTGCTGCTGTAATTGTGCATTCTCTTCAGCATTAAAGTGTTTATCTGGATTAATGACGTATTTTCGCTTATCCATTAATATATATTCATGGACGAATAAGTATTTAAGTACCGACCCAAGCTTTGTGACATTCATATTAAAGTGAGGCAGAATATCGTTTCTGGACATACCTTCAGGATGCTGGCTAATGAGTGTTAATATTTCAGATAGTAATTTTGGGTCTTTATTCGCACCTTCTATAAATGCGTTGATGATAGCTTCATCTTCATCACCATGAAGCAGAATTGCAAGTGCAGGTTTACCATTACGTCCTGCACGTCCAATCTGCTGATAATATGAGATTAAGTTTTGTGGCAGCTGGAAATGAATAACGAATCCGATATTTGATTTATCGTACCCCATACCAAGCTTCACTGTCGCAACAATCACTCTGAAGTCACCGTTATGAAATGCTTCAAGTGTAGCCTCTGTAGTATCTTCACCGAATTCATTCTGCATACCTGAATAATAAGGTGCGGCCGAGATCCCTTGTTCAATTAAGAACTGTGCAACAGATTCACACTCTTTCTTTGTAAGACAATAGATGATACCTTGTTCTTTGTTCAGAAAAGGATGCTCTGAGAGTGAAGCTGCTAAGAAAGCAAGTCGTTCCGCTTTCGATTGCGCTGGATTCACTTGAATCGAAATATTAGAACGGATTAAATCACCACGGAATACCTGGAGATTTCCCAGTTGCGATTTAATATCTTCAATGACACGGTCGTTTGCTGTTGCAGTTGTACCAAGAATTGCGATTGAGTCTGGTAAATCTTTAACGAGGTTCACAATACGCTGATAATCAGGTCTGAAGTCATGCCCCCAGTCTGAAATAGAGTGTGCTTCGTCTACTACAATAAGCTCGATATCATTCACTTGTGATAATGCTTCAATAAATCTTGCATCAGATAATTTCTCGGGAGAAACGATAATGGCATCAACCGCACTGAGACGAGCATAAATATCATCCCATTCATCTTTGTTGTTACTATTGATCGTAACGACATCTAAACCGAGTTTAGCAGCAGCATCAATTTGGTTATGCATTAAAGCAAGTAAAGGACTGATGATAACAGCTGGACCACTACCATTTTCTCTTAATAACTTAGTAGCGATGAAGTATACAATCGATTTCCCCCAGCCCGTCTTTTGAATCACCAGCGTCTTCTGTTTATTTACTACCGCTAATATCGCTTCCAGTTGACCTTCTCGAAAGTTAGCTTCAGCTCCGTATGTTTCATGTAACATCTCTATCGCGCGCTGTTTGAAATCCATTTGGGTGACCTCCGTAGTTAATGATATTTATATTATAACATTTGTGATATTTGATTTTGTTTACGAAGAGCTGGTACTGCTATTGTTAGCCTTATCATTTGAACAGGTTTATAATGTAATTAAATGGAGGCGATAAAATATGAAGAAGTTAATGAAAGACAAAACGCAATTTGTAAGTGACATGTTAAAAGGAATAGCACTTGCTGACAAAGCACATGAAGTAATTGCTGATTCAGTTATCGTAAGAAAAGAACGTAAAGAAAAAGGTGTTGCATTAGTTTCAGGAGGAGGAAGCGGTCATGAACCTGCACATGCGGGTTATGTTGCTGAAGGAATGTTAGATGCAGCAGTATGTGGCGAAATATTTACATCTCCTACACCGGATAAGATTTTAGAGGCGATTAAAGCAGTTGCAACGGCTGAAGGTGTGCTACTGATTGTAAAAAATTATGCCGGTGACGTTATGAACTTCGAAATGGCGATGGAACTTGCTGAAATGGAAGGCATTAAAGTAGATCGTGTGATAGTAGCAGATGATATTGCAATCGATAATAAAGAGCAACGTCGCGGTGTAGCTGGTACAGTATTTGTGCATAAAGTTGCAGGTTATTATGCTTATCAAGGATTGGCGTTAGAAGAAGTTAAAGAAAAAGTAGAAGCGATATTATCAAATATGGCGACGATCGGTATGGCAATAGAACCTTGTATGGTACCAACAACTGGGCAATATGGATTTGATCTCGCTGATGATGAAATGGAAATTGGTATTGGTATTCACGGTGAGAAAGGTATTTATCGTGAAAAAATTGAATCAATTGATTTGATTATCGCAAGAATGATGAAAGAGATAGAAGGTCAGTTAGATTTTAATGATTCAATTGTTATGCTTAATGGTATGGGCGGTACACCGGATAGCGAGCTAAGTGTTACTGCATATTATTTAAATCAATACTTTGAAGCACAAGGAAAAACGATTAAGAAACTTTATGTAGGTAACTTTATGACTGCACTCGATATGCAGGGATTTTCTATTACTGTACTGAAATACGATGAAGCACTATTAACAGCATTAGAAAGTGAAACAGAGAGTAAATATTTTAACTAGGAGTGGGTATGATGGATGCACAAAGATTGACTGAAGTATTAAAAGGATTATTATCTCAATTCGAGCAAAATGAGACGAAGTTAACGCATTTAGACCGTGAAATAGGTGACGGGGATCACGGTGTTAATATGCTGCGAGGATTTAAAGCAGTAGATAAGAAGTTATCAGGAGATACAGTACCGGATGTATTAAAATCATGTGGTATGACATTGATGAGTGCTGTTGGTGGTGCATCAGGGCCATTATACGGATTTTCATTTGTAAAGATGTCTCAAGTTGCAGAAGATGAAATTACAAAAGAAAATATCGGAAAATTAATCAATGAATTTGCTGAAGCGGTAAAAGCACGCGGAAAGGTTGAAGGTGGGGAAAAGACGATGTATGACGTATTGAGACCCGTTAGTGAAGCGATTCAAACCGGTAATATTCCGACAAGTGCTGAGTTACAACAATTTGCTGAAGATACGAAAGATATTGAAGCGACGAAAGGCCGTGCTGCATACTTTAAAGAAAAATCAAAAGGTGTCATCGACCCAGGCGCTCAAAGTGCAGTGTATATTTTAGACACATTACTTGAGGAGGTACGTTAATGGAAATACTGGTAGTGAGTCATAGTCATGAAATCGCACAAGGTATTAAAGCATTGCTTGAGCAGATGGCTGATGGTGTTGCAATTAAAGTTACTGGCGGTATTGATAGTGACATTGGTACTTCGATTGATAATATCAATGTGTTATTTGAAAGTGTGACAGACGATGCACTATGTTTCTATGATATCGGATCAAGTAAGATGAACATTGAAATGGCTTTAGAATTAGGTGATTATCCAAACATTGAAATCGCACACTATCCAATCGTAGAAGGTGCATTTTTAGCTGCTGTTGAAAGCAAGATTGGTAAATCTAAAGATGAAATATTAAAAAGTTTAGAAGATAATTTTAAAATGAAAGCATAACTTGATTGATACTATTTACGTATACTTTACGTATTTCAGGGTATAGTTAACTATCAAAAAATGGAGGCGATGAAGATGTCAAATGTTGATAAAGATACAACAAGTAACAGACGTGAAGTCATGCCAGAATCAGTTATTGATGGTGAAATGAACGAGAAGGTTAAAGAACAACTTGAATTACAGCCTGGTGAGAAGAAGGTAAGTAAAGAAGATCAAGATAAATAATGAGTAGACGTCCTGAAAAGGGCGTTTTCTTTTTTATAGTCAATATACATATATATCAATTTAATGTATAATGATGGAAGTAAACGAGAGATGAGTGATGAAATGAAACGTGTATTAATCAGTTTAGGTGTGATATTTTTATTATCGATAGCAGCGTTTTTTGTAGTGCATAATATGCAGAAAGAACAATCTATTGTCGCAACGAAAGACATAAAAAAGATAAAAGATGCTTATCAATATTACGATGAAGCTAAATTACATGTTGATGAACTTGCAATGGAACAATTGGATGATTTATCAATGCGTAATGATTTCTTTAAATTAAAAGATGGTAGCTATTTTAATTTAAGAACATATATGGGAAACAAAGTTGGTTACATCATGAATAGTTACTTAACATTTGATAAAACTGGGAAGACAAAAGTGGCGTTCCCGAAGGTTATCAGTCATCAATATAAGATAAATAATAAAATTATAGATAATACCTGGTCGATTAATACACCAGCAGGTAAACTTGATTATCAATCTGGTGCTATTGATAGAAGTGATGATCCAGTTAATGTCTTTATAGAGAGTGAAGATGGTAAGCGTGGCGTACTAATGGATAAAAGTCTGAAGAAAGATGTGACGTTTATCGGAAATAACGGTGAATGGCTGGATGCAGCGAACAATCGTATCGGTACTGACGCACCTTTAAGAAAGTATAATGACCCACAAACAGCAGCAAGTGCAGTATTGAAACAAATGACAATACCGGGTCAACTTGTTGCAAAGTTGAGTAATGGTGAAGTAACCTTCTTCTTTTACAGAAATAAATATGGTCCTGCCGATGAATATACGGTGATTCCTGTATTAAATGATAATACAGCAGGTATCTATCATAAATTTACGCTTGCAGGATTTAATGAATCGATTATCGATTATGATTTCAAATATGCTGTAAAAGGTAATGAATATCATATTATTTTCAATGATGACTTCGAACATGCAGATAAGTTTAAACATAAAAAGCTCAGCGATAATATCATTATCGCTGTGAAATAAAGTGAATCACTTCTATTGTGAAGTGGTTTTTCTTTTGTTCATTGCAATTTGAAGTTCTTCTTTCTCCATGAAGTAACGCACACCATATCCGAATACACCTCCGGCAGGCAGGAAAATAAGCATATAATATGGAGTAGCGAATAAATCAGGTAAGTGTTTGAAATAAATGATTGTGCCATAAATGATGAAAATTATTAAACTCTCAACGACATTGTTACGAAAGTTAACCATATTTGCTTTATGAATCGCTATTTTGTTTGCGGGATCTATCATTTTAGTTTTATACTCAGCAAATAATTGTCTTACAGATGTAAAGTAATAAAGAATCATAAACGAAAGTAATATGAGATCTTTATATATTCCGATATTAATCATCCATATCATTAAGGCGAGATAGAATAATGAGAACATGAGGATTTTAAAAGAAATCTTTTTAGTCATAACGCACCTCTTTTACTTTTTATGTATATTATATCTTGAAATGGTTATAAAAGGAAGAGTGATAGTTTTCAACTTATTGCATTTGTTGTAAATTAGTACTCACTATATGGTGCATCGTGTGGTGTGCTCAAGATTCTGAACCTGGAACAAACAAATGGGGACCAAATCCGAAAGAAATAAGGCAAGATAGATACTACAATCCTTATCAGCAAAATAATCCGTATCGCAGATGATACGGGTCTTTTTTATTACATTTTAGTATGATAAATATAAAATGATAAGGGGAGAATAACATGGGAGATCAAAATATAAACAAAGAAGTAATTCACCCTAGTTTTGCAAATACGCATAATGACTCTGACGTATTTGAAGAAAATGAAAGATATATTCATTACCACACACCGAGCCAGCTCGTTAAATATTATGCTAATTACTTTCAATATAAAGTGATGCCGGATGTTGATATATTTATGACAGACTTTGAAACGCAAAAGACATTTCATGAACAACGTGGACAAAAACACGCACTGTTTATATTTCCGGAGAATGAAGTGCTGAATGATGCGTTGCAGGAGAAAGCAAAGGCTTTAGGATTTACTGTTGAAAAGATGGAACTTTATTTGTTGAAAGAGATGCCTAAAACAAAAGATACAGAGATTGAAGTTGTTCAAGTATTAAACAATGATGATGTATTCCTAGATTTTCTTCAAGTTTGTCGTGAGGGGGAATTAGAGTATGGTGAGGATTTTGCTAATCTTAAAGAGAGAACGCATCGACGTGATTTATTAAATCTGCAAATTCTGCAGTTTGTTGGTTATCAGCATGGATTTCCAGCTGGTAAAGTTGAAGCGATAGAAAGCACGCAGTATGTGGAACTAGATGACTTCTATGTGCTGGATGCGATGCGTAAGCAGGGCGTTGGAACAGCATTACAACAAGTAATATGGCATTATGCAGAACAAGTTGGTAAACAAGTCATCTTAATTGCTGACGGTAACGATTCATTGAGAGAAATGTATCAAAGACAAGGGTACGAGTTAGTGAGTGGACGTTATGAATTGTTAAGAGTGCCGTCAGCGGATAAGTGAACAGTGTTATTGCGTGATCCATGGCCGATAAATTGAATTTATCGTCCATAAATATAACGTGTAAATATAATTATTTTTAGCTAAGATAATCATAAGATGGAGTGATGGTATAATCTTCTTTAATGGAAAGACATTTAAAGAAAGACTAGCATCTGGATAACGAAATGCTCTTTACCAACTTTAAGACCTAGTGTGTCATATTTCTTTGTTAATAATTTGCTGTTGAACTTTTTATGTTCATAGTATTTTGCTAATGCCATTATCGCAGGATCAGCTTGTTTCGCAGTGACACTTTTTGTTACTTTCATACCATTTACCGTTACGTTAGAGTTTTTTAACACACGTTTGAAATCTTTATCCAGTACGAATTTGCGGCTGTAACCTGTGTAACCATTCTATTTGTAATAAGGTGCAACAGTCTTCGTTGATGACTTCACAGGTGTCTTAGCATCAGCGACAGCAGGTGATAGTCCAAGTAGAAGTGTCGAAGCAATTCCGACTTTTAATAAATTTTTCATAAAACATTCCTTCTTTCTTTTAATATAAGACGAAAACTGTAAAAATATAGAGAATTTTTGAAATTTAAGGTAAATTTAAGGTTTATAGAATGACCTTTTAACTGTTTGTATTACGTCATCAGGGGTAAATACATCTTAATAAAGTTTTGGGATTTGAGGAGAAAGAGATGAAGAAAGTATTAATCGTGTTATGGTTCATGTTAATATTCTTACTTGCAGCATGTGGTGGATTGAAGCAAGAACTAGATGGTAATCAGTATATTGCCAAGGTTGGTTCAAAAAGTAACTTCACTACAATGGGATATATGACATTCAACGATGATAAAGTAATCTTTTCATCAGATGAAAGTAAGGTGACGCGTAAAGGCTTAGTTTCTTATGAGGAGAATGAGTTGACCATAAAACTTGCTGGGAATCCGATTTATAAAGACGGTGTGATGAAACTAAAGGATATTAAAGAAATTGATAAAGGGTTAGAAGCGGAATTTGAGGTATATTCAACGAACAAGAAAGAAAATAAAGAGAAGATGTATATTAAGCTGATAGCGCATGAAAAATAATCCCTACTTAACATATACCAATGCAATTAACTAAATAAAAATTAATTATACCTCTACCAATCTTGGTGGAGTTTTTTTAAGGTAATTTTAAGGTTCACTGCTTCTATTCAATGCTAGAATAATATAAAAGGAGTGGTTATTTATGGAAAGAGAAATGTCGATGAAAGATGCTGTCATCAGTTTCTGGGTGAACGGATTTAAATTTAACGGACGTTCACGTCGAAAAGAGTATTGGTTATCTGGTTTAGGGCACTTATTAATATTTTTATTAGTGGGTGCGATATTTTTAGTTTTAGATATTATTACGCAGGAAAAATTCAATCTTGATGATATTTATAATTTTATTATAGGCGATCTATTTTACTGGGTAGCATTCATTCCGGGTATGGCACTAGGCTGTCGCAGATTACAAGATATTAATGTTAATGGTATTTACTGCATCATTTTTTCAGTATTATCAATACCATTTACCATCCTAGGTTATTACTATTCAGTCGATGAATTATTCTCATTCAATGGACCTATGGTTATATTTATTCTCGTTCTGAACGTGCTTATTTTCATTTTTGCAATTGTATTATTTATTATGGCTTGTATCGAAGGTACACGTGGTCCAAATAAATATGGTGAAGATCCAAAATACATAGACTAATAAGGTCTGGTGAAAAATTGAAATAGAGGAGTGGTAACATGGAGGCTTATATCAAATTCTGGGAAAATACTTTTAATTTCAAAGGTCGTTCAAACAAAACTGAATTTAATATGGGATTCTGGCCACACATTTTATGTATTATCTTAGTGTTTACGATTGGTCCGATGCTTGGATTACCGAAATTAGGATTTAATTTGAAGAAGCCTTTGTTTGAAATGTTATTCGATTTAAACTGGCAGTTATATCATCTTTTGATTGTAGTCGTATTTTTAATTCCGCTCATCTCATTAATGATGCGTAGATGTAATGATTTAAAGATTGAGGGTATTCATGCGATGCTAATTGGATTTTTTCCAGTATGTTATACATTCTATATTTTATTATTTGCGATTATGGGGCAAGGTTTGCCTGGTGATGTGATATGGGTAGAAATAATATTTTATGTTATTTTACTGCTGCCATTTATTTATCTAGTTTATATGTTATTTATTTTTTCATTGAAGACAGGTAGTAAATAGTAGTTTTTATTAATTGTAAATATTTTGTAAATAAGCCTTTGGACTGAGGGTAATAAAGAAATAATTTGTGTATAATGAAATCGAATACAAAATTAACCTTGGAGGTTTAGACCATGAAAAAATTATTACCTGTAGTGCTTGGTGCAACGCTAGTGTCATCCCTAATTGGCGGAGAAGCAAATGCTGCTTTAAAGAAGCCAGTAACAGTTTGGAAGGTAAGTAATACTGCTGGGTTTGTGGATGTGGATGCAGCAAAGAATAGTACGGTTTATATTTATAAAGGTGGTAAATCTTTAGGTAAAGCAAAAGCTGGTGATTATGGTAGTGCTACTGTTGCGATTCAACCTCAGAAAAAAGGTAATGTGTTACGCATATTCTATAAGACAGCTAAAGGTATAAAAAGTCCCGAAACGAAAATAACTGTAACGGGTAACTATAAAAAGAAAAAGCAATTAGCAGTGAAGAAATTTACTTTAGCAGAACGTTATGCAATTACCAATGATTTTGTGAAATGGGCATCGCTGAAAGGGAAGCAAGAACGTAAAGCTGTGACGACTAAATTCTTTGATCATGGTGCTGCAGGAAAAGGTGATTGGTTTGCTGGAACACCTCATGGTCATTTGCAGGTGCAGGATTTTAATAATCCAGGCTATTATGCATTTGGGTTACACGCTATCGGAGGCGTAGCTTTCTATAGTCCTAAAGATAATCTGTACGGTTACTCTAAAGACGGATATAACACGTCTACAGCAGAGGGCTATTTTAACATTGCTAAACCTAAGACTTATGTTACAAAATATGTGTTAGGTGATAACGGCGTAGTTTATGAGCTTAAGAAAAAACGTGAACATATGAGTTTCTCAGCTGGATTTGGTGAATATAATAATAAAGGTTATGGGAGCACATTTACACCAGGCAAAGGTTACAATATGATTGTTTCAAAAGATCAAGCAGCACAAGCTAAACTTAAATCAATTATGAAAAAATATCAATAATGAAGACACGCACAACCATCAAGGTTGTGCGTGTTTATTTTATATTTGATTGATTTTTAATGTCTTTAAGCAGTTCAATCATTTCTTGATTTTGTCTAATGATATATTTTGTATTTTGACGCGTGTTGTAAATATGTGATAATACAAAACCTATGATTAAAGCAGGCAGCAAATACATAAGGATGTATAGGATGGACATTACAGTTACTCCAATCCACTCCATTAGTATTTATCCTTACTATTTTGCTTCAACAAAGCGATGATTTCTTCATTCTGTACAATAATCTTCTCTGAATTTAATTTCGTTCTGTAACCATCCAACAGAATAAGGAAAATAATAATCATTGGAATAAGTCCTGCGAGTGCTATCCCGAATGAGCCGATGAAATCCATATGAACACCACTTTCTACATTTTTATTTCATTATAACATAAAATGTATATTTAGTAGTTTGTAGCCTGTACAAAGAATTTCGAATGTTTATAGTGATACGTAATCTTTGAGAAATCAAATGGCTCACCTGTTGCTAGATAGACAACTTGTTCTAAAAACAGAGCAGGATTACCTTGTTTCAGTTCAAGTTTCTTAGCATCAATGTCATTGAGTTCATCAATATGCATATAAATATCAGCAAAACTAATATTAAATTTTAAAGCATCTGTTAAGTAATTAAAGATGGATCCTTCAGCAATCTCATTGTTCAAATATGGTACAAGTTTAACCGGGAAGTAAGACACTTCAATACATAAAATACCATTATCGATTCTTCGCAGGCGTTCTACGTAATAAACTTCTTCATTCCCTTCCAGATGAAGATTCATTTTTACTTCGTCATCTGCTTTAATTCTATCTAATTTAAGAACTTCAGATGTAATATTGAATTCCTTTAAATCAGCAGTAAATCCTCTATTCGTCAGCAAACTGACATATCCTTCACGACGTTGACGTCTCACAAATATCCCGCTTCCACGCTGCTGAAATATTGCACCACGTTTCTCAAGTGTATCGAGCGCTTTCGTGATGGTGCTTTTAGAAACATTATGTTCTTTCATCAGCTGATCTAAACTTGGTAATTTTGTACCTTGTTCTAATTTATTGTCATGTATATATTGTTCGATTGAGTTTGCAATAATTTCGTATTTATTCATAATAAATGCCTCGCTTCTTTATTCTATCTTAATTATATCGTTTTTTTAATTGTATGACACTTGCTAAATTGTACCGGTATAATTATAATGTGTATATATAATATGAACTAACCTGGAGGCTGTTATGACTAAATTAAATAAAGATTTTTTATGGGGTGGCGCACTAGCTGCACATCAATTTGAAGGTGGCTGGAACAAAGGGGGCAAAGGTCCATCGGTTGTTGACGTATTAACAGCAGGCGCACATGGTGTACCACGTAGAATTACCGATAAAGTTGAAGATAATGAATTTTATCCGAATCATGAGGCGATTGATTTCTATTCAAATTATAAACAAGATATTGCGATGTTTGCTGAAATGGGACTAAAAGTATTACGCACTTCAATTGGATGGACGCGTATTTTTCCTAAAGGCGATGAGTTAGAGCCGAATGAAGAAGGGCTTCAATTCTATGATGACGTATTTGATGAATTATTAAAGCATCATATTAAACCTGTCATTACTTTAAGTCATTTTGAAATTCCATTACATTTAGCCCATGAGTATGGTGGCTTTAGAAGTCGTAAAGTTGTTGAATGTTTCGTTCGTTTTGCAGAAGTGGTGTTTGAACGATATAAAGATAAAGTTGAATACTGGATGACATTCAACGAAATCAATAACCAGATGGACGTAGGAAATCCTTTATTCTTATGGACGAATGCAGGTATTCGCGTAGAAGAAGATGAAGATGCTCGTACAGTGATGTATCAATCAGCCCATCACCAGTTACTAGCTAGTGCTTTAGCAGTTCAGGCGGGTCGTAAGATTAATCCGGACTTTAAAATCGGTGCGATGGTATCGCATGTTCCGGTCTATCCATATTCATGTAATCCAAAGGATATTATGGCAGCTGAAATTGCAAACCGTGAACGTTTCTTCTTCCCAGATGTACAGGTAAGAGGTAAGTATCCTGCTTATGCATTAAAAGAATTAGAACGTTTAGGTGTTTCATTACCGATTGAACCAGGTGATGAAGAGATATTAGCACAAGGGACAGTAGACTATTTAGCATTTAGTTACTATATGTCAACGACAGTGAAGCATGATGCGGTTTCAGATCCAACAAGCATTTTAAACGGTGGACTTAAAGGTGGCATTGATAATCCATATTTGAAATCTTCTGATTGGGGCTGGACAATCGATCCTATTGGATTACGATATGTATTAAATACACTTTATAACAGATATCAAATCCCGCTATTTATTGTAGAAAATGGATTTGGAGCGATTGATACGGTTGAAGCAGATGGATCAATTAATGATGATACACGTATTGAATACTTCCGTTCACATATTGAAGCAGTTAAGGATGCTGTAATAGAAGATGGTGTAGAATTACTTGGATACACACCTTGGGGTATTATTGACGTTGTATCATTTACGACAGGTGAAATGAAAAAACGTTACGGAATGATCTATGTTGATCGTGACAACGAAGGTAAAGGCACAATGAAACGTAGTAAGAAGAAATCATTCGACTGGTACAAAAAAGTGATCGCAACAAATGGTGAAGAACTATAATTAAAACAATAAGGAGTGTGTATTTATGGCTAAAGATATTAAATTAATTGCTTTAGATTGTGATGGAACATTAATAGCTGATGATAGAACGATTACAGAAAGAACGAAAAAAGTGCTGATGAAAGCTCAAGATCAAGGTATAAAAGTAGCACTTGTATCAGGACGCCCGAGAACAGGGTTTAAATTTGAGATAGAACAGTTAGCGCTTGATAAACATCATGGCATAATAGGTGCTTACAATGGCGGTATGGTTATAGATATTGAAACGAATGAAGTGAAATATAAACAGTCATTAACGAATCAGGACGCGAAAGATTTTCTGAAGGCAATAGCGCATTTAAACATTATCCACATCGTTGATAATGGTACAGATTTATATGCAAATAACGCAGATAATCAATATGTAATTCATGAATACCGCGATCATGGACTGAATTTTAATCTCACACATGATTTACATGAAACACTTGATTTTGATCCAATGAAGATTTTACTTACAGCAGATCCTTCCCATATTGATGAAATTGATGAAGAAATATTGGAAATCTGTGGTGATACATTTGGTGCAATCCGTTCAACACCATTTTATTTAGAGATTACTGCTAAAGGTGTAAATAAATCGAGTGCATTGGATCATATTTGCGAAGGATTAAATATTGCTAAAGACAATGTCATTGCATTTGGTGATCAATTAAACGATATGGAAATGGTTCAAGATGCAGGCATCGGTGTTGCCATGGGAAATGCTCATCCGAATCTAAAACAGGTTGCTGATATTGTAACGGATGATAATAATAACGATGGTATCGCAAAAGTACTGGAAGAGATACTTGATTTATAGTTTTTGTGATGAAGGGCGTGCGAGAGTACGCCTTTTTTTATTTGATTATTTTTCAGTCTTTTCTGATAATTACTTTTACTTTATTTTAACAAGATGTATAATATTGTTAATAAGGTTGAAAGAGGTGAATTGAATGGGAGAAGCATATAGGAGATTTTGGAATCTTACATTTGTAAATGACGAACGAGATAAACGATTTCAATTTTGGTCGTCTATATTAATTCAGTTCATTTTATTAATCGCTTTTACAGGAATATTTGTATTTTTATTTACGAATCGGTTTCTTTTATCATTAGTATGCTTACCTTTATTTTTAGTTGGATTTACTGTAATCGTATGGCCAGTAACAAGTGCTGTAATACGAAGAGTGAATGATGTTGGTACTAATTCATTTTTGTTTAAGCGCATGAAATTTTTGTATTCTATTTTGGTATTAGTTGGAGCGATAATTTATTTATTAAGAATATTTTTTAACATTCAGCTAATAGGAATGGGTCATTTCAATACATATGCGATGGTTGTATTTTTAAGTTATATCATTTTTTTGTTATGGTATTGCACGTTGCCGAGTAATAGATATAATACCTAATTAGCCGATGAGAGGTGCAACTTGATTAAATTATATAAAAGATTTTTACTTCAAAGTTTTGATTACAATATTAGAGAAGATAGGAAAGAATTCTGGCCACCTTTTTTGATACATATCCTATTAAGCTTTATAGCTTTTTTCATCTTTATTAAACAAGATAATTTTGCGGGTGATATTACAGATTCTATATTTGTATTTATTCTAATCCTAATATTTACAATGACTCCGGTATACAGTGCAATTAACAGAAGAGTAAACGATGTAGGTAGCGATTCTAAAATTAAAAGGATATTTGATATTTTTTATTTAATATTGTCTGCGATAGTGATGATAATTGGAATCTATTATTTAAATAAGTCACATGTTAATGAAGATAACATGTTTATTTTATTTGCATTGACTACCTATTTTGGTATTAAGATCATATTTATATTATGGTATTGCACATTACCATCAAACTTTTACAAATCTAATCATGAATTGAATCACTCATAATATTTTCAGTCTTTTCTGATAATTATATTTACTTTTTTTTAAGAGGTTGTATAATATTGTTAATACAACAAAAAGAGGTGGGTTAAATGTTAGACACATACAAAAGGTTCTGGTCGCTCACATTCAATAATGAAGAAAGGGATAACAGATATCAGTTCTGGATACCGTTTTTATTAAATATAGCTTTATTATTTTTGCTGACTTTTTCAATCCCTTGGATAGAGAAAATTGAATATAATATTTTGTTCTTACCAGTAATAATCATATTATTTTTAATACTCAGTATGCCGATGTTATCTGCAGTCACTCGAAGAATAAATGATGTTGGAAAAGATAATCAATATTATAAATATGCTATGGGAATATGGAAAATTTTTATCGGTATCATGTGTATTATTATTTTGGCAAAGTATATGTTTGAAATTAAATTCAACCTTTTAGAGTCTGAACTTTTTATTAATACTTATTTCGCTATAGTTATAATTGCTTTTGTATGCTACGCCCTTCTTCCAACGAATTATTTTAATAAGAATAACATTAAAAATCACATAGTTTAGTTTGATGGATAATCATAATAAAATATATTATTGAAAAATCAAAAGTACTGCTGACGCCAGGTGTGGTCAGCAGTACTTTTTTTATTGCATCATATCTTTATTTAACGTGACACTGTGATGTATTGTTTCATATAAGGTGAGTGTCTGGATTTCAGAATGTTCATCGAGTAATAATTCAAGCTGTTGCCATATAAAATAAGCGATATTCTCAACAGTGGTATTCATCACAGGTAGTGATTCGTTTAGGATTGGTGCATTTAATAGTGGTGCAATTTTTTCATTATAGTCACGTTCTATCTTATAGAAGTCTATAGCGAGGCCATATGTATCAACTGGACTTTTGATGCTAATATCAAATTTGTAGTTATGATTAAATAGATCTTTGTGTTTGCCGTTTGGAAAGAAGATACGGTTGGTTGTTGTAAATGTGAAGGATAGGTTCAGTAAGATATCTTTTTGATAATAAGAAGTTTGCTGTGGTTGCTGAATATGTTCTAATGGATTCATTTTATGCTCCTTTCAGAGTTTAATACATTGATATTTTAATCTATTTTCATCGTAAGTTATTACTTTTATTTATTCAAATATATTTTGTAGTAGATGTAGGTTGTGTAATATTTCATTATTTTATAAACTAAAATTTCAGAAAAAATGATTAATATTATGCTAAAATAATGATTATTCGGGTATATAGGAATTGGAAAAAGAGGAAAAAGGGAGTCTTTTGCATGGATACACCTTATAAGGGTGGTAGAAAATTAGTTCTAGGTATTGTGCTTGGTATATTAACATATTGGTTATTTGCTCAGTCGCTTGTTATTGTTGTACTAGATCTGAAGCATCATTTTAACAGTAGTCTTGACGTCATTAATATCGCGGTCAGTTTAACGGCATTATTTTCAGGAATGCTTGTCGTTGGTGCTGGTGGTTTAGCGGATAAAGTCGGTCGCGTAAAGATGACGCAGATCGGTTTAATATTAAGTATTATCGGTTCATTTACAATGATCGCTACACATATGACTGCTTTTTTATTAATTGGTCGTATCATTCAAGGTATTTCTGCAGCATGTATCATGCCAGCTACGTTATCAATTATTAAAGCATATTACGATGATAAAGATCGCCAACGAGCGCTGAGTTATTGGTCATTTGGTTCTTGGGGTGGTTCAGGTTTATGTTCTTTATTTGGGGGGATGATTGCTAAGAATTTTGGCTGGGAATGGATATTTATCATTTCTATTATATTCTCGAGTCTCGCTATGATCTTAATTCATGGCACACCGGAAACGAAATCTGATGAACCAAACGATATGAAGTTTGATTTAATTGGTTTAATTACGTTGATTGTTCTATTGTTAAGTTTAAATATCGTGATTACGCAGGGTGGTACACTTGGTGTTACGTCTCCAATATTTATCGGACTTATTATATTAAGTATTGTGAGCTTTGTTGCTTTTATTAAGATAGAGAAAGGTCAAATCAATCCGTTGATAGATTTTCATATATTTCAGAATAAACCGTATTTAGGTGCTGTTATTTCTAACTTCTTATTAAATGCAGTTGCAGGTACGTTGATTGTAGCGAATACATATATTCAGGAAGGTTTAGGCTTTTCTTCTAGTAAGACTGGTATGCTTTCTATTTTATATGTGGTAACAGTATTGTCGATGATTATCGTTGGTGAAAAGTTACTACAGAAGATGGGTGCTAAAAAGCCGATGTTACTTGGTTCAGCGATAGTCTGCGTTGGTATCGTGATGATTTCACTCACATTCTTACCGGAAAATTTATATATCATTAGTTGTGTAATTGGATTTGGTTTATTTGGTTTAGGACTTGGCCTTTATGCAACACCATCTACTGATACAGCAGTTGCAACGGCACCTGAAGAAAAAGTAGGAGTCGCATCAGGTATTTATAAGATGGCTTCAGCTTTAGGTGGTGCTTTTGGTATTGCAATTAGTATGGCAATCTACAGTTTCTGTATGAAATTTGGTTTAGCAACGAGTGCGATGATCGGTATTCTGGCAAATGCTTTGATGGCTATCATTTCTTTTGTTGCCATTCAAATTACAGTTCCTAAAGATGATTTAAGAAAGAAGATATAAATTTTGAAGACCTCATTGATTGAGGTCTTTTTTTAGGCTTCAATCGGCTAATATTTGAAGAAATAATAATAAAATAATGAATACGGTTACAATATTTTTGGATTTTCATTATACTAGTATTACAAATGATGAAAAAAGGTCTATAATGGAAATATATTATAGATGTTTTGGGGGATATAAAATGAAAAAAGTATTTAAACAAACTGACGTAATATTAATCGGTGGCGGGATAATGAGCGCGACTTTAGGTGTATTACTTAAAGAACTTGATCCGGCAATTAATATTAAAGTATTTGAAAAACTTTCAGCACCTGGTCTGGAAAGTTCAAACGTATGGAATAACGCAGGAACGGGTCACTCTGCTTTATGTGAATTAAACTATACGACTGAAGATAAAGATAAGAATATCAATATCGATAAAGCCGTGAATGTTAATGAGCAGTTTCAATTATCTAAACAGTTCTGGTCTTATTTAGTTAATGAAGGTAAATTAAAGCATCCTCAGGACTTTATTATGCCGGTACCGCATTTAAGTTTTGTAGAAGGTGAAGACGATATTCGTTTCTTAAAGAATCGTTTAGCAGCATTTAAAGATAATCCATTATTCCAAGGTATGGAGTTAACTGAAGATCATGATAAAATGCGTGAATGGGCGCCATTAATGATGGAAGGTCGTGACCCGAATGCGCGTATTGCTATCACACGTATGGCAGCAGGAAGTGATGTGAACTTCGGTGCATTAACACAAGATTTATTTGATGTGATGAAATCTTTTAATGGTGCTGTAACGCACTATGAACATACAGTAAAAGATATTAAGCGTGCTGAAGACGGTAGCTGGAATGTTAAAGTGTATGACCAAAATAGTAAACAGACAGAAATTCACAATGCTAAATTTATCTTTATCGGTGCAGGGGGTTATTCATTACCTTTATTACAAAAGACAAAGATTCCTGAAGCACGTGGTGTTGGTGGATTCCCGGTAAGTGGTCTGTTCTTAGTGTGTAAGAACCAGGAAGTTGTTGAACAGCATTTAGCTAAAGTTTATGGTAAAGCTAAAGTTGGTGCCCCACCGATGTCAGTACCTCATTTAGATACGCGTTATATCGATGGTGAACGTGGGTTATTATTTGGACCCTTTGCTGGATTTAGTCCGAAGTTCTTAAAGACTGGTAAATATACTGATCTATTAGCTTCAGTCAACCCAGGTAATGTTACAAACATGTTGTCTGCTGGTGGTAAAGAGATGAAATTAACACAATACTTAATCTCTCAAGTGTTACAAACACATGAACAACGTATGGAAGAGTTACGTGAATTTGTTCCAAATGCTGAATCGAAAGATTGGGAAATCGTTGTTGCAGGTCAACGTGTACAAGTAATCAAGGAAACTGAAGATGGTGGTAAAGGTACATTACAATTTGGTACTGAAGTTATTACTGCTGAAGATGGCAGCGTTGCAGCATTACTTGGTGCATCTCCGGGTGCTTCAACTGCAGTACATGTTATGTTACAAGTAATCGATAAATGCTTTAAAGATAGAATGCCTGAATGGGAACCTCAAATTAAGAAGATGATTCCATCGTATGGCCTGAAGTTAGCAGAGCACAAAGCACTATTTGAAGAAATTAATGCAAACACTGCTAAAACGCTAGGTTTAAAAGAGAAATAATAAAGATAAGGCAATGCCAAATTTGGCATTGCCTTATACTAATTTTGATGACTTCAGTCGCCACCACCATCTCCTCCGCGAGAGTCACAACCATTGTCGAAGAAAGATGAATCATTGCAGTCTTTATCAACAGTGCCTGATTGAGTTAAAGTACTAGTAGAACCATCAAATATTGTATCATTTGAATGTGTTTGTTTTTCATTGATAAACATAATAATTTTTTTAGAGAAATTAACCAGTATTATGATGCCGATTGTGTCTATAACAATATAGAGAAGGATTTCGAATGTTATCATTTTAATCATCTCATTTATATATTGTGCTACACTTTTATCATACCCAGGTTTTTATGATAAATGATAGATAATAATTATTATTTTAGGAGAAAATCGTTGATTGATTTAATGAATAAATTTTTACAGAAAAATATTGCATTGCTTACACTAATAAGTTTATCTTTAGGCGTCATTTTTGATGAATTTGGTCATCACTTTTTAATTTTAGTGCCGTGTTTGTTCGCATTTATGACGTTTTCGGGCAGTATGAAGATGAAGTTTAGTGATTTGAATATTTTCTACAAAGCACCGAGAGACATATTGTTTTGTATGATTGTTCTGCATTTGATTATGCCGGTGTTAAGCTATCTCATTGCAAATCTAATTTTTGATGATCATTTACTCGTGATTGGTTTTGTAATGTTGATGTGCATACCAACGGGTGTTACGAGCATCATCTGGATAAATGTCGGTCGAGGAGACTTACCATTAGGCTTGGCTGTTGTATTGCTTGATACATTTTTAGCACCAGTGATCATTCCTTTGACGATGCATATTGTTTCAGGCAAATCGGTGAAAATAGACACAGGAGATTTAATTTTTGATCTTATACTGATGATTGTTGTACCTACTATAGTTGCCATTGTCATCAATGAAGCAAGTCATGGAAAAATACCTGACAAGATAGGTAACAGACTGAATCCATTCAGTAAACTTGCATTGTTTGGTATTATCTTTGTCAATGGTGGTGCGATTGCACCGTATATGAAAGATTTCTCGAGAGAATTAGTTATTATCATTGCGGTTGTATTCGTTGTTGTAGTGAGTGGTTATGTCATTAGCAGTGTAATGAGTCACTTTATGCAATGTAGTTACGCTCGGCATGTAACTATAACATTTTTATGTGGCATGCGTAATATTTCGACTGGTGTCATTGTAGCGACAACTTACTTTCCACCTAAAGTTGCATTACCAGTTGCTTTTGGCATGCTCTTTCAGCAACTTTTAGCGAGTATCGTGAGTACACAACTTGAAAAGAGAAGACCGATTAAAGAACAGCATTTAGATGTTATTTAATATGGTTACAAAATAAAGATCATAAAGAAAATACGTTGCGTAAAACATTCAAAAGAAGTTCTATCGCAATGAAAGTGGCATATGACCTTAACAAACAACGTAATTACTATTATGCCGTACAAATCTCTGCTACTAAATAAAACGAAAAATGTCCCGCTACAAATTTGTGGCGGGACATTTCATTTTAAACGCTCTTATTTATAGATACCTTTTGCTGCATCAGAATAATCGATGTATAAGTTTTTAACTTGTTGATAGTGACGTAAAGTTTCTTTATACGTTTCACGACCGATACCTGATTTTTTGTAACCACCGAATGGTGATCCAGCCTGGATTTGATTGTAAGTGTTAATCCAGATACGTCCTGTATCCATTTGATTAGCTACTTGTAACGCACGGTTAATGTTAGAAGTGAAGATACCACCAGCTAAACCGTAGATTGAATCATTAGCTTTCTCAATTACTTCTTCTTGTGTTTTGAATTTAGAAACAACAACGACCGGTCCAAAGATTTCTTCTTGAACTAAACGAGATTTGTTGTCATCGAATTCAATAATTGTTGGTGGGAAGAAGAATCCTTTATCGCGTCCGTTGTCCATTAAGCGTTCTCCACCAGTAACGATGTTTAATCCTTCTTGTTTCGCAATTTCAATGTATTCTTCGATTTTATCGATTTGAGCTTGTCCAGTTTGAGAACCGTAGTGATTGTTTGGATCTAATGGATCACCTACATTGATTGTCTCAAAAGCTTCTTTTAATTTACCGACAAATTCATCATAGATGCCTTCTTGAACATAAAGTCTTGAACCAGCTGAACATACTTCACCTTGGTTAAATAAAATACCTAATTGTGCACCTTCGATTGCTTGTTCGATATTAGCGTCATCAAAAATAATGTTCGCTGATTTACCACCTAACTCTAACGTTGCTGGTACTAAACGTTCAGCTGCAGCTTTCGCTACACCGTATCCAACTTCAGTAGATCCTGTAAATGAAACTTTTGCAACGTCTTCATGATTGAAGATTGCATCTCCAGATTCTGAACCTTTACCACTTAATATGTTTAATACACCTTTAGGTAATACATCTTTGATTAACTCTGCTAAATGTAATAAAGAAAGTGGAGTAGATGATGAAGGCTGAATAACAACAGTGTTACCAGCAGCTAATGCAGGTGCTAGTTTCCAGGATGCAAGTAACATCGGGAAGTTCCATGCTACTACTGCCCCAACGACACCGATAGGTTCATGACGAATAATACTTAATGTATTTTCAGCTAAGTATTTACTCGTTCCTTCATCAGCCATGATTACGCCGGCAAAGTAGCGGAAGTGATCCGCAGCCATTGGAATATCAATATTAGCTGATTCACGGATTGCTTTACCTGAGTTTATAGATTCAATCATTGCTAAATCATCTTTATTTTCATACATAATATCTGCAATCTTATTTAATAAAGCAGCACGTTCTGTATTTGTTGAATATCTCCATGTTTTAAAAGCTTCACCAGCTGCTTTGACAGCTTTATCTACATCACCTGTAGTTGCTTTTGCTATCTTCGCTAATACTTCACCTGTTGCAGGACTCTTAACTTCTAACGTTTCTTTGTTTTCTGCATCAACAAATTCTCCGTTAATAAATAAACCATATTGTTCTTTTAATATGTTACTCATGTTTTTTCCTCCTATATTTAACAATTATTTTAATGATAGTGCTTACATAATTATAAACGATAGTATTTAAATATTGCAAAAAATCAGTTTGGACATTGAAATCAATCTAATTAAACATCTTATTTATATTACATTTTGTAATATTTAATCTCAAAAAACGATTCAATCTCAACACACAAATCTCTTTAAAGCTTGTCATATCGATGTTTTATGAATGTTACAAAGTCTAATGCAATTTTGTAACATTGTGTCATAAAACGTATAAGTTATGTAACAAGTCTATTACAATGCACATTTTGATATTTTTCGGTGTTAAGATTATTTCAAGAAGTCGAACAGACAATCAAACTTATAAAAGAAAATTCTGGAGGAAATATATATAATGAAAAAATTATTATTAGCAGCAGTTACATCAGCAGTAGTATTCACATCGGTACCAACGCATGACGCAGACGCAGCAACTAAAAAGAAAACAACTTATAAATATAAAAAATATAATTCATATAATGTAGCATCAGTAGCACGTTCTATCGCAGCAAACAGAGTATACGTATACGGAGCAAACAATCGTTACGCAGTAGATTGTTCAGCATTTGCACAACAAGTTATGCGTGCTATGGGGAAATCAATCCCTCGTACAACTTATGCACAAATGGCAGCAGGTAAACGTGTTTACAATCCGAGACCTGGTGATTTAGTATACTTCAACGGTGGAAGCCACGTAGGTGTTTATATTGGTAACGGACGTATGGTAGATGCTTTAAACCCAAGAGCTGGTGTTGGTGAGCGTTCAATTAAATACTTTTACGGTACAGTTACTGGATATTACAGATTCTAATAACTTATATACAAAATACATCACGTAATGTGGTGTATTTTTTTGTTATATAAAGTTATTGCATTATAATAGAAGGAAAGGAGATTTAACAATGATTTTAAATTATTTAATGTACATATTAATGTTAGCGATGGGAGGATATTTAATTTATCTCAGTAAACAAATCGCTAATGCAAATGTAAATACGAAATACAAAAAAGAGAATTATAGAAAATTATATTTATATATGGGATATACATTTATAATATTTGCAGTCATTTCATGTATTACCCGTATGACAGCACCACAATATGAATTTATTATGCCTTTCACAATGATTATTATATTAGTTGTACTAAATAAAAAGTATAGGAAGTAATCATATGCATATTAGACAGGCTACTTTGCAAGATTTAAAAGAAATCATGTGTACAACAGAACTTGCCTTTGAAAATGAACCGACGAGTGATAATCAGGAACATACATTGGTAGAAGAATTAATGCGATCAGATAGTTATATTCCAGAATTAACATTAGTAGCAACAATTGATAATAAGATTGTAGGACATATTATGTATTCAAAAATAAAAATAGATGTATATGATGGTTTTGCGATGGCACCATTATCTGTACATCCCGATTATCAAAAACAAGGGATAGGTACCGCGTTATTGCATTATACCTTGTCAATGATCCCATTATCCATTCCTGTTGTAATATTAGGTCATCCAAGTTATTACAATAAATTTGGGTTTGTAAAAGCATCAATATATAATATTAAAGCCCCATTTGGAGTGCCGGATGATGTATTTATGGTACGAGCATCAGAAAAAGTTAAAGAAAAAGGTATTCAGGGGACAGTTATTTATTCGGAAGCATTTCAGTAAATATAATAAAACATAATCAATTTTGAACTAAATAATTATGATCTAGAATAGTAAAATAATAAGTAATGCTACTAAAAAAGTGTAAAAGCGCACTGTAACAACTATGTTACAGTGCGCTTTTTTGAATTAAAGTTTCGTAATATTCTTGGATAATGTTTACAAATTCTATATTTAAATAACTTCTCTCTATACTATAGGTATGGGATTTTCGACAAAATTACTAATATTACAGCGTTTGAAAAAATATATCACTTCGTTAACAAAATATTTACATCACACTTTTTAATGTTTATCCATGTTATAGTTGGACAAGTGATTACGACGACTTGAAATTATGTATCGAGTTCGACAAAATTGCAAACTAAATAATTGAATTAAATACTATACTAATATATAAACAATTCTTGGAGGAATTAAACATTATGAAAAAAACTTTCTTAACTTTAACGACAGCAGCAACAGTAGCAACATTAGTGCCAACAAACTCAGCAGATGCAGCAGCAGAACTAAGAACTGATATCTCTACAACTTCTACATATTCAGCACCAGTTCAAACATCAACATATTCAGCATCGACAAACACTTACCATGCACCAGTTGCACAAACTTCAACATCAAATAATACTTTTAATACTTATAACACAAATAATACAACTTCAAACATTTCTAATAACGCAGTAACTGAAAGCACACGTGTTGTACAAAAAGCACCAACTTCAGTGGCTGTAAATAATGATGTAGCTTCAGTAGCATTATCAATTGCAGCAGGAAAATCATATGTATATGGTGCAAACTCAGCAACAGCAGTTGACTGTTCATCATTTGCGCAACAAGTATTAGCAGCAATGGGTAAATCAATTCCACGTACAACTTATGCTCAAGCAGCAGCTGGTACACAAGTATCAGCACCGCAACCAGGTGACTTAGTATTCTTTAACAACTACAGTCACGTAGGTGTTTATATCGGTGGCGGACAAATGGTTGATGCGTTAAACCCATCAGCAGGAATCGGCCAACGTTCAGTATCATTCATCTCTGGATCAGTTGATGGATATTACAGATTCTAATTAGAACTTAATATTAATTTCTATTATCTCTCACTTGAATATTAGTGAGAGATATTTTTTTGGGAAAAATTTGTGTAAAGATATCTTTACACATGATGTTAATTATTGTATATTATCTGTAAAGATATCTTTACACTTTTAACAAAGGGGGATTATTATGATTGCCAAAAATTTAACGAGAAAAAAGCAAATTAGAAATTCACTGATAGCGTGTTTAGGAATATTAATGAGTAATTATTATATTAATTATTTTATGCATCCAGAAAAATTGTATGATATAAATGCTTATATGCCGATGTTTATAGGAGCATTAACAGGAACTATTATTGTCTACTTCATATCAAAAAAGAAACACCCGGGAAACTTGAATACTAAAGTTACGGATGAGCGAGATGAAATGTTATCAAAGGAATATAATACATTAGTATTTCCTTTTCTATTTTTATACTTGCCATGTTTATTTATGTTGTTAGCATTACCATTTAAAATTGAAAGTATATCTTTTTTTCAACTTTCGATTGCATGGTGGATTTTATTAATGATTTACGAAATCGGATATACTATTTTTCATAAAATTAACTCGTAAAATAAGTATTAACTAAGTAGGTGATCACCATCGTTATCAATTATATTAAAGAACATCGGACGTCACGTAATATTTCTCAGGTTCAAATGGCCAAGGATCTGGATATTACACGCCAAACGATTAACGCAATAGAAAACCATAAATATAACCCAAGTTTAGAACTTGCTTTAAAGCTTATGCAGTACTTCGATGTACCAATTGATGCGCTATTTAAACTGGAGGAGGATTAAAATGAAAAAAGGTATCACACTTCGTAAACAGATTCATTATTTTCTTTTGTATCTTGTAATATTGGTACTTACAACGATGTTCATCAACTATTTCAAAAGACCAGATCAATTATATAATATAGAACAATATTGGCCGTCACTTTTAGGAGCTATAATTGGATGGGGTGTCATGTTTTATACTCAGTATAAGAAGAACCCTGGTGGGCTGGACATTAAGATTACGGATGAGAGGGACGAATTAATTGCAAATCAATATAATTCGATAATGCTGCCTATATTATTATTTTATGTACCAATCGCATTTATTTTATACGCTATTGCAATGGAGATAGAAAAGTTTTCGGTCATGTCATGTTCAATCGTTTTATGCTTGGTATTTTTCGTTTATGGGATAGGTTTTTTATTATATAAGAACGCAAAGTCTTAAATTGGAGAAAAACAAGTCCGATATCTGACTTAAATCGGACAAGACGCACACCATAATCGCATAAATTCAAAAAACAAGTCCGATATCTGACTTAAATCGGACAAGACACACATCATAATCACATAAAATCAAAAAACAAGTCCGATATGCTCAAATTATCGGACTTTTTCTATTTAACCTTTATTATTTTCCTTCCTTATAATACAATCAAATAAACATATAAAGGGGTTGAGGTGTATGTGGCATTATAAATTTTTCGAAGAGCTTAAATCTTTGGAGATTTACAAGATATATAAACTTAGAGTGGATACTTTTATCGTAGAGCAGCAGTGCTATTATGAAGAAATCGATGAGAAGGATTTAAATTGTGTACATATATATAAAGAGTAAGAAGGTGTGATTGCTGCATACGCGCGTATTATTCCTGAAGCGGATACGGTGCATATTGGTCGTGTTATCGTGCATCCTGATTTCCGTGGTATGGGTCTTGCTAAAGAATTGATGGATCAGGCGTTACAATATATTGATACACATCATCATTATTTAAATTTACACCTGCAAGGTCAGGCACATTTAGAAAGATTTTACGGTAGTTTTGGGTTTGATACAGTATCTGACGTTTATTTTGTAGATTTAATTCCACATGTTGATATGGAGCGTCCTGCTTTTGGTTCGAACTCACCGTTAAAAGGAGCGTAATATGAATATTTATATTAGTCAGTTTGATATTAATGAACGCGGTTTCGTATTAGCATCAAGCGACTTAGGTGTTATCTTCTTTGCAAATGATGATACGACAGAATATGTTGATCATCATATCAAGCGATTTATTTCTGATGCAGAACGTATTACTGGTTACCCTGCTGATGAGAAGAATAGCGAATATATAAGAGATATTGAAAGATATTTTCGCGGTAAGTTAAAGACCTTTAACTGGCCGCTTGATTTACACGGTACTGACTTCCAGAAATCAATCTGGGATGCACTTTTAAAAATACCTTTTGGTGAATCAAGAAGTTATAGTGATATTAGTGAAATGATCGATAACCCGAAAGCGATTCGTGCTGTCGGTGGTGCAATTGGTGCAAATCCTGTTATGATTGTAGTACCATGTCATCGTGTAATCGGAAAGCGTGGAAAGCTCACTGGTTTCAGCGGGGGTTTAGATATGAAGATAGAATTATTGGTTATAGAAGGTATACCATATGTTAATTAATAGGAGGAAATATAATGAGTTTACCAAATTGTCCGAAATGTGGTTCAGAATATACATATGAGGATGGCTTAAATTATGTATGCCCAATGTGTGCACATGAATGGCCGATTAATCTTGAAGTTGAAGAGGAAGCGGTTATTAAGGATAGTGTAGGAAATATTTTAAATGACGGTGATAGTGCTACTATTATAAAAGATTTAAAGGTTAAAGGGACTTCATCAGTGATTAAGAAAGGTACGAAAGTTAAGAACATCCGTATTATCGAACCGGAAAATGGTCATGATATCGACGGTAAAGTGGATGGCTTCGGTCAGCTAAACTTAAAAAGTGAAGTTGTGAAAAAGTTAAATGAATAAACGTATAGATAGCATTGATATACTTCGCGGTATGAGTATTATCGGGATATTATTTATGAATATCGTAGGATTCCATATGAATGAAGTTTATACAGATCCTTTAGTGTATTTTAATTCAACACTTGATCAGTGGTTATATAAGTTAAATATTATTTTTATTCATAACTCATTTTATCCGATATTCGCATTTTTATTTGGTTTCGGTTTAGCGATAATGGCTGAGAATATTAAAGGTCGTGGTGGTAACTTTATTCCAGTGTTGTATAGAAGGATGGCTGCATTACTCGTATTTGGACTTTTACATGGTTTCTTCTTATTTTATGGGGATATTTTAAATGTATATGCTGTCATTGGATTCGTTGCAATAGTATTTTTATTGTTTCCAAATAGTATTACGCTCATCGCAGCAATAATATTAATTGTATTGAATATGATGAGAGCATTACCGAGTATGTTTGCGATATTTATGCAGCCGGATTTCTTCGGTAAAGAACTCGTGAGTTTTGAAACTTCGCAAAATGAATGGATAAAAGTGATGTCGAGCGGTAACTTGAGCAAGATTATTCAATATAATAGTGATTTCTTTTATCAGGGGTTTGCAATCATAAATCCTGGTACAACATTGAGTTATTTCTTAACGATTATGCCTTTTATATTGTTAGGAATGTATGTGAAACGTGCGAATCTACTGAAGGAAATTACTGAACATAAAGTTACGATGTTCGTGATTTCGATCGTCTTTGCATTTGTTGGCATTACTTTGAAATATTTAATGATTGCTTATGAGATCAATGCAATGGCTTCTTATGATTTTATTTATTATGGCGGGGTATTGTTATCTATAAGCTATATTATATGGGTCACATTACTATGCGAATATCCAGCAATAAAGAAATTATTTGAGCCATTTCAACGTATGGGTAAAATGAGCTTTACATTATATATTATGCAGAGTTTATTAATGTTCATCGTATTTTATGTATTTAGACAATATGGTCAATTATCAATTGCACACGTATATCTAGTTGCACTTGCAATCGTATTGTTCCAGATGATTTTTACAAATATTTATTTTAAAAAGTTTAAACAGGGCCCTCTCGAATGGATATGGCGCAAGATTACCTATTTGAAATAATGTCATTTTGCAATCAATTTTTAAAATAGGAATTTACTCGTATCTATGTTACAATAACATGGCTATTCAATCATGAGGAGGTGCATCAAATGCACGTAGAATTACAGGAAAAAATAGAATATTACGTGTTAAGTGGAGATTTTGAATCTGCTAAAGCATTGATGCAATCAACTGACTTTATGATGTTTGAAGAAGCATTTATAAGTGCATGTCATGATAGTGAATCTGTGATGTATTATACGTTTATATTAGAATGTATGAAAGATACAGAAACAGTGGAACTACACGATTTAGCTTTCTTGTTATTAGTTTATCCTTTAAGCGAAGTAAACGGCGCATTTAACAGTGCATATTATCATGCAATGCGTTCTGTTGAAATGACCGATAGCAATGAAGTGAAAAGTTTATTACAATTATTATTCTTATACGCAGTTCCAGAGCCTGTAATTACAGATAAAGAAGCATTTGATACAGCGAAACAAATATTAAAGCTTGATCCTAAAAATCAAGTGGCAAGAAATATGTTAAAACAGACTGCTAAGAAGTTAGATAAAGTAGTCGTTGACTTTAATCAAATATCAAAGAAAGCGTAATGACTTAAGTCATTACGTTTTTGTTTTGTCTAACGCCAGTTTACGGCGACAATAAAACAACCTCAAGGCATACTTCAACAAACTCATAAAAAATCAAAGAGCGATTTTTATGGTTTGTCTCCAGTCTGCTCGAGCCTGAACGTTTTATTTTACGCCTATTATTCTAACCATAATTCAATTGGTACGATAATCGGGAATTGTCCGCGGTCTTCAGATAATTTTGTAATAATTGATGATGCTTTTGCATATAAAGGAATTGCAAACATGCCTTCTTCCTTCTTGATTTCTGCAATAACATCTACTTCACTGCCGTCTTCACTTTGGATTAGGATTGCAGCTTCGATAACGCCGTCAACTTGTGTACCAAAGTGTCCGAACATAAACGTAAGTTTAAATTCATAAAGATTTGGATCTTGATCACTTTGTACATAATCTAATCGGTGCATTGTTGTTGGTTCTGGTGACATATCTTCAAAATCTCTTACATGCGCTTCTTTTAAAAACATGTGTACAACCTGTTTGTTTAATTCCATTTTAATCGCTCCCTTAATATAAGTTATTTTCATTATAATATTATTTTAATGATTCACAAAGTTATTGATTGTATAATGATTATTTAGTTTGTAAAATTTAGTGGTGAGAATGTAATTTTGTACTTATCTGATGTTTTGATATTGATTCATATAATTTAATGTTGTAAGATGTATAGACAAATATATGGTGATTAGTGAGCGAAAGCTCATTATTTTTTTGGAGGAAACATGAAAAAATCAACAATTATAATGATTACTTTTTTAATTGGGGCATTCTTTACGTTCTTAAATGAAACGTTATTGAATATTGCATTAACGGAAATAATGCGTGTATTCAATGTAGATGCACCTACTGTTCAGTGGCTCGCTACTGGATTTATGCTGGTCATGGGTGTACTGATGCCATTATCTGCATCGCTTATACAATGGTTTACAACACGACAGTTGTTTATCGGTTTAATGTCTTTATTTTTAATTGGTACATTGATTGCAGGTTTTGCTGTTAACTTCCCAATGATTCTTGCTGGCCGTATGATACAAGCTGCAGGTACAGGATTACTTATTCCAACGATCATGAACGCTATGCTGAATTTATTTCCACCGCATGAGCGTGGTAAAGTAATGGGGAATTTTGGTCTTGTGATGATGTTCGCACCAGCGATTGGCCCGACTTTATCAGGCGTCATCGTTGATACGTTAGGCTGGCGCTGGTTATTTTTCTCGGTTGTTCCTTTTGTCATCTTCTCAATTGTATTTGCAATGCGTTACCTTGAAAATGTAGGAGAAGTTACGAAACCTAAGATTGATATTTTTTCTGTCGTGTTATCGACTATCGGTGTGGCTGGTATAATCTATGGTTTCAGTTCAGTAAGTACAGCTAAAGGTGGATTTGGTAACCCGATGATTCTTACTTTTATTATTGTCGGAATTATTGCGATGGTATTGTTCGCACTAAGACAACGCAAACTTACGGAACCTTTACTTGATCTTTCTGTATTTAAATATGCCAATTATGCACGTGGAATGTTCATTTTCGTAGTTGTAGTAATGGCTATGTTTGCGTCAGAAATCGTAATGCCGATGTATTTACAAGGACCGATGGCATTTAGTGCAAAAGTTGCAGGAATGATTTTATTACCCGGGGCATTATTAAATGGTGCGATGAGTCCTGTTATGGGACGTATCTTTGATAAACTTGGGCCAAGAAAGATGATTATTCCCGGAATGTTTATTCTGGCACTCGTCATGTTATTCTATTCAACCATTCATCCTGGTATCAGCATTTATGTCTTCATCATGGTCTATATGGTATTGATGTTGAGTATTTCAATGATTATGATGCCGAGTCACACGAATGCGATTAACCAGTTACCGAGAAAATTATATCCACATGGTACGGCTATCGGTAATATGATTCAGCCAATTGCAGGTGCAATGGGTATTTCAATATTCGTAAGTATTATGACGCATGGTCAAAAGAAAGCTTTGGAAGGTATTTCAAACCCTACATTGACCCAAGTTAATGAAGCGTTAACAACGGGTGTGCATCATGCATACTGGTTTGCGATTGCCTTAACAGTTATCGGTTTGATTACTGCTTTATTCATTACAAAATCGGTTGCACCTGAGGGCGAAACGTTCGGTCTTCCAGAAGAATCTCAAAAATAATGTTTTATTAATAGAATAGCAGGGTAAACCAAACATGTCTGTCTTTACAGGCATGTTTTTAAATAGATTAAGGGAGCGTTTTGATGAGTAAAAATAATACAGAAGCAATAAAAATTGGCTTCGCGTATGTAGGTGTTATTGTAGGTGCAGGTTTTTCTACAGGTCAAGAAGTTTTAACATTTTTTACGAACTATGGTATATATAGTTACCTTGCCATATTAATCGCTGGCTTGATGCTCACTTTCTTTGGACGCCAAACTGTAAAGTTAGGTTATGGTCTAGATGCAGAGAATCATGAATCAACGATTCAATACCTATTTGGTAAAAAATTTGGAAAAGTGATTGACTATCTTTTAGTATTTTTCTTATATGGTTTAGCTACAATCATGGTTGCTGGTGCAGGTAGTGCAGCACATGAAAGTTTTGGTCTACCTATATGGTTAGGATCGCTAATTATGGTAATAGCGATTATTATCACTTTATTATTAGATTTTAGTAAAATAATTGGTGCATTAGGTATGGTTACACCTTTTTTAATAATTGTAGTAACAACAATTGCTGTATATTATTTCTTTAAAGGCTCGATATCATTTGGAGAGATTCAAAATCATATTAATACTGATAAACAACCATTTAAACTTTCATTCTTACCAGAAAGTTCATTGTGGTGGTGGTCAGGACTTAATTATGGAGGTCTTGCTTTTGCAAGTGGATTTAGTATACTTGCAGCGATAGGCGGAGACGCTAGTCGTATGAAAGTTGCAGGAAAAGGCGCAACAATTGGTGGGGTTACGTTATTAGTACTTTTATTGATGGTGAACTCAGGACTATTAAGTGAATTAGATAAGATTAATAATTCTGCAATACCAACGTTAATATTAGGTAAAGCAATCCATCCAATTCTTGGAATTGCTTTAAGTATTATTATGTTGATGGTAATATATAATACCATTGCAGGATTAATGTATTCATTTATCGCAAGATTTTCTGAACCATATTCGAAAAAATATAAAATAATGCTATTTAGTTTAATGGGATTATCATATTTATTAAGTTTTGTAGGATTTTCAAAATTAGTACAAACTGCTTATCCATTATTAGGCTATGTGGGTATTATTTTATGTATCGGTATTGCAAAGAAGTACTTTGATCGAAAGAAAAAAGGTAAAAATCATATTGCATAATGATAAAATGGGGATTTCCCCATTTTATTTTTTTATCATTATAATTGGTATGCTATAATAATGACCGGTGAGAAAGGGCGGATGTATTGAAGAAAAGATATTTAATTTACATAATTTTAATTGCATTGATAACGATGGGAATCAGTGTAATGATGGGATGGCATATCAATGATGATGCGAGATTATCAGAAAATGCTCTACTAAATGAACGAGCGATAGAAGCATCAAATGTAAAGATGGTAAAAAATGTTACTTATAGTGATATTGCCCCGTTGTCACAGATGGATATCATTATGCCGAAAAACATTAAAAAGGGTGATAAATTACCGCTTATTATGTGGACACATGGTGGTGGATTTATTGCAGGAGATAAACGACATAAAAATCCGTATCTTGCACAGATTGCAGAGAAGGGATTTATTGTTGCGAATATCAATTATGCATTGGCACCGGGAAACCAATATCCAACACCTATTCTGCAGGAATTAGAAGCAGCAAAATTCTTAAAGAAAAATGATCATCAATTACCGATTGATTTTACTCAGATTATTATCGGTGGGGATTCTGCTGGTGCTCAAATTGCAAGTCAGTTTGCAGCGATGCATACGAATAATAAACTGATGCATGATATGCAGCAAAAACCTGTATTTAAAGCCAGTCAACTCAAAGCGGTAGTGTTATTTGGAGGACTTTATAATATGCAGACAGTGCGTGCGACAAAGTTCCCACGTATAGAATTGTTTATGGAGAGCTATACCGGTGAAAAGCATTGGGAGAAGCAATTCAAACCGATTGAACAGCTCAGTACGACAGCAAATATTACGAAGCGATATCCACCGACCTTTTTAACAGTTGGCGATGCTGATCCATTTGATTCTCAGGCGCATGAACTGGTGAAAGTGCTAAAAGCAAACAATGTACCATATGCCTATTCATTTTTTGATGGCACGCATGGATTACGCCATCAATACCAGTTTCATATGGAGCTGAAAGAATCTCGACTTACATATCGTAAACTTATGATGTTTCTCGGAAATCACACGAGTCAGTCACCTTATTCATCAAATACTGTAAAAGAGAAGATACCTGAAATTAAGATGAAGCAGAACAAAAATTAATAAATCATTTTTATGCAGATAAGAAATTGGGTACAATATAAGAAATAACCGTATGGAGGTCAAAAGATGAAACCACGTTTATTACTAACAGGTGCGACAGGTTATATCGGTAAAAACTTATATGAGTATTTAAAAGATGATTTTGAAATTTATGCAATGAGTAAATATCCTGCTGAAGACAGTAAAGAAGATATGCATTGGGTCACAGGAGATATGTTCTCATTGAATGACTGTATTGATGCACTTGGTCAAGTGGACTTTGGTGTATATTTTTTAGATCCGACAAAGCACTCTAACAAACTTAATGATGCGACGTTTCAGGATATTAATGCAATCAGTGCCGATAACTTTGCACGTGCAGCAGAAGCGACAAACTTAAAGGCGATTATTTATGTGAGCGGTACAGGTGATGACGAAGAAACAATTAATATCTTAAAAAGCTATAAAACACCATTTCAAATTACAAAGACGCCAGTCAAACGAAAAGGTATCGTTGCACAGACCCAAAACTCTAAATCCAACGATGTTCGTAGTATTCAGCGTACATTAATGCCTTCCAGCTGGACGGTTGAACGTGTGAGTAAACATTACTTTGCATGGTTAAGTGACATGGCACTGGACCTTGTCGAAGTAAAAGAACATGATGGACGCTTTGAAATATACGGTGTAAAAAAACATATCTTAACCCTAGAAAAAGATGAAGACAAATCTGATGACAATCGTATTGTGTATAACATTACAGGCGGCGTATTACATCATGCACATGTTGATAGTAGGGCACGTATGGAATTCCGACGACTAAAAGGTACGGATATACTAATCATTGCACTACATGATTATGAACCGACATTACCATGGCTTGTCTATATGCTGACAGAGGCGCCCATTTATCATTTAACGATGAAAATATTTGATGTGGAGATGCGTATCGAACGTTTCCAGGAAGAAAAGGAAAAAGGTATCGAGAAGAAATATACAAAATAAAGACAAATGGCATCCTGATGTTCTATGCATCAGAATGCTTATTTTTTTATTTTTCAGACAAATTTACAATTCTGAAACACTAAATTTACAATGCTGTAATATAGTAAACGGTTACTATAAATAGTTTACTTTATTTTTACAAAACACTATGCTTTCATTGTTTTTTCCTATAGAATATCGTTGTAGTCATAAAATATGTTTTTTTATTAATGGGAGGATTTAAGATGTTTAACAGAAAGAAAGATAAGTTTGCAGTGCAGTTAGAAGCGATGGCAGAAAATCTGAATCGTGCAGCGATTGCTTTTGGAGAATTGACGTTCCATAACGCATTTGATCTAAAAAAATATGCAGACACTATTAAGGCGTACGAAACAAATGGTGATGAGTTAATGCACCAGATGATTTCAGACTTAAATCAAACATTTATTACACCGATTGAACGTGAAGATATTCTGGCTCTATCTAATGCTATCGATGATGTTATGGATGGTATGGAAGAGACGTCAGCTATGTTTGAAATGTATTCTATCGAATATTCAGATGAGTATATGGCTGAATTTGTTCAGAACATTCAAGGTTGTACAAAGGAAATTAAGACAGCAGTGACACTTGTTGCTGAGAAGAAGTTATCTCACGTGCGTGTGCACTCTATTAATATTAAAGAGCATGAAACAAACTGTGATGGTATACTAAGACAATCGATTAAACATATCTTATCTGTAGAAACAGATCCTTTAACTGTGATGAAAGTTAAAGACATCTATCAGTCTTTAGAAGATATTGCTGATAAATGTCAGGCAGTAGCAAATATCCTTGAATCAATCATTATGAAAAATAGTTAAGGAGCATTTTTATGGAACCGATTATTATTTTTACATTTGCGATTGTGTTCTTCGCGTTAGCCTTTGACTTTATCAATGGTTTCCATGATACAGCGAACGCAATAGCAACAGCAGTTTCAACAAAAGCGTTAAAGCCTCGTCATGCAATTCTAATGGCAGCTGTACTGAACTTTATCGGTGCGATTCTTTTCCATGGTGTAGCTAAGACAGTGACAAAAGATATCGTTGATCCGTTTACATTACAAAATGGTCAAGTTGTTATTCTGGCAGCATTAATCAGTGCAATTACGTGGAACTTAATTACTTGGTATTTTGGTATTCCAAGCTCGTCTTCTCATACACTGATTGGTTCTATAGCAGGAGCTGCAGTAGCATCAGGTGGATTGGGCATTTTAGAATATGCCGGGTTTACGAAGATTATCGTCGGTTTACTTATTTCACCATTGCTTGCCTTTATTGTAGGTTATATTATGTATACAATTATTAAGATTGTATTCAAGAACGCAAACTTAACAAAGACCAATAGAAACTTTAGATTCCTGCAGATCTTTACAGCAGCAGCACAAGCTTTTGCCCATGGTTCAAACGATGCACAAAAGGCGATGGGGATTATTACGATGGCATTAATCTCAGCAGGCATGCAGACCGGTAGCACTGAACCACAAACGTGGGTACAGCTTTCATGTGCGGCAGCGATGGGATTAGGTACTGCAGTAGGTGGATGGAAGATTATTAAGACAGTTGGTGGCAATATCATGAAGATACGACCATCGAACGGTGTAGCAGCTGACTTATCATCAGCGTTAATCATCTTTGGTGCAACACACTTTCACTTACCAGTTTCAACGACACACGTTGTTTCATCATCTATTTTAGGGGTTGGATCAAGTCACCGTGTGAAAGGTGTGAAATGGACGACGGCACAACGTATGATTATTACTTGGGTTATTACGATGCCGATTTCAGCCGTAATTGCAGCAGTTGTTTTTTATATCGTTAATTTTGTTACACATATCTTTTAATTAAATGATACATATTCGGGTAAACTAATAATAGTTTATCCGAATTTTTTTTATGGAGGGATGAAGATGAAACACATTGTATTTGTGCATAGTGCCGGCGTACAGTCGGTAACGAGTGGTAGTAATCCACTCATTAGAAAAACTAAAGAAGACATACCAGATTACACCTGGCATGCAAGTGATTATCCGAGAGATATTGGACAAATTTATGATAACTGGGTAAAAGTATTGATACAGAGTTTAGATGAAGTACCGATTGATGAACCTGTTATATTAATCGGTCATTCATTTGGTGGTACGGTTATCACAAAATATTTAACAGAAAACACAGTACAGCACAACATTGAAAAAGTAATCATGATTGGTTCACCATTCTTCAGTTGTGACGAGAAATTTAATGATCTACAAAATATCATTACTGATGAATTAAAAGTAGCAGCACCCATATATCATATACAGTCAGAAGACGATGACCGCGTAAATATCAATCATCAGAAGTGTTGGCAAGAAAAGTTCCCGGAAATCCAGTTGATTACAGAACAAAGCGGGAAACATGAATTCCATGATGGAATTCAAGCACTGAATCAATTATTAAATTAAAATTTTTTACTCGGTTTAATGATTAAACCGTGTGTTTTTGTGAGTATACTTATTCTTGGTATTAATTTATTGAATCAATTATTAATGCTGAAATGTATATTAAACTTTTACAACGAAAAGATTTAATTCGAAGGAGGATATTTAAATGTATATGATCGGTGTTGATATCGGTACAACAAGTACGAAGAGTGTACTTTATAACATGCGTGGAGAAATCATTGCAGTCCATCATAAAGAATATCCATTACTCACCCCTCATAGTGATATTGCTGAGCAAGATGTTCAGCAAATATTTGATGCAGTGATAGAGACGGTTGCTCACGTTGTAAAGATAAGTGGAGCAAAAGTTGAGGAAATAGCTTTTGTAAGTTTTTCGAGTGCCATGCATAGTCTGATTTTAATGGATGAATCACATCAACCATTGACGAACAGTCTTACCTGGGCGGATAACCGTAGCTATAAATACAGTGAGCTACTCAATCGTGAACATGATGGGTTATCCATTTATCAGCGTACAGGGACACCGATACATCCGATGAGTCCGTTAAGTAAACTGATGTGGTTTAAACATGAAGATGTAGATACATTTCGTGCTGCGAATAAATTTATCGGTATTAAAGGGTATGTGTTCTTCAAATTATTTAATCGATATGTAGAAGATTATTCGATATTAAGTGCGACAGGATTATTTAATATCATTACATTAGACTATGATGAAGCCGTGCTTGAGCTCCTTGGACTTACAAAAGACAATTTCTCAGAAGCGGTAGATACGACAGAAGTCATTACCGGACTTAATACTGAATATGCCAAACTGATGGGGATTAGCCCTGATACGCCATTTGTCATTGGCGCAAGTGACGGTGTATTAAGTAATTTAGGTGTTGATGCCTTCAAACCTGGAGAAGTTGCTGTAACAATCGGTACGAGTGGTGCCATTCGTACCGTGATTGATGCACCAAAGACAGATGCACATGGCAGATTATTTTGCTATGCGTTAACGAAAGACAAGTGGGTAATTGGCGGACCGGTGAATAATGGTGGCGTCGTGTTGCGCTGGATCCGTGATGAATTTGCATCCAGTGAAGTAGAAACTGCAAAGCGTCTAGGTATAGATAGCTATGAAGTGCTTACAAAGATTGCTGAACGTGTACCCCCAGCGAGTAATGGGTTAATCTTCCATCCATTTTTAGCTGGAGAACGTGCACCATACTGGAATGCCAATGTGCGTGGTTCATTCTTCGGCTTGACGTTATCACATAAAAAAGAGCATATGATAAGAGCAGCTTTAGAAGGTGTCATTTTTAATCTATATACCGTATTTATCGCATTAGGCGTATTGATGGATGGAGAAGTAAAGACGTTGAAAGCGACAGGTGGTTTTGCAAAAAGTGCACTATGGCGACAAATGATGGCGGATATATTTGAACATGAAGTGATTGTACCGGAAAGTGTTGAAAGTTCTTGTTTAGGTGCAGTTACACTTGGACAAGTGGCACTTGGTGTTAAACCGGATTTCAGTCATATCAGTGATATGGTGGGCGTAACAAAACCGCACAAACCGATACACGAGCATGTAGTGATCTACCGTGAAATATTACCGATTTATATGAAGGTAACGAATCAATTGATGGATGTTTATCTAGATATGGCAAACTTCCAGAGAAATCACTACAAAATATAATACTCAATATTTGTGTAATATGACTAAACAAAGTACAATAATATATACAAAAATAATAATTTTTATAAGAATGAGGGATTTAATGAATAATTATAGTTATCAGGCTCCACAACAAATGTCACATGGCTCTGCAATTAGAAATGCATGGCTATATTTTATGTATTACTGGGTGATTTTTGCGGCTGGAACGTTTGTCGGACAGTTCGTGCCACCAGGTATGCGTATGATAGTTTCAGTCTTAATATTCTCTTTAGTATTAATTTCTTTATTTGTTAAAGCTTCAAGAAAATTTGGCGCTGTCATTTCAAACGTAATGGCATTTGCGCTTGGCGTAGTAAGTTATGCGTCATTTATGTATTATATCGGAACGCTTGGTCCAACTGTATTCTATCAGAACATTGGGTTAGCAATTGGTGCATTCTTAGCATTCGGTGCAATGGGTTACTTCGTCGTTGGTGATGCAACAAATTTAGGACGCCTATTATTCCCGGCGCTTATTGTATTAGTATTAGCAAGTTTTGCAGGAATTTTCATTCAAATTCCGATGTTCCATCTCGTGATTACGATTGCGGGCCTTGCGATTTTCTTGCTATATACAATCTATGATTTTAATAGAATGAAACGTGGACAATTTTCACCACGTGAAATGGGCTTTAACTTATTTATTAACTTGTTAAATATCATCATGGATATTTTACGTTTAGCAAGTATTTTAAGAGACTAGTATTATAGAATTTTGAGGAAACATGTTTGTCGTGTTTCCTTTTTTTTGTTTTGTGCTATTGAAAATATAAGTGTATAATAATGACATATTAATTTGAAAGAAGCGTGTATATAATGGGGCGTAAGTGGAATAATATTAAAGATAAGAAAGCAGCAAAAGATAAAAATACGAGTCGAATTTATGCAAAATTTGGTCGTGAAATTTATGTTGCTGCAAAATCTGGTGAACCGGATCCAGAATCAAACCAAAATTTAAAATTCGTGCTTGAACGTGCAAAAACATACTCTGTACCAAAACATATCATCGATCGTGCCATTGAAAAAGCTAAAGGTGGCGGTGAAGAGGATTTTGATGAGTTACGCTATGAAGGTTTCGGACCAGGTGGATCAATGTTAATCGTTGATGCTTTAACGAATAACGTCAACCGTACAGCAAGTGATGTGCGTGCAGCTTTTGGTAAGAACGGTGGGAACATGGGTGTTTCTGGTTCAGTAAGTTACATGTTTGAAAACACTGCAGTATTTGGTTTTGATGGTAAAACAGCTGACGAAACATTAGAATTATTGATGGAAGCAGATATCGATGTCCGTGACGTGTTAGAAGAAGACGAACATGTAATCGTATACGCTGAACCTGATCAATTTGCAGCTGTACAGAACGCTTTAAAAGAGGCTGGTGTCGAAGAATTCACAGTAGCAGAACTTTCTATGCTTGCACAAAACGAATTACAGTTATCAGATGCTGACTTAGAAGTATTTGAGAAATTAGTAGATGCGATTGAAGATTTAGAGGATGTACAAACAGTACATCACAATGTGGAATTATAACAAAAAATCAGTCAGGATGCGTCCTGACTTATTTTTACGTTAAATATATACATATAGGTGATTAAATGGAGCAAGTACATACGAAACCAAAAAAGAAATTCAGGCCGGAAATTGAAGGGCTTCGCGCTGTTGCTGCTTTCCTTGTGGCCATATATCATATATGGTTAGGAAAAGTTTCTGGTGGCGTTGATGTTTTCTTTGTTGTAAGTGGATTTTTAATAACAACAAGTTTACTGTCAAAATATCGCAGAACAAATACAGTAAATTTCTTTGAATTTATTATGGGATTATTGAAGCGACTGATGCCCCAAGCATTCTTTGTCTTGTTAATGGTGATTATATTAAGTTATTTCTATTTACCAGGAGCAAGATGGATGCAGACGATAAAAGAAGTTTTTGCTTCTGCATTGTATTACGAGAACTGGCAATTAGCGTTTACTTCAGTAGATTATTTAGATGCTGGTAATGAAAAGAGTCCTGTACAGCATTTCTGGGCGATGAGTATCCAGGGACAATTTTATTTGATTTGGTTCTTTATTATATGGTGCGCTATTTTACTATCACGTTTATTTAAACAACAGATAAAAAAACCTTTGTTTGTACTACTCGTAATATTGTTTAGTGTATCACTAGGCTACTCTATTTATCTTACACAAGTTAATCAGCCATGGGCATATTTTGATACACGTACACGCGTATGGGAGTTTAGTTTAGGTGGCATACTCTGTCTAATGATACAACGCATTAAGTTGCCATCATTTTTGTCTGCAGTAGCAGGTTGGTTTGGATTAATCATGTTGATACTTTGTGGTATTTTACTTGAAGTTTCCACAATGTTCCCAGGTTATATTGCATTATGGCCGACGTTATCTGCGGTACTAATACTGCTTGCAGGAGAGAACGGAACTAAATTCGGCGTAGAGAAATTTTTAGGGTCTCGCTGGATGGTTAAACTAGGTGCATATTCTTACGGTTTTTATTTATGGCATTGGGTATTATTGACGTTTTACCACATTGTCTTTAAGCAAAAGGATGTATCTATTTCTCATGGTGTGCTTATTATTATCAGTTCTTTAATTCTTTCTATTTTAGTAACAAGTACTATCGAACGTCCAATACGCTCTCTCAAAGTTCCAAATAATTCGTGGCCTGTACTACTTATTATCTGTCTATGCTTGTTCCCAGTATTAGGGTTAAACTCATTATGGCATAAGCATATGAACAATGAAGTTGAAAAGAGTCAATCTCTTGCTAAGACGGATCAATATCCTGGCGCGCGCGTTTTTGAAATGAAAAATTTTAAAGAAAGACCGTATATTCCAAGTGATGCTAATATAAAAGAAGATCAGGCAAAGCCGTATAAAGATGGATGTCATGCTACAACAACTTCTCCTGATGTTAAGATTTGTGAATATGGCGTGACAAAAAACTATGATTATACTGTTGCAGTTGTTGGAGGAAGTCATTCGACGCATTGGTTTACTGCAATCGAGGATATTGCCAAAAAACATAAAATTCGTTTATTAAATGTTACAAAGAGTGGTTGTCGTCTATCTACTGATCGAAAAGGATTACCATCATGTGATACATGGAATGAGCACGTTGTAGATGAAGTGAGTGCAGAACATCCAGATTTAGTATTAACGATGGCTGAAATTTCATATTTTAATGTGACTGAAGTGCCCCAAGGATATATCGACCAGTTTAAGGCATTTACTAAGCGTGGTATCGAAATATTTGCTATTAGAGATACACCTTATTTCAGAAAAGATGTACCTGAGTGTATTCAGGCGAATGGTCGAGATAGTGAGCAATGTAAAGTAAGTAAAGATCTTGTTGTACCCAAAACGACAGACTGGTCAAAACTTGCTGTCAAACCAGAAGGTGTTCACTTCGTAGATTACACGGATAAAATATGCCCAGATGAATACTGTGAACCTGTTGTAGGAAATGTCGTTGCATATTTTGACAAATCACATATGACAAAAACTTTTGTGTCAACGTTAACGCCATATGTAGAAAAAGATATTATGCCGATACTTAAAACAATTAAAGCTAAAAAAAGTGGTGATCTGGCTGAAAAACAAGATATCCCGGACAGCTATAAAGATGGATGTCATGTTAAAGGTGACATCAGTGAAGTAATACAGTGTACCTATGGCAATCTAACAAATTATCAATATACAGTAGCGCTTGTTGGAGATTCGCACTCAGCACATTGGCTAGGTGCACTCCAGCAAATCGCACAACAACAGCCCATTCGTATTGTCAATATGACAAAGAGTGGGTGTAGTTTTGAAGTGAAAGAAACAGCGCTACCAGATTGTAAAGCGTGGAATCAAGCGATAATCGGAAAAATATCACAACTAAAACCGGATTTAGTTTTTACAACTGCAGAAAAATCTTATTTTAATATTTCGACGGTTCCTGAAGGTTACATCAAGCAATTCAATCGATTAGAGCAACTTGGGATAGAAGTATTTGGGGTAAGAGACACACCATATTTTAAGAAAAGTGTTCCTGAATGTATTGCTAATTATGGTGCACATAGTAATGAATGTAGTATCGAAAAAGATCTTGTAGTACCGGAAACTACCGATTGGTCGAAACTAAAAGAAAAACCAGCCAATGTACACTACTACGATTATACACAATATATTTGTCCGACAGAGCGTTGTCAACCCGTTATAGATGGTATCGTAGCTTATTCAGATAAAGGTCACATGACACAACGCTTTGTAAAGACTTTAGCACCATACATCGAAGCGGATTTAATGTCGTTACTTAAAAATATTCATCCACAAAACGAGGTAAAATATGATTAGAAAGTTTGAAATTAATGATATTGATGCCATTCAAAAGATGAATGCAGCAGAAGGCTGGGATAATCTAGTTGTGCGTCATGAACAGACACTTGCTGCATGGTTAAATAGTGAGAGTTACGTCTATATTGAAGATGAACAGGTTGTTGGTTGTGCTAGAGCTATTACAGATGGTCATGTTAGTCTGTATCTTTGTGAGTTGATTACACATCGCAACTATAGAGGCCGTGGTATTGCAAAGGCATTGATTGAACATATTCACCAGTTATACCCGACCACACGTATGGAATTGCTGGCAACAAATGACTCTAAAGGCTATTATGGAAAAAGTTTTAGACCATTTTATGGTTTTAGAAGAACATTTAGAGAATAGTGATAAAAATTGTGCATCTTTTCCGGATACTTGGATTATCCGGAAAAGATGCGCTTTTTATTTTAGTTTCGCAAAAAGGTAATTACTACTATCATCGCATGATTTTTGATATATTTTAGATAAAAGGAGCTGATAAAATGAATTTAGGTTTACAAGGAAAAGTCGCAGTTATAACAGGTTCTAGTAAAGGTATCGGAAAAGAAACAGCAACAGTTCTGGCTGAAGAAGGTGCAAACGTCGTTATTGCCAGCCGTCATGAAGATGAACTGATTAAAGTGGTAAAAGAAATTAAAGAGAAAACAGGCAAAGATGTCGCTTATCAAGTATGTGACGTAACAAAAGAAGCTGATTGTAAAGCATTTGTTCAAAAAGCAATTGATACTTATGGCAAGCTTGATATATTAATTAATAACGCAGGTAGTGCGTTTGCTAAAAATTTTGAAGAAGTTTCTCTGAATGATTGGCAGGAGGATTTGGATCTTAAACTTTTTGGAGCATTGCATATGGTACATGCCGCGATTCCAGAGCTTAAGAAAAATGGCGGTGCGATTGTTAATCTTACAGCTGTAGCAGGTAAGAATCCACCTGCAAACACAACACCAACCTCTGTTACGCGCGCGGCGGGATTGGCATTAACAAAGACACTCAGCATAGATTTAGCACAATACAATATTCGAGTAAATGCTGTATGTATCGGTTTAATTCGTAGCGGACAAATTGAGAAACGCTGGCAGGAAGAAGCACCGGAATTAACGTGGGAAGAATATGCAAGAGATCCGAAGTTCGATATTCCATTAGGACGTATTGGCGATACACGTGAAGCGGCGAATGTCATTACATTCTTAGTAAGTGAAGCGGCAAGTTATGTGAGTGGTGTAGCAGTTAATATCGATGGTGGGAAATCACCGAGTTTATAATCTTAACTTCATATATGATTATCTTTGAACACACTAACGTGTGTTCTTTTTTTATTATTTATAAATTTTTACAAATAATGCTTGCAATAATCCGTTCTAGGTGTATTATAATAAGTAGTACAGTTAATACAGTAGAAATGGAGGGGTTATATGATTTCAATTGATAATCGTAGCCGAATCCCAATATATGAACAACTCGTCAATGGATTTAAACTACAGATCATGAATGGTGTATTACAAGCAGATGATCAATTACCTTCTGTTCGTCAATTGGCTCAGGAGCTAACGATTAATCCTAATACCATACAGAAAGCCTATCGTGAATTAGAACGATTAGGCTATACCTATTCAGTACCTGGTAAAGGAAGTTTTGTGAATAAAGTAGAAGACACGATGCAAAAGGAGCGAATTACAATGTTATCTGAATCTCTAGAGAAAATCGTTCAGGAGTTATTGTTCTTAGGCTTAACGAAGGAAGAGATAATAGAAAAGATAGAGTCGATGAGGGGTGATAACGATGATTCAAATTAATGATGTAACGAAAAGATTTGGACATTTCACTGCGGTAAGTGATGCCACGTTAACAATTGAACCAGGGAGTATTCAAGGATTACTTGGAAGTAATGGTGCAGGTAAGACGACATTACTTAAGATGATTGCAGGGATTTACAAAGCTGATAATGGCAGCATTACTTTTAACGAACAAGATATCTTTGAGAATGAAGATTACAAATCTAAGATGATTTTTATATCTGATATACCTTACTTTTTTGGACATGCAAACTTAGAGGAGATGGCTGATTTTTATCATAAGTTATATCCTGATTTCAGTGTTGAACGCTTTAATCAGTTATCTGAATTGCTTAAGATGAACCCAAAGAAAAAGTTATCTAAACTTTCAAAAGGGATGCAGCGTCAATGCGCATTTATATTAGCCATTGCAGCGCGTCCTGAAGTAATGTTACTGGATGAACCTTTTGACGGACTCGATCCGATTGTTAGACATACGATTAAAAATATTCTCATTCAGGACGTGAGTAATCACGATATGGCATTGTTTGTATCCAGTCATAACTTACGTGAGATGGAAGACTTTTGTGATTCTGTAACGCTGATGCATGAAGGACGTGTACTGATGACACGTGACCTCGATGATTTAAAAGGAAATGTAGCTAAGATTCAGATGGCTTTTGAAAAAATACCAAATGAGTCTTTCTTTAAAGGTATGAATTTAGTTGAGAAATCTTTTAAAGGACGTGTTGTAACGTGCATTGTAAAAGGTGACTTTGAAGATATCGAACAATATATTACGTCCGGACATCCGTTAATGTATGACATCTTACCGCTATCACTTGAAGAGATATTTACATATGAATTAGGAGGTCATGGTTATGCAATTGAAAACATTATCGTTGAATAAGGCACTATATAGTAATTTATCACGTTCAATTATCTTTTTAACGATCATTAATATTATTTGCACGTTTATACTGGTACCATTTTCGTACATCATTGCGCATTTAGACAATAATACAGCACCACATGACCATAGTAAATATTTAATTGGAGAATTAGCAACGATGCCAATCTATTTCTTTGGTACGATGGCTTATGCATTATTATGTGCAGCATTTTTAACGTATTACTTCAAATCTCAGGCAGCATCTGACTTTATACACAGTCTACCGATAAGACGGGAACGTGTTTTAACAACAGTATATGCAGTGTTCGTTTCACACTTACTCGTTAATCTATTAGTTAATGGTTTAATTACGTGGATAATTGGTGTCAAATATACCTCTATTGATATTGAGAAGATTGTGATTTGGATTCTAATTAATCTAGTAATAGACTTCTTTGTCTTTACGATAACCATGTTGTTCGGCTTATTTATTAACAATATGCTAAATCACTTGATTTCATCAATAATTTTAATAGCATCACCATTAATCCTTGGGACGATGGTGTATACGACACATATGTTCATGTTTAAAGGGTTAGAAAGTTATCCGGAAAAATTGATGATGAATCTTACTGTACCTTTTCGCTTTCTTGGAAATATTATGAATGATAAACTGGATTTCAAATATTTATTGATTGTGTTAATCGTGAGTATTGTAATATTCTTATTGAATTTTATTATTTATAGAAAACGAAAGAACGAACGTATTAACGAAGCATATGCGACAAACTATGCACATTTTATTGTGTTCTTTATTTCAATGCTAATCGCTACGTTACTTGGAGGCATTATATTCAACTCAATCTTTAATGAGCAAAAATTAATCACGATATTTATATATATAGTATCTTTCACTTTGATTTATATATTCCTGGAAATGATTGCTCAGAAATCTGTGAGAATTCAGTTTGATCGTAAACTATATGCGATGACCTTAGGTTTAATCGCTGTTTCCATTTTAGGTATATATATTTCAGGACAAATGAGAGAAAATTATGTGCCTGAAGCGGAAAGTGTTAAGAGTGTACAAACATCATTTAATGAAAATGATCATTTATTAGAAGATGGCATTTTAAGTAAAGCAGCCGTACCTGACAAGAAATTTATTCAGGATGTCATAGATGGCCATAAAGATTTAGTAAAGGCGAAACGTGCTACTGCTAATTCAAATACTCAAGTACCAGTAGATATTACATATAAAATGAATGATGGTCGTAAAATAAATCGTCACTATTATGTTGATGAGAATACTTTTAATCGATATATGAAAAATGTTGCTACTAAAGAGAATGCGGAAACGATTACGAATTATATCAATTGGGATAAATTAATGAAGAAAAGTGTTACTTTAAATATTGAAACATCAGATAACTCTTTTGCAGGACAAGATTTAAGTGAAAGACAAAAAGAACTACTTAAACCTTTATTAATTGAAAAGTATAAAAAATCTTATGATGAAAAGGGTGATATTCCTTTCAATAATACGGTTCTTAATCTTGTATTTAGTGAAAATGATATGGGATTTAATGAAGACAGTCTATATATTTCGTTATACGATACGGAAATTCTTCGTTATTTAGTTAAAGAGAAACTAATTTCTAATCTTAGCTCAGCATTGCCTCTAGGAAATATATACGATTTAGGAGACAAATCGAATTATAAAAAAATAAAAACCACTCAAGATGTTGATGTGAAGCAACTTGACTTTGCGAAAAAGATAAACAGAAATCAATTTAAAGAAAAATTTAATGAAAATGGTGCAAATTCAAATGGAAATCATCTTTACTATTTTGATGGCGGATTCCAATTTGTACTTATGAATAACTAAAAGCAAAGTCCTTATGGGCTTTGTTTTTTTGGTATAATAAAGTGAATATATGGAGGTGTGCTATGCCGAAAAAAACGAAACAAGTTACTAAATCTAAGCCTAAAAATAAACGCAGAAAAAAGAAATTTGGTTTCAAAAAAATTGCGTTCATTTGCTTTGGCGCATATATTGTTTGTGCGATATATGGTGCCAATAAACCACTGCCAGGTGGCGTGTCGAAATGGTTTGATTATAGTAAGACAAATGATGCTGAAGTGTTGATTGATAATACATATGAGAAAGATAAGGTGATGCATTACGATCACAAAATCTTTAATGCTCAATTACAGGCAATTCGCGATGCACAGGACTTTATTATTCTGGATATGTTTTTATTTAATAATGCTTATGATGGTGAAATTGAATTTCCTAAATTAACTGAACAATTAACGGATGCATTAGTTGCTAAAAAGAAGGCTCAACCGAATATTAGAATATATATGTTAACTGACCCGATCAATTCATTCTACGGCAGTTATACACCTGCGCATTATAAAAAGTTGCGCGCTAATGGAATAAATTTATATGAAACGAATCTCGTTCATTTACGAGACTCTAATCCAGTATATTCAGGTTTCTGGCGCCCAACATTACGTTGGTTTGGTAATAATGAGAATGGATTAATTACCAATATTTTTTCTAAAGATGAACCGAATGTAACGGTTCGTGGATTTGGTAGATTGCTCAATATGAAAGCCAATCACCGTAAAACGTTAGTAACAGAGAAGACTGCAATTATTGCTTCAAGTAACCCACATGATCCGAGTGGTCATCATCAAAATGTTGCATTAAAAGTAAGAGGTCAGATTCAGGAAGATTTAATCAATAGTGAAGTACATGCGATGAATATGAGTGGTGCAGATTTAAGAGTTGATGATTTTAAGATCAATGCACGCGCATTTAATAATGGTATGAATTATACGACAACACTAGTTACTGAAGGGAAGATTAAAGCTGCGCTGTTAGAAGAGATTGGTCGAATGAGTGATGGAGATTCTATTAAGATGGGCATGTTCTATATTGCTGATCGAGATATTGTAAAATCTTTAATTAATGCAAGTAAACGTGGTGTAGATGTGCAGTTAATTCTAGATGTAAATAAAGAAGCATTCGGTAAAGAAAAACCTGGCATTCCGAATAAACCGGTTGCACACGAGTTAATTGCAAAGTCGGATGATAACATCAAGATTAAATGGGCAGTGAGTCATGGTGAACAGTATCATGCGAAATTTACATTGCTGAAAGATAACGATAAACATGAATCGACTTTAATCTTAGGGAGTGCGAATTTAACAAGACGTAATGTCGGTGACTTAAATCTAGAGACGGATGTTATGATTTCTGGACAATCGAGCTTACCGGTATTTACTAAGATTGATCAGGATTTTGATGCGAAATGGGATAATACTTATGCGCATGTAACTGATCATTATGATGTAAAGAAGGATCCTTCATTCTTGAAATCAGTAATATATCGTATTCAGGAGTTTAGTGGATTATCAAGTTTTTAAAAATGGTATTTGATGGCCGACAAACTGGATTTATCGGCCAAAAAATCCCCAGCTCAAACTTTTTTTAAAATGTTGTTGACAGATAATTTGATTCACTGTAACATGTAAAACAAATTAATAATTATTTTATCAAGAGAGACAGAGGGATATGGCCCGATGAAGTCTCAGCAGCGGACTCTAATTTAGAGCACTGTGCTAATTCCATCAAGCTCATGCTTGGCAGATAAATCGGACGTATAACGTGCATTTAGCTACCAGCTGAGTGCACGTTTTTTATTTTGGGAGGAGAAAAAATGGGAATCATTGAAATTGATCACGTGACTAAAACGTATCAAACAAAGAAAGGTTCGATTAATGCACTAGATGATGTATCGCTTTCAATCAAGAAGGGTCAAATCTACGGCATTGTTGGATATTCAGGTGCTGGGAAATCAACTTTACTCAGGTTAATTAATCGACTTGAAGCGCCATCTTCTGGTCATGTATATGTTGAAGGTAGAGATATCGTTGGATTAAAGGAGAAAGATTTACGTAAACAACGTCAAAATATTGGCATGATATTTCAGCAGTTTAATTTATTTAAAGCAAAGACAATCAGTGATAATATTCGTTATCCTTTAAAGCTAACGAAACAATATTCTAAAGCTGAAATCGAGCAGCGTGTGGACGAATTACTGGCATTTGTCGGTCTTGATGATAAGAAAGATGATTACCCAAATCAGTTATCCGGTGGACAGAAGCAGCGTGTAGGTATTGCAAGAGCGTTAGCAACGAATCCTGATATATTACTTTGTGATGAAGCAACAAGTGCACTGGATCCTGAAACGACAGATGAAATATTAAACCTGTTAAAAGATATCAATGAAAAGCTTAATATCACGATAGTGATCATCACCCATGAGATGGAAGTTGTGAAATCAATTTGTGATGAAGTAGCTGTAATGGAAAAGGGCAGAGTGGTTGAGAGTAACAAGGTATTTGAACTATTTACTACACCTGTTCATCCAACAACAAAGCGTTTTGTGCATAGTGTACTTAATGATGACATCCCTAAAGATATTAATGTTACGAATCGTAAACTATATCGATTTATCTTTAATCATGAACAAATTCTTGAGCCGGTATTGAGTAAGATTGGTAGAGCAAATCATGTTGATTTTAATATTTTGTATGGCGGTATCACCGAGTTAACTGATAGATTATTTGGGAATTTATTAATCGAAGCGGTTGGTGATGTTCAAAATATTCAAAGTGCCTTATCAGAAATAACACAGCACGGCATAGAAGTAAGGGAGGTAGAAGGATTTGAAAACTGATTTAAGTACATTCTGGCCAGTAATATTAGAGCACACAATCAGCACACTCATCATGGTAGCAATTACTTTAGTACTGGCAACACTCATTGGTTTACCGCTAGGTATATTATTATATGCAACTGGTAAGGGCAATATTTTAGAAAATAAAGTGTTAAATACGATATTGAACGCAATCATCAATACAATTCGACCGATTCCGTTCATTATTTTCTTAGTAGCACTGATTCCGATTACTAGATTTTTAGTAGGTACATCTATCGGGATCTGGGCAGCGATATTTCCGATGACGTTAGCTGCATCATTATCTATTGCGCGTGTTGTGGAAAACAATATCGTTTCAGTAGATCGTGGTGTAATTGAAGCAGCGCAGTCTATGGGTTCAAGTAAGTTTGATATTTTATTTAAAGTATTAATTCCGGAAGCAGCAGGAGCCCTCATTTTAGGGTTAACCTTTACTACCGTATCACTCATCGAGTTCTCTGCAGTAGCAGGTCTTGTTGGTGCTGGTGGCATAGGGTATCTCGCTTTTACATATGGCTATCAGCGCTTTGACGTTGTAGTCATGTTTATTACAGTGCTTATATTAATTGTTTTAGTTCAGATCACACAATTTATCGGTAACAAAGTAGCAAGCATATATACAAGTCGTTTATAAAAAAGGAGAATGAAAAGATGAAAAAGTTATTCGTTTTATTTTTAAGTTTAATCGTAATTCTAGCAGCATGTGGTAGTAAAGAAGATGAAAAGACAGTTAAGATTGGTGTAACTGGCGTGGACTCTAAAGTCTGGGATGTTGTTAAGAAAGAAGCAGAGAAGGATGGCATAAAAATTGAATTTGTTGAATTCCAGGATTACACAGCACCTAACAATGCGCTTGCTGAAGGTGAAATTGATTTAAATGCGTTCCAGCATTTCGCTTTCTTAGATCAGTTTAAAAAAGATCATAAATTAAAATTATCTGTAGTAGGTACAACAGTATTTGCACCACTTGGGGCATATACTAAAAAGATTCAAGACATTAAAGATGTGAAAAAAGGCGATACAATTGCAATTCCTGATGACGTTACTAATCAGGCGCGTGCATTAAAGTTATTAGAACAAGCTGGATTAATTAAGTTATCTAGTGACTTCGGTCTATTTGGTGGACCAGACAAAATTGAAGAAAACAAACTTGATCTAAAAATCAAACCGATTGATGCGCAGCAAACACCACGTGTATTAGAAGATGTAGCAGTTTCTATCATTAATAATGGTGTTGCAGCGCGTGCTGGACTTAATCCAAAAGATGATCCGATTTATCTGGAAGATGCGGATAATAAAGATGTCGCACCATACATTAATGTTATTGCAGCGAAAACAGAAGATAAAGATAACAAAACATATAAGAAAATCGTTGAATTGTATCACTCTGATTTAGCTAAAGATGCTTTAAAAGAAGATACGAAAGACGGTGAAATTGCGAAAAACTTATCACAAGATGAAATCAATAAGATTGAAGAGGGTTTGAAATAGATAGATTGCTCCTTGGCGATTAATGTTCACTTAGTGAGACTCTAGGTGAACAATCCCCTTTAACTCCATACCCATCCCAAACAAACCCCCTTATTCAGCTGGATAAGGGGGTTTGTGTTATTATCGTTTAAATATTATTGTTGCTTTGCATAATGTACGAAATTGAATTTCCCGCCTGAAATGCCTAACTTTTGATAATAGGCATGCATGTAGTTTGCATTTGCGCGTGCCCATAATATATCTGTAGCATATTGACTGTCTCCTGGCGCAAATGGATTCCAGCGCATAGCATATAGTGTATTTTGATTTTCAGAAACAAATCCTTTTGAAATAAATTCAGCACCGCCGATAATCGCTTCATTTGGTGTATCCCAACCAACGTTTGCTGCATAATTCGCACCATATTTTACTGCATCTTTGTCATATGCTCCAACACCATACATATTATAGAAACGTTTGTTCTTATCTTCACCTTTAACTTTAACGCCTTTAGCTAATGTACTTGTACCTTCAGCTGTTTCTAAAAAGGCATGACTGATTAAATAGATTTCATTAATATTATATTTTAAGCTAGCTTGTCTAAAGGCTTCACCATGTCCTTCTAAAATACCTTTTCCTTGTAATAAAATATTAAGCTGATCTGCAGTGAGGTGTTGTGGTTCGTTTAGTACAAGAAATTGATACTTTTGTACAGAATCAATCATAGCCTCTTCTGGATTCATCGCATCTAGTATATCTTTACGATGTGCGTTCTTCCATTTGATACCGTTAGAGCTTTGAGGTTTTGGATGTAGTGACATCTGAATTTTTAAAGCATCTTTAATTGAGATTGGTAATTCGATATGGTTGATGCCTTCTCCTACAGGTCTTGGTTGAGCAGTGATATCTACTATTGTTTCATTTGGTTCAGCATCGATTGCTTTTTTATCTTCAGGTTTAACTTGAGGTTTAGCTTTCTGCTGGATAGGATTACGCTTCAAGGGCTTTCGGCCAACATCATTCGTAATATTAATCCAACCTTTCATACCAGTCGGTAATGTCCCGTATATATATGTTGAAGCGTTAACACGTAAGGTCTTTTCTACATTAATCACTTCATTCTTACTGATTCTATCAATCACTTGTCTTGAACTGCCATTTGGCACTTCAAATAGTTTTGTAGAAGCGGCTTTAATCGTATATGTTTTCATTTTTGTAGGAACTATTTTCGTTGAACTGATTTTAAGATCACTTGCTTTTACATAACCGATTGCATTGTTAATATCATCTGTAGTCTGAACGCGATAATATTTCTCACCGTTAATCGTATGTTGATCGTTAATATATAGCGTGTATTGTGCGAAATCACCCGCTACTTTTTTTGACATCGCTGTTTTATTTGTAATAATGATTGCATTTCCGTCTTTAATCTTACCGACTTTAAGACTATCAGCCTTAGCAATGTGAGGTAGTGCAAAAAGTGAAGCAGTCGCTAATGCTCCAATTGTTAGTGATTGATATAACTTCATTGTGTGCCTCCATTTATTTAATATCTATATTATTATACTCGATATTTGTCGTGAGTGAAATAAAACACTTTTAATTTAGCGATTAATTTTGAGAATATTGTTATAAATAATCTTACTGATAATTTCAGGAGATTCCGGACAGTCATTTTGCAGCCAAAAGTATAAAATACCAAATTGTCCCCCGATTGTATAACTGACGAAATAATCAGGGTAGTTTAATGAAATTGTATTATTTAATACATTTAAATAATTTTCTCTCCAGTTACTTAATAATTTTTGTGTGAAGTTTTGAGCGGGATGAAGTGTAAGTAAGATTTTAAAGAATTGCTTATTTTCGAATATATACTGAAATGTTTCTTTTAAATATTTTTCGACAGATGGTCGTTTATCTTCTTCGTCTTTTAGATTATTTAGGTTATCAATCATGAAGTGTTCAATATTATGGATATGAAAATCGATCATACCGTCTAGCAAAGCATATTTATCTTCAAAATAAGCATAGAATGTTGAACGATTAATATTACTTTCTTCACAAATCATTTTTATTGTAATATCTCTAAATCGATGGTGTTCCATCAATTGAAGAAATGAATTTTCTATTAAAGTTTTTTTATCTGCCATTGTTTCACTCTTTCTATTAGATGATAACGTTACCAATATTTAATTGTAATCAAAATCCAACAATTAAACAAATATTGTTGGTTGAATGCAAGTTGAATCTGACTATAATAATGGTTATGCTAAAAAAATAAGGAGGAAATTATAATGAAAAAACTTGTATTAATTAATATTTTAACTTTAATCATTCTTGTTGCAGGAGGATTTGCGGCTTTTCATTTTTATAATGAAGCAACAAACTATGTAAAAACAGACAATGCTAAAGTGGATGGTACACAATTAGTAATTGCTAGTCCGACAGCAGGTAAACTAACAACATTAGACAAAACTGTAGGAGACAAAATTTCTAAAGATGACAAAATCGGTACTGTTGTAGGCATGGGTCAAGACGGAAAGCCATCAAAAACTGATATCACTATGCCTCAGGACGGAACAATCGTTAAAACGCAAGCCACTGAAAATGGGTTTGTAGGAGCAGGGACACCGATTGCTTACGCATATGACTTAAACGATTTATATGTAACAGCAAATATTAAAGAGACACAAATCGATGGGATTAAAGTTGGTCAAGACGTAGATGTATATGTAGATGGTTACAAAGATACTGATTTAACAGGTGAAGTAAAAGAAATTGGTTTAGCAACAGCATCAAGTTTTTCTATGTTACCTTCTTCAAATGGTAATGCGAACTATACAAAAGTAACACAAGTAGTACCTGTAAAAATTGAATTAGATAAAGATAAATCATTAGACATTATTCCAGGAATGAATGTAACTGTACGCATTCATAAAAACTAAGGAGGTTTTTGTATGACCTCAGTATATATTCTATATATATTATTTAGCTTACTTCTGTTTTGGGCTGTAAACAGATTCATGATGAGAAGTACGAAGAAAAAAGTTGATATAAAAACAACGACACCGTTAACAGAAAGCAAGATGGATACACCAAATAATACGGTAAAAAGTTCTACTTATACGGCAAAAACAACAAGTGAAACAGCACATGTTGCAAATACAGAATTAGATGTTAATAAACCTGTACATGAGCAAGTAAAACCACAAGGTGCACTTGTTGAATATGGTAAAGGTATAACGCTTGGTAAAGTTATTACTGCTTTAATGATCGGTATGTTTGTAGCAATACTTAACCAGACGCTTATTAATGTAGCATTACCGGTATTAATCAATGATTTTAGTATTTCAACATCTACAGCACAATGGTTAACAACAGGATTTATGCTCGTCAATGGTATTTTAGTACCGATTAGTGCATATATGATTCAGCGATTCACATATCGTCAGCTTTTCTTAACAGCGATGTTATTCTTTACGATCGGTTCAATTATTTGTGCCATTTCATTCAACTTCCCGTTAATGATGCTTGGACGTGTTATTCAGGCGGTTGGCGCAGGAATATTAATGCCGTTAGGAACAAACGTATTTATGACGTTATTCCCACCTGATAAACGTGGTGCTGCAATGGGTATGATGGGGATTGCAATGATATTAGCACCGGCGATTGGTCCAACGGTAACAGGTTGGGTCATTCAAAACTATCATTGGAATGTTATGTTCTATGGTATGAGTATTATCGGGATTATTTCCTTAATTATTGGTTTCTTCTGGTTTAAGATTTATCAACCGACTAAAGACGTTAAACTTGATATTCCCGGCGTAATATTCAGTACACTTGGATTTGGTAGTTTACTATATGGATTCTCTGAAGCAGGAAATAAAGGATGGGATTCAGGTATCGTTATTTCAACGATGGTTATTGGTATTATCTTCATCGTGTTATTTATTTATCGAGAAATGTCAATGAAGATTCCGATGATGGATTTACGCGTATTGAAATATAGTGGATTTTCATTCACATTACTCATCAATATTATTGTAACGATGAGTTTATTTGGAGGTATGCTTTTATTACCTGTCTACTTACAATCTATTCGTGGATTCTCACCACTTGATTCTGGATTGTTATTATTACCTGGATCTCTTTTAATGGGTCTAATGGGACCAATATCAGGTAAATTACTTGATAAGATTGGTATTAAACCAATTGCGATTTTTGGTTTAGCAATTATGACCTATGCAACGTGGGAACTTACGAAGTTAAGTATGGATACAAGTTATGGACATATATTAAGTATCTATATTCTGCGTTCGTTTGGTATGAGCTTTATTATGATGCCGATAATGACAGCAGGGATGAATGCATTACCACTTCGAATGATACCTCATGGTAACGCAATCAGTAATACAATTCGTCAATTAGCTGGTTCTATTGGGACAGCGATCTTAGTTACCGTGATGACACAACAAACAACAGCACATATGGGTGATATTGCAAATCAATTAGATAAGACGAACCCTGCAATAGCTAATTCGATGACAGAAATTGGACAGCAAATAGGTAACAGTAATTTAGGCTCACAAGTTGTAATGGGACAGTTACAGAAGATGGCGACGATTAACGGAATTAATGATGCGTTCTGGGTTGCAACTGCATTAAGCCTTCTTGCATTTGTGCTTGCATTTTTCTTAAAAGGAAAAGATCATTACTCAACTGACGAAGTATAACTGAATATTTTTATAAACAAGGAGATAAAATGATTTATCATCCTTGTTTATTTTTATATAATGATTGGTAAGGAGTGGGTTGTATGAAAACCAAGTATATTGATAAACGCAGCTGGCGCCGTTTAATCAGAAAAGAATATCATGAAATTGCTGTCAAAGATGAACAGTTTGAAGGCATTATTGGGGAAATTATCATGGAGAAAGTAAAGTCACCGTTAGTGGTTAATATTATTGGAGAAGACATTGTCGTTGCAGATGATGGCTATCGCTGGCTACAAATATTACCCAAAGATAAACATTACAGTATAACAGTGATGTATAATCGTGAAAGTCAACCTATTCAATATTATATCGATATAAATGAAGCAAATTTTCCTGAACTTGGTCAGGCAAGAACGCATGATCTTTATTTAGATGTACTAGTATTACCTGATGGTCGTTATGAACTGGTCGATGAACAAGATGCTAAACGTGCATTGCGTAAGAAAGAGATTACGAAGGCACAGTATGATTTTGCGTATCAGACAGCAAATGAGATAATGCAGCATGTAAAGAACAACTTTGGCGATCTGGTAAAGTTGGCGGTCTATTGCAAAGAAAAAATAGAGAAATAAAATGTGCCTATCGAGGATGATAGGCATATTTTTTAGCTTGAAATATAATCTCCGCCATTGATGTGAATTGTTTGACCAGTAACATACGTAGAATCATTACTTGCTAAATACACATATGCCGGTGCGTTTTCACTCGGTTGACCACGACGTCCTAAGGCAGTTTCGTGGCCATGCTTTTCAACCTTCTCAGCAGGGAATGTTGCCGGAATGAGTGGTGTGTAGATAGGACCTGGAGCAACAGAGTTTACGCGAATACCATCTTCAGCAAGACTTTGCGATAATGAGCGCGTAAATGCAGTGATTGCACCTTTAGTCGCTGAATAATCAATTAAAGTCTTAGAACCGCGATAAGCAGTAACACTACTTGTGTTAATAATCGTATCACCTTTAGCAAGATGAGGAAGTGCTGCTTTTGATAAATACATCATACCAAATACATTTGTCGCAAATGTTTCCTGAATTTGATCTGCTGTAATATCTAAAAGACTATCTTGTGGGAATTGTACACCACCGTTATTAACTAATATATTAAGGCTGCCAAAGTCATTAACCACATTTTCAATCAATTGTTTACAATCATCTTCTGATTTTAAATCATGTTGATAAGCTTTTGCTTTTGCGCCGAGCTCTTCTAATCTCTTCACTGTATCATTAGCATCCGTTGATTCATCGAAATAACCGATTGCAACATTAGCACCTTCTTTAGCATACAGAATAGCGACAGAACGACCGATACCTGAGTCACCACCGGTAATCAGTGCAACTTTACCTTTTAATTTGCCACTTGCTTTATAATTCTCATCTTCAGCAATCGGCTTAGGATTCATGTCTTTCTCACTACCAGGTTGATGATCTTGAGTGTAACCTTTAATCTCTTTGTCGATCTTCTCGAATTTATCCATCAATAACGCCTCCTAAGTAAGTATGATTATATTATTCCCTGATTGAAAATTATGAAACGACGTGCAAAATTTGAATTGAAAATTAGATTAAGTTGGGTTAATATATATACAATTCAATAAGAGCTTCTTCAGATGAGAAGAGTAACTTAATGACTTATGATAGAGAGCATGTGGCTGGTGGAAACATGTATAAGTTAAAAGTGAATGGGCTCATCATATGAATACTGGTTAACACATATACCAGTCGGAAACATGACCGTTACAACATGTGCGTTATGATAGTAGCGATTAGGTGGTATAGCGAGAGACTCGTCCTTATTTAGGGACGAGTCTCTTTTTTATAAAATAAATAGGAGTGATGATTATGAAAACGATACTTACAGGTATTAAACCAACCGGGGAGTTGCACTTAGGTAATTATTTAGGAGCCATTAAACCGGCTGTCGATTTATCTCAGGATACAGCAAATCGTTATGCGTATTTTATCGCAGATATACATGCTTTAAACAATGATCAGATTCGTAAAGAAGGTGCAATCAATACATTGTCGTATAAAATAGCAGCAGCATTTATTGCATTAGGTTTAGATACAGATAGATGTCTTTTCTATAAACAATCTGATATACCTCAAATTACTGAAATGACGTTTTATTTAATGAATGAAACATCTAAAGGTCTACTTAATCGTGCACATGCTTACAAAGCTAAAGTACAAGATAATATTGCAAACAATTTTGATCAAGATAAAAATGTAAATATGGGACTGTTTAATTATCCGGTATTAATGGCTTCAGATATATTAATAATGGATACTGATATTGTGCCAGTTGGTAAAGATCAGATACAGCATATTGAGATCACACGAGATATAGCACAAAGTATTAATCACCAATATGGCGATATTTTTAAATTACCGATTGCTCAAGTGGACGAAACGACAATGTTATTACCAGGAAATGATGGTCGTAAAATGAGTAAGAGTTATGGAAATACGATACCGCTATTTTCGACCGAAAAAGAATTATATAAAAACATTATGAAAATTAAAACGGACTCTATTCCATTAGGGGAACCAATCCCAACTGAAAACTCAGTAGTTTACACTTTATTTGAAGCATTTCTGGACAAAAGTGAAATGATTGACGTAAAGCGACAATTTGAATCGGGCGTTGGTTATGGAAATTTGAAGAAGAAATTATTTGAAGTGATTTATAACGAATTGATAGATAAACGTGAGAAATATTTCGAATTATTGGATGACTATAAATATATTGATACAATATTAGAGAAAAATAAAGTAATAGTGCGTGAACAAGCTCAAAAGAAAGTTGATCAACTTAAAAATAAAATGTTGAATCATTGAAAATATATCAAACAAGTCCGATAAAAGTAGGATATCGGACAAGAAATCCCCAAATAGCCTATTTATCAATCAAACAAGTCCGATAAAAGTAATATATCGGACAAGATTCCATCGTGATATAAAGGAGAACAATACTATGTACGACGCACATATTCATCTAGATAAATATTCTGTATCTAGGCAGCAGTATATTCTACAAAACGAAGTGATTGATGGTTTGATTGCTGTTGCGATGGATTATCAAGGTTCTCAAAAGTTACTCGATTTATCTCAGCACAAGCAAGTTAATGTCGCACTCGGATTCCATCCTGAACAACCGTTAAATTATACTGAAATTAAGGAAATATTATCTCTGATCGATAATCGTCATAATCAATTAACTGCTATCGGTGAGGTAGGTTTACCTCAATATTTAAAACGAGAACAGCCAAAGTTAAATGTACGACCATATATAGAGGTACTCGAACAATTTATTATTAAAGCGAAACAATATCGCTTACCGATTGTACTGCATGCTGTTTATGATGATGCACTTGTAACACTAGACTTACTGCAAAAACATGCAATTGAAAAAGCGCACTTTCACTGGTTTAAAGCGAGTGATATTGTAATCAATCGATTATTAGCTACAGATTATATGGTGAGTGTTACACCTGATGTATTGTGGAATCCAAAGACACGTAAAGTTGTCACTTCTTTCCCGCTTGAAAGATTAATGATTGAAACGGATGGTCCGTGGCCCCATGATGGTTTTGAGCCGCATCACATTCATGCTCAGTTATCTGCTATAATAGAAGAAATTGGACATATAAAATCAATCGATACTGAAACTGTTAACCAGACAATAAAAGACAATACGATTCGATTTTATAATCTTTAGAATTGAGGATTGTATATGAAAATTGATGATTACAGATTACTCGTTGCGCTTGCTGATGAAGAGACGTTACGTAAAGCAGCAGACACATTATATATATCACAGCCTGCAGTGAGTCAGCGTCTTAAATCTATTGAAACAGAGTGGGGTACTGAAATCTTTATACGTACGAAAAAGAAATTAATCGTTACAACAAATGGAGAAATGATTATTCAGCATGCCAGAAAGATGTTAAAAGAAGAAACGAACTTAAAAGAGATGATTCATTCATCAGATGGTGTGGTCAACGGTAAACTTTCAATAGGTGTATCTTCTTTAATTGGTCATACTATTTTACCGATAGTTCTAGGAAGATTTGTAGAACGTTATCCGAATGTAAAAATACAGCTGCAAGTAGGTTCATCTGCACGCATTACAAACAATCGACATGACTTTCATGTGTCAGTAATACGTGGGAGCAAGATTATGAATTTACATAACGAGTTATTAATGAGTGAGAAGCATTACTTTATCTATCCAAAAAGTAAGGCACACGAACTTGATCAGTTGCCGATGATTGAATTTCAGGCAGATCCAATTTACCTAAAGGAAATTGAACATTGGTATACCGAGCAGTTTAATAAGGAATATGCACCACAAATAAAGACCGATCAAATTTCCACATGTAAATCATTGTTATTAAATGGTGTTGGTATGACAGTGTTGCCAGAAATCGTGATGAAAGATATTGACAATGACTTATTTGAAATCCAGTTGTTAGAAGTTGCTAACAACCCATTACTGCGTGAAACTTATCTTTGTTATGAAACGGATATGTTAAGTTTACCGCAAGTGAGTGCATATATTGAATTGATGAAAGAAGTAACTGCAGAATATCTTGATATAAAGAAATATGTACCTATAATATAGTGCGAATACGATGTGTATTCGTACTTTTTTCTGTGTAAATTTGGTATATTAGTCTAGAAGAGAGGGAGTAAACATGGACATAAATCAAATATTTAGCAAAATTGAAGAACAGACTGAGTTTGTAAAGATGGCAGAAGAATTTCAATATTTCTTTAAAGAATATGAAATGGGACTTCTGGAATTGACAAGCGATATTGAAATTATTAACCTTGAATGGCAGGCACGACATGGCTATTCACCGTTCGAACATGTCAAATCACGTATTAAAGCACCACTTTCATTACGCGATAAATTAAAGCGTAAAGGCATTCCTATCACACTAGATGATATTAGAGCAAATATATTCGATATTATTGGTGTACGCATTGTAACGACATTTGAAGAGGATGTTTATAAAATATGCGAGCTTCTCAGTGGACGAAGTGACTTAAGGATCGTACGTGTAAAAGATTACATCAAAAATCCAAAACCAAGTGGCTATAAAAGTTTACATCTTATTGTTGAGACTGAACTTGTACTGTCAGAAGGTGTGAAGTGGATACCTGCTGAAATTCAAATCAGAACACTAGCAATGGACTTTTTCGCATCAACTGAACATAAATTACAATACAAATATAATACGAAACAACTAAGTGATGAAATCCGAAAAGAACTAAGAGAAGTTGCTGATGCATCAGCTGAACTGGATCGTAAGATGACTGAGGTACGTAATACAATTCTACTAGGGTAGGTGTAAATATGATAACGTCAGTACTGGCACAAGGTGTTGGAGTAATGAATGAGGATGCTGTTGTTATGAATGAAGCGGCAAATATTTATGGGGTAATTGACGGAGTTACAAGTTTGAAAGGTATTTTGATTGATAATATCACACCTGGAAAACGTGCTGCGGATGCTGTTAAAGCTTCATTCGAACAAGTTGATAACAGCATTACTTTAAATAATGCAACTGAACTTGCAAATGCCAGCATTCAAACGGAGATGGAAGCATTGAATATCGCTATCAATCATCCAAAAGATAGATTCCAGTGTTGCCACGCAGTTGTAAAGCTTCATGACAATATAGCCGACTATACGAGTTCAGCTGACTGTGTTATCTACACGATTACAAAAGATAATAAAGTAAATCAAATCGTGCCTGATTATAGTAAGAAGAATGAAAGTGATCGCGTAAAGTACTGGCAGGATAAATATCCGGGTGTGTACGAATCAGAGATATTACCTGAAGAAATGATTGAAGCCATTGATAATGCGAAAAGTACAGCAAATATTCCCGGGGGATATTCGGTAATGAATGGTGATGTAAATTTCAATCAGTCATATAATCGTGGACAATTTGATATAACAAATTTATCACATATCCTGATGACAACAGATGGGTTCTTTGATATAGAAAGACTAGGCTTTGAGAAATTCGTTCAGAAATTTATTCATGATGGATTAGACGCTATGCTAGATTATATGATCACGAAAGAATTAGAAGATATCGAGAAAATTCATTATCCACGAGTGAAATTGCATGATGATAAAGCAGCGGTATTAATCACATTATAAATAAACGTGACTATACAAATTATATTATTGCTTTATAATATAACAGTATTGCAAGAAGTTATAATAAATAGAAAGTAAGTGTATATATGTTTAAAAATTTATTAAGTATAAAAAATTATGTCTTATTTCTTATTAATATGACATTACTCGGTATGGCATTGGCAATTACGGTGCCATTCTTTGTGCTTTATGCGACACAGGAACTTGGTATGACACGTGGTCTATACGGTGTCATGATGGCATTATTTGCACTTGCTGGATTTGCTGTAAATACGATTGTTGCCAGATTTTCTGACAGAGCAGGATTTAGCAGAAAGTATATGATTATGTTCAGTTTAGCAATGGCATCAGTTGCATTTAGTATGTATTACCTAGTTTCTAATCCATACCTCTTTATTGCATTATATGTATTCTTTGGTGGTATGTCCGCACCTGCAATGCCTCAAATGTATGCATCTGCAAGAGAAAGTATCAATGCATCTGCTTCAAGTAAAAATGCAGTATTTGCAAACACCGTATTGCGTTCAATGTTTAGTTTTGGATTTCTGTTTGGACCATTAGTTGGTACAGTCTTACTTAAACAGTTTGGTTTTGGGGGCATCTTTGGAGGAACTGTAATCATCTACTGGATTGTATTGATTACTTTCTTAATCTTCTTCCACGAAGTAAAGCCTGAGAAAGTTGTCTACAGTTCTAATAGAATTGAGCCTGTTGCTCCAAATTTAGCAAAAGATATGTACTTATTGATTCCGTTTCTAGCATTTGTATTCTTACATGTGGGGCAATGGATGTATACTTTGAATATGCCGCTTTTTGTAACAGAATTTATAAAAGAAGATGAAGCCAATGTAGGATATCTCGCGAGTTTATGTGCAGGACTTGAAGTACCGTTTATGATTATACTTGGCGTACTTGCAAGTAGATTTCAGACAAGGACATTATTGATGATTGGTGCAGTTGCTGGTGGTGCCTATTACTTCTCGATCGGAGTATTTGATAATGTAACAGCAATGTTAATCGGCCAGGTATTGCTTGCGTTCTTCCTGGCGATATTACTTGGATTAGGAATTAGCTATTTTCAGGATATTCTACCTGACTTCCCGGGTTATGCATCTACATTGTTCTCAAACGCGATGATCGTCGGGCAATTAGTTGGTAATCTTTTAGGCGGCGTTATGAGTGGTATTGTTGGATTAGGTAACGTTTTCTTTGTATCAGCATCATTCATGTTGCTTGCATTTATTTTATTAATATTCACTAAACCTGTAAAAATGGAGGATTTAGGATGACATTCATACTATGGACATTAGTTATATTAGCTTTTTTATCAGCATTCGTAGCATTAGTGATGCCAATGATACCTGGTATATTGATGATGTGGGTTGGCTTTTTTATCTATCATTTCGCGATTAACAATAATGAACTATCATGGTTCTTCTGGATAGCGATGGCAACACTTACGATTATTATTTTAATAAGTGATTATGTATTAGGAAGTCGCTTTGTTAAGAAGTTTGGCGGAAGTAAAGCAGGGGAGCTTACGGCAGCAATCGGTATTATACTCGGTAGCTTCTTCTTCCCGCCATTTGGTATTATCATTCTACCGTTTGTTGCAGTATTCATTGTAGAACTACTGATTCAGCAAGATTTTAAACGTGCAAAGGATGCGAGTATTGGATCGTTATTAGGCTTCCTTACAAGCACGGTGGCTAAGTTTATCATTTTAATTATTATGATTATATGGTTTATATTTGATATCATCATTTAAAAAAATCATCCCAAAGCATAAACTTTGGGATGATTTTTTTATCTTATAAAGGCAATTTCCTTATCGTTTCGTGAAGCATTAAATAATAGCTTATAGAGTAAGTAAAACGCTACGCCAATGCTGATATTAACATACCAGGGGATATGAACAACTGGGCCGATGTGTACTAAATCTGGTAAGAACATCGAAACGAGGAATGGAATAACCATCACAATCCATAATACAAAAAATATTGTAATTTTTTGTCCTCTTGTTTCATCATCTTTAAAAGCGCTAAGTTGTAAATATTTGAAGATACCGAAAATGATTGCACCGATAACAAGTGAAGTTATAAGATTAGCAGTTAATTCACTACCGAGATAAATCGCATTGTCTCTGTGTAACAGATTTAAGATGATAAAATCAGCGATACCTGAAATACCTCTAAATATTGCAAATAGTAGAAATAACATTGAAGCACCAAATATCCACATATTACGCTTTGATTCTTTTGGAATTTCAGCAACTAAATCTTTAGCAAATTGTTCTGGATCATTGCCGAAGAATTCCTCAGTCGTTACATCATGCATCTGTGCTTCTAGTAAGTGATCTAATAAATCCATTAAAGTCACTTCTGTAACGCGCTCTGAAATTGATAAATCACAGCGTAAATACATCAATACCTGCTCATAAACCTTTAAATTTTCCGGCGTCAGTTCTTCACGTTTTAAATTGTTTTGTTCGATAATATCTTTTGTTTTCATGACATTCACTCCTTATTAATCAAATGAGATATTGGTCCGACAATTGCATTCCATTCTTCGACCATGTTCTCGAGTTCTTCTTCACCTTCAGGCGTAATAAAGTAATATTTTCGTTTCGGTCCGACATCACTTGCCCGCATTTCACTGGTAATCAAATTTTTCTTTTGTAAACGAAGAAGAACTGGATAGATTGTCCCTTCGCTGATGTTACCGAGTCCGGAATCGAGTAACTTCTGTGAGAGTTCATAACCATAAACTTCTTTTTCTTTAATGATTGAAAGGACGCATGCATCGAGTAATCCTTTCAATAACTGAGTGCGTATACTCAAAAGTTTCACCTCTATTTTGTAATACAAGATAGCTATTCTTTTAAAAGCTACTTTGTATTACCAAGTAGCTTATTTATAATATATAACTTCTCGTTTTGGATGTCAAATATTGTTTTAAATAATTTGAGTGGGCTGAATTTATGGTATTCAGCCCACTCACATCAATTCATTTAACTATTTTCTTTTTCCCATCTTCGCATTACGATTTGCTTTTCCTTGTTGGGTCATCTTCTTCCATTTGTTTCGTTCAGCACTCATCTTTGCTTCGTCATTACGTCGTTCCACAAATGCAAGTTCTCTTAAATATTTATTATATCGTTCAAATCGCTCTTCAGTTAATTCACCTGATGTTATAGCAGCATTGACTGCACACCCTGGTTCGTTCGTATGGGTACAATCATTGAATTTGCATTGTACGATAAGTGATTCAATATCTTCAAATTCAGTTACAAGTCCTATATTCTCTCCGGTACTCCAAAGCTGGAACTCACGCATTCCTGGTGTATCGATTAATATTCCACCATCATCTAGTACAATGAGTTCTCGGTGAGTAGTCGTATGTTTCCCTTTATCATCGGTCAATCTGATTTCACCAGTATCCATCACTTCTTTTCCTAATAATCGATTGATTAAGGTAGATTTGCCGACACCACTTGATCCAAGTAATGTGCCTGTTTTATGTGCTTTTATATAAGCTTTAATAGTTTCTATATGATTATTACTATCGTGCTGTACAAAATAGACGGGTACCGCTGGTGCTACATTGCTTAATTCAGCAATCATAATTTCTTTTTCTAATTCTGTAATTAAATCAGCTTTCGTCATAATGATACTCGGTGTTGCACCTGAATCATATGTAGCGATTAAGTAGCGTTCTAATCGATTGGTGTTAAAGTTATCGTTACAACTCATCGTAAGAAAGGCATAGTCGATGTTCGTCGCGATTATTTGTGGTTTCGTTTGATTACCGGCAGCATTTCTGATGAATTGTTGTGTTCTTGGTAATATATGTTGAATAATACCTTTATGTTCATTTGGAAATGGTTTGACCAGCACAAAGTCTCCGACTGCAGGGATTTCTATAAGATCATGACTACTGAATTTATCTTTACCAGAGAGCTGAACGAGGTATTCATCATCTTCAGTAAGTGCACGATACATCCCTTTATGCTGTACAGTTATTCTTGCTTTAAGCAATTTTTCATCGATTGTATTTGCTTGTTTCATTCGTTCTTCGTTATATCCTAATTGAGTTAAAAATTCCATTATATTGCTCCTTTTCTATATAAAAATACCCGTGGCGATATATCGTCACGGGTATACGAGCAATAAATTAGCGAGTAATGTCCATGACGAAATAAGATGTAGCATTTACCAAATTAAATTTCGCCATAAAACATCACTCCTTTCTTTTTTATTATCATAATAAGTTTTATGAATTATGTCAATATAGCATTATAGGTAAATGTGAGACATCATTATTTCGTTTAAATGGTGTTTCATCTGGAATGTTGGTATATTAAATGTATTAACAAGAAGGAGGTATTTTAATGTTTCGTATTAAACAGGATTTTATGAATCAATATCGTATGGAAGCAAATACGACAATCGCATGTCTAAAAGAGTTAACTGACGAGTCTTTAGATCAGGCAGTATCAGAATTAGATCGTACTTTAGGGGAGATTGCTTGGCACGTTATTTCAAGTGTCGGAGGTTTTGCCGAACGTGCCGGTTTAAAAGTAGAAGGTGCAACATTTGATTCAGCTAAACCAGAAACAGTTGCTGAAATGGTAACAGCTGCTGAGGAAATTTATAATAATACGTTAGCTGCTTACGATGCTTCGTTAACAGACGAAAGTTTAATTGAAGATGTTGATTTCTTCGGTCATAATATGCCGAAAGGTCATCTGCTTTATTCGATGATTGCTCATCAGGCACATCACAGAGGTCAAATGACAGTATTGATGAGACAGGCTGATTTAAGAGTCCCACCAATTTATGGTCCATCTCGAGATACGCAATAATTTATATGTAATAAACTTGAAAGTAGGTAGTCGATTGCAGACTACTTACTTTTTTTAATTTTGATAAACTTTTATGTGATATTGATTAGTTTAGGGGTATAATTATTTATCATTATAGATAAATAGAGGTGACAAATGGAAATTTTTATTATTATTTTAAGTCTTGTATTTGCAATCATTGTCTCTACGATTGTTAATTATTATTTTCCAAAGGTGCCACTCGCCTTCATACAGATTATTATCGGGATGCTTATATTCTTAACACCGATTCCTTTACATGTTGAATTTGAACCTGAACTTTTTTTGATGGGGATTATCGCTCCACTTTTATTTTTAGAAGGTTATCATGTATCAAGATTAACTTTTATAAAATATTTAAAGCCAATCATCTTAATGGCGATGGGACTGGTATTTACAACAGTGATTGGATTAGGTTATATCGTACACTGGATGATGCCATTTCTTCCACTCGCAGCAAGTTTTGCACTCGCTGCAATCATTTGTCCTACAGATGCTGTAGCAGTGCAGGCAATCGCTAAGGGAAAGAAACTGCCTAAAGGATTAATGACTATTCTAGAAGGTGAGTCGTTACTTAATGATGCTGCTGGTATTTTAAGCTTTAAGATTGCTTTGCTCGCATTAACAACCGGTACATTCAGTGTTAGTGAATCAGTATCACAGTTTTTTATTGCTACTGGTGGTGGTTTACTGATTGGTTTATTTGTCGGTCTATTGTTTGTACAGCTGAGAATTTTCTTAATCAGAAAAGGATTCTCTAATGAATATATCTTTATTTTAATTCAGCTTTTAACACCGTTTATAATTTACGAAATTGCTGAACAAGTTCACGCGTCAGGTGTTATCGCGGCTGTAATCGGTGGAATCATACACGGTATTGAGCGCGATAGAATGAGTCAGGCAACGACACGTTTACAGATGGGTTACAATAATACTTGGGGATTATTATCAACTGTATTAAATGGATTCGTCTTTACTTTACTCGGTTATTTAATCCCTGAAGTGACTACTTCTCTTGTTGAACATGGTAATGAAGATATCTTTTCGACAGTGATGTATATGCTTATTATTGCGCTTCTTGTATACTTCTTTAGATTTATCTGGGTATTTTTCCTATATGATATGTTTTATATTCGAGAAAGTCGTTTTGAACGTATATTAAATCGAGAGAATATTGATCAGAAAGAAGTTCGACCAAATCGATTCAAGTATGCGTTGATTGCAACTGTATGTGGTGTACACGGTACAATCTCTATGGCAATTGCATTGACGATCCCAAGAGAGATTGTTCACGGAGAAGTATTTAATTATAGAGATAATCTATTATTTATAGCTGCAGGTGTTATTGTCATCAGCTTAGTTGTCGCACAAATCTTCTTGCCAATATTGACGCCGAAAGTTAAAGAGGTTGTTGATGAATCGATGCTTAGCTTTAATGATGCGCGTATCAAGTTAAAAGAATACGGTATTAAATATATTCATGATAATACGACAGAAGAAAATAGTATGATTGCTGGAAATCTAATTCGTCAATATACGATGCAGGTTGGTTTTTATAGTGAAGTAACCGATAGAAATCATAGTCCGAAAGAAATTGATCGCCTGCATGCGATTGCGATGAATGTGGAAATGAAGACTTTAGATGAGATGATTGATTCAAATGAAATTACTCAAAGTTCATTTAACAACTATGTACAATATATTGAACGTTCTAAAATATTTCACTCTACTAACTTTTTTAGACGTATGCTGTTTCTATTTAGAATGCATCGCAAACGTAAAGAATTTGCAAATCGCATTAATCAGGCGAGTTCTTTATCGATAAAGAATAATTTATATGAAATACAAAAGGTCGCTGCGCGTGTTCATTACAATGTCGTCCAGCGTTTAAGTGAAGAAATGACTTTAGACAATCGTGTGGAAATTGCATTAGTATCAGATAATTATTTAAATAGGGTGAATCAATTAAAACGAAATGCAACAAGTGAGACACTAGAAGATGACGAAACGTTATTTGCACTAGATGTATTAAATGCTGAGAAAGATTTAGTCAACCGTCTATTAGCTAGAGGAAAGATAACGACAAGTTTAGCAGTAGAACTCAGACAATCGATTAACTATGATGAAATGATGTTGCTCGATACATATGAGGATGACTAACATAGAGATAGTTAATACGAAAGAAGCTTCCAGCAAATGATATGCTCCCTATAAAGTAGACACTTAAAAAGTGAAAACTTTATAGGGAGTTTTTAATTTGAGAAAAAAGAAAATTACACTTGATAAATATCAACAAATCTTCGATTTGTATGAAGACGGAAATTCATTTAGCAGTATCATAAATAAGTTTGGTTTGGATATTAATAAAGTTACACTCGCAGCTGAATATAGAAGATACTTAGAACATGGTATTCACTCTCTTAAATCAAGAAAAAATAATCATTCATATACCTCGGAATTTAAAAAAAGTGTTATTCATGAGTATATTCAAACGGGCAAATCATTTCAAACATTAGCAGCAGAATATAACATTCCATCTCATGAAACTATACGTAAGTGGGTAATAAAGTATACTGAAGGAAAAGAGAATAAAACTTATTCTCCAAAACCGGAGGTATATAATATGAAAGCTAGAAAAACTACTTTAGAAGAGCGTATTGAAATCGTAAATTATTGTATAAGTAACGAATTTGATTACAAAAGTACTGCTGAGAATTTCAAAGTGAAATATTCTCAGGTTTATAGCTGGGTGAAAAAATATAATGAACATGGTGAAACAGGACTTATAGATGGACGTGGAAAAGGAAAACCTACAGAAACATTGAGTACTGAGGAACAATTGAAATTGAAATTAAAAGCATTAGAATCAAGAAATCAATTTCTAGAACTAGAGAATGAAGCTTTAAAAAAGAGAAAACAAATCGAAAGGCAGTTGATGAATCAAAAGTTAAACAATTAGCATCATATAAAACTGTAACTGAACTAAAAGAAAGATATCCTATTAAATGGATATGTGATGCTCTAGGTATTTCAAGATCAAGTTATTACAAATGGTTAAATAGAATAATTCCAAGCACTGAAATTGAAAATGAAAATTTAAAGAATGAAATTCTTCGAATATACAACTTGTCTGGTGGTACTTACGGTTACAGAAGAATTTATATCTATTTAAGACTATTTACTGAATATCAGGTTAACCATAAAAAAGTACAACGAATCACTCAAAAATATAATATTAAAGCTTTGATCCGCCAGAAAAAGAAAAAATACATCCGTAGTACTCCAGAAACAACTGCTTTAAATGTGTTAAATAGAGATTTTCAACAAAACGAGCCAAATAAAGTATGGTTAACAGATGTGACAGAGTTCAAATTAAGAAACGGCAAAAAAGTATACCTTAGTGCAATCTATGATTTAGGTTCTAAAAAGATTGTGAGTTATGAAGTTTCACGAAGAAATGATAATCCATTAGTTTTTAATACATTTAATAAAGCTAAAAAAGAAAATGAGACTGAAGATATTATTTTTCACAGTGATAGAGGGTTTCAGTACACAAGTAGAAATTTTAATAAAAAACTGAAAGAAGCTAAAATGATACAAAGTATGTCTAGAGTTAGCAGATGCATAGACAATGGCCCAATGGAAGGGTTTTGGGGTTTATTAAAATCGGAGATTTTTAAAAGTAAAAAATATATTTTTGAGGATTTTGATCAAGCTAAAAAAGAGATTAGAAAGTATATTAAATTTTTTAATGGCGATCGTATTTCATTAAAAATGGCTGCGCTAATACAAGCGCAGCCGAGTAACTAAGTTTTATTTTTTTAAGTGTCTACTTGACAGGGTGATGTTCAAAATGCTGGAAGCTTCTTTTAATTATTTAGTGGCGTCTTGCCTTTAAAGTTTACAAGATCATATGCAAGTTTTACATCTTCATCACTCGGTGGTTCAACATCAGATAAAGGATATTGAATACCCAATGCTTCCCATTTATGTACCCCAAGTTGATGATAAGGAAGTATTTCAAATTTTTCTACGTTCTCTAGACGATTGATAAATTCGCCGAGTTTGATTAAATCTTCTTTATCGTCTGTTATACCTGGCACAAGTACATGTCTGATCCAGACAGGTTGTTTTCTTTCTGAAAGCATTTGAGCAAATCTTAATATATGAGTATTAGGTTTACCTGTTAGTTTCAAATGTTTCTCATTATCAATATGTTTAATATCTAATAGAAATAAATCGGTGTTCTTCTGCATTTCATCGAAATGATGCATAAATGCTGGTGTCTCATTAAAGCAACCTGCAGATGTATCAACACAAGTAGAAATACCTTGCTGCTTTAACTTTGCAAATAACTCTTCAAGGAATGGTAACTGCAGTAACGGTTCACCACCACTAACAGTTACGCCACCACCTGAAGCGTTAAAGTAGGGGATGTAAGGAACTACTTCTTCTACAATTTCATCAGCAGTAACTTCTCTTGAAGGTGCACCGATTTCCCATGTATCAGGATTATGACAGAACTGGCAACGTAGGAGGCAACCCTGTGTAAATAATATATAGCGTAAACCAGGTCCGTCTACCGTACCTAAACTTTCTACTGAATGAATATGTCCTTTAATCATTTAAATCCCCGTCCTTTAATTACTTAGTGCATTGTTATATACTACATTTTTTCATGGAATGTTCTTGAAATAACATCTAATTGTTGTTCTCTTGTTAATTTAATAAAGTTTACTGCATATCCTGATACACGGATTGTAAGTTGAGGGTATTCTTCTGGATGTTCCATCGCATCAAGTAAAGTTTCTCTGTTAAATACGTTAATGTTTAAGTGGTGACCATGCTGCATTGCATATCCATCAAGTACACCAACTAAATTTTGTTGTTGTGAATCATCTTCTTTACCTAATGATTTAGGTACGATTGAGAATGTATTAGATATACCATCTTTACAGCAATCATAAGGTAACTTCGCAACTGAAGATAATGAAGCTAAAGCACCGTTTTTATCTCTGCCGTGCATTGGGTTAGCACCTGGTGCAAAAGGTTCTCCTTCTTTGCGACCATCAGGTGTATTACCTGTTTTCTTACCATATACAACGTTTGAAGTGATAGTAAGTACTGACATTGTATGTTCTGAATCGCGGTAAGTTTTGTGTTTACGTAATTTACCCATAAATGATTCTACTAATTCTACAGCGATATCATCGACACGTGCATCATTGTTACCGTATTGAGGGAAATCTCCTTCAGTTTCGAAATCTACAACTAAACCATCTTCGTTACGGATTGTTTTCACTTTAGCGTATTTGATTGCTGATAATGAGTCGGCTGCAACTGAAAGACCTGCAATACCTGTAGCCATTGTACGGATAATTTCAGTGTCGTGTAAAGCCATTTCAATTCTCTCATAGCTATATTTATCATGCATATAGTGGATAACGTTTAATGAGTTAATATAAACGCCAGCTAACCATTCCATCATTTGATCAAATTGTTTGTAAACTTTATCATAATCTAAAATTTCATCAGTGATAGGCGCGAAGTTTGGTCCAACTTGTGCGCCGCTTACTTCGTCAACACCACCGTTGATTGCATATAATAATGTTTTTGCTAAGTTTGCACGTGCACCGAAGAATTGCATTTGTTTACCGATCTTCATTGCAGATACACAACAAGCAATACCATAGTCGTCGCCATAACTTTCACGCATTAAGTCGTCATTTTCATATTGAATTGAGCTTGTTTTAATACTCATTTTTGCACAATATTTTTTGAAGTTTTCAGGTAAACGTGTAGACCATAATACAGTTAAGTTTGGTTCTGGTGCTGGACCTAAGTTATCTAATGAATGTAAGAAACGGAAAGAGTTTTTTGTAACTAATGGACGTCCATCAATACCGACTCCAGCGATTGATTCAGTTACCCAAGTAGGGTCTCCAGAGAATAATGCGTTGTAATCTGGTGTACGTGCAAATTTAACTAAACGTAATTTCATGATGAAGTGGTCGATGATTTCCTGTACTTCGATTTCTGAAATTGTACCAGCTTTTAAATCACGTTCTGCATAAATATCTAAGAATGTAGATACACGACCTAAACTCATTGCAGCACCGTTTTGTTCTTTAATTGCTGCTAAGTATGCTAAGTAAGTCCATTGAACAGCTTCTTTAAAGTTTTCAGCTGGACGAGAAATATCAAATCCATAAATATTACCTAATTCTTTTAATTCATTTAATGCACGATATTGTTCAGAAACTTCTTCACGCAAACGAATAATGTCTTCTGACATTACTGATGATAAGTTATTGAAGTCTTTTTGTTTTTCATTCATTAAGAAATCTACACCATATAATGCAACACGGCGGTAGTCACCGATAATACGACCACGTCCGTAAGCATCTGGAAGACCTGTAATGACACCAGCTTTACGACAAGCTAACATTTCTTTAGAGTATGCATCGAATACACCAGCATTGTGTGTTTTACGATAATCTGTAAATGTTTTTTCAGTTTCTTTATCTAATTCATAGCCATATGCTTCACAAGCAGCTTTTGCCATACGAATACCACCAAATGGTTGCATAGAGCGTTTGAAAGGTTTCTCAGTTTGAACACCGACAATTGTTTCAAGATCTTTATTTAAATAACCTGCGTCATGCGATGTGATAGTAGATGGTATTTTTGTATCCATATCCCACATACCACCACGTTCACGTTCTTCTTTTGTTAACTGCATAACTTGATCCCATAATGTCTTAGTTGCTTCAGTTGGTCCAGCTAAAAACTCATCTTTACCGTCATATAAAGTGTAGTTTAGTTGGATAAATTCACGAACGTCGATTCTTTTGTTCCATTTACCAGTTTTAAAACCTTCCCAAGCATGTGTTTTTTTAGTTTCTTCTTTAAACATATTAATCCCTCCAAATTTTCATTATGTTAAATACTTCACAATACTATTATAACAACTTTACGTGAAAATAATCACATTATTTTGGAAACGGTTAATTTTTTTGAAAATGTTGATTTATAGCTTTTTATCTGTAATGGTACACATTATTATTTTGTTTTTTGTATATATAACAGCTAAGATTTATAGCTTTTGGAGTCCATTAATATTTAAGTTTAGTGTGGAGTTATCAAACATATCCATGTACAATAAAAAAGGTGAAATAACATGAGGAAATTATTGATAAATGAAACAATTAAGATAAAAGAAATTGCCGCATTACATGAAAATATCCCATTAACTTACGATTCATCATATAAAGTAACACCTTTGGATATTGATTTGCGGTACGAATCAATTCAATTACTGATGAAGAATAAGCAAGATCAGATTATAGTCCTGGAACAAAACAACAAAATCTGTGCATACATTTGGTATGCAATAGATGATGGAATACATATTAAATCAACATTTGTTTATCCGGAATATCGTAATCAAGGATACGCGATACAACTCAAGAACTTTGTTGAAATAATCGCCAAAGAACAACACATTGGTATTATATACAGTGATGTTGATACGAGAAATTTTCCGATGAAACAATTAAATGAAAGATTAGGATATCAATTTAAAGAGCATAGTAATCGAATGATAAAAATAATAGAGGTGCAAAATGATTAGAACGCTTTATATTGATGAAACGAATACGTTGCATGTTTGTGATTCACCCTATGATATAGAAGTAACGCCGAAATGGTTGTGGGTGGATATGAGTGAACCAACAAAAGAAGAGAATTTACTGCTAAGTCAGTTTTTTCACTTTCATCCATTATCTATTGAAGATGCAACGACGGTTAAACAACGCCCGAAATATAAAGAATATGATGATTATTTATTTTTCGTCTTTCATGCAATTGACTTGCGTACGATGAAACCTGAAGAAATTGATATCTTTATCAATTCAACCCTTATTGTGACTTATCATAAAGAAGCTTCTGAAGAGGTGGATAAAGTCTGGCATACGATGCTAAACAAAAAGCCGAATGAAAAGGTTACGACAAATGAAGTGATGTATAAAACGCTTGACGCCATCGTCGATAACTATTTCCCGTTCGTATATGATTTAGAAGACAAAGTATTCTCGTTTGAAGATAGGCACTCAGTAGATATATCAACTGAGAACTTAATAGATGAAACGTTTGATTTGAGAGAAGATCTATTATTGATTAGACGTACAGTATTGCCAATGCGAGATTTAGTATATCGACTATTAGAAGGCAGAGTATTGGCATTAAGTAAGAAACAGAAAATATTTCTGCATCATATTAATGACCATTTAATTAAGCAGGTAGAGATGATTGAATCTTCCCGTGAGATGACAGCGGATATTCGTGATAATTATATCTCACTGAACTCTTTTAGAATGAATAATATCATGAAAATTTTAACAATATATTCAGTAATTTTTATGCCACTGACTTTAATTGCAGGAATTTACGGGATGAACTTTGATGTCATGCCTGAATTGCACTGGAAATACGGATATTTAGCAGTATGGATTGTGATGATTGCTATTACGGTTGGAATGATAGGCTACTTCCGAATAAAGAAGTGGTTTTAAAATAAAAGGAGCAGAATTAAATTTCTGCTCCTTTTATCATTATTTCACATATGTACTACAATAATAAATATTGTGCCATTCTTTAAACATTACACCTTTGTCACCTTCGATAGGGTCGTGTTCTGGTAACTTTACACTATTTATCGTACTGTTAATTGTTTGGATTTCTTCATAGCTTGTTAACGTTTCAACATCAATATCTGTTGGGTATGCACCGACTACTTTAAAATCTTTACTTGCTTCGAGACTTTTATGACCATAGCCTGCAGGGAGTAATAATGCATCACCTTGTTTTACTTTTAACTGACTTCCTGATTCACCGCCTATCATTAAGGTTGCTTCACCTGAAGCGATACCAAGCACTTCATGTGTATTAGGATGGAAATGATGATAGTCAAATACACCATTTGTCCATATACCTGTCCATTGATTATGTTTAAATATTTCAGTAAAATCTCCTTCAACTTCCTGATAGACGATAACTGGCAGGATCATGTGATTCGGTGTGCTTTTTGATACAGGACTATGAATTATTTTATATTTCATAATTATTCCTCCTCTTAATGATATATTATTATTGTTCGTTATTTCTTTTTATAAAGCAAAAGATAAGATTTTAACCAAATGTTAATTCCATACGAAATTTATATTCTATGTTAAAATAAAGATAGAATGATGAAGGTGGGATTAACTTGAAAAACTTTGCGTACTTAGCAATTTCAGGTGCTTTATTTTTAACTGGCTGTAGCAATGATGATACAACAGCGATAAAAAAAGATATAGAATCATTAAAGCAGCAAAAAGATAAATCAGAAAAAGAATATAAATCATTACAGGAAGATAATAAATCGATTGATAAAGAAATTAAAGAAAAGCAGTCTGAAATAGATACGCTGAAAAAAGAAAAAGAAGCTGAAATAAAAGTTCAAATTAAGCGTGAAGAAGCTGCGAAGAAAAAGCAGGAGGCTATCGATAGACGCAATCGATTGATCGCAAAACAAAAAGCTGAACAGGAAGCTAAAGTGCGTGCGCAGAAAGAAAAGAAAACAGCACAGGCAAGAAATAAAGCGACCATGCCAAACACAATTGCGGCAAGTACAAATGGTAAAATTCAAACGATTAAATCAATTCGTAACGTCGGACTTGATTTTAATGATGCCGGCATGAAGATATCAATTAACCGTATACAAATATTTAAAGTAACAGATATGCCAAAAGATCAGGTCGTACTGTTCGATGGTGAGACAGAAGGTTATGTACTAATCTATGAAGTAACTGCAGAGAATACTTTAGATAAGCCGTTATACTATAATAATATCGGTGTTCTGGATTTAGGTGATAAGAAAATATTTTCTGAAAATGCTTCTTTTATAACACCGGAATTACAGGAAAGTTCAATGAAGAAAAGTAAGAATAATTACAGTGAATATGCGCCAAAGGAAAAAACAATAAGTTATAAATCAATCGCTATTAATAAGGAAGACTATAAGCAGGTCGAAACAGGTAAAGCGCATCTATTTATTAAGGGTGGCGTTTCACAGGCGAAAGATATGAAAGATAAAACAGATAAGCAGTCAAAAGGATATTTAATTCAGCAGTGAAAGAGATAGATATTTTGAATGTTTTTTACTGATAGAATCGGGAATATGTAAGAAAAGACTACGGAGGCGTTCGATATGCATGAAGAGAAATTTGTACTGCTGGAAGGTAAATCATTTAAATTATCAGAAATAGCACGTGAACTTGAAGCAATCACGGGTTACACTGTTAAAGATAGTTATGGAGATATCAATCGCATTGTTGCACAGAAACCAAACTTTGATCAGGATTTTGAAAGTTATTTAGTTACTTATGAATTCAACGAATCAGATGATTTAGCAGATGTAACTGTTACAACACCGAAAGATGAAGATGTCAATTTTCAAAATGACAAAGTTAAAGTGAGATTAATTTCTTATAAAACTAAATAGTAACAACAAAATAAACTTACAGTAGTGTGTTAGTGTATATGTCATAATATATATTAATACACTATTTTAATGAGGATGCATATGAAAAAAATAACAGCATTATTTGCAGCAACGATATTTCTAACTGCTTGTAATTCGGCAGATGAATCTAACACAACAAAACTTAAATCTGATGACGCAAACGAAATATTATTTGATGCTTCGCATGGCGTGACTGCTGGTGAAGCGGATTGGGTTATCGATGGTGGATTTTCTACGTTTAATGATGACATTAATAAGTTAGGTTTCACAACAGCTTCTACAGATTATCAGGCAGAGATTACACTGAAATTATTAAAACAATATAAAGCATTTATTATGCCGGAACCAAATATACCTTTAAAAGCAAGTGAGCAACAAGCGATTAAAGATTATGTCAATAGTGGTGGTAGCATCATGATGATTGCAGATCATTATAACGCTGACAGAAACTTAAATCGCTTTGATGCCTCGGAAATTTTTAATGGATATCGACGCGGTGCATTTCGCAATATTACAAAAGGTATGTCACAGGATGAAATAAATTCTGACAGAATGCAGGATGTTACATCAAGCGATTATTTAAGTAAAACTTTCGGAGTACGATTCAGATATAATGCATTAGATGATGTCGTATTGTCAGCGAAAGACGAAGACAATGCGTTTGGACTGCTCGATAATGTTGAGAAAGTAAATATGCATGCCGGCAGCACAATCATGATAACTAATCCTGAAATCGCTAAAGGTATCATCTACCCTGAAAAATTATCGAAACATGATAAATGGTCGCATGCGGTAGATCAAGGGGTCTATACGAATGGTTTTAAAGATGAAGGTGCCTTTATTGCTATTAGTAAACTAGGAAAAGGCAAAGCCGTATTTATCGGTGATTCATCAATCGTTGAAGATAACACACCAAAATATGTGCGTGAAGATAATGGTCAGGAAAAGCAGACATACGATGGTATTCGCGAGATGGATCATCAAATTTTAATGGAAAATCTCGTAAAGTGGATGATGAAACAGGAAGACTATTCTTCTTTAAATGGTAAGTTTTCTTTGGATAAGCCAACGAAAGTGTTAAATTTTGAAGTACCTGAGCAATCAACAGAACCGAAACGTGAGCCTTGGGGAACACCTGGACATGATTATAAATGGTACGATCCATCAACTTTTGAACCAGGTAGTTTTGGCAAAGATACAAAGCATGTAACTGTACCAGGTAGCGATCATCAACAGAATAATAAATCTATAAATAATAAAAAAGAGAATGAAGATAGTAAAAGTACACGGGGAAAAACGATAACAGGAAGTAAAATTGACGTCCAGTATCCAAAGACGGTAAATATCGGTCAGCGTTTCACCGTGGATGTATATACTCAGGAACAGCTGAATCAAGTTTCAATTGAACTGATTGATGCAGATGGTGAGCAAGTCGGTCTTTTTGATGGCAATCCGCCCGGACAATCGCGTGCTTATGATACTAAAAAAAATGAAAATCGTTTTCATAGCTATTTTCATGGTAAGATAGCTAGAGAAGCGAACGGTGAGATTACGATTAATATATATGCGAAAAATCAATTAATACAAAAAGAAAAGATGATTGTGAGGTAAGGCAATGAATAAATTCATTAAAACATTATCAATAGCAGCAATTTCGATTGTATTGTTACCAACGAGTATGGCATATGCCACAAATACACAATTACCAAAGACAGAAGAAGAAATTAAGTTTGATAATACCGATAAGATTAAAGTGAATGAACCAGTACTTAAATCAAGCGCTACTGTTGCCAATAAAGTGCCGGCATTTAAAAAAAGAATTTATCGTGAACAACCGATGAAAGAAAACGTACTTGTCGTGATGATGGACTTCAGTAATAGCCCAGCGTCTACTTTGACGAAAGCCGATACTGAAAATTATCGTAAAGTGTATGACAAGTCTTATTATGAGCAGTTATTCTTTGGAGATTCAATTACAGGACCCGATCAGAAAAAGTATGATTCTATTAAAAAGTATTATCAGAATGTATCTGGAAATAGTTTAGAACTACAAGGGCAAGTAACAGGATGGTATCGTGCGAAACATCCTCTTAATTACTATGGTCATAATGAAGATGAAAAAGTAACTGAGTTAATTATGGAAGCAGCTGCGCATGCAGCCCAGGATAAAAGTATCGATATGAATAAATATGACCAATATGATTATTATGATTTAGACCAGGACGGTAATATGAAGGAACCGGATGGCATCGTCGATAAATTTGTCGTTGTATTTAGTGGTATCGGTGAGAGTGAAGGCGGAGGTAAGTTCTTACAGAATTCAATTTGGGAACATGTTTCTGAAGTAGCGCTTTCGAAAAATGGTAATCCAAAGTCTATTCCAGGGACGTACAGCAAACATTCAAAATTCTATAAAAATCGTCTAGGTATCGCTGAATACGGTATTTTAGCTGAAGATAGTACCGTGGGCACATTCTCACATGAATTTGGACATATGCTTGGTTTAATTGATGAATATGACACAGCGCCGAATGCAAATAGTCATGCAGGAGAACCAGTAAGATTCTGGTCATTGATGAGCTATGGTGCAGATGCGGGTATTATTCCCGGTATGGAACCAGTCGGTCTAAGTCCATTTGCAAAGTCAGATTTACAACAAATTTACGGTGGGAACTGGATACTAGGTAGTGAAGTGAACTATAAGAATATTTCTTCGAAAAAAAGATATTATTTATTAGATCAGGCAAGTATTAAAGGTGTTAATAATGATGTTGTGAAATTGAATTTACCACCAATACGAAAGAAAGATAAGAATGGCAAAGTGAAAAACTATAATCATTATTATCTGTTAGAATGGCGTTCACATAATGGTGTAGATAAAGGACTTTCGCATATAAAGGATCCTTTTGGTATCAATCAATATGGTAAAGGTTTATTAATCTGGTATGTAAATGAAATGTACCCAGATAACGCAAATTTATCTAAACACTTTGGTAAAAGCTTAGTTGGTGTAGTTGATGCTAGTCCATCTAATATATCAACACCAGATGGTTTAATACCGATGTCAGATACGCAAGTGTTTGATGCACCATTTAATACGAAAAGTTATGGGCAGTTTAACAAAGCAAAAAATTATTTCTTTAAGAAAAAATCAACTAAACCTGTAACTTTATTTACAGATAAACGTTATAGTTTATCTGCTAGAGATCACATGCAGGTACCAGATACTAGTCGTATATTGCCGCAACTTGGTATAAAGATTAAAGTTGAAGATCAAAATACTGATGGAACAGTAGCGAAAATCAGTATTTTCAAGTAAATAATTTAGAGAGAGAGGCTGGGACAGAAGTGTTCTGCCACAAGCAAAAACCGGACAAAACTAATAAATCGCTCTTTGATTTATAGTTTTTGTTCGGTTTTTGTCGTAGGGGCAACTTCTGTTCCGCCGTTTAAGCTGTTAAACAGAAGAGGGCTAAGACAAATTTCTCATCCACTTTTTGTTACATATTTGTAATAATAAAAATGTTAAAAATATATTTACAATTCTGAAAATTTAGAAGATAATGATTTAAGAAACAAAAATTTAAAAACATTCGGGGGCTAAGCGATGAGAAAAAACAATTATTTTCTTCACTACTTGCGTTATCTTTAGGGTTTTCAAGTCTTGGTTTAACAAGCGGTGCAGCATATGCTGATACGAAAGTACAGACCATGAGTGGCAGTGGTTTCGATGCGAGTATTGCAAATGAAGAACGATTAATAAAGATGTTACAAAAAGAAGGAATACTTTCTAAAACGGCTTCTAGAGCTGAAGCAGAGAAAGCAGTACAAAAATTTTTAAAACATAAGCAGGAGCAGTCTAACAAATACATAAAAAATAAAGGTGCATTTGATAAGAAATATAATAAAGTCACAACAAAGAAAAATGCAAAAAATGCACAAAATAAATATACAAAAGGCAAAGGGAAAAAATTAGGACACGCTAAAAATTTACCATCGGTAGTACCTGAAGCGTATTCAGGTGAAAAGCGTACAGACAAAGTCTTACTTTTAGCAATCGACTTTCCGGATCATAAAAACTCTACAATCACTAAAGAAGAATCTGATATGTTCTATGAAGATTATCCTATGAGTCATTTCCAGGACATGGTATTTAGTAAAGATGGTTACAAAGGTCCTAATGGTGAAACATTAGTAAGTATGCAACAATATTATAATAACCAGTCCGGAGGCAGTTACGCATTAGACGGAGATGTGCATGGCTGGTATACAGCGAAACATGAAGCAGCTTATTACGGTGGAAACTATCCGGATGCTGATGGAAGTGATCAACGACCGAAGGAGCTTGTTAAAGAAGCGCTTGAAGCTGCAGCTAAAGATCCTAATGTCAACTTAGAGGAATATGATCAGTGGGATAGATATGATCTTGATGGAGATGGTGTATTAAATGAAAAGGATGGTATTGTAGACCACGTTATGATCATTCACGCATCACCTGGTGAAGAAGCTGGTGGTGGTCGTCTAGGTGCAGATGCTATCTGGAGTCATCGATGGAATTTAGACTTTGACGAACAAGGTGAACCATACAGTATTCCAAATACTAAATCAGGTCAGGATCGCTTCGGAGGAAAACTTGCTGTTATCGATTATACGATTCAACCTGAGGATGGTGCTGCAGGGGTATTCTCACATGAGTTTGGACATGACTTAGGCTTGCCAGATGAGTACGATACTATTTACTCCGGTAAAGGTGAACCTGTTTCATTCTGGTCAATCATGTCAAGTGGTAGCTGGGCTGGTAAAATCCCTGGTACAGAGCCAACGGGATTTGATCCATACATGAAAGAAATGTTACAGGATTTTCATGGTGGTAACTGGCAAACAGGTAGTGAAGTAGATGTTAAAGATGTAACAAGTGTGCCTCAGGAGTTTTTATTGGATGAAGCGACAACGAAAGGTACGAATAATGATGCAGTGAAAGTAACGTTACCAGATAAAGTTACTAACATTGTAACTCCTAAATCTGGATCTAAATTGTATCATAGTGGTTCTGATAATGATTTAGAAACAACACTGTCAACTACTGTTGATTTAACAGGAACAAAATCTGCTGAATTTACATTTAATGCTTGGTATGACATCGAAAAAGGTTATGACTATGCATATGTTCAGGCTTCTACTGATGGTGAGCAATGGACAAATTTAGAAGGTAATATTACGAATAATAATGATCCTGAAAATAGCGGATCTAATATGGGTAATGGTATCGATGGTATAAGTGATGGATTTGTTGATGCTAAATTCAATCTAGATCAGTTTGCCGGTCAAAAAGTTCAGTTACGCGTACTTTATAAAACCGATAGTGGATTTACTGCACCAGGACTTTACTTAGACGATTTAAAAGTAACTGCAGATGGTAAAGTAGTATTAGAGGATGGCGCTGAAACAACACCAAAGTTTGAGTTAAATGGTTTCAGTGTATCTGACGGTAAGAAATACAGTAAAAACTATTATTTATTACAATGGAGAAGCCATAACAAGATTGATGGTGGATTAGCACATATTAAACGCGGTGATGGTTTCTTAACTTATAATCCTGGTTTAATCGTAGAATATGTCGATGAATCATTTAGTGACAACCATGTCGGTAAACACCCAGGTGAAGGTTATGTTGGTATTGTAGATGCAGATCAAAATGCACTTGTTTGGGATGGAGAAAGTCCAGATCCAGCATCAACACAATGGCAAATGCGTGATGCAGCATTTAGCTTAACTAAACAAGATCCGTTAAAAATTACATTAGATGAAAAAACTAATTTAGTAGATAAATCATTAGTTGCAAATTCTTTATTCGATGACAATAAAGACTATTCAAATAAAGCACAGCCACATGCAGGGAAAATCCTGCCGAAATATGGCTTGAAAGTAAAAGTGGTTGGAGAATCAAAAGATAAAACGACAGCGAAAATTATTGTTTATAAATAATTCATTATAAGAGTGAAACAATTTTATTTGTTTCACTCTTTTCCTATGTCTTCATTTAAGTTAGACGTTGAATTTGGTATATTTATATCAACAGGAGGATATCATGATATATTTTGAGACCGAGAGATTATTATTTAGAGATTGGCAGGAAAGTGATTTACCAAAATTTCAAGCAATGAATAGTGATTTTGATGTACGACGTTATTTTCCGGATGTAATGAGCAGTGCGAGAAGTGAAATTGCCTTTTATATCATGCAGGCTGAAATTGCACAATATGACTTAGGCCTTTTCGCAGTTTCCTTAAAAGAAAAAAATGAATTTATCGGTTTTATCGGGATGCAGTATTTAATTCCGGCAAGGCATTTTAATCTACCCTTTATGCCTTGTTATGAGATTGGCTGGCGTCTAAGAAAAGAATTTTGGCATCAAGGATATGCTACTGAAGGTGCACGAGGTGTATTACACTATGCTCAGAAAAAAGGAATTAAAGAAGTATATAGTTATACAAGTTTAATGAATAGACCGAGCAGAAGAATAATGGAAAAATTAAATATGACATTTGTTCGTTCATTTCAACATCCATTGATAAATGAGTATCATCCCCTGAATGAACAAGTGTTATTTCATAAATATCTATCTGGAAGTGAGATAAATGATATTAATCAGTAGTTGTTTAATAGGAGAATATGTAAGATACGATGGTGGCTCGCAAGGTGTTACACGTCTTATAGCACTCATAAATGAGGGTAAAGCGATACATGCTTGTCCCGAACTTCTGGGTGGGTTAAATGTACCGCGTGATCCTGCTGAGATTATCGGAGGAGATGGATTTGATGTATTAGATGGGAAGGCAAAGGTGGTGACGGTTAGCGATAAAGATGTAACTGAGGCGTTTCTCAAAGGAGCAGAAGCAACATTAAAGATTTTGTTAGCAGAAAACGTTGACACAGTTATCCTAAAGGCTAACAGTCCGAGCTGTGGAAACAAACAAATATATGATGGAACATTTAGCGGCACAAAAAAACAAGGCGCTGGAGTAACGAGCGCCTTGTTAGAACGAAATGGTATTAAAGTGATGAGCGAGCAGGATTATTTTTCGTCATAACGTTTAATACTTACAGGTGTTGCATTGTTCATCTTGTCAATCAAAGTATCAGGATTACTTTCAACGATGGCAAGATGACGATAATGTTCATCTATAAATCCATCCTGAATCATTTTTTCAAGCATTTCGATTAATGGATTATAGAAGCCGTCGACATTCAGAATGCCAATCGGTTTTTGGTGCAGGCCGAGTTGCGCCCATGTAAATATTTCAAAAAATTCTTCAAGTGTTCCGGCACCACCTGGCATCATGATGTATCCATCACATAATGAAGACATCATATCTTTACGTTGATGCATCGTGTCTACAGTATAAAGTTCCGTTAGATTTGGGTGTGCTACTTCTTTTTCCTGTAAAAAGTTGGGGATTACGCCAATTGCGCGACCATCGTTATTGATGACACTATCAGCAATAATACCCATTAAACCAACTTTACCGCCACCAAACACTAATCCTATATTATTTTTAACGAGTGTTTGACCAAGTTCAGAAGCAAATATCTCATAGTTAGGATTAACTCCTTTATTTGATCCGCAATATACAGCGATATTTTTCATGTAAAAAATCCTTTCTTTTATGGTATTATAAGTTGTAATGAAATGGAGTGAATATCTTGATTAACATTAAACCGGTAGACACAATAAATGACATCGATTTGAGTCATTATGAATTACCAGCAAGACAAATGGTGTATGCAGGTCATCCAAGATTTATACTAACACGAAATAAACCACAATACATCCCCTTTATCATTGAAGAACAGGACCGTCTCATCGGTGTATTTGCATTAGAGGCAGGCGAGATATTAGAGACGATTGGTGCACCTCAACATGCAGTATACTTACGTGGCCTTTCAATTAATTTTTCTGAACAGAATAAAGGTTATTTTAAAGCATCGCTTGCAGCACTAGAGCGATATTTATTAGAATATCATCCAGAAATTACAGCGATTTATTTAATGGTAAATGTAAATAATGATGCATATTATGCTTTTATTAAATCAGGATTTAAAGATGAGAAACGCATTGTTCGTCAAGGATTATCAAAATTAAAAGTATTATCAAAAAAACTTAGCAGTTAAGGTGCTAAGTTTTTTTCAATACATTGTTCTAATTTAGTTACAAAACTATGGCGATCATTCATTGTAAACTTTGAAGGACCTTTTATTCGTTTTCCTGCATTACGTTCAATCTGATTATGATAACGTGTTAATAACAATAAATCGATATTGTCTTTCGTATATATATTACCATTGTGATGCATCACGATAGTATAATTGATTAATAGACTTGCTAAACCGTAATCTCCAGTAACGACGATATCACGCTTCGTAGCAATCCTTTTAATTTCGTAATCTGCACTATCGTTACCTGTATCAACATATTTTGTTTCAACAAAATCAGGAAAATCTTGCATTGTAAAGTGTGAGAAGTCTTTAACGAGCAACACTTTGAGCTTGTACTTTTCAGCGATATGAATCACTTCTTGAATGACTGGAGAACTATCTGCATCGACAATAATCCGATTAACGATTGTCAATTTGCTGTGCCATCAACTGACGATGCTTTTCAAATAACTGCGCATTATCATAGTTTTCTTCAGCTTTTACAGCAGTTTTTTGAGTCTTTTCTTTTTGTGGTGTAGCAGATGCAGATACATTTGTATTTTTTACAAATGGTTGCGATAGTGATTGTATATTATTACTAGCATTTATTTCTTCAGGAAGTTTTACTTCATAGTTTTTATATTGTTTCATTTCTTTTTTAAGTTCTTTTTGTCGTGCATTTATATTTTTATTTTCTTCATTGCGACGATCTTCAATATGTTTAGATAAATTCTTGTCTAATTTATTAATTTCTTTTTGAAGTTTCTTTTCATTTTTTTGAGCTACTTTCTCGTTCTTTTTATATAAATTCATTTGTTGATTATAGTGATGTTTTTTCTTAGTATCCTGTGCTTTTTGGCTTACAAATTGAGCAGTACCAACGGATACACTTTTAACAGTATGAGCAGCTTTGGCCACGTTATGAGAAGTATGTACAACTTTTTCTTTCGTTTTAGCACCAACTTCTTTTGTAGTATCCATTGCTTTCAAAGATAAAGCAGTCGCTTTTTGAACTTCATCATGATCTTTAATGCGATGACGTTCATTATAAAGTGGTACTAATATTAAAGCAGCTACATTAACTATTGATTTTATCGTTTCTTTTTTCATAGCCTGATTCTCCTTTTAACCTATTAATAGTCATTATTATATAGTATTTACCCTTATATATAAAAAGATAACGAAGTTATTCATTTAACTTCGTTATCTTTTAAAAGCTATTCATAAGTGACATTGTCTACTATTTTCTTGCTATATGCCATAAGTTTTTTATAGTCTTCAATTTCTAGTTTACTCACTTTAAACATTTCAAGAGGTACTTTAAATAAATCTCTAACTAATGATTCACCTTCCTCAGTCAGTTGAATCATCACGATACGTTCATCAGCATCACTTCTATGACGAGAGACGATACCACGCGCTTCCATCTTTTTTAAGATTGGAGTAATTGTTCCAGATTGAAATGATAGGCGTTCACCAAGTTGAAGAACCGGCATCACTTTTTCTTCATGCAATACCATTAATACTAGATAATGTTGGTAACTTAATTGTTTGTTTTTTAATAAATTTCGATTATAAAATTTAATAATCTCACGCTGTGCAAGATACATTTGATAGTCTAACGAATTCTGTAGCATAAATGCTCCTTAAATGTGTTGTGTAAATAACATATTTATTGTATCACTTATTGAATCAGAAATATAATCAAAATCACTTTTTTCACTATGAAAATGTGAAATAAAAATACAACTCCCGCGTGAGTTGTATTAAATAGTTATGTTAGATTCCATGACCAATCCCGAATCCGTAATATAAAATTGCAATCACAGTAACTAATACTAAACGGTAAATCGCGAAAGGGATTAATTTAACACGATTGATTAAATTTAAGAATAATTGAATCGATAATACACCGAAAATAAATGCACCGATAAAACCAACTAGGTAGAACATAATCTGATTGCTCTCGATGTATTCGATATTGCTGATTAAACTTTTAGCACTTGCAGCAAACATGATTGGCACAGCCATAATAAAAGTAAAATCACTTGCTGCCTTATGATTCATCTTCAACAGAACACCTGTTGAAATAGTTGAACCTGATCTTGAGAAACCTGGCCATAATGCTAAACATTGCGCGATACCAATAATTAAAGCATTTTTGTAACTGATCTCATCTACTGTTGTTGGATTAGGGACTTTCTTAGCATAAAGATCTGCAGCGATCATCAGTAGGGCACCTAAGGCTAAACCAACTAATACAGTAGGCACCGAAAATAAATGCGCATCGATAAAATCATCGAATAATAAACCCATAATTCCTGCAGGTAATAACCCGATAAAGACATGTAATAAATTTAGTTTTTTCCCAGAAGGATGAGGTGTTTTATCTTTTTCGAGATGAAACATTTCTAAAAAGCGATGACGGAAAATCCATGCAGCAGCAAAAATAGAACCAAGCTGAATCACAATCTTAAATGTGTTGGCTGATTCCTGGCTGCCGAGCACTTCTTTTGTTTGTAACCACATATCATCAACAAGTATTTGATGCCCTGTTGATGAAACAGGAGCGAACTCTGTTAATCCTTCAACAATACCAAGGATGAGCGCTTTAATTAATTCGAAAAATTCCATGATTGAACCACCTTTAATATACTTTTTAAATTCTATAAAATTATAGCATAATCCGCCTGAATGCACTATTTATACTTAATGTTCAATAAATGCTATAATGCATTCAAGGAGGGATTATGTGAAATTTTTAACACAACTTACTAAACCATTTATCGGTATACATATACTGTTATTTATATTAAGTATTATGCTAAGCGTTATTATTATTACGCAGAGTTTAGAAATTGGTAAAGTCGTTGACTTTATTTTAACAAAACACCAATATCAAATCTCTCAGACTTTAGTTGTAATTTTATTGATATTAGTCTCTAGGGCAATCATCCAGTCATTGCTAAAGTACAGTGGCCATCTTTTAAGTAATAAAATAAAAAATAATATAAGAAGTAAGATTTTATTTAACAATAATGATGCCGGAGAATTGATGAATTTAAGTCAGCAAGGAGTAGAAGGAGTGCATCCATTTTTTGCTGATTATCTACCGCAAGTTTATAAATCGATGTTAATTCCATTGATGATCATCTTATTTCTATTTAAATTTCATTATCAAACAGCACTGATTATGTGTATCACAGCACCCTTTATACCAGTTTTTTATATTATTATCGGTATCAATACCGCTAAAAAAGCAACGGATCAGATGCTTTCATTAAATCATTTTTCAAATTATTTTTTAAATGTCATGAAAGGAATTATGACGATTAAACTTTTTAAATACGATGATAAAGCGATGGGTAAAATTGAAGGATACTCCATTCAGTATAAAAATAATACGATGAAAATATTGAAGACAGCTTTTTTGTCTACGCTGATGCTTGAATTTGTATCCATGTTATCCATCGGTATAATTGCTTTGGAAATTGGTTTGTCATTAATTGTATTTAAATCTGTGTCGTTTTATGTGGCAGTAGTCGTCCTTATGTTAGCACCTGAATTTTATAATGCATTAAAAGATCTGGGCTTAGCATTTCATACTGGGAAACAATCGAGTGGTTATGGAGAGTTAATTGAATCAACGCTGGAAGAAAAAGAGCAGACAACAGAAGTTTTATATCACGCCAAAAACGCAATCACTTTTAACGATATGAAAGTGACATATGCGGACAGTGATTATGAACTATCCATCGATACTGAAATACCGATGCAGCACTATGTAATAGCGGGACCGAGTGGAGCTGGTAAATCCACACTTGCTAAAGTGATTGCTCAGCTGCAGTATGCAACAGGTGAAATGACATTACCAGAATATTTGAAGGATAATATCGTCTATTTATCTCAGGATCCAATTATATTGAACACATCGATAATGAATAACATTACGATGTTTCAGAACATCGACGAGAATATTATTTATCAGTATGCAGAACAATTAAAATTACATGATTTGTTTAAGAATATGCCTGAAGGATACGAGACGATCATCGGCCAAGGTGAGCGACAATTATCGGGTGGTGAAGCAAGACGATTAATGTTACTGAGAGTCTTTGTTCAACCTAAATTACTCGTTATCTTTGATGAACCGACAGCAATGTTAGATATAGAAAGTGAACTCATCATAAATGAAGCAATCAATAAACTTAAAGACATAAGTACTGTATTCATTATTGCGCATAATAAGCATACGATAGAATCAGCATCACATGTAGTGCTCGTAAAAAATGGCCGTGTAAGTCTACATCATAAAGTAAAAGTTTCGGAGGTGATATAGTGCGCTATATTTCAAAAATGACAAGAAAATCACTTATTATCGCTATTATCATAGGAACGATTGGTGGCCTCACTGCAATTGGTATGTTCAGTCTTAGTGGACTGATGTTGTCTAAAAGTGCGTATGAAGTACCGCTTTATACTTTGATCACGTTAGTTGCCACTATTAAATTATTTGGTGTCGTACGTGCGATCTGTAAATATTTCGAACGATTAATAAGTCATGATGCTACATTTGAAATGTTAAAAGATGTCCGTGTAACCACTGTACGTCATCTACTCGACAACTTTATAACAATTCACTCAAAGTATCATTTATCTACACTGTTAAATCGTACTGTAAATGATGTTGAGAAACTACAGAATCTTCTACTCAGAGTCATTTATCCGCCTGTCATCGCTATGATTACTACAGTAATTGTAACTTGTATTTATGCTCAGTATAGTATATATGCAGTTATCGTATTATTTATTGCAATGTTGCTATTAACAGTTTTACTACCGACATTGATTACGCGATTTCTAAAAAAGATAGTGAATAAAAAAATAGAAGCGACAAATCAATTTGAGCATCACCTTTTAGATTATCATCTAGCACAGGAAGCACTTACAGTATTTGATAAAACAAATAACTATCAGCAACAGCTAGTGCAAAAACAACGCGATATGCAAAAAGCAATTAAGAAAGAACATAGTGTCATCATTCTGTATGATTTTTTATTAAACCTCATCGCGATGATTGCAATATTTTTAGTAATATATTTAATGATGTTTGATCCAACCCGAGATACAATGATGTATTTAAGTATCGTAATGGTTGCGATAACACTTTTTGAAATGAGTATACCTATGATTCACTATCCATATCATAAAGTAGAAACTGACCAATCGATTAATCATCTTGATACATTAAATGAACGCGTCCACTATCAAGATATAGAAGAAAAGGTTCATACAATTCAGCTGAAAGATGTAACCGTCGATCAGCGGCTTTCAAATATTAATATGACTGTTCATCAAGGTGAATTTGTGGGTATAGCTGGGCAAAGTGGTGCAGGTAAATCGACTTTATTAAAAACTATTCTTGGATTAGAACAATTGAAAGGTAACTATTTATTAAATGGCAAGAAGATAATAACACCGGCTAATCTTTTACAGATGTTTAATGTAATGGAACAGCATAACCATTTTATCAATGGAACTGTTGCAGAAAATATGTTTGTAGATGTAAATCCTCATCAGTTAAATCAGCTTTTAGAGCAATTTCAGTTGCCGTTTAACAGTGAAACAGTGATACATTCATTTGGTGAGAATTTATCTGGCGGAGAAAAGAAACGATTACATTTTATACGCATGATTTTACGCAATAAGGATGTATGGATAATGGACGAACCATTTAATGGTGTCGATAAAGCGAATCAGAAGATAATGCTTGATTATTTAAATCAATTACAGTCGACAACGATTATAATGGTTTCTCATGATTTATCGGTATTTAATCATTGTAATCAGCTTTATCTTATAGAAGATGGTCAAATGATTGAAAAGGGTCCGGGGTCTTTATTATACAATCAAAATTCAAGATTTTATCAGTTGCTACAGAAACAATTATTATTAGTATAAAATAAAATAATGATAATAACCTTATTCATAACCTCAATTAAAACTTTTGAATTAAACTATTGTTATATAAATTAAATATTTGAATCATTTTATGATATGATGAAATAAATAAAAGGAGGTACACGATGAATAAGATTGCATGGGTTACAGATACGGCATCAGGCTGTGTAATAGGTGAGAAAGATACATTTGTAGTGCCGATGGGCGTTATTTTAAACGAAAAACATTATCAGGATCAGGCAGAATTGTCTGTAGAAGAATTTTACACATTGCTAAAAGAATATGGTGATGGTGCAAAAACAACACAACCAAATTTTCAGGCGATTCACGATGTTTATGAAGAAATTGAAAAGTTAGGTTATACACATGTCATCGCAGTACATCCTTCTAGTAAACTCACTGGGTCATTTCAAAGTTCAGTTATAGCAAGCCAGGAAGTAAATATTACATCAGCAGTAATTGATAGTAAAATTGGTAGTTATCCGATGAAAGCAATGATTGAATCTGGTAAACAGATGAATGCTGAAGGTAAGTCGTTCGAAGAGATCGTAGAAACTTTAAAAAGTTATGCTAAAGATGCAGTATTAATATTAAATCCAAAAAATTTAGATCAAATGAAGAAAAGTGGTCGAGTGTCAAGAACACAAAGTTTTATGGCGGGATTATTAAATATTCATTTAGTATTACAATTTGAAGATGGCAGTATATATCCAGTTGATAAAGTAAGAACAAAGAAAAAAGTAGTAGATGCAGTAAAAAAGCAGGTTGAGAAAAACCTTACTGAATTTAAACCGAAAGAAATTTGTGTTGTATATGGCGGCGACAAAGAAGAAGCAAATATTTATATCGATTGGTTAAAAGAAGACTATCCTGAAATTAATATCGTCAGTGAAATATTAGTACCTGTAGCAGGTGTACATCTAGGATATGGTACAATTGGCATCTCATGGATTAAACGATAATAAAATACCGAACACAAATTATAAGTTTGTGTTCGGTATATTCATTTATTCTTGTTCTCGTAAGTTGTGGATTAATTCATTTAGCAACTTACCGAATTCATTATATTCATCATCAGTAAATTGAGAAGCTTCTTTTAATATATCTGTAGCACCTTCAAGGTGTGATTGAATTTCTTTGCTCTTATCTGTTAGATGAACAAATACTTCCCGTTGATCTAATTCTGAACGTACACGCGTAATTAAACCATTCGTTTCCATACGTTTTAGTAACGGTGAGATTGTACCTGTATCTAAAGAAAGTTCAGTAACTAATTTTTTAACGTTAACTGGAGAAGATGTCCAGAGTATTTGTAAAACAAGATACTGTGGGTATGTTAGGTTATATTGCTTAAAGATCTTGTTGGAATAATATCGGTTTACTTGTCTTTGCGCGTTGTATAAGCTAAAACAAAGCTGATTGTCTAGCTTGAAATGTTCTGTCATTTTGTGCCTCCTATATATGTATGCTAAACAATTAATGTCATGTGAAGGTATACATTTTAATAACAGTATACTCTATAAACACGAAATAACCTAATTTGTTCTTAATTAACATATTATATTTACAAATATTTTTCAAGCTAATTTACAATCTTTTTGTATGTAAATTGTTAATAAGTTCAAAGGTCTATACTTATTACATAAATAGGTCTTTAAATACAATACATATTATTTAAATAATGGAGATGAATAATTTGAATCATGAAAGAAAAATGAATATTTTAATTGTAAGTGGATTTTTGGGAAGCGGAAAAACTACGTTACTTGCGCAAATCATAAAAAAGAATCAAAACAAAAAAATCGCTATCCTTATGAATGAATTAGGTGGTTCTAATATTGATTCTAAAATTCTTGGTGAGGAAACACCATATAATGAGTTATTGAATGGATGCATATGCTGTGATCTTAAAAGTGATGTTGCAGTACAAATTAATGACCTATATCATCGTCATCATCCTGAACTTATAATTATAGAAGCAACAGGAGTGGCTCATCCTGTAGAAATTTATGATGCATGTACCGAACCAACAGTTATTAAAATTGCACATGTTTTAAATATAACAACGATTCTGGATTGCTCAAGATTTTTGAATCGCAATAAATTTTCTTATACTGTGAAACATTTAATGGAAGAACAAGTGAAATATGCACATATTGTCATATTAAATAAGATGGATTTAGTCAACGAAGTTGAGCAGCAAAAAATTGTTCAACAAGTAACAGACCTAAATCCAAAAGCAAAGCAGATACAAACAACGTATTGTGTGTTAGACACAGCGCAGCTTGAATATTATGGTGCTCATATTGAAGAACATAACCATATGCATCATGGTATACAATCAATCGTATATGAGTTTAGTGGAGCAGTTGATGCACGACAATTCGTAGAGTGGCTTAGAACTTTACCGGATGAAATTCTTCGTATTAAAGGATTTATTAAATTTAGAGAAAATCCTACACAGGTTGTGCTATTCCAATATGCATATGGTATACCTCAATATGAAGAAGAAATAATGAATCTTCCATTAAAGTTAGTCATTATCGGTGAACAATTAAATAAAGAAAAATTATTAAATCAATTAGATTTACTACAATTCGGATAAAAGACGGAGGAGTACGTTATGGAAATGTCTAAAGTAGTTCAGGGATTTTGGAGATTGAATACATGGCAATATAATAAGGAAGCATTAAATAGATATTTACATGAGCTCATTGACATAGGCGTAACAACGATGGATCACGCTGACATTTATGGTGACTATACTTGCGAAACGATATTTGGAGATGCGTTGAGCTTAACACCAGAACTAAGAAAGAAAATGCAGATTGTTACGAAATGCGGGATTGTGTTACGTTCAAAGACAATGCCACAATTTGATTTTCATAAATATGACTATAGTAAAGCACATATTGAAGCATCTGTTGAAAGAAGTTTAAAAGAGCTTAAGGTGGATGAAATTGATCTATTGTTACTACATCGCCCTTCTCCTTTACTTGATGCTGAAGTTGTGGCTGGAACTTTAAAGCAGTTACAGCAAAAAGGTTATGTGAAACAATTTGGTGTCTCAAATTTTAAAGCACATCAGTTTGACCGCTTAAATCAAGCAATGCAGCATGAAGGATTATCGCTTGATTATAATCAGATTGAATTGTCACCGCTGAATCTTGAAAATATTGAAGATGGCACATTAGAAACGATGAAGACAAAGCAAGTTGATATTATGGCTTGGAGCCCACTAGCAGGTGGAAAAATATTTGAAACTGGAAAAGTTCAGACTGTAATAAATGGTATTGCAAATCAATACAACACAACAGTTGATGATATTGCATATCGTTTCATAAATCATTTGCCATACAATATACATCCGATTGTCGGTTCACAAAGTTTAGAACGTACGAAGGTGGCTTTACATGCGCAAAATCACAGTCTGACTGATAATGAATGGTTTATGATATATACTGCTGCACTAGGCAGAGATATTCTGTAAATTTAATATACAAGTCGTAAATTATGTATGTTGTTTAACTGACAACATACGTTTTTTTATATTTATTAATAAACAATGACCGTTTTATGACGTTTTTTAAGAAAATTAAATTACTGTGAATGTTTTTGGATGAAAAAGATTGACTTTGATGTTTGGATAAATTAAGATATGAGTGTATTCAAGGAGGGATGACCGTGCTAACGATTAAAAGACATGAAACCATCCTTAATCTATTAGAGGCACATGATGTGATATCACTACAGTTACTGATGGACGTTACTTCAAGTAGTGAATCAACGATTCGCAGAGATTTATCTACATTAGAAGATGAAGGCAAACTTATTCGTGTCCATGGTGGTGCGAAGAAACTCACTGAGAAACATAGGGATATTGCGTTTTCAGTCAAATCTACGACTAAAGTAGAAGAGAAAAATGAAATTGCAAAGATTGCTGCATTACAAATCAAAGATCATGATTGTATCTATTTAGATGCTGGTAGTTCTACACTTGCGATGATTCCATATTTAACGCAGCAACATATCACAGTTGTTACGAATGGTGCAACACATGTTCCGCAGCTTGTTGATAAAGGGATCGAGGTTTATATGATCGGTGGATTTATTAAAAAAGATACATATGCATCTATTGGTGTTCAGGCAATTGAAAATTTAAAGCAATTCAGATTTGATAAAGCTTTTATGGGAGCAAACGGAATCCACATTCAACATGGATTAACTACACCAGATATTGAAGAAGCTTATATAAAAAAATTTGCAGTGGAAATTTCACAGAAATCTTTTTTTCTTATTGATGACTCAAAATTTGATGAATATACATTTGCTAAAATTTGCGATCTTGAAAAAGGAAAAACAATTATTATTACAAATGCTCAAAACGGTAAGACAAAGCCATTTGAAAAATACTTAATTTAAAGGAGCACTTATGATTTATACAATAACGTTAAACCCGTCGATTGATTATGTCATGTTTACACAAGATTTTGATTTAGGTGGATTAAATCGTGCAACAACGACGCATAAGTTCGCAGGAGGAAAAGGAATCAATGTTTCTCGTGTATTAAATGCACTTAATCAAACATCCACTGCACTAGGGTATATCGGAGGATTCCCTGGAGAATTTATTAAGAATGAACTTGAATCTGCAAACATTCACACTGACTTTATCCATGTAGAAGAAGATACACGTATTAACGTTAAGTTAAAAGGTGATACTGAAACAGAAATTAATGCTGCAGGGCCAGATATCAATGCAACAAATCTTGAAGCTTTACTGAATCAGATTAAAGCACTTTCATCAGAAGATTACGTCATAATTGCAGGATCTGTACCAAAGTCGATGCCAGATGATATTTATGCCACGATTGCTCAAGTTTGTGCAGAGAAACACATTCCATTTGTCGTTGATGCAGAGAAATCATTACTTACCCAAACATTGATGTATCATCCGGAGTTCGTGAAACCTAATAAAGTAGAGTTAGAAGAAATGTTTAATCTTACTATAAAAGATGATAATGATACGATTCAGGCAGCACGTTTATTGATGGAACAAGGTGCAAAGTATGTACTCGTATCCTTAGGTGGAGAAGGTGCCGTACTTGTTACGGCTGATGCTTGTTATAAAGCAACAGTACCTAACGGTAAGGTCATCAATACAGTTGGATCAGGGGACTCAACAGTCGCAGGTATGGTTGCTGGCCTTGCACAAAATAAGTCAATAGAAGAAAGTTTCAGACAGGCAGTATCATGTGGCACAGCAACTGCATTTACAGAAGATTTGGCAACAAGCGAGCAAATCGCTGCAATAATAAATAAAGTTATTATTACAAAAATTGAAGGTAAATAGGGGTGTAAACATGAGAATAACAGATTTATTAAAAGAATCTACGATTGCAATGGATCTATCGGCTACAACTAAAGATGGTGTTATCGATGAACTGGTTGATACACTTTATAATGCTGGTGTGTTAAATGATAAACAAGCATATAAAGAAGCAATACATGCACGTGAAGCACAAAGTACAACAGGTGTCGGAGAAGGTGTGGCAATACCTCATGCTAAGACGGATGCAGTGGCTAAACCGGCAATTGGTTTTGGTAAATCAATTGAAGGTGTTGATTATGAATCACTTGATGGACAACCCGCAACATTATTCTTTATGATTGCAGCGCCAGCCGGTGGAGCACAAACACATTTAGATGCATTAGCTAAGTTATCAGGTATATTGATGAATGAAGAAGTACGTTCTCAGTTATTACATGCAAAGACAGCTGAAGAAGTATTAGAAATTATTGAACAAAATGACGAAGTAGAAACAAAAGAAGAAGTAGTATTAGCACCAACGGGCAATGCTACAAATGACAATTTAGTATTGGCAGTTACAGCTTGTCCAACAGGAATTGCGCATACGTATATGGCAGCAGATGCCCTTAAAAACCAGGCGAAGAAGATGGGTGTACCGATTAAAGTTGAGACCAATGGTTCCGGTGGGATAAAAAATCGTCTGACTGATGAAGAAATAGCACGTGCTAAAGGGATTATTGTAGCAGCAGATGTTAACGTTGAAACAAATCGTTTCCATGGTAAGAACGTTGTAATGGTACCTGTAGCTGATGGTATTAAACGACCGGAAGAGTTAATCAATATGGCTCAAGATGACTCGCGTCCTTTATTTGAAGCAAAAGGTGGACAAGCGAAATCAACAGGTAGCAAAGAGAAAAAAGGATTTTATAAACACTTAATGTCAGGTGTATCAAATATGTTGCCGTTTGTTGTAGCGGGTGGTATTTTAATGGCACTTGCTTTTATGTTCGGTATTACTTCGTTTGATCCAAAAGCAGATGATTATCATCCATTTGCAGAAGCTTTATGGGCAGTAGGTAATAAATCAGCATTTGCATTAATGGTGCCAATTCTAGCTGGTTTTATCGCTATGAGTATTGCTGATCGTCCAGGTTTAGCGCCAGGTATGATTGGTGGTATGTTAGCAGTAAGCGGTGGTTCAGGTTTCTTAGGTGGTTTAATCGCAGGTTTCTTAGCAGGTTATTTAGTTGAAGGTATTAAAAAATTATTAAGTGGTATGCCTCAATCATTAGATGGTTTAAAACCAACACTATTATTCCCATTATTAGGGGTAGCAAGTACTGGATTGTTAATGTACTACGTTGTTAATCCACCAGCAAGCTGGTTAAATAAATTAATGGCGGATACATTAAACAGTATGAACGGCACAAACATAGTAATTCTAGGTTTAGTATTAGGTGGTATGATGGCCATCGATATGGGTGGTCCATTCAATAAAGCATCATACGCATTCGGATTTGCAGCAATTGAAGCAGGTAACTATGCACCGATTACAGCAGCAATGATCGGTGGTATGGTACCACCATTAGCAATAGCGTTATCAATGATTATCTTCAAAAATAAATTTACAAAAACACAAAAAGGTTCTTTATTGTCAAACATTGTAATGGGATTATCATTTATTACCGAAGGTGCAATTCCATTCGCAGCAGCAGACCCTGCGCGTGTAATTCCATCAATGATTGCTGGTAGTGCAACAGCAGGAGCGCTTGCTATGGCATTTGGATGTCGTGTACCAGCGCCACATGGTGGTATCTTCGTAGTTGGATTAGATAAAGGTCATTGGCCAATGTTCTTATTAGCATTAGTAATTGGTGTTATAGTTTCAGCAGTTATTTATGGAATGCTTAAAAAGAAACCAACTGAAGCAGAGTTAGAAGAAGAAGCAGAATTAGCATAAATCTTCAAAATAAATATTATTGTTAGACGGACACTTGAGTTAATCTCAGGTGTCTTTTATTTGTCCAATCATTAATATATTTCCTGAGAAATATTGAAAACGTTCACAAAATTTTATATAAATTCGTGGTATAATATAATGATATTAGGGTATAATTTAATATTAATAATTAGAGCTATATAATTAAGAGAACGGATGATTAACATGTTGTATTATAAAACTTATATAAAAGATGAATCAGCACCTTGGATAACTTTTATTCACGGGGCTGGTGGGAGTTCTACAATCTGGTTTAAACAAATCAGATACTTTCGCAAAGAATACAATATATTACTTGTAGACTTAAGAGGACACGGCAAGTCTACGGAAGTTGTATGGAAGAAAACTGATTCATTTAAGACGCTCGCTGCAGAGGTTATTGAAGTATTGGATGAATTACATATCGAAAGCACGCATATCATTGGGATGAGTCTTGGGACTATCGTTTCACAAACGATTGCTGATAAATATCCAGATCGTGTTCGTTCACTTGTATTAGGCGGAGCGATTATCAGCCTGGATGTGCGTACAAAGTTTTTGTTGATGATTGGTCGTATTTCAAAGAATTTTATTCCATACATGCTTTTATATAAACTTTTCGCTTATATTATTATGCCACGAAAAGAGCATGAGGAGTCTCGTCTTGCATTCATCAATGAAGCAAAGAAAATGAGTCAGAAACAATTTGTGAAATGGTTCAGTTTAACGCGACTTATCAATCCGTATTTAAGTCATTTACAAGTTTCGACGAAAAAGATTCCGACACTTTTTTTAATGGGTGATGAAGACTATTTATTTATTCCACCTGTGCAGAAGGTAGTTGATAACTATTCTAACTTCGATTTAGAAATAATAAAGCATTCTGGGCATGTTTGTAATATTGACCAGCCAGATGTTTTTAATAGCTTAAGTCAAAAATTTATCGCAACATATTCGTAAGGATTGTAATACTCCTTTCTTACACAAAGGAGTATTTTTGTGGTAAAATAACTCTAGTCTTTCAATTTTTATCTCAGGAGGTGACTACCATTGGGAAGGCCATAAATTTACAGCTTGATACTTACGCAATTCCATTTAATCTTTTAAAAATTATCAAACAAACATTTGTGACTTCAGTAGTCACTAAACAAAAACCGGAGGTGAATCCCTAGTCATAGGGAATTAATTGGACATACATACCATATCAAATTTATTATTATTTGCTTTATTAATATTGCTTACTGCTTTATTCGTTGGATCAGAATTTAGTTTAGTAAAGGTTCGAACGTCACGTATAGATCAACTTGTTAGTGAGGGGAATAGTGCTGCCAAAATTGTACAGCATATGGTCCATCATTTAGATTACTATTTATCTGCATGTCAATTGGGTATTACAGTAACAGCGTTAGGTTTAGGTTGGATTGGAGAATCTACCTTCGAATCTTTAATTCACCCAGTGCTTCATTTGTTACATATTCCAACAGATATGAGTAAGCCGATAACTGTATTTTTAAGTTTCTGTATCGTGACTTTTATTCATGTGGTTATTGGTGAACTTGCTCCAAAATCATTAGCGATTCAGTACGCAGAAAAGATGACATTAGCATTTGCCAGATCATTATATTTCTTTGGAATTATTATGAAACCATTAATTTATACAATGAATGGTACGGCCCGTTTAATCTTAAGAATATTTGGTGTGCAACCTGCTGATCATGAACAGGCGATGAGTGAAGAAGAACTTAAAATTATTATGACGCAAAGTTATCAAAGTGGTGAAATTAATCATACTGAACTTGCATATATGCAAAATATCTTCAGCTTTGATGAACGTTTAGCTAAAGATATTATGGTACCACGTACACAAATGATTACGTTAACACAACCATTTAATATTGATGAATTATTAGAAGTTATTAATGAACATCAATTTACACGTTATCCGATTTCAGAAGATGGTGATAAAGACCATATTATCGGGTTTATTAACGTGAAAGAATTTTTAACGAAGTATGCTTCAGGTAATCCTGTTCGCATTAAAGACCATATTCATGACTTACCATTGATTCATGAAGTAACACGTATTAGTGATGCACTGATTAAGATGCAACGCGAACGTGTACATATTGCTTTAGTTATTGATGAATATGGTGGGACAGCTGGTATTTTAACGATGGAAGATATTTTAGAAGAAATCGTTGGTGAAATTCGAGATGAATTCGATGAAGATGAAGTTAATGATATTATCAAAACAGGTGATAACATTTACCAGATAAATGGTCGTGTATTATTGGATGATATCGAAGAGAAATTTGGCATCGTTTTTGAAGATTCGGAAGATATAGATACCATTGGTGGATGGATGCAGGCACAAAATCCAGATATCGAAAAAGATGATTATGTCGATACAAAATATGATAAATGGGTTGTATTGGATGCTGAAAACCATCAGATTAAATCTGTTGCATTGCATAAAGAATTTAATGCATCTCGTTCAGAAACAGAAGAAGTTGGGGATGTTATAGATGAATAATCAGACATTAGAAAGTGTATTTCGATTTTTTGGATTTTTAGAAGGTGGATCACTACTCTTGCTAATAGGTATTGCAATGCCATTAAAATATATGGCTGGTAAACCTGAAGTTGTTACAGTAGTTGGATCTATTCACGGATTTTTATTTACGATATATCTTGTTACTTTAATGTTGATGACGATTCAGGTAAAGTGGACCTGGAAATGGCCACTTGCAGGTTTTATTGTTGCATTTATACCTTTTGGAACATTTATATATGATCACTATTTTGTACGTTCTAAATATTATTAAAGATAAGAGCTGAGATGCTCTTTCTTTTTTTGGAGGCATTTATGATGAGAATCAATAAATTTTTATCTGAAGCAGGCATTTGTTCGAGACGTGGTGCGGATAAATGGATTGAAGCAGGACGCATTAAGATAAACGGTGTGAAAGCTGAACTTGGCAGCAAAGTTTCAGAAAGTGATGTCGTTGAAGTTGATAATAAAGAAGTGACTTTAAACGTTGATAAAGGCTATGTCTATATTAAACTCAATAAACCACGTGGTATTACATCTACAACAGAACGTCATATAAAAGGCAATATCGTTGATTTTGTTGGACACTCGGAACGTATATTTCATATCGGACGTTTGGATAAAGATAGTGAAGGTTTAATATTACTGACGAATGACGGAGATATTGTTAATGAAATTCTGCGTAAAGAAGGCAAACATGAGAAAGAATATATAGTGACAGTAGATAAGCCGATAACAGCGGACTTTATTAAGCAAATGTCTGAAGGTGTTGAAATTTTAGACACAGTAACTTTACCTGCTGTCGTTACAAAAGTGAATGCTAAGACCTTTAAAATTATACTCACGCAAGGACTTAACAGACAAATTCGACGTATGTGTGAAGCGCTAGGATATGAAGTAAAGCAGTTACGTCGACTACGTGTGATGAATATACTAGTTGATGACTTGAAGTTAGGACAGTGGAAAGATTTAACGGATAGTGAGAAAAATGAACTGTTTGATATGTTAGGATATACACCGAAGCGATAGGTAAGAGTGTTGTAGAAGAAGGCAGTTTAATACCATCTCATTCAATCAAATAATGAATAACATGAGTTTCATCACCTAAAAAAGCATCCCTCAACCAAGGGATGCTTTTTCAAATATTATAATTAATCAATTAATCACTAAACATATCGAATAATCCACCGATACCGCTTTCGCCTGTTTGTTTACCTGTCACTGGTGCTGCAGCAAAGATTCTTGATGCAAATCTAGAGAATGGCAGAGATTGAATGTATACAGTACCTGGGCCTTGAAGCCTTGCTAAGAAGATACCTTCGCCACCAAATAATTTTGTTTTAAGTCCTGGAACGGTTTGAATGTCATAATCAACATCTTTAGACATACCTACAAGACATCCTGTATCGACAAGTAATACTTCACCAGGTTGTAAATGCTTACGCATGATTGCGCCACCTGCATGAATGAATGCCATACCGTCACCTTGCAAACGTTGCATAATAAAACCTTCACCACCGAAGAAACCTGCACCTAATCGTTTTTGGAACGCAATACCAACGCTTACACCTTGAGCTGCTGCTAAGAACGCATCTTTTTGACAAATAAATTCCCCATCTACTTCAGATAAATCTATAGGTATGATTTTACCTGGATATGGCGCTGCAAAATATACATGTTCTTTGCCGTGTCCACGGTTCGTAAATGTTGTCATAAACAAACTTTCACCAGTTAACGTTCGTTTACCTGCTGCAAATAATTTATCCATAAATCCACTGCCACCTGATGAAGAACCATCACCAAAGATAGTTTGCATTTCAATCGATGGATTAATCATCATCATTGATCCAGCTTCTGAAACGACAGTTTCGTTCGGATCTAATTCGATTTCTACATATTGCATATCATCGCCGTAAATCTTGTAATCAATTTCGTGGTTATTCACAATAGTCGCCTCCAATATTATTATTTCATTTTAATTATACAAAACAATTGAGTTCTTCGCTTATATAAACCCATAACTTTTGAATAAATAATGTGTTAGTCGTAATATTAGGTAAAGGAGTGAATCATATGACAAAAATAGTGACATTAAATAATGGTATTGAAATGCCAATGTTAGGTCTAGGTGTATACAAAATAACGGATGAAGAGATGCAGGATACAGTTGACGCTGCAATCAAAGCTGGGTACCGAGCATTTGATACAGCACATTTTTATTTTAATGAAGCGTCTCTTGGTAAAGCATTGAAAAATAGTGGTGTACCTCGTGAATCTTTATTTGTGACAACTAAACTCTGGAACGATGATCAAGGGTATGAGAATACAAAGAAAGCGTTCAATGATTCTTTAGAGAAGTTAGGACTTGATTATATCGATTTATATTTAATACATTGGCCTTGTCCGGATAATGATCTATTTATCGAAAGTTATCAGGCGATGGAAGCGTTATACGCTGAAGGTAAGATAAAAGCTTTAGGCGTCGCTAACTTTAAACAACACCATCTGGAAAAATTACTAGCAGTAGCTAAAGTTAAACCTGTAGTCAATCAAATAGAATTTCATCCGATATTTAATCAGAAAGATTTACAAACCTATTGTGAGGCACAGGATATATTAGTTACTGCATGGAGTCCATTAATGCGAGGTGGCGATTTGTTTAATAACGAAGTATTACAAAGTATCGCAAAGGAATATAACAAAACTGTACCACAAATTATATTACGCTGGCATATTGATAATGGACGTATTGTAATTCCAAAATCTAGCAATCCTGAAAGAATAGCATCGAATTATGATATTTTTGATTTTGAATTAAAGGAAAAGGATATTAAAGCAATTGATACATTAAATAAGAATGAAAGACAGTTTAAAGACCCTGATGAAGTGAATATGGGAGATTTAAAATAATTAACTATATAACTATATATTTATTTTAACTGTATTTAAACTGTATTTAAACATTATTCATACCTCTTTAATATCGTCATTAAATTGATATATTTAAAGAGGTATTTTTTATATATCTTTTAGTACAATAGTTGTTGAGGTGATAATGATGAAATTTAAAAAGCCAAATCAACACGGTGCATGGGCAATGATTATTATGCCTGTATTATTCGGAATGTTTGCGAGCCGCTTTAATGTGTATCAGCTATTATTTTTTGCTGCCTGGTTTATGATTTTCTTCTTTATCGATAATGTATTATTTTATGTCAAACAACGTAAGAAAAATATTGCCTATATTAAAGGGAGTCTTTTATTTCTAACGATTGCTATTGTGTTGCTTATTCCTGTCGTATTATATGATTACCGTATATTATTATTTTTTGCTGCAATGCTTCCGTTTGGAGCAATTAACTTATATTTTGCTTCAAAACGTAATGAACGTCATCTGCTAAATGACTTTAGTGCAATTACAATTTTTTCGATTGCGGGATTACTTTCATATTTTATTGGAGAAGCTCAATTTGATAAAAAGATGGTATATATCTTTTTGATTAGCTTTCTTTATTTTGTAGGAACAACATTTTATGTGAAGACGATGATTCGGGAGAAGAAAAATATTAAATACAAATATGTTTCATATATATATCATTTAATCGGGCTGATGCTCGCATTTATTGTACATCCATTAATAGGTATCGCATTTATTCCGAGTTTAATTAGAGCAGTCGCATTTTATGGTAAGCAGATGAAACCGATTAAGATTGGGATTGCAGAAATAGGGAATGCCGTATTCATAACAGTATTTGTAGGTATATTTATTACACAACATTTAAATTGAGACAAAAAAAAAAGCCCATATGGGCTTTTTTAATTAACGACGTTTGTGCATCATTTGTAAAACGATAGACACGATAGCGATTAATAATACAGTACCAACTAATGCTGGAATAATATATACGCCACCGAATTCAGGACCGAAACCTGGAATCAGTTGTCCACCGATCCATGCGCCTAGTAAACCTGCGATAATGTTACCAATTTTTCCACCTGGGATATCTGTTCCCATAATCATTCCGGCAACCCAACCTACAAGTCCACCGACAATTAACATGATAATTAAGCCCATATGATAAACCTCCTAATAATTTAAGTATAGAATAAAAACATAATAAGCTTTTGCTTATAGTAGTTAATACCCGTACAAAAATTGTATAAACATTTAATATGCAATTTATTTATGTTTCCTTGAATAGGTGGCTTTTCTTTATATAGAATATGTATGTTATTCCGATAATGACATAGAAGAAACTATATGGTAGAAATAGCGTGAGTAAACAATAACTTATGGCAAAAAATATTTCACCTAGTTGCTTTGGATGCTTAATGTAGCGATATGTATTGATACGTCCAATTTGGAACCATCTCACAGGACGATCAATTTCTGAAAGCTGATATAGAATCAATCCAAAAATAAAAACTGATACACTTAAATATGCACTAGATTGATAGATAGAATGCGGTGATGTGATCAATATAAATGGTATAGATATATTAATTACCATTGCAAATATAAAATGTATGTAGCGATTCTGAATATATATATGATAATGTTCGTAATGATAATATCTTAAATAAATGTGAACGATGCTTATCACCGTTACAAATAATACAAGTGTCTTTGATATAAAGTTACTTGTTCCAATCACTGGATAGTTGGTGAGCGTTACAAACAGACTACTAATTACGAGTGGTATATAGGAGGGTTTTAATTCTTTTTTATAGAAGAATAGAAATATAGTGCATGTAATGAAAATATTTAGTAATATTACTTTTTCCAACATTTCTACCTCCTTTTTTAGCCACATAAAAGAATTATAACAAGTAAGGCGTTTAATGCATAGACTAAACGCCTTTTTTATTACTCCATAATAATGTATGTAGTTGAGGTAAAACATAGCAGTCATTCATTGTATTATCCTGCATTACTTTATCAATTAACGCTTCGTATCTAGCGAGTAATTTTTCTGTATGATCATTAACAGTTTCATCTAAATATGGATTACCAACCTGTAAGTAAAATTTTATATTCGGATAACGATGATGAATCATCTGAGCAAATTTATAATCATCATCATTAAAAATTACTACTTTTAACGATACTTTATTATATTCCAGTTGATTGATGACAAAATCGAGTTGATGCATATCCTGATGCATCTTTGAACTTGGCGGTTTTGGACTTATTGTCAGTTGGTCAATATCTGTCATCCATGGCTGGAATTTACTCCCTTGTGTTTCAAGTGATACTTCTATATTATGTACGTGTAAAAATTCGACGAGGGCTGCAATATTTTTAATCAATGCCGGGTTACCTCCGGAAATCGTTACGTGATTAAAGTTATTCGGTGCGAGTTGCTGCAGGCGTTCAAAGATAATATCTGCAGTAAGCATTTCTATGTCGTCTTTTGCGCTACCGTCCCAGGTAAATTTAGAATCACACCAGTCACATTTAAAGTCACAGCCAGCTGTTCTGACAAACATTGTTTTACGACCGATGACTGCACCTTCACCTTGTATCGTAGGACCAAATATTTCGAGTACAGGTATTTTCATCGTACACCTCTATACACCACGTAGCTTGTCGGTGTTTCACGTAAGAAGACTTGTAATACTTTTGGTGCATGTGGCAATGTTTTTAAATGATTGTCAATCATATCGAAGATGGTTTTCGCGACAAGTTCTGTTGATGGCATTTTATCTTTTAACTCGGGTAAATCATTGATTAATGTATGGTCGAATGTATCATTTATTATTGATTTAATATCTCTGAAATTCACTAAGAATCCCATTTCATCTAAGTGATCGCCAGCGATTGTCACATTGACAAAGTACGTATGTCCATGTGTTCTGCTGCATACGCCAGCGCGTTCGTCAGGAATAAAATGCGCTGCTGAAAAGTTTATATCTTTATTTAATTCGAAAGCATAGTTATGGTTAACTTGAGGATATATTTGTTGCATCATGATAAAACTTCCTTTTCATTTAAATAATCATTGAGTCCTTTGTTACGGAGTTTACAGCTTGGACATTCTCCGCATCCGTCTGCAGCTATCCCTTCATAACAAGTGAGCGTTTTATTTCTAACGTAATCTAGTTTACCGAGTGTATCAGCGAGTGCCCATGTTTCTTTCTTGTCGAGCCACATTAAAGGTGTGTGAATTTCAAAGTTAACATCCATCGATAAATTTATCGTTACATTTAATGACTTAATAAAGTTATCACGACAGTCAGGATATCCTGAGAAGTCTGTTTCGCACACACCTGTAATAATGTGTTTTGCTTCTATTTGATAGGCAAGTGCTGCTGCAAAGCTCATAAATAATAAATTACGTGCCGGCACAAACGTATTAGGTACCTCGCCATCATCAGTAATTATTGCATTATGATTTGTTAACGCATTAGGTGAGAGTTGAGTTAACAATGACATATCCAAAATATGATGTTTTATGCCATGCTCATTTGCAATTTGTTTAGCAACATCAATTTCTAGTGCGTGTCGTTGACCATAATTAAATGTCACAACTTCAACATCACTATATCTTTCCATCGCCCAGAATAGACAAGTTGTACTATCTTGCCCACCGCTGAAAACGACAAGTGCTTTGTTGTTGTTTAATTGTTTTTCCATTATAATTCCTCTTTTCAATAAAAAAAGACACCTTCCCCTAGCAAGATGTCGAACTAGTTTTTTATAGAGGGTATGTGCTAGGAACCTCTTATTAAATTTCGTTTCTCATTATAACATATTAAAGCTATAATAAAATCATTAAATCAATAAAAGCGTTTTCCATTAAAAAATAGATGAGGCATTAACATGATACTTATGATTGATCACCACGATTCGTTTACATATAATATTGTGCATTACATAGAGCAGTTAGATGAAAATGTCGTAACAAAGACAATAGATGAAATCACTATAGAAGATATAAGGAAAATAAATCCATCGCATATTATTTTATCGCCAGGACCGGGTCATCCTAGAGATGCCAAATTGGCGCATGACATTTTAGATAAATTTGGTGGGACAATACCGATACTTGGTGTCTGTTTAGGGTTTCAGGTGATTATGATGCATTATAATAATGAAATAAAGCAGTTAAGACCGGTACATGGCCATCAGGTAGATGTCTTTCATGATGGTAGTATCATTTTTAAAGATATTGCTTCACCAACAAAAGTAGCTAGATATCATTCGTTAGGACAAAGCGGAGATGTTCTGTTACCACTTATAAGAACTGCCTGGACTGAAGATAATATTATTATGGGTATTCGTCATGAAGCGTTAGCGATTTACGGCATTCAGTTTCATCCGGAATCGATTCTTACAACCGATGGATTAAAGATGTTAGCATCATTCATTAAAGGAGATATATATGAAAGCTGAAATTAACTTTAAATATATTGCTGAATCAGATAGGAACTATCATTTTAAGTTCGAGCAACCATTGAAGGTTGTTGTTGTTAACGATGCAGATAAAGTTGAAGCAGCACTGCGTGAAGCGGAAACAAGTGGATATATTGTGCTTGTAGTGATGAAATATGAAGCGAGTAGATTGTTCGATCCTTTGCTTAACACAAAAGATAGCGACCAATTAATAAAATTATATTATTTCAATAGTGAGAGCGTGATAAATAAGTATTTCAATGAAGAAGCACCAAATATAACCCTTGATTTTCAATTTATGCAGGATAAAGCACATATCATAAAACAGATTGAAGCCATTCAGCAGGAAATCAAACGAGGTAATACGTATCAGGTGAATTACACGACAAGATTGCAGGCCAAGAATAATGAACACAATCTTTATAACGTATACGAAAAGCTCTCAAAGCAACATGGTGATTATACTGCATATATTGAAGATGACACACAAACAATCGTCAGTATCTCTCCAGAACTTTTCTTTCAGTATGATTTCAGCACAAAAGAGGTTCTGACGAAACCGATGAAAGGTACTATGCCAACAGACAGCAACTCAGCAAAAGACATACAAAACTTTCAATTTTTAAAAGGCTCAGTCAAAGATAGAGCTGAAAATGTAATGATTGTCGACTTATTACGCAATGATCTGAGTAAAATCGCAAAGAATGGCAGTGTAAAGGTACCGCATCTCTTTACGATTGAGCGATTTAAATCGGTCTACCAAATGACTTCAACGATTACTGCTACATTAGAAGACAAAGGTTTATATGATATCATGAAAGCATTATTTCCGTGTGGCTCAATAACAGGAGCACCGAAACAGTCTACGATGAACATTATCAATCGTCTTGAAGACACAGAACGGTCAGTATATTGCGGCACAATTGGTTTAATCGTGCCAAATGAAGTTGCAATCTTTAATGTACCGATTAGAACGCTTGAATATAACCATAATGAGAAAGTAGTGACTTATGGAGTCGGTGGAGGAATCACAATTGATTCGAATCCTGAACTTGAGTATGACGAAATGGTAGCTAAGTCCAAAATACTAGATTATATCCGTGATACAAAGGGAACTTTACCAAAAGATTTCCATATTATTGAAACAATGCGTGTTGAACGTGGAGAAATTAAAAGAAAAGTGTATCATAAAAATCGATTGATGAAAGCATTGAATCATTTTAAGATTGATTATGATGAAAATGAACTGGATAGTCTTTTTGATTCAACCTTTCATGATACAAAAGAAGTTGAACCTCTCATGTTGCGAATAACTGTTGATGTTGATGGTAATATTTCTAAGACAAATAAATCCATAGGATCAATTACTCCCAATGCAAAGTTATGTAAGATACAGTTTAATAAAAAAGAGTTCCATCAAAATAAGACCTCAGAGCGCAGTCAATATGCATCTGATGGCATAACATTATTTCATGATGGTACATATCTACTTGAGTTTAATATTGGAAATGCGGTTATCGAAAGTGATGGGGTGTACTATACCCCAAAGCATGACTACATTCTGAATGGATGTATGAGAAGTGAGCTATTAGATCGTGGTGCAGTGAAGGAAGCGGGAATTGAAGTTGCAACTTTTATTGAAAAGTATCGTGCTGGAGAAGTTAAATTATATATGATTAATAGCTTAAGAGAATGGGTTCAGGTAGAATTACAATTAAATTAATATATTCCTGGTTTATTAATACACTCAAAAGCGTTATAATTAATGCTATTAAAGTGTGAAATCCGAAAAATAGGTGAAGCGAATGATGAATTTCCTCATGATTTTATTTCTACTAGCAGGCTTATCGCTATTAGTCTATATAATGAATCGATATATCATCAAACTTTTTAAAGATGATAAGACGAATAATGCTCTGGTGATGTTATATGTGACGATGATCGCATCTATAATAATTGTTACGTTTATCGCTTTTTGTTTTAGAACCATATTGATTGATATTACCAATATATTCTACCGAGCATAAGCGGTAGAATTTTTTTTACGACTTTAGGCCGATGTAAAGGTTATATTAATATTGTAAATTAAATGAGAAGGGAAATATAACAATGTCTATCATATTTCAAACAGCAGGTATTTATACAACTTTTCAACAGTTAGAAACTAAAGAAAATGCTTCATTATCTTTAAATGGCCCATGTGATGCATTATCTCATATATTAGGAAATGCTTTAGTTGGTAATCCGGTTAACACACCAATGATTGAAATGACTTTCCAGGCACCGACAATACAGTTTCGTGAACCGACGTTAATAGCTTTAATGGGAGCTGAGTTTTACGCTTATACTGATGAAAAACGTATCATGCCGATGAAAGTTCACCTTATGGAAAGAGGAGAAACGCTTTATTTTGGTCAACCTAAAAAAGGTACGCGTGTTTATATGGCAATTGCTGGAGGTCTGCAAATCGATAGTTCACGTTTAAAAGCCACAGAAGATTACATCATTCAAGCAGGTGAGCGTTTTGATTTAGCACGTAGTTACACACCATTTCAGAAAAAATTATTTGAAAATATAGCGAAACGAAAAGAAACGACTTGGGGCATTGACGCTTATTCACTGGCACGTATTTATTATTCAGATGTTTTTCATCTGGAGTCAGTAAGCGAGAATGAATTATCAGGTGAAACTAAAAAAGCATTACAGGAAGATATTTATATCGTAACGAATCGATTTGATAGAACCGGCTTTATTCTTGATGGGAATAGAATAACTTGTAAGGCATGCACATCAGACATCCGTATAAAACAAAGTGGTGCTTTACAACTCACACAGGACGGGGATCTTGTTATCGTATTAAAGAGTATACATCAGGACAGTGATTTTTCGTATATCGCTAATATTGCACCATATCATTTACCAAAACTTTCACAAAAGAAACCAGGATCGAAATTGTACTTTAAATGGGTTTCTAAAACAGAATTAGCGCAACAACAAAAGAGTTATGAAAACTGGCTAAAGACAGTACTCGCGCAAATTGAGTTTCTCCATCAAAAGGAATTAAATGTATAGACAAGTTTGTCATAATTCAGTCACTTTTTACACTAAAAAGATACTTATGAAGTAAAAACACTTGAAATTTAGGTTGAAACGGTATAAATTAATATATTGTACACAGAAAATAACATTACGTTTATGTTACAATATATAATAAAGTGTAAATGTTACTAAGTAATGATTAATATTATAAATAGCATCACTATAGAAATGTTTGTTTAATGGAGGAATACGTATGAAAGAAAAGAAAATATCGATATTTATGTTTTTTTTATTGACAGTACTCGCTGTTTCTATCAAAACATATTTTGCATATTATATTGATTTTTCACTAGGTGTTAAAGGACTTGTTCAAAATTTAATATTACTAATGAACCCTTATAGTTTAGTAGCGTTAATTTTAAGTGTTTTTCTATTTTTTAAAGGTAGAAAATCTTATTGGTTTGTTTTTATTGGTGGTTTCTTACTGACATTTTTATTGTATGCTAATGTCGTTTACTTTAGATTTTTCTCAGATTTCATTACTTTCAGTACATTAAATCAAGTAAGTAACGTTGAATCAATGAGTGGGGCTTTGTGGAGTTCATTTGAATGGTATGATTTTGTATACTTTATTGATACTTTTGCCTTTCTGTTTATTTTATTGTTTAGAAAAGAGATGTTATCTACGAAATCGTTTAAAAAGAAATATGTGCCTGTGCTTATGGGGGTATCAATTTCTTTATTCTTCTTAAACTTAGCGTTTGCTGAAACTGACAGACCAGAGTTATTAACAAGAACATTTGACCATAAATATTTAGTGAAATATTTAGGTCCATTTAATTTCACGGTCTATGACGGAGTAAAAACGATTCAGAATAACCAGCAAAAAGCATTAGCAAGTTCTGATGACTTAGCTAAAGTACAATCTTTTACAAAGACAAAATATGCTGCACCAAATGGCGCAACATTCGGAATTGCAAAAGAGAAGAATGTGATTAAAATTCATCTAGAAAGTTTCCAGACATTCTTAATTAATTACAAAGTCAATGGTGAAGCAGTAACACCTTTCTTAAATTCTCTTGCTAGTGGTCAAAAGGATTTTATCTATTATGATAATTTCTTCCATCAAACTGGACAGGGTAAGACGAGTGACTCAGAATTGACAATGGATAACAGTATATACGGTTTACCTCAAGGTTCTGCATTTAGTTTAAAAGGTGATAACACTTATCAATCATTACCAGCAATCATGCATCAACAACAAGGTTATTCGACTTCAGTGATGCACGGTGATTATAAAACGTTCTGGAACCGTGATCAAATCTATAAACACTTCGGTGTAGATAAGTTTTATGATGCATCGTATTATGATATGTCTGAGAAGAATTTAGAAAATCTTGGTCTTAAAGATAAAGAATTCTTTGATGAATCTATTCCATTCTTAAAAGAAGAAAAACAACCCTTTTATACGCATTTAATAACGTTAACGAATCATTATCCTTTCACTATTGATAAGACAGAAGCAACGATTGATTCACCGAATACAGGCAATCCAACAGTTGATGGATATGTTCAGACAGCACGTTATTTAGATGAAGCAGTAGAAGATTTTATGAATGACCTTAAAAAAGAAGGATTATATGAAGATTCTGTGATTATGATTTATGGTGACCATTACGGTATTTCAGAAAATCATAATAAAGCAATGGCAGAGTTGCTAGGTGAAGAAATCACACCATCGAAATTTATGGATTTACAACGCACAGGATTATTCTTAAAAGTTCCTGGCATTGAAGGTAAAGTTGACCATACGTATGCTGGTCAGGTAGATGTAGCTCCAACATTACTGCATTTACTAGGTATTGATTCAAAACCTTATGTAATGTTTGGTACAGATTTAATGTCAAAAGACCATAAAGATACAGTAGTATTTAGAAATGGTGACTTTATCAGTCCGAAATATAAATCGATCAATGGTATATTCTACGACAACAAGACTAATTTACCATTGATGAATGAAGCTCAAAAGAAGGAAGCAGTTGAAATGAAACGTAGCGTTGAAAAAGAATTAGAAATGTCTGATTCATTATTAAATGGTGATGTATTACGTTTCTATAAAAATAAAGATTTCAAAAAAATCGATCCTACGAAATATGAGTACATCAATGGTACTAAAGGGAAAGAAAAATAAAATAGAAAAAGACGAGGAATATGAAGTGCACCCCTAAAGTTGAACCTTAAAATTCAACTTTAGGGGTGTTTATTTTGAATAAAAAGCATGATCTTGATTTTAAATTAAAACTAATCAAAGAATATAAAGAAGGAAATATGGGTTATGATTCATTAAGTAACAAATATGATATCGTTCCTTCACAACTAAAAACATGGACTTACCAATTTGATACCTTCGGTATTGACGGTCTTATATCCAGTATGACCAGAAAGAAATATTCAACAGATGAAAAATTAAGAATCATTCAGTATAGAATTACTAATCAACTTTCATATAAAGAAACTGCTAGAATCTTTGATATTACTAATCCTACTTTAATAGCTCAGTGGCAGATGAAATACAATCAATATGGTATCCTAGGTTTAGAATCAAAACCGAAGGGTCGTGCGTCTAAAACTATGAAAAATAAAAAGGTTGATAACACTAGTTTAAACGAAAGTGAACGACAAGAATTAATACGCTTACGTGAGGAAAACAGGAGATTAGAAATCGCAATTGCTCTCGAAAAAAAGTTACAATCCTTAGCTCGAAAAAATCAAACAAAGAAATAGTAGCTGCTATTATTGAGTTAAGGAATGAATCTAACTATAAGTTAAAAGAAATATTATCAGTAGCTATGATAGCGAAAAGTGTATACCATTATTGGAAATTACGACTTAGTGTCACTAAACATAAAGACAATTATTTAATTACTTTGATTAAAGAAATCATTAACAAACATAAAAATAGGATAGGTTATCGTACAGTAACCGACGAACTAAGAGAGTTAGGTTTTGTAGTTAACCATAAAAAAGTTCTTAGAATAATGAGAGAAAATAATTTACTTTGTACAAAGTTTAAGCATAGAAATAGAACATATAAGTCGTACAAAGGGAAAGTTGGCAAAACAGCTAAGAATAAATTGAATCGTAGATTCGTAACTAATCGCCCATATCAAAAATTACTTACTGATGTAACACAATTCAACATTAAAAATGGAACTAAGCTATATCTGTCAACAATTTTTGATGTATGTTCGAAAGAGATTATTTCTTATTCAATTAGTAAGCGTCCAACATTGGAATTCGTTATGGAATCATTGTTAAAAGCAATTAATGTAATTCCAGACCTTCCCTATAGAACTACAATCCATTCCGATCAAGGGTGGCAATATCAGCATAAATCTTGGGTACAAACTTTGAAAAAGAATAGAATTATTCAAAGCATGTCTAGAAAAGGTAATTGTCTTGATAATTCTCCGATGGAGAATTTCTTTGGTATTTTAAAACAAGAAATGTTTTATGGAGAAACATTTGATTCTTATGATGAACTAGAAGAGGAGATTATTGACTATATGGAGTATTATAATTTAGTCAGAAAGAAGAGAAAATTAAAAAGCAAGACTCCTGTAGAATACAGAAATCTTGCTTTAATGAAAGTAGCTTAATAAAAAGTTCAACTTTTTGGGTTCACTACAATATTTTCCTCGTCTTTTTCTATGTAATGATTATCCTAACGATACATCTAAAATCATCATGATTGTAAAACCTAACATCAAACCAAGCGTTGCAAGGTCTGTATTATCTCCAGACTGTGATTCGGGAATTAATTCCTCAACAACTACGAAAATCATCGCGCCAGCTGCAAATGCTAATGCATAGGGCAACATCGGGGTGATTAATAACACAGCACCTGCTCCGATCATTGCGAAAATCGGTTCTACAATTGCAGATCCATGTCCCATATTAAAAGAAAACCATTTAGATTTACCATCACCATGAATCGGTAATGATAACGCACTACCTTCAGGAATATTCTGAATACCAATCCCGATAGCAAGACCGATTGCTGCAAGAAGCATCTGCTCATTACCTGAAACAACACCACCAAAGCCAACTCCAAGTGCAAGTCCTTCTGGTATATTGTGCATAGTAATTGCTAAGAATAATAAGGTTGATTTCTTTAAATTCGTTTTCGGACCTTCATGCATATGGCTAGGCTGAGCTTTCAGATGGATATGTGGGATGATGACATCAAGTAGTCTGATAAACACACCACCTAGTAGAAATCCGATTGCTGCAGGAATCCAGGGAATCTGTCCATTTTCTTCACTGAATTCAATTGCAGGTGCTAACAGTGACCAAAATGATGCTGCGATCATAACACCTGCAGCAAAGCCCTGCATTGTGTTTAACACTTTCATATTTACAGATTTAAATAAAAATACAACTGCTGCACCAAGTCCAGTCATAGACCAGGTAAATAAACCGGCTATTCCGGCCTGAGCAACAGGGGATAATTGACTAAACCATTCGAACATGTGTACCTCCTATAGTAAAAAAGTGTATAATATAATACTGAAGTTTATAATACATTACTATATCATAAAAAAACAACCCAGATTATCAAATTTGAATATCATGTTGTGAGATATTGAAATGTATTATATGTGAGGAGAGCGAATATGGAAGCATATAAAATAGAAAATTTAACTAAACAATACGGTCTTAAAACAGTATTTGATGATATATCATTAAGCATATCTATTGGTGATAAAATTGCACTTGTCGGTATTAATGGAACAGGAAAAAGTGCCCTTCTGAAATGTATTGCAGAAATAGAAGATCACCATGGCATAGTGACACATCCGAAAGATTTTACGATTGAGTATGCTGCGCAACAACCATTATTAAATGAATCGCTTTCAATCGTGGATAACGTTATCGATGAAACACATCCGGTTATGCAGAAATTTAAAAAGTATGATGCACTGCTCAAGCAAATGGAAACAGAATTGAATGATCAACTGATTGAACAGTTAAGTATTGTACAACAACAAATAGAACAGCTTGATGGTTTCAGTTATCGTGCTGAAGCAGAATCAATCTTAACGAAACTCGGCATAAAGGATTTATCTCAGCCCATTACTTCACTTTCTGGTGGTCAGAAAAAACGAGTAGCACTTGCGAAGTCGCTTTTAAAAGCGCCAGATTTATTACTGCTTGATGAACCTACAAACCATCTTGATTTCGAATCAATTCACTGGTTGATTACCTTTATTAAACAGTATAAAAAGTCTGTATTAGTTGTGACACATGATCGTTATTTCCTGAACGAAGTAACGAATCGTATCGTTGAACTTAGAAACGGAAAACTTAATTTGTATAAAGGTAATTACAACGATTACATCACACACAAAGCAGAGTTAGAAATCATTGAAAGCAAACAGGAACAAAAAGAGAGACAGCTATATAAACAAGAGCTGGACTGGATGCGAAAAGGTGCAAAAGCACGTACAACAAAACAACAGGCACGTATAGACCGTTTTGCAAATATTGAGGATAAAGTTAAACAGCATCAAACGAAAGAGACGATGGAAATTAACCTTGCACACAAACGATTAGGGAAACAAGTCTTTGAATTTGAAGATATCGGAATGGAGTTCGATGATAAAGTTTTATTTAAAGATTTTAGTACAATCGTTCAAACGTCAGACCGTATAGGTATCGTCGGACAAAATGGTACCGGCAAATCAACATTGCTAAATATTATCGCGAACTTAATACTACCGACATATGGCTCGATGATTACAGGTCAAACAGTGCGAATTGGTTATTACAAACAAGAAGACATTAAGTTAAATCAAGATTTACGTGTCATAGATTTCCTTCGTGAAAAAGCAGAAGCTGCAACGACATCTTCTGGAGAAAAAATATCTGTTACCCAACTGCTTGAACGATTCTTATTTCCTTCAAGTATGCATGGTACATATATTCATCGTTTAAGTGGTGGAGAACGTAAACGATTATATTTACTCAGTATACTGATTGAGGGTCCGAATGTTTTATTATTAGATGAACCGACAAATGACCTTGATACAGAGACATTAACGATTTTAGAGGATTATTTAGAAAGTTTTAGTGGAGCAGTCATTACTGTCAGTCATGATCGTTACTTCTTAAATAAGGTAGTGGATACATATTGGTTTGTAAATCATCAGCATATCGATAAAGTACTTGGAGATTTTAACGATTATTTAAGTTATAAACAAATGATAGATGAGCAGAAGAAACAGGAAGCGCTTGTTCAGGAGAAAGCAATGCCGGAACAAACTAAGCAATCAACGCGTGTATCATATAAAGATAAGCGACGTTTTGAATTTTTATCTGAAGCAATTGAAACACTGGAAACTAAGTTAGAAGCTATCGATCAATCAATTGCAGCAGAGACGACAAATTATGATAAACTCAATGAATTAACGAACGAAAGACAAGCATTGGAAAATGAATATGAAACATATTATGAAGAATGGGATGAATTAAGTGAGCGAATGGAGTAAATCATGGAGAAAGTATTAAAAGCGTACTATGGTTATGAAACGTTCAGACCTGGTCAAAGCGAATTGATTCAAAATGCATTGGATAATCATGCTACTTTAGGCATTTTACCGACAGGTGGAGGAAAATCAATCTGTTATCAAATTCCAGGTATATTAAAAGGCGGATTAACACTTGTGATAAGTCCATTAATTTCTTTGATGAAAGATCAGGTTGATAGCTTGAATGCGAGTGGTATTCATGCTGCATTTTTAAATTCAACACAAAAAGTAAAGGAAACAAAACAGATAGAAACTGGTTTGATCAACGGAGACTATCAGTTCCTTTATGTTGCACCTGAGCGATTTAATCAACGTCAGTTTATTCATTTGTTGTACCAATTAAATATCAATCTGATAGCTTTTGATGAAGCACACTGTATTTCAAAGTGGGGACATGATTTTAGACCGAGTTATCGTGAATCGATTAAAGCTGTAATGAGTTTGCCGCATTCGTTTACTTTAATGGCACTCACTGCAACAGCAACTGTGGATGTCAAAGAAGATATATGTAATTTATTACATATTGAAAACCAATACGTGATTGAAACAAGTACGAAACGCGATAATTTAAAGTTTATGATCGACCCAACATATCAGAAGCAAAAGCGACTATTAGAATTTATTGGAGCACATAAAGAGGATTCAGGCATTATCTATGCGAATACGAGAAAACAAGTCGAAAGTTTAAGTGAAGTGTTACATTTAGAAGATATTGATCATGTCATTTATCATGCAGGTTTAAATAAAGATGTGAAAGATGACCATCAATCAAAGTTTGTTAAAGATGATGTTAAAGTCATGATTGCTACCAATGCTTTTGGCATGGGCATCGATAAATCCAATGTACGCTATGTTGTTCATTACAATCTACCTCAGGATATCGAAAGTTATTATCAGGAAGCAGGACGTGCAGGACGTGACGGCCTAGATAGTGAATGTTTACTCATGTTTGGTGAGCAGGATATTAAATTACAGCAGTTTTTTATTGAAACAACTAACGATGAAACTGTTCAGGAACTTAAGAAAGAAAAGCTGAATAAGATGATTGCTTATACTAAAACGAAGCAATGTTTACAGTCGACCATCATTCATTATTTTAATCCTGACGAACATCTTAATAAATGTGGGAAATGTTCTAATTGTAAACACGAAATAGAAAATTATAATATGACGACTGAGGCAAAGAAAATATTAAGCTGTATTATTCGTATAAAGCAACCGGTTCATAAATTATTGATTACTAAAGTATTGCATGGTGAGGAAGATGATTCAGTGACGCATCCGGGATATCATCAGCTCACTACATTTGGATTACTGAAAGATTATCCTACAAATGCAATTCAGTCTTTTATCGAAACGTTATTGTTCAATGGATATATCATTGAACAGCAAGGTAAACTATTTTGTCACGAAAGTGCCAGAGAAATATTAACCGGTGATAAGCAAGTGATGACGTATTACAAGCATTCATCTTATAATGAACGTGTTAAAATCACTACGATTGAAACAGTGGATGAAATATTGCTGAAAACGTTAAAGGATGTACGTAAACGTTTATCTGATGATTTATCTGTACCGCCATTTACCATATTTTCAGATCATACGCTGCAGCTATTTGCTACGAAAAAACCAGTCTCAAAAGATGAAATGATTCTAATTGAAGGTGTTGGATCATACAAATTAAAACATTACTGTCCAGAATTTATTGACGCAATAAAAACATATTCGGCATGACAAGCAATTGTCATGTCTTTTTTATTTATATGTGTTTTAATTCTTTATAAGAGGTTATAAGTTAAACATTAAACTTTTTAAGAGGTGGCATATGATACGTTTTGAAAATGTAACGAAGCAGTATAATGATAAAATTGCGGTTGATAATATTTCCTTTGATATTGCTGAAGGTGAGTTTTTTGTATTGATTGGTCCTTCTGGTAGCGGTAAGACAACGACTTTGAAGATGATCAATCGATTGATACCATTGTCAAAAGGTTATATCTACTTTAAAGAGAAACCGATAAGTGATTATAAGCTCGATGAAATGCGCTGGGATATTGGTTATGTATTACAGCAAATTGCATTATTTCCGCATATGACGATTAAAGAAAATATTAGTCAGGTTCCATTAATGAAGAAATGGTCTAAGGATAAGATTGATGCTCAAGCTGACCGACTGCTTGATATGGTTGGTTTACCGGCCTCTGAATTTAAAAACAGATATCCAAATGAACTTTCAGGTGGCCAACAACAGCGTGTAGGTGTAGTCCGTGCTTTAATGGCAGATCCACCTGTTATTCTAATGGATGAACCCTTTAGCGCACTTGATCCATTATCAAGAGAGAAGTTACAGGATGATTTAATTCGCTTGCAATCAGAAATACATAAGACAATCGTTTTTGTTACACATGATATTAGTGAAGCTTTGAAATTAGGAGATCGCATTTGTTTAATGAACGAAGGACATATAGAGCAGATTGGTACACCAGACTCTTTTATCAATCATCCAAACAATGAATTCGTAAAATCATTTATCGGTGAAAATGCAAATCATACGACATATGTACGCAACTATATTGAATCTGAAAGAAATGTTGTTGCTTCTGCTGTAATTGATGCCAATGCACCTTCTAAAGAAATGTTTAAACTATTAAGCCAGCATGATTACTTGACTGTTACTGAAGCGGGACAAACGATTGGTATTATTTCGCGTGACAATGTATTTAAACAATTAAGTCAGGAGGCGAAATAATGAAGGCATTTATTAATACTTTTCAAGAACGTAAATGGGAATTGCTGCAAACATTATTTGAGCACATTCAACTTTCATTTATTGCATTATTGATTGCCACTTTAATCGCTATTCCGATTGGTATATGGCTTACAAGACATACTAAAATAGCTGAACCAATTATTAATATCGCTGCTATCATGCAGACAATACCCTCATTAGCACTGCTCGGTCTAATGATTCCGTTCTTTGGTATTGGTCGTGTTCCTGCTATTATCGCTTTAGTAATCTATGCCTTACTTCCAATCCTACGTAATACGTATACAGGTATTAAAGAAGTCAATCCATCCTTAAAAGAAGCTGCACAAGGTATCGGTATGAATACATATCGACAGTTAAAAAATGTTGAGATTCCTATTGCAATGCCTGTGATAATGGCAGGTATACGAACTGCTATGGTTCTTATTATCGGGACAGCAACACTTGCTGCATTTATTGGTGCAGGTGGTTTAGGAGATTTAATATTACTTGGTATAGATAGAAATAATATGAATATATTATTGCTCGGCGCAATACCGGCAGCTTTACTTGCGCTCTTATTTGATTTTGTACTAAAACGTATGGAGAAATTAAGTTATCGTAAGATGATGATTGTCACAGGGTTACTGTTGTTATCATTTTTATTAGTTGCTATTTGGCCACTATTCTTCCAGAAAGATAATCAAATGAAATTTGCAGGAAAATTAGGTACAGAACCGGAAATCATTACTAATATGTATAAATTAATCATTGAAGACAAGACCGATGTTAATGTAGAAATTGAACCTGGTATGGGTAAGACAACGTTCTTATTTAACGCTTTGAAATCAGATAATATAGATGGTTATCTGGAATTTACAGGTACAGTATTAGGTGAGATTACAAAAGAAGATGCAAAATTTACTACTGAAAAAGAAGTATATCAGCAGGCAAATGAAAGTATCAATAAAAAGTATCAGATGTCTCTATTAAAGCCAATGCAATATAATAATACGTATGCGCTTGCCGTGAAAAAAGAATATGCAGATAAATATCAATTGAAATCAATCAGTGATCTGCAAAAAGTAAAATCGACAATCCGTGCAGGATTTACATTAGAATTTAACGATCGCATGGATGGTTATAAAGGCATTCAAAAGAAATATGGTATTAAGTTTGATAATGTAAGAACGATGGAACCGAAAATTCGTTATCAGGCAATTGAGCAAGGGAAGATTGATCTAATCGATGCATATTCTACTGATGCAGAATTAAAGAAATACGGCATGGTCGTATTAAAAGATGACAAAAATCTATTTCCTCCTTATCAAGGAGCACCATTATTAAAAGATGAAACCATTAAAGAACATCCGGAAGTTGTGAAGGCACTTAATCAGTTAGCCGGTAAGATTACTGATGAAGAAATGCAGACGATGAACTATGCTGTAACATATCAGAACAAATCACCTGAAAGTATTGCACATGCTTATTTAAAGAGAGAAAAGCTGATTAAGTAAATCTAAGTTCAATCCTCAAAATATTAGTATCAAATTGTCATTTCATATATCATGATACTAATATACTTTTATAATAGAGAAAGTAGGGAAATAAATGAAACCACAATTAAAATCTTTACAAGTGTATTCGGCTGGATTATCTGATGAAGCGTTAAAGCGTAAGACAGGATATGAAGGTGAATTTAGCAGACTAGCTTCAAATGAAAATCCGATTGGACCTACACCTAAAGTGAATGAAGTGTTAGCGGCGTCTTTAACAGGATTAAATTATTATCCGGATCCAGAAGCGAATGCATTAAAAGAAAAATTATCTACATTTTATGATGTACCGGCTGAACAGATTTTTGTCGGTGCAGGTCTTGATGAAGTTATTATGTCGATATCTCGAGCAGTACTAGTTCCTGATGGTGACGTATTAACAAGTGAAGGAACGTTCGTACAATATGCTACACATGCTCTTATTGAAGGGACGCATTTAAAAACAGTCCCACTAAATGAAGGTTGCTTTGATTTAGATGCAATGGCGGAAGCGATAACAGATAATACGAATATTATATGGATCTGTAATCCGAATAATCCTACTGGAACGCATGTATCAGAAACTGAGTTAAGAGCATTCTTAAATAAAGTACCACATTCAATTACTGTTGTATTAGATGAAGCTTACTTTGAATTTGTAGATGCAGAGGATTATCCAGATGGCGTTAAGTTATTAAAAGAATATCCAAATTTAATCATATTACGTACATTCTCTAAAGCGTATGGGTTAGCAGCAATGCGTGTAGGCTATGCAATGACGTCTAAAGAATATGTAAGTGAATTTAATAAGGTAAAGCTACCTTTTAATGTTACTACTTTGTCTTTACTAGCTGCTATCACAGCTTTAGAAGATCAGGTACATTTAAAGTCATATGTAGCATTCAATAAAGCACAACGTGAGCGGTTATTTGCGAAACCATATAGTAAACATTTTTTGCCGAGTCAGACGAACTTTATCCTTATTAAGACAGATCAACCTCAAGCGTTGTTTGATACTTTCATTCAACATGGTGTAATTTCTCGTCCTATGCCTATTGGTGTTCGCGTAACAATTGGACAAGAAGAAGATAATAAAAAGATTGATGCTGCTTTAACAGCATTCTTTGGGGAATAATGCTAAGCTAAACGATATGATAAACGTATCATTTAGCTTTTTTTATGTATTGATCTATAATAGAAATAAAGCGATAAATTTCTTTAAAAATATAAATGAGGTGTAAGAATGAAAAAGTCAATTGCAATTGATATGGATGAAGTATTAGCGGATACGCTGAAGAAAGTAATTTTTCAATTTAATGAAAGCACTGGAATGTCTTTAACGAAAGAAGATTTATATGAGAAAAAACTACGTACTGAATATCCAGAGCATGTCGATAAATTAGATGAATTATTACTTGATCGTGCATTCTTTAGAGATTTAGAAGTTTTACCTGATGCAATTCGTGTCGTTGAACGATTAAGTGAACACTTTGATGTTTATATTGCGACAGCAGCGATGGATGTTCCAACTTCGTTTGATGCGAAGTATGAATGGTTGCGCGAACACTTTCCTTTCTTAGATCCGCAACATTTCATTTTCTGTGGGAATAAAGGTGTAGTGGGAACGGATTATCTTATCGATGATAATCCAAGACAACTTGCGGTTTTCAAAGGTACCGGTTTAATCTTCGATGCTGTACATAACCAAAGTATAAAGGAATACGACAGAATGAAGAGCTGGCTGGATGTTGAAAAGTATTTCTTTGAAGATTAGTTAGATAAATTAATATTACATTAAAAGGCAGGTGACTTTTATCACCTGCCTTTTACATTATTCATTAATTACAACGCGATCTGTTGCTGTGAGTATTTTAAGTTTACGAGGTATTACTTTAATTGAAAGCGGTGTTTTAAGATCAATTTCGCCATCCACATCGACATCCATCTCTTTATTTGTATTGATCGTAATATTTTCTCCCGAATAATGTTCGATATTCTGGCTGATTTCATTCCAGTTAATTTCTGACTTCATAGCAATCATTTCAGTAAATAGCTTCAAACCACTTTCTTTGAAGATAAATACATTTAGCTTGCCGTCATTAGGTGATAATTCTAATAAAGGAATTTTATTTCCTCCGATGAAAGCACCATTTGCTACAATAATCATAGAAGATTCTCCATGATATCTTGAACCATCAATCTCGATATCATATTTAAAGAAAGTTGGGTTTGTTACATTCTTTATTGTTGAAAAAAGATAGCTGAATTTACCGATTTTACTTTTAGCTTCCGGATCAACACTATTTGAATTCTCAACAATTAGTCCCATACCGGCAAAATTAAGTGCATATCTCTCGTTTGTTTGCATAACATCATAATATTTCACTTCTGCTGTTAATAATTGCTCTACCGCTCTTACTGGGTTTGGAAGAAGATTTAAAGTTTTTGTAAAGTCATTAAAAGTACCGCCAGGAAGTATACCGATTGGTACATGATGATTTCCATCAATAATACCGTTAATAAGTTCATGAACAGTACCGTCACCGCCAAGTATAAGGTAAATATCATGTTCTGACTTACCTTCTTTAAGATATGTATATATTTCACCTTGTTCTGCACTGCGATAAATTGTTAAATGATCGATAAATCTTGTTAAACTTTTAGATACTTCACCGATGATTTGATGAACATCTCCTTGTCCTGCATGATCATGATAGAATAATATACCTGTTTTAAATTTTTGCATAAAGTTTCACCCCATTCTTAACATTTTATCATATCCTACTATTCCCGTTTTATATTTGATTAATCAATATTTATAACGCATATTATGCAATGTGTATATTCAGAATTAATGACGCTAAGATAAGCGATCAATACCAATACTTCAGAAAAGAAAATTAAATAGTTGATATATAAAATATACTGTGATATATTTTATATATCAACTATTTAATTAATGGAGGAATTAAAAATGCATAAACATATTATTAATGGTTACGTAGCAAAAGACATTCTTAAAAGCAGCTTACCAAAAGTGAAAAATGATGAAGCAATGGCTCAACAGTTCAAAGAAGGATTTAATTTATCACCAGGTATGATGAAGATTGCAGGATATTTTGAATTTATCGGTTCTATCTTCTTAATGTTATCTGTGTTCAATAAAAAATTCGCACGTATTGGTGCAATTTTAATCAATGTCATCATGCTAGGTGCGATGTATAATCATTTAAAAGCTGGACATGGTGTTAAATCTATTGGTGCTGCCGGGAAATATTTTGTATTAAATGTGGTTACATTATTTGATTCATATAGAAAATAAATAATCCGCATAAAATGTGAAAGTTGGGGTCTTATTTATTAAATCATATCAAAATAATGACATTAAAGTTCATTTCGAAGCTTCTAGATTTGAAATCAGAGGGTGATCAATTATTCTATACGAAATCATAAGCGGCGCGTGATGAAAAGACTGCATATTATAAATCATACTGAAGTGTCTAGCGAACTGTAAGGGCAACATGTCGGTCAATCTCTAGTAAATCTTGCAGCAAATTATGCGAGAGAAAACAATTTGAAAGTTATACCTGTATGTCCGTTTGGGAAACAGGTTATGACAAATGATAGTAAATATGATGACATTCTTGCAAAAGCCTGAGAATAATTTTAAAGGGTGACATTTATAACATGAAGGTGAGAAAGAGATTAAAATGACGATGAAACATATTGTAAACAAAGGTAGTAATGATACAACATTGTTGTTATTACATGGGACTGGTGGTAATGAACAAGACATGTTACCACTTAGTGGTTTAATTGATAATGATGCAAACGTATTAAGCGTAAGAGGAAATGTCAGTGAGCATGGTATGCCTCGTTTCTTCCGCAGAATCGCTGAAGGTATATTCGACGAAGAAGATTTAGTGAAACGTACACACGAACTTAATGATTTTATTACAACAGCTGCTCAGGAGAATAATTTAAACCGTAAAAATGTTGTAGCAGTAGGATACTCTAATGGTGCAAATATTGCAGCAAGTTTAATGTATCATGATAAAGATGCATTACATGCAGCGATTCTATTCCACCCAATGGTACCACTTCGCAACATTGAATTACCTGATTTATCAGGTAAGAAAGTATTTATCGGTGCTGGGGTGAATGATCCAATATCACCGAGACAAGAAACTGAAGAACTTGCACAAGCATTAACAGCGGTTGGTGCAGAAGTTGAGATTTTCTGGCATCAATCAGGACATTCTCTAACACAAGAAGAAGTCCAGCATGCTGCTGAATGGTATAAATCACTATAAAATAAATAAGCCCTGAAGATGCAGACATTAAACGCTACTGCATCTTTCGGGCTTTTATTTTAATTTTTTTTGCGATTCTTGGTGATTATTGAAAAAGTATCCACCGATAAAAAGCAAAAGTAACAACAAACCTACACGTAAAAGTTCAGGAATCATAATGTCTATCCTTTGTTAAATTTACATACACCATCGAAAGCATTTATTAATCCATTACATGCTCGAAAAGTGAAATCAGGTTTATTCTGGGGGACGCACAATTAAAACGATTGTTGAGTGTACTGGTAAAGAAATTTGTGAAGAATGGCTATATCATATGGGTGTACCAGAAGTTTTTGGTTCAGTATATGATATACGCATATTACTTCATGCTATTTCGGTATTAAATAATGGTAAGAAGTTAGAAGAATTGGATATGCCATTCTATGAAAAGATTGTAGAGAAAAGACGCATCAAAAAAGTAAAAGACACTTTTATTGAAGAGTTGCTTGAAGAAGCTAAACTAATATAAAAAATAAAAGATAAGGACATTGAACAATATTCAATGTCCTTATCTTTTATATAATTATTGGTTAAGTAAGATTAATTAGTGTATACCTTGCATCTTTCTAGAGATAAATCTACTTAATAAGAAAATAATAACAAACAATGCTATTGCTAAACTTCCAATAAATAAGAAGTAGTTCGCATAACCAAGTGGCTCGATTAATTTAACTAATTGAGCGTTAATACCTTGTGCTGTCGCATTTGATAGGAACCACAAGCTTAACATTTGAGAGTTAAACGCAACAGGTGCTAATTTAACTGATGTTGAAGAACCTGTTGGTGATAAACAAAGTTCACCGATGACACAGATAAAGAATGAAGCAACTAACCACATTGGGTTAATTAAATTCGTAGAACTTGCATCTTGGGCAGGGATAACCATGATTAAGAAACTGATACCTGCCATTAATATTCCTATCGCAAATTTAATCGGAGTAGATGGATTAAATTTACCTAATTTAGACCATAAAGCAGAAATGACAGGTGCTAAAGCGACAACAAATAATGGATTCAGTGACTGGAACCATGCCGCAGGTACTAAGTAATCAATTCCTGAAACTTTATTAAGGTCGAGCTGAGTGAATTTCGCAGCAAATATCGCTAAAGTATTAGCACCTTGCTCCTGAATAGACCAAAACATAACGCTGGCTAAGAATAACGGTACATATGCTACTAATCGTGAACGCTCGATTTCGGTAACATCTTTACTACTATACATTGTTGTCCAGTAAATGATTGGAAGAACTACGCCTAGAATAGTTACTATTATTGAGAAAGTATTAAAGGTAAGGAATCCACTATAAATACCGATAGCAACAAGTAAAACGATGACTAAAAATCCAATTGAAAATAATTTTTTGTATTTTGATTTTTCTTCACCTTCAAGAATATGTGTTGGTTCAACACCAACGAATCCTAAAGACTTACGGTTAAAGATAACATATGCAATTAAAGCTAATGCCATACCAATCGCAGCGGCTAAAAACCCGATGTGATAGTTATATTGCTTTTGTAGTTCACCAACTATTAATGGTGATAAAAATGCACCCATATTCACTGACATATAGAAGATTACGAAACCAGCATCCATACGGTTGTCATTTTTGTGATACAAACCACCCAATACATTTGAAATATTAGGTTTCATTAAACCTGATCCAACAATAATTAAAAACATTGAAGCTAAAAATGCAGGAATACCAAATGGTAAACTCATTGCAATATGTCCAAGCATAATGAGTATTGCGCCATAGAGTAAAGCACGTCTTGAACCTAATATACGGTCAGCAAGCCATCCACCTAAAATTCCAGTCATAAAGATTAAAGCACCATACATTGACCCTATACTCGCAGCTGTCGTCTCGTTCATTCCTAAACCGCCGTTTGCTACTGTATCAAACATGTAGTAAACTAATATCGCTCTCATACCATAGTAACTAAAGCGCTCCCAGAATTCGACGAAGAAAAGAATTCCTAAGCCCTTTGGATGGCCAAAGAAACCAGTTTGAGGTACACTTTCAACCATCTGTTCTCTTGTATACTTCATTTTTTCATCCCTTTCGAGTTATAAATATTTCGAAAATTTATATTATTTTAGAACATTATTTTACCATTATTATTGTCACATTCAATCTTTCAGTTAATAGTCGAAATTTTCTAAACAAGGCTTGTTCAATTGTTTGTAACAATCATTATTTTTACAATTATATATTTATAAAAAAAATATATTGCAATAAAAAAGAAGCATACTTAATCGTATGCTTCAATAGTAATTGATTCTTTATTAATGAATACCACGCATGAATTTTTTCATAAATGGACTGACAAGCAATAGAACAACAGCTATAGCAAGTGTTACTAAACCGATATTGTTAAAGTACTGGTGATTTTCTACAGCTTCATAATAAAGTACAAGTTTACTGTTAACTAATTGTGCTACTGTATTTGCCAGGAACCATACACTCATCATTTGTGATGCATAAGCTTGTGGTGCTAATTTCGTAGTAACAGATAAACCCGTAGGTGATAAGCAAAGCTCAGCCATTGTTACTAGAAGATAACTAAGGATTAACCAACCTGGATTCATTAACTGATCGCCATTATGTGTTAACGGATAAACCATTACTAAATAGCTCATTGCCGCTAGGAATAGCGCGATACTGAATTTAATGACTGTCGGTGGATTAAATCGTCCGAGCTTAATCCATAACCAGGCAAATAATGGTGCTAAAGTTACAATGAATAAAGGATTCAGTGACTGGAACCACGCTGCCGGGATTTTAAAATCAATTGCATTATTTGTTAAGACACCTAGATTAAGCTGCGTATTTTTATCAGCAAAATGTGCAAGTACTGTTGATCCTTGTTCCTGAATAGACCAGAATGTAACAGATGCTAAGAAAAGGGGCACATATGCAAATACGCGTGCTTTTTCATCTCTCGTAGTTTTCTTCGATACGATCATTGTAATAAAGTAATAGAATGGTAACGCCATCCCAATTACTGTTACAAAGTTCATAAAACTTTCAAGTGACAAATTACCCATAAGTCCTGTAACTAAGAAATAAAGCAGGAATGCAGCTATAACGATACCAGTGATTGTAATTGTTTTCTTTTTATCAGTTTCCGTCACTGGATTAGGAACATCTAAGCCTGAAAGTCCTAATGTTTGTTTAGAACGTAACATAAAGATGATTAATCCAAAGAACATACCAACAGCTGCGACTGCAAATCCATAATGGAAGCCTACATTATCTTGTAACCAGCCAACAAGTAATGGTGAAATTAATGCACCCATGTTAATTGACATAACAAATAGTGTAAATGCTGAATCTACCTTTGGATCATTTTTTTCGTATAATTCTCCTACATTTGTTGAAATATTTGGTTTTAATAATCCTGTACCCAAAATGATGAATAACAATGCAATAAGTAATAAAGTGAAGTTGTTTGGTAAAGATAAAAGTATGTGACCAATCATGATAAGGATTGCGCCATATAGTATTGCTTTACGTGTACCGATGAATCTATCAGCTAACCATCCACCGATAACACCACTCATATAAATTAATGCACCGTAGATAGATACAATTTGCATCGCAAATCCTTCATCTAATCCAAATCCACCTTTATTCACAGAATAATAAAGATAGAATAAAAGAATAGCTTTCATTCCATAATAACTAAATCTTTCCCAGAACTCAGTCAGCATTAAAGTGAATAAACCTTTTGGATGACCGAAGAAACCAGTTCTCGGCATACTGTTGACCACTTCTTCGCGCGTGTGTTGCGCCATACCATTTCCCCCTTGTTTCAAATAAAGTTGTACAAATAAAAGACGAATAGTTTATACAAATAAACTATTCATATATAATACACTTATTTTAATTTTAAGACAATTCAACTTTTTGAATAGTAATCATTTAAGTAGATAAAAAATTATTAAAATAATCACTCATTAATCAATTTAACAGATAAATAACAAGCATTTTCATATTGATAACAAGAAATAAACTAAGGATACTTTCTTATAAGAAGTATCCTTAGTTCATATTAAAAAAGCAAATTTATCTATTAGTAATTGTTTCAGGATATAGATCATGGTTCATTAATCTATAATTCGCGATCTCTTCATATTTCGTCCCTGGACGTCCATAATTTGTATAAGGATCAATTGAAATTCCACCACGTGGCGTGAATTTTCCCCATACTTCGATGTAGTGTGGATCCATAAGATCAATTAAATCATTCATAATAATATTCATACAGTCTTCATGAAAGTCACCATGATTTCTAAAGCTGAATAAATAAAGTTTAAGAGATTTTGACTCGACCATCTTTATATTTGGGATGTAGCTGATATAGATGGCTGCAAAATCAGGTTGACCTGTAATAGGGCAAAGGCTAGTGAACTCAGGACAATTGAATTTTACGAAATAATCTCTGCCCTGGTGTTTGTTATCGAACGATTCTAAAATTGATGGATCGTATTCATAAAGATATTTATTGTTTTGATTACCGAGTAATGTGATATCTTGTAGTTCTTCTTTTTGTCTGCCAGTCATTTTCTGCCTCCGATATTTTTGATTGTTCTATTATAATAGATATCTCGACATATGTAAAAAGACATATATACACCTTTAGTGAAGAGAAGTTGTTATTTAATATCATTTTTTAAATGAAATTTCAACAGAATTTTATAGAATTAAATTTCATTATTAACCTTACAAATTTTCAAGTCAATTAAATATAGTCGTATCAATGGATTAAAAATTTTGATGAAAAGTCAACATTAAAATTAATTTTTTTTGGAGTTGTTAAGATTGAAAAGCAATTTTTAAGTGCTATAATTAATCGTATATCTTGTGTGTGTGTTTTCAACATACCACTATATCTTGTGTTGAAAAAGAAAAATAACACAAGATAATATTAAACTAAAAATAGAAAATTACGTTTCATAATACATACATAATGGTTTGAAATGTTTCATGTTTGTTTAGTGATATTCCTTACAGTTAGGAGTGAGGCAAATGTTAATTGTATATTATTCATTAACAGGGAATGTACGCCGTTTTATTCAAAAGTCAGGACAACCTCGCGTGATACCTCTTGAAACTGCGATGGAAGAAGGTGTGTCAGAACCATTTATCATAGTCACGGGTACAATTGGTTTTGGACAGGTTCCAGATGCAGTATCGCAGTTTTTAGAAAGATATTATCATCATTTAGCGGCAGTAGTAGGAAGTGGAAACCGTAACTGGGGGCAAAACTTCGGCAAAGCTGGTGATACCATTAGTGCAACATACCACGTTCCGCTTCTTATGAAGTTTGAACTTCATGGAAATAATCGAGACGTAGAATTATTTAATAAAAAGGTGGAAGAATGTTATGAAAACAGTAGAAGAGAAGCAATACAATCATATTGAATTAAATAACCAGGTTACAAAGCGCCGTGAAGATGGTTTCTTTGATTTAGAGAAAGATCAGGAGGCATTAGCTGTTTATCTAGAAGAGATTCATGACTTTACAATCCATTTTGATACGCCATTAGAGCGTTTACACTTCTTAGTGGATCAGGATTTTTACTATAATTTGTTTGAAGAATATACGGAATTAGATTTACTTGAAATCATTAAATATGCTGAGAACATTCCTTTCCAATTTGCGAGCTACATGTCAGCAAGTAAATTCTTTAAAGATTATGCCTTAAAGACAAATGATAAAAAGCAATATTTAGAAGATTATAAGCAACATGTGATTATCGTAGCATTATATTTAGCAAAAGGTGATAAAGAAAAAGCGAAAGCTTTAGTCTCAGCTATGATTGAACAGCGTTATCAACCGGCTACACCGACATTTTTAAATGCAGGTCGTGCGCGTCGTGGTGAACTTGTGTCTTGTTTCTTGCTTGAAGTTGATGACAGTTTAAATTCAATCAACTATATCGATTCAACAGCGAAACAATTATCTAAAATTGGTGGCGGTGTAGCGATTAACTTATCAAAGTTACGTGCACGTGGTGAAGCAATTAAAGGTATTAAAGGTGTAGCAAAAGGTGTGTTACCTGTAGCGAAAGCTTTAGAAGGTGGATTTAGCTACGCTGATCAATTAGGACAACGACCAGGTGCGGGAGCTGTATATTTAAATATATTCCATTATGATGTATTAGAATTTTTAGATACTAAGAAAGTTAATGCGGATGAAGATTTAAGACTATCAACAATTTCTACGGGATTAATCGTTCCATCGAAATTTTTTGAACTCGCTAAAGAAGGAAAAGAATTCTTTATGTTCGCACCGCATACAGTAGAACGTGAATATGGACAAACGTTAGACGATTTAGATATCGAAGTAATGTACGATGAGCTTGTTCAAAATCCGAATGTGGTGAAGAAATCAAAAGATGCACGAGAAATGTTAAACTTAATCGCCCAAACACAGTTACAGTCAGGGTATCCTTATTTAATGTTTAAAGATAATGCGAATAAAGTACATGCGAATTCAAATATTGGGCAAATTAAGATGAGTAACTTATGTACTGAAATCTTCCAGTTACAAGAAACTTCAGTAATTAATGATTATGGGACAGAAGATAAAATTAAACGTGATATTTCATGTAACCTGGGTTCCCTCAATATCGTTAATGTAATGGAATCTAAGAAATTCCAGGATTCAGTACATATCGGTATGGACGCATTAACGACAGTTAGTGATGCTGCTGACATAAAGAATGCACCAGGTGTTGCAAAAGCAAACCGTGAACTACATTCTGTTGGACTAGGTGTTATGAATCTACACGGATACTTAGCGAAGAACAAGATTGGCTATGAAAGTGAAGAAGCGAAAGAATTTGCTGCAACATTCTTTATGATGATGAATTATTATTCAATTGAACGTTCAATGCAAATTGCAATGGAGCGTAACGAACGTTATGCGGATTTTGAAAAATCAAACTATGCAACAGGTGAGTACTTCGTGAAATACGAAACGACAAATTATGCACCGAAATCAGAAAAAGTGAAAGTTTTATTTGAAGGTATGGATGTACCGACACAAGCGGACTGGACAGCATTAAAAGAAGCTGTTATGAAAAATGGTTTATTCCATGCATACCGTTTAGCAATTGCACCGACGCAAAGTATCTCATATGTTCAAAATGCAACAAGTTCAGTAATGCCGATTGTTGATCAGATTGAACGTAGAACATATGGTAATGCAGAGACGTTCTATCCAATGCCATTCTTATCTCCGGAGTCTATGTGGTTCTACAAATCAGCATTCAATACGAACCAGATGAAATTGATTGATCTAATCGCGACAATTCAGGAACACGTGGATCAAGGGATATCAACAATTTTATTTGTAAACTCTGATATTTCTACAAGAGAACTATCAAGACTTTATGTCTATGCGCATCATAAAGGACTAAAATCTCTATACTACACACGTAATAAATTATTAAGTGTAGAAGAATGTACGAGCTGTGCAGTGTAATATATGTATAAATCATAAACTATAATGAATAATTAAATTTTAAAGAGGCCGTAAGGTCTCTTATTACTGCTTTTAAAATTACTTATATAAAGGACTGACAAAATGAAAGCTGTTAACTGGAATACACAAGAAGATATGACGAATATGTTCTGGCGTCAAAATATCTCACAAATGTGGGTAGAGTCTGAATTTAAAGTATCGAAAGATATAGCTAGCTGGAAAGAGTTAACTGAAGATGAGAAATACACATTTAACCATGCACTTGCTGGTTTAACTGGTCTTGATACGCATCAGGCAGATGACGGTATGCCGTTAATCGGATTACACACACAGGATCTACGTAAAAAGGCAGTGTACTCATTTATGGGCATGATGGAACAAATTCATGCAAAGAGTTATTCACATATTTTTACGACATTACTACCGTCTTCTGAAACAAATGATTTATTAGACAACTGGGTAGTCAATGAACCGCATCTTAAATTTAAATCCGATTTAATCGTTGGTCGTTATCATAAATTATGGGCTCAAGATGCTTCAATATATGATCAGTACATGGCACGTGTAGCATCAGTATTTTTAGAGACATTTTTATTCTATAGTGGATTCTACTATCCGCTGTATTTAGCTGGCCAAGGGAAAATGACGACTTCAGGAGAAATTATTCGTAAAATTTTACTTGATGAATCAATTCATGGCGTATTTACAGGTCTTGACGCACAAAGTCTTCGCAATGAATTAACAGATGATGAGAAGCTACGAGCGGATAAAGATATGTATGATATGCTTCAGAAATTATATGCGAATGAAGAAAGCTATACGAAGATGCTGTATGATCGTGTAGGTTTAACTGAAGATGTCTTAAATTATGTACAATACAATGGGAATAAAGCATTAGCGAATTTAGGATTCGAACCGTACTTTGACGAAAAGGATTTCAATCCGATTATTGAAAATGCTTTAAATACATCTACGAAAAATCACGATTTCTTTAGTGTTAAAGGTGATGGATATGTTATTGCATTAAATGTTGAAGCCTTGACTGATGAAGACTTTGTCTTCGAAAATTAAATTAATTTGACAAGCTAATGACAAATTTTGCATTAGCTTGTTTTTTTATACTTTGTCACATTTTGTACATTGATTACCAGAATAATGTTCACGATAATAATATGGACATTAAATTTTAGGGGGATAATAATGAAGAAATTATTCATCATTGCAGCTAGTACTTTATTGCTCTCTGCATGTGGCCAGGAAACAAAACAAGAAGGTCATGAAGGACACGGAACTCATTCAGAATCAAAATCAGTAACACCATTAACAGTGGATTTAAATGTGCCTGCTAAAGCAAAAGCAGGGGATTCAGTAAAGATCACTGCAACTGTTAAACATGGTAAGGCTTTTGTAAATGAAGCGGATGAAGTGATGTTTGAAATCATCAAAGATAAAGATATGAAAAATTCTGTAAAAGAAAAAGTTAAGAAGGCTAAAGATGGTGTTTATACTTTAGAATATACGTTTAAAGACAAAGGGAATTATAATGTCATCAGTCATGTGACTGCGCACAATCAACATACGATGCCAAATGCAGTTATCGTAGTTGAATAAGTTCTAAAAATTACTATTTTTTATAATAAATAAAAAGGGATGTGGACACTAGTGTCCATATCCCTTTTAAATTTTTTCACCAATAACTCGAACTTCAGGCTGTAATTCAATGCCGCTATTTTCTAATACGACCTTTTGTACATGCGCAATCATTTCTTCATAATCTGTTGCAGTACCATTATCGACATTTACAATAAAACCAGCATGCTTTTTAGAAACTTCAACGCCTCCCATACGATAGCCCTGTAACCCAGCTTCCTGTATCAGTTGACCGGCAAAGTGTCCTGTCGGTCTTCTAAATACACTACCACAAGAAGGATATTCTAAAGGTTGTTTATCCTCACGACGTTCTGTTAAGATATCCATTTGAGATTGAATTAAATTAATATCCCCACGTTGTAATTTAAATGTTGCTTCAAGTACGACATAATGCTCTGACTGAATAATACTTGTTCTGTAATCTAAAGCTAGCGCTTCATTCGTTAAGGTAAGGATTTCCCCGTGATGATCGACAACAGTAGCACTTTCAATCACATCTTTGACTTCACCACCATAAGCACCAGCGTTCATATACACAGCACCACCAACAGAACCAGGTATTCCACAGGCAAATTCTAATCCCGTTAAATGATGATCACGTGCAATGCGCGATACATCAATGATTGCCGCACCACTGCTTGCAATAATTGTGTCGTATTCTACCTGGACATCTGTTAACCCGAGCAGGCTGATTACAATACCACGTATGCCACCATCTCTGATGATAATATTTGATCCGTTGCCGAGGAAAGTTACTGTTATATTGTTTTCATTAGCATACTGAATTGTTTTTTGTATTTCAGAATATTTTATCGGCGTAATATATATATCAGCATTACCACCTGTTTTTGTATACGTATAATTTTTTAATGGTTCATTCATTTTAATAAGAGTAGGATCAATAATTGTACTCAATTGTTTATATATTTCAGTTACTTGCATTCTTATTACGCCCTTTCGGTGAATTCAAACTTAATTATATCAGTTAAAGCAATGATTTTAAACTGACAGTTTACGTTTGAACCATTCAGACTTTTTATTTTCATATTCTTTCACAGAAATTTCATGATTAAGTGCTTTCTTATACTGATTAAACGCTTGTATTTGTTCTATTAAAATTGATTGACCAGATAAGTATTGGTTTAATTTTTTACTGTCTTCTTCTACGATATGTAAACGTACAACTTCAGTTAGTGATTGCAGATTACTAAATTGTGCATACACACACTTCTTTTGATATGGATGATGTAAACGGTAAAAGTTTTGCAGGTTTAGACGTTTTTCATCAAGTGTGGTCATAGCATGCAAACTTTTTACTACTACAAGTATATCAATAATACCGCTTGTTAATGCTCCGTCTATAGATGTAGAACCGATATGCATCGTTTTAATAATTGGGGTGTCTAATAATGTGATCAATATCTTATTAATCTCTTCAAATTTTGTTCTGTATTGTTCTGTTTTATTATTAATTGTGAGTATTGGTTTCTGTTTTTGCATGTTAAAGTTTCCTTTCGTAAGTAACTATAGCCTTGTGAATAATGAATGTAGGTTTTATTTCTCGGCTAAATTAGGTATAATATTGATATTGAGGAGAGCATATATGAAAAATTTATATTATATTGTATTGATATTAATAGTAAGTACAGTTATTACAGGTTGCGGTAATAAAGTAAAGTCTGATATTAATGATTATAAAGCTCAAATGAAAGATGTACAATCTGAAGAAAAGAAACTGGTTCAACAAATCGATGATTTAGGGCTGGATAAAGCTGACCAATTATTAGGCGCAGAAGTTACAGAAGAGAAAAAGAAAAAGTTAAAAAAGATTGAATTAGACATTAATGAAAAAATAAAACTCCAACTTAAAGCATATGAGAAAAAAGTTATGGCCGTTAAACCTGATACAAAAGAAGTTAAGGATGTTCATAACATATACGTGAGAAACTTAAATAAAAAGAAACAATTCATTTCTGAACTTGATCGTTATATGAAGTTATTTAATCAGTCAATACAATCAAATGAGAAAATTTTAGAATATACAAAAGTATTCGAAAAAAATAATGCTTTAAATGAAAAGTATGCGAAAAAAGCAGTACGCAATAGTGATGATTTTGATACTTTAACTAAGTTGGTGAATAATAATAGCGATGTATTAAAAGAAAAAGTAACTTATTTAACATCAAGTGGAAGTGTGAATGAGAAACAAGCGTATATTGATGAAACATTAATTCCCTTACTAAAAGCAAATGTCGATAAATTGAATCAAACGAAACTGAAATCTAAAAATGTTATCGGCATGCGAAAAGCTACAATTGAGACATATTATAGTTTAATTAATTATTATAAAGAACGCAAAGTTGCCATGAAGACAGAAAGTGAACTTCAAAAATTGCCAATTCAAAATATTTTAGAAAATACGAAATATATTAAGTCGATTGATGAAAAGTATTATGATGCTTTAAATAGTTTAGAAGCAAAACAATAAAAGTATAAAAGGCAATTGCCTTTTATACTTTTATTTGAGTGATTCATTATTATCATGTTTAGAAATAATGATATTCTTTGCAATCACAGTTAATATCCAGATTGCTATTGCGATAAATATAATAATAGTAAGTGTAGGATTTTTATTAATATCCTTAAAAAAGAGCAGCACATAAATTAAAACGCAAGTATTTAATGTATCGATAAAGGTCCATCGTTTAAGAGGGAATTTATTGTTGTTCATCGTGTAACCTCCAATTATTTATTAATGTCATTATACCAATGTGTAATTATTTGAGATAGGGGTAATATTAAATAATACATTGCAAAAATAATCTTACCATGATATATTTTAAAAATCGAAAGCACAATTACGGGGTGGAATCATGATTATAAAATTGAATACGATTGAACAGTTTGAAGAAATGCTTGAATCGAATAGTAAGGTATTTTTTCTGAAGCATTCAAACACATGCCCGATATCTGCGAGTGCATATGATCAATTTGATAATTTTGCTTATGAACGTGATATTAATGCATATTATTTAATCGTTCAGGATGCACGTGAACTATCCAATTACATTGAAGCGAAAACAAACATCAAACATGAATCACCTCAAGCATTTTACTTTAATAATGGAGAAGTTATGTGGCATGACAGTCATAAAAATATAACAATTGCTAATCTTTCTAAAGCAGAAGAATAATGAAAGAGATTTAGAAGTAAATAATAATTATATTAACTAATAGTACTACTATTAGTTATTTATTTTGGAGGAAAAGATGAAGATATTAATTGCTATGGATTCATTTTTTGATATTTTATTCTCTCATCACGCAAATCAGTATGTTTCTGATGGTATTAAAGCAGTTGATAATGCTGCAAATATCGTAATGGTCCCGTTATTTGAGAGCGATAAAAATATGATAGATGCTTTATTAGCATGGGAAAATGGTCGTAAGATCAAACGTAATGTAAATAATGATTTATTAATGCCTGCTGAAGTGGAAGTTGCTATTTTAGAACAGGACACCATGCTCATTGATGGAAAGACAGTCTTAAGTAGTGGAAATCCGTTAGCAGCATCGAGTTATGGTCTTGGTCAATTGATTACACAAGGGTTAGATATGGGCGTTAAATCATTTATTATATCAATTGGTGGCATCACTACTTTTGATGCAGGTCTTGGTATGCTCTATGCATTCGGTACAAAATTCTATAATCGAGATTACATATTAATAGAAGGCCCGCCTAAACAGAGTGATCTTAAGGAAATTAGACATATTGAGTTGGGTGATATGGATGATCGTTTAAAAGAAGTTACATTTACAGTAGTTAGTGACCACCAGTATAAGATATATGGTAAAGAAAGTCATATTGCGAATGGTGGGTATGATTTTGAAACGAAACAGACTATAGATAACAGTATTTGGTATATTTCAGAGCAATTTAAGAAATTTGGTATTGATTTAAATGCCTCAATTTATGGTGGCGATGGTGGGGGCATTCGAGCTGTTTTTGAACAGCTATTCAACGCTGAAACTAAAACATCTGCTGAACTAATATTTAAGCGTACACATATCGGCAGTTTAATAAACGAAGCAGATATGGTGATATATGGTGGTGGTAGTGTAAATGAAACGACAGGATCGCTTGCCGTAAGTGAGATTAATAAGCTGCAAAATCCAGATAAGATAAACATATATTTAATGGGTGGAAAACAATATAAGCAAATGAGTAATGATAAAGAAGTGATTGAGCTTAATATTTATCCTGAAATAAGCTCGGATACTGAAGATATTCAAATCGGTATTCAATTACAGAATACTGTGCAGCATATTGTGATGGCTACAAGAAAGCAATAGTTATTTTTTTATAAAAATGAAGGTCGATATATTTGATAATATATCGACCTTTCTTTTTATATAATTATTGTGCGCTTTCTTCAAATTTAGATAATATACCAACTATCGTCATCACTGATTTTTCCATATCATCGAATGATACGTATTCATAAGGGCCATGGAAATTTTCAGCGCCTGTAAAGATATTGGGTGTTGGCAATCCCATAAATGATAACTGGCTACCATCTGTACCACCTCGTATCGGTTCAACAATCGGTTCAATATTTAATGATTTCATTACTTCTAATGGTACATCGATTAGTTCTTTATGTGGTGTAATTTTCTCGCCCATATTGAAGTATTGATCCTTAATTGAAATGCTTGCTGCATCTTTACCGAAATCAGCTTGAATTGTTTTAATAATCTCTTCCATAGTTGCTTTACGTGCTTCAAACTTTTCTCGGTCATGATCACGGATAATGTATGAAAGTTTCGCATGTTCAACGTTACCTTCCAAATCCATTAAGTGGTAGAATCCTTCGTATCCATCTGTATGCTCTGGACGCTCCTGCTCAGGCAATGTACTTTGGAAAAGCACCGCTAAGTTTAATGCATTGACCATTTTATCTTTTGCACTTCCCGGATGCACATTAACACCATTAAATTCAACTTCAACACCCGCTGCATTAAAGCTTTCATATTGCAATTCACCACGACGTCCACCGTCAATTGTATATGCAAACTGTGCACCAAAACGTTCAACATCAAATTTGTGCGGTCCGCGACCAATTTCTTCATCAGGAGTGAAACCGAAACGAATTTTTCCGTGTTTGATTTCCGGATGGTTGATTAAGTATTCGATTGCTGTCATGATTTCAGTAATTCCGGCTTTATTATCAGCACCTAATAGTGTTGTTCCATCAGTTGTCATCAATGTATGGCCTTTATAAATTTCTAGTTCAGGGAACTTTGCTTTTTCAATGATAAGGCCACTCTTTAAAGTAATATCTTCACCGTCGAAGTTATCGATAATTTGTGGAGATACATTTGTACCGGTAAAGTCCGTTGCAGTATCAACATGTGCAAGTAGACCGATTGTTGGTACGTCTTTGTTTGTATTTGATGGGAGTGTAGCAAATAAATAACCGTATTCATCGATATCAGTTTCAAGTCCTAAAGATTCGATTTCTTTCTGTAATAAGTTAAGTAAATCCCATTGTTTTTCTGTTGATGGAGTAGTTGTACTTGCGGCATTTGATTGTGTATCAATTGTTACATAACGTGTTAAACGTTCAATTAATTTATCTTTCATTTATAATCCTCCTGTTGTGAATATATGTTAATATTATTATTTTAATCTTAAATGTCAAAAAAATCACACTTATTTTTAAATTTCTTAATAATATGAAACTAAAAATAAGTGTGATTTAAAGTTTGATTGGCTTTTCACCTTTTTTTCTGCGGTATTTATTATACTTAAAGCGTGTATATCCTTTTAGAAACGTTTGGAATAATATTTCTGCAATCAATAATCCGAATGCAATTGCACCAGAAGCAAGTGTTGCTTCCATACCTTTCGCTAATGCTTCGCTGAAATCCGAGATAATTAAATTTTTCGTTGCATCATAGGCAACGCCACCTGGTACGAGTGGAATAATACCAGCAACGTTAAAGATAATAACAGGACGTTTATAGTATCTGGCGAAAAGATGTGCGCATAAACTAAGCGAAAGCGATCCTAAAAATACCCCTACAGCAAGTGTAAGTTTAGTAGATTCTGCAATCGTAAAGACCATCCAGCCAATTGCACCAACAAAGCCACAAGCTATGAGTAGTTTACGAGGAGCATTAAATACAATTGCAAAAAATACAGATGCAAAGAAACTGACGATTGTTTGAAATAATAAAGTCAAAATTTAATCCTCCTAAAATATTATAAGAATAGTGGCTACACCTGCCCCAATGGCAAATGCAGTTAAAGCAGCTTCTACACCTTTAGAAATACCCGCTAATAATTGGCCTGCCATCATATCTCGAATTGCATTTGTAATCGGAACGCCTGGTACGAGTGGCATTACTGCTGAAATAATAATCTTATCAAATTCACCATTATATATATAATTCACAAAAAATAGTCCGAAAAGTGCAATTGCCATTGCACCAGCATATTCAGCGAAAAACTGAATTTTGTATATTTTACTAAAGTAATCACAGACAAAATATCCAATCGCACCAGCGATAAAAGCAGGTACAACATCTGCAAGTTGCCCTTTAAACATTAAAAGGAACAATGCACAAACAAGCGCGCTCGACAAAACTTTTAACCAGAAGGGATATTGTAAGTCTGCTTTATCTAGTTCATCTAAAGCGAGTTTCGCTGCTTCAAGGGTGACTTTACCACTCGTAATGGCGCGAGAAATATCATTAACTTCTGATATTTTTTCAAGGTCTGTCGTTCGACTTGAAATACGATATAATCGGGTAGAACTTTTTTCATTGAGTGAAAATATAATTGCTGTTGGTGTTACGAAACTATGTGTATTATGTAAACCATAATGCGAGGCAATACGTGTCATCGTATCTTCAACACGATAAGTTTCTGCACCTGACTCCAATAATATTTTACCGGCCAGCATTGCAACATCTTTCACTTTTTTTTCATCATATAACTGAATAGAAACCATATGGCCCTCCTTAATAAAAAAATAACAGAAAGAAAACTTCCTGTTATTTTATAATGGGATTAAACATTACAGTATTTTGTCCTTGATGCTTTGCAGCATGTAACATTTCATCTGCTTCTTTATATATTTTACGGTGGGTCTTAACTTCTTCATTTGTGATATAACCAATTCCGATAGTGACTGATAAGTTAATTACTTCCTTGTTCGGTAGATGAAATGTTGCATTCATTACTCCAAGTCGAATACTTTCAGCTATTTTTACAGTATCATCAAGTGAGTGATTGGTAAAGATGACGCTAAATTCTTCCCCGGCATTTCTGAATGTTTTAGAATCAGTCGGAACATAGTTTTTTATAACCTGTGCCATTTGCTTTAATACAGCATCGCCTGCATCATGTCCAAAACGATCATTGACTTCTTTAAAATCATCGATATCTATAAGTAATAAAGATAACGATTGTTTCAATTCTGAAGCATTCTTACTTACAGCATTAAGGTAACGATCAAACTCCCGAACATTTCCTAATCCTGTTAGATGATCAATTTCATCTTCTTTCTCATAGCGCTGAATCACTTTGTATATGCGCCATATATCTACGAACATCATACTTGACGTTAAAGATAAAATAAAACTGGAAATAGCGAGCAGAATTATTTCTAAACCATTAAAGGTATTATTATAAAAATTGTATATACCCGTGATAAGAATACTCATCAATGTTAACCACTGAATTGCATTAAAGTCACTTTGTTTAATAAAAGGACCAATCATACTGGCGAGTGATGCAATAATCAATAGATCGAATGTTTCGACTGGTGGTTCATTAAAAATATAAATTTCTGCAAGCACTAATATAATGGCACTAAATATTGTATAGAAAAAATTAGTATATCGGCCAAGAAATAAAAGTGGAATAAAAGCCAAATGGAACGAGATCGAATGATACGTAATCGGGTATGTCATTAGTAAAAATGAAATGAGTGTCATGAGTAACGTAATATAATTTTTTGAGAATACGATTTCTTTCTCTTCAAAAAATTGAAGTCTATGAAACAGATAGATACCACTCACAGTGACAGCAGCATTAAAAATAATAGCTTCAATCATAAAATCCCTCCTTACTTACTGCGATAAATTTTTGCCTTAGAAAAACCTCTGCCAATTATTTCGGACGTATTGATGAAAATGACAAATGAATCTGGTTCTTCACGAGTAATGATCTGTTTGAAATAGATTGCTTCTTTTTGTTCCATTACAGAAAATAATAAACTTTTTCCTTCACGATTATATCCACCAAATGCATTAACGCTTGTAACGCCGCGCTCAACATGTTCATGTATGAGATTGATGATCTTCTGTTCTTTAGTTGTAATGATAAACACGAGTTTATTATCACCAGCGTGTAACTGTACGATATCGATAACTTTACTTGTAACATATATTGAAATTAGTGCATATAAAGCAAGCTCAAAATTAAATACAAATGCACTTAGGATAACCACAAAGGCATCAACGATTAATTGACAAAAACCGCTTGATAAATCTGTATATTTTTTTACGATTTGAGCAAGCGTAGCTGTTCCACCAGTGGAACCATTACCACGATAAACGAGCCCTAAACCAATACCTAGCACGATGCCGCCATAAAGCGATGCTAATAATGCATCTGTTGTTCCTTTTTCGACAAGACTAGCGGTTAAAAATATTGTGAGTGGCACAACAAATGTTGCGATAACAGTCTTTAAACTGAATGATTTTCCTAATGTAAACCAACCGATAATGAATATAGGGATATTAAATATAAATTGAATCATCGCAGGATCTGATCCTATCATTTTATTTAAAATGGTACTCAGACCTGAAATACCACCAGCTGCAATCTGACCAGGTAGTAAAAATAAATTATAACTAATACCAACGATGATTGAACCTATTACTGTATATAAAATATCAATAAGCACTGTTTTATTCATATCTTTACTCCTTTTTGTCAAAAAAATAGTAAAGCAGTGTGATCATTGCTTTACACATTTTTGAAGATTAAATCCCGAGATTATCTTTCATCTGCTGTTTGACATCTTCTTTAGAAGCTTCATTAGGGATGAAATACCATAGACCATCTGAATCAATTTTATTTTCGCCGTTTAATTGCAACTTCTTAATTGTACCGATTGCAGAGGGATAATGTCTTCTTAATTTATTGATGTCCTGAAAGGCTATATTTGTTGTAACACTAGCAGAAATCGTCTTTAATATTTGATTGAATTTGGGTACGGACTCTATGCTAAGTAATTTATCAGTAACCGCCTTTACGATAATCTGTTGACGTACTTGACGTCCTTCGTCTCCCATTGCACCCGCTTCTTTTCGGCTACGTGCAAAAGCTAATGCATCTTTTCCATTGAGGTGATATTTCTTGTCGGCCTTAAAGTCATACTCAGCAAATTTGAAGGTATGTGGACTTGTTACATCTATCCCTCCGATATTATCGATTATAAATACAAAATCATCCATATCGACAGTTGCATAATAATCAATTGGCATATTGAAGTATTTTTCAATTGAATCAATCGCCATTTTAGGACCGCCATAAGCATAAGCGTGATTTATTTTTTCTTCAGTACCATGCCCGACAATATCTGCTTTCGTATCTCTTGGTATACTTATAATTGTCGTAAGCTGTTTAGATGGATTAACCGTTGCTAGTATCATTGTATCTGATCGCTTGCCTTCTTGACGAAAAGCTCTACCGGCATCCGAGTCAAGACCAAATAAAGCAATTGAAATAGGCTGACCAGAATTTAAGTCAATATTAGCGTTACGTAATTCAGATGATGTACGAGAGTACTTAGGATCTTGCAGAGTATCCGTTGTATGTTTTAACTGAAAAAAAACATATATAAAAAGTAATGCAAATATAAATATACAAACCATAAATAGTGAGGCAAGTATAAAAAATAGTTTTCTTTGTGTTCTAACTCGTGCGCGAGAACTCATAATAAAACTCCTTCATTATATTGAAGATATTTTCTTTTAACCGTATTATTATGTAACAAATTTAAGTATTCGTCAAACAAATGTTCAACTTAAACATATATTGTTTCATATTTATTACATATAATTTGATAGGCGACATTCGTATAATGTGCTATAGTAAAAAAGAATGAAGAGCTTGAGGTGGCTTATGTTTACATTAAAATTAATAATGATAACAATTATAATTTCGTTTATTCTGACACCGGTTATTATCAAATTTTCACATGTTGTTGGTGCACTAGATAAGCCTAATTTTCGTAAAGTACATACAAAGCCAGTTTCAGTATTGGGTGGCGTAGTCATTCTAATTTCTTTTCTTATTGGAATCTGGATAGGACATCCTGTTGAACCTGAAATTAAACCAATTATTATTGGTGCAGTATTGATTAATATCCTTGGCATCATTGATGATTTGTTTGATTTATCAGCGATTGTTAAATTAATTGGTCAAATAGGTGTTGCGCTAATCGTTGTTTTGCATGGAATTACGCTCGATCTCATAACATTACCTTTTGGTGTCGTTATAGAATTCGGATATTTAAGTATACCGATGACGATTCTCTGGATCGTAGCTGTTACAAATGCAATCAATTTAGTCGACGGATTAGATGGTCTTGCGGCGGGCGTGTCGATGATTGCTTTAGGAACGATAGGTTTTATTGCGATACTACAACAAAATATTTTTATTATGATGATATGCAGTGTATTAATTGGTTCATTAATAGGATTTTTACGATATAATTTTTATCCAGCAAAGATTTTTCTAGGGGATAATGGCGCGTTAATGCTAGGATTCATAATAGGTGTATTAAGTTTACTTGGGTTTAAGAACATCACTTTAATCTCGCTGTTCTTTCCGATTATTATATTAGCGGTTCCGTTTATTGATATGAGTTTTGCTATGATTAGAAGATATCGTCAAGGTAAACCCATTATGCAGGCAGATAAATCTCATTTACATCATAAATTGCTCGGCTTAGGCTATACACATGCTCAAACGGTCATTTTAATTTATTCAATTGCCATATTGTTTAGTATAGCATCAATAATTCTCTATCTTTCTACCCGAATTGGAGCAATTTTAATTGTGACACTTATTATTATAACGATTGAATTAATCGTAGAACTTACTGGTTTAATCGATGATGATCATAAACCGATGGTAAAGACAATTCGTCGATTACTAAAATGATAAGTAATAATTAGTAAATCAAAAAATTTATACAAAGAAAAGAGGAACAAATTTTATTGTTCCTCTTTTCTTTGTTGATTTATAGATCAAATGGGAGCATGATTTCTTCTTCAATTGAGAAATTTGCTGAACCTTGTGTTGTTTCAATAATGAACTGCTCAAACTGTTCTTTATCCTCAGCTGTGATCTGCACAACATAAGTAACTTTATCGGTATAGATCGTATCGAGAATAACATATGGCTCGCTTGCTATTTGATGCTCAAATTTACCGGTATTCTCATAACTCAGAATAACGTGATACTTTAAGCCGTTCTTTATAATCACTTTTCCGGCAACTTTTATGCCTTCAACGACACCACCTTGATAAGCACGAATAAGCCCGCCTGTACCTAATTTAACACCTCCAAAATAACGGGTGACTATAGCTAGTGTATTATGTACATCATTTTTCTTTAATGCTTCAAGCATCGGAACGCCTGCTGTTCCGCTCGGTTCACCATCATCACTTGCCTTCTGGATCTGGTGCTGATCGCCAATCGTATAAGCTGAACAATTGTGATTAGCGTCTTTATGTTTTTTCTTGATTTCTGCAATTTTTTCTTTCGCTTCATCTTCATTTTCAATCTTATAAAGATAGGTGATAAAACGTGATTTATTAATAATCTCTTCATTTACGATCTCTTTTTTAATCGTGATATAATTTTGCATATTATCCCTCATAACTGTTGAATTATTTGTAATATCATTTTAACAGAGTCATCAAAATATTATTATACTATTTGTATTACTTTATTTTTAGTAATAAACGGTATAAAATATATATTGGGATGTATTGGGACGGAGGTATTTTATGAAAACAGCTATTATTACAGATTCAACTGCATATATTCCTAAATCTATCCTAAAGTCAGAGGATATTCGTATCATTTCATTGAATGTTATCTTTAAGGATGAAATATATTTAGAAGAAAAGTATGATGCGCAAACTTTCTATGAAAGAATGCGTACTGAAAAAGAATTGCCAACGACAAGTCAACCGACAACAGGTGCGTATGTCGCTCTTTTAGAGGAATTGAAAGTAGAAGGTTTTACCGATTGTATTGCAATACATCTATCTAGTGGTATAAGTGGTACTTATCAAAATGCCATAACAGCTGGATCGATGGTTGATGGTATTAATCTTCATGCGTTTGATTCAGAAATTGCAGCGATGGCAATGGGCTTTTATGTTCTACGTGCATCAGAACTTAAAGATAAACTTAGTCCTGAAGCGATTATTGATGAATTAGAAGTAATGAAGCAACATACAAATGCATATTTTATTGTTGATGATTTAAAAAATTTGCATAAAGGTGGGCGACTTACAGGTGCTCAGGCATTGATAGGCAGTATGCTACAAGTTAAGCCGATACTTCATTTTGAAGATACTAAAATTGTACCATTTGACAAAGTGCGTACAAAAAAGAAAGCACTTAAGCAGATTAAAGATTTGTTTGCACAGGAAATTAAAGATTACGAACATGTAACGGCTGTATTAATTCACGCCAATGCTGAAGAAGAAGCAGATGCAATAATCGCCGATTTAAAAGCAGAATTTCCACATGTAGATTTTATTAAAAGTTATTTTGGCCCTGTCATAGGTACACATCTTGGTGAAAAGTCGATCGGTCTCGGATTTACGAATCAAAAGTTTAATATTTTATAACATTATCGTCTTATATTTTATATTACCGGCACACATTTATTTGTGTGCTTTTTTTTATGGAGGAAATAATGAGAATATTTGTTTCAGAACAGAAGTCAGAGATTCCGGCAATTGAAATAGAAAGAAATATAAAGTGTAATTTTTGTTTGAATGAAAATAAAAAATTATTCCATCATTATTTTCATCAAGGTTTTAATGAAAAATTATATTACTGTAGAAACTGTATCTCACAAAATATAAATTCCAAGCTATTTATTCATCATTACGAACCATCACAAAATATTGAACAAATAAAGATTGATTTACCGTTTAAGCTCACTGAACAGCAGCGAAATGCTTCTCAATTTATTAAAGAACAAATAACACTTCAGAAATCTTGTTTGTTATATGCAGTAACCGGTGCTGGTAAAACTGAGATGATACTTGAAGGTATAGTGAAAGTTAGAGGGGAAGGAGGAAATGTTGCTGTTGTTTCTCCGCGTACAGATGTTGTAAAAGAATTATCGTTACGACTTAGCATGTATTTAAAGACAGAGAATATCAGTACGCTTTATGCGGGACATTCTGAAATGATACAGCCATACCTTATTATCAGTACGATTCATCAGTTAATGTATTTTACATCACACTTCGATTTGATTATAGTTGATGAAATTGATGCATTTCCAGCACAACATGATCCTAGATTGATGAAATTATTAGAAAGAGCATTAACGCCAAAGGGTATATTTGTGTATTTATCAGCGACACCTCCAAAAAATATTATTCGCGCTTGTAAAGGAAATATTGTGTATTTACCGTTGAGACATCACAAAAGACCATTACCTATACCACAGTTTAAATATTTAAGTCATGGATCAGTACGCAAAAAATTAGATTACATGTTAAGAAATGTGGAAACAGGTGAAATCATCTTAATCTTCTTCCATGATATACGATTAATGGAACAGACTTTTCGTTCTTTAAATAAAAATATACAAACAAAGACTGTGTGTGTATATTCAGGTGATGATGAACGTCACGAGAAAATTGAAGCGATTAGAAATGCAAGCTATCAATTTGTTTTTACGACGACGATACTGGAACGAGGGTTTACGATGCATGGATTAAGTGTTTGGGTTATGAATAGTCATCTATTTCGAAGTGACAGTTTAATTCAAATTGCAGGTAGGGTAGATAGAAAAGGTGATGAACGTAATGGAGAAGTCATCTTCTTTCATGATGGCATTAGTTTATCGATGATAGCAGCAGTTAGAGACATAAGACAAATGAATAAGAGGGGTGCTCATGTATCATAATCAATGTATTATTTGTCATGAAATAATAACCAATCCGTTGACGATTGACAATCTATTTTCGGAGCTTAATGTCGTCTGTCAAAGCTGTATGGGAAAAATGTTAATGATAAAGGAGTGTAAACGTTGTCCAATATGCAAAAAAAAGCTTGAAGAAGGAGAAGATGACTGTCTGGACTGTATGTTTATTGAGAAGCATTTTGGATTTGTGAATGAAGTCGACTATGTGTGTGATTATAATGAAATGGTAGCGAATCTTATACATCAGTATAAATCGAACGGAGATATTCTTCTCGCACAAGCATTTGCACAGTGTATAAATACCAAATTTAATCGAAGATATTTCAGACAGTTTGATTATATTATCCCACTACCTATATCAGAAGAACGTCTAAAGGTGAGAGGATTCAATCATATAACAGAAATTATGAAATATATTAAAGTACCATATCATCAGATTATTGAGACAGAATTTCGTGAGAAACAAATGAATCTTAGTAAAACTGAACGAATGCTTCAAAAAAATCCTTTTCGATTAAATTATTCTATTAAAGATAATTCACGAATCTTATTAGTTGATGATATTTATACCACAGGTTTGACAATCAGTCATGCACATAGTGTATTTTTACCCTATAAACATTGTGAAATCAAAGTGCTAGCGTTTGCAAGAGTCTGAATATTTGGTAAAATATAAGTAGGAAGAAACAACAAGAATAGTTTCAAAGGAGCGATTCATTATGATTAGATATGAAATCCATGGAGATAATATCTCAGTAACAGACGCGATCAGAAATTACATCGAAGAGAAATTAAGCAAACTTGAAAGATACTTTACAAACGTGCCGGATGCGAATGCACACGTAAAGATTAAAACTTATCAAGATGGTAAATCTAAAGTTGAGGTAACAATTCCTCTTAAAAATGTTACATTACGTGCCGAAGAGCGTCACGATGATTTATATGCAGCTGTTGACCTAATCGTTGAAAAATTAGAACGTCAAGTACGCAAACACAAAACAAAAGTAAATCGTAAATTCCGTGAAAAAGGTGTTGAAAAAGAAGTTTTCCCAAGTTTACCGGAAGTTGAAGAAGTAACTGCTGAAAAAGAGGATGCAATTGAAATCATCCGTTCTAAACAGTTTAACTTAAAACCGATGGATGCTGAAGAAGCGGTTTTACAAATGAATCTTTTAGGACATGATTTCTACATCTTTAATGATGCCGAAACAAACGATACAAATATCGTCTACAAACGAAGAGATGGTAAATATGGCCTTATCGAAACAACAGTTAACCAATAATTAAATTAAAGTATTATATCAAACTGAAGCGATTTTTCGCTTCAGTTTTTTTCTCGCTATAACTATATATCATTTATTTATATTTAATTTTTATGGATTATATTAACAGGAAAAAATATACGAAATATTTTTATAAAATCATGATAAGTGCTATTATTATTAGTTGAAGACGTATGTATACGTATTAAAAGGAGAGAACACAATGGGATTCATTAAAAAGATGTTAGACGGCAATAAAAGGGAACTTAAAACGTTAACTAAAATTGCTGAACAAGTAGAATCATTTGCAGAGGAAATTGCTTCATTAACTGATGAAGACCTTAAAAATAGAACACTGAAATTTCAAGCTGATTTAAAAGAGATTGAAGATTATAGAAAGCAAGAAAAATATTTAGATGATATTTTACCCGAAGCTTATGCGATTGTACGTGAAGCTTCAACACGTGTTTTAGGTATGCGTCCATTTAAAGTTCAAATTATGGGTGGTACTGCAATACATCGTGGAGATATTGCAGAAATGAGAACGGGTGAAGGTAAAACATTAACTGCTACAATGCCGGTTTATTTAAACGCATTAACAGGACGTGGCGTACACGTTGTAACTGTCAACGAATACTTATCAAGTACACAAGCAGAAGAAATGTCTCGGTTATATAATTTCTTAGGTCTATCTGTTGGTGTTAACTTAAATCACTTATCTACTGATGAAAAACGTGCTGCATATAATGCAGATATTACATATAGTACGAATAATGAATTAGGATTCGATTACTTACGTGACAATATGGTAACTTACAAAGAAGAACGTGTTATGCGTCCTTTAAACTTCGCTATTATTGATGAGGTTGACTCAATCTTAATCGATGAAGCACGTACGCCGTTAATCATTTCTGGTCAGGCTGAGAAATCAACGAGTCTTTATATTCAGTCAAATGTCTTTGTCAAGATGTTACGTGATGAAGAAGATTATAACTATGATGAAAAGACAAAAGGTATTCAGCTTACTGAGCAGGGTATTGATAAAGCAGAGAAAATGTTTAAGGTAGATAACCTTTATGATGTTAAGAACGTTAACTTAATGCATCATATTAATATCGCTTTAAAAGCGAACCGTTCAATGCTGAAAGATGTAGATTATGTTGTACAGGATGGTGAGATTGTTATCGTCGATCAGTTTACTGGTCGTACGATGCCGGGTCGACGTTTCTCTGACGGGGTACATCAGGCAATTGAAGCGAAAGAAGCAGTTGAAATTCAAAACGAATCAAAAACAATGGCCTCAATTACATTCCAGAACTTCTTCCGTATGTATAATAAACTGTCTGGTATGACAGGTACGGCGAAAACAGAAGAAGAAGAATTGATGAATATCTATAATATGGCGGTAACACAAATTCCGACAAATAAACCGATTGCCCGTGTAGATGCAGCTGATTTAATCTTTGCTTCTGAAAAAGGAAAGTTCCATGCTGTAGTCGATGAAGTAATTGAACGTCATAAAAAAGGACAACCAGTGTTACTTGGTACTGTTGCAGTTGAGACGAGTGAATATATTTCTGATTTACTTAAGAAACGTGGTATTCGACATAATGTATTAAATGCTAAAAACCATGAACGAGAAGCTGAAATTGTTCAATATGCAGGTGAAAAAGGTGCTGTAACGATTGCTACCAATATGGCTGGTCGTGGTACCGATATAAAATTAGGTGAAGGTGTAAAGGAATTAGGTGGATTAGCAGTTATTGGTACTGAACGTCATGAATCACGTCGTATCGATGATCAGTTACGTGGTCGTTCTGGACGTCAAGGTGATCCAGGTTTCTCAAGATTCTATCTTTCACTTCAGGATGAACTGATGGTGCGTTTCGGATCAGAACGTATGCAGTCAATGATGACAAAGTTAGGTATGAATGATGAAGCACCGATTGAATCTAAAATGGTATCAAGAGCAGTTGAATCTGCACAAAAACGTGTTGAAGGTAATAACTATGATAGTCGTAAACGTGTATTAGAATATGATGATGTATTACGTAAACAACGTGAAATTATTTACGAAGAACGTAATGAAATCTTAGAAACAGAAGATTGTTCGGCGATGGTACATAGTATGATTGAACAATCTGTACGTCGTGCAGTGGACTTCCATTTTGCTGGCGAAGAAGATACGCATGACTACGAAACATTTATTAATTATGTGGAAGACATGTATTTAACTGAAGGTGCACTTCATATTGATGATATTAATCGACGAGATAATGATGAAATATATGAAATCGTTATGAAAGCTGTTGAGAGACAGTTATTACATCAACAAGATGAATTAGGCGAACAATTCTTAGAATTTGAACGTATGATTCTGCTTCGTACAATTGATATGAAATGGACTGATCATATCGATACAATGGATCAGTTACGTACAGGTATCCATTTAAGAAGTTATGGACAAATTAACCCTTTACGTGAATATCAAAATGAAGGATTAACGATGTTTGATGCAATGCTTGAAAATATTGAAGACGATGTGAGTAAATATGTATTAAAATCTATCGTCGAAAAAGATGAACATGTTGAACGTGAACAAGTTGCAGTAGGACAAGCAATGGTTGCAAACGACGGAAAAGAAAAAGTGAAAAAACAACCTAAAACAAAAACTGAGCCAGATATTGGTCGTAACGATCCATGCCCATGTGGTAGCGGTAAAAAGTATAAAAACTGTCACGGAAGAGAGTAATCTGAATGGAACAATTTGAAATTAACAATGCTTTAAATGATATTAAAGAGAAAATAGATAGCTTTAGGGGGTCTCTTTGACTTAGAAGAAAAAGAGACGAACATTCAGGAATTTGAAGAAATGATGGCTGACCCGGATTTCTGGAATGATGGGGATAAGGCACAGGAGATTATCAATAAAAATAATGCATTAAAAGAAGTTGTAAACGGATTTAATGCATTAGAAGAAAAGTATGAAAACATTGAAGTATTAATAGAAATGTTGAAGGAAGAATCAGATAAAGAAAGTGAAGCAGAGCTGATTCAGCAACTTCAAAGTTTAACTGATGACACAAATGATTTTGAACTAAAAATGCTACTGAACGGTGAGTTTGATGCAAATAATGCGATTTTAGAGTTACATCCAGGTGCTGGTGGAACAGAATCACAAGACTGGGGAGAAATGCTCTTACGTATGTATCAGCGATTTGCAGATAAACGTGGATTTAAAGTGGAAACGCTTGATTATTTACCGGGGGATGAGGCTGGAATAAAGAGTGTCACAATCTTAATTAAAGGCCATAATGCTTATGGTTATTTAAAAGCTGAAAAAGGTGTTCATCGATTAGTTCGTATCTCTCCATTTGATTCTTCTGGAAGACGCCATACATCATTTGTATCATGCGATGTAACACCGGAACTAAATAATGAGAATATTGAAATTGAGGTTAGGGCAGAAGATATTAAAGTCGATACGTATCGTGCAAGTGGCGCAGGTGGACAGCACATTAATACTACAGACTCTGCTGTTCGAATCACACATATCCCAACTGGAATCGTTGTAACTTGTCAGAATGAACGTTCTCAAATTAAGAATAGAGACCAGGCGATGAAAATGTTAAAAGCGAAATTATATCAGCGCAAGATTGAAGAACAAGAAGCTGAGCTCGCTGCTATTCGTGGCGAACAAAAAGAAATTGGCTGGGGTTCACAGATTCGTTCATATGTATTCCATCCATATTCAATGGTGAAAGATCATAGAACAAATGCTGAAACTGGCAATACTGGAGCGGTAATGGATGGCGATCTTGATTTATTTATTGATGCTTATTTAAAAAGTCAATTATAGGCATTTAAAAAGTTAAAAAAGTATCAATGCAAAAAGAGATAGAGACAATAATTTGTCACTATCTCTTTTTGGGGTATAATTAAAGTAACATAAAATATGGGGGTAATATCATGAAAAAATTATTTACAGGACTTGCACTTTCAGCATTAGTACTCGGGGCATGTGGAAATGGAGAAGAAGAAAAAACAACAGATAAAACAACATCAAATGATCCAGGTAGAGAAGCATTTGCAAATAGTTCTTGTATTGGTTGTCATGGTAAAGATTTAGAAGGTGGAAGCGGACCGAACTTAACAAAGGTCGGAGGAAAATATTCTGAACAGGAAATTTTAGAAATTATAAAGAATGGTAAAGGATCGATGCCTAAAAATTTAGTTGAAGGTAAAGATGCAGAAAATATAGCGAAATATTTAGCGAAACAAAAATAATAAAATTTTATTGAAAACTTAAAGATAATATTACAAGTACGTAACAAATGCCTGATAATAGATTAACATATGCTATATTATTTTTAAGTAATCACGTGGGCTTACAGGAGGGCATTTGTACAATATGAAAAGAATAGTTTTATCGATTGTTGGATTAACAACAATTATTACAGTTGCTTCACAGGCTCAAGCAAGTAATTATCATGTGAAGCAAGGTGATACACTTTATACGATTGCAAAAGAAAATGGTTCAAGTGTCAATGAATTAAAGCATTTAAACAATTTGAATGAAGCTCAGCTTATTCCAGGACAGAAAATAAAGATATCATCAGATTATTATAAAGTGACAAAAGATGATACAGTTCAAAGTATAGCGAAGAAATTTAAGATTACACCATTTGAAGTTAGATTCTGGAACAGATTATCTTCAAATGAGTTGACAATAGGTAAAAAACTTATTGTTTCCGAAGATGCTTATCGTAAATATAAAGAAAAAAAACGTAAAAATCATCATGTAACGCCAGCGCTTTCACCGGATTCAGCAAGAATACTTGATGAAATTGATCAAAAAGAATTAAAAGAATCTATAAACAACGAAGAAACTGATATTAATGAAGAAATTGATAGTAATGAAATACAAGTTTCTGTAGATGATAATAACTCATCTGAATCGAATGCTCAAAATATTGAAACCGAATATTATACTCAACATAATCCGTCATTAAATGATTCATCGAATATTATATCAGAAGAAAATAATTTATTATTAACTGAAGACAATACACAATTAAATACGCTTCTGGATAAAAAAACTCAAAAATCATCATTAAATATGATAGAAGGTGAAGTTGCACAAATAGCCCATCGCATTGCTGAAGGTAAATCATATGTTTATGGTGCCAACAGTAATAGTGCTGTAGATTGTTCTGCATTTGCGCAACAGGTCTTAAAGGCTTTAGGTAAATCAATTCCACGAACAACTTATGAACAGATGGCAGTCGGTACAAGAGTTCTACAGCCACAGCCGGGAGACCTTGTATTTTTTAATAATGGAAGTCATGTCGGTGTTTACATTGGCAATGGCCAGATGGTTGATGCATTGAATCCAAAAGCTGGGGTAGGCCAGCGAGCAGTAAATTACATTAGTGGAACGATTACAGGATATTATCGTTATTAACTTAGAATTTAATAGAAACGCATGTCTATTATGTCATGCGTTTTTATTTTTTAGTTTTTTTCAATATTCCATTTTTGTCTTATAAATAAAATATATATAATAATTTGAAAATTTGAAATCTTAATGAGAGAAGTAATATTTAGAGCATAAATCTACTATTGTATTACAAACTGAACATACTTTTGTAATAATGATGCAAAAAATGACGTGGGTCATGACACTTGTATTACATATCAGTAACATTGAATTCTTGATACATTCTTTATGGTAATATAATTTCTGTTGATAAATAAATCATTATTTATACATAAATATATTATTCGGAGGAAAATGAAATCATGAAAAAAATCGTTTTATCATTTATTACTACTATGATGTTATTGACTACTGCCGAGCTTACAGAAGTTATGCCACAATCACAAGTTAAAACAGCTGAGGCTGGTTCTTATGGATATTCTAATCCTTATTACTGGGGAAGTTGCGCATATTATGCATACCAACGTCGTGCACAATTAGGAAGACCGGTTGGTAAGTATTGGGGAAATGCGGCAAACTGGTCATATAAAGCACGTTATGCAGGATATAAAGTTAGAAGATCACCGATTAAAGGCGCGGTATTAGTATCTCAAGGTGGATATTATGGTCATGTTGCAGTAGTTGAAAGAACATATGGCAATGGATCAATTCTAGTTTCAGAAATGAATTATCCTCGTCAAGGTGTTAAGACTTATCGTGTGATTTCTAAATATCAAAAAGGAAACTATCAATATATTTATTAAAAACAAAAAAGAAGGTGAACATAAAATGAACATCACCCTGTCAAGTAGACACTTAAAAAAATAAAACTTAGTTACTCGGCTGCGCTTGTATTAGCGCAGCCATTTTTAATGAAATACGATCGCCATTAAAAAATTTAATATACTTTCTAATCTCTTTTTTAGCTTGATCAAAATCCTCAAAAATATATTTTTTACTTTTAAAAATCTCCGATTTTAATAAACCCCAAAACCCTTCCATTGGGCCATTGTCTATGCATCTGCTAACTCTAGACATACTTTGTATCATTTTAGCTTCTTTCAGTTTTTTATTAAAATTTCTACTTGTGTACTGAAACCCTCTATCACTGTGAAAAATAATATCTTCAGTCTCATTTTCTTTTTTAGCTTTATTAAATGTATTAAAAACTAATGGATTATCATTTCTTCGTGAAACTTCATAACTCACAATCTTTTTAGAACCTAAATCATAGATTGCACTAAGGTATACTTTTTTGCCGTTTCTTAATTTGAACTCTGTCACATCTGTTAACCATACTTTATTTGGCTCGTTTTGTTGAAAATCTCTATTTAACACATTTAAAGCAGTTGTTTCTGGAGTACTACGGATGTATTTTTTCTTTTTCTGGCGGATCAAAGCTTTAATATTATATTTTTGAGTGATTCGTTGTACTTTTTTATGGTTAACCTGATATTCAGTAAATAGTCTTAAATAGATATAAATTCTTCTGTAACCGTAAGTACCACCAGACAAGTTGTATATTCGAAGAATTTCATTCTTTAAATTTTCATTTTCAATTTCAGTGCTTGGAATTATTCTATTTAACCATTTGTAATAACTTGATCTTGAAATACCTAGAGCATCACATATCCATTTAATAGGATATCTTTCTTTTAGTTCAGTTACAGTTTTATATGATGCTAATTGTTTAACTTTTGATTCATCAACTGCCTTTCGATTTGTTTTCTCTTTTTTAAAGCTTCATTCTCTAGTTCTAGAAATTGATTTCTTGATTCTAATGCTTTTAATTTCAATTTCAATTGTTCCTCAGTACTCAATGTTTCTGTAGGTTTTCCTTTTCCACGTCCATCTATAAGTCCTGTTTCACCATGTTCATTATATTTTTTCACCCAGCTATAAACCTGAGAATATTTCACTTTGAAATTCTCAGCAGTACTTTTGTAATCAAATTCGTTACTTATACAATAATTTACGATTTCAATACGCTCTTCTAAAGTAGTTTTTCTAGCTTTCATATTATATACCTCCGGTTTTGGAGAATAAGTTTTATTCTCTTTTCCTTCAGTATACTTTATTACCCACTTACGTATAGTTTCATGAGATGGAATGTTATATTCTGCTGCTAATGTTTGAAATGATTTGCCCGTTTGAATATACTCATGAATAACACTTTTTTTAAATTCCGAGGTATATGAATGATTATTTTTTCTTGATTTAAGAGAGTGAATACCATGTTCTAAGTATCTTCTATATTCAGCTGCGAGTGTAACTTTATTAATATCCAAACCAAACTTATTTATGATACTGCTAAATGAATTTCCGTCTTCATACAAATCGAAGATTTGTTGATATTTATCAAGTGTAATTTTCTTTTTTCTCAAATTAAAAACTCCCTATAAAGTTTTCACTTTTTAAGTGTCTACTTTATAGGGAGCATATCAAAATAGTTCATCTTCTTTTTTGTTTTTAAGTTGACATAGGTTTAAACTTATTCCTAATTACGATATGATAGACATAATAAATATTGAGGTGGAAAGATGAAACATTTAATAACGGCAATACTTCTTTTTATATTTTTAAGTTTAGTGGGATATAGTATCTATCAAGCAACTCAGTTTAATACAGCTTCAGATGATGCAAAGCACGTTACAACCCATGATCATCCTATAAACAATCAAAATATTAGTAATGTTACGGTAAGTGATCTAAAGTCAAATAAATTAATATTGAGAGATGAATTAAAACATGATATTAACATCATTAATTTCTGGGCATCATGGTGTGGTCCATGTAATGATGAGATGCCCGAGCTTGTTGCTTTTGATAGCGAAAAGCCTAATCATGTAGGATTAATCGGTATGAATGTTTCGGACAAAAAGAAAAAGCGAGATGCGTTTATAATGCATTATAAAGCGAAATATCCAATGTTAGTTTTAGATGAAACACAGATGAAACAATATAAGATTAACAATATACCTACAACAATTTTTGTAGATAGAAAAGGTAAAGTATTAAAAACGTATATCGGTGAACTCAATAGAAATAAGTTAGAAAAAATAATAGCAAATTTAAAATAATGAGGAGTGATTGTAGTGGGTGTACATCAATATTTTAAAAGTTTATCTGACTTAGAAAAGCTTATACGCTGTCCAGGTAAGTTCAAATATCAAGAGCATAATGTAGCAAGCCACTCTTTTAAAGTTACAAAAATTGCTCAGTATCTTGCTACAGTTGAAGAATATCATGGCACTGAGATCAACTGGAAAAACGTCTATGAAAAAGCGCTCAACCATGATTATCCTGAAATTTTTACAGGAGATATTAAAACACCTGTTAAGTATGCTTCTAAAGAGCTTAAGCAATTATTCAGTGATGTGGAAGAACAAATGATTGCACGTTTTATAGACTCTGAATTTCCGGAAAGCTATCGTGCGATTTATCATGAACGATTAAAAGAAGGAAAAGATGAAACGATAGAAGGTCAAATCCTTTCAGTGGCTGATAAAATTGATTTACTATACGAGTCTTTTGGAGAGATACAGAAAAGAAATCCAGAACCTCTATTCTTTGAAATATATGAAAAGAGCTTACGCACAATTATACAATTTGACCACTTACATTGCGTACAGGATTTCCTTGAAAATATACTACCGGAAATGTTACAGGAGAAATTTATTCCACGTTCAGAATTAAAAGAATTAACGGTTTCAATTTTAGAAGTAAAAGAGTCGGATCTATGACGATATGGTATTGGTTGGCGTCATTATTACCAGCACTGATGGTCATTATATTTAGTATGATTGTCAGAAATAAATATACGGGTTTGATATTATCTTGTATTGTGATTGGCGTATCAGTATATAAAGGTTTTTTTCATGCACAGATGATTGTATTTTTAGATACGATGAGTCTGATTATTGGTTATTTAATTGTTGACTTTTATAAATTAGATAAAGGAAATGACTAACAGTTCAAACATTTTATGTTCTGAGCTGTTTTCTTTTTTATGATAAAGTTAGTGTAATATATCGTGCGAACAAATGTTTGTATTTTTTATTTTTTTTTTGGTAAAATATTATCGATAAGGAGGGCGCATATGGAACATCATCCGTTTGTTATTAAATCAGATTATAAGCCTGCTGGCGACCAGCCAGAAGCGATTAAAAAAATAGTAGAAGGTATTAAAGAAGGTAAACGTCATCAGACTCTACTTGGTGCGACAGGTACAGGTAAGACGTTTACAATGAGTAATGTTATTAAAGAGGTTGGTAAACCAACGTTAATTATGGCTCACAATAAGACTTTAGCAGGTCAATTATATAGTGAGTTTAAAGAATTTTTCCCTGATAATCGTGTTGAATATTTCGTGAGTTATTATGATTATTACCAACCTGAAGCGTATGTTCCGTCTACAGATACTTTTATCGAGAAAGATGCATCGATTAACGACGAGATTGATAAATTACGACATTCGGCAACGAGTGCTTTATTTGAACGTGATGATGTGATTATCATCGCTTCAGTAAGTTGCATCTATGGTTTAGGAAATCCCGAAGAATATAAAGATATGGTTGTAAGTATGCGTGTAGGGATGGAGGTTGAACGCAATCAATTATTACGTAAATTAATTGATATTCAGTATGCACGAAATGACATCGATTTTAAACGTGGTACATTCCGTGTGCGTGGAGATGTCGTCGAAATCTTTCCGGCTTCTCGTGACGAGCAATGTGTACGTGTTGAATTCTTTGGAGATGAGATTGAACGAATTCGCGAAATTAACTACTTAACAGGAGAAGTACTTAAGGAACGTGAGCATTTCACATTATTCCCAGCCAGTCACTTCGTTACACGTGAAGAAAAGATGCAGATTGCAATCGAACGTATCGAGAAAGAACTGGAAGAACAGCTGAAGAAATTTAGAGAAGAAGGTAAATTGCTTGAAGCACAACGTCTTGAACAACGTACCAACTATGATTTAGAGATGATGCGTGAGATGGGATTCTGTTCAGGCATTGAGAACTATTCTGTGCATTTGACGTTACGTCCTTTAGGTGCGACGCCTTATACGCTTCTAGACTATTTTGGAGATGATTGGTTGATTATGATGGATGAGAGTCACGTTACATTGCCACAGGTTAGGGGTATGTATAACGGTGACCAGGCACGTAAAAATGTATTGGTAGATCACGGATTCAGATTGCCAAGTGCGCTTGATAACCGACCGCTTAAATTTGAAGAATTTGAAGCGAAAGGACAACAGTTTGTCTATGTTTCTGCAACACCTGGACCTTATGAAATTGAACATACTGATGAAATGGTAGAACAGATTATTCGACCAACCGGATTGCTTGATCCAATTGTTGAAGTACGCAAATCTGAACATCAAATTGATGACTTAATGGAAGAAATTAGACAACGTATTGAAAAGAACGAACGCGTATTAATTACGACATTAACGAAGAAGATGAGTGAAGACTTAACGACCTACTTAAAAGAAGCAGGTATTAAGGTCAACTATCTTCATTCTGAGATTAAAACTTTGGAACGTATAGAAATCATTCGTGATCTAAGATTAGGTGTATTCGATGTACTTGTCGGAATTAACCTATTAAGAGAAGGGTTAGATATTCCTGAAGTATCTCTCGTTGCTATCCTGGATGCGGATAAAGAAGGTTTCTTAAGAAGTCACCGTTCCTTAATTCAGATTATCGGTCGTGCTGCACGTAATGATCAAGGGAAAGTTATCATGTATGCAGATAAAATGACTGATTCAATGAAGATAGCGATCGATGAGACCAATCGTCGTCGTGAAATTCAGGAGCGTTATAATACAGAACACGGCATCACACCGATGACCATTAATAAAAAAGTACGCGATATTATAAGTGCAACACCAGATGTTGCAGAAGATCTACCGACTAAAGATAAGAAAAAGAAAAAATTAACGGTGAAAGAGCGTAATGCAATGATCGAAAAAGTCGAACATGAAATGAAAGAAGCAGCAAAAGCACTTGATTTTGAGCGTGCAACTGAGCTGAGAGATATTTTATTTGAGCTTAAAGCTGAAGGGTGACAATATGAAAAATAAATCAATTGTAGTTAAAGGTGCAAGAGCACATAATTTAAAGAATATAGATATAGAAATACCTCGAGATAAACTCGTTGTGATGACAGGACTTTCAGGTTCTGGTAAATCAAGTTTAGCTTTCGACACTATTTATGCTGAAGGTCAAAGAAGATATGTAGAATCACTAAGTGCTTATGCCAGAATGTTCTTAGGTCAAATGGATAAACCTGATGTCGATGTGATAGAAGGATTATCACCTGCGATATCAATTGATCAGAAAACGACAAGTAAGAATCCACGAAGTACTGTAGCGACAGTTACTGAAATTTATGATTATCTGAGATTATTATATGCGCGTATCGGAATACCATATTGTCCGATTCATGGCATAGCAATCGAATCACAAACAATTCAACAGATGGTAGATAAAGTTATGGCCATGGAAGAACGTACAAAGATCCAGATTTTCGCTCCTGTTATTCGTGGGCGTAAAGGGACGCATAAGAAATTGATTGAAGAGATTTCTAAAAAAGGTTATGCACGTATTCAGGTTGATGGTGAAGTATATGATATTACAGATGATATTGATTTAAATAAAAATCAAAATCACGATATTGATGTAGTAGTCGATCGTCTTGTGGTAAAGCCGGGTATTGAAGCAAGACTTGCAGACTCTTTAGAGAATGCTTTAAAACTTGCTGAAGGGAATGTCGTAGTAGATGTTATCGGCCGTGAACAGGTAAAGTTTTCTGAACATCATGCATGTCCGATTTGTGGATTTTCTATTGAGAAATTAGAACCAAGAATGTTCTCATTTAATTCGCCGTTTGGTGCATGTCCTGATTGTGATGGATTAGGCACTAAATTATCGGTTGATATTGACCTTGTTATTCCGGATAAGTCACTCACGCTTGAAAAAGGAGCGATTCTACCATGGGAACCGATTAGTTCCAACTACTATCCAACTTTATTGAAGCAAGCTTGCAAACATTTTAATATCAGTATGAAAAAACCTTTCGAAAAGTTAACAGAAGAAGAACAGTATATTATTTTATATGGTCATAATGACGAAATATCTTTTACATTTAAACAGGATAATGGTGTTACGCGTAAACGTGTAATGCAGTATGAAGGTGTATTAAATAATATCGAACGTCGTTATAAGGAAAGTCCTTCTGAATATACACGCGAGCAAATGCGTAAATATATGGTGGATGAAGCATGTCATACGTGCCATGGCTATCGACTCTCAAATGAAGCGATGAGTGTGAAAGTTAATGATCTTCATATCGGACAAGTTGTAAAATTTTCAATTGGTGAAGCATTGAAATATTATGATTCGATTGAATTAACTGAGAAAGAGCAGCAAATCTCTAAACTCATCTTAAAGGAAATCACTGAACGCTTGAGTTTCTTAAACAATGTTGGTCTTGAATATTTAACATTAAACCGTGCCGCTGGAACGCTTTCGGGTGGAGAAGCTCAGCGTATCAGATTAGCAACGCAAATTGGTTCTCGTTTAACAGGTGTAATGTACGTATTAGATGAACCATCGATCGGATTACATCAACGGGATAACGATAAGCTGATTGATACATTGAAGTCTATGCGAGATATGGGAAATACATTGATTGTTGTTGAACATGATGAAGATACGATGCTTGCTGCTGATCATTTAATTGATATCGGACCAGGCGCGGGTGTACATGGTGGTGAAATCGTCGCGCAAGGTACACCGAATCAAGTCATGAAAAATAAAAAATCATTAACAGGACAATATTTAAGTGGAAAAAAACAAATAGAAATGCCTGAAACGCGTCGTAAACCAGATGGTCGTTTCATAACAATTGAAAATGCGACGAGCAATAACTTAAAAGGTGTATCTGTCAATATTCCGTTAGGTATGATGACACTAGTCACTGGGGTATCAGGATCAGGTAAAAGTAGTTTAGTTAATGATGTGTTGTATAAAGCACTTGCTCAAAAATTATATAAAACAAAAGCAAAACCAGGTCCCCATGACGCAGTGACAGGTATCGAATATATTGATAAAATTATTGATATTGATCAATCACCTATAGGACGAACGCCACGATCAAATCCAGCCACATATACAGGACTATTTGATGATATACGCGACGTATTTAGTCAAACCAATGAAGCGAAGTTACGCGGTTATCAAAAAGGACGTTTTAGCTTTAATGTTAAGGGAGGCAGATGTGAGGCTTGTCGAGGTGATGGTATCATCAAGATAGAAATGCACTTCTTGCCAGATGTATATGTACCGTGTGAAGTGTGTGGCGGAAAACGCTATAATCGAGAAACATTAGAAGTTACCTATAAAGATAAAAATATTGCTGATATATTAGATATGACAGTAGAAGATGCATATCATTTCTTCGAGAATATTCCTAAAATTAAACGTAAACTAAAAACGATTGTAGATGTAGGTTTAGGTTATGTAAAGTTGGGACAACCTGCTACAACTTTATCAGGTGGAGAAGCACAACGTGTTAAACTAGCTAGTGAGTTACATCGTAGAAGTAACGGTAAGACTTTATATATTCTTGATGAGCCGACCACAGGACTTCATGTCGATGATATTGCGAGATTACTTAAAGTATTAGAGAAGCTTGTAGAAAATGGTGATACTGTCCTGATTATCGAACATAATTTAGATGTGATTAAAACAGCAGATCATATTATTGATTTAGGACCTGAAGGTGGCGACAATGGTGGTAAGATTATTGCCATCGGTACCCCAGAACAAATTATGGAATCGAGCGCATCTTATACCGGAAGATATTTAAAACGACATGTAGAACGTCAGTAAATAATAAAGAGACATTGACAAGAATTTGTCAGTGTCTCTTTGTCGTTTTAAATTGTATTATTGCGTAAAGTTATTTAATATGAAAGTATTGGATGATGGAGGTTTAACATGATAACAAGTATAGAATTGATTGAGAAGTTTGACTTAGAAATTATTGCAGGTAATGTAGCGATAGAAATTCCTATTATCAATACGAATATATCAAGACCAGGATTAGAGATGGCAGGATTCTTTTCACATTATTCTTCTGATAGAATACAGGTATTGGGAACAACTGAAATGTCGTTTTTCGAAACATTGAGTAAAGAAGACAGAAGAGAACGTATGCAAAAACTATGTAGAAAAGAAACACCTTGTATTATATTAACGAGAGATATTGAAGCACCTGAAGAACTAGTAGACGCTTGTAATCGTAAAGGAACACCTTTATTAAGTAGTAGCGATGTTACGACAAGTTTAATCAATAAAATTTCTTCTTTCCTGGAAAGAGAGCTCGCACCGGAAACAAGTCTTCATGGTGTATTAGTAGATGTGTATGGCGTCGGAGTACTCATCACTGGTAATTCTGGAGTAGGGAAAAGTGAAACGGCATTGGAGCTTGTTAAACGTGGACATAGATTGGTAGCTGATGACAATGTTGAAATCAAAGAAATTTCAAGAAATGTATTAATGGGAAAAGCACCGAAGCTTATTGAACATCTGCTTGAAATTCGTGGCTTAGGTATTATCAATGTCATGACACTTTTTGGAGCTGGTAGTGTTTTACCTGAAAAAAGGCTGATGTTAAATGTCAATCTTGAATTCTGGGCGAAAGATAAAACGTATGATCGTGTAGGTTTAGTAGAAGAAACTTTAACGATACTTGACTCTAAGATTACAAAGAAAACTGTACCGGTAAGACCAGGACGTAACTTAGCTGTTATTATTGAAGTTGCAGCGATGAATTATCGATTAAATAAGATGGGTACAAATACTGCAAAAGATTTTAATGACAGATTAAATGCACAAATTAAAAATCAATCATTAAAGGAGATATAAAATGCTACTAACACTTAATCCTATAGCACTAGAGCTGGGTCCGATTCAAATTCGCTGGTATGGTGTCATTATAGCGGTAGGTATATTACTTGGATATCTTCTTGCACAACGAGAAACAGAAAAGAAAAACTTTACTGAAAATACGCTGATAGATATTGTGATTAGCTCAGTGATCTCCGGCATTATTTGTGCGAGAATCTATTATGTTGCTTTTGAATGGTCATACTATAAAGAACATCTGTCTGAGATTCCGATGATTATGAATGGAGGTATTGCTATTCATGGTGGTTTGATTGGAGCACTTGGAATGGCTTACTTATTAACACGCAAGAAGCATGTATCATTTTTCCAGCTTGGTGATATTGCAGCACCAAGTATTATTCTTGGCCAGGCAATCGGTCGCTGGGGGAATTTTATGAATCAGGAGGCTCATGGTGGTGAAGTATCAAGAAGTTTCTTAGAGCAACTTCATATACCGGAATTCATCATTAATAATATGAAAATAGACGGCGTTTATTATCATCCTACTTTTCTTTATGAATCGATATGGAATTTTACAGGTTTTGTTATTTTATTATTAATCCGTAAACATTTGAAGATTGGTCAGACGTTACTTAGCTATACCATCTGGTATTCAATCGGACGCTTTTTCATCGAAGGAATGCGTACGGACAGCTTAATGTTAACTGAACATTTAAGAATTGCTCAGATGATTTCAATAGCAATTATTATTGTGGCAATAGCGATATGGATTTATCGTAATATTAAATACCAATTACCTAAATATAAAGAAGTTAATTTTCCGATGAGGAGTTCAAGTGATGCGCAAAACATCAAGCATTAGATCAAACGGTGTGAATCCTTTATGGCGAATGTATCGCACAGTTTCATTTATTAAAGTAGCTAAAAATTTTATTGTGATTGAATGTGGTAGAATATGCCCTTCAGTAAAATTAAAACGTCATTTATATCGCATGTTTCTCGGTATGAAAATCGGAAATAAAACTTCAATCGCATATAAAGCGATGCCTGACCTGATGTTTCCTGAGAGAATTACTATCGGTGAAAATTCAGTAATAGGTTACAATGCTACTTTGCTAACACATGAATATTTAATAGACGAATATCGCATAGGAAATATTGAAATCGGATCAAATGTATTAATTGGTGCTAATGCACTTATATTACCTGGCGTAACAATTGGTGATAATGCAATCATCGGAGCGATGACACTCGTTTCTAAAGATGTACCAGCAAATTCATTTGCATATGGAAATCCAATGATTATTAAAAATAAGGTATAATGGAAGTATCGACTTAAAAAGGGGTGTGATGGATGGATAACATTATAAAATTTCCTAGTAATGATGATGAATTTTATAAGATCGGCTTAAAAAAACAAAGCCAGCAATCATATGATGAAGCCATCTCATTTTATATAAAATCCCTTCAAAAAGAAAACAAATGGAAAGTAAATAAAAGCTTATCAGAATGTTTACAGATGATTGGTAAGTTTGATGATGCAGAACAAACGTTAATTAAGTATTTAAGTACGGATTTTGATTGTATTGATGTGTTTTATGAACTCAGTCAACTTTTTGTGAAACGTCGTGACCCTAATAAAGCATTTTTATTTGGCATGTATTACTGCCTGAATTCAGATGATATTTCTTATCTTGATGAACTACAAGCGTTGTTTGAAGTATATTACGAAGACCAGTCAAAGGTTGAAAGTGAAAGTGAAAGTTTTGTTGTACATTATATCTTTCAGAATTTCTTTCAAAACTTTCATTATGAATTAGCGCTGGACTGGATTAATTATCAGCCGGTTGATATACAGGAACGTTCAGAAATACGTAATTTAAAGGCGATGACTTTACTTTTTATCGGACAATATAATGAAAGTGGTGCGATATTAGAACAGCTATTATATGAAGATGCTACGGATATACATGCGCTTTGCCATTATACTTTACTGCTATATAATACGAACCAAACAGAACAATATGAATTATATTTAAAACGTCTTAAAAAAATTGTACCGATTAATGATGAAGAGAAATTTAAGCTAGGTATCGTGCTAAGCTTCCTGAAAAAATTCGAATCATCGCAAAAGTTACTTTTACCTTTGTACAAAAAAGGTAAATTTGTGAATAGTCAAATGTTACATGCACTTAGTTTTAATAGTTTTGCTTTAGGGCATCATAGTCAGTCAGATCAATTATGGACAATTCTTACTGAAATAGTGCAGAACCCTGGGCCTAGTCCGAGGCAAATATATGATGGCCAACAATATTTAAGTGATGAAATTTTACCCCTCCTTGAACATATCGATCGCAATCATCGTTTGATAGGCATCTTTTTAATCTCGCAGATGAATGATAAGACACTTATTATCAATCGTAAAGTATGGGATATTTTAGAAGAAATGCCAGACTTCGAAAAGCTCTATCTTTCATATATCTTTCATAATATTAATCTAATAAAACTGGATTTTATCCATAAAGGACTGAAAGTTTTATTTGATGAAGTTTATGATATTGCTTTATTTGATTATTGGATTGAAAAAGCTGAAGCAATTATTGATGCCAAGATGGATCTGAAAAATATCCAGGCTTACACTGCAGTATGTTACTTCTTATATATGAGAATGTCGAATGATAAATTAACTAAGCGAGAAGTTATCGAAAAATTTAATACGACGCGTTATCATTTTGTAAAAGTATATGATGCGTTTAAGCAAAATAATATTTAAAATTAATAAGTTGTTGTATATTGAACTTACGAATAGAAATAATGGAGGTAAGAAAATGACTGAAATAAAAGAATATGATGTAGTAATCGTTGGTGCTGGTCCTGCAGGAATGACTGCAGCAGTTTATGCATCGCGTGCTAATCTATCAACAATTATGATTGAACGTGGTATGCCAGGTGGACAAATGGCAAACACAGCAGATGTAGAAAACTTTCCGGGATTTGATTTAATCACTGGACCAGATTTATCTACAAAAATGTTTAACCATGCGCAGAAATTTGGTGCTGAATATGCATATGGAGATATTAAATCTGTAACATTAGACGGAGATATGAAAATTATCGATCTAGGTGAAAAACAATTAAAAGCAAAAGCATTAATCATAGCAACTGGTGCTGAATATAAAAAGATTGGTGTACCTGGTGAACAGGAATTAGGTGGCCGAGGCGTTTCATATTGTGCTGTATGTGACGGGGCGTTCTTTAAACAGAAACACTTAATCGTTATCGGTGGTGGAGATTCTGCAGTTGAAGAAGGTGTATACTTAACTAAGTTTGCAGACAAAGTTACAATCGTCCATCGTAGAGATAAATTAAGAGCACAAAAAATCTTACAAGACCGTGCCTTTAAAAATGAAAAGGTTGATTTCATCTGGAATTCAACATTAAAATCAATTAACGGAGATACTAAAGTGAGTTCTGTAACGTTAGTTGATAATGATGGTGTTGAATCAACTGTACCAACTGACGGTGTGTTCGTATATATTGGTATGCAGCCATTAACGAAACCATTCTTAGATTTAGGTATTACTGATGAAGTAGGTTACATTATTACAAATGATGAAATGGAAACAAGTATTCCTGGCATTTATGCTGCAGGAGATGTACGTGTTAAAAAATTAAGACAAATAGTTACTGCAACAGGTGATGGTAGTATTGCTGCACAAAATGCACAACACTATATTGAATCTTTAAACGACTAATTATAAGCATATAATAGATACGCATTCGCGTGTCTATTTTTATGAATTCATGTATTATAGAAGTAATAGCTTCTTGAGGGGGATTTCAGTGAAGAATGAAGAAAATTTTAAAAAATTAGTCGTTGTAACCGGAATGAGTGGCGCTGGAAAGTCTGTTGCAATTCAGTGTTTAGAAGATTTAGGTTATTTCTGTGTTGATAATCTACCGCCTATTCTATTACCTAAATTTGTTGAATTGATGCAGGATAATAATCAGTCACTTTCACGCGTTGCAATTGGTGTAGATTTACGTGGTAAAGATTTTTTCGACAATTTACGTGAAGAACTTCAAAATATAACAAATTTAACAGATATACTCGTCCAGGTATTATTTATTGAAGCAAATGATAATGTACTTGTTTCTCGTTATAAAGCGACACGTCGAACGCATCCAATTGCTTCTGGTGGAACACCTTTAGAAGCAATTAATGAAGAACGTAGATTATTAGCAGATTTAAGGGGCGTTGCAACGCATATTGTTGATTCATCAGATTTTAAGCCTAAAGAATTACGTTCAAAAGTGATTGAACTATTCGGCTCTGGAAAAGATAATATATTTTCTATCAATGTAATGAGTTTTGGTTTCAAACATGGTGTGCCAATTGATGCAGACATTGTATTTGATGTGCGATTTTTACCGAATCCTTATTATATTGAGGAACTACGCCCTTTAACTGGAATGGATTCACGTGTTTATGATTATGTGATGAAATGGAAAGAAACTGAAATATTCTATACGAAACTGATGGACTTATTGAAATTTGTGATTCCTGGATATATGCGTGAAGGAAAGTCACAAGTTGTAATTGCGATTGGATGTACAGGTGGTCAACACCGTTCTGTTGCTTTAGCAGAACGTATTAGCAATGAACTGATTGATTTCTTTGATTTTGAATTGAATACTCGCCACAGAGATGCATTAATAGAAGGAATCATTGATGAGAAGGCTTAAGATTTGTCTGATTGGCGGTGGTACAGGATTATCCGTAATGGCGAGAGGTTTAAAGCATTATCCTGTAGAAATAACGGCAATTGTAACAGTAGCAGATGATGGTGGAAGTACTGGTAAAATTCGTGATGTCATGGATATACCTGCACCTGGAGATGTGCGTAATGTACTTGCAGCGTTAAGCGATGTAGAACCGATGCTTGAGAAATTGTTTCAGTATCGTTTTAACGATGAAACTTTAGGAGGGCATCCAGTTGGGAATTTGATGCTTGCTGCAATGACAGATGTGACAAGTGATTTTGGACATGCAGTCAAAGAGCTGAGCAAAATATTAAATGTTAAAGGTACCGTAATACCCTCTACAAATACTAGCCCTATTCTTAATGCGATCATGGAGGATGGTGAAATTGTTGTAGGAGAGTCATTGATACCATTAAAAGATAAGAAAATTGACAGTGTATTCTTAACGCCTTCTAACATCAAACCGATGAAAGAAGCAGTAGATGCTTTACTTGAATCTGATTTGATTGTAATGGGACCAGGTAGTCTTTATACAAGTATCATCCCGAATTTAGTATTGGATGAACTTGCTGAAACTATTGTTAAAAGTGATGCAAAAAAACTTTATGTCTCAAATATCATGACACAACGCGGCGAAACAATTGATTATACAGTCGCTGATCACATTGAAGCGATTCATAAACATGTTGGACAGCCATTTATACAATTTGTTATTGCAAATGATACTATATTTAACAATAAAATTCATGATAACTATGCACGTAACAATTCGACTTTTGTTCATTGTGATCATGATAGAATTCGAAAAATGGGCATTGAACTGATTACGGATAATGAACTTGTTGATATAAATCTAGATGGAATCGTCCGTCATAATAATGAAATTCTTGCTGATATGATATATGAGCTAGCATTAAGTGAAATCAGCACAATAGAGTTTAACCAGAAAGAAGGCGAGTAAAGTGTCTTTTGCCTCAGAAATGAAAAATGAATTAACGCGGATTGAAACAGATACGTGCTGTGGTAAAGCAGAATTATCAGCGCTAATTCGTATGAATGGTAATTTAAGCATCCAGAATATGAAATGGGTAATTAACGTTCAGTCTGAAAATGCTGCGATTGCAAGACGGGTATATAGTTTAACGAAGAAAATCTTTGGTGTAGATATTGAGTTGCTCGTTCGTAAGAAGATGAAACTAAAAAAGAATAATGTTTATATCTGTAGAATAAAAATGAAAACGAAAGAAATTCTGGATGAACTTAAGATATTAACTGATGGTGAATTTAAACAAATTGTCGATAAGTCTTTAGTATCAGATGAATGCTGTAAACGCAGCTATCTACGTGGTGCTTTTTTGGCAGGGGGATCAGTTAATAATCCTGAGACTTCTTCTTACCATCTTGAAATATTTTCTTTATATGAAAGCCACTCACTAGGTTTAACAGCATTAATGAATGAATATGAATTAAATGCAAAAACTTTAGAACGTAAAAAAGGTTATATTTCATATTTAAAAGAAGCAGAGAAGATTTCTGAATTTCTCAGTATCATTGGCGGATATCAGGCGCTGTTAAAGTTTGAAGATGTAAGAATCGTACGAGATATGCGTAACTCTGTTAATCGACTTGTGAATTGTGAAACAGCAAATTTAAATAAAACAATTAGTGCTGCAATGAGACAAGTAGAGAATATAAAATTAATCGATCAGGAAATCGGAATCGATGAGTTACCGGAACGACTTAGAGAGATTGCACGATTAAGAGTAATGCACCAAGACATTTCATTGAAAGAATTAGGGGAAATGGTTTCTACAGGTGTTATATCTAAATCAGGTGTGAATCATCGTCTAAGAAAATTAGATGAAATAGCAGACAAACTACGTTCAGGCGAGTCAATTGAATTGAAGAAATAAAATAAACCGGATGAGCAAAGCTGCTCATCCGGTTTTATTTATTCTACTATTATTTCTTAGTAGTAAATTTCATATTAATAAATTGTAAAGATTCCTATTTGGAACTTTTAAAGTCTTCAAAAGACTTAAAAGGAGTATCTTCTATTACAAAACTGCCTTCTGTTTCATTATTAACTTGATGAATAGCAGTGAACATTAATAATTCACGTTTACTGTCATATTGTGTGGTACCAAAATTTTTCGCATAGTTCTCATATGCTGAATAATCTTTATCATTTTTATTAAGCGTATCTAAATATTTATAATCTTCTTCGTGCATTTCAAACTTTGGATAAAAATGTGCTGATTTATCGCTACTTATAATTTCAACATGCTTTGGATTAGCAGTAATAAAGCGACCATCCTGCAGCATATACATTTTTAGATTCTTATATGTTACTTCAGAAATAGCCGTAAATTCATGGTTTTCACCTGCAGGTATCGTTGGAATTCCGTGCCCTGTATCTTCAGAATAAATGATTGTTTCATTATCTTTAACTTTGATTACTTTACTAATGTTTTTTGATTCTACACCTTTTACCGGATATTTTTTAGTTTTTCCTGGATTTAATTTTTCAACGGAACCAAATACTTTTTTAGCCTGTTGCTCTGTATAAGGTTTAACGTTTTTATTTGCTGTATTGCTGGATTTATCTTTATTTGATTTTGTTTCAGTAGTACTTTCTATAGACGTTTCTTTTTTATCTTGTGAGGAATGATCTGCATTACATGCAGTTAATAAAAGTGTAGTAGATAAGAATAATGTAGATAGAGATTTCATTTTAAAACTCCTTCTGATTAAAGTATAAAAAAATATATCCAGACACAATTTGTGCCTGGATATTCTTTAAATAAGTTGATTATTTGAAGAATTTGAAGATGCGTTTCGCGTTATCTGTATTATCCATGCTACCACGCCATTGTTCACTACCTGGTCCATAACCGTAGATGTAAACGTCTTCACCAGTGTGTCCGCCAGTTGTCCAACCCGTGAAACTTCTTTTGTTTACTGGTTTTTCAATAGCGTCTTCAATTTTAACCGCATCTTTAGAAGCTACTGCATCTTTAATAGCTTGAATTTCTTCAGCTTCTAATTCGAAACCGATATTGTCTTTGATTATAGCATCAACGTTAGCGCCATCTTTCATCATTTGAGCACGTAAGTATTGAGGTGTATGTTTCATCTTTTTGATTGGATCTACGAAGAAGTTATATTCTCCACCTTGTCCCATTGATAAACCACCAGTAGAGTGGTCAGCTGTTGCGATAACTAATGTATTACAGTCAGTTTTAGCGTATTTAATTGCTTCCTGGAATGCAGCATCGAAATCTTGCATTTCACTCATTGCACCAGTGATATCATTTGCATGACCAGCCCAGTCAATTTGAGAACCTTCCACCATTAAGAAGAAACCTTTTTTATTTGAACCTAATTTTTTAAGTGCTGTATTTGTCATATCTTTTAATGATGGCATATTTTTATCACGGTCGATCATTTTTGGCATTCCACCAGGAGAGAATAAACCGATAACTTTCTTTTGCTTAGAGTTACTTGAAACTTTCTTTAACCATTTTTTGTTTGATACGAATTTGTATCCATCTTTTTGGAATTCTTTAATTAAGTTACGGTCTTCACGTTCGAAATAATATCTTCCGCCGCCTAAGATTACATCTACTTTGTGTTGCTTGTTAATCATTTCATCAAAGTAGTCATCAGCGATTGCAGCCATGTTTTTACGAGACTCATCATGCGCTCCAAATGCAGCAGGCGTAGCGTGCGTTACTTCACTTGTTGCAACTAAACCAGTTGATTTACCTTTTGCTTTAGCCTGTTCTAAAACTGTTTTAACTTCTTTCTTATTAACGTCAACAGCGATTGCACTATTGTAAGTTTTCACACCAGCACTCATTGCTGTTGCAGCAGAAGCTGAATCCGTAATATTTTGATGTTCATCATCTGCAATCGTAGTTTGAGCACCTAATAAATAGTCATCAAATGAAATTCTGTCTAACTTCTTTGTAGCAGCATTGTCACGCATATATCTATGAGCAGCAACGAAAGATGGACCCATTCCGTCTCCAATCATAAAGATAACGTTTTTTGGTGTTGAACTTGGCTTACATACCTTTGTAGCCGCCTTTGCAGTGTGTGATGCATCAGTTACTGGTAGAGAAGTTGCTAATAAACCAGCAGTTAAAGTTGTAGCTAATACTTTGTTGAGTTTCTTCATGATAATCCTCCAAAAAGTTAATAGTTTTTTAATGCAATCTAAATTTATCAAAACTTTGTAAATAAATGAGTGGGATTGTGTAAAAGTTTTGTAAATTACTATTAGGAATAGGTACTATTTACATTACTTCTGCTAACTCATTTATTATTTTAATATAATAAATGAGTTAGATAGGAAATGAAAAAGCACTTAGACATACTCACGTCTAAGTGCTTAAAATAAATAATTTATTCAGTTAATATTCTGTAACTATATTCTGATTATTTCTTCTCATCAATAGGATGCATAACTTCATCAATTAAACCATATTCTTTAGCTTCATCAGCAGATAAGAAATTATCACGATCAGTATCTTTTTCAATTTTTTCAACTGGTTGACCTGTGCGTTCTGAAAGAATGCGGTTAAGTTTTTCACGTGTTTTTAGAATATGACGTGCTGCAATTTCAATTTCAGTTGCTTGACCTTGTGCACCGCCTAAAGGTTGGTGAATCATTACTTCTGCATTAGGTAACGCAAAGCGTTTTCCTTTTGTACCTGCTGCTAATAAGAATGATCCCATTGATGCAGCCATACCAATACAAATCGTTTGAACATCTGGTTTAATATGTTGCATCGTATCGTAGATTGCCATACCAGCAGTAACACTGCCACCTGGTGAATTGATGTATAGGTAGATGTCTTTCTCAGCGTCCTGCGCTTGTAAGAATAATAACTGAGAAATGATTGAATTTGCTACATTATCATCGATAGCAGATCCTAACATAATGATTCTATCTTTAAGTAAGCGAGAATAGATATCATAAGCACGCTCACCTCTGTTAGTTGATTCGATAACTGTTGGAATTAAGTTCATAATTTATTGCCTCCTTGTTTACTGTTAAAAATAATATACACTATAACGTCAAATATAGTCAAAGATTTGAAACTGTATTATAAAATTTTTAATCTACTCGATATATATTATAATAGTAGATATTAGATATTGATAGTGAAGTGCTATCAGTTTTATTAATATATAAAGACAAGAAAATAACAAAAGATAAATAATTAATGAATGATAAATAATAAATATATAAAGGTAGGTAAATATGGAACATATTATTTTTTATACACAACCAAACTGTAGTTTATGTGATGACGCAAAGCTACAGATTTCTTTTGCACAAGAAGATATCAATATTAAAGTAACTGAGGTTAATATTCAGCAAGATGATGCACTTAATGAATTATATTGTTTAAGCGTCCCAGTTTTGATTGATAAAGACACGGGTGTAACTATACAGGAAGGTAATATCGATTTTGTAATAATTATTGATTTTTTTCAAAGTAAATATGAATAAATAAATTAATATGTAATGAAAACGTTTTTAAGTTTTCTAATTACTTGCAAAACTTTTTTAGTCTTGTTATTATTGCATTGTAACGTTAGTTAGTTTTTGACCCACGCGGGACAAATATAGTCCAACTAATTGTTATCGATTAAAGGAGGAGTCATATGAATCATTTATTAAAGGTTCAACAATTACTGATTCCCGATTTAATTGAAAAGATGTATCGACGTTATTTAATCTTAGATACTATTCATCTCCATCAGCCGATTGGTCGTAGAACTTTAAGTGATATTTTATTGATTACTGAAAGAGTACTACGTACTGAGATTGATTTATTGAAAGTACAAGGTTTAGTTAATATTTCATCTAAAGGCATGACAATTACTGATGAAGGGATAGACTTACTTGCAGATTTACAATCTTTAATGGAAGGTTATGCAGCGTTAGAAAGTTTATCTCAACAAATCAAACAATATTATGGTTTAGAAGAAGTGATTGTAGTGAATGGTAATGTAGATACTGATGAAGTTGTTAAGAGCAGACTAGGTGAAGCAGCTAGTAATGTTTTGCAAAGATTAGTGATTAGCGGCGATATCGTATCTGTAACAGGTGGTTCGACGATGCTTAGTGTAGCGAATCAGTTGAAACCGCTCAATAAACGCGTTATCTTCACACCTGCTAGAGGTGGATTAGGTGAAGACTTGTCTTTTCAAGCTAACGCAATTGTTCAGCAAATGGCTGAACACGGGAAATGTCAATTTGAAGTGTTGTATGTACCTGATCAAGTTAGTGAAGAAGCATATAATACACTTGTCAATGAACCATCTGTAAAACGCGTACTCGACCATATTAAAAATGCAAATATTTTAATTCATGGTATCGGTGATGCGATGAAAATGGCAAAGCGTAGACATTCATCAAATAATGATTTCGAAATTTTAAAGCAAAAGAAAGCTGTTGCAGAAGCATTCGGTTATTACTTTGATGCAACTGGTGAAGTCGTCCATAAAGTTAGAACGGTCGGTATTCAACTAGAAGATTTAAATGAATCTATGAACATTATCGCAGTTGCAGGTGGGAGTACAAAACAGTATGCGATTGAAGCATATTTAAATGTTGCACCCAAACATACGATTTTAATTATTGATTCAACTGTAGCGCATTGGCTGGTGCAACAAATTAAACAACAGACGTTACCAGTTACATAATTTAAGTTATATGCGTAATATTTTTGTTTTAATGGTATTTATGGTTATAATTAAGTTATGTTGTATAACGTAAAATAATTAGTGATAGTATACAAATTGTGTATTTGATTAATGTGTTAAAAGAATTGGATTCACTTAGGGTTATCCCCTAATAAAATATATATGATATATAAAGGAGGCCATTACTCATGGCAGTAAAAGTAGCAATTAACGGATTTGGTAGAATCGGACGTTTAGCATTTAGAAGATTACAAGAAGTAGAAGGTATTGATGTGGTTGCAGTTAACGATTTAACTGATGACAAAATGTTAGCACATCTTTTAAAATATGATACAACTCAAGGTCGTTTCAAAGAAGAGGTTGAAGTTATCGAAGGTGGTTTCCGCGTTAATGGTCGCGAAATCAAATCATTCGAAAATCCTAACCCAGCTGAATTACCATGGGGAGATCTTGGTATTGATGTAGTTTTAGAATGTACAGGTTTCTTCACTGATAAAGAAAAAGCACAAGCACATATCGAAGCTGGAGCTAAAAAAGTATTAATCTCTGCACCTGCTAAAGGTGATTTAAAAACTGTAGTATATAACGTTAACCATGATGTATTAGATGGTTCAGAAGAAATCGTTTCTGGTGCTTCTTGTACTACAAACTGTTTAGCGCCAATGGCTAAAGTATTAAATGATGAATTTGGTATCATCGAAGGATTAATGATGACTGTTCACGCATTCACTGGTGACCAAAACACTTTAGATGCTCCACATGCGAAAGGTGACTTCCGTCGTGCACGTGCAGCTGCAAACAACATCGTTCCTAACTCAACTGGTGCTGCTAAAGCAATCGGTTTAGTAATTCCAGAATTAAAAGGTAAGTTAGATGGTTCAGCACAACGTGTTCCAGTTCCAACTGGTTCAGTAACTGAGTTAACTACAATTTTAGAAAAAGAAGTTTCAGTTGAAGAAGTAAACGCTGCAATGAAAGCTGCAACTAACGAATCATTCGGTTACACTGAAGATGAAATCGTATCTTCTGATATTATTGGTATTACTTATGGTTCATTATTCGATGCAACACAAACACGTGTAATGACTGTTGGTGAACACCAAATGGTTAAAACAGTAGCTTGGTACGATAACGAAATGAGTTATACTGCTCAATTAGTACGTACTTTAGAATTCTTAGCTGAACAAGCACAAGCTAAATAATATTTTATTCACGCGTAAGCGGGGGAAGATTTCGCTTCTCCTGCTTATTTTATTATTAGGAGTTCATTGTTATAATTAACATCGTAAACACTAATATTTTATAGGAGGCCACAAAGATGGTTAAAAAGATTGTTTCAGATTTAGACTTAAAAGATAAAAAGGTTTTAGTACGTGCAGATTTTAACGTACCGATGAAAGATGGTGCGATCACTAATGATAATCGTATCGTAGAAGCATTACCTACTATTAAGTATATTATTGAACAAGGTGGTAAAGTCATTTTATTCTCTCACTTAGGTAAAGTGAAAGCTGAAGAGGATAAAGCGAAGTTATCATTACAACCTGTAGCAACACGTTTAACTGAACTATTAGGGAAAGATGTTAAATTTGTAGCTGAAACACGTGGCGAAGCATTAGAAGCAGCAATCGATGCATTAGCTCCTGGCGATGTTTTATTATTTGAAAATACACGTTTTGAAGATGTAGATGGTAAGAAAGAAAGTAAAAATGATCCTGAATTAGGTAAGTACTGGGCTTCATTAGGTGATGTGTTTGTAAATGACGCATTTGGTACAGCTCACCGTGAGCATGCATCAAACGTTGGAGTAGCAACACATTTAGAAACTGCTGCTGGGTTCCTGATGGAAAAAGAAATTAAATTCATCGGTGGTGTTGTAGAAAATCCTGAACGTCCATTTGTAGCAATTTTAGGTGGCGCGAAAGTCTCTGACAAAATTGGTGTTATCGAAAACTTATTGAAAGTAGCTGATAAAGTATTGATCGGTGGCGGTATGGCTTATACTTTCTTAAAAGCACAAGGCAAAGAAATTGGTCAATCATTATTAGAAGAAGATAAAATTGAATTAGCGCATGATTTATTAGCACGAGGAGAAGGTAAGATTGTATTACCAGTTGATGCAGTTGTAACGAAAGAATTCTCAAATGATGGAGAGATTTCTACCGTACCAGTTGATGAAATTCCTCAAGATTTACAATCATTAGATATTGGACCAGCTACGATTGAGTTATTCAAAAAAGAATTAGAAGGCGCAAAGACAGTTGTATGGAATGGACCGATGGGTGTATTTGAAATGAGCAACTTCGCTAAAGGTACAATCGGTGTTTGTGAAGCGATTGCACATTTAGAAGGTGCAACTACAATTATCGGTGGTGGAGATTCTGCTGCAGCTGCAATGGATCTTGGATTTGCAGATAAATTTACACATATTTCAACAGGTGGCGGAGCGTCATTAGAATATTTAGAAGGTAAAGAACTACCTGGTATTAAATCAATCTCTGAAAAATAAAAAGGTGGATGTTAAAATGAGAAAACCAATTATCGCAGGAAACTGGAAAATGAACAAAACAGTTAAAGAAGCAAAAGATTTTGTCGCTAATTTACCTGCTTTACCAAGCACGGATAGCGTTGATGCAGTAATTTGCGCACCAGCAATTCAATTAGATGCATTAGTAAGTGCAAACGTTGAAGGTTTAAATATCGGGGCGCAAAACTGTTACTTTGAAGATAATGGAGCATTTACTGGTGAAACTTCACCAGCTGCATTGAAAGACTTAGGTGTTAAGTATGTAGTTTTAGGGCATTCTGAACGTCGTGAGTACTTTGGAGAAACAGATGAAGATGTAAATAAAAAAGCTTTAGCTGTTTTTAAACACGGTATGACGCCAATTATCTGCTGTGGTGAAACAGATGATGAACGTGAATCAGGTCAATTTGAAGCTCGCGTTGGTTCTCAAGTTTCTAACGCATTAAAAGGATTTACTGAAGAACAAGTTAAATCTGCTGTCATTGCTTATGAACCAATCTGGGCAATTGGAACTGGTAAATCTGCTACAAGTGAAGATGCTGAGTCATCTTGTAAGTACGTTCGTTCTGTTGTTGAAAAAGACTTCAATACAGAAGTAGCACAAGCTGTACGTATTCAATACGGTGGTTCTGTTAAACCAGAAAACATTAAAGAATACATGGCGAATGAAAATATTGATGGTGCGTTAGTAGGCGGAGCGTCATTAGAAGTAGATTCATTCGTAAAATTGTTAGAAGGTGCTAAGTAATGAAAAGCCCAACTGCTTTAATCATACTAGATGGCTTTGCTTGCCGAGAAGAGACTTTCGGTAATGCAGTAGCTCAAGCAAATAAACCGAATTTTGATCGTTACTACAACAAATATCCACATGAGCAATTAATGGCATGTGGACTTGATGTAGGGTTGCCGGAAGGACAAATGGGTAACTCAGAAGTTGGCCATTTAAATATTGGTGCAGGCCGTATTGTATATCAATCATTAACACGCATTAACAAATCTATTCATGACGGTGACTTCTTTACCAATGATGTGTTATTAGATGCGATGAAACATGTAAAAGAACATGATTCAGCGTTACACTTAATGGGATTATTATCTGACGGCGGTGTACACAGTCATTACCAACATCTGTTTGCATTATTAAAACTTGCAAAAGAACAAGGTGTTGAAAAAGTTTATGTTCACGCATTTTTAGATGGTCGTGATGTTGGCCAGCAAACAGCATTACAATTCATTGAGGAAACTGAACGACAATTTAAAGAAATTGGTGTTGGACAATTTGCATCTGTTTCTGGTCGTTATTATGCGATGGATAGAGATAAGCGTTGGGATCGTGAACAGTTAGCATATGATGCGATGACATACGGTAAAGGTGTCGAATACAAAACGGCTAAAGCTGGTGTTGAAGCAAGTTATGCTGAAGGTGTTAACGATGAGTTCGTAGTTCCATTCGTAGTAAAAGACGAAGAAGTTGGTTCAGAAAATACAGGTGTTGATGATGGAGATGCAATGATTTTCTTCAACTTCAGACCTGACCGTGCAGCACAATTATCAGAAGTCTACACGAATGAAGAATTTGATGGTTTTAAAATGGATAAGCGATTAATCGGCATCAAATTTGTAACATTTACTAAGTATAATGATCAAGTGAAAGCTGATGTTGTGTTTGTTAAAGAAGATTTAGTCAATACCATTGGTGAAGTTGCGAGTAAAAATGGCTTAAAACAATTACGTATTGCTGAAACTGAAAAGTATCCACACGTGACATATTTCATGAGTGGTGGACGTAATGAAGCGTTTGATGGAGAACGACGTGTATTAATTGACTCTCCAAAAGTTGCAACATATGATTTGAAACCTGAAATGAGTGCATACGAAGTACGAGATGCATTGCTTGCAGAACTTAATAAAGGTGATCTGGATTTAGTTTTATTAAACTTTGCAAATCCTGATATGGTAGGTCACTCAGGGATGCTTGAACCTACAATTAAAGCGATAGAAGCAGTCGATGAATGTTTAGGAGCTGTTGTTGATAAGATTCTTGAAATGGGAGGCACTGCAATTATTACAGCTGACCATGGTAATTCAGATGAAGTAGTAACGATCGACGGTACACCTATGACTGCGCATACGACTAATCCGGTGCCAGTGATTGTAACACGTGAAGGTGTGACACTTCGTAGTGGTGGTCGTTTAGCTGATTTAGCACCTACATTAATTGATTTATTAGGTGTTGAAAAGCCCTTTGAAATGACTGGTGAATCATTAATTCAAAAGTAAATCTTACTTAAATAAAAAGTATCACTAAAATTAATTTAATTAATTGATTAATCCTGATAAATCGGGAATAATTAAATAGAAAATAAAACAAACAAAGGAGTTTTACACATGCCAATTATTACAGATGTTTATGCACGCGAAGTATTAGATTCAAGAGGTAATCCTACAATTGAAGTTGAAGTATTCACAGAAAGCGGTGCTTTAGGTCGTGCATTAGTACCTTCTGGTGCTTCTACTGGTGAACATGAAGCTGTTGAATTACGCGATGGTGATAAAGATCGTTACATGGGTAAAGGTGTATTAAAAGCTGTTGAGAACGTTAATGAAATTATCGCTCCAGAAATCATCGAAGGTGATTTTTCAGTTTTAGACCAAGTATCAATCGACAAAATGATGATCGCTTTAGACGGTACAGAAAACAAAGGTAAATTAGGTGCAAATGCTATTTTAGGCGTTTCAATCGCTGTAGCGCGCGCTGCTGCCGAATACTTAGGTATGCCTTTATACAAATACTTAGGCGGATTTAACGGTACGCAATTACCAGTTCCTATGATGAACATCGTAAATGGTGGATCTCACTCTGACGCACCTATCGCATTCCAGGAGTTTATGGTATTACCTGTTGGTGCACCTAACTTTAAAGAAGCGTTACGTTGGGGAGCAGAAATCTTCCATAACTTAGCGAAAATCTTAAAATCTCGTGGATTAGTAACAGCAGTAGGTGACGAAGGTGGATTCGCTCCAACATTCGAAGGTACTGAAGATGCTGTTGAAACAATTTTAGAAGCAATTAAAGCAGCAGGTTTAGAACCTGGTAAAGATGTATTCTTAGGATTTGACTGTGCTTCATCTGAATTCTATGAGAATGGTACTTATGATTATGCTAAATTCGAAGGTGAAGGCGGCGCGAAACGTACTTCAGCTGAACAAGTAGATTACTTAGAAGAATTAGTTAATAAATATCCAATTATCTCTATCGAAGATGGTATGGATGAAAACGACTGGGACGGTTGGAAAGCTTTAACTGAACGTTTAGGAGATAAAGTTCAATTAGTTGGAGATGACCTGTTCGTTACTAACACTAAAATTTTAGAGCGTGGTATCAACGAAGGTGTTGGTAACTCAATCTTAATCAAAGTTAACCAAATTGGTACTTTAACTGAAACATTTGAAGCAATCGAAATGGCTCAAAAAGCTGGTTATACTGCAGTAGTTTCTCACCGTTCAGGTGAAACTGAAGATACTACAATTGCTGATATCGCAGTTGCTACAAATGCAGGTCAAATTAAAACTGGTTCATTATCACGTACAGACCGTATTGCGAAATACAACCAATTATTACGTATTGAAGATGAATTATTTGAAACTGCAAAATTTGAAGGATTAAACTCTTTCTACAACATCAGTAAATAATAACTTTATAGTCTATACATCGAAAAGGAACGTGACGACGTTCCTTTTCTTTATGTTTCTTTTTACAAGTGAATATGTTAATATAATATGAGTTATTAGAAATTGAGGAGGACCATCAATGAATACTTTACTTACAGTATTACTAATTATTGATTGTCTTGTATTGATCACTGTTGTGTTATTACAAGAGGGTAAGAGTAATGGCTTATCAGGAGCAATTAGTGGTGGAGCTGAACAATTATTCGGAAAACAAAAACAACGTGGTGTTGATTTAATTTTAAATAGAATTACTATTGTTGCGTCTGTTTTACTTTTCTTAATTACAATTGCAATCGGTTATTTTGGTATTTAATAAGGGGTCCGGACACATTGTTCGGACTTTTTTATTTTTATTTTGCACTTAAAACACATACAATGAATATATAAGGAGATTTTTATAATGAAAATGAAAATACAATTACCTAAACCTTTCTTTTTTGAAGAAGGACCAAGAGCAGTGCTACTCTTACATGGCTTTACCGGAAATTCTTCTGATGTACGTCAATTAGGACGTTTTTTACAGAAACAAGGGTATACGTGTTATGCACCACATTATGAAGGACACGGTGTACCTCCAGAGGAGCTGCTACAGTCTAGTCCTCACGTTTGGTGGAGTCAGGTTATAGAAGCTTATGATTTCCTGAAATCAAAAGGATATGGTGAAATTGCAGTTGCTGGTGTATCACTGGGTGGTGTCTTTAGTTTAAAATTGAGTCAATATAGAGATGTAATAGGTGTTGGCACGATGTGTTCACCGATGCATATAAAAACGACAGGTAATATGTTTGATGGCGTCCTTGCATACGCGCGAGAATTTAAGAAACGTGAAGGAAAGACACCTGATCAAATCGAGAGCGAGATGTCAGCATTTCATCCGACATCAATGCTTGAAGAATTACAGACCACATTAGCTGAAATAAGACCAACTTTAGATAATGTATATGCGCCTTTATTCGTTGCCCAAGGACGCCTGGACACAATGATAGATATTGAATCAGCGAATATTATATATAATGAATCTGAAAGTGAAGAAAAAGAGATACATTGGTATGAGAAAAGTGGTCATGTTGTTACAATAGATATTGAGAAAGAACAATTGTTTAATGACTTTTTAGCATTTTTAGAAAAGCTTGAATGGTCAAATTAAAAAGGGGGCAATATATATGCATCTGTTTGAAGAAGAAGTTATTGCATATTTACAATCATTAAAAGGAAATGCAATTACGGTGGAAGATATAGAAAATCATCTTGGTTTAAAAGATGCAGATGCCTTTACTGGACTTGTAAAAACTTTAGTTGCGCTTGAGCAATCAGGAAAGATTAATCGCACTAAAAATGATAAATATTATATTCCGGGTAGCCCGGGAGACTTAGTTCAAGGTACTTTAAGTCAACATAAAAAAGGATTCGCTTTCGTACGTCCGGAAAATGATACGATAGAAGATGTATTTATCCCGCCAAATAAGATCAACAGAGCGATGGATGGCGATACAGTATTAGTGAGTGTATCAAAAGCAAGTGATGGGCGTAACGAAGGTGAAGTTAAAGCAATACAGAAACGTGCGATAACGCAAGTTGTCGGGACGTATACTGAAGCGAGGCATTTTGGATTTGTGTTACCTGATGATAAGCGTATTACACAGGATATCTTTATTCCTAAAGGTAAAAATCTTGGTGCTGTTGAAGGACATAAAGTATTAGTGGAATTGACACAATATGCTGATGGCACAAACAATCCTGAAGGTATGGTTAAAGCAATACTAGGTCATAAAAATGATCCTGGTGTAGATATATTATCAATTATCTATACCCATGGTATTAATATAGATTTCAATCCTGCAACTATTGAAGAAGCAAACAATGTGCCGGATGAAATTGAACCGAAAGATTACAAGGATCGTGTAGATTTACGTGATATATTAACGATTACAATTGACGGTGCTGACGCAAAGGATTTAGATGATGCTATTAGTGTAGAAAAGTTAGATAACGGCAATTATAAATTAATCGTTTCAATTGCTGACGTCAGTCATTATGTTACTGAAGGATCAATGCTAGATCAGGATGCATTTGAGCGTGGGACGAGTGTCTATTTAGTAGATCGCGTAATACCTATGATTCCACATCGATTAAGTAACGGAATCTGCTCATTAAATCCAAAGGTCGATCGATTAACGTTAAGCTGTGAGATGGAAATCGATCATACAGGACGTGCTGTAGATCATAAAATTTATCAAAGTGTCATTCATTCTGATGAAAGAATGACGTATGATGCTGTCAATCAGATATTAGAGCATAATGATGAAATCTTAATACATGAGTATCAGCATATTCATGAAATGTTGATACACGCAAAAGATTTAGCTGATATATTAAAACAAATGCGTGTACAACGTGGAGAAATTGATTTCGACCTTAAAGAAGCTAAGATTTTAGTAGATGAAGTAGGTGTGCCTAAAGAAGTTGTTATTCGCGAGCGCGGATTAGGTGAACGATTAATTGAATCATTTATGTTAATGGCCAATGAAACCGTAGCCGAACACTTTGCAAAATTAAAAGTACCATTTATTTATCGAGTTCATGAAGAACCTAAAGCGGACAGATTAAAGCGATTCTTTGAATTCATTACGAATTTCGGTTTAATCGTTAAAGGTGGTACTGAAAATATTCATCCGAAAACGCTTCAGAGTATTGGTAAAGAAATTAAGGATAAACCTGAAGAATTAGTTATCTCTACACTTATGTTACGTTCAATGCAGCAAGCGAAATACTCTGAACAGAATTTAGGACATTTTGGACTTTCTGCTGAATACTATACACACTTTACTTCTCCAATCAGACGTTATCCGGATTTAATTGTTCATAGATTAATCCGCAAATACTTAATCGAACATTCAATGAATGAAGAACAAAAGGCATTATGGGAAGACAAGCTTGTTGATATAAGTGAACATACTTCTAAACGTGAACGACGTGCGATTGATGCAGAACGAGATACAGATGATCTGAAAAAAGCAGAATATATGATTCAACATTTAGGAGAAGAGTTTGAGGGCATCATTAGCTCTGTTGCTAACTTCGGTATGTTTGTAGAACTTGAGAATACAATCGAAGGTATGGTGCACAACTCTAATATGACAGATGATTATTACCACTTTGATGAACGCCATATGGCGATGATTGGTGAACGTCATGGTAAAGTGTTTAAAATCGGTCAAAAAGTAAAAGTGAAAGTCGTGAACGTAAATGTTGATGAACGCATGATTGATTTTGCGATAGTCGGTATGGATATGGCTAAAATTGAAAGTAAAATCCGTGAAGTAAAGATAAAAGCTGAACGTAAAAGTGGTGGTAACAATAATAACCAAAAACCACGTAAAAAAGGACGTGGAAAAGCAGCTGGTGAAAAGTTCAGTAAAGCAGCGAAGAAAAATGGTGGAAAGAAACCATTCTATAAATCAAAAGCAGTGAAAAATGCAGGTAGAAGTAAAAAGAAATAGAGGTGAAGTTATGCCAAAAGGTGACGGAAAGACATTAGCACAAAATAGAAAAGCAAGTCATGATTATACGATTGAAGAAACGTTTGAAGCGGGAATTGTGTTACAAGGGACAGAAATTAAATCGATAAGACGAGGCAGTGCGAACTTAAAAGATTCATACGCAAGAGTATATAACGGTGAAATGTATGTGTATAATATGCATATTGCCCCATACGAAGAAGGAAACCGATTTAATCATGATCCACTGAGAACACGTAAACTATTGATGAAACGTAAACAAATCGATAAATTATATGGACAGACACGTGAGCAGGGTTATGCGTTAGTGCCGCTTAAGTTATATATTAAGAATGGTTACTGTAAGATGCTTGTTGGACTTGCCAAAGGTAAGAAAGATTATGATAAGCGACATGCATTGAAAGCAAAAGAAGCGAAACGTGAAATGGACCGTGCGATGAAAGAGAAATATTAACTACCGGAGCGCTTCGGTAGTTTTTGTTGTGCAAGTAATAAATATTTTACAGTGCAAAGAATTAAGGAAGTAATCAAGTTCTATTTAATATATAAAAAGCTTATACCCACTTAAGGTATAAGCTTTTCTTTATGTATGGAGACGGCGGGAGTCGAACCCGCGTCCAAAGATCCTGCAATTGATACTTCTACGTGTGTAGTCCTGTTATTGAATTTCACGATACATCTGAAAACGGACATCCGAATGTATCGCTAGCCCGATTAATCTCTTACGAACAGACTCCAGGCGGAAGTGTTCGTCGTATCCTACTTAAAGTTGAACCTCTACATCAGGCACATAGGCGATGCTTGAGAGAGGTGCAGAGTGCTATTAGGCAGCTACTGCGAAATTGTTTGTTTTGCCAGTTATTATAACTGTTGTGTTGATAACGAAGACAACCCTCCGACACGCTATACCAACCCAAGTGACCCCTGTCGAATCCGTAACGCCCCCGAGATAGTATGAATAAAATAACTAGCATATTTAAATATAACAAATTGAAACACATATATCAATAATAAAGCATAATACCTTATAGGGCACTATGCTTTATTATTGATATGAATGGTCTTCTCATTTTCATCAATCGTTACGATAATCTGATTATTATTGTTCATATTTTTAAAAGTGATATTATCTTCACTATCTTTAGTGAATTCGATAACGTCCATTATGCTATGGCTTTTGTATATGGGTTTTGTAATAGCGATATAGTCTTCGTTTTCTACTAAACGAATGGCTATCTTCGTGTGGTTATCTATTTTCCATCCTGGTAAGGTTTTTAAATCAAATAGTGTTTTCATTATTATCCTCCATATATTATTCACTGTGCTTTCCAAATTAAATTCTTGTGGACTTATAATATGGGTATAATTGATACAATTTATTAATCAAGTAAGGTAAAATAGATTTAAGAGATTGTTCAATAATTAACAGCACTTATCTATTTTACCATATTTTCACTTTAATTATTGGATGAATAAAAGGAGGACTTATTTTGACAGAGCAGAGTAGTGCAATTCCAAAGGTAATATTGACGTTATCAGATGTACAAAACACAGATGAAAAATTGATTAATGAAGCGGTCGAATATATTGATTATTTCGATGTCGTTGAATATCGTGCTGACTTAGCGCAAGGTTCAATTGAATTTTATGAATCTGAGATTGCGTTTATAAAGGATAAATTTCCATCAAAACAAATTTTATTTACATATCGCACAGAAGATATGAATAACAAGACAAAAATAACGATGGATGCTTATTTTGAACTTATTAAAGAAGTTATAGAGAAAAAGTTATGTGATATTATCGATTTAGAATTAATGATATATGAAGACTATATGGATAAATTATTGGTATTGGCACGTGCGAATAATATTTTAGTGTTAATTAGTCACCATGAATATGAATTCACTCCACGTATTAAAGATATGCTCGCGATTTATAATCGCATGAGTAAACTAGATGCAGATTACTGTAAGCTAGCGGTTAAACCGAATGATGGTAAAGATGTGCTTAACTTAATGTCAGCAGTTTATGAAACAAAACAAAACTGTAATTTAAATATCATCGGTATAGCAATGGGAGAAATCGGAAAGATTACACGAGTGGCTTGTGGGATATTTGGATCATCTATGACCTTTGGCTATGTTGGCAATCCTGTTGCACCAGGTCAAATTCATATTAAAGATATACATGATCAGATTGTGCTTTATAAATCATAATTTACAAATTAATGATACTTCTTTATAATTGATAATGGTTATCAATTATGAGGAGGTATTTTTTATGGAATTAAAAGATGCTATAAAAAATAGAAGAAGTATTAAACAGTATGTTGATACGATTGTTGAAGATAGTGCTGTAGAACGTGCGATTGAATTAGCGACATTTGCACCTAATCACGGTATGCGTGAACCATGGCGCATTGTGTGGGTTAAAAAGGAAAGATTAGAAAACTATGCACAGACGTTTGCTGACGTTGCATTTAAGAATAATGCTGAGAAAAAAATTCAGCATGTAGATAAAACAAAAATACTTGCTGGTATATTGTTAATTGTTGGTCCACGTGATCGACGTCAAAAAGAAAATTTAGAAGATGTTCTTGCGATTGGCGGTTTTATGCAGACACTTTCATTAGCTTTATATGAAGAAAAGATAGGCAGCTGTATTAAAACACAACCTCCTTTACTACACCCAGAGTTATCAAAACATCTAGGTTGTGAGGCCGATGAAATGATTTATGGAGCGGTTTATTTAACAGCACAAACGGAAGCAGAATATAAGACAAGAAAGAATACTAACTTAATTTCTACATACTAAAAAAACCATCCATTTTATCAATGGATGGTTTTTTAAATTTAAAGTTTTATTTTAAGTTTTCAGCTAAAAATGCTTTAACTGATTCAGGCGTTTTTGCGTTAGCAGAATGAAGATGTGCTAATTTTTCACCTTTTTCAAAGATAAGGATACTTGGGATACCCATCACTTCATTCTCATCAGCAGCTTCAGGTACTTGGTCACGGTTGATTTTATACCATGTATAGTCATTGTATTCATCTACAATAGGATCAATCCAGAAATCCATACGTGTACAATCGGGACACCAATCTGCAAAGAATTTCACGATTACTTTCTCATCTTGATTTATAATTTCTTTAAATTCTTCATATTGACTTATTGTTCTCATAATTATTCCCTCACATTGTTTTATATAATTTATTTATATGATAATTATATACCTTTTTAATAAATTATTAAACGATAAGGATTGCAGTTGTAACCTTTAAGAATAATTGTTAATATTAGGTTAAATTAAGAAGGAGGCCTATGATGATAAAATTTTATCAGTTACCAAATTGTAGTACATGTAGAAAGGCAGCAAAATATTTAGAAACACATGGCGTTAGTTTTGAACCTATCCATATCGTTGAACTTACTCCCACTGCTGCTGAATTTAGAGCGATTGTAGAGCAGACAAATGTCGATATTGATGCGCTGTTCAATAAACAGGGTGCTAAATTTAAAGCATTAAACCTTAAAGAAACATTAAGCGAAAAGTCAGATGATGAAAAGTTTGAATTACTTGCTTTAGATGGTATGTTAGTTAAAAGACCGTTAGCTGTTAATGGCAATAAAATTACTTTAGGCTTTAAAGAAAAAGAATATAGCGATACTTGGTTATAAAAATAATTGAATAAACGCTTACAATGTGTCATTATTATAGTGATAGTACTTTAATTAAACGGAGGGTTTATAATGTCAAACTTAAAATTTTCAAAAGATCATGAATGGGTAAAATCAGAAGATAATGTTAAGACAATCGGTATTACAGATTTCGCACAATCTGAATTAGGGGATATCGTATTCGTTGAATTACCAGAAGTTGGAGATGAAATCGAAGTTGATGCTCCTTTTGGTAGCGTTGAGTCAGTAAAAACTGTATCTGAATTATATGCTCCTATCTCAGGCAAAGTTATTGAAGTTAACTCTGAATTAGAAGATTCTCCTGAATTAGTAAACGAATCAGCAATGGATCAAGCATGGATGATTAAAGTAGAAGCTGACGATGCTGGTCTTGAAGAATTAATGGATCAAGCACAATATGATGAAATGATTAACGCATAAATGGTATAATCTCCTTGATAATAATTTATCAAGGAATTTTTTTATTATCAAATTGCTAAAACTGAATACAATATGATAAAAAGGTGATGGACATGTCTGTAATTACTAAAGTTATCGTTGTAGAAGGAAAGCGTGATAAACTAAGATTACAAGAAGTATTAACGGAACCTGTACATATTATATGCACCAATGGCACGATGGGTATCGGAAAACTGGATGATATGATTGAAGATTTGTATCATCATAAAGTTTATATTATGACCGATAGCGATAAAGCTGGACGCAAAATTAGATCTTGGTTTAAACGCCATTTGAGTGAAAGTAATCATATTCATATTGATCCGAAATACGGTGAGGTGGGTAATTGTCCACTAGATTATTTAGCAAGAACGATGATAAAACATCAGTTTGATGTAAAACAACAATTTGTCTGGAAAGGTAAGACCGCGCAATATGAACTTAAATCAGCTTTTGCAATTTGAAATTTCAGATCAACCATTTATTCTATTTGGATATACTCCGTTTTGTGGGACATGTAAGCTTGCAGAAAAGATGTTAGATATTACTGCTGCATCTCTAAACATACCAGTTACAAAAATTGATTTAAATTACTATGAAAATTTAAGTCAGTATTACGAAATTAAAAGTGTGCCGGTATTGTTGTTTATACGTAACGGCATGGTAGAAAATATATCTTATCAATTTGAGTCCGTAACAACTTTATATGAAAATTTAAATTTAATGTTGACGAATACTTCAAATTGACTTAAGATAAAGAACATATTCATAAAACAACTAAATAAACTCTTATCTAGAGTGGTGGAGGGATGTGCCCTATGAAACCCGGCAACCGTCAATAATGACATGGTGCCAATTCACATAAAGTTATATTAACTTTAGAAGATGAGAGAGTCGAAAATAGATAATTATCGTCTTTCTTATGTCCACATAGGAGAGACGTTTTTTTGTTAGGAGGCCAAATTTGATTACATTAAATAATGTTGTAAAGACATTTACAACCAAAAAAGGAAATATACAAGCTGTCGATAACGTAAATCTTGAAATTCAAAGCGGTGAGATCTACGGTATTATTGGCTTCAGTGGTGCTGGGAAAAGTACATTAATTCGAATGTTTAACGGATTAGAATTACCTACGAGTGGTGACGTGATTGTAAATGGCAGTACCATCAATAAGTTGTCAAAGCAGCAACTGAATAAAGAACGTCAAAAAATATCAATGATATTCCAGCATTTTAACCTACTTTGGAGTAGAACGGTATATGATAACATTGCATTACCTCTTGAAATAGCTGGCGTTAAAAAGAGTGACATCAGTCCAAAAGTGAAATCTTTGATTAAACTTGTTGGATTAGAAGGAAGAGAAAATGCTTATCCTTCAGAATTGTCAGGTGGACAAAAACAACGTGTAGGTATCGCCCGTGCATTAAGTAATGATCCTGATGTTTTACTCTGTGACGAAGCAACGAGTGCTTTAGATCCACAGACGACAGATGAAATACTAGAACTATTAGTTGATATCAATAAAACGTTGAACTTAACGATAATTTTAATCACTCATGAGATGGAAGTAATTCGCAAGATCTGTCATAAAGTAGCTGTAATGGAGTTAGGGAAAGTGGTTGAAGAAGGATCAGTGATGGAAGTATTTAATAATCCAAAAACAAATATCTCAAAACGTTTTGTACGTGATGATGTCCAGGATAATGAAACTGAGACTTCAATCGAAGAGATTAAACAAGCATATCCACATGGCAGTATCCTGAAATTAAAATTTGTTGGATCTTCAACTGGCCAGCCTATCGTAAGTAAAGTAATTAAGAAGTACGGCATCGAGATGAATATCTTAGCAGGGAATGTTAAACATACACAAGCAGGATCTTTCGGTAATTTAATTGTTCATGTTAAAGAAGTTAACGGATCACTTCAACCTATCGCTGAAGAATTAAAAAGCCATGGTGTTGAGATGGAGGTAGAAAGACATGGATAATTTTATTAAAACATTGACAGATATGTTAGGTATGAAAAATGTGGTATGGGCAGATGTATGGACTGCTACTGTTGAAACACTATCAATGACTTTTATTTCTGCAATATTCACATTTATATTTGGATTAATTATCGGCATTATTTTATTTTTAACATCTCGAAGTAAGTCAAAAGCAGCTCGTGTATTTTATAGTGTTACTGCTTTTATCGTCAATTTATTCCGAGCAATCCCATTTATTATCTTGATTTTATTGCTATTCCCCTTTACAAATTTAATCATGCAGACAATCAGTGGTGTAAAAGGAGCGCTACCAGCTTTAATTATCGGTGCGGCACCTTTCTACGCGCGACTTGTTGAAATTGGATTGAAAGAGATTGATAAAGGTGTAATTGAAGCTGTGGAATCAATGGGCGCAAATACATGGACATTAATTAAAAAAGTATTAATTCCTGAAAGTTTACCAGCGATTGTATCTGGTATTACAGTCACAACGATTGCACTCGTTGGTTCTACAGCAATCGCTGGCGTTATTGGTGCCGGTGGTTTAGGTAACTTAGCTTACTTAGTTGGATTCACAAGAGGACAAAATGACGTAATTTTTGTTTCTACAGTAATTATTTTAATTATTGTATTCCTCATTCAATTCGTCGGTGACATTATTACGAAGAAAGTTGATAAACGTTAATTATCCATAATGGATTTTTATAAAAATAATACAAAAAAGAGGAGCGTTAAAAATGAAAAAATTATTTTACGTATTTCTTACTGCATCATTAATATTAATTCTTGCAGCTTGTGGTAATGATAAATCTGACGACAACAAAACTTCAAAGTCAGATGACAAAACGATCACAGTAGGGGCTTCACCCGCACCACATGCAGAAATTTTAGAAGAAGCAAAAGCAGCACTTAAAAAAGAAGGTTATGATTTAAAGATTAAAATCATCAATGACTATACAACACCAAACCGTATGTTATCAGAAGGTGACATCGATGCGAACTACTTCCAGCATACACCGTATTTAGAAACAGAGAAAAAAGCTAAAGGATACAAAATTGAATCAGCAGGAAATGTTCATATTGAACCTATGGCTGTATATTCAAAAAAAGTGAAAAGTTTAGATGAATTAAAAAAAGGTGCAACAGTCTATGTTTCTAATAACCCGGCTGAAGAAGGACGTTTCTTATCATTCTTTACCAAAGCAGGTTTAATTAAACTTAAAGACGGAGTAGATCCTGTAAAAGCAACATTTAAAGACATCGTTGAAAATAAAAAAGATATTCAATTCAACAACAAACAAGCTGGTGAATTTGTACCAAAAACGTATAACAATGGTGAAGGCGATGCAACAATCATCAACTCTAACTTCGCTTTAGCAAATAAATTAAATCCAGTTAAAGATTCAATTGCAATTGAAGATAAAGATTCTCCATACGCAAACTTAATTGCAGTGCAAGAAGGACATAAAGATGATGCTAAGATCAAAGCATTAGTTAAAGTATTACAATCAAAAGAAATCCAGGATTTCATCAATAAAAAATATGATGGTGCTGTAATTCCAGCAAAATAGTAAAAAAAGAGATTAAGACATTTGTCTTAATCTCTTTTTTAATGAAAGATTATTATTGCGATCAAAGCTAAAATTGCAGGTAAGCCCTGCTTGATTAATATGCCTTTACTACTTGTCATTGCACCGTATATAGCTGCAATAATCACAAATATTATAAACATTGTGGTAATTTCAAGTTGGTTCTGGCTTATAAATAAACCATATCCTAAACCAGCTGCAAGAAAACCATTATAAAGGCCCTGGTTCTTAAATAAAGTTTTTACGCGGTCATCTTGTAAGAAATTATAATCAATATCAAATGTTTCTGCAGCGCGTTTCGAATTACTGAAGAACATTTCAAGAATCATAATATAAATGTGCTCAATAAATACAATCGTTGCTAAAATCAATGAAATTATATGCATAAGTACCTCCTCGATTAATAAATAGATTGTACATCTTATCTTGTTTGCTGTATAGCATTTTCAATCAAATATCTTATTTTCTCACTGAATTTAAAATATTTAGTCCGATTAATTTAACTAACACCTTATTTAGGTTATAATAAGTACTGTGATTTAAGTCATAGGTCTTTGACCTCAGATTAAAATTATTATAAACTAGATAAGATGAAATTATTATATATATATCGGAGGGAATTCAATATGGTATCAGTTTTAGAAATTAAAGATTTACACGTTTCAATTGAAGGGAAAGAAATTTTAAAAGGTGTAAATTTAACGATTAAACAAAATGAAGTTCATGCAATCATGGGACCTAATGGTACGGGTAAATCAACTTTATCAGCAGCGATTATGGGACATCCTAAATATGAAGTTACCCAAGGTGAAGTTTTACTTGATGGCGAGAACGTATTAGAGATGGAAGTTGATGAACGCGCACAAGCTGGTCTTTTCTTAGCGATGCAATATCCATCAGAAATTTCTGGTGTTACGAATGCAGACTTCTTACGTTCAGCAATTAATGCTAAACGTGAAGAAGGTAATGAAATCAATTTAATGCAGTTTATCAAGAAATTAGACAAAAATATGGAATTTTTAGAAATGGATTTAGATATGGCACAACGTTATTTAAACGAAGGATTCTCTGGTGGGGAGAAAAAACGTAACGAAATTCTTCAATTAATGATGCTAGAGCCTAAATTTGCAATCTTAGATGAAATCGATTCAGGTTTAGATATCGATGCATTAAAAGTTGTATCTAAAGGAATTAACGAAATGCGCGGAGAAAACTTCGGTTGCTTAATTATCACGCATTACCAACGTTTATTAAACTACATTACGCCTGACTTCGTCCATGTTATGATGCAAGGTAAAGTTGTTAAATCAGGTGGAGAAGAGTTAGCGAAACGTCTTGAAGCTGAAGGTTATGACTGGATTAAACAAGAGCTTAACATTCAAGATGAAACAATTAACGCGTAATACCTGATAATTAAATAGGAGGAAAATGTGATGAGTACAATCGATGTAACAAACGATATTATTAAAAATTTCTCAGCATCACGCAATGAGCCAACATGGATGGCAGAATTACGTGCTGACGCTTTTAATAAATTAAATACAATTGAAATGCCAAAACCAGATAAAACAAAACTTGATAAATGGGTCTTTGATGTTCACCATAAAGAAATCAAAAGTGATGTTTATGCTTCAACTGATGCTTTACCTGAAGCGGTTAAAAACTTATTGGATATGGAGAATGTAGAAAACCTTATTGTGCAACATAACAATACACCTGCACTAATAAAAGTTGAACAGTCTTTAATTGATCAAGGTGTAATCGTAAAAGATATTGAAACTGCATTAATTGAAAACAGTGATTTAGTAAAACAATACTATATGACTGAAGCTGTAAAAGTGGATGAACACCGCCTTACTGCATTGCATGCTGCTATGATGAATGGTGGACTATTCGTATACGTTCCACGTAATGTAATCGTTGAAAATCCAATTCAATATGTAGTCTTACATGATAATGCAGATGTAAATATCATCAACCATTTAATCATTGTTGCTGAAGAAAGTGCTGAAGTAACATATGTTGAGAACTATTTATCAACTGTAGAAACAAAAGATGCACAGTTAAATTTAGTTTCTGAAGTTATCGCAAAAGATAACGCTAAAATCACTTACGGTGCCGTTGATTTCTTAAACAAAGGATTTACAGGGCATGTTATCCGTCGTGGTATGGCAGCAAAAGATGCAACGATTGACTGGGCTTTAGGTTTGATGAATGATGGAGACACAATTAATGATAATACGACTTACTTAAATGGTGACAATTCTAAGAGTAATTTAAAGATTGTTGTAGTAGGTCGTGGAGAACAAAAATTAAACTTCACTACACAAATCATACAATATGGTAAATCTAGTGAAGGTCATATCTTAAAACACGGTGTAATGAAAGATTCAGCATCTTCAATCTTTAATGGTATCGGCCACATTAAACATGGTGGTACAAAAGCAGACGCACAACAAGAATCACGTGTATTAATGTTATCAGAAAAAGCTAGAGGAGACGCTAACCCGATATTATTAATCGATGAAGATGATGTTACAGCAGGACACGCAGCTTCTGTAGGCCGTGTGGATCCGTTGCAATTATTCTATTTAATGAGTCGTGGTATTTCTAAACAGGAAGCAGAACGTTTAGTCATTCATGGTTTCTTAGCACCAGTAGTAACTGAATTACCAATTGAAGCAGTAAAACGTCAATTAACAGACGTTATTGAAGAAAAAGTAATGGGTAAATTATAAAATACAGTTTTGAAAGGTCTTGATATTGAATGACCAGCTTAAATGTTGAAGCAATCAGAAAAGATTTTCCGATTCTAACTGAACAAGTTAACGGGAAAGATATCATTTATTTAGATTCATCAGCGACTAGTCAGAAACCATCAAGTGTAATAGAGAAAACAAAATATTATTATGAGCATATGAATGCAAATGTACACCGTGGTGTACATACTTTAGGTACGCGTGCTACGGACGGGTATGAAAATGCACGGGAGAGAGTACGTAGCTTTATTAATGCGAAATATTTTGAAGAGATTATTTTTACACGTGGTACGACAACAGCAATTAATACCGTAGCACACAGTTATGGTGATATTGCGGTTAGTGAAGGTGATGAAATTGTCATTACTGAGATGGAACATCATGCAAATTTAGTTCCGTGGCAACAACTTGCGAAACGTAAAAAAGCAGTGCTTAAATATATTCCGCTTGAATCAGATGGCACGGTTACGTTGGAAAATGTACGTGCAACAGTTACAAGCAAGACAAAAATTGTTGCAATGGCACATGTTTCTAACGTTCTAGGCACGATCAATGATGTGAAAAGCATCGCTGAAATTGCACATGAAAATGGGGCTGTGATGGTAGTTGATGGTGCGCAGGCGATACCTCATATGAATGTTGATGTGACTGATTTAAATTGTGACTTCTATGCATTCAGTGGACACAAGATGCTTGGGCCAACAGGTATCGGTGTGTTATATGGAAAAAAAGAATATTTAAATCAAATGGAACCGATTGAATTTGGTGGAGATATGATTGACTTTGTAGGTTTACAGGACTCTACATGGACAGAATTACCGACCAAATTTGAAGCGGGAACACCTTTAATTGCTGAAGCAGTAGGTTTAGCAGAAGCGATCAACTATTTAAGCGATATCGGTATGGACAACGTATTAGCTTATGAACATGAATTAACGACATATGCATACGAAAAAATGAGTGAAATTGAAGGTTTAGAAATTTACGGTCCAACTACAGATAAACGTGCAGGATTAATCACTTTTAATTTAGAAGGTGTACATCCACATGATTTAGCAACTGCCTTAGATTCACATGGCATTGCGATTCGTGCTGGGCATCATTGTGCACAACCTTTAATGAAATGGTTGGGACAGTCTTCTACAGCACGTGCAAGTTTCTACATCTACAATACAAAGGAAGAAGTAGATCAACTTGTTCAAAGCTTGAAAGAAACAAAGGAGTTTTTCAGTTATGAGTTTTAATAATTTAGATCAACTTTATCGTTCTGTCATTATGGATCATTATAAGAATCCTCGTAACAAAGGCGTTATAGAAGATGGTGCCTTAACAATAGATATGAACAATCCAACGTGTGGAGATAGAATTCGACTTACACTTGATATTGTTGACGATATTGTTCAGGATGCTAAGTTTGATGGAGAAGGTTGTTCAATCTCAATGTCTAGCGCATCAATGATGACTGAAGCAATAAAAGGTAAGACAATAGAAGAAGCATTAAAGATGAGTGATGAATTCTCTAAGATGATGCTTGGAGAAGATTATCAAATAGAGGAAGAAGCTGGAGATATTGAAGCACTTTCTGGTGTAGCTAAGTTTCCGGCCCGTATCAAATGTGCGACACTTGCCTGGAAAGCATTAGAACGTGGCACAAAGAATGAAAACTAAAAGGAGTGAGTGAAATGGTTAAACAAGCACCCGATGTTGGTGATTACAAATATGGTTTCCATGATAAAGATGTTTCTATTTTCCGTTCAGAACGTGGACTAACTGAAGATATCGTAAGAGAAATTTCAAAGATGAAGGATGAACCACAGTGGATGTTAGACTTCCGCTTAAAATCTTTAAAACAATTCTACAAAATGCCTATGCCGATGTGGGGTGGGGATTTATCAGAATTAAACTTTGATGAAATTACGTATTATGTTAAACCGTCAGAACATACAGAGCGATCTTGGGACGAAGTACCTGAAGAGATTAAACAAACATTTGATAAATTAGGTATACCTGAAGCTGAACAAAAATATTTAGCTGGGGTATCAGCACAATATGAATCTGAAGTTGTATACCACAATATGCAGGAAGATTTAGAAGAACAAGGCATTATTTTTAAAGATACAGATTCAGCATTACGTGAAAATGAAGATATCTTTAAAGAGTATTTTGCTTCAGTAATTCCACCGGCAGATAATAAATTTGCTGCATTGAACTCTGCTGTTTGGTCAGGTGGATCATTCATCTATGTACCAAAAGGTATAAAATTAGAAACACCATTACAAGCATACTTCCGTATTAACTCTGAGAATATGGGACAATTCGAAAGAACATTAATCATCGTTGACGAAGGCGCAAGTGTACATTACGTTGAAGGATGTACAGCTCCAGTTTATACGACAAATTCTTTACACTCAGCTGTAGTAGAAATCATCGTTAAAAAAGATGCATATTGCCGTTATACGACAATTCAGAACTGGGCAAATAATGTGTTCAACTTAGTTACAAAACGTACATTCGTGTATGAAAATGGAACGATGGAATGGATTGATGGTAACATCGGTTCTAAATTAACAATGAAATACCCTGCATGTTACTTATTAGGTGAAGGTGCACGTGGTATGACATTATCTATCGCTTTAGCAGGTAAAGGACAAGTTCAGGATGCTGGTGCGAAAATGATGCACATGGCACCAAACACTTCTTCTACAATCGTCTCTAAATCGATTTCTAAACAAGGCGGTAAAGTAGTTTACCGTGGTATCGTTCATTTCGGACGTAAAGCGACTGGCGCACGTTCAAACATTGAATGTGATACGTTAATTATGGATAACGAGTCAACATCAGATACAATTCCATACAACGAAATGTTAAACGACAATATTTCGTTAGAGCATGAAGCTAAAGTATCTAAAGTATCAGAAGAACAGTTATTCTACTTAATGAGTCGTGGTATTTCAGAAGAAGAAGCGACAGAAATGATCGTAATGGGCTTCATCGAGCCATTCACAAAAGAATTACCAATGGAATATGCAGTTGAAATGAACCGTTTAATCAAGTTCGAAATGGAAGGTTCTATTGGTTAAAATATATAAAAATGCCTAAGACGCAGTGTCTTAGGCATTTTTTTCTGTATTATAAAATTTACCGATGAATTGTTGTTTGTCGTTAAACAAAGTCGGATAACTTAAAAATCCTACCATCACACTTGATAGTGTTGCTGCTGTCAATAACAAGAACAGAATAAGTAACTGAAATTGTGCAGCAACTATAGGATCAGCCCCACCGATAATTTGTCCGCTCATCATTCCGGGAAGTTGCACGAGCCCCATTGTCTTTTGGCTTTCGATAGTCGGTATCATCGAATTTTTAATTGATGTCATAAGCACTCTGTGAATAGCTTGTTTAGGATTTCCTCCAAGAGATAGAATTAATTCTATCTGTTCATCATTTTGATCAAGTTCACTTAAGAAGCGATTGAGAAATAGTAATGATAATACCATTGCATTACCAATCATCATACCGCTAATCGGAATAACATAACGCGCTTCAAATGGAATAATATGAAAGCCTAGTAGAATAGCTTGCGTAACAACTTCAACTGTGATTAAGGTCAACACAATCTTCCAGGTGATACCTTTTATTCCTTTGCCTTTTTTTATTATATTTTGTGTTGCGGCTGTAATCATAAGTAAAATCATTAACAGTATGTAGATTGGATGATTGCCATCAAAAACAAAAGTCAGTAAATAACCGATAATAATCAGTTGTATTGTACTTCTGATCGTGGCAATGATAATATCTTTTTCAAGACCTAGTTTCAATGTATAACTTAAGACTAAAGGTATCAGTACGAATATAAGTGTTAATGCCAGTTGTGTTAATGTCATTCTATCTCTCCTTTCAGAAAAGCAATCAAGGTTTCATTATTTGATTCAAATAATTGTCTCGCTTCACCTGTAGTAACAACTTCACCATCTTTAAGCATGCAGTAGTAATCTGCAGCCCGTTTCGCCTGTTCAACGTCATGCGTTATCCAGATAACCGTGACGTTATATCTTTCATTGATTTTATGAATCAATGCTTCTACTTCACGTACACTTCGTGGATCTAAGCTCGATGTAATTTCATCGAGTAATAGTACTTTAGGTTCGTTAACTAATGTTCGTGCGATAGATAGGCGTTGACGTTGCCCTCCTGAAAGGTTTTTAACATTCTTGTTTAGGTCAATCGAATCCAGGTTTAACTGATTAAGAAGTTTAGTGGCTGTTTCAAACGGTAGTGTCTGATTAAATATCTTCTTAGGTAGATTGATATTATCGTATACTGTGCCTTGTATCATCGGAGCACTTTGAAGTGCTAATCCAATTTGTTTTTTTAGCTCAACTAAATCTAGTGATTGAATGGATTGATCATCAATTAATATATCACCTGAAGTTGGACTGATTAATCCGTTGATCATTTTTAAAATAGTCGTTTTGCCGGCACCACTAGGACCGATTAAAGCAGTAATCTTACCGGAATGAAAATTTGTAGATACATTTTTTATAATATGTTTATCATTAACAGAAAAATTTACATTATTAAGGGTAATGGTAGTCATAAGTTCTCCAATCTATATTTTGATAAGTTTATGATAAAATAACAGTTAGGTGATGAAATGATTTATATAGGACTTACAGGTTGGGGAGATCATGATTTATTATATGCAGATCTCACAAATAAAAATGAAAAGCTTTATCATTACGGTGCACATTTTCCGATAGTTGAACTAGATGCTACTTATTATTCTGTTCAACCTGAACGCAATATTCAAAAATGGATAAAAGAAACACCGGATAATTTTAAATTTATCGTTAAAATTCATCAAGCACTCACAGGACATGCTGCTGTAGAAGATTTTGCTGTATCGAGAATGGAACTCATTGGACAATTTAAAACAATGCTTCAGCCAATCTATGATGCTGGAAAGCTTGGTTGTTTACTCATTCAGTTTCCGCCCTGGTATGATTGTACTACAGTAAATATCAATTATATTATTTACTTGAAAAATCATTTTAAACAATTTCCTATTTGCATTGAATTCAGAAATGATAGCTGGTTTACACCTGATATGAAAGAACATACAATTAATTTTTTATACGAACAACAGTTGATTCATTCTGTATGTGATGAACCACAGGCGGGTCATGGCAGTATACCATTCGTTAATCGTATCACACATGAGGATGCACTTGTTCGCTTTCATGGGAGAAATGTTGCCGGATGGACAAAAAAAGATTTGTCTGACCAGGAGTGGCGAGATGTACGCTATCTCTATGATTATAACGAAACTGAATTAAAATTTTTAGCGAAAGAACTTCAAATTCTCGATCAGAAAGCGAGAAATGTTTATGTTGTATTTAATAATAATTCAGGCGGTCATGCAGCCGGCAATGCGAAAAGAATGTGTGAAATATTAAATATCGAATATACAGGTTTAAACTTTAAACAACTAAAACTATTTTAGGAAGTGTCGAAATGAGTATGACTGCAATTTTTGTTTTAATATTTTTAGGTTTATTTTCAAGTATTATCGGTTCAATTGTTGGTATCGGCGGTGGCATCATTATTGTGCCGGCTTTAATTTATTTAGGTATGGAAATTGGATTGATAGATGGTATTACACCACAGAAAGCGATTGGAACATCTACTGTAATTTTAATTTCAACAGGCTTATCTGCATCTCTTGGCTATATAAAAAACAAACAGGCAGATCTTAAAAATGCTGTTATCTTTATGGTAGGTATCATTCCTGGAGCATTGGTAGGTGCTCATTTAAGTCAGTATTTAACGATACATCGCTTTAATCTTTATTTCGGTATATTCTTAATTATTATGAGTATTGTCTTAATGGTAAGAGATAAAATAAAACCGATTAAATTCTTCCAGAATAAAAAGTATGAAAAATCGTATACCGATATAAAAGGTGATACTTACCATTATAGTATTGCACCGATACCAGCTGTATTATTAACATTTCTGGTAGGATGTTTAACAGGTCTTTTTGGAATCGGAGGAGGCGCATTGATGACACCTCTGATGATTATCATTTTTAGATTTCCGCCTCATATTGCAGTAGGAACGAGCATGATTATGATATTCGTATCAAGTGTGAGTGGTGCAACGAGTCATATTGTACAAGGGAATATTATATGGTCATATGCAATTATACTGATTATCGCTAGTTTTATCGGTGCAAAAATCGGTGTTCAGATTAATAAACGCATGAAATCAACAACAGTTGTTCTGATGTTACGTATTATATTAATGCTATTAGGAATATATTTAATTATAAAAAGCTTCACTGGATGATAAGGAGGCAAGTGAATGGATATAAAAATATTTCATACGAATGACATACATAGTTATTTATCAAACTATAAGAAAATCACACGTTATATTCTTGATATAAAATCAGAATCACAAAACATGCTTTATTTAGATTTAGGCGATCATGTTGATAGAAGTCATCCATTTACAGAAGCAACGCTTGGTCAGGCAAATGTTCAATTGTTAAACGAAGCGCAGGTGGATGTCGTAACACTTGGTAATAATGAAGGAATAACTTTAAATTTTGATGATTTAAATCGACTTTATCAGGATGCAAATTTTAAAGTGACTTGCTGTAATTTATTTGATGAAGCTGGTGATTTGCCTAGTAATATTGATAAATCAGTGATTTATCAAAAAGATGGTATTAAGTTTGGTATTGTTGGTGCTACGGCTGAATTTACACCATTTTATAAAGCTTTAGGATGGATTGTTACAGATCCGATGACAGCTATTACTGAAGAAATACAAAATTTACGACCGAATGTTGATGTCGTTATCGTTTTAAGTCATTTAGGTAAATTTTTTGATAGAACGCTTGCAGAAAGTCATCCGGAAATCGATTTGATTCTAGGTGCACATACACATCATTATTTTGAACATGGTGAGCAAGTTAACGGTGTTCTAATCGGAGCGGCAGGAAGATATGGTGAATATCTAGGGGAAGTTACATTGTCTTTTGATGGTGATAAGCTTGTTAATAAAAAAGCGAGATTAATTAATACAGATGATATATTTAATACTGAAGATGATTACTATTCACAAGGTAAAACGTTATTATCAGAACCGATTACAGAAAGGCAAATTGATTTACCAAGAAGATTATATAGTGCATCATATACGACATACATATTAGCTGATAAACTAATGCAATTTACTGGTGGTGAATGTGCGTTAATCAATACCGGACTTATCGTTAATGGATATACCGGCAATCAATTTACAAAATATGAACTGCATAAAATGTTGCCACATCCGATTAATCCTGTAAAAATTAATTTGACCGGACGTGAGTTAAAAGAAGTGATAAACGTTAGTCAACAACATGAATATAAAGATGAAATCGTTAAAGGATTTGGTTTTAGAGGCGATCTATTTGGTATGTATGTATTACATAATATCGGGTATATACAATCACAGCAAAGATATTTTATTGGTACAGACGAAATTGATAATCATAAGAATTACAAATTAGCAACATTAGATATGTATACTTTTGGCCGATTCTTCCCACAGTTTGTTCAAAATGAAAAAGAATATTTCATGCCTGAATTTTTGCGTGATCTAATGCAAACAGCAATCGAAAATAATGAGTACAATTTTTGAACAATAAAATCTTAGAATTTCAAAATAATAACTTTATGTTATAATTGTAGCATAATTAATTGGAGGGATTGAATTGGCGACTAAGAACGAAGAAATCTTAAGAAAACCCGAATGGCTTAAAATTAAATTAAATACAAATAAGAATTACACCGACCTAAAAAAAATGATGCGTGAGCATAATTTAAATACAGTTTGTGAAGAAGCAAAATGTCCTAATATTCATGAATGTTGGGGTGAACGTCGTACAGCTACAATTATGATTTTAGGTGCCGTATGTACCCGTGCATGTCGTTTCTGTGCCGTTAAGACAGGTTTACCGAACGAACTTGATTTAAATGAACCGGAACGAGTTGCAGAATCTGTACGTCTAATGAATCTTAAGCACGTTGTAATCACTGCAGTAGCACGTGATGATTTAAAAGATGGTGGTTCTGAAGTATATGCTGAAACGATTCGTAAAGTACGTGAAGTAAATCCTTATACCACTATAGAAGTCTTACCGTCAGATATGGGTGGAAGTTTTGATAACTGGGAACGTTTAATGAATGCACGTCCTGATATTTTAAATCATAATATTGAAACAGTGCGCCGTTTAACACCAAGAGTTCGTGCCCGTGCAAAATATGATCGCTCATTAGAAGTATTACGTCGTTCAAAAGAATTACAACCAGATATTCCTACAAAATCAAGCTTAATGGTTGGCTTAGGTGAAACTTGGGAAGAAATTTTAGAGGTTATGGATGATTTACGTGCAAACGATGTAGATATAATGACAATTGGTCAATATTTACAACCTTCACGTAAACATTTAAAAGTTCAAAAATATTATACACCATTAGAGTTTGGTAAATTACGTAAAATAGCAATGGAAAAAGGTTTTAAACATTGTCAGGCTGGTCCTATGGTACGTAGTTCTTACCATGCAGATGAGCAGGTAAATGCAGCAGCAAAAGAAAAACACAGATTAGGTGAAGCTGCAAGCGAGTAGGTGACTTATGATTATTAACGTGAATCAACATTACTTTCATATTATAGAAAATCATAAAGATGCATTTAATCAGGAAATGTTCGAAGGACGTTATTCAGAAATTTTAGATCGTTATCCATATATTGTCGGAGATATAGGATTTGAACAACTAAGGTTGAAAGGTTTCTTTGATGATAAGAAAAAAGGTGCTGATATCAGTAAGAGGTTTTCTGCAATTCAGGACTACTTATTAGAGTACTGCAATTTTGGATGCGCCTATTTCGTGTTAAAACGTTTAACTGAAAGTGAAATTGTAAAATTAACACAGCCTGAATTAATAACAGATATTGAATCGAATGAAGACACTAACCAGACTGAAGCAACAAAAGAAGTAGAAGGTTTTGATGAAAATAATGAGGCTTTTCCAATAGAATTAACTTCAGAAGAAGAAAATTTAGTAAATGCGACGAGTGAATCTAATGAAAAGAATATGAAGACATTTAGTGATTTCATTAATTAATTTAAAATTCCAGCTTACTTCGGTAAGCTGGAATTTTTTAATGGATCACTTCGTTAAGGAATTCAGTGATTTCTATAGCGTCAGCGTCACTAATGCCAAACACATGGGCAATATAACCTTCTTCATCGAGGTCATCGCGACCAATAATACCGAATTTATTCGACTGAGTATTGAGCACAATCGTTTTGCCATAATGTCTATCTGTTTGAATCAGTGCTAAGTCATGTCGATTTTCACCAACAAAGCTTACAAATCGTATATTTGCCTTTTCAGTATCATCGTATAAATACATATCTATCATTAAGCATTCCTCCAGTAATTTTATTATACATGTTGTGTATTGCTTTTCAAAATTTGATAGAATAGTGGTGGAGGCGATCAGATGTATTTTGTAGATAGAGATGAATTAGAAGAAAAACTCGTGTATATTGATAAGTTATCAAAAGAAGTAGTAAATTCTGAAGGATTCGCATTAGAACGTGTATGTCATATGCTTATAGAAGCAGTTGTTGATGTAGGAAATATGATTATTGATGGATTTGTTATGCGTGATCCTGGTAGTTATCAGGATGTCATTGATATTTTAGAGATGGAAAAGGTGATTTCTTCGTTATCTAAAGATGAAATTAGTAAGACATTACCAACACGTCAATGGTTTGTTCGAAACTATACTGATATTAACCATGCAGAAGTAAAGCGCATTTTTATGGAGAACATCAATGCCTATCAAAAATTCAAAAACGATGTTGATACGTTTATAGCAAATGAACTTGGCCCTGTATCAGCGTTTGGGAAAGGTAGTAAAAATGAAAAAATATAGTGGATACTTATTAGATTTAGATGGCACGATGTATGCCGGAACAGAGGTCATTGAAGGTGCTAGAGAATTTATTGCCTATTTAGCGAATAATAACTTACCTTATTTATTTGTAACAAATAACGCATCGAAAAGACCCGATGAAGTTGCGGATAAACTCTCTAAGATGGGATTTGTAGCACATGCTGATAACGTTGTCACAAGCGCGATGGCTACAGCATCATATATAGCTGATGAAAAACCTGGTGCAACGGTCTATGTTATTGGTGGAACAGGTATTCGTCAAGCGTTAGAAGATGAAGGTTTAGTGATTAAAGAAGAAGAACATGTAGATTATGTTGTTATCGGATTGGATGTAGATATCAACTATGAAAAATTATCAATCGCTTGTTTAGCTGTACGAAACGGTGCGAAATTTATTTCTACTAATCCAGATACATCGATTCCAACTGAACGTGGTTTCTTACCTGGTAATGGTGCATTAACAAGTGTTATCACTGTTTCAACTGGCGTGGAACCTAAGTTTATCGGTAAACCGATGTCTACAATTATGAATAAAGCTGTTGAAATGATTGGACTGGATAAGTCAGAACTTGTTATGATTGGTGACTTATATATGACAGATATTATGAGTGGTATTAATAGTGATATCGATACACTTCATGTACAGACAGGTGTTTCAACTTATGAACAGGTCATGGCTGAAGCGGTACCACCGACATATAGTGTTAAGAACCTATTAGAAGTAATCGACATGTATGAAGGGGAATAATATGAAAGTATTGATTACAAGAAGTATTCCAAAGCATTATGTTGAGCAATTAGAATCTATTGCAGAGGTAGAAGTTTATCCAGAGACCATTAAACCGATGCCAAGAGAAACATTACTAGAATCATCAAAAGATAAATCTATTATCATTTCTATGTTAAGTGATAATATTGATAGAGAATTTATGGATAACAACCCGGACCTTAAAGCAGTAATCAATCTTGCAGTGGGTTATGACAATATTGATATCGATTATGCAAGTAGTAAAGATATAATTATTTGTAATACACCTGATGTACTTACAGAAACAACTGCTGAACTCGCATTTACTTTAATGCTTGTTACAGCAAGACGCATCATTGAAGCAAATGAATTAGTAAAAGAGGGCAATTGGGTTGGATGGTCTCCTTATTTACTTGCCGGACTTGATGTGTACAAAAAGACAGTTGGAATTTTTGGTATGGGAAATATCGGTACGGCATTAGCGAAACGCTGTATTGGACTAAACATGCACGTTCAATATCATAACCGTAGTGAAAGCGAAGCTGCAAAAGCACTTGGAGCTAATTATGTATCTTTTGATGAATTGCTGGAAACAAGTGACTTTATCATATGTACTGCACCATTAACAAATGAAACAAAAAATATATTTAATAAAGATGCATTTAAAAAGATGAAATCAAGTGCGATATTTATAAATATCGGTCGTGGTGGGCATGTTGTTGAAAATGACTTACTGGAAGCCATTCAAAACGAAGAGATTTATGCAGCAGGGGTCGATGTATTAAATAACGAACCTGTAGGGAAAGAGCATCCATTCCTATCTGAAAAGCGTATTACAGTTCTTCCGCATATCGGAAGTGCAACAGTAGATACGAGAAATGCGATGATTGAGCTGTGTATAAAAAATGCTAAGTTAATTATTGAAGATAAAAAACCTGTAAGTGAAGTGAAAAAATAATTAAAAGAATGATCCATGATCAGGATCATTCTTTTTTTAGTGATTATATTATTATTTAATTTCTATTTTTGTGTCCTTATTTTCTATTTTATCAGGAGACTGTAAAAAGGCATTTGATTCAATTTCAAAACCTAAATCTTCGATGATCTGATAATCTTCTTTGTTTGGTTGACCTTCAGTTACTAGATAATCACCAACAAAGATAGAGTTAGCAGCATACAAGGCAAGAGGCTGTAAAGAGCGAAGGTTGACTTCACGGCCGCCTGAAACGCGAATTTCTTTCGTTGGATTAACAAGACGGAATAAAGATAAAATCTTTAAGCATTTATTTGGAGTCAATTCATCTTTATCTTCAAACTTTGTTCCCTTTATCGCATGTAAGAAGTTTACCGGGATACTATCAGCATCAATTGCTTTAAGTGCAAATGCCATATCAACGATATCTTCATCTGTTTCCCCCATACCACAAATTACGCCGGAACAAGGTGAGATATTATTAGCTTTCATAATTTCAACAGTATTTACTCGATCTTCATATGTATGTGTAGAAACGACTTCTTCATGATATCGTTCACTCGTGTTGAGATTATGGTTATATCGATCTACACCTGCAGTTTTTAATTTTTTTGCCTGCTCATCATTCGTTAATCCAAGACAAGCGCAAATTTTGAGCTGCGGATGATTTTCTTTAATCGCTTCAACAGCGTTCGTAACTCGGTTGACTTCACGGTTTGTAGGCTTACGTCCACTCATAACGATGCAATAAGTACCTACTTTATTTTTAACTGCACTATCTGCCCCTTGAATAATCTTATCCTCATCGACTAAAGCGTAAGGTGTACAACCTGTTTCATTTTTATCTACTTTGATTGATTGACCACAATAGCCACAGTCCTCCGCACAGAGACCACTTTTTGCATTTAAGATCATATTAAGTTTTACCTTGTTTTGATAATAGTGATAACGTACTTGATAAGCATCATTTAATAATGATAATAATTGATGATCCGGCGTTTGTAGAATTTGGAGTGCTTCTTCTTTTGTTAACGTATAGCCATTAATGACACTTTCTGCATAATTCAATTTTAGTCCCCCTAATAATTAGTTAACTAAATTATATCATAGGTTTACAATAGGTGGAGATTAAATTAGTAGTAGGTCATAAAATTTGATTTAGGTTATTTATTAATCAATCTCATTTATTTATATTTTAAAGATTTGGCGGAATCGATATTATTATCGTCAAAATAAAAAACCGAGACTGTTGTCTCGGTTCAAATGATCATTAAAATACTTGTTCTACTTCCACAACGCCAGGTACTTCTTCAAGTAACGCGCGTTCAATACCAGCTTTTAATGTAATTGTTGATGAAGGACAAGTACCACATGCACCTAAAAGGCGAAGTTTAACAATTCCATCTTCAACATCTACTAATTCACAATCGCCACCATCTCTTAATAAGAATGGGCGTAATTTTTCTAACACTTCATTCACAGCATCAAACATTGTTTGTTGTTCAGTTGTCATTTTAACTCCTTTCGAGTAAATGTAGTGGTTTACTCTAACTTTTTTAGTATAATCAATATAGCATATAAATATGATAGTTTAAAGGGGGATGTATTATAAATGATAAATGTTATCATTTACGGTGCAGATGTTGTGTGTGCAAGTTGTGTTAATGCACCGACGTCAAAAGATATTTATGACTGGATTCAACCGAATTTAGATCGAAAGTTTCCGGACTTACAATTTAACTATAATTATATCGACATTAATAAATCTGAAAACTTAACAGATCATGATGAAAATATCATTGAACAGATTAACAATGATGAGTTATTCTATCCGTTAATTACGATGGATGATGAAATTGTGGCTGATGGATATATTCAATTACCACAGGTTACTAAATTCGTAGAAGAACATTATGTAAAATAAAACGATTAGGATGACCTAATCGTTTTATTTTATCCATTGTGATATTTATATAACCATAAAACACCTGACTTCATTAATCTTGCGAGTCTTCCAGTCACTGTTTTCTCCATTAAATAAGCAAAACCTTCTTTTTCTCCTAAAGATCCCATAAACCCTTGTAATTTTAATTCTGGCATGACTTCAGGTAGTGGTTTATCTGACCAGATCATTTTCATTACATCGATGATTTGTTCTGCCTGAACTTCAGCAAGTTGTGCACTTGGTGCATGTGGTAATGCAGCACAATCGCCAACGACATAAACATTTGGATTCGACGGGATTTGATGATATTGATTTAATTTAACACGATTACCATCACCGATTTCCACTGGCAGGTTACGTACAATTTCAACAGGTTGTATACCTGCAGTCCATACACAAATATCTACTGAATATGAAATGTCATTATTATAAAGCATACCAGGTTCAACTTTAACAACGTTTGAATTAGGTATAACTTCAACATCGTTCTTATCAAACCATTTCTTAACGTAGTTACTTAATTTCTCAGGGAAAGCTGGTAATATTCTTTCACCTCTGTCAAATAGTTGTATCTTTAAATCTTTTCTTGATTCACGTAATTCACTTGCAAGTTCAATACCACTTAAACCAGCTCCTACGATTCCCACTGTAGAGCCAGATGGCAAGTCAGCTATCGACTGATAAGTTTTACGTGCTTTTGTCATTGTCTGTATGCTGTATGTGTATTCTTCTGCACCAGGAACGTTATGATATTTGTCTTCACAACCAAGACCAATTACTAACTCATCATAATCTACATGATTTTCACCGATAGACACAATTTGTTTTTCAAGGTCTATTTGTGTAACTTCTCCATAGACGACATTTAGGCGCTTATCTTGTGGAAATTCTACACGTACCTCTTTATCTGATTCTGTTCCGGCAGCAAGTGCATAAAACTCTGTCTTTAAACCATGAAATGGAATCTTATCGATTAATGTGATATTGTATTCCGTTGGTAATGTATTCGGTAGAAGTCTTTGCATAATACGCATATTACCATAGCCCCCACCAAGTAATACTAAATTTTTCATTGTTTTAATCCCCTTCGTAAGTCAAAGTTCTATTGTTTTTCCTCAATCTAAATTATAATATAGATTACCATTAAATTATAGCGATTATATAATACTAACGATAACAAAAGTTGATATAAAATGATAAGTAAAAGTTATCATTATTAAGGAAGATGAAAATGAATCCAATTGTGGAGTTTTGTATTTCAAATTTAGCCAAAGGCAGTCAAAGTGTGTTTGATGAATTATCTAATGATCCAAATATTGATGTGTTAGACTATGGTTGTCTAACATATTGTGGACAGTGTAATGATAGTCTTTATGCGCTTGTTAACGGGGATATCGTAACAGGCGACACACCAGAACTATTAAAACAAAATATATACAAACATATCGAAGAATCATGGTTATTTTAAGGAGGAATTTATTATGAGTACTGTAATTTTAACAGAAGCAGCTGCATATGAAGTTAAATCAATGATGGAAAGCAATGGGTTACCGAACGGTTACCTACGAATTTCGGTAAAAGGTGGCGGCTGTACTGGTTTATCATACGGTATGAGCGCTGAAGAAAGTCCTGACGAAAATGATGAAGTTTTAGATTATTATGGTGTGAAAGTATTAGTAGATAAAGCAGATGCGCCAATATTAAATGGAACGACTGTAGATTTTAAACAATCATTAATGGGTGGTGGATTTGCAATTGAAAATCCTAATGCGATTGCAGCTTGTGGATGTGGTAGTTCATTTAGAACAAAAGATGTCGCAGGTACACCAGAAAATTGTTAAGCGTCTGTATAATAATATTCACAATTCACTTGTATTTATAGTATAAAAGTCTTAATATATAAGTTGGAATATTCAAAAATAACTTTGTGACAAAAATCACATTTTATTAATTGAAAGATTAATATATTAAAAAATTTATTGAGAATGGGTGAATACAAATGGGATTTGAAAGAAAAAAAGTAGTTGTATTAGGTGGAGGTTATGCAGGTCTTCAAACTGTAACCAAATTACAGAAATTAGTTTCTTCACAGGATTGTGATATTACATTAATCAACAAAAACGAATATCACTATGAATCAACTTGGTTGCATGAAGCTTCAGCTGGTACACGTGAATATCAGGATTGTTTATATCCTATCGCAAGCGTTTTAAATCATTCAAAAGTAGACTTCGTAGTTGACGAAGTTACTAAAATCAATAAAGATGAAAAAACTGTAGAAACAACAAATGGTACTTATAAGTTTGATATTTTAGTAGTAGCATTAGGTTTCGAATCAGAAACTTTTGGTATTGCAGGTATGAAAGAACATGCATTCCAAATTGAAAATATTAATACTGCACGTCGTATTGCTGCGCATATTGAAGAGCGTTTTGCACACTATGCGAACAGTTCTGAAAAAGACGAAAAAGATTTAGCAATCTTAGTTGGTGGTGCTGGCTTTACTGGTATCGAATTATTAGGGGAATTAGTAGAAAAAGTACCTGCTTTATGTAAAGAATACAATATCGATCAATCAAAAGTGAAATTAACATGTGTTGAAGCAGCTCCAAAAATGCTTCCAATGTTCTCTGAAGATTTAGTGGAATATGTAATGAACTATTTAGAAAAACGCGGGGTTGAATTTAAGATTGCTACACCAATCGTTGCTGCGAACGAAAATGGTTTCGTTGTTAAAGTTAATGAACAAGAAGAACAATTATACGCTAACACAGTAATCTGGGCTGCGGGTGTTCGTGGTTCTAAATTAATGGAAGAATCATTTGATGGTGTTAAACGTGGACGTATCGTAGTTCGTGAAGATTTACGTATCGATGGTTACGACGACATTTTTGTAATCGGTGACTGTTCTGCAGTAATGAGTGGAGAGCGTCCATTACCAACGACTGCTCAAATTGCAATGCAACAAGGTGAGTTCACTGCGGCTGCAATACAAAAATTATTAAATGGTGAAAAATTATCAGCATTTGCTTATGATGATAAAGGAACTGTATGTTCTTTAGGTTCTCATGATGGTGTAGGAGTTGTATTCGGTAAAGAAATTACAGGTAAAAAAGCAGCATTCATGAAAAAATTAATCGATACACGTGCGATATTCAAAATTGGTGGCGCTGGTGTTGCATACAAAAAAGGTAAATTTTAATATTGTCTCAATATTAAATGCTTAAAAAGTGAGCGGGGCATAATGATTGCCTACCTCACTTTTTTTATAAGTAAGGAGAATATTATGGCACGAGATAAAGTTTGGTTAGGGGTCAATGCAATAGTAATTAATGAAGCAGGTGAATGGCTCTTACTTAAGAAACAATATAGCGGTATGCGTGGCATGTGGAGTACACCTGCAGGATTTATTGATAATGGTGAAACTGCAGATCAGGCTGTATTAAGGGAACTATATGAAGAATCTGGAATTGAAGGAGAAGTTCAAGGTGTAATCGGGCTAAGAAGCGGTGTCATTAATAATGAAATATCTGATAATATGATTTTATTTCTCATCAAACCGCTTTCAACTGATATTACAATCAAGTTTCCAAATGATGAAATTGAAGTTGTCGCATGGAGAACGCCAGAAGAAATTCTTCAGGACAATACTGTGTCACCGATGATTCATCATCTTTTACAAGAAAAAAGCGAAGCAATAACGCTAACAAGTACTGAGTCTCCTGGAGCTCACTTTAATTATACACATTATCACTTATATACTTAGGAGGGGCATTTTTGACAGCACTCATTCAGTTGATTATTTCAACACTTTTATTTTTTGTTTTATTTTTTGGTATCGCATTTATTTTAAATATGTTACTGAAATCAACTTGGATTATGACGGCTTTATATCCGTTTGTTGTATTTGCAATTGTTGATAAAATTTCTACAGCTGATTATTTATTGAAACCAAAATTTGCATTTAATAAATTATGGACAGGTTTAACCCACCTTTTACCTGCAGACATCATCATGTTATCTGGGGGGTTAATAGGGGCAATTGCTGCAGGTTTTGTCATTAGAAATTTAAGACGTAGCGGGTATACAATGTTTTAAGGAGTGGGCATATGCTAAATAAACATTTACAGACACACATAGACACGTGCTATGTGTGTTTTTTACCATCACAAATCAGTCAGTTAAGACCATTGCTGGAAAATCATAAAGCAATCATTGAAGCGCAGTATCCTTTACGAGATAAGACATTACCATACTTTATTTCATCAGAGAATACTTTATTTTTATTTATACCAGTCGGAAATTTAAAACATATTAATATGCAGGAGATTATTGATCACGTTACAGTGATTGAAAATTTATATCTTAAAAATTCAGAGATATTAAAACGAGCTGTCCACATGAATATTCATCTGGCATTACTTTCAAAATATTTGTCACATGAACAAGTGATGATGATTCAGACAGCGTTGTATAACTTATTTAAAATAAATAATAATCATAGTGATGTGGAAAATACGTTAACAGCAATTCCAGATGAAGTTACAGAAAGAACGATATGTTTAATAAATGATGAAAATATTAAGATGTATGAATATATTCCCAATAGTGCTACGACATTGTTTATCGTTATAAGGCATGAAAATTCTATACCTAAATCATTATTAAAAGCATTATTAGCATCTTCTGTTGGTATTATCTATATTCAATACAGCGAAATGCTGCAAGAAAGTGAAGCACGCATTGCTTTCAATGGTAAGACTGTCAAAACACATCGTCAAAATTACTTTAATATTTTATATGATGTGTTGTTCTATGCAAAACAATATCGTTTAAATACAGCTTGTATACAGTTAAAAAATCATGAATATGAAGAAGAACAGATAAGTAGTATGAGCCAAATCGACAAAAGACAGATAAATATAAAACATAATAATTTACAATTCATTTCAAAACTCATCGAAGAAAACTTTGAGTTTACCTATCAATTTCAGCATCAGATAGAACCTAAAGATGTTCTGGATTTAATTACCCTTGAACAATTTGGCCTTAATGTTATAAGTCCAAATGTTCTTGAAGTTGATTTAATCAATTATCCTGATAATCAACATGTTTATACCCACATCATAAAACTAATGCATGAAGCACTTGACGAAAATGAATAACTCCTTTATCATGGTAGTACATTAGCGAACTAAAGTATTTGGAGGTTATTTATTTATGAATGCAGTTTTAATCGCGGTACTTGTGATGGTCATATTAAGTTTATGTAGGCTTAATGTCGTGCTATCACTATTTATAGGGGCAATAACAGGTGGTCTTGTTTCAGGTCTAGGTATTGAAAAGACCATTAAAATATTCACTGAAGGTATAGTGGATGGAAGTGAAGTCGCATTAAGCTATGCGTTACTTGGAGGCTTTGCAGCATTAATTTCTTATAGTGGTATTACAGATTATTTTGTTGAGAAAATAATAAATAAACTAAAAGTTGAAAATAAGAAAAATACGAGAATATATACTAAAGTAATATTACTTATTTCTTTAATTATTATTTCTTGTATGTCTCAAAATATTATTCCGGTACATATTGCATTTATTCCAATTATCATTCCACCTTTACTTAGTTTATTTAATGAGTTAAAGATAGATAGAAGATTATTAGCAGTAATCCTTTGCTTCGGATTAAACTTTCCGTATGTATTGATGCCTTACGGTTATGGATACATCTTCCATGGTATTATTAAAAAAGGATTCGATAAAGCAGATTATGCAATAGAATTTAGCGATATATATAAAGCGATGATTATACCTTCTATGGGATTTATTGTAGGACTCTTTCTTGCCTTTATTATATTTAGAAAACCTAGAACATATCATACCGTAACTTTAGCCCCAACTGAGAATAGGCCGCCGCTTAGACCATACGTCATATTTATAACAATACTTGCGATTTTAAGTACATTTATTGTGCAGACTATGACTGAATCAATGATCTTTGGTGCATTAGCAGGGATATTAATTTTCTTTGTATCATTTGCATATGAATGGAAAGCGTTAGATGACACTTTAACAGATGGTATTAAGATTATGGCTTACATTGGTGTGGTGATGCTTACTGCAAATGGTTTTGCGAGTCTTATGAGCGCTACTGGAGATGTAGAACGTTTAGTTCAGGATATGGTAGCATTCACTGATGGTTCAAAAGTATTAACAATAATTTTTATGTTAATCGTTGGATTAATTGTGACACTTGGTATCGGATCTTCGTTTGCAACCATTCCTATCATTGCTGCATTATTTATTCCGTTAGGAAATTCTATTGGATTAAGCAGCATGGCGATTATAGCTATTATTGGTACTGCAGGTGCACTTGGTGATGCAGGTAGTCCGGCTAGTGACTCTACACTTGGTCCAACAGCAGGGCTTAACATGGATGGTCAGCATAACCATATTTGGGATACATGTGTACCGACATTCTTATTGTTTAATATACCGCTCATTATTTTCGGATTTATTGCAGCAATGGTATTATAGATAAAAAGAAGTCATGGAGGATATCATGGATTCAAATTTATTATCTGTACCAAGTTTAATAACACATTTTAAGATTGAACAAGTAAGTTTTGATGGCAATTTATTAGTAATGAAAATGCCAATTACTGATTTGGTCCGTCAACCTTTTGGTTACCTGCATGGAGGAGCAACTGTTGCACTTTGTGAAACAGCAGCATCATATGGCTCATCTTTACTTATCGGTAAAGATGAGATTCCATTAGGTTTAGAGATTAATGCTAATCATATATCAAGCGCAAAATCAGGCGATGTATATGCGAAAGCATTGATTATCCATCAAGGCAAATCGACTCATGTTTGGGAAATAAAAGTATATGATGACGGTGATAGATTAATTTCCGCGTCACGATGTACCGTGGCAATTAAAAAGCTGAGATAAGGACGAAATCCTTATCTCAGCTTTTTGTATTAAACTTTTTACGTTATTATTCTGCATTCTTAAGGTCATCTCTAACAGTTGAATTTGTGTAAGCAGTACCAGAATAATAAGCACTGCGCATAATTAAATGTGCACCAATCGGTCCGGTAGAGAATATAAAAAGAATTGCGAGAATTAATGTCGGTTCAAAATGATGATCACGACCTAAAAAGTAAAGAAATACGCCGAACATCATAAACATAACACCAAGCGTTGAAGATTTACTGGCCGCATGTGCACGGGTATACACGTCAGGTAAGCGGATTAAACCGATAGCACTTATTACTGTCAGCAATGCACCGATAATAATAAAGAACATACTAATGACGATGACGATTGTGTCGATCATATTCAACGATTTCTCCTTTCTCTATAAACTTGGCAAAAGCAGTTGTTCCTAAAAAGGCCAGTACGCCAAGTAGCATAATGATGCTGATATAATATTTAGTATTTAACAGTACTGAGAATAGTGCAATCATTGCCATTAGAGAGATACCTAATGCATCAAGTGCAACAACTCTATCGGCTATAGTTGGGCCTTTAATGACACGATATAGTATACCGAGCATCGATAAAGAAACGATAATCAATGCGATAATAATGATAATATTGGTAAATTCTATTGTCATGATAATCCAATCTCCTTTATCGCATCTTCAAAAGAATGCTTAATGCCATCTATTTCTGATTTTATATCACTAAAGTCTATTGCATGGATATAAAGCTTACTTTTATCATCACTAACTGCTACAACGACTGTTCCTGGTGTTAACGTAATCAGTAGAGACAATAAACTGATTTCCCAATCTTTTCTTAAATCGGTTGGATACATAAAGAATGCAGGCTGTATATCGATTTTTGGTGCAATAACGATTTTTAGAACATTGATATTTGCTTTAAATAGTTCGATAATAAATATAACGGTCAAACGTAGCACTTTTAAGAAAGGAATGAGATAGAACCCACCAGGTAAAAATGGTCTCATGATATATATCCCTATGAGTCCAAATAAATAACCAAGTAACATATTACCGAAAGATACAGAACCAGTTAAGATACACCATAGTATGACTAGCCCAGTATGTATAATCATTTGTATCGCCATTATTTCACCCCTAATGCTTTGACATAAGTTTCTGGTGAATGAATTGATAATGCAGCTTTTTCAATGACTGGATATAAAGCGTCACTCATAACCCCGAATAATACTGCGAGAACTGTCATTAATACTGCCGCAAACATCATCTTATTGATAGTTGGTTGCACGTATTTTTTACCAGTACCAAAGAAAACTTTTAAAAAGATATTGATTACTGAATATAATACGACTAAACTACTGATTAATACGATGATAGCAGTCATCACATATCCTTCATTCATCGCTGCTTTTACGATAAAGTATTTTCCGTAGAAACCACTTAGTGGTGGAATACCTGCAAGTGATAACGCTGCAATAAAATACGTAAAGCCAAGCAGCGGATAATCTTTTATAAGTCCACCAATTTTTCTAATGTCTGTTTCATTCGTAACTTTCATAATGATACCGATAAGCATAAATAAACTCGCTTTAATAATCATGTCATGAATTAAGTAATAAATGCCCCCAATTGTAGCTTCTTTTGTAAAAATTGCAAGTCCCACGATAATTACTCCCACGGCAATCATAATATTATAGATGATAATTTTCTTCATATCACGATATGCAAGTGCACCAATACACCCAAATATAATTGTGAGTATTGCTAATACAAGCAGTATGTTCTGCACGAATTCTCCAGATTGACTGAAGAATAAACTGTACGTTCTGTATAGTGCATAAACACCCACTTTAGTAAGCAACGCACCGAATAAAGCAAGAATTGGTATCGGTGGAGCGTAATATGCGCCTGGTAACCAGAAATATAAAGGAAACATACCTGCTTTTGTAGCGAATACAAAGATAAATAATATGGCACAGATCACAATAATATTTTGGTTTTCTATGCCATCGATTCTACTGCTCATATCAGCCATATTTAATGAGCCGATAACTGAATACAACATACCGATTGCGAGTACGAAAAATGCCGAACTCGTAACATTCACAAGTATATATTTAATACTTTCCTGTAATTGTATCTTCGTTCCTCCGATAATCATTAACACATATGAACTGATTAAGAATACTTCAAAGAATACGAATAAGTTAAAGATATCTCCAGTTGTAAATGCGCCATTTAAACCAGCCAGCATAAACATCACTGATGAGTAATAATAATATGTTTCTCGGTCAAGTCCGATTGATTGATAAGAATAATAGATTATAATCAAAGTAATTAATGTTGTTGTGAGGACTAAAATTGCCGATAGCATATCAGAAACAAGCACAATACTATATGGTACTTTCCAGTTTCCAAGTTCTAGATATATTGTGCCATGTTTAAAAACATGTATAAACTGATAAAGTGTAACTAAAAATGTTATTAAAGTACCAAAAAATGCTACCATTCTTTTAATAATAGGTTTTTTTCCGATACAAATTAAAATAATAGCAGTGAGAGCTGGTAATATAATTGGGAATACGATTAAATTACTCATCTTCAGGTACCCCCTTATAATCTGATACATTGTCAGTACCTAACTCTTTATAACTTCTAAAAGCAAGTACTAAGAAAAACGCAGTTACAGCAAAACTTATTACGATTGCTGTTAATATTAATGCCTGTGGAATTGGATCTGTATAAAAATGCTGATCTTCTTCATAGATTGGTGAAGCACCTTTTTTTAAGCCGCCACTTGTAAGCAATATTAAATTGACTGCATGAGAAATGATAGAAGATCCGATAATGATTCTGAGCAAACTTTTAGAGAGAATCAAATAGACGCCACAAGTAACAAGTATGCCACTCAATATAATGATTAATATTTCCATTATTCATTCTCTCCAATCGTTAAGATTATCGTCAAAGTCGTTCCAATTACTGCAAGCATTACTCCAATATCAAATAATACTGCAGTGTGAAGATGTAGTTCACCCAGGAGCGGTAAATGCAGGTCACCAAAAGTATGCGTGAAAAAGGGTTTACCCTGTAAGATACTGATTAACGGTGTGCCGTAACAAAACATTAATCCGATAGCAATGACCTTTTTGAAATCTATAGGAATAATCTGTTGTAAAGTTTTAATATCATAAGCAATTAAAACAATGAGAAGTGCAGATGATATGAGCAATCCCCCTACAAACCCTCCGCCTGGCGTATAATGACCACCCATAAATATGGCAAAGGCGAAAGTGATAATAATGAAGAAGACAACGAGCGTACAAAACTGTAGAATGACATCATTATTTTGCTTTTTCATTATTATCACCTCTATTCTGTCTTAATCGTATTAATGTATAGATACCTATACCTGCTATTCCTAGTACACTTGATTCGAATAAAGTATCAAATCCACGGAAGTCTACTAAAATTACGTTTACCATATTTTTTCCTGCGGCAAGTTCATATACATTTTTAATATAATATTCTGCAATGGATGGATAAAGTTTGTTACTAAATGCTGCTAAAGCAATGATTGTGACACAAATACCTGAAAGCAATGCAATCACAAAATTTGATAACTTAAATTTTGAACTTTCTTCATGACGATACTGACGTGGTAGATGATAGAAACACATTAAGAATAATGCTGTTGAAATCGTTTCAATAGCAAGTTGTGTTAATGCTAGGTCAGGTGCATCAAAGAAAACGAATAATAATGCAATGGAATAACCGATAGTACTTAACATGATAATACTAAATAAACGCGATTTTGATTTTAAGATCATAATATTTGCAATTAATATGATGCCAACGAGAATCAACTCATATGGCTGGATTGAACCTAGCGACTCAAAATTAAAATGAATCGGATTATTGATAAATACATAGCTCGTTATGATAATAAACGTAATCAGTATTGCAGACATACTGAAACGAATGGTTCTTAACACGAGAAACTGATTGATTAACTTACTTTTCTTTTGTGATTGTGTAAGTAACAGATCATATCCCCTATTCAGACTGAACTGAGCAGGGAAGATAGTATATATTTTTTCCCAGTATTTAAAAGTAGCAACGAGTAGTGCACCAAAAATAATGATAGCTAATGTAATAAATAGTGGTGTATTAAATCCATGAAAATGATGAATTTGCTCTATATGAACAGACTGATTTAATATACTGTTTGTCGCCGCATTTAATAATGGTAAAAATATATTTGGAACAAGTGAAATCACAACCATGATGCTGATTAATATAATAGGTGAAGCTAGTAATAACTTTGGAGCTTCGTGAGGCTGTTTCTCAGTTGTATTATCTTTAGGGGAGCCAAAGAATATATCGATGATTAACTTTATACAGTATATAAAAGTAAATATACTCCCTATAAACATAAGTATTAATGCACTACTTGAAAGCAATGGTTGACCTGAGAAACTACTCTTTACTGCATTTAAAACAGATGTAATAAACATTTCTTTACTTAAAAATCCGTTAAAGGGTGGGACACCTGCCATACTTAATAAGCCAAGCACTGCAATTGTGAAAGTTACAGGCATTAATGTTAGTAATCCATTAAGCTTACGGATATCACGTGATCCTGTTTCGTGGTCGATAATACCTACAGCCATAAAGAGAGCGCCTTTAAATGAGGCATGATTTAAAATGTGGAACACACTAGCCGTAACTGCAATAACGAAAAGTTCATTATGATTATTTTTTAGTGCAAATGAGCCAAATCCAAGTAAAGACATAATAAGTCCTAACTGACTGATTGTACTGAATGCAAGAATCCCTTTTAAATCTTTTTGATTAACAGCTTTCATCGATGCAAAACACATTGTGAATAAGCCGATAAAGATTAAGCTGTTTGTCCATATATTACTGACAGCAAAAATAGGAGTAAACCTTGCTACGAGATAAATACCGGCTTTAACCATTGTCGCTGAATGCAGATATGCACTTACTGGTGTCGGTGCTTCCATAGCATCTGGTAACCATATATGAAATGGAAACTGAGCTGATTTAGTAAATGCAGCTAATAAGATTAATACGATAGCTAACGGAAATAATTTGTGATTCTGAATTAAATTTGCGTTTTGAATCATTGCATCTATTGAAGTCGTGTGTGTAATACTAACTAAGATGGCAATAGCACCTAGTAACATTAAACCACCAAAGACGGTGATTAACATCGATTTCAAAGCACCCTGAATTGATTTTTCTTTAAAATACCAGAACGAAATCAATAAGAAACTTGAAATACTCGTCAGTTCCCAGAACATATAAAGTGCTAAAATATTATCGCTCAGTACAACGCCAAACATTGCACCCATAAATAACAATAAATATGTATAGAATTTTCCAAGTTCTTCTCGTTTACTAAGATATGAAATAGAATAGAATACTACGAGCATACCTATCACAGAAATAAGCAGAGCAAAAAGTAAACTAATGCCATCTATTTTAAAGTTTAAATTTAATCCTATACGTGACATCCAGTTATTTTTTTCAAACAATGTCTGACCTAATGAAGATAATTTGCTGATAAAGAATATTGAAGCAATTACAGGAATGGGTAATACAAACCAACCCGTATGAATAGTACGTAATTGTTTCTGTAGAATAATTGGAAATAACGCTGCTATAAATGGCAGCAATACTATCCATAAAGTCATCTTAAAACCTCCTTTAGTATTTTATTATACAAGAAAAATACACGGATTTATTTCTAATAGTCTAATATGGTGACACCGTATAATATATTCCTTAAATAAGAAGAAACAGATTAAAATTAAAAAATCGTCATATAATTGTCACTTTTTTATTCCGGGAAAGAAAACTTGTATTGACGTTCATAATCATATTTAATATTTGATAACGTATCAAGTGCCTTCCTATTAAAAAGAGTATCTTCATTTTTTAGTTTTTGCTCCATTTTTGATACTGCCTGAATTAATGATTCAACATATGGGAGTACTTTATCTGTATAAGGTTTCAGTAAATTTTCATCTACCACACGTTTTTCTTTATAAGAAAGTGCTTTACGCTCATGGAAGAATACATTTTCAACTTCTCCTCTATTATGCAAATCTCCCTGCATCGGGTGAGTGATAACACTTTCAATGCTAACCAGAACACCATTAGGGTTATCCTGAACTTTCTCTACAATATAAATACCAGTTTTGTGCATAAGTCTAAAATACATATTTCTCATCCTTTTTGTGTTAATATATTATGGTAATAATCATATCATGAAGGAGCTTAAAAATGACTAATTTTCCGCAATTAAATACAGAAATTTCAGAAAATGAACGTTTAGTAGAAATGGTAACAACAAAAGGAACAATGAAAATTAAATTATTCCCGGAAGTTGCACCAAAAACAGTTGAAAACTTTATTCAGTTATCTGAAAAAGGATATTATGAAGGTATTATCTTCCACCGTGTTATTAATGATTTCATGATTCAAGGTGGAGACCCAACTGGAACTGGTATGGGTGGAGAAAGTATTTACGGAGATAAGTTTGAAGACGAATTTTCTATGGAAGCATTCAACTTATATGGTGCTTTATCTATGGCTAATGCGGGACCAAATACTAACGGTTCTCAATTCTTCATCGTTCAAATGAAACAAGTACCAGCTCAAATGTTATCACAATTAAAGCAAGGTGGATGGCCAGAAGAGATTGTTGATAAATATGCTGAAGTTGGCGGAACACCATGGCTAGATCAAAAACATACAGTATTTGGTCAAGTAGTAGAAGGATTTGATGTATTAGAAACAATCGCTAATGTTCAGGTTGGCGCTCAAGACAAACCGTTAGAAGATGTAGTGATTGAGAAGATTAACATATTAAAATAATTGTTGCATAGGGCTAAACACTTTGTCGACGACCTGGATAAACGGCGTCTTCAAAGCAGACGCTAGGCAAACTTCAACAATGCTTTCAAAATCAAAGAGCGATTTTTTTGCATTGTTTCCAGTTTGCTTGCGTCTAAATACTTTGGCGACGACCTGGAATAAGTCATGAAATGTTCATGACTTATTCTTTTTTTGTGGATTTTTAATGTTATAATAATTTATTAGATTAGGGGTGATGCATGATGATGGATTTTTTATATTTTCCGGAAAATAAGTGGGAATATGTCCCGGCAGTGTTATCATTAATATTCTTTATGACACTTGCTTATATTTCTTTTAAAATGTTTAAAAGAAATTCACAGAAACAGGAAGAAAAGTTTAAAATATTTGAAGCTGAAGTGATGCGAAAACTTGAGGATGAACGCCATGAATCCAGATTTTAATATAGCAATGTACAAAATCTTAAACAACTGGAACCCGATGCAACTTGAAGATGCTTCTCAGGGAGATATGGAATATTACGAAATAATGGATATTGTACATCAAAAATTATCTTTTGATGAAACAATTCAGAGAATATCAGAAATTTTCATGCATAGTTTTGAACAGTCACCTGATAAACAAGAAATTAAAGATATTTTAAATGAAATTTATAAATTACGTGCAACTTGCGAAATCGTGTAGCATCTTACATAGCTACATGATTTTTTTTATACTCATTTTTATGGTAAAATAATGATATTAAAAATGAGGGATAAATATGATGAATAAAAAGTATAAAAAGGGACAGTTTATTAAAGTTAAAGTGACAGGCATACAACCATATGGAGCATTTGTTGAGACTGATCAGCATACAGAGGGATTAATACATATTTCTGAAGTGATGAATGATTATGTCCACAACTTAAATTTATTTCTCTCAGTGGGTCAAATTGTTAAAGCGAAAATTCTCGATATTTCTGAAGATGGTAAATTAAATTTATCTTTAAAAGAAAACGATTATTTTAAACGTCAGGAACGAAAAAAGGAAAAGAAATCAGTACTTGAAGAACTTAAGCAACCAGAAAATATTGGTTTCGAATCGTTACGAGAAAAACTACCGGAATGGGTAGAAAAGGGAAAGAAACTACAATAGTGCTGTAGTTTCTTTCTTTAATTTATGCATGTTTGTGCATAAAAAATTATTTTGCAAAATTTAAGTATTAAGGGTTGAAGTATTTCTTAAAATTAGTCATTATATAGTATGTAAGGGTTTTCTAATTAACAAACAAAGAGGAGGCAATGTAATGATTTCGTACAAACACGAACCATTCACAGACTTTAGCATCGAGGAAAATAAACAAGCAATGTTAAAAGGCTTAGAAACAGTAAATGCATATTTAGGAGAAGATTATCCGTTAGTAATTGGTGGAGAACGTATTATGACTGATAACAAATTACGTTCATTTAATCCAGCTAATAGAGAAGAAACAATTGGTCATGTATCTCAAGCAACACAAGAGCATGCTGAGAAAGCTATGGCTATTGCGAAAGAAACATTTGAAACATGGAGATCTACTAATCCTGCAATGCGCGCTGATATTTTATTCCGTGCAGCAGCGATTATTCGACGCAGAAAATTTGAATTCTCTGCATTATTAGTAAAAGAAGCAGGTAAACCATGGAACGAAGCTGATGCAGATACTGCAGAATGTATCGACTTCTTAGAGTTTTACGCGCGTGAAATGTTACGTCTTAAAGATGGTGTTAAAGTTGAAAGCCGTCCAGGCGAATTCAACCGTTATGACTATATCGCCTTAGGTGTTGGTGTAGTTATCTCACCATGGAACTTCCCATTAGCAATTATGGCTGGAACTACTGTTGCGCCATTAGTAACTGGTAACACAGTATTATTAAAACCATCTTCAAACACTTCTGTAGTTGCATATAAATTCGTAGAAGTTTTAGAAGAAGCTGGTATGCCTAAAGGTGTAGTAAACTACATTCCTGGTTCAAGCCGTGATATCGGTGACTTCATTGTGGATCACGTTGATACACGTTTCATTTCATTCACAGGTTCACGTGATGTTGGTGTTCATATTTATGAGCGTGCTGCAAAAGTTCACGAAGGTCAATTAAACTTAAAACGTGTTATCGCTGAAATGGGTGGAAAAGATACAATCGTAGTTGACAGCGAAGCTGATTTAGAGTTAGCAGCTGAATCGATTGTTAAATCTGCTTTCGGATTCTCAGGTCAAAAATGTTCTGCATGTTCTCGTGCAATCGTTTTAGAAGACGTTTATGATGAAGTAGTTGCAAAAGTTAAAGAAAAAACAGAAAAATTAACTGTTGGTAACCCAGAAACTAACGAACACTTCATGGGTCCTGTTATCGATGAAAAATCTTTAAACAAAATTAAAGAATATATTGAAATTGGTAAACAAGAAGGTAGATTATTAGTTGGAGGAACTACAGAAGAGTCTGTTGGTAATTTCGTAAATCCTACAGTATTTGTAGATGTTAAACATGATGACCGTATTATGCAGGAAGAAATCTTTGGACCTGTTGTAGGTATTGCTAAAGCTAAAGATTTCAAAGAAGCTATCAAATTTGCAAACGATACTGATTACGGTTTAACTGGTGCAGTAATTACAAATAATCGTGAGCATTTAGAAGAAGCACGTCGTGACTTCCATGTAGGTAACTTATACTTCAACCGTGGATGTACAGGTGCAATTGTTGGATACCAACCATTTGGTGGATTCAAAATGTCAGGTACAGACTCTAAAGCCGGTGGACCAGATTACTTAGTACTTCATATGCAAGGTAAAACAACTTCAGAAATGTTATAAGAAAGTATTTGTTTCATAAATAAATGAAAATAAAATAATCAAATAAATATAGCAGTAGTGCAAGGCACTACTGCTTTTCTAAAAAAGGAGAATAATAATGACTAAATCACAAGATATCATTGAAATTACAAATCATTATGGTGCACCAAACTATCATCCACTTCCGATTGTTATCTCTGAAGCTGAAGGTGTATGGGTCAAAGATCCTGAAGGCAATAAGTACATGGACATGTTATCTGCTTATTCAGCAGTTAACCAAGGTCACCGTCATCCTAAAATTATACAAGCTTTAAAAGATCAGGCTGATCGTGTTACATTAACTTCACGTGCATTCCACAGTGATCAATTAGGTCCTTGGTATGAAAAGATTTGTAAGCTTGCTGGTAAAGAAATGGTATTACCGATGAATACAGGTGCTGAAGCGGTTGAAACTGCTATTAAAGCAGCACGTCGTTGGGCTTATGATGTTAAAGGTGTTGCAAAAGATCAAGCTGAAATTATTGCAATGAAAGGTAATTTCCATGGTCGTACAATGGCAGCAGTTTCTTTATCAAGTGAAGCAGAATATCAACGTGGATATGGTCCATTATTAGGCGGCTTTAAATTAGTTGAGTTTGATGATATTGAACAAATTAAAGCAGCAATCACACCTAACACTGCTGCAGTATTACTTGAGCCAATTCAAGGTGAAGCAGGAATCAACATTCCAAAAGACGGATTCTTAAAAGAAGTTCGTGATCTTTGTACTGAAAATAATGTATTATTTATCGCTGATGAAATTCAAGCTGGTCTTGGACGTTCTGGTAAATTATTCGCAACTGACTGGGATAACGTAGTACCTGATATGTACATTTTAGGTAAAGCATTAGGTGGCGGAGTATTCCCTATCTCATGTGTATTAGCGGATAAAGAAATTTTAGAAGTATTCAATGCAGGAAGTCATGGTTCTACATTCGGTGGTAACCCATTAGCTTGTGCAGTTTCAATGGCAGCTTTAGATGTTCTAGTTGATGAAAAGTTATCTGAACGTTCTTTAGAATTAGGAGAATATTTCCAATCTAAGTTAAAAGAAATCGATAACCCAATTATTAAAGAAGTTCGTGGTAAAGGATTATTTATCGGTGTTGAATTAACTGAAAATGCACGTCCATACTGTGAACAATTAAAAGAATTAGGTTTATTATGTAAAGAAACACATGATACTGTAATTCGTTTTGCGCCACCATTAATCATTTCTCAAGAAGATTTAGACTGGGCCATTGAAAAAGTAAAATCAGTATTCGAAAATAAATGATAGCGTTTTCAAAAAGGGCTTTTAAAAGATTTTAAATATGTTACAATAAACATTGAAGTACTTAAGAATGAAAAAGAGGGCGAATAACATGTCAGAAAACACTACAAGTTTAGTATCATCTACACAAAATATAATTCATGAAGCATTGGATAAACTTGGTTTTGATGAAGGAATGTATGAACTGGTTAAAGAACCTTTACGTTTATTAACAGTGCGTATTCCAGTTAAGATGGATGATGGAACAGTAAAAACTTTTACAGGTTACCGTGCACAACATAACGATGCAGTAGGACCTACTAAAGGTGGCGTTCGTTTCCATCCAGACGTTGACGAAGATGAAGTAAAAGCTTTATCTATGTGGATGACTTTAAAATGCGGTATCGTTGATCTACCATACGGTGGTGGTAAAGGTGGAATCGTTTGTGATCCACGTCAAATGAGTATACACGAAGTAGAACGTTTATCACGTGGCTACGTTCGTGCGATCTCTCAATTTGTTGGACCAACAAAAGATATCCCTGCGCCAGATGTATTTACAAACTCACAAATCATGGCTTGGATGATGGATGAATATAGCATGATGGATGCGTTCAACTCTCCAGGATTTATTACAGGAAAACCTATTGTATTAGGTGGGTCACAAGGACGTGACCGTTCTACTGCATTAGGTGTTGTAATTGCGATTGAAGAAGCGGCAAAACGCCGTGGAAAACAAATTGAAGGCTCACGTGTTGTTATTCAAGGTTTCGGTAACGCAGGAAGCTTTTTAGCGAAATTCTTATATGACATGGGTGCTAAAGTTGTAGGTATCTCTGATGCACATGGTGCATTACATGATCCAAATGGATTAGATATCGATTATTTATTAGACCGTCGTGACAGCTTCGGTACTGTAACGAACCTTTTTGAAGATACAATTACAAACAAAGAATTATTTGAGTTAGATTGTGATATTTTAGTACCAGCAGCAATCTCTAACCAAATTACGAAAGATAACGCACATGATATTAAAGCTGAAATCGTAGTTGAAGCAGCAAATGGTCCAACAACGCCAGAAGCAACTAAGATTTTAACTGAACGTGGTATCTTACTTGTACCTGACGTTTTAGCAAGTGCTGGTGGTGTTACTGTATCTTACTTCGAGTGGGTACAAAACAACCAAGGTTACTACTGGACAGAAGAAGAAGTAAATGAAAAGTTACGTGAAAAATTAGTTAAAGCATTTGATAATGTTTATTCATTAGCAGAAGCTAGAAAAGTAGATATGCGTTTAGCAGCATACATCGTAGGTATTAAACGTACAGCAGAAGCTGCACGTTACCGTGGATGGGCATAAGATTTTTGAGGCACACTCTTTTATGGGTGTGTCTTTTTTATTTATAAGTACTGAAATTGGGATATCACCAATTTCGAAAGCTGATATCTTGTGTAAAGATTCATTTTTAAATCGAATAAATTCCAAAAATCGAATATTTCTAATACAATAAACACAAATAGAAAGGAGATTATAAAAATGAACGATTTTACATTTCAAAATCCAACCACTTTAGTGTTTGGAAAAGAGAGCACTGACCAATTACCACAAATGATTGAAAAATTTACTGAGGGTAAGAACATCTTATTAACATATGGTGGTGGCAGCATTAAGAAAACGGGTCTTTATGAACGTGTTATCAAATTATTAGAAGGTTACAATGTATTTGAACTTGCTGGTATCGAACCAAATCCACGCCTTTCAACTGTAAAAAAAGGTGTACAGGCCGTTAAAGATAACAACATCGATTTTATTGTTGCAATAGGTGGTGGTTCAGTTATTGACGGTACTAAGTTAATCTCTGCTGCTTCAACAAGCGATGTTGATCCATGGGATATCGTTACAAGAAAAGCAACTGTTGAAAGTGCAGTTCCTTTTGGAACGATTCTTACAATATCAGCTACTGGTTCAGAAATGAATTCAGGTAGTGTAATTACTAACTGGGAAACAAATGAAAAACTTGGTTGGGGTTCTCCACTTGTATTTCCTAAATTTAGTTTGTTAAATCCGGAATTACTCTATACATTACCTAAAAATCAGACAGCAAATGGTATTATCGATAGTATGAGTCATTTACTGGAGCAATATTTCAATGAAGCGTCAAATACTGAAATCGGAGATGCGATGATCAGTGGGGTAATGAAAGCAATCATGAAAGCTGGTCCTGTAGCAATAGAACAACCTGATAACTACGAAGCACGTGAGACAACAATGCTTGGCGCTACAGTTGCATTAAATGGTTTCATGCGTTTAGGATATGCTGGGGACTGGGCAACACATAATTTAGAGCATGCAGTTAGTGCTATATATGACATTCCTCATGGTGTTGGTTTAGCAATTATATTCCCTGAATGGATGCGTTATGTAAGTAAGAAATCACCAGAGCGATTCATCAAGTTTGCTGAGGATGTATTTGATGTCGATAGTAGTTTATCTGATGAAGAGAAAATTAATTTCGGAATTGATGCGATATCTAATTTCTGGACTTCACTTGGTGCACCAACGAAATTATCTGAAGTTGGCGTAAAAGAAGAAGACTTAGAAGTATTTGCAGAGAAAACTTTAATCTATGGTCCTTATGGAAACTTCTATAAACTTCAAAAAGAAGATATAATGGCAATTTATCAAGCTGCATTATAAAAACAAGGCGAGTCTAATATAACTTAGACTTGCTTTGTTTTATTTGTGCTAATACTGATTGAGTGCTTGTACCGTTATAATTTGTTCTTCGTTCAACAGCAGATTTTGGAGCTAATATAATATAAATTTCATCACTAATTTCAGGATGAATCGCTTTGTATCTTTCTAACGTCACATCTTTTAAATATATATCCTCTTTTATACAATCAGCGACGAGTTTACCTGTTATAGCGTGTGCTTCTCTAAACGGAATTCCGAAACTTACGAGGTAATCAGCAAGTTCAGTTGCATTTGAAAAGTCTTGTTCAAGCGTATTTGAAATATTTTCTTTATTAATTTGCATTGTATCGATCATCCCGCTATAGATTGTTAAACTATCTAAACAAGTCTCAATTGAGTCAAAGAATGATTTCTTATCTTCCTGTAAATCTTTATTATAGGCAAGCGGCAATGATTTAAGTGTCATTAGCATACCAATATAATTGCCAGCGACTGTTCCAGATTTGCCACGTACGAGTTCTGCCATATCAGGATTTTTCTTTTGAGGCATAATAGATGATCCTGTAGAATAAGCATCACTCAACGTAATAAAGTTAAATTCATGAGAACACCAAATGATGATTTCTTCTGATAATCTGGATAGATGCATCATGATTAGATTGATATTGTTCATTGTCTCAAGAATATAATCTCGATCACTTACTGCATCAATACTATTTGGGTAAATGTGATCAAAGTTTAATAGTTCAGCAGTATGTTGCTGATTGATTGGATAAGTAGTTCCTGCTAAAGCACCTGAACCAAGCGGCGATACATTAATGCGTGATAGACTTTCCTCTAATCTTTCCTTATCACGTTGTAACATCCAGAAATAACTCATCAAATGATGTGATAATAGTATCGGTTGGGCACGTTGTAGATGTGTATAGCCTGGAATAATGACTTCGATATTATCTTCTGCAACACGGATAATACTTTCCTGAAGTTTTGTTATTGTTTTAATCATTAGCTTCACTTTTTTCACGGTAAATAAATGCATATCTGTCGCCACCTGATCATTACGTGAACGCCCAGTATGAAGTTTTCCGGCAACTGGTCCAATTTTTTCGGTCAACAGATGTTCAATATTCAAGTGAATATCTTCATACTTTGATGAAAAAGTAAGTGCATTTTTTTGATGATCCAACTTAAGTGATTCGAGTCCTTCTTTAATTTGCTTTGTTTCATCATGCGTTAAGATATTACTATCACCAAGCATTGTGACATGCGCAATACTGCCTTCAATATCTTCATAAAACAGGGCCTGATCAACATCGATAGACTGATTGAATTTCTCAACGAGCGCATCCATGGATGCTTCAAAGCGTCCTCCCCATAATGCATCACTCATTAAAATCACCTCTGTAAACTTCTGTAGCTAATTTTGTAGGTAATTCGTATATTTCAATAAAGCCGACACTTGCTTGTTGATTAAACGCATCTTCTTTTGTATATGTTGCGAGTTTCTCATTATATAATGAGTTATCACTTGTACGTCCAACAACAGTAATATTTCCTTTATACAGTTTAACTTTAACTTTTCCATTTACATATTGCTGTATATCATTCATCATATTTCTAATATGATCTGATAATGGAGAGAAGTATAGACCATTATAAACGAGGTTTGCAAATTGTTGTTCCACATATGGTTTAAAGTGTTGCACATCTTTCGTAAGCGTTATTGTTTCTAAAGCCTGGTGGGCATTAATAATAATCATAGCACCTGGTGCTTCATAGACTTCACGAGATTTAATACCGACAAGTCTATTTTCAACGTGATCAATTCTACCGACGCCGTGTTCTCCACCTATTTTATTCAGTTGTTTAATCAGTGTATGTAATGGTAAGTTTTCTCCATCGATTTCAGTTGGCAGTCCATCTTTAAACGTAATTTCGAGATAAACTGCATTGTCTTGAGCATCAACGGGTGACTTTGTTAATTCGTAGGCATCTTCTGGTGGTTCTATATATGGATTTTCTAAAATACCACATTCGTTACTTCTTCCCCATAAATTTTGGTCGATTGAATAAGGTGAATCAAGATTGATTGGAATCGGGATGTTATGAACTTTAGCGTATTCAATTTCTTCTTCACGACTAAATCCCCAATCACGCACAGGTGCTAACGTTTTTATGCTCGGATCTAAACTATGGATTGCAACCTCAAAACGTACCTGGTCATTTCCTTTTCCTGTACACCCATGTGCGATATATTGCGCATCGAACTGATGTGCAACTTTTACAAGTTCTTTAGCGATAAGTGGACGGCTAAGGGCAGAAATTAAAGGATATGTATTTTCATATAAAGTATTACCTTTAATCGCATAGCTTAAATAATCTTTTGCATAAACTTCTACCTGGTCTAACATAATGGATTCGATTGCTCCAACTGTAAGAGCTTTTTCTTTTACAGTCTGAAGTTCTTTACCTTCGCCAACGTCTAGACAACAAGCGATGACATCATAACCTTTTTCAATAAGCCATTGAATAGCAACACTTGTATCTAAACCTCCTGAGTATGCAAGTACAACTTTTTCTTTTGCCATAAATAAAAACTCCTTTATAATAAATATTTGATATTATGAATTAATATACATATAAAGATAGCAGAATAGAAAATTGATTTCAAGTGTTTTATTCATAAAAGTGCATAATTATAGAAAAACAAATTTGTTTGATCATTATTTAAACGCTCTACGTTAGGTGTACTACACAAAAAATCAATTGTCATAAAAATTTAAATTTTATAACTATATATACGCTTACAAAATGCGATTCTATTGAGATGTATGTTTGGATAGAGTACAATAAATGTGAATTTACAAACAGGAGGATTTATGATGACACATATTAAATTTGATTACAGTACAGCTGAAACTTTTTTTGGTCAACACGAATTAGAGCAAATGCAGTCAATCGTTAAGAACGTACACAGCACAATTCATGACGGTACAGGTGCTGGTAGTGACTTTCTAGGATGGGTGAACTTACCGAAAGATTATGATAAAGAAGAATTTGCACGTATTCAGGCTGCTGCGAAAAAGATTCAGTCTGATAGTGAAGTGCTGGTAGTTATCGGTATTGGTGGCTCTTATTTAGGAGCGCGTGCAGCGATTGAAATGTTAAACAAATCGTTTGATCATTTAAAAACTGAACAAGGTAAACCTCAAATCATCTTTGCAGGGCACCAGTTATCTTCTTCATACTTAAGCGACTTAATCGAATATGTAAAAGATAAAGAATTCTCAGTTAACGTTATCTCAAAATCAGGAACTACAACAGAACCTGCTGTAGCATTCCGTGCATTTAAGAAAATATTAGAAGAGAAATACGGTAAAGAAGGCGCAAAGTCTAGAATTTATGCGACTACTGATAAAGCTAAAGGTGCTTTAAAATCACTTGCAACAACTGAAGGATACGAAACATTTGTAGTACCTGATGATGTGGGAGGACGTTTCTCAGTATTAACAGCTGTAGGATTATTACCGATTGCAGCAAGTGGTCATGATATTGAATCGATGATGCAAGGTGCAGATCAAGCGCGTATCGATTTAGATTCAGATAACTTAGAAGAAAATATTGCATATCAATATGCCGTTATTCGTAATGTTCTTTATAATAAAGGTTACACAATCGAAATGTTAATCAACTATGAGCCGAGTCTTCAATACTTTAACGAATGGTGGAAACAATTATTCGGTGAATCAGAAGGTAAAGACTTTAAAGGTATTTATCCATCAAGTGCAAACTTCTCTACTGACTTACATTCATTAGGTCAGTATGTTCAGGAAGGTCGCCGTGACATTTTTGAAACAGTTGTGAAAGTACAAAATCCAAGAGCTGATATTACGATTGAAGCTGATGAGAATGATTTAGATGGATTAAACTTCTTAGCAGGTAAAACATTAGATTTTGTTAATACAAAAGCATTCCAGGGAACTATTCTAGCCCATAGTGATGGTGGTGTGCCGAACTTGGTTGTTGAAGTACCACAACTTGATGCGTTCACGTTTGGTTACATGGTTTATTTCTTTGAATTAAGTGTAGCGATGAGCGGCTACTTACTAGGTGTGAATCCATTTAACCAACCTGGAGTTGAAGCATATAAACAGAATATGTTCGCATTATTAGGTAAACCAGGATTCGAAGATAAAAAAGCTGAACTTGAAGCACGTTTGAATCAATAATATTGTTGACTTTTTGAGCTAAGGCGTATTGCCTTAGCTTTTTTAATGCACTATTTCTTTAATTTCGATAAAATGAGGTGAGAGTAGGTGGCGTTATGGATTTTATAATGCAGTATTTTAGTGAAGAAGCAATCAAAGGATACTTTGATACTTTTGAATCATTTGGTATCATCATTGCATTCTTACTACCTTTTTTCGAAGCATTTATACCGATATTACCGATTGCTTTATTTGCAGTTGTCAATGTGAATACCTATGGGCTTTATTGGGGGTTTATTATTACTTGGTTGGGTGCTTTTTGTGGTGCATATATCGTATTTCTATTAATAAGGAAATACGGACAACACAAATTTCTGAGGCATCTCAATAAACACCCTCATACGTTAAAGTTTATTAGACGTATTGATGAAAAAGGTGTCATGCCGTTATTCATTTTATTATGTTTTCCATTTACTCCATCAAGTGTGATAAATGTTGTCGCAGGGTTAAGTACAATACCTTTGAAACAATATCTTATCGCTGTTTTAAGTGGAAAAGCAGTTATGTTGTTCATATTAAGTTTTATTGGTAATGATATATATTCCTTTGTTAGAGAGCCGAAAAAGAGTATAATTGTAGCTATAGCTTTACTCATTTTATGGATGATTGGAAAGCTTATTGAAAGAAGTATTACACATAACGAGGCCAAACGATGAAAATTAAAAGTATTATCATTTCGTTAATATTTTCACTGATTTTTGTCATATTATTACGTTCATTTTTTATTTCTAACTATATTATTGTTGGTCACTCAATGGAACCTACATATCATGATGGTGATCGTGTACTCGTCAATCAATTTATTGATATTGTAATTGAACCCCAAATAGATGATGTTTACTTTTTTAAACTGAATGAAAATGAAACTATGATAAAACGTATTATTGCAACGCCGGGTGATTACATAAAAATATCTAAGGATACGCTTTATATTAATGGAAAGAAGTCAAGATACAGTGATTCGTCGATGAAGCTATTGCTGAATGATAAGATGAGAAAGTATCGTATTGTTCCGCAAGATTGTTATTTAGTTCTTGGTGACAATATTGATGATAGTACTGACTCAAGAACATATGGATGTATCAGTCGAAATCAAATGTTAGGAAAAGTGATTTATACGTATTGGCAGAATAAAAAATAAGAGGTGGCAATTTGAAGAAGGAAATCGTAGAATGGTTGATTGCGATAGTAGTTGCAGTAGCTTTAATATTTGTAATTAATCAATTTTTATTTGTAACGTATACCGTAAAAGGAGATTCAATGGATCCTACTTTAAAAGACGGAGAAAAAGTAATTGTGAACAAGATTGGCTATACATTAGGAAATATTGACAATGGTGATGTAATTGTTTTCCATGCAGATGAAAAAGCAGACTATGTAAAACGTGTTATCGGTAATGCAGGTGATACAGTTGAATATAAAGATGATCAATTATTTGTGAATGGAAAAAAAGTAGATGAACCTTATCTTGAAGAAAATAAAGTAGCAAAAACAAATATTTTATTAACTGAAAATTTTAGCGTTAAAGATTTAGCAAACGCTAATGGTAAAAATAAGATACCTGAAGATAGCTTACTTGTATTAGGTGATAATCGTGAAGTAAGTAAAGATAGTCGTTATTTTGGTTTAATTAAAGAGGATCAGGTGGTCGGTGAAGTTGCATTACGCTACTGGCCATTCAATAGTTTTCATTACAATTTTGATTCAAAATAAAAACTACTGCACTTTTTATAATTTATTATAAGAAGTGCATTTTTTTTAGGAGGTAAATTTTATGTCCGTTAAATTTTTGATGGGTAGACGTGGTACCGGTAAAACGCATTATATTATCGAATCTATTAAAGATAAACTTAAAGAGCAAGCATTAGGTGATCCAATTATTATGATAGCACCGAGACAGAGTACATTTTCAATTGAACAGGCGTTAAGTCATGATGAATTAATTAAAGGAAGTATGCGCACGGCAATATATTCTTTTGATCGATTATATTGGCGTCTGAAAAGTGAACTTGGTGGTACGGATTTATCATTGATTTCAAAAGCGGGTATTGAGATGTTGACGTATGATGTATTATTACAGCAACAAAGAAAATTACGTCGTTTCCAGACATCGAGCCAGTATTATGGATTTAGTCAAAAACTCAGTCAGACGATTAGTGAATTAAAAAAATATAATGTTACTGTTGAGCAATTAAAAGCATTATCAACTGCTAACTTAGAAGTAAGAACGCAGGATAAACTACATGATATTGCACTTGTTTATGATCATTTAAATAATGAAATGAACAATGAATTTATGCAATCCGAAGACACACTCTATCATTTAATTCAGTTGATAGAATCATCTGCATCAATAAAGCAATCTGAAATATATATAGACGGATTTTATAATTTTACGACTATGGAATATTTAGTTATTTTAGCACTGTGCAGATATGCAAAATCTGTGACGATTGCATTAACGATTGATCCGGAAAAGCGAAGTGATCTATTTCGTAAAACAGAAGAAACTTATCATGATATTACAGAATATTTAAAGACTGCCCAAATTGATTTTGAAATCAAAAAATTTATTACGAAATTTCGTTTTAAAAATGCAGCTTTAAACCATTTAGAAGAAAATTTCGATGCAATTCATGTAGATGCTTTACCTGAAACTACAATTGAATTATTAGAATCAGATAACATCCAGTCTGAAGTGAATGCAATAATGCATAAAATATACAACTTAGGAAAATCAGAATACAGATATAAAGATATCGCTGTATTATATCGAGAACAATCTTATGCGGATGCTTTGATTAAAAGAGCAAATCAACTGAATATACCTTATCACACAGATAAAAAAGAAGTGATGCATCATCACCATAGTATAGAATTAATCCGTTCTTTACTTGATTTCTTCAAAAATACTTATCAAATCGATCATCTGTTTAGAGCATTAAAAACAGGTTTACTCACGAAAAATGTTGAACGATTAGACATACAGTTTGTTGATATGCTTGAAAATGTAATGATAACACGAGGTATGCAATATAAAGACTTGATTCAAAGAAGAAAGCTTCAATTTAATAAGGATGACATGTATTCCACGGAAGTTTGGGAGCAGTTTTCACAATACATAGAAACAACACTGGAAATTATTGAACCTTTAAGAATTAGTTTAATGAATGCTAAGAATGCGAATGAATTTGCTACATATTTATATCAATTTCTGTTGGAAATTCAGTTGCCTGAATATTTGATGGCAAGTCGTGATAAGATGCATGAAGCGGGTCAAAATTATAAGGCACTTGAGTTTGATCAATTGTTAACAGGTATTAACCAAGTGTTAGACGACTTTGTTGAAGTACTACGAGATAAAGATTTACCTTATCAAGTAATGACAGAAATCTTAGATGTTGGCCTTGTTGCTTTAGAATATAGTGCAGCTCCACAAGGGTTGGACCAAATACAAATTTTGAACTTAGATTTAGCTAAAGTTGAAAATAAAAAAGTTATTTTTGTTTGTGGGTTGAATGATGAAATATTACCACGTCGAATAAAAGAAGATGCAATTATTACCGATTATGAAAAAAGAAATATATCAGATATAGGTGGCTTAAAATTAGCACCAACCACTGATTTATTGACACAAGATGAACGTTTTGTTGCGTATATGGCGATGACCAATGCATCTGAATTGCTTTTCCTGTCATATAGTTTGATGAATCAGTCTTATGAGGCGATGCGTCCTTCTCCTTATATTAACGATATTAAAGGCATCAGTCTTATACATACAGTTACCACGTCAGAATTTAAACCAAACGAACGTATAACGACGATAAATACTGGTATTAATGTTGCAGCGCATCATTATCAGGATGCTAAGTGGCAGTCAATTATTAACTACTACATTAACAATGGATACAGCGACATATTTGATTTAGGTAGATACCGTAACCAGACAAAACCGCTGAATGAAATAAATATTGATACTCTATATGGTGATGTTATAAAAGCGAGTGTATCGCGCTTTGAAAGCTATAATCAATGTGCTTTTAAACATTTTGCTGATCATGGATTAAGACTAAGACCTCGTGATAATTATGAACTGCAAAGTTTCCAGCTTGGAAATATTTATCATGAAGTATTGGCTTATTTAGGTGAAACGTTTAAAGACCAATTATTTAACATTTCTAAAGAGGATATCAGACAAGCAGTACGTCAATATTTAGCACAACATTTACCGAACGTACAGTTTGAAATAATGTATTCTAAACAACATTATCGTTTTATGATGCTTAAGATTGAAGCGATGCTGACGGATACATTTAGCATGATTCAGTCACATCAGAAACAAAGTAAATTTAAGATGGCTAAATTTGAAACTCGATTTGGTAAAGGCGGAGCACTTGAAAGCCAGAAGATTAATTTACCTGCAGGAAAAAAGGTCGAAATTAGTGGTCAGATAGATAGAATTGATATATTAAATCATATGAATCAGGATTATGTCTCTGTTATAGACTATAAATCCGGGTCTACAGCCCTTGACTTACGAAAAGTTTATTATGGCATTCAGATGCAGATGATGACGTATATGGATGTCGTATTACAAAATAAATCAGCCCTTGGACTTAAAGAGACAACACTTCCTGCAGGGATGCTGTATTTTCATGTTTATGAACCAAAGCTTAAGTTAAATCATAAAAATGAAATGTCTGAAGATCTGTTAAAGAAAAGAGCTGCGGCATACAAGATGGACGGTTATATTATTGATGATTTAGACTTGGTGAGTTATTTTGATAATGCGATTAGTGAATCGAATAAATCTGATATTGTACCTGCTAGTTTAAAAAAATCAGGAGAATTTACTGCTGCATCAAAAGTATTACCTGTCGATGTGCTTTATCGCTTTATTGAACATAATCGTAATAACTTTAAACAGACGGCGCAAAATGTGTTATCTGGAGACTGTAGTATTATGCCTTTATCATATGATAATAAGTTACCGTGTGATTTTTGTGATTTCAAACCGGTATGTCATATCGATCCAATTTTAAATGCACAGGATATCCGTGTGAAAGATGAGAAGATAGATGCTATTCAAGAAGTAATGAAAGGAGAACAAAATGATGGCGATGACGTGGACTGAAGACCAGTTGCTTGCGATAGAAACAGTTGGTCAGGATACTTTAGTATCAGCGGCAGCAGGCAGTGGTAAGACTGCTGTTCTCGTTGAACGAATTATACGAAAAATAATCGATCAAAAAATAAATATCGATGAAATGCTGATTGTGACATTTACGAATGCGAGTGCCAAAGAAATGCGCGAACGTATTCATGCAAGAATATTAAGTGAATTAAGAAATAATCCAACGGAACATCTTAAAAACCAGCTCATTAAAATTCATCAGGCAGAAATATCAACGCTTCATCGTTTCTGTTTAAATTTAATCGAGAAATATTATTATACAATCGATCTGGATCCTACTTTCAGAACAGGAAACGATGAAGAAATGTCACTATTATTGATGCAGGCGATTGATGAAGTTTTAGAAGAGGCGTATGAACGTCTGGATGATGATTATTTAAAATTAATCCTACATTTAACAAATGAACGAAGCGACAATGAATTACGCACCTTACTGTCGAAATTATACTACTTTACAATCGCAAACAGTGAACCACTATTATGGTTACAAAAAATGCGAGCAGCATACAGAGATGCACATGTAGAAGATGAAAATTTTAAACGTTTAGCTGAGATTATAGACACGTCTATTCAGCATGCACGATATCTCATCAGACGTGCAGAAAATTACTGCATGGATGAAGTGTTTGAGAAGACGTTAGAATATTTACAGAATATCGATAAAAGTCTTGAAATGCCGAATGGATTAGACGCTCAATATGAACATATTAAAGATATTGCGTTTGGACGCAAACCAGCTGTAAAGACAAAAGACGACCCTGAAGCGAAGGTGTTGAATGACTTAATCACTAAAGATCTGTCAGAAGTAAAAGGTATTATTGCTAGTCTTCAAAGGATGCTGTATGCTGCACCACAAGAAATGGCAGAGGATATACAGGCAATGTACGGTGAAGTATCAGCACTAACTGAACTAACAGCTCAAGTGATAGAGCGTTTTGCAACATTAAAACGCGAACGTAAAGTCATTGATTTCAGTGATTATGAGCATTTTGCATTAAAGATATTATTATCTGACGGTAAACCAACTGAAATTGCACAAAATTTACGTGAGCATTATCATGAAATTTTAGTCGATGAATATCAGGATACTAACCGTGTACAGGAAAGTATTATTCAGGCTATAAAAAAACATCCGGAAGCTTCAGGTAATCTATTTATGGTTGGAGATGTTAAGCAATCAATATACAAATTTAGACAGGCTGAACCTGAGTTATTCCTGCAAAAATATGCTGAATTTAAAACAGAGAAAACCGGCAAAGTTGTAGAACTTTCTAAAAACTTTAGATCACGTCTTTCTGTTATTGATGATACGAATGCAATATTTGAACGTATTATGGATACAACGATAGGTGATATTGAGTATGATGCTGCACAAAAACTATATTACGGGGCACCATTTGATGATGAACCACAATCAACAGAAATGGTTGTCATTAATAAAGCGCATATTGAGTTAGAACATCCCGAAAGTCATTATATTGCACAACGTATTCAGCAAATTATTGAAAATGAGCAAGTATATGACGTAAAAACTCAACAATACCGTAAAGCTACATATAAAGATATTGCGATTCTTGAACGTGGTTTTAGTAATGCAGTGACACATATGCAAGTGATGAAAGCATATAATATACCATTCCATGTAAGCAGTAAAGAAGGTTATTTCAAGACCGATGAAATTGAATCTATCATGAGTTATTTACGTGTTATTGATAATCCGCTGCAGGATATTCCGTTAGCAGGTATATTGCGTAGTATTATCTATCAGTTTAGCGCTGATGAAATTGCAACGATTCGATCTATCGATACTTCAATCTATCTTTATCAAAACTTATTGCAGTATAAAGAGAGTGGTGGCAATGATACTTTAAAAACAAAAGTAATAAAAGTATTAAGTGATATTGAAGATTATCGTAACTGTCAACAATCGATGAGTGTAAGTCAGTTAGTGTCATATATATATGAGGATACACATTTTGTTGAAAAATATTTATTACTAGCTGGCGGGCAACAGCGAGAAGCAAATTTAAATAAGTTACTTAGTTTAGCTGATAACTTTGAACAATCAAGTTATCGCGGTGTTTTCCAGTTTATTCGATATATCGATAATATGTTAAATAACCAAAAGGATTTTGGTGAAGTGAATATCATATCGGATGAAGCGGATGTCGTAAGAATGATGACAGTCCATGCTTCAAAAGGATTAGAGTTTCCATTTGTAATCTATGCAGGTCTAAATAAAAAATTTAACTTAAGAGATATGAATTCAGATGTATTACTGGACCAGCGTATGGGATTGTCAATTAATTATTTCGATGCAAAAGCAAATGTTTCATTTCCTTTAATGTTAAACGGTATATTCAAGCATCAGCTCAGATTGTCACAAGTATCTGAGGAATTACGTCTCATGTATGTAGCATTTACACGTGCACGTGAGAAATTAATTTTACTTGGTTCTGTTAGAACGGAAGAAGCAATAGAGAAATATCACAATATTGATATGCACGATAAACTTGATCTTTTCTATCGTATGAATGCTACGACGCCTCTAGCATTTATCCTGCCTGCGATATTACAGCCTGATGCACCACTGCATATTCCGGTCACTATGATTTCTGAACTTGAGTTTATTCAACCAGATATTACTGAACCTTCAGTCGATGCAGATTTAGAAGCATTAAAATGGTTAACTGACTTAGAAAATTATCGTTATCCATATGAGGAAGAATTTACGCTACCGACAAAAGAAAGTGTATCTGATATTAAGAAAGCAGAATTAGAAGACGACTTAACAATGTGGACGTATGTCAATCAATATAAACTTGGTAAGAAACAATTTGACCGACCGAAGTTTATGACAGAACAGAAGAAAACAGCGCAGGAAGTCGGAACATTAATGCATCTCGTTATGCAGCACTTACCACAGAAGAGAATGAATGATAGTGAATTACACGACTTCATTGAAAGTTTAGTTGATAAGAAATTGATTGCTGCTGAAGACGTAGCATATATTAATATCGCGCATATAAAGACCTTTATGTCATCTGAAATTTTCAGTATGTTAATAGAGGCTGAAGAAGTATATCATGAACTGCCCTTTGTTATCGGCAAACAATATTTAGTCGATGCACATCCAGATCAACTTGTACAGGGGATGATCGACTGTGTGTTTAAATATCATGATGAATATTATCTATTAGATTATAAGACAGATAAAGTTGTGCCAAGGTTAGGCAGAACGATTGATGAAACAATACATTCTATGGCAGAGAATTATCGTATTCAGATGACTTATTATAAAGCAGCGCTAGAAACGGTGTTGAATGCCCCTGTAACACCTTATCTGTATTTCTTTGAAGGTGGATTAGTAGAGGTGAAAGCATGAAACAAACTTTAGTACATGTGTTATATGCAATACCACTTATATTATATACATTAAGTGTGGCATTTTTAATCAATCAGCCGATTGAACTGATTAATCCGTTTGAATATTATAATGCAATGGAGATGCCAACTTTATCTTTATATATTATGATGATTTTATTTGTAAGTTTTAGTATGTTCGGATTTATTATTGCTTATCGTTTTTCTATTCTAAGTAAGCTCAATAATAAATCGATGCTATTATTTATACTATTTAGTTTATTATTTTCATTATTTATCACAAGAATGAGTGTGATGTTAGAGCTAGCAGTTATATTACCGATATTAAAGTTTTTAAGCAGAAAACAAATATCTTCCAGACAATATTTGTTGTTGTCTGGCAGTATATATGCTGGATTTTTGTTTATTATCATCATTCCGTTAATGATTCTTTATAAAGATTATGAAGCATTTTTAAATGTAAATCAGTTTCAGCAGTTTATAGAGATTTATAATAAGCATCAATTATTTGATTTCTTACGTTTAAATATAACGTTATTTATTTCACACTTATTACATTATATCGTTGTATTATTTGTCGGAATTATGCCGGGATTGTTAATGGGGATGTATCATCGTAATAAAAGGGAAGACTCAATTAATATCATCATTCAGGCGCTCATTTTTTTAATTAGTGGAACAGCTGTAAAGTTACTTATTTTTAAATTTAGCTATAGCTTTCTGCAATTTTCATTAGCAATTCTTGGTTCAGGCTTACAAGGTATAGGAGTAATGCTATTAATTATCTTGTGTGTAAGATATATTGAGAGGAAGTATAAGGCAGAAGAGATGACACAGCATGCATTATTATTTATAAGCATGATGTGTTTAATTGAACTGATTATTTATAGTTTATTTACTGGAATATATAAATTACCGTATCCTTCAACATCTATCATAAATTTATTACAGTATTCTTTGATAGTGGCACTTGTTATACCTATATTATTCATTGTTTTAAGTAAATTGAGTGATAAACATTATAAAAATAATAATAGATAAATCTAAAAAGCATGAAAGTTATGACAATATTCTGTATAATGAGGGCAACACAGAAGAGGAGTGGAAGCAGAATGAAGTTTTTAACATTTAAGGTTGGCGATAAAGAAACATATGGTGTTAAAGTTAAACGTGAGGATGCAGCTTGGGATTTAGTAAAAGTATTTGCTGATTTCAAGGAAGGGGATTATCCTAAAACGTTACTTGAAGCTTTACAGCAAAATAATACAGTAGATTTTCAGGAGTTAGTGCGTGCAACAATTGAAAAAGTTGAAGCATCTGAAAAAAAGGCTGATTATAAATATGAATTCACAGCGATTCAATTCTTACCACCTGTTACACCTACAAATAACGTTATTGCAATCGGTCGTAACTATGAAGAACATGCATCTGAACTAAATAATGAAGTGGATGCATTATATGTATTTACAAAGGCACCATCAAGTTTAATTGGTGATGGAAATGAAATTCCTTCACATAGTGACGTAACGAATGCGCTGGATTATGAAGGTGAACTAGGTGTTGTTATCGGTAAGTACGGACATAAGATTCCAAAAGCGATGGCATTAGATTATGTTTATGGTTATACGATCATCAACGATATTACAGCACGTGACCTACAGAAAACACATTCACAGGCATTTCTTTCGAAAAGTTTAATTGGTGGTTGTCCGATGGGGCCATACATCGTTACGAAAGATGAATTACCTATGCCTGAAAATACAAATATTGTGACGAAAGTTAACAATGAAATTCGTCAGGACGGTAATACGAAGGATATGGTATTAAAGATTGATGATTTAATTGCTGAAATTTCAAAATATGTAGCACTTCACCCGGGAGATGTTATTGCAACTGGTACGCCAAGTGGGGTTGGAGCTGGTATGAATCCTCCAGTTTACTTAAAACGTGGCGATGAAATCAAAGTTACGATTGATGGTATTGGTACATTGGTGAACACGGTAGGCGAATAAAACTTTTTATTAGAGGGACAGTTTTTTAAACGGACTGTCTCTTTTTATGAATAAATATAATAACAGTTTTAATAAACTATACGCATTAGTAACGAAAAAATTAAATATATGTTAAACTATATGAGTATGTATTATAGATAGGGGGAATACAGTTGATTACTGGTATGTTACATTTACACATCATGAGTTGGGTTGTTTTATTAATCGTCTTTTTTGCAGCATATGAAAACTTCTCAGATCGCTTAGGACCAAGCAAATATTTTAAACCACTGATGATGTTATTACGTATCTTTGCTTTACTTGCTCTAGTAAGTGGAGGTTACATCTTCTTTAAAGCAATGAATGCAGATGCAATGATGTATGGATTTAAATTTTTATTAGGACTAGCAACAATTGCTTTGATGGAAGTAACTTTAGCACGTAAGAAGAGAAAGAAACCTTCAAGAAACTTCTTCTACATTGTGATTTTAGTTGCACTCATTACGATTGGACTAGGTGTTCATTTACCACTTGGACCAATCACAGGTATGTTTAAGTAATCCGTTAAGAACCTCAGAATTGAGGTTCTTTTTTTCATTCATGAACTTTTTATGAATTTCTCCCCACGTTCTGTTTATTTTAGTATAATCAAAGATAACGACTAAAGTGAGGTAATTAGAATGAAAAAATTTATAACACTACTAGCAAGCATTCTTTTATTATTAACGTTTCATCAGAATGCTGATGCTGCTACAAAAAAGGATTTACGTATTTATAGTTTAATAATCGATCGTTTTATGAATGCCAATGCTGCGAATAACAAACATATTCATAACGAAAAAGATAATACACTACCATATGGTGGAGATTTAAATGGTGTTATCAATAAGATGGATTATATTAAGAAGATGGGGTTTAATACCATTCATCTTTCTCCAGTATTCGAAAAAGACCAAAATGATTATTTAGGTTATAAAGTTAAGAATTATAATACGATTGATGATGTTTACGGTGGCGAGAAACAATTTAAAAAGATGATTAAACTCGCTCATAATAAGAAGATGAAAGTTATTGTAGATATTCCGTCTACTGTGACAGAAGGTTATACTGAGACAAATGACACGAAGATGAATGACTTTCAAAGAGCTTATTTTAAGGACATGAAAATCATAGACTTAAAAAATAGTAATAACCAAAAAAAATTCAAAACATCAGTGACGCAATTTGTTGATAAATATAATATTGACGGTGTTTCGATGTACGTTATGCAGGATGGCATCGATGCAAAAGCAATATTCCCTGAGAATGTTGAAACGATTGCAATATTAAATGAAGATATTAATGTGACAGGTTTCAAACACATACAAAAATTAGCTACTACAAAAGCAATCGCTAATGCTTTTAAGACAACTGATCAAGATATTCCTAAAAAGTACGAAATGAATGAATTACTAGCAAGTGATAACTTCTTTATGCCGAGGTTTACAAATTATGCAGCGAATGAAAATATGTTTCCGGGTACTCGTATAAAGCAGCTTATGAGCTATTTGATGGTTCAGAAAATGCCTATTAGTATGACGTATGGTACTGAAATAGCAATGAACGGAGATAAAGCACCTGATATTCATCAGTTACTTGATTTCCGTGTTGATAAAGAAGTTATTGAATACTTAGAAGTTACGAGTGGTGTTTACAAAAAGTATAATGAAATGTTTGATGGTAAATCTGAGGTTATCTATAATAATGAAGGTAATCAATTAATTTATTTTGATACAAACAAGGTTGACTTTATCTATAACATTAATAATACGAGCAAGGCAACGAATATTAAGCTGGATAGCAACCGTGTCCCTAAAGATAAAATGTTAAGTGGATTATTAATAGGAGACCGTATTCATTATAAAGATAATAAGTTTTCACTGATTACAAATCGTGAAGAAGCGGAACTATATGCAGTTGTGAAGAATCAAGGATTTAACAATGGTTACCTAATTGCTGCTGGTGCGATTATCATATTATTCACTTTATTTATTATCGGAGCAACTCGAAACAGAAAAAGATATATAGCGAATCAGCAAAATAATCAAAAATAAAAAAACCGCAAAATTGAAGTGCACCCCTAAAGTTGAACCTTAAAATTCAACTTTAGGGGTGTTTATTTTGAATAAAAAGCATGATCTTGATTTTAAATTAAAACTAATCAAAGAATATAAAGAAGGAAATATTGGTTATGATTCATTAAGTAACAAATATGATATCGATCCTTCACAACTAAAAACATGGACTTACCAATTTGATACCTTCGGTATTGACGGTCTTATATCCAGTATGACCAGAAAGAAATATTCAACAGATGAAAAATTAAGAATCATTCAGTATAGAATTACTAATCAACTTTCATATAAAGAAACTGCTAGAATCTTTGATATTACTAACCCTACTTTAATAGCTCAGTGGCAGATGAAATACAATCAATATGGTATCCTAGGTTTAGAATCAAAACCGAAGGGTCGTGCGTCTAAAACTATGAAAAATAAAAAGGTTGATAACACTAGTTTAAACGAAAGTGAACGACAAGAATTAATACGCTTACGTGAGGAAAACAGGAGATTAGAAATCGCAATTGCTCTCGAAAAAAAGTTACAATCCTTAGCTCGAAAAAATCAAACAAAGAAATAGTAGCTGCTATTATTGAGTTAAGGAATGAATCTAACTATAAGTTAAAAGAAATATTATCAGTAGCTATGATAGCGAAAAGTGTATACCATTATTGGAAATTACGACTTAGTGTCACTAAACATAAAGACAATTATTTAATTACTTTGATTAAAGAAATCATTAACAAACATAAAAATAGGATAGGTTATCGTACAGTAACCGACGAACTAAGAGAGTTAGGTTTTGTAGTTAACCATAAAAAAGTTCTTAGAATAATGAGAGAAAATAATTTACTTTGTACAAAGTTTAAGCATAGAAATAGAACATATAAGTCGTACAAAGGGAAAGTTGGCAAAACAGCTAAGAATAAATTGAATCGTAGATTCGTAACTAATCGCCCATATCAAAAATTACTTACTGATGTAACACAATTCAACATTAAAAATGGAACTAAGCTATATCTGTCAACAATTTTTGATGTATGTTCGAAAGAGATTATTTCTTATTCAATTAGTAAGCGTCCAACATTGGAATTCGTTATGGAATCATTGTTAAAAGCAATTAATGTAATTCCAGACCTTCCCTATAGAACTACAATCCATTCCGATCAAGGGTGGCAATATCAGCATAAATCTTGGGTACAATCTTTGAAAAAGAATAGAATTATTCAAAGCATGTCTAGAAAAGGTAATTGTCTTGATAATTCTCCGATGGAGAATTTCTTTGGTATTTTAAAACAAGAAATGTTTTATGGAGAAACATTTGATTCTTATGATGAACTAGAAGAGGAGATTATTGACTATATGGAGTATTATAATTTAGTCAGAAAGAAGAGAAAATTAAAAAGCAAGACTCCTGTAGAATACAGAAATCTTGCTTTAATGAAAGTAGCTTAATAAAAAGTTCAACTTTTTGGGTTCACTACAAAAGAAGGCACTCTCTTCGGGTTTTCGGTCTGTACTGAAATCAAGGTATTATTGGGAATCCCAGCTTAAATCATAGATACCGTAAGGGATTTTATTCTTTATTTAAAACTTTGCAACAGAACCTTTTATACCTTATTAGCTTTTATTGTTCTTGTTCATTGATATGAGTTAAGACTTGTTCGAGAATACTGAAAACATGAAGATCATCAAGACTGTAAACCATGCTTTTCCCTTCTCTTCTTGCCTTCACTAAACGTGAATCTTTCAATATTTTTAGTTGGTGTGAAATCGCGGACTGTTCCATATCCAATGCAAGCACAATGTTTCCAACACTGAGCTCTTCTTTCTGTAAAAGAAAGAGAATTGACAAGCGTGTAGGGTCACTAATCACTTTGAATACTTTGCTTATTGATTGGATCTTCTCTTTATTGATTGGCGAAGTTGTTGATGTATCCATATGATCTTATTCCTCTCACATGATTTTCCATTCATATATATATAATACCACGTGAGTAAAACGATGCTAGTTTTTTGTTTATAGACAAAATTAAGACTTTTGTATCAGCAATAGTAGTCCATTTGAATAAGAAGCATCTTGTCTTGACAAAACTCATACAGTGAGTTAATATGATTTTGTAAACATATGAATATAACTTCATATCTTTATCATAATCATTCCGATTTACAAATAAAAGGAGATGGAGACTGGATAAGCCCAAACCATATGAATCCTTGCCTTACTTAAGCAAACAAACGAGCTCAGAATTTGCAAGGCACAAAAAAAGTCAACAAAAATCAAAGAAATTTAATAGAAAGGTGATAGAAATGGAAACTACCAAAGAGCAACATTCACAGGAAAAAGAGAAACATAACCACGACCATGATCACAATCACGGGAAGATGCCTATTATTCTATACTTTATTGGTTTGGCATTGGCAATTGTTGCATTGTTCTTAAGTGGAGAATATCAATTAATTAAAAACATCATGTTCTCACTCGCCACAATTAGTGCGGGCTATCATGTCATTGTTCTGGAAGGTCTTGGAGAGACAATTGAGAATACAAAAGCAAATAATAAGTTTACGCCTAATTCTCATATTTTAATGGGATTAGCGGCTATAGGAGCTTCAGCGATAGGGAATTTTTGGGAAGGAACGTTGTTGATTCTCATTTTTTCAGGCGCACATTTCCTGGAAGATTACGCTGAAGGAAGAAGTAGACGAGAAATAACGAAATTACTCGAAATGAACCCAACAACTGCTCGGTTAATTTTGCCTGATGGGAATACAAAGATTGTTGACGTCAGTGAATTAACAGTTGGGGACCAACTTCAAGTACTAAACGGTGACCAAGTACCCATTGATGGAGTCATTTTATCTGGCTCTACTTCCATTGATGAATCGTCTATTAATGGTGAAAGTATACCCAATGAAAAAACAAAAGGAGATACCGTTTTTGGGAGTACGATTAATGGGACAGGCACGTTTACAATGGAAGTCACCAAAGAAAACGAAGATACAGTATTTTCAAAAATTTTACAATTAGTGAACCAGAACCAAGATAATCAAACAAAAGCTGCGAGTATTATCCAAAAATTCGAACCGAAATACGTCACAGTTGTTTTAATTGCCATTCCCCTGTTCGTGTTATTGGCTCCTGTTCTACTTGATTGGACATGGTCACAAAGTATTTATAGGGGATTGGTTCTTTTAGTTGCAGCTTCACCCTGTGCTTTAGCAGCAGCTACCGTATCGGTAACCTTATCAACAACCTCTAACCTGGCCAAAAAAGGTGTCCTTTCAAAAGGTAGTTCTTATCTGTCTCAATTAGCTGATACTCAAGCAATTGCGTTTGATAAGACGGGAACTTTGACCAAAGGAAAACCAGAAGTAACCAATTATTATTTTGCCGATTCTGTGAATGAAGAAAATATTATTGATATCGTAGTGGCTCTTGAAAAAGAATCCAATCACCCTTTAGCAGATGCCATTCTAAGAAAGTTTGAACAAAAAAATAAGCTTACCATTGAAGTAGAAAATCAGATTGGTAAAGGGTTGACGGGAGATTATAACGGAAGAAATTATCGGATTGGAAAACCAACTTCGTTTGACAATGTTGAAAATGAATATATTCGTTTAAATAAGGAATGGGCATCAGAAGGTAAGACAGTCGTATACGTAGCAGAAGATGAGAATGTCATTGGACTTATAGCTCTCATGGACATTCCAAGTGAACATGCAAAAGAAACTATTAATTACTTTAAAGAACACGGCATACACACCACTTTAATTACTGGTGACTCAGAAATGACAGGAAAAGCAGTTGCAGAACAATTAGGAATAGATGAAGTAATCGCGAATGTCATGCCAGAAGATAAATCTCGAATTATTGACGAGCAAAAAGAGAAATACGGCGTAACAGCAATGGTGGGTGATGGTGTAAATGATGCCCCTGCCCTTGTTAATGCAGATGTAGGTATTGCCATGGGGGACGGAACAGATGTAGCAGTAGAAGTGTCTGATTTGGTTTTAATGCAGAATAATTTATCCAAATTGGTACAATCTCATAATATTGCAACCAAAATGAATCGTGTCATTTGGCAAAATATTTTTTTCTCAATGGCCGTTGTTGTCTTTTTAATTATTGCTAGTTTCTTAGGTTTGATGGATATTGCAATTAGTGTCTTCCTTCATGAAGGAAGTACGTTGGTCGTTATTCTGAATGGACTTCGTTTATTAAAATCTAATTAATTCTATCAAAACCCATAAAGCTAGGGTATAGTAATAACTGTCTGAAGTTAATATGCCTTTAACGTTCTAAAAACGTTAGAGGCATATTTTTTATAAATTACTTTGTCTCAAAAACAGTCGATTATGATACGATTTTTAAGGACTGTTTTTTACTAAAAAAGTAGTCCTTTTCAGTATCAAAACTTTTTTCTTTATGTATGAATCTTTAACCACCATTTATGATACAATAAAATCAAAAAAAGGATGAGTTTTATGAATGGATATATATATGGCTATGCTAGAGTGAGTACACGATCACAAGAGTTAAACCGACAACTAGATTTACTCAATGAACAAAATTGCAATGAGATCCTTACTGAAAAAATGACTGGAACAAAATCCGATCGGCCTCAGCTGAACCGACTAAAAGATAAGATACGCCCTGGAGACACAGTTATAGTGGAAAGTTTCTCGCGTCTAGGTCGTAGTACTAAAGATTTAATTGATCTCGTTACTTACTTTGAAGAGCATAAAGTGAAGCTTGTAAGTCTGAAAGAAAACTTCGATACTAGTACACCCCAAGGACGCTTAATGATGACCGTTTTCCAAGCATTCAGTCAGTTTGAGCGTGATTTGATTGTAGAGCGTACGAAAGAAGGTTTAAAAAGCGCGCGGGCTAGAGGTAGAAAAGGTGGTCGCCCACGCGTTAATCAACGAGATATTGAAAGAGCAGTGAAACTATATGACAGTCAGGAATATAGTGTAAAAGAAATTACGGAAATGACTGGTATTAGTAAAGCTACACTCTATCGATATTTAAAATAGTAAAAAAAAAAAGCATTTTAAGGCAGTTTCGAATCTCCGAGTGGATGACTCTCCACGAAACAGTCTTAAAATGCGTTTTAGTTTATTCGATTCTACAGATATTATATAACTCAATTGTATTCTTTACGTATATCTACATCTTTATACCAATCTAAATGAGGAGCCAGTTCTAACTCTGGCATATCAGGGTATCCTGACCCTCTAAATGCTTCTACCACTAATCGGTGAATATACCTCTTTTATATTAGGTCTAATAGCAAAACCATCCCCTAACATTTTCTGAGAAAACACATCATCTTTCACCTCTGTAATTGGAACAAATACCCCTGTATTTATGCTATGTAGGGTTAATTGGTTCGTCTTCTTTTTAAATTTTTTAAATAAATTCACACTTTATCTTCCCTTCAAAGAAACAATTACTCCATTTCTAGTAATTCTCTCATTTCTGTCTTATAGACTGCTGCTTTATTACCATAAATAATTTGAATACCAGATGGAACATTAACAACACCATTTGCCCCTAGTTTTTCCGTGAAATGAGTACTTGATTCAACTTTACTTGGCTCTTTTAAAGTTATTCTCAAACGTGTAAAACAAGCATCTACTTTTTCAATATTATCTTTACCACCGACAGCAACAATGATCGCTTCTAAAAGCTCTTTAGAATCTGTAGTATTTTCAACAGTACCAGAAATAACAACATCCTCTACTTCTCTACCTGGAGTTTTTAAATTCCATTTAATAATAGCAAATTTAAAAATAAAATAATATAAACAAAAAGGTTCTGTTGCAAAGTTTTAAATAAAGAATAAAATCCCTTACGGTATCTATGATTTAAGCTGGGATTCCCAATAATACCTTGATTTCAGTACAGACCGAAAACCCGAAGAGAGTGCCTTCTTTTGAAGTGCACCCCTAAAGTTGAACCTTAAAATTCAACTTTAGGGGTGTTTATTTTGAATAAAAAGCATGATCTTGATTTTAAATTAAAACTAATCAAAGAATATAAAGAAGGAAATATTGGTTATGATTCATTAAGTAACAAATATGATATCGATCCTTCACAACTAAAAACATGGACTTACCAATTTGATACCTTCGGTATTGACGGTCTTATATCCAGTATGACCAGAAAGAAATATTCAACAGATGAAAAATTAAGAATCATTCAGTATAGAATTACTAATCAACTTTCATATAAAGAAACTGCTAGAATCTTTGATATTACTAACCCTACTTTAATAGCTCAGTGGCAGATGAAATACAATCAATATGGTATCCTAGGTTTAGAATCAAAACCGAAGGGTCGTGCGTCTAAAACTATGAAAAATAAAAAGGTTGATAACACTAGTTTAAACGAAAGTGAACGACAAGAATTAATACGCTTACGTGAGGAAAACAGGAGATTAGAAATCGCAATTGCTCTCGAAAAAAAGTTACAATCCTTAGCTCGAAAAAATCAAACAAAGAAATAGTAGCTGCTATTATTGAGTTAAGGAATGAATCTAACTATAAGTTAAAAGAAATATTATCAGTAGCTATGATAGCGAAAAGTGTATACCATTATTGGAAATTACGACTTAGTGTCACTAAACATAAAGACAATTATTTAATTACTTTGATTAAAGAAATCATTAACAAACATAAAAATAGGATAGGTTATCGTACAGTAACCGACGAACTAAGAGAGTTAGGTTTTGTAGTTAACCATAAAAAAGTTCTTAGAATAATGAGAGAAAATAATTTACTTTGTACAAAGTTTAAGCATAGAAATAGAACATATAAGTCGTACAAAGGGAAAGTTGGCAAAACAGCTAAGAATAAATTGAATCGTAGATTCGTAACTAATCGCCCATATCAAAAATTACTTACTGATGTAACACAATTCAACATTAAAAATGGAACTAAGCTATATCTGTCAACAATTTTTGATGTATGTTCGAAAGAGATTATTTCTTATTCAATTAGTAAGCGTCCAACATTGGAATTCGTTATGGAATCATTGTTAAAAGCAATTAATGTAATTCCAGACCTTCCCTATAGAACTACAATCCATTCCGATCAAGGGTGGCAATATCAGCATAAATCTTGGGTACAATCTTTGAAAAAGAATAGAATTATTCAAAGCATGTCTAGAAAAGGTAATTGTCTTGATAATTCTCCGATGGAGAATTTCTTTGGTATTTTAAAACAAGAAATGTTTTATGGAGAAACATTTGATTCTTATGATGAACTAGAAGAGGAGATTATTGACTATATGGAGTATTATAATTTAGTCAGAAAGAAGAGAAAATTAAAAAGCAAGACTCCTGTAGAATACAGAAATCTTGCTTTAATGAAAGTAGCTTAATAAAAAGTTCAACTTTTTGGGTTCACTACAAATGCGGTTTTTTTATTTTTGTTCTGCTTTATAGCCGAGCATATTGATAATATCTTTTGGACTACTATATACGGGGCTATATGCGATTTCGATATCTTTAAATTCATCTATCGTCAAATTTCCGATCATAGCTGTAGCTATTATATCGATGCGTTTATCTACACCGACTCTTCCAAAGGCTGAAGCGCGTAATATTTTGCGAGATTTCTTATCGTAATAGACATTGATTGAAATTTGTTCTACACCTGGCATATAACCAGCATGATGCTTTTGTGTTTGTTGAACAATTTCATATTCGAAGTTATCCAGCATATTCGGTGTAATACCCACACTTGCAAATGTAAAATCAAATAATCTAATGATATTTGTACCTAGTAATCCTTTAAACTGTACAGACTGGGATTTTACTATATTATGCGCAATAATGTTTGCCGCACGATGCGCACCCCAGGCAAGTGCTATTTGAGCTGGATAATCAACATGTCGATATTTCGTCTGGATAGCATCACCTAAAGCATAGATATAAGAGATATTCGTTTCAAAATATTCATTAACTTTAATATGTCCGCTATCTGTTAATTTTATGCCACTAGACTGTATAAATTGTGTATTGGGTTTAATGCCAAGCGCTGTAATAATCATATCAAAATTAAATTCGCGACCTGATTTTAGATGCACAGTTTTGCCTTCTAGCGTATCTACTTCATCATTTAATAATAATTCTACACCGTTAGCTTCAAGTATTTCTGGTATATGTTTTGTCATATCTGCATCGACAGATTTAAGTAGATGTGAACTGCGATGTAACAATGTAATATTTATGCCGCGATTTTTTAAATTTTCGATGACTTCTAAACCGATGTATCCTCCACCGATGATCAGAATATTTTTCACATTTTCAGAAGTAATAAACCTTTCGATCTTATCAGTATCTTCTAAATTACGGAGCGTAAATACATGATTTCCTTGTAGTACTGGTAATTTAATTTGAGTTGCACCAGGTGATAAGATTAAATAATCAAATGTATCAGTAAAAGTACGATCATTTTTAATATCTTTAACAACAATCTCCTTATTTTCAGCTGATACTGAAACAACTTTATGATATGTTTTCACAGTAATTGATTTATTCGTCTTAAATGAAGATTCAGTTGCAGCAATCAGCTTATTGCGAGGTGCAACTTCACCACCTAAATAATAAGGTAAACCACAGTTGGCAAAACTCATATCACGATCTTTTTCATATACAGTAATTTCTGCGTCACTTAATCTTCTGAGTTGAGAGGCTACAGTAGCACCGCCTGCTACTGCGCCTATAACAATAACCTTCATATTTAAAGCCTCTATTCTATATTAAAATAACGTGCTAAGTATTTTCCGATACCGTCTTCGTTGTTTGAATCGGTAATATCATCTGCAATTTCTTTTAAATCATTAATCGCATTACCCATTGCAACACCGGTATTCACAAATTGAATCATTTCATGATCATTATCTTCATCACCAAAAGCAATTGTATTTTCTCTTTTAATGTTAAGATAATCTAGTGCAATTTGAACACCGACAGCTTTATTAATGCCATTTTTAACAATTTCAATAATCGGGAAAGGAGCACCCCATCGTCTATGTTCTAAATGCTCAGCATAAACATCATCCAGATGTTTATATATATTAGGTATTTCTTTCTCTTCAGCCTGAATGAGTATTGAAGTAGGTGGTTCTTTAATACTATCTAAAAGATTGCCGACCTCAATTAACGGGTTACCCATACTAAAACCTTCAAATAAATATGCATCATGATAATGAAGATAAACATGATCTTTTACTTCTGCGACGATATTCTGAATATTTAAGTGTGGAATCTTTTCGAATATTTCACGTGCCACTTTAAAGTCTAAAGGTTGATGAAAAGTTTCAAAGTTCATATCTGTAGGATGGTGGACGAAAGCACCATTAAAATTAACGATTGGTGTTGTTAATCCAAGTTCTGTATAATATATCTGGCTTGCACGATATGGTCGTCCCGTTGAAATCATAAAATGATGACCTAAAGCCTGTACTTTCTTTATTATTTCTTTTGTATAGGGTGTAATCTGTTGATTGCTATTGAGTAAAGTACCGTCTAAATCGAGGCAAATGAGATGTTGTTCCAAAGTAAAAACTCCTTTAATCAGTATGAAAATTTATTAATTTGAAATATGACTGATATTTGTTATATTAAGATTATAACAAAGAATGAGGTGATATGAATGGAAGAAGCAATGAAAGATAGTATTATGGGTGCATTAGAAAATGTAATTGACCCAGAATTAGGTATAGATATCGTAAATTTAGGATTAGTTTATCACGTTGATATGGATGATGATGGATTAGTAAATGTAGATATGACATTAACATCGATGGGATGTCCGATGGGACCTCAAATTATCGATCAGGTTAAAACTGCTCTAGGAGAATTACCAGAAGTAAAAGATATTGAAGTAAATATCGTCTGGAATCCAGTGTGGTCAAAAGACATGATGAGCCGTTACGCTAAAATAGCATTAGGTGTAAGCTAAAAAAAAGAGACATATTCATGTCTCTTTTTTTATTCTATCTTACATATATTGATTGGACAATTTTCACAATTAATCTGATCTTTTAAATAGTCAATATGTTTTATAGTAATTCGTTTACCTTGAGTTGTTATGATATTTTTTGACTTCAACTCGCTGATAATTCGGTTGACTCCTTCACGTGTTGTACCCCCAAAGGTAGCTAACTCATTATTCGTCATATCAATATTAAGCTGGATGCCGTCATCAGTAGTGATGCCATAAGTATTCGATAGTCTTATTAGAGTCGAGTATACTGCACCTTTCTTACCCAATGTGTATAAATCTCTTAATTTATATTCCTGCTTAGCATTTTCATTTTGAATCCACAATAACCATTCGTAGTTTAATACTTCGTCATTTAATATAGCATTCTCAAACTGTTCAATATCAAGCTTATAAACAGAGACTTTTGTCTTTGTTTTAGCGAATAGAGAATGTTTTTTTAATCCGCAAAATAAGGTTGTAGAACCAAAGATATTTCTTGGGCCAAGTAATTTCATTGAAAATTCTTTACCATCTTCTAATACACGATGAATAACTACATTTCCACTTTTAATGACATATACTGCATTCGCAGGATCCTCTGCCTGATAAATATATTGATTTTGATCATATGTCTCAAGCTTTCCTTCTTCGGTTATATAATTAATTATACTCATTGCTTCATGGTATTCAGTATGTACCATTTGTATCACCCGTAACTTTATTAGATTTATTATATTATATCATACAAGAAATAATGATTTCTTATAAAATTATTACTTTGTGTTTGATTCGAGGTGGATAATTTGTTTTTTATATGAAATGGTTTTATAATGATATTATAGTCAAAGATAGTCAAACTTTTTTGAGGTGATTTCATGAATATAGAAAAGATGACATATAACGTACAGGCTGCCTTAGAGTATGCTCAAAATGACGCAGTAGAAGAAAAACTACAGGCGATTGAAGTAGAAAATCTAATGAAACATTTTGTATTGCAAAGTGACAGCATGTTAAATACTGTATTTGAACGCAGTAATTTAGATATTAAAGCATATGAAAGAATTTTAAATGAAGCGTTAACAAAAATACCCCGAGTAGAGGGTAATATCCAATATGGACAATATTTAAGCAATGGAATTAATCAGTTACTGAATGCATCAGAAAAAAAGATGGATGAAATGGATGATCATTATATTTCTGTAGAACATATTATTTTGGCTGCAATTGAAACGCATGAACCTACAAGATTGTTTGTCGGTAATAAAGCTGAAGTAATACAAGAAATTATTAATCAGATTAGAGGGGGAAACCACGTGACGACACAAAATCCGGAAGTTCAATATGAAGTATTAAAGAAATATGGACGTGATTTAGTAGAGGAAGTAAGAAACGGAAAAATGGATCCGGTTATCGGTCGCGATGAAGAAGTGCGTAATACGATTCGTATATTAAGCCGTAAAACAAAAAATAATCCGATTTTAATTGGTGAACCAGGTGTAGGGAAAACAGCAATTGTAGAAGGATTAGCACAACGTATTGTAAAAAAAGATGTGCCTGATGCATTACTAGATAAAACGATATTTGAACTTGATTTATCAGCACTTGTTGCAGGCGCAAAATTCCGTGGCGAATTTGAAGAACGTTTAAAAGCAGTGTTGAAAGAGGTAAAAGAATCAGACGGTAAAATTTTATTATTCATCGACGAAATCCATATGTTAGTTGGTGCAGGTAAAACAGATGGTGCCATGGATGCAGGTAATATGTTAAAGCCAATGCTCGCGCGTGGGGAGTTACATTGTATCGGTGCAACAACTTTAAATGAATACCGTCAATATATTGAAAAGGATTCAGCTTTAGAACGTCGCTTTCAGAAAGTTAATGTAGCTGAACCAGATTTAGAAGATACAATCTCTATTTTACGTGGTTTAAAGGAACGTTATGAAGTGCATCATGGTGTAAGAATTCAGGATACAGCACTTGTAGCAGCAGCTGAGTTATCAGACCGTTATATTACAGATAGATTCTTACCAGACAAAGCGATTGATCTTGTAGACCAGGCATGTGCTACGATTCGTACTGAAATGGGCTCAAATCCAACTGAACTTGATGCAGTGAATCGTCGTGTGTTACAACTTGAGATTGAAGAAAAAGCATTGAAAAATGAAACAGATAGTAAGAGTCAAAGCCGTTTATCTGAACTACAACGTGAACTTGCAGATGAGAAAGAGAAACAGCAGACTTTACAGGCACGTGTTGAGAAAGAAAAATCTCAAATTAGCGTCGTACAGGAAAAACGAGCTGAGCTTGATAAATATCGTACAGCGCTTGAAGAAGCTCAAAGTAACTACGATTTAGGTAAAGCATCTGAATTACAATATGGTAAGATACCGCAAGTTGAGAAAGAATTAGCTGATCTAGAAGATAGTTTAATTGAAGAAACGAAAGGCACTGACCGTTTAATTCGAGAAGTCGTTACTGAAGAAGAAATTGGCTACATTGTGTCTCAGTGGACAGGGATTCCGGTTAGTAAACTTGTAGAAACTGAAAAAGAGAAATTATTAAAATTATCTGAGATTCTACATGAACGTGTAGTTGGTCAGGATGAAGCTGTTGATTTAGTAGCAGATGCAGTTGTCCGTGCACGTGCAGGAATTAAAGATCCTAATCGTCCTATCGGTAGCTTCTTATTCTTAGGACCAACGGGGGTCGGTAAAACTGAACTTGCTAAAACGTTAGCCAGCACTTTATTCGATTCTGAAAAACATATGGTACGTATCGATATGAGTGAATATATGGAGAAACATGCTGTGTCACGTTTGATTGGTGCACCTCCTGGCTATGTTGGTCACGAAGAAGGTGGACAATTAACGGAAGCAGTTCGAAGAAATCCTTATACTGTGCTTTTATTAGATGAAATTGAAAAAGCACATAGCGATGTATTTAATGTATTATTACAGTTATTAGATGAAGGCCGTTTAACAGATTCTAAAGGAAGAATCGTTGATTTTAAAAATACAATCATCATTATGACAAGTAACATCGGATCACAATATTTATTAGACGGTATTGAAAATGATGAAATTACAGAAACAGCAAGAACAAATGTGATGGATGCATTACATTTACACTTTAAACCTGAAATATTAAACCGTATGGATGATATTGTATTATTTAAACCATTGAGTAGAAATGATATGACGTTTATTGTTGATAAAATAGTGCGTGAATTAAATACGCGTTTAGATAGTCGTGGTGTAAAAGTTGAATTAACGGATGAAATCAAGAAATGGATTGCCGACACAGCGTATGAGCCACAGTTTGGAGCAAGACCATTGAAACGATTCGTTCAAAAAGAAATCGAAACACCGTTAGCAAGATTATTGATTAAAGAAGATTATTCAGAAGGCACAGTAATTAAAGTAGATCGCATTAATGATGAAGTTAAATTTATGGTATAAAAAAAACGAGACAGATGTCTCGTTTTTTTAATGCTCTTCGTGTGCTGGAATAGGCTCATTCGGAATTACGTGTGCAATAATAATTGCTAAAATACCAAAAATTACACTAATAATTGTTGCGAATGGTAAGTTTAAGTCATTACCACCTACTAAACTCATTAAAACGAAGTTTGCCATTTGAACAAGAATAAATGCCCAAACGAATGTCATAATATATTGCATATGTTTATCCCCCATGAAAGATGTTATATTAATTATTATAAAAGAGTGTACGTAAATTGTATACCCCTGACGTTGAAAGGAACTAAAAATGAAAAAATTTCTTGTTTTTCTTGTAGTGCTTATAACGGTGCTTGGTACAATAGTTTATTATAAAATACCAAAATATCATGAAATAAATAGTGTTGGTTTTATTTTCCCGCAATCAATCAATGATCAGACTTGGGGAACAGAAGGATATAAGGCAGTATTAGACATTGTTCAGGATTATGATACAAACTTCTATATTCAGGAAAATATTGATGATGAAGAAAAAACTAAACTTGTACTGAATGAATTTCTTGATAGAGATGTTTCTATTATTTATGGGCAAGGATCTATGTATGAGAAAATTTTTAATGAATATGCAAAAAAATATCCTGATGTTCATTTTGTTTTTACAAATGGGAAAAGTAAACATAAAAATGTTTCTGCACTTAATGTCGAAGCATATAGTATGGGATTTTTTGCTGGGTACTTAGCCAGCCATGAATCAAAGACTCATAAAATTGGTGTAATAGGAGCTTTTGATTATCAGCCTGAAATTAAGGGATTTATGGATGGTGCATACAATGAAAATAAAAAGACTATCATTCAGGCTTCTTTTGTAAAGACGTGGGAGTATAATAATGATGTTGGTGTCATTACAAAGAAAATGATAGAAAATGATGTCGATGTATTTTATCCGGCTGCAGATGGTATTAATAGTGAAGTTATGGGGATTGTTAAAGATTATGATCGTAAAGCAATCGGATATATCACTGACCAGAGCTATCTAGGTGACTTTGTTCTGGCAAGTACTGAGCAGGATATTTCGAAGTTGTATCAGGATATTGCAAGAGAATACTCGGAAGGTAGACTAATAGGTGGAACAAAATATCATGGCATGAAAGATAATATTACTAGCCTACATGGTTATTCGCCATTGGTTACATCAAGTACAATTGAAAAAATGGATAAACTGATTGAGGAATATAAGAAAACAGGTAAACTACCAAACGGTAAAAAAGCACCTGAAAATAACGTGAATGTATATCTCGAAAGTGATACTGAAAAATAAAGGACTTCTATTTGAAGTTCTTAATTTTTTATGTTAAATTAGTACCAGATACTAAAAGTAGATATAAGAGGTGCATCACATGAATGTAGGTATAAAAGGAATCGGGGTTTATATCCCTGAAAAAATAGTAACCAATGAACATTTTGAAAGTTACTTGGATACTTCAGATGAATGGATTTCAAAAATGACAGGTATAAAAGAAAGAAGATTTGCAAGAGGTGATCAGGATGTAAGTGATTTAGCATTCATTGCATGTGAAAATGCAATCAAAAATGCTAAAATAAATAAAGAAGATATAGATATGGTTATTGTAGCAACTGCAACAGGCGATCATAAATTCCCTTCTGTAGCAACGATGCTTCAGGATAAACTTGGATTAAGAAATGTTCCGGCAATGGATCAACTCGCAGCATGTACGGGATTTATCTATAGTTTAATTACGGCGGAACAATTCATTAAAACAGGATTGTGTAAAAATATTTTAGTAGTAGGCGCAGAAAAGTTAACTAAAATTGCAGATTTAAATGATCGTAATACAGCAATTTTATTTGGAGATGGGGCTGCAGCTGTCATTGTGAGTGAAGTTGCTGAAGGATATGGCTTCCTATCACATGAATGGGGAAGCGATGGTTCAGGCGGTAAATATTTATTTGATAATAAGGATACAGGATTACTCAAAATGAACGGTCGTGAAGTATTTAAATTTGCTGTACGTATTATGGGTGATGTTTCATTGAAGTCAGTTGAGAAAGCGGGTCTAAACTCAGAAGAAATTGATATGTTTATTCCACATCAGGCAAATATACGTATTATGGAATCAGCACGTGAACGTTTAGGGATACCTCCAGAGAAGATGAGTGTTACTGTTGATCGATATGGTAATACATCAGCAGCTAGCATACCACTTTCATTATTCCATGAATTAGAACAAGGGAAGATTAAGAACGGCTCTAAATTAGTTTTTGTTGGATTTGGTGGAGGTCTGACTTATGGTGCTATGACATTAATTTGGGGAGATAAGGAGAGAAAATAATGAAAAATAGAGTTGTAATTACTGGAATTGGTGCATTAAGCCCAATCGGTAATGATGCACATACTACATTTGAAAATGCTGTGAAAGGCGTTAACGGCATAGCGCCTATTACACGTATTGAGCATGATGATATGGCAGTGAAAGTAGCAGGTGAATTGAAGGATTTCAATATTGAAGATCATATGCCATTGAAAGAAGCACGTCGAATGGACCGATTTACGCAATATGCGGTAGTCGCAGCACGTGAAGCATTAAATGATTCGAAACTAGAAATTACTGATGATAATAGTGATCGTATTGGCGTTTGGATTGGATCGGGCATTGGTGGTATCGAGTCTTTTGAAACTGCACATCAAACTTTAGTTGATAAAGGACCAAGACGCGTTAGTCCGTTCTTTGTACCGATGTTAATTCCTGATATGGCTGCTGGACAAGTATCTATCGATTTAGGTGCAAAGGGACCAAATGGATGTACTGTTACAGCATGTGCAACAGGAACAAATTCTATCGGTGATGCTACCAGGATGATACAATATGGAGATGCAGATGTAATGATAGCAGGTGGTACTGAAGCACCAATCACACGTTTAAGTATCGCTGGTTTTACATCTAATCGTGCACTCAGTACAAATCCAGATCCAAAAACAGCATGTCGTCCATATCAGGAAGGACGTGATGGGTTTGTTATGGGTGAAGGTGCAGGTGTCGTCGTACTAGAAAATTTAGACCATGCATTAGCGCGAGGCGCTCATATATACGCAGAAGTTGTAGGTTACGGTAATAATGGAGATGCACATCATATTACAGCACCAGCACCGAATGGCGAAGGTGGAGTGCGTACGATGAAGATGGCACTTAAAGATGCTGGTATAGAAGCAGATAAAATCGACTATTTAAATGCACATGGTACGAGTACACCGATTGGTGATGAGTATGAAGCCTTAGCGATTCAGACAACATTCGGAGAACATGCAGAAAATCTATTAGTATCTTCGACAAAATCAATGACGGGTCATCTATTAGGTGCAACAGGTGCAATCGAAACAATTATTACAGCACTTTCTATTGAAACAGGAAAGATTGCACCAACGATCCATCAGGAGGATGAACATGCATTCGGACTGAATTTTGTACCGAATAAAAGTATTGAACGTGACATTGAATATGCGATGACAAACAGTTTAGGATTTGGTGGTCATAATGCAGTATTAATCTTAAAAAAATATAGTGAATAGGAAAAAGTGAGAAATTAATTTTTCTCACTTTTTTCTTGTGTTAACAAATGTTAATTTTTATAATTTGGATGAGGTGAATATATGTTTATTAAAGCACATCATCCAGACAGGTATTATCAATATTTACTTGCAATAGAAGATAGAATAACATTACAGGAAAATGATCGCATCAACCTATATAGATATAAGATGGGAGCAGCTGGAGAAAGAGCGTTTTACGAGTATTTGAAAAATATATTTGAAGGTATAAAAATATGGGATATTACTTTAGAAAATAACGGGTCATCACAATATGACTTTATTATAGTAGTTGATAAAGTGATCTATCATTTTGACGTTAAGAACTTTAGTGGTGTGTATACATATAACAATGATAACTTCATTAGTGAAAATGGACGGAACTATAAAAATATTATGGCACAACTCGATGCAGCACATGACAGATTAACTAGAATTGAGCATATTAACAATTGGGGATATAAAGTGGAAAGTAAAATAATATTTATTAATAAACAATTTTCTATTCGAAATTACGATGGTAATCCATTAATACTCTTTAATAATCAAATCGATAGTTTTATTCATCATTTATTAAAAAGTAAAACATATAAGAAAGATCTATACGTAGCAGAAAAACTTGTTGAATTAAATAATCCGAAAGCATTTGAAAGGATTTATTATTATCCGTTCGAAAAGATGAAATCAGGTCCACGTTGTCCAAAATGTCTGCAAATTAATAAGGTTGAAGTTTTGAACAAATATAAAACTGTATCATGTGCATGCGGACATACATATGAAAAATCTGAGATGCTGCAAAATATAATTGATGAACTCTTTCATATTAATCAAGGTATTATTAAGACTAAAGACGTGGTTTATTGGAGCGGCGTACCAGAGAGAAGTGTGCGAAGATTTTTAAAACAGAATTATCATTCTCAAGGGAGCAATAAAAATAGGAGTTATAAAAAGAATAATGGCCGATAAATCGAAAATATCGGCCATGAAATCTCAAAACTAGTTCAAATCCAAAAATGATGGCCGATAAACTAAGAATATCGGCCATGAAATCTCAAAACTAGTTCAAATCCCAGAATAATGGCCGATAAATCGAAAATATCGGTCATGAAATCCCAGAACTAGTCGAAATCCAAAAATGATGGCCGATAAACTAAAAATATCGGCCAACATCTTCATCAATAAAATTCTACACCATGCTATACATAGCAATTAAACTTATAATCACTAATCCAAGCGATACAAATAAAATCGGGTTAGTCCACATGTACTTTTCTTGTCTGATGCGCAATTTTTTATTGAAGTCTGGATCTTCATCCATTGTTTCTTTAATTCTTTTAGGTGCCATCATGTAATTAAACTTTCTAAAGGAATGGCCCATAATACTATATGCCCCGTCACTATACATCATCATAAATAATCCGATACATAACCCTATCATTGAAACGGTAAAGGTACCGTTTAAAAAATTTAATAAATTCAGTCCGCTAAATAATGCATAAATAATAGCTAAACCTGCTTCTATCGCAAAAATAATAATGTAATTTTTCACAATTATTCCTCCTATATTAACTTTATTTATTATATCCTTATTTTCATAAAATGCATATAAAATGTTATAAAAATGAATAATCATAATACAATATAATATAAAACTCGATTATTACGACAATACAACAATTTTTATATACAAAAATACGTATAAATATACCTTTCGTTTAACGCTTTAGTGCACTATATATGTATAAAAAGTATTGAAAATATTAAGAAAAATGTATAAAAAGTTATTGCTATTTATTTACTATAACATTTATAATAAAGTTAATCTTCTGAAAATTAACAGAGGCATTTTTAGAAATGGGGGAAAGATATGAAAAGACAGGTAAAATCTTTATTAGTTTTATTTTTAGCAATTACAATGGTACTTGCTGCATGTTCAGGTAAAAAAGGTGGTTCTGGTGATACTGCTGGTGGCGATGATAAAACATTACGTTTAGTTGCATCTAGTGATATTCCAACAATGGACTCATCTTTAGCAACAGATGCTGTTTCATTCAATGTATATAACCAAACGATTGAAGGTTTATATACATTAGATAAAGATGATAAAGCGGTTCCTGCAATTGCAAAAGGTGAACCAAAAATTTCAGCTGACGGTAAAAAATGGACAGTTGAATTACGCGATGATGCAAAATGGACAAATGGTGATTCAGTAACAGCAAAAGACTTCGTATTTGCATGGCAACGTGCATTAGATCCAAAAACAGCTGCAGAATATGCTTACATTATGTACGACTTAAAAAATGCAGAAGCAGTTAATACAGGAAAAATGAAAACTTCTGAATTAGGTGTTAAAGCAGTTAATGATACAACTTTAGAATTTGAATTAGAAAAATCTAAACCTTATTTCAAAGAATTGTTAGCATTCGGTACTTTCTTACCTCAAAATGAAAAATTCGTTAAAGAAAAAGGCGAAAAGTACGGAACTACAGAAAAAGATACATTATATAACGGTCCTTTCGTATTAAGCGAATGGAAAACGGAAGACAAATTTACTTTAACGAAAAATGATAAATACTATGATAAAGATAATGTAAAATTAGAAAAAATTACGTATAAAGTATTAAAAGACGCAAACTCAGGTGTTAACTTATATACAACTGGTAAAATTGACCGTGTAGGATTACCTGCAGAATTTATCGATAAATACAAAGATGATAAAAATTATTCTACAGAACTAGACGCTTCAACATTCTTCATTAGAATGAACCAAACAAAAAATAAAGATTTACAAAACAAAGATTTACGTATGGCTTTAGCAAAATCTATTGATAAAGAAAAATACGTTAAAAACAACTTAAATAATGGTTCTGTAGCAATTGACACATTAATGCCAAAAGAATTTGTTAAAGACGAAGCGGGTAAAGACTTTGTTGATGGTGTGAAATCTCCGTTAAATTACGATGCAAAAGCAGCTAAAGATTCTTTTGAAAAAGCGAAAAAAACTTTAGGTAAAGATAAGTTCACATTTGAATTTTTAACATTCGACCAAGAGTCTTCTAAGAAAGATGCTGAATACTTTAAAGAACAAATTGAATCTAATTTACCTGGTGTAACATTAAAAATTAAACAACAACCATTCAAACAAAAATTAGATTTAGAATCTAAAGGAAACTATGAATTATCATTAGGTGGTTGGGGTCCTGACTATCCAGACCCAATGACTTTCTTAGATATGTTTGTTACAGATGGGCCACATAACCAAACAGGCTGGTCTTCAAAAACGTATGACAAAGCAATTGATGAAGCGAATGGTCCTTTATTAACAGATGTAGAAAAACGTTGGACAACTTTACAAAATGCTGAAACTGAATTCTTAAATGAAGCAGTTATTATTCCAATCTATCAACGTGGTGGCGCATTCTTAACGCAACCATATGTGAAAAACATTGTTTCTCATAAATTTGCTGGAGATTATTCATTCAAAGAAACTGAAATTAAAAAATAGTATCTTGAAACCAATTTAGAAGGAAGGATATGCAACTTATATCCTTCTTTTTAAATAAATAAAAAAAGTTGTATGAATTATGAGAAAATTTAGTTATTATAGTATTAGAGCAAAAATTGATTTTGCGCTATATGATTATAAGGAGGAAGAAGTGCATGTTAAAATATACGATTAAACGAATTTCTTATATGCTTTTAACATTGTTCATTGTTACTACGGCTACGTTCTTCTTAATGAAATTAATGCCTGGTTCACCGTTCAACGATGAAAAGTTATCAGCTGAACAGAAAGCAATCGTGAATGAAAAATATGGATTAAATGATCCGGTTGGTGTGCAATATCTTAATTATTTGAAGAAGGCTGCAACAGGTGATTTCGGCGTTTCATTCCAATATGATAATAAAGATGTATTAGGATTAATTATCCCTCGTCTTGGACCATCTGCTGAAATTGGTCTTTATGCAATGATTATTGGTGTGACACTTGGTATTATTTTAGGCGTTATTGCAGCAGTAAAACAAAATACATGGGTAGATTACCTGGCCACTGTATTCTCTGTACTTGCTATCTCAGTCCCATCATTCGTTTTAGCCGTGTTATTACAATATTTCTTAGCTGTTAAAGTACAATGGTTCCCAGTTGCAGGTTGGGAAGGAATTAATTATGCAGTATTACCAGCCATTGCATTATCAGCGGGTGTTATCGCAACTATCGCACGATATATTCGTTCAGAAATGATTGAGGTTTTAAGTTCAGATTATATTACATTAGCACGTGCCAAAGGTAATTCAACTACAAAAGTATTATTTGGCCATGCATTACGGAATGCGTTGATTCCGATCATTACTTTAATTGGACCAATGACAGTAGGTATCTTAACAGGGGCGCTTACTATCGAAACGATATTCGGTATTCCTGGTCTTGGAGATCAATTCGTGCGTTCTATTCAAATGAATGACTATCCGGTTATTATGGCGCTTACAGTATTTATCTGTGCATTATTCGTAGCAGTATTATTTATCGTTGACATATTATACGGCATCATTGACCCACGTATCCGTGTACAAGGAGGTAAAGATTAATGGCAAAATTTAATGAAGTAGAAGAAAATGTTAATCATGCAAATTTAAATCAAAATTTAGCAACACCTCCTGGTTCATTTGTATTAGCAAATCGTGATGAAATCAATGAAGAAAAAATTGAACGTGAATCTAAGACATTCTGGCAGGATGCATGGTTACAATTAAAAGCTAACAAAGCAGCTATCCTTGGCTTAATCGGTTTAATTCTTTTAACATTAATGGCGTTTATCGGGCCGTTGATTAGTGGTCATACGTATCGTGCGCAAAACGTCGATCATTCTAACTTACCGCCAAAAATTATGGCGCTAAAGGATGTAGGATTCTTACCGTTCGATGGTAAAGATAAAGATGGTTTCGATGTTTATGAATCTAAGAATGTTAAAGAAGCATACTGGTTCGGGACAGATCAACTTGGTCGTGACATTTTCACACGTACTTGGAAAGGTACACAAGTTTCTATCTTTATTGGTGTTGTAGCAGCATTTTTAGATGTTGTTATCGGGATTACTTATGGATCTATTTCAGGTTTCTTTGGTGGCTGGGTAGATACATTGATGCAACGTATCATTGAGATTATTGCATCGATTCCTAACTTAATCATCATGATTTTATTCGTAATTATATTCGGCGGTAGTCTATGGACAATCATCTTAGCCATGTCACTTACCGGCTGGATTGGAATGAGCCGTATCGTACGTGGACAATTCTTAAAATTAAAAGGCCAGGAATATATTTTAGCATCAAGAACATTAGGTGCTTCAAACATGAGTTTAATCTTTAAACATATTTTACCGAACACATTAGGACCAATCATCGTAACAGCAATGTTCTCAATTCCTGGTGCGATTTTCTTCGAAGCATTCTTAAGCTTCATCGGTTTAGGTTTAGAGCCACCGATGACATCACTTGGGGCATTAGTAAATGATGGTCGTAAAATGTTATTGATTCACCCATATCAAATGTTTGTTCCATCTGCAGTATTATCATTATTAATCTTATGTTTCTATCTCTTTGGTGACGGTGTACGTGATGCATTTGATCCGAAAATGCGTAAATAAAGGAGGAAATTAGAATGGCAGAAAGAATTTTAGAAGTTAAAAATTTAAAAGTTTCCTTCGATATTAACGCGGGGGAAGTTCAGGCAGTACGTGGTGTTGATTTCCACTTAGATAAAGCAGAAACTTTAGCGATCGTTGGTGAATCTGGTTCAGGTAAATCAGTTACGACGAAAGCGATTATGAGGTTGTTACCATCACCACCTTCTCGTATTAAAGAAGGACAAATTTTATTCGATGGTAAAGATTTAGCAAAGTTATCAGAAAAAGAAATGCAGGAAGTGCGTGGAAAAGATATTTCAATGATCTTCCAGGATCCGATGACTTCATTAAACCCAACCATGAAAATTGGTAAGCAGGTAATGGAACCACTGATTAAACATCAAAAGTTATCAAAAGCAGAAGCTAAGGAACGTGCACTAGATATTTTACGTTTAGTAGGACTTCCGAATCCGGAAGGGCGCTTTAATAACTACCCTCACCAGTTCTCTGGTGGACAACGTCAACGTATCGTTATTGCAACGGCACTTGCATGTGACCCAAAAATTCTAATCGCCGATGAACCAACAACAGCACTTGACGTAACAATTCAGGCACAAATTTTAGAATTGATGAAAGATTTACAGAAGAAAATTGATACTTCAATTATCTTCATTACCCATGACTTAGGGGTAGTAGCAAACGTAGCAGATCGCGTTGCAGTAATGTATGGTGGACAAATCGTTGAAACAGGAACAGTAGATGAAATATTCTACAATCCTAAACATCCATACACTTGGGGATTATTATCATCTATGCCGAGTTTAGATACACATCAGGATACGGAATTAATCGCAATTCCTGGTACGCCACCAGATTTAATTAAACCGCCAGTCGGTGATGCTTTTGCACGACGTTCAGATTACGCATTACAAATTGACTTTGAACAGGAGCCACCTTGGTACCAGGTTTCAGATACGCATTTTGTGAAATCATGGTTGATGGATCCGCAGTCACCTAAAGTTGAACCACCTGAAATGGTTAAACAAAAGCTGCGCCCTATGCCTGGTGACTATGCAGAGCCAAAACGTGTTGAGGGGGTTAGCTTTTAATGAGAGACGATAAAGTGCATAACAATACGGATGGTCGTGTTAAAGTAATTGATGAGACAGGAAATACAGTAGAAGATGTTAAAGTTGAAAAAACTGTGAATCATACTTCAGAGCATCCTGCAGATCATACTGTAGAACATTCAATAGAAGATGGTCCGATTCAAGTAAGTGAAGATGAGATTGTTGAAGATGCATCACACTATAATGAAGCAGACTTAAATAAAACAAAACTTTCTGAAGCAGAAAGAAAAGCAGTGGGTTCAAAACCTTATGCTGAAGGAAAAACAAAATTAATCGAAGTAAAAAATTTAAAACAATATTTCAACGTTGGCAAGAAAAATGAAGTAAAAGCGATCGATGATATTACTTTTGATGTTTATCGCGGTGAAACGTTAGGTCTGGTAGGTGAGTCAGGTTGTGGTAAATCAACAACAGGACGTGCACTGATTAAATTATATGATGCGACTGGTGGAGAAGTTATCTTTGATGGGACTGATATTCAGTCGATTAAAAACAAAAAAGATTTATTAAAGTTTAATCGTCGCATGCAGATGATCTTCCAGGATCCTTATGCTTCACTTAACCCAAGACTTAAAGTTATGGATATTATTGCTGAAGGTATCGATATTCATAAACTTGCAAAGAATAAACAGGATCGTGCAAACCGTGTTTACGAGTTACTTGAGACTGTAGGTTTATCTAAAGAACATGCTAACCGTTATCCACATGAATTCTCAGGAGGACAACGTCAGCGTATCGGTATCGCACGTGCATTAGCAGTAGAACCAGAGTTTATTATTGCCGATGAACCAATCTCAGCGCTTGACGTATCTATTCAGGCGCAGGTTGTAAACTTAATGCAGAAATTACAGAATGAACGCGGAATAACATTCTTATTTATCGCCCATGATTTATCAATGGTTAAATACATTTCAGACCGTATTGGTGTAATGTATTTCGGTAAATTAGTTGAAGTAGGACCAGCGGATGCTATCTATAACAATCCACTTCATGAATATACGAAGTCATTGTTATCTGCAATTCCATTACCAGATCCTGAATCAGAGCGCACACGCGTACGTAAAACGTATAACCCCGATGTTCATGCGTATACTGCTGACGATGTATTAGAGTTACGTGAAGTTGCTCCAGATCATTACGTATATTGCTCACCTAAAGAATACGAAGCATTAAAGAAATCTTATAATCATAATTATTAATCATTTAAAGACATAGCGATGGAAATATCGCTATGTCTTTTTTTTTATGCAAAAATCTTTATAAATTTATAAAAAAATATAAAAAGGAAAAAATACACTTTATAAATGATAACAAAACATAAGAAAAATAACTTACCATTATTAAGGGATTCAGAAAGAAATTTAAAGTTATACTTAATAAAAGAATGTGAATAAATATAAAATAATAAAATATTCAAAAGAATTAAAAAATGTATAAAAAAAGTATTGCTATACCTTTGAATATAAAATATAATTAATACAAATCTTCTGAATATTCCAAACAGCAGATTGAATAATTTATATGTAGGGGGAAGTTGAATGAAAAAGAATTTTCAATGGTTTTTAGTTCTATTATTAGCTTTAACTGGTTTTGTCTCAGCTTGTTCAGGTGGCGGAGATAAGAAATCTAGTAGTGGCGGTGAAGATGGTGGTAAAAGTGATCAAGTATTAAATTTTGCGTCATCATCAGATATTCCATCTATGGATTCTTCATTAGCAACTGACCAAGTATCTTTCGATACTTTCAACCAGGTAATGGAAGGTCTTTATACTTTAGATAAAGACGATAAGGCTGTTCCGGGTGTCGCTGAAGGTGACCCTGAAAAGTCTAAAGACGGTAAAACATGGACAATCAAATTACGTGAAGATGCAAAATGGTCTAATGGTGACCCTGTAACAGCGAAAGACTTTGAATATGCATGGAAACGTACAATGGATCCTAAAACAGGTGCTGAATATGCATATATTATGGCGGATTTAAAAAATGCTAACAAAATCATGGAAGGTAAAGCGAAACCTGATGAGTTAGGTGTTAAAGCAATTGACGATAACACATTAGAAATTCAATTAGAAACTAACGTTCCTTACTTCCAGGAATTATTAGCATTCGGTACTTTCTTACCACAAAATGAAAAGTTCGTTAAAGAAAAAGGTGACAAGTACGGTACAACTAAAGACGATGCTTTATACAATGGTCCATTCGTATTAAATGAGTGGAACACTGAGAAAAACTACCAGTTAACGCCAAACAAAGAATACTGGGATAAAGATAAAGTAAAGTTAAAAGAAATTAACTACCAAATCGTTAAAGAAACACAAACTGCTTTAAACTTATACACTACTGGTAAAATCGATGCTGTAGGTTTAACAGCTGAAAACGTAGATAAGTACAAAAACGATGCGAAATACAAAGATCAATTCTCTACTGAATTAGATGCTTCTACTTACTTTGTACGTATCAACCAATCAAAAAACAAAGATTTACAAAACAAAAACTTACGTTTAGCTTTAGCGAAATCAATTGATAAAGATAAATACGTAAAAACTTTATTAAACAATGGATCAGTAGCAGTTGATACTTTAATGCCTAAAGAATTCGTTAAAGGTCCAGACGGTAAAGATTATATCGATGGTGTAAAATCTCCGTTAAACTATGATAAAGATGAAGCGAATAATTACTATGAAAAAGCGAAAAAAGAATTAGGTAAAGACAAGTTTAATTTTGAATTCTTAACATATGATGCAGATACATCTAAAAAAGATGCTGAATATATAAAAGAACAATTAGAAACTAATTTACCAGGTGTTACTTTAAAAATTAAGCAACAACCATTCAAACAAAAATTATCTTTAGAATCTAAAGGTAACTATGAATTATCATTTGCTGGTTGGGGTCCAGACTATCCAGACCCAATGACATTTATCGATATGTTCGTAACTGACGGTCCACATAACCAAATGGATTGGTCAAACAAAGAATTTGATAAATTAGTTAAAGATGCTAAAGGTCCATTATTAGCAGATCCAGAAAAACGCTGGACTTCTTTACAAGAAGCAGAAACATTATTCTTAGAAGATGCAGCTATCATTCCGATGTATCAACGTGGAACTGCACGTTTACGTCAACCATACATTAAAAACTATGTAACTCATAAATTTGCTGGAGATACGACTTTAAAAGAAGTTACTATCGAAGGTAAAAAATAGTTACAACTAAAAGAGCACTTCACTGAATTTCAGTGAAGTGCTCTTTTTTTTATTTTCTTTTTCTGCCTAGCCCCATTGCGTTCTCCATCTTTTTAAGCATTTTATTTGCTTTAAATGCGGCTTTTTCAGCACCACGGTCGAGTATTTCATCAAGTTCTGGTGAATTCATGTAGTATTCGTATGTTTCCTGGAAAGGTGTAATAAATGCTACTACAACATCTGCTAAATCTGATTTAAAGTCGCCATAACCTTTTCCTTCATATATAACTTCAAGTTCTTCAATCGTTTTATCTGAGAAGATTGAATAAATGCCTAACAAATTAGAAATGCCTGGTTTATTTTCTTTATCATATTTTACGATCCCTTCAGAATCAGTAACTGCACTTTTGATTTTTTTCGCTACAGTATTCGGTGGGTCAAGAAGAGAGATATATCCTTTCGTATTGCTATCAGATTTACTCATTTTTTTCGTAGGATCCTGTAAACTCATCACGCGTCCACCGACTTTAGGCATTCTAATTTCTGGAATCGTAAATATATCATTATATTTATTGTTAAATCGTTCAGCGAGGTCACGCGTTAATTCAAGATGTTGTTTCTGATCATCACCGACAGGAACGATATGTGTGCCATATAATAATATATCTGCAGCCATAAGTGGTGGATAAGTTAATAATCCTGCAGGAATACCTTCTTTACGATCCTTTGCCTTATCTTTAAATTGCGTCATACGTTCTAGTTCACCAATCGTTGAAATCGTTGTTAGCATCCATCCTGCCTGAGCATGAGCTGGGACTTCTGATTGGATGAAGAGCGTTACTTTCTCCGGATCTAATCCACTAGCAAGATAAAGTGCTGCCAGTGAGCGAATATTCTTTCGTAATGCTGCTTTGTCCTGAGGAACGGTAATCGCGTGTTGATCAACAATACAAAAGTAACAGTCGTAGTCATTTTGAATTTCAACAAATTGTTGTAATGCACCTATATAGTTTCCGATTGTAGGAACACCACTCGGTTGAATACCTGAAAATAATGTTTGCATATATAAAACTCCTTTTATAATAGTAAGTATATTGTACTATATAAAAGGATATAATAAATAAACAGATTTAATAAAAATTAGGATTAATTTAATATGTGACAAAAATGAAAACTTATGAAAACGTATTGTAATAAGGATTTATAAGGTGTATAGTGTAAGAGTAAATAATAAAATTTATGAGATTAACTTCAGTAATTAATGATTGAATGTTCAGATAATTATTTTCATTTTATTAGAGAATTCTCATTAAATTTTAATGTTCAGATAATATAATAATAATATCAGGTTAGAACAAACATCAATAGCATTTATCTTACATTTTGATTGCTTAATTTAATTGTATAATTATTTTTTAATTTATATCATTTGACAATGTTTAAGTTAACGCATAAAGGGTAAATATAATTAAGCGTTTAAGATAAATTATGCAAATAATAATCTAACTGATAAATAACACAATTAGGAGAGTGAGATGTATGGTAACATTATTTACTTCACCAAGTTGCACATCTTGCCGTAAAGCGAAAGCATGGTTACAAGAACATGACATTCCGTATACGGAGCGTAATATATTTTCAGAAAACTTATCAATCGATGAAATAAAAGCAATCTTAAGAATGACAGAAGATGGTACAGATGAAATCATCTCTACACGTTCAAAAACATTCCAAAAATTAAATGTCGATATCGACGCATTACCTTTACAGGAATTATATGAAATTATTCAAAAGAACCCTGGTTTATTACGTCGTCCAATCATCTTAGATGAAAAGCGTTTACAAGTTGGATACAATGAAGACGAAATCAGACGTTTCTTACCACGTAAAGTGCGTACGTTCCAATTATTGGAAGCACAACGTATGGTAGATTAATTTAAAATAACAGGCTGTCATAATTTGTTCACATGAATGAATTTGACAGCTTTTTTATGTATCACTTTAAGGTTAATTCATTGTGAGGATATACCCTTTAATGTACAATAGACTTACAATTCTATTGATAGGGGGAATAGACCATGAGAATTGAACGCGTAAATGACACTACATTAAAATTTTATTTAACATATGCAGATATAGAGGCTCGAGGATTTAAACGTGATGATTTATGGACGAACCGTAAAGCTGGTGAAGAATTCTTTTGGTCTATGATGGAAGAAATCAACGAAGAGGAAGAATTTTTTGTTGAAGGGCCATTATGGATACAAGTTCATGCATTTGATAAAGGTATTGAATTTGTTGTTACAAAAACTAAACAGGATGATGTTTTACATTTACCGGATGATGAATCACCTGAAAATCTTGAATATCAGGTGAACGATTTCTTAAGTAAATCAGTTCGGGATGAAAAAGAGTTACGTGATTTATTAATGAAAGCATCTGAAATAAATGATCTCGATAATGAATTTATTGCACACTTTGATAATCTAGAGCATGTTATCCAATTCGGTTATGATGATCATCTTGATATCGACATTGAAGACCTACTTTATATGCATGAAGGAAGATATTATTATTATGTACAGTTTGATGAACGTTTATCAGATGATGAAGTACATACATATGTTGCGCATATATTAGAGTATGCTGATGAATCCCGTATTTCTAAAGAACAACTTGAAGAGTATGGAAAAGTCGTGATGAGTCATAATGTGAAACATCAAGTACAAAAATATTTTAAATTGTAGTGATTTACAATATTTACACATTTGTAAAAAATACTTTTAGCACTTTCTACTATATATAAGTAGGAGGTGCTTTTTTATGCTTGTTGCTTTAAATGTTGCCGGAGAATTAATTGAGGCCAATCGTGCATTGCCGGGCCGATACACTTGTCCAATTTGTAATAAACCTGTTGTATTAAAAAAAGGAAAAGTTAAGTTATCGCATTTTGCACATCAAACTTTAAAAGATTGTTTTATGTATACATACAAAAAAGAAACAATCGCCCATATAGAAGGTAAATATGCTTTATATGATTTATTTGATCCTTCAACATGTTTTATGGAATATTATTTATCATCCATTGAGCAGATACCTGACTGTTATCACACTTCTTCTATAGCATTTGAACTACAGATGTCGGTAATCCCGATTTCTCACATTGCTGCGAGAACTTCTGGCTACAAATCAATTGGTGTGGATGTAATATGGATTACTAAATTTGAAGATATAAATATCAATGATACGAAAATGAAACTAACATACTTTCAAAAATCATTAATTCATTTAGCAAGTAATGTATTGTTTGCTTATCATACGCAGTTAAAATCATTTTTTGCCTTACAGATTACCCGTGTACTGAATCATAATGAATTTGAAATTAAAATTAGTAGGATTATGAATGGAGAAGTGATACTTTCAATAATTTCTGATAATCAGTTAAAAATAACACATCGTATATTAAGCAAGATAGAAACGAAAAAGCATATTCAAAATTGCTTAGCAAAAAAGTCAGTGCTGCAGCCCACATTAAGTGGACTTTATCAACTCAGGTTAGACCATAGAAATATACCAGAATACTTACGTATAGTAATACCTGAACAAATATATATAGATAAACATCCTATAGAATGGCAGGTTGAATTGATGGTGATGATTCACAATCAACAATTTGATTTTCAAAAATGGATGCATTGCTTAAAATTATCTGAACAAAGTAACTTAATGATATCGCCTCCAGAACTAGCTTTACACATCTTAAAAGTTTATCAGCATATATCAAATCAAATGCGTGCATTAATAACAGAAAAGTGAGAAAATTATATGTATTAAAGAAATGGAGGATTTAAAATGACAGAATTAATAACAAGAAGCGAGCAACATGAGCAAAACACATGGGATTTAACGACAATATTTAAATCCGATGACGCGTGGGAAAGTGCCTTTACTGAGCTTTCAGAGTATCTTGGCAAAGAAAAAGCATTTCAAGGTAAACTAGGTACTTCAAGTGAAACTTTGTTAAATGCATTACTATTAGATGCTGAAATTGATGAATTATTAGGTAAAGTCTATGTATATGCACATCTTAAACATGATGAAGATACTACAAATGCCAAGTATACTGCTTTTGAGCAACGTGCTGCAACGCTTGCAAGTCAATTCTCATCTGCCTGGAGTTTTATGTTACCGGAGCTGATGACAATTGATGAATCACAGTTAAATACATTTATTGCAGAGAATAAAGGATTAGAGCGTTTCAAATTTGATCTTGAAAAAATTAATAAACGACGTGAACACGTTCTTAGTGAGAAAGAAGAATTGATATTAGCTGAAGCTCAGGAAGCACTTTCTGCTTCAAGCAATACTTTTAGTATGTTTAATAATGCCGATTTAACTTTTGATAACATAAAAGATAAAGATGGTAATTCATTACCGTTATCTCATGGTAACTATATTACTTATTTAGAGTCTGATGATCGTGTATTACGTAAAAACGCATATAAAGAGGTTTACTCTAGATACGGTGAATTTAATAATACATTGTCACAAACACTAGCAGGAAAAGTAAAGGCAAGCGTATTTTCAAGTAAAGTAAGAAATTATGAAAGTGCTCGTCATCAAGCATTATCAAACAATGATATACCGGAGTCTGTATATGATACGTTAGTTAAGACGGTTAATGATCATCTGCCATTATTACATCGCTACACAGCATTACGTAAAGAATTATTAGGTCTAGATGAGATGTATATGTATGATATGTATACACCATTAATAGAAGATGTTGAATTCAAAGTTACTTACGAAGAAGCGAAAGATTGGATGCTGACATCACTTGAACCGATGGGTAGTGAATATATAGAAGTAATTAAAGAAGGATTAACGAATCGCTGGGTAGATGTATACGAAAATAAAGGAAAACGTAGTGGTGCTTATTCATCTGGAACATTTGGTACAAATCCATTTATATTAATGAACTGGACAGATAATGTAAACAATACATTTACCTTAACACACGAGTTTGGCCATAGTGCACATAGCTATTTTTCAAGAAAAAGTCAGCCGTCTAATATGTCAGGCTATTCAATATTTGTTGCTGAAGTAGCATCAACATGTAATGAAGCTTTACTGGCAGATTATATGTACAAAAATTTAGATGATGAAAAGAAAAAACTATATCTACTCAATTACCAGTTAGATGGATTCAGAGGTACTGTATTCAGACAGACGATGTTTGCTGAATTTGAACATATCATCCATACGATCGTTGAAAATAATGAACCATTAACTGCTGAACGATTAAATAAAGAGTATGCAGCATTGAATAAGAAATATTATGGAGATGCTGTAATAACTGATGATAATATTCAATATGAGTGGAGTCGTATCCCACATTTTTATTACAACTATTATGTTTATCAATATGCAACAGGATATAGTGCAGCATTTGCGTTAAGCAAGCAAATTCTTGAAGAAGGAGCACCTGCTGTGGAACGTTATATCAATTATTTCTTAAAAGCAGGTAGTTCTGATTATCCTATCGAAGTGCTTAAGAAAGCAGGTGTCGATATGACATCAAGCGTTGCAATAGAAAATGCATGTAAAGTATTCGAAGAAAGATTAGATGAATTTGAAAGATTAATAAAATTATCAAAATAATAAATAAACAGTGAATACGTTTACAATATGTCAACTTTGTGAACAGTATCCATTTTATTTGAAACAGAACAAATTCCGTGTTATATTAAGTACATGAAATTAATCACATACCAAACATACCCCTTTGTTTGAGTGAAAAATTTCTCCCATCCCCTTTGTTTAAATACCGTGTAATCAGACACGGTATTTTTTTATGAGATTTTTTATTATTATATTTTAAGTGCACAAATAACTGTTATGAAAAACAATGAAACTGTACTAATAAATTCTTTGGAAAAAAAGGCACACAAAAAACCGATATCCTATACGATATCGGTTTTTTGTGTGCTATTCTATAGTGATTTAAAACGCCAGAATAAGTCATGATCATAATAAACATCTTCAATAATATTCTGAAGCTTTAACTTTCGTAGCTCATTCATTAATATATTATGTGGCCACTCATAAACAGTTTCGAGTTCGTGCTCACTTACCATTTCCTGTTCACAAATATATTCTGAAAGCGATGGTGGTAACTTTTTTTCGATCGGCGTTTCGACAAGTTCATTGATGATATAAGTGTATATATGATAAGCGTGAATACCTTCTACTTTTAATCCTTCATCTTCATAATTTTCATTAAAGAAAACAAGTGTAGGTGTAACACTGACATCCATTTCATTCGCGATATGTTGATCGCACTTTAATGAGGATGTTACATGATTACTACGTATATCATTGGTGAAAACTTCAATATCTAATCCTGCTTTTTGAGCACAATGCATAATCAATTCTTTTGTGATTATATCTTGTTTTGGCATTATTTCATTCTGTATAAAATTCAAAAATAAATTTGCTTTCTTTCTTCCTTGTAATTCAGCTGCTTTGAATGCTAAAGCAATATTATCATCGTAAGTTGTACTTTGTGCCTGACATTTTGTAAGTACCTTCAAAGTAGGAAGTAGAATTTGTTTGATTTCTACGAATTGATAGTATTCAATTTGCAACTTGCGTAAAGTTGCTTTAAGTTCCCATGAATCTTTACAAAAAGGATCAAAGAAAGAATAGATTTCTATTTTTTTATTTGGTGCTAATTGTTCTCGCGTTTGATTTACTATTAATTGTAGTTGTCCCATTCTACATCACCTTCATCCTTTAATCGACATTTTTCATATGTTCAGCAGTAAGCGTTAAACGTTGCAATAAGTAAGTTCTGACACCTTCATCCATCCTTACTTCATATGCAGCTTTCGTCATATTTTCGAGCCATGCATTTTTTTCATATTCTCCTATCATAAAAGGCATATGACGTGCACGCATCATGGGATGACCATGTTCATCAGAGTAAAGCGTTGGTCCCCCAAAAAATTGTGTTAGAAATTGTTTTTGTTTTCGAGCAGTTTCATTAAAATCACCAGGAAATAAATGATTAATACGCTCATCTTCTTTAACATACGAATAAAAGATATCTATCATTTGATATAAATCCTCCTGACCGATACGATCAAAAATTGTATCCATCTGACATCTCCTTACTTTCATTCTAATATAGCATGTCTATTACAATTTTAAAGTATTTTGCTTGTAAGTTTACTGTAGTGGTTATAAAATCTTTGTACTTTGCTAATTGTTTCTTGTTTGTCAATGTTATAATATTCAAGTAACGCATCAAAATGTACTTTGCCTTCTTCGTAGTTGCTTACTTCATATTCCAGCTCGTAATCGTTAGTATCAAGATAATAACTGGCATCAAGAACAAGAAGACCGGATTTATATTCTATTTCCCGACGTTCTGTAGATAATGCACCAAATACACGAAGTGAATTATCTGCAATATTCATTTTTTTTAATTGCTGGTCAATATTTTCAGGGATAAAACGTTGTGCAATATATTCCTGATCTATGATACGCTCATCAATCACACCAGAATACTCCATGACACCAATTGCTTGTGGTATTTTTAATGTCATCATTTTAGATGCACCATTATCGCGAATTCTAAGTGCACATTTGTGAGATTTTAAATCGAATTGATTCGTATCGATATAAAAATTGGTTTGCGTAATCATCGGGGCATCGATAAATAACGCATTTTTTAATTGTTCATAAGTTGAATAATCAAGTAGATTCTTGAATTCAATTTCAAGTTCTTCCATGGTGAACCCCCTTTATATATTTTAATTATGTACAACATAATAAATGAAGTAAAGTATATTACATTCTATTCATTACTAAATCAAGAAACATTAAAACATTTATAATAATTATGTTAAAATATTCATGTTAAGGAGATGACACAAAAAATGAATTTACATGTCAATGAAATTAAATTAGAAGAAAATAAAGTTATGATATTTACTGAAGAATCACCAATTGAAGCTACAGCCACTGGTACGATGGTGGTGGATAGTGATAATTTTCAATTTGTATATTTACTTGATAGTGGCGAGAGTTTCGCAAATTTGCGTTTTGTAGAAGAGACCTGGCATATGATGAAAGCTTATGAATCATATCCGTGGTTTTTATACGGTACAATTGAACTGATTAATTTTAAAGAAGAATTTGATGAACTTATCGATAATATTCAAGGAAATTTTAATTATGGGAAACCTTTTGTTGAACGTGTTGAAGAGGTTTTTAAGCTATAGAATGAGGTGTTGTTATGAACCAATGGGATTTATTTTTATCACCATATAAACAAGCAATCGATGAACTTAAAATAAAATTAAAAGGTATCCGTAAACAAATTCAATCAGAAGGAAAATCATCACCGATAGAATTTGTTACGGGTAGAGTTAAACCGATACCAAGTATCATTGAGAAAGCAAATACGCGTGGTATTCCGTTTGATCGTTTAAGTGAAGAAATGTATGATATTGCTGGTCTTAGACTGATGTGTCAATTCGTTGATGATATAGATGTTGTTGTACAGATGTTGCGAAATAGACATGATTTTGAAGTAGTTGAAGAACGCGATTATATTAAAGACACAAAAGAAAGTGGTTATCGCTCATACCATGTCATTATTAAATATCCAATTGAAACATTAACAGGTCAAAAATTTATACTGGCAGAAATACAAATAAGGACGTTAGCGATGAACTTCTGGGCAACAATTGAGCATACATTACGTTATAAATATGCAGGAGACTATCCACCAGAAATTCAAAATCGTCTAGAGCGTGCAGCAGAAGCAGCATATCTATTAGATGAAGAAATGTCTGAAATTCGAGAAGAAATAAAAGAAGCTCAAAAGTTTTACTCAGAACAACGTAGTGAGATTAGAGACTAAGAGGGTGAATAAATGCGCTTTAATATATTGTCTAAAGGTGATTCGAAAAGCAATGCTTTAAAACAGAAAATGACAGGATTTATGAAAGATTTTAATATGACTGAAGATGTTGAAACACCCGAAATAGTAATTTCTGTAGGCGGTGACGGTACATTATTACAAGCCTTTCATACATATAGTCATCGTTTGAGTGAAACAAGTTTTGTTGGAATACATACAGGACATCTGGGTTTTTATGCAGACTGGCTACCACATGAAGTTGAAAAATTAATTCTTGCCATAAATAATGACTCTTTTCAGGTCATTGAATATCCTTTAGTTGAAGTGATTGTAAGATATCATGAAGGAAGACCATCAAGATATTTAGCCCTTAATGAAGCAACAGTTAAAACGCACAATGGAGCAACACTCGTAGCTGATTTGTTTATCCGTGGGGATCAATTTGAACGTTTTAGAGGAGATGGTTTATGCATTTCGACACCGAGTGGGTCTACTGCATATAATAAAGCACTCGGCGGCGCATTAATCCATCCTTCTTTAGAGGCGATGCAAATTACTGAAATAGCATCGATCAATAACCGTGTGTTTCGTACAGTAGGATCTCCTTTAGTATTACCAAAGCACCATACATGTAAAGTCGTTCCTGATAACCCTAGTACTTTACAACTTACTTTTGATCATCTGACAGCAGATCATAAAGGTGTGGCTTCGATACAATATCGTGTTGCAGATGAAAAAGTTCGTTTTGCAAGATTTAGGCCTTTTCCATTCTGGAAAAGAGTTCACGATTCTTTTATAGCAAACGATTGATTCAAATTATATACAATATTAAAGAAGCCACAACTGTAAAAACATTTTTACAAAGTCAGCGTTATAGCAAGAAATCATTAAGCGCCATTAAACAAAATGGCGCTTTACTTGTAAATAATCATCCTGTAACTGTTAGAGCACATATATCTCAAGATGATATATTAACTGTGCGACTTCCTGAGGAAATAAGAAGCCTTTACTTAAAAACGAGCCACATCCCAATTGAAATATTATATGAAGATTTATTTTTGATCATTGTAAATAAACCAAGTTATATGAATACGATACCGTCTCAAATACATCCACATGACAGCTTATTAGAAGCGGTATATGGATATCTTGAACGGAATGATGATAACAGTATGCTTCATCCTGTTAGCAGACTGGATAGAAATACGAGTGGCATTGTAGTTTTTGCTAAACATCAGTTGATACATCATTTACTGACGAATGAAATAGAGAAACATTATTTATTAATTTGTCATGGTGAATTGAAGGTTAAAGGTAATATTTGCATGCCGATTGAAAGAAGTGACACTTCAATCATCACCAGACAGGTAAGTGTCTATGGACAAAATTCTCGAACTGAATATCAATTACTTCAATATAATAAACCCATGCATATATCATTGATAAGAGCACGTCTGCACACAGGTAGAACACATCAAATTCGTGTCCATTTTTCCGCGCTGGGACACCCATTGATTGGTGACACATTGTACGGGAATGACAACAAAATTGATAGACATGCACTTCATGCATACGAAGTCCGATTTAATCATCCGATTTACGGAAATCAAATAAATATAAAGTCATCATTACCTAAAGATTTAAGTCAATTTTTTGATGTGTTATAATAAATTGTATTTTGGAGGTGAGATTATGGCGGAAGAAGAAGTTGTTTTAGAAGAAGAAATGTATAACAAAGAAGCGTTAGATGAACTGTTGTTGAGTGGTGATATAGACCAGTTTAGAGAGGAATTTCTCAAACTTCATACATATGATCAAGGTGAATATTTTACCGAATCAAGTGATGAATTTAGAGATAAAATCTATCATTATTTATCTCCAAAAGAAGTCGCAGAATTTATGGAAACAACTGAAATGGAAGATGATGAATATGATCATATCTTCGAAGAGATGGACGCACGATATGCAAGTAGTATGTTTGAAGAGATGTCTTTAGATAATGCAGTAGATATTTTAAAGATGCTACCTAAGACAAAGATTGCTAGTTTGCTTCTGCTGATGGATAAAGAGACAGCAGGTGAAATAAAAGCGCTGTTACATTATGAAGAGGATACGGCCGGTGGTTTGATGACTACGGAATTTATTTCTGTATCATCTTTAAGTACTGTGCGCGAAGCAATGATTCAATTAAAGGAACAAGCACCTCAAGCGGAAACCATTTATTATATTTTTGTACTGAATGAAAAAAAACAACTTGTCGGTGTAATCTCTCTAAGAGATCTCATTGTTGCAGAAAATGATGAGTATATTGAAGATATAATGAATGAACGTGTTATTAGCGTAAATGTAGCAGATGATCAGGAAGATGTTGCGAATATCATGAAAGACTATGATTTCTTGGCGATTCCTGTTGTCGATTATCAAAATCATCTACTTGGTATCATTACAATCGATGACATTTTAGATGTTATCGATGAAGAAGCAAGTGAAGACTACTCAAAACTTGCCGGGGTAAGCGATATTGATTCTACAGATGATTCTATGTTTGCGACAGCCCGTAAAAGATTGCCGTGGTTGATGGCATTAACCGTGATGGGGATGATTACTGCATCGATATTAGGTCAGTTTGAAGATACTTTAAGTAAGGTTGCCTTACTAGCGGCGTTTATACCGCTTATTGGAGGAATGGCAGGAAACTCCGGTACGCAAAGTTTAGCCGTTGTTGTTCGCGGTATTTCAACAGGTGAAATCGATGAACAAAGCAAGTTTAAGTTAGCATTACGAGAAGCGGGTTCTGGATTTATCACCGGATTAAGTTGCTCTGTAATGTTATTTCTAATAATTTGTGTATTATATAGAACTCCGGTACTAGGATTAATTGTATGTTTTAGTTTAACGATTGCTATGACGGTCGCAACTTTAGCTGGAGCGATGGTACCTCTAGTGATGCATCGTTTAAAGATAGATCCTGCTGTTGCCAGTGGGCCATTTATCTCTACTACAAATGATATTATAAGTATGTTGATCTATTTTGGATTAGCAACCACTTTTATGAGTTATTTAACTTAGGAGGAAAAGATGGGAAATCATGCAGAATTATTATCACTCGTAATTGTTGTCGTTTGTGCTTTCTTAACACCAATATTATTGAATCGTCTGCGTATTAATTTTTTACCAGTAGTTGTCGCAGAGATATTAATGGGGATTATCGTAGGAAAGTCTTTATTTAATTGGGTAGATCGTACAGCGATGTTAAATATGCTTTCAACTTTAGGATTTATTTTCTTAATGTTTCTAAGTGGTTTAGAAATTGATTTTAAAGCTTTTAAATCATCATCGAAACAGAAAAAAGCAAAACAAAAAGAACCAAATCCAATTGTAATCTCATCAATTATATTTACCGGCATTTTGATACTCTCGATTATTGCAGCTTATTTATTTAAATGGGCTGGGATAATAGACGATGTATTATTGATGGTCATTATTATTTCTACCATTTCTTTAGGTGTAGTAGTACCTACCTTAAAAGAAATGAATATTATGCAGACTACAATTGGACAAATCATCTTGTTAGTAGCAGTAATCGCTGATTTAGCCACAATCTTAATGTTAACTTTATATGGCACATTATATGCTGAAGGCGATTCACCGATTTGGTTAATTGGTATATTAATCGTATTTACCGGATTATTTTATGTTACCGGTAAGAATTTTAAAAAGGCGCCATTCCTGGAAAAACTGATGGCAGGGACGACTCAAATCGGAATTCGTGCAGTATTTGCCTTAATTATTCTGCTTGTTGCACTTGCTGAAGGTGTAGGTGCTGAAAATATATTAGGTGCCTTTTTAGCAGGGTGTGTTGTGAGTCTTCTAGGTCCCGATAAGGATATGGTAAATAAATTAGATTCATTTGGATATGGATTCTTTATTCCGATGTTCTTTATTATGGTAGGTGTTGATTTAGATATACCAGCTTTATTTAAAGATCCCTCAGGATTAATCATTATTCCATTTTTATTAATTGCATTCTATTTAACTAAAGTCATTCCGATAGCAATATTAAAAAAGTGGTATGATACAAAAACAGTTATTGCGTCTTCATTCTTGCTGACTTCTACGCTATCACTTGTTATCGCTTCGGCAAAAATCGCTGAACGATTAGGTACAATTGATGGTGCTACAAGTGGTACTTTAATATTAGCAGCAGTAATCACTTGTGTCATTGTTCCTATACTATTTAAGAAGACTTTCCCGGTTGCTATCACTGAAGAAAAAACGATTAAAGTGGCATTTATCGGTAAGAACCAGTTATCAATACCTGTCGCACAAAGCTTTAAATCAGATTTATATTTACCAACGTTATTCTACTTAAAGAATAATGTCGATAAAAGAACGATTCAGGATCTGGAAACAATTGAACTTGATGCATATAGTTACGAGGAATTATCTGCATCTGGTCTCTTTGATTTTGACATTGTTGTTTGTTCGGCTAATGATGAATCAATTAATAGAAGTGTTGCAGTAATGGCGAAACAAGAAGGAGTACCACGTGTAATCTGCCGTTTAGAAACATTGCAGGAAGACGATACGTTAACTGCAGCAGGTATCGAAGTATTCAGTGAGTTCCAGAGTACTAAAACTTTATTAAAAGGGTTAATTGAATCACCAAACATGTTAAATCTTTTATCTAACGTTGAAACTTCATTGTATGAAATTGAAATGTTAAATACAAAATATCATGAGATGCAATTACGTGAATTCCCATTCTCAGGTGATATTATCTTCGTGCGTATATTACGCGGAAATGATTCTATTGTGCCACATGGTGAAACGGAACTTCACTTTAAAGACCGATTAATTGTTACCGGTGAAAGAAACTATGTAGATGAAATAAAACGTGAATTAGAATTATTTTAAGTATCAACAATCTGGCATTATGTGACATTGCCAGATTGTTTTTTGTTTATAGGAAAGATATGATTCACTTTTTTTGAGTAATTATTTATGTTATAGTTAAATAAATTAGTACTAGATACTAGAACTTGCATATAAAGGAGAACGATGATGTTAAATTTTGCAGATAAAGTATACGTAATTATGGGGATAGCGAATAAAAGAAGTATTGCTTATGGGGTTGCTCAAGTTTTAGATGAAGTGGGTTGTAAACTCATATTTACTTATCGTAAAGAAAGAAGTAAGAATGAATTAGTGAAGTTGTTACCTAACTTTAAGCATAATCAGAATGCAGAAATGATACAATGTGATGTACAGAGCGATGATGATGTTGTTAATGCATTTAAGCAAATTGGAGATAAATTTGGACGAATTGATGGTGTATTTCATTCTATCGCATTTGCAAATATGGAAGATTTACGCGGTCGTTTCATCGATACGAGTCGTGAAGGGTTTTTGCTGGCTCAGGATATCAGTTCATATTCATTAACAATTGTAGCTAGAGAAGCTTCAAAGTTGATGCGTGAAGGTGGCTCTATCGTTACAACAACGTATATCGGCGGAGAATTTGCTGTTCCTAACTATAACGTGATGGGTGTAGCGAAAGCATCGTTAGAGGCTAACGTTAAATATTTAGCATCTGATTTAGGACAAGATGGCATCCGAGTTAATGCAATTTCTGCGGGACCGATCAGAACATTAAGTGCGAAAGGTGTTGGTAGCTTTAATATGATACTAAAAGAAATTGAAGCACTTTCACCATTAAGAAGAAATGTGGACACTATTGAAGTTGGTAAAACAGCATTATATTTATTAACTGACTTATCAAGTGGGGTTACTGGAGAAAATATTCATGTAGATGGCGGATATCATATCGTCGGATAAAAAATAAAAAAAGCCGTAATGGCTTTTTTTATTCCCCTAATTTAAATGTTTCTTTTACATTCCAGGTATTATTTTCTAACTGATAACAAAGACTGATGTTATCGATAACTTCAGAATGTGTAACATCTTTCATTGATAATTGACCTTTTAGGTCTTCGAATTCCTGCGAAGAAAAACCCTGGCCAATTGTAAAATGTGGCACGAATGGATACGTGTTCGTACCATAGAATGATCCATCGTTCAATAATTCAAATAATTTAACGAGATTATCATTCGGATTAACTTTTAAATAGATGATATTTTGAGTTGGGGCAAAATCTGATACTTTTTCCACGTTAATTTCAACGGGTTGTACTGCTTTTGCTACTTCCTTCAATTTATCAGTAACAGCGTCAATGTCGTTATCATCTACTTCAAATGCTTCTTTAATCGTAATATGTGGTGTAATTAAAGCATAATGAGAATCATAGCGCTTACGATACTGATTAATTTCATCCTGATACGCCTTTGATGGGTATAATACAATGCCTAGTTTCATAATAAATCCCCCTTTTTTCTGATAATTCAATTATATCAGAATTTCAAATTAAGTAATAATTTAAACATTTGTCTATTTCTGTATGCCATGTTTTCCATGTATGTCCACCATCTAATTCAGCATAATAATGTGAAATATTATTTTCTATTAACACCTGGTGTAATTGTCTTATCGGATTTAAAAAATCAGCATAATCTCCAGTAAGTAGTTTAAAATGATCTTCTTCTTTACCTACAACCAAATAGAGATTCAATTCACTTTTTCTTTCTTGGGAAAGATTATTTATTTGATTATTTATTTTATCTGTTATCATTGGAGAGAATAGACAACATTTTGAAGTTAGGTCAGGATATTCTATAGCAAATGTTAAAGAGATACTAGCTGCTAAGCTATCTCCGATAACAATCGTATTATTTTTATCTCGTGAGAAATTAAAAGTGTCTTGTATGTAATCAAGCAATTCTTCAGCTATAAATTTCTGGAATTTTTCACGATGAATACCTTCTGGATGATACTCATCTTTTCTCTCATCGACATTATTATAATGTATGAAAAGAAATACTGCAGGGTTATCTAAGTCATCTTTTAAAGTTTCATATTTGCGATGGATTCTTCCTATCTGACTCAAATCCTGACCATCAAAGCATATAAACAATGTATGTTGTACGAATGGAGAGTAATCTTCTGGAAAGTATATGCCTAATTTTACTGCTCTATTTAAATATTCGCTATTCATTGTAAATGGTGTGATTAGACCATTTTTCATATTCATCAACTCATTTCGCATATTTTTTTATAAATCAATAATATCATTAATTTTTGGGTATAATAGACGTATATCATTACTAGGAGGACATTATGACAAAAAAAGTGTGGTTTAGATTTGGGATTGGAGTATTATTAACATTTCTGATTATAAAGTATTTTTTAGAAATTAATCATATTTTTTACCCTATCATCGTTATTATCAAGTCGATTATCTTACCTTTATTATTAGGTGGCTTTCTTTATTACGTGACTGTTCCATTTCAGGATAAACTGGAGAAGAGATATAATCTCAAGCGATGGCAGAGTTTAACAACAATTATGTTGACGCTCGTTATATTAACAGGTCTATTTATATCATTTGTTGGACCAATTATTATGAAACAGGGTAATAATTTTATAGACAATTTTCCAGCAATCCAAAAAGAATTTCAATCTTATGTTAATATCGCATTAGATCAACGTGAGAAACTACCAGAAAACGTTAAGGATGGTATAAATAATGGCATTGAAAAATTAAATAGCCTTTCAGGAAAAATAGTATCAAATGCCTTCTCATTTATAACTCAATTTATTTCAACGTTATTTTTAATTATTTTAGTACCTTTCTTTTTAATCTATATGCTGAAAGATCATGATCGTTTCATTCCTTTTGTTGCTGCACCATTTTCTGGAAGAAGAAAGTTATTTGTCGTTAATTTATTTAAAGATATAGATAAAACGTTAAGATCATATATACAGGGTCAAGTGACAGTAAGTTTTATACTAGGTATTTTGTTATTAATCGGTTATTTAGTCATAGGATTAGATTATGCTTTGATACTTGCAATGTGGGGGATGGTCACAAATTTGATTCCATTCTTAGGTCCATATCTTGCAATAATACCTGCGATTATCATTGCTTTAATTCAAGAGCCTGTTATGGTTGTGTATGTCATTATCATTATGTTTGTAGCACAACAATTAGAAGGAAATGTTATTACTCCAAATATTATGGGCAAATCTTTAAATATTCATCCACTTACGATTATCACTGTTATTTTAGCAGCAGGTAATCTTGGAGGATTTATGGCAATACTTGTTGCGGTTCCAACATATGCAGTCATAAAAACAATTGTACGTAACATCTACATGCATCGTCAGGACATTACACATGAAGCTGTTAAATCAGTAAATGAACAGCAAAGATAATGAGTATTTATAAAGGGTAATCTTGTAAAGATTATCCTTTATTTTTTATTTTTCTTAATATAGATGATTCCATAAAGTATGTTAAAATATAATAGAATATATAATTAATAGAAAATTTAATTTGAATAAAGGGTGGTCACGCACATGTCAAAAGTAAGAAAAGCTGTTATTCCAGCAGCAGGCATTGGCTCTAGATTTTTACCAGCTACAAAGGCAATGCCTAAGGAGATATTACCGATACTTGATAAACCAACGATTCAATATATTGTTGAGGAAGCAGTTGCAGCAGGTATTGAAGATATCATTATCGTAACAGGTAAACATAAACGCGCTATTGAAGATCATTTCGACGCACAGATGGAATTGGAATTTAACTTAGAAGAAAAAGGAAAGTATGATTTACTGGAAAAAGTACAGCATTCAACTCATTTAGCGAATATCTTTTATGTCAGACAAAAATCGCCACAAGGATTGGGTCATGCAATATGGACAGCGAAGCAATTTATCGGTGATGAACCTTTTGCTGTTCTGCTTGGAGACGACATTGTTGATGGTGAGGTACCTGCGATTAAACAACTGATGGATGTTTATGATGATAAACAAAAATCTGTAATCGGTGCTAAAACTGTATCGTATGAAGATACGGAACGTTATGGCATGATTGAATCAAAATCTCAGGATGGCCGTTTATATGAAATCGATACATTGATTGAAAAGCCAAAATTAGGTACAACAGATTCAAGGTTAGCAATTATGGGTCGTTATGTGTTAACACCAGATATTTTTAATTATCTTGAAGAACAGAATATTGGAGCAGGTGGAGAAATCCAGCTTACTGATGCGATTGCAAGAGTAAATGAAGATGATGAAGTATACGCTTATGATTTCGAAGGTGAACGTTATGATGTTGGAGATAAAATTGGGTTTGTTAAGACAACGATGGAATACGCAATGCGTTCAGAGATGAAAGATCAACTTATTCCGTTTTTAGAAGGTCTCGTTAAGAAATATAAAAATTAATTACCAAGTTAATAAAAATTAAAACAGAGCTGATTCATTAGTGATCAGCTCTGTTTTTCTGATGATTCATTCTTAAAAAATAGATGCCATAAAATAAGGCTAAACTTAAAAATAAACTAGCTGAAGTAAATAATGTAAAATTAGTGTTATGAAATACTTCCGTAATTACGCCACCAATAACAGGTCCAAGCATTGTGCCAATGCCTTGCAGTGAATTAAATACTCCCCATGATTCCTCTTTCAATTTCGCTTCCACCTGACTCGCCATAAATGCATTCCATCCTGGCAGTAATAAGCCATAAAAGATACCGATAAGCACAGCTGCTATAAGTACTAGATAATAGTTATTGATTTGCGTCATAGTAAATATAGCAACACCGAAGATGACAAATCCAGTTAATATAACGATATGAGAATAAATTTTAGAAACTTCATCCATAAATTTTGAAATAAATAGCATTGATATTGTACAACCTATGCCGCCAGCGATTAATAGATAAGTATATTCAAGTGTTGTTACATGAAGATTTTTTATCGCATAGCTTGGTAATATTGGGACAAGCATACCTATAGCAAGTCCTTGTAATACAATACCGGGAAATAATACTAAGTGTCGCATCATGACATGTTTGATGTGGGCAAATTGTGTCTTTATAGACTTTTTCTCAAAATATGAGACTTCTACATGCACGAAAAAGTAAAGCAACCATGCAATCAATACAAATACTGGCATGAGAAAAGTAAATTTTGTCGGATGGATTTTAAATATTAAGTACATAGCAATCATTCCGGCCATCATGCCGACTAACCATGCAAAATAAACATATCCCATCTGTTTAGACCGTTTTGTATCATCGATTGAACTTAACATGATGACCCAAATTGGACTTACAGCAATACCTGTGAGTATCGCTGCAATAATTAAAGCAATTGGGTTATTGAAGCATACTACAATAGACAAACCGAAAAATGCTAATAAAAATCCTAAATTTAAAACTTTCTTCGTACCAAATCGTTTCAGCATAAATCCAATACCAAAATTAGTAAGCGCATCACTGATAAAGTGAAGTGTGATGGCAAGAGAAACGATACCAACAGTAATTTTAGAATTAGTTGTCGGCAATACAGGGAGATAGCTCAAAACATACATTCCACGTGCAAATTCCATTAAAAACAAAATCGAAATCATTAACCAAAAATTTTTGCCAGTAAATCTATTTCGCGAAGAGTCTCGCATATAATCTCGCTTTCGATTGAATATCATTTTGGATTAGTGATTCGTTTAATATTTCGATAATAGAACTACAAATGTTTTGTGCAGAATTTGGAATGTAATCTTTTTTCATATTTTGAACTAAGCGTTCTAGCTCTCGTTCGTGATTTAACAAATCTAATGTAACATGAATTGTTTCAGCATAGGAATGGGTAATACGTGCATAACCTTTATTACTAAAATAAACTGCATTTTCTCCTTCTTGTCCTGGCGCAGGATTAAAGAATACGAGTGGAATACTTTTACATAAACTTTCGGTAATGGTAATACCACCAGGCTTTGTTAACATGAGGTCACTTGCTGACATCCATTCAGCCATCTCTTGTGTATATCCCATTACTAAAACATTTTTTCCTTTAAATTGCTGCTGTAATTTTGAGACAAGTGATTGATTCTTACCACATACTACCACAAACTGATGATTACTCTTGTCAACTAAAGCAGAAAGCATTTCATTTAAACCTTCCATCACACCAAATGCACCAGCTACCATCAGCAATGTTTTTTTATTTGGATCTAGTCCGTGTTGCTTTAACCATGCATCTCTATCAACAGATAGATTAAATTTTTCATGGATTGGGATTCCGGTAACAAATACATTCGTATCCGGAACGCCAATTGCAAGTAATTCTTGTTTCAAATCTTCTGTCGCAACAAAATATTGTTCAGAGTCTGGTGTTATCCAGTTTTTATGTAGACGGTAGTCCGTAATAACTGTACAAACGGGTGTATGAATATTGAAATCACGTTTTAAAATGGATACAACAGGTGTAGGGAACGTTAAGAGAATTAAATCCGGCTTTTCTTTAATGATAAGATTTACAAGTTTATTCAATCCATAATATTTATAAAAGCAAGATTCAGTTCTCTCTGGTCTTGCATAATAGAAATATTCATATGATCTACGGAAATATTTATAACTATTAATATAGTATTTCTTGGCAATACTATTAATAATAGGATGTGCTTCCTGAAACAAATCATGTTCTATTACAGTAACGTTCGGTAAGTGCATTTTATTAAATTGATTAACAAGTGCATTTGTCACTGAAATATGACCATTGCCGAAAGAACCTGTCAAAATCAGTATTTTTTTATTTTTAATCAGCATAATGACACTCCGATTCATTTAATTTATTGTAGTTCTATCTTATTATCACATTGATGTGGTAATTTTTTTGAAAATTACATAAAAATTACAATAATTTTGTTTATTCTTTACAAAACATGTCTTTTAAATATGATTCAACGCATTATATATTACGATAACGTTTTAATAATGTGACGTTAAGTATCATTAAAAAGATGAAGATAAAGATTAATATTATTACATTAGGAATAATTTCAATACTTTGACCTTTTAACATGATACGTGATAAATTATCTGCACCAAACTTAAGTGGCATTAAATAACTTATGATTTGTAAAAGTTTGTGCATATTCTCTAAAGGTATAATACCACTAAACAGTAGTTGAGGTACAATGATGAGTGGAATAAATTGTATCATCTGGAATTCTGATTTTGCAAAAGTTGAGATGAATAAACCTAAGCTAAGCGCAACAAATGCAAGTATGATATTGCTAATGATGAGTAGCGATATTGAACCTGCAACTTCCATTTTTAATATATATACTGCATATAGCACTAGCATAACAGTTTGAATAGTGCCAAACAATGAGAAACCTAGCATATATCCTATTACAATTTCATATCTTTTGATTGGCGTTGAAAGTAATTTATTTAATGTACCGGTCGTGCGTTCTTTTAACAATGTAATTCCTGAAATTAAGAACGTAAAGAAAAAGATGAAGAAAGCAATCATTACTGGATTAATCATATCAAAGTAATTACTATTTTTATCCCCATAAATGTAGTGTGACTTAAATAATACATCGTCATTTTCATCTAATTTTTTGTCTTTGTTATTAGTTTGTGGCAAGTCTATTCCAACACGATCTAATAAAGGACCTAAATTTTTTAATTGATCTTTTAATTTATCCATCTGCTGATTAATATCTTCAAATTTCTGTTGCATATTATCAATTACAATTTGAGACTTTGAAAATTTTGTTTTAATTTTATACCCTTGTATCGCTGATTTTAACTTTAAATTTTTGTTAGTATCTAGATTCGTATAATAAATTTCAATGGTTTTTTTATTAGAAATAATAATGCCATCAAGATTTTTATCTTCAATCGTATTTTTTAAATTTTCTGTCGAACTAATCTTGACGCGTTCTATATCATTTTCTTTTAACTGTTTATTAAGTCCTTCAGGAATATGATATATTCCAACGCGTACTTCTCCTTCATCAACTGACTGAAATATATAATGAAGTAAAGTAAGTAACATAATAGGTGCTATAAATAAAAGCAGTAACGTGCGTTTATCACGAATGATTTGAGTGATAATGCGTTGTGCAATTGTTAATATTTTCATTACAATTCACCTACTTTGATAAATATATCTTCGATTGTATCGACCTGATAATGTGCTTTAAGACGAAGAGGTGAACCAAAACCTATCATTTCACTGTTATATAGCAATAGTAATTTATCACAAGCCTCAGCTTCTTCCATTACATGCGTAGTAATGATGATTGTTATACCGTTTCTATTTAAATCATTAAATGACTGCCATATTTTACGTTTTAGTATAGGATCAATGCCTACAGTCGGTTCATCTAAAATTAAAAGATGTGGTTGATGTAATAAACTGATGGCAAGTGATAATCTGCGTTTCATACCTCCGGAGTATTGAGCTACCCGCTTATTGAGATGAGAAGTCAATTCAGTAATTTTTGCTACATCATCAATTGCTGCTTGTAATTCTTTTTTATTCATTCGATAGAGTTTACCGAAGAATCTGAGGTTTTCTAGACCAGTTAAATCTTCATATAATGCATCAGACTGAGCCATATAACCAATGTTTTGTAATGATTTAAGATGTGGCATAAAATGATCGTCTATCGTAACATTACCGCTATCAATTTTTAATATGCCAAGCATGCATTGAATAAGTGTCGTTTTGCCTGAACCAGATGCGCCAACTATGCCTATACGTTCGCCACTATTTACAGAAAAACTGATATCATTAAGTATTTTTTGATGATTAAAGGATTTTGAAAGTTGACTCACAATTACTTTTGACATAATAACCTCCTTTAATTTTATTTTTATTATACGCTTATTTATTTTGAATGAACATGTTTAACTTGTATAGGCGAATGTTTTAAAAAAGTGTATAATTAAGAATTGAACTAAAGGAGGTCACTTAATGGATACGAAAGAACTATTGAAAGTGATTAAAGCGAAGAAAATATATGGTCAATTTCCTGAACAAGTTACTAATATTGTAGTAGATTCAAGACAGGCAAATGCAGATTCTGTATTCGTCGCAAGTCATGGATATACCGTTGATAGTCATAAATTCATTCCGAATGTTATTGCACAAGGTTGTAGAATGATCGTTGTTGATCATTTCATTGATGGATTACCTCAGGATATAGGTCAAGTTGTTGTTAAAGACACTCTTAAAGTCGCAAATATTTTCGGTCAATTTCTCATGGATTTCCCTAGCCAGAAATTAACGACATATGGTGTGACGGGAACTAATGGTAAGACAAGTGTTGCCACAATGATTCATCATATCCATAGAGCATTACATATTAATTCAGCATATTTGGGAACAAATGGATTTCAGTATAATGAAGAGGTCGCTAAAGGTTCGAACTCCACACCAGAGACAATCACATTAAATCAACATATTAAGGATGCACAAAAAAAAGGTGCTAAGGCAATGTCAATGGAGATGAGTAGTCATGGTCTGGCACTTGGCAGAACGAACGGTGTTGCTATTGATGCAGCAATATTTACCAATCTGACACAAGATCATTTAGATTTTCATCAGACGATGGAACGATATGGATTCCATAAATCGTTGCTGTTTGCTCAACTTGGTAATGATTACACTAAACCTAAATATGCCATTATCAATGGCGATGATGATTATTTATCCGAACTTATCATTGCTTCTCCTAGAGAGGTAATCACATATGGTATTGAAAATGACTGTGATTTTAAAGCAGAGAATATACATGAAAGTTTAGAGGGCATTCAGTTTGATTTACAGACACCGGATGGCACCACAATTATTCGTTGCCCTTATATTGGTCGATTTAATGTGTATAATATGCTTGCGGCACTATGTGCGATGTGGACACAAGGGCATGATATTGAGACACTAGCACAGGCTACTGAACGTTTAAATCCAGTAGAAGGTCGCTTGGAAGTTTTAGACAGAAATTTACCGGTTGATCTTATTATAGATTATGCACATACACCTGACGGTATGAATAAGTTAATTGATGCTGTTGAACCATTTAAGAAAGGAAAGCTTATTTTTCTAGTAGGTATGGCAGGTGAAAGAGATTTAACAAAGACGCCTGAAATGGGTGCGATTGCTTGTCGTGCTGATTATGTGATATTCACTCCGGACAATCCGGCAAATGATGATCCTAAAAAGTTAACAGATGCATTAGAGAAAGGTGTTACGCATGATCAATATGTTTCTTTTTTAGATCGTGCTGAAGGCATACGTCATGCAATTGAAGTGAGCGAACCAGGTGATATGATAGTACTTGCATCTAAAGGTCGTGAACCTTATCAGATAATGCCAGGTTATAAAAAAATACCACATAGAGATGATTTAATTGGTCTTGAAGCAGCATATGAAAAATATGGGAGAGAAAAGAATGAAAATAAGAACGAATAATGGTGAGTCATTACAATGTAAAGTATATATCCATGAGAATAAAAAGGAAGAGACAATTCTTGTAAGTGTACCGGATATATTCTTTTCTATTCAATTTGATTATGATATTTATGGTGATGCATTAGTGGACCATCTGTATCATCATTTATTTAATATATTAGACGAAAAAGAAGCAAATCAACTGGCTTTATCTATCGCCCAGTGGACAAGCGAAGTGTAAGGAGTACAAATATGACATTAAAACAAGAAGTAGAAATAAGAAAGACATTTGCTATCATCTCTCACCCAGATGCTGGTAAAACAACTTTGACAGAGAAGTTGTTATTATTCGGTGGTGCGATTCGTGAAGCGGGTACAGTTAAAGGTAAAAAGACAGGTAAGTTTGCAACGAGTGATTGGATGGATGTTGAAAAAGAACGTGGTATTTCTGTAACAAGTTCTGTTATGCAATTTGATTATGATAACTTTAAAATCAATATTTTAGATACACCAGGACATGAAGATTTCTCAGAAGATACTTATCGTACGTTAATGGCAGTTGATAGCGCAGTCATGGTAATAGACGTTGCTAAAGGGATTGAACCTCAAACATTAAAGTTATTCAAAGTTTGTAAGATGCGTGGTATTCCAATTTTTACATTTATCAATAAACTTGATCGTGTTGGTAAAGAGCCCTTTGAATTATTAGAAGAAATTGAAAAGACTTTAGAAATTGAAACATATCCTATGAACTGGCCGATTGGAATGGGTCAATCATTCTTCGGTATCATTGACCGAAAAGAGAAAACGATCGAACCTTTCCGTGATGAAGAGAATATTTTACATTTAAATGAAGATTACGAACTTATTGAAGAACATGCCATTTCAAATGATTCTGCTTTCGAACAAGCAGTTGAAGAACTGATGTTAGTTGACGGTGCAGGGGAAACTTTCGATAATGAAAAATTATTAACAGGTGATTTAACACCCGTGTTCTTTGGTTCAGCATTAGCAAACTTTGGTGTACAAAACTTCTTAAATGCCTATGTAGACCATGCGCCGATGCCAAGTGGACGAAAAACTGATGAAGGAGAAGTTGTTTCTCCATTTGAAGAAGACTTTTCTGGATTTATCTTTAAAATTCAAGCAAATATGAATCCTTTACATCGAGATAGAATTGCATTTATGCGTGTCGTGAGTGGTGCTTTTGAACGTGGTATGGAGGTGAAACTTACACGTACAGATAAAAAGATGAAAATATCTCGTTCTACATCATTTATGGCTGACGATACTAAAACGGTGAATCATGCTGTTAGTGGGGATATTATCGGCTTATATGATTCAGGTAACTTCCAGATTGGTGATACACTCGTTGGTGGTAATCAGAAATTTAAATTTGAAAAGTTGCCTCAGTTTACACCTGAAATCTTTATGAAAGTAAGCCCTAAAAACGTGTTAAAACAAAAACATTTTCATAAAGGAATAGAGCAGCTTGTACAAGAAGGTGCGATTCAACTATACAGAACACTGCATACGAATCAAATTATACTTGGAGCAGTTGGACAACTTCAGTTTGAAGTGTTCGAGCACCGCATGAAAAATGAATATAATGTTGATGTCATTATGGAACCAGTAGGACGTAAAATAGCACGCTGGATTGAAAATGAAGAAGATATTAAAGACAGTATGAACGGAAGTCGTTCAATATTAGTAGATGATCGATATGGGAATAAGGTATTTTTATTTGAAAATGAATTTGCTACACGCTGGTTCCTGGATAAGTTTCCAGAGATTAAGTTATACAGTTTGTTATAAGCAGATTTACAATATAAAATCAATTAAAGGCGTATAATACAGTCATTAACATTTATATTAATGATACGGAGTGAGAAGATGGATATGTCAATATTAATAACGTACGCGTGGGTTGTAATAGTTCTTGTCGTTTTAGAAGGATTACTTGCAGCTGATAATGCTATCGTTATGGCAGTAATGGTGAAACATTTACCTGAAGATGAAAGAAAGAAAGCGTTATTTTATGGATTACTCGGAGCATTTGTATTTAGATTTGCATCATTATTTGCCATTGCTTATCTTGCTAAGTTTTGGCAAATACAAGCATTAGGTGCTGCATACTTACTATTTATGTCGATAAAAAATTTATACGAATATTTTAAGACAGGTGATGCTACAAGTGAAGCTGAAGAATCAGAACTAGAAAAATATAGTAAAAAGGGCAGTGGCTTCTGGATGACAGTTGCGAAAGTAGAGTTTGCAGACATTGCATTTGCAATCGATTCTATGCTCGCAGCTATTGCAATTGCTTTAACATTACCAGAAGTTGGACCACAATTTGGTGGGATGAATTTAGGACAATTTTTAGTGATGTTCACCGGTGGTATGCTAGGTGTTATTATCATGAGATTTGCAGCAACATGGTTTGTGAAACTACTGCATGATAATCCTTCATTAGAAGCAGCAGCATTTGCGATTGTCGGTTGGGTTGGCGTGAAGTTAGTCGTGATGGTACTTGCCCATGAATCAATTCATATATTACCTCACGAATTTCCACACAGTATGCCATGGCAAATAACTTTCTGGGGCGTATTATTATTGATATTAGCAATAGGCTGGTTTAGCGGTAAGAAAAAACAATCAAATGCATAAAAAAACTTTTTATATCATATAAAACTTAGTGTATCTATATTATAATAGATACACTAAGTTTTTTTATGGAGGAAATCATGCAGCATAAACATAAAATTGTCATTAAAAAGAAAAATTACAGTAGACCTAAACGATTGTTCTTTAATGGTCAGAAAGTCAGAATGATTTATCCGTATTTACATAAAAAAGATAATATAATAGAAACGATAACTCCCAAAGAAGATGTAGAAAAAGTAGATGATACAATAATAAATAATGACAAAGATAATCACACTATTAATGTAAATAAAGATGTAAATATTAACAGTGGCTCAATTGATACAGAAGAAGCTGCTAATATAAAAAATACTGTAGAAGTAACAAAACCTATTGAGAACGAAGAAAGTGCTAAAGGTAATCATTCACTCAAACAAGAAAATATTATAAATAATACTTCTGAGAAGAAAGAATTAGTAGAAGAATCTTTCAGTAGAAATGAAATAAATGATGATAATAAAAATAGAAAAGAAAATCGTTCTTTTGGTTCACAACTGCCAAAAATTTTGATGGGTACACTTGCTGGTATATTGATCGGTATATTACTCATGAGCTTGTTTAATTCGAAGCCACAAGAAATCACTAAACAATCTGAAGTTAAAACTTCTACTGAACAAGCAATTAAGAAAAATATTAAAAATGTGGTGAGTATTACAAATCTTCAAAAAGCTACTGATAGTGAGACGATAGATCCTGAGAGTGCAGTGAAAGCGCCTGAAGAGGTGGGTATTGGTACAGGTATTATCTATAAAACAGAAAAGAATTTAGCATATATACTAACAAACTATCATGTTGTAGGTAAAGCCAATGAGATTGAAGTGACTTATGAAGGAAAGAAAGAAAAAGCAAAGATGATAGGCTACGATGTCTGGACTGATATGGCTATACTTACAATTCCAAAAGGTAATATAAACTCAGTTATAGAGATGACAAATAGTAATCATTTAGAACCTGGTCAAGAAGTTATTGCACTAGGTAGTCCTTTAGGACAAATGTTTGCAGGAAGTGCATCTTCTGGAATTATATCTGGTTTATCACGTAATGTACCGGTAGACATTGATGGTGATGAGATTTATGATTGGGAAATGAATGTATTACAGACTGATGCTGCAATTAATCCAGGAAATTCTGGGGGTCCTTTATTAAATAAAGAAGGAAAGATGATTGGTCTGAATTCAATGAAGATTTCTATGGAAGGCGTAGAAGGTATTGCATTTAGTATCCCTACCAACGAAGTAAAAAAAGTATTAAAGGAACTTGAACAAAAGGGTAGTATAAATCGCCCAAAAATGGGTATTATGATTGAAGATGTGGGTACGCATAGTAACCCAAATGATCCTAACTCTCCAACTGATCAAACTGGCGTAGAAATTATGGAGATAGAACCAAACTCTTTAGCAGAGAAAAGCGGACTAATGCTAGGCGATATCATTAAAGCGATAGAAAGCAAAGAAATTAAATCTAAAATCCATTTTAGAAAAATCCTATTTAATGAAAAGAAAATTGGCGATACAATTACTATGACAATTATTCGCAATGGTGCTGAAAAAAATATTAAAATTAAGTTATAACATTTACATTGATTTAAGAAAGAAGTGAAATAATGAACAAGTTATTCCAAAAATTAACACCACAACAAGGTATTGTGCTCTATTACCTTGTAGCAATATTCATTTCTTTCTTATTGCTCCGTATGCCATATGTACATAAACCAGGCGTTGACATTAGTTACATTGATTCATTATTTGTTGCAGTGTCTGGTGTCAGTGTAACAGGATTGTCACCGGTGTCTATTGCAGAAACTTATTCCACTTTTGGTCAGTGTGTCATCCTTATCATCCTTAATCTTGGTGGTATTGGTGTTATGGCGATGGGTACATTGTTATGGGTTATTATTGGTAAGAAGATTGGGATGCGTGAAAGACAACTTATAATGGTTGACCATAATCAAAATAAGATGTCTGGCGTTGTAACAATGATTCTTGAAATTGTGAAGGCGATGTTGTTTATTGAAATACTGGGTGCCTTATTTTTAGCATTTTATTTCTATAAAGATATGGATTCAATAAAAGATGCATTATTCCATGGGTTATTCGCATCGATTTCCGCAACCACAAATGGTGGTTTAGATATAACAGGTGATTCACTTAATAGTTACGCTGACGATTATTTTGTGCAAACAATTACGATGTTTTTGATTGTATTAGGTGCAATTGGATTTCCCGTCATTATTGAAATAAAAACTTATTTAACAAACAAAATTCCAAATTTTAGGTTCAGTTTATTCGCAAAACTGACAATCAGTACATATTTTTTATTGTTTATTGTTGGTACAGTTGTTATCTATTTATTTGAGTTTAATAACGCTTTTAAAAATATTTCATGGCATAAAGGTCTTTTTTATGCGTTATTTCAATCTTCAACAACCAGAAGTGCGGGACTTACGACGATAGATTTAAATCAATTAACAGAGGCTACACGATTTTTTATGGGGGGACTCATGTTTATCGGTTCTAGTCCAAGTTCAGTAGGTGGAGGTATCAGAACGACTACATTTGCTATATTAATTCTGTTTTTGATGAATTATAGCAATGGTAGAACAAACATTAAAGTATTCAATAAAGAAATTGATCCTATTGATATTCAAAGAACATTTGCGGTAATGGTTCTTGCTACTATTATCTGTTTTACAGGTTTATTATTTATTCTATTTTTTGAAAATGATAAATTTGATTTACTGTCGATTTTCTTCGAAGTGATGAGTGCCTTTGGAACTTGTGGTTTATCACTCGGTATAACTGGAGATTTAACAAGTGGTAGTAAGCTGGTCATTATGGCATTGATGTTTATAGGTCGTGTTGGTTTAATCTCATTTATTATAATGCTTGGTGGTAAAGCAGAACCTGATAAATTTAGATATCCGAAAGAAAGAATTATGATAGGCTAATAATATAAATAGAAGATAATTTAAAAGAAAGAAAGACTAGCATTTATTGAAGTGCACCCCTAAAGTTGAACCTTAAAATTCAACTTTAGGGGTGCTTATTTTGAATAAAAAGCATGATCTTGATTTTAAATTAAAACTAATCAAAGAATATAAAGAAGGAAATATGGGTTATGATTCATTAAGTAACAAATATGATATCGTTCCTTCACAACTAAAAACATGGACTTACCAATTTGATACCTTCGGTATTGACGGCCTTATATCCAGTATGACCAGAAAGAAATATTCAACAGATGAAAAATTAAGAATCATTCAGTATAGAATTACTAATCAACTTTCATATAAAGAAACTGCTAGAATCTTTGAGATTACTAATCCTACTTTAATAGCTCAGTGGCAGATGAAATACAATCAATATGGTATCCTAGGTTTAGAATCAAAACCGAAGGGTCGTGCGTCTAAAACTATGAAAAATAAAAAGGTTGATAACACTAGTTTAAACGAAAGTGAACGACAAGAATTAATACGCTTACGTGAGGAAAACAGGAGATTAGAAATCGCAATTGCTCTCGAAAAAAAGTTACAATCCTTAGCTCGAAAAAATCAAACAAAGAAATAGTAGCTGCTATTATTGAGTTAAGGAATGAATCTAACTATAAGTTAAAAGAAATATTATCAGTAGCTATGATAGCGAAAAGTGTATACCATTATTGGAAATTACGACTTAGTGTCACTAAACATAAAGACAATTATTTAATTACTTTGATTAAAGAAATCATTAACAAACATAAAAATAGGATAGGTTATCGTACAGTAACCGACGAACTAAGAGAGTTAGGTTTTGTAGTTAACCATAAAAAAGTTCTTAGAATAATGAGAGAAAATAATTTACTTTGTACAAAGTTTAAGCATAGAAATAGAACATATAAGTCGTACAAAGGGAAAGTTGGCAAAACAGCTAAGAATAAATTGAATCGTAGATTCGTAACTAATCGCCCATATCAAAAATTACTTACTGATGTAACACAATTCAACATTAAAAATGGAACTAAGCTATATCTGTCAACAATTTTTGATGTATGTTCGAAAGAGATTATTTCTTATTCAATTAGTAAGCGTCCAACATTGGAATTCGTTATGGAATCATTGTTAAAAGCAATTAATGTAATTCCAGACCTTCCCTATAGAACTACAATCCATTCCGATCAAGGGTGGCAATATCAGCATAAATCTTGGGTACAAACTTTGAAAAAGAATAGAATTATTCAAAGCATGTCTAGAAAAGGTAATTGTCTTGATAATTCTCCGATGGAGAATTTCTTTGGTATTTTAAAACAAGAAATGTTTTATGGAGAAACATTTGATTCTTATGATGAACTAGAAGAGGAGATTATTGACTATATGGAGTATTATAATTTAGTCAGAAAGAAGAGAAAATTAAAAAGCAAGACTCCTGTAGAATACAGAAATCTTGCTTTAATGAAAGTAGCTTAATAAAAAGTTCAACTTTTTGGGTTCACTACATTATTCGCTAGTCTTTTTTAAGTTTATTATTATTTTGATCATATTCAGATGGAATCGATATAAGTGGTAGTTTAATAATAAATGTTGTACCAATATCTACTTTACTGATTACTTCAATTTCACCGTTATTAGCATCGATAATACTTTTAGAAACAGGTAATCCAAGACCCGTACCAGTGATTTTTGTTGTGAAGAAAGGATTAAATAACTGCTTTAGCACTTCTTCATCCATACCACATCCATTATCTCGTATTGAAAGAATAGCTTGATCATGAGTATGGTCCACCTTGATTTCAATTATGCCCTGTTTATGTTCCACCATTGCATCTTTTGCGTTTTGAATAAGATTGATGATAATTTGTTTAAATTGGTCGACAGCTACATGAACAAGCGTTTGATGATCGGTATAGCTTTTTATCGTTCGAATATTCTTCATCGATAAGTCATATTCAAGAAATGTTAGTGTTTCTCTTACAATATCTCGTAAATCTACAATTTCTACATCTAGCTTTGTAGGTTTGCCTAGTAATAAGAATTGTCCAACGATTAAATTGATACGTTCTAATTCTGTTTTTACAATTTTAAAATATTGGTTTTCATGTTTAGCATCATATTGCATTTCCAATAAATCTACAAAGCCTTTAATAGATGTTAAGGGATTCTTTATTTCATGCGCAGTGTTAGCAGCAAGTTGACCAATTAATTCTTTCTTTTGAGAATTAATATCTTCAAGTAATAGTTCACTTTCTTTCTGTGCTTTATAGCTATGATAGAAAAGTTGTAATGTCGCAATAAGTAATGAAAATACTAATGCTGCAAGTAGAACTTTTTCAAATACTTCACGATAAACATTCTTATTCGAATTGATTGTAAGATTCCAGTCAACTTTTAAAAATTTCTGTGATTCTTTTATATTAGTAAATACAGGGTGATTTGACTGAAAAATGATATAATCATTAAAGTCTGTAATCGTCACAGTATTATCTTTTTGAAGAGAATCAATGACTGTACCAATTGTATTAATATCAATTTCTGCAACGACAAGATTACTTGTTTTCTCATCGGTAATGTTTTTCGTAATATATACGACATTTTTATTCATATTATTTTTACGAACATCACTAATTGCAACATTATTTAAAGTTCTTTTTTCAATATGATTGAAGAATTTCATGGATTCTATTTTTTTACCGATCATTGCTTTTGAATTTGAATTGATAACAACCGCATTATGATCCAGAACATAGATATTAATGATTCGGTGGTCACGATTTTTAAGTACTTGTATCTTTTTATCAATATTTACTTTATCTTTTTCATATATAACTGTAGTTGCAACATTTTCAACTGCAGAAGTTGTCTCACTAAAAAATGAATCAACCTGTTCAGTATGTATTCCAATAGATTTCTTTATGTTTTCACGAAGATGAACTTCTTCGTTATGCACTAATAAATACCAGAATAATGCTGAAAATAATAATGTAAGTATGATATTATAAATGACGTATTTTTTGATATTATTCATAGATTTCTCCAATTTAAAAAGTCATATTAAAAATCATGCTATAATATCACAAAGAGGTGGAAGCATGAAAAAAGGATTAATTAATATACATATTATAACAACAAATAACATCAAAGGTGCAATGTTTCAAGAAAATAATGCATTTAATATTTATAAAGCAGCAACTTATATTAAATTAGCCAGGCAAAGTGGACAAGTTCTGTTAATTAATAATGGTCAGCTGATCACAGGTTCACCAGTGAGTGAGTATTATGCAGGTTTGAAAGAATATAAACGCATTCCATTAATATCACTTATGAATCTTTTGAAATATAATGCAACAAATATTACGATTAAAGACTTTTCCTTAGGCTTTAATTATTTTAACCGGGCACATGCGATGAGTGAATTTCCATTTTTATCATGTAATATTTTAAATGAATCTACAAAAGAGCCGTATTTTAATACCCCTTATATCATTCATCAATATAAAGGTATTAAAATAGGCGTAATTGCTTTATCAGAAGCGGTGCAAATAGATCACGAAACAATGATTGTCTCTAATCCCAAGGAATCGATTAAGACCTGGATGAGATATATGTACGATAATGAGAGTCCGGATTATGTCATTGCATTACATAATGGACAAATCACTGATTTAATTACAAGTGAAGAAATATTATGTGTAGAAGGCATTCATTTATTACTGACAAATAATAAAGCTCAGGGTATTGAGCATGAATACACAGAAATCATTCACTTACCAGAAAGTTCATCGCTACTACATATAAAATTGATGTTTAAAGAACGTACAAACTCTTTTGAAAATAAAGGATGTTCTTATGAATTTATAGATGTTTCAAGATATGAAGAAGATTATTTGTTAAAGGAAACAATATATTACGAAGAAAAAGAATATTTACTTGCCAGAAAGAAAAAAATCCTTAGTGACTAAGGATTTTTTATCTATAGATGAGCATTAATATTATTATTGCAAATATTTGACCTATAATAGGTGTAATCAAACGTTTTGTATTATGATAGCTCAGAGCTAAAATAAACTGAGTTAAAAAGATAAAAAGTAATAACTCAATACTTATGAAATACATAAACAAGCTTGTTACACATAGACTGACGATCATTGCTGAAACAAACTGATTAAATCGATCATCAAGGTAATTTTGCAACATATTACGAAAGAACAATTCCTGCAACGGTATAGATATCATTAAAGAAATGATAAGCTGCCATTTTACATAAACACCTAGCCCTACAATTACTTTCAGTAAATGAAAGTATGTAATATCTTTCATTATGAAAGATAGGATTGTATGTAGAATAACGATTACAAAACTTGTAAGAATACCTGTGATGATTGCGTCTAATAAACGCTTAGAATGAATATTACGTTCATAGAAAATATATCCGATAGAAGAGAATAACATTAAGCCAGTATATAAATGCCAGAACACTTGATGTTCATTTCTCATTCCGAACAATATAATGTGAAAGATAGTAAATAAAATTAAAAAACCATATACAGGCTTTTTTATTATATTCATTATTTTATGCCTCTATAATGATTGTATAACGTTTATGGTTAATAACAGTTTTCTCAGGGATTTCTAATTTTTCGAAGTTTTCCATAATCGTACAATCCACAATCACTGAATTCTCATTAACTTTCTCAACGATGCCTTGTTTACCTTCGTGAAACTCAATAATATCTCCAACTTTAGCTGCCATAATTTTTCCTCCTTAAAAACATGCTAATTGCTATTATACTAAATTTGATACATATTGAACATAAAAATTTATTGATTATTCAAAAGATTTTTGATGACCATACATTCTAATAATCGTGATAAAAGAAGGTTAATTTTTTTTGTGCATTCTTCTTATATTTTTTTATTGTAGACACACTTACCTTCATATCAGCTGCTATTTCCTTCATTGAATAACCTTTCAAAAATAACTTCAGCCATTGATATTCTTCACGAGATAAATAATATTTTATTTCTTTTAATGTCAAATTATCATATGAATCATTGAAATGATTATTATGAGACATAATGTCGTCATTCATTAAGATAAACCGTTCATTTCTTTTAGATAACTTTCTAATTTCATCGATAAAGAAAAATTTGAGTTTTGTATAGATGTAGTGATCTTTATTAGGTGTTTTGTTTGGATCGTATGATTGATCTAATTCCCAAAGTTTAATTAATGCCATTTGATAAAACTCATCAAAGTCATAAGTTAAATGATATTTATAAATGAGGTGAAAGATTAGCTTTTCATATTTAGTCTTTGTTTCTTCAAACATTTTTTCCCTTTTGAATATCTAGATATTCTATTTTTATTTCCGGATGAAGTAAGTATATTCAAACTTTTTGTTAATTAAAAATTAACATTTCGATAAAAAATGTTTAGTTTATTAAATAAATATAATTTTATTGTCAAAAATTGATTAAAAAGTGACGTAAATATGTGTATTTATTTATAATAATGATGAATTGATAATTTGATAAGAGGTGAATATTATGTTAGAAATGCCGCTTTGTGCAACTGATATGTGTATTTATCAAAGTCCAGAAGTAGAAGGAAAGACTCAAATTTATTCCTTTTGTGGAGAAGTTAGAATTATTGATGAAAGAGCAGAAAAGTTATTAGATCAAACATTAATTTTTTTTGGAAGTAATATAAAAACTCGGAGACAGTCTGCAAAAGTATTAACTAGACATATGCATCATCTTCCGATTATTATCGAACCTTCTATTCAATGGATGTATTATCCTATCCATCAGTCAAAAACGCATTTTCAATTATTTATACAGCACCAGATGATCTATCATTTTGAAGGTAAGAAGGATCAGACAAGAATATTTTTTATAAATAATATGGAGTTAGTTGTTCCTCAAAATATAAATTTTATACATAAGCAACATCAAAAAGCACTGTTACTGGCAGATTTACAATCCAAAATAATAAAACGGCAATTGCACTTAAGCAATTACCGTTAGAAATGTTTTTATGGCTTATATTATCTTTTTTATTTGTCGATAAAGAATTTGTGGAAAATTTTATTTAATACAAAAGGTACTTCTTCAGACACACTTTTAATGTGGATTCGCTCAGTTAACTGGTGTGCATCTTTACCAAAAGCACCGATATTAATTACTGGTGCTTTTAATTTTTTCATTGCTGAAAAAGGAATATCGTAATGTGTTTTGAAACCGGGAGTATTATCAGTAAATATACCAGTATCACTATCATCGTGCGTATAGTTAACATAACTTAAATCAGAAATACCATTGAAGTAATGAATTTTTGTTGTTTCACGATTAAATTGTTTCTTCATTTGTTTAATAGCATATCTTGTAATTGATTTTATTAATTTATCTTGACTGCTATTAACTGAAGGGTAGTAAGGTGCATTGAAATAAGTTACGACCGTATAATCATTACTTTTATCTAAAAGCAATAAGGCTTTAATAACTGTCTGAGCATATAGACGATCATCTGCTTGTTTTGTATCACTGATAATATTATGGATTGTTTCATATCCATGTTTCTTTTTCATGGATTTAACTAATTCTTCAAAAGTTATTACTTTTATTTTTGGTGATGTATCAAATACCAAACCTAAGTCCCGAGAACATTCTGAGACAGTGCGTTCAACGATTTGATTAAACAGTTTGAAAACATGTGCAGCACTTTGTTCAAATAAGAACACGTTGTAGTAACTTGAAGCCATAAAGGGTGTTTGTACATTGTAATCTTCTTTTAAGTCTTTCATATACAGACTAACAGGGAGAGGTGTTTCTTCATTTTTATATCGTTCAAGAAATTGTGTATTATATTCTAATTCAGAATTGATACGACTAATTAAATAGTTAGCACTAAGTCCATTTAATGGTTCTCCAACATGTGTTTCTTTTCCATAAACAAATACAGATGGCATCACTTTACCGATGCTACCATTATAAATATAATAATTATCATCTTTCGGATATTGACTAAATGCAGGCTCGCCATTCATGATAAGTAATAATTTTAAGTTTTCCTGTTCAATAAATTCTGATAGATCAGAAACAGCACTTCTCATGCCCGAGGAATTTACTTCTTCGTCAGGAACAGTTAATAAAATAATGTTAATTGGCCATTCTTCATGGATTGCTTTTTCAAGTATGCTTAAATGCATCATTAATCCAGATTTCATATCCATGATGCCACGTCCAAATAAATACTGTTTTGACTGAATATCATCTTGATGATATTCACTAAACTTTTCAAGGTTACAAGCATATGATTTTTCTAATGCATCACTATCGAATGCTAATGCTTCAAAAGGGCCATAATCATTTGTATCAACAGTGTCATAGTGGCTCATAATAATAACTGTATCATCTGTCACATGTGTACGATACATAGCTGCTACAGCATTCTTGTGATCATACGTTTCAATTAATTTAATATGTGAATCATGCTGTTTAAAATAATCTAATTGTTTTAGTGTCTGTTTAATATAAAAAGGAAAGTTAATTTCACCTTCGGTATTCGTGATGCTGTCATGCTTAACAAGGTCTTTTAATAGTGCAATTCTGTCTGCTGGTGTTTGCCAAAGTAAACGCATAAAAAAATCTCCTTAAATTTATATTTAAAAGCAACATGTAATTTTATTTATATCAGACATATTCGGCGCTCTTATAACAATTATACATATTTCTTCACAAATAAAAAATATTAAATAAAAGTAATTCATATAAAATTTACTAAAATTAAAAAACCTCTAACGAGGTTTTTTAATTTCGACGATCGGTGTAGTTATTTTTTTAGTAGCATTCATACTAAGTGTATAAACTAAGAAGATGGTAACAAGAATCATAAAGATTAATATTGAAGCAACATGATCATTAAAATATTTCCCCCAATTATTTGCTCTGAATAATCCAATAAACATGCCATGTAAGAGATAAATGAACATGGTTCTTGAGCCAATATACGTTAGAGGTAGTTTTCGGTTCGGTACAACATTTAAAAAGCTTGCAGTACTAATTAGAATGATTACATAAATAATGGCACGTTTTATGCCACTATAAAGATCAGAAGCTTCATGTTCAAGTTTGATATAGGGTTTGCTCCCAAAAAGCCATTCAAAATTAAAATCTGTTAACATATAGAAAATGAAAACAATCATCAACATACATATAGAAACAGGAATATATTTCTTATTTCTAATGTATTTAAATTGTTCTGGTTGAGCATAATAACCAATTAAAAACAAAGGAAAGAAAACAAATGTTCTTGATAAGCTTAAAGTATTATTAATAAATGGTAAGTAGCCGACGAATATTCCAATGATGAATGAAACGATTAAGGTAACCCATGGATTTATATCTTTTACGATAAATAGCATGACCTGCCATGAAAATAAGCTGAGTAGAAACCACATCGCCCATTGCGGATCGAATGGATTTAAATCAACGGTGTTTACGTCATCGATAAAATAATAATAAAAAGCATAAAAACTCTGAAAAATAATGTAGGGTAATAATAATTTCTTAGTTACTTTTTTGATATACCCTGGTTTATGTATGCCTTTAGCAAAATAACCAGAAATCAATACAAATGCAGGCATATGAAAGCTATATATAAACATATATAAAGCTTGTAAAAAATGACTTTCGTTTATGAAAGAACGTAATAAATGACCAAAAACTACTAAAACAATTAATAAAAATCTTGCATTATCAAAATAATGATCTCTTTCTTTATTCATAAAAAATCTCCTTAAAAATATTCTCACAAAAAATTAATTATATTGTACATTTATGAATTAAATCTACAAATTAAATATGCTATGATAAAATATAAATAGCCTACAACTTTTTATTAATTCATTAAATATCGTTGCTAAACTAAATAATTGGGCTTATAATCTATATAAGAAAAAAGTTGGGAGACAATAACATGGATGAAAAGCGACTTAAAAGATTTGGACAATTAATTTATTTTATGGATTCTAAAATTGATGAACTTGCTTCTGCAGAATTAACGGATGTAACTTTAACACGTGAACAATTATATATGCTAGAACTTATTGCATCAGAAGAGAATATGACACAAAAAAAGTTAATCTATAAGTTAAATAAAGAACAGACGGCGGTTTCAAGAGCAATAAAAAAATTAGTTGATAACGGTTTTGTAAAAAAAGAGCAGAGTATTTATGATTTAAGATCTACGGTGTTAATTGCAACTGAACAAGGTGAAAAAGCATTAGAACGTGCAGAAGATATTAAAGCTAAAGTTGTACGTAGCTTTATGCGAGAGCTAAATTCTGCAGAATCTGAAGAATTGATTCAGCTACTAGAAAAAATATATCATTCATTTACGCTTAGAGAGCCATTTCGTTTTTAGTTGTAAATCATCAGCTATTAGTAAATCAACTTAAATATTCAATTTAGTATTATATAGCCTAAATGCTGAAAAATAACCTTCCTAATAACTATTAGGAAGGTTATTTTTTAATATTATATATATTCATGAACGATATAATTTAATCCGTCTAGACCTAATGACTTATATAAACGAGCGATATTCTTAGCGTTATTCGTTGCCCATCTAACATCTGTTGCATATTGATGTGTTGCAGTATTTTCTGGATTCCAGCGCATTTGATGAAGAGTACGCTGACCATTGTCAATATATGCTTTACGTACGTATTCTGCACCACCAATGATTGCTTTAGAAACAGAATCCCAACCGTTATTCTTAGCGTATGCAATACCACCTACTTCTACATTATTATCAGTAGCTTTAGTACCATAAGTATTATAGTATTTCTTTGTTGCATTTTCGATAATACGTGTATTATCGTCATTGATACCTAGACCGTTTGATAATCTGCTTTTTCCATGTCCTGTTTCAACAAGCGCGTGTGCGATTAAATAGATTTCATTAATTTTAAATTGTTTTGCAGCAACTGCAAAGGCAGCACCCTGATTTTCTAAAATACCTTTTCCGGCAAGTAGTTTATTTAAATTTTTAGCTGAAATACCTTCAAATTGCCCTAAATCTAAAAATTGATACTTTAACTCTGGATCATTTAAAGCATTTTTTGTATCCATATTCGCTTTAATTTCGCTGTCATCTGCTAAACGCTCGTTATATACTCTCGCCGGTGTTGAGAATACTACTTTAGGACCGGCATTACGTGCAGGATTTTTTAAACTAGATTGTTTCGCAACAGCAACTTCTAGACTTTCAGGTGCTTTTAATTTTACGACATTTTGTGTAAAAAGATAACTATCAGGAACATATCCAGTTGTTTTATCGTCTAGTAGTACTTTATGCCATACAGCATTGCCAATTTTATCTGTACGAATTACTTGTATGATGTTAGAAGGTAATGTACTTAATTTTTTTATGCGTTGAGATTTAGAACCGCCAGGAATTGAATAAATATAACCTGAAGATTTCTTTATCGTATAAGGCATCTTAGTCCAGGATACAGTTTTAAATTGCTTTTCTTTAATAAATGTATCACTAATCCAACCTAAAAATTTATTTTTTGGATCGGCTACACCATAATATTGCTTGTTATTTTTCTTTGCTGACTGATTGATATAGAATTGCATATCAACTGGGTTTGTCTGTGCTTTTTTTGTAGATTTAATATCTGTGTATAAAACAGTATTCTTAGCATCTGTACGACCGATTAAACTCACATTTTTCATATCAGTGATTTTAACGGCAGTTTTTGATGGAGAAGCTGATTTTAAGGTCATTTGATTTAAATTAATCCATCCAGTTAAAGCATTCACTGTTCCAAAGTAATAAGATGTTTGACCGACTTTTACAAACTGAGATGTTTTAAATTCTTTTCCTGTTAATCCTTTTAAGCTTCCAACAACTTGTTTTGAACTACCCCAAGGTGTTGAATAAATGCTTTTTGCAGTACTATTTAATGTAAATCTTTTTGACGTTTTTGATGGTGGAGTGATTGAAAATGATTTTGTATCTTTTGCTTTTACCCAACCACGCGGAACGTTTTTATTATCAGTAAGTGAGTAATAAGTAACACCATCTAACACAGCTTTCTTATTTACATAATAAGCAGTGTTTGATTTTGACCCTGCTTTCGCTATAGCAGGATTGCCAACTGAAGTATATACATCAGTATTTTGCCATTTAATTTTGGCAATACGGCGTTCGTTTGTTGTGACTACTTTTCCCGTTGTATTAGGAGCAGGTGTCACTTGGGGAGGTGTATTACCAGGTGTTGGTACAGGTGTTGCTGGCATAGTCCCGTTTAATTTATAGTTATATTTTTCAGAAACAAGATTGTAAAATTCATCGAAAGTATAGTTGTTAGCCTGGAACCAACCGATCGGATCAGTGTGATCAGTTCCACCTAAGAAATTAGAAACAGCTTTATGGTTCCAAACAGTACCATTGCCATCATAGTGTGCATTATCTAACGGTAAACCATAATATAATAAATTTGTCGCAAAGTAATCTGCGTAATTATTGATAGAACGACTAAATGCTTCTTTACCGTAAACCCTTACTAATTCAACATTGATATAACGAGGATTAGCAACTGGTCCTGCACCCCATGAAATATAATCAGTATCAGCTACTTCAACGATTCGCTTATCATCAATAAAGGCATGTACGAAAGCATTTGTGTAATTACGTTTCATATAAGCAATTTCACCATCAATTTTAGATGTAGGGTTAGCTGTTTCGTGTGCTACGATACCTTCCGGTTTAGCTACGCCATTTCTATATGCAATTTTTGGTGAATTAAAAAAGCTTTTTTCGTACACAGGTACTGCCCAGTTATTATATTTTATGACTTCATTAACTGACATAGAGTCGATATTTTTTGCCTTTGTCGTTGCCGTTGTTCCTAAAGTTCTTGTTCTTGCTGTTGTAGTAATTGCTGTTTTTTTAGGTTGAGCAGCTGCAGTAGATACTTCAGCAGTAGCTGCTTCAACAATTGGTGATTCCGTAGAAGTCGTATCAACAGTAGGCACTTCAGCAGTAGCTGCTTCAACAGTTGGTGATTCCGTAGAAGTCGTATCAACAGTAAGCACTTCAGTAGTGACCGCTTCAACAGTTGGTGATTCCGTAGAAGTCGTATCAACAGTAGGCACTTCAGCAGTAGCTGCTTCAACAGTTGGTGATTCCGTAGAAGCCGTATCAACAGTAGGCACTTCAGCAGTAGCTACTTCAACAGTTGGTGTTTCCGTAGTTGTTAGTTGTGTAGTTGAAGCTGTTTCAGTATTATTTTTTACTTGAGTTAAAGAATATTGTTCAGCAATAGATGCAGGATTTGATAAATCATTTGTAGCAATCACATTAACTGGAACTTTTGATTCATTAGCAGTACTTGGATTAACTGTTTCATTTGCCGTACTATCAATTGAGTCTGTTTTTACAACCTCATTTTCTGCAGCATAAGCAGCTGTTGTTGTACCAGCAAACATCATTAACATTAGAGCAGGTGTTTTGTAATAAAATTTATTATCCATGTGTACTTCCTTTCTCAATTTAATTCATAATTTCATTCTCTTTTATTATAGGGACATTTATTCAATTAGTATATAAAGGATTTGAATTGTAATATTACTTTAATATATGAAATACTAAATTCATAATGTAAATTAATATATGCACACATTTAAAGGATTAAATTCATTTGTTATTTTCTTAAAATTTTGTTGAATAAAAAAACCACCATCAATTTATATATCGAAATTGGTGGTGGTTTATATTTGTTTAATGCATTTTTAATATTGTAGTATATTGCCAAAATAGTTGCATATGCTTCATATCCCAGTGAGTCATGCCCATAGCATACCCTGATGGTGTAAAGATCTGGATGTTGGATACTTCTAAAACTGCTGCTATTAAGTATTGATCAAATACATCAAGAGAAGTGAAGGTATGACTTAAATTTTCTCCCTCAAAAACGAAATCTAATGGTACTTCATAATCAAAAATATTAATTTGATTGAATATAGCTGGAATTGCTAATATATAGCACGCACCGTCCATAAGAGGATTGTTTCCTGCATCAGTATAATATATTAATAAAGCTTCGTAATTTTGCTGATGATAATCATCAAGGTAATAAAAGGCTTTACGTTTATTTGATAAATCACGGGGTGAAACAATTATATCTTGTAATTTATCAAACATTTGATTAATTTGCCCATACTTTTCATAGGTTTTACGAGTTGCCATAAAGGTTCACTCCAATTTATTGTTGATTTACAGGAACTTCATTATTCTGTATTATCGGTTGTCTTACAACGTTTTGTGGTGTCTGACTACTTTGAATGTTGTTATTCGTAGTGGTATTATTTCTAACAACATTCGGACTATTAAAAGAATTATTATTTGAAGTATTCTGATTGACTTCTGGAGCAGCTGGTGCTTGATTAATAATCTGATTATTATTTTGTTGTGGTATAGCTGGTGCCTCAGTAATTATAGGTTCAGGTGCTGGCTCTACTATTACTGGTGGTGCTTGTTCAGTAACAGGCGCACTTTCTACAGTTTTTGGTTCTTCAGTTTCTATAGATTTTGATGAGCTTTCAATATATGTTTCGTTTGTATTATTTTCGTTTTTATTATTTTTCTTATTATTTTTCTTTTTGTCTTTCATTAGTTGTTTAAAATCTTTTTCAATTTGCTCAATGTCAATCTTTTCTAAAGGTATTAAATTTCCTTTTAAAGCGATAACTTTATAATCCAATAATGAAGATCTTTTATCTTCAGGTAATTGTAAATCTTTGCGAAGTAGTTTAGATATTTTATAAATGTGTTCAAATACTGGATTATAGTAGTACACACCGTTATACATATAATCAGTACCTTTTAACTGCATTTGTTTAAACTCTACATCATTAGAAGTATAGTAAGAAGCTAAGGATGTAATATTTTCAAAGGTTAAATTATGTTTTGCATTATTGCCAATAATTTCAACAAGTTCATCTAATTTTGAAATAGAGTTAGTATCTTTCGCTTTTTTAACGATTGCTTCAATCATTTGCATTTGACGTTTACCACGTCCTAAATCAGTATCAACATGACGACTTCTTACTAGTGCAAGTGCTTCGTCACCATTGATTAATTGTTTTCCTTTTTTAACTTTAATTCTACCTTTATCGAGTTTTGTAGGTTCATTGATGTCAAATGGAACATTAAATTCAATACCACCTAATTCATCGACGATATCCACAAAGGCCTGCATATTTACACGTGCATAATAATCAACCGGAACATTAAAGATGGTTTCCACAGCATGCATAGAGCTTTCTGGGCCGCCCTCAGCATGTGCGTGAGTAATTTTATCGTATTGCTTTACAGATGGGATGTATGCTAAAGTATCGCGAGGAATACTCACAAGTCTTATTTGTTTATTACTACGGTCGAAAGTAGCAAGTATCATTGCATCAGTACGTGCTTCAGAAACCTTCTGACCATTTTCTCTTCTGGAAATACTATCGTCAATACCCAAGAATAATATAGAAATGTGATCCATTGCAGGGTCGACAGCTTTATCTCTCAATTTGGATTTATCAATATTTTTGTTAAATGACAAATCGATTGCCCCTTTAGTAGTCGTATATAGATATGCAGCATAAGATACAGGCACTACTGCTAAGCTTAATGAGAGAAAGATTAATATTATTCTGAATGTTTTATTCATATTGTGCTCCTCTTTTTCATTTAATAAACTATTAAATTATATAGTTTATTATGTAAAATGACAATAAAAATCGTATTTAATAAGATGATAGAAAAAATTGTTATAAATTTATAATTTATATTATGATAACATCTATAGCAAAAATTATAAAATTATATTAATTTTTAGTATCCAAATAATAATCCCGTTTATATTAGTATACTTATTATATTTTACAATCATGTAAAAATGGGGGATAATCATTACAGAATAACGAGATTTGTTGCAGACTAATTCTATTAAATCTTTATAATGAAATTATTTAGTGACCTATCTTAATGAAAGAAGGATTTTTAAATTGAAAGATATTATCGCTTTGTTTAAAGAACAGGTATCGCATATTAATTTGATTTATAAATTAGCGATTTATAATATTAAAAGTACATATTCCAATCATTATTTGGGTGTTTTCTGGAATTTCTTACAACCTTTATTACAGGTTATCCTTTATTACATTGTTTTTGGGTTAGGATTAAGAGGAGCCAAAGCAGATGTTGGACATGTTCCTTTTATTATACATCTCATTAGTGGTTTATTTCCCTGGATTTTCATCTCACAATCGATTAACGCTGGTTCAAGTGCAATACAAGGTAAATTATCATTAGTTACTAAGATGAAATTCCCATCAAGCATATTATTATCAATCTCGTTTATGAATACGCTTATTAATTTATTTATTACATCAACGATATTATTTGTTCTTTCTCTAATTAATCACTTGGTCCCTTGGTGGCATTATTTTTGGTTTGTTTATTTTATTATTGCTAGTTATGTCTTTATCTTTGGATTTTCACTTATAATGAGCACACTTGTTATTCTTGTTCGTGACACAAAAAACATTTTGCAAAATGTTATGCGTATGGCATTCTTTATTACACCAATATTTTGGGTCCTTGAAAATTCAAATCCAATTATGCACAAAATAAATGCATTTAATCCTTTTGGCTTTTTAGTTGGAATATATCGTTCTGCTTTTACAAAAAGTGATGTGATGATGTATGGTACATGGCATGATCATTTTTGGTTCTGGTCAATAAGCTTGTTATTATTATTTGTTGGTAGTCAAGTACATTTTAAATTTAGAAATAGACTAATTGATTATCTGTAAAATTATTTGATTAAACAATAAAATAAAAGAAATTTTAAAAAGATTTGGATGGATGATTATGAGTAAAGTTGAAGTAAGGAATGTATCCAAAGTTTACGACTTAAATACAAATAAAAGAGATAAAATAATATCTTTGTTTAGTTTTAGAAAGAAAAAAATTGAATCTCCTTATTTTGCATTAAGAGATGTTAGCTTTAATGTAGAAGAAGGGGAGTCTGTCGGTATTATCGGTCTTAATGGATCGGGTAAATCAACTTTAAGCAACTTAATTGCGGAGGTTACCCAACCAACGGCTGGAACCGTAAAAATTGAAGGAAAGAGCTCACTTATTGCAATTTCTGCTGGATTAAATAATGAACTCACTGGTGAAGAAAATATTAGAATGAAATGTTTGATGCACGGTTTGTCTGAACAACAAATTGACGAGAGATTTCAGGATATCGTCGATTTCTCAGAATTAGATAAATTTATTTATCAACCAATCAAGAGCTATTCCAGTGGAATGCGTTCACGTCTTGGTTTTGCTATAGCAATTCATACAGAACCTGATGTTTTAATAGTAGATGAGGCATTGTCAGTTGGAGATGAAACTTTCTCGAATAAATGTATAGAGCGTATGAAAGATTTTCAAAAAAGAGGAAAAACGATATTTTTCGTATCTCATTCTGCTACTCAAATTAGAAAAATGTGTGATAAAGCTTTATGGCTAAACTTTGGAGAGGTAGTAGAATACGGAGATTGTAATAAAGTTATAACAAAGTATGTTCAATTTATGAGAGACTATAAAGCTAAACCCAAGGAAGAACAAATAAGTTATAAAAGTGACATGTTAAATAAACAACAAGAAAATCAAGAGCTGGAAAAAGAATCTACGATTATTGACAAAAAAAATATTTTAACTTTCCTTTTATTGCTTTCCTTGACGATTTTTAGTAGTATAATACAATTTTTAAATGGGTAGTGAATGATAAATTCACTATCTTTTTTTATGAATTTTAAGTTTTTCCAGGCAATTAACTCAATAATCTTGAAAAGCTATTTTCTTTTTTTTCATACACAATATACATCATTTATACTATAATTGGTTTTGTGAAATAATAATCAGAGGAGACTTTATGAAAAAAATTACTTTTATTTTAGTATTTGTATCTATGTTTTTGTTTTCAACTGAAGTAACTCATGCGGAAACAATTTTAAATATGAATACTCATCCTGGTGTAATGGTCAATATGAAAACTTCAGTGCCTTACAAATCAGTACGTCCTACGACTAAAAATGCTCCTACAGATTTTAATCAGGGATTTAAAGATGGGTGTCATGCTGGAAAATATACTGGTTATCCTAAAAAAGTTTGTGCTTATGGAAAAAAGAAACGTTATAAATATACAGTTGCTATTATAGGCGATTCACATTCTGCACAATGGCTTGGGGCAGTTCAAACATTTGCAGAAAAGTATAATATTCGAATATTATATGCTACAAAGAGTGGCTGTTCTTTATCATCTACACCTCGTCCGGATTATTTGACGTGCGACTCATGGAATAAGCTGATTATACCTAAAATCGCAAAATATAAACCGGATGTTGTCTTGACAAAAGCAAATAATACTCAATCAGGAAACACTTATGATCCCGGAATGCTTGATAAATTTAGAGAACTCAATGACAATAATATAAAAGTATTCGCAATTAGAGATACACCGTATTTTAATTATAATGTTCCAGATTGTATAAGAAAGTTAGGAAGAAATGCTGTAAAATGCAAGGTGAATAAATCTTTAATTCCACCAAACTCAGATTGGGTACCGATTTTAAGAGCAGAACCATACATAAAATATGTTGATTATACGAATTTGATTTGTAATACTGAAAAATACTGTAATCCAACTCAAGGTAACGTTATATTAACCATTGACAGACATCATCTTACAAATTCATATGCTTCAACATTTAGTAGTATCATTTATAAAGATATTTATAAATTCCTTATTGCAGCAAATAAAGAGAGACTTCAAAAAGAATCTTTAAATAACGTGATTTCATAAATCTACATAAATGTTAATTAGAATTAATAAATGTGTTAATATGAATACAACTTTAAAGAATTAATATTGAGAACGTGAAGGTGAAGATATTGAAAAAAGTAACGATGTTTGTGTGGAATCATTTTACAAATGATGCACGCGTAAATAGAGAATGCACTACTTTATCAGAAAATAATTATGATGTTCATTTAATCGCAATAGACGATCCAAAAGATCCATCTGTTTTACAGAATGAAAAAGTTAATGAAAAGTTTAAAGTTTCCAGAGTTCAACGCTATCCATCATTTATTATGGCCTATCAAAATGAAAAAAATACTTTTTTAATTAAAGTTGGTTCAGTATGTACTATTATTGGAGTAACTTTACTGTATTTTAATCTCGTGCTCCTAATATATTTTGCTTCACTTTTACTTTTAATGGCAATGAGTATTAAATTTAGAAAAGTAAGAAAGCATATCGTCAATGCTGCTATCATTGGAAGAATGATTTATAAAGGATATAAGGATAATGCGGATATCTACCATTCTAATGATTTAAATACTTTGCCTCAAGGTATTATTTGCTCAAAATTTAGATTAAAGCCTAAGAAGTTAGTTTATGATTCGCATGAAGTACAAACATCAAGAACAGGCTATAATCCAAAAACGATAAAATTATTTGAATCGTTTATGATTAAGTTTGTCGATGAAATGATGGTAGAAAATCATACTAGAGCAAAAAAGAATGAAGAATTATATGGATTCTATCCTAAAACTTTATATAATTACTCTGAACTATATAATATAGAAGAAAAAGTAGATATTGATCTACATGCTAAATTAGATTTATCAAAAGATGAAAAAATCCTTCTTTATCAAGGTGGATTACAACAAGGTCGAGGTTTGGAGTTACTAATAGATATGATGCCACAAATTAAAGAAGGTACTCTTGTATTTATTGGAGCAGGAAAATTAGAAAAAAAACTAAAAGAAATGGCTGCGAAAAGTCCGGTCAGTGAAAGAATAAAATTTGTTGAAAAAGTACATTTTAAATCATTACCATCTTACACAAAGCAAGCCTATTTAGGTTTCCAGGTATTGCAGAATATTTGTTTTAATCATTATTCAGCAAGTTCTAATAAATTATTTGAATACATTATGGCACATGTTCCAGTAGTGAGCTGTGATTTTCCGGAAGTTAAAGCTATTGTTGATCAAGGAGTTGGCATTGCAGTAAATAGTCATGATGTTAATCAAATTGCCGACGCAGTAAATAAAATGGTTTCTGATGAAAACCTGCGTGAACAATATAGTGAAAAGTGTAAAGAAATCAAAAAGATTTACAATTGGGAAAACGAAAAAGAAAAATTACTAGAAGTTTATAGCACATTATAATATTTAATTGTAAATATATTTATCCTTTTTTATGACCGATACCGAACATAGCTAAATTATCATCTATTGATTTTAGTGTATAGTTCGGTTTTGTCGTGAAAGTAGTATATTAATACATAAATATTAAACGTTGTAAATTGAAATTTATGTAAATCAGATTGGAGTTACCTTATGAAAAAAGTATTGCTAGTTACTCAAAACTTCTATCCGGAAATTGGTAGCGGTGCAAATAGATATAAGAATATTTTTTCATTATTGAATCAAAATGGTATAGATGCAGATGTTTTAACGTCAGAACCTTCTTATCCAAATGCAATAATGTATAAAACAATGGAATACTGGAATGATGATTTTGTTAATCAGAATGAAAATAAAATTAAAAGATTGAAAACGAAACTAGAAAAACAGTCTAAATCACATATAAAAAGAATTTTATATTATTTAGAAATCATGAAACATACTTATAACTTTGTAAAAAAGAATCATCAAGAATATGAAACTATTATAGTAACGAGTCCAAATATCTTCATGCCTTTAGCAATAGCCCCATTAAAGAACAAAATAGATTCAGAGATAATTTTAGATGTAAGAGATTTATGGCCGGACAGTATTTATGCGCTTAACATAAAATGGATTAATATATTCAGTCCAATCCTTAATAGACTTGAATGGTATATATACAATAAAAGCTCCAAAATTGTATTTAATCATAGGGGGTTTAAACAGCATATTTTAAAAAGACTTAAAAATAAAGAAAAGCCTATGATTTATTTACCAAATAGTATTAATCAAAAAGAGTTAGATGAAGTAAAGATAAATAAAGTAGAGGATTTTACTGTATTTTATTCTGGCAATTTAGGGTTTGCACAAAATACAGAAGAACTATTAGAAATTGCCCAAAGATTAAATGCATTAAAAATTAAATTTGATGCAATAGTCTATGGATTGCACGCAAATGAATTTAAGCAAAAGGTCAAAGATTTAAAATTACAATATGTTTCTATCTACGAAGTATTACCTCGTTTAGATTGCTTAAAATTTATGAAAGCTCGTCATCTATCTCTGTCGTTATTAATTGAAGATGATATTTTTATGAATATTCTTCCCGGAAAGATTGTAGATTCAATCAGTCTTGGAGTCCCAGTAGTTTCGAATATAGGTAATGAAGCAAGTAAGATGATTAATAATAATCTACTAGGATATGCGAAAGAAAAAGCAAATGTGGATGAAATCATTACTCAAATTCAGCAATTTGTAGCTAACATTGAGAAGTATGAAAGTTATTGTGATAAATGCATTGAATATACAAACAAAAATCTCATTTGGGATAAAAATATTAACGATTTAATTCATCTTATAAAGTATTAAAATTTCTGTGCTTTAAACTTAGAAAATAAATTGAAGTTTTTGTTTTTAGCTATAATATATAATTATAAAACTTTAATATGCGCTAACGATATAGGATGGACGTTACAAATAATAAAATTTATGAGGTGGAACATGGATTCAAATTGGTTACATGAAAATATAGAATATCTTGATTATGTATTAGTATATGAAGAGGATGAAAATGCAATATATTCTGATCAGGAAATGACAGATGTTATCGGAGATGTAAAAGACTATAATAATAAGATAGTTAGTGTCATTAAAAAGGTTGAAGAAGATGGTATTAAAAAAATATTAATTGAATATAAATCTGTCATAGCAGGTTGGATTGTATTTGAGAATTCTATTCCACTTTTTAATAAACCAGAAGAAAAAATTGAAGTAGAGTATGAAAGATTTTATTCTCCATCAATCAATAAAATGATAATTAAAAATGGTGATTACAACTTATATTTCCAACGTTATCAAGTCATGAGTAAATTTTACTGTTACTACGAAGGCGAATTACTGGAAGCTATATTTAGAAAAGGTACTTTTGTTGCTTTTGCTCCTACAAAAGTTATTGACAGAATGCGTTATGTCAAAATAAAAGATAAGATTAATAAAAATGAAATTGATTTATATGCTACATCCAAGATGGATGAAAAATTATCTCATCAAGATTTAAATTTAGATGAAGACGTTGATATTGACGAAATCTTTCCTATTTTAAAAAGAGCAAAAATAAAACAAGATATGATTGTAGGATGGGTAAGCTTTGATGATTTAGAAAGTATGCAATTGTATGAAGTAAAAACTGATTTACCTACAATTGAGCAAATTCAGCAACAACACGTAGAATATATTTATATAAATGAACAACAAAAAGTAAAATTGGTATTGAAAAAATTATTAAATGAAAATATTGCTTTAGAAAAAAAGATAAATAGACAAAGAGAACTTAATCAACGTATTTTAAAAAGACTGGAAAATTTGAGAAATTCAAAATTAGGTAAACTACAATTATTGATATGGGAAAAACGTTCTAAGCGAGGTAAAAAATAATGACTTTTAATCGAGAACATAATTTTCAGGATAAAATCATACAAAATATACTGGGGATTGAACCTGATCAGAACCAAGAATTATCTACTGATAATGAAACAAATGAACAAAATAATGAAAATAGAACTGAAGACATCGATTTTAATGCTTTAGCATTTGAACGTAAGATTAATCAATACCAACAATATCAAGATATATTATCGAAAGATTATCATCTTGGTTTATCATTATTAGCAAATAAAAAAGAAAACGAATCTTTTGTAGATTTTATGGAAAAGTGGAGAAAAGAAGGGAAAGTAGATTTCTTTAGCGATTTGGAACCATTTCTTTCAAATATACCAGAATCAAACGGAAGTCGTATTTTTAATAAAATAGACAAACGTGTAGGTATTATTTGTGATGAGTTTCTCTACAACAGTTACAAAGATGTAGTTAATCTGGAATACATTCCATATAATTATGAAAGTATGGATTTAAATTTTGATTTTGTGATTATCGGTACAGCTTGGAGAGGTATAGATGATAGCTGGATTGGAATTTCTTCAAGTAGAAGTGCGGAAAGATTAAAAGTAATTGAACTTATCGCAAGTTTAAAAGCTAAAAAAATACCTGTAGTTTTCTATTCTAAAGAAGATCCAGTGAATTATGATGTGTACAAAGATCTAGCGAGCCATTGTGATTTCATCTATACTTCAGCCATTGAAGCAGAAGAAGACTATAAGGTTTATACTGGTAATGAAAATGTCAGTACATTATCTTTCGGCGTAAATCCCCATTATCATAATCCTGTAGGAACACGAACAGCATTAAGCAGGAAGAAAAAAGATGAAGTGATTTTTGCTGGAAGCTGGATGGTAAAATATCCAGTAAGAAATAAAGAATCAGCAAGAATCTTCGATGCAATTAATAATAATAATACTGAATTAACAATTATCGATAGAAACTTATCGTTAGAAAGAGAAAGATATTATTTTCCTCTAAGATTTATTCCGAATGTTACTGGACCATTAACACATGAAAATTTACAAAAAATTCATAAGATTTTCAGATGGGCAATTAACGTTAATTCAGTGAAATATTCAGATACGATGTTTGCGAATCGAATTTATGAATTACAAGCGTTTGGTAATTTATTACTTTCGAATTATTCTGTAGGTGTTAATAACAAATTTCCTAACGTGTTTATTCTTAATCATAAAACAGACTTTCAAACAATATTTAATAATTTACAGGAACATGAATTACGTTCTATACAAGCAAAAGGTATCAGAAATGTGATGAGAAGTGAAACGACATATCATCGTATGCAACAAATTATGCATGATATAGGAATTCATTATGATGAAACATTTGAAAAACCTATCTACGTTGTTGTACCAGAAATTACAAATGATATCCGTAAACAATTTGAAGCGCAATCATATGGAAATAAATATTTATTGTCTGAAGAAGAATTCAAACAAAAAGATATTTCAGAAGGATTCTTTACAAAATTTATTGAGAAGTATTATTACGAAGAGTATTATCTTGAAGATTTATATTCTGCGTTTAAATATACAGACGTTGATTTTGTTACAAAATCAACAAACGAAGAAGAACATCATAATTACACTTTAAGACAAAATGAAGGTTTAACCTTGATCGATATTGAAACGATGCATAATGAAAAGCTCAATGGATATGCTTTAGATATGGTGGAAGTGACTAATCTAAAATCAATACGTCAAAAACTGAACACGAATAGTAAAAAACTAAGTGTAATCATTCCGATTCATAACAATGGAACATATTTAGAAGATAAATGTATGGCTTCATTAAAAAGATCAAGTATGTATGATGATATGGAAATAATATTTGTTAATGATGGTAGTACCGATGATTTAACGATAAAAATTATCAATCGCTTAAGAAGACAAAATCCTTCAATTGTATATTATGAATTTGAAAGTGGTAGTGGAAGTGCTTCTCGACCGCGAAACAAAGGGGCAGAACTTGCGTCGACACCGTACATAACATATTTAGATCCAGATAATGAAGCAATAGGAGATGGATATAAGTATTTATATGATCAGCTTCAAAAAAATAAAGAATTAGATATGGTAGTCGGTAATATCTTAAAAGAAGATAACAAAAAACGCTCTGAATTTAATTTCTATGTTACTGGAACAAAATATAACAATGGGCAAGCATTGATTACTGATACACATGAATTTATGGAAAGATGTGGATTAAGAGCACAAAGTATACAAGCGTTAATCGTTAAATCAAAAATAATAAAAGATAACAACTTGAAGATGATTGAGGGAGCAGCTGGGCAGGACACAATGTTCTTCCAGGAACTTGTCTTGAATTCAAATCAAATGCTTTTAGTTAATGAATACATCCATATGTATTATGCAGCGGTAAGTGGTTCTGTAACAAATACAATTTCAAAGAAATTCTTCGATAAATATCACAAGTTAGAAACTGAAAGAATTCCTTTCTTGATTAAAAATGATTTGCTGGATACTTATATGGAAAAAAGATTTAACTTTTATGTACGCGGTTGGTATTTAGTGCGTTTAGACAGAATTGCACCAGAAGATCGAGAAGCTGCAATCACACGATTCCTTGATATTTATACAATGTATGACAAATATAAACGTCCTGAAGATAAAGATCTTAATGAAACGATTAATGCTTTAAAATTAGAAGTTAATTATCAAAAGTAATGGGAGTATAAAAGGGGAATAAGTATGAATAAAATTAATTTCGAAAAATTATCTTATGAATTTTTATGTCAAAATGATAATGAACATTTTGTAATAATTAAAGATAACATTGACTTTCACTTTAAAATGAATTTCAATAATACGTCTGATAAGATGGTAGTATTTTCAAATGGTGCTGTGGATCCATCTAAAAAGAATCCCCCGGTATTTATGCGTTCAAATTGGTATGAAGAAATGACATATAATGCAATTTTTATTGATGATAGAACTATTCATAATAACAATTTACGGTTGGGATGGGGCGTAGGAACAAAGGATAGACATTTTCTCATTGATTATTCAGAAATATTAAAAAAAATAGCAGTAATATTGGAAATAGCAGATGATCACGTATTCTATTACGGATCTTCTGCTGGTGGATTTATGTCCATTGTTTTAGCTACTATTCATAAAGAATCTACTGCAATAGTTAATAATCCTCAAACATATGTATATAAATATTACGAAAAAGCATATCAGGCGTTGTATAAAAATATTTTTCCAGGCATGAGTGATGCTGAAATCCACAAAACTTATAGTGATCGCTTATCAATTACTAGTGTCATAAAAAAGTTTAAATATACGCCTAAGATTATTTATTTTCAGAACAGACATTGTAAAACGGACATGGCTAATCACTTGATACCATTTATGAAGAATTTGGATAAATATAACATTAATAGTGCTTCAATTCATTTCGTCTTATACAATGATAAAGATAGTGGTCATAATCCTTTATCAAAGCACAAAACATTGAAATATATTGAAATGATTGTTAACGGTAAATTTTTATAAGTGGAGTTACCATATGAGGCTGACAACTTTAAACGTTTTCTTAAATAATTATTATTCTGAGTGTAAGAGTAGATTATTGTAGCAATTATAATTATAATGATGTAACATAAGTTTGGAAAAGTATATTTACCGCATAGAACTTTTTAATTTCTTTTAAAAGTAAATATATGAAAAATATACGCAAAGCGTAAACTAAAGGATAGGTGTTTATTTTGAAATTAACAACAATCGGATTAGGCTACATAGGTTTACCTACTTCTATTATGTTCGCTAAACACGGGGTAGATGTATTAGGAGTAGATATTAAACAAGAGGCAGTAGATAAATTAAATAGTGGTCAAATTCATATCGAAGAACCTGGTCTTCAGGAAGCTTTAGATGAAGTACTAGCGAGTGGTAAATTTAGAGCTTCAACTAAACCTGAAGAAGCTGATGTATATATTATTGCTGTACCTACGCCAAATAATGATGATGAGCACAAATCTTGTGATAATTCTATCGTGATGGCTGGTGTAGAAAGTATCGTACCATTGCTTAAAAAAGGTGATACTGTTATTGTTGAATCTACAATTGCACCTCGTACAATGGATGATTTTGTAAAACCTTATTTAGAATCAAAAGGTTTTGTTATTGGAGAAGATATTTACTTAGTTCACTGTCCAGAACGTGTATTACCTGGACAAATTATGCATGAATTAATCTACAACAACCGTATTATCGGTGGTATCACACCGGCATGTGTTGAAGCGGGTAAAAAAGTATATGGTATATTTGTTAAAGGTGAAATGATTGAAACACAAGCTAAAACTGCTGAAATGTCTAAGTTAATGGAGAATACATATCGTGATGTTAACATTGCATTAGCTAATGAATTAGCTAAGATATGTAACAGGCTAGATATTAACGTTCATGAGGTTATCGCTATGGCAAATAAACACCCTCGTGTTAATTTACATACACCAGGACCAGGTGTTGGTGGACATTGTTTAGCAGTTGACCCTTACTTTATTATTGCTGAAGCACCAGAAGAGTCTAAATTGATTAAATTAGCACGTGATATCAATGTTTCTATGCCAGAATATGTAGTTGAATATGCAAAAAAAGCATTAGCTAAAGTTGGCGGTAACAAAGTTACTGTTTTCGGATTAACATATAAAGGTGATGTAGATGATATTCGTGAATCACCAGCATTTGACATTTATGAAATGCTTAATGCGGAAAAAGATTTAGAAGTATCTGCATTTGATCCACATGTTCAATTAGATTGGGTTGAAAAAGATATCGATAAAGCTTTAGAAGGCAGTTCATTAGTATTGGTATTAAGTGATCATTCTGAATTTAAAGTATTAAAAGATGAAGATTTCAAAGCGATGAAAGATAAAGTAATCTTTGATACGAAAAACGTTGTTCCTAATGAATTTAAAGAAGTACAATACTATAACTATGGAAATATCCAGAATTTATAATCGGTAAAAAAACAGAAACAGCGATGCTGTTTCTGTTTTTTATGAGTTTTGGTTAATTACTTCATTCATTTGACCTTTAAATTGGCGATATGCTTCATTTACTTGACCATAATAATTACGATTGATTTCAATTACTTTATTCTCATAAATACGGTCAGCTTCTGCACGCATACCTTCATGCTGTCTTACAGCATCTGCATTGGAACTACTATTTAATAATGCGTCAGCTTTTTGGTATGTTGCATTTCTTTCAGATAAAGCAGCTTGTAATGCATTATTTCGTGTTGATACAGCATTTTGTATTGCTTCATCCCGATTTGCCACTGAAGTTTTTATTTCTTCCGGTGTTTGTTCGTCGTTAGTTTCAGTTTGTGCACTTTCAGTAGTAACAGTTTCGTTTGTTTTTTCTTCGGTAGAAGTATTTTTGTTATTTTTCTCTTTTTCAGCTTTTAATTCTTCTTCTTTTTCTTTTAATTTGTCTTTTGCGATTTGTGCTTCTTTTTTTGCTTTTTCTATTGCTTTTTCTTCATTATTATCCCCACCACATGCAGTAAGAAATAATGTAGACGACAGAAATAGAATTGAAAGATTTTTAAGTTGTTTGCGCATAATATGCCTCCTTTTATATCTTGTATATCAATATAACATAGGTTCCATTTTATTGGAATTCTGATGTATATCTATGAAAATAATGCTATAATAAATTAAGTTTAAAACTAATGTGTGGAGGATTAACTTGTGATAAAAATTGCTATCTTGCATGAAGGTAAAGCGTATATGCCAGAAATCGGTGCTTATGCTTCTTATTTAAATGAATCTGGAGAGTTTTTGGTAGATGTTGTAGAAGATGCTGCTCAAATTACGGAAGCATACGATATTGTTTGGAAAGTCATGGGACTAGACCGAAAACGTAATAACAAACAAGCTTTGATTCATGAATACAACACGATAACAGTAGGAAAAAATGCAAAAATAAAAGACTTTCTAAAAAAATTATTGAATGTAAAACCTGATGGTCGTATTTTCCAGAATAAAAAAGTGCATCAAGTTTTTAATTTTAAGGATAATCAACCTTTTATATATAGAGATATGGGGATTAACAATCAATACTTTCTGCAAAATGATGTAGAAAAAGAATATGATTTTGTATACATAGGTACGATGGATCCTTCTCGCGAACTGAATAAGATGCTGGAAATGTTTAAGAAAAATAGTGACCTTTCAATTATTTTAATCGGAACACCTGATCCGAATCTGGAAAAAGATTATGGTCAGTTGCAGAATGTTCATTTCATTGGCCGTGTACCATACGAAGAACTACCTTTAACAGCAGCGAAAGCGCGCTATGGTATGAATTATATTCCTGATGTATTTCCGTTTAACAAACAAACTTCCACGAAATTACTTGAATATTGTGCTTTAAATTTAAAAGTAGTATCAACGAGTTATGAATGGGTGAATGAATTTGAGAAAGAAAATAATGCTCGTTTTTACAAATTAAATGGTGATTTATCAAATTTAAATCGAGACGCATTAGAAAAATTCGATTTTGTTACACCTGATTTAAGTCATTTTGAATGGCATACATTATTTGATAAAGCTGAATTGATTCCATTTATTAAAGCAGTTTATGAAAATCATAAAAGGAAACAAAAGTAATGAAGTTAATCATTATTGGAAATAGCGGACATAAAAAGGTTGTTTCGGAAGTAGCTGCTCACTTAGGCTATACAGTAGTAGGTATCGTTGATGATGCTTTTGAGAAAAGATTTGAAAAAAATGGTGTGTTATACGGCAAGACACATCACATCTCTGAAATGGTAAAAGAAACAAACGCATTGCTTTTCTTCGGCATTGGAAATAATAAAGTTCGTAAATTAATTATTGAAAGAGAAAACTTAACAGATGAATTGTTTGCTCAATTACTCTCTCCGCTTGCGATTGTATCTAAAAGTGCCCAAATAGGTAATGGTACTTTAGTTATGCCTGGCGCAATAATAAATGCTGAAGCAAAAATATATAAACAGGTAATCATTAACAGTGGAGCAATCGTTGAACATGATTGTGTAGTTAAAAATTATGCTCATATTTCTCCAAATGCGACGTTAACTGGTGCTGTAACGATTGGAGAAGGTACGCAAATCGGTGCGTCAGCTGTAGTGAATCCAATGATAACTGTTGGAGATTGGGTTACGGTCGGTAGCGGCGCAAGTGTCGTAAAAGATATTCAGTCGAATGTGATCGCTGTCGGAGTACCTGCTAAAGTAATAAAGAATTTATAAGGAGCCTTTTATGAAACTAAGTATAGTTATGCCAGTTTATAATGTTGAACAATATTTACCTGAATGTATTGAAAGTATACTTAAACAAGACGTAGATCCTAATTTATATGAGATGATTATTGTAAATGATGATTCTCCGGACAATTCTTTACGTATTGCAGAAGATTATAAAAAGAATCACTCAAACATAAAAATTATTAGTCAGCCCAATGGCGGAATAGCCGCTGCTAGAAATACAGGTATTCGCGCAGCACAAGGCGAATACATTGTAATGCTTGATTCAGATGATTTTTATTCAAAAGTATTTTTTGATGATATTTTTAAATTTATTGAACAAAATAATCAACCAGATGTCGTACTATTTGATTTTAATTACTTTTATATGCGCGATGATAAACATGAACGTGAAAAAAGGCCGTTTGTTCCAGAAGAATTTAAAGGGTTAACTGGAAAGCAAGCTTTAGAGATGATTTTAGATAAGGAATTAATGTTTAACTGGTATGCATGGCCATTTTTTGTAAAAACAAAATTAATTAAAGATAATGCGCTTTATTTTATCAAAAATAAAAATTACGAAGATATGATGTGGACACCGATTGTATTTGCTTTAGCAGATTCAGTTGCTTACTTTGATGAAGCGGTATTAGAATATCGTCAGCAACGTGCTGGTCAAATTACCGCAACGATGAGTTACAAAAATATAGTTGATCCGCTATATGCTTCAAAAATCGTTGATGGTTTATTTGAAAAGTATGATATTAAATTGAATGAAAACACTGAATTTAAATTGAAGTGCAATATAGCTAATAAATATTTTATTGCTTTCATTTATGGTGCACTGCTTAGTAGAAATGAGCGAAATCATTTAATAGCCGAATTAAAATCTCATGATTATTTGCGTCAATATACATATACTAAATTAACGAAACGTATAAATTTATTGATAAGTGGTATAGGTATTAAAAATACTATTAAATTGTTTAGTATCGTTTTACCTATCTATAGAAAGATTAATGGCAAGTAATACATAGTGATATTGATAAAACTTTAATAAATGAGGGATTAAAATGAAAAAGGTACTATTTTCAGCGAATGTATTTCGTCATTTTACTGCGTTTCATACGCCGTATATGAAAATGTTGATGGAGAGAGGTTATGAAGTTTATGCTATAGCCAATGAAGATTATGGTGGGCATAAAGAACAGTTAGATCAGATTGGTGTACATACTATTGAGGTACCAATAAATCGTAATCCGCTTTCCACTGACAATTTAAAAAGTTATCAAATTTTAAAAGAAACGATGAAAAATGAAGATTTTGATATTGTTCACGTGCATACACCAATAGCAGCATTCTTAACCCGTTTAGCAAAACCTGCGCATATGAAAGGTAAGATGATTTATACTGCTCATGGATTTCATTTCTTTAAAGATGCGCCGCTTATGAACTGGTTGTTGTATTTCCCTTTAGAAAAAATGACCGCTGCAAAAACTGATTTATTAATTACTACTAATAATGAAGATACTGTGACAGCTAAACGATTAGGGTTTTCTAATGACAATTTAATACATATTAAAGGTGTAGGTGTTGAAATTGATCACCCACAATTAACAGATGATGAAAAAATAAATTTGAGAACTGAATTAGGTTTGTCATCAGCAGACAAAGTGATAATTTGTGTTGCTGAAATGAATGACAATAAAAATCAAATGTTTATATTACAAAATTGGAATAAAATCAAAGAAGCAGTTCCAGAAGCAGTATTATTATTTGCAGGTATTGGACCTAATCTGGAATTATATGAACGGTATAAAACTGATAATCATTTAAAAGATGTACATTTCTTAGGGTTCAGAAGTGATGTTCCTAACTTATTACAAATTTCTGATGTTATGACCTTATTAAGTCATCGTGAAGGCTTACCTAAAAGTATTATGGAGGGTATGGCACAATGTTTGCCATGTGTTGTAACAGATACACGTGGTTTAGTAGATTTAGTAGATGATAATGAAAATGGTTATATCGTAGAAAAAGGAAATGATGAAAGTTTAACTTATGCATTTGTTAAATTATTAAAGGATGATAATCTACGTAAAAATATGGGCGATAAAAGTAAGGAAAAGGTTGAATCTTTCACTTTAGATTCTGTAATGAAGGATTATGAACAGGCATATCTTAATTAAGATGCACGTGATTGGAGTTTTTTCTAGATGAAAAAAATGAATTTTGTTTGGATGTTTTTAGGCACTGGTATGGGTGCTATTATGGGGTTACTCATGAACATTCTCCTTGCACGTAATCTTGCTAAAGAAGATTACGGTATTTTTGGAATTGGTCTAACTTTTATTAATATATTATCAGTGATAATCGGTTTTGGTGTAGCAGATTTTATTGTAAAAAGTTTCGCTGTAGAAGGCAGAAGAGCGTATCGTTATGTGAATGCATGTATTTCATTATTTACTATTAGCTTTACAATTACCTTATTAATACTTTTAATAGTTGTATTCTCACCAATGTATGATTTTGAAACAAAGTACTTTCTTTTATTAATTGTACCGAATATTTTCTTGCAAGGTATATATGCCATAAACAATTCAATCAACCAAATCGAAGAAAATTTTAAAGCAGTTTCATTAAGCAACTTCTTATTATACTTTGTGCGCTTTTTTGCAGCTGTATTATCAGTATTAACATTCAAAGATGTTATTGCACTAGGATGGTATATTGTGATTCTTTCTATACTTGCTATTTTTCCTTTTTGGCGTGTAGTTAGAAAGCTATATACGCGCGAAATAAAAGTGCCTGTACTACAAGATGCCAAGATTCCAGAGGATGCTACGGTTTTAGAAACATTTAAGGAAACTTATCCGTTTGGCTTGATAGGTATATTTTATTTTATTTATTATCAAAGCAATGTATTGTTATTATCATTTTTAGTTGGAAAAGTAGCGGTAGGTGAATACAATGCTGCATTTGCGATAATACAACTTGCGTTTATGTTTCCTGACTTGATATTTAGACGTATTTTTTATACACGTATACATGTTTGGGCAACACATGATCCTGTACAATTAAAAAGATTTAACAAAAGAAGTTCGATTATATTATTTATACTTGGTTTAATAGGGATTGTATTTATATGGTTCACAGCGAAGTATTTAATATTGTTCACTGCGGGTGAAAAATATTTAGATTCAGTGTTTTATCTTCAACTATTAAGTCTTGCGATACTATTTAAATTTGCTACTGCTGTAAATGGCACAATACTTTCAACGCAACATATGGTCTATAAAATGATGAGAATCAATGCAATCATTGCAATTATCAATCTAATTGCAAATATTATATTAATTCCAATATTTAAAGTTGAAGGTGCTATATTTGCTACACTTATTTCTGAATTTACAATGGCAATCATTGTATTTATCGTATCTCATAAATATTTAAATCAATTAGTAATTAATGCAACTGAAAATAATTTGGGTAATTAGCGATAAATATCTAAGTGTAAATTCTTTGTAAATATCACTCAAAATTTTAGTAAATTCATTTTAAAATACACATTTTATAAACAAAATTTCTAAAATGTAGTAAAAACATAAATTTCTTATGGTAAAATAAATTGATTATAAAATTAATTAGAACTTTTTGGAGGTAACAAAATGCAAGATACCATGAATTTCACTCAAATTTTTGAGGCATTAAAGAAAGGTTGGAAATTTATTATCGGTGTTACGATTTTATTTGCTTTAATTGCTGCAGCAATTTCTTATTTTCTACTAACACCAGTGTACAAGTCAGAAGCTACTTTACTTGTAAATCAAGAAACGCGTACAAGCAAGAGTAATGATGCTGTAGATTTACAAACAAACTTACAATCTATTACTACATATGCAAGTATTGCAAAATTACCAGACACACTTTTACCTGTAATTGATAAGTTAAATCTTAATGTATTACCAGAAGATTTAGCAAAAGATATCGATGCAACAGCTGTTCAAAACTCGACATTATTAACGATTACAGTTGAGAATCCTTCACAAAAACGTGCTGTTGATATTGCAAATGAAATTACGAAGACAATGGTAGAAAAAAATTCATTAGATTTAAATAACTTAAAAGTGGCTTCTAAAGCACGTGTGATTCGTAATGCAAAACCAGTAGAACCTACGCCATTAATCAATATCGGTATTGGAGCAGCTTTAGGTCTGTTATTAAGTCTATTCTATGTTTTAGCTAAAACTTTAATGGATGTATCTCTTAAAACTTCAGAGCAAGTCGAACGTGAAATTGGCGTTTCAGTAATCGGTAACATTCCATATATCAAATAATCATTGAATGACAAAGGAGTTTTATTATGTTCAAGAAAAGTAAAAGTAAGATAAAAAATAGAACGGAAAAAGCTAGAAAATTAATCACTTTAGAAAATCCTAAATCGCCTGTGTCAGAGCAATTCCGAACTTTACGAACAAACATTTCATTTTCGACACCAGGTAGCCAATTACAAAAGTTACTTATAACATCTTCTGTACAACAAGAGGGTAAGTCAACAGTTTCAGCAAATCTTGCCTGTGTATTTGCGCAAAATAATACAAAAGTATTATTCATTGATGCAGATATGCGTAAACCGACTGTACATAATACGTTTGGAGTAAAAAATGCTGTTGGACTGTCAACATATCTCACAGAACAAAGCACATTGAAACAAACTATTCAACCAACTGAGGTAGAAAACTTAGATATTATGTCTGCTGGGCCTGTCCCACCAAATCCATCTGAGTTATTAAACTCAAAGAATCTAGACATAATGCTAGATGAATTATGCACGTACTATGATTTAATAATCTTTGACAGTCCTCCAGTTTTATCTGTAACTGATTCACAAATTATTTCAGCAAAAGTAGATGGCATGGTATTAGTTATTGATAAACAAGAAAATAATAAATCTAATGTTAAAGAAGCATGTGATTTATTAACTGTAAGTGAAAACTCTAAATTATTAGGTATTGTATTTAACAATGATGAGTATGACACAGATAAGTATTATGTTTATCAATAATTAGTTATAGAGAGGATTTTTTGTATGCATAAGAATTTCAAAACGTTACTACTCGTCTTAATCGATACCTTAATAGTAACTGGTTCAGTATTTCTTGCCTGGTTAATTATTAAAGGATCGACCCCTGAGCCAAATATATACTTTGTAGTAACAGCTGTATCGATATTATTAGCCTATCTTTTATTTGCCTTTTTATTTAACCTGTTTAATAGATTATGGATATATGCAAGCGTAAAAGAACTTTTATCTATTGTTTATGCAGTAACTTTAGCAGTATTTGTTGGCACAGTGCTAACATACTTTGTTTTAACTTTGATGAAAGAAACGAATAACATTATCTTTGGAGCAGTAATTATCATTTGGTTATGTCTTATCGTCTTTATTGGTGCAACTCGTATTTTCTTTAGAGTTTTCAAAAAGAATAATGAGAACACAGAAGAATTTGAGCGTGTTTTAATTTTTGGTGCTGGTCGAGGCGGTACAACACTCGCGCGCCAGATGGAAAATGTACCTTCTATGAAAATGAAGCCGGTATTATTTTTAGATGATGATGTTAATAAATATAAGCAAGTAATTAACGGTGTTAAAGTGATGGGTTCTAGAAATGATCTACGTGCTTCTATCGATAAATATAATATTGATAAAGTAATTCTAGCGATTCCATCTTTGACACAATATAAATTAAAAGAACTATACGATATATGTATTGAGTCAGGCGTGAAAGTACAAATAATGCCTAATATTGATGATGTATTAACAGGTAAAAAAGAAGTTGCGCATCTTAAAAATATAGATTTAGAAGATTTACTCGGGCGTGACCCAGTCAGATTAGATTCAGACGGTATTCGTGATGAAATTAATAATAAAACTATATTAATTACTGGTGCTGGAGGTTCTATTGGTTCTGAAATCGTTAGACAAGCTTCTAGCTTTGGTCCGAAACGTGTATTGTTAGTAGGTCATGGTGAGAATAGTATCTATAACATTACAATGGAAATGAAAAATCGTTTTAAAGACGGTCATATTAATTTTGTACCTGTTATTGCCGATATTCAGGATCGTGACAGAATGTTTAAAATAGTAGAGAGATATCGTCCCGACATCGTTTTCCATGCTGCAGCACATAAACATGTACCCTTAATGGAAGCTAATCCAAAAGAAGCGATTAAAAATAATATTTTTGGTACAAAAAATATTGCTGAAGCGAGTGATGCATTTGGCGTTAAAACATTTGTAATGGTGTCAACTGATAAAGCAGTTAATCCACCAAATATTATGGGTGCGACTAAACGTTGGGCAGAGATGGTTGTACAAAATTTAGACAAGCGATCTGAAACTAAATTTGTTGCTGTTCGTTTTGGTAATGTTTTAGGTAGTCGTGGATCAGTAATTCCATTATTTAAAAAGCAAATTGAAAATGGAGGTCCTGTAACAGTGACACATCCTGATATCACAAGATATTTCATGACGATTCCAGAAGCAAGTAGATTAGTTATCCAGGCAGGAGTACTAGCTGAAGGTGGAGAAGTGTTTGTACTTGATATGGGAGAACCAGTTAAAATTGTCGATTTAGCAAAAAATGTTATTGAACTTGCGGGCTATTCAATTGAGGATATAGGTATTGAATTTACTGGTTTAAGACCTGGTGAGAAAATGTACGAAGAATTATTGAATGAAAATGAGGTTTCTGAAGATCAAGTTCATGAAAAAATTTATGTTGGTCGTGCAGTACCTAAAGACTATGATGCGTTAATGGCAGATATTGATCGATTAATGTCAATGTCTGATGAAGACGTTAAGGCACTTGTGATCGGTGAAGCTAATAAGAAATTTTAATGATAACCGAACAAAATAAGTGAGTAGGAGTACAAGCAATGGAAAAAAGTCAAATACGAACTGCTGTAATTTTTACAGCGTTTATTACAATAATGTTTTTAATAACCATCGCTTTGTATTATGTGAGCTTAGCTACTGGATACCATGGTCTCGCTATCCCCATTTTAGGTGGTAGTGATGATGGAGTATTCTATTTAGAAAATGCACTTGAAATTAAGAATGGTGGTAATGCCATTCTTACTTCAGTGCATGTTCTTGTATTAGGCTATGTTTTAAAGCTCTTTAATACAGAATATGTATTTTATTTAAAGATGTTTAACTTTTTAGGTGTTATACTGTTTGCGATTGTTTCGTATTTATTAATACGTACATTAGTTGGTAGTCGACATGCAATGAATCTTTATAGTTTGTTTTTAGGGATGATGTTACTATTTATTAGTTTCGTTTATGTTTCAACCATCTCCATTATCCGTGATATTTGGATATTTGATTTCTTCTTGTTAACGGTTTGGTTATTTGCGATTTTTCTAAAATCAAATAGTATTGCAAAAGTTCTATTAATAATACCTATAATGTTATCTATGTTTCTATTATTTAGTTATAGAGATTATGCGGCAGCATCATTTTTAGGTGCGGCAGGATTATTCATCTTCTTTAATCGCAAAAATAAATCTACAAATACTGGACTTGTAGTGATTACTGTTCTTGTATTACTTGGAATTTACTATACAGCTTTAAAAGACTTTGAAATTCCTTTTGTAGGATTAAGTTTAGCTGATGCCCTAAACTATCGAAAAAATGGACAAGAACTATATGCTGGAGCAAGTCAGTTAAATATTTCACTGGACCAACCGAATTATATTTTCTTTTTATTCAGTTATGCATACAGTCTTATTAGTAACGCATTAGGACCATTACCTTTCCAAGTTCGAGGTTTCAGTACGCTTGTATTATTCTTAACAGAATCAATCCCTATGACAATCATTTTCTTCTATATTTATAAAAATAGAAAATCATTAGAATATATCGATAAAATGTTATTAACTCAAAGTTTAATCTGGTTCTTATTTATTGGAATAACAAATGATAATCTAGGAACAGGTTCACGTCTTAGAATTTCAGGCTATTTATTTATCTTGCTCGTATTTGCAAAAATTTTCTATATGAAAAATTGGGGCAAAAAAATAGATGAAAAGCATGAAATTTGGAAAAATAAAAGTCAGTTTGTAAACAGAAGATGAGGTGACCTATGGATTTCTTAAAATTAAGAGAAGAGTTTAAAACACAAAGTTATGATTCAATTGTTCTCGCGACAACTTCTAATCATAGTTCCGATTTTCTTAGATTACCTGATAAATATATAAATGGTCAGAAATGTATGAGTTTTTCTATCGCTAATCCAACGATTGCGACGGAAGTTATTCAAATATTCGATGGTACAGCAAAATATATTTATGTAGATGTTGAAAGAAAACAAGACATTGATTTTATAACGATTGCACAGGAAAATATTAAAATTAGTCGTTTGCGTGAAATGAAACCTAATGATTTAGCTATGGAAGCGGCTGATATTTTAATATACAAAACGATTAAAGATAAGAATTCAAATGTACTAATCGTAGGTACGGGTAATATAGGAATAAAGCTTGCTATTCGATTAACAGAGCGAAATTATAATGTATATTTACATGGAAGAAATAAAGAAAAAGTAGATAATTTTGTAAACATGATTAATCAAATGCTGCCAAAATACAGTAAGAAGATTAATGCCTGGGATAATGAACAAATCGATGTTTTATGCACGATGGTTTCTGCAGTCGAGGTTATTGATGATTCATATATTCCATACTTAAAGAATGGTGCGCTTGCTATAGACGGAGGCATCGGTAATTTCTCTAAAGGATTTATTAAAAATGCACATTTAAAAGATATTAATGTATTGCGTTTAGATGTACGAATTTCAAATGACTTATTAAATGGTATAGATCAATCTTATAATTCTAATTTCTTTACTGATATTAAAGGTGAAAAGGATTTTAATGGTATCCATATTGTATCTGGTGGTATTATTGGAAAAGAGGGAGACGTTATTGTTGACCGTATTCATATTCCTAAACGCGTAATTGGTATTGCTAATGGTATCGGTGGTGTAAAACCAGTTGATACAATCAGTGATTTAGAAAAAGAACAAATCAATATCATTAATGAAGAAATTCGAAAAGAGGCAGATAGAAAATGAAAAGACTATTTGATATTGCAGTAAGTGGGACGGCACTTGTATTACTTAGCCCTGTCATCGTAACTTCTGCAGTGCTGATTAAGAAAAAGCTTGGGTCACCCGTACTATTCAAGCAAACACGACCTGGTAAAGACGGGGAGCCATTTGAGATTTATAAATTCCGTACAATGACTGATGAGAGAGATGCACATGGTGAATTATTACCTGATGCAGAACGTTTAACTGATTTCGGTAAAACATTGCGTAAACTCAGTATCGATGAATTACCGCAATTGTTTAATGTGTTAAAAGGTGATATTAGCTTAGTCGGACCTCGTCCATTACTGATGCAATATTTACCATTATATAATGAACACCAAAAACGACGAATGGAAGTTCGACCTGGAATAACTGGGTGGGCACAAGTGAATGGTCGTAATAACATTAGTTGGGAAGAAAAATTTGATTTGGATGTATGGTATGTTGACCATCAAAGTTTTATACTAGATTTATACATCATATACTTAACGGTTGTAAAAGTTTTTAAGCAATCAGATATAAGTCAGGATGGGCACGCTACTGTCCCAGCATTTACTGGTACAAAATAAAATAGTAATAAATGAAAGAGGGCATTATAATGAATAAACGTTTACATTTATCAATTGCACATATCGGTGAAAATGAACAAAAATATGTTAAAGAAGCATTTGATCAAAATTGGGTTGCTCCTCTCGGACCTAACGTAGATAAATTTGAAGAAGTAGTTTCTAATTATGTAGGAAGACATTCAGGTGCGGCTTTAAATTCTGGAACTTCAGCGATTCACTTAGCAATTAAATTGTTAGATATTAAAGAAGGAGACACAGTCTTCTGTTCTTCTCTTACATTTATTGCAAGTGCAAACCCAATTTGCTACGAAAAAGCAACGCCTGTATTTATCGATAGTGAACGCGATACATGGAATATGTCTCCTGTTGCTTTAGAAAAAGCATTAAAAGAAGCGAAAGCTGATGGTAAATTACCGAAAGCAGTTGTGATTGTAAACCTATATGGTCAACCTGCAAAGTTCGATGAACTACTTGCTTTATGTGATGCATATGGTGTACCAGTGATTGAAGATTCGGCTGAAAGTTTAGGTGCTGAATACAAAGGTAAGAAATCAGGATCTTTTGGTAAGTTCTCTATCTTCTCATTCAATGGAAATAAAATCATCACAACAAGTGGTGGTGGCATGTTAATGACAGATGATGAAGAATTAACGAAAAAAGCACGTTTCTTATCGACACAAGCTCGTGATCAGGCTATTCATTATCAACATAGCGTGGTTGGATACAATTATCGTTTAAGTAACGTGTGTGCGGGTATTGGTCGCGGACAAATGGAAGTTTTAGATGATCGTGTAAATCGACGTCGTGAAATCTTTGATATTTATGCGCGTGAAATTGGTGATATCAATGGTATTGAATTAATGCCTGAATTAGCAGAAACAAAATCTAATCGTTGGTTAACAGCTTTAACGATTGATCCGGACACATTAGGTATTCAACCAAATGACCTAATTGCTAAATTAGCTGAAGAAAATATTGAATCTCGTCCTGTATGGAAACCATTGCATATGCAACCTGTATTTGAAGGTACAAAGTATTTTGCACATGATGAAGATGTTGCGAAAGATTTATTCGAAAGAGGATTATGTTTACCATCTGCTTCATTAATGACTGACGAAGATGTTGTATTTGTTTGCGATACAATTAAGAAAATTATTCAAAAATAAATCCAATTAAAAACTGAAATGAAAGTTTCAGTTTTTTTTTGAATAAAGCGAAAAAGAGCTGTTGAAAGTGGGTTTTATATGAAAAACTTTTGGCGACTATTATTAATATTTACCATTCTTTTATATATTGGAAGCACATTAATATTTACAATCTTTCATTTTCAATTTAAACATCTTGGTATAGACGATAAAATAAAACAAAGTAATTGTGTGTTGGTGTATAATCCTGGACAAGATAAAGAAATATTAAGTACTGCAAAACAATTATTAGATAAAAATCCAGAAAGTAAACTTATATATACGCCATTTATAGTAAATAATGATGTTAATAGTTTACAATTACTGAAAGAAGTTGGAATTAATAAGTCGAGCGTCTTGCCGGAATATTATAGTATTTCTATGAAAGATTCAGCGATAAGTGCTGCTGAAATTATGCATAATGAAAATATGGATGATTGTATTCTTGTTGGACGAGACTATGAAATGAAGCGTTTAGTTTCAACATTTGAAAAAACTAATCCATTATTTAACTTTTATCATCAGTCAGTGAAATTAAAAGGTAAAGACTATTTAGAAACATCTGAAGGTAGAAAATCAGCAGAACATGAGTTATGGCAATATCCAAAACTATGGTTAAATCGATAACAGGAGGAACAATCAATGAAGAAGAAATTGCTTGGTATTATTGGTGTGTTATTATTATTAGCAATTATTGCAGTAGGAATTGGAGTATGGAGTTATAACAATGTTGATCATGGTGATAAACCGAAGAAAAGCGACGTTATTATTATGATTGATGGTGGAGATAGTGGTCGATATACTGAAACAGGTCGTTTCTATGAAGAAAACTATGCACCTAAAGTCATGATTTCACCAGCTATTGAAGATAAAAATGGTTTAAATAATGTGAAAGCAGTAGAAGAAGCAGGTGTGCCAAGTAAGGCTATATTAAAAGAGATGAAAGCTACATCAACATGGACGAATGCTACTGAAACTTTAAAATTAATGAAAGAACATAATTTAAAGTCAGCGTTAGTAGTAACAAGTGATTATCATGCAACGCGTACGAAACTTGCATACAATCGTGCAAATAAAGATTATGGCTATGACATTTCTGTAGTCGGTGTTAAAAGTAAAGATGGACTTAAATGGAATGAATATCAGGCAGGTAAAGATCAAGCATTCCGTGAAGCATATATTCTTCCGGCATATTGGTTAGGTTTGTATAAATTTATTGACCTATAAACATATTGAAAGCACTAGGAGAAATCCTAGTGCTTTTTATAGTGTAAATGTTTTTTTCGCAAGAATATCTTTTAAAGTATATTGATCAAGCACTTTTAAATAAGCAGTCAAGGCCTCTCCTAATACACTCATCAAACCGCAATGATCAATAATAGGACAAGTATTAGTCTCTCTATCAAAGCATTCAACAATATTGAAATGTTCTTCTGTTTTTCTTATAAGTTTGCCAATATTGATTTCATCAGGAGCCATCTTAAGTGTAATACCACCACCACGACCACGGGTAGTTTCGATATAACCTAAAGTACCTAAATTATTTACAACTTTAGTTAAATGATTTTTAGAGATATTATAAAATTTTGCAATTTCATCTATTTGTGTACGTTGCTCAGTTCTCGCCAGAAACATGAGTACTCGTAAAGAATAGTCTGAGTATAAAGTAAGCTTCATGTTAATCCTCTCCTCATAACATTATTATAGTCTTTTTTTATCAAATAAAAAATTAATATTTTACTAATTTATGAATATTATTAAAGGATTATGGTTGAGTTTTTCTTATTATAGATGTAATATTATATATGTGATTTAAAGATGTATTTTAAATACTACTTTTAGGGGGAAAATAAATGTTAACAGAAGAAACAAAAAGTATTATCAAGGCAACGATTCCGGTTTTAGAAGAACATGGGGACGCAATTACTACAGCATTTTATAAACATATGTTTGAGGAACATCCAGAATTACTGAATATTTTCAATAAAACAAATCAAAAATTAGGGCGACAACAGACGGCGTTAGCTCAAACAGTAATTGCAGCAGCAAAACATATTGATCATTTAGAAGCCATTATTCCAAATGTTAATCAAATAGCACATAAACATAGAGCTTTACAAATTAAAGAAGAACATTATCCAATCGTAGGAGAGAATTTAATTTGGGCGATTGGTCATGTATTAGGTGATGCAGCGACACCAGAAATTATTGATGCATGGACAAAAACATATGGTGTCATCGCTGATGTCTTTATTCAAATGGAAAAAGCGTTATATAAAGAAGAAGAATGGCATGATTTTAAACCATTTAAAGTTATTGATATAAAAAAGGAAAGTGCAGAAATTAAATCATATACCGTTATGTCTGATGAGATTAAAGTACAACCGATTAAAGCAGGACAATATATTACTGTTAAAGTACATCCTGAAAACGAAGAAAATGATGCATTACGTCACTATTCAATTTGTTCAGTAGATACTACTAAAGGTATTAAATTTGCAGTGAAACGTGATGTAGCAGGCAATGAAAAAGGAATGGTTTCTAATTACTTACATGATAATGTAAAAGTTGGAGATGAATTATTATTATCAGCACCTGCAGGAGAGTTTACTGTAGATGCAGCGCAAGAGAAAGATATCGTATTAATCAGTAGTGGTGTAGGTATGACACCGATTATGGCAATGTTAGAAGACGAAGTTAAAAAAGGACGCAATATTAAATTCATACATTCTGCTTATAATAGTGACGCTGTGCCATTTAAAGAAGAAATAAAGAAATTTCATAATAAAGAAAATGTACAATTTTTCTTCAATTATTCAGAATCCGTTGGTCGTTTAAATAAAGCTAAATTAACGGCTATTATTAATGGTAATGAGCAAATTTATATGTGTGGATCAGTTGCTTTCATGGAAGCAATGTTAGAAGTATTCAATGAAATGAATATTGACCGTAGTCAAGTACATTTCGAACCATTTGGTCCGAAAATGAGTATAACTATATAAAAAATAACTGGTACATATGTACCAGTTATTTTTTGTATATATTTACTTCATACTGCGTTTTGCTGCTAATAAAGTATTGTTTAATACCATAGTAATTGTTAATGGGCCGACACCACCTGGTACCGGAGTAATTGCGCTGGCAACTTCACTTACTTCATCATATTTTACATCGCCAGTAAGTTTACCGTCAACAACTGTATTACCTACGTCAACAACAACAGCTCCAAGTTTAACATCTTCTTTAGTAACTAATCCAGGTTTACCAACCGCTGAAACGATAACGTCAGAACGTTTTAATACTTCTTTCATATTTTTACTACGAGAGTGTAATAATGTTACAGTTGCATTTGCATCAGTTAATAATTTAGAAACAGGTTGTCCTACAATATGGCTACGTCCAATTACTGCAACGTCTTTTCCTTCTAAATCCATATCAGCATTTTTTAAGATTTCCATGATGCCAAGTGGCGTACATGGAATATATGTTTCAACACCTGCATACAAGCGACCTATATTGATTGGATTAAATCCATCAACGTCTTTTTCTGGTGCAATTTTTTCTAATACTTTTGTTTCATCAATTTGCTTAGGAAGTGGCACTTGAACTAAAATACCATGAACGTTTGCATCATTATTCAATTTTTCAATTTCGTTTAATAATGTTTCTTCTGTTGTTGTTTCATCTAAATGAATAATATCAGATGACATTCCAATTTTTTCTGCTGATTTTTTCTTGTTATTCACATAACTTTGACTTGCACCATCATTTCCTACAAGGATTACTGTTAAGTTTGGTGTAACGCCTTGTGCTTTTAACGCTTCTACTTCTTCTGCTAATCCTGCGCGATAATCTACTGCAATTTGTTTACCATCTAACACTTTAGCTGTCATGAAAAAATTCCTCCATCTTTTTTCGAACGATTAAGTTTATTATAGCGAAAAAACAATCAAAAATACGAACGAATATTAATATTTTAATAAAAAATTTTATGATTGTTCGTAATTTACATTGAAAAATCAAAATCTAATTGTTATGCTATATAAGTAATATACACTTAATATAAAGCGTTTATCAAATAATTCATAAAGGGTGATAAAAGGTGAAGGTAGCAGTAATTATGGGATCTTCTTCTGACTGGTCTACAATGAAGGAAGCTTGCGAAATATTAGAATATTTCGACATTTCTTATATTAAACAAGTTGTTTCGGCGCATAGAACCCCATTAGAAATGGTTGAATTTGCAAAGAATGCACGTATTAATGAAATCGATATAATTATCGCTGGTGCTGGAGGTGCTGCTCACTTGCCAGGTATGGTAGCCTCTATGACTACTGTTCCAGTGATTGGTGTGCCAATAGAAACGAAGACGTTAAAAGGAATGGATTCACTACTTTCTATCGTACAAATGCCGGGTGGAATTCCTGTAGCAACAACAGCTATCGGTAAAGCGGGTGCTAAAAATGCTGGTATATTAGCTGCGCGAATATTGAGCTTGAAAGATGCAAAGCTAATTGAGCAGTTAGATCGATTTGAAGCTTCATTAGTAGAGAAAGTTGAGGCGATGCAGCATGACCTTAAATAAATTTAAAATTGGTCAATCGATTGGAATCATTGGTGGTGGACAGCTTGGAAAGATGATGGCACAGTCCGCTCAGAGAATGGGATTTAAAGTGAATATTTTAGATCCAGACCCAACATGTCCAGCAAGATTTGTTGCACATAAATTTATTGAATCACCTTACAATGATTTAGAAGGTTTGAAAGCGTTAAGCAGCGTTAGTGATGTAATCACATATGAATTTGAAAATATCAATGCAGCAACATTAAAAGAAATATGCAGCGAAAACAATGTTCCCCAAGGATATGAAACTGTTGGTATTTTGCAAAATCGTCTTTCTGAAAAAGAAGCAATCGCATCAAGCGGTGCTAAAGTCGTACCATACTATAAAGTTGATTCTAAAGCTTCTCTTGATAATGCGATAGCAGATCTTGACTATCCAATTGTATTAAAAACAATTTTTGGTGGATATGATGGTAAAGGTCAGCTTGTATTGAAAAGTGATGCTGAGCTGGATGAAGCATATAAAATGGTAGAAGATACAGTACTTGTTGCTGAAAAAATGATCGAACTTGATAGAGAGATTTCTATCACTGCATCGCGTAACATACAAGGAGAAATTGTTTATTTCCCTGTACAGGAAAATATTCATCGTAACCAAATTCTTTTTAAGACAACGGTTGAAAAGGAACATGCTTATAAAGATGCAGCGGTTGCAGAAGTTGAAAAAATTATCTCTAAAATTCACTTTGTCGGTACGTTTACTGTTGAATTCTTTATTGATAAGACTGGTGAATTATACGTTAACGAAATTGCGCCAAGACCTCATAATTCAGGTCATTATTCTATTGAAGCATGTGATTATTCACAGTTTGATACACATATCTTATCAGTAATTGGCTATGGATTACCTAAACAAATTAGACTACACGAAAAAGCTGTAATGTATAACTTATTAGGACAAGATTTAGATGCTATGGAGCGTTATTTCAATGATCATCCGGAATGGCATGTTCATGTGTATGGCAAAGAAGTGAGAAAAGAAAATCGTAAAATGGGACATATTACCCTTTTATTAGACGATAAAGAGGATACATTTTATCCTATATATGAGGAGATGATGTCATGACATTAGTTTATGAAGGTAAAGCGAAGCGTGTATTCAATACTGAGGATAATAATATTTATCGTATTGAATATAAAGATGAGGTAACAGCTGGTAATGGTGCAAAGAAAGATAAGATGGAAGGAAAAGGACGTTTAAATAACTTAATTACGAGTTATTTCTTTGAAAGATTAGCACAAGAAGGTGTTGACAGTCATTTTATTGAACGTACTAGTGACACTGAGCAACTCGTGAAGAAAGTAACGATTATTCCGTTAGAAGTTGTTGTAAGAAATTTTGCTGCAGGATCAATTGTAAAAAGACTAGGCTTTGAAAATGGACAGGCATTTGAAAAACCGCTCGTTGAATTCTATTACAAAGAAGATGCACTGAATGATCCATTTATCTCAGATGACCATGTTAAGTTATTAGGTCTTGCAAATGACGAAGATATCGCTGAATTAAAGCGTCAGGCATTAATCGTAAATAAAACATTAGTTAAGATAATGGATGAAATGAATTTAAAACTTATTGATTTTAAAATTGAATTTGGTAAGGACAGCGAAGGGAAAATTCTTTTAGCTGATGAAATTTCACCGGATACTTGTCGTATTTGGGATAAAGAAACAAATGAGAACTTCGATAAAGATGTTTATCGCAATGATACAGGTTCACTAATTGAAACATATACTAAATTTTATAATAAACTGGAGGCATTATAATCATGACTAAAATTGAATTATATATCACTTTACAACCACAGGTATTAGATACGCAAGGACAGGCTTTAACGCGCGCAGTACACGATTTAGGATATAAGCAAGTTGATGATATTCGCGTTGGAAAAGTATTATATATGACGGTTGACGAAGTAAGTGAGCAAGCAGTAGCGAATGTTGTAAATACATTAAGTGAAAAATTGTTTGCAAACACAGTTATCGAGGAGTACAGCTACAAAATTATTGAAGATGAGGAGACAAAATAATGAAATTTGCTGTTATTGAATTTCCTGGTTCTAACTGTGATAGAGATATGTTCAATGCAGCTCTTAACACAGGTTTTGAAGCGGAGTATGTAGATTATAGAAAAACTTCATTAGAAAGATTCGACGGTGTATTAATTCCTGGTGGATTTTCATTTGGTGATTATCTACGTTGTGGCGCGATGGCTCGCGTTGCACCAATCGTTCCTGAGGTTAAGCGTTTAGCTGAAGAAGGTCGTCCGGTATTAGGTGTTTGTAATGGATTTCAAATATTAACTGAAATTGGTTTATTACCTGGTGCATTAATGCATAATACGAGTCATAAATTTATTTGTCAAAATGAACCATTGACAATTGTTAATAATGAGACGAAATTTACGCATCAATATGATAAAGACGAAACAGTCATCTATCCTATCGCACACGGTGAAGGTAATTATTACTGCTCACCTGAAACATTAAAAGAATTACAAGATAACGATCAGATCATTTTAACTTATAAAAACAATCCAAATGGTTCAGTTGAAGATATTGCGGGCATCGTGAATAAAGAAGGTAACGTATGCGGTATGATGCCTCACCCGGAACGTGCAATGGAATCATTACTTGGTTCTGATGATGGCGTGAAGTTATTCCAATCAATTTTAGAAAGTTGGGGGAAATAAGGATGGTTAAATTTTTAGAGCCAAATGAAAACGAGATTAAAGAGAATAAGTTATATGTAGAAATGGGTCTAACTGATACTGAATACGATAAAGTAGTAGAAATATTAGGGCGTAAGCCAAACTACACTGAAATCGGAATTTTCTCTGTAATGTGGAGTGAACACTGTTCATATAAACATTCTAAACCTTTTTTAAAGCAATTTCCTGTAACCGGAGAACGTGTGTTAATGGGTCCTGGAGAAGGTGCGGGTGTTGTTGATATCGGTGACAACCAAGCAGTTGTATTTAAAGTTGAATCTCATAACCATCCATCTGCAATAGAACCTTATCAAGGTGCTGCCACAGGTGTTGGAGGTATTGTACGTGATATCGTATCAATTGGAGCACGTCCAATTCAATTATTAAACGCATTACGTTTTGGTGAATTAACTGAAAAACAAAATAAACGCTTATTCTCTGGCGTTGTTGCAGGTATCGGTGGATACGGTAATTGTATCGGTATTCCAACGGTAGCTGGTGAAATTGAATTTGATTCAAGATATGATGGTAATCCACTTGTTAACGCAATGTGCATAGGTATTATTGACCACGATAAAATTCAGAAAGGGACAGCTAAAGGTACTGGCAACCCTGTAATTTATGTTGGTTTAAAAACAGGTCGTGACGGTATTCACGGCGCGACATTCGCTTCTGAAGAGTTAAGTGAAGAAAGTGAAGCGAAACGTCCATCAGTACAAATTGGTGACCCGTTTGTAGGTAAAAAGTTAATGGAAGCAACACTTGAAGCGATTACTTATCCAGAATTAGTTGGTATCCAGGATATGGGTGCGGCTGGTCTTACTTCTTCAAGTTCAGAAATGGCTGCTAAAGGTGAGTCCGGTATTCACTTACATTTAGAGAAGGTACCAACGCGTGAAGCGGGCATCTCTCCATATGAAATGATGTTATCTGAAACGCAGGAACGTATGTTACTAGTTGTTGAAAAGGGCACTGAACAAAAATTCTTGAGATTATTTGAACACCACGAATTAGATGCAGCAGTAATCGGAGAAGTAACAGATACAGATCGCTTCGTTTTAACATATGAAGGAGAAGTCTTTGCTGACATTCCTGTTCAACCGTTAAGCGATGAAGCACCTGTTTACGTATTAGAAGGTAAAGCAGCTGAATTTGCTGATGTTGATCATAACTATGACAATATTGATGCAAAAGACGTTTTTATGCGCCTTTTAAATCATCCAACAATTGCATCTAAAACATGGGCATATTCACAGTATGATCAACAAGTTGGTGCAAATACGATTATTAAACCAGGTTTATCAGCTGGTGTGACGCGTGTGGAAGGCACAAAAAAAGCAATTGCTTCAACAATTGACGGTGAAGCACGATATGTCTTTAATAATCCATATGAAGGTGGAAAAATGGTAGTAGCGGAAAGCTACCGTAACTTAATTGCAGTGGGTAGTTTACCACTTGCGATGACAGATTGCTTAAACTATGGTAATCCAGAAAAGCCTGAAATTTATCAGCAATTAGCTGCTTCTACTAAAGGTATGGCCGAAGCGTGTGCTGCACTTAATACGCCAGTAGTATCAGGTAACGTATCTTTATATAATGAGACAAAAGGTGATGCGATCTTCCCGACACCAGTTGTAGGTATGGTTGGATTAATTGAAGATGTTAATTATTTAAATGATTTCAAACCACAAGCTGGTGAGAAAATTTACTTAGTTGGAGATATTAAACCAGATTTCGGTGGATCACAGATTGAAAAATTATTATTCAATGAAGTATCTCACGTAACGTCAAATATTAATTTAACAGAAGAAGTAGTACGTGGAGAAACAATTCGTAAAGCGATTACTGAAGGTAAATTATCACACGTACAAGCAGTAGGAAAAGGTGGATTAGCGATTAAATTAGCGCAAATCACTGCTTATTTTAATACAGGAATTGATGCTCAAGTGGATGCATCAAACGCAGCAGTATTTGCAGAAACACAAGGCAATTATATTTTAATCGCAAAAGAAGGTTTTGTTCCTGAGAATGCGGTTGAAATTGGAACATTTGGTGGAGATACATTTACATTAAAAACAAACCAAGGCGAAATTACTGAAAGTGTTGAAACAATCAGTCAGTCTTGGAAAGGGGCAATCGAAACATGTATGACATCAGAGGCCTAAATGAAGAATGTGGCGTTTTCGGTATTTGGGGTCACCCAAATGCCGCTGACCTTACATATATGGCACTACATTCATTACAGCACCGCGGGCAGGAAGGTGCTGGTATTGTATGTTCTGACGAGTCGAATATTTACGGTGCACGTGGTATGGGTTTATTACCAGAAGCGATCAGTCAAGTTAAACTAAGTTCATTAAGTGATTTTAATCATGCAATTGGACATGTTCGATATGCAACAACAGGTGCCTCTGAACTGTCAAATGTGCAGCCGTTTATTTTTAAACATTCTAAAGGTGATATCGGTTTAGCACACAACGGTAACCTAACCAACGCAGAACAAATTAAATTAGCGCTAGAATCTGAAGGTGCAATCTTCCAGACATCTAGTGATTCTGAAGTATTAGGGCATCTACTATTAAAGGCAAAATCAAATAATAAATTAGCCAATTTTAAAGCTGCACTAAATCAAATTAAAGGTGCATTTGCATTTCTAGTTTTACATCCGGAGCAAATGTTTGTGGCCCGTGACAGTAATGGTGTACGTCCGTTAATGTTAGGAAAAGTGGACGGCGCTTATTGTGTTGCAAGTGAAACATGTGCATTTACAGCAATTGGTGCTGATTACATTCGTGATATAGAGCCAGGCGAAGTACTTGTATTTTCTCATGACGGTTTAGTAGAAGATACTTATACAACGAACACTGAATCCCATATGTGTTCAATGGAGTACGTATATTTTGCCCGTCCGGATTCTGAATTCAGAAAACACTCTATCTATGAAGTCCGTAAAGCTTTAGGGAAACAACTTGCGAAAGAAATGAATATAGAGGCTGATATCGTTATTGGTGTTCCAGATTCCTCTTTACAAGCAGCAAAAGGATTCTCTATTGAATCTGGTATTCCGAATGAACAAGGATTAATTAAGAATCGTTATGTGGGTCGTACATTTATAGCACCTAACCAAACACTACGTGAACGTGCTGTACGCATGAAACATTCACCAGTTAGAGACGTCATTGAGGGGAAGCGTGTTGTTGTCATCGATGATTCTATCGTACGTGGGACAACAAGCAAGTTTATTGTTAAGACTTTAAAAAATGCGGGAGCTAAAGAAGTACATATGGCAATTTCTTCTCCGCCACTTATCCACCCTTGCTATTACGGTATTGATGTATCAACACATGCCGAACTCATTGCATCTGATAAAAGTGTAGAAGAAATTAAAGATATTTTAGAAGTAGACTCATTAACATATTTATCTGTTGAAGGTATGCACGAAGTGTTTAGTCAATTTGATTCAAAAGGTGAATGTAACGCTTGTTTTACTGGAAACTATCCGATTGAAATTGTTGATCACTTATTACCTGAAGACAAAGAGAAAAAGAAGAAGGGAGTCTAACCATGGCTGAAAGTTATAAAGAATCTGGTGTAGATATTCACGCTGGGTATGAAGCGGTAGAAAGAATGAAGAAACACGTAGATAGAACGATGCGTAAAGAGGTACTTGGTGGATTAGGTAGCTTCGGTGCAGCATTCGATCTTTCACAGTTAAACATGAAGCAACCTGTACTTGTTTCAGGTACTGATGGAGTCGGAACGAAATTACGTTTAGCAATTGATGCTGACAAGCACGATACAATTGGTATTGACGCTGTGGCAATGTGTGTTAATGATATTTTAACGACAGGTGCAATGCCGCTATATTTCTTAGACTATCTGGCATTAAATAAAGTTGACCCAGTCATCGTTGAACAAATTGTTAAAGGTGTAGCTGAAGGGTGTGTACAAAGTGAATGTGCATTAATCGGTGGTGAAACTGCTGAAATGGGTGATATGTATCACACTGGAGATTATGATATTGCTGGATTTGCAGTTGGTGCTGTAGAGAAACCTGAATACATCGATGGTTCAAAAATTGCTGATGGTGATGTTATTCTAGGATTAGCATCAAGCGGCATTCATTCTAATGGTTATAGTTTAGTAAGAAAAATTATTAAAGATAATCATTTAGATTTAAATGCTGAGTTTGCTGAAGATAAAACCCTTCTAGACACAGTATTGGAACCGACGCGAATTTATGTCAAAGCAGCTAAAGCTGTTTTAGAAAATGCAAAAGTAAATGGTATGTGTCATGTTACTGGTGGAGGATTTATCGAGAATATTCCACGTGTATTTCCTGAAGGGGTGTATCCAGAAATTAATGTTGCTTCAATACCTAAATTACCGATCTTTGATTTATTACAGGAAAAAGGTCGAATCGATGCTTTAGAAATGTATAATATTTTTAATATGGGGATTGGTTTCATCTTTATCGTGAATGAAAGTGAAGTTGAAAAAATTCAATCAATTATTCAATCTCAATTCGATGAAGAAATTTATACGATTGGTAAAGTTGTCTCAGGTGATAAAGAGATAGAAATCACGGGGGTTTAACATGAAGAAAGTTGCAATTTTTGCATCCGGTAATGGTTCTAACTATGAAAAGATTATGGAAAATATTCAGGCAGACTATTTAACAGATATTGAAGTCGTTGGTCTATATACTGACAAAAGAGAAGCTTTTGCTATAGAACGCGCAAGAAGATTTAGAACACCTATTCAAATCTTTGAACGCGCACAATACAACAATAAAATTGCGTACGAAAAAGCTATTTTAGAACAACTTAAAAAAGATAATGTAGAATGGATAATTCTTGCTGGATATATGAAACTTGTTGGGGAAACTTTGCTGGATGTTTATGAAGGCAAAATACTCAATATTCACCCCTCACTTTTACCTAGCTTCCCAGGCAAGAACGCAGTTGGACAAGCTTTGCAATATGGCGTTAAAGTGACGGGCGCAACAGTGCACTATGTTGATATGGGGATGGATACCGGTAAGATTATAGATCAAATGAGTTGTCCAATTTACGAAGACGATACAGAAGCTACTTTACAGTTGCGCGTACAAAACCTTGAATATGAATTGTACCCAAGAGTAATAAAAAAATTGATTCAATAAGGAGTCGAAAATGAAAAAAGCATTATTAAGTGTATCTGATAAAACTGGTATTATTGAATTTGCACAAAATTTAGTAGCAAATGATTTCGAAGTATATTCTACTGGCGGTACTAAAAAAACTTTAGAAGAAAACAAAGTACCTGTAAAATCAGTGAGCGAATTAACTAATTTTCCTGAAATTATGGGTGGCAGAGTAAAAACTTTACATCCAAATATTCATGGTGGTATTTTAGCGGATCGTGATAATAGCGAACATGTTGCAGCATTAAAAGCGCATAACATTGCTCCAATTGACCTCGTTGCTGTAAACCTTTATCCTTTCGAAGCAACAGTAGCTAAACCTGATGTTACTGAAATAGATGCAATTGAAAATATCGATATTGGTGGACCAACAATGTTACGTTCTTCTGCTAAAAACTTTAAACATGTTATTACAGTAGTTGATCCTTCAGATTACAATACAATAATTGAAAAAATTAAAACAGATGCGGTTGATTACGAATTCCGTAAATCATTAATGGTAAAAGTATTTTCTCACACAAATAAATATGACGAAGCGATAGTAAACTTCTTTAGCAACAATAAAGCAACATTACGATATGGTGAAAATCCTCATCAAGCGGCTGAATTTGTTAAAACGAGTGATGCAAATAATACATTAGCAGGTGCGAAACAACTGCATGGTAAACCGCTTAGCTTTAACAATATTAAAGATGCAGATGCTACTCTTTTCTTAGCGAAACAGTTTGATATGCCTGCAGCAGTAGCTGTAAAACATATGAATCCTTGTGGTGTTGGCACGGGCAGTACAATTCAAGAAGCTTTCCAAAATGCTTATGATGCGGATGCACAAAGTATCTTTGGTGGTATTGTTGCAGTGAATCGTGAAGTTGATAAAGCAACTGCTGAAATGATGCATTCAATATTCTTAGAAGTCATTATTGCACCAAGCTATAGTGACGAAGCATTAGCAGTGCTTACGCAAAAGAAAAATTTACGTTTACTTGTAATTGATATGACGATTGAAGATAAAGAAAAAGAATTTGTATCTGTTTCTGGCGGATATTTAATACAAGATAAAGATTTATTAAACGTTAAAAAAGAAGACATGCGCGTTGTAACAAATACACAACCTACAGAAGCACAATGGAAAGCGATTGAATTAGGCTGGAAAGTTGTAAAAAGTGTGAAATCGAATGCAATAGTTTTAGCGAATGATAAACAAACTGTTGGTATCGGTGCAGGTCAAATGAATCGCGTTGGTTCAGCTAAAATTGCTATTGAACGTGCAATTGAAATAAATGATAATGTAATCATGGCGAGTGATGGATTCTTCCCGATGAGTGATACTGTAGAAACAGCACATGCTGCCGGTATTAAATGTATCGTTCAACCTGGTGGATCAATTAAAGATCAGGATTCAATCGATAAAGCAAATGAATTTGGTATCACAATGGTTATGACAGACGTTCGTCACTTTAAACACTAGGAGGTAGTTATGAAAGTATTAGTTATTGGTTCTGGTGGTAGAGAACATGCTTTAGTGCGAAAGATTGGTCAATCTGAACGCGTAGAAGAAGTATATGTAATTCGTGGTAATGAAGCTATCTCAAGGGAAGCAAAGGTAATTGATATTGCTGAAAATAATCATGAAGCGATTGTAAAGTTTGCACAAGACAGTCAAATTGATTTAGTCGTTATAGGTCCAGAACAACCACTCATTGATGGATTAAGTGATCGTTTATCAGAAGCAGGTATCAAAACGTTTGGACCGAATGCAAACGCAGCCCAAATGGAAGGGTCAAAAGATTTTGCAAAAATATTAATGGAAAAATATAATATTCCGACAGCAAAATATAAAACGATCGACGATAAAGCAGAAGCAATTGCTTATGTAAAAGCTCAAGGCACACCTATCGTTATTAAATATGACGGATTAGCAGCAGGTAAAGGTGTAGTTGTAGCGATGGACGATGAAACTGCATTAGATGCTATCAATGATTTTTATGCTGAAGAGGCTGCAAAAGTTGTCTTTGAAGAATATCTGGAAGGTGAAGAATTTTCATTGATGGTGTTTGTCAATGATGATTTCTGTATTCCATTTGATACAATTGCTCAAGACCATAAACGTGCCTTTGATGCCGATAACGGGCCAAATACAGGGGGCATGGGTGCATACTGTCCTGTAAGTCATATTAGTGATGCAATGTTAGAACGCACAAATAATGAGATTGTTTATCCTGTCGTTGATGCAATGTATAAAGAAGGACTCAATTATTTCGGTATACTTTATGTTGGTGCTATTGTAACTGCAGAAGGTCCGAAAGTCATTGAATTTAATGCAAGATTAGGTGATCCGGAAGCACAAGTATTATTACGCCGACTAGAAACAGATTTCATTGATTTGATTGAAGCAGTTGATCAAAAAAAACCTCTTGATTTAGTATGGAGAAATAAGACGATATGTGGTGTAGTGCTTGCATCTAAGGGATACCCAGGTAATTATGATAAGGGAATTGTTGTTAAAGGATATGATTATCAGCAAGATTATATTGTATCCGCTTTAAAACAAGTAGACGGTGAATGGGTCACTTCAGGAGGCAGAGTAATGATTGCTCTAGGAGAAGGTCAAGATTTAGCAGAGGCTCAGTCAAATAGTTATAAGCTGGTTGAAAGCATTAAAAGCGATGGATTGTTTTATCGAACAGACATTGGGAATAAAGGTATTTAAAAAGTCGCCATTGTAGTGAACCCAAAAAGTTGAACTTTTTATTAAGCTACTTTCATTAAAGCAAGATTTCTGTATTCTACAGGAGTCTTGCTTTTTAATTTTCTCTTCTTTCTGACTAAATTATAATACTCCATATAGTCAATAATCTCCTCTTCTAGTTCATCATAAGAAACAAATGTTTCTCCATAAAACATTTCTTGTTTTAAAATACCAAAGAAATTCTCCATCGGAGAATTATCAAGACAATTACCTTTTCTAGACATGCTTTGAATAATTCTATTCTTTTTCAAAGTTTGTACCCAAGATTTATGCTGATATTGCCACCCTTGATCGGAATGGATTGTAGTTCTATAGGGAAGGTCTGGAATTACATTAATTGCTTTTAACAATGATTCCATAACGAATTCCAATGTTGGACGCTTACTAATTGAATAAGAAATAATCTCTTTCGAACATACATCAAAAATTGTTGACAGATATAGCTTAGTTCCATTTTTAATGTTGAATTGTGTTACATCAGTAAGTAATTTTTGATATGGGCGATTAGTTACGAATCTACGATTCAATTTATTCTTAGCTGTTTTGCCAACTTTCCCTTTGTACGACTTATATGTTCTATTTCTATGCTTAAACTTTGTACAAAGTAAATTATTTTCTCTCATTATTCTAAGAACTTTTTTATGGTTAACTACAAAACCTAACTCTCTTAGTTCGTCGGTTACTGTACGATAACCTATCCTATTTTTATGTTTGTTAATGATTTCTTTAATCAAAGTAATTAAATAATTGTCTTTATGTTTAGTGACACTAAGTCGTAATTTCCAATAATGGTATACACTTTTCGCTATCATAGCTACTGATAATATTTCTTTTAACTTATAGTTAGATTCATTCCTTAACTCAATAATAGCAGCTACTATTTCTTTGTTTGATTTTTTCGAGCTAAGGATTGTAACTTTTTTTCGAGAGCAATTGCGATTTCTAATCTCCTGTTTTCCTCACGTAAGCGTATTAATTCTTGTCGTTCACTTTCGTTTAAACTAGTGTTATCAACCTTTTTATTTTTCATAGTTTTAGACGCACGACCCTTCGGTTTTGATTCTAAACCTAGGATACCATATTGATTGTATTTCATCTGCCACTGAGCTATTAAAGTAGGATTAGTAATATCAAAGATTCTAGCAGTTTCTTTATATGAAAGTTGATTAGTAATTCTATACTGAATGATTCTTAATTTTTCATCTGTTGAATATTTCTTTCTGGTCATACTGGATATAAGACCGTCAATACCGAAGGTATCAAATTGGTAAGTCCATGTTTTTAGTTGTGAAGGAACGATATCATATTTGTTACTTAATGAATCATAACCCATATTTCCTTCTTTATATTCTTTGATTAGTTTTAATTTAAAATCAAGATCATGCTTTTTATTCAAAATAAACACCCCTAAAGTTGAATTTTAAGGTTCAACTTTAGGGGTGCACTTCACATTTAGGCGACTTTTTGTATTATTCAAATGTTTTTTGGATATCTTCTTTAGTTTGTTCGTTACCACCGTTATCTTTATCTTGCTCATGTTTGTCATTATTTTCTTTTGCTTCTTTAGCAGCTTCTTTATTTTCTTCGTATTTGTCAGTCATATTAACTACCTCCTATACTTGTTATGTTTTATTTATTCCCTGAATTAAATGTATTAAACATTCTCATACTTAAGGATGATTTTTTATGATTTAAAAGACATTTAATAAGTATTTTCATATAATGGTAGTGAGGTGGAATTATGAACTGGATTAAAACACATTTTGAAATACTAATTGGCTACTTTATTGCTGCCATTAGTCTATTTTTAGGTATTTTTATAATTTATCATGGCAATCAGATTGCTCATTTTAAAGATATAGATATCAATAAATTACATATGTATAACTTTTTTGATTTTATTAATATTTATATTTTTGAATTAATTAAACTATTAAGTCATTATATCAAGCATTATCCTGCTATTTATGGCGTATTATTAATTATTATCGGATTATCATTTATTTATGTTTCAAGAAAGCTTAAAGAAACAACTATATTTGATAAAACGATTGCATACTATTATCTTTTAGCGGCTAGTATCATTTTACTTGTAATTATTATCTTTTTATTTGAGGTATATGGTATATTTTCATTGTTTTATTTACTATTTTTTATCTTTCTCGTTTATTATACGATTAATCGTCGCAAACTCAATGAGCATTATCGCAAATTTCATTTTGTGGTTTTGATTGGAGTATACGGGTTGGCTTATTTTATGTCACAACTTGCTGTCTATGATAATTTAAATAAAGAAAAAGTGACACCTTTAGATGTTATGAGTATTAACTTTTATTTTATAGTGCTACTTACAATTGCTGCATTATGTCTCTTTAATTATGTATTCCTGAAAAGATCATTAGGTTCAAAAAATGAGGAACATGAAAAATTAAGTCGCCGTAATAAAAAGAAAAGAGATTTACAAATCAATCAGAAGTTGCAGGAAGGAACAAATTCGACGATAGAAAAAATATCAACAACATCATTAAAGGTTGATGAAAAAATAATATTATTCTTTAAAAGAGTGATTAATACCGTTAAAGATAAAATTAATCTTGAAGAAGAGGACATACCTTCGTGGTATAAACGTCCACGATGGATAAAGTCATTTCATATTGAAATTTTATTTAGTGCATTAATGTTTATCATTACAGTGATTGAATTGAATAATCGTAATATCTTATTTGATGCAAGTAAATTTAATGTCGTAAAAATGCAATATTTCTATGAATGGATTAATCTTATTGGACTACTGATTATTATCATAGGATATATTTATTTCTCTGTTAGAATTTATGTCAAAAGAAAAGGATACTTCGGACAACTTTTTACTATTTCTTTTTTGACGTTAAAAATTGTGACGAGTATTTATTTAATGGTATTTAAAGGTATAAACTTAGCCCTGTTTATCCCACCTATTTTATTGCTGATGTTTATGTTTGTTGTACCGTTGTATATTATTCACATACGTAAACGATATTAATAAACGTGATATAACACACGGCTAATTAATTTGTGAAATTATTGTTGTGTACTACAACAATACGGTATATAATCTAAGAGTAAACATTAACCCATGGGGATGGGAGTTAATTTTTCCGAATAAATATCACGGCAGCTGCCTTTGATGGCAGCTGCCGTTTTTGTGTTATAGTAAAATTATCAAACTAAAGGAGTACAAACATGAAAAGCGTATTACTTAAAAAAAATAAACAGGAAAAATTTAAACAAGGTTATCTATTAATAGAAAAAGATGATATTTATCAAAAAGATGATATCCATGAAGGAGAATTGTTCACAGTTCAAAGTGATACCGGCCAGCATTTAGGTACGTTTTATTGTGGATTACAAAATAGAGGATTCGGTTGGAAAGTTAGTGATGGATATGTATCAGCTTTAGAGCCATCATACTTTATTGATTTATTTGAAACAGCAAAAGACTTTAGAGCGTCTTTATTCAATGCGACTGATACAAACGCTTTTCGACTATACAACGGTGAAGGTGATGGATTAGGTGGATTTACGATAGATAATTATGATGGACATTTATTGATTCAATGGTATTCAAAAGGTATCTTTCAATTTAAAACTGTGATTGTAGAAGCGATTAAGCAAATCTTCGAATATAAAAGTATATTTGAAAAATTTAGATATGATAAAAATGTGACAACTCACCAAATTACTGATGAAACAGTTGAATTTCCGATAATGATATTAGAGAATAATCTCAATTATATGATTGATTTAAATGATGGAGCTATGACGGGTTTATTTTTAGATCAACGTGATGTACGTAAAAAATTATTGAAACTTGAGACTAAAGGAAATGACTTCCTAAATCTATTTGCCTATTCTGGTGGATTTTCTATTGCTGCAGCAACGAATAGCTATAAAACGACAAATGTGGATATTGCTAAGCGTTCTATTGAGTTGATGGAACAAAATTTTGCGATTAATGAATTACCTCTTGAAGAACAAAAATTTTATACATTAGATGCATTCGATGCATTAAAATATTTTGCCCGTCATCTTAAAACTTTTGATGCAATCATCATAGATCCCCCCAGTTTTTCACGCAATAAGAAAAAAGTATTCTCTGTAAAAGATAATTATCATGAACTTATAGAAGCTGCTATTCCGCTCGTGAACTATAATGGGTATTTAATTTTATCAACGAATGCTTCTAATGTACCGTTAAAACAATTTAAAAAAATGATAACAGATACGCTTACGCCATTATGCCAATTTGAAATCGAATCTATTATGGGTCTTCCTAAAGATTTTAAAACAACTGATAAATATAAGGCTTCGAAATATTTAAAGGTAATTACTATTAAAATCTTATCAGAATAAAATTTTTAGATTAAAAATATATAATTTAGGGAATATACTCTTAAGAAATTTGAATAATTTTAGAGGTGATAACATGGGAATTTTAAATACAGCAATTAATATGGCAGCAAATACGATAAATAAAGAACAAAAAGTTAAGAAAGAAATTAATCACCTTCCAAAAAATGAAAGTGATTTAATAGAACGTCGAGAACGCTCAGAAAAATTAATTCATAATAAATCGTTAATGAGTTCTGCAGCAGCTGTTGTTCCGATTCCTGGCGTTGATGTAACTGCTGATATGAAAATAATGACAGATATCATTGAGGAAATTAATGCGATATATGGATTAAGTCATAAACAGGTGAGTGGATATACTGACGAAATGAAACAAAAAATAGTTTTTTCTGCTGCTAAAACAGGCAGCGATTTCATCGGTAAAAAAATTTCAAAAGGATTAGTTGCAGTACTATTTAAAACTTTACTTCGAAGAGAAGTTCTTAAACAATCAAAATGGGTACCCGTTATCGGACAAGCTGTCTCTGGTACAATAAGTTATTATATGATGCAAAGGTTAGGTAAAGCACATATTGAAAAATGTGAAAAAGTAGCAAGAGCGTTAATATAAATCAAAATTTAAATTTTACATATTTCAGACATTTTGATATTTATAATGTTAATTGTTTATTATAAGACGTTGAATTAATTGAAGTTAAGGTATTTATTTGATATATTATCTATCGTATAGACTAATAAAGTTATATATAAAATAAACTGTTGCAAATGCAACCAAAGGAGAGTTTTTATTATGGAACAACAATCTTACGTAATTATTGATGAAACAGGAATTCATGCACGTCCGGCAACGATGTTAGTACAAACTGCAAGCAAATTTGAATCAGATATTCAATTAGAATATAACGCTAAAAAAGTTAACTTAAAATCAATTATGGGTGTAATGAGTTTAGGAGTAGGCAAAGATGCTGAAATCACTATCTATGCTGAAGGTTCAGATGAAAAAGAAGCTATCGAAGCTATCACAGATATTCTAGTTAAAGAAGGTTTAAGTAAATAATGGAACACATTAAAGGGATAGGCGCATCTGATGGTGTAGCGATTGCTAAAGCCTACCTTATGATTGAGCCAGACTTATCTTTTTCAGAAGAAAAAGTTACAGATACAGCTGCTGAAGTTGAAAAATTTAAAGCAGCTGTAAATCAATCAAAAGTAGAGTTAATGCAAATTAGAAATAATGCAGAAGTTGCATTAGGAGCTGATAAAGCTGCTATATTTGATGCGCATTTATTAGTTTTAGAAGATCCGGAACTTATTAACCCAATTGAAGAAAATATTAAAAATAATCAATCAAATGCTGCAACTGCTTTATCTGAAGTTGCAACTAATTTTGTTACTATATTTGAATCTATGGATAATGAATATATGAGAGAACGTGCAGCAGATATTAAAGACGTGTCTAAACGTGTCTTATCTCATATATTAGGTGTTACATTACCAAATCCGACTTTAATTGATGAGCCTGTAGTAATTATTGCAGAAGATTTAACACCTTCTGATACAGCGCAATTAAACAAGGCTTTTGTTCAGGGATTTGCCACGAACATCGGTGGACGTACTTCACACTCTGCAATTATGAGTCGTTCGTTAGAAATTCCTGCTGTTGTTGGTACAAAAAATATTACTGCTCTCGTTGAGCAAGGTGATTTTATAATCGTTGATGGCATCGAAGGAGAAGTAATTCTTAATCCTGATGAAGCTACAATTACTGCCTATAAGCAGAAACAATCTCAATTTATTGAAGAAAAAGAATTACTGAAACAACTTGTTAATGATAAAACTGTAACTTCAGAAGGAAAACATGTAGAACTAGCAGCAAATATTGGAACACCTGATGATTTAACTGGTGTTGTAAACAATGGCGCTGAAGGTATTGGTCTATATCGTACAGAGTTTTTATATATGGGACGCGATACTATGCCATCTGAAGATGAACAGTATGAAGCATATGCTAAAGTTTTAAAAGAGATGAAAGGTAAACGTGTTGTTGTAAGAACATTAGATATTGGTGGAGATAAAGAGTTACCTTATCTAAACTTACCTAAAGAAATGAACCCATTCTTAGGTTACAGAGCAATTCGTTTATGTCTTGCACAACCTGAAATTTTCAGACCTCAACTTAGAGCTTTATTACGTGCATCTGTTCATGGCAATTTAAGTATCATGTTCCCGATGATTGCAACAATTAACGAATTCCGTGAGGCAAAAGCTATTTTAGAAGATGAAAAAGCTAACTTAACGAAAGAAAATATTAAATTTAGCGATAATATTGAATTAGGTATCATGGTTGAGATCCCATCAACAGCAGCTATGGCTGATATCTTTGCTAAAGAAGTAGATTTCTTTAGTATTGGTACGAATGATTTAATTCAATATACTATGGCTGCTGACCGTATGTCTGAGCGTGTTTCTTATTTATACCAACCATATAACCCTGCAATATTGAGACTTGTGAAACAAGTCATTGATGCAAGCCATAAAGAAGGTAAATGGACAGGTATGTGTGGAGAAATGGCTGGGGATACAACAGCTATTCCACTATTATTAGGATTAGGCTTAGATGAGTTTTCTATGAGTGCGACAAGTATTTTAAGAGCTCGTCGTCAAATTAAAAACTTAAGTCAAGTTGAAATGGCTAAAATAGCTGAACAGGCATTAAACTGCTCAACGCAAGAAGAAGTAATCTCTTTAGTAGATGCTTATCTATAGTTAAACAAAATAAAGAAGAAGCTGAAAATTTTCAGCTTCTTCTTTATTTGATGTAAATCTTTGTAATTTGTGGTTTAGCGAATATTCTAATTGGTAAATGTGTACTACCAAGACCACGGGAAACATGAAGATACATGCTATGTTTTTTATATTTTAATCTAAATAAACCTTTTAAATATTTTCTCCCTAATGATGGTTTAATTGGTGCACCTAGAATAGGGATAAAAATCTGTCCACCATGACTATGTCCGGATAATTGGAGGTCAACATTAAATTGCTTAACAAAGTCTGCATAATCTGGTTCATGTACTAAAGTGATGGTGTAGTCATTGAGATGCTTTCTGTTGCGTAGTGCCTGTTCAATATTTCCGGATGCATTAAGAATATCATCAGTTCCACAAATATATATATCTTCTCCATCATAGTTTATATATTTACCAAAGTTATTCAGCACTGTAATATGACTATTAGTCAATACTGTTTCTAAACTATGTGTTAAGTGTGTACGCTGATCGTGATTACCATAAGAAAAGTACACGCCTAATGGGGCTTTAATTGTTTTTAGCAATGGTATATAATCATGAGGATTTTCTTTAAACACTTCTAAATTATCAAATAAATCTCCGGTAATCATGACGGTATCAGGTTGTAGTTTATTGATTATTTTAATGTGTTCTATTAAATCATGATAGTTATACTGAAAGCCGACGTGTAAATCTGAGATATGTACAATTGATAACGGTCGAGCATGGTGTAATCTCAAGCCTTTAATAGTTATACTATCGACATCAACATTTTTTGGATTGGAATGGAATAATGGTACTAAACTTTTTCCGAAGCGGTCTATCATACTATACATTAAAAACTTAAACATTTTTAGTCTCCATATACTTTTCAATGGCTTCGATATCTGGTGTATAGAATAATTTTTCATCTATTTTAATAAGTGGGGTACTCAATGCATCGTAATCAATCATCTCTATTTTATATGCCATATTTTTGATATTTTTTTCTTTAAATTGAAGAGAAGAGTGTCTGAAATAGTTTTTAATAAATTCGCATGGTGGACAATCATCTTGTGTGTATATTTCAATATTCATATCATTACCTCTTTTACTACTTTTTAATAACTATAAATACTATAGCGATTTCAGACAGAATTATCAATATTAATGGTATTATATGCAAATGTAATTTAAATAGTCCGAAGATGATCACATATTTGTCACAAAACTGTTAGGCGTTTCTCTTTATATTCCTTATAAGGTGTATTAAACTTAAAGAAATGTGAGTACAATCACAAAAGGAGGATTATTATGGATGGTGTTATTTTAAGTCGCTTATTAACAGCGATGACGTTAGGTTTTCATATAATTTTTGCCACCATAGGTGTAGGTATGCCACTGATGATAATGATTGCAGAAGGTTTAGGGATAAAATATAATAATCCGAAGTATACTGCTATGGCGAGACGTTTTGCTAAAACATTCACGATAACTGTCGCTGTAGGTGTTGTAACTGGAACGATTATTGGTTTACAGCTTTCATTATTATGGCCATCATTTATGCAGTTGGGTGGACAAGTTATTGCACTACCACTTTTTATGGAAACATTTGCGTTCTTTTTTGAGGCAATTTTCTTAAGTATATATTTATATACATGGGATCGATTTAAAAATAAATGGACGCATTGGTTACTAAATATTCCTATCATTGTTGGTTCAACATTAAGCGCGTTATTTATCACGAGTGTCAATTCATTTATGAACACACCGGAAGGTTTTAAAGTGAAAAATGGAGTGCTGGTTGATATTGATCCGATACAAGCGATGTTAAACAGTTCATTTTTTGTACGTTCTTTTCATGTTGTCACGACTGGTGGGATGACGATTGCTTTCTGTATTGCGAGTGTAGCAGCCGTGAAATTACTACGAAATAAATTCCCGGAAGATAAAGATTATCATATGAAATCTTTAAAAATGGCGATGATCGTAGGGTTGATTTTTAGTTTACTGACGATTTTAGCGGGCGATTTATCGGCGAAGTTCCTGCACAATGAACAACCTGAAAAATTAGCTGCAATGGAATGGCATTTTGAAAGTGATAAAAATGCTGACTTAGTCTTATTCGGTGTTCTTGATGAAAAAACACAAGAAGTAAAAGGTGCAATTAAAATACCTGGTATGCTGAGCTTTCTTGCTGATAACAGTTTTGATACTACTGTAAAAGGGTTAGATGAAATACCTAAAGATGAACAACCTCCTTTGATTATTCATTACTTCTTCGATTTAATGGTGTTCTTTGGCATGTTTAGTTTTGCAGTCAGTATTTTATATGTAATATTAAATAAGATGAAAAATAAGTTAGCAACGCATAATTTCATGCTATACTTAATTGCTTTAACTGGTCCTCTATGTATGTTAGCCATAGAATTTGGATGGTTCCTAGCTGAGATGGGACGTCAACCATGGTTGTTACGAGGTTATATGAAAGTTGCCGAAGGTGCTACACATGCTGATGGTGTGAGCCTTGTGCTTGTTGCATTCGGATTACTGTATCTTGTATTAGGGTTTTCATGTAGTTACGTTTTACTTCGTATGTACAAAGATAAACCAGCCCAATTTGATGTTGAGCAATATACCAAAGGAGGTGCCAAATAATGGATTATCAACATATTGGTATTTTAGTATTATGGACATTTCTATTTGGTTACGTTATTTTAGGGGCAATTGATTTCGGTGCAGGTTTCTTTATACTATATGCAAAACTTACAGATCAGGAAAATGAATTAAAGGACGTTATTTCAAGATACTTGAATCCTGTATGGGAAGTTACTAATGTTTTCTTAGTATTTTTCTTTGTAGGTATTGTAGGATTTTTCCCTGATACAGCTTATTATTTCGGTTCAACTTTGTTGCTGCCTGTAAGTGTAGCTTTATTGCTACTCACAGTTCGTGGCTCATTTTATGCGTTTGAAACGTATGGCAAAGACTCTAAGCTTGCGTGGGTCGCTTTATATGGTGTTTCAGGATTACTTATTCCTGCAGCTTTTTCAACAGTATTAACCATTTCAGAAGGTGGCTTTATCACAAAGACTGCCAAAGGTGTTGAATTGAAATGGTTTGAATTATTAATGAGTCCATTTGCATGGAGTGTGGTATTTTTATGTATCATCTCTGTGTTATATATTTCATCAGCATTTTTAACAGTTTATGCGCACAAAGCAAAAGATAGACCTGCTTATAAGATACTTCGAACATGGTTTTTAATATGGGCATTACCAATGCTTGTGATTTGTCAGTTTACATTTTTGAGTTTAAGACAACAAAATAAAGAGCATTTTGATATTGCAACAGGACAATACTGGTGGTTATTTGGACTAAGTATCGTATTTTTCTTAATCGCTTTTGCATTATATTATTTTGAGAAAAATCTTGAAATTGGCCTTATTATGGTAATTCTTCAATTTGCTACAGCATTCTATGGATATGGTATTTCTAAGTTACCTTATATTTTATATCCTTATGTCAATATGGATAAAGCTGTAGTAAATGAAACAATGGCATTCGGATTAGTCGTGGTGTTTATTTTAGGTTTACTTTTATTACTTCCTTCTTTATATTTATTATTGAGACTATTCGTATTTGATACCGAATATGTTAAAGGTAAGAAGAAATAACGGAGGGGTAGTATGGAAAAAGAATTTGTAGTTATCGGCTTAGGACGTTTTGGTGGGAGCATTGTAAAAGAATTAAATGCATTGGATATGGACGTAATGGCTATAGATTCTGATGAAGCACGTGTCAATGAATATGCAGATATTGCAACGCATGCTGTTATTGCAGATACAACTGATGAGAACGTATTAAAGAGTTTAGGTATACGTAACTTCGATCACGTTATTGTTGCGATAGGAGATAACATACAAGCAAGTATATTAACAACTCTAATCTTGAAAGATATTGGTGTAAAAAAAGTTACAGCAAAAGCGCAAAATGATTATCATGCTAAAGTATTAAATAAAATTGGTGCAGATACAGTTGTCCATCCTGAACGAGACATGGGAAGAAGAATTGCGCACAATGTTGCAAGTTCTTCTGTATTGGATTATCTTGAACTTTCAGATCAGCATTCAATTGTGGAAATTCGAGCAGGTGAAACATTAACAGGTAATTCTATTTTAGATTTAGATATCCGAGCGAATTATGGCTTAAACATTATTGCAGTTAAACGAGGAAAAGATATTATCGTTTCACCAGACCCGAGCGTTATTATTGAAAATGGTGATATATTAATTATGATTGGCCATGATAATGACTTAAATCGTTTTGAGAAAAAGATTATTAATGACTAAATTATCGAAAAAAAATAGACCCTTTCGGGTCTATTTTTATTTTGTCGTTTCTTGTTCAACAAGTTGTTCGTTATTTTTATTAACATCCATAATCATTGGTAAAATCATCGGCTTACGTTTTGTTTTTTCATATAAAAATGGTGATAAATTTTCAGAAATGACATTTTTAATATGATGCCATTCAAGTGCTTCACCAGAATTTAGTTTTTCAATTACTTTCTTTTTCAGCAAACGACTCGCATCATAGATTAAATGACCTGATTCTCTCATGTAAACAAAGCCTCTTGAAATAATATCTGGACCACTTAGTAACTGATTCGTTTTAAAGTCAATACTCACAACAACAATTACCAGACCTTCCTCAGATAATATTTTACGGTCTTTAATTACAACATTGCCGATATCACCAATACCACTACCATCAACGAGTATATTCCCCGAAGGTACATGACCTGCGAAGCGCGCGCTGTCCTTAGTCAATGCTAGAATATCACCATTTTCATGGATAAATACGTTATCAGGATTTACACCGCAATCAATACCTAGTTGACCATGTAAGCTTTGCATACGATATTCTCCGTGAATAGGCATAAAGAATTTAGGTTTCATTAATCTTAGCATAAGTTTTTGTTCTTCCTGAGAACCATGACCCGATGTATGAATATTTGATAGCTTACCGTGGATGACATCAGCACCTGCTTTGTATAAAGCGTTGATCGTACGGTTAACGCTTAATGTATTACCCGGGATTGGTGAAGACGAGAAAATAACAGTATCATCAGGAATGATAGAGATTTGACGATGTGTACCATTAGCAATACGTGACAATGCTGCCATTGGTTCACCTTGAGAACCCGTACATAAAATTAATAATTTATGTTTAGGAATACTGTTAATTTTATTTGCTTCTACAAATGTTTCTGGTGGTACTTTGATGTATCCAAGTTCAGTACCAATTTTAATATTGTTCTCCATTGAACGGCCGAATATAACTATTTTACGGTCAAATTTAACTGCCGCTTCAATCGCTTGCTGTACACGATAAATATTTGAAGCAAATGTAGCAAAAATAATTCTGCCAGTACATTTTCTAAAAATTTGTTCTACGTTTTGTCCAACTTCACGTTCACTGATCGTGAAGTTCGGAATTTCAGCATTTGTTGAATCTGATAATAGACATAACACACCCTCTTCACCAAGCTGTGCCATCTTTGCGATATTAGCAGGTTCACCAACAGGCGTGAAATCAAATTTAAAGTCCCCCGTATGCACTATTTTTCCTTCTGGTGTATCAACGATTACTCCATATGCTTCTGGTATAGAATGAGTTGTTAAATAGAATGACACTTTCAGATGTTTAAATTCAAAGACACTGTCTTCTGTAATTGGATTTAACTGTGCAGTGCGAAGTAAACCATGTTCTTCAAGTTTATTTCGGATTAAACCCAGTGCAAGTGGTCCACCGTAAATTGGAACGTTTAACTGTTTTAATAGGAATGGTACACCACCGATATGATCTTCGTGTCCATGGGTAATGAATAATCCTTTTATACGTTCCTGATTTTGTACAAGATAAGTATAATCAGGAATGACATAATCGATACCAAGTAACTCGTCCTCGGGAAACTTGATACCTGCATCAATAACGATAATTTCGTCCTGATACTCAACGGCGTAGGTATTTTTACCGATTTCACCCATACCACCAAGGGCGAATACACCAACTTCATTTTTTTGTAAAGGCTTCATTTAGATCGTCTCCACGCTGTAATTTTCAGCTTTTTGTTCGTACTCTAAATGAGCACCTTTTAATTCCTGAACAAATTCAATGTTATAAGGACGATCAATTAAATATCTTCTAACTTGTTCTTCGCTTACAGCTTCAAAATATTTAACTTGTGTGTTCTCACGAATAATTACTTCACTTTTGTTTTCTTGAAAAAATACTTTAAAAATTGCCATTAATAAATAGCCTCCTTATTATTATATACATAAAGAATGCCCTAGGAGTCTAGGGCTAAACATAAACCGTACAAGACATTTATATTAAATGTATAAGTATTCTTATCTTACATGAATTAATATGGTAGTGTAAAGTCTTTGCATGCAACTTCTTCATATATATAATAATATATTTTTGAAATAATGCGTACAAAAAGGTAAACTAAAAGTAAAAATATTGTACGGAGGCTTAAACATGAAGCAGCATTTGATTTTCTTTGATATTGATGGAACATTATATAATGACGATAAAGAAATGAGTGAGGATACGAAAGAAACGATTAAAAAGTTGCAGGAAAATGGGCATTTATTAGCGATTGCTACTGGCCGTGCACCTTTTATGTTACAAGAGGTAATTAAAGAAACCGGGATAACAAATTATATTTCATTTAATGGACAATATGCGGTGATGAATGGCGAAGTAATCTATGAAAATCCGTTAGATCTGGAAACTTTGAAGCAATTAGAGAAAGATGCAAGTTCAAATGAACATCCACTCGTATTTTTAAATGAACATGAGATGGTCTCTAATATTGAATTTCATGAGAACATTAAGGAAAGTATTAGTACTTTAAAGTTTGAACATCCAAGATACGAAAAAAATTACTATATCGATAAACCAATCTATCAGACCTTGATCTTCAATGGTGAAGAAGAAGATAAATTATATGACAATCAATATAAAATGATAAAGTTTATTAGATGGCATGAAGTTAGTCGTGATGTTGTGCCAGTAAACGGTTCGAAGTTTGAAGGCATTAAAAAAGTAAGTGAGGCGTTGAATATTCCGATAGAAGATTGTATCGCTGTCGGAGATGGTTTGAACGATCTGGAAATGATTCACGGTGTCGGGCTAGGTATTGTAATGGGTAATGGGGTAGATGCATTAAAAGAAGTAGCAGATTATGTGACTGAAGATGTGCATAAAGAAGGATTAACAAAAGCGTTCAAACATTTTAATCTGATAGACTAGGAGATAATTAAATGGATAATATAGCAAATATAAAAAAAGTCATTAGTAGCGCTGCCAATCATGAAACTTTAATACTAGATCATCTTGAGTTTAACAGAAGAGATAACGAAGTTATTATGAACTTTGTTTATCAGAAATTTAATCCAGTAGAAGTACACACAGCACCGCATGTTAATGATCCAATATTCATGGATGTAGAAACGATGCGAGAAGTGATTTCGTATTTAGAAGAAGTAGGAATTCGCTACGAAAAAAGAAAAGATGAATTTATTTAAAAAAAATTATCTGTTAAAACATTAATGTTTTAACAGATAATTTTTTATTGCACAGCGATAGCGTTGTCCTGAACTGCCATCGGATTTTCTTTGTTGATATAGTCATAGAACATTATACCGTTTAAATGGTCAATTTCATGTTGAGCAACAATCGCAGCAAAATCTTTTAGACGTAATTTTACTTCGCTGCCATCAGGTTTAAATGCTTTAACAGTAATACGAGCATATCTATGAACTAAACCTGGAATGTTTTCGTCGACGCTAAGGCAACCTTCTCCAGTAGGTAAATAAGCTTTTTCAACACTGTGACTGATAATCTTTGGATTAATCAATTGATGTTCAACGTACTTTTCAGTTTTTTCATCATAAAAATAAATAACAAGCATACGTTTATTATGATTAAGCTGAGGCGCAGCTATACCAACACCGCTACGCAATTTATATTTTTTTGAGAGTTCTTCATCCTGACTCATTTTAAGAAATTCTAGCATATCATCGATTAATTTTTGGTTCTCATTCGATAATGGTAGTTCAACTTCCTGTGCTTTTTCTCGCAAAGTTGGATGGCCATCTCGAATGATGTCGTTCATTGTTAGCATCGTAACATCTCCTCACTTTATTATTATAAAATATATCAGATAATCAGAGGAATTGCATTATATACATTGAAATAATATGTAAAAAAATATAACATTATAAGCAAATAAGAGGAGGCAATGTTAATGAAGTGTTTAAAAGGTTTTATATTAGTATTCTTTGTTGTAATACTTGCAGCATGTACGAACAAAACAGCAAACTTAGAAGCTTTTTATCAAAAAATTGATGAAGCAAATACTAAAGAGCAGCAAATAGTTAGTGTCAGTGAAAAATTAGAGAAATTAGAAAATAATAAATTACAGCTATTTAATAAGGTGAATAAAGCGAAATCAGGTGAGATGACTGGCCTTGCAGATCAACTGACAAAAAATACGTCAGAACGTAAAGCAATCGCTAAAAAAGAAGCAGAAATTATGAAGAAATCTAAAGAAATTTTTGATAAATCAAAGAAAGATGCAAAAGCAATTGAAGATAAAACGCAAAAGCAACAGGTTGAGAAGTTAGTTGGTACTTTAGACGAGAAATATGCTAAACACTCAAACTTAATGATTTCATATCAAAAAATTCTTGATAAAGAGAATGAATTATTTAACTATTTAAAAGAAGATACATTAGATAAAAACGTGGTTAATGAAAAAATCAATGTTATTTCTAAATTATATAAACAGTTTCAGACAAAGACAGATGATTATACTAAGATAACGCGACTTGTTGAACAAAATAAAAAGCCAATTGTAGAAACATTGAATAAAAACTAATTATTGTGACAAAATTGTTAAAATGAAAGCGTTTACTGATATATAACAGCGGAAATATTGTGGTAATACAGTGCTGACAACCATTGTTGTGACGCTGTTTTTTCTTTTATATCTTTTTCTTTATCTGTAGTACACAAATATGCTATGATAGATTATGTAATTAAAACATAAATGAAAGGTTTGGTGAAAAGAATGGCTCTTAAGAAAAAAGCCCCATTCGACGCTGTTTCAAATTTACGTGAAATCGAAGAAAAATTTGAAGTAGTTCAAGTATTAGATTTAGACGGAAATGTAGTTAATGATGCATATATGCCTGAATTAACGGACGAACAATTAGTAGAATTAATGGAAAGAATGGTCTGGACACGTGTGTTAGATCAACGTTCTATCTCATTAAACAGACAAGGCCGTTTAGGATTCTATGCACCGACAGCTGGTCAGGAAGCTTCTCAATTAGCATCTCATTATGCTCTTGAAAAAGATGACTTTATTTTACCAGGATATCGTGATGTTCCTCAATTAATCTGGCAAGGTCTTCCATTAACTAAAGCATTTTTATGGTCAAGAGGTCATTATTTAGGTTCTCAAATGCCTGAAGGAATGAATGCATTAGCTCCTCAAATCATTATCGGTGCGCAATACATTCAAACAGCGGGTGTTGCTTTAGGACTTAAGAAACGTGGCACTCAAGCAGTAGCAATTACTTATACAGGAGACGGTGGTACTTCACAAGGTGATTTCTATGAAGGTATCAACTTTGCGTCTGCATACAAAGCACCTGCAATTTTTGTGATCCAAAATAATAACTATGCAATCTCTACACCACGTAGTAAACAAACTGCTGCTAAAACATTAGCTCAAAAAGCAGTTGCAGCAGGTATTCCAGGTATCGTTGTTGATGGTATGGATGCATTAGCTGTTTACTTTGCAACAAAAGAAGCACGTGACAGAGCAATTGCTGGTGAAGGTCCTACATTAATCGAGACAATCACATATAGATATGGTCCACATACAATGGCGGGGGATGACCCAACACGTTACAGAACTTCAGATGAAGATGCTGAATGGGTTAAGAAAGATCCATTAGTTCGATTCCGTAAATTCCTGGAAAACAAAGGATTATGGACTGAAGATAAAGAAAACGAAATTATTGAAAAAGCTAAAGAAGATATTAAAAATGCGATTAAAGAAGCAGATGCAACTCCTAAACAAACTGTATCTCAATTAATCGAATTAATGTATACAGAGGAAATGCCTTTCCATTTAAAAGAGCAATATGAAATTTATAAAGAGAAGGAGTCGAAGTAAGTCATGGCACAATTAACGATGATCCAAGCAATAACAAATGCACTTCAAACTGAACTTAAAAATGACGAAAACGTTTTAGTATTCGGAGAAGATGTTGGTGTCAACGGTGGTGTGTTCCGTGCGACTGAAGGACTTCAAAAAGAATTCGGTGAAGATCGTGTATTCGATACACCACTTGCAGAATCAGGTATCGGTGGTTTAGCAGTAGGTTTCACTTTAACTGGATTCCGTCCGGTAATGGAAATTCAATTCTTCGGATTTGTATTCGAAGTATTTGATTCATTAGCAGCACAATTATCACGTCAAAGTTTCCGTTCTGGTGGGACGAAATCTGCACCAGTTGTTATCCGTTCACCATTCGGTGGTGGCGTTCATACACCTGAATTACACGCAGATAACTTAGAAGGTTTAGTAGCTCAAACGCCAGGTTTAAAAGTGGTAATTCCATCAAGCCCTTATGATGCAAAAGGATTATTAATTTCAGCTATTCGTGATAATGATCCAGTTGTATTCTTAGAACATATGAAATTATACCGTTCATTCCGTGAAGAAGTACCTGAAGAAGAGTACACAATTGAAATCGGTAAAGCAGCAGTGAAACAAGAAGGTACTGACCTATCAATCATTACTTATGGTGCAATGGTTCAAGAATCATTGAAAGCTGCTGAAGAATTAGCAAAAGATGGTCACTCAATCGAAGTTATCGACTTACGTACGGTTCAACCATTAGATATCGAAACGATTATTGCATCAGTTGAAAAAACTGGACGAGTTGTAGTGGTTCAGGAAGCTCAAAAACAAGCGGGTGTTGGTGCAGCTGTAGTATCTGAAATTTCTGAACGTGCAATTTTATCATTAGAAGCTCCAATTGCACGTGTAGCAGCTGTAGATACAGCATATCCATACACGCAAGCTGAGAATGTTTGGTTACCTAACAAAGAAGACATCATTGAAGCAGCTAAAAAGACTTTAGAATTCTAAATTGAGTTTTAAAATCGAGTTATAAGGTATTGTGAAAAGTAACATTGTTTTAACTATGTTACTTTTCATCATTTAATAAAATGAATTTTATAATTATAAAATTAATTCTTAGGAGGAATTTATTGTGGCATTTGAATTTAAATTACCCGCTCTTGGTGAGGGGATTTTTGAAGGTGAAATCGTTAAGTGGTTCGTTAAAGCTGGCGATAACATCGCAGAAGACGATATTTTATGTGAAGTACAAAATGATAAATCAGTAGTAGAAATTCCATCTCCAGTATCAGGAACAATCAATACGATTGTTGCTGAAGAAGGAACAGTAGCTAACTTAGGTGACGTCATCGTTACAATCGATTCTGATGATGCACATGCCCAAGAATCAGCTTCTGAATCTAAAGACGAAGCACCGGCTACAGAAGAAAAAGCTACAGAAGAAGTTAAAGAAGAAAAACCTGCACAAGCGCCTGCACAAGATGTAGAAGTTGATGAAAATCGTCGTGTAATCGCTATGCCGTCAGTACGTAAATTTGCACGTGAACAAGGTGTAAATATTAAAGCGGTTACTGGTACTGGTAAAAATGGCCGTGTAATTAAAGATGATATTACTGCTTACTTAAATGGTGGCGCTAATACTCAAGCTACAGAAGCACCAAAAGCTGATGCACCAGCTGCATCAACTGAAAAAGCGGCACCACAACCAATCACAGCACCAGAAGGCGAATTCCCTGAAACACGTGAAAAGATTCCTGCAATGCGTAAAGCAATCGCTAAAGCGATGGTTAACTCTAAACACACTGCACCACACGTTACGTTAATGGATGAAGTTGAAGTACAGGCTTTATGGGATCACCGTAAGAAATTTAAAGAAGTTGCAGCAGAACAAGGTACGAAATTAACATTCTTACCATACGTTGTTAAAGCGTTAGTATCTGCACTTAAAGCATATCCTGCATTAAATACTTCTTTAGATGACGCTACAGAAGAAGTGGTACACAAACATTACTACAATATCGGTATTGCAGCTGATACTGAACGTGGATTATTAGTTCCTGTCGTTAAAAATGCTGATCGTAAATCAATCTTCGCTATTTCTGATGAAATTAACGAATTGGCTGTAAAAGCTCGTGATGGAAAACTTTCTCCTAGCGAAATGAAGGGTGCATCATGTACAATTAGTAATATAGGTTCAGCTGGTGGACAATGGTTCACTCCAGTAATCAATCACCCTGAAGTTGCTATCTTAGGTATTGGTCGAATTGCTCAAAAAGCAATCGTTAAAGATGGAGAAATCGTTGCAGCACCAGTATTAGCATTATCATTAAGTTTTGACCACCGTCAAATTGATGGTGCAACTGGACAAAATGCTATGAATCATATTAAGCGTTTATTAAATAATCCAGAATTATTATTAATGGAGGGGTAAGCACATGGTAGTTGGAGATTTTCCTATTGAAACAGATACTATTGTAATCGGAGCAGGTCCTGGAGGATATGTTGCAGCAATTCGTGCAGCTCAATTAGGACAAAAAGTAACAATCGTTGAAAAAGGTAGTTTAGGTGGCGTTTGTTTAAACGTCGGTTGTATTCCTTCAAAAGCTTTATTATCAGCATCTCATAAATATGAAAATGCTGTTCATTCTGAAGATTTCGGAATTAAAGCTGAAAACGTTACTGTTGATTTTTCTAAAGTGCAAGAATTCAAAGGCGGCGTTGTTAAGAAATTAACTGGCGGTGTTGGTGCATTATTAAAAGGTAACAAAGTTGAAATCGTTGAAGGTGAAGCTTATTTCGTTGATCAAAACAACTTAAAAGTTATGACTGAAAAAGCATCTCAAACTTATACTTTCAAAAATGCAATTATCGCTACAGGTTCACGTCCAATTGAAATTCCTAATTTCAAATTCAACAAACGTGTAATCGATTCAACAGGTGCATTAGCATTAACTGAAATTCCAAAAAGCTTAGTAGTAGTTGGTGGTGGATATATCGGTTCTGAATTAGGAACTGCTTACGCTAACTTCGGTACTAAAGTTACAATTCTAGAAGGCGCGAAAGATATTTTAGGCGGATTCGAAAAACAAATGACACAAGTAGTTAAAAAAGGTCTTAAAGCTAAAGGTGTAGACATTGTTACTGAAGCGATGGCTAAATCAGCTGAAGAGAGCGAAACTGGTGTTAAAGTAACTTATGAAGCTAAAGGTGAAACTCAAACAATTGAAGCAGATTACTGTTTAGTAACTGTTGGTCGTCGTCCTAATACTGAAGAAATCGGTTTAGAGTCATTAGGTGTTAAGATAAATGAACGTGGTTTAGTAGAAGTAAATGAAGAAGGACGTACTTCAGTAGACAATATCTTTGCAATCGGTGATATCGTTGCTGGACCTCCATTAGCACATAAAGCATCATACGAAGGAAAAGTTGCAGCTGAAGTTATCTCTGGTGAAAAATCAGAAGTTGACTATCTTGCAATCCCAGCAGTATGTTTCACTGAGCCTGAATTAGCTACAGTTGGTTACACTGAAGCGATGGCGAAAGAAGAAGGATTAGAATATAAAGCTTCTAAATTCCCTTATGCAGCAAATGGTCGTGCTTTATCTATCGGCGAAACTGACGGATTCTTAAAATTAATCACATTAAAAGAAGACGGATTATTAATCGGTGCTCAAATCGCTGGTTCTGGTGCATCTGATATGATCGCTGAACTAGGATTAGCAATTGAAACTGGTATGACAGCTGAAGATATCGCATTAACAATTCATGCGCATCCATCATTAGGTGAAATTACAATGGAAGCAGCAGAAGTAGCTTTAGGTAATCCAATTCATACTATGTAATTTATTTTTACAAAATATTAAGCACTATTCAGAGATGAATAGTGCTTTTTTTAACGGAGGAAGCAAATGAGCTATAGTTATCCAATTAATCCGGAATGGACACAGGAAGAAATCATTGATGTTGTTAATTTTTTAGCACTTATTGAAGATGCTTATGAATCTAAAGTGAACACTGAGGATTATGCTGCAGTATATAAAGCATTTAAAAGAATCGCACCAATGAAATCAGATGAAAATAAAATTTATAAAGATTTTAAGGAAGTTTCTGACTATGACGGATATGTTGTAACGAAACGCTTTAAAGAAGCACAAACTGCTAACGAAAAAACTTTTAAAGTGGAGTTTTGAATTAAAAATTTAGTATTACTGTTGTTTTAAACCTTTTTTTCTGCTATATTTAAAACGTTATTAAACAAATTGTTTACAATTATTAAACTAAGGTGTGAATACATGGATATAGGGAAAAAAATAAAAGATTTACGACGCCAAAAGAATTTAACGCAAGAAGAACTAGGGGAAAGAACTGATTTATCAAAAGGATATATTTCTCAACTTGAACGTAATTTATGTTCACCGTCTATGGAGACATTCTTTAATATACTTGAAGTTTTAGGATCAGAACCATCAGACTTCTTTAATGAGAAGATGCATGAGCAGCGCATTTATTACCCTAAATCTGAACAGACAATATATGATGAATATGATAATGGCTATTTAATTCAGTGGTTGGTTCCGGATTCAAATGAATTTGATATGGAGCCTGTTATTATTACATTAAGACCAGATTCTGAATATAAAAAGTTTGAACCGAGTCTTTCTGACAGCTTTATTTATGTATTAGATGGTACTGCAAGTATAAGAATTGGTAGAAAAGAATATACAGCTCGTCGTGGGGAATCATTTTATTTTAAAGCAAATGAATCACATCAATTGTTTAACAAATATAAAAAAGATGCACGTGTATTAATCGTCGCAACTGAATCATATTTATAGGAGAGTGTCATGAAAGATTTTATACAATTTAACAATGTGTCTAAATCATATGGCGAAAACAAAGTTCTGGATAATATTAATTTTGAAATTGAAGAGGGTAAATTCTATACTTTACTTGGACCCTCTGGTTGTGGAAAAACAACAATTTTACGCTTGATTGCTGGTTTTGAAAAGGCTACGACGGGTGACATATATTTTGAAGGTAAACGTATTAATGATATTCCTGCAAATAAACGACGCGTTAATACAGTGTTTCAGGATTATGCATTATTCCCACATTTAAATGTATTTGAAAATGTAGCATATGGTTTACGCATCAAAAAAGTAAATAATAATGAAGTGCAAACGCGCGTAATGGAGGCTTTAAAGTTAGTAAAACTTGATGGTTTTGAAAATCGTGAAATAAAAGATATGAGTGGTGGACAACGTCAACGTGTTGCTATTGCACGCGCTATCGTCAATGAGCCGGAAATTATCTTACTTGATGAACCATTATCAGCACTTGATCTAAAACTCAGAACAGAGATGCAGTATGAATTACGAGAAATACAGCAACGTTTAGGTAAGACATTTATTTTCGTTACACATGATCAGGAAGAAGCACTAGCAATGAGTGATTATATCTTCGTTATGAACAAAGGTAGAATTGAGCAAAGTGGCACCCCAACTGATATTTATGACGAACCGGTAAATCGATATGTTGCAGATTTTATAGGAGAATCTAATATCGTTTCTGGTGTGATGAAACGCGATTATGTTGTTGAAATGTATGACAATGAATATGCTTGTGTAGATAAAGGGTTTAAAGCAAATGCTAAGGTTGACGTTGTCATTCGCCCTGAAGATATTGAAATAACTACTACTAAGGCAGGTAAAGTTAAAGCAGTTGTAGATTCACAATTATTCCGTGGTGTACATTATGAAATTTGCTGTTTTGACGAGGCTGGTAATGAGTGGATTATTCAATCAACGAAAAGGGCCACACCTGGAGAACATGTTGGTCTAACATTTGATGAGGAAGCCATTCATATTATGCTACCTGGAGAAACTGAAGAAGAATTTGATGCACGTATTGAGTCATACGAGGTGTAATATGGAAAAAGCAAAAAAATATTTTCTTATTCCCTATTTAATCTGGATTATTATATTTATCATTGCACCGTTAGTGATGATATTCTATACAAGTTTTACAAACAACAGTGGTCATTTTACATTAGAAAATTATAAAGATTTCTTTACGATGTCATATTTTAAAATGACAATCAGTTCAATTTGGTATGCAGTAATAATCACATTGTTGTGCTTAATCATTTCATATCCCATAGCAATGGTTTTACGTACCGCTAAAAATAAGCAGTTCTGGCTACTTATTATCATTCTGCCGACATGGATTAATCTTTTATTAAAAACCTATGCATTTATCGGTATTTTTAGTAAACAAGGTACTATAAACGATTTATTGAACTGGATGCATCTACCTGCCACTAGTTTATTATTTACAAACACGGCATTTATCTTTGTATCTGTGTATATTTATATTCCTTTCATGATTTTACCGATATTTAATAGCATGAACGCAATTCCGGAAAACTTATTACAGGCTTCACGTGATTTAGGTGCGAATGAAATAACAACTTTTAGAAAAGTTATTATGCCTTTATCATGGGAAGGTGTTAAAACAGGTATTCAAGTGACATTTATTCCTGCATTAAGTTTATTCATGATTACGCGTCTTATTGCAGGCAACAAAGTTGTTAACTTAGGTACAGCGATCGAAGAACAATTTCTTGTCACACAAAACTATGGAATGGGTTCTACAATAGCAGTATTCTTAATTTTAGCAATGGCTTTAGTGATGATTATTACGAAGTCGAAAGAAGGAAGTGAGGGTGTCAAATGAAACTAAGATCTAAAATATTTTTAGCATTTGCATTGTTCATTTTATACTTTCCAATATTCTACCTCATGTTTTATTCTTTCAACTCAGCAGGAAATATGAATCACTTTAAATCATTTACATTGGATCATTATGCAGCAGTTTTTCAAAATAAACGGTTGATGGTCATCATTGTCAATACACTAGCTGTTGCATTAATTGCAGCAAGTATTTCTACAGTAATCGGTATTTGTGGTGCTTTGGGAATACACTACTTAAGAAACAAGAAAATAAAGGTTAGTTTACTGACACTAAATAATATATTGATGGTAAGTAGTGATGTCGTTATCGGTTCATCATTCTTGATTCTTTTTACTGTCATCGGGCACTATACTGGTATGGGATTAGGATTTTGGTCTGTATTGATTTCGCATATCGCATTTTGTGTGCCGATTGTCGTACTACTGGTATTACCGAAGTTATACGATATGAATCAATCGCTTATTAATGCAAGTTATGATTTAGGTGCAAGTACTTACCAGACGATTACAAAGGTTGTCATTCCGCATATATTACCTGGCGCTATTGCTGGTTTCTTTATGGCATTAACTTATAGTCTTGATGACTTTACAGTAAGCTTCTTTGTAACTGGTAATGGATTTAGTGTGTTATCCGTTGAAATTTACTCAATGGCGAGAAAAGGTATTTCTATGGAAATCAATGCGATTAGTACATTACTATTCATAATTGTCTTGACAATTATTTTAATCTATTACTATATCTCAAATAAACAAGATAAAAGAAGAAAAGTGAAAGCAGGTGTTGTGAAATGAAGCAATTAATGCAGTTAATTCTTATATCACTAGCAGTAGCTGTACTTTTACTTTTCTCAGCTAAGTTTATCGATCCACCACCAAAAAGCGGTAAAGGTAATATACTTTATGTCTATAACTGGGGAGAATATATCGATCCTGCTTTACTTAAAAAGTTTGAAAAAGAGTACGGCATTCGCGTAATTTTAGAAACTTTTGATTCTAATGAATCAATGCTTGCAAAAATTAAAAATGGTGGTACACATTACGATATTGCAGTACCAAGTGAATATGCGATTCAGAAGATGAAGGAAGAGAAACTTCTTATTCCGATAGATCATAAGAAACTACCGAATCTAAAAAATATTAATCCGGATTTTATGAATCTTGATTTTGATAAAGGAAATAAATATTCGATCCCATATTTCTGGGGAACAGTAGGCATTCTCTATAATCCTGATAAAACAAAAGACATTGACTTCTCAAGCTGGGAAAGTCTTTGGGATCCACGTCTTAAAAATAACGTCCTTATTGTAGATGGTGCGCGTGAGGCACTTGGACTCTCACTAAACAGCATGGGTGAATCATTAAATGAAAAAAACCCAGAAAAACTTGATAAGGCAGAACAAAAGCTTGAAAAGTTAGGTCCGAATGTTAAAGGTGTTGTTGGTGATGAAATCAATACGATGATGGTCCATAAGGAAGCGGACGTTGCAGTTGTTTGGAGTGGTATGGGTGCAGATATTATGACTGAAAATGAAAATTTAGATTTTGTAGTACCGAAAGAAGGATCAAATCTATGGTTTGATAATATGGTCATTCCTAAAACAGCACAAAATGTTGATGGTGCGCATACATTTATTAACTTTTTATTAGATGCAAAAATTGGTAAGCAGAATACTGAATGGGTTGGTTATGCTACACCAAACACAGCAAGTTATAAATTACTTGATAAAGAAACGAGAGAAGATGAGCGCTTTTACCCAAGTAAAGCAGTACAGGAAAAACTTGAAGTATACGAAGATCTAGGATTTGAGAATATTAAGCGCTATAATGAACTATTTTTAAAATTTAAGATGAGTTTAAATTGATAAAAAGTAAGGTCATTGCCTTACTTTTTTATTTTATTTTTAAATTCTTGCATATATAGGTTATAGTAGGGTATAGAATATTTAAATAAAGCTATAAGGAGATGAACATATGAGTCGTAGAGAATACACACAAACAGTTAAACCTGTAAGCCGCGTTCCGGAAAAAATCTTTGGTTGGTTAGCTTGGCTACCATTACTTGCACTATCAATCTTTGGTCTTTATCAATTATTAGTGAATGGTAATAATCCGGAGTTTGTGACACAGTTAAAAGAAGCATTGAATAATGAATTAGGAAAAAATCCTGATTTGCAGAATTCATTAAATGAAGCAAATATGTCAGTTGATGAATTAGTTCCTTTAATGATTAAGAGTGTATGGGGCATTATAGCATATACTATTTTACCGTTATTATTTGGTCTAATTGGATTACTTAAAATGAAAAAGCGTATTTTAGCGGGAGTTATGTTATTACTAGCAGGATTATTTACTGCACCATTATTCTTAACTATCGTATTAGGATTTATCCCTTTATTTTTCTTTATCGCAGCAATTTTATTGTTTGCGCGTAAAGATAAAGTAATTACTAATAATGATTTTTATGAAGATCATCGTGAAGTAGAAACTGTTGAAAGAAAACGTAACGTTGCACCTGATTATGTGGAACGTGATGAAAATATCGAACGTGAACGTAATAACGAATACGTATATGATGCAGATGTAACGAAAGAACGTGAAGTTAACTATAACAATCGTACAGTTGAAGCTGATCGTGATACTGTAATCGAGCAGAAAGATCATTCAAACGTTGATCATGATTTCAACGTTTCAAATGAGCGAAACACATTTGATAATAATCATGATGGTGACCGTGACCGAGTAACTTATGTAGATAAAACAAAAGATGCGGTTAACGAACGCCGTGATAATTATAATAATAATCGTAACCAATAAAAAACGCCCTAGGGCGTTTTTTATTGATATAAAGGTAATAATTCAAAGTATGTTTTCTCAATTTCCTGAATAAATGCTTTATCCGATTTTAATGCAGCATCACCAGGATAAAATACTTTACCAAACATTAATTCACCTTTTTTGACATTGATAAGTCGATTGATATAAGCTTCGATATCATTCTGCTTTAAATCTTTAATGACATCATAATTTTCTTTCATATGATCGCCTTTAATGATATATTCATCACCTAATTCTTGAATTGTTTTGATTTGTTTCTTCCATTTTTTCGCCATACGGTCCTTATCAGGAGACTCATATATAACTCCGAATAATACAAATGCGTGACTGCCAAACAGTCCAATTTCGAAATGTGGCAACATTTTATAGCCCCGTTTATTCGTAGCAAAAGCAACCCATGTATCATTTGGGGGATTAGTCTTTCTGCGTAGATGTTTGGCAACGTGCGGATAGAAAGTTTCATCTGTATGTTCACTTAAATACGCACTAAAATGTTCTCCTAAAGCTTCTAACTTAGGTCGCGTCGTTTCTATCAATGCTTCCATACGTGGTGCAAGTCCATCAATATTAAAAACATCGAAATCTTTTTTTGTAAAAGTATATTTAACCATAGTAACCTCGCTTATTTTTAATTTAAATTCATTTGAATTATGATAATTACAACATTACATGAAAAAACATAATGATAAAACATTTTTGCATATATTTATTCTTGTGTATAATATATTGAACAGGAGGAGTGCATATGGAACTTTATAATTTTTTAATAGATATCACATTGCAGGCTGGAGAAAATATCCGCAAGCAATTAAATGAACCACTTTTAATAGAAACAAAATCAAACCCAAATGATCTTGTTACAAATATGGATAAAGCAACAGAAAAATTTCTTTTTGATCGTATACAAATTAAATATCCTGACCATAGAATTATTGGTGAAGAAGGTAGTGGAAAAGATATAGATGATTTAAATGGTGTCATCTGGATTATAGATCCAATAGATGGGACTTTGAATTTTGTCCATCAACAAGAAAATTTTGCGATATCTATCGGGATATTTATTGATGGTGAAAAATATGCTGGTGTTGTTTATGATGTTATGCGTGATATATTATTTGAAGCACGTGCAGGACATGGTGCATACAAAAACGGTGTAAAGTTAGAAAATCTAACAGAAACACCACTCGCGACGTCTATTATTTCTATGAACCCAAATTGGTTAACAAAAGATTTTACGCGTGATATTTATATCCCGCTTGTCAGAGATTCACGCAGTGCAAGAAGTTATGGTTCTGCTGCATTAGATTTTGCTTATGTAGCATCAAACAAGATAAATGCATATATTACACTTCGACTACATCCATGGGATTTCGCTGGCGGATTAATTATTGTCGAAGAAGTTGGCGGTGTCGTTACTAACCAGTTAGGTGAAACGGTTGATCTATTAACTGCTAATTCAATCGTCGTAGCGAATAAGACACTACATGCTGAAATAATGAATGATTATCTTAATCCTTTTAAACTTGAATTAGAAAAAATACATCAAGGCAGATTTTCTAAACGATAATTTGGTTTAATTGCTTCTTTTTGGATTTCGGAAAAAGTTTTTGTAATTGATAATTCGTAAAGAAATAATCAGAAAATCTTTGTATTTTCGCCTTAGTGATGGATTGATCGGGGTGTAATTGTATTAACGCATTCAAAGTATAGTTAAAAATTTCATCGATAGTATGTATCGTCTGACATTGACCGCAATATGCAAGTGATTTGTATTTTGAAATGTGATTTAATGCTTTACATTTTGGGCAGACGATGCCTGTACTATAAGCAGATTGTTTTATAATGATTGGCTCAATATGTGCACTTTTTAAGTACTCACTGTTCTGAGTGCTTTTTTTTTATTCATTTTGTTGATTTTTTTAATATATGGAATGATATCGTGTCTAAAAAGAAATGGATAGTGATCAGAATTGGAATCAAGTTCAAACGTTTCATCCATGCACACACACTTAATATATATTGGTAAATGTTTGTATTTAGTATCTAATATTGAATATATTGAATATTTTACGCAGTTTAACTGCAATATATCCAACTGCGGCTGTTCAGTAATGTAGTGCGCAAGAATGCCTTCATTATTAACATAATGCGGTCCTGAATAATTGTTGAGTTTAAAAAGATAAATTGCAGATTCAGATACTAATATGACGTTAATTAATGCATCAACATGATAATCTGAATAATTAAATTGCCATATCATATCAAAACAATCGGTGTTTAAATGATTAAGAAAAGTTTCAAATTCAATTTCTAATCTTTCGGTATTACGCAGTAATGCTAATCTCTCTAACTGTTCTTCAGAAAATTCAATTCTTCCTTCTAAAACTTCTAAATAAGCAAGATGTTTATTCTTTTGTCTTGGTTTTAATATCATGTTATCACCTCTATATAGAATCAATACAGTCATAATATAATAGACGATTGAATTGTGTGCAAATTGCATCATTTCAAATTTTTAATAAATATTTGTTCAGAAAATTAATTTTGACTCGAAATATAAGAAAAACTGCAAAGATTACTTTGCAGTTTTACAAAATTACTATAACCAATCATTTTTTCGGTATTGACTTTTTAGTGTAAATCCATATCCAAAAGTTACTGTGAATAAAATAATTGATATGACGATTAATAAATAATTTAATTCAGCTAATCCGATGCTGAAGAGAATTAACATTAACACAGCAAAAATTGCTAACAGAAAAAATGGTAACTTACTTTTTTTCAAAAAAAACACCCCTTAAATTTTGAATCTGGAATTTATCGATATATAATTAACCTATAATATGTTATAATATCACAGTTACATAATAAACTGTAGTTCGATTAAGGAGAAACAAATTAATGACAAATTTTAGAGAAGATGTTCGTAATATTGCAATTATCGCCCACGTTGACCACGGTAAAACTACCCTTGTTGATGAATTATTAAAACAATCAGGCACATTCCGTTCAAATGAACACGTTGAAGAACGTGCGATGGATTCGAATGATATCGAAAGAGAACGTGGTATCACGATCTTAGCAAAGAACACAGCAATCGATTATAAAGGAACGCGTATCAACATTCTGGATACACCAGGGCATGCTGACTTCGGTGGTGAAGTAGAGCGTATCATGAAAATGGTAGATGGTGTATGTTTAGTTGTAGATGCATACGAAGGAACTATGCCTCAAACACGTTTCGTATTAAAGAAAGCATTAGAACAAAACTTAAAACCTGTAGTAGTAGTAAATAAAATAGATAAACCTTCAGCAAGACCTGAAGAAGTTTTAGACGAAGTATATGATCTATTTATTGAATTAGAAGCAAATGATGAGCAGTTAGATTTCCCTGTAGTATATGCTTCAGCTATTAATGGTACTGCTAGCCTTGATGCGTCGACTCAAGATGAAAACATGCAAAGCTTATACGAAACGATTATCGATTATGTACCAGCACCAGTTGATAACCGTGACGAGCCATTACAATTCCAGGTCGCTTTATTAGATTACAATGACTATGTAGGTCGTATCGGTATCGGTCGAGTGTTCCGTGGAACGATGGAAGTAGGACAACAAGTTTCATTAATAAAGATTGACGGAACAATTAAAAATTTCCGTGTTACTAAAATCTTTGGTTTCTTCGGTTTAAAACGTGTTGAAGTTGAAAAAGCATATGCTGGTGATTTAATTGCCGTATCTGGTATGGAAGACATTAACGTAGGTGAAACTGTTACGCCTGTAGATACACCGGAAGCTTTACCGATATTACGTATCGATGAGCCTACATTACAAATGACTTTCTCAGTAAACAATTCTCCGTTTGCAGGTAAAGAAGGTAAATTTGTTACTGCGCGTAATATTCAAGATCGTTTAGAATCACAACTTGAGACAGACGTATCATTACGCGTTGAGTCTGTTGGTCCTGATAGCTGGACTGTTTCTGGTCGTGGTGAATTACATCTATCTATCTTAATTGAAAATATGCGTCGTGAAGGATTCGAATTACAAGTTTCTAAACCAGAAGTTATCGTAAAAGAAATTGATGGTAAGAAATATGAGCCATATGAACGCGTTCAAATTGATGTACCGGAAGAAAATACTGGATCAGTTATTGAATCTTTAGGAACACGAAAAGGTGAAATGGTTGATATGGTTAACAGTGGTAATGGTCAAACACGTTTAATCTTCAACGTACCTGCACGCGGATTAATCGGTTACCGTACTGAATTCATGTCAATGACACGTGGTTATGGGATTTTAAACCACACATTTGATGAATACCGTCCATTATTAAAAGGGCGTATCGGCGGACGTCGTAACGGCGTATTAGTTTCTATGGATAAAGGAGTAGCTTCAACATATGCTATCTTAGCTCTAGAAGATCGTGGTGTAAACTTTATGGAACCGGGTACTGAAGTATACGAAGGTATGATCGTTGGTGAAAACTCACGTGATAATGACTTAACAGTAAACATTACTAAAGTTAAAGCTGCAAACAATATCCGTAGTGCTACTAAAGAACAAACAACAACGATGAAAAAACCGAGAACTTTAACGTTAGAAGAAGCTTTAGAATATTTAAATGACGATGAATTAGTTGAAGTTACACCTGAATCAATTCGTTTAAGAAAGAAAACATTAGATAAATCTCAACGTGAAAGAGAGCAAAAGAAAGCAAAAGCAGCGATGCAAGAGGAGGAGTAATCAATGAATTTTATGATCGGCAATGCGCAAGTCAGCGTAGATCCTGAACAAAGAATGTCATTTCTTGCTAAACTTTTTGCAGTTGATAAACATCCAGAGACTGGAATGTGGTATTTGCTGATTGCGATATTTATATTAAGTGCAATAGTTTATAATTTAGGATTTGCGAGAAAATTAAAACCTTGGCAAAACGTGATCATATATATTTTATTATTCCTGGGCTGTATTATATTAAACTTCCTGGCAGTATTTTTACCTGTCGGTGAAAGTTTAATCATTGCAGCGATTGTACTTGGATTGTATCGATATCGATTGCATAAAGAGCGACAACAAAAAGAAGCTTAAGACGAATGTCTTGAGCTTCTTTTTGTGATAATAAATTTCGAATGATTATCTTATAAATTAAATTAACGCAATACCTGTAACGTGTTTCATGATTAATTTAAGTTCGTCGTTATATAAATAAGCATCAACCATGCCATCGTCGTATAAACGTTTACCGTCTTTAGAAAACTGGAAGTATAGTGTCTTCAATTCATCTAAAGTAATTTGCACTTTAGTATCTTCATTCGATAATTCGACTTTTGTTGCATCACTATCTAGTTCTGCATTAATAATAAATGAATGCATATTCATTAAGAAAGTACCTTCTAATAATGCTTGTTTCTTAAATTTCTTTTCAGAAACAAGAGTCGGAGGTTTTGAACCACCTTCTAAAATTTCACGGTTCCATTCATAATTATCCTCGAAGCTTATTTCTTCTTCACCTGAAGATTTACCTTGTAAAAGCGCTTCCATTTCAACTTTGCGATCATCAAAGATAAAAGTAGATGGATCTAATGTAATATTGAATTTTACTTTCCCTTTAATCTGTATAATCATACTATCACCCTTTCATATTTATAATACCATATTCTATTTAAGTAAATGCTTGATTTTTAAGGACTTGTCATATAGAATTTTAAAGTATAAGAATAATGAAATGAAGGTGTATGCTATGCGTGACCATTTAGATTACAAACAAAAGGCATATGACCAGCTCAATCAAGATGCAGAGAAAATTTTGCAGTTGATTAAAGTTCAAATGGACAATTTAACAATGCCACAATGTCCTCTTTATGAAGAGGTGTTAGATACACAGATGTTCGGTTTAAGTCGTGAAGTAGATTTTGCAACACGTATCGGATTAATTGAAAAAGATGAAGGCAAAAAGATTTTATCTGCTCTCGAGAAAGAACTTTCTAAATTACATGATGCCTTCACAAATGTCTAAAGTCTAGAGCGTTTGCTTTAGACTTAATTTTATTTCAGGAGCGGATTCTTTTGAAACACATAAGAAATTTTATCGAATACATAAAAGATTATACAAAGTACGTAGATTTCCCTCTACTCTTGAGTTATGTAGCCCTTGTTTTGATTGGTCTAGTAATGATATACAGTGCGAGTATGGTCGCTGCAACGCGCGGGACGTTGACAGGTGGTATACCTAAATCACCAAATTATTTTTATATACGTCAATTAGTGACTATTATTTTAAGTTTTGGAATCGTCTTTTTTATGGCATATTTCATGTCCATAAAAATCATTAAAAATAAACGTGTCCAACAATTTTCGATCATTGTGATTATGATTCTATTACTTTTTACGCGTTTATTTGGCGTAGAAGTTAATGGTGCAAAAAGTTGGTTGCCTCTTGGTTTCATGCAGTTACAAACTTCAGAATTACTAAAAATTGTTGTAATTATTTATTTAGCCTATATTTATGATAAGAAAGAAAACCTGGAAAAGATGAGCTGGGATATTATAGCGCCACTTGTTCTGGTAGGTATATGTGCAGGGCTTGTAATTATCCAGAATGACTTTGGCTCAACGATGATAATATTAATGATTATCGGATGTATCTTTTTATATTCAGGTATCGCATTTCGTGCCATGATGATTATGATTGGTTTAGTAAGTGGGGCGGTTGTACTTATTATGACCGGAATGTTTTTAATCACTGGTAAGCTATTAGCGACGCACCAACAACAACGTTTTGAAGTGCTTGCAAATCCTTTTAAAGATGAAGAAGGCGCAGGTTATCATTTATCTAACTCTTTAATGGCAATTGGTAATGGAGGGATATTTGGTAAAGGTTTAGGAAATGGCGTAATGAAGCTAGGTTATCTTCCTGAACCACATACAGACTTTATTTTTGCAGTCATTTCTGAAGAATTAGGGCTCGTTGGTGTCATTATCATTATTTCATTATTATTCTTTATCGTATATAAAGGATTTATGTATGCCGCACTTGCAGATACTGTTTTCTATAAGCTTATTTGTGTTGGTGTAGCGAGTTATATCGGAATTCAGGCTTTTATTAATCTTGGAGGTATATCTGGCTTAATTCCATTAACAGGTGTTCCTCTTCCATTTTTAAGCTATGGTGGATCAAGCTTGTTAAGCTTATCGATAGCGGTTGGATTACTATTAATGGCTGCAAAAGATGTGAAAAAGAAATCATTAGAATAATAAAATTTATTCAAAAAAATGAATACGTTTACAAGTATGCATGTGTCTTTTGACACATGCATTTTTGATTTAATCATTGATGTAAAGACATTCTATGAGTATAACACATTACAATATTAGTATGGCGTAAATGAATATTTTATATATAATATAACTTAACAATATTAATTCATTAAATGATTGTATATAATGTATGTGAAAAGAATAACATAATGAGGAGGAAATGTATGAAACGCATTAACAAGTTACTTGTAGCAAATCGTGGGGAAATCGCAATAAGAATTTTCCGCGCAGCAACCGAACTAGATATACCAACTGTAGCAATTTATTCTAAAGAAGATAAAGGTTCTCTTCATAGGTACAAAGCGGATGAGTCTTATTTAGTTGGTGAAGATATTGGTCCGACTGAAAGTTATCTTCATATCGAACGAATCATTGAAATAGCAAAAAAATGTGGTGCTAATGCAATTCATCCTGGTTACGGCTTTTTAAGTGAAAATATGACTTTTGCTGAACGCTGTGCAGAAGAAGATATTATCTTTATTGGACCAGAAACGAAACATTTAGATATGTTTGGAGATAAAGTTAAAGCCCGTGCGACAGCAGAAATGGCAGAATTACCGATTATTCCTGGTACAAAGGATGCTGTTACTTCTTTTAAAGAAGTAAAGCAATTTACAGATTTATATGGTTTCCCTATTATTATTAAAGCCATTTCTGGTGGGGGCGGAAAAGGAATGAGAATCGTTAACAATCAGGAAGAACTAGAAGAAGCATATCAACGTGCACAGTCTGAGGCATTAAAATCATTTGGTAATGCAGAAGTCTACATTGAGAAATATATCGATCAGCCAAAACATATTGAAGTTCAAATACTTGGTGATATGTATGGTAATTTAGTTCATTTATTTGAACGTGACTGTTCAGTACAGCGTCGTCATCAAAAGGTAGTTGAAGTTGCGCCTTCTGTTGGTTTAGATAATGATTTAAGAATGCGCATTTGTGAAGCTGCTGTCAAGTTGATGAAAGAAATTAATTATGTAAACGCAGGAACTGTTGAATTTTTAGTGAGCGGGAATGAATTTTACTTTATAGAAGTTAATCCTCGTGTACAAGTAGAGCATACTATAACTGAGATGGTAACGGGTGTTGATATTGTCAAAACACAAATATTAATTGCTGATGGTGAGAACATGCATGACGAGCGCATCGCTATGCCTATGCAGAAGGATATTATTACGTTAGGTTATGCAATTCAGTGCCGTGTTACGACTGAAGATCCCTTGAATGATTTTATGCCAGACACAGGAACAATTATGGCATATCGCTCTACTGGAGGTTTTGGTGTGCGTTTAGATGCCGGTGATGGTTTTCAGGGAGCAGAAATATCTCCATATTATGATTCATTACTTGTAAAAATTTCTACACAAGCGATTACTTTTAAACAAGCTGAAGAGAAAATGATACGTTCATTACGAGAAATGCGTATTCGTGGTATAAAAACGAACTTACAGTTTTTAATTAATGTCGTAAAGCATCCTAAGTTTGTGAGTGGCAATTATACGACAAAATTTATCGATGATACACCAGAACTATTTGAGATTAAAACACCGCGTGACCGTGGTACGAAGACATTAGAATATATTGCAAATGTGACTGTGAATGGCTTTCCTGGTGTTGAGAAAAAAGAAAAACCTAATTTCGAGCCACTATATATCGAAAAAATAGAACCGAGTCCAGAATCAGGAACTAAACAGTTATTAGATTTGCATGGACCTGAATATGTTAAACAATGGTTGCTTGATCAAAGAGACGTGTTAATTACGGACACTACTTTCCGTGACGCACATCAATCATTACTTGCAACACGTGTCCGTACGAAAGATATTTTAGAAGTAGCACCGATGACTAGTCATTATCTTAAGGATAGTTTTTCTCTCGAGATGTGGGGAGGAGCTACATTCGATGTAGCGTATAATTTCCTGAAAGAAGATCCGTGGCAACGTCTTGAGCGATTACGTAACGCTATACCGAATATTTTATTCCAGATGCTACTCCGTGCTTCCAATGCTGTTGGATATAAAAATTATCCGGACAATGTAGTAACAAAATTCGTTGAGGAAAGTGCAAAAGCTGGAATAGATGTCTTCAGAATATTTGATTCATTAAACTGGTTAGATCAAATGAAAGTGGCCAATGAAGCGGTTCTGAATGCCGGTAAGATATCTGAAGGTGCAATTTGTTATACTGGTGATATATTAAATCCAGAACGTTCAAGCATTTATACGCTGGATTACTATAAGAAAATGGCAAAAGCTATGGAGCGTGAAGGATTCCATATTTTAGCGATTAAAGATATGGCCGGTCTGCTAAAACCAGAAGCTGCATATGAGCTTGTAAGTGAATTAAAAGCAACAGTAAATATGCCGATTCATTTGCATACACATGATACGAGTGGAAATGGTGTAATGCTCTATTCAAGAGCTATAGAAGCTGGAGTTGACGTCGTAGATACAGCACTCGGAGCAATGAGTGGGTTAACAAGTCAACCAAGTTCCAATACATTATTCTACGGATTAAATGGTAAAACACGTCAAATGAGAGCTGACATTGATGGTATGGAAAAATTATCGCATTACTGGGAAGGCGTACGTCACTACTATAAAGACTTTGAAAGTGATATTAAATCTCCACATACAGAAATATACAAACATGAAATGCCTGGTGGTCAATACTCTAACTTAGGGATGCAGGCAAAGAGTTTAGGTTTAGGAGATCGTTTTAGTGAAGTTAAAGATATGTATAGACGTGTTAATTTAATGTTTGGTGATATTGTTAAAGTTACACCGTCATCTAAAGTAGTAGGAGACATGGCCTTATACATGGTTCAAAATGACTTAGATGAAACGTCAGTAATCGATCGTGGGGCATCATTAGATTTTCCGGAATCAGTTGTATCGTTCTTTAAGGGTGAGATTGGCCAACCAGTGAATGGTTTCCCGGAAGCACTTAAGAAAGTAGTACTGAAAGATATTGAAAGTATCGATGTTCGTCCTGGTGAATTATTAGCACCGATTGATTTCGATTTGTTACGTAAAGAACTTGAGGAAAAACAGAATAAACAGGTAACAGAACAAGATATTATCAGTTATGCCTTATATCCAAAAGTATATGAACAATACATTACAACAAATGAAAAGTTTGCAAATGTATCGCTACTAGACACACCAACATTCTTCTATGGAATGCGTAAAAATGAGAAAGTTGAAATAGCTATTGATGAAGGTAAAACATTGATAGTGAATTTAATCAGTGTAGGACATGTTCATGAAGATGGATATAGATGGGTATACTTCAACTTTAATGGTATGAGTCGTAAAGTATACGTTAAAGATACAAACGTTGAACCAAGTCTAGCTACGATTCCTAAAGCAGATCCCAAAAATAGAAGTCATATCGGAGCACAAATGCCTGGAACAGTCGGTGACGTAAAAGTAAAAGAAGGTGATGTTGTAACTAAAGGCCAATCATTACTTATTACTGAAGCGATGAAGATGGAAACGACAATCCAAGCACCATTCTCAGGTACTATTGACAAAGTTTATGTTAATACGGGAGATAGTATACAAACGACAGATTTATTAGTGGAAATTTCAGAAGCTTAAAAAATAGAAAAAAATAACCTGCCGTGGCAGGTTATTTTTGCGTTGCACGAGAAATGAGAAGTAAGAAATAGCACAGCAACCCAAATAGTAACGTAATAAATAATGCATGTAATAATGCCACATATAAATTTAGCATCGTAAATATTGACAACGCACCTGTCGTTACTTGTAAACAAATTAATAAAAATGCGATTGAGTATCCGTATTTAATAACACGATACTGACTATAATTTTTTACGGCATGGTAAACAACGTAACTTAACCATATAAATAAGATAAAAGCTAGTGTACGGTGACTCATCTGTACCCATTCAAAAAATGTTTCGGGCAAACCGATTTGTCCTTGTTTACAAAGTGGCCAGCTCAGACAAGCAAGGCTAGCTTTTTCGTGACGTACAAGGGCGCCACTATAAATTACAATATAAATAAAGCTTGTTAAAGCTATTGTATGTCTTCTTAAATGAGAATGTATCACTAATTTTGTAGCGTCGAACTTTTGATCTACTTCAAATATTAATAATGTGAGTAAAAACACAGAACTAAAACTAATTAATGAAATTCCGAAATGTAATGCTAATACAAATCCATTTTGTTGCCAGATTACAGCAGCTGCACCGATTAAAGCTTGTGCAAAAATAAAGCCGATACTCATCCAGCATAAAAACTTTGTTTCTCTTTTATGACCAATATATTTAATGCTTAAAACAACAAGCCATGTTACCGAAATCAAAGCAAGTCCAGATACACCACGATGTGCGAGTTCAATCAATGTTTCCATAGGAATATGTGTCGGTACAAACTTACCATGACAAAGTGGCCAGCTATTACCACATCCGTCAGCAGAACCCGTCTTTGTTACTAGCGCACCACCGATTTGTACTAGTATCATCAGTACGGTCGTAAACAAAGATAACCATTTTAAATTCTTTTCTTTTAACAAATACCTTCACCTCTAATTATCATTATGCACGTTAAATGTAAACTTTATTACATCGCGACTTCAGTATATACTTAAGATATAGTATAACAATCTAACCTTAAAGTAAATGTGTCACATTCGTGAATTATTTATAAATGTAGAGAAATAGAAAAATGTCACAATTTAATTTCGAAAATGTATAGAAAATGTGACAGTTTTCATATATTATTGTTATTATATGCGTTAGTATTGTTAAAGGAGGGTGAAAATGCAAAATGAACAAGTCTTAAAGAGCGTCAAATCAGTTGAACAAACACGATTGACATTTAAAGATGTCAAAGCAATTGTCAAACTTGGTCTCGTTCAAGGAAATTTGATACCGACGTTTGCGGGAGCATTTCTTGCTATCATGATGACACAACGTTCATTTTTAAATAGCATTCCTGAATTATTAACGATGCTTACGGGATCTACACTTATTATGGCAGGAAGTTGTGCATTAAATAATTTTTATGATCAAGATATTGACCGCATTATGCCAAGTAAACAGGAACGGCCAAGTGTTACTGGGAAAATTGCTTCTCAATCACTATTCCAGCTAAGTTTATTATTGATGTTCATCGGAGAAGTTTTACTTTTCATGATAAATGTTGAAACAGGAATAATCGGATTCTTAGGGATATTTGGTTATGTGGTGATGTATTCTGTTTGGTCTAAACGTCATTTAGTGTCAAATACTATAATAGGTAGTTTTCCAGGAGCGATTCCACCACTTGTGGGTTGGGCTGCAATTGATCCTAATCTTTCAAAAGTAGCATGGATGTTATTCGTCATTATGTTTATTTGGCAACCTGCACATTTTTATGCGCTGGCTATAAAACGTAAAGAAGAATATGCTATGGCGGGGATACCGATGTTGCCATCTGTTAAAGGATTTGAAAGAACTAGACTTGGAATGCTTTTCTGGGTTGCTTTACTTCTTCCAACACCATTTTTAATGGATGAACTAGGAACTATTTTTATAGTACTTGCAACAATCTTAAATCTAGGTTGGCTTTTGCTTGCTGTATCAGGGTTTAAGTCAAATGTTAAAGAAAACAGATGGGCAATGACAATGTTTATTTATTCTTTAAACTATTTGATGATCTTTTTTGTTATGATAGTAGTAGTTACATTAATTCAAATGATTTGATTATGAATGGTGAAAGAGGGGTTAGAATTTAATGAAAAACAAATTTAAGAATGTAAAGTTGATGGGCTTAATTTCATTATTATTAATGACTTTAGCAGGTTGTGGTGAACCACATTTATCAGCTCTACGTCCAGCAGGGGAAGTTGCAAAAGATCAATTCAACTTAATGATGTTAGCGGTTTACATCATGCTATTTGTTATTGCAGTTGTTGTCGTTATTTTCGTTTTAGCAGTTGTAAAATTCAGACGTAGTAAAGTTGGAGAGGATTTTGTACCGAAAGATGTGCACGGTAATCATAAGTTAGAGATTATCTGGACAACTATTCCAATTCTTTTATTATTAATTTTAGCAATTCCAACAGTTATGCTTACTTTTAAATTAGCTGATACGAAAGCTATGGACAAAGTAGATGCAAAAGGAAAAAATAAAGAAATCGTAGTCGATGTAACTGCAAATCTTTACTGGTGGGAATTTGAATATCCAAACCAAAAGATTGTGACAAGCCAAGAACTTGTTGTACCAACGGATACAAAAGTTTATTTCAAATTACATTCAGCAGATGTTAAACACTCATTCTGGATTCCAGCAGTTGGTGGTAAGATGGACACGAATGTTGAGAACATCAATAAATTCTATTTAGTATTTGATGGTGATAAAGCTAAAGATGCTAAAAATATGTTCTATGGTAAATGTGCAGAGTTATGTGGACCTTCACATGCATTGATGGACTTTAAAGTTAAAACAATGTCTAAAGATGATTTTAAAACTTGGGTATCTAAAATGCAAGATGTGAAAAAACCTGTAGCAACAACTGATGCTAAACAAGGTGAAGAAGTATTTAAACAATCTTGTCAAGGCTGTCACGCAGTAACGCCAACTGGTAAAGGAGCAAAAGGTCCTAACTTAACAACTTTCGGAGAAAGAACAACAGTTGCTGGCGTATTAGAACATAACGAAGAAAACTTAAAAAAATGGATTAAAGATCCTGAAAAATACAAACCAGGAAATAAAATGACTGGGGCGTATAAAGTATCTGATTCAGACATCGATGCATTAGCTAAATACTTAATGGAACGAAAAGTTGAAGAGTAATAAATAAAGGGAGGTTACACAATTGGCTACACAAAAAAAACGTGGTTTAATTATGGAATATTTAACAACAGTTGACCATAAAAAAATTGCAATATTATATCTTATCATGGGTGGATTATTCTTCGCCATGGGTGGTATTGAAGCAATGATTATTCGAATTCAACTTGCTGTTCCTGAAAATGATTTTGTTTCAGCAGGTCTATTTAATGAAATAATTACGATGCATGGTACAACAATGATTTTCTTAGCGGCTATGCCGTTATTATTCGCATTTATGAACGCTGTAGTACCTTTACAAATTGGTGCACGTGACGTAGCATTCCCATTCTTAAATGCATTAGGTTTTTGGTTATTCTTCTTTGGTGGAATATTCTTAAACTTATCTTGGATCCTGGGTGGAGCACCTGACGCAGGTTGGACATCATATGCTTCATTATCTTTAGCATCACCTGGACACGGTATTGATTTCTATGCTTTAGGTTTACAAATTTCTGGTGCTGGTACATTAATTGCAGGGATTAACTTTATGGTTACAATTATGAATATGCGTGCACCAGGTATGACATATATGCGTATGCCGTTATTTACATGGACAACGTTTGTTGCTTCAGTATTAATCGTATTCGCATTCCCACCACTTACTATCGGATTATTCTTATTAATTTTCGATAGAATGTTTGGTACAGGATTCTTCGTAGTATCACAAGGTGGTAACACAATTATCTGGGAACATTTATTCTGGATTTTCGGTCACCCAGAAGTTTACATCTTAGTATTACCGGCATTCGGTATTTTCTCTGAGATTTTCGCTACGTTCTCAAGAAAACGTTTATTCGGATATTCAGCGATGGTATTCGCTACAGTATTAATTGGTTTCTTAGGATTCATGGTTTGGGCTCACCATATGTTTACAGTAGGTATGGGTCCAACTGCAAACGCAATTTTCGCGGTTGCTACTATGGCAATTGCAGTACCAACAGGTGTTAAGATCTTTAACTGGTTATTAACAATCTGGGGTGGTAGTATCGAATTTACGACGCCGATGCTTTATGCATTAGCATTTATTCCATCATTCGTTATGGGTGGAGTTACTGGTGTAATGCAAGCATCAGCGCCAGCTGATTATCAATATCATGATTCTTACTTTATCGTAGCGCATTTCCACTACGTTATCGTTGGTGGGGTAGTATTCGCATTACTTGCAGGATTCCATTTCTACTTCCCGTTAATGTTCGGTAAGATTTTAAGCGAAAAATTAGGTAAAATTTCATTTGTTTTATTCGTAACAGGTTTCCATTTAACATTCCTAGTACAACATTTCTTAGGTTTATGGGGTATGCCAAGACGTGTATTCACATACTTACCTGGTCAAGGTTACGATACATTTAACTTAGTATCTACAATCGGTGCATTAACGATGGCTGTTGCAGTAATTATCTTGTTAATTAACGTTGTGATTACTTTAGCTAAAGCGCCAAAAGTAGGTCGCGATGCTTGGGGCGATGGTCGTACTTTAGAATGGTCACTTCCACAACCAATTCCTTTCTACAACTTTGCTCAAACACCACTTGTTCGTGGTTTAGATGCATTTGATTTAGAGAAAAAACAAGGGAACGGTGAGATTTTACCTGCTGAATCTTTAGGTGATATTCATATGCCTAATAATTCAATCTTGCCATTTATGCAATCACTTGGATTATTTATAGCAGCTTTTGGTGCTTTATACTTAGCTGATGGTCAAAAATGGGCGTTAGATGCAGTAAAAGATTTACCAGTTCAACCTTGGGCTCCATTTGTATTAATTTTAGGTTTAGCGATTACAGCAAGCGCAATGATTGCTCGTTCACTAAAAGATGATTTAGGATATCATATTACTAAAGATGAGCTAATTGAGTACGAAAGAGGTGTTAAATAATGGCACATCACGAAGAGAAAATGACGGCTGAAAGATGGCCAAGTCATCCTGAAACAGCTTCTTTAGAAGGTAAAAATAAGTTATTAGGATTCTGGGTATTCCTTGGTGGAGAGACTGCATTATTCGCATCTTTATTTGCTACTTACTTAGCATTAAAAGATCATGTCCCAAGTGAAGATCACCTTTTAGCAAAAGATTTATTCCATTTACCTTTAGCGTTTGTTATGACGATGTTATTATTAACATCTTCATTAACAAGTGTGTATGCGCTATATCATATGAAAAACTATGATTTTGGCAAAATGATTACATGGTTTATCGTTACTGTAATTTTAGGTTTAGGTTTCTTAGGTTTAGAAATTTATGAGTTCGCTGAGTATATCCATCAAGGTCATACTTTCAGATCAAGTGCATTTGGTTCAGCCTTCTACTTCTTAGTAGGAACTCACGGATTCCACGTAATTATTGGTTTGACTTGGATAATACTTTTAATCATCCGTAATATGAAACGTGGTTTAAGTGTATACAACGCTGCGAAGTTTAATACAGCTGCTTTATACTGGCATTTCATTGATGTCGTGTGGGTATTTATCTTCACAGTAGTTTACTTGTTAGGGGTGTTAGGATAATGTCAAATGAAACTAACAACAACTTAAAGTTTAATCAGGATCGTTACAATTTCGAAAAAAGAACAAGAACTGAAGAAATGAGAATGCAGGTTACTACATTTGCTATAATGATTTTCTTGACGTTAATTGCTTTTGCTATGGTTGCAGCTGGATTAAGTAAAGAATTTGTTATTCCTGCAGTATTATTAATGGCGTTAATTCAAGTCATACTTCAATTCTATTATTTCATGCATATGAAACATCCAGGTCATGGGACAGCTAAATTAATGATGCTTTCTGGATTGTTTATTGCTGGGACTTTTGTAGTAATGGCTATATATATTACTTGGTTAGGTGAGCCATTATTAAAATAATCAATGAAAAAACTGAGACGATTGTCTCAGTTTTTTTATTATCACGATTTCGTCAAGAATTTGATATATTTTATCCACTTGTCTGCCATAATTTGCGTTATAATGGTGACAGTATATTTTATGGAGTGATGATATGGGTAGTATTCGTTCTATCTCAATTTTTGGATTTTTAGCAAACTGGAGTCCATTTTTCTTAGTTGCAATTATTTTTGCAACAATTGTCTTTTTCTTAATTACTGTGAAATGGTATAAAGATATCCCAGGAGGACGCCCTCTCAAGAGGTCAGAAGGTATCTTATTTGTCTTTTTAATGATTTTACTTTATATCATGAAAGGTGCACCTATTGATTTACTTAGTCATATTATTTTTAGCTTTCATATGTTACAGATGGCAATTATATTTTTATTAATGGTGCCGTTATTCTATTTTGCAATTCCAAATTACTTAATAGAATATGTAATCAATCTTCCATATGTTAAGCCTGTATTTCAATTTATGACACGACCAATTATTGCACTCGTCACTTTTAATGCATTCTTTTCATTGTACCATTTACCGATTGTTTTAGATTTCTTAAAACAGAATGCAACACCGCATTCACTATATACGATTTTATTAACAATCACCGCTTTTACAATGTGGTATCCGATTTTTAATCAAAATGCTGAAACAAAGAAACAGTTATCTGGATTAATGAAATTAGGATATATTTTTGCAATCGGTGTATTGCTAACACCATCATGTGGATTGATTATCTTTGCTCAGCATCCAATGTATAGGACATATACAGATCCTAAAGCATGGATGAGCGCAATGAGTTTATGTGTGCCGACAGGAACATTAAATGATGTTTTACAAAATTCAGGTATTAGTGGACCACAATATTTTACTAATATGACACCTAAAGATGATCAGCAAACGGGTGGTGTTATCATGAAAGTATTACAAGAAATATTTTTTGGTTTTATGTTCTATTATATTTTTGTCAACTGGTCTCGTTCTGAACGATTAGATCCTGACGAAATTACTCGTCTGAGTTTAGAAGAAAAAAGAAAGCAAGATGCATATTTCAGAGAATTTGAATAGGGGGACAATATGAGTTTACCAATCTTACCAACAATCAGTACTACATTTATTGTCATCAGTGCTATACTTGTCGCTATCGGCTGGTATTTGGTGGCTAAAGGACGAATTGAAGCACATAAAAAAGTGATGCTGGCAGCTGGTGTTGCAGCTACAATCTTCTTTATTATCTATGTTTCAAGAACAATTTTTATCGGCAATACATCATTTGGTGGTCCAGATAATATTAAAATTTATTATACTGTATTTTTAATTTTTCATATTACTTTAGCAACAATCGGTGCTGTAATGGGGATATTAAATATTTATACAGGCTTGAAAGATAAACTTAATATTCATAGAAAATTTGGACCGATTACATCAATCATTTGGTTTTTCACAGCTATTACTGGTGTAGCGGTATATCTTTTACTTTATGTTTTTTACCATGGTGGTGAAACAACTTCAGTAATTAAAGCAATATTAGGATTTTAAAAAAAGATCATCTCAATTGAGATGATCTCAGACTGTAGACAAAGTCTCCTTCGGAGATGAAGTTTACAGTCTTTTTTTGATAAAATATAGATATATCATTGAACGGTGGTGTTTTACTTGATTAAGAGAAGTAAGTCTGAAGATATTAATATCATTCGCAGTCAATTTGAAATGTATTCATTAGAAGACCTTGTACCAGAAAATCATCTTCTAAGAAAAGTTGATAAAGTATTCGATTTATCCTTTGTATATGATTTAGTAGAAGAAAAGTATTCTACAGATAATGGCCGTCCAAGTATTGATCCGGTTGTATTAATAAAAATTGTATTAATACAACACCTTTTTGGTATCAAATCAATGCGCCAGACAATTAAAGAGATTGAAACTAATTTTGCGTACAAATGGTATCTCGGTTTAGGCGTTAACGATAAAGTACCTCATTTTTCTACCTTCGGTAAGAACTATTCTAGACGATTTTATGATAATCAGATTTTCGAAGAAATCTTTTCTCGTATTCTCAAAATTGCTATAGATAATAACTTCGTAGATAATACTTCACTATTTATTGATTCAACGCATATTAAGGCCAATGCCAACAAGAAGAAATTTATTAAACAAGAAATACAGAAGACTGCTAAACATTATGAACAAGAGCTTATTGAAGATATCAATTCTATTAGAGAATCTGAAGGAAAAAAGCCTCTAGCTTCAAGAAAGGAGGAGAATCTTAAAGTAATAAAAATAAGTAATAATGATCCCGATGCTGGTTACTATGTTAAAAGTGAAAGAGAAAAACAATTTGCCTATAGTGCGCATACATGCTGCGATAAGTATGGTTATATCGTTGATTTTCATTTAACTCCTGGTAATGTTCATGATAGTACACAGTTAGTACCTATGATTGACAGGCTTGAAAGTAAAAAACTACTACCGAGATATGTTGCTGTGGATTCTGGATATAAAACACCTCATAATGCTAAGTATTTATTAGATAAAGAAATTCTACCAGCTATGCCATATAAACGTCCCATGGGTCCGAAGGACTTAATGAATAAAAATGAATTTATATATGACGAATACTATGATTGTTATATTTGCCCTAATAATCAAATGTTGAAATATCAAAGAACAGACAGCGATGGTTATCGTTTGTATATTTCTAATCCAAATAAATGTAAGGATTGTCCTTTACTTAATAAATGTACTAAGAGTAAAGAACAGAAAAAAATCGTTACAAGACATATATGGCAACAATATCTTGATATTGTTGATGACTTGAGATTCATAGACACTATAAAAGCTATATATAAATTGCGTAGTCAAACAATAGAAAGACGTTTTGCTGATGCTAAAGAACAGCATGGTTTGCGATGGACTAAGTACAAAGGAATTCAAAAAGTCACCATGGAGACCACGCTTATTTTCGCATGCATGAATTTAAAGAAATTAGCAAATTATCTAGCAGGTTAAGCTGGATATTTTGCTAATTTCTTTAAAATAACAATATTTTTCGAAGAAAAAAGACAAACTCACTTATAAAATTGTGAGTTTGTCTTCAGTCTGAGATCATCTCAATTGAGATGATCTTTTTTATATTGATTTAGTTAAATTTTTATATTCGTTTTTATAGCACCTGATTCAATAATCGTTAAAATAATAATTAACAGAATCGGACCGATAAAGAACCCTACAAAACCCATTAATTTTAATCCGATATACATTGCAATCAATGTAGGTAAAGGACTAAGTCCAACACCGTTACCCATAATTTTAGGCTCTAATACTTTACGCTGCACGAGTAAAAATGTTGAAAGTACGATTAATTTTAATGCTAATCCAACATCTCCTGTCACATATGCGTAAATTGCCCATGGTATCGTTATACCGGTAGCTCCAATAATAGGCAATAGATCGACAAGACAAATAATAAATGACAATACAAGTGCATTTTTAGGCGTAATAAATAATAATCCGATAAACGTAAAAAACCAAGTAATTCCTGAAAGAATAACAGCAGCACGCATCATCCCAAAGATGGAAGACGTAACGCGGTTCCAGACAAAACTAGTCTTGTTGTAGGTTGTATCATACATATGGTTTCTTATAAAGTGGTGCATCTTAGGAATTTCTAACATAAATAAAAATAAAGCAACGAGAAATACTAAACCTGAAATAAATGTCTCTGGTAGACTCGCTACAAGTGCAGTTATGCGTTCTACATTAAAATAATTTAAAATTGAATCTCGCATTGAAAATAAGAATTTCTGGATCTCGTCAAATAAGGAAGATGCGATACTATCCGGAATGATCTTAGAAATTTTTATTTCTACTTTGTCCCATACTGTCATCAAATTGTTCATCTTATTCGGTAAATCTTTAGAGAACTGAATGACATGTTCAATTAATTTTGTAAGAAAGAAATAAGTAAATAATAGTATTGTGACGAGTATCGTAGAGTATATGATTGTAACGCTCCATTTTCTGCTTCCGACTTTCTTCTCGAGTATTTTAACAAAAGGTTCTATCATCAAAGCAATTACTAAAGCTGAGATAAGAGGAATTGAAATTGGGATAATAAAATATAAAAAAAGTATCGCTATAGCGATTAAAGAAATAATGAGTAAAGTACGTTTATTCAGCCATTTTTTTACCATGACATCACCTCTTCTTTGGTAATAAAAAGAGCGTGAGACAAATGAATTTGTTCACGCTTAGTTAACTAGAATTATGCTTGAATTGCTTTAATATCATTATAGATGCTAGTAATCGTACGTTTACAATGTTCAACTAATGCATCACTAAAATATTCATCTTCTCCGTATTCAACACCAGTTGGATAATAGTGTTTACCTAAATATGGATCCATCATTTGCAAAGTAGCATTTCTAGCGCCAACATCACCATCAATAGCGTAACCAGGAATACGTAAATAATAAATACCTTCTGATAATTCATATTTTAAATCATAAGTAGCACGTTCAAAATCCCAATGGCCCCCTAATACTAAACCATGTTTATTCATTACATGCTGGATTAAAGATTGTTCAGCTACGATTGTTTCAATCCCTGAATTTGTGAATACCATTCTAAGTTCCTCCCTAAATCATTCTATCTTCAATTTTAAGATAAAATTGCTATTGATGCAATCGAATATTCATTTCATTTCAAATAATGTTAGAATAGTGTTAAGAAATAGAAAAAGAAGGTGTGTTTTTGAAAAGTATTTTAATTAAACTTCTGCTAATCTTTTTAATGGGTGTATTTTTATTTTATTTATTTTATTCACCTTCATTAAAATTTGATGTATTAGAAAATCCTGCAAAAGAGAAGATTTCAAATGAAGATATTAAACCTTCATCTAAGAATACAGTGAAAAGACCAAAACTTAGTAAAGGTCTTGGAGTTTACATCGGTAAAAATATAGATCAGTTTACAGATAAATATGGTTATCCAAAGCGTATTTATGATTCAAATTTTAATTACAAGAATTTTGTCTATGAGTTTAAAGATCAATATTACATACTTGGTGTCAGTAATAAAAAAATTGTAATGGCTTATGCAACCGGTAAAAATGCAAATAGTTATCCATTTAAAATTGGACAAAGTGCAGATAATATCTTTAATGGGAATGCGATTGTAAGTGAGCCGATAATAAAAACAAAACAGGCTGAATATCAGTTTCAGTTAACCGAAGTAGATATTAAAACACAGACTTTAATACAATATGATGATATTTTTGTACAAGTTTATATTGATAGAATTTCTAATAAAGTTATGGCGATGCGTTATATAGCGCCAGATACACTTGTTCAAATGCAACCTTATGCGATGAGTAGTAAAGGTAAAACGATAGAGAAGACAGCTAATAAAGAAATTCACACTAAAGATGAAGTTGCAATTAACAGTAATAAAGTATTGACAATGTTTGAAATCACGAATTATATGCGTAGTATTAATGGAAGACAGCCACTTGAAACTAACGAATTAATCAATCATGTAGCGCAATTTCAGGTCGCTTCTTTAAACAAGAAAAAACAAAAGAAAGTAAAGCAGGTAGAAGATGAAATCGGTAGTGAATTAAATAAGCTGGATATTAAATATTTACATTTATCTCAAAATATCGCTTTTAATTTTGATGATGTTCCAAGTTTAATCAATAGCTGGTTAAACTCTGATGAACATAGAGAAAATATGCTTTACAGAAATATTAATGAAATGGGTGGAGGAATTTCTGGTTCATATTATTCATTAATTTTTATTAACAATGAAAAGAGAGTTACACATGCAGATTAGGAAGTGGAATTATGATTTATGATATAGATGTTTTAGAAGTTATGGATTATGCAGATGAATTAAATGATATGATCCTTCAAAGTGAGTCATATCAAGCATATAAAAAAGCTTATGTAGATTTAAGTATAAATGAAGAAGTACAGCTGTTAAAAAAAGAACTCATCCGTATAAAAGAAAGATATGATGAAGTTAACCGATTTGGTCGATATCATCCAGATTATCAGAGTGTAATGCTTGAAACGAGAAGGAAGAAAAAAGAATATGATATGCATCCTGAAGTGGCTCAGGTGAAACGACTTGAAACACAATTACAAACTTTACTGGATGAAGTGCTCGTCATTATTGCTTCGTCTGTTTCAGCAGAAGTAAAGGTAGAAAAAGGTAATCCGTTTTTTGAATCCCATACATGCAGCAGTGGATGCGGTTGTAGTTAGGAGGTTTTTATGGAGGTAAATGAGAAGAAACTTATTTCTAAATGGGAAAAGAAAATTAAATTTTTGAACCGCACGGATGAAAATTTATTTAAAGCTAAAAATAGTGATTTAATTTTTGTCCCGATATTTGAAAAATTTCTTGGTAACTATGTAACTATAAAATATCATCAAAAAGTATTATGTATTGGATGTCATACCGGTAAATGGGTGAATAGTATTGACCAGCAGACAAATATAAAAGGTTATATTCTAGATCAGTCTATTCGAAATTTGCAAACTTCAATGCACATATATCCTCATTTTAATTATGAAATAGCTTCCAGTAACGCATTACCTTATAAAGATAAGAAGTTTCATTATATATTAATTAATCAACCGTTTGATACTTTTCTTGAAAAAGAAAAACTTATAAAAGAATTTCAAAGAATAATAAAGAAAAAAGGGAAAAGTATTTTATACTATAAAAGTAATCTCTTTTTTAACAGAAGACAACAGCTAGAAAAAATGTTTGAAGCTGTGGATTTACAAATTGAAAATGTTACGCATTACCGAGGTATTGAAATATATGAAATAAAAAATAAAGGAATGGCTTAATCTAGCCATTCCTTTATCTAACTAATTAAACTTATTTTTTGTATTTCTCATTGATTAAATGCATTGCAATATCAGGTCGATCTGTAACGATTGTGTGTGCACCTTTTTTTAGTAAAGCATCCATTTCATCGATACTGTTGATGACCCAATATCCTACTGCGATATTTAAACTTTGAAGAAACTGGATAAATTTCTCATTATTTAATGGAATACCACGATAATGTGTTGGTATTTGGAACGTATCCACATTAGGTTGATACATATGTTTCACTCCTGAATTAAAAGCATAATAAGCACGAGCAACTTCGTTTTGACCTGCACCAACTGCAACACGATCATGTGCATATGCATTAAAACGCAATGTTTGTTCATCCTCAAAGCTCGTTACACAAACGCGTTCAAAGGCCTGTTTAGAATGAATTAAGCGGTACAATAGCACAGGGGCTAGTTTACCAGGCGTTGATCGTTTGCTATCTTTAATATCAATGTTGATTAGCAAATCAGGAAAAGCATCTAATAACTCGTTTAAAGTAACAACTTTAGCATCTTCATGACCACGATATGGATATTCGCCATTAATATCTTTAAAATGATAACCAAAGTCAAGTTGCTTCAATTCTTCTAAAGTATGATCACATACTTTACCAGAACCATTAGAAACGCGATCAACTAATGCATCATGAAGTACTACAATCTCATTATCTTTAGTTAATCTAATATCAATCTCAAAACCATCAATGCCCAATTTATGAGATTTATTAAATGCAGCCATTGTGTGTTCAGGAGCAAGTTTTAACCCTCCACGATGTGCAAATACGTATGGTGAACGTTTGCTGAAGAATGGCTTAATAGTGCGGGCACTTTGCTTACTCGTCATTTTAGTAGCTGCAACAGCTGCTGAATATGTAAGACCAGTTATTGCGATTGTTTTTAATAAAGTATTTTTTTTCAAAATATAACCCTCCAAGTGAATTTTGTTATTTTAATTTTAACAGAACAAATGATACTATAAAAGAAAGCTGAATGAGAGGAAAGAAACATATGACATTAGTTCAAAGAGAACAACTTATTATTTATTTAAAAAGTCATAAGCATGAACGTCAAATCCGAAAATATGGACATATTGTACATAGCAATCGTAAAGAAAAATGGGTGGCAATGTATATCAATGAAGATAAGTTAGCCCATACACTTTCACAACTAGAAAAATTAAAGTTTGTGACAAATGTTCTCATTTCACCGTATAAACAATTAAAGACAGACTACAGTTCAGGTGATAATAAACTTAATGCATCGGTTTAATGACGCGTTGAAGACGTAACACGCCAATTAAGTACTGGTGATAAAGTGCATCTTCATAAAAGAAATGCTTTGCCTTTACATCAAATTCTTTTATAGAAATTTGGTATTTTTCAGCCCATGACTTTACGAGATCAAAGCGTTTATTGCTTTCAGGATATGGGTAATTTATGCCTTCAAATATGCTATACATCGCCTGGAAGTTACCATTTACTGTTGGATTCATAATCAGTACTACTGAAGTTTTAGGCTGTTTTTCCAACGTAGTATGTAAAAACAATAAACAGTCCGTTCGTTCATGATTATATTTCATTAACTGCTCGAGTTCGAAAAGATCACTATATCCTTCGCCGAGCGAAATAAAAGCTTGTTTCATAATGGTTCTCCTTTATTTGTTGATATTAATATTATACATGAAAAGAACCGTGAGAATAAATTTAAAAGGAGTAATATATGCGTGTTATTGGTGGAAAATATAAACGATTTCAGTTAACTTCGCCAAAAGGAGTAACTTCAAGACCAACAACAGATAAAATTAAAGAAACGATGTTTAATATTCTCGGTCCGATGAATGGCATAGGACTTGATTTATTTGCTGGTAGTGGTGGATTAGGTGTAGAAGCGATAAGCAGAGGACTTTCCAAAGTGATTTTTGTAGATGGTAGTTTTGAATCAATACAGATGATTAAGAAAAACACTTCATTTCTTGACGAAGAAGTTGAAATTTATAAGAACGATTACAAAAGAGCTTTAAAGGCATTAAATAAAAGAGATATTCAGTTTAATATGATTTTTTTAGATCCTCCGTACCAAAAGAATATCGTTAACGAAGCATTGCCTATGATTAAGGAATTTGATTTACTTGCAGAAGACGGTCAAATCCTTATAGAATGTGAGAAGAATGAAATAATAGATACGCTTGACTATGAAGTGATAAAAAATGAAACATATGGCATAACAAAATTAATCATATTAAGAGGTAATTATGAGTAAAACAATCGCAGTAGTACCAGGAAGCTTTGACCCTGTCACAAAAGGGCACTTAGATATCATACAGCGAAGTAGTGAATTATTTGATGAAATCCATGTCTCTGTATTGAATAATGCTAAAAAGACCGGTTTTTTCACGATAGAAGAACGTCTTGCACTCATTGAAGAAGCGGTTAAAGATATTCCGAATGTAAAAGTTGATTATTTTTCAGGTTTACTTGTGCATTTTTGTGAAAGAGTAGGTGCTAAACAAATCGTACGTGGATTACGTGCAGTATCTGACTTTGAATATGAGATGCAGCTGACAAGTATGAATAAGAAATTAAACGATGATATAGAAACATTATATATGATGACTAACAACCAATATTCATTTATTTCTTCGAGTATGGTTAAAGAAGTTGCAAAATATGGTGGGGATGTATCGAGTATAGTACCTAAAAATGTTGAGATTGCACTAAAAGAAAAGTATAAGCAATTAGCAGAAGAAGAATAAATCATACTGAAAAACCACATCCGGATAAGATGTGGTTTTTTGATGGAGTAGTTGAATTTTATATACTTTCCAATGGGTTGAAGTGCAATGGTCAGAGTAAGCAGTAGAAATTAGATAATATAACCGCTTTACTAGCGCGTCCCAATCGTTATCTCTTGTATACAACTGGCGTATTAAAGTCTGTCATCGAGCTACAACTTATAAGGTTATATATTTCAGTAGCTTTTATTTCTAAACCGAAATAATCACGCGACGCTCTGTTTACATTTGTCACAATTACAACATCTTCAATTGATTTAATTAGTTTTCGTCCTGTGTCATTCATCCCTAGTACACGTACAGCTGTAATTTCTTTTAATCGAGGAACATCTTTTTCTTTTATATTTAACAATAAATAGACAAGTAACCGTTGAATTCTACTTCTCGTATATCGTTTTGATACCATCTTTTCAATTAATTCGTCGAATGTTTCAACTTCACTAATGACTTTCTTTAATCGATTTTCTAATCCTTCATACATCGTATATATTTCTTGAAGTTCAAGTACATTCATGGATAGCATACGATATTTTAATAGCGTAAAATAATCTTCCCAGCGGACTGCATTGACGATTAATTCACTGTGAGGCATCGTCGCTTTAATATCATTATCATTAAAGTAATTTTTCCGTATTGCAGTTGCGCTTGAAATTGTACCTGTCAAAACTTCATCTGTATAATTATTATTAATTCGTGAGATTGGAATTAATGTCAGGGTAGGGTATATTTCTCTCGTAGCTTTTACATATGCATGAGCTAATATATCATTGGATTTTAAATCAGCACTCATTAATTTTGGATATGCTGCTCCAGTACGTATATCTTCACGAGTAGGTGACTTTATCTCAAAATCAATTTTGTTAAGTTCTCCGCTTTCACTGCCGAAAGACAAACCTTCAAGACCGAGCTTTTTAGCGATCATGATACCACCACGAGCAAAGTCATCTGCATAACTTACTGCATAGAATTGAGGGAGTTCAACAACTAAGTCCACATAATCAAGCGCCATTTTTGTACGCATAAATTTATTTATAAATGCAGGTTCACCACGTTGAACGAATTGTCCACTCATGATTGCCACAATAATAGCATCTGGATATAATTTTTTAACCTGCTCTATCTGATATTTATGCCCATTATGAAAAGGATTATATTCACAAATTATTCCGATTGCCTTCATTGTATTTCCCCTCACATCAGTTTATAATAATGATTGTAACAGAAATATCTGTTAAGAAAAAATCTTGACAAACTGTTATTAAAAGAGGTAAAATAAATTTTGTGTTTGTAAGAGGTGAAACCATATGAAATGGTCATTAGCTGAATTAAGAAAACATCGTGATAGTGGTTATCCATTTGAATCAGAAATCAACTTAAATCATTTAATATCTAGCTTACAGTTAGTTGATATATCACCTATTAAGGTGGAAGGTAAATTAACACCTAAGTCAAACGAAGTAGTAGCTGATTTACATGTAACTGGACAATTCGTTATGACTTGTGCAAGAACATTAGAAGATGTTGAAGTTCCATTCGATATCAAGTCAGTAGAATATTTTGATGATAACGATTATGTTGAATATGATGAGAATAGACATGCCATTTTGAATGGTGTTATAGACTTAACACCCGTTATTCAAGAGTTAGTTGTAATCAATAAACCTGTACGTGTGGTAAAAGAGGATGTTGATTTAGAACTAACAAAAGGTAAAGGTTGGGAAGTAATTGATGAAAGTCAATTAGAAGATGAAAAGCCTAAGGTTGATCCAAGGCTTGCAAAACTTCAAGCTTTAAAAGACAGTATGTCTGAAAACTAGATCGATAGGAGGCAAAATACAATGGCAGTTCCTTTTAGAAGAACATCTAAAACAGCGAAAAGAAAACGTCGTACACACTTCAAATTATCAGTACCTGGTATGGTTGAATGTCCATCATGTGGCGAAATGAAATTATCTCACCGTGTATGTCCATCATGTGGTTCTTACAATGGTAAAGAAGTAGTTTCTAAATAATTTTTTATAAGTGTATCGCTTTTGCGATACACTTATTTTTTTGAGTAAGCCGTAAAATTGTATTTGCGCTTGATTATCATTATACTAAATAATGATAAAATGCGAGGTGTAGACAAGTGGAGATAATTAAGCAGTTAGCAGATAACAAAGGGGCTTTTATAGAGCGCTACACACATCAGGATGATGTGTTATCACAATATAGATATGATATAACAAAAGATGAAAGTTATAAATTGCGTATGAACGATAAAGCAAATGGTCTTGAATCTGAGCTTTCAAAAGTAATTGAAAATTATATGTCGAAGTTTGAACTAAGCGAAAAACAACGTGAAAATATAAATCTTTTAGCCGAAGGTAATAAAGTTGTCATCGGTGGACAACAAGCAGGACTGTTTGTTAGTCCAATGTATACAATACATAAAATTATTACTATAATTGTTCTTGCAAAAGAGCAATCAACTAAACTAGGTACTAAGATAATACCCGTATTCTGGATTGCAGGTGAAGATCATGATTTTGATGAAGTGAATCATATTAATGTATTTACAGCGGGAAATAACGTGCATAAAATTAAATATTATCCAACTGAAGAAGTGACAGATAGTGTATCTCTACTTAACTTTGAACAGGAAGCATTAAAATTTACGATTGACCGCTTTATTACGAGTTTAACAGAAACTAATTCAACAAAATCGATTTATAAACTTTTAAATAATCTGCCAGAAAACTGGACGGATCATTTCCAATACATTATTCATACGTTATTTAAAGACTATGGTTTACTGTTAATTGATAGCCAGAACAAAGAAGTTCGTGCGCTGGAAACGGACATACTTGTGTGGATGTTTGATCACCATGAAGCAATCAATCAGGCTTTTAGAAATGGACAAGAGAAGATGGAATCCCTTATCGGAGAACGTCAAATTTTAACTGAAACAAATGTTCATTTATTTATGTCATTTGAAGGCAAACGTCAGTTACTAAAGTTCGAAGATGGAAAATATAAATTATCTAAATCTGATGCCACTTTTACTAAAGCTGAAATTAGAGCTAAAATTCAAGTTGCACCACATTTATTCAGTAACAATGTTGTTACACGTCCATTGATGGAAGAAATGCTATTTAACACATTAGCATTTGTAGGAGGGCCATCAGAAATTAAATATTGGGGAGAGTTAAAGCAGGTTTTCGATTTCGCAAAAGTTGAAATGCCTCCAGTGGTCCCACGTATGCGTATAACCTATATAAATGATAAATTATTAAAGGATATGCAACGTTTCAATATCACGATTGATTCGCTTTACGATAATGGTATCGAGAAGTTCCAGAAAGATTTTTTAGGTTCAAAAGAAAATAGACTTTTGCTTAGTCAAATGCAGGAAACGATTGCAAATATTGAAGCGGATTATGAAGCAATGCAATTACTAGATGTTCCAATGGAGACAAAACAATTGTTACAGGATAATTTGAATTATCATAAACGTCAATTTGAATATTTTAAGAAACGCTATCATCAAGATATTAAACGTCGTCATGATGTTGATTTTAAAGCGTTGAACGCTATCGGGAACATGATGAATCCTGGAGGAGGCTTACAGGAGAGAATGTTGCATCCTCTTCAGTTTATCAATACATACGATTTTGGCATATTTGATGAAGTTATTGATAACATCAATAACTACACGTTCGATCATACGATTTTAAAACCATAGATGATATTATTTTTCTTATTACAACATTATATTTGGGATTTCCCCCCACCACGGTTTTTTAGCGTGGTGGGGGGGTTTTTGCGTTTTCATATAAAAAATAAAAAAGTTTTGTATAATTAGTGGAGGAAAGTGGTTGGATGTGGTAAATTTATATTAAGGCTAGGTGATGACTATGTTCATGGGTGAATATCAACATCAACTGGATACCAAAGGTCGCATGATTGTACCCGCTAAGTTCCGAGATGAATTAACAGAACATTTTGTTATTACTCGTGGCCTTGATAAGTGTTTGTTTGGCTATCCTTTAGATGAATGGAAAAGAATTGAAGAAAAATTAAAAACTTTACCAATAACTAAACGAGATGCCAGAAAATTTATGCGTTTATTCTTCTCTGGTGCAGTAGAAGTAGAACTAGATAAACAAGGACGTATTAATATTCCAAAGAATTTAATGGAATATGCTGGTTTATCTAAGGAATGTACAGTGATAGGCGTTTCAACTCGAATTGAGATTTGGGACAGAAGTAGCTGGGATAATTTCTATGAAGATACTGAAGAGCACTATGAAGAAATTGCTGAAGAGTTAATTGATTTTGATTTATAGGAGGAAAACATGTTCCATCATATTACTGTGTTATTAGAAGAAACTGTTGATCAACTTAATATTAAACCGGATGGTATATATGTTGATTGTACTTTAGGTGGAGCGGGTCATAGTCTTTATTTAGTCAAGCAATTAACGAATGGTAGATTGATTTCAATCGATCAGGACCAGACAGCGATTGACAATGCACACATCATTTTGAAAGATCATTTAGATAAAGTAACTTTCGTTAAAGATAACTTTAGGAATTTAAGAGCTATCTTAAATGAACTTAATATTGATAAAGTAGATGGCATTCTTTATGACTTAGGGGTTTCTAGTCCGCAACTTGATGTAGGAGAAAGAGGATTTAGTTATCACCAGGAAGCAAGGCTCGATATGCGAATGGATCAATCACAAACGCTTTCAGCATATGAAGTAGTCAATGAATGGCCCTATGAAAAGTTAGTTTCAATATTCTTTCGTTATGGTGAAGAAAAATTTTCTAAACAAATCGCTCGAAAAATTGAAAATATTAGAGAAACAACGCCAATTGAAACGACATCTGATTTAGTTGAAATTATTAAAGACGCAATTCCTGCACCAGCCAGAAGAACAGGCGGACATCCTGCTAAAAGAGTTTTTCAGGCCATAAGAATTGCGGTAAATGACGAACTAGGTGCTTTTGAAGAGTCGATTGAACAAGCGATTGATTCTGTTAATGTGGGTGGAAGAATTTCAGTTATTACTTTCCATTCATTAGAAGACAGACTATGTAAACAAGTTTTTCAGGAGTATGAAAAAGGTCCTGATATTCCTAGAGGTTTACCGGTTATCCCGGATGATTACAAGCCGAAATTAAAACGTATTAATAAGAAACCGATTTTATCGACAGAACAAGAACTAGAAGAGAATAATAGAGCACGCAGCGCAAAACTTAGAGTCGTAGAAATATTAAAATAAGAGGTGACAACATGGCAGTAGAATACATCAATCCAAATTACTATGAACAGACACAAGCACAACCCAAAGTTAAAACAAAAACAGTAACAAAATCCCATGTTGTTTCGTTATCTAAATTAGAGAAATTAGTATATTTATCATTGGTGACATTGATTGCTTTAGTAAGTATTTATATGCTATCTTTAAAATATGACGCGTATCACACAAATAGTAAGATTGCTGCAATTGAACAAAAAATTGTTCATCAAAAATCTGTAAATGGTGAGTTAAATTCAGAAGCGATGAAACAATCTTCTTATGAACGTGTCTATAGTAAAGCAAAGTCGTTCGGACTTAGCTTGAATAATGATAACGTAAAGGTAGTGCAAAAAGATGTCACGAACTAAGTTAAAAATAAGAAAAAATAAAATAGGAGCGGTCCTTTTAGTAATGTTATTCGGACTGCTCTTTTTTTCATTGATTTCGAAATATTCTTTCATCATGGTCACTGGACATTCCAGCGGACAAGATTTATCAATGCGAGCAAGTGAAAAATATGTACGCAATATCGTTAATCAACCTGTAAGAGGGAAAATACTTGATCGTAATGGTGAGGTCCTTGCTGAAGACATAGAATCATATAAACTTGTTGCTGTACTAGACAAACGAATCAGCCAGAAAGGTAAGCCACCTCGTCATGTTGTAGATAAAAAGAAAACTGCTAAAGCTTTAAGTAAAATAATTGATATGCCTTATAAATCAATCTTGAAAACACTTAGCACAAAAAAAGCATTTCAAGTCGAGTTTGGAAAAGCTGGTAAAGATTTAACATTTAATCAGAAGAAAGCAATTGAACAATTAAAGTTACCAGGACTAACATTTTTCTCTGAAAAAAAACGATTTTATCCTAATGGCAATTTTGCATCTCATTTAATAGGTTATGCTGAAAAGAATTCAGAGACTTATCAAATCCAGGGTATGATGGGGACCGAAAAGATATTTGATACTTACCTTTCAGGTAAAGCAGGTAAAACGAGTTATAAACAAGATATTTGGCAATATGTTCTACCTAAATCAGGGAATGTAATACCTGCTGTAAATGGGGATAATGTTAAGTTGACAATCGATAAAAACATCCAAATATTTGTGGAAGATTCACTTGATCTGATGGTGAAAAGATACCAGCCTAAAGATTTATTTGCAGTTGTAACAGATGCTAATACCGGTGAAATCCTTGGCTATAGTCAGCGACCAACGTTTAATCCGCAAACACGAGAAAATTTTGGTGATAAATGGGCTAATGATCTTTATCAAAACACATATGAACCTGGCTCAACATTTAAAACTTATGGTTTAGCAGCTGCAATTGAAGAAGGTAAGTACCAACCAAATAAAAAGTTTAAGTCAGGTGAGAGAGAAGTTGCCGGAAGTGTTATTTCTGACTGGAATGATATTGGATGGGGCATGATTTCTATGCATAAAGGTTTCCAGTTGTCTTCAAACGTATTAATGATGAAACTTCAGGATGACGTTGGAACCGATAAGATGAAATCCTACTACGAAAAGTTTGGATTCGGCAAATCCACAAACTCACTGTTTGATTCAGAAGTTACCGGGCATATTTCCTGGGGTGATGAATTAAGTAAGAAAGTCTCAGCATTTGGACAATCGACAACTGTCAGTCCTGCCCAGATGATACAGGCGGAAACTGCAATTGTTAATGATGGAAATATGCTAAGTCCGTATTTTGTGAAAGATATTATTAGTCCGGATAAAAGTATTGTCTATAAAGGTAAGAAAAAAGTGATTGGTCAACCAATTTCAAAAACAACAGCGCACAAAACGATGAAAGCTCTATATGATGTAGTTTACGGTTCTGAAATGCATGCCTACAATTATCGTATTGACGATTATAAAATAGCTGGTAAAACAGGTACGGCACAAGTGCCGGATACGAAAAATGGTGGATATGTAAAAGGCTATCAGCCATATATGGTAAGTTTTATGGGTTATGCGCCTGCAAAAAATCCAAGAGTAATTATATATTATGGTATGTCTTTAGCACAAAAAAATGCTGGGGAAGCATACAGTTTAGGTGTATCCAAAGGTTATAAACCATTGATGGAAAATACTTTGAAATATTTAGATGTAGGCGCTACAAAAGATAAAGGTAAAAAGTTATCTTCAAAAGTGGAAGATGTAATTGGATCAAATGTCGATAAGGCAAGTGGAGTAATTGAAGGTAATGGCTTTGTACCGGTTGTGATTGGTGACGGTAATAAAGTTACTGGACAAACACCACAACAAACTGAATTGTTAAAAGGTGATAAAGTATTTTTATTTACAGACGGAAAAATTACAATGCCCGATATGACTTCATGGTCAAAACGTGATTTATTGATGTTTGAACAGTTAACACAAATCAAAGTTCAGTTTGATGGTAATGGTTATGTTGTAAAACAGTCAATTGCACCAAATACGGCTGTTAAAAAAGGCGATAAAGTAATGGTTTCGATGGATTCACTTGATCCGTTAAAACAATCACTTGCCTATGATAATATAATTGATGCAAATAAAAAGGATGAAGAAAAAGCATTGAAAAAACAGCTTGAAATAGAGAAGAAAAAGAATAGAAACACTAGTCAAAACTTAAATGATAGTTCAACAGAAGAAAATACGACAGAAGAAGTAACAACCGAAGCAATATCTACAGAATCTAAAACTACGGAATAGAAAGGAATCAGTTATCAAACTGATATGTGAAAAATATGAATGCATTAATTTTTGGAGTAGCAAGTTTTATTTTAACTGCAATTTTAGTCCCTTTGTTTATCCCATTACTCAAAAGAATGAAATTTGGGCAATCAATTAGAGAGGAAGGTCCGAAAAGTCATCAACAAAAAAGTGGTACGCCAACGATGGGTGGGTTAACATTTTTAATCAGCACAATCCTTTTAAGCATTATTGCAATATTTTTTGTTGATGACAAAGGTCCGATTATATTATTGATTTTAGTAACTTTAGGGTTTGGATTAATTGGATTTGTAGATGATTACATCATTGTGGTTAAGAAAAATAATCAGGGTTTAACATCAAAACAAAAATTCCTATTTCAGATATTAATTGCAGTTTTATTTTACATTGTGAGTAATGGTCTCGGTTTACTTTCACTATCTAATGAAATTAATTTACCTTTTACGGATATTGGAATTCCTTTATCTATATTCTATGTTGTGTTTATAATTTTCTGGCAAGTTGGTTTTTCCAATGCAGTTAATTTAACAGATGGTTTGGACGGGTTAGCAACAGGACTATCAATAATTGCATTTAGTTGTTACTTTTATTTAGCGCAGCATACAATGAGCCAGGGTATGATGTATTACTTAGCGATTCTTATCGGAAGTTTATGTGGATTCTTAATCTATAATAAATATAAAGCGAAATTATTTATGGGAGATACTGGTTCCCTTGCTTTAGGAGGCGTAATTGCTACTGTCTCTATCATGTTAAATCAAGAATTAACTTTAATTTTTATAGGTTTGATGTTTGTTTTAGAAACATTATCAGTGATGTTACAAGTTGCATCATTTAAATTGACCGGTAAGCGTATTTTTAGAATGAGTCCATTACATCACCATTATGAATTAGGTGGATGGTCTGAATGGAAAATAGTAATTGTATTCTGGACAGTCGGTATTATTTCTGGATTAATTGGGATTTATTTAGGAGTGAATTAAGTGAAGAATATAACAAGTTATCAGGGAAAAAATATTTTGGTACTTGGTCTCGGGAAAAGTGGTTATGAAACAGCGAAGTTATTACATTTACTTGGAGCGAAAGTAACTGTTAATGATGGCAATGATATTAGCTTAACGAATGAAGCGAAAGAATTAGAAGCGCTTGAAATTAAAGTAGTAAGTGGACATCATCCAATTGAGTTATTAGACGGCATTGATCTTATCGTAAAAAATCCAGGTATACCTTATCGTATTCCTTTTATTCAGGAAGCACTTGACCGTAATATTCAAATTATTACTGAAGTGGAACTAGCATATGAGATTAATGAAGGCAAAATCATCGGTATAACTGGAACAAATGGTAAGACGACTGTAACATCATTAATTGGTGACATGTTTAAGCATAGTAATCAAACAGGACTGCTATGTGGAAATATAGGATTTGTTGCTTCCCTGGTAGCACAAAATGCAAAGTCTGAAGATACATTAATAACAGAACTATCATCATTTCAATTGATGGGTATCAGACTTTTTAGACCACATATTGCTTTAATTACTAATATTTATTCAGCACATCTGGATTATCATGGCACGCACGATGAATATGTCAGTGCAAAATTAAATATCGTAAAAAATCAGACCGCAGAAGATTATTTAATTTTTAACCATAAGCAAAAAGAGCTGCTTAAAAATTTCGAAATTAAAAGTCAGATTATTTATTTCAGTACAGAAGAAAAAGTTAATGGTAGTTATATTGTCGATGGAAAAATTTATTTTCAGGATGAATTTATTATTGACGTAGATGAAGTAGTGTTACCTGGTAAACATAATCTTGAAAACATTTTATCAAGTATTACAGCAGCTAAACTAAGTGACATTCCAAACGAAAGTATTATCGCTACATTAAAGTCTTTTGAAGGCATCAAACATCGATTACAATTTGTAATGACACATGATAATGTGAAATATTTTAATGATTCTAAAGCAACAAACACTTTAGCAACTACTTTTGCGCTTGATGCGTTTGACTCTCCTATTCACTGGTTATGTGGGGGTTTAGATAGAGGGAATGGTTTTGAAGATTTAGATGAACATGTTAGCAATGTTAAACATATGTATATTTTTGGACAGACGACTGAAAAATTAAAAGCATTTGCTGAATCACATCACATTCCATATTCAGTTTGTGATGATGTAAAAGATGCAGTAGTGAAAACGAAAGGTAAGACTGTGGCAGGCGATACGGTACTGTTAAGCCCAGCTTGTGCCAGCTGGGACCAATATCCGACCTATGAAGTTAGAGGAGAAGACTTCATTCAACAAGTGAAGTTGCTGCAATAGGCTATGGAAGATCAAATTATAGAAACGCCTCACTATGTAGAGGAAAAGAAAAAACGTCGCAAACGAAGACAACGTATTCAGCTTGCAATATTTTTAACAATCGTAGCAGTAGTTACTTTAATTTTACTGTACATGTTTACAAATATTAGTTACGTGAACAAAGTGTCTGTCAATAATACGGTACTAAATAGCAATGAAACTATTTTAAAGAAAGCTCAAATTTCAAATCGTGACCGTATTTATAGTCTCAACACAGGTGAAATATCAAGTGATATTGAATATTTAGATGGTGTAAAGTCTGCAACAGTAAAAAGACATTTTCCAAATAAAGTAGTAATCATCGTTGATGAATACAATGTGATCGGTGTTATACCAGATGGAAGCGAATTTCATCCAGTCTTAGAAAATGGTCAGATAATACATCAAATGAATTTTGATAGACCGAGTAACGCACCATTAATCAATAATTTTGGAAAAAAAGAATTAAACCAACTCATTAAAGTGTTAAATCATACAAAACCGGCAATTGTTAATCAAATTTCAGAAATCAACTTTGTTCCAAATGAACAGTCATCTGCACGTATTCAAATGTTTATGAAAGATGGTATTGAAGTTATAGGAGATTTAAGAACAATTTCTGATAAACTTGATTACTATCCAAGTATGGCTCAAAATATTGAACGCGATGAATCTGGTAAAATGATAAAACCTGGCATAATTGATTTAGAGGTCGGCGCAGTATTTATACCATATGAATCAAAGAAAGCTGAAACACGACGACTTGAAATGGAATCAGAAATGAAAGCTAATGAAGCAAAAGAGAAGGAAAAGGTAGAGAAAGCAGTACAAGATTTACAAAAGCAGTTAAATAACGTAAAACAAAACAACACATCAAATTAATATGAAAAATATATTGTATTAAACTTTATAAAAAATTATTTTATTCTGAAAAAAGCGTTTATAGTTTTCTGAATAAAGTCTATAATGTAATATTGATAGTGTATGTTAAACAAACATAAATAGGAGGTGCCTATCGATGGAAGAACATTACTATGTTTCTATAGATATTGGATCATCGAGCGTTAAGGTAGTTGTAGGCGAAAAATTTCATAATGGCATTAATGTGATAGGTACAGGTCAAACTTTTACTGATGGTATAAAAAAAGGTATGATTGATGATTTTGATGTCGCTAGTCATGCGATTAAAGATACAATTAAGAAAGCACAAATTGCATCAGGCATAGAGTTTGAAGATGTATTTTTAAAAATGCCGATTATTCATTCTGAAATTCATGATATTGAACATGAAATTACATTTAATGGTGAATCAACTGAAATTACTGGAGAGCATATTGAAGAAGTAATAGATGGCATTCGTGCAAAAAATACTTCGAATGAAATTGAAATTATCGGTGTTTTTCCGAAAATGTTTAAAGTTGACGACTTACATGAAGTAAGTGATCCGAAAGAAATGATTGCAACGCAAAGTTTATCGGTTGATGCTGGTGTAATTACAACAAATCGTTCAGTATTAATCAATACATTGAAATGCGTTGAAAGTTGTGGGGTACATGTATTAGATGTTTATTCTGATGCATATAATTATAAACATATCTTGACTCCAACTGAAGTAGAGCTAGGTGCAGTAGTCATAGATATAGGTGACCAGTTAACTCAGGTGGCATATTATGAACGTGGCAACTTATTTGACGCTGATAATATTCCAATGGCGGGAAGTCAGATTACAAATGATATTGCACAAGCGTTAAATACAACTTTTGATCAGGCTGAGAAAGTAAAAGAGCAGTATGGACATGCGTTTTATGATTTAGCTTCTGAACAAGATGTATTCACTGTAAATCAAGTAGATTCTAATGAACCGATGAGCTTTAATCAAAAAGATTTAAGCGATATCGTTGAAGCACGTGTTGAAGAAATATTTCTTGAAGTATTTGATTTACTTCAGGAGATGGGCTTGAATAAAATTAATGGTGGCTTTGTAATAACTGGTGGTACTGCTAACATGTTAGGTATTAAAGAATTATTATCTGATATGGTTAGTGAAAAAGTAAGAATTCATGTACCACAACAAATGGGAATTAGAAAGCCAGAATTTTCTTCGAGTATTTCTACAATCAATAGTGGTATTAGCTTTGATGAACTATTAGATTATGTTACAATTAATAATCATGAAACTACTTCTGAAGAGGAGTATGTTGAAGAGTACGTGGAAGAGAAACCAAAATCAAAAGGCTTTGATGGATTCTTTAAACGTAAAGCGAACAAAGATGTTGAAACAGAAACTTATACATCTAAAACGGTCGGCGCACGCGTCGAACGTGAAGATGGTACTTTTGAACAACCACAAGATGAAAATGAAAAACCAAGTGTAATGAAAAAAATTATGAAATCATTATTTGAATAATAATTGGCCACAATTATATAGGAGGAAAATTGAATGTTAGAATTTGAACAGGGCTTTAATCACTTAGCAACATTAAAAGTTATCGGTGTAGGGGGCGGCGGTAATAACGCTGTAAACCGAATGATCGATCACGGTATGAACAATGTAGAATTTATTGCAATCAATACTGATGGCCAAGCTTTAAACTTATCTAAAGCAACTTCTAAAATCCAAATCGGTGAAAAATTAACACGTGGCTTAGGAGCTGGAGCAAATCCTGAGATTGGTAAGAAAGCAGCTGAAGAGTCACGTGAACAAATTGAAGATGCAATCCAGGGTGCAGATATGGTATTTGTAACTGCTGGTATGGGTGGCGGAACTGGTACAGGTGCTGCACCAGTTGTAGCTAAAATTGCTAAAGAGATGGGTGCTTTAACAGTTGGTGTCGTTACGCGTCCTTTCTCATTTGAAGGCCGTAAACGTCAAACACAAGCTGCTGCGGGTGTTGAAGCAATGAAAGCTGCAGTAGATACATTAATCGTTATTCCAAATGATCGCTTATTAGACATCGTAGACAAATCAACGCCAATGATGGAAGCATTCAAAGAAGCAGATAACGTATTACGTCAAGGGGTACAAGGTATTTCTGATTTAATCGCAGTATCTGGTGAAGTAAACTTAGACTTCGCAGACGTTAAGACAATTATGAGTAACCAAGGTTCTGCTTTAATGGGTATCGGTGTATCTAGTGGTGAGAACCGTGCGATCGAAGCAGCGAAAAAAGCGATTTCTTCTCCATTACTTGAAACATCTATTGTGGGTGCTCAAGGGGTATTAATGAACATTACTGGTGGCGAATCATTAACGTTATTCGAAGCACAAGAAGCAGCTGATATCGTTCAGGACGCAGCTGACGAAGATGTTAATATGATCTTTGGTACAGTTATTAATCCAGAATTACAAGATGAAATCGTGGTAACAGTTATTGCAACTGGTTTCAATGACAAACCGACACGTAGTGTTGCTCCAACTGGTTTTGGAACACCACAACCACAACGTGAGACACGCTCAGAATCAGTTTCTCAACCACAACAAGCACAACCTGAAATAGAATCAAATAGAGATGATTTAGATGTTCCAGGTTTCTTAAAAGACCGTGGTACACGTCGTCGTAGAAGATAATTCACATAAATAATTGATTGACAATACATCCGAACAAACATAAGTCGCTCTTTGATTTCTGTTTGTTCGGTTTTTATATAATATGCCATATTGGAGGCACTTATGGAACCATTTCAATTAAAGAAACATACATATAACGTAGCTAATGATCACAATAAAGTGATTGGCATTACGAGTCGACATGGTGGGATTAGTGATTATCCTGAAGGTAGTTTAAACATGGCGTTATATATTGATGATGCACCGTTTAATGTCCATCATAATCAGGCGTTAGTAGCTAATGAAATTGGATTTAAAACGAGTGACTGGGTTTTTCCGATTCAAAAACATGGTAATAATATTCAGGAAGCTTTTTTAGAAGACAAGGGTACAAATGTTTTAGAGCTTACACCTAAATGGTTAGACGTTGATGGTTTATATACGAATGAAAAAGGTATACTACTAACAATGTGTTTTGCAGATTGTATTCCAGTTTACCTGTATAGTGTTAAAGATGACTTTATAGCATTGGGACATGCAGGATGGCGAGGTACAGTAGGATTAATCGTTGACCGACTTATAAAAGCATATACTGGTAATATAGATGACCTAAAATGTATCATTGGTCCGTCAGTCACTGCATCATGTTATGAAGTGAATGATGATATTAAACGACAATTTACTGAACTAAATCTAGAAATAGAAGATTGTTTCCAAATCAATAAAAATAATATGTTTGATATTAACCTACAGGAAATTAATACACGTATTGCGATGAATGCAGGGATTAAACAAGAAAATATAACTATCACAACACGTTGTACATCAACTGAGAATGAAGAATTTTTCTCATATCGTTTAGAAAAAGGTAAGACAGGTAGAATGTTAGCATATATTGGAACGAGGGATTAAAATGGAAGTTAAAGATAATCTGAAAGCTATCTTAAAAGATATTGAAGAGAGTAAGGTAAATTCACCTTATAATCAAACGCCGACAATTATTGCGGTAACAAAGTATGTTTCAACTGAACGTGCAAAAGAAGCTGTATCTGCTGGAATTAAAGATTTAGGTGAAAATCGAATCGAAGGATTTATTGAAAAAAAAGAAAACATCGACAACGTGACGATGCATTTCATCGGGTCTTTACAGACGAGAAAAGTTAAAGAAGTCATCAATCAGGTAGATTATCTACATTCATTAGATAGAATGAGTTTAGCTAAAGAAATTCAAAAACACGCAGACAAAAAAGTAAAATGTTTTATTCAGGTTAATGTAAGTGGAGAAGATAGCAAGCATGGTATTAGTCCTGAAGAGTTACAATCATTTACCCAAAGTTTAGCTGAATATGATAACATTGAGGTAGTAGGTTTAATGACAATGGCACCACTTGAAGCCAATGAAACAGAAATTAGATCTTATTTTAAACATTTAAAGCAATTACAATTAACAATTCAAGAACTGGTATTACCGCATGCACCATGTACTGAAACTTCAATGGGGATGAGTAATGATTATAAAATAGCGATAGAAGAAGGTGCGACGTTTATTCGTATAGGTACGAAACTCGTCGGTTAGGAGGGAATTTATGGCCATTAAAGATGTATTTAAAGGATTCTTCGTTTATGAAGATGAAGAAGAAGTCGTATATGAAGACAATACACCGAAAAAAGCTGTAGAATCAATTGAAAAAGAAAAAATTCAGTCAAGTAATGATAAAGCAGATAAAAAGATTGTCAAACAAGAAACTGTGTATCGCACGAAACCTGAACCGATAAAATCTAAAGTGAAAGTGAATGAGCGCAAAGTGAGTCAAAATAACGTTGTGAATATGCATGAGCAACCAACTTCTAGCATCTCTAAAGTGTGTCTATTTGAACCACGTGTATTCAGTGATACGCAGGATATTGCAGATGAACTTAAAAACCGACGTGCGACACTTGTTAACTTACAACGCATTGATAAAATCTCTGCAAAACGTATTATAGATTTTTTAAGTGGAACTGTATATGCGATTGGTGGAGACATTCAGCGTATCGGTGCAGACATCTTTTTATGTACACCTGATAATGTTGAAGTAGCTGGATCAATTACTGAAATGTTAGAAGCACCAGAAGATTATAATGAACAAGAGGAGTTTTAATGAGTACTTACGAAATAGCAGCAACTATATTATATTTTATTATTAGAGCCGTCGATATTTATACAATCGGTATGATAATTTATTTCTTTATGTCCTGGGTTCCAGGATTAAGAGAATCTGTGATTGGTGATTGGATGGGCAAAATTTATGAACCATTTTTAGAACCGTTCAGACGTATGATTCCTCCGATTGGAATGTTTGATATTTCAAGCATAGCAGCTTTGATTTTCCTGAACTTCTTTAAGTATGGACTCATTGCTATATATAACAATGTATTGCCTAATTTAATTTAGAGAAAAATCTCATTGCTATGAGATTTTTTTCATGTCAAAGTAAAAGAGGATATTATGAATTTATATCAGCATTTTAGAAATGAAGAAATAGAGATCGTAAAATATTTAGAAAGTTTAGTAGAACGTGCTGAATCTCAGTATTCACCTGTTCTAACACATTTTCTGGATCCACGTCAGCAGTTTATTTTAACAACACTTGTTAATCGAACGGAACTGAATGTATCTTTTTGTGGCGGACGTGGTGAGCGTGAGCGTATGCGCGCATTAATTTATCCTGAATATCACCAAGTCAGTCACGAGGATTTTGAGTTATCCATAATCGAAATTAAATATGCTGATAAATTTGTAACATTAACACATCGTAATGTGTTAGGTGCACTCATGTCTATCGGTTTCAAACGTGATTTATTAGGTGATATACTCGTCGGGGAAAAGATTCAGTTTGTAATTGCATCACATTTAAAAGACTTTGTATTTCAGAATTTAACGAAATTAAAAGGTTCTAGTATTAAGTTGTTTGAAATTGATAGAGAAGCAATGGTAGATACTTCCGAACCATTTTCTTCACACCAATCAACAGTTTCTAGTTTACGTCTTGATAATATTGTTGCTTTAATGATTAATAAATCACGCAGTATCGCACAAAAACATATTGAAGCTGAGCACGTAAAAGTGAATCATGTTGTTATTGACAAGACAAGTTTCAATGTTGAAACGAATGATTTGATTTCAATAAAAGGATATGGTCGTGGTAGAATAGAAGCAATCGGAGATCGTACGAAGAAGGATAAGATTCGTATAACTTATGGTACGATGTTTAATTAAATATGAGGTGACATTATGAAATTTAGTCCGGAAGAAATTCAAAATAAATCATTTAATATAGTGCATAAAGGTTTAAATGAAAATGAAGTTAGAGATTATTTGAAATCTTTAAGTGATGAACTTGAAACAATGCGTCGAGAAAAAAAGATGTTAGAACAATTAATCGCTGATAAAGATGAAAATATAACGAGATTTAAAAATGTCGAAAATACAATTTCAGAGGCTTTAATCGTAGCACAAAAAGCAGGAGACGAAATTAAAGCAAGTGCTGGTATGCAGGCTGATGTAATTATCCAGGATGCAAAGAATCACGCAGAACTCATAAAGAAAGATGCGATGCAGCAAGCGAGAGAAATTGCTTTTCAGACTGAAGATATGAAACGTCAGTCAAAAATCTTTAGAGCTCGTTTTAAAATGTTAGTTGAAGCACAGTTAGATTTGTTGAAGAGTGAAGACTGGGACCATTTATTAAATTATGATTTAGAAATGAAACCATTAGAAGAATAATTTAAGAAATTTTATTTATTATTTATTTTCACTTATCAAATGAATAAAAACGTGATAGTATAAAGAATAATCAAAATAATCTTATAGAACCGTATCTATTGATGACATGCACAGCGAATTAGGGTGAGTGGGAGCCTAATCATTGATAAATAGATAAGATCAGTCTATATTCAATTAAATATATTAAAGAGAACTCTTAAGTTGAGTTAATTCAGGTGGTACCGCGGATTCGTTCGTCCTGAAGAAATCAGCTTAAGTGTTTTTTTATTATACAGGAGGAATATTAAATGGATTATAAAGACACATTATTAATGCCAAAAACAGATTTTCCAATGCGTGGAGGATTACCTAACAAGGAACCTCAAATTCAAAGTAGCTGGGATGAAAAAAATCTATATGAAAAATTATTAAAGAAAAATGAAGGTAAAACACCATATATTTTACATGATGGCCCACCGTACGCGAATGGACAGATTCATATGGGACATGCATTAAATAAAATTATTAAAGACTTTATCACGCGTTATAAAGCAATGAATGGTTTTTATACGCCTTATGTTCCTGGTTGGGATACGCATGGTTTACCGATTGAACAAGCTTTAACTAAAAAGGGTGTCAATCGTAAGGAAATGTCTACTGCTGAATTCCGCGAATTATGTCGTAAGTATGCATTAGAACAAGTTGAATTACAAAAAGCAGACTTCAAACGTCTTGGCGTAAATGGTGACTGGGAACATCCTTACATTACATTACAGGAAAAATTTGAAGCAGAACAAATTAGACTTTTCGGAGAAATGGCTAAAAAGGGTTATATCTATAAAGGTAAGAAGCCAGTTTACTGGTCTCCATCTAGTGAATCATCATTAGCAGAAGCTGAGATTGAATATCAGGATAAAAAATCTGCATCTATTTATGTTGCATTTGATACAGTTGATGGACGTGGCATCGTTGACGATGGTGTTAAATTTGTAATCTGGACAACTACACCGTGGACAATCCCTGCTAACGTTGCAATCTCTTTAAATCCAGAGTTAACGTATGTACAAGTAGCGATTGATGGTAACGCTTATATCGTTGCGCAAGCATTGCTTGATAACGTGTGTGAAGCAATCGGCTGGGATAAAGAAAATGTTGTACTCGAAAAAGAATTTAAAGGTTCAGAATTAGAATTGATTGAAACACAGCATCCTTTAATTGAAGATAGAAAATCAATCATCATCTTAGGTGATCACGTTACTACAGATGCCGGGACCGGCTGTGTTCACACTGCACCTGGTCATGGTGAAGATGACTTTATCGTTGGACAAAAATATGACTTACCGGTTATTTCACCAGTTGATGATAAAGGGGTATTTACAAAAGAAGCTGGAGAATTTGAAGGATTATTCTATGATAAAGCGAATCCAGTTATCACTGAGCGTTTAAAAGAAGTTGGCGCATTATTAAAATTAGATTTCTTCACGCATTCATATCCTCATGACTGGCGAACTAAAAAACCTGTAATCTTCCGTGCAACACCACAATGGTTTGCGTCAATTAATAAAGTGCGTCAGGATATCTTAGATGCTATCGATGAGACTGAATTTAAAGTTGAATGGGGTAAAAAACGTATTTATAATATGATTCGTGACCGAGGAGACTGGGTAATTTCACGTCAACGTGTTTGGGGTGTGCCTTTACCTGTATTCTATGCAGAGAATGGTGACATTATCATGGATGAAGCGGTAATTGAACATATTGCAACATTATTTGAAGAACACGGTTCTAATGTTTGGTATGAAAGAGACGCAAAAGATTTATTACCTGAAGGATTTACACATCCTGGAAGTCCTAATGGTGAATTTACTAAAGAAACAGATATCATGGACGTATGGTTTGATTCAGGTTCAAGTCACCGTGGTGTATTAGAAGCTAGACCTGAATTAACATTCCCAGCCGATATGTATTTTGAAGGCAGTGACCAGTATCGTGGATGGTTCAACTCATCAATCACTACTGCAGTTGCTACACGCGGCATGTCACCATATAAGAAATTATTATCTCATGGTTTCGTAATGGACGGACAAGGCCGTAAGATGAGTAAATCATTAGGAAATACAATTCTACCTGAAAAAGTTGTAAAACAAATGGGTGCAGATATCATTCGTCTATGGGTAATGTCTGTAGATTACTTAGCAGACGTACGTATCTCTGACGACATTTTAAAACAAGTTTCTGAAGTATACCGTAAAATCCGTAATACGTTTAAATTCTTATTAGGTAACGTGAATGATTTCAATCCTGAAACAGATGCAGTTGCTTATGAAGATTTAAAAGAAATCGATCAGTTTATGTTAAACAAATTGTATAATTTCGTTAACAAAGCACATAATCATTATGAAAATAATGACTATCTTGATATTTATCAGGAATTACAAAACTTTATCAATGTAGAATTAAGTAACTTCTACCTAGATTACGGTAAAGATATTCTTTACATCGAAGCAGCAGATAGTCATGTTCGTCGTAGCATGCAGACTGTTGTATATGAAGTATTAACTTCGTTAACGAAAGTTTTAGCGCCAATTATTCCGCATACAGCAGAAGAAATCTGGAGTCACACACCACATGTTACTGAAGAAAGTGTTCATTTAACGGATATGCCTGCAGTTCATGATGTGGATCATGCATTAATCGAGAAATGGTCTAGATTCCTGGAACTTCGTGATGATGTGCTAAAAGGTATCGAAAACTTACGTAATGAAAAAGTAATCGGAAAACCTTTAGAAGCAAAAGTTACTGTATTTACTGAAAATGCTGATGATTTAGCATTACTTCAATCATTTGATAACTTAAATCAATTGTTTATCGTTTCTCAGGCAAAAGTAAGTGATAGTGCAATTGGTACGCAATATACAAACTTAAACGTATTAGTAGAACGTGCTGACGGTGAAAAATGTGAAAGATGCTGGAATTACTCAACTGAAATTACAGCAGAAGATCACGATTTCCCACATGTATGTCCAAGATGTTTAAGTGTTTTAGAAAGTAAATAATATAGTGAATCCCGAGCGTACTATTGTGAGTGCGTTCGGGATTTTTAATTATGAATGTCATTAAGGTGTTTCGTAACCATTTATAAAATTATAAAATGTAATTATATTATGTAAATTAATATTGCGTTTCAAAAACAAAAACAGACTTACCCATAAAAATGTGTTAAAATACTAAAGATTGGAGTGAAATTATGAACAAGCGATATAACCTAACATTGATGTCTATTTTAGCGATATTTTTAATCGCGATGGATCAGATAACGAAATATATTATTGTTAAAACAATGAAAATCGGTGACAGTATTTCTATAATTGGTGATATTTTAAAAATTACATCACATAGAAACCATGGTGCTGCATGGGGTATGTTACAAAATCAAATGACTTTCTTTTATATTATTACAGTTATCGTGTTAGTAGCGATTGCTTTCTTTTATTATAAAGAAGCAATGTTTAATCCGATGATGCAACTTGGCTTAACTTTAATTTTTGCTGGTGCTATCGGTAATTTTATTGATCGTCTAATACGTGGAAATGTTGTAGATTTTATTGATACGAAGATTATCAATTATGATTTCCCGATTTTTAATGTGGCTGATGGCTGTTTAACAATTGGTGTTATTGTCTTACTCTATGACATGTTATTTAACCAAAAAGAGGAGAAAAGTAATGGAAACATATAATTTTTTAATTGAAGAAGAAGAAGTAGGGACAAGAATTGATCGTTACTTGACAGATATGAATGAAGATTGGTCACGTAACCAAATTCAGGACTGGATCAAACTAGATTTAGTAATCGTTAACGGAAAACCAGTAAAAGCGAACTATAAACTTCGCTTGGACGATGAAATCGTTGTTACTGAAAAACCTGTAGAGGAAATTGATTTGCAAGCTGAAGACTTAGGTATTGAAATTTACTATGAAGATAAAGATGTTGCAATTGTCTATAAACCAAAAGGTATGGTAGTGCATCCGGCGCCTGGTCATCCGAATGGTACTTTAGTAAATGGATTGATGTATGCGATTAAAGATTTATCAGGCATTAACGGCGAGATTCGTCCGGGTATCGTTCATCGTATCGATAAGGATACATCTGGATTACTTATGATTGCTAAAAATGATATCGCACATCGCGGACTTGTAGAACAATTGGTTGATAAGTCTGTAACGCGTAAATATACTGCACTAGTACACGGTGTCATTCCACATGAATTTGGTACAATTGATGCACCGATTGGGCGTAATGTGCGTGATCGTCAGGAAATGGCGATTGTAGATAATGGTAAGCAGGCAGTCACACATTTCAATGTAATCGAAACATTTGATAAATATACTTTAGTAGAGTGTGTATTAGAAACTGGACGCACACACCAAATTCGTGTACATATGAAGCACATTGGTTTCCCATTAGTTGGCGACCCTAAATATGGACCGAAGAAAACGATGGATATTGATGGACAAGCGTTGCATGCTGGTGTCATTGGATTTGAACATCCAGTTACTGGTGAATACATTGAACGTACAGCACCAATTCCAGAATATTTTGAGGAAATTTTAACGAAACTTAGAAAATAAAATGTAATTTTTCTATGATGATTGACATTGAAATTAATAGTGCTATTATTAAATGTAATAAATCACACGTTAATGCTTTTAATTAAGTCCAGAGAGGCTTAAAAGGCGTCGAGGAATCCTCACGTCTATTTGACGTGAGGATTTTTTGAGGAGGGAATTAATATGGATAAAAGAATCGTGCTGGATGATAAAGCGGTTGACCGTACGTTAACACGTATTGCGCATGAAATTCTTGAAAATAATAAAGGCGCAGATAATCTAGTACTACTCGGTATTCGTACACGTGGCATTTATCTTGCTAACCGTATTCAGTCAAAAATTGAACGTATCGATGGTGTTATAGTACCTACAGGTATTTTAGATGTAACAAATTATCGTGATGATAAGACTGATCGGATCAGTTCAGATGTTATAGCTTACGAGATTGATACTGATATGAACAATCAACATGTTGTGATTGTTGATGATGTTCTTTTCACAGGTAGAACAGTACGTGCTTCACTTGATGCGATATTAGATCATGTGCGTCCAAAACGCATCAGTCTGGCAACGCTTGTAGACAGAGGACATCGTGAATTGCCAATTCGCGCTGATTTTATCGGTAAAAACATTCCAACGGCAACTTCAGAAGAAGTCATAGTCTTATTAGATGAAGTCGATGAACGAACACAAGTTTATATTAAATAACTCTTTTAAGTTGGTGCGAGACACCTGCAAAGGGTTTAAGTGAGTAATAGACACTTAAGTCTCTTTGCATGTGCAAAGAGACTTTTTTTATTGAAAAAAAGGGAGGAAATTATGAATTCTACAAATGAAGAAATTTACGAAAGAACTGTTGAACCTGTACTCGATGTAAACGAAAAACCGAAAGCAAGTCAATGGTTCTTATTAAGTTCGCAACATTTATTTGCAATGTTTGGTGCAACCGTATTAGTACCTTATTTAACAGGATTACCTGTATCAGCTGCGTTAATTGCGTCTGGTCTAGGGACATTACTCTATATATTAATTACAAAAGGAAAAATTCCTGCTTATTTAGGCTCAAGTTTCGCATTCATCACACCAATTATCGTGGGTCTTAAAACCCATGAGATGGGTGAAATGTTAATGGCACTTTTCATGAGTGGTTTAATGTATGTCATCATCGGATTGATAATCAAAATGGTTGGTGTCAATTGGTTACTTAAGCTTTTACCACCGGTTGTAGTTGGGCCAGTTATTATGGTCATTGGTTTAGGGTTAGCACCAGTAGCAGTTAATATGGCAATGTATACAGATAGTGGAGCAATGAAGGGCTATAACCTTACATATTTAAGTATTGCATTGATTACACTGCTAACAGTAATTATTTTTTCTGTGGCAGTAAAAGGATTCTTATCAATTATTCCAGTCCTTATTGGAATAATCGTTGGATATATTACATCGATAATTTTAGGCGTTGTAGATTTCACAGGTATAGAAAAAGCACAATGGTTTGAAGCCCCTAAAGTATATTTACCATATGTTAATTATGAACCACAGTTTGATTGGGTATTGATAATGATTATGTTACCAATCGTATTCGTAACGGTTAGTGAGCATATTGGTCATCAAATCGTTATTAATAAAATTGTAGGTCGTAACTTCTTTAAAAATCCTGGATTACACCGAAGTTTAATGGGTGATGGAATTTCAACCATGGTCGCTTCACTGATTGGTGGACCACCAAGTACAACTTATGGTGAAAACATTGGCGTTCTTGCTATTACAAGAATTTATAGTATATGGGTGATCGGTGGTGCAGCAGTCCTTGCACTTATCTTAGGATTTGTAGGTAAATTTACAGCGCTTGTATCAAGTATTCCCACTCCAGTAATGGGTGGTGTGTCAATCCTGTTATTCGGTATTATCGCTTCAAGTGGTTTACGTATGCTCGTTGAATCGAAAGTGGATTTTGGCGATAAGCGAAACTTAGTCATCGCTTCTGTCATTTTAGTTTTAGGGATTGGTAAAGCCCATATTGATTTAACGGTGAATCAAATTCATTTAAATATTGAAGGTATGGCGTTAGCAGCACTTGCAGGTATTATTTTAAACGCTATCTTGCCTGAATCAAAAACACATGAAGATTACTAAAAAAATACAATAAAATAAAAAGGGGCTATTTACTTTGAGACATTTACATTCGATCACAGATTTATCTAACGAAGCAATCATGACTACGATTCAACGTGCAATCGATATTAAAAATGGTAATGTCGCAAATTTTTCAGAAATTTATGCAGCAAACCTGTTTTTTGAAAACTCTACACGTACAAAATGTTCATTCGAAGTGGCAGAACGTAAATTAGGTATGCAAGTGATACCATTTGAAACTGGTACTTCGTCAGTAACAAAAGGTGAAAGTCTTTATGATACGTGCAAAACAATGGAAAGCATCGGATGTAACGTTTTAGTCATCCGTCATCCAGAGAATGATTACTATAAACAGTTAGATGGATTAAATATACCAATTGTTAATGGTGGTGACGGGTCAGGACAGCATCCAACGCAATGTTTATTAGATTTGATGACGATTTATGAAGAGTTCGGAAAGTTCGATGGTTTAAAAGTAGTGATTTGCGGAGATATCTTGAACTCACGTGTTGCACGAAGTAACTTCGATGCTTTAACTCGTTTAGGTGCAGAGGTTAAGTTTGTGGCTCCAGATGCCTGGATTGATAACTCAATACCTGTTGAATACGTTAATATTGATGATGTGATAGAGGAAGTGGATGTTTGTATGTTACTGCGCGTACAACATGAACGTCATGATAAAGCATCATCGTTTACGAAAGAAGAATATAATAACAGTTTTGGTCTTAATCAAGCGCGTTATGATAAGTTAAAAGATAATGCAATTATATTACATCCTGCACCTGTTAATCGCGATGTTGAAATAGCAAGTGAACTAGTAGAAGCACCGAAAGCGAGAATCTTTAAACAAATGGAGAATGGTGTATATACTCGCATGAGTATATTATCTCAAGTCATTGAAGGAAATCAGTAAAACATGTAATAAGAATTAGAAAATTGTAAAATAAACATAAATCATATTTTAAGGAGTGCATACTATGTCAACATTACTTAGAGGCGGCAAAATATTAATTAATGGTGAATTAATAGAACGAGATATTAGAATTAAGGATGGAAAGATTACTGAAATCGGTGAAAAATTAAATGTCTACGATTCAAAAATTATCGATCTAAACGGACAATTTGTATCTCAAGGTTTTGTCGATGTGCACGTTCATTTACGTGAACCAGGTGGCGAACATAAAGAAACGATTGAAACAGGTACAAAAGCTGCAGCACGTGGGGGATTCACAACTGTATGCCCGATGCCAAATACGCGTCCTGTACCAGATTCAGTAGAAAACCTGGAGGCATTAAACGCTTCAATTGAAAAGAATGCGAAAGTTCGTGTATTACCATATGCTTCTATCTCTGTGCGACAAAAAGGTGAAGAACTTGTTGATTTTACAGCATTAAAAGAACATGGGGCATTCGCTTTTACAGATGATGGTGTCGGCGTACAAACTGCGTCAGTAATGTATGAAGCGATGCAACAAGCAGCAGCACTTGATATGGCAATTGTTGCACATTGTGAAGATAATTCACTTATTTATGGCGGTGCGATGCATGAAGGTAAAGTGAGCAATGCATTAAATATTCCGGGTATCCCATCAATTTGTGAAGCGGTTCAAATTGCTCGTGACGTCTTACTTGCTGAAGCAGCTGATTGTCACTACCATGTATGTCACGTGTCAAGTAAAGAAAGTGTTCGAGTCATTCGTGATGCGAAACGTGCAGGCATTAAAGTCACTGCAGAAGTTACACCACATCACTTATTATTGAATGAAGAAGTAATTACGAAAGATGACGCGATTCTTAAAATGAACCCGCCGTTACGTGCAAAAGAAGATCAGGAAGCGTTAATTGAAGCGCTATTAGATGGCACGATTGATTTTATCGCAACAGATCATGCACCACACGCTGCTGATGAAAAAGCACAATCGATGACGAAAGCACCTTTTGGTATCGTTGGTAGCGAAACAGCATTCCCATTACTATATACAAAGTTCGTTAAAAATGGAGACTGGACTTTACAGCAATTGATTGATTATTTAGCAGTAAAACCTGGTGAAGTATTTAACTTACCATATGGCAAACCATTAGAAGTTGACGCTATCGCAGATATTACTGTTATTGACTTAGATGAAGCGTATGAAATAAAAGCTGAAGATTTCTTGTCAAAATCAAGTAACACACCATTTATCGGTGAAAAAGTATTCGGTAACGTAACGAAGACATTTGTAGAAGGACAATTAGCTTATGAGGGGGCACACCATGCGTAATAAAAAATATTTAGTATTAGAAGACGGTACAGTTTTTAATGGCTATGCATTTGGTAGCGATAAAGAAGTAGTTGGAGAAATCGTATTTAACACTGCGATGACAGGTTATCAGGAAACATTGTCTGATCCATCTTATACTGGACAAATCATTACTTTCACTTATCCGTTAATCGGTAACTATGGTATTAACAGAGATGACTTTGAAACATTAAATCCATCATTAAAGGCGATGGTTATTCGTGAATTATGTGATTTTCCAAGTAACTTTAGAAATACTGCAAGCCTTGATGAAATATTAAAAAGTTATGATGTGCCTGGTATTGACGGTGTTGATACACGTCAATTAACTCGAATCATTAGACAGCATGGTGTCTTACGTGCAGCGCTAATCAATGATGCTTCTAAAGTTGATGAAACGATTGCATCGTTAAAAACAACTGAGTTACCTACAGATGAAGTCGCACAAGTCTCTACAAAAACACCATACATCTCAACAGGTAGTGACTTACGTGTTGTACTAATCGACTTTGGTAAAAAAGAAAATATCGTTCGAGAATTAAACTTACGTGGCTGTGACGTTACTGTAATGCCTTATACTACAACTGCTGAAGAAATCTTACGTGTACAACCGGATGGGGTAATGCTTTCAAACGGGCCAGGTAATCCAGAAGTTGTGACTGAGGGAATTGAAATGATTAAAGGAATTTTAGGAAAAGTGCCATTCTTCGGTATTTGTTTAGGACATCAATTATTCAGCTTAGCGTGTGGCGCAACGACTTTCAAATTAAAATTCGGTCACCGAGGAGCGAATCATCCTGTTAAAAATTTAGCAACGGGTAAGATTGAAATAACGTCTCAAAACCATGGTTATGCAGTTGATGCTGATTCTATTACAAATACAGATCTAGAAATTACGCATATCGCTTTAAACGATGGCACTGTTGAAGGTGTTAAACATAAAACGGTACCAGCATTTTCGGTACAATATCACCCTGAAGCATCTCCGGGGCCACATGATCCAAACTATTTATTTGATGAATTTATCGATTTAATGACTAACTTTAAGGAGCGAACAAAATAATGCCTAAACGTAATGATATTAAAACAATTCTAGTGATTGGATCAGGTCCAATTATTATCGGTCAAGCAGCAGAATTTGACTACGCCGGTACACAAGCATGTCTTGCCTTAAAAGAAGAAGGATACAAAGTTATTCTTGTGAACTCAAATCCAGCAACCATCATGACAGATACAGAAATTGCAGATAAAGTTTATATCGAACCATTAACATTAGATTTCGTTGCGCGTATCATTCGTAAAGAACAACCAGATGCTTTACTGCCAACATTAGGTGGTCAAACAGGGTTAAATATGGCTGTTCAATTAGAAGAAGCGGGTATCTTAAAAGAAAACAACGTTAAACTATTAGGTACAGAATTATCCTCTATCAACCAGGCAGAAGATAGAGACTTATTCAGAAGCTTAATGTACGAATTAGATGTGCCGGTACCTGAAAGTGATATCGTTAATACGGTTGAACAAGCAGTTGATTTTGGAAATGAAATTGGTTACCCAGTAATTGTACGCCCGGCATTTACGATGGGTGGTACAGGTGGGGGTATTTGTCACGATGAGAGAGAATTAATTGAAATCGTAACGAATGGTTTAAAATATTCACCAGTAACACAATGTTTAATTGAAAAATCAATCGCAGGCTATAAAGAAATTGAGTACGAAGTAATGAGAGACTCAAATGATAATGCAATTGTAGTTTGTAATATGGAAAATATTGATCCGGTGGGTATTCATACGGGTGATTCAATCGTAGTTGCACCTTCACAAACATTAAGCGATAAAGAATATCACATGTTACGTGACGTATCATTAAGAATCATTCGTGCGTTAAAAATTGAAGGAGGATGTAACGTACAGTTAGCATTAGATCCACATTCATTTAATTATTATATTATCGAAGTTAATCCACGTGTATCACGTTCATCAGCATTAGCTTCGAAAGCAACAGGATATCCAATTGCAAAGCTGGCAGCGAAGATAGCGGTCGGTCTAACATTAGATGAAATGTTAAATCCGGTAACAGGTACGAGCTATGCAGCATTTGAACCAGCGCTTGACTATGTCGTATCTAAAATTCCACGTTTCCCATTCGATAAATTTGAAAAAGGTGAACGTGTATTAGGAACACAAATGAAAGCAACTGGGGAAGTCATGGCTATCGGACGTACTTATGAAGAGTCATTATTAAAGGCAATTCGTTCTTTAGAATATGGTGTACACCATTTAGGATTACCGAACGGTGAAAACTTCGAATTGGATTTCATTGAAAAACGTATTAAAGAACAAGATGATGAGCGTTTATTCTTTATTGGTGAAGCAATTCGTCGTGGAATTTCTTTAGATGATATTCATGAATGGACGAAGATTGATTACTTCTTCTTAAATAAATTCCAACATATTATCGATATTGAGCATGACCTAAAGGGACATATTGGCGATATTGATCGTTTAGAATGGGCAAAAAAATATGGCTTTAGCGACCGTGTTATTGCACATCGCTGGAATATGACTGAACGTGAAATCTATGATTTAAGACAAGCAAATAACATCAATCCAGTATTTAAGATGGTTGATACATGTGCATCAGAATTTGAATCTAATACACCATACTTCTATGGTACTTATGAAAATGAAAATGAATCTATTGTAAGTGACAAGAAGAAAGTCATCGTATTAGGATCTGGACCTATTCGTATCGGTCAAGGGGTAGAATTTGATTATGCGACAGTGCATGCTGTATGGGCAATTCGTGAAATGGGTTATGAAGCAATTATCATTAACAATAACCCTGAAACTGTGTCAACGGACTTCTCTATCTCAGATAAATTATACTTTGAACCTTTAACTGAAGAAGATGTTATGAACATTATTAACCTTGAAAAACCTGAAGGTGTAGTCGTTCAGTTCGGTGGACAAACTGCAATCAACTTAGCAGAGAAATTAACGAAATATGGTGTAAAAGTATTAGGGACTTCTTTAGAAAACTTAGATCGTGCTGAAGACCGTAAAGAATTTGAAGCGTTAATGCAAAGAATTGAAATTCCTCAACCATTAGGTAAAACAGCAACGTCTGTAGAAGAAGCGGTAGATAACGCTAACTTTATCGGTTATCCGGTACTTGTTCGTCCATCATACGTATTAGGTGGTCGCGCGATGGAAATCGTATATAATGAGCCAGAACTTGTGGATTATATGAATAGAGCAGTTAAAGCAAGTCCAGAACATCCGGTATTAATTGACCGTTACTTGACAGGTAAAGAAATTGAAGTAGATGCAATCTGTGATGGTAAGACAGTGGTGATTCCAGGTATTATGGAACATATTGAACGTGCTGGGGTTCACTCTGGTGACTCAATCGCAGTTTACCCACCACAAACATTAACTGAAAAACAAATCGATACGTTAGTAGACTACACAACACGCTTAGCGCATGGTTTAGAAATCGTAGGATTATTAAACATTCAATTTGTTATTGCGGATGAAGAAGTTTATGTATTAGAAGTAAACCCACGTGCATCTCGTACAGTTCCATTCTTAAGTAAGATTACAGATGTTCCGATGGCGAATATCGCGATGAAAGGTATTTTAGGAGAGTCATTACTGGATAAAGGTTACAAAGAAGGTTTAGTACCATTCAAAGATGGCGTATTCGTAAAAGCACCTGTATTCAGTTTCTCAAAACTTAAAAATGTTGATATTACATTAGGACCAGAGATGAAATCAACAGGTGAAGTTATGGGGAAAGATAAAACGCTTGAAAAAGCATTATACAAAGGGCTAGTAGCAAGTGGATTGCAGGTAAAAGATCATGGTACAGCGTTAATCACTGTAGCAGATAAAGACAAACAGGAAGCGCTGGGACTTGTAAAACGATTACATGAAATTGGCTACCGTATTATGGCAACGAGTGGTACTGCTAAACTATTAAAAGAGAATAATATTCCGGCGGTAGAAGTAAGTAAGATAGGTACAGAATTTAACTTATTAGATGTTATTCGTGATGGACATGTTCAAATTGTTATTAACACAATGACAAATGGTAAGCAAACTGAACGTGATGGCTTCCAGATTAGACGTGATTCTGTTGATAATGGTGTACCTTGCTTAACATCATTAGATACTGCACGTGCATTAATTGAAGTGATTGAGAGTATGACATTTAATATGAATCAAATGTAGGAGGGATCACTATGCAGGAAGAAATGAGAGTCGTAAGTCAACAAAGCATCGCAAAAAATATTTATGAAATTGTACTTGAAGGTCAAATTACGAAAGAAATGACAACACCTGGACAGTTTGTTCATATTAGAGTAGGGAATTCTTCTGAGTTTATGCTACGTCGTCCCATTTCTATTTGCGAAGTTGATCAATCTAAACATACATTAACCTGTTTATATCGTGCAGATGGTAAGGGTACTAAAGTATTATCACAATTAAAACAAGGTGATACTGTTGATATTCTGGCACCACTGGGACATGGATTCCCGGTAGACGCAGCAGGAAATACTGCATTACTTATCGGCGGAGGAATAGGTGTTCCTCCTTTATATGAATTATCGAAACAATTGAATGCGCGTGGCGTTAAAACAATTCATATATTAGGTTTCCAATCAAAAGAAGATATATTTTACCTGGAGCAGTTTAGTACTTTAGGTGAAACACATATCGCGACTGTTGATGGTTCTTTTGGTACTCAAGGATTTGTCACTGATGTTATTAAAGCATTACCTAAGACTTATGATACTTTTTATACATGTGGCCCAATCGTGATGATAAAAGCGATAGAAAACGCATTACCGGATACGCCAGGATATGTATCACTTGAAGAACGAATGGGATGCGGTATCGGTGCATGTTATGCTTGTGTATGCAAAGCAGATAATGAAGAAGGTTATGTAAAAATATGTACAGACGGTCCTGTATTTGAGAAAGGAGCGTTAGCCCTATGAGTCGATTAAATGTTAAATTACCAGGATTAGATTTAAAAAATCCGATTATGCCTGCTAGCGGCTGTTTCGCATTCGGAAAAGAATTTGCGAACTTTTATGATTTAAATGAACTAGGTGCCATAATGATAAAAGCTGCTACACCTGAGTTGCGCTTTGGTAATCCAACGCCACGTGTTGCTGAAACTTCAAGCGGTATGATTAATGCGATTGGGTTACAAAATCCTGGTGTTGACCATATTATTGCACATGAATTGAAATGGCTTGAACAATTTGAAACAGCGATTATAGCAAATGTTGCGGGTTCAAAAGAAGAAGATTATGTTGAGGTTGCTGAAAAGATTTCAAAGTCACCAAACGTAAAAGCATTAGAACTGAATATCAGTTGTCCAAATGTCAAAGAGGGTGGTATTCAGTTCGGAACTGACCCAAAAACAGCAGCTGAATTAACACGAAAAGTAAAAGCAGTCTCTCATGTACCCGTATATGTTAAATTATCACCGAACGTTACGAATATCGTAGAGATGGCAGTAGCTGTTGCTGAATATGCTGACGGTATTACTATGATAAATACACTCGTTGGACTTCGTATCAATGAAAAAACAGGTGCACCAATTATTGCAAATGTTGTCGGAGGACTTAGTGGACCTGCAGTTAAACCGGTAGCAATGCGTATGGTTTATGAGGTTCGTAAAGCCTTACCTGATTTCCCAATTATCGCAATGGGTGGCGTTACAGATGCACAGGATGTAATTGACTTTATTTCTGTAGGTGCTGATGCTGTTGCAGTAGGTACAGCAAACTTCCAGAATCCTAATGTTTGTATAGATATCATTAACAGTTTACCTGATTATTTAGATAAACTTGGTGTAAACCATATTCTTGAATTAAAAAATAGAACGCATCAATTACTGGAGGCAAAATAAATGTTTCATAAACCGATTATTGCATTAGATTTTAAAAATATGGATGAAGTAAATGCATTTTTAAAACCATTTGATGAACCGTTATTTGTGAAAGTCGGTATGGAATTATTTATGCAGAATGGTCCGGAAATTGTTAAAGTGATTCGTAGTCAAGGCCATGAAATATTTTTAGACTTAAAACTTTATGATATACCTAATACCGTGCGTCAAGCCATGTTAGGTTTAGGAAAGCTAGATATACAAATGGTGAATGTACATGCAGCAGGCGGAAAAAAGATGATGCAGGAAGCGATGAATGGATTGCGTGATGCAGGAAGTGAAGCGAAATTAATAGCTGTAACGCAATTGACAAGTACATCGGAAGCGGTAATGCAAAATGAACAAGGTATACCGCTAACGATCGATGAATGCATATTAAATTATGCAACATTAACACGTGACGCAGGGCTTGATGGTGTTGTATGTTCTGCTAATGAAAGTAAAATGTTAAGAGATGCTTTAGGTGAAGACTTTTTAAAAGTAACTCCAGGTATCAGAACATTGACTGATGCTGTTGGAGATCAAGTGCGTGTAGCGACACCAGAATTCGCTAAAGAGAATGGTTCAACTCATATTGTAGTTGGTAGATCAATCACTCAAGACGTTAATCCTGTAGAAAAATATTATTCAATAAAGAAAGCGTGGGAAAATCATGTTAAGTAAAAACATAGCGAAATCATTATTAGAAATTGGAGCAGTATCTTTACAACCAAATGATCCATTTACATGGTCATCAGGGATTAAAAGTCCGATTTATTGTGATAACCGTTTAACGATGAGTTACCCTGCAGTTCGCGACGAGATTGCTGAAGGTTTAAAAACTTTAGTTGAGGAACATTTCAGTGATGTCGAAGTTTTAGCGGGAACTGCAACAGCCGGCATTCCACATGCTGCTTTTGTTTCTCAAAAGATGAACTTACCAATGAGCTATGTACGTTCTTCAAGTAAGAAACATGGAAAAGGCAATCAGATTGAAGGGAAAGTTGAACCTGGGCAGAAAGTTGTTGTTGTAGAAGATTTAATTTCTACTGGTGGATCAGCAATAGATGCTGCTGATGCTTTAAAAGCACATGGTGCTGAAGTTTTAGGAATTGTTGCGATATTTAGCTATCAGTTATCTAAAGGTAAAGAACGCTTAGCAGAAAGTGGTTATGAATATTACACATTAAGTGATTTTGATACGTTAATTCAAGTCGCAAAAGAAATGAACAAAATTGAAGCAAGTGATATCGACGGATTAACAGAATGGCGTGACACTTTATAATGTTAAAAAAAACTGTTTAATGTATACTTACATTAAACAGTTTTTTTATGAGGTGACAATATTGGCAGATAAATGGGGACATATTAATAAATTTATAAAGAATCCAACACCTGTGGCTGGAAAAAAAAGAATTGACACTGAAATTAAGGATAACGAAAAATTTTCTAAAAATAAATTGATTGCGCAAGTTAAACGACCTATTAAAGAATTTGATTATCAAATCGACTCTTTCTTTAACTATGTTTATAGAACAGTTGCAATGCCGAATAAAATTATTGATAATCCAAAAAGCAGTAAATATTTTTTCTTTGCAGCACTGAACTTTATCGTCTATTTACTGCTAATATTTGCACTAGGTGCATTTTATTCTACTCAATTTAATGTTGAATCAGGACTAAGAATGACTGTAAGTGGGGCAATTTTCTCCTTAGTTTCAATATTTTTTACATTTCTTATTCAAATGGTAGCATTGAATCGCACGAATAATTTCTATAAAGTATTTGTAGATTCGATCAGTTATTATACTACATATAATCTATTTGTCATATTTGAGCTCATCGCTTTATATTTTTCACCAGAAACAGTGGTGCTTTTTTACATTATTCGTTTCTTAATTATCATGACAATTCCATTTAAGCTTTTTGTAACATATCGTGAAATGAATAATATAAAAATGGATGTTTTTCCGCTGCACATTACTTTTATCATTATTATGGTAATCTATATCTTTATTTCTAAAGATATTGAATGGTTAAATTTCTTTAAATTTGCAATGACAAAATAAAACGAGACTGAATTTTTTCAGTCTCGTTTTATTTTTTATAAGTTTTATTTACCAAATATCTTATTGTTAATTTTTTCAGCAATTGTATCAATATCATCTGTAATCATTGATACATATAATTTTATTTTAGGTTCAGTACCAGAAGGGCGAAGTGCAATCCATCCTTCTTCAAAGTAGAACTTTAATACATTTGCTGGAGGTAATTCTAATCGAGTGATACTTTCAGCTATTGTACTTGTCTGCGCTAAGAAATCTTCAGTTTTAATCACTTTATATCCAGCAATTTCAGCAGGTATATTTTGTCGATTTTCACGCATGATCGTATCAATCTTGCTTTTTCCTTCTTGGCCTTCAAATGTATGTGAGAATAATTTTTCCTGATACTTGCCGTATTTAGCATATATCTCATTCATTGCATCTACAATTGTTTTACCTTCATTTTTTAGTTCGCTCGCATGTTTAATAATCAATGGAACGATTTGTACGGCATCTTTATCACGTACGAAAGGACCAGCCATAAATCCGTAACTTTCTTCATATCCAAAGATATAATTATAATCTTTATTTGCTTCAAAAGAAGCAATTTTTTCTGCGATAAATTTAAATCCAGTCAATACATCAAACATCTTCACATTATTTTGTTCTGCAATGACTTTACCTAATTCACTTGTCACAATAGACTTTACTGCAGCACGATTTTCAGTGTCTTGTGTTGAATGAATTCTATAATTTAGGAGTAATGCGCCAATTTGATTACCATTAAAATAGTGGAATTGTCCATCAACTTGAGCGACAATACCCATTCTATCAGCATCTGGATCCGTCGCAATCAGTAAATCAGCGTTGCTTTTTTTAGCATACTCAATCGCCATATCAAAAGCATCGTGATCTTCCGGGTTTGCAGATTTTACAGAAGAGAAATCTGCATCTGGTACAGCCTGTTCTTTTACGATTTCGTATTTTGTGAAGTTCAGTGCATCTAAAATCTCAGGCACGATTGGAACACTTGTCCCATGTAAACTCGTAAATACAACCTTTAAGTCTGAAGATGGAATACTTTCAACTAAATTTAATACTTCCTGTTTATATGATTCAATGACGCTTGTTTCTACGTATTCAATTAACCCTTTGCTAACTAAAATTTCTTTATCTTCAGATTGTAAATTGAACACATCATCAATCTTATCAATAAAGTCACTTACTTTTGCAGCACCTTCTATTGCTAATTGACCGCCATCTGGTCCATAAATCTTGATACCGTTGTATTCTGGAGGATTGTGACTTGCAGTAATCATCACACCTGCATCTGTTTTAAGGTGTCTTACACAGTAAGAAAGTTCAGGTGTCGTATGATAACGGTCAAACATGAATGTTTTTACGCCATAACTACCAAGTACACATGCAATCACATCACAAAATTCAGGTGAAAAATGACGTGTATCATAAGCGATAACGACAGTAGCATCTTTTTTCACTTCATTTAAATATTTTGCAAGCCCGGTAGCAACTTTTTGAACTGTGTACTTATTTAATCGATTAGGACCTAGGCCGATTTTCCCACGGATACCTGCTGTACCGAATGCAAGTGCACCGACATATCCATCTTCTTTCAATGCTTCAGAAGTGGCTGAATAAACTTCTTGAGTAATTAAACTGTTTTCAATATTTGATTCCCATAATTCACGAACTGACATGTGCTTCCATCTCCTTAGTAATTATCATATATTTATTAAAACAGGTAATGATATCGTTTACAATTAATTTCTATTGGACTTTTCCCTATAAATTCTTTTTTAATACAACATATTCAAAAGGACTGAGATCGTAAAAGTTTTTAATTGCAATGTCCTCATTATAGTTCGAAAGAATGACCATAAATTCACCCATTCTTGGCAAGTTAACGATGTGATGCAATGGTGTTGGATTAAAAAGTAAAATGAGTTCGGATTTTGAATCAAATAATAAAATACCGAGCAAAGGATGTTCCAATTCAAATGGAATAATGCGTTTTTTGATTTTATTGATATTTTTAGTTCTAAAAATGCGATGTTCATTTCTAATTTGAATTGCTCTTTTTATCAGGTTGATATCTTCTTTGTATTTTATGCGTCGGTTCCAGTCAATGCGATTAATGAAGTCACTTAAATTATACGTATTCCCGTGGCCATATTTAGTTCGGTAAAATTCCTGGCCGGCATGGAGAAACGGGGTACCCAGTGATAAAATTGTAAAGACTGTTGCTAACTGATGAATCATATTTTTTTCTTCTAAAGATTTATTACTTGTATAGTTGATGCGATCAAATAATGTATGATTATCATGAACTTCTACATAGTTCACAGTTTGGTTGACGGGTAACTGGCCTTTGTGTCCAATAAATATATTGAACATTCTTTCATAATACCTACCACCACCATTAAAATATCCTCGATCCAACAAATTAAAGTTATTACCTTTTAATGTATCTCTAAAATAATCATTGAAAAAATGTATTTCCGGAAGATTATATGCGTTTTCATGTGTTGTTTTAAGTTCTTTCGGAAGTGCTGTAGCGAGATCCCAACCTTCACCAAGTAAAAATGCATTTGGATTATCACGCATGACAACAGACTTAATTTCCTGCATGGTATCAATATCAATCGTTCCCATTAAATCAAAGCGGAACCCATCAATTTTAAATTCATGGATGTAATATTTAATCGTATCAACAAAGAATTTACGCATCATTAGACGTTCTGTTTTTGTGTCATTACCGACGCCTGTTCCGTTGCTTACTGTACCGTCCTCATGATATCTAAAGTAATATCCCGGCACGAGCTTATCAAAACTTGAATTCGGCATATAGAATACATGATTAAATACGACATCTAATATGACGCCAATACCTTTTTCATGAAATGCTTGGACAACCTGCTTTAATTCCTGAATCCTTTTTGCGGCATTAGCAGGTTGTGTTGAATAACTGCCATCGATTGTCTGAAAGTATTCTGGATCATAGCCCCAGTTATATGCTTTTTCAAATTCTACATCGTCAACTCGCGCAAAATCATTGATGGGTAGTAATTCTACATGCGTAATACCTAAACGAGTCAAGTAATCAAAACCTGTTGATTCACCTGTCGATGTCGTCGTATGGGGTTCAATTAATCCAAGTAATTTACCTTTTTTCTCTGGAGAAACCCCACTATTAGGATGCATCGTAAAATCTCTTACATGTACTTCATAAATAAGAGCATCTTTCTGCATTGTTTCAGGACGTGAAAATTCATAGAAACCATCGAGGTTAGTTTTATTAAAATCGATAACGACAGATTCAGTAGCGTTCAATGTTAATCCTTTTGAGTACGGATCATTTACCTGAATCCATTGGTGGTTAATATATGCATCATAATGATAACTTTGGAGATGGTAATTTCCATATAAAGTGATACGGTGTGTACCATCATTTAATTTTTTCATCGTATGACTCTTATCATTAATATTGAGCTTGATTACTTTTGCAACTGGTGACCACACTGTAAATGTCGTTTTGTTGTCACGAACAATTGCACCAAATTCGTGTTCACGAGCATCAAACATTTGTTCAAAAGTATTCGTTTGGGTAACTTTACCTAATATTACAGGTATTTTTAGTTGTTTGATATGAATAAAATATTTATCTGAAATATCAATAGGTCTATCTGTTTTAAACTTATAGTAAGAATGATTTTCAAAATGATTCGTTTCAATTAAATCGAGATTATGTACAAATTTATTGCTAACAAGCTGGATCGTCTTAAAATAGTTTTGTGGATTTTCGACTAAATCATAATGTAACGTGATAATCTGAAAATCATCAATATATGCTGTGCTCATAACAACCTCCTGATATGATTATTATATCGAGTTTTTCAGTTATTAGTAAATAATATGATATTATTATTAAAATTATGATGACAGATGTATACTAATAATATATAAGCATTTGTGTTATAAATTTTATTATGTTTAACGCCATACAAGTTAACACGAATATAATATTTTTCTTTGAATTAATTTACACTAATTGACGTAATATTTACAAAATTATCATATAATAAAAGATAGAGAATAGAAGCGGTAAAGGGTGAGGGTATGATTACAGATTTAGACAAATATTTATTTCACCAGGGAACACATTATCAATCTTATTCATTTTTAGGTGCGCATTATCATCCGGAGACGAAAGAAACGACGTTTAGTGTCTGGGCACCAAATGCTTTAGATGTTTCAGTTACATTAGATGAAAATAATTGGACAGGAAATCATTTTAATTTAACTAGAGTTGAGGATAGCGGTATTTTTACAGGAACGTTCAAAGTACATGAGAACACCGCTTATAAATACAAGATAACGCCTCAGAATGGAGAACCTTTTTTAAAAGCTGATCCTTATGCATTTTATGCAGAGAAACGACCACATACAGCTTCAATCGTTCGTAACATTGATTATAATTGGCAGGATAAGCAATGGATGAATAAACGTAAGAAATTTAATCATTTATCTTCTCCGATGAATATTTATGAAGTGCATCTCGGAACATGGAAAAAGCATGAAGCAAATCGTACAGCAGAAGATACGATAGATACTTATACCGATAAAACGCACTATTCATATCTCGAAATGGCAGAAAATCTTGTTCCATATTTAGTTGAAATGGGTTATACCCATGTTGAACTGATGCCGATAACCGAACATCCTTTTGACTTAAGCTGGGGATATCAAGTGACAGGATATTATGCGCCGACATCGAGATTCGGGACACCTCAGGATTTTAAGTATTTTATCGATCAATGTCATCAGCATAATATCGGTGTCATTCTTGATTGGGTACCCGCACATTTCTGTAAAGATGAACATGGATTACGTATGTTTGATGGTACACCACTTTTTGAATATCAAGATATGTATCGTGCAGAAAAGCGTAGCTGGGGAACATTGACTTTTGATTTTGGACGTACAGAAGTTCAGAGCTTTTTAATCTCAAATGCTATTTTCTGGTTAACAGAGTATCATGTAGATGGCTTAAGAGTAGATGCAGTGCATAGTATGACAGACCTCAACTTTGAGAACTATGAAGCTCATGAGAAGATTTATAATGATGAAGGAACAAATGAACATAAAGAAGCGGTTGCTTTTATAAAGAAATTAAATGATGAAATTCATAAAGTTGTACCACATGCAATTATGATAGCAGAGGATTCTTCTGATATTACGTCCATTACAACACCTGTTAAAGATGGTGGGTTTGGATTTGATTATAAATGGGATCTCGGATTTATGCATGATACATTAGATTATTTTGAAGTGGCTCCGGAGGACAGACAAAGGTATCATAATCACCTCAATTTCCCGATGATGTATCGATATAATGAACATTATATATTGCCGTTTTCACATGATGAAGTTGTTCATGGGAAATTATCAATGCTTGATAAAATGCCTGGAGACGAATGGAGAAAGTTTGCACAATATAGATTATTATATGGCTATCAATTGACACAACCTGGTAAGAAACTAAACTTTATGGGTAGTGAAATTGGAATGTATGCTGAATGGAAAGATAAAGATCAAGTAGACTGGTTCTTATTGGATTATCCTGTACATAGTGGCTTACATCGTTTCATAAAAGATTTTAATAAATTGTATTTAAGAGAGAAAGCATTATTTGAACAGGATTTTAGTCACGATGGATTTCAATGGATTGATGCAGATGATAATGAACAGCGTTTATTGAGTTATATACGTCGGGCAAAAGATGGTACTGAACTCATCGTACTATTAAATTTCTCACCTGAAGTTTATTATGATTTTAAAGTTGGTGTATCAGAACCAGGAAAATATCGGGAGTTATTTAATTCAGATGCTAAGCAATATGGCGGTTCAAATCAAGTAATATCAAAATATTTATTTAGTAATCCAAACCCTATGCATGGTTTAAATCATTCGATACAAGGGAAAATACCACCATTAGGTTTTGTTATTTATAAGAAAGTTAAGGAGCGAAAAAATTTATCTGAATAAAGGATTTTTTGCAAGAAAACTATAAATAATTTAAGAATAGGGGATTTCAAAATGGCTAAAGAAATTGTTGGTATGTTATTAGCAGGTGGTAAAGGTACAAGGTTAGGTCAATTAACAAAAAATGTGGCAAAACCAGCAGTACCATTTGGGGGGAAATATAGAATCATCGATTTTACCTTAAGTAATTTAACGAACTCAAATATTAATACTGTAGGGGTACTCGTTCAATATGCACCTTTAATGTTAAACCGCCATATTGGTATGGGTAAACCTTGGTCGCTGGATAAACTTGATGGTGGAGTTACAGTCCTTGCACCGTTTGCTGATCAGACTGGTGCTTCATGGTTTGAAGGAACAGCAGATGCAATTACAAAAAATATTCATTTTATTGATCAATATGATCCGGAATATTTATTAATATTATCAGGAGATCATATTTATCAAATGGACTATCAGGCAATGCTTGATCATCATAAAGAAAAGAATGCAGATGCGACGATTTCTGTAATCGAAGTACCTTTTGAAGAAGCAAGTCGATTCGGTATTTTAAATACAGAAGAAGATCTTAAAATTTATGAGTTTGATGAGAAACCGGCAGTTCCTAAAAATAATTTAGCTTCAATGGGAATTTATATCTTTAATTGGAAAGTATTACGTGAATATTTAGTTGAAGATGAAAAAGATACACAGTCTGAACACGATTTCGGGAATGATATTATTCCAAAAATGTTAGCGGATAATAAACTATTATATGCTTATCGTTTTGATGGTTACTGGAAAGATGTTGGTACGATACAGTCATATTGGGAAGCTAATATGGATTTATTAAATGAAGATTTATCTGAATTATTAAATAGTAAGACATGGCCAACATTTTCTCATGAGGCTAATTTACCTCCTCAATTTATTGGTAGTGAAGCGAATATAACTGATTCATTAATTTGTCCTGGGTCATTTATCTTTGGTCACGTTGAACACTCAGTTTTATTTAGTGAAGTAACTGTTGGTAATGGTACTTTCATTAAAGACTCTATTATTCACCCTAAAACAGTAATCGGTGAAAACTGTAAAATTGATAAGGCGATTATCATGCATAAAATAAATATTCCTGATGGCACTGTAATAGATGGTAATAATAGTGAAGAACCAATTGTAGTTGGACCAGATAATTTAAGCGAGTTCACAGGAGGTAGTAAATAATGAGATCATTAATGGGTTTAATTAATATTGAAAATGAACATGATTTTTTAGAAGAATTAACTTATTTTAGAAATGGTGCAAGCGTTCCATTTGCAGGACGTTATCGTCTTGTTGATTTTAGTTTATCTAATATGGTAAATAGCGGTACAAATGAAGTTGCTCTATTTGTTAATCAGAAATATCGTTCATTAATGGACCATCTGGAAAATGGTGATAACTTTGGATTAGATGATAGACTATCTCGTTTATTCGTTTTACCTCCTGATTGGCATGACCCGACAGATATTTCTCGTGGTGACTTGCGTCATTTCCATAACAACCGTGATTTCTTTACAAGATCAAAAGCAACAGATGTTATTATTTCAGGGTCACAGTTTATTGTCAATACTGATTTTAAAGAAGCTTTTAAACATCATATTGAAAGTGATGCTGATATTACACTGATTACAGAACAAAAAGAGCACTTGGAAGAAATGCATCAACCATTGTTACGCGTCAATACAGAAGGTAAACGTGTAACATTTTTAAATCACGACCAGGAAAATCACCATATTTTCACTGGTACTTATATAGTGAAGAAAGATAAATTGTTTGAAATTATGGATTTCTGTATTCAAAACTATAAAGATAGTTTCTTTGTTCAAGGTATTCAGGAACGTATGCATGAATTAAATATTATATTTTTTGATATTGAAGAGACAACGATGTATATCAATTCTTTAAAAGCATTTTACAAGTGTAATCTTGATATTTTAGATCCTGATAAGTATAAGAAAATATTTATGAAGGAAAATCGTATCAAAACTAAGACTTCTAATCAACCCCCTACAAAGTATAAAGATGGATGTATCGTTAAAAATTCAACTGTTGCTAATGGATGTGTAATTGAAGGCCATATTGAAAATAGTATCTTATATCGTGGTGTAAAAGTTGAAAAGGGCGCAGTGATTAAAAATTCAATTATTATGACGAATTGCTGTATTCATAAAGATGCTTACATTGAAAATGTAATACTTGATAAGGATGTTACGGTTAATGAACATCAAAAGTTAATTGGATCAACAGATAAACCATTTGTAGTTGCCAAACGACAAACAATTTAACAGAAAGTTGGAAGATAATAATGAAAAAAGTATTGTTTGTGGCTTCAGAATGTACACCATTCTTTAAATCTGGAGGACTTGCCGATGTTATCGGTAGTCTTCCAAAATATTTAAATCAAACGAATCAATGTGAAGTTCGTGTCATTTTACCGATGTATGCAAGCTTGAAAAAAGAGTATCGAGATATGCTTGAAGAAGAAATGGTTTACCAGACACCAGTTGGGTGGCGTTTTCAATATACACGTATCTTATCTTTAGAATTAGAAGGTATTAAGTATTACTTTGTTGATAATTTACAGTATTTCGGTCGCGATGGTATGTATGGATACGAAGATGACAGTGAAAGATTTGTATTCTTTTCAAATGCAGTAATAGAATTTATCTATCGCAGTGATTATAAACCTGATGTATTACACGGACATGACTGGCAAGCAGGTGCAGCTGTAGCAATATGTAACATTAAACGACCAGTAGAAGGTATTAAGACTGTCTTTACTATTCATAATATTAAATATCAAGGTCTACTGATGTACGATGCTTTTGAAGATGTGTTTAACTTAGATAGAACACATTTTTCAGGTTTTGAATGGGACGGTATGTTAAATTTACTTAAAGCTGGTATCTTTCATGCAGATAAGATTACAACAGTTTCTCCAAGCTATGCGGATGAAATAAAGACACCTTATTACGGAGAAGGTTTAGAAGATCTGCTGAATATGCGTCACCATGATTTAATAGGTATTGTGAATGGCATTGATGTTGATGATTATCATTCAATGAAAGATCCTTCAATACCCGTTAATTTCAAAAGTTCAATTCCTAAAAAACAAGAGAATAAGAAAATTTTACAAGAGAAAATTAATTTACCAGTCAATAAGGATATCCCTATGTACGCGATTATTACAAGAATGGTTGAACAAAAGGGACTCGATCTTGTCATGCGTATATTAGAAGAATTTGTTCAGCAAGATGTTCAAATCGTTATTTTAGGTAATGGTGATTATCGATATGAACATTATTTCCATTATTTAAGCGATAAGTATCCTGATAAAGTGAGTTTACATCTTGGGTTTAATGAAGCATTTTCAAGAGAAATATATGCTGCAAGTGATTTCTTTATTATGCCATCATTATTCGAGCCGTGTGGTTTAAGTCAGTTGATAGCACTTCAGTATAAATCAATTCCAATTGTTAGAGAAACAGGTGGATTAAAAGATACTGTTATGCCATTTAATTATGTGACACATGAGGGTACTGGTTTAAGTTTCGCTAATTATAATGCACATGAATTACTGGACCGCTTATATGCTTCATTAGCAATTTATAGCAACAAAGAAGAATATAAATCATTAATTAAGAATATTGCCAAAGTAAATCATAGCTGGGATGCATCAGCTCAAAAATATCTAGAAATCTATTAAGGAGACTTCAATGAAAACTTATTCAAAAACAGAATTCCGTGAACGCCTGGAGATGAAATTAACGAACAAAAGAAATACAACATTAGAAGAAACGACAGATACGGATTTATTCTATGCAATTTGTTCAATCTTAAAAGATGAAATCAACCAAGCGAGTGTTGAAACGAAAAAAACTAATATAGATAGAAAAAAACGTCAAATCAACTATTTATCTATGGAATTTTTAATTGGTCGTTTAATTGAAAGTAACTTATTAAATGCAGGATTGTTAGATGTTTGTAACGAAGTTTTAACTGAATTAGGAAGAGACCCTAAAAAAGTATATAGTGAAGAAAATGATGCTGGACTTGGTAATGGGGGATTAGGACGACTTGCAGCCTGTTTCTTAGATTCTATCGCGAGTCTTGGATATTTAGGTAATGGTTTTGGAATTCGTTATCGTTATGGGTTATTTGAACAACGAATTGTCAATGGTACGCAAATTGAATTACCAGATAACTGGTTACAAGAAGTTTATCCATGGGAAACACGTAAAATAGATGAAGCGATGCATGTGAACTTCGGTGGTGAAGTATCAAGTGAAGTCGATGAGCATGGTAATTTTAAATTTACGTATCACAATCAGGAAACAGTATTAGCAGTGCCATATGACGTTGGTGTAGTGGGATATGACAATGACGTTGTGAACCAGTTAAGATTGTGGAGCGCTGAATTACCATCAGACGTTATTGATCATGGCAACTATAAGAACAGATTAGAACATATGCAGAATGTAGAACGAATCTCAGGATTCTTATATCCGGATGATTCGACTGAAGAAGGTCGTTTCCTACGTCTAAAACAACAGTATTTCTTAGTGTCATCAACGATTCAGACATTAATTAAGCAATTCAAAGAAAAATATAATTTACCTGTGACGCAGTTCCATGAATATCACTGTATTCAAATTAATGATACGCATCCTACTTTCGGTATTCCTGAATTAATGCGTATTTTAATGGATGAAGAAGGTTTAGGATGGAATGAAGCCTGGTCGATTGTTACTAAGACATTTGCCTATACCAACCATACAATCATGCAGGAAGCATTAGAAAAATGGCCAGTAAGTCAAGTTCAAAAGGTAAATCCAAGAATCTTTATGATTATTAATGAAATTAATGAAAGATTCTGCCGTGAAGTATATGAGAAACATCCAGAAATGCGCGACAAAATAGCTGATTTAGCAGTGATTAGTAATAATGTCGTGCATATGAGTAAATTAGCAATCGTTGGCTCATTCTCGGTAAACGGAGTTGCAGCACTTCACTCTGAAATTATTAAAGATCATACATTTAATGATTTCTATAGGATACAACCTGAAAAATTCAACAACAAAACAAATGGGATTACACACCGTCGTTGGTTGATGACAGCTAACCCTGGTTTAACCCATTTAATCAATGATGCAATTGGTGATGTGTGGCATAAATCACCACAAGAATTAACACAGCTAATGCGTTATTATAACGACGAATCATTCTTAAATCATCTTGCAGATGTTAAGCTTGAGAATAAACGTGTACTTAAAGAAGTTATTTATAAAAAAACAGGTATTGAAGTAGATGAAAATTCAGTATTTGATGTACAGGTAAAAAGATTACATGAATACAAACGTCAATTATTAAATATTTTACACATTATATATCTTTACAATGAAATTAAGCGCAAACCATCTACAAGAATTCAGCCTAGAACATTTATATTTGGTGCTAAAGCTGCACCAAGTTATCATATTGCTAAAGAAATTATTAAATTAATTCATGCAGTAGGAAATGTTGTGAATAATGATAAAGATGTAGACAATAGAATTAAAGTAGTATTTTTAGAGAACTATAATGTAACACTTGCAGAAGATATTATGCCGGCTGCTGAAATCTCTGAGCAAATATCTACAGCATCTATGGAAGCATCTGGAACTGGGAATATGAAGATGATGATGAATGGAGCTGTGACACTTGGAACAATGGATGGTGCGAACGTTGAAATCGCTGAATTAGTAGGTAAGGAAAATATCTTTATCTTTGGATTAAGTTCAGAAGAAGTAATTAACTACCAGAACAATGGTGGTTATCAGGCGGAAGCTATCTATCAAACAGATGGACGTGTTAAAGGTGCGATGGATGCACTTAAAAATGAACAGTTTGGTCGTGACTTTGCATTTAACAATCTATATTATCATGTGCTTACAAACAATGATCCATATTTCCTATTAAAAGATTTTAATGCTTATGTAGATATTCACTTAACTGCGATGGCAACATATCAGGATAAGAAGAAATGGAATCAAATGAGCTTGATGAATATCCTGAAATCAGGACAATTCTCAAGTGATAGAACAATCCAGCAATATGCAACGGATATCTGGAAATTAGTATAGTAAGATTTTGACCAATCCCGAGTGAAGGATTGGTCTTTTTTCATTTGCTGGCAGAGATTTAACGGAATCGATGGTAGAAAGAGAAAGATACCGCAAAAGAAAGTGAGTAATAGTGGAATCTCTAACTAAAAATAAACAATATCGCTATTTCTTTCGCTATAAATCTTTTCTCCGATAATATATAATATAAATAAATGGAAGGAGTGGATAAAATGACTAAACATATCATGAGTGTAAATGCATCGATGTCTTTATATCGATCAACTTTAGTACCAGGTACATTAAATTTATATGATGACGTTATAACTTTTGAAGCACAGGGCCCTTTGTCAGGAACTGAAGTAAAAGATACTTTTTTATTAGATGAAATTAAGAGTATCAAAAGCGGCATCTCAACAGTTCCATTCCGTATCGCGATAATGGAAAAAAACGGTGAATCGTGGCTGTTTGATCAAGTGAATCGAAAAGAAGCAAAAGCATTTGTAGAAGCATATAAAACAACCGTCAAATAGTCTAAGTCGGATTAATTCTAACTGAAGAACCTAACGGCATTTTGTAATTAAGATAATTATTGTTATAATGAATATAAATATAATACTTATACACTAGGGGTGCACAATTTGTGCTGAGAGGTTAATTCCGACCCTTTGAACCTGTTGGTTAATGCTAGCGTAGGGAAGTGGGAAGATACCTATACCTTATGTGTATAGGTATATTTTTTAGGAGGAATAGAATGTTTACGGAACGTATTTGGCAACGTGTTGAACCTATTTGGAGTTCTTATCTTGATCATCCTTTTGTGAAAGGATTAGCGGATGGTACACTTTCAAAAGAAAAATTTCAGCATTGGTTGAAACAAGATTATGTATATTTAATTGAATATGCAAAATTAATGGCGATTGGAAGTGCTAAATCTAGAGATTTATCTACGATGAGTACATTCGCACATTTATTGCATGGCACTTTATTTATGGAGATGGATTTACATCGTAAATATGCAGCATCTTTTGACATATCTACTGATGAACTTGAATCGACTGATTCAGCTGCTACAAACACTGCTTATACGAGTTATATGTTGAATCATGCACAACGTGGAGGTGCTGAGCATGTCGTTGCATGTTTACTCGCATGTGCATGGAGTTACAATTATATCGGTAAATCATTAGCACAAATGCCTGGTGCACGCGATGAAAGTAATCTTTATCACGACTGGGTTGCAACATACTCTGGTGAAGAATTTACTGAATTAACGAATGAAGCAATCAGATTAATGGATGCGTTGACTGAAGGTAAACCGGAAACGGAATTAGCAGAATTAGAAGAAATTATCGTTAAGACAAGTTATTATGAATATATGTTCTGGGATATGTGTGAAAATCTTGAAACATGGCCAATCCCACAAAAATAAACCTAGGAATTTTCCTAGGTTTTTATTTTTCAAATAAAACGAGTTCTTTAACAAGTGTGCGATAGAAATCGATTAATTCTCCTGGCGTATGGAGTAAATTTGTCATATTGCCACCAATCTGATCCATATGATCCCAACCATACATTCTAGGAAAAACATGCCATATACCACGATCTATCATCACCTTTTTATTGTAAGATTTAGGTTCGGTGAATGGCCCTTCAGCAGAAATCGCTGGCACAAGTCCATCATTTTCCCACCATTCAGGTGTTCCTGATATTGTACTGATTATACCCGTAAGATAGAAAGGGGCAAACATCCCGACATTTGCAATTTGATATTTCGTGAAGAAACTTTTATGTGTAGCAACAGTCGAATAACTTTTATATCGAATGTTTGGATTAATTGAAAGCTTGTTATTGATTTCCTCTGAGCCTTTTAATGTTAAGTCATAAAAGCCGTTGTCAGTAGTCTGCCAAAGCTTATTCGCTCTAACTCGTTTAATGTATGCAAAGTAACTTTCACCTTTTTGTTGACGTAATCCCCATTGACCAAAGCCCCAGTCTATTTTAAAGCTTGCTATACCTTCGTTCTCAACGAGTCGATAAAAGAATGATTTAATTAAATTCTTATTACCTAATCGATCTGCAATATATGTTCCGTTATGCGGTGTACCGATTGTTGTAATTGTATTGATCATATTATCTTGTCCACCTATAAATAGAGATGCAACTTTTAAATGGTGGGCGTTTGCATAGGCTACTTCTTCAGGACGACCAAAACGTAACATATGCTCTAATATACGTATTGTCTGTCCGCCCATACTATGACCTATGAAATGCACTTTTTTACCTGGCTGCCAATCTGGAAAAATGCCCTCATATGTCTTACCGAAACGATGATGCCCAAATTTATTACTGTGATAAGCCCCATAGTCTACACGACCACCTTTGATATAATAATATAATTCAACAGCGCGGTCATAACTTGAGGTCATAGAACCTATGCTCGCTTCATATATATCATAGCCTTCAATATTTAATGTAGAAGTTATATTTACCTTTAAACCACCCCAATAAGGCATTAATCCATGCGGTGTATTATCTCTTGCAAATCCTGCAAAACCATGGACTAAAATAATCGGCTCTTTATTAATCTTTAAATCATTATTAGCTACTTTCTCAGGAAGAATCGGTGCACGTTCTGTAAGTATTGTTGTAAGACGTTTACGCATTATCAAAACTCCTTGAACAATATAGGATATTCATAAATTGTTTAATTCATTATATCACTTCAAAATATTTAAATCAGAAACTAAAATTATATGTTGACTCTGACGTAACGTTATAGTTTAAAGTAACATTGTAAGGAGGTAGGATATGAATATTAAAAAAGTATCTGAATTAACAGGTGTAAGCATAAGAACTTTGCATTATTATGATGAAATCGACTTATTATGTCCAAATAAAAATGACAACGGATATCGTGATTATAGTGATTTAGATTTAGACAGACTTCAACACATAATGCTCTACCGCAAAATGAATCTATCACTAAATAAAATTAAAGCGCTATTAAACGACAATAGAAATATGATAGATGTCCTTACAGATCAACGAACAAGACTTGAAGTTCAGCAACAACAGATTCATTCAATGATTACACTAATCGACCAAACAATAAAAAGTAAAAAAGAGGGTAAGAAGATGACACCAGAAGAAAAATTTAAAGGTATTAATTTTAACGATATCCAGTATGAACAAGAAGCGCGTGAGAAGTATGGGGATAAAGCGGTAGATTTATCACAAAAGAAAATTAACCAGCTTTCAGATGATGGTAAAAATCAACTTTCACAGGATTGGATTGATATATTCGTGACATTTAATCAATTAAAAGATAAACCTATTGAAGACCAAACAGTCTTGCAGCATACTGAAAAATTTTATCACTTTCTAAATGAAAATTTTGGAACTTATTCACGAGATGCCTTTTATGGATTAGGTGATATGTATATAATTGATGAACGATTTACTAATAACATCAATCAGTATGGCGAAGGACTTGCGAAATATATGAGTGAAGCAATGAAATATTATGCAATGATAAATTCTTAAAACAGCGCATCAGCTGTTTTTATTTTGCATAAATTTAAATATGCAAAATAATTATTATATATTGAAAATAATGTTCTTAGTAATAATTTTTTACAAAGACTTTTAAAAATTCAGAATTTAATATAAAATGTTATTAACAAATATGAATAATAGGTGACATGATGATAAAACCAGTAAAAATAAAAAAAGGTGATACAATTGCCATTGTATCTTTATCTAGTGGCATGGCCGGCGAGGATGATTTCATATGGAGAACGAAGCAGGGTTTAGAAAGACTTGAATCTGTATTTGGATTAAAATATAAAGTAATGCCAAATGCATTAAAAGGTTCAGAATATTTATATGCACATCCTGAAAAAAGGGCAGAAGACTTCAATCAGGCAGTGTTAGATCCAGAAGTTAAAGCAATTATTTGTACAATAGGAGGTACCGAATCAGTTCGTATTATGCCGTATATAGATGTAGAAGCGTTTAAACAGAATCCCAAAATTTTTATGGGCTATTCTGATACGACAGTACAACATCTTTATTTCTATCAGCATGGTATAACAACGTATTATGGCCCCGCACTACTTACTGACTTTGCTGAAAATGTAAAGATGGATGAATATACAATCAGTCAAATATTAAATTTACTTTTTACTGATAATCCTGTTGGACGTATATATACTTCAGAAACTGTGCGTAAATTTGGATTGTTATGGGATGAGATTGCCAAAGATTTTGAGCGAGAAAATTTACTCAATCCAGGGTACGAAGTGATTAATGGTGTAGGTAAGGTTCAAGGACATTTAATAGGTGGATGTGTAGAATCATTAAATCATATACAGGGCACGAAATACTTTCCGGAAGTATCGGCATTTAAAGATGCCATTCTGTTCCTTGAAACATCTGAAAGACACACGCATCCTGAAGTGTTAGAGCAATATATAAGAACGTATGCAGTAATGGGAATCTTTGATATAATCAATGGGATGATAATCGGTAGACCACAAGATGGTGTCTATTATGAAGAAATTAAAGCAGTTTTTCAAAAGATACTTAAAGAAATCGGCAGAGAAGATTTACCGGTATTTTATAATGCAAGCTTTGGACATAATGAACCAAAAGGGATATTACCTTATGGTGTTCAGGCTGAACTCGATACTTACAATAAGACGTTTACAATATTAGAAAATGCAGTAGAATAACCAGCGCTGGCTGGTTATTTTTTTAACTAAAATTATTGATGCACTCTTTTGAAAAATCTGATAATAATATATCATTAATATAATATGTTAAGTGGGTGATGACAATGGATGAATTTATTGAAGAAATACAAAAACTAATTAATCAATCGACTAAATCAATCAATATTAGAATTAGTGGCCATGGTGCATCTGGCAAATCAACATTTACTAATCAATTAATAAGTAAACTAGAAGATGAAACATACAATTTATTAGAGACAGATCCATATATTATAGATAGTGGCATTAGAAAATTTGCGTATGCTGAATATGTATTTAATGGACAAAAGTATAAAGAAAAAATTACGGGATGTGTGCCATTAGCGCATGAACTTAATAGTTTAAAAAGAGATATATTAGCATTAAAGAATGGTATGGACATCATAACAATTGATGAACCTTGGGCACCTAGTGTCAAACTAAATGGTAATCGTCAAATTAATATCTTTGAAGGGTTGAGTCTATTTTTCTTAGATAAAGCGTTATTCGACATTTCAATTGTATTTAAATGTGATGAAGAAACTGAAATGCTGAGAAGGCTAGATAGAGATGTCAATATTAGAGGTGGAAATCCTGATTATATTAAATCAACGCAAGCATTACGTAGAAGACAATATGAACAATTCATGTTGCCTTTAGAAGCTGAATTTGATTATGTAATCGATACTTCTAACAACGCATTTATTATGGAGAAATCAATATGAAAACATGGAATGGTGCGAGTGTTATTGTAATTAATAATAATAAATTACTAATCGTTAAGTCAAAGAGTGAACAGAAATGGTCTATACCAACAGGTGGCATTGAAAAAGAAGAGGCTTCCGAGGAAGCTGCAATAAGAGAAGTATTTGAAGAGACAGGTTCTAGCATTACAATATTAAACCATATTAAAACGCTAAGTAAATTAGTGAAAGAATATAATGTTACCGTAGATTACTTCTTAGGAGTAGTGTATTCAGGAGAAATGTTAAATAATGTCCTGATGACGAAATTGAAGAAATAAAATGGATAACGATATCTGAATACGATGATATAGACTGGATGTATCCAGAAGATGAAATATTCATAAAAAGTTATTTAAAACCCGGAGATCAATATGTCTAATAAAGTATCTATCATTATGCAATTTGGGTGAGTGAAGAAACAAATTGGATGGAGATAGGTATTGTTATTTTCAATCCTGAATATTGGAGTGGAGGTTATGGTACTTCTGCATTCCAGCAATGGGTTGATTATATCTTTAATAATAGTGATTTACACCGTATCGGAATATCAACATGGTCAGGCAATGTCCGAATGATGAAACTGGCTGAAAAAGTTGCAATGATAGAAGAGGCAAGAATTCGTGATGCCAAGATAGTAGACGGTAAATATTATGATGCAATTAAAATGGGCATCTTGCGAAATGAGTGGGAGGATTACAAGTGATTATAAGACAAGCGACAGTGGAAGACGCTGAGCAGATAATGCATCTTATCGATAATGTAGAATCGACATCTGACTGTATGTTAATGGAACCGGGAGAGCGTAATAATAGTATTGAGAAACAAACGAAAATGATTGAGCATTTTAATAATCAATCTAATAGCACATTATTAGTTGCTGATAATGAAGGATTATGTGGTTATCTTATCGCGATAGGCAATACTTCTTTACGAAATAAACATTCTGCGTATTTAGTAATAGGCGTACATCAAGATGTAAGAGGACAAGGTGTAGGAACTTTGCTATTTGAAGCAGTTGAACAGTGGGCTAAAACTGTCGGTATAACGAGATTAGAATTAACAGTTGTAACCGAGAATGAAGCAGGTGTTAAATTGTATCAGAAAAGTGGATTTGAAATAGAAGGCACAAAACGAAGATCATTGAAGATTAATAATAAATTTTATGATGAATATTATATGAGTAAATTATTGTAGGTGACTTATGAATTATATACAAAAGATGAGACAACATGTTGGGCATCATTGTTTAATTGTGATTGGTGCCGGTGTGATTATTGAACAAGACGAAAAGATTCTCTTAGAACAAAGAGCAGACAACGGACTATGGGGTATTCCGGGTGGATTGATTGAAATAGGAGAAAAGGTAAAAGATGCTGCAATAAGAGAAGTGACAGAAGAAACAGGATTAATTCCAAAAGAAGTAGACTTGTTTGGTATATATTCAGGCGCAGATTACATCGTGACATATCCAAATGGTGATGAAGTTTATTCTGTTTCGATTATTTTTTATACAAAACAATTTGATGGTGAACTAACTATTTCTGATGAGTCTAAACAATTACGATTTGTATCTCGTGAAGAAATGAAAGATGTTGAGATCAATCCACCACATAAAGAATTTGTAAGTGATTGGGTGGAAGGAAAAATGGATATTAATATTTATTAATGTAATTAAGTAAAAACATAATTAAATCACAGGATCACTAAGTTTGTAATGGACTCATCTTTTGATGAAGTCTTAGAGAAAGGCAATGTTTTTTTGTTTCGATAAATACAATAATAGGAGTGTATTAATGGAATTTAGAAGACTGACGATTAATGATGAAATATTATTCATGGAGTATTTTAATGCTTGGGGAGATGAACAAAAAAGCATAGTCCCTTCAGCTACAAACATTAAACGATATAAATCTTTTCAAGACTTTATCAATAATTTAGAAGAACGTGAAAGATTATATGAAGTATTAAACACTACATTATTTTTAATTGATGATGGAAAAATCATAGGTTCTTCTAATGTACGTCATCACTTAAATGAGTTTTTAACGAATTATGGTGGTCATGTTGGGTATGGAGTAAGACCTGATATGAGAGGTCAAGGTTATGCGTCAAAGATTCTAAATGAGTCCTTAAAATTTTTGAAATCTTTGAATGTAGAAAAAGCACTTATTACATGTGATGAAGAAAATATTGCGAGTAGAAAAGTAATATTAAACAATGGTGGTGTACAAGATCAATCGGGTTCTGTTGCAAAATTGAATTTATAGTATAATTTTAACAAAAAGGAGTCTTCTGTATGAACTATTTCAGATATAAACAATTTAACAAGGATGTTATCACTGTAGCCGTTGGCTACTATCTAAGATATGCATTGAGTTATCGTGATATATCTGAAATATTAAGGGAACGTGGTGTAAACGTTCATCATTCAACGGTCTACCGTTGGATTCAAGAATATGCCCCAATTTTGTATCAAATTTGGAAGAAAAAGCATAAAAAAGCTTATTACAAATGGCGTATTGATGAGACGTACATCAAAATAAAAGGAAAATGGAGCTATTTATATCGTGCCATTGATGCAGAGGGACATACATTAGATATTTGGTTGCGTAAGCAACGAGATAATCATTCAGCATATGCGTTTATCAAACGTCTCATTAAACAATTTGGTAAACCTCAAAAGGTAATTACAGATCAGGCACCTTCAACGAAGGTAGCAATGGCTAAAGTAATTAAAGCTTTTAAACTTAAACCTGACTGTCATTGTACATCGAAATATCTGAATAACCTCATTGAGCAAGATCACCGTCATATTAAAGTAAGAAAGACAAGGTATCAAAGTATCAATACAGCAAAGAATACTTTAAAAGGTATTGAATGTATTTACGCTCTATATAAAAAGAACCGCAGGTCTCTTCAGATCTACGGATTTTCGCCATGCCACGAAATTAGCATCATGCTAGCAAGTTAAGCGAACACTGACATGATAAATTAGTGGTTAGCTATATTTTTTTACTTTGCAACAGAACCAAATATAATATCCTTTTAAGATTTAGTATTACTTTATGCATATATAACGTATTATCTGTTTACTATTATTAAGGTATAAAAATGCAACTCACTTCCATAATTTTGATAAAATAATAATGATTTTATTTGTGCAATCAAATAATCGTTCAAGTGGAGCAAATAAGAAATTAATTGAAAAATCATTAGAATACGTAAAAGAAAATAATGCAAGATATGTATGTTTATAAACTGGTGTAGATAACGTGAAAGTACAAGGGTTATATGAAAAAATGGGTATGTCAGTAGATAATGAAGTATTGCAGTACTCAAGAGTATTATAATATATTTGTATTTATAAGCTATCCATTGTAAAATGTAAATGAAAAGAGGAGCGCGGTAACACTCCTCCTGTAGATCCGTTTATACGGTGACTAGCCAATGTTATTTTTTTACTCAATAACCACTCAGCTCTGTCAAGCTTATGAGTGGTTATTTTTTGTCTTTGTCATTTAGTCTAATAATGAGCGGTATAATGATTGCAAACATCATCAACATTATACTCAATAACTCAAAATCAGTCATGCTTTCCTTTCCAGGAGAAACACCTAATAAACAAAATCAAAGGCATCACCTCCTAGGGCTAGCCACCACTATAAACTTATCTACAAATACTATTATAAAGAGTAAATAAAATAATTAGAACAAACGTTCTCTAATTGTTATTTTTGCATTTACATGAAATCCATTGTAAAATGTAAATGAAAAGAGGAGTGATACACACACTCCCTTGTAGATCCGTTTATACGGTGACTAGCTTTTTATGGTTACAATTTCGAATAACCACTCAGCTTAGCCAAGCCATTTAGTGGTTATTTTTTTGATTATCTATTAGTCTAATAATGAGTGGTATAATGATGGCAAAAATCATCAACATTATACTTAATAACTCAAAATCAGTCATGTTATCATCATGTATTGACAAAACATACAATTATTTGTATATTGAAGTCAACTTAAGAAATACACTAGGGGCATTTAACGATAAATTGAGATGAGGTAGTCCTCAGACCCTTTGAACCTGATCTAGTTCAAACTAGCGTAGGGAAGTGTGCTAATGAACTGGTCTATTTATTATGTCTTTTTCATGCACCTTTCTATCAGGAAAGGTGTATTTTTTATGAATAAAATCATAGAGGAGAATATTTGATGAAAACTGTAATGGTTACTGGCGGAGCTAGAGGTTTAGGAGAAGCAATCGTGAAAGGTCTCAATGCTGAAGGTTATAATGTGATTATTAATTATTTTCAAAGTGAAGATGCTGCAATTTCATTAGTAGCATCATTTGGAGAAGATAAAGCGTTAGCTTTTAAAGCTGACGTTACAAAACGTGCAGAAGTAGATGCAATGGTGAAAGCAGGGATAGAGAAGTTTGGCAAAATTGACGTAGTTGTAAATAATGCACTTGTTGGATTTAAGTTTGATCCAGTAGCACAAAAGGCATTTAAAGATTTATCGTGGGAAGATTATCAACAACAAATTGATGGAACGATGAAAGCTGCATTCAACATAAGTCAAAGTGTAATCGATGGTTTTATTGAGCAAAGAGATGGAACGATTATCAGTATTGGCACAAATTTATTCCAAAATCCGGTTGTACCTTATCATGAGTATACGACTGCTAAAGCAGGTTTACTAGGGATGATGCGCAATATCGCAAGTGAATTAGGACAATATGGCATTCGTGCAAATATGATTTCCGGTGGTTTACTGAAAACAACTGATGCTTCTAGTGTAACGACAGATGAAGTATTTGAATTAATCGCTAATTCTACACCACTTAGAAAAGTTACAACACCACAAGATGTTGCAAATATGGTTGTCTACTTAGCATCTGATAGAGCGAAAGGAATTACAGGTCAAAATATCACTGTTGATGGTGGGTTAACGATGAACTAGGGGGAGTTTTAAATGTCAAATATGCATATCCGCATATTGATTTATGGTGTAGGACATCATTTGGCGGCATGGAAAGCACATGATTCTCAAATACATCGTTTGCTGATAATCAAGCATTTAATGCAACACATGAAAATGTAATGCCAGCGATGTGGCTAGATCCAATCGTAAAACTTTCAGCAATATCACAAGTAACTAACAATGTTGGTTTAGTATGTACGATATCAGGAACATTTATGAATCCATATCATGTAGCCAGACAAATTCAATCTTTACAGCATATATCGAAAGGTCGTATGGGGTGGAATCTGGTTACTTCCATGACAGATGAAGAAGCAAAAAATCATAGTATGGAGTATTTACCTGCTCATGCACAAAGATATGAAAAAGCTAGAGAATTTGTAACAATAATAGATAAATTATTTGAATCATGGGATGAAAAAGATTTTATTTATAATAAAGAAAATCATCAAATGATAAAACATTAAAATATACAACCAATCAATCATATGGGTAAGTATTTCCAGGTACGAGGGCCATTATCAACACCAAATTCTAAGTATGGAAAACCTATTGCAATGCAGGCAGGTGCTTCAGATGAAGGATTAAAATTAGCAGCAGAACAAGCTGATGCTGTGTTTTCCGTAAGCTGGAATATCTCGATGGCTAAAAGATATCGCGAACGATTGAAACAGGCAGAAGAAAAAGAAGGAAGAAAGAATAAAATTAAAGTTCTACCAGGTTTAGTTACCTACGTTGCTGAAACTGAAGAAGAAGCTTATGCAAAGAAACAAGTCTTAGATAATATGCTGGATATTGCAAGTTCATTAAAAATACTGGAATTTTTTATTCATCAGGACACTTCAGGATGGGATTTAGATGCGAAAGTACCTGACTTACCACCTTTAGCATCGTTTACTGGACCGAAAGGAAGATATGAAACAGTACTTGAAATTATCAAAGATAAAGATCCAACGGTAAGAGAACTTTTAGGATATTTAGCAGCAGGTGGTGGACATTTGACTTTAATCAGTACGCCGGAAATGATAGTAGATGAATTGGAAAAATGGTTGAAAGAAGGTGTAGCAGACGGATTTAATCTCATGCCACCAACTTTACCTAATAGTTTGGATGATTTTGTTAAACTCATCATACCAGAATTACAATCAAGAGGTTTGTTCAGAGAGGATTATCATACTTTCACATTGAGAGAACATTTAGAAATATAAATAAATATATAGATCTCTAAAAGAGGTCTATTTTTTTTTTTTTCATATATAATATAAATAACTAAAAATTCTGAAAAAGGAGTATATATGAAAAACATAATAAATATTTCCATCACCATTCTTATGCTCTTTTTTATTGCTTGTTTACCATCACTTTTTCACAATCAAAAAATAGATGTTTCTAATTTATTTATTGCAATTAAAGACACGTTTCATTCATTATTACATCCTAATTCAATCGTATTTGAGAATTTAAAGTCAGGTGTCAAACATGATATTTTCCCATTTATTATTGAACCTTGGGTAAATTCAATGACTATACTATTTAGTGCGCTTATTATCTCTTTATTATTCTCATTAATAATCGCATTCTTGATGTATCAATCTCAAGTATTTCACAGTATTGTAATGCATATTAACCGCGTATTAAGTATTGTGCCTGATATTTTTTATATCCCTGTATTTATTTCAATTATTATATTCATTTATCTTAAAACACAAGTGTTGATATTTGATGTTGCATCAAGTCATGAACAAAACGCTGTTATATTCCCGATTTTATTACTGCTAATTATCCCAATAACAAATAGTATTACTGTGATTAATCAATTATTAATTGCAGAAAGAGAAGAAAGCTATGTATCTTTTGCAAGAAGTAAGGGTTTAAATAACAAAGAAATTTTCTATCGTCATATTTTAAAGAATATACTAACAGGCTATTTTATTAACTTTAAACAAATTGTCTGGGTGACTTTATCAAGTTTATTATTTTTAGAACGATTATTAAATGTATTTGGAATTTCTGTTTTTATTTTTGAATATAATACGCCAGTTGTCTTGTTTATCTCATTTCTATTGATGTATATTCCAATTCGATTATTATTTTTCTTTGCTGAATTATATACTAAACAAACAACAGGAAGGAGCATGTCATAATGAAACGCATTTATCTTTCTATTTGTTTGCTCATCATTCCTGCGATTATTGGATTTATTTACTTTGATATATTAAAGGGGAAGGTGAAAAAGACCGATTTCTTATATGATAAAGATGGGAATATGTTGGCGAGTTCACCATTTCCGCCCGGAAAAGATTATATATTTGGCGTTGATAGGAACTCTAGACATATGGCTTATGAAGTATTATCTGGGTACAGAATCACATTAACACTACTTATTGTTGTTGCTTTAATGACACTCATCATAGCGATCATCATAGGAACTTATTTAGCCTTTAAGAAAAGTAATTTGGCGTTAATTGATCAATTCATGCATCCGTTTTTTTATATACCACAGTCGATATTAGGTTATTTATTACTAAAACCTATACTTTATGAACCAATCGATCAATTTACGACAACACAAAGTTTTCGAATAATATTTAATTTAATTATTCTAATTATACTCATGTTACCAACAACGATAGTATTAGTGAAATCAGCAACACAAATGATATTAGAAAAAGAATTTATCAGTAGTGCGAAGACAATGAGTCCATCTAAAGTTTATATCTTTTTAAAGCATTTATTACCAAATATGCTGATACAATATGTCATCATATTTTTTAGAATTATGTTTCAGACGCTAGTAGTCATATCACACCTCGCTTTTTTTAAAATATTCTTTGGAGGAACAGATGTATGTTATGGACCAGGTTGTTTAATTAATGAGCAACCAACGATACCAGAACTAAGCAGTTTACTTGGATTTCATTTCTATGATTTACAAGTTGCTTGGTGGACATTCTATTCACCATTATTTGCAATAATCTATATGTTGTCTATTTGTCAGTATGTTTATCAACGATTAGATGTTATGAGTACAAAGTGATTTTTTCCTTAATCTATTATTTATTAATAAATTGCTTATTGATAAAATAGTATTAATTGAAGAAAAGGAGCACCACAATGTCAATAATATATAGGTTAGAAGCAGTAAATTTTATTGTTTATAAATATTGGAATTTCTATCCGATTCATGATAATAAAAATATAAAAGAACTGCAACTGATATTCTAACTATGAATAAAAGAAATCAATGAGATTTTATCGTGATAGCAGAAAATACTGCTGAGGTTATCACTGTATGCATGGCATGGAAATCATCATTTAGAACATATCAAGATAGCACTTAGTATTACTAAGGGAGAATAAATTTAGTTAAAAAAATTATGAGAGATAATATGCATTAAAAATGAAAAGACATAGTTAGAGTTGTGTTATGTAAATTTATTAATATAGATCTCTAAAAGAGGTCTATTTTTTTATAATTTAATGTATAATATAAATGACTAAAAATTCTGAAAAAGTAGCTTGTTTCAAAATTTTTGGATAGTTTAAATATTAATTAAAAATTTATAAGGGATAAGGGGATTTTATAATGGAAAAGATAAATATTTTTAATAGCAACTATACTTCAAAAGGGGTTATGACTTATGAAGAGGCGCATCAAAATGAAGAATGGCATGAGACTTTTCAATGTATCTTCACATATAAAGATTTCGTTATTTTACAAAAACGTAGTCAGGAATTAAGTGATTATACTGGTATGTTAGACGTTTCAATCGGTGGGCATATTCGTCATGATGAGACGATGGCAGATTGTGTGAGAGAAATTAAAGAAGAGTTAGGTATTGATGTATCATTTGATGATTTAAAAATGCTATGTGTCATTCCTGAAAGTATTGACAATGAAGGTACAATGGATAAGGAATTTATCAATATCTTTACTTGTGAAATCTCTCGTGAATTATTGGATAAGATTGTAATCGATAACCATGAAGTTGAGGATTTAATATTGATGAATATTCTGGACTTTAAATCATTGCTTCAAAATAAACAGAAGGTTTTATCAGGAAAGACATTCAAAGATGATGAAAAATTTGAAATTACGAAGCAAATGTTTATTCCATACAGTGATAAATACTTCTGCATCGTAAGTGAAGTAATATAAAAAGATATAGTTGTAAATTTAATAACACCTGTAAACTATAATTTTACAGGTGTTATTTTTGCGCTTTTGATAAAGAAGATTACAGATAAATACGTAACACCGCCTAAAATCAACCAGATAAGAAAACCATTAGATAAATTATCGATTAATAAACCTCCGACAAGTGGTGCAATGATACGTGATATACCAGTAAGTCCTGTTAAAGCATAATATGAACCTTTCATTGATGGAGGTGAAAGCTCATCAATTCTCAAATCCCACATCGTGAAGACGAAGATTTCTCCGATCGTCAGAATAAACATTGCGATACAAAGATTAAATAATTCAGGAGAGATACCAATAAGCATCAAACCTAAAGGTAATAATATTGCTCCGATAATGATCGAAGTACTTGTCTTAATATGCTGTCCAATTTTATAGACGACAATCTGTAGACAGATAACAGCAATCGCATTGACTAATGTAAGTATTGCATAATGATGAATGGCAGTTGCATAAGGATAGATCTTACTTAAATAGATGCTCAGTGACGTCATCATCTGCGTATAACCAAATACGATGAATATATTACCGAGTATTAAATACAGGAAAGCTTTATCCTGTTTGAAGATAAACATCATATTGAAGAAAGGGATATGTGTCATGGATTGTTTATTTTTAAGATCGATATCATATTTATTGAAGATAACAATAAACATGACTAAATTAATCAGTAAAGCAGCAACCACGATATAAAAAAGCTTTTCAATACCCACCCACTGAATTTGACTTGAAATATAAGGACCCATTGCAGCAGCAACGTTGATTAAATAATATCTGATATTGAATATCAGTTTCTTGTGCTCATCTGCAGTAAATTGTGTAATGAGTACACGATATGTTGGTTCAACTAGTGTATTACCGATAGTGGAAGTAATAGAGAAAAGAATGAAACCAGGAAAGCTATGTATCATTGGAAATGAGAGATAACTCAGTATACCGATAAGGAGACCGAAATATATGACGTGTCTTTTATTGAAGCGGTCTATGACACTACCTGACGTCATGCTTAATATAATCGCTACGATACCTGCCACTGATAAAATGATTCCAATCTGAAAACCTGAATAATGATATGTATTGATTAAATAGATAGATAAGAACGGCATAACCATCAGCATACTAAACCGTGCAATGAATGTTGCTGCAAGTAAAGCTAAGATAATCGGTGAGAAACGTTTCATATATATCCTCCCACAAAACAAATTTAAATCATTATAACATAATGAAAAATAAAAAAACTGCCTTAAAGGGCAGTTTAGATTAATCAGTTTTTAAAACAAGATGAACAATAGATTTTATGTTGGCTTAACCAGCTTTTTAAATTGGTGATACCATTAAGACCTGTATTTTTAATTTCAGGATAAAATACTTCATTTTTTTCAATAAGTTTACCGCAGTTACTACATTTTAAATCACCAAACAATTTCATATAAACACTCCTAACGGTCTGATCTGAATACCTTTGAAAAATTCATTAACAGTAACGATACAAAGATAATAAGAATGAAAGATATCATTAAAATATGTTCACCTAAATCTGTATACTCCATCAAAGTGATAAAACAGGCAGTGAAAAGTAGCAATACACCAACAAACTGACATAAGCGTTTCTTATTATACTTCGCTTTATCCGCTTCACTCATTAAATTATAACCTGCAATTAAAAAGCTGCCACGACCTGTTAACATGTAAATGCCTATAAGCGCAAATAAAAGAATAATGAATATCATAATGTCACTCCTTGTAGTTTTTCTTAAAAGGTATGAACCTGATCATAAAAGCTAATAATAGCATCAAGTAAAATGGATACAATGATATTATATAATCATCTTCGCTATGATTTGCTCCAATTATGGCCGTATTAATTGTTAAATAGTGCCATGAAATTGAAATTGGATTCTTAGCATGCATTGATATGTCACTTAAGTAAAATTCAGGTCTAGAAATAAGCCAGATAAAATATGCGACAACGCATAAGATAAATATGTTTGAAATGATTCTTCTTTTCATCATCTTACCACCCTGAAATGTAGTAGGCTAAAAGTAAAAGTGCGCCCATTAATAATATTGGAACAAGACTAAATAACAATAAAAGTATTTGATGTTTTGCTTTTGAAATAATAGATAATATAAATCCGATGAATCCTGATAACATAAAGATATTCATACAAATACCTTGAGTATCATAATCGCTCATTATATCGTATGGAAGTATAAAGGATAGGGCGAAAGCGATTAAACTAGTTGATGTAAAAAATATACTGACCCATTTCAATTGCATATAATCACCTCTTACAATGATTATACACTATTTACAAAATTAGTATAAATCAAAACATATCGGTGATATTTTTAATAACAATACAAGCAACGATTAGGATAATAATCGCTGAAACTTTATTAAGGATTACAATAATATTACCTTGCTTATCAATTGATCCAATGATTTTTCCGATATAGGCAAGTGACAGGAACCATAACCATGATACTGCGATACAGGCTATTGTAAATGCGATTCTGTTATGACCAACATATGCAGTTGCACTTGTACCAATGACACCAATTGTATCCATTATCGCATGTGGATTTAGTAAGGACACACTCATTGCAAACCCTATTTGCTTTTTCGCTGACATTGCATCTGAATTATCTTGATTTGCTGGCCTTTCATTCCATATTGAATATGCCATATATAATAGGAATAATAATCCGATGATATAAATGATGAGCTTCAAAGGAGGAAATGCATTTAAGAATAAAGTAACACCAAGCACTGCTAACAAAATTAATAAGGTATCACATAAACTTGCCGTGATGATAACAGGTAAAGATTTCTTCAAACTTTTATGATTCGCACCTTGATTAAATACAAAGACATTTTGTGCACCTAACGGAAGAATTAATCCGAAGGCGAGTAGAATGCCATGAAAAATTGCTTGTAACATTGTTTCTCCTTTACTGTCAATAAATTTAAAACCTCTATTATGTTATCACACCATAATAGTGGCTATTATTAATTTACGATTAACCAACCGATAAATGCTGCTATAACTAATATAAGAATAAATATGCCTAAAGCTTTATTATTCATAGAACTTAAAAAATTACCGGTATATGCATTTTGTGAACTGTCTTTAAGATTGCCGATACTATTTCGTTCAACTTCTTTTCTTCTTAACTGATCTCTTTGATCCTCTGGGGATTGACTCATTAATCTCAACTCATTTCAGTTTTTAATTTATTATACATAATTTTCAGAAAATTGTAAGCAAAGTTTATATACAGCTTCTCTGGGTATGTATTAACTTTAAGATATTACATTACTAACTTAGAGGAGGCGCAAATGAAAGATATCGAAATCATCCAATACACAGACGACTATAAGCAAGAGGTGAATGAGTTTATCATCAATATCAAACGCCATGAATTTGATATTGAAAACGTAACGTACGATAATCAACCAGATTTAAAGAACATATTAGGAACCTATATTAATACAGGTGGCCAGTTCTGGTTAGCACTCTATGAAGGTAAAGTTGTCGGTACTATCGCTTTATTAAAATTAAAAGATAACAACAGTGCTTTGAAGAGAGTATATGTTGATTCAAATACAAGGAATATGAAGATAGGTAAAAAACTATTAGATCATGTCACACAACACGCACATGATGATGGTATTAAATCCATTTATCTAGGAACAATTGATAAGTTTGAAGCTGCGCAGCATTTCTATAGGAAGAATGGGTTTCATTTAATACCGAAAGAAGAACTGCCAAGCGATTTCAGTATTGTTCCACAGGATAATCGTTTTTATTATAAAGATATTTAAGATACCGAGAGGTGTCTTTTTCTATTTGTTCATATATAATATTGATAATTGTTTAATATGATAAGGGGATTCTAATGATTAGAGAATTAAATGATGTTACTATAATAAATCAGGAACTAACTAATTTGATACAATTAGCAGTGAGTTCTAAAAGTGTAAATGAAATATTAGTAAATGCCATTACTTGTAACAATGCTGCGTGTTATGTTTATGTAGATGAGAATAAATTCATTGGTGTTATAACTATAAATGTACAAGACGATATATGTGTAATTACTAGTCTTGCAGTTGATGAAACTTATCAAGGAAGAGGTATTGGAAAGAAATTGATCAATCATATTAAAGAAAATTATTATAATATTGTTGCAGAGACTGATGATGATGCATTAGCGTTTTATCGTAAACAAGGATTTGTTATTGAATCATTAGGAGAAAAATATCCAGGCATTATTAGATATCTATGCACAATTTAAAGCGTAATATAATATATTGCTATAATTATTACAATAAAAATGCGAGTGGAGGTGATTGGTTTATGTGTATTTTCTGCAATGGTCTTGAAAAGCATCAAATTATATATGAGACAAAGCATTTTAAGGTTGTATTTGATATCAATCCAGAGCAAGAAGGGCATATGCTTTTGATATCAAAGGACCATTATATGAATTATCTAGAACTACCGGATGAAGTGGTTTTAGATTTAATTCAACTAGAAAGAAAACTAATTCAAATATTAGAAAGTGATATGAATATATTTGGCGTTTCAATAATAAGAAATAATGGGCGAGTAATGGACAATGGAACACATTTTCACGAACACATTATACCGCGATATGAATTAGATGGATTTTGGGAAGAGGAGTCAACTGAAACTTTCGCGTTTGATTTTAAACGATTTATTACATTATTAATTGCCTAAATGAGCATAGCAGAAGCTATGATTTTTTATATAATCAGAAGTTATGATAATAATAGGGGTATTCTCATTTCAAATCAGATGATAGCGCTATTATTCATGAGTTTTAGCGGAATTGAAATTAAAAATAATGCGATACCGCTAATATTCGCTGATTTTAGCGGTATCGGTTTATAAAAAATTACGATACCGCTAAATACTTTAGAGATTTCTATGCTTACCTTAAATTTACCTTAAATAATTAGTATTTTAATCTGTTATTATGCTATTAGTGATAAATTGAAGTGTAATAAAGAGAGGATGAAATAAATGAATAACAGAATTGATATTAAAGATTATAGATTTCTGCTGCTTTACTTAATACCATTTGCATTTTTTGATGCTTGGGCAGAGATTGTCAGAGGAGATATGATAGTCTTTATCCCAATTTTAATTTTTGTTGTAATTATGAATACGATAATTTATAGAAAGAAACTGAATTTTGGTTTCATAGCATTTGGTGTATTTATGAGTTATCTCGTGAGTTTAGGCGTGAGCTTTATTGCACCTGTTACAGTAAATGGTAGAAATGACAGCAATGCATTAATGCCACTCGGCGTAAATTTATACATTCTGCTGTCTTCAATTGTATTTTTATTTATACATGCAATTTCTTATTTCGTGATGAAAGTGATCAATACCATGAGAGGGAAAGGATAATATAAGAACTAACGGAGGTAAATATGGTAAGAAATATATCTTTTAAAGGTGCTTATGTGGATTTCTGGAAACGTGCTTTAGATTTCTCAGGCCGCTCATCACGTAAAGAATACTGGTTTCCGATGGTAGTGAATATCATTATCATATTGTCAATATGGACGATTTGTACATATATAGATGGACAGTTGGGTATTGATCCAGAAGCTAGATTAAGTATAAGTAATATTGTATATAAAACACTTAGTTTCTTTTTTTCAATCGGTGTTTTAAGCGTTTCAGTTAGAAGATTGCATGACACAAATTTATCAGGAATTATTGCAATAGTACCTGGCGTACTAATTATGACAATCGTATTACTATCGATGTTATTAAATCAATTTGGAGTCGACACAGAAAGTATGATTAGTATTGCAATGCCCATTTTCCTGATAGGTATAGTAATTATTTATCTTGTGTTACTACTTAGAGGCGGAACACATGGACCAAATGAATATGGTGAAGACTCTTTGAATAGATAATAATAGCAAAATCGAATAAACTCTAAAAAAATTTTTAATTTAAATCTTGAGGTGATTATATCGACATTTTTTCAACGATATCAAGTTGGACTTTTGTTATTATTATTGCAACTCTAATGACTTACGAAGATTAGAAGAATAAGGTGAAAGTTACTAGTAAACGTAGTTATTGCTACATTGCAACTGATGCTATCATGAGAATCATAATTTTATCAGTTGTAATGAAATTTACGATGGGATTTATGATTAACATATTTAACTTATAAGAATGAACAGACACCCCTTACGCACAAGTAAGGGGTGTCGTATAAATTTGACACTTGTTTTTTATTACCATATACTAGTAGTACAATATATATGACACATTGGGGTTGATGATTTGAATAAAGTAAGAGAAAGTAGACTAGCATTAGCTCTTTCACTAAAAGAACTTGCACTAAAAGTCGAAGTATCCAGACAAACAATTAATCTGATAGAAAACGATAAGTACAATCCCACAATTCAATTATGCTTAAAGCTTTGCTGGGCATTAAATAGTGACTTAAACACTTTATTTTGGGAGGATTATCATGCGTGATATATACAAGAAAGATGAACGTGAAGTACTTAATTACAATCAAGCTATGGCGAACGCTTTTAAAATAACTTTCACCGTAATAGTTGGATGTTTATTGATAAGTACTGTATTTGATGCAATTAAAAGAGAGGTTTCTTTAAGTTCGGTTTTATTATTACTGACACTACTAATTGTTTCGATAGTTATAATTATTCAAGCCACAAAACATGATAGTAGAAATATCGCTGTTTATAGTGAAGAAGAATATAGAGGGGCACTACGAAAAATAAGAAATACGATGATAATACTTTGCATTCCTACAGCATTTATCTGTCATATTTTATTTAATATACTGCCGCAATTCTTTCAAAACAAATCGATTAAAATTGAGCCTTTAGCGATAATTGATGATTTTGTTTTCATGACCATATTAGGAATTATCTTTTATTTTATAGAGAAGCAGAGGATTAAGAAGGAGTATTAAATATTTTATATCTTTAGTCTCCAAAGTAAAACCCAGATGATAATCCTCATTATTTAGCATCTGGGTTTGATAGTCTATTTATTAAATTCTTCTGATTTTTTGTAATATGCAATAGTAGAATAGATGAGCACTGATGTAATTCCAATCATTGCTAAATATTGATTTTCACCACTTGCAGCATGATAGAAAGCCAGCAATAATAATAATCCACTTAACATATATATCATAACGATATATGTCTTTGACAGTGCATGTAACATCACAAGTCTTTCACCTTCATCTACATTATTAATAAGCGTTGTCATGATTTGTCTATCTTCATAATCTAATTCGAACCCACTATTAGTGATTGAAGGAAAGGCTAATAATACAGTTCGATTATGTTTTGAGTATATTAGTACTAGAAATAAAAATATAACAACAATTATTGCATAATAAATTAAGTATTGATTTGAAAGCTTCAATATAAAATCTGCGGTTGCTAAAGCAATTGCCAGAATAAGAATATTACTAGCATTTACAATATTTTTAGAAGATTTATTATATTGATTAAGCTGATAGATATATTGTTCATCTTCACTTTTATTTTGTGGTTGAGACATGGCATTATATTGGTGCTTAGATTTTAAATATAATAATACAGAGACGATCATTAACAATGGAACGATATATATCATAAAATCAATTTGATATTTATCTGTAAAGTAAGTTATAAAGTCATTTACTAAAGGTAATGCGCCTCCGATAACGCCACCAAAAATAGCACCGATTAATATTAGATATAAGCTTCTTCCTAACTTTTTATCTTTTTTCACAGCTCTTCCTCCTCAAATATAAATACATTTTCTACGGGCTCATCAAATATTCTAGCAATACGTACTGCTGTAAGTATGGATGGCATGAAATCATCTCGCTCTATGAGAGAAATGGTTTGTCGGGATACTTTAGCGAGTTTAGCGAGTTGCGTCTGATTATAGCCATCACGTGCTCTTAGTTCTTTGAGTCGATTTTTCATCTCTTAACTCCTTTCTGCTTTCTTTATAAGTAGTGTAATGTATATTTATCATTTTGACAACTATATTAGTCAAAATAAATAATATGATAGTCAAAATTAACTTAATTTGCTTAATAATTTAATTTAATAATATAGATTTTTGTAATTTAATGTATAATCATGTATCATAAATGCAGGAGTGTGAAAAAGTGAAAAAAGAATTAAGAGAATGGATTATATCGATTGGATTAGCATTAATTGCATTGTTTATTATCCGATCATTTTTCTTTGTACAATATCAAGTAAGTGGTGACTCTATGGCCTCAACATTTGAAGATAAAGATCGTGTCATCATCAACAAAATGGCAACATGGACAAACGGTCTTGATAGGGGAGACGTTATCGTATTTCATGCGAATGATAAGAGTGATTATATTAAACGTTTAGTTGGTCTTCCTGGTGACAAGGTAGAATATAAGGATGATCTATTATATGTTAATGGTAAGGTTGTAGAAGAGAATTATTTGCAAGCAAATCGTGAAATCAATGTTAACCCGATGCTTACTGAAAATTTCTCAGTGAAAACATTAGCACATTCAGGTGGTAAAGATACTATTCCTGCAGGTAAATACTTAGTGCTTGGAGATAATCGTGAAATCAGCCTTGATAGCCGTAAACCTGAGCTTGGTTTAATCAATAGCAAGAATGTAGTAGGTAAAGTTTCAGTACGTATCTGGCCGTTCAAAGATTTTGAGACTGACTTTTACGAAGAAGATTTTGATAAGGTAAATCAATAGAAAAAGCCTATTCAGTAGCTTTACTGAATAGGCTTATTTTTTATGATTCTAAGAAGTTATGTGTAAATGTAGCGATTGCTGCACCTACTAATGGTGCTACGATAAAGATCCATAATGTTGATAAAGCATCTCCACCTGTAAAGATTGCTGGTGCAATACTTCTTGCTGGGTTTACTGAAGTTCCTGTTAATGGAATACCGATTAAATGTACCATTGTTAATGTTAAACCGATTACAAGCACTGCTAAACTTGGTGCGATAAATTTAGTTTTTGTTACAGATAATACGACAAATACAAATACAAAAGTAAGAATTACTTCTACTAAGAAAGCGCCCATATTATTGATGTTATTTGGTACGTTAGCACCATAGATGAAATCAACTTTTTTCGTAATTGAGCTTAGGATCGCCCAGATTAATGATGTCGCAATAAACGCTCCGATAATTTGGAATACTGAATAGATTGCGAAGTCTTTAAAAGATAAACGCTTATCTAGAAACATTGCAAAAGAAATTGCAGGGTTTAAATGTCCTCCAGAAATATCGCCGATTGCATATGCTGCAGCAATAACAGTTAAACCGAATGCGAATGCGATTCCGAAGATACCAACGCTAGCGTCTGGATTTAAAGTAGCCATAACTGCTGTTCCAGTACCAAAGAAAACGAGTACGAATGTACCTAGTAATTCAGATAAATATTTTTTCATTATAAAATTTCCTCCTAAAAATAGTGACAAGAACAATCATAGTACAATTAACATGTATATGCAAGAGTAAAATTTCAATAAAAAAGAAGAATCATATATATGATTCTTCTTGGATGTATAGTATTTGTTATTATAAACGAGCTCCACATACTGGCCATGGTTGAGATCCACGTTGGCTGTAAAGGATTTGTGCACGTTTAGTTTGCTCAGCAGCTGATGCTTGTGAAGGAACACCAGATCCTCCAACTGCACGCCATGTTTGTACGTCAAATTGATATAAACCGTGGTAAGTTCCAGAAGCATCTACGATACTTGAATTTCCACCAGATTCACATTGTGCTAATGCTGACCAGTTAACTCCGCCAGTGTTAGATACAGTAGCTGTTTGTTGAACAGGTGCTTTGTAAGTTTTTACTGCTGCAGGTTTTGCTACAGGAGCTTTATAAGCTGTTTGTTGAACGGCTGGTTTAACAGCAGTTTGAGTAGCAGTTTTCGCAACTTTCGCAACTGGTGCACTTACAACAGATTGTACTTCTGCTTTTGGAGCAGCTACAGATGCAACTTCTACTGATTTATTAACTACAGTATCAGCAGCACCAGTGTATTTATATTCCCAAGTCCAGTAGATACCATCTGATTTGAATTCATAAGAGAATCCATCTTTGCTGAATTCGTAGTGGTATGGTCCAGCATGAACTGGTTTTTCGTTTAATGATGCAGATTCAGCTTTAGCTAATTCAGCTAATTGAGCGAAGTCTACAGATTCTTTTTGAGTATTTTCAGTTTCTGAAGCGTATGCTTGACCAGCAGATGCTACCGACGTTGTACCTAAAGCTAAAGCTAATGATGATGTTAAGATTGCTTTTTTCATAATATATAAGTCCTCCATTAATTTACGTTTTGTTATTTTCGTTATCGATTGTCAAAGTTGACTGTCGATAATTATCTCTCTTTCGACATTAATAATGTAACACATAATATCATTACATACGTTACAGTAAAATAACAATTCATTACAATGTCGAAATGTTTTTGTAATATAAAAAGCGAAGAATGCTATTTAGAGCATTCTTCCCATGTAATAATTTAAATATTAAGCTGTAACCCAGTGTTGTGCACCGTACTCATTATATAATTTTACGGCTGCTGCATCTTGAACTGATTCAGGTGCTGAAGCTGGTGATTTTCCTTTCCATGAAGCTGGAGCAACTGTATCCCATGTACTTTGTAAGAATTGATATTTACCTGCTGCACCAGAAGTAGTGTTGATCGCACGGATATTACCACCTGATTCACGTTGTGCAATTAACTGTAAATGTGTATTAACACTTACGTTTGATGTTGATGTTTGTGAAACGGGTGCTTTGTAAGCACTTTGTTGCACTGGTGCTTTTTGTTGAACTGGTGCTTGATAACTCACTTGTTTAAATTGTTTTGCTGGTGCTTGATAAGTTGTTTTGTGAATTGGTGTTTGTTCTTTAACACTATCAAATTGTTTTACAGCTTGAGGTTGAGTAGATGTTTTATTTACAATCGTATCTGCTGCTCCAGTGTATTTATATTCCCATGTCCAGTAAACACCATCTGATTCAAAGTTATAAGAATATCCATCTTTATTAAATGAATAATTGTAAGCTCCAGCATGCACTGGGCGTTCATTTAATGTTTCTGAATTGTTTCTCGCTAAGTTTGCCAGTTCATTGAAATCCACTTTAGCTGTTTGTGTCGTTTCTGATGCTTGTGCTTCGTGTGAACCATTTACTCCTGATAATCCTGTTACGCCTAACGTTAATGCTAATGATGATGTTAATAATGCTTTTTTCATAATATATAATCCTCCAGTAATTTAAAAATTCAATGTTTCTCGTCTTTCTTTGTCGATAATGATGTGTATTTCGACAAGTAGAAACAATTAAAAAATATATTTTTATAAGTTACAGATTAATTAGAATAATGTTTATTCGGGATAAACAAACTAAAATGCAAAGTTTATTTTTCTGTAACGGTTCATATTAGACCATATATATTCTTTAAGTTCAAAAATTTTGAGTAAGAAAAAGATGATTTTATTCAATTACCTTACATTTTATGTAAAAGTAGAATAATCTTTTTATTATCACTGATGCTGATTAAATATAGGAGATGAAAGGGATTAAATATATATAAACATTTTGCAACTAATATGTTTGTCAAAAAATGGTCACAAATAAAAATTTTTTAAAAGGATACTATACTTCTGATTTATTTATCATAATTTGCAAAGAAAAATGAACGTTTAATTACCATATATTAATTTGAGTTTCTTCTATTATAATTGTTGGTTATAAATGTTGATTATTTTGCTACAGAATTTATAAGAAATAATTAAAGTAATAAAATAAAAATAAAGGTCAAAGAAAGTCAAAATAATGTTTGACCTTCTTTGACTAATTTAGTATAATAAGAGTATCAAAGGAACATAATACCCTTTGTAGTAATACTTACAACTAAATAGGAGTGATTATTTATGAATAACGGAATTTTTGACAGTAACTTTGATGCAATGTTCAATAGAATGTTTAATGAATTAGGACAAGGTCAAGTGAAGCGCAAATTTTATATTAATGGGCAGGAAGTAACACCTGAAGTAATTCAACATATACAAAATAACCAATTTAATGATAATCAGGCACAACGATTAAAAGATCAAAATAACAATGTGCAGGGTGAGTTTTTATCAAAGATTGGTAGAAATTTAACTGAAGAAGCACGTAATGGAAAACTAGATCCAGTGATTGGACGTTCAAAAGAAATACGTAATACAGCAGAAGTATTAAGTAGAAGAATAAAGAATAATCCAATCTTAGTTGGTGAAGCAGGGGTTGGTAAGACTGCGATTGTCGAAGGTTTAGCTCAAGCTATTATTGACGGAGATGTACCACAGGCAATTAAAGATAAAGAAATAATTTCAATAGATATTTCTGCGCTTGAAGCAGGGACACAATATCGTGGTGCTTTTGAAGAAAATGTTCAAAAATTAATTGATGAAGTGAAAGCACAAGATAATATCGTATTATTCTTAGATGAGATTCATCAAATGATCGGTAGCGGAGCAACTGGTGCTGATTCTGGTAGTAAAGGCTTATCTGATATTTTAAAACCAGCATTAAGCAGAGGAGATATTACAATTATCGGTGCTACTACTCAAGATGAATATCGTAACAATATTTTAAAAGATCCAGCTTTATCTCGTCGATTCAATGAAGTTGTCGTGAATGAGCCAAGTGCAGAGGATACAATTGCAATATTGGAAGGTATAAAAGAAAAATATGAACAACATCATGCAGTAGAAATACCTGATAATGTGATTAAAGCTTGTGTTGAGTTATCGATTCAGTATATTCCGCAAAGATTATTACCGGATAAAGCGATAGATTTACTGGATATCACTGCAGCACATGTTTCTTCTAATCATACAGTTGTTGATACTGTTCAATCAGAAAAACAAATCGAACAGCTTGAACAAGAAAAATTAAAAGCAGTAGATAGAGAAGATTATGAACAAGCAAATGCACTACAAATGGAGATTAAATCAATAAAGGATAGTCTAGAGAAAAGCGTCGAAACAAATACGTTAACAGTTGATGATGTAGCAGGAACAGTTGAGAGATTAACTGGAATTCCTGTTTCGCAGATGGATAGTAACGATCTTGAACGTCTGAAAAATATTAAAGATAGATTATCAGAAAAAATTATCGGTCAAGATGAAGCGGTACAGGCGGTGGCAAAAGCAATCCGTAGAAATCGTGCTGGATTTGACGAAGGCAACCGACCAATCGGTAGCTTCTTGTTTGTTGGTCCCACTGGCGTAGGTAAAACAGAACTCGCAAAACAGTTAGCTGTTGATTTATTTGGTAATAAAGAAGCATTAATTCGTCTGGACATGAGTGAATATAGTGATTTAACAGCTGTTTCTAAAATGATCGGTACTACTGCTGGTTACGTAGGATACGATGATAACTCAAATACATTAACAGAACGTGTTCGCCGTAATCCTTATTCAGTGATTCTGTTCGATGAAATTGAAAAAGCAAATCCACAAATATTAACATTGTTATTACAAGTATTAGATGATGGAAAATTGACTGATGGTCAAGGTAATGTGATCAACTTTAAAAACACGATTATCATTGCTACAAGCAATGCAGGATTTAGTTTGGACAGTAAGAAGACTGAAAGTACTGACATTATGGCAATCATTAAAGATTATTTCAGACCTGAATTCTTAAATCGATTTAATGGTATTATAGAATTTAAATCTTTAGATAAAGCAAGTTTACTTCAAATTGTTGATCTTATGTTAGATGATGTTGAACGAACATTAGCTAAAAAGGAAATCACAATGACAATTACAGATGAAGCGAAAAACTGGTTAATTGATAATGGTTATGATGAATTACTAGGTGCGAGACCGTTACGCCGTGTTGTAGAGCAACATGTTAGAGATAATATAACTGATTACTATTTAGAACATCCGGAAGTTAAAAATGTTCATTTAACGTTAAATAATGATAAAACAGATATTAAGGTAGCATAAAAAATGCGGGTACAAAATGTACCCGCACTTTTAATTTGTCTTTATTAAAGAGATGAATTCAGTCATTTCCTGAGTACATACGTAGCCTTTTCTTAATAATATGCCTATTGGATAATAGTTATTTTAATCGGTTAAATGAAATATTTTAGTTGTCTGATATCTACTTCTTAACATCCTTTTCATTTATCACTGCAATAATAACAAATTCTTTTATTATTGTAGTTTGCCAAAGTAATGACATAATAATAAAGAAATCGTAAGACTAAAAAGCCCTACGATTCATTTTCTCTGTAATCTTCTTTCATCTGCTGAATATATTTCACATCTGGTGTAACAACAACTGTCGATTGATCGGTATATGTGACAAATCCTGGTTTAGAACCATTTGGTTTATATACATAACGAATTTCTGTGTAATCCACAGGTATCTTAGATGATCCTTGTGCTTTCGAGAAATGTCCTGCTAAAAAGGCTGCATCTTCAATCGTACCATCAGTCGGTTGTGCATCTAATATAACGACATGACTGCCTGGAATATCTTTCGTATGGAACCAAAGATAATTATTTCTGCCCATCTTATGCGTGATATATTCATTTTGCAGATTATTTCTTCCAACTACAATTACTTGATTATCTCGCGATAAATAGTGATCGATATCTTGTGTCTTCTTTTTCTTCTTATCATTCTTTTTATGCTTTTTCTTAATTAAATTTTGTTCAGCCAGCTCATTACGAATATCATCAATGTCATCGAGTTCAATATGATTAAGTTGCATTTGAATGGTCTGGATATATTCAATTTCATCTTTTGTTTCTTCTATCTGAACGATAGCATGCTGTTTTCTCGTTTTAAGACGATTGTACTGCTTGTAATAATATTGTGCATTTTCAGCAGGGGATTTTCTTGGATTTAGAGGTATTGTTACTGTTTCATCGTTATAATAATTCACAGTTTCAAATGCTTCCATGCCTTGTTTTAGCATATACATATTACTTGTGATTAATTCACCGAATAAATTCATTTCATCCATTCGTTTTGTTTCTTCAAGTTCATTAACAAGTTTTGCCAGTTTCTTCTCGTTTTTCTGAAGTAAACTGGTTAAGTGACGTGCAAGATCGTTCGTCTGGTTTCTTACGCGCTCACGTGTTGCACGATCTTTATAGAAGTGATCTAACAATTCACTTAAACTATCGAAAGATTCTACATCTGTAATAAATGGTACTGGTTTATAATAGAAATCTTCTTTATCGTTTAATGTAAATGCAACAGGTCTGATATACTGATCAGTCATAAAGTTTTTAAATGCAGCATCTATATCGTTATCTGAAGCTAACAGTGCATTGACGGCAACCGGACTGAAACCCTCTAGTGCGTTGAGTAATGCTTTTTTAATCGGCAGCTCTGGATTAAGTAAATCACTGACTGTATTAATTTCGAATGGATTATGTTTTTTTAATGTTGGCGGGAATTCATAGCTAAAGCCCGGCATTAACGTTCTAGCACTGTTCGTATTTGGTGTTAAATGTTTTAAGCTATCGAGAATTTTTTTATTTTCATCAGTAAGAATAATATTGCTATGCTTACCCATTATCTCTATATAGAGATGTCGTACGATACGATCACCAATTTCATTCGTGTTATTGATGATGATTTCTATAATTCGGTCATTTCCAATTTGATTGATGGTCGAGACGATACCGCCTTCAATATGTTTACGTAATACGCGTAAGAACATCGGTGGCTCGAACGGGTTATCAAAGTTACCGGTTGTTAATTGTAATCGTGCAAAGTTAGGATGTGCTGATAAAAGAAGTTTCTGATTCTTTCTATTCGCACGGATGACGAGTACTATTGTATAATCATCAGGTTGTGTAATTTTATTAATACGTGCTGTTTCTAAAAATGATATTTCTTTAATCATTTGATGTGTAAATAAGCCATCAAAAGCCATATGCTCACCTCTTTTTTTCGTCCCTTTAGTGTATCATGAATTCATTCATCATCATATATATGTGCACAATTATAATAGAAAACATGGAAGCTTAATATTATCATGTATTTTTCTTAAGTTTTATGATAAATTTAAATATAATCACTTTTAGATGAAAGGTCGTTATTATGGAGAAAGAAAAAGGGTTATTAATTGTTCTATCAGGTCCATCAGGTGTTGGTAAAGGTACAGTGCGTAAGGCAATATTTGATGATCCGGAAACTGATTTTGAGTATTCAATTTCTATGACGACACGCAACCAGCGCGTCGGAGAAGTTGATGGCGTGGATTACTTCTTTAAATCAAGAGAAGAATTCGAAGCATTGATAAAAGAAGATGCATTTATAGAATATGCAGAATATGTTGGTAATTATTATGGAACACCTGTACAATATGTTAGGGATACGATGGATGCAGGGAAGGATGTATTTTTAGAAATAGAAGTGCAGGGAGCACGCCAAGTACGTAAGAAGTTTCCAGAAGCATTATTTATCTTTTTGGCACCACCTACTTTAGAACATTTAGAACAGCGTTTAATCGGTCGTGGTACTGAATCACAGGAAGTGATTCAAAACCGCATTAATGAAGCGCGTAAAGAAGTAGAAATGATGAATCTATATGATTATGTTGTCATCAATGATGAAGTAATGGAAGCGAAACAAAAGGTTCAGACCATCGTAGAAGCAGAACACTTAAAACGTGAACGCATAGAAGCGCGTTTTAGAAAAATGATATTGGAGGCGAAATAGATGTTAAACCCACCGTTAGATCAATTAAAGAAAAATGTAAATTCTAAATACTTAATCGTAACACTTGCAGCTAAACGTGCACGTGAATTACAGGATAATCCAGAAGGCGCATTATTAGATGATTATACCTCATATAAACCAGTTGGCCGTTCTTTAGAAGAAATTGCAGCGCATAAAATTAGAATTACGAATGAATTACCAAATTAAAACTAAGACTGACAAATTAATTTTTGTCAGTTTTTTTACTAGGAGGAAATCATGAAAATAATATTAGGTGTAACAGGTGGTATTGCAGCATATAAAGCGATCGACTTAACGAGCAAACTGACACAGGCTGGTCATGAAGTACGTGTTATTATGACGGAGGGTGCACTGGAATTTGTAACACCTCTGGCATTTCAGGCATTGAGTCGAAATTCTGTGTATACAGATATCTTTAAAGAACATAATCCAGCTGAAATTCAACATATTAGTCTAACTGATTGGGCAGACTGTATGGTAATCGCACCTATTACCGCATCAACCATTGGTAAGATGGCACAAGGTATCAGTGATAATATGCTTACTGCGACGTATTTAGCATATACAGGTCCTGTATATATTGCACCTGCGATGAACGCTAAAATGTATGATCATCCTGCTGTGATAGAGAATTTAAAGACATTACATGAAAGAGGCGTTCAAATTATTGAGCCAGGCGCAGGTTTTCTTGCATGTGGGTATATTGCAAAGGGGCGTATGAGTGAACCGATTGATATTATGAACATTATCACTACAAAACAACAGATTAAACAAGTTGAACAGGATTTATCAGGTAAAAGTGTACTGATTACAGCTGGACCTACTATTGAGAAAATAGATCCAGTACGTTATTTAACAAATCGTTCTTCTGGCAAAATGGGATACAGTTTAGCTGAAGCGGCAAGTGTACGCGGTGCTCATGTCACGTTAATTTCAACGGATTTACCACTGGATGTGCCACAAGGCGTAAATCATATCAAAATTGAAAGTGCTGAAGATATGTTCAATGCAGTAAAAGATAACATGGATAAAGCTGATATTATTATCAAAGCAGCAGCAGTTGCAGATTATACGCCTCTTGAAGTGTATGAACAGAAACTGAAGAAAAAAGATGGTGATTTAACGATTACATTTAAACGTACACAAGACATTCTAATGTATATCGGGACACATAAAACGCATCAATGTGTTATCGGATTTGCAGCCGAAACCGAACAAGTCGAAAAGTATGCACGCGGCAAACTCGTTAAGAAAAATGCAGATGTCATTATAGCAAATAACGTTGGTGACAAAACGATTGGTTTCAAGTCAGATGATAATGCAGTAACGATGTATTTTAAAGATGGAAGTGAAGCTTCAATTGAAAAACAGCCGAAATTAGGGGTTTCTCACGAAATATTAACACAAGTGATAAAGAAGGGATTTAATTGATTGCTAAAGTAATCGTTGATGTGAATAGCAAACGGGTTGACAGATTATTTGATTATCTTATACCCGATCATCTTGAAACACAAATTGTTCCTGGCATGCGTGTCGTCGTTCCCTTTGGTCCTCGGAAAGTACAGGGGTATGTGATCGCATTGAGTGAGACTGCTGAGTTTGATAAATTAAAACCTATCATCAGCGTACAGGATTATGTACCGGAATTGACACAGGAACTGATTGAATTGAGTGAATGGATGAGCTATACGCATGTTTCGAAACGTATCGCAGTACTTGATGCTATGCTACCAGCTGCTTTAAAAGGTAAATATAAGAAAATATTACGTATCAGTAATGATATTGATATACCGCATGATTTAATAACATATTTTAACAATGATCAACTATATTTAGAGCGTGCACAAGAATTAGAAATGATGCCGAGACTTACCCCATTTATTAAAAACGGAAGTATCGTAGAAGATATTGAAGTGACACAGAAAAATAAAGTAAAAAAATTACTTGGGGTAAAGTTAGTTCCAGGCGTTGATTATGAGTCGTTATCAAAAAATGATAAGCAGCTTGCAGCATGTGAAGAGGTGTTGTCGAACCGTGAAGGAATAACATTTGTAGAATTAGAAGCGCGAGGTATTTCAAAAGGGGTATGTAACACACTTATAAAGAACGGTGTGTTCGAAAAAGTCGAACTAGAACAAATACGAGATCCATTTGCACATAAAGTATTTTTTGAAGATGATAAGAAACAACTGCTTCCTGAACAGCAAGCTGCGTATAATGCGATCCACGAAGCTTATGAAAATAAAAAAGCTGAGACATTTTTACTACATGGTGTTACAGGTTCAGGTAAGACAGAAGTATATTTACAGCTGATCAGTGATGTATTAGACAATAATCAGCAGGCGATTGTGCTTGTCCCTGAAATTGCATTGACACCTCAAATGGTTGACCGCTTTAAATCACGATTTGGAGATGAAGTGGCAGTACTTCACTCGGGACTATCAAGCGGTGAACGATATGATGAGTGGCGTAAAATTAAGAACCAGACTGCAAGTGTGTCAGTTGGTGCTCGAAGTAGTATCTTCGCACCATTTAAAGATGTCGGTATAATAATCATCGACGAAGAACACGAAACGACATATAAACAAGAAGATTATCCAAGATATCATGCACGAGAGATAGCAGAATGGCGTGCGAAATATCATCAGTGCCCACTCGTATTAGGAAGTGCGACACCATCTCTGGAAAGTTATGCAAGAGCTGAAAAGGGCGTCTATACCAAATTAGAAATGTTAACACGCGCGAATCAACAGGCGATGCCTGAAATGTTTGTCGCAAATATGCGTGATGAACTGGCAAACGGCAATCGATCGATGTTCTCTGAAATTTTGAAAGAAAAGATTCAGGAAAAAATCGATAAGGATGAACAGGTCGTACTATTTTTAAACCGACGAGGACATGCACAATTTATGTTATGTCGTGATTGTGGTCATGTACCGATGTGTCCAAACTGTGATATCAGTCTGACATATCATAAGTTTACCGATGAACTGAAATGTCATTATTGTGGATATAAAGAACCTCCAGTAAACGTATGTCCAAGCTGTGGGAGTGAACATATCCGCGAGATGGGTGTAGGAACTCAGAAAGTCGAAGAAATAATTTACGAAACATTTCGTGATGCAAAGGTCATTCGAATGGATAATGACACGACAAGGAAGAAAGGTTCTCATGAAAAGCTGCTTGAGCAGTTTAAACGAAAAGAAGCGAATATATTACTCGGCACCCAGATGATTGCGAAAGGATTAGACTTTCCGGATATTACACTCGTTGGGGTATTAAATGCAGACACGATGCTGAACCTACCCGATTTCCGTGCAAGCGAGAAAACGTATCAATTACTTACACAAGTATCGGGACGTGCGGGAAGAAGCACGAAAAGCGGTGAAGTCGTCATTCAGACATACAACCCGGAACATTATGCCATACAATATGCAGTAGCAAATAATTACCATGGATTTTATAAAGAAGAAATGACGTATCGTAGACTTGGGAAGTATCCACCGTATTTTTATATGGTGTATCTGAATTTTAGTCATCAGGATTTAAGGAAAGTACTACTGGAAAGTAAACATATACATCAAATATTATTACAACATTTGACACCGGGCAGTTACGTATTAGGACCAGCACCGAGCCCGATTGCACGCATTAACAACCAGCACCGTTTCCAGATTATGATCAAGTTTAAGTCGGAACCCGAATTATTGAAAGCTCTGAACTATCTGGACGATTATTATCATGAGCAGTTTGTAAAAGATAAGTTTACGCTGCATATAGATATTAATCCATATATGATGATGTGATGTGTAAAGTTGTGACGGAAACGGTAGTATTTCCAAAATACAGCCGCTTCCGCATCACAAAATCAAACCCACACACCCCTACATTTTGTATACGACCGCAAAATGTAGTAAAATGACACTAAACACTCTCTTTAGCCAAAGTTAAAGAGAGTTTTATCATTCAAACGAATATATCGCAATCTTACGCAAAATAAAGTAAAATAGAATGATTGAATAAAAAAGGAGTAAGTCCATTGATTAAACCATTAATAGATAAAAATGATGCATTACTGCATAGAGAAGTTAAAGATGTAACGGCTTTTGACGATAGTCTAAAAGCTTTGATTCAGGATTTAGAAGATAGTTTATACCATTATAATGGTGTAGGTATTGCTGCACCTCAAATTGGTGTCGATTTAAAAGTCGCACTTGTTGATATGGAACAGGATGGTATTTTACAGCTCGTAAATCCAGTGATTACTTATTACTCAGAAGATAAAGAGAGTGATGTCGAGGGTTGTTTATCAGTGCCAGATGTATTTGGTATGGTAGATCGTTCAACAGAAATTGTTATAAAAGCAAATGATTTAGAGGGTAACGCAATTGAAATGACGGCATATGATGATATCGCTCGTATCATTCAACATGAGGTTGATCACCTGTACGGTACAATGTTTACTGATAAAGTAACGCGTTACGTATCTGAAGAAGAGCTGGAGGCGATGTATGATGAAGAAGCCTAATATTATTTTTATGGGGACACCTGACTTTTCAGCACCTATTTTAAAAGCAGTACACGATGCATTTGGTGTAACACATGTCATCACACAACCGGATAAACCAGTTGGTCGTAAAAGAGTCCTTACAGCACCGCCTGTAAAAGTTCAGGCAACAGAACTTGGTATCGAAGTATACCAACCGGAAAAGATGACAAGTGATGAAGCTTATGAATATGTTCAAAACTTAAATCCAGATCTTATAATTACAGCAGCTTATGGTCAGTTATTACCTGAACGTGTGCTTGAAATACCTCGACTTGGCTGTATTAATGTACATGCTTCATTACTACCGAAATATCGTGGGGGTGCACCGATTCATAAAGCGATTATCAATGGTGAAAAAGAAGCAGGTGTTACTATTATGTACATGGCAAAAAAACTAGATGCCGGTGATATGATTGCTCAAGTTGTTGTACCAATTGAACAAAATGATACGGTCGGTTCATTACATGATAAATTAAGTACAGCAGGTACGAAATTATTGCTTCAAACGTTACCGGATATATTTGCTGAAACAAATAATAGAATACCGCAAGATCACGACGCCGCAACGTTTGCTTCAAACGTTAGTCGCGAAGAAGAATTTGTTACTTTTGATCGCCCAAGTCAGGCAGTTCATGACCATATCCGTGGGTTAAGTCCATGGCCGGTAGGTTTTGCTAAACTCGATGGTCAGAACATGAAACTGTGGATGTCTGAAATTGTTGATGGTTCAGGACAACCTGGTGAAATAATAAGCGCTGATAATAAGGGTATTAAAGTAGCGACGAACGATGGTGCAGTGTTGCTCACTGAAGTTCAGCCTGCTGGAAAAAAACGTATGAATGCAGGTAGTTATATCGCAGGATTAAAACAAACGATTGTGGGGCAGACATTTAATGGAGCATAAACGTAGTGTTAGATATATTGCCTTAGAAATTTTGGATCAGGTTTTAACTGAAGGTGGCTATAGCAATTTACTTATTAATGAGGCGATTAAAGAAGGTTATGTTGAGCCTGTTGATAGAGCATTATTAACAGAACTTGTTTATGGGACTTTACAACATAAATTAACGCTTGAGTTTTACATTGAGCCTTTTATAAAAGCAAATATTAAAGGTTGGATGCGTCGTTTACTATTAATGAGTGTTTATCAGGCGGTATATTTAGACAAAGTACCTGATCATGCGATTATTAATGAAGCGGTTGAAATCACAAAGCAACGTGGCTCAATTAGTGGTGCCAATACAATGAATGCTATTTTGCGTAACTTCCAGCGTAATGAACTACGTGATTTTGCTGAGATTAAAGATGACTTAAAGCGTTTAAGTATTGAAACAAGTACACCGCTTTGGTTAATTAAACACTGGAATACACATTTCGGTTACGATAAGACACGTGCGATGGCAGAAGAATTTCTGACGTATCCTGATACAACGGTCCGTGTCAATACGACAAAAATTACGATTGAAGAAGCAATTCAGCGATTACAGGATGAAGGCTATACTGTTGAACAGTCAGAGATTATTCCAGAATGTCTGGCAATTGATGGACCACCTATTGTACAGAATCCATTATTTAAACATGGTTTCTTAAGCGTTCAGGATGCTTCAAGTATGCTTGTTGCAAATGTGTTGGATCCAGAAGAGGGAGAAACAATCCTTGATGCGTGTAGTGCACCTGGAGGGAAAGCTTGTCATATCGCTGAAAAGATGAACCGTACTGGGCGCGTCGTCAGTCACGATGTCTATCCGCATAAGATTGATTTGATTAAATATAATATTAATCGTTTAAGTTTACGCAATATAGAACCTTCAGTTCATGATGCGCTCGAACCTTTTGAAGGCATTTATGATAGAGTCCTAGTCGATGCACCTTGCTCAGGATTTGGTGTCATTAAGCGTAAACCTGAGATTAAATATGAAAAGACACCTAAAGATATAGATACATTATGGCCGATGCAATTAGAAATACTCACGAATGCCAGTAAAGTTGTAAAGCCTGGTGGCCTCTTAGTATACTCAACATGTACGATAGAACAGATGGAAAATGATAACGTAGTCTACTCATTTATAAAACAGAACCCGGATTTCGAGATTGAACCGATAAAATTACCGGTATTAGGTGAACATAAACTATTGCAAATATTACCACAGGACTTAAAGTCTGACGGATTCTTTATTGCAAAGTTAAGAAGGAAGAGTGAATAATTATGGCTTTATTAGAAAAGAAGAATAAAAAATTTATGCCCAATTTTGAGAAACCGTCTATTTATTCGTTACAATTAGATGAGTTGAAAGATTGGTTGGCAGATCACAAACAGCAATCATTTAGAGCGAAACAAATTTTTGACTGGTTATATGTAAAACGTGTAACAAGTTTTGAAGATATGACAAATTTATCAAAAGAGTTACGTGAAGTTTTAGAAAGCAACTTTACGATGACGACTTTAAAAACAGTCGTTAAACAGGAAAGTAAAGATGGAACGATTAAGTTCTTATTCGAGTTACAAGACGGTTATACAATTGAAACTGTATTAATGCGTCATGATTACGGTAATTCTGTCTGTGTTACGACACAAGTTGGCTGCCGTATCGGATGTACTTTCTGTGCATCGACGTTAGGTGGCTTAAAACGTAATTTAGAAGCAGGCGAAATAGTTGCTCAAGTACTTGCAGTGCAACAAGCGCTGGATTTAACAGAAGAGCGTGTGAGTCACGTAGTTATTATGGGGATTGGTGAACCATTCGAAAACTACGAAGAAATGATGGACTTTTTAAAGATTATCAATCATAATGACGGACTTAACATTGGAGCACGTCATATTACTGTATCGACATCAGGCATTATTCCTAGAATCTATGATTTCGCTGATGAAGAATTACAAATTAACTTTGCACTGAGTTTACACGGTCCTAATAATGATATTAGAAGTCGATTAATGCCAATTAACCGTGCATATGATCTTGAAAAGTTAATGGAATCAATTGAATATTATGTGAATAAGACAGGACGCCGTATCACTTTTGAATATGGTCTATTTGGTGGCGTTAATGATCAGGTACATCATGCGAAAGAACTTGCCAAATTAATTAAACATCTAAATTGTCACGTGAATTTAATTCCGGTTAACCATGTACCCGAACGTGATTACGTACGTACACCGAAAGAAGATATCTTTAAGTTTGAAAAAGAATTAAAAAGAAATGGAATAAATGCTACAATTAGACGTGAACATGGTGCAGATATTGATGCTGCATGTGGACAATTACGCGCGAAAGAAAGAGCAGAAGAAACGAGGTAGTCATATGCACGCACGTTTTTTTACGGATATGGGACCAGTCAGACAACGCAATGAAGATGCTGGCGGAGTATATTACAATCACACAGGACAGTTGTTCGTAGTTATTTGTGATGGTATGGGTGGACATAATGCAGGGGATGTAGCAAGTAATTTTGTTAATGATTTACTTGCTGAACGTTTTACAGAGGAAAACTACATTGAACGTCAAAATGCTGAGAGCTGGCTGAAAAGTAATATCTCTGATATAAATCGTCAGCTTTATCAGAGAAGTCATGAGAACAATGAAAATCAAGGCATGGGTACTACTCTAGTTTGTGCTTTAATTTTTGATCATCAAGTCGTAATTGCAAATGTTGGAGATTCTCGTGCATATCTTATCAATGAACGTGAAATGCGCCAGGTAACGCATGATCATACATTTGTAAATCATTTACTGATGGCTGGTGGTTTAACGAAAGAAGAGGCACGTAACCATCCTCAACGCAATGTTATCACTAAAGTAATGGGTTCAGATAAACGTATTCATCCGGATATGTTTGAATATGATTTCGATCGGTATGAATATCTATTATTATCCTCGGATGGTCTAACTGATTATCTTGAAGAATCATACATACATGAAATTATCAAGACTCGTGAAAATGTAAAAGCAGCTGGAGATGCATTGATTAATGCTTCTGTAGAGGCAGGAGCGCGTGATAATATTTCTGTAATACTTGTCCCTTTAAAAGGGGGCGAGTAAATGATTGGTACAATTATTAGTGACCGCTATAAGTTAGTTAAATATATCGGCGGTGGAGGAATGAGTAGTGTATACCTCGCCGATGATATTATTTTAGATGCACAGGTCGCTGTAAAAATCATTAATATTCCTCCTGTCGATGTTGATCGTGCGGTTAAGCGTTTTGAACGTGAAGTACAGAATGCAACAACATTATCTCATCCTAATATCGTTAAAGTCCTGGATGTAGATGAAGATGAACGTCATTATTATATGATTATGGAGTATATTAATGGTCCTACATTACATGAATATATACGTGATAATGGTCCGTTAGATGTTGAAGAGGCAGTATTCTTCACAAAACAAATATTGCGTGGTATTGAACATGCGCATCAACATCGTATAATTCATCGTGATATTAAACCTCAAAATATTTTGATGATGCAATCAAAAGAACTTAAAATCTCTGATTTTGGAATAGCACGCGCATTGAGCGAGACGGCGATGACGCATACGAACCATATTATGGGAAGTGTGCATTATTTGTCACCAGAACAAGCTAAAGGGAAACAAACGGATGAAGCAAGTGATATTTATTCAATAGGTATCGTTTTATTTGAAATGTTGACCGGACATCCTCCTCATGAAGGTGAAAGTGCAGTCGGTGTAGCAATTAAGCATATTCAGGAGCAACTACCATCTGTAATTGAAGAAAACCCAGCAGTACCTCAAGCGCTAGAAAATATTATATTAAAAGCAACGATGAAAGAGAAATATCAACGTTATCGTACAACACAGGAAATGTATGATGATTTAAACACCTGTCTTGACGAAGAACGTTCAGAAGAACCGAAAATGATGATTGTTGACGATGCAACAAGAATGATTCCTGTGATAAAAGCAAATGATACGATTGAAATGCATCCTGTTACAACGATGCCAACAGAATCAGCTGACGTTCAAAATAATGATGAACAGGATAATCATGAACTAAAGAAGAAAAAAAGAAAATGGTGGTTATGGTTATTACCACTGTTACTTATTTTAGGTTTAGGAACAGCTATCGCTTATATGACTTTTGCACCAAATTATAGTGTAGTTCCAGATATCAATGGTAAGTCAATTTCAGAAGCAACTAGTTTACTTGAACAAAGTAATTTACGTAAAGGACAGGTTAATTACGTATTTTCTGATACATTTGAAGATGGGACCGTGATTGAAACTGATCCGATGATAGGTGAAAAAGTTAAAGAATTATCACGCATTAACTTAACAATATCAAAAGGTTCTAAAAAGTTTATGTTTGAAGAATTTGTCGGACAGGATATTTCTAAAGTTAAGAAAAAACTAGATAAACAAGGTTTTAAATCTATAAAAGTAAAACACGTTTATAATTATGAAAAATCAGGTACAATCATTAAACAAAATATTAAAGCAAACAAAGAAGTCATTCCTAAAGATACTACCGTTGTATTTACAGTATCAAAAGGTGTTGAGGAAATATTTGTTCAGGATTATACCGGGCTTTCTTTTGAAAAAGCCAAAGCTGAACTGGAACAATTAGGCTTTGTCGTTAATGTGGTACAAGTAATTTATTCTGATGACGTATCAAAAGGTGATGTTATTTCTCAGAATGTCCGTAACATAAAGTTCCCTTACGGATCAACGATTAATTTTGAAGTATCAAAAGGAAAAGAGAAAAAGAATACAGAAGAGAAAGTCACTACTGAAACACCAGAAGAAAAAGATAAGAAGTACATCGGAACAGTTAATATTCCATATAAGGGCAAAGAAGTAACACCATCAACAGAAGCACCTGAAACAAACGAAGAAGGCGAAACTGTAGAACCACCTGCAGAACCACCTGCTACCCAAAAGATGCCTCAACTTGTCGAGATATTTATTAAAGATAAAAACAATGATATTTCAACGATTTATGAATCTTATGAAACAACAAAAGAAAGTAAGAAAAGATTAGTGCTTACAGTTGAACCAGATACACAAGGTGCGATTATTATTAAAATTGATGGCAAGACGTATTTGCAGGAACAAGTCGATTATGACGAAATTGAATAGTATTTAAGACGGCTAAGTAAATTCACTTTATGCCGTCTTTTTTATGCTTTTTATTTGTAATATTTATTATTTAAACCTATATTTTAAATATACACACAAGGGGGTCACTACATGTCATACCATTACCACGAAATATTCTCTGGAGTGAGAGATAAAATATCATCACAATTTAATTTATCAGATGATGCTACAAATACTTTATATTTAAAAATTATCAAAAATCTAGCACCGAACAATGACTACACTTTTCAGCAGATTATGCTGGAATATTTAACTGAACTACAAATAAAAAGCTTGTTTTTCTTTCACAAAGATATGGTAGGACATAATGGCTTTTTCGTAATAAAACAAGGTGAAGTGTTAATCGTCATAGAAGTAAATGATGATAATCGTCTCGTTGTAGGGGATGTTATAACAAAAATGAGTGATGATGAAATTAATATTCTTGAATCAAGATACAAGAAACTGTTATTTCATGAAGATGATAATAACCAGGACTGGACACATATTATTGCGAAACAATCAAATCTCACTCTTTTACGTGGAGAAGAAGAATATAAATTTGATGTCCAGTACTTTAATCATTTTCCAGAAAATACAGTAAAAAGCTATAACGGTTATCAGATTGTTACGATTTATAATTTTGATGAAACGGTTACATATCCTCATGATTTACCTGTTATTTTAGATCTTCGTTATGCGCGTGGTATTAAGTCGCATCAATATGAAGCTGATATTATCTTAATATCATCGTTAACGAAAGGAAGTCCAGAGTTCTTTGCATCACAAAGTAATGCAAAGAAGATAGGTGAGCATTCTTTCGGTGCAGCGAACATCTTTTATACAATTGAATTTGATGACTTTGTATTCGTATATGGCACAGAGGAAGAATTTGTAGTGCAACCAGATATACGCTTAACGAATAACGCAGAAAGTGATGCAATAATGGAAGAAGCAAAACGAATTATTTTAAGTTAAAATTTTGTAATTTAGGGTATAGATAAATAATACTTATTAGGGGGAATCATCATGGCGAAAAGAATGCCAAAAGATAGAGGTCTTGACAATACATTAACGATTATGAAAGAAGGATATGAATATATTCAGAATCGTACAAAAAAATTTAATTCAAATGTATTTGAAACGCGTGTTCTAGGGGGTAAACAAGCTGTTGTTATTAGCGGTAAACAAGCTGCAGAATTATTTTATGATAATGATAAAATTGAAAGATCTGGTACATTACCACCACGTGTAGTAAAGACGTTATTTGGTAAAGGTGCGATACATACAACTACGGGTAAAAAGCACATTGATAGAAAAGCTTTATTTATGTCATTAATGACAGATGAAAATTTAACATATTTACGTAAATTAACACGTAACTACTGGTTCCAGAATACACAACGTATGCAGTTGATGGATGAAGTTAATGTCTATAAAGAATCTATTATTTTATTAACAAAAGTTGGATTTAGATGGGCAGGTATTATTGAAACACCTGAAAATATTGAACAACATGCAATGGATATGGATAAGATGATTGATTCATTTGGAGCAATCGGTTCACCTTATAAAGGATATCGTGAAGCTAAGAAAGCACGCGCACGTGTAGAAGATTTCTTAGAAGAGCAAATTATTAAGACACGTAAAGGTAAGATTCATCCAGAGCCAGGAAGTGCTTTATATGAATTCAGTCATTGGGAAGATATGAACGGCAAACCTATGGATTCAAGACTTTGTTCTGTAGATTTAATGAATGTGATTCGACCGCTTGTTGCAATAAATAGATTTGTTGCTTACGGAGTACTTGCTATGCATGAGTTTCCAGGAGAAAGAACGCGTGTTGCACGTGATGATAATGATTATGCGTATAAGTTTGTACAGGAGGTTCGTCGTTATTATCCTTTCGTACCTTTCTTGCCGGGTAAAGCTGCTAAGAATATAGAATTTGATGGCTATAAGATTAAGAAAGACACGATGATTATATTAGATGTATTTGGTACGTTGCATAGAGAAGATACATTTAGTGAACCAGAACGATTTAATCCATATCGTTTTGATAACTGGGATGGTAGTCCGTTTGATTTGATTCCTCAAGGTGGAGGAGATTATTATACGAATCATCGCTGTGCTGGGGAATGGATGACAATCATCATTATGGAAGAAACAATGAAATACTTCGCTCAGGAAATTGATTATGATGTGCCACCACAAGATTTTACTGTTGACCGTACGAAGTTACCAGGTCGTGTAAAATCAGGTATGGTGATAAATAATGTTCGTCTGAATATTGATCGTACTAAATAAATTAGTATTTTTAAACCGTGCTCGATTGAGCACGGTTATTTTTAATCTTCTATCTTTACTTCGCCAGTCCAGTCATCCATACCTTGTTCTGCAACAGTGACATTGTAACCTTTATCTTCCAAATACTGACCAGCTTGCATTGCTCGGCCACCTTTTTTACAAATAATAATATATTCTACGTCTTTAGCGAGTCCAACAGATTGTGATTCAATATCTGATAGTGGAAGATGAGTCGCTTCCGGAATATGGCCGGCTACAAATTCATCCAATTCTCTTACATCTAGTATAACTGCATTTGTTCCAGTATTAATTGCATCTTGTATTGCGTCTAATGTTATTGTTTTTGTCATTTGTTTCACTCCATTCCTCATTTATAGTAATATCATACATATATTTAGTACATTTATAAAATAATAAGAAAATAATAAGGGAGATTATTTATGATATATTTTACGAAACCATTTAAAAACTTAGAAGATTTTATTATTGAAAAGCAGGATCAATTTCAGACGATGATTGATCATCTTCAATTAATGATGATACTAGGGTTTTCTAGTCTAGTTATCTTGATGTTATCGATATTATTCTTCAACTATAAGATTTATCGCCGAACGAGTCAGTCACATTTAGATAGAATAAAACTGGAAGTAGAAAGAGAGTTACTTAAAAAATACGATTTGGAAATAAAGCCGGAATACAAAGAAAATCTTAGCAAAACATATAAAAATATTGAACGAAGAAACGAGAAACTTGGTAATCAATAAGTGATAAAAATTTTATTGTAATATCACTTAAATGAGAGTAAAATGCAAGAATCGGCTAAAATCGATAAGTAAATGATTAGAGGTGCAATAATGCATGTAAATCAGAAAAAAAAAGTGAATATAGGGATGTTGTTAATCGCACTTGGCATTGTATACGGTGATATCGGAACATCACTTTTATATGTAATGAAAGCAATCGTTTCTGTTAATGGAGGATTAGCGCATTTAACGAGAGAATATATTTTAGGCTGTCTATCACTTGTTATATGGACACTCACGATGCTGACAACAATAAAGTACGTGATGATTTGTATGCGTGCAGATAATCACGGTGAAGGTGGTATTTTTAGTCTATATACACTCGTACGTAAACAGAAAAAATGGTTACTTGTGCCGGCTATTATCGGAGGAGCGGCATTACTTGCTGACGGTATTTTGACGCCTGCAGTGACTGTAACATCAGCTATTGAAGGACTCCAGGAAATTCCTTATTTTTATCATAGTTTTGCATCGGATCAAAATAATATAATTTTGATTGTTATTGCGATTATTACAGCTATATTTTTTGCACAACGATTTGGTACAGGAAGTATCGGCAAAATCTTTGGACCAGTGATGCTATTATGGTTTTCGATGATGGGGATATTCGGAATGATTCAGCTCGTTCAGGATTTATCTGTTTTAGAAGCTATTAATCCCTTACTTGGTATAAAAATTTTATTTAGTCCGGATAATAAGATGGGGTTATTGATATTAGGGACAGTATTTTTATGTGCGACTGGTGCGGAAGCACTTTATTCAGATATGGGACATGTCGGTAAAAAGTCAATTTACTACACATGGCCATTTGTAAAAATAATGTTGATTTTAAGCTATCTTGGACAGGGTGCCTGGACGATTCAGCATATTGGTGATACAAAACATCTTGAAGAGATAAATCCATTTTTTCAGATTATGCCTGAGTCTTTCATTCTTTATGGTGTATTAATGGCGACATTTGCAGCGATAATCGCATCGCAGGCTTTGATTACCGGCGCATACACTTTAGTTTCTGAGGCAATTCATTTAAAGTTTATGCCTAAACTGGATATTAAATATCCTTCGACAGTAAAAGGTCAAATGTATATTCCATCTGTGACAGCAGTCATCTGGTTTTTATGTATACTTGTTGTCCTCTACTTTAAAACAAGTGTAAATATGGAAGCAGCCTATGGTCTAAGTATTACAGTCACAATGATGATGACAACAATTTTACTTTCTTATTATCTTAAAAAGAAACAAGTCAATACATTGTTATTATATTAAACGATTGGATTCTTCTTTATTTTAGAATTTGCATTCTTTATATCAAGCCTTGCAAAATTTATGCATGGTGGTTATGTAGCAGTACTTATTTCATGTTTGATCATTTTTGTCATGATTGTTTGGTATAACGGTTATCTGATAAAAGACAAACAGTCACATGATGTTGCGATCGATGAATATTTAGGACAATTAAAGTCATTAAAACAAGATCGTAGTGTCCCAAAATTTGCGACTAATTTAGTTTACTTAACGACGAATGAAGAAGATCGTATGATAGAGAAACAAGTGATTAAATCTATATTAGATGGTCGTCCTAAACGTGCTGATGTTTATTGGTTTGTAAATGTAAAGGTTAGTGACGAACCGTTTCAGGTTAACTATCGTATAGAAAACTTTAATACTGACTCAATATTTAAAGTTCAATTAATATTAGGGTTTAGAATGCACCAGAATGTCAATTACTACGTTAAGAGCATAGCCAGAACTTTAGTTAAAACAAAACAGATGAAAGAGCAGTTCAGACCGTATGGTACAAATAATTTGCGTATTATAAGTGACTTTAAATTTGTAGTACTTAAAGATGAAGTTTTACTGGATGGCGATCTGTTATGGTATGAGCGTCTTATCCTTCAATGGAAGATTGCTATAAAACGATTTACCGCATCACCGGTGAAGTGGTTTGAACTACCTTCAAATGAAGTGATGTATGAAACGATACCACTTACTACACCAATGACTAAAACAATACCGATGAAACGTATTGATTAATTTAATAATTTTGAACAGCAGTAAGACAAATTGTCTTGCTGTTTTTTTGATGAAAAATAGTTATTGTATATTTAGTGAGAATGCATTAAAATTATATTGTGAAAAATATCACATAAGGAGAAAAGATATGAAGAATAATAACCAATCATCTGAATCAGGTAATTTTAACTTTCCGGAAACCGAAAAATTTTTTTACGGAAGAAAGTTAATGGATGGGATACAGGATACCGTATTAACGAAAGAAAGCCTTGTAAAAGATTTTTTTATCAGATATATATTTAGAGCGATAATGGCAGGTTTTATTATCGGACTTATGATTATATTTACCTGGAAAACGCGCATTGATTTTACGCCTTATATTGGCGCAGAACTAGCAAGTCTTATCGGTGGGATCACCTTTAGTTTTGCGCTTATTTTTATTATATTTACCTATTCGGAGCTGCTAACGAGTAATTTTATGTATTTTACAGTTGGTATTTTCTATAAATCAGTGACAGTGCGTCGTGCACTGCTTGTGTTTACGCTGTGTTTTCTTGGTAATATGATAGGTGGTATATTGTTGTTTAGTCTGTTAAAATTTAGTACAGTAGTATCAAATGATATGCTTGGGTTAATGCATACGATTGTTGATAAGAAGCTCCATTTATCAAGTGTTGATATTTTTATTCGCGGAATATTAGCCAACTTTTTTATCAATATTTCTATAATCGTAACGATGCATTTTAAGGAAGCATTACCAAAGATGGTTGCTATGATTATCGGTGTGACGATATTTGCATATATGGGATATGAACACGTTATCGCTAATGGCGTTATGTTTATCTGTTCCCTGTTTTATCAATTTAACTCGGAGAACATCTTACCTATGCTCAGAAATTTATTATTTAGTGGACTGGGTAATTATGTTGGTGGAGGTCTATTTATCGGTTTATTCTATGCATATTTAAATGCTCCGAAAAGACATTAATATAAGAGGTGAATATTATTAAAGGTCAAATTATTAAAGCATTAAGCGGTTTTTATTATGTGAAAAGTGAAGATGATAGCGCAATTTATCAATGCCGTGCACGAGGAAATTTCAGAAAAAAAGGTATAACACCATATGTCGGTGATTTCGTGACATTTCAAATAGAGAACGAAAACGATGGTTACATTCTTGAGATTCATGAAAGAAAAAATGCACTGGTGCGACCGCCTGTTGCAAATGTAGACCGCGTAATAATTGTGATGAGTGCAAAAGAACCTGAATTTAGTTTAAATTTAGTAGATAAATTTATTACGATTATTGAATCTTATGATGTAGAACCTGTCCTTCTCGTGACAAAGAAAGATTTATTAAATGAACAGGAAATTAGTTTTATTACGACGCAGTTAGATTATTATGAACGTATTGGATATGGAGTAATGTTCGTTTCAAATCTAGAACAACAAAACTTTAATGATTTAATAAAAGGTATCACAGTGCTCGCTGGACAATCAGGCGTAGGTAAATCATCGTTTATCAATGCTTTGATACCAGATGCAAATTTGAATACCGGAGTCATCAGTAATGCCCTTAATCGAGGGAAACATACGACAAGACATGTCGAATTAATTCCATTAGATTATGGCTATATTGCTGATACACCGGGCTTTAGTTCACTAGATTTAGATAATCTTGATAGAAATACATTAAAATATTGCTTTATCGAATTTGCTGAACGTGCCAATGAATGTAAATTCAGAGAATGTATGCATATCAATGAACCGGGTTGTGCAATTAAAGCTGGTGTTGAAAATGGAGAAATTTTAGAAACAAGATATTTACATTATCAGCAAATGCTAAATGAAATAGACACGAGAAAGGTGAGATACTGATGAAAGTAGCACCAAGTTTACTATCTTGTAATTTTTTAAATATACAGCAGGAAATTAAGCGTCTGGAAGAAGCAGGAGTAGATTATATACATTTTGATGTGATGGATGGCAATTTCGTTCCAAATATTTCTTTTGCTTTTCCAATCTTAAATCAAATTAGACAAGTTACTGATTTAACGATTGATACACATTTAATGGTTCAGGATCCTGAGCGATATATTCAAACCTTTGCTGAAGCGGGTAGCGATATTATTACCGTACATGTTGAAGCGACAAATCATATTCATAGAGCAATTCAAATGATTCATGACACAGGGAAGAAAGCTGGTGTTACATTAAATCCAGGTACACCTATTGAATCCGTTGTACCTGTTCTAAAAGATATTGATCTTGTGCTTGTTATGACTGTCAATCCAGGCTTTGGAGGTCAGAAATTTATCGATAATGGTATTGAGAAAATCAAATTTTTAAAAGATTATAAAGAAAAATATCATCTTAATTATGAGATCGAAGTTGATGGCGGGGTAAACGAAGTTACTGCTAAAACTTGTATTGAAGCGGGTGCTGATGTATTAGTAGCAGGATCATACTTCTTTAAGCATAAAGATTTATCAATACCAACAAGTGTATTGAGAGGTGAGTAATATGGACTTACATATACTTTGTACACATTTAGGTGTATCAAATTCCCTTTTAGAAAAATATCATGATGAAGATTGGATTGGTATTGATTACGGGACAATTATGCTTGTTGATGCAGGTATTCGACCTATCGCAGCATTTGGTGATTTTGATTCTGTGTCTGAAGATGAACGTTTAAGGATTGAAGAAGTAATTGAAATTGAATATCTACCATCTGAGAAAAATGAAACAGATCTTGAAGTTGGCGTACAATATGCGAATGGATTAGGTTATGACAAAGTTTATATTCATGGGGCAACTGGTGGAAGACTGGATCACTTTTTAGGTAATTTACAGACTCTTGTTCATCCAGACCTGTTATTATCTGAAACGGAATTTATTATCGTAGATGCATATAATGAAATCCAGGTATTATCAACAGGAACGCATATTATTGAAAGAAGCGAAGATAAAAAATATATATCGTTTATTCCGGTAAACGGCGGTGTTCTGTTAACGATAGAAGGATTAAAATATGAGACAGACCGTTTAGAAGTAAAAATGGGGTTTACCCGTACAGTAAGCAATGAATTTATAACGGAGCGAGCAGAAATAACAGTCGAACAAGGTATAGTTTATATGATTCAAAGTAGTGAAGCTAAATAGTTCAATAAAAAAAGACCTTTCACACAAAGGTCTTTTTTGTATCTATATATTCAATTAAACGCGAGTCACTTTACCTGATTTTAATGCACGAGCTGAAACCCATACACGTTTAGGCTTACCATCAACTAAGATTCTAACTTTTTGTAAGTTAGCACCAAAGCGACGTTTGCTGTAGTTCATTGCGTGAGAACGGTTGTTACCTGAAACTGCTTTACGACCTGTAACATGACATACTTTAGCCATTGTTTTGCCTCCTTTAATAGAATATAGAGATACACTTGATCTTACATACTATAACAATTTATCACAATCGACTTTTGATTGCAAGATTTATTTATCTATTAATACATTTTTTACTGCTTCTAAATGACTTATAAATTGCTTTCTATTCAATTTTGTATCTTGCAGGTTATAGTAGCGCATTTCATAGATAAAATCTATTAATGAATCAGCAGCATTGACCTGACAGAAGTTTTGAGCAAAGGTTTTATTAGGCTTAATCGGAAAGCCCTTTTTAATATAAAGTGATTCCAGTTTTTTTAGATGTTTCATATAAAAATGTGGTAGATGTTTATAGTCTGAATTTATAGTTTTAAATTGATGGACATATTGAATCCTTCTGCTCTCTTGTTGCATTTGTGGTATTTGAAATACTTTTCGTCTTTTGTAGAGTATTAACGCGATTATTGAAAGTATTATCGTTGCCAATGCATAAACCCATAAGAAGTTGTCAGGTTCTTTTTTAATTTTTCTCATCGATTTTGTTTCTATTGTAAGTGATTCTTCCTGCTTTATATCCTCAATCTGCCTAGGATTGATTTTCATCTGCTTATAATCAATATTTTTCAAAATATTAGAAGGTAAATGCATCACAACCGTTTGATATGTTATTAATAAACCTGTTACGATTATAAAGGTTGCGATCATAATACCTATTAAAGCGATAATTTTTTTATAATCGTTAAATATCGGGAAGAATAAAATGAAAATCATACATAACGCATAGATTGTAGCGAGCACATAAAAATGTTGATGATAACTTAGAAATAACAATAGATGCACCACAAAGAATGATTGAACATAATATGTTAGATGCATGTCGTCTGTGACATTATATAATGCAGTTAAGCCGTATAATAACATCAAATAAAAATGTGATACATCAAGATAAATACTTGCAACGATTCCGATGATAATCGATATGCTAAAACTTAATAAAACATTATGTATCGTATAATACAGAATAATTAACAAAAAAACATGAACGATAAAAAATGAAGAATGAATAAACGTTAAAGGTGATAAAGCAATAAAGAAAATAAAATAATTAAAAATATTTTTATATTGCATCGATTTCACCTCGCTCAAAATGAATCATATTAAGCTTTATTTTCATAACTTCACTATCTTTTATTTCACCGAAATGAATCCATCGGTTTACTTTATAAGAATGAAGCACTTCATCAACGAGGTTGCTGAATTGAAAAGTATAACTATCCTGATTGAATTCAGCAATTGCCCGATGCATCGCATGCATATCACCTGTGTTTTTTATTGCAATGACAATTGGTTCATCTGAAATGAGACTTGTTTTTATATTAATCGCAATGAAAAAAGAGATGTGCTGTTCGAAATAAGTATAGGCATAATCTGAAAGTGACTTTAGAATTTCTTCGGTTTTATGATGGATGTGCTGATTACTTAATACATTTGCGCTAAGCATAATTTGATTTGCTTCATAGACTTCTGTTTGTTTAACTAGCAGCTCATTAGCTTTTAATGATGCATTAAAGTCAATAAGATGAAAAGGCAAGTCATATTGATAAGGCGAATTACTATATTTATCGTTAGAAGGACCTATGACTTTACGACCTGTTTCATCCAGTGAAAGTGCGTGCTCAATATTTTTTTGATTATAGGTACCGTAACTTGCATATAATGTTGATAAAGAGAATGGTTGATCTACTTTATAACGCAATAATTTAAAGAATCCTTCTATTTCAACTTCATATATATAAACTTTGAATCTACCGCGCTTATTGACTGTTATCGGTAGTGAAATAACAGTCATTTCATAAGGATTTAATACAGTTTTTATTATTTGTGAGCGATTTTGATTTGCAAAATAATTTTGTTCCAGTCCAAAGCGAACTTTTAACGTTTGTGATGATTTTGATGCTATAAATACTTTGTAATTAAAGTTTGAATCAACGAATGGAAAAGTGTGTTGCTGATCATCTTCAATTAAAATGGCGTGTTTTAAAGCGAAACGTCTATCTAAGAAAAACAAAATATAGATTAATACGATAAAATAAGAAAAGATGAAAAATCTTAAAAATAAACTAGAAATTAATACAAGCATTAGCAAAGCATTGACTGGTGCAAGGTTATATACAGGCTTTAAATTGATATCATTTTTATAATGGAACATGAATATTTCCTAAACATTCATTAAGACAATCAATTTTTTCATTATGATGTCTAACATGATTGTTAAACTGAATTTTATGAAGTGCTACATAAGGTAGGACTGCCTGTATATCGTCAGGAATGACATATTTTCTGTCATGCATATAAGCATAGCTTTGTGCCATCTGTCTTATTTGAATGCCTGCACGGGTACTTAATCCTGTAGTGATATTATAGTGATTTCTCGTTTCATTCAATATTTGTACGATATAAGTTGTTAAATCTTCATCGACATGTATCTTTTCAATTTCTTTTTGATGAGCGATTAACGTTTCTTTATCCAGAACATTTTGTATATTGGTAAATTGTTTCAACAATATATTTTTTTCTGCATCAATATCTGGATAAGTTACATTAATCTTGACGATAAATCTATCTAATTGTGCTTCCGGTAAAGGGTATGTACCTTGATTTGTCTCAATATTATTTTGAGTGCCGATGACAAAAAAAGGTTCAGGCAACACGTGTGTAGTGTCATCTATCGTTACAGTATGTTCCTGCATTGCTTCCAGCAAACTACTTTGTGTTTTCGGTGTCGCACGGTTAATTTCATCGGCAAGTAATATATTTGTAAATACTGGTCCAAATTTAATTTCAAATTGCTTCGATCCAGGGTGGAAAAACTTTATTCCTGTAACATCACTCGGTAGCACATCAGGCGTAAACTGAATACGATTAAATTGTAGACCTAAAGATTGTGCGATTGTATGCGCGAGTTGTGTTTTTCCGACACCTGGTGGACCTTCCAGTAAAATATGACCTCTACTGAGCATTGCACAGTAGATAATTTTTAAACTTTCTGTATGTCCGATAAATCCTTTTTCCCATTCCTGTATTACGGTGTTCATCTTATCTACCTCATTTTTTGAATATTTAGTAAATTAATTATAGCAAAAAGTTAAATTTCTGAGTATAATTTTGTCATTTTGTGTATGATTTACTATTCGTTTATAATAAATTACACAGAATACAATAGAATTCTTGTAATTATCATAAATTATTGATTATAATAATGTGACGAATGTAAAACGAGAAGGAGGATGGATTATGACGTTAGAGATAACAAACGAATTAGGCTCTATTGATATTTCAAGTGATGTCATTGCTACAATTGCAGGTGGTACTGCTGTAGAATGCTATGGCATTATTGGAATGGCGAGTAAACATCAGGTAAGAGACGGTATTGCAGATATCGTTGGAAGAGATAATTATTCAAAAGGTGTCATTGTAACGAATAATGATGGTGTATTAGATGTTGATATGTATATCATCGTTGCATACGGTACAAAGATTTCTGAAATTGCAAATAACGTTCAATCATCTGTTAAATATACATTAGAAAAAACATTAAACTTAAAAGTAAATTCAGTAAACATCTATATACAAGGTGTACGTGTTATTAAACTGGACGATGAAGAATAGGGAGGATAATATAATGAAAACGATTGACGGCAAGCTATTTGCTGAAATGATTATCACAGGAGCAAATAACTTATCTCAAAATGCAGATTATGTAGATTCATTAAATGTCTTCCCGGTACCAGATGGTGACACAGGAACAAATATGAATTTATCAATTACATCAGGTGCTCAAGAAACTGAAGCACATATTGAATCACATATTGGTAATGTTGGGATCGCATTTTCTAAAGGTTTACTAATGGGAGCACGTGGAAACTCAGGTGTAATTCTTTCACAGTTATTCCGTGGCTTCTCAAAATATATCGAACAAGATGAAGATATCGATGCGAAAAAATTTGCTAAGGCATTTAAAGCGGGCGTGAAAACTGCTTATAAAGCAGTAATGAAACCTGTTGAAGGTACAATCTTAACAGTTGCTCGTGAAGCAAGTGAGAGTGCAATGAAAGTTGCTGAAGAAACTGACGATTGCATCGCTGTTATGGAAGAAGTAGTTCGTGCAGGTAATGCATCATTGCAACGTACACCTGAATTATTACCAGTACTTAAAGAAGTTGGCGTTGTAGATAGTGGTGGTCAGGGATTAATGTATGTATATGAAGGTTTCTTGAGCGTAATGAAAGGTGAAGCGATTGCCGCACCTGTTGCACGTAAAGTGGATGATGATTTTATTAATGATGATCATGACTTTGGTGATGTTGTAAAAACTGAAGACATCGTTCCTGGATTCTGTACAGAATTTATGGTTCGCTTCAAACCAGGTATGAAACCCTTTAATGAAGATGATTTCAGAAACGATATGTCTGAATTCGGTGACTCATTACTTGTAATCTCTGATGAAGAAATTGTTAAAACGCATGTCCATTCTGAAACACCTGGTGAAGCGTTAACATATGGTAGTCAGTATGGTGAAATCATTAAGATTAAGATTGAAAATATGCGAGAACAACACAGAGAAGTATTGCGTAAACGTGGTATTCGTCAGGAAGAAACAGCTAAAGTAGAAAAAGCAATTATTACTATTTCTATGGGTGACGGTATCACTGAACTGTTTAAATCAATTGGTGCAACACACGTTATCAGTGGTGGACAAACAATGAACCCATCGACTGAGGATATCGTTAAAATTATTGAAAAAAGCGGATGTAAAGAAGCAATCGTTTTACCGAATAATAAGAATATCATCATGGCCGCTGAACAAGCAGCTCAAGTTACAGATATACCTGTAAAAGTTGTACCGTCAAAAACAATACCACAAGGGTTAACAGCAATGTTATCATATAATACTGATGCTACAATTGAAGAAAATGCACAAAATATGACAGAAGCATTGTCCAATGTTAAATCTGGTTCAGTGACTTATGCAGTAAGAGATACTTCAATTGATGGTGTGAACATTGAAAAAGGTGCTTTCATGGGAATCAATGAAAGTAAAATTACGGTATCAGATAAAGATCAACAAAAAGTTTGTATCGAATTATTAAAATCAATGTTAGATGAAGATTCAGAAATTGTTACCGTAATAAAAGGATTAGATGCTTCTGACGCGGATGTTCAGGTGATTGAGTCATTTCTTGAAGAACATTATGAAGATGTTGAAGTTGAAATTCAGGATGGTAAACAACCGATTTACAGCTTTATGTTCGCTGTAGAATAAATCATATTGTAAAATAAAATCCGAGCAGCTTATTTATCCATGCGGATGATTAGTTTGTTCGGATTTTGTCACAATAAAGAAGCATTGAATATTCATGAATATAAATTAAAGGGGACATGGAAATGAAATATAGAAGTGTTTTTGATATCATTGGTCCGATTATGGTTGGCCCATCCTCATCACATACTGCAGGTGCTGTTCGAATCGGTCTAGTTGCAAGAGATTTATTTGGTGGAACACCTGCTCAAGCTGACATCTATTTATACGGTTCATTTATGGAGACATATAAAGGTCATGGTACGGATGTCGCATTAGTTGCAGGATTGCTTGGTTTTGATACAGATGACAGTCGTATTCCCGAAAGTCTTGAACTTGCTAAACAAATTGGTTTAAACGTAACATTTATTGAGCAGGATGAAGAGAAAAGTCATCCGAATACTGCAATCATCCATATGAAAGATGAAGAAAAAGAATTAACGATAGAAGGTATTTCTATCGGTGGTGGGAAAATTGAAATCGTTGCATTAAACGGGTTCCCGATTACAATTTCAGGTAATTATCCGGCATTACTCGTTTTCCATCAGGATTCATTTGGTACAATAGCAAATGTGACTCAAATTCTAGGGGCAAATAGGATAAACGTTGGTCAAATGCAGGTATCTCGAAAAAATAAAGGTGAAATTGCCTTAATGACATGTGAACTTGATGATTTAATTGATGAAAGCATTATAGAAGAAATTAGACAATGTAATGGCATTTCTACTGTTACTTTAATGTCTGAAGCTTAAGGGGGATAATATGTTTAATAGTGTAGAAGCATTAATAGAACTGTGTAAAGCTGAAAATATTGCTATATCAGAAGCGATGATACGTCAGGAGATGGAAGTATCTCGTACGTCACGTGAAGAAGTATTCGCAAAGATGGAACGCAATCTTGTTGTTATGGAGCAAGCTGTTGAAAGAGGATTAAATGGTGTAAAAAGTCCGACAGGTCTTACAGGAATGGATGCTGTAAAATTACGTGATTATATAGCACGAGGAAATACATTAAGTGGTGAAACATTACTTGATGCTGTAAGTAAAGCTGTTGCAACAAATGAAGTCAATGCTGCGATGGGATTAATTTGTGCGACACCTACTGCTGGTAGTGCAGGTGTTGTTCCGGGTACATTGTTTGCTATGAAGACGAGACTGAATCCGACTCGCGAACAGATGATTGAGTTTTTATTTACTACTGGTGCATTTGGTTTTATTGTGGCTAATAACGCTTCAATTTCTGGTGCAGCTGGTGGTTGTCAAGCCGAAGTAGGTAGTGCCGCTGCAATGGCAGCCGCTGCGATTGTTGAAATGGCTGGTGGAACACCTGAAATGAGTGCGCATGCATTTAGTATCTGTCTGAAAAATATGTTAGGACTTGTTTGTGATCCGGTTGCAGGTCTTGTAGAAGTACCTTGTGTGAAACGTAATGCAGCGGGTGCATCAAATGCTATCGTTTCAGCAGATATGGCATTAGCAGGTGTTGAGAGTAGAATTCCTACAGATGAAGTAATTGAAGCGATGTACAAAATTGGACAAACAATGCCAAGTGCATTACGTGAGACTGGTAGAGGTGGTCTTGCAGGCACTAAGACTGGCCAGGAAATGAAGGAAAGAATTTTTGGAAGCAAAACAACAACTCTTTAAAGAACAGTCGATTGCTACATTAAAAGGTGTTGGACCTAAAACTCTTGAACATTTAAATACATTAAATATATATGATATGGAAAGTTTATTATTATATTTACCATATCGATACAATGATGAAACGATTATTAATATTCATGACGCTATTGATGGTGAGAAGATAACAGTTGCCGGAGAAATTTATTCTCAGGCAACTGTTGCACATTTCGGCAGAAAAAAATCTAAAGTATCTTTTCATATTATGGTTGATAATGTTGCAGTGCGTGTAGAATATTTCAATCAGCTATATATTAAGCCGCAGGTTGTCGTCGGTGAACAAGTAAAGATAACAGGTAAGTGGATGAGAGGTAAACAAATTATTCAAGGTACTGGTTTTAAGAAGTTATCAGAGACCAACCAAAATGATGATCTTGTACCTCAATATAGTCTTAAAGGACTTATTAAACGCGCAACTTTTCAGAAAATATTGCATAATGCATTATTAACAGCGGATATGCCACCATTCTTGCCAGATTATTTAAAAATAAAATATAAACTTTGGGATTTTAAAGAAGCGGTCGCTGAACTTCATTTTCCAGGATCACATGACCGACTGGTACAGGCAAAACGAACATTTGCTTTCTGTGAATTATTATTGTTCCAGTTAAAGATGCGTATGTTGCATCTTAAGGAACATCAATCAAGCAATAGTGATATTCGCTATAACATAGATGAAGTCAAAACATTTATTCAAACGTTGCCATTTGAACTGACTGACGCTCAAAAACAAGTTGTCAATGAAATATTCCGTGATTTAAAATCATCGATGCGAATGAATCGGTTATTGCAGGGAGATGTTGGTTCAGGGAAGACGGTTGTTGCAGCAATAGCAATGTATGCACTTAAAACGAGTGGTTTACAAAGTGCATTAATGGTTCCAACTGAAATTTTAGCAGAGCAACATGCTGAAAGTTTAAGTGAATTATACGGTGAGACGGTTAATATTGCACTATTAACATCATCCATAAAAGGGAAACGTCGAAATACTATTCTTGAACAATTAGCTTTAGGTGAGATAGATGTTTTAGTAGGTACACATGCACTCATTAGTGATCCGGTAAATTTTCATAATCTTGGCCTCGTTATTACAGATGAACAGCATCGTTTCGGTGTGAATCAAAGGAAGTTATTACGCGAAAAAGGTGAAAATGCTAACGTGTTATTCATGACAGCTACACCTATTCCTAGAACGTTAGCAATTTCTGTCTTTGGTCAACTTGATGTATCTACGATTAAACAAATGCCTAAAGGTAGAAAACCGATTATTACTGAATGGGCAAAACATGAAGCAATAGATACTGTCTATGAGAAAACAAAAAGGCAGATAGAGATTGGGCATCAAGTATATGTCATATGTCCACTCATTGAAGCATCTGAGCATCTGGATGTCAAGAATGCTACTGAAATATATATGGCTTATCAAGCTATTTTTGGAAAAGACCGTGTAGGTTTGATGCATGGTAAGATGAAAGCCGAAGATAAAGATAGCATTATGCAGCAGTTTGCTAATCATGAAATTGACATTCTCGTATCAACTACTGTAGTTGAGGTAGGTGTAAATGTTCCGAACGCTACAATGATGATTATCTATGATGCAGAGCGATTTGGATTATCAACATTACATCAATTAAGAGGTCGTGTAGGTAGAAGTAGTCATCAAAGTTATTGTATACTAGTAGGTAATCCAGAAACTGAAACAGGTATCGAACGTCTTCAAATAATGACTCAGACGACAGATGGCTTTATTCTAAGTGAAAAAGATCTGGAAATGCGTGGACCAGGTGACTTCTTTGGGGTGAAACAAAGTGGTTTACCAGAATTTAAAGTTGCAAATATTGTAGAAGACTATAGAATGTTAGAAGTAGCAAGAGATGAAGCAAGTGAAATTATTTTAAGCGGAATGATTGATTCACCTGAATTATCTTTTTTAAAACAACGTTTAACCGACGAGATACATTCACAAGAAATTGATTAAGGAGAACATGATGGTAAGAATATTACTGAGAGTTATTGGTGTAGTATGTATTGTAGCTGCATTGGTTATGTTTTTCTGGCAGAATATCCGGGAGTATTACACTGAAATTGTAAACGAAAAGATAATTACTGCATATGAAAAAAATGAAGATAAACCTAAAATAAATGAATTGGAAAAATGGATTACGAAGACTGAACCTGATAAATTAAAATTAAAGGCAAATATGTTAGGATACTTAAAAGTACCGGCAGCTAAAATTAATGAACCGTTACTTAAAGGGCCAGCAACACAAAAGAATTTGAAGAATGGTGTGTCTCTTGTTGAAGAAGGAGAAAAGCTATCTGAACAAAATGTCGCAATCGCTGGCCATAGAGTGGAAGGTGCAGGGATACGATTCAATTACTTAGATCGTGCAAAAGTAGGAGATACTGTCATTTTGCAGTCACGTGATGGAATTAAAAAGTATCGCATCTATAAAATCTTTAACGTAAAACCGACACAAGTTGGTGTGTTAGATGAAAAGAAAAACGCACTACAGGAACTTACTTTAATCACGTGTGATAATTATGATCCACAGCGTATGCTTTTTAGTGAACGTATGATTTTTAAAGCAAAGTTATATGAAGAGAATGGTGAAAAAGTAAAAGCACCTCAAAAATCTAAAACTCAAAAAGCAGTTTAAAGTAGGCCAGACATTCAAGTCTGGTCTTTTTTGTATAAAAAGTTGCAGTTAAAATATCAGTTATGTTATATTTACTAGTACTAAGACCAACTACTAAAAGGATTTGTATATATGAAAAAATTAAATAAAAAAGAACGTCAGTCAGAACTCACGAAACGACTTAATGAAGATCCTTTTTTGACCGATGAAGACTTGAGTCGTGATCTCAATGTGAGTATCCAGACAATCAGATTAGATCGATTAGAACAAAATATTCCGGAACTACGCGAACGTATTAAAGATGTAGCAGTTAAACAGCGAGACGAGGTACGTGCATTACCATTAGATGAAATTATTGGTGAAGTCATTGATCTGGAACTTGATAAATCTGCTATCTCTATACTTGATATAAAAGACGAACACGTATTTTATAGAAATAAGATTGCACGTGGACATTACTTATTTGCACAAGCTAATTCACTATGTGTAGCTGTTATTAACGATGAATTAGCACTTACAGCTAAGAGTGAAATTAATTTTAAGAAACCTGTAAAGCTAGGAGATCGTGTTATTACGAAAGCTACAGTTATATCGAAAGTAAATAAACGTGCTAAAATCGAAGTTGTAAGTACAGTTAAACAGACGACGGTATTTACCGGACAATTTGAAATGTATTATACAGGTGAGGATGAGATAAATGATTAAAATAGCAGTTGATTTGATGGGGGGAGACGATGCTCCTCAAGTAGTATTAGATGGTATTGAACTTTTCTTAAAAGCGTTTAGTGATGTTGAGATTCAGGGATATGGCTTACCGGAATATAACACGATTAAACATGATAATTTTAAATTTATTGCTTGTTCAGAACAAATTACGATGGACGATGAACCGGTACGTTCACTACGCAGAAAGAAAGATGCATCGATGGTACGTGCTGCAGAAGCCGTTAAGTTAAAAACAGCTGATGCATGTGTTTCAGCAGGTAATACTGGTGCATTAATGTCAGCAGGATTATTTATTGTCGGCCGTATTAAAGGTATAGAGCGTCCAGCCTTAGCAATGACTATGCCAACGATTGATAATAAAGGCTTTATGTTACTTGATATGGGAGCAAATGCTGATGCAAAACCTGAACATCTAATACAATATGCAAAGATGGCAAATATCTATGCGAAAGCAAATCGTAAAATAGATAATCCGACAATTGGATTAGCCAATATTGGTACTGAAGATAAAAAAGGAAATACATTGACGAAAGAAACATTCGCATTATTAAAAGCAGAAACTTCAATAAATTTTATCGGCAATGTTGAGCCTAAAACGCTATTGAATAGTACGACAGATATCGTCGTAACAGATGGTTTTACTGGAAATATTATATTAAAGACACTAGAAGGTACAGCTAACAATATTTTTAAAATGTTAAAACAAACTTTAACAAGCAGTACTAAAAATAAACTAGCTACAGCAATTATAAAGAACGATTTGGCAAAACTAAAAGGTAAGATGGATTATTCTGAGTATGGTGGAGCTGTATTGTTTGGTGTGAATGGTCTTGTAATAAAGGCTCATGGATCTAGTGATAAAGTTGCGATTTACAATGCACTGCGCCAGGCTCGACTTGGCGTTGAAGAAGATGTCGTATCAACATTGGCGAAAGAAGTGGGAACAGATGAGTAAAGTATTGATGTTCCCTGGACAAGGCTCACAGTACACAGGTATGGCGATAGATATTTATAATGATGATACAGGTAAGTCATTACTGAATGACTTAAATGCAGTGCTTGATGAGGATATTATTGCAATCATGGAAAGTGGAGAAAAATTAGCTGAGACAGAAAATACACAACCTGCAATTGTCATGCATAGTATAGCAGCAATGAAACTTGCGCAGTTAAACGCTGATTATGTTATAGGACATAGTTTAGGTGAATATGCAGCACTTGTTGCAGCAGAAGTCATTTCACCGATAGATGCTGTGCGCATCGTACGTAAACGTGGTCAATTGATGCAGTCAGCATTTCCTCCGGGCGTAGGATCGATGGCAGCGATAATGGGGACTAACCGAGACATTATCGAAAAAGCATGTCAAAGATTATCAAATGTCAGCGAAAAGCTAGATATTGCAAATTTAAATTGCCCAGGTCAAATCGTAGTTGCAGGTCATCAGACATTGATTGATAAATTAGTGGAAACGAAAGCAGCACATCAAATAAAGAAGGTTATTCCTTTAAATGTTACAGGTCCATTTCACTCAAGCTTAATGAAAGTTATTGAAAGTGAGTTTAGTGCATTTTTAGATACATTTGATTTTAGTGATGCATCAATTCCAGTTATCCAGAATGTGACAGCGTTACCTGTGACGGATAAAGATGAAATAAAAGTAAATTTAGTAAAACAATTGTATTCTCCAGTTGAGTTTACCGCTTCTATAGCATATTTGGTAGCTCAAAATGCAGATACATTTATAGAGGTAGGTCCAGGAAAAGTATTATCTGGATTAGTGCGTAAGATAGATCGAAATGTAAATACGATACAAGTGGGTACACTTGAACAAATCAATGAGGTGAAGTCATGGCATTAGCAATCGTAACAGGAAGTTCAAGAGGAATAGGTGAAGCAACTGCAATTAAACTTGCTGAAGATGGATTCGATGTTCTCGTAAACTATTCAGGTAATCAGGAACGTGCAGAAGCGGTTGTAGCTAAGATTGAAGCATTAGGACAAAAAGCGATTGCTGTAAAAGCGAATGTCAGTGATGCTGAAGAAGTGAAAGAAATGATACGTATTGCAATTGAAAATTTTGGTTCGATTGATGTCGTTGTCAATAATGCAGGTATAACGCGTGACAATCTAACAATGCGTATGAAAGCTGAAGATTTTGACGATGTCATCGCTACTAATTTAAAGGGTGTATTTAACGTTGTGCAATCGGTAACACGTCAAATGTTGAAACAACGAACAGGCGTCATTATCAATATGAGTAGTGTGGTTGGTTCGTTAGGGAATGCCGGACAAGCGAACTATGTTGCAAGTAAAGCAGGTGTTGAAGGTTTAACGAAAACATTTGCACGTGAGTTTGCCAGTCGTGGTGTACGTGTCAATGCTGTAGCTCCTGGCTTTATTGTAAGTGATATGACAGATAAATTAGGTGCAGATTTAGTTGAAAGTATGAAACAGCAAATTCCACTTGGTTCACTTGGTGAAGTTAATGATATTGCCGAGGCAGTGAGCTTCCTTGCTAGTAATAAAGCAAAATATATCACGGGTCAGACATTACACGTAAATGGTGGCATGTTTATGAACTAAGGGGTAAAATAATATAGGATATTTTAAGGAGGTGAAACATATGGAAAACTTCGACAAAGTAAAAGAAATCATCGTTGATCGCTTAGGCGTTGATGCAGATAAAGTTACTGAAAATGCTTCATTTAAAGATGATTTAGGTGCTGATTCTTTAGATATCGCTGAATTAGTAATGGAATTAGAAGATCAATTTGGAATGGAAATTCCGGATGAAGAAGCTGAAAAAATCAACACAGTTGGTGATGCAGTCAAATACATCGAATCTTTAGAAGCTTAATCATATAAATCCTATAACACTAATATTTTTAGTGCTATAGGATTTTTTTAGAAATCTCATATATTGCTTTTTTTATAAATCGTTTTAACGTAAAATATAAAGAGTATTACTTGAAAAGGAGGAAAAAAATGAACAAAAGATTAGCAATTATTGAGAAGTTTAAGGAAAAAATTAACATAACGTTTGAAATGCTGGATATTGTACCTCAAGACATCACGATTTATACGCAGGCATTTTCACATTCTAGTTTCATCAATGACTTTAAACTAGATAAAGTGAATGATAACGAGCGTTTAGAATTTTTAGGTGATGCGGTGTTAGAATTGATGGTCTCACAATATTTATACAAAGAGCACAGTCATTTACCAGAGGGTAAATTAACGAAGTTACGTGCAGCAATCGTATGTGAACCTTCACTTGTGACATTTGCGAAAAAATTAGGATTTGATCAATTAATCCTTCTTGGTAAAGGAGAAGAAAAAACTGGGGGCAGAACCCGTCCGTCATTAATTGCTGACGTATTTGAGGCTTTCGTTGGCGCATTATATTTAGATTTAGGTTATGATGCTACGTTAAAGTTTTTCAACCAGTTTATTTTTCCGAATATTACTGAAGACTTAATTGAAGGCATATTAGATCATAAGACATTTTTACAGGAATATATCCATAAGACGAAAAATGTACAGGTGACATATCAATTGATTAGTGAAGAAGGGCCGGCACACTTTAAAACATTTACTTCTATTGTCTGTATCAAAGGTGAGCGTTTAGGTATCGGAAGTGGAAGAACGAAGAAAGAATCAGAACAGAAAGCTGCGCAGGATGCGTTAGCAATTCTGATGGCAGGAGCGTAATATGGTTTATTTGAAACAAGTATCTGCCTATGGATTTAAATCATTTGCAGATAAGACAACTGTTAATTTCGATTCTGGTGTAACAGCAATTGTCGGTCCGAATGGCTCAGGAAAAAGTAACATAACGGATGCGATAAAATGGGTACTCGGTGAACAATCAGCAAAGAGTTTACGTGGTGCCAAGATGGAAGATGTAATATTCTCCGGTGCACAGGACAGAAAGCCTCAAAATTATGCTGAAGTAACACTTACAATGGATAATCAAAAGCGCATGTTAAACATTGATGCTGATATTGTTGAAGTAACGCGTAAATTATATCGCAATGGTGATAGTGAATATTTATTAAATAAACAAAAAAGTCGTCTTAAAGATGTAACGGAATTATTTTTAGATAGCGGACTTGGCAGAGATGCATTTAGTATGATCTCACAAGGGAAAGTCGATCAAGTATTAAACGCAAAACCAGAAGAACGCAGACAATTAATTGAAGAAGCGGCTGGTGTCTTAAAATATAAAAAACGCAAAAAAGAAACAGTATCCAAACTAGAAGACACGAATAGTAATTTATTGCGTGTACATGATATTATCTATGACTTAAAAGATAGAGTTGAACCTTTAATGATTGAAGCAAGTATCGCTGAAGAATATTTAGCACTTTCTGAAGAAATGAAAGATGCTGATATACAAGTGACAATTGCTGATATTGAAACGACTCGACAAGAATTTATTAAATATGAAAATGAAATCAATGAATTTAATGGGCTGATTCAGTTTAAAAAAGAAAAAAGTGATCGTATTAATGAGAGGTTATCACAACATAAATCAGAAAGAAAAGAACTTCAGGAAAGTATTCATACACTGAATCAATCGCTCCTCTCAACTACTGAACAAATTGAACGATATATCGGTCAGGTGAACGTTTTAAAAGAACGTTTAACAAACCAGAATGAATCCTCAGCACAACGAAACGAACGTTTAAAAAAATATAATGAACAGTTAACGAAGGAATTAGCAAGAAAAGAAGAAATTGAAGCGAAAATCCAAACTTTAACGACGAATAAGAAAGCGTTAGATCGTCAATTAAAAGCGCAACAAAAGGAATTAGCAGAACTAGATTCAGATATCGAAACGTTGATCGATGAAACACGTGATAGCTATTATGAAAAGTTAAGCAAGCAAACTGCACTGTCGAATGAAATAAAACTCATTGAAAAAGAAGTCGAACAATTTAACCAGAAACAATCGAAACAACAAAGTATCAATAATAATGTGGAACAAGACTTTGAAGCGATTCAGCAAAAGATTGTGCATTTAAATGAGACGATTAATTCTAAAACCAATGCACTTGATAAATTACGACAGTCATATAAACATAAACTTTCTGACATTGAATTTAAAAAAGCAGATTATAGTACAGTTCGTGAGAAATATTCACAAGCACGCCGTTATATTGAAGATTTAGAGCGTAAAAGAGAACGTTTAACGTTAATGCAGGAAGAGTATCAAGGGTATTATCAAGGCGTACGTATGTTGTTAAAGCATAAAGAACAATTAAATGGTATTCACACTACTGTATTAGATGTCATTGAAATAGATGTACAATTTAATGATGCGTTAGATAGCGCACTTAGCGCAAGCTTACAATATATTATCGTAGATGATGAACAGGCGGGACGTGCAGCAATTCAATTTTTACGCGATAAAAAGTATGGACGTGCAACATTTTTACCGCTCTCAGTGATTAAACCGAGATCAATTACACATGAAGTACGTCAAATGGTAAACAATATGCCAGGTTTTATTAATACTCTGAATGAACTCATTCACACAGAGCAAACATATCAATCAATTATTGATAATGTATCAGGAAATGTACTTGTTTGTGATACTTTAAAGCATGCTAATGAGATCGCCAAAGCAATAGGGTTTAAATATCGTATCGTGACATTAGATGGGGATATTGTTAATCCGGGTGGATCAATGTCTGGAGGAAGTAAAAATAAACCGACGCAAGCTTTAACAGCACGAAATGATTTACAAGTTGTAACAAATCAACTTGCAGAATTTAGAGCATCTACTGAGCAACTTAAAAAGCAGGGTGATACATTATCAGAAACGATAACAACTGAAGAAATGAAAGTGAACCAGTTGCGTATTGATGGCGAAACATTGCGTGATGATGTGCATCAACTGAAATTGTCATTAGAAGAAGCAACTGCAAAAGAACGCCGACTAAAAGTGATGCATGAAGAAGTAGAATCATTAATGAAAGAGTCTGAATACATTGCTTCTAGACAACAGCTTATTAAAGTGCATCGCGAAACGATAAAGGCAATCGAATTAGAACTGGTTAATTTAAATGCACGTATTCAAAATTTTAATAATAATGCGAGCGACAAGAAATCTATTGAAAAAAGATTAAATGATAATATTAATGATACGAAACATGAACTTGCAGTATTAACAACAAATATTACACATCAGACTGATGTATTAAATGAACGTATGGCTCAAATCAAAGACGTACAAGCTGAAATAGATGCATTGCATCTGGATGCAACTCAAAAAAATGTAGAAGCTGTTGAGCAGGAAATTTTTGCTAAAGAAAAAACATTAAGAACATTATCTCAAGAAAAATTAACGATTGAATCGCTTATCCAGACTGAAGATGAAAAATTATCTGAACTTGCTTCATCCATTGACAATATGGATAAAGAATATAATGAATTATTGCGTAAGATTAGTGGTATTGAAAATGGAGTAGGTGAATTAAAAGGGAAGCATTCGAGACTAAATGTTCTACTGGACAACCTGTTTAATCATTTACTTGAGCAATATCAGATGACATTTGAAGCAGCAAAAGAATATGTTTGGGAAACACTTGGTGTCGACGATGTCTTCCAGACAGATTTAGAACATCTACGTAAGCGTGTACGTTTAACGAAGATTTCTATCGAAGAACTAGGTAATGTTAATTTAAATGCGATTGAGCAATATAAGACAGTCGGTGAACGTTATGAATTTTTAACAAACCAGGAAGCGGACTTGTTAGAAGCGAAAGCAAATTTAGAATCAATTATTCATGAAATGGATGAGACAGTTTCTGTTCGGTTTATGAAGACGTTTGAAACTGTATCGCATGCATTTGAACGTATATTCAAACAGTTGTTTGGTGGAGGTACGGGATTATTACAACTTACAAGTGAAGATGTACTGACTGCGGGTATTGACATATTTGTTGAGCCACCAGGCAAACGTCGTCAAAATTTAAGTCTTTTATCAGGTGGGGAACGAGCACTCACTGCGATTGTATTATTATTCTCAATTTTACAGGCAAAAAGCGCGCCATTTGTTATACTAGATGAAGTAGAAGCGGCACTTGATGAAGCAAATGTTAATCGATTTGCTGATTTCCTAAGTACTTTAACACATGATACGCAGTTTATCGTAATTACGCATCGAAAAGGTACGATGGAAAAAAGTGATCGTTTATATGGTGTTACGATGCAAAACTCTGGAATAACACAACTTGTTAGCGTGAATTTAAAAGATTTAGATGATAAAAAACTAAAGGAGCTGACTAAATAATGAGTTTTTTTAAGAAACTTAAAGATAGATTCGTCGCAAAAGAGGAACCGAAAAATTTACAAGATGACCTGCAACCATTAGATGATATTGGAACACAGGATATCGATCCCCAAAGCGAGAGTCAAACGAAAACGTACGATCATAAACCGGTAGATGTATTTGAACAGCCACAGCATGAAACAAAGTCAGCACCTAAGAAACAATCTAATGGTTGGGAATTTGACTTTGAAGATGATGATTTAATCTCTATAGAAGAGTTCGAAGAATGGGAATCACAACAGCTTGGTGCGAAATTCCGAGAAGGTTTAGAGAAATCTCGTGAAAACTTCCAGAATAAATTAAATGATTTATTAGCGATGTATCGTACTGTAGATGAAGATTTCTTCGAGGCATTGGAAGAAATGTTAATTCAGGCGGACGTCGGATTTAATACAGTGATGGAACTTGTAGAATCATTACGTATGGAAGCGAAACGCCAAAATATCACTGAAACAGCAGATTTACGTGAAGTTATCGTTGAAAAAATTGTAGAAATTTACGAGCAGGAAGACGATGAACTTCAAAAGATGAATATTCAAGAAGGCGAGTTAACTGTTATTTTAATGGTTGGGGTAAACGGTGTTGGTAAAACGACAACAATCGGTAAACTCGCGCACCGTTATAAAGCGCAAGGTAAGCAAGTTATGCTTGCAGCAGGAGACACTTTCCGTGCCGGTGCTATTGAACAATTACAAGTATGGGGAGACCGTGTCGGTGTCGAAGTCATTAAACAGAAGGAAGGATCAGATCCAGCAGCTGTTATGTATGATGCAGTAAATGCTGCGAAGAACCGCGGTGCAGACATTTTAATCTGTGATACTGCAGGTCGTTTGCAAAACAAAGCGAACTTAATGACAGAGCTTGAAAAAGTGAAGAAAGTATTATCAAAAGCTGTACCAGGTGCACCACATGAAGTATTATTGGCACTTGATGCAACGACCGGTCAAAATGCTTTAGTTCAAGCGAAAGCTTTTAAAGAAGTAACAGATGTTTCAGGTATCGTATTGACTAAATTAGATGGTACAGCAAAAGGTGGTATCGTACTTGCTATACGTAATGAATTACACATTCCTGTTAAATTTGTCGGACTAGGTGAAAAGCTGGATGACCTGCAGCCATTCGATGCAGAAAGTTATGTATACGGATTATTTGCTGATATGATTGAACAATCTACAGAAGAAGAAAACAAAGCAGCAGAAGTTTTAAAGGATGTTCGAGATGAGTAGTGATTTAGTTAAAACGATGCGCATGAATTATTTGTTTGATTTTTATCAGTCATTATTGACAGATAAACAGCGCAATTATTTGGAGCGTTATTACTTACTGGATGAATCACTATCTGAAATTGCAGAAACTTTTAATGTGTCACGTCAGGCTGTTTATGATAATATAAGACGTACTGACGAATTATTAGAAGATTATGAAACGCGTCTAGGCTTATATGAAAAGTTTGAAGAAAGACAACAATTAATTAATAGCATTCAAACAGAGTTAGCAAAGGCAACAATTAACAAAGATAAGATTAATCAATATATTGAAGCATTACAGAAAATAGAATAAGGGGGTCATTGTATGGCTTTTGAAGGATTATCAGATCGACTCCAGGCTACAATGCAGAAAATTAAAGGAAAAGGTAAAGTTACTGAAGCGGATATAAAAGTGATGATGCGTGAAGTACGTTTAGCATTGCTTGAGGCAGATGTTAACTTTAAAGTTGTTAAGCAGTTCGTTGCAACTGTTTCTGAACGCGCGCTGGGTTCAGATGTTATGAGTTCTTTAACACCTGGACAACAAGTCATTAAGATTGTACAGGATGAATTAACAACATTGATGGGTGGAGAAAACACTCAGATTAATATGAGCAAGAAACCACCGACAGTTATTATGATGGTGGGTTTGCAAGGGGCAGGTAAAACAACAACTGCAGGTAAACTTGCACTATTAATGAGAAAGAAATATAATAAAAAACCTTTACTTGTTGCATGTGATATTTATAGACCAGCAGCAATTCAGCAGTTACAGACAGTTGGTAAGCAAATTGATATACCTGTATTTACTTTAGGTGATCAAGTATCTCCTGCTGAAATTACAGAACGCGCATTGCAACATGCAAAAGAGGAACATCTTGATTTTGTGATTATCGATACTGCAGGTCGACTGCATATTGATGAGAAGCTGATGCAGGAACTTGTAGATGTTAAAGAAGTAGCGAAACCTGATGAAATAATGCTCGTTGTAGATTCAATGACTGGTCAGGATGCAGTAAATGTTGCTGAAAGCTTTGATGGGCAATTAGATGTTACGGGTGTTACTTTAACTAAACTTGATGGTGATACACGTGGTGGTGCGGCGCTATCTATTCGTAGCGTAACGCAAAAACCTATTAAGTTTGTCGGTATGAGTGAGAAGATGGACGGCTTAGAACCTTTCCATCCTGAACGTATGGCATCACGTATTTTAGGTATGGGTGATGTATTAAGTTTAATCGAAAAGGCTCAATCTCAGGTTGATGAATCGAAAGCAAAAGAATTAGAACAAAAGATGCGTACATCATCATTTACTTTTGATGATTTTCTGGATCAGCTTGAGCAGGTGAAAGCACTTGGACCTTTAGATGATCTGCTTAAAATGATACCGGGTGCAAATAAGATGAAGCAAGTTAATCAGCTGAATATGAATCCAAAGCAAATTGATCATATACAAGCGATTATTCGAAGTATGACGAAAGAAGAGCGTGAAAATCCGGCGATCATCAATGTGAGTCGTAAAAAACGTATTGCTATAGGCTCAGGACGTAGTTTATCGGAAGTTAACAAGCTGATTAAACAGTTTGATGAGATGAAGAAAATGATGAAGCAGTTTAGCGGAATGAAAAAAGGTAAAAAAGGCAAAAATCCATTTGCGGGTATGAATTTACCATTTTAATTAGATAATGATTTTATATTTCATAACTGTAGGCAACCACTTCAATTAGAAGTTAATGTCTACAGTTTTTTTAATGAAATATACGATAATTGACAAATATTCATATAAATATTATATTTAGTATATTAATTATATCGTAGGAGAGAAGGTTTAAAGATGAAAGTTGAATTAGGTTTAACATCATTTGGAGATAATAGTGATATTTATACACCAGCAGGCATTTTACCGAAAATACCTGCTGCTGAAAGAATGAGAAATATTGTAGAAGAAATTAAACTCGCCGAAGAAGTCGGATTAGATATATATGGATTAGGTGAACACCATCGTAAAGATTTCGCAGTGTCAGATCCTATTACTGTACTAGCTGCAGCAGCAACACAGACAAGGCATATTAAACTTTCATCAGCGGTTACTGTACTTTCTTCTGATGATCCCGTCAGAGTATATCAGAGATTTGCAACATTAGATGCTTTATCTAATGGCCGTGCAGAAATAATGGCTGGCCGTGGTTCATTTATTGAGTCATTTCCATTATTCGGTTACGATTTAAATGATTATAATTTATTATATGAAGAAAAATTGGATTTACTGATGAATATCAACAAAAATGAAATCGTAAATTGGTCAGGTAAAACACGTGCGCCGATAAATGGTTTGGGTGTATACCCACGAGCTGTCCAAAAAGAGATACCGATTCATTTGGCCACTGGTGGTACACCTGAATCATCAGCTAGGGCTGGTATTTTAGGGCTGCCTATTACATATGCGATTATTGGTGGTAATCCAGCGAGATTTCGTTATAATGTTGAAATATATAAAGCAGCGGCAAGAGAACATGGCCATGATCTATCTAAGTTGGTGATTGCCAACCATTCATGGGGATACATTGCAGATACGGATGAACAAGCCTTTAAAGCATATTATCCTTCAATGGCCGCGAGTCATGCAGTTATTGCAAAAGAACGTGGCTGGGGGGCGTATACAATGGAAAATTATATGACTGAAATTGAACACGGATCGTTGTATGTAGGTGGCCCAGAGCGCGTTGCCCAAAAAATTATTAATACGATGGAAACGCTCGGTTTATCACGATTTATGATTCATCTACCGATGGGATCAATGCCACATGAGCAAGTGATGCATGCGATAAAACTTTACGGCAAGAAAGTTAAACCAATTGTTGATGCACATTTTGAAAATAAATAATTAATCTGTAAAGAAAAAATACTTTACAGGAAGAAAAGAGTCTGTTATTATTAATTCTTGTAGAAAGTTATGAAATGGAGAGATTTAATTATGGCAGTAAAAATTCGTTTAACTCGTATGGGATCTAAAAGAAACCCATTCTATCGTATCGTAGTAGCAGACGCTCGTTCACCTCGTGACGGACGTATCATTGAAGCAATCGGAACATATAATCCGGTTGCTAAACCAGAAGCTGAAATTAAAGTTAATGAAGAGTTAGCTTTAAAATGGTTAGCTGAAGGTGCTAAACCTACTGATACAGTACGTAATATCTTGTCTGGACAAGGTATCATGGAAAAATTCCATAACCAAAAAATCGCGAAGTAATTCCGATGGAAAAATTATTACAAACGATTATTGAACCACTCGTCGATCATCCGCAAGATATTAAGATTGAAAAAGAAGAACATGCAACGAGTATTACCTATCATTTAATACTACATTCAGATGATGTTGGAAAAGTAATAGGTAAACATGGACGTATTGCGAAAGCGATTCGAACGGTCGTTTCAGGGTCTAATAACGAGTCAAGTAAGAAAGTGTTTGTAGAAATTGATTAAGAGTGCCATTTTTGGTACTCTTTTTTTATGAGGATGAGTGGAGGTAATCATAATGAATGTAATTGTTGGAAAGATTGTAAATATGCATGGTGTTAAAGGTGAGGTTAAAATATTATCAGCATCTGATTTTGCTGAAGAACGGTTTCAGCCCGGTAAAGTATTATTGATTCCTTTTAAAGATGAAACAGTAGAACTTACAATTAAGTCATATCGTGTGCATAAGAACTTTCATATGGTCTCGTTCGTTGGCATTAATAATATTAATGACGTTGAACAATATAAAGGTCTTGATGTGTATCAGGATGTTGATATTTCATCACTACCTTTAGAAGAAAATGAATATTATTATAGTGATATCATTGGATGTGAAGTTTTTAATGATGGGGTATCAATCGGTAAAGTGACAGATATTTTTGAAACAGGTGCAAATGATGTTTGGGTAATTAGTGGAGAAAAAGAGCATCTTATTCCATATATTGAAGATGTCGTAAAAGAAATTGATATTGAAAATAAACGTATTACAATAGAAGCGATGGAAGGTCTTTTATCGTGAGAATTGATTATTTAACACTTTTTCCGGAAATGTTTGATATATTAAATCATTCTATTATGAAACGTTCACAAGATAAGGGCATCGTTCAATTCAATACTGTTAACTTTAGAGATTATTCAAATAATAAACATCATCAAGTTGACGATTATCCATATGGTGGGGGACAAGGGATGGTGTTAAAACCAGAACCAATCTTCAATGCGATGGATAGTCTTGCTACCACTGATAAAACACGTGTTATTTTAATGTGTCCCCAAGGAAAACGATTTGATCAGGCTAAAGCAGAGGAATTAGCACATGCAGACCATCTCGTATTTATTTGTGGTCATTATGAAGGATATGATGAGCGTATTCGTACAGAACTTGTAACAGATGAAATTTCTTTAGGAGACTTTGTATTAACAGGTGGAGAATATGCAGCGATAACAATGACGGATGCGATTGTTCGGCTAATACCGGAAGTATTAGGTAATGAAGTATCTCATGAAGATGACTCATTTTCAAGCGGTTTACTGGAGCATCCTCAATATACAAGACCGGCAGAATTTCAAGGGTTAAAGGTGCCAGACGTATTAATGAGCGGCGATCATAAACGCATTGCAGATTGGCGTCATAAAGCATCTTTAAAAAGAACGTTTGAACGTCGTCCTGATTTGTTAGAAACTTATCCTTTAACTGAGCAAGATTTAAAAATATTAAAGCAATTGAAAGATAATAAGTAGGATAATATAAATAATATATTGACTTGTATTATGTAACCTAGTATAATTATAAAAGTGTGAAAAACACATAAATCACTATGATCCGCTGAGCAAAGCCTTAAGAACATAGGTAGAAGGAGAAGAATAATATGTCAAATAATGTATTAATCGATGCAATTACAAAAGACCAATTGCGTACAGACTTACCATCATTCCGTCCTGGAGATACTTTAAAAGTACACGTACGTATCGTTGAGGGATCTCGCGAACGTATCCAGGTTTTCGAAGGTGTTGTCATTAAACGTCGCGGTGGCGGAATTTCTGAAACTTTCACGGTTCGTAAGATTTCTTACGGTGTTGGTGTTGAGCGTACATTCCCTGTACACACACCTAAAATCGAGAAAATTGAAGTATTACGTCGTGGTAAAGTACGTCGTGCGAAACTTTATTACTTACGTAGCCTTCGTGGTAAAGCTGCTCGTATTAAAGAAATTCGTTAATAGAAGCAACAATTTGAGTCACTTCAGAAATGAAGTGGCTTTTTTTATTAAAAATAAACACCCTTAAAGTTGAATTTAAAGATTCAACTTTAAGGGTTTACTTCATAACAGCCTCATGCATTTTTCGTTATCTTTTTAATATTAGAATCTCTGGAGTAGATAAGTGGTATTCTTTATAACCATGATTCATATATTGTGCGATTAACTGAGACTGTGCAGAACCATCACTTGATAATGTTCTTGGAACAACAACATACTCAATATTCGTATCAATTTTTTTATCATTATGATAATCAAGATCATATAAATTTTTGTTTTGAGCAAGCTGCGTCGTGTAAAAGCCATATGCCAATATTTTTTTATTTTGTGGCAGTGATTTTAACGTTTGCTTTTTTTCTTTAAAATACGTACTTTGTTTAGCATATGCTTTAATACCGTAAGTTGATGGATGCATCAGTGTAAAGAATATCGACGCTGACATAATACATGCGCACGTTAATAATAATATGATTTTGCGATGACCTTTCATTATTAAGGCTAGTTGTTGTTTTTGATCCTGTTCATTGATTGAATCTCTTTTTTTGAGTAATATATTTACTGCAAGCATTGTCATAAATAATAACAAGGCTGTACTTCCATAATGGTACTGAAAGCCGAAGTCAGCCTGATAAGGGAAATCACTTAATAGATTAATGACCATCATTGGAAGCAGTAGTATATAATTGATCCAATGTTTCTGTATTAGTGGTAAAAATACATACATTGATAGCAGGGTGATGATGTATTTGATTTTATTAAACGTAAACAGCGCACTAAGGAAATAGGTTGGATTTGTGAATATGTTGATAATTACATCCTTTAGACTCGTTTGTCCTGGTAACATAAAGTTTGTGAAACGCGTTGTCATTGAACCATCGCCAATTGTATTTAAATAATACATACATATTGCAAAGTAACATATTGGTATAAAAATTTGAGTTATTACGATAAAGATTGTACGTTTCGTAGATATTTTGAATTCTTTTTGAAAAGAAAAATACAATCCAATCGCAATAATATAGATCATAATATCCTCTTTAATGAGTAATGTGAATCCTAAAATAATAATCAGACGATATGTCCAGCCTTTTAAGTTTGCCAGTACTAACCATAACAAAAGTGGTGTAAGAAAACAGTTCTCATGTAAGCCGTATAAATGAGAGCTTGAAAGTGTTGGTGTAACAATAAATAGTAATAAAAACAATGATTGTATTACTCGGTTGAACTGGAAATGTTTCAGTATTAAGTATAGCGGGACAATACCGCTCATTGTAACAAGCACCTGTAATAATTCCAGCGTTTCAGGTTTCGGCCATAGCATATAGAAAGGGAGCATTAAATAAAATATTGGTGAGACATGCACATGAAAATGTGACATCCACTGATCTCTTTCAAGCGAAGTCATCGGACCTCTTCCTTGACGCATACTTTCAAACATTTGTGTAAATAATCCTTTGTCATATGTTGCAAAACCCATGACGAGCTCTTTACCAATCATGATTATCGATGTGTAAGTTGTCATGATAATAAGAATAACGATAACAAGCGTCTTTAAAATATGTTTTATCTGTAAGTTATGAATTATTTTATCAGAAATTTTAGAGCGTTGTAATACATAAAGTATACCAGCCGTAAAATTTGATAGATATAGTCCGGTTAATAACCCTTTTTTTAAATCTTTATCTTTATCTGTGATAACATAGTTGAACTTTTGTAAAGCTTCACCATTTGCATCATGTAAAAATATTCCTTTAATCATGATTACAATAAAACAAATACCGATAAATATCGTAACCGTGCTTTTCTCAAATAATAGTTTCGTAAATATCATGATACTGATTACTAGAAAACCGACAATGATTAAAGGGCTTGGTGCTTTTAAACAAACACTTATCATATAAGCGCTTAAACATATACTTGTTAATTCAAATGGAGAAATAGGTATGAAACGATTCATAAAATAACATCCAATTGCAAGGGCTAAAACTGAAAGACAAACCACTGAGAACTCATATGGACGTGTCAAATGAAAATATAAATTGTTGGAATCAATAGTAAAAAGAGTGAAAAGTGCATACATAGTATATGCACTTAAAAAGTAATAGAACCAATTTGAAATAATGCTCTTAGAAAAATTTAATGCGTGTTGATTTGCTTCATTATTCACTTATTTCATCTCCTTACATCTCAGTTGTTAAATGATGATCAAACTGTTTATCTTCTTCATTATAAGTAATGCTGTTTCGTTTATGATGTAAGAATTTACGTTGATAGACTGCTTTAGTAAACAGGATAGCTAAAATAATAGATATTATTGAGATAAATTGCATCAAGTGAAAATAGGGAGGCGTATAGCGAATAATGATTTGCTGTGCTCCTTTTTCAATTGGGACAACTGTCATTAAATAGTTACCTTCCTGAACTTCACTTGTCTTTCCATCTACTTCAGCTTTCATCCCTTTTAAATAGGGTACCGGAATAACCGCGTAACCTCCATGATGCTTACCAAGTTTAATAATCATCTTATCTTTATCTTGTGTGAACTGATGATTATTTTTTTGTTTTGCTGCTTGTTTTAATGTTTTATAATCCTCACCATAGATGCCATTTAGTTTGTAACGATATTCACCAGGTTTAAGTTTTAATTCTAATAAAGCACTTGATTTAACTTTCAATGTTATCGTTGGATTAAATCGACGATAGTCATCATCAAGAGGTTTACGTGATTGATAAATCTCATTGATCCAGACATAATGAAAATCTTTAAATGTTTTTGATTCTATGCATAAAGTGACATAGAGATCTTTATATTGATCGACGATTTCTTGAGGTAATTGTATTCTCGGACCACCATTTTCCTGAGTAACAATCAATTTATTACCATCAAATGTAGCATCTTTATAAGTGATTTGAGATTGATCTAATAAGTTTTTAGCAGGTTGTTTAGATGCTTTGCCCTTTCTATCAAGGACTACACCATTTAACATCGCATGTTCACGGTCGATAGGTGTGTTTAGTGTCTGTGCATTATACACATTGTTTGTAACGCGGACAAATGGTAGTTGATTTTCATTGTTATAGACAATATATTGTTTGGTACCATTAGGTTCAGCGTATGTTTTATCCTTTGAGAAACCATAGGGTAATGTACTACTTTCTGTATTTCTGATTGTAGTATCGACATTAAATAAACTATAAAGATTTGCCCGTTCTCCAAGGCCATAATAGATAGAGTTACTATCTGTCGGCATCGTAATATTCAGTTCTTTATCATAAAACTTTAAGATGTCCTGATCAAAGATTGATGAATATAATTTAATGCCATTAAATTTTTGATACATCGGTGTATTATGGGTACTTGAAGTTTGCCATTCAATGCGTTCACCAGGCAATTGGTCTTTCTTAATGTCATTGATCATTTTTTGCTGGGTCTTTGAATTAAAGTTTTCAGAGTTTAAGAAATCAATATTATGTTCTTTTGCAGGATGTAATGTATCCATTTGCTGCGTTACATAATCATAGACAAAGACAAAATTCATAATAATGATGGTTGCATGTAATAATTGATATGTAGTTCTATTTTTACTGTATAAATAGAAACCTATTATGATACAGATGATTGGAATAAATAATAACCACATCAATGCTTTTTCATGACCATACATTGATACCGGATAAACAATGCATACCGGAATAAGTGAAATCAGAAATGTCTTTAAATCAATTTGTCTTAAATGATTTAAATAGTGGGCAATCAATACAGCTGATGTAAATACGAGTAGATAGATCCAGCGACGCTGATCGATTGAAAAGCCATTAAAAAAACTGTCGAATAATGGGCTTAATGAACAAATCATAAAGATTAACGTAATCGTTGCAAACAGTCGGTACATATAATGTCGATACATTTTAAATGACATTAATGCCAGAACGGTGATAAAGCAAATAACAACGTAATAGCCATCATAGAATAGATTATAAAAACCTACCATATCGATGAATGGCTTAACCTGAATTGGTGGTAATGTTCTATCATTCATCAAATAACTTGATATTCCAGTAAATATACCTACAGCTGCTATACCAAGACCGAGTATTAAGGCTATCGATAATAATAATACTTTTTGAATACGATCAACGACATCGGTCTCTTTTGGGTAAATAACGCGATAGAGAAAATAAAATAAAACAAAAATAAATTCATAATAGCTAAAGTAAAAATTCGAATGTAATGTGAGTGCAATCGCTGTAATAAATAACCCGATCTTTCTTTCGTGAAAGAAACGTTCCAAGCCTAAGATAGTTAAAGGCAACCATAGCATCACATCACTAAAAAAACTCCATGTAAACGTAAAGAAGAAATATGCTGTAGACCATCCATATATAAATGCACCAGTCCAGCTTGAAAGTTGATTAAGATTGAAATAACGTAAAAGTTTATAAGTCGTAAAGATAATAAACGTAAGCTTTATAATAGAAATGACGAATTGATTCTTTGCCCAGAAAACAGGGTCAGTCGTATCAATTGGTAAGAAGATATTGCTAAGCCAAACGATTGCGAAATTTAAATATGAAAGTGGGGCAGTTGAATAGTAATAAGCAAGACTTCTAAAAAAGTCTCCGCCTATGCCAAAGTCAATATCATAAAAGAAATGCAAATGTGTGAATTTGTCATACAAATACATTTGAAATGGAATCATTTGTGCGATACCATCACCTTTACCCGTAAATAATGTGCCATCCTTAAATAAACGAAAAAGGACGAAACTATGAGCAAGGAGTGACAATATAGTTGCCACTCCTAAGATTTTTATGTTAGACCAGATCCTGTTTTTTATTTTTTGAGAAAACATATTTTATCTTCTTCCTTTCACCAGTCGAAATTCTCGTGTACAACACAGAAAGAATAATACCTAATAGCGATATTGCGACCATCAAATAAAAATATGGTGGCGTATAACGAAATTCTACAGTTTTTGTATTATCATCGACTTTCACAGCGCTCATAATATAGTTTGCTCTTTCAACATCAACTTTTTTACCATCAACATATGCGCGCATACCATCGCGATATGTAATAGGTACTGTTAAGTAACCATCTTTTGATGATTTAAGCTGAACAGTCATTTTATTACCGTTATCAGTGAACGTATAATTTTTTGTCTGATTCACTTTAGATAAAGTTTTATAGTCTTCTCCATAAATACCATTGATTGTTAATTGATACGTTCCACCTGTTAAACCGATCAATATCTTTCCATTTTTCGGTGACTTCACTCTATACATCAGATCATCATAATGTGTGCGATATTTACTCGTTTGAAATAGTCGGTTATTCGCGTACCCATTGATATTAATCTGATGATTTGTGACAGGTGATTGTAACTGTACATGCATATCTACATAAAAATCTTTATACGCTTTTAATAAAGCTTTTGGGATGTCTATTACTAATCCACCGCTAGGAGGATTCACCTTTAATGTCTTATTATCAGCAATCCATTCAGCACCTGAAGGTGTAACTTTCATTTCAGATAATAAATTTTTTGCTGGATTGATTTTGTAATTCGTTGCTAAACGATCAGATACGATAGCTTCTATCATTGCATGTTCTCTGTCAATCGGAGTTGTTAAATCATTGCTGTTTACTACGTTGGATGTAATTCGAGCGAAAGGAATCATTTTAGTATTTTCATATATTTTATATTTCCCATTATCAGCAATTAACTTAAAGTTTTCAGGGATATCTGTCTGATAAGACTTTCTTACTAAATAACGAATATTCATAAGTGACTCTAAGTTACTTCTTGAATTAAAAGTAGAGTATCGAGATAATGACTCTTCTTTAATATTGATTTTTAATTGCTTATAGAAAAAATCAATAAGTGAGCCATCAAAGATACTTGAATATAATGAAACCCCGTTATAGTTTTGATACATCGGTGTGTTATCTTGTTCTAATACACGCCAGTCGATACGTTCCCCAGGCTTTAATTTTTTCTTTAGTTCATCTACAATTTGCCTTTGCAAAGGAGAGTCATAAACACTAGACTCGATATAACTCATCTTTGCACGCTCTTCAATACCTGGATTATAGTTATCGAGTTTATTATGTACGCGAACAATATCCCAGTCCAGTATAATAATCATTGCAATTAGTAAATAGTAAATTGTTTGTTTGACTGCATTGTCTTTGACGATTAATACAATTAATCCAATGATTGCGATAACAGGTAAAAGCCAGATCCAGGTTACAGCTTTATCTATATAATGATGACTCATAAATACAATGACAAATCCCGGAACTAAAGAATATAAGTAATTCTGGATTGAAATCTCTTTAAATTTCATAATATAGAATCCGATCAAGCCACTTGTAAAGAATGTAATTAAATAGTGCCAGCGTTTTTGAGGTGCACTAAAACCATTAAATACTGAGTCGATAAAAGGCGTGAAGCTAAGCAACATCAAAGCAATAGACATAATTGCAAAAAAGCGATAGAAATAATTTTTATAGAATTTAAAAGTAAGTAATGCCTGTATAGTAATAAATAGGACGATGACAAGATAATTATCATAAAAGATATTGGCATTTTGATCAAATGGATCAAATAAAGGTATCTTTACGTTATAAGGCGCACGTTCATTCTGTAGAAAACTCTTTGCCCCATAAAAAAATGCAAAAGCACTGATCATTAAACCAAGTACAGCCATAATCACAAAATTAATCCACTGCTTAGCGCGTTCAACTGTATCATACTCACTTCTGAAAATATTTCTTAGAACAAAATAGATTAATCCGAATAACACCTGATAATATGCAAAGTAGAAGTTATTGATAAAAATACAAGCAGTAGCAATGATAAAAATACCTTTTTTCTCATCTTGTATGTAACGTTCAATACCTAGTAATAACAATGGTAAGAAAATAAAAACATCACTAAAGAATGACCAGTATAATGTAAACCTAAAGTATATTGCTGATGTTAAGAATAGAAAACCAGACAATAACGCAGGAATTGGTGTCATCTTTATCTTTCTGAAATAATAGTAACTCGCTAAAATACCAGCAGTTGATTTAGCTATCGAGATAAAGAATGCATTTTTAGCCCAGAAAGTAACAGTGTCTACCTGAAAGTTAAAAAATAAATCAAAAAAACGTACAGCGAGCATATTAATAAAGAAAATAATCGATGTAGAATAGTAATATGCTAAATCTGTATAATAATCTCCCCCAAGACCAAAGTCTAAATTATAAAAGAATTCCCCGGAGATGAATTTATCATATAGATATAGCTGCATCGGTAACATTTGTTCCAGTCCATCATTTGGTCCTGTAAAGATAGTCCCGTCTTTAAAGAATCGATAGATGTAAAAACTATGACCGAATATAGCTAATAATAATGCGATTACAATTAACAATAGTGGTGAGTATTTTTTGTTCTTCATTTTTGCTCCTTCGTTAAAATATAAGTTGTAATGATATATGTTATTGGAATTGTAAAGATTAATGCAGGAAAAGGTGCCCAGACTTTATTGATAGAAAAAATATCAACGAATATATACAGTAATGCTGTCTGAATTCCCATATTGACAACCTGTGTTAAAGGAAAAGCTATAAATTTATGCCATGTAGGTTTAACGCTATAAACAAAGTAGCAGTTTAGGAAAAATGAAATAATAAACGAACAGATGAATCCTGTTAAATGACTAAATAAATAGTTGGCAGATACTATTTTTAATAAGAAAAGATATATCACATAATAGTTGAATGTATTGATGATACCTACAACTACAAACTTGATAAATCGTTGATATGATTGATTAAGTTTCATCTGATTCACCAGTACTGTGTTTAATATTCGTATCCTTAATAATATAGTGTGGTCGTTTCTTCGTTTCAAAATATATTCGACCGATATACTCTCCAATAATGCCTAAACTAAAAAGCTGTAGGGCACCTAAAAACAACACAGATGAAATAATCGTGAAATAGCCGGGTTCATCAATGCCGTGCGTCATGATCTGGATTAAAGTCATTAAAATATATAATAAACATAGCACCATCGTGATGCTTCCTAAATAAAAACAGATTCTAAGTGGCTTATTATTATAACTGATGATACCATCGATGGCATAATCGATAAGCTTAAGGCTGGAAAATGATGATTGACCAGATTCACGCTGCATATTCTTAAAAGGTATCGTTTTTTTGTTATAGCCAACCCATTCAAATATACCTTTTGAAAATCGGTTATATTCTTCCAGAGACACGATACTGTCAATCACATCACGTGATATTAAACGAAAATCGCCTTCGCCATCTGTTAATTTAACGTCAACTGTACTATTGATCAATTTATAAAAAATTTGTGTCGGAATTTTTCTTAAAAACTGTTCTCCAGATCGGTCTCTGCGCATCACAACCTGATCGTATCCTTCCTGATATGCGGCAACCATTGTAGGAATAAATTCTGGTGGATGCTGAAGATCGGCATCTAAAATGATTGCGCAGTCACCTGAACAATTTTTAAGACCCGCAAACATTGCTGCCTCCTTACCGAAATTTCTTGAAAAAGATATATATTTAAAATTGTGATTCTGTGTTGCAATTTCTTTTAATAACTGTAAAGAACGATCTTTAGAACCGTCGTTAACAAGCATTACTTCATAGTGGAAATGATGTTTATCCATCGTTTGCTGAATCGTTTCAGCCAGCTTATAGATATTTTTTTCTTCATTATAGATTGGAATAATCAAAGATATTAACATATGTACGCCTCTTTTTTTAAAAATATATCTTCATAATAGTATATAATATTATAATGACATTATAATAAAGGTCACGTGTTAAATCATTAAATATATAGTAGGGAGATATAATATAGATGACTATTCAATGGTTTCCTGGTCATATGGCCAAGGCAAGAAGAGAAGTAACAGAACAATTAAAGCTGGTAGATGTAGTATTTGAGCTTGTAGATGCACGAATTCCGTATTCATCACGCAACCCGATGATTGATGAAGTCATTAAAGATAAGCCTCGTGTTGTGCTTTTGAATAAGATGGATATGGCGGATTTAAATAAGACGCGTCAATGGATGCAATATTTTGAAGAAAAAGGTTTCTATCCAGTCCTTATTGATAGTAAAAATGGTAAAAATTTATCGCAAGTGACAAAAGCTGCAGAAATTGTAACGAAAGAAAAATTTGATCGCATGAAAGCAAAAGGTTTAAGACCACGTGCAATACGTGCGATGATTGTAGGTATCCCGAATGTTGGTAAGTCAACACTGATAAACCGTTTAGCAAAGAAATCAATCGCTAAGACAGGGAATATGCCAGGTGTTACTAAAAAGCAGCAATGGATTAAAGTAGGAACTAGCTTAGAATTACTTGATACACCAGGTATTCTATGGCCGAAGTTTGAAGATCAGTTTGTCGGAAAAAAATTAAGTTTAACAGGGGCAATCAAAGATAGTATTGTTCATCTGGATGAAGTAGCGATATATGGGATTGAGTTTTTACAACAGAATGATCTCCAAACGCTGAATAAACATTACAACATTAATGTTGAAGCGGATACACCTTATGTTGAAGTATTTGATGCTATCGGAAAGTCTCGTGGAATGAAACTACGTGGTAATGAAATTGATTATGAAAGTGTTGTTGAATTGATTATTCGTGATATACGTAATGAGAAAATCGGTAAATATACGTTTGATTCACTTGATTTATTAGAGGAAAAAGATGAAGAGTAATGACTATAGTATCGCACAGTTAAAATCATTGGTACAATCAATTCCGGTGAGTAATCTTGATAAATTCTTTGCGACTGAGACAAGAACGGGTGCTTTAAAAATTAAAAATCAGCAAAAAAAAATTTATGAAAAACAAAAGCAATTAGTTGAACAATACGATGAGATGCTTTTATATGAAAATAAATATCCTGGGAAAGTTATAGCCGGTATTGATGAAGTTGGGCGTGGGCCATTAGCAGGTCCAGTAGTAGCGTGTGCTGTTATACTCAATGAGAATCATGCATTTTACGGGCTAAATGATTCTAAACAAATGTCTAAAATCAATCGTGCAAAAATAGAAGCTGATCTAATTGAAAATGTAACTTGTGCAATCGGTATAGCAACGGTAGAAGAAATAGACGCTGTAAATATTTATGAGGCGACTAAAATAGCAATGTTGCGTGCGATTGAAGGATTACCTGTAACACCTGATGTGCTGTTAATTGATGCGATGAAGTTACAGACGGGATTAATAGAAGAATCCATCATAAAAGGTGATAGTACAAGTATTTCAATTGCAGCAGCAAGTGTTATCGCTAAACAATACCGTGACCGTTTAATGGCAGAATTAGCCGAAATCTATCCGGGTTATGATTTTGAAAATAATGCTGGATATGGTACGAAGAAACATCTGGAAGGTTTAGCGACTTATGGCATAACACTTATTCACCGAAAAACATTTGAACCAATTAAATCGATGAGAACATGCAATTTTTGATTTAAACGTTACTTAAAACGTGTTTTTACTCATTTTTGAAAAATTTGAGTGAAAACACGTTTCTTTTTAGGATTATTCAGTTTACAATAGCGCTTACATTTTCTATAATTGAAACGTAACATAAATAATTGTGCAATCTAGGAGGATGGAAGATGAATATCCATGAGTATCAAGGGAAAGAAATTTTTCGCTCGATGGGTGTAGCAGTACCAAATGGTTCAGTTGCATATACACCTGAAGAAGCAGTTGAAGTAGCAAAAGGTTTAACAGAAGGCGTTTATGTTGTTAAAGCTCAAATTCACGCTGGTGGCCGTGGTAAAGCGGGTGGCGTTAAAATTGCTAAATCATTGGATGAAGTAGAAAGCTATGCCAAAGAATTATTAGGCAAAGTTTTAGTTACGCACCAAACTGGCCCGGAAGGTAAAGAAATTAAACGCCTTTTAATTGAAGAAGGTTGCGACATTCAAAAAGAATACTACCTAGGTTTTGTATTAGACCGTGCAACAGATTCAGTTGTATTAATGGGATCTGAAGAAGGTGGAACTGAAATTGAAGAGGTAGCAGAAGCTACTCCGGAAAAAATCTTCAAAGAAGTCATCGATCCTGTAGTAGGATTAATGCCTTATCAAGCACGTCGTTTAGCATTCAACATTAATATTCCTAAAGAATCTGTAAATAAAGCAGTTAAAATTATGATGGGATTATATGATGTATTCATTCAAAAAGATGCATCTATTATTGAGATTAACCCATTAGTAACAACAGGTTCTGGCGACGTTTTAGCTTTAGACGCTAAGATTAACTTTGACGCTAATGCCTTATTCCGTCAAAAAGACGTAGTTGAATTACGTGATTTAGACGAAGAAGATCCAAAAGAAATCGAAGCATCTAAATATGATTTATCATACATTGCTTTAGATGGAAATATCGGCTGTATGGTTAACGGTGCGGGTCTTGCAATGGCTACAATGGACACAATTAACCACTTCGGCGGAAATCCGGCGAACTTCCTGGATGTAGGGGGCGGCGCTACAAAAGAGAAAGTTACTGAAGCTTTCAAGATCATTTTAGGTGATGAAAAAGTTGAAGGTATTTTTGTAAATATCTTTGGTGGCATCATGAAATGTGACATTATCGCTGAAGGTGTTGTAGCAGCAGCGAAAGAATTAGAATTAACTATTCCATTAGTTGTACGTTTAGAAGGTACAAACGTTGAACAAGGTAAAGAAATTCTAAACAATTCTGGATTAGCAATTACTCCAGCTAGCACAATGGCTGAAGGTGCACAAAAAATCGTTGAATTAGTAAAAGAAGCTAAATAGGAAGCGGGGATAAACGTGGGAGTATTTATTGATAAAGATACGAAAGTAATCGTACAAGGTATAACAGGATCAACAGCATTATTTCATACAAAACAAATGATTGAGTATGGTACAAAAATCGTTGCAGGTGTTACACCTGGTAAAGGCGGCATGGAAGTTGAAGGCGTGCCAGTATTCAATACAGTAGAAGAAGCAGTTAAAGCTACTGGTGCAACAGTTTCGGTTATCTATGTACCAGCACCATTTGCTGCTGATGCAATCGTAGAATGTGTAGATGCAGAGTTAGATTTAGCAATCTGTATCACTGAACACATTCCAGTGTTAGATATGGTTAAAGTTAAACGTTATATGCAAGGCAAGAAAACACGTTTAGTGGGACCTAACTGTCCAGGTGTTATTACTGCTGACGAATGCAAGATTGGTATCATGCCAGGATATATTCATAAAAAAGGACATGTTGGTGTTGTAAGTCGTTCTGGAACATTAACATATGAAGCGGTACATCAATTAACACAATTAGGTATTGGTCAAACGACAGCAGTTGGTATTGGTGGAGATCCGGTTAACGGAACAAACTTTATCGATGCTTTAGAAGCATTTAATAATGACCCTGAAACTTTAGCAGTAGTAATGATTGGTGAAATCGGTGGAACTGCTGAAGAAGAAGCAGCAGAATGGGTTAAAGCAAATATGACGAAACCAGTTGTAGGATTCATAGGTGGGCAAACAGCACCTCCAGGAAAACGTATGGGACACGCTGGTGCAATCATCTCTGGTGGTAAAGGTACAGCTGTAGAGAAAATTAAAGCGATGAATGCTGCAGGCATTAAAACAGCAGCAACGCCATCTGATATCGGTTCAACATTAGTAGAACGCATTAAAGAAGAAGATGGGTTATACGAAAAATGTTTAACTGTTAAATAATAAATGTTAGTAAGCTGAGACTCAATTAAGAGTCTTGGCTTTTTTATTTAGAGTAATTCAGGAGAAAATGTGTTGATAATATGTACTAAATAAATCAATTAGGGATAATACAATATTGGAAAATAAGTGATGTTTTTTTTACATATATTATGAAATAAAAGAGTAAAAAAATATTTTAACCCTAAAATTTTTATTAAATCTCAATAATATTATGAATTAAATTAACAATAAGTTAATATCAAACAATTATTGTATTGTTTGAGGTGATAAAAATGAATTATTCACATGAAGAGCAACTCATATTAAGGCTCATCGCATCTGGATTTACAACGCAACAACTTCATAAAATAAATCAGAACTTTAATACATTTGATATACCTTACAAACGTGTCTTTCCGATATTAAATAATTTACTTAATCGTGATAATAAATTATATTTAAAAATTCAACGATTCAATTCACTTAGTATTGAGGAAATACACCACGCTTTATCTTCCCGTTTTATTACACCTGTATTTTACAATTCTGATCAATTTCCATCTTTATTAAAACAGATCTATGATGTTCCATTTGTTATTTTCTGTAAAGGTGATATTTCTATTTTATCGCGTAAGCATTTTTTAGCGATTGTCGGTAGTCGCAATAGAACAGACTACACATCAGAAGTTATAGATCAATTTATGCCGCATTTAGTGAAACATAATATTACAATTGTAAGTGGTTTAGCTAAAGGTGCAGATAGTGATGCACATTTGGCTGCAAATTATCATGGCGGCAAAACCATTGGAGTTCTTGGTTTCGGTCATGATTACTATTATCCAGAAGAGGTGACGCTATTACGACGCAATATGGAATGTCATCATCTTGTTATTAGCGAATATTATCCAACGACACAGATTGCTAAATTTCAATTTCCTGAACGTAATAGAATTATCAGTGGATTATCACAAGGCATTTTAATTACTGAAGCACAACTGAGAAGCGGTAGTTTAATAACGTGTGATCAGGCTTTAGATCAAAATCGAGATGTTTACTGCTTGCCTGGTAAGATTATTTCAAAACTTTCTCAAGGATGTAATCAAAAGATTGCTGAAGGAGCTAAAATAATTGTTCAAGTAGAAGATATTTTAGAGGATTTTATATAGATGAGTTTCTTCTATTATAAATAATATATTTTATAAATTTTTTCATCATTTTTATTGTTTATATTTTAATTTTTGTATGAATTTAGAAATAAAATTTGACAAGATAGAAATGAAACGTATATTATTTATCATTGAAAAGCAAAACAGATTTAAATTAAAGGGGGATATCAAAATGGCAGAGAATCTCGTCATTGTAGAATCGCCTGCAAAAGCAAAAACCATTGAGAAATATTTAGGAAAAAAATTTAAAGTTGTCGCATCAATGGGACATGTTAGGGATTTACCTAGAAGTCAAATGGGTGTGGATACTGAGAACGATTTTGAACCAAGATATATCACGATACGCGGTAAGGGACCTGTTGTACAGGATTTAAAGAAACATGCGAAAAAAGCGAAAAACGTTTATCTCGCAAGTGACCCGGACCGCGAAGGGGAAGCGATTGCCTGGCATTTAGCACATATTTTAGATATAGATCAATCAGCAAAATCTCGCGTCGTATTTAATGAGATAACAAAAGATGCTGTTAAAGAAAGTTTTAAAAATCCACGTGAGATCAAGCATGAGTTAGTTGATGCACAGCAGGCGCGACGTGTCTTAGATCGTCTCGTTGGTTATAATATCTCGCCTGTTTTATGGAAAAAAGTAAAGAAAGGACTTTCTGCTGGCCGAGTTCAGTCTGTTGCATTGAAACTCATTATTGATCGTGAAGAAGAGATTAATGCATTTAAACCTGAGGAATACTGGACAATTGACGGTTTGTTTTCTTTTAAAAATAAAGAATTTAAAGCAAAGTTTTTGCATGAATCAAACAAACCTAAAAAGTTATCGAACGACGAAGATGTTAAAGCGATTGTTAGTCAGCTTAAGACCGATATGTTTGAGGTGACAGATGTTACAAAGAAAGAAAAGCTTAGAAACCCAGCATTACCTTTTACGACAAGTTCATTACAGCAGGAAGCTGCCCGTAAACTTAATTTTAAAACACGTAAAACGATGATGTTGGCGCAACAATTATACGAAGGTATAGATCTTAAGAAGCAGGGAACTGTAGGTTTAATAACGTATATGCGTACCGATTCAACACGTATCTCTGATACAGCAAAAACTGAAGCTGCTAGCTACATTGAAGAAAAATTTGGTAAAGAATATTTATCGAAACGTAAAGCGAGCGCTAAAGGTGGTGCTCAAGATGCCCATGAAGCAGTACGTCCAACTTCTGCACTTCGAACACCGACTGAAATGAAAGCTTATTTATCACGAGACCAGCTTCGACTATATAAGTTAATCTGGGAACGTTTTATGGCAAGTCAAATGGCACCTGCTGTTATTGATACTGTAAGTGTCGATCTTGTTCAGGATAATATTAAATTCCGTGCGAATGGTCAGACGATTAAATTTAAAGGGTTTATGAGCGTATACGTTGAAGGTAATGATGAAGATAAAGAAGAAGGTGAAAATCGTTTACCTGAACTGAATGTCGGAGATAAAGTAAAGGCAGTAAATATTGACGAAAACCAACACTTTACACAACCGCCTCCACGTTATACTGAAGCGCGTCTTGTTAAAACTTTAGAAGAAAAAGGTATTGGCCGTCCTTCTACATATGCACCGACGATTGATACGATTCAAAAACGTAACTATGTTAAAGTAGACCAGAAAAAATTCTATCCGACAGAACTCGGTCAAATTGTTCATGAATCTGTAAAAGAATATTTTCCAGAGATTATTGATATTGATTTTACAGTTAATATGGAAAAGCTTCTTGATAGAGTTGCTAACGGAGAAATAGAGTGGAAGAAGGTTATTTCAACATTCTACGGTGACTTTAAGACACATGTTGATCGTGCAGAACAGGAAATGGAGAAAATTGAAATCAAAGATGAGCCAGCTGGTGAAGATTGCGAGAAATGTGGTTCACCTATGGTATATAAAATGGGTCGATACGGAAAATTTATGGCATGTTCAAATTTTCCTGATTGTCGTAATACGAAAGCAATAGTTAAGACAATCGGCGTACCATGTCCTAAATGTAACGATGGTGAGGTCGTTGAACGTAAATCGAAGAAGAATAGAATCTTTTATGGTTGTAGTAACTTCCCAGAATGTGATTACTTATCATGGGATAAACCAATCGCACGTAAATGTCCAAAATGTGATACACAACTTGTTGAACGTAAAAAAGGCAAACAAACGCAAGTCATATGTACAAATTGTGATTACGACGAAAAAGCACAATAACGAAAGATGTGCACATCAAATATACAGATGTGCACATTTTTTGTTTTTGTAAATTTTCTATTAAGAATTAGACAAATTTATAATAAATTCAGATAAATCTCTTTTTAAAAACATGAAAATATATTACAATCGGGTAGGACTTAGAGGAGGAATAAAATGAAGAGAGTAAATATCATTGGAGCAGGTTTAGCAGGTTCTGAAGCTGCATATCAATTAGCAAAACGAGACGTGAAAGTTAAATTATATGAAATGCGCCCAGTTAAACAGACTCCGGCACATCATACAGATAAATTTGCAGAGTTAGTATGTTCCAATTCCCTACGAGGAAATGCACTTACAAATGCAGTGGGTGTATTAAAAGAAGAAATGAGACGATTAGATTCATTGGTAATTAAAGCTGCCGATAATGCTTCAGTTCCAGCAGGAGGTGCATTAGCTGTCGACCGACATGAATTCAGTGGTTATATTACCGACACTTTAAAAAATCATCCGAATATTGAAGTCATCAATGAAGAAATAACCAGTGTACCTGACGGTCCTACAATTATTGCTACGGGTCCTTTAACGACAGAAAGTTTGAGTAAAGATATCCAACGCTTGACTGGACAAGAACATCTTTATTTTTATGATGCTGCTGCCCCAATCATAGAAAAGGATTCAATTGATATGGAAAAAGTTTATTTAAAATCTCGTTACGACAAAGGTGAAGCTGCTTATTTAAATTGTCCGATGACGGAAGAGGAATTTAATCGATTCTATGATGCTTTACTAGAAGCAGAAGTTGTTCCGTTAAAAGATTTTGAAAAAGAGATTTATTTTGAAGGCTGTATGCCATTTGAAGAGATGGCTAAACGCGGACGAAAAACTTTATTATTTGGACCGATGAAACCTGTTGGATTAGAAGATCCTAAGACAGGAAAACGTCCATATGCAGTTGTTCAATTACGCCAGGATGATGCTGCCGGAACTTTATATAATATAGTAGGTTTTCAGACACATCTTAAATGGGGTGCACAAAAAGAGATATTAAAGCTAATTCCTGGATTAGAAAATGTCGAAGTTGTCAGATATGGCGTTATGCATCGTAATACATTTATTAATTCACCAACTAATTTACAACAGACATATCAATTCAAAGGCAACGATGAATTATTTTTAGCTGGCCAGATGACTGGTGTTGAAGGATACGTAGAATCAGCAGCGAGTGGATTAGTTGCAGGTATTAATATGGCTAAGCATATTAGTGGTGTTGCGCCTGTACTATTCCCTGAAAAAACAGTGATCGGTTCTATGGCTTATTATATTACGCATACGAACAGTAAAAACTTTCAACCGATGAATGCCAACTTTGGCCTTCTTCCTAATTTAGATACACGTATTAAAGATAAAAAAGAGCGCTATGAAGCACTTGCAAATCGCGCGTTAACTACTTTAGAACATTTTAAAGTTACACTTTAATTTTATGATAGAAATCATTTCAAAATAGAAATGAATTGTGTTACAATTCAGATAAATAGGGGTGGAAGTATGATGAACACTGAAGTTAAAGCATTTCTTAAATATTTAGAACAAGAACGCAACTTTTCAGAGCATACGATTACTGCCTATGAAAATGATTTACAGAATTTTTTATTATTTTTACAAAAAGAATGTTTAACGATATCAATATTTGAGTACCGAGATGCGAGAAATTATTTAGTCCACATGTATAACAGAGGACTTAAAAGAACGACTGTTTCCAGACACATCTCATCATTAAGGTCATTTTATAAATATTTATATCAGGATTCAGAAAAAGTTAATCCTTTTAATCAGCTCGTTCATCCAAAACAAGAAAAATATTTACCTAAATTTTTTTATGAAGAAGAGATGGCACAATTATTTGAAGCGATTGACACATCGAAACCTTTATATACGCGTGATAAAGTAATTTTGGAATTACTTTATGCAACTGGTATACGGGCAGCAGAGTTAACGAATCTTAAACTTACGGATCTTGACCAGCAAATGATGATGTTAAAAGTTCGAGGTAAAGGGAATAAGGAAAGAATAGTGCCGTATGGTGCATTTGCACAAAGTGCTATTGAAGATTATCTTGCACTGAGAGAAACCCGAAAAATTGATCATGATTATTTATTGATAAATAACAGAAATGCCCCGCTAACAGAAAGGGGCGTTCGTTATGTCTTAGACCAAATCGTAAAGAGAGCAACTGGACCGAATGAAATTCATCCACATAAACTGAGACATACATTTGCCACTCATTTATTAAATAATGGTGCAGATTTACGAACAGTGCAGGATTTACTCGGTCACGTTAACTTATCTACAACCGGTAAGTATACACATGTTACAAAAGAACATCTCAGAAAGTCTTATTTAAATGCACATCCTAGAGCTTAAGGAGCTGATATTTTGAATAATCAATTACATGCTACAACGATATTTGCTATTCGTCATAATGATCAATGTGCTATGAGTGGTGATGGACAAGTAACACTCGGTCAGCAAGTTATTATGAAACAAACTGCACGCAAAGTGCGAAGATTATTTAATGATGAAGTAGTTGCCGGATTTGCTGGTAGTGTAGCAGATGCATTTACATTGTTTGAAAAGTTTGAAATGAAATTACATGAATATAATGGTAATTTGTCCCGTGCAGCAGTAGAACTAGCTAAAGAATGGCGTGGAGATAAAATGTTGCGCCAGCTTGAAGCAATGTTAATCGTGATGAATAAAAATGAGTTACTTGTTGTTAGTGGAACGGGTGAAGTGATACAACCAGATGACGACATTATCGCAATCGGTTCTGGTGGTAATTATGCACTTAGCGCAGGACGTGCGTTAAAAAAACATGCCAGTCATTTAAGTGCAAAAGAAATTGCACTGGCTTCTCTTGAAACTGCTGCTGATATATGTGTGTTTACAAACCATAATATTATCGTTGAAGAATTATAGTTGGAGGGTTAAACTTGGATAAAAATAATTTAACGCCGAAAGCAATTGTTGCAAGTCTTGATGAACATATTATAGGACAAGCAGATGCTAAAAGAAAAGTTGCGATCAGTTTACGCAATCGTTATCGTCGTATGGCTTTAGACGAAAACATGCAAAAAGAAATTATACCGAAAAATATTCTTATGATTGGACCTACTGGTGTCGGCAAAACAGAAATTGCACGACGTATGGCGACGCTTGTTGGTGCGCCGTTTGTCAAAGTGGAAGCAACAAAGTATACAGAAGTTGGTTATGTAGGTCGTGATGTAGAAAGTATGATTCGTGATTTAACCGAAAACGGTGTGCGATTAATTAAAAATAGAATGAAAAATGAAGTGCGTACTGAAGCAGAAAAAAATGCAACAGAGCGTCTCATAAAATTATTAGCACCAGCAATGAAGAAAAAAGAAAAGCAATCTTCAAATCCTTTTGAAATGTTGTTTAATCAAACGATGCAACAGGAAGAAGAGGTTGAAGATGTACCTGATGAAAGTGTAAAACTTAAGCGTAAAGATATTAGAGAAAGACTACTAGTAGGTCAACTTGAAGATGAGACTGTAAAGATCAAGGTGGAACAGGAATTGAAAGGTTTAGGTATGTTTGGTATGAACGGCATGCAGGATAACATGCAGGATATGTTTAGTCAAATGATGCCTAAGAAAAAAGTAGAACGCACATTACCTGTATCACGTGCGCGTGAAATTCTTATCGATGAAGAAGCAACGAAATTGATTGATGAAGAATCTGTACAAGATGAAGCGATTCAGCTTGTAGAAACGATGGGAATTGTCTTTATCGATGAAATCGATAAGATTGCTGGAAGTAATCAAGGCGCAGATGTTTCCCGACAAGGTGTGCAACGAGACATTTTACCGATCGTTGAGGGTAGTGTTGTTCAGACGAAATATGGAGCAGTCAATACAGAGCACATATTATTCATCGGAGCCGGCGCATTCCATGTATCTAAACCAAGCGACTTGATACCAGAATTACAAGGTCGTTTTCCAATTCGTGTTGAATTAGAGAAGCTTTCTGTACAAGACTTTATTAAAATATTAAAAGAACCGAAAACATCACTACTAAAACAATATGAAAGTTTAATGCAGACAGAACATGTAACAATCAACTTTACAGATGAAGCAATAGAGAAGCTTGCTCAAATTGCATATGATGTCAATCAGGAAACGGATAATATCGGAGCGCGTCGTTTGCACACGATATTAGAAAAAATGCTTGAAGATTTATCATATGAAGCGCCTGATATGCCGCATGCATCTGTTGAAATAACTGCGCAATATGTTGAGTCAAAGCTTGGAACAATCGCTAAAAATAAAGATTTAAGTGAATTTATATTATAAGAATCCTTAAATGAAAAAGTTAAATATTAAATAAATATAAAATATATTTTAAAGGAGAATTATTATGTCATTATTAAAAAGAACGCGTGAAATCAATCAGTTATTACAAGAACATAAAGGTTTAGCAGTTGATTTTAAAGAGATGGCCGATCAATTAGGTTCGACGATGCAGTCCAATGTATTCATCTTATCTCGTCGCGGTAAATTATTAGGGTTTGGTGTTAATGAACTTTTAAAAAATGAACGTATTATTAAAATGCTGGAAGAACGCCAATTTCCAAAAGAATATGTTGATTTATTACTAGCAGTTGATGTTACTAAAAGTAATATATCATTAGATAATAGATTATCAGTTTTTCCACCAGAAAATGAAGAACTGTTTAAAAAGTCAAATACAGTTGTTATACCTATTAAGGGTGGCGGTACACGTTTAGGTACTTTAGTGCTTGGACGCGTAGATAAAGATTATGATGAAAATGATCTTGTTTTAGGTGAATATGCTGCAACAGTAGTAGGTATGGAAATTTTAAGAGAAAAGCATGCTGATATTGAAAAAATTGCACGTGATAAAGCAGCGATTAATATGGCTATCAGTTCGCTATCATATTCTGAAAAAGAAGCGATTGAACATATTTTTGAAGAACTTGGTGCAAACGAAGGATTACTTGTTGCTTCAAAAGTTGCAGACCGTGTTGGTATAACACGTTCAGTTATTGTTAACGCATTAAGAAAGTTAGAATCTGCGGGTGTTATTGAATCTCGTTCATTAGGTATGAAAGGTACTTTCATTAAAATTAAGAAAGAAAAATTCTTAGAAGAATTGGCAAATGCGCATTAAAATAAAAAGGATACACGTTTCATCACTATTTTATATCTAAAGTATTGATGAACGTGTTTTTTTATGATATATTTACATATGGCTTGAAAAAAGCCAAATTCACACACTATGGATGAATATTTTGGATGGTGCAACGCAAGTTGTTTCTGAAGTTGCCTGTAGTGGAGGAATAAAACCAATTAGGAGGAAATTAAAATGGCAGTAATCTCAATGAAACAATTGTTAGAAGCTGGTGTACACTTTGGTCACCAAACACGTCGCTGGAACCCAAAAATGAAGAAATATATCTTCACAGAAAGAAACGGAATTTACATTATTGACTTACAAAAAACAGTTAAAAAAGTTGAAGAAGCATACAACTTTATGAAATCTGTATCTGAAGAAGGCGGTACTGTATTATTCGTAGGTACTAAAAAACAAGCACAAGATGCAATTAAAGACGAAGCAATTCGTTCAGGTCAATTCTTTATTAACGAACGTTGGTTAGGTGGAACTTTAACAAACTACAAAACAATCAACAAACGTGTAAAACGTATTTCTGAAATTGAAAAAATGGAAGAAGACGGTACTTTCAACGTACTTCCAAAAAAAGAAGTAGTTGAACTTAAAAAAGAATATGATCGTTTAATCAAATTCTTAGGCGGAATTCGTGAAATGAAATCAATGCCTGCAGCATTATTCGTCGTTGATCCTCGTAAAGAGCGTAACGCGATTGCTGAAGCTAAAAAATTACACATTCCTATCGTTGGTATCGTTGATACAAACTGTGATCCAGACGAAATCGATTATGTTATCCCAGCAAATGATGACGCAATCCGTGCCGTTAAATTATTAACTGGTAAAATGGCAGATGCTATCTTAGAAGGACGTCAAGGCGTTTCTAATGAAGAAGTAGCTGCTGAACAAAATATCGATTTAACTGAAACTGCTGAAGAGCCTGCTGCAGAAGCAACAGAAACTACAGAAGCATAAGTTTTAAAATGAAGGTGATAAGTGTATAACATTTATCACTTTTTTTAAGAATTAACACTTTACTTTAGCGTTTTTAGCTTGAGTTTAGTATTATTATATTGTAAAAACACAAATTCTTTGGAGGTATTATATAATGGCTATTACAGCACAATTAGTTAAACAATTACGTGAAAGAACAGGCGCAGGTATGATGGACTGCAAAAAAGCATTAACTGAAACAAACGGAGATATCGACGCAGCTGTTGATTACTTACGTGAAAAAGGTATTGCTAAAGCAGCTAAGAAAGCTGACCGTATCGCAGCAGAAGGTACTACTTATGTAGCTTCTAAAGGAAACGATGCAGTATTATTAGAATTAAACTCTGAGACTGACTTCGTTGCACGTAATGAAGGCTTCCAAGCTTTAGTTAAAGAAATCGCTGATCACATTTTAGCAACAAAACCTGCAGATTTAGATGCTTTAATGGCTTCTGAAATCGAAGCTGGTAAAACTGTTGAAGTTAAAATGAACGAAGCTATTTCTACAATCGGTGAAAAATTAACTTTACGTCGTTTCGTATTAGTTTCTAAAACTGATGCAGATACATTCGGTGAATACTTACACATGGGTGGACGTATCGGTGTATTAGCTTTAGTTGAAAATTCAACTGATGCTGAAGGTGCTAAAGACGTTGCGATGCATATTGCTGCTTTAAATCCTAAATTCGTATCACGTGAACAAGTTTCTGCTGAAGAGTTAGAACATGAAAAGAACGTATTAAAACAACAAGCTTTAAATGAAGGTAAACCTGAAAATATCGTAGAAAAAATGGTTGAAGGTCGCTTACGTAAATATTTAGAAGAAATTTGTGCAGTTGACCAACCATTCGTTAAGAATCCAGATCAAACAGTTGCTGAATTCTTAAAATCTAAAGGTGGAACTTTAAAATCATTCGTTCGTTATGAAGTTGGAGAAGGTATCGAGAAACGTCAAGATAACTTTGCTGATGAAGTAATGGGTCAAATGGGTAAATAATATGAATTAAAGACACTTCGGTGTCTTTTTTTATACATATTGAATAAATGTAAGGTTTATTCTAATTTTATTTTCATTCATAATTATTTATTGGTATAATACTCATAGTTTTGTGTATAATAGAATTTAAATTAATGCAGTTTTTTGAGTAAATGAATTACGAAAATTTAGCATTAATATCATTGAGAGGGCGGAGTTAATAAAATGAAAGAATTATCTAAATATAAACGTGTCGTATTAAAATTAAGTGGTGAAGCACTTGCTGGAGAAACTGGTTTTGGTATCAATCCTTTCGTTATTAAAAGTATTGCTGAACAAGTTGCTGAAGTTGCTAAAATGGATTGCGAAGTTGCAGTTATCGTTGGCGGAGGTAACATCTGGCGCGGTAAAACAGGTAGTGACTTAGGTATGGACAGAGGTACAGCTGACTACATGGGTATGCTGGCAACTGTAATGAATTCTTTAGCCCTGCAGGATTCATTAGAACAATTGGACTGTGATACTCGCGTGTTAACATCTATCGAAATGAAACAAGTTGCTGAGCCGTATATTAGACGTCGTGCGATTCGTCATTTAGAAAAAGGCCGTGTTGTAATATTTGCAGCTGGTATCGGTAATCCATACTTCTCAACAGATACAACAGCAGCATTACGTGCAGCTGAAATGGAAGCAGATGTAATTCTTATGGGTAAAAATAATGTAGATGGTGTTTATTCAGCTGATCCTAAAGTAGACCCTAATGCTGTTAAATATGAAAAGTTAACGTATATCCAAATGTTGCAGGAAGGATTACAAGTAATGGATTCAACTGCAAGCTCATTCTGTATGGATAACGATATTCCTTTAGTTGTATTCTCGATTATGGAGGACGGTAATATTAAACGTGCAATTATGGGAGAAGAAATTGGTACGACGATTACGAAATAATTTGGTGGGAAATTCTATAATCAAGTTAGCCACCTACGGTGTGCTTTAAAAAATAAAAAATGAGCCATGTGCATCCATGTTAATATTGTAGTTACCACAACAAACAATAAGGAATGAATGCAAATGACTCATCTAAATGGTACCACTAATCATGTTAAAGGAAAACACTTAACTGAATTTGAAAGATATCAAATTCAGGTTTTGAAGAGTGAAAATTATTCAAATCGTGCTATTGCTAAAATTTTGAATAGAGCACCTCAAACAATTAACAATGAGATCAATAGAGGAACTGTTAAACAAATTAAGCGCGTAGTTTCTAATGGTAAAGAATATTTTTATGATTATGAATGCTATTTCCCTGATGTTGCTCAACTTAAATATGAAACAAATCGTATGAATTCTTACAGGACTCCAAAACATCAGCTATCTCATGCTTTTATTGATTGGGCTGATAAGATGATGTTGAATAAAAAATGGTCTCCCGATGTCGTAGTTGCCTATGCTAAAAAGAATAATATTTTTTGTGATTCTATTATTCCTTGTGTTTCAACACTATATAACTGGATTGAAAGAGGAATTATGAAGACCTCTAATATCGACCTTATAGAGAAGATTTCACGAAAACCAAATACAAATAGAAGACCTAGTCGAAAAAATAAAAAAGTATTAGGAAAATCTATCGAAGATAGAAGTCATGAAATCAATTCTAGAGATGTCTTTGGTCATTGGGAAATAGATACTGTAATTGGTTCTAAACTTAAAAATGAAAAAGCGTTACTTACACTTGTTGAAAGACAGACACGATTTGAAATCATCGTTCCTATTAAAAGTAAAACTAATGATGCTGTCACATTAGCATTAAGTCAATTAAAAGATCAAATAGGTAATTCATTTTCACGAATATTCAAGTCTATTACTTCTGATAACGGATCAGAGTTCTGTGACCTTACAGAGACATTACCTGATACTGAAATATACTTTACGCACCCTTATTCATCATGGGAACGAGGTACTAAAGAAAACCACCATAAATTCATTAGAAGGATAATCCCTAAAGGAATCAGTATGGGATCAGTATCTGATGAGATAATTTATCGTATCCAAAACTGGATGAACAATTATCCCAGAAAAATTCTAGATTACGAAACACCTACATACCTGTTTCTGAAGTCACTAAAATCCGAAGGATTATTAAGTGAACCATTAAGTTACTATCTCTATTAATTTGGATGTTGTGGCTAACTTGCAATTGAAATTTTCGGAAATAATTTGGTATAATAATATTAACAATGATATAAAAGGAGATTCATAATGACGACTGAAATAATTAATGAATTAAAGTCTAAAATGGAAAAAAGTATTGAAAGCCTAGTTCGTGAATTTGCTGCTATTCGTGCAGGACATGCAAATGCAAATTTATTAGAACGCGTATCTGTAAACTACTATGGTGCTGATACGCCTGTTCAACAATTAGCTGGTATTTCTGTACCAGAACCAAGAATGTTACTTGTAACACCATATGATAAATCTTCAATCGATGATATTTTAAAAGCGATTAATATGGCAAACTTAGGTGTTAATCCTACTTCAGATGGTAACGTTATTCGTATTACAGTGCCGGCATTAACTGAAGAACGCCGTAAAGAATTAGTTAAAGAAGCGAAAAAAGAAGCTGAAAATGCTAAAGTTGCAATCCGAAATATTCGTCGTGATGCAAATGATGCATTAAAGAAAGCTGAAAAGAATGGTGAACTGACAGAAGATGATTTAAAATCATTTACAGATGATGTTCAGACAGAAACTGATAATCATATTAAAAAGATCGATGCACTAACTGCTGAAAAAGAAAGCAGTATTTTAGAAGTTTAATCTTTTATATTTAGACTGAGATAATTGTAAGCTTATCTCAGTCTTTTTTTGTCCTTTTTTCTGTATATCCATGTCACTCTGTTAGATTTATGATAGAATATATTAATAATGTTTTGAATTTGGAGGACATCATGATTCCTTTCTTAAAAAGAAAAAATAATAAAAGAAATATAGATAAGAATATTAAACAAAAAAATGCAGCCACAGAAGCTGTTCCAACGCATATTGCGATTATTATGGATGGTAACGGAAGATGGGCAAAACAGCGTAATATGCCGCGTATAAAAGGTCATTATGAAGGGATGCAGACAGTTAAAGCGATAACGAGACATGCGAGTGATATTGGCGTTAAGTATTTAACACTATATGCTTTTTCTACTGAAAACTGGTCACGACCTAAAGATGAAGTTAACTATTTGATGAAATTACCTGGTGATTTTCTTTCAACATTTTTACCGGAACTGATCGAGAAAAATGTAAAGGTAGAAACGATTGGCTTTATCGATCAGCTACCTGAACATACGCGAAAAGCAGTGCTTGAAGCTAAAGAAAAGACGAAAAATAATAGTGGTTTAACATTAGTCTTTGCATTAAATTATGGTGGACGTAAAGAGATTGTATCTGCAGTACAGTTAATTGCTGAACGTTATAAAGATAATCAGATTGATTTAAGTGAAATTAATGAAGAAACTTTTGCAGATTATTTGTTTACAAAAGCAATACCAGATCCTGAGTTAATGATAAGAACATCAGGAGAAGAACGATTAAGTAACTTTTTAATCTGGCAAGCCTCATATAGTGAATTTGTATTTGTAGATACATTATGGCCAGATTTCGATGCAGAAGAAATGGATCGTTGTATAGAAGAATACCATAGCCGACATAGACGATTCGGCGGATTATAAGGAGTAAAAAATGAAAACGAGAACAATAACAGCAATCATTGCTATGGCAATTTTCTTACCTGTTGTTATATATGGCCAATTACCATTACTGATAATGGCATATTTATTAGCAATTGTTGCATTAAAAGAAGTATTAAATATGAAAAATATTAAACTATATTCATTACCAGGTATATTTAGTGTAGTGGCTTTATGTTTAATTATGTCGCCTCAGAAAAGTGATCTCGTATCACTTGATTATCAAGTACCATTTTTAACATTAATGAGTTTAATTATGCTGAGCTATACAGTAATGTCTAAAAACCGTTTTAACTTTGTAGATGCTGCGTTTTGTATGTTGGCCGTAGCCTATATCGGTATCGGTTTTATGTATTTTTATGAAACGCGAGCAGCTGAAAATGGATTAGTCTTTATATTATATGCATTATTAGTTGTCTGGGTCACAGATACAGGAGCTTATATTTTTGGTAGATTATTAGGTAAGCATAAATTATGGCCGGAGATTAGTCCGAATAAAACAATTGAGGGTTTTTTTGGAGGTATTGCATGTAGTACGATCATTGCAGTAATCTTCAGCATAAATTATGATATGCCACTCTCTATCATTCCTTTATTACTTGTAACTTGGTTATTTAGTATGTTCGGACAGTTAGGTGATTTAGTAGAATCTGCATTAAAGCGACATTTTGATGTGAAAGATTCCGGAAACTTATTACCTGGACATGGTGGTATATTAGATCGATTTGATTCATTTATCTTTGTATTACCATTGATGAATATATTTCTTATTAATTTTCAGTAACAAACACGTAGATATTTATTCTACGTGTTTTTCTTTTTGAAAGTCCAAAGTATGTGTTCGTTTTATTTTGTGATAGAATTAAACTAATACATTTTAGAATAAGGTGAAGTCATGAAACATATAGGAATATTAGGAGCAAGTGGCTCTGTTGGAATGCAAGGGATAGATATCATTCGTGAGCATTCAGATAGCTTTAAACTCGTTAGTTTTGCGGTTGGTAAATCAGTAGAGATTGCACAGAACATCATCGATGAATTTGAACCAGATATTTGTTGTATTCAAAATGAATCTGATATAAATAAACTTAATTTAGTAGGAAAACATACTAAAGTAGTATTTGGGGATGAAGGTTTATTAAAGGTTGCAGGTTATGAAAAAAATGATATATTACTCAACTCTATCTTAGGTAGTGTAGGGTTAAAGCCTACACTACACGCCATTGATCAAGGTATTGATATCGCACTTGCTAACAAAGAAACGCTTGTTGTAGCAGGAGAGATCGTTATGCAGCGTGCAAAAGAAAAAAGAGTAAACATATTACCTGTAGATTCTGAGCATTCAGCAATATTTCAATGTCTAAATGGTGAAAGTCATAAAAATATTGAAAAATTGATTGTTACTGCAAGCGGCGGTTCTTTTAGAGATAAGACGCGTGAACAGTTAAAAGATGTAACGCTTGAAGATGCTTTAAATCATCCCAACTGGTCAATGGGTAAGAAAATAACGATAGATAGTGCGACAATGATGAATAAAGGCTTAGAAGTTATCGAAGCAAAATGGTTATTTGACCTACCAATCGAGAAGATTGAAACAATATTACATAAACAAAGTATTATACATTCTATGGTAGAATTTAACGATACAAGTGTTATTGCGCAACTGGGGACACCAGATATGCGTATGCCGATTCTGTATGCATTCAGCTATCCAGACCGCAAACCGCGTAATGCCGAACGACTTGATTTAGCAAAAGTTGGCACACTTGATTTTAGGATAATGGATCTTGAGCGCTATAAATGCCTGGCACTTGCTTATCGTGCAATTGAAGTAGGTGGGACTTTACCGGTTGTGATGAATGCAGTAAATGAAGTAGCAGTACAGCTGTTCCTGGATGGTAAAATCTCATTTTTAGATATTGAAACAATCATAGAACGTGAAATGGATGCACATATCGTGACAGAAAATCCAGATTTAGATACAATTTTAGCAGTAGACGCAGACTATAAATCAAGGAATTACGAGGTGTAATATGGGGATTATTGCTTTTATCATAATATTTGGTTTGCTCGTAACCGTGCATGAATATGGACATCTACTCTTTGCGAAAAGAGCAGGGATTATGTGTCCGGAATTTGCAATCGGTATGGGACCAAAAATATTTTCTTACAAAAAAGATGAAACTTTATATACGATTAGACTTTTGCCGGTAGGTGGCTATGTCATGATGGCAGGAAGCGGAATGGAACAAAATCCGTTAACAGAAGGTATGACAGTCAACATTAAACGTAATGAAGCTGGTGAAGTTACACATATTTTATTAGATGATCAGCATCAGTTTCAACAGATTGAACAGCTTGAAGTAACTGACTCTGATTTTGAAGATCGATTATTTATCGAAGGTATCAATCAATACACAAATGAACAAGTGAGATATAATGTGGCACATGAAGCGTACTTTGTACGTGAAGGAGATTTAATTCAGATTGCGCCACTGGAACGCCAATTTAAGAATAAGAAACCTTGGCCTAAATTCCTTGCACTTTTTGCCGGTCCATTGTTTAACTTTATTTTAGCTTTTGTATTGTTTTTAGCACTTGCGTTTATGGTAGGTGCACCGACCACGACGATTAGTGGTGTCGCTAAGGATAGTCCAGCACAAGAAGTTGGACTTAAAAAAGGTGATACGATTAAGCAGTTAAATGATGAGAAAGTGACAAGCTTTAACCAGATTAGAAACTATCTCGATAAAAATGGTGGAAAGGCGATTAAGGTCATTGTCGAACGTGATGGTAAAGAAAGGACATTTAATTTAGAGCCTAAACTGATGCAACAGAAAGTAAGTAAAGGGAAGAGTTTAGATCGATATATCATTGGATTTGGTCCGGAGTTTGGTGGTAGTTTATTAGATAAATTACAATACGGTGTATCAATGACAATTGATGGTGCTACAAAGATTTTCACTTTACTTGGAATAATGTTTGCCTCTATTTTCAATGGCACATTCTCATTTGATATGCTGAATGGTCCGGTTGGTATATATAAGAATACTGAAAAAGTTGCCAGCATGGGTCTTGAAACATTAATTGGCTATACTGCAATGCTTTCAGTCAACTTAGGGATTATGAACTTATTACCAATACCAGCGCTTGACGGTGGTAGAATTTTATTCGTGATTTATGAAGCGATTTTTAGAAAACCAGTCAATAAAAAAGCAGAAATGTATATCGTCGCAGCTGGTGCGCTATTCGTCTTCTTTGTCATGATCATGGTAACATGGAATGACATTTCAAGATATTTCTTAAAATAATGATGATCCGACTTCGGTCGGATTTTTTTATTAATAATTCGTTCTATTATTATATACTAAGTAACAGTATTTATATTATGTTAACTTATATTTTTGTTTAACAATTAATCAATTTATTATATGATATATATATTATCGAAATTCAAGGAGGCAGCTATGAAACAGAGTAAAATGTTCATTCCAACATTAAGAGAAGTACCAAATGATGCTGATTCAAAAAGTCATCAGCTATTACTAAAAGCGGGTATGATAAAGCAAGTAGCAAGTGGGGTTTATAGTTACCTGCCGATTGCTAAGCGTGTACTTAATAAGATTGAAGCAATCGTTCGCGAAGAGATGGAAGCTATCGATGGTGTAGAAATATTAATGCCTGCATTACAGCCTTCTGAATTATGGTCAGAATCTGGTCGCTGGCAGAGTTATGGTGCAGAGCTAATGCGTATGACAGATCGTCATGGCCGTGAATTTGCACTCGGACCAACACATGAGGAAATCATCACGTCTTTAGTACGTGATGAATTAAAATCATATAAGAAATTACCGGTTACGTTATTCCAGATTCAAAATAAATTCCGTGATGAAAAGCGTCCACGTTTCGGATTGTTGCGTGGTCGTGAATTTATTATGAAAGATGCATACAGTTTCCATGCAACAGATGAAAGTTTAGATGAAACATATCAGGATATGTATGGTGCGTATTCAAGAATTTTCTCTCGTGTGAATCTTAATTTCCGTCCGGTTATAGCGGATAGTGGTGCGATTGGTGGTAGTCATACACACGAATTTATGGCTTTAGCAGAAATTGGTGAAGATACAATTTGCTATACTGATGAAAGTGACTATGCTGCTAACATTGAAAAAGCTGAAGTGAAATATGTACCAAATGTAGAACATACAGAAGAAAAAGATTTAGAAAAAGTACATACACCTGGTGTCAAAACAGCACAGCAATTAGCAGACTTATTAGGTAAACGCTTAGATGAAATTGTAAAATCAATGATTGTAAAAGTTGATGATCAGTTTATCATGTTCTTAATTCGTGGACATCACGAATTAAATGATGTAAAAGTTAAATCTTATTTTGGTACTGAAACAGTGGAAATGGCTACTGATAAAGAAATTCAGGCGATTTTAGGTGCTACACCAGGTTCACTTGGGCCAGTTGGTGTTGAAAAGATTGAAATTTATGCAGATAATAGTGTTCAGGATATTAATAATTTAGCGGTTGGTGCGAATGAAACGGACTATCACTATATTAATGCAAACCTTGGACGTGACTTTAATGTTAAAGCATTCGATGACTTCAGATTTATATTAGAAGGTGAAATGGCTGCTGATGGTAGTGGTCCGATTAAGTTTGCTGAAGGTATTGAAGTTGGACAAGTATTCAAGTTAGGTACGAAATACTCTGAGTCAATGAATGCAACATTCTTAAATGACCAGGGTCGAGCTGAACCGATGATCATGGGTTGTTATGGTATTGGTGTATCACGTACATTATCAGCGGTTATCGAGCAACATCATGATGAAAAAGGTATCATCTGGCCAACATCAATTACACCATTCGATATCCATATCATCACTGCTAATGCGAAACAAGACACACAACGTGAACTAGCAGATCAGTTATATGATGCCTATAAACGTGACTATGAAGTATTATATGATGATCGCAATGAACGTGCAGGTGTTAAATTTAACGATGCTGATTTAATCGGAGTGCCAGTTCGAATCGTTGTAGGTAAACAGGCATCAGAAGAAATTGTAGAAGTTAAGAACAGACGTACCGGAGAATCATTTGAAGTACCAGTTTCTGAACTTGACACAAAAATTAAAGCAATCTATGCATCATTTGAACATTAATTTGTTATAATAGAAGAAATAAGTGTGGGACTTTTGTCTCACGCTTTTCATTTTTGATAAGGTGGTTACTCATGACGTTAACACACACAGAAAAATTTAATGTATTACTTACGCAATTGGGTATTACAGACCTATTTGAAGATATTCATAACGGTGAATTATCTCGTATCGATATTTCAAAGGAAGAACGATTATGGCACATGCATTTTACATTTGAAACACATTTGCCATTTGTGCTCTATAATATGTTACAAACCAAACTTCATGAACACTTTTCACATATCGCTAATGTCACCTTTGAAATAAAGGTTAAAGATGACACATATTTAACGGATCGTATTCGTGAATATATTCCTTATGCAATCGATCAGACAGGGATGAGTCCAAGCTTAAAAGGACAGTTGAAACAAAAGTTGTTTAATTTTTCAGGAGATGTACTTAAGTTTCAGGTTGTTAATGAAATTGAACAGAAGCATTTTGAGAAATCATGTAACGGCAAATTAATGGCGGCGTTCAAACAGGCAGGATTTCAGTTATCTCAGATTATCTTTGAAATTAGTGATGAAGATCAACTCCGTGAACTTGCTTCTCTTGAGGCACATATACAGGAAGAAGAAGCACAACAAAGCGTGCTTCTACGCGAAAAGATGGTTGAGCGAGAGAAACAGAAAGCAGAAAGTGTATCTGAAGAGATTACACATTGTTCTATCGGTAAAAAGATTCAGGTAGAAACGATTAAACCGATTGAATCAATTATTGAAGAAGAGTTTAAAGTTGCTTTAGAAGGGGTTATCTTTGATATTGAAATTAAAGCACTTAAAAGTGGTCGACATATCGTTCAGCTAAAGATAACGGATTATACAGATTCTCTAATACTAAAGATGTTCACCCGTAAAGGTAAAAATGATCTGGATCATCTTTCATCATTAAAAGTTGGTGATTGGGTACGTGCCCAGGGACGTATCGAGCAAGATACATTTATTCGTGACCTTGTGATGATGATGAGTGATATTGAAAAGATAAACAAAGCATCGAAACAAGATAAGTCAGAAAATAAGCGAGTTGAGTTTCATTTACACACAGCGATGAGTCAAATGGATGGGATTACTCATATTAGTAGATATGTTGATCAGGCAGCGAAATGGGGTCATAAAGCAATTGCAATTACAGATCATAATGGATGTCAAGGTTTCCCGGATGCCCATGCAGCAGCAAGTAAAGCGGGCATTAAAATGATTTACGGGATAGAAGGTATGCTGGTTGATGATGGCGTGGCAATTGCATATAAACCCCAGGATATAGACTTAAAGACAACGACGTATGTTGTGTTTGACGTTGAAACTACCGGTCTTAGTTCTCAATATGATAAAATTATTGAACTTGCAGCAGTAAAAGTTAAAGATGGTGAAATTGTTGATAAATTTGAACGCTTTAGCAATCCTGGTGAACGTTTGAATGAAACGATTAAAAATTTAACTGGTATCACAGATGATATGTTAGTCGATGCACCACCGATAGAAGAAGTATTGAATGACTTTAGAGATTTTGTTGGTGATGCCATCTATATCGCGCATAATGCAAGCTTCGATATGGGCTTTATCGATACAGGATTTGAACGTTTAGGTTATGGTGCGACGACAAATGGTGTTATTGATACGCTGGAATTATCAAGAACGATTAATACTGAGATGGGTAAACACGGTTTAAATTTCCTGGCCAAAAAATATGGCGTAGAATTGACGCAACATCACAGAGCGATATATGATGCAGAAACAACAGCACATATCTTCGTAAAGATGTTAAAACAAATAGAGCAGCTTGGTGTTACAAATCATAACGAAATTGATGCTAAACTTTCAAATCAGGATGCTTACAAACGTGCGCGTCCGATGCATGTTACTTTAATTGTACAAAATCAGACAGGCCTTAAAAATTTATTTAAGATTGTCAGTGAATCGATGGTCAATTATTTCTATCGTACACCACGTATTCCAAGATCGCTTCTTATGGAGAATCGAGAAGGTATATTAGTGGGGAGTGCGTGTGATAATGGTGAAGTATTTACTGCGGTGATGCAAAAAGATCAGGAAGAAGTTGAACGCATTGCTAAATTTTATGACTTTTTAGAAGTTCAACCAAAAGCATTGTATCAACATTTATTGGAAAAAGATCTTATTCGCGATAATGAAACAATGGAAGAAATTTATGATCGTATAATCCGTGTCGGTGATAAATTAAATATTCCGGTAATCGCAACCGGAAATGTACATTATCTGTATGAACATGAAAAGCCTGCGCGTGAAATATTAATTGCATCTAATCCAGGTAATCCTTTAAATCGACAAACTTTACCGGATGCACATTTCAGAACAACTGATGAAATGCTTGATGATTTTCATTTTTTAGGTGAAGAGAAAGCTTTTGAGATTGTTGTAACGAATACGAACGATTTAGCAGATGCAATTGATACTGTTATCCCGATTCGTGATGAATTGTACACGCCAACGATAGAAGGGGCAAATGAAGAGATACGTGAAATGAGCTATAATCGTGCGCGTAGTATATATGGAGATGATTTACCTGAAATCGTTGTAGCTAGACTTGAAAAAGAACTGGATAGTATTATCGGAAATGGGTTTGCCGTTATCTATTTAATTTCACAAAAACTTGTTAAGAAATCACTGGATGATGGATATCTTGTAGGTAGTCGTGGCTCTGTAGGTTCAAGTTTTGTAGCTACGATGACAGAAATTACGGAAGTTAATCCTTTACCCCCCCATTATATTTGTCCGAAATGTAAATCGAGTCATTTCTTTGAAGATGGTAGTGTAGCAAGTGGATTTGACTTGCCGGATAAAAATTGTCCGGAATGTAACGTTCCATATATTAAAGAAGGACAAGATATTCCGTTTGAAACTTTCCTAGGATTTAAAGGGGACAAAGTTCCCGATATCGATTTAAACTTCAGTGGAGAATATCAGCCGATCGCGCATAACTATACGAAAGTACTTTTCGGAGAAGATAAAGTATTCCGTGCCGGGACAATAGGTACGGTTGCTGAGAAAACAGCATTTGGATATGTTAAGGGCTACCTGAATGATTCTGGTATTCATAAACGTGGGGCTGAAATCGATCGTTTAGTGAAAGCATGTACCGGTGTAAAACGTACAACTGGACAGCATCCTGGTGGTATTATCGTTGTACCTGAAAATATGGATATCTACGACTTTACACCGATTCAATATCCAGCTGACCAACAGGATTCAGCATGGCGAACAACACATTTTGATTTCCATTCAATTCATGACAATTTATTAAAGCTTGATATATTAGGACACGATGATCCTACGATGATTCGTATGTTACAGGATTTATCTGGCATGGATCCAAAGACGATACCAGTCGATGATAAAGAGACGATGAAAATATTTTCTAGTCCAGAGTCATTAGGAGTAACTGAAGATGATATTTTATGTAAGACAGGAACGCTCGGTGTACCTGAATTCGGTACGGGGTTTGTAAGACAAATGCTAGAGGATACGAAACCTTCGTCATTTAGTGAACTGGTACAAATTTCAGGGTTATCACACGGTACGGATGTATGGTTAGGGAATGCACAAGAACTCATTAAATCAGGCACTTGTGATTTATCAAGTGTAATCGGTTGTCGTGATGATATCATGGTATATTTAATGTATGCAGGTCTTGAACCTTCACTTGCCTTTAAAATAATGGAATCCGTTCGTAAAGGTAAAGGACTTACTGAAGAGTTTGAAGCTGCGATGATTGAGAATAATGTACCTGCCTGGTATCTGGATTCATGTAAAAAGATTAAGTACATGTTCCCGAAAGCCCATGCAGCAGCATATGTTTTAATGGCGGTGCGTATTGCTTACTTTAAAGTACACCATCCATTATTCTATTATGCAAGTTACTTTACAGTAAGAGCATCTGACTTTGATTTAATTACAATGGTTAAAGATAAACATACGATTAAAGCGACTGTAAAAGATTACTATGAACGTTATCATGATCTGGGTAAAAAAGAAAAAGATGTACTGACTGTCTTAGAGATTACAAATGAAATGGCACAACGTGGATTTAAGGTGCAACCTATTTCACTGGAAAAAAGTACAGCCTTTGAATTTATTATTGAAGGTGATACATTAATTCCGCCATTTATTGCTGTCCCGGGACTTGGTGAGAACGTAGCAAAACGTATCGTTGCAGCACGTGATGAAGGACCATTCCTATCAAAAGAAGAATTAAACAAAAAAGCTGGTGTCTCACAAAAGATTATTGATTATCTTGATGAATTGGGTAGTTTAAATGATATGCCGGATAAAGCACAGCTATCAATATTTGATTTATAATCATTTGAGTTATGCACTAATATGTGCTATCATTACATTGTTAAAGAAAATACTCTACAAGCGAAAAGAGTGGGATATCCCGCTCTTTTCTTAAGTTTTGTGAGGAGGATTATATGTCAAAGATAACTGAACGTGTGGAAGAAATTGTTGCACCTATTGTTGAATCATTAGGATTTGAGCTGGTAGATGTAGAATATGTTAAAGAAGGCCCTGATTATTATTTACGTATTGCAATTGATAAGCCAGGTGGCATCGATATCGCTGACTGTGCACTAGCGAGTGAGCATATTAGCGAAGTGATGGATAAAGAAGATCCTATAACAGAAGCTTATTTTATGGATGTTTCTTCACCTGGTGCTGAACGTCCACTTAAGAAAGAAAAAGACTACGAAAATGCTGTAGGAAATAATATTTACGTAAAACTATATGAACCGATTGCTGGCGATAAAGAGTGGATAGGTATTTTAGAACAGTATAACGAGGATTTCATAACGATAAATGCAAAGATAAAGACACGAACGAAAACGATTGAAATTGACCGTAAAAAAATAGCAAAAATTCGTCGTGCTGTCGTTTTATAATTTGGAGGGAAACATGAATAAAAATAATGAATTATTAAATGCAATTGATTACCTTGAAAAAGAAAAATCAATTCCAAGAGAAGTTTTAATTGAAACAATAGAAGCTGCATTAATTACAGCATATAAAAAGAACTATAATTCAGCGAACAACGTTCGTGTTGAGTTAAATATGGATAACGGAGCTTATCGCGTTTATTCACGTAAAGATGTTGTTGAAGAAGTAATGAATCCACGTGATGAAGTAAGTTTAGAGATGGCTTTAGAGTCTAATCCAGCTTATGAAGTTGGCGATATTTATGAAGAAGATGTGACACCTAAAGATTTCGGTCGCGTCTCAGCACAAGCAGCGAAACAAGCGGTAATGCAACGATTACGCGACGCTGAACGTGGTATTTTATACAATGAGTTCATCGATAAAGAAGATGATATAATGACTGGTATCATTGACCGCGTCGATCATCGTTATGTGTATGTAACTTTAGGTAAAACGGAAGCGGTATTATCTGAAGCTGAACGTAGTCCGAATGAAGAATATCGTCCAACTGAACGCATAAAAATTTATGTGAATAAAGTAGAACAAACAACTAAAGGACCTCAAATCTTTGTATCTCGTAGTCATCCAGGTTTATTAAAACGATTATTTGAACAAGAAGTTCCGGAAATTTTTGATGGCACTGTTATAGTTAAATCTGTCGCGCGTGAAGCAGGCGACCGTTCTAAGATTAGTGTGTTCTCGGAAAATCCTGATATCGATGCTGTAGGTGCATGTGTAGGTGCAAAAGGTGCACGTGTTGAAGCTGTTGTTGAAGAATTAGGTGGCGAGAAGATTGATATCGTTGAGTGGAGTGGTGATACAAAGACATTCGTTAAGAATGCTTTAAGTCCATCTCAAGTCGTTGATGTTTTAGTGGATGAAGCTAATCAATCAACGACTGTAATCGTACCAGATTATCAATTATCTCTTGCTATTGGTAAAAAAGGTCAAAATGCGCGTTTAGCTGCAAAACTGACTGGCTGGAAAATCGACATTAAATCTGAGACAGATGCAAAAGAAGCAGGCATTTATCCAGTAGAATAGGTGACATTATGAAACAAAAAAAGATACCTATGCGCAAATGTATATTAAGCAAGGAAATGAAACCGAAAAAAGAAATGATACGTGTTGTTAAGACGAAAGAAGACGAAATCTTTGTTGATTCGACAGGTAAACAAAATGGCCGTGGTGCATATGTTTCGATGGATTTAGAAGTTATAGAAGTTGCACGTAAAAAGAAGAAACTTGAGCAATTCTTTGAGAGCGATACTGAACGTCTCAATCCTATATATGATGAAATTATTCGTTTAATATATCGGGAAATGATACCGAAACGATGAATAATCAAGATAAATTATTTAATTTACTCGGTCTTGCGATGCGTGCACGCAAACTTGCCACTGGCGAAGAACTTGTCATCAATGAAGTGAGAAATAAGAAATGTAAACTTGTAATACTAGCGACTGACGCTGGACCAAATACGACAAAAACTGTTACGAATAAATGTAATTCGTTTAATGTGCCGCTCGTGCAGCACGGAACGCGTTATGAGTTAGGATATGCGATTGGTAAGGCCGAACGGGTTACAATCGGTATCCTGGATGCTGGATTTGCAAAATCTATCCAAACGCTCATTCGTAACATCAATGAGGAGAGAACCTATGATTAAAAAGAGAATATATGAATACGCAAAAGAAGTTAAATTAAAAAGTAAAGATATCATTGATGAACTGAAAAAAATGAATATCGAAGTAACAAGCCATATGCAGGTGATTGAAGATAAAGAAATTAGTGCACTAGATAAAATCTTTAAAAAAGATCAGGTGAAAGCTGAACAGAAGGCGGAAAGTAAACCGGCAGAAAAAGTTGAGCAGAAAAAAGAACAACCGAAACAAGAGACGAAACCTGCAGCTAAACCTGCAGCTAAACCTGCAGCTAAACCTGCAGCTAAGCCTGCTGACAAACCAGCTAATAAGCCAGCTCAAAAACCACGTCATAACAATAATCACCGACCAGGTAGCAATAACAAACCAGGAACAGGCGGCCCAAACCGTAATAAAAAAGGTAAAGGTAAACCGAAACCAGCACCAGTCGAACCAGCACCTGTAGTTAAAGAAACACCTTCTAAGATTACTTATGAAGAAGGTATTACAGTTGGAGAACTTGCTGAAAAATTAAATAAAGATGCATCTGAAATTGTTAAAAATTTATTTATGGTTGGTATTATGGCGAACATCAACCAAGGTTTAAATCAAGATGCGATTGAATTAATCTGTGATGAATATGGTGTTGAAGCTGAACTTGAAGTTGTAGTTGATGCAACAGATTTAGAAACTTATTTCGAAGATGTTGATGCAAATCCTGAAGATATTATTGAAAGACCGTCAGTTGTAACGATTATGGGTCACGTTGACCATGGTAAAACAACGTTACTTGACTCTATCCGTAACACACGTGTTACTGCTGGAGAAGCTGGTGGAATCACACAACATATTGGTGCATACCAAATTGAGAATGAAGGTAAGAAGATTACCTTCTTAGATACACCTGGACATGCTGCGTTTACAACGATGCGTGCACGTGGTGCTCAAGTAACGGATATTACAATTTTAGTGGTTGCTGCAGATGATGGTGTTATGCCACAAACTGTTGAAGCGATTAACCATGCTAAAGCTGCTGAAGTGCCTATTATCGTAGCAGTTAATAAAATCGATAAACCAACAGCTAACCCCGATCGCGTAATGCAGGAATTAGGTGAACACGGATTATATCCTGAAGACTGGGGTGGAGATACAATCTTCGTGCAGTTATCAGCGATTAAAGGTGACGGAATTGATGAATTGTTAGAAATGATCTTACTTGTTTCAGAAGTAGCAGAATTAAAAGCAAATCCTAAACGTACTGCAATCGGTACAGTTATCGAAGCAGAGTTAGATAAATCACGTGGACCGGCTGCATCATTATTAGTTCAGGATGGTACACTTGAAATTGGTGATTCAATTGTTGTAGGTAACACATTTGGGCGTGTACGTGCAATGGTTAACGATTTAGGTAAACGTATTAAATCGGCAGGACCATCTACACCAGTTGAAATTACTGGTTTACAAGATGTACCTTTAGCGGGCGATCGTTTTGTAGTATTCAAAGATGAAAAACGTGCACGTCGAATCGGTGAAGCACGTCAACAACAAAACATCTTAGCACAACGTCAGGAAAGTCAAAAAGTTTCATTGGATAATTTATTCGAACAAATTAAACAAGGTGAAATGAAAGACTTAAACGTAATTATTAAAGGTGATGTTCAAGGTTCAGTAGAAGCTTTAGCAGCGTCTTTAATGAAGATTGATGTAGAAGGCGTTAACGTACGTATTATTCATACAGCCGTTGGTGCAATCAATGAATCAGATGTTACTTTAGCATCAGCATCAAACGGTATCATTATCGGATTCAACGTACGTCCGGATGTAAATGCGAAACGTGCAGCTGAAGCTGAAGGTGTAGATATGCGTTTACACAGAATTATCTACAAAGTAATCGAAGAAATCGAACAAGCGATGATCGGTATGTTGGATCCTGAATATGAAGAAAAAGTAATTGGACAAGCTGAAGTACGTCAAACAATCAATATTTCTAAAGTAGGTACTGTAGCAGGTTCTTACGTAACAGAAGGTAAGATTACACGTGATTCTCAAGTACGTATCATTCGTGACGGTATCGTTGTATATGAAGGTCAAGTTGATGCATTGAAACGTTTCAAAGATGATGTGCGTGAAGTCGCTCAAGGTTACGAATGTGGTATCACAATCGAAAACTTCAACGACGTTAAAGAAGGCGACATCTTCGAAGCATTTATTATGGAAGAGATTAAGCGTAAATAATTACTTTTTGGCACTCACAAATAATTGTGAGTGCTTTTTTTGTTTGAGAAAATTTAATTATTTTTATACACATTTTATGAATAATATGCTGCAGAAAATCATTTTCTGTTAAAAAGTTTTGTAGAATATTAATTATTGTATTTATTTTGAATATTCTTGTATAAAAGTACGATAAAGTATACATTTTAGGCTATTTGCATGCTCAGTAATTATGTTTTATATTGATTTTGAGGTGATAACTTGTTTATAAAAACTGCAGTCAAACCACCACAGCTTGAATATTTAGAAGAAGTTCATGGGCGTATACATATGCCTGAATCTGATAGACGAAAATATTTCAATTTAAAATTGGGTTTTGAAGGTGAAAAGAAGGTTTATAATTTTCTGAATCAATTTAAGCAAGGTGTTTGTATTTGGGATATTCGACTGGATATATACGGAGAGATACAATTTGATTTCTTTGTCATAGTTAATGGTATTATTTTTATATTAGAAATTAAAAATTTTTACGGAAACTATACATATAAAGATGGCAACTTGAAAAGTGAAAGTGGTTATGTTTGTCGAGATGTATTTTCTCAGGCAAGTAATGAACGAGATAAATTTGAAGCGTTTTGTTATGAACAAAACATTCATTATAAAATTATTAATGAAGTCGTATTTGTTAACGAAACTTTCAAAGTGATCAATGATGTGAAAGATATTAAATTCAATAATATGTCTGCTATTGAAAATCTAGCTAAATATATGTGTAGTTTCAATATTACCAATGAGGACATTGCGATTGGTGAATTGATTGTTAAACATCATATTGAGCAATCGAAAAATGAACAGAAATATTTTTATCCTTATGACAAAATGACTCGTGGGTTAAAATGCCCAGAATGTCATAGATTTCTGGAAGTGAATCGCACTGTGAAGAAAAAAGTAAAATGCAGATGCGGACATGTAATGGTTAAATCTGAAGCTATAATAGAATCATTTAGAAAAATCGAAATGCTGAAAAGGGACAGTGTCAGTGTGAGTGAAGTAGGTGAGTGGGTTGACTGTAATCCATCAGGCATTCGAAAATTATTAGGAGAAAATTTTATTAAAATAGGTACAAATAAGAACAGGAAATATAAAACTATTAAATAATAAGTCAGATGCTAGCGACAAACCAGAAATATCGCTAGCAACTGGCAAAATAATGATGGAATTGTGAAGATGCTAGCGACAAACTAGAAATATCGCTAGCAACTGGCAAAATAATGATGGAATTGTGAAGATGCTAGCGACAAATCAGTGTTATCGCTAGCAACTGGCAAAATAATGATGGAATTGTGAAGATGCTAACGACAAACCAGAAATATCGCTAGCAACTGGCAAAATAATGATGGAATTGTGAAGATGCTAGCGACAAACTAGAAATATCGCCAGCAACCTGTAATATAATGATGGAATTATATAGATGCTAGCGACAAACCAGAAATATCGCTAGCAACCTGTAAAATAATGTTGGAATTATATAGATGCTAGCGACAAACCAGAAATATCGCTAGCACCTCAGTGCCCCACTTTCCTTCTAACCACCCCTTCAATTGACATCAACTCGCTACCCACGTATAATTGACACTATTCAATAGATACAAATGAGGTGAAAATATATGAGTTTAAGAAGTGAACGTGTTGGTCAACAAATGAAGAAAGAAATCAGTGAGATCATCAACCAGAAAATCAAAAATCCTAATGTTGGATTCGTTACAGTTACTGAAGTAGAGGTTACTGGCGACTTATCAATTGCTACTGTGTATGTAACAGTTCTTGGTGAAGAGCGTGAGCGCAAAAAATCTCTGGAAGCTTTAGAAAAATCTAAAGGTTTCATTAAATCAGAGATTGCACATCGTATGGACTTACGTATCGTACCTGAACTAAAATTCCAGTACGACGAGTCAATCGATTACGGTAACAAAATCGAGCGTATGTTAGCTGATTTAAATAAAGGACATTAGACCAAACACACTTTTTCATGTAAACTATTCTAGAGTTTACTGAAAGGGTGTTTTTTTATGGATGGTATTATAGCAATTAATAAACCGCGTGGTATGACAAGTCACGATGTGGTGTTCAAACTACGTAAAATTTTAAAGACAAAAAAAGTTGGACATACAGGTACACTGGATCCTGAAGTAAATGGAGTGTTACCGATTTGTATTGGGCGTGCGACACGAGTCAGTGATTATATGATGGATTCAGGTAAAACTTACATCGCTGAAATCACACTCGGTACACAGACGTCGACTGAAGATCAGACAGGTGAGGTTATCGCCACTAATATAATAGAAGAAAATCAATTTTCTACAACCCAGATCGACGCTGTACTTTGGCAACTCACTGGTGAAATTGAACAGACACCACCGATGTATAGTGCTGTAAAAGTCAACGGTCGTAAGCTGTATGAATATGCCCGTGAAGGTAAAGTGATTGAGAGACCATCAAGAAAAGTAAAAATCAGCAACATCACGCGTACGACAGAACTAACGTACCATGATGATCAAGTTACATTTGAAATTATCGTGAAATGTGGAAAAGGTACTTATATTAGAACACTAGCAACACAAATTGCGGAAGCACTACAAACAGTAGGTCATATGTCTAAACTTACGCGTACTGAAAGTGGTGGATTTACGCTTGAACAAAGTTATACTTTAGAAGTACTACAAGAGATGCCACTTGAATCCATCAAGTCACTTCTACATCCATTGGAAAAGGGGCTAATGCATCTTCCGCATCATGAAGTAGACGCACAAACTGCACAACGTATTATGTGGGGACAAAAATTAAAAGATATCACACCGCCGCTTACTGAAGAAACTGTAATGACACATAATGAAAAGGCGCTAGCAATCTATATGCCACATCCGGAATATTCAAATGTAATAAAAGCACGTAAAGTTTTTACAGATTGAGCAATACACGCACGAACGAATACAAAAAATGCTACACTAAAGAAAAACAAATTCAGAGGTATATGATGATAACAATAGAAATGAACCACCCAATAGAATCGCATTATAATCATCCGGAATTAGCTTTAGCTATCGGTTTTTTTGATGGCTTACATTTAGGGCATCAATCGGTAATCAATGAAATGATAAAAATTGCAGAGCAAAAAGGCTTAAAAAAAGCAGTCATGACATTTGATCCACATCCATCCGTGGTACTGAATCCAGAAAAAAAGCGTACTGATTATTTAACGCCATTACAGGAAAAGAAAAATATTTTAGAGAAAATGGGTATTGATTATTTATTTATCGTACCGTTTACTTCGTCATTTGCAAAAATGGAAGAACGTACCTTTATTCAGGATTATTTTACACGTAATAAAGTGAAACATGTTATTGCAGGCTTTGACTTTACTTATGGAAAATTCGGTAAAGGTAATATGCTTAAACTTGATGCAGACAAAGACGGCTTTGAAGTGACTGCTGTACCGAAACTTGCAATTGACAACGAAAAAATTTCAACTACACAAATTCGTGAAGATTTACAAACAGGGGACATCAAACATGCCAATGCACAACTTGGTCGAGTATATAAAATTACTGGTCTGGTCGTTCAGGGAGAGAAACGTGGACGCACAATTGGATTCCCAACTGCAAACGTTATGCCAAATGAAGAATTTGTACTTCCAAGACTAGGGGTATACGCAGTTACTTTAAAACGTGAATCAACAGGAATAACATATCAGGGTGTTTGTAATATTGGTGTTAAACCTACATTTCACGATCCTGAAAAATCCCAAGTTTCGATTGAAGTGAACATCTTTGATTTCAATGAATCTATTTATGGTGAACGCGTCGAAGTAGAGTGGCATGACTTTATTCGTCCTGAGCAAAAGTTCGATGGTATTGATGCATTAATCAACCAAATCAATCAGGACAAACAAACCGCAATTGAAATATTAGCAAATTTATAACTTGAAACTTTTTTGAAACATGATATAATTATCAAGTACCTTTCCTTGGTATTGAGACGCTCCGACTCATACTCGGGTTATGGTGTAAATTAAATTATAGGAGGCTACTAATAATGGCTATTACTCAAGAACGCAAAAATGAAATCATCGCACAATACCGTGTACACGAAACTGATACTGGATCTCCAGAAGTGCAAATCGCAGTTTTAACTGCTGAAATCAATGCTTTAAACGAGCATTTACGTACGCACAAAAAAGATCACCATTCTCGTCGTGGATTATTAAAAATGGTAGGTCGTCGTAAAAACTTATTAACTTATTTACGTGAAAACGATGTTCAACGTTACCGTGAATTAATTAAATCATTAGGTTTACGTCGTTAATTTTTAACACAAAGAGCACAAATGAATTTGTGTTCTTTTTTTTATGCAATTTGTGACAATATAACCACTGTCGTGGTATGATTAAAGATATATGCTAAGAGCTAAGAGAGGAAGATATGAATGTCTCAAGAGAAAAAAGTATTTACAACGGAATGGGCTGGCCGTCCATTAACAATCGAAACAGGTCAACTTGCAAAACAAGCGAATGGTGCAGTACTTGTGCGCTATGGTGATACAGTCGTATTATCAACTGCAACTGCAAGTAAAGAACCGAGAGATGTGGATTTCTTCCCATTAATGGTAAATTATGAAGAAAAATTATACGCTGCAGGAAAAATTCCAGGAGGCTTTAATAAACGAGAAGGTCGTCCTGGTGAAGATGCAACTTTAACATCTCGTCTAATTGATAGACCGATTCGTCCTTTATTTCCGAAAGGTTACAGAAACGATGTTCAGGTTATTTCAATTGTAATGAGTGTTGATCCGAACAACTCACCAGAAATGGCAGCAATGATTGGGTCTTCTATGGCACTTTCAGTTTCTGATATTCCTTTTGATGGACCGATTGCTGGCGTAAACGTTGGTTTAATTGATAATAAATTTATTATTAATCCGAATGTAGAAGCGCGCGAACAATCAATTTTGGACTTACAAGTTGCTGGACATTTTGATGCGGTGAACATGGTAGAAGCAGGTGCTAAAGAAGTAACCGAAGAAAAAATGTTAGAAGCTATAATGTTTGGACATGATGAAATTAAAAAGTTAGTGACTTTCCAAAAAGAAATTATCGCGGAACTGAATCCAGTGAAAAAAGAATTTGTTCCTGTTGAAACTAATACTGAAGTTGAAGAAGCTGTAACAAAGCAAGCTGAAGCATTAAATTTAGCTGCAGCAATTCAAACACAGGAAAAGCAAGCGCGTGAAGAACGTATTACTGCGATTAAGGTACAAATTGTTGAAAACTTCCAGGAACAAGGGGAAGAAGCTATCGCAATCGTTAATAAAACATTTGATGCTTTAGTTAAAGCTGAAGTGCGTCGCCAAATTACAGAAGATAAAGTACGTCCAGATGGTCGTCGTCCTGATGAAATCAGACCATTATCTTCTGAAGTAGGTCTGTTACCTCGAGCACACGGTTCTGGTTTATTTACACGTGGTCAAACACAAGCGTTCTCTATTGCAACTTTAGGTGCATTGGGTGAACATCAAATTATTGATGGTCTTGGTGTAGAGGAAGAAAAACGCTATATGCATCATTATAATTTCCCGAACTTCTCAGTTGGTGAAACAGGTCCAGTGCGTGCACCTGGACGTCGTGAAATAGGTCATGGTGCTTTAGGTGAACGTGCTTTATTACAGGTAATTCCTGATGAGAAGGAGTTCCCATACACAATCCGTGTTGTTTCAGAAGTATTAGAATCAAACGGTTCAAGTTCTCAAGCCTCAATCTGTGGATCTACTTTAGCGTTAATGGATGCTGGTGTTCCTATTAAAGCACCAGTAGCTGGTATTGCTATGGGACTAGTAAAAAAAGATGAACATTATACCATTTTATCTGATATTCAAGGTATGGAAGATGCATTAGGAGATATGGACTTTAAGGTGGCAGGTACATCCAAAGGTATTACTGCAATCCAGATGGATATTAAAATTGATGGATTATCAGAAGACATTTTACGTGAAGCTTTAGAACAAGCACGTATCGGTCGTCTGCATATTATGGAACACATGTTATCTACAATCAGTGAACCAAGCGCTTCACTGAGCCCATATGCGCCGAAAATTAAAATCATTCATATCAATCCAGATAAAATCAGAGATGTCATTGGACCAGGTGGTAAGAAAATCAATGAAATCATTGATGCAACTGGTGTTAAATTAGATATCGAACAAGACGGTACTGTATTTATCGGCTCAAGTGATGAGGAAATGATCGCTAAAGCGCAGGAATTAATTGAAAATATCGTGCGTGAAGCTAAAGTTGGTGAAATTTATATGTCAACAGTGAAACGTATTGAGAAGTTCGGTGCATTCGTTGAAATCTTCCCAGGTAAAGATGCACTTGTTCATATTTCACAACTTGCAAAAGAACGTGTCAATAAAGTTGAAGATGTGATTAAGATGGGAGATCAGTTCTTAGTAAAAGTAACTGAAATAGATAAACAAGGTCGTGTGAACGCATCTCGTAAAGTTTTACTTGAAGAAGAAACTAAAAAAGAAGAAAAATAAGCAATTATGAGACTACCGCTTTTGCGTTAGTCTCATATTTTTAGAAATTGAGGGTTATATTTGGAACAAAAAATATTAGAAAATCAATTGAAAGTAGTACATCATAATACTTCGATGCAAATTGTCCATATTGCTATGTATATTAAGGTGGGTACAGCTGATGAGACGAATTATCCAAATGGTATCGCGCATTTCATAGAACATATGCTATTTAAAGGTACAGAACGTTATCCTTTTAAATTGTTAGCTGAATCGATTGATGCAATTGGTGGTGAGGTTAATGCCTATACTACGAAAACATATACTTGCTATTCTATTAAAACGTTAAAACGTTTTGAACAAAAAGCGATTGATATATTAAAGGAAATGTTGTTTTATGCAACATTTGATGAAGAAGAACTTGAAAAAGAACGTCTTGTCATCCTTGAAGAAATAAAAATGATTGAAGATGATGATGAAGAAAATGCATTTGAACGTTTTGAGACAATTTTATATAAAGATACACCTTATAATACGCCAATCTTAGGAACTGAAACATCTGTAAAAGCAATCACGCAAGATGACTTGAAACGTTTCTATCAAGCTTTCTACCAGCCAGATAACATGATCATGTCATATGTAGGAAACGATGTTGAATATATATATGAAGTCTTTCAAATTGAAGGTAAACCGACTACTGAACAAAAACGCCAGACATTTAATATGAATCCTTGCACATTGACGCATTATAAAGCTGGTCTAGAACAAGCCCATGTCATATTAGCCCATCCGGCTGTTGGGTATCGTGATGAAGCTCAACCCGTGTTTGAAATTATCAATAATTTATATGGTGGATCAATGACAAGTATGCTGTTTAGAAAGCTACGAGAAGAAGAGGGACTATGCTATAGTTTATATTCTTCAGTAGATAGTTATTACTCAGGTGGCGTACTTTACACCTATTTTGCGACGGATAATGATAACGTACAGAAATGTATATCGATTATTGATGAAATACATGCAACACTTGTTAACGGTATTGATCAGGAACTTTTAGATAAGACCAAACAATATTTAATTACTAATCTGCATATGAATCTTGATTATGATGGTGCAATTTTAGAACATATGGGAAAAAGTATGTTACTCTATGACAAAATCATCGATATCGCTGTGATTGAAGCACAAATCAATGCAGTAACATTAGAACAGGTAAACAAGACACTGCAAATATTTAAATATACGAATGCGTCATATCAATTACTACCGCAATAATTGGCAAGTAATAAATTTAACGGTATAATAAAAATGTAAACGTATACAAGGAGATGAAAAGTAATGGTATTTGACAAAATTCAAGTGAATGGTCAGGAATTTCAAACAGATGGTCGATTTTCAGTAGATGAAGAATTATTAAAAATATCAACTGCGAATGGTGATGTCGGTTTATTATTCAAACAAATTGAAGCTACAAGTGAGCCTGTAGAAGTGGTTCTTTTCAAAGGTGAAACAGACCGTTACCATTCAAAAGATTTAAAGTTGACACACTACACAGTAGCTGGTGGAGATTTTAAGATGGAATTACAAAAATAATTAATTGCGAACAGAATATTCTGTTCGCTTTTTTTATTGTTAATTAATCTGCAAATAGCTTATAATAAAGAAGTATGAATTGTACGGGCGAATGAATTTAGGAGGAAATATTTTGAACTTAGTTAAAAAAGAAAATCAACATATAAGAATGATACCTTTAGGTGGTGTCGGTGAAATTGCAAAGAACATGTATATCGTAGAAGTTGACGATGAAATGTTTATGCTGGACGCAGGATTAATGTTTCCGGAAGATGAAATGTTAGGGATTGATGTCGTCATTCCGGATATTAATTATGTTATTGAGAATAAAGATAAGTTAAAAGGTATCTTTTTGAGTCACGGACATCAGGATGCAATTGGTGCGTTACGTTATATTATTGATCGAGTAGATGCACCAATTTATGGTTCACGTTTAACGATTGCACTTGTTAAAGATCAGATGCGTGAAGCGAAAGTAACAAAGAAGATTAAATACTATACAGTAAATAATAATTCAATTATGCGTTTTAAAAATGTGAACGTGTCTTTCTTTAGTACAACGCATAGTATTCCGGATGCACTTGGTATTGTGATACATACGTCACAAGGTGCTGTTGTTTATACTGGTGAATTTAAATTTGATCAAAGTATGACAGGGGCATATGCACCAGACATTACTAAGATGGGTCAAATTGGAAACAAAGGTGTATTAATGTTAATCAGTGATTCAACTGAAGCAGAGAAACCTGGTTATAATACACCGGAAAATGTTATTGAAAGTCACATTGTTGATGAATTTGCTAAAGCACAAGGGCGTATTATCGTATCGTGTTATGCATCAAACTTTATCCGAATACAGCAAGTACTAAATGCTGCAGCACGATTAAACCGTAAAGTTTCATTTTTAGGTAAATCTTTAGAATCATCATTTAATATTGCACGTAAACTTGGATACTTTGATATTAAAGAACAACTATTAATACCAATAAAAGATGTTGAGAAATATCCAAAAAACGAAATGATTATTATATCTACTGGTTCTCAAGGTGAGCCGATTGAAGGATTAGGACAAATGGCATTACAAAAACATAGCATTTTAAATATTGAAGAAGGTGATACTGTATTTATTACAACGACACCATCTTCAAATATGGAAGTTATTTTAGGCTCAACGATTAACCACCTTGTTAAAGCAGGTGCGAAAGTGATTCCAACGAATAAGAAGATTCATGCATCAGGACATGGATGTATGGAAGAGCTAAAATTAATGCTGAACTTAATGAAACCGACATACTTTGTACCGGTACAAGGTGAATTTAAAATGCAGATTGCGCATGCAAAACTCGCTGCTGAAGCGGGTGTGTTACCGGAACATATTTTCCTACTTGAAAAAGGTGATGTCATCAATTATGACGGAGAACGTATGGTAGCCAATGAGAAAGTACCAGCAGGAAATGTTCTGATAGATGGTATCGGTGTTGGCGATGTAGGTAATATTGTTTTACGTGATCGACGATTATTAAGTGAAGATGGCATTTTCATAGCTGTTGTAACATTAGATCCAAAAAATAGACGTATCGTAGCTGGACCACAGATTCAGTCACGTGGCTTTGTTTATGTACGCGAAAGTGAAGGATTAATGCGTGAAGCTGAAGAAAAAGTACGTGAAATTGTTGAATTAGGCTTAATGCAAAATCGTATTGAATGGTCTGATATTAAGCAGGAAATGCGTGATAAATTAGGAAAGTTCCTATATGAAAATACGAAACGTCGTCCAATGATCATTCCGGTTATCTCTGAAATTTAAAGATAATAAACAAATGAACAAGCTAACTTTAGCTTGTTTATTTGTTTATATAAAGCAGGTGAAATGAATGGCAGTTAAGAAGAAAACGACCAGAAAGAAAAAAACAAATAAAAACAAAAGTAATGAACCATATCGTTTTATTATCTCTATTTTGTTTATCGCGATGCTGTTATTAGGCGTTTTTCAGTTTGGGTTATTAGGTGTAGGCATAGATAGTGTAATGACTTATATTTTCGGTTCAGCTCGTTTTTATGCATATATTCTACTCATACTCATAACAATCTATTATGCTGTAAATAATAAATGGATTCCTGGCAATCGTCGTGTTAACGGCTGGTTATTACTTTTAATAAGTACACCATCCTTTATGCAGGTGATTCAGCACTTTTTACACGGAAAATCAGTTATACCTGTTTTTGATAAAATCTTTGAATTACAGTCTAAGTCTGGCTTTCATTTTTTTGGAGGCGGTATGATTGGTTTTCTATTTGATTCAGTCTTTTCTACGCTATTAAGTGTTTTTGGTGCATTTATATTATCTATTATTATGATTATTTTAAGTATTCTTTTGATATTAGGACGTTCTATACGTAATACAGCGCAGAAATTTCTGCTTTATCAAGTTGATAAAACGAAAGATTTATCTAGGCAGGCAAAAGTTCAATTAGAACAAAGAAAACAAAGAAAGATGGAACAAACGGTTAAAGATGTTTCTGATTTACCAGAAATTACTGCAATTGAAGCTGAATCTGAGCACTATCCTGAAGCAGAAATACCAATATATGATGGCAATCAGGCAGTAGCGTTTCAAAATGATCTGCAAGATGTCGAAGAAGTGCATCAAAATAATAATTCTGAATCTGAGACTATTGATACGAGTCAAGATGAACATTCAACACTTTCCGACGACACTGAACAAAGTGAAACTAGTGAAATGGAGAACGAAGATTATGATTTGCCTCCTATAACATTACTTTCTCCGGCACCAGATAAAGCAAAATCAAATATGCAGGCAGTAAAAAAGCGTGGTCAGTTACTTGAAACAACATTGAAGAATTTTGGTGTGAATGCTAAAGTATCACAAATCAGAATAGGACCAGCTGTAACACAATATGAAGTGCAACCAGCGATGGGGGTAAAGGTTAGTCGTATTGTGAATCTACATAATGATATTGCTTTAGCGCTCGCTGCAAAAGATATTAGAATAGAAGCACCGATACCTGGTAAATCTGCTGTAGGTATTGAAGTACCGAATAGTTCTACATCAATGGTAACATTAAGAGAAGTAATAGAAGCTTCACCTGTTGAAGAAAATAAGTTAAAAGTTGTACTTGGGCGAGATATCAGTGGTGAAGCAATCACAGCAGAACTTGATAAAATGCCGCATTTACTTGTTGCAGGAGCAACAGGTAGTGGTAAGTCTGTATGTATCAACGGTATTATCACAAGTATTTTGATGCATGCTAAACCACATGAAGTGAAATTAATGATGATTGATCCTAAAATGGTAGAGTTAAATGTATACAATGGTATCCCTCATCTATTGACACCTGTCGTAACGAATCCACAGAAGGCTGCTCAAGCTTTACAGAAAATTGTAGGTGAAATGGAAAGACGTTATGATCTTTTTAGTCATACAGGAACACGTAATATTAAAGGATATAATCAATATTTACGACGCCAAAATGCAGAACTTGGCGAGAAAAATGCTGAACTACCGTATATCGTTGTAATCGTTGATGAGCTTGCAGATTTAATGATGGTCGCTAGTAAGGATGTTGAAGCAGCAATTATGCGTATCGCGCAAATGGCACGTGCAGCTGGCATTCATTTAATTATTGCGACACAAAGACCATCTGTTGATGTCATTACAGGTCTGATTAAAGCGAATATTCCTTCTCGTATTGCATTCAGCGTTAGTTCAGCAGTTGATTCTAGAACGATTCTAGATATGCAGGGTGCTGAAAAATTACTAGGTAAAGGTGATATGCTTTACTTGCCATATGGTGAATCAAAACCTAAACGTATTCAAGGGGCATTTTTATCAGACAAAGAAGTTGAAGATGTAGTAAACTTCGTCTGTAAACAACAATCAGCAAACTATGTTAAGTCACTGGAACCAAGTGAAGAGCATACACAAAAAGGTGAGTCAGAAGATGAACTTTATCCAGAAGCTTATCAATTTGTCGTTGAAAAACAAAAAGCATCAGCAAGTCTATTACAACGACAATTTAGAATTGGTTATAATAGAGCTGCAAGACTAATCGATGAACTTGAAGCAAATGGCGTTATTGGACCAAGTACAGGTAGTAAACCTAGAACGGTATTAATCGAAAACAATGAAATTGTAGAATGAGGTGGAGTACATGTCTATAAATAGAGAGGTCGTCTTTATTAAAGATTGGATTTTAGAACAGATAAATTCAGGAAAATTTGAACTGCATAGACCTTTACCATCGCAATACGAAATATCTCGAATGATCGATCGATCGAGAGATGATATAGAATTAGCTTTTCACGAATTAGTGACCGAACAGATCATTTCAGAACATTTTCAGGAAGGTTATTATATTAAGTCCAAACCAATATTTTTCTATCCAATTGATGAACTCAAAAGTATAACGAGTATGATAGAAGAAGGAGGACAATCAGCAGGTACAATGATGATAAGTCATGATATTGAACAACCTTCTATTGATGATAAACGTATATTAAATATTGAGGATGAATGCGATATTACAGTTATCGAACGTATCAGAACAGCAAATGATGAGCCTATCGTATATTGCTTAGATAAGATTGTTGCAGCACCCTTGGAGGGTGAACACGATATATTGAGCCATTCATTATTAGAAATTATGGATCGTACCGATGCACTTAAAATTGTGTATGCTGAAAGTGAAATCGAATCAATTGCATATGAACCGTATATTTCTAATGCGTTGCAATGCACACCAGAAGAAAGCTTATTATTATTTAAACAAATCCATTATAATACACAAGATGAACCCGTATTATATTCATTGAATTATTTTAAATCGAGTCAGGTACAATTCGTTATTCAAAGAAAAGTAAGGAGTATTTTATGACAATTAAATTACTGAACACAGAGAAATTTAAGACGGTATCAATTGTACTTAAATTTAAAGCACCTCTTGATATCGATACGATGAGCAGAAGAGCAATTTTATCTAAACTTATTCAAAAGACAACTGAAAAATATGCTGACGAACAGGCAATGATTAATCATCTTGCATATTTATATGGTGCACATCTTTATAGTCATGTAATAAAACAAAACAATGCACATGTATTAACTGTAGGTATCGATATCATTAATGATAAATATCTTATTAATGAAGATTTATTACAGAAAGCATTTCAATTACTACATGAGGTTATATACGCACCTAATATAGAAGGTCAGTCTTTTCGAGAAGAATTATTAACAACTGAGAAACATCTATTTAAAAATAAGTATGACGCTATAAAAGAGAATTTAGGCCAATATGGTTTCTATCAGTTATTAAAAACAATGTTTGAAGATGAGTCGATGCGTAATCCAAGTTTTGGAGATATACAAAAGTTAGAACTTGTTACAGGTGAAGAAGTTTATCAAGCATATAAAGCTATGTTAAAGGATGATGAAGCACATCTTTATATCGTTGGAGATGTAGATGAGTCGAGAATTTCTAAACTAGCAAAAGAATATCTGGATTTACCCGAAAATAAAATTGATTTAACACAGGTAAAATTAAAGGATATTCATACACCTCAGACAGTTGTTGAATACATTGAGACGAAGCAAGCACGTATTAATATGGGTTATAAGCTAAATGTTAAACATCCTGAGAAAAGCTACTACGCATTTATTTTACTCAATCAAATATTTGGTGGTGATCCATCAAGCATGTTATTTACCAATGTGCGTGAAAAATTGAGTTTAGCATATCAAATTCATAGTCAGATTGATGCAAGAAGCGGTATGTTATATGTACTCTCTGGTGTCAATCAGGATAAACGTCAGCAGGCGATTGACACTATTAATGATGAATTTGAAAAGATTAGACAAGGTGACTTCGATAATGAACTATTGAATACGGCTAAACGTATGATTATTAATCAGAAGAAAGAATCAATGGATCGACCGAAAGGCTTTGTAGAAATTGAGTTTTCTAATACGTTTGGTGCACACGTTGATGAAGTTGAATGGATAGAAGGTATACAGGCTATAACGAAAGAAGATATTATAGATGTTGCACAAACAGGGGCTTTACATACTGTGTATTGTTTAACAAGTGAGGGATCAGAATGAAACAAACTTATTATAAAGCAATAGATGAAACATTATTTGAAACAGTATTAGATAATGGCATGCAGCTATTTATTATTCCAAAAAAAGGGTTTCAGAAATCGTATGTCACAATGACAATAAAGTATGGTTCTTTACATAATGATTTTGTTGGACAAGATGGAACGAAAGTACATATGCCAAAAGGCATTGCACATTTTCTTGAACATAAAATGTTTGAGAAAGAAGATGGTGATATGTTTAACGCATTCTCAAAATATGGGAGTTCTGCCAATGCATTCACTTCATATGACAGAACAAGTTATTTATTTACTACTGTTGAATCATTAAAAGAAAACATTAAATTATTAGTAGATATGTTACAAACACCTTATTTTACAAAAGAAAGTGTAGAAAAAGAAGTAGGTATCATTGCTGAAGAAATTAAAATGTATCAGGATCAGCCTAATTATCGCCTTTATTATCAGACTTTAAAAGCAATGTATCATACGCATCCAGTACGTGTTGATATTGCAGGTACAGTTGAAAGTATCAATGAGATTACTGATCAGACTTTATATGATTGCTATAATACATTCTATCATCCAAAGAATATGGTGATGTTTATTGTAGGGAATGTTGAACCGAAAGCAATGACCGAATATATTAACGGCATTATCAAACCATTTAACACTTTTCAGCCAGTTGATATATTACCTTTTGAAGAACCTGAAGGTGTAGCACTTAATGAGGTTAAGTCGATTGATAATGTGCAGATGGATAAATTAATGCTTGGTATTAAAACAGATAATTTTAAAAGTACAGATAACTTAATATTAACTGAACTCAAGATACTTTTTGCTTTAGATATGCTTTTTGGAGAACAAACAGATTTTTATCAGTCACTGTTGAAAGAACAATTAATAGATGATTCTTTCGGATTTAATTTTACGATAGAGCCAACTTTCTCACATATGTTTATCGCTGGTGCCACTCGAGATGCCGAAAGATTAAAGCAACGGATAATCAGTCAATTATATAAATTTGACTTATTAAAAGACCAAAAAGCCTTTGATTTAATTGTACGTCAAACCATCGGTGAATATGTTTCAAGCATGAATAGCCCTGAATATATTGCGAATCAGTTTACACGATATTTCTTCAATGATGTTATATTATTCGATATTCTGCCACTTTTAGAACAACTGACATTAGCTGAGTGCATTGAAACTTATAAAAGTACATTAAATAATGCTCATATTACGGATAGTAGAATTGTGAAGCGTAATGGGTAAATATCTCGTTATTGGAGCAAGTGGTGATATTGGCAAACAAATAACACATGATTTGTTATTTAAAGGGCATGAAGTAATTGCGCATTATAATAATACGGACATTACTGCTTTACAAAATGAATTTCAAAATGAAGCAATAAGTTTTGTTCAATTTGATTTAAGTAAACCACTTTATGAAAATCCATTACAGGATTGGATGACAAGTTACCTAGATGGTATGATCTATACAGCAGGAACTGCTTATTATGCACCTATACAAGAAGTGACAACTGAAGCTATGGATGCTCAATATCATATTCACTTTTCAAACCTTGTAAAGTTAACTCAATTTGTTTTGAGTGGTATGCAAAACAATGATTATGGCCGCATTGTTGTAATCAGCTCAATTTGGGGAGAAACAGGCAGTGCAACTGAATCCATCTATAGTGCCATGAAAGCAGCACAAATTGGCTTTATTAAATCCATGGCGAAAGAACTTATACAAACAAACATTACAGCAAATGTTGTAACACCCGGTGTAGTTAATGGTAAAATGACATTACAGTTAAATGAAGAAGATATACAATTATTATTATCACAATTACCACAACAAAGGCTCATTTCGCCGAAAGAAATTAGTCATACTGTATTGTATTTACTAGATGATTTATCACAATCTATTACGGGTACAGTACAAAGCGTGAATGGTGGTTGGTATATATAGGGGGTTTGTTAATGACAGTACTTCAGGAAACGAAAGAATGGTATCTTGAATATGAAATTAAGATTAACAGAGCTGGTTTACTTGGAGATGTTTCAAGTTTACTTGGTGTTCTGGGCATCAGTATCATAACAATTAATGGTGTTGATCAAGGTGTCCGTGGGTTATTAATTAAAACAGATGATCTTGAAAAAGTGACGCGTTTTGAAAATATTATCAGTCAGTTAGAAGATATTGAAATCATAAAACTACGAAAACCTTTGTTACAGGACCGTTTAGCGGTTAGACATGGTCAGCATATTGAAAGAGATAATAAAAATAAGCATATCTTTAAATTTGTGCGTAAAGATTTAGGTATCCTTGTAGATTTAATGGCGGAGTTGTTTAAGCAGGATGGCAACCTGGTGATTGGTGTGCGAGGGATGCCACGTGTAGGGAAAACAGAATCTGTTGTTGCTGCAAGTGTTTGTGCGCATAAGAAGTGGTTATTTATTTCTTCTACGATGATTAAACAAACCGTTCGTAATAAATTGTATAAGGGCGAGTATGATGATAAGCATATCTTTATCATAGATGGCGCTTTGACTATTAAACAAAATGCTGAACATCTTAATCTTGTGAGAGAAGTTATGTCATTACCTACAACAAAAGTTATAGAGCATCCAGATTTATTTGTACAGAAAACAGATTACACTATAGAAGATTTTGATTATATTATAGAATTACGTGAAACAGAAGATCAGGAAATTACGTACGAAAAGTTATCAAAGAACAGTTTATTTGATAATGACGAATTTGCGTTCTTTTAAGCCGTAAAGGGGGCAATTATGAAACCAATCGGACAAATATTACGTTCAAAACGTGAGTCGTTAGGTATGACATTAATAGATTTAGAGAAAAAAGTGAAAATTCAAAAGAAATACATAGAAATGATTGAGAAAAATGAGTTTGATCGTTTGCCTAATCCTGACTATACACGAGGTTTTATAGAGAAATATGCAAAAGCAGTTAATTTAAATGCAGAAAATCTATTGAAAGAGCATCAAAATGAATTACCAACTAAAAAACTAAGTGCTAAAGAAGCAAGTAAACTCATTAAAAGTACACAAACAACACGAAGTACAGATCAAAGTGTGCAAAAATTACTTGCATGGCTGTTAGGGATTATTCTTATAATGTTTTTAATTTGGCTTATATTTTCACAGTTTATCTTCACAGATAAAAATAGTGAGTGGCAGGCAGAAGATATTAATAAGAGCCGTAATGTTAAAGTTGAAAAAAAGACGGAAGAAAAACCTGTCGCATCTAAAACAGAACAGTCATCAAATGAAAAACGAAAAGAAAAAGAAAATGCGAAAGTCGAAGCGTCGACTAAATTAACCTATAAAAACTTTGATGGTGCAAACCTAGCATATGAAGTAGAATCAACAGAACCTTTAAAACTTAAGATAGATTCTAAAATAGCAACATGGGTACAAATTTATGATGATAAAAAGAAAAATTATGCTTACAAAGAAACGAAGAGTGAAACATTCAAAATCGATGAAAAAGTTAAAACTATCACGTTAATATCAGGGAACTCAACTTCAATGGAAGTATATATTAACGATAAGAAAGTTTCTGTACCAAAAGAAGCAGATAATTTAATTACAAGAACATATTTCTTTAAAGTAATACAATAATTAATTGATTTAAACTAATAAGAAAAGGAAGTTAATAATGAATATACCAAATCAAATTACAGTTGCACGCGTATTGCTCATACCTGTATTTCTAGTGTTTTTACTAGCAGATTTTAATATGGGGAAAATGAGCTTTTTAGGTAGTGATACGATGCGTATTGAACAATTTATTGCAGCGTGTATTTTTATCTTTGCATCACTGACAGACTGGATTGACGGCTATTTAGCAAGAAAATGGCAGCTTGTAACAAATATGGGGAAATTTTTAGATCCTTTAGCTGACAAGCTACTCGTATCAAGTGGATTGATTGCTTTAGTAGAACTAGGATTAATTCCATCATGGATGGCTATTGTGATTATCGCAAGAGAATTTGCAGTTACCGGTTTACGTCTATTGCAAATCGAGCAGGGATTTGTTTCTGCTGCCGGCCAATTAGGAAAGATTAAGACTGCAGTAACGATGTTAGCAATGACATTATTATTGCTTAATGAGCCATTCAATCAGATGATTGGATTCAAGCTGGGTTATCCATTGATGTATATCGCTGTATTTTTCACTATATTGTCTGGTATTGAATATTTTTATCATGGCAGAAACGTCTTTAAAAATTCCAAATAATATTAAGGGCTAAGTATATCTTAGCTCTTTTTTTCTAAAATGTTACTTTATTCAAAAATAAATATGGATAATCACAGAAAATATAGTGTGTGTTCCCATTTTTAAAGAAAATATAAAAAAATACAAACATGCGTTCGCTTTTTGCTTGCTAAATTAATAAATAATCAGTATAGTATTATTTGTAGTGAGTAATGAGGTTACGATAAAAATATTTGAAATAGTGAAATATATGTAAGTGATATATGAGTAACATAAAACAACAAACAATGATTGTAATTATAGGAGGACTCGAACATATGAGTGAACGTCAACAAGCTTTAGATACAGTAATTAAGAATATGGAAAAATCTTTTGGTAAAGGTGCGGTAATGAAACTAGGAGAAAATGCTACACGTAATGTGTCAGCAGTTTCTTCAGGATCGATTACACTGGATAATGCTTTAGGTATAGGCGGATATCCTAAAGGACGTATAATTGAAATATATGGACCGGAGAGTTCTGGTAAAACTACAGTTGCTTTACATGCAATTGCTGAAGTACAGAAACAAGGTGGTATTGCAGCATTTATCGATGCAGAGCATGCACTTGATCCAGTTTATGCACAAAAATTAGGTGTAGATATTGATAATCTTTATTTATCACAACCTGATCACGGTGAACAAGGTTTAGAAATCGCAGAAGCATTTGTGCGTAGTGGTGCTGTCGATATTATCGTAGTCGATTCAGTAGCTGCATTAACGCCTAAAGCTGAGATTGAAGGGGAAATGGGAGATTCTCATATGGGTCTTCAGGCGCGTTTAATGTCTCAGGCATTACGTAAACTTTCAGGTGCAATTTCTAAATCAAATACGATTGCAATATTTATTAACCAGGTTCGTGAAAAGATCGGTGTTATGTTTGGTAACCCTGAGACAACACCTGGTGGTCGTGCGCTTAAATTCTACTCTTCAGTACGTTTAGAAGTACGTCGTGCAGAACAGTTAAAGCAAGGTCAGGATATTGTAGGTAATCGTACTAAGATTAAAGTTGTTAAAAATAAAGTAGCACCACCATTTAAAGTTGCAGAAGTGGATATTATGTATGGTCAAGGTATTTCTCGCGAAGGTGAAATGGTTGATTTAGGTGCAGAGTATGAAGTACTACAAAAATCTGGCGCATGGTATTCGTATGAAGGTGAACGTATCGGACAGGGACGTGAGAACATTAAAACATACTTACGTGAAAATCCGGAAGTTCGCGACGAAATTGATATGAAGATTCGTAAAGCGATGGGAATCGGTGAAGATAAAGATGCAGTTAAAACTGAAACACCGATTACACCACCAGCAGAAGATTTGTCTGATGATGAATTGGTATAATATTTCGAATCCGAATAATATGTTATGAAACAAAATAACATGTTATTCGGATTTTTGTAATATTTCAACAATTAATTAATTATACGTTAAATTATTTTCTACTTATCTTGACACGCTTAACTTATTAAACGTACAATTAATTTGTATATGAAATAAGTGGTATTTTATTTCTGTACTGAAGTCTTATGTATAACTAGATGAAAAAAAGCAAATGAGGAGGTGTTTATGTGGAACTATTAACCCTCTTATACATTTTGCTTGGAATAATTCTAGGTGTTGGTGTAGGGTATGTATTAGCAAAAAATAGCTTAACTAATCAGCAAAATCAAGCGCGTACAACTGCTGAACATATTATTAGTGAAGCAAACAAAGAAGCTGAAAGTCTTAAAAAGGAAAAATTACTTGAAGCAAAAGAAGAGAATCAAGTAAGAAGTGATCGTTTAGAAGCGGAGTATAAAGAACGTCGTTCAGACCTTGCAAGACAAGAAGCAAGACTACTTCAAAAAGAAGAAAACTTAGATCGTAAAAGTGAACTTTTAGATAAAAAGGATGAACTTTTAGAACAAAAAGAATCTAAAATTGAAGAAAAACAACAACATGTAGATGCGTTAGAGCAAAGTGTCCAAGACATTATAGTAAAACATGAACAAGAATTAACACGCATCTCCGGACTGACGCAAGAAGAAGCAAAACAGGAAATCATTGATCAAGTTGAAGATGAATTAACACATGACATTGCTGTTATGGTGAAAGAAAAAGAACAAGAAGCAAAAATGCAGGTTGATAAAAAAGCCAAAATGGTACTTGCAACTACAGTTCAACGTTTAGCAGCAGAACATACTTCAGAATCAACTGTATCAGTAATTAACCTTCCAAATGATGAAATGAAAGGTAGAATTATCGGTCGTGAAGGTCGAAATATTCGTACATTAGAAACGTTAACAGGTATTGATTTAATTATTGATGATACACCTGAAGCGGTCATTTTATCTGGATTCGACCCAATCAGACGTGAAATTGCTAAAACAGCATTAGAAGCTTTAGTTTCAGATGGAAGAATTCACCCTGGACGTATAGAAGAGATGGTTGAAAAAGCGCGTAAATCTGTTGACGAAATTATTCGTGAAGCAGGGGAAGCAGCGACTTTTGAACTTGGTATACATAATTTACATCCAGACTTAGTGAAGATTTTAGGACGCATGAAATTCCGTACGAGTTATGGGCAAAATGTGCTGAAACATTCTATTGAAGTAGCACATTTATCAGGAATGCTTGCAGCTGAACTTGGTGAAGATATTACTTTAGCAAAACGTGCAGGATTATTACATGATATCGGTAAAGCGATTGACCATGAAGTTGAAGGATCGCATGTTGAAATTGGTGTGGATTTAGCGAAGAAATATCGTGAACATCCTACAGTAATTAATGCGATTCACTCACATCATGGTGATATTGAACCGAATAGTGTTATCTCAGTACTTGTTGCAGCAGCTGATGCGTTAAGCGCAGCAAGACCTGGAGCAAGAAGAGAAACATTAGAGAATTATGTAAGACGTCTTGAACGATTGGAACAAATCTCTGAAAGTTATGATGGAGTTGAAAAATCATTTGCGATTCAAGCTGGACGCGAGATTAGAATTATCGTTTCGCCAGAAGACGTTGATGATTTAAAAGCACATCGTATTGCAAGAGATATTAAAAATCAGATTGAAGAAGAGTTACAATATCCTGGTCACATTAAAGTGACAGTCGTCAGAGAAATGCGTGCGATTGAATACGCGAAATAATTATAACAACATTAACAACGCTTAAAGCTATAAAGCTTTAAGCGTTGTTTTTTAATTTTTTGAAGGTAAATAGTATATATAATGGAAATATATTATAATTAAATTATTCTTATTCTAGAGAGGATGATGAATTTGATGGATACACATCATAAAGAGAAGATTAAACAAACAATATTACCACTATATGCATTGTTTTATGACGCATTACCAAATGATTTGGGAATAAGCATTCAAACGAATATCAATTTACCTGATATGTCTGATCACTTTGAATCATATTGCATTCATGAAGAATACACTGCTTTTTCCAGGATGAAGGAGACATCAATTAAAGCGCAAAAGAATGCTATGAAATCCATTAGCCATCCTCTGCAAGATTTACTTCAGTTATATGAGCAACCAGATATAAAGTCGATGTTACAACAAATTAAGGATATTGATAGCGTTCCAACAATACAAAGTAAAATGCAGCATAATAGTAATATCATCAATAAATATTTTTTTGATACAAACCAAAAGAGTGAAGTGATTGAAAATCATCATGAAAATTTAATAAATAAACAATTAAGTGAACTTAGTGAAAATAAAAAAGAGGTCTTCATTCATTTACCACCTATCAATAAAAGTAATATTGATATTTTAATTTCTATTTTCTGCGGGAAATATTCAGCTATTCAATTCGCCTTTGCAGGTGATAATATTATAGGTATACATATTCTATAAGGAGTGAAGCTATGGAAAAACGTGTAAAGATTTATTTATGTATAGCTGCAATATTAATTTTACTATCTTTATTACCGCTCCTTGAAGCTTACATGCTTCATTCAAATAGACAAACTGCAAACAACGAAAGGTTATTAACTGAACTAACGATTGATAAAAAGAATATTACCGAAGTGAATGCTGCTGATAATATTAATGTTGATATGATTAGTGTTGAACATATATTTACTGATGATAAAGGGAAAGAAATAGTTGCGCACAATATGGATGGATATCAAAAATTAATGAACAAAAGCGTTAGCTATTCTCGAACCTATCAGTTAGGAGATCAGACGATACAGTTTACTGAGAATATCAATAAAAAACGTGTGAGTGAAATTCTGATAAATAAGAAGAAAGTAAATATAAATATTAAAACGATTCAACAATTAAATAATCATTATGTGTATACTTCCTTAATCTTTGAAAAGAAAATAGCGACTGGTGAAACATTATTAATGTTAATGCAGCAAAATAAAGAAGATATTCGTTATATAGGTTTACAAAGTCATGATGACAATACAGTTGGTAAAACGACGCTTGAAGCGATTGATTTAGATGGTGTGTGGAATAATCGTATGAATTTGGTTGGTTTTAATACTTTACCGAAACAGCATCTGAGTTATTATATTTTTCATCTTTTTATATTTTATCCATTGCTCACATTGATTCTAGGACTATTTTTATGTTATATATGTTATTTGAGAGTGAAAACAACACGAGTGAAAGAATGAGGAAGCTATGAGAATATTATTTATTGGTGATGTTGTAGGAGCTATCGGTAGAGATATGCTAGCAGAATATTTACCACAACTGAAGAAAAAATATGGACCGAATATTACGATTGTTAATGGTGAAAATGCAGCACATGGTAGAGGGATTACAGAAAAAATCTATAAGCAAATGATGACTTTAGGTGTAGACTGCGTAACGCTCGGCAATCATACGTACGGCCAGCGTGACAGTTATGAATTATTAAATAGTGATGTAAAGATGATACGTCCCGCAAACTATCCGGATGATAATCCTGGAAAAGGAATGCAGATTATCAAATTTAATGACAAAAAGATTGCTGTCATCAATTTGCAGGGGCGTGCATTTATGCAGCAGATTGATTGTCCATTTAAAAAGTTTGATTTACTTTATGAAACTGCTAAAAAAGAAACGGATTATATCTTTGTTGATTTTCATGCTGAGACAACAAGTGAAAAAGGCGCTTTTGGATATTATGTGGATGGACGAGCAAGTGTTGTTGTAGGTACACATACACATATTCAGACAAGTGATAACCGAATGCTTGATAAAGGTACAGGGTTTATTACAGATGTTGGTATGACTGGTTATTATGATGGTATATTAGGCATTAATAAAGATGAAGTCATCCATCGCTTTTTAACATCGATGCCGGTTAAACACGTCGTCCCGGAAAAAGGAAGAGGCGTGCTGAGTGGCGTTTTTATAGAGCTTAAGACAGATGGGACAACGAAGAAGATAGAAAGAATATTAATTAATCAGGATAATCCATTGAAATAGGAGAGGGAAGAATGTTTAGTAAGAAAAATGAAAAACCATTTTTAAATAAAAGAGATCAAATCAGTTATACAGACAATGCACTTGATTTTTATAACTATGCTGAAGCAATGTTATTTGATAAAAATATTATACTCACATTCAAACAAATTACACCAGCGGGCACAGTTAAACAAAGAAAACTTGTTATGTCAGGAATTGTGGCAAAGGTCATTGCTGAAACTTTTATTGAGCCACTAAAAGATTACAAAAAATTTGAAGGTGAAATTGATAGATATCATGTAGATTTCTATAATACACATGATAACAACTCACAAACATTAGATGAGACATTATTATATATTCATGATTTTGAAATTGCTTTCAGTCAAATCGCATTCCTATTACAATTCGAACAGGATACTGCTTTTGAAGATGTATATTATGAAGCATTTATCGTTAATCCAGAACTTGCAGTTTATCTGAAAGAAATCCTGGATGATGTAGTGTATCAATTCGAAGGTAAATTTGGTGTAATTGAATTAGATTAATCGTATCGGCCATTCGACTGATTTTTTATTGAAGAACCACTTGTCTATGTTAAGACAAGTGGTTCTTTGTTATATTATAATAAGTGATTAAAGTAGGAGGGTATTTATGAAATCTCAAATTTCTTGGAAAGTCGGCGGACAGCAAGGTGAGGGTATTGAAAGTACTGGAGAGATGTTTTCAACTGCGCTGAATCGTTTGGGTTATTATTTATATGGATATAGACATTTCTCAAGTCGTATTAAAGGTGGACATACGAATAACAAAATTCGTGTCTCTACATCTAGAGTGCATTCAATCAGCGATGATTTAGATATATTAGTGGCATTTGATCAGGAAACAATTGATGTCAACTATCATGAAATGAATGAAACAGGCATTATTTTAGCAGATAGCAAGTTTGATCCGGAAAAGCCTGAAGATTATGAGGGTAAGTTCTTCCCAATCGCATTTACTGAAATTGCAAAAGAACTTGGTACAGCATTAATGAAGAACATGGTAGCAATTGGTGCGAGTGCAAGTCTAATTGGTGTAGACCTTAAACACTTTGAAATATTAGTTGATGATATTTTCGGTAAAAAGGGTGAAAAGATTTGTGCATTAAACAAACAGGCTTTACATGCAGGTTTTGATTTAATGGAACAGGAGGATATCCACACGTTTACATTAAATCCTTCAACTGAAGATGGCCATTTATTTATGATTGGTAATGACGCGATTTCATTAGGTGCAATAACTGGTGGAGCACGCTTTATGGCAGCTTATCCTATCACGCCTGCGAGTGAGATTATGGAGTACATGATTGATAAGTTACCTGATTTCGGTGGTACGGTTATTCAGACTGAAGATGAAATTGCAGCGGCTGTTATGGCTATCGGTGTAAACTATGGCGGCGTTAGAGCATTTACTGCTTCAGCGGGTCCGGGTTTATCTTTAATGATGGAAGCAATCGGATTAAGTGGGATGACAGAACAACCATTTGTAGTCATTAACACAATGCGTGGTGGTCCATCAACAGGTTTACCAACGAAACAAGAGCAATCAGACTTAATGCAGATGATTTACGGTACGCATGGTGATATTCCTAAAATTGTATTAGCACCGACAACAGCTGAAGATGCATTCTACTTAACAGCAGAAGCATTTAACTTAGCAGAACAATATCAGTGCCCAGTTATTTTATTAAGTGACTTACAACTTTCTATGGGGAAACATACAGTGCCTAATTTAGATTTTAATCGCATTAAAATTGATCGTGGGAACTTAATTACTGAAGTTGAGCCACGTGAAGATAAATCATACTTCAAACGATATGAAGTAACTGAAAGTGGTGTATCGCCTCGTGTGATTCCGGGTATTAAAAACGGTATTCACCACGTAACAGGAGTAGAGCACACGGAAGAAGGTAAACCTTCTGAAAGCCCGGTAAACCGTGCGAAACAAATGGAAAAACGTATGCGTAAAATCGAACAGTTAAAAATATCAGAACCTGTTGATTATAAAGAAAATCATGCAGAAGCTGATGTATTAGTAATTGGCTACCTATCAACGTATGGTGCAATTGATGAAGCAATTGAACGAATTGATGGTCAGGTAAACCACTTGCAAATTAAACAATTACACCCATTTCCTACAGAGGAAGTACAAGCTGCAATCAATAAGGCGAAGAAAGTTATTGTCGCTGAACATAACTATGCAGGACAATTATCAAGCATTATCAAGATGAATACGATGCATGAAGGTAAGATTACGAATTTCACTAAATATGATGGTACACCATTCTTACCGAAGGAAATAGAAGCAAAAATAAATGAAGTAATAGAAGTAAAGGAGCGCATCTAAATGGCAACGTTTAAAGATTTTAGAAATAGTGTGAAACCAAACTGGTGTCCAGGATGTGGTGACTTCTCAGTTCAAGCAGCAATTCAAAAAGCATGTGCAAACGTAGGTTTAGAACCTGAAGAATTAGCTGTAATTACAGGAATCGGATGTTCTGGTCGTTTATCAGGTTATATTAATTCATTCGGTGTTCACTCAATTCATGGCCGTGCATTACCGATGGCACAAGGTGTTAAAATGGCAAATCAGGAACTTACAGTTATCGCTTCAGGTGGAGATGGAGATGGATACGCTATTGGTATGGGACATACAATCCACTCAATACGTCGTAATATTGACTTAACATATGTCGTAATGGATAACCAGATTTATGGTTTAACAAAAGGTCAAACTTCACCAAGTTCAGCACATGGATTTGTTACTAAAACAACGCCACATGGTTCAATTGAGAAAAATGTATCTCCATTAGAACTTGCAATTACATCAGGTGCAACATTTGTAGCACAAAGTTTCTCAAGTGATATTAAAGAATTAACAGCAATTATTGAAGCGGCGATTAACCATAAAGGATTTGCATTCGTTAATGTATTCTCTCCATGTGTGACTTACAATAAAGTAAATACGTACGATTGGTTTAAAGAAAACTTAGTTTCTTTAAACGATATCGAAGGTTATGACAATAAAGACAAAATACAAGCATTAAACACTGTAGTAGAGCATAACGGATTAGTAACTGGAATCATTTATCAGGATACTGAAACGCCAAGCTATGCAGAACAATTAAATGGTTACTCAAAATCATTGGCGAAAGAACCAATTGAAATGGACCCATCTAAATTTGAAGCTTTAATGGCTGAATTTAAATAAAATAAAGAGACATAGTAATCTGATGATTGCTATGTCTTTTATTTATCTTTTTAAAAAAACTACCTCTAACAAGAAAATTAACGGAGAATAATCATAAAATTATTTCAGTTCAGTAGCGTACAAACTAAATCTTAAACATTTGATACTAGGTATTTCTTTGGTATACTTGTAAAGGAAAATAAAATAACTAAAAACACTAGGGGAGTCATTCTGAGAATGGACATTGGTCCTAAACCCTTATTCACCTGATCTAGGTAAAACTAGCGTAGGGAAGTGTCGCTTTTTGACACAACTTTACATGTAGGTTGTGTTTTTTATTTGGAGGAAAATAAGATGAAAAAAAGTATATTAGTAGGGATGAGTTGTGCAGTATTATTAGCTGCTTGTGGTAACGAAGAAAATAAAGATGCTAATAAAACTACAAGTAAGACGGACAGCAACAAAACTGAAAAAGTTACCATGATGTTAGACTGGACACCAAATACGAACCATACGGGTATTTATGTGGCAAAAGAAAAAGGCTACTTTAAGAAACATGGTCTGGATGTTGATATTAAAACGCCTGGTGATGTTACTGCTGATCAGATGATAGCTGCAAATAAGAAAGATGTTCAATTTGGTATTAGTGCGCAGGAGCAGGTTACACAGTCACGTTCAGAAGGTGTACCTATTAAATCAATCGGTGCAATCATTCAACATAACACAAGTGGTTTTATGAGTTTGAAAGATAAGAATATAAAATCACCAAAAGATTATGAAGGTAAAACATACGGTGGCTGGGGTGCGCCAATTGAGAAGGCATTTATTGAAACATTGATGAAAAAAGAAAATGCTGATGTCAACAAAACGAAGATTGTCAATATGGGGAATACTGATTTCTTCTCAGCTTCTAAGAAAAATATTGATTTCTCTTGGGTATATTACGGATGGACCGGTATTGAAGCAGAAACAAGAAATATTGACGTAAACATGCAATACTTAACAGATTACGATAAAAATCTAGATTATTATACACCGATCATTATTGCCAATGAAAAATATTTAAAATCAAATCCAAATACAGCTAAAGCATTTATGGCAGCTGTAAAAGAAGGATATGAATATGCGATTAAACACGAAAAAGAAAGTGCAGATATTTTAATTAAATCAGCACCGGAATTAAAGAAACAAAAAGATTTAGTCTATAAATCTCAAAGCTATTTATCACCGAAATATCAAGATGATGCAAAATCTTGGGGTATTCAGGATGAGAAAGTATGGGTCAATTATGCGAAGTATTTAAAAGATAATAAAATTATTAAAAATGATTTTGTTGCAAAAGATGCATTTACAAATGAATTTGTGGAGGGTAAATAATGGCGAATACAATAATGAGCATTCAAATTATTCCTAAAACACCAGAAGGTCAGGATGTAATACCATATGTCGATGCTGCGATAGAAGTGATAGAACAATCAGGTCTTAAATTTGTAGTATCCCCACTTGAGACAAGTATTGAAGGTGATATGCATGAACTGTTACCATTAATCGAACAGATGAACCATCGTATGCGTGCATTAGGCTGTGAATCAATTATTTCGCAGGTGAAATTCTATCATGGAGAATCAGTATCGATGGATGCATTGGTCGCGAAATATCGATGATTAAAGCTTTAAAATTCTCATTGTTTATGATTTGCTTGTTGCTTGTATGGGAAGGATTTGTATGGCTATTAAAAGTCGATCCCTATACACTACCTGCGCCAAGTGCTATTGCAAAGTCATTCGTGGTAGATTTTCCTGAATACTTTCCACATCTGTTACCGACGATACAACTTGTATTATTAGGTTTATTTTGTTCAATTATTTGTGGTGTTCTATTTGCGGTCATACTTAACTTAATACCAGTATTAAATGATTATATTTATCCGTTACTTATTATGAGTCAGAATATCCCTGTTATTGTTATCGCACCGTTACTTGTAATATGGTTTGGATTTGGACTATTACCGAAACTCATCGTGATTACTTTAATCTGTTTCTTTCCCATAACAGTGAGTTTGCTGGAAGGATTTCACGAGACAGATAAAGATTTAAAGAAATATATGCAAATGATGGGTGCTTCACGTATGGAACTATTTACAAAATTAGAATGGCCAAACAGTATGCCGTTTTTCTTTAATGGTTTAAAGATTGCCGGCACGTATTCAGTAATGGGTGCGATTATTTCTGAATGGCTTGGAAGTGACAAAGGTTTAGGTAAATTTATGATACTTGCACAACGTGCATTTCAAGTAGATCAGGTTTTTGTTGCGATTGTCTGGATCATTATATTCGCATTAATAATATATATTGTAATAGAAGCGATAAAACGTTTCGTATTGAGGTGGAATCATGAATAACTTAATAACGATACAAAATGTTTCACATCAATATGGAGACAAGCAAGTATTAGCTGGTATTAATCTTACAGTACTGCAGAATGAAATTATTGCAATTCTGGGACCGAGTGGGTCTGGGAAGTCAACGCTTATTAATATTATAGGTGGACTATTAGAACAAACATCTGGAGAAGTCTATATTAACGATAAGAAAGTGATGACTACCGGGCATGTTTCATTTATGCCTCAAACGAGTTCTTTAATGCCATGGCGTACTGTAGAAGATAATATTAAGCTTGCTACTGAAATTGGAAAAGAAAATAACCAAGATCAAAGTTTATCATTATTAGAGCGTGCGGGTTTTACTGGTATTAAAGATCAATATCCAGCCAGTTTATCTGGAGGTATGAAACAGCGTGTGTCTTTCTTACGTGCATTAAATACAAACCATCAAGTATTGTTACTCGATGAACCATTTTCTGCATTAGATGAAATTACACGTGTGGATATGCAGCAGTGGCTAAAGGGATTGATTAAAGAAACAGGTAAGACTGTACTTATGATTACACATAGCATTGAAGAAGCGATTTTAATGTCTGATCGTATTATAGTACTTAATGGTAAACCAGCAACGATAACTCAAATTTATGAAACTCAAGCAATTCAGAATGAATCGGAAAAACAAACATTGAAATTAAAATTGTTTGATCAATTAAGATAACAACGTAACAAAGCAAAAAGGAGAGACAATTGTCTCTCCTTTTTGTAATTCGCTAAAATTTACTTAATTACTTAAATATTTATTTACTAATATGATATTGTTCTGCGTTTGAACCGAGATCTGCAATGGTAAAGAATTCACGTTGATTTGCGTTTAATACATGCAGTTTAATTGCATCGTTTCTTATATATTGTTTAGTTAAATCAGGGTGTATCTGTGTATTAAAACTAAAAGTAATAGTACCATCAGTATTAATCTTACCATTATTATTAGTAGGTGTGATAAATGGCTGATCATTTGTATTCGTACCGATAACCGTATAAAGTGATTTCGGAAGTTCTAACCTATAGCTTAAAGATGGTTTCTCTTTTGATAGATACTTTGCCAGCTGTTCTGTAAATCGATACTTTACGATAAACTGAGTTTCATCTCCAGCTTGCTTTTGTGAAAGTGAGCGCACTTTGAAATTTAAAGGAAAATCTTTCATGCTTTTAAAGGGTGGTACAGATTTATTTTCTTGTTTCTGTGTAGTATTAACAGTTTTGTTTTCTTCTTTTTGATTATTATCGCATGCAGCGAGTATAACGATTAAACTGCATAAAAATAAAAGTAATTGCTTCATTCACTTAACTCCTTATTTGTTTCGTAAGTTCTTAATAACGCTTATAACTGCAGGTAGGATTGAAACTAAGATAATAAGAATAAGAACTATTTCAAAATTATTCTTTACAACTGGAATATTACCGAAGAAGTAACCACCAGCTAAACATATACCTACCCATGCAACAGCACCGATTATGTTATACAGAATAAAGTAGCTGTATTTCATAGAACTTGCACCGGCAACGAATGGTATAAATGTTCTGATAAATGGCATAAACCTTGCAATAACGATCGTCTTTCCGCCATACGTATTAAAGAAGTTTTCTGCTTTTAACATGTGATCCTGTTTGATTAATCTGCCGATTTTTGGATGATTCACGATACCGTATCCTACCCATTTACCGATATGGTAGTTTAGGGTATCACCAATAATCGCTGCGAGTGATAATAATATAAATAAAAACCAGATATTTAATGCGCCTTGCGGTGCTAATGCTCCTGCTGCAAATAACATTGAATCACCAGGCAAGAATGGCATGATGACTAATCCCGTTTCTACGAATACGATACCAAATAATATTGCATATGTAAGTGTGCCGTAATCTTTTACGATATTAACGAGATGTTCGTCGATATGTAAAATGAAATCCATTAATTGAGTAAGTATTGACATTTATTTAGCTCCAATTCATTTGTTTTTTCTAATCTATTATACGCTAGTCTATCTTACTTGCAAAAGAGTAAGTATATTTATTTTTAATTAATTTATTTAATGGCATAATATGAATAAGAAAGAGGGTGGGAATATGATATTAAAGTTTACGAAGCCATATTCAGGATATATCATCTTTGCTTTAATCCTGATGCTACTGGAACTGGCGGTAGAGTTAAGTTTGCCAGTTATCTTATCCCAGATTATCAATGAGGGGATATTAAAGAATGATTTGAATCAAACTTTCTTTTATTTAGGTCTTTTAGTTGTAATGAGTATTGCAGCATTTATTTGTGGTATCATTAATTCATTTGTGGCAAGTCATGTCTGTCATGGGTTTTCATATGACTTAAGAGAAGCTTTGTTTCAGCATATTCAAAAGTTTTCTTTAGCAACACTTGAGAAATTTAGTACATCGAGTATAATAACTCGTCTTACAAGTGATGTTATCGCATGTGAAATGGTGCTATTTATGAGTTTAAGAATTATGTTGCGCGCACCATTACTAGTGATTGGTAGTATTGTTATGAGTTTTATGATTGCACCGCATTTAGCGATTTACTTACTTATAGGAAGTCCGATTATCTTTATCTTTTTATACATATCAGCAAGAAGTGGCATGAAACTCTTTAGACGTGTTCAAAAAGAGCTGGATGGTGTCAATCGTACCATTCAACAGAATCTATCATCAGTAAGGATGATTCGTGCAAATTTAAGTGGTGCATATGAAACTTCAAAATTTGAAAGAACTTCAACATTACTAAAGAATGACACGGTTAAAGCACTTAAATTGATGGAACGAATTTTACCGTTTTTATTAATAGTTATGAATATTGCACTTTTAATAGTGATTTATATGGGTGCAAAAGATGTTACTCAAAATGTGCTAAATGTTGGTGCACTAGTCGCTGTAATCAATTATGCATTGCGTATGCAAGGCGGATTTTCAATGTTTGCTTTCATTATCATTGCTTTCTCACGTGCAAAAGCAAGTAGTGATCGTATGACTGAAGTCCTTGAAACACCTGTCGATGAAGATCTTTCAGAAACTAATATTCAGCCTCATGCAGGTGGAGCAAGTGTTGAGTTTATAGATGTAGACTTTAAATATCCTTTATCACATCGAAATGTGCTGGAGAATATTAATTTTAAAGTGAATGCCGGTGAAAAATTTGTCGTTATGGGGGCGACAGGGTCTGGTAAATCTGCAATGTTAAGTTTAATCCCTAGAATGTATGAACCAACAAAAGGTCAGATACTAATTGATGGTAAAGATATTAAAGAATATCAGGAAAGCTATTTAAGAGAAATGATTGGCTATGTTCCTCAGAAGAATACATTGTTTACAGGTACCGTATTCGACAATATTATATTTGGCAATCAACTGGCTAGTGAAAGTGAAGTGATGAGAGCTACTGAAATTGCACAAATTCACGATAATATCATGGATTTTGATCGGCAGTATAAAACAGGTGTCGGTCAGGAAGGTGTTAATTTATCTGGTGGCCAAAAACAACGTATCGCAATAGCTCGTGCAATTATTCGTGAGCCGAATATTTTAATACTTGATGATTCGACTTCTGCTTTAGATATACACACAGAATCAAAATTATTTAATACTTTACAGCAACTACCGATGACTCGTATAATCGTAAGTCAAAAAATTGAGACCGCAAAAACAGCTGATCATATTTTGCTACTTGATCAAGGTAAAGTAGTTGGCTTCGGAGACCATGCAACTTTACTGAAGACATCGGAGCTGTATCAACAAATTAATGATTCTCAGGAAAGAGGTGAGGTAGGTGCCTAAATCAATTCTGGGACATGAATTTATATTAAAGAAAGAAGATTTAAAAAAGAAAAAGCAAAAAACTGATCAACGAGGGAACACAATACCGAATGCAAAGAACTGGCAATATTCAATGAAGAAAATATGGCAGTTGATGGATGATGCACATTTTAAACTATTTATCGTAATTACGTGTGTGATTATTTCATCCTTATTAGGATTGCTTGGACCATATATGATTGGTAAGATTATTGATAATAAAATCATTCCAAAAAAGTTTGATGGTCTGACACAAGATTTGTGGATGCTACTTATCATATTTATATTATTATCTGTAACATCATATATTGCAGCCATTATCATGGTAACAATCGCGCAGGATACTGTATATAAACTAAGAATGCAATTATTTTCACATATGCAGAAGTTACCGATACCTTTCTTCGATAAACGACAACATGGTGAACTGATGAGCCGTATGACAAATGATATTGATACAATATCACAAGTATTAAATTCATCATTTATACAGTTTACATCATCTGTTGTCACAATCGTTGGAACAATTATCGTGATGCTTATGTTGTCACCATTACTTACATTACTGACGATGATTATTATACCGCTTATGTTTATTGCGATGCAGTGGATTACAAGACGAACTGGACCGCTCTATAAACGCAGACAAAAAGCAATTGGGGCAATGAATGGTTATATTGAAGAAATTATTTCAGGACAAGTTGTCGTAAAAGTATTCTCACAGGAACAAGAAGTCATTAGTGGATTTAGTGAAAAGAATAGAAACGTACGTGATAATAGTTTCTGGTCTGTGACGTATTCTGGTTTCATTCCGAAAGTGATGAACTTATTTAATAATATCTCATTTGCAATTGTTGCCGGTATCGGTGGTATATTAGCGTTAAAAGGATACGGTATAACAGTTGGAACGATCGTTATATTTGCAGAATATGCACGTCAATTCACGCGACCATTAAATGATTTAGCAAACCAGTTTAATACAGTGTTAAGTGCATTAAGTGGTGCTGAACGTGTATTTGAAATTATCGATACTGAAGAAGAAATAGATGTAGATAATGCTAATCGTAACCTTGAAATAAAAGGCGATATAAAACTAGAAAATGTAGTATTCAAATATAATGAAGAACAGACGAAACCAACAATTAACAATGTATCATTTGAAGTGAAAACTGGTGAATCTTTAGCGCTTGTCGGAGCAACTGGTGCAGGAAAAACGACGATTATTCAACTGCTTGCCAGATTTTATGAAATACAAGGTGGAACTATAAAGATTGATGACATCGATATTAAAGATATACCAAAGGCAACCCTTCGTAACCAGATGGCATATGTATTACAGGATCCATTTATATTTGATGGGACGATAAGAGAAAATATTAAATATAAAAATCAGGACATTAGTGATGAAGTGATGATTCAGGCTGCTAAAGATGCCAATGCATATGACTTTATTATGAGACTTGAACATGGATTTGATACAGAAATTACTTTTGAATCTACACATCTATCACAAGGTGAGAAACAACTTATCAATATATCGCGTGCACTCGTATTAAATCCTAAAATACTTTTGCTCGATGAAGCAACAAGTAATATTGATACTGTAACTGAGATGAAGTTACAAGAAGCAATTGAAAAACTTATGCACGGAAGAACAAGTATTATCATTGCGCACCGATTAAATACAGTGAAAAAAGCAGATAAGATTGTCGTATTAAATCAAGGGGAAGTCATAGAAGCAGGTAAACAAAGTGATTTAATCGCTTCACGAGGTGTGTACTATGACATGTTGAATTCAGGTGATGACCTTGAATTGTTGGAATAAAATAAAATGTGAAATTTAGAGCCGATAAACCATTGTTTATCGGTTCTTTTTCTATATAAAAATAGTTATGAAATATATATTATGAAAATAATAAAATTAATTTAAATTTACACTTTAAATCACTTTACAGAATCGTATATACTGTGTATATTGTATATATACAGTATAACAATAAAGAAGGTGACATATTGAACATTCATTTTGATCCAAAAAGTGAATTACCAATTTATGAACAATTAAAATCTGAAATTATTCGGCTTATTATGTCAAAGGAATTAAAAGAAGGAGAACCTTTAATGTCGATGCGCGCACTTGCAAAGATGCTGGGAATTAGTGTTATTACCACGAAGAGAGCGTACAAAGATTTAGAAGATTTAGGCTATCTATATACAATACCTGGTAAGGGAACATTTGTCTCAGAAGGAAATATCGCAATGATCGAAGAACAATCCAATAAAGAACTAGAAAAGATGATCGTTGGTGCGATACAACTTGCAAAGCAACTAAACATAGATAAAACAGATTTTATAGATTTAACGAAAGACTTATGGGAGGAATAAAGATGACAAAGCATGTAATCGAAATTTCTAATTTAAAGTTTAAACAGAATAAATTTGTACTAGATATACCAAGTCTTCATATACCAAAAGGATACATTACAGGTCTTATCGGTGAAAACGGTGCAGGTAAAACGACGCTTATCTATCAACTATTAAATCTTACTACACCAGATAGTGGAGAAATAAGGATATTTGATCAAACTTATTATGAAGATAGAGCAGGGATTCTTTCAGAAATAGGTATTGTATTCAGTGAAAATCACTTTCCTGAGTGGATGAATGCAAAGAAACTGGAATCGATCATGAAGATGTATTTTGAGCAATGGGACAGCAACGCATACTATAGCTATTTAGACCGCTTCGAAGTACCTGTTAAAACAAAGATTAAACATTTATCACAGGGGATGAAGGTGAAACTGAGTTTAGCAACTGCGCTCAGTCATCATGCTAAGTTGCTTATATTAGATGAACCCACATCAAATCTTGATCCAACGTTTAGAGTAGAATTATTAAAGATATTTCAGGATTTAATGCTGGATGAAGAAAGGACGATATTATTTTCTACACATATCACATCTGATCTGGAATCGATTGCGGATTATATTGCATATATTGAAAAAGGCAAGTTACTAATGATGGATGAAAAAGGTGTGATTTTAGAAGAATATAAAATTGTAAGAGGACCAGCATATCTATTAGACGATGAGATCAAATGGTTGTTGATCGGAACAGAATATTTTGAAGATAGCTTTACAGCATTAACAAAAGAAGCTCAGGCAATGGAAGAATTATTTGGTAGTGAAGTATCAATTCGAAAAGTAAATATCGACGAGCTTATGTACTTTAAAAAAAGGGAGCGCGTGCATCATGATCAATCAATTGAAGTTATCACTGCTTATTAATCGTTATAAATGGATTTATTCCATAGTAGAATGTGAGAAAGGAGATTATATATGTATAAAGAATTAAAATTTTTGAATAGTTTACTTCCATTTCATAATAGATTTATTTTAGCATCTACAGTCATAACAATAAGTTTGATCATACTGAATTTTTTTGTTCCTAGTGACGGTTTTGCTCAATTTGCATTAACGATAACCTTTGTATATTGGATAACCTACTATAGTGGATTTCAACTTGTAATAAGCAAGTACAAATTAGCTGAATTTTTATATGTACTACCAAAGCATATTGATGATTGGATTCGAAGAGATATATTTATCGTAATTCTTTCAAATCTTGGGGCATATATTTTATGGTCATTTTTTCTTGTGGGAACTGATCGAATTTTTATGATGATTCCATTGTTATACATGATTAGTATCTCAATATTCTCATCTATATTAATCATTACCCAAAAATATTTAAATACAAGATTTAATGAAAAACTTATGTTTATCTTGAACATGGGTACATTGATATTTTTTCTAGTCGGTTATATGCCTATTCAAAATTTATATGATAGAGGAATGATTAATGAAGATGTATTTTACTTTACATGGTTACCTTTTGTTATTTTAGCGCTATTAACTTTATTCGTTCTCTGGATAAATAGATATTTAAGAAAATACGCTCGCTCAAAACACATGCTTTGGAGTGATTAATATGAAAAAGACATTATTAACTGATTTAAAGTTATTAAGATATTTCCCTTTAATTATGCTTGGTTTATCTGCATTAACTTTAGTTCTAAAGATTATTGTACGTAACGATTCATTTGCTAAATTAGATCAAAATACTTTAACTTTTAATATTTCTGATACAGTATTTATATTTCTTATTGCCTGTGTATTTTATATACTTACACAGAAATATGATAATTTGAGAAAATATAAGTTAACAGCATGGTACGATACTTTACCAGTTTCTATAAAGGATATACAATTTTCAAATTTTATACTGGTGATTGTGCCTCATATATTGTTATTCATTTTTGCCTGTTTATATTATGCGATTAATGATGATTTCTTTAAATTTCACGGTATTTTGATGATGTTCGGTATAAGTCTTATCATGAATGGACTCATGCTAATATTTGGAATCAAAAATTCACTATCTTATGTAATACTTGCGAGTATCGGTGGTGCATTTCTAATATTCGCATTCGGCTTCCATTACTTATTAGTAATGAATGATTTCAATATGCATCTAAATCTGAGTGATAATAAGTACTGGCACTTTTATTTATATCAAATGCCATATATCGTAACTGCTATCGGAATTATTATTTGCATCACTTCATTATTTATCGTTAGAAAACGTTAAGACACTTCAATCAAGAAGTGTCTTTTCTAGTGACAAAAATGAATGATTGTACTAAAAAAAGCTAGAATTTCTTTTTTAACTGAAGAAAAGATCAATAATATTTGCAGTACTGTTACCTCTATCTTTATAGAACTCTGTATAACCACAATTGTTACATGAGATAGCAACAAAGTTATTATGTTCAATGTCAAATATTTTTGATAAACCAGAACCTGCCATCGACACATTCTTAACTGTAGTTTCTTTCGTTCCGCATTTTACGCACCCATCAGCTCTTTCCAAACTACTCACTCCTTTAATTTATGATACTTCTTATTATATGCTATATATTTCCATTTTTAAAATAATAACTGTAAAGTAAAAATACTTTGAAAAAGCGACTTTAAAAAGTTATACTATATGAATGATTAAGTTGAAAATGGGGTTATTATGAAATGAATGAAGAAAGCAGATTAGATGCTTCTCAAGTGCGTGGTAAGAACGCACCAGAGAAAGATTACAGTAAATATTTCGAAAAAGTTTACCAGCCGCCAAGTTTGAAAGATGCAAAAAAACGTGGTAAAGAAACTGTCGAGCATCATGCATTTACAATTGATGATAAATATAAAGGATTAGGACGTGGTCGAAAATTCTTTATCCGCACTTATGGTTGTCAAATGAATGAACATGATACAGAAGTAATGGCAGGTATATTTGAAGCGTTAGAATATACAGCTACAAACGATGTGAATGAAGCAGATGTTATTTTATTGAACACTTGTGCGATTCGTGAAAATGCCGAGAACAAAGTATTTGGTGAAATCGGTAATTTAAAACATATTAAACTTGCCAAGCCTGAAGTATTAATTGGTGTTTGTGGATGTATGTCTCAGGAAGAATCAGTTGTCAATAAAATAATGAAATCTTATCAAAATGTAGATATGATCTTCGGTACGCATAATATTCACCGCTTACCAGCCATTTTAGATGAAGCATACATGTCTAAAGCAATGGTCGTTGAAGTTTGGTCTAAAGAAGGGGATGTTATTGAGAACCTTCCAAAGGTCCGTATGGGTGAGACGAAAGCCTGGGTTAATATTATGTACGGTTGTGATAAATTCTGTACGTACTGTATCGTACCATTCACACGAGGTAAAGAGCGTAGCCGTCTTCCAGAAGAGATTATTGCTGAAGTAAGAGATTTAGCACGTCGTGGTTATAAAGAGATTTGTTTACTTGGTCAGAATGTTAATGCGTATGGAAAAGATATTGAAGGATTAAATTACGGTTTAGGTGATTTAATGGCTGATATCCAGAAGATTGATATTCCGCGTGTAAGGTTTATGACGAGTCATCCGTGGGACTTTGATGATCGTTTAATTGAAGTATTAGCACAAGGTGGCAATATTGTCCCACACATCCATCTACCAGTTCAAAGTGGTAATAATGAAGTGCTGAAAATTATGGGTCGTAAATATACGCGTGAAAGTTATTTAGCGTTAGTTGATAAAATTAAAACTGCCATTCCTGATGTTGCATTAACAACTGATATTATTGTCGGTTATCCAAATGAGACTGAAGAACAGTTTTTAGATACGATAGACTTATATGAACGCGTCGGTTTTGAACATGCATACACTTACCTTTATTCACCACGTGAAGGTACGCCAGCTGCAAAAATGAAAGACAACGTGTCAACTGAAGATAAGAAAGATCGTTTAAGACGCTTAAATAAAGTAGTTGAACATCATACTGAAAGTGCATTAAAGCAATATCAGGATCAGGAAGTTATTGTCTTATGTGAAGGACCTTCGAAGAAGAATGAAGCTATTCTTGCTGGCTACACGGATAAAAGTAAGTTAGTGAACTTCCCTGGACCAAGCGAAGCGATTGGTAAGTTAGTTAAAGTTAGAATTACTGAAACGATGCGTTATTCATTAAACGGAGAATTAGTAGAAATTTTAGAACCAGTTGGGGTGGAAAATTAATGTATACAAATGATGATATATTAGCAAAAGCAAAAGAATTAGGTAAGATGATGGCAGAAACAGAAGCGGTTGAATTTTTTAAACGCGCAGAATCTCAAATTCATGAAAATCAAAATGTACGTGAAAAAATGGCTTCATTAAAATCTTTACAAAAACAAGCGGTTAACTTCCAGAACTATGGTAAAGAAAAAGCTTTAGGTATGGTAGAAGAGAAGATTGCAAATGTTGAGGCTGAACTTGATGAAATGCCGATTGTAGATCAATTTAAAGAGGCACAAGGTGAAGTAAATGCATTACTTCAAATGGTTTCTCATGCAATTAGTCAAACTGTAACGGATGAAATCATTGTTTCAACGGGTGGCGATTTATTATCAGGTGAAACGGGTGCAGCTACAGCCAATAGCACACCTGGTAAATGTAGTTAATTTTATAAAATGTAAATAATGTCGGTTCATTTGAATCGGCATTATTTTATTAATGGAGGGAAATATGAATAATACGCGTAAACTCACTTTAACAAGTATTCTTATCGCGATGAATATTGTCTTAAGTCAAATTATTTCTATTCCGATTGGTCCGATCAAAGCATTTCCGATGCAGCATTTTATCAATGTTTTGTGTGCTGTTTTTGTGGGTCCGTGGTACGGACTTGCACAAGCTTTAATCAGTTCGGTTTTAAGAAATATATTTGGTACAGGTTCATTTTTTGCATTTCCAGGCAGTATGATAGGAGTGTTAATAGCGGGTATCATGTACAATAAGTTTAGAAAAATTGGATTTGCCTCTCTTGGTGAGTGGATTGGTACAGGTATTATCGGAAGCATCTGTACAATTCCGATGATGTTTGTAATGAATATTGATTTGAATAGTTTTATGCCAATCTTTTATGCATTTTTAATCAATAGTTTTATTGGTAGTATGATTGCATATTTTTTATTGAAATTATTAGATAGAAGAAATTTAATAAATAAAAGGAATGGTTAAAGATGTCTAAACCAACACCGATGATGGCGCAATATTTACAGATGAAAGAACTTTATAAAGACACGATTCTATTCTTTCGTCTTGGTGATTTTTATGAGATGTTTTACGATGATGCGATACTTGCAGCGAAAGAACTGGAAATCACTTTAACACGTCGAGATAAGAAAAATGCGATTCCTATGTGCGGAGTACCGCACCATTCAGCAAAGAATTATATCGAACGATTAATTGAAAAAGGTTATAAAGTAGCCATTGCTGAACAAATGGAAGATCCTAAGCTGACTAAAGGGATGGTCAAGCGCGAAGTCGTTCAGATTATCACACCTGGAACAGTGATGGATGATATGATTAGTGAGAATGAAAGTAATTATTTAGCTTGTCTTTATAAAATTGAACATGATTATATTATCGCTTATAGTGATGTTTCAACAGGTGAATTAAAAGTTACACAGTGCGATGAAACAACGATGATGAATGAATTAAGCAGTATTTCACCGAAAGAGATTATAGTAAATTTTGAATTACCACAAACAATGGATCAGCAAATTCGTCTGATGACAAATGTTGTATCTTTCTATGAGTCGCATGACACTTTTAAACTGGTCGATGAACTAGATATTGAATTACAACCAGCAGTTAATTTGCTACTAAGCTATATTAAAGATACACAGATGAAGGCATTAAACCATATCGATAAACCAATTGCATACAAAGCGCTGGGTCATATGAGGCTCGATATGTATGCAAAGCGCAACTTAGAGCTTACGGAAAGCATCCGTTTAAAAACAAAAAAAGGTACGCTTTTATCCATCTATAATCAATGCAAAACACCAATGGGGAATCGCAGATTAAAGGACTGGATTGAACGACCACTAGTAAATAAGGAACAAATTGAAGCGCGATTATCAGTTGTTCGTTTATTTAATGATGAATTTATATTAAGACATAATTTACGAGAAGCTTTAACGCACGTCTATGATATTGAACGCTTAGCGGGTAGAGTCCAGTTTGGCAATGTTAATGCGAAGGATTTGATACAGTTAAAATATTCATTAGAACAATTGCCTAGAGTTAATGAATTACTGCAACCTTTTCAACATATTATTAGCGGGCTTGACGGGATTCAAAGTTTAGCACCGTTATATCAAATGCTGGAAGATAGTATCGTCGATGAACCACCAGTCACGCTAAAAGAAGGTGGCATCTTTAAAGATGGCTATAATGTTACGCTTGATGAATACCGTGATGCCCAGAAAAATGGTAAAGCATGGCTTGCGGAACTACAGGCAAAAGAACGTGAACGTACAGGTGTTAAATCACTTAAAATAAGCTATAACAAAGTATTTGGATATTATATCGAAATTTCAAAAGCGAATCTCGTCAATATTGATATTGCTAATTTCGGATATGATCGTAAGCAAACATTAAGTAATGCAGAGCGTTTTATTACTGAGGAACTGAAAGAAAAAGAAGCATTGATTTTGGGCGCTGAAGAAAAGGCGATAGATTTGGAATACGAAGCATTTATCGAATTACGTGAACAGGTAAAAGCTTATATTCCTAATTTAAAACGCCAGGCAAAACGCATTGCTGAACTTGACTGCCTGCAAAATTTTAGTGAAGTCGCAACGAATAATAATTATACAGAACCGGTAATTTCAAGCCGTCGTGTGCTCGATATTAAAGATGCGAGACACCCTGTAGTAGAGCAGGTGATGGAACGTGATCAATATGTACCAAATGATTGTTTGTTAGATGATAATGGTTTTATTTACTTAATCACAGGACCAAATATGAGTGGTAAATCGACATACATGCGCCAAGTAGCATTGATTAGTATTATGGCGCAGATGGGGTCATTTGTACCAGCTAGTCGTGCAGAATTACCGATATTCGATCAAATCTTTACACGTATCGGAGCTGCAGATGATTTAGTCAGTGGTCAAAGTACATTTATGGTGGAAATGTTAGAGGCGAAAAATGCTTTAGTAAATGCGACTGAAAATAGTTTGATTATCTTTGATGAAATTGGACGTGGTACGTCTACATATGACGGGTTATCACTTGCGCAATCCATGATAGAATATGTTCATAATCATATCGGTGCGAAAACGCTTTTTTCAACGCATTATCATGAATTAGTAGGTTTAGATGATTCGCTTGATGGATTAAACAATATACACGTTGCAGCAAAAGAATATAATGGCGAACTCATCTTTCTGCATAAAATTATGCCAGGTGCTGTAGAAAACAGTTATGGTATACATGTTGCAAAACTGGCAAATCTCCCGGAAGAAATCATTAGTCGCGCAGGACATCTATTAGAAACTTTTGAAAATTACAGCATTAAAGATTTAAATTTTGTAAGTAAAGATGATAGAAAAGAAGATTTAAAACAAAATGAGATTAAAGGTGTCGACGTTTACAGTAAAGAAATCATCAAGGATCAACAAACTGTAATGCAGCCATCTTTTGATCTGTTTGGTGAATCAGAAAAAAATAATGTCATTGATGAACTGAAGAATTTAACGATAGAATCTATGACACCGATAGAAGCATTACTCAAGTTACAACAATTGAAGTCTCAAATAAAGTAGGTGAATAAATGGGTATTATAAAAACATTAGATGCCTCATTGAGTAACAAAATTGCAGCAGGTGAAGTGATTGAACGCCCGCAATCTGTTGTTAAAGAATTAGTGGAGAATGCAATAGATGCTCGTGCCACAAAGATAACTGTTGCAGTAGAAGAAGCAGGTTTAAAAAGAATAAAAATAACTGATAATGGTTCAGGTATTGATGAAGATGATCTGGAGTTGATGTTTTTAAGACATGCAACGAGTAAGATTTCAGATGATCATGATTTATTCCATATTCGCACATTAGGATTTAGAGGAGAAGCGTTAGCTTCAATTGCTTCAGTAAGTCGTGTGACAGTGAATACATGTAGTGATGGTGAAGTTGGACATCAAATTAAAGTTGAAAATAGTCAAATTGTCAGCCGTAATCTTCATGCAGCGCGTGTAGGAACTGAATTGATTGTCGAAGATTTATTTTATAATACACCTGCTCGTTTAAAATATGTTAAAAGTTTACAGACCGAACTCGGTAAAATAACTGATATTATGAATCGATTTATAATGAGTTATTCTGAAATACAGTTTACTTTAATAAGCGATGGAAAAGTAGTTGTTCAATCCATTGGCAATGGTAAATTAAATGAAGCAATCGCTGTCATATATGGTATGAAGATTGCAAAAGATATTGTAGAAATTAATGGTGAGACAGGCGATTATAAAGTGAATGGGTATGTCGCTAAGCCAGAACATACAAGAAGTAATCGACACTACATGTCGATATTTATCAATGGTCGTTATATTAAAAACTTTATGCTCACGAAAGCGATTATCAATGGCTATCATACTTTATTACCGATTGGCAGATATCCGATTGTAAGTATTCATATTTCGATGGATCCTGGACTTGTTGATGTGAATGTGCATCCAACAAAGCAGGAAGTCAGATTGTCAAAAGAACCACAGTTAATGCAATTAATTGAACAGTTAATCAAGGAGAAACTACTCGGACAAAATTTAATACCGAAAGTTACCACCAAGAATAAAGTACTTGAACAATTCGAACAACAAAAGTTTGAATATGATCATCGTATTTCTGAGCAAGTTGTAAAGGAAAATCAAAGTCCTGATTTTAAAAGTTTATTTAGTAATGAACAGTCTAATACATATGATGTTACAACAGAAGTTGTTCATAGTGAATATGATTATGTAGATAGTAATAATAGCGTTAAGGCATCTACAAAAGAAGGAGATACAAAGCACAATTCTGCTGACAAAATCAATATACATAATCGACTTGTAGAAACGAAACAAGATATGAATAGAGACTCGTTTAACTTCGAAACAGAGATTGTAAAGACGACTGAAGATTTACCTCAAAATGAAGCAATACAAATTCAACCCCGAAAACTTCCGTATTTAGAGGTTGTTGGGCAAGTACATGGCACTTATATTGTCTGTCAAAATGAGACGGGAATGTTTATGATTGATCAGCATGCCGCTCAGGAACGTATTAAATATGAATACTTTAAAAATAAAATCGGAGAAGTAAGCCATGAATTACAGTCTTTACTATTTCCGGTTAATATACAGTTAACACAAGATGAAGCAATGAAGTTTTCTATGCTTCAGGAAAAATTATCAGAAATAGGTGTAACACTTGAACACTTCGGTGGTCGAGATTATGTCGTCAATGAAGTGCCTGTATGGTTTCCTGATGACGCTAAATCAACGATTGAAGATCTTATTGAATATTTATTTGAACATCAGTATGTGGATTTAAATAAATTCAGAGAAGAGACTGCAGTTATGATGAGCTGCAAGAAATCAATAAAGGCAAACCATTATTTAAAGCATGAAGATATGATGCGATTAATAAATGAGCTCGCACAAACGAATGAACCTTTTACATGTCCACATGGACGTCCGATTATCATTCAGTTTACAACGTATGAACTTGAGAAACTATTTAAGAGGGTGATGTAATGATTTTACCGGCAATCCGTTCTATGAAAGATCTTGAAAAATTTGTGACGACTCAGTATTCCACCTGTGTCTTATTAGATGTGCATATTGGTCATGTCAGTCACTATATTCAATTTCTAAATCAACATCAAAAGTCAGCATTTATTCATATTGATTTGATTAAGGGTATGTCAACTGACGAATATGCCGCAGAGTATATTATACAGAAGTATAAAGTTGAAAGGATTGTATCCACAAAACCCAAAATTATAAAAAGAGCGAACCAGCTTGATGTTAAAACGATTCTCAGAACGTTTATTATAGACTCAAATGCACTGAAAAAAAGTTATGAACTCATACAAAGTGCTGATCCTGATTATGTTGAAGTTCTGCCTGGTCTGCTTTATAAAGCGATAGAAAATATTCACAATGTAACCGGCAAAAAAATTATAGCCGGGGGCCTTATTGAACATCCAGTGGAAGTAGAGAAGGCATTATCTGCAGGTGCAACATATGTGACGACTAGCAATAAGGAACTTTGGAAACATTGTGAATTAAAATAATTGACACCGTTTTCATAATTAGATATGATTATGTTAAGTTAATAATTGGGACGAGTAGAAGAGACCTCTAATATAAAGTATTAAGGGTCTCTTTGTCTTTTTTTAACTTAACTAAACAAAGAGGAGTGGGTCTATGAACGCTTTTGTGGGAGAATTAATTGGTACTGCAATCTTAATTTTATTTGGTTGTGGTGTAAATGCGAACGTTAATTTAAAGGGGACGTACGCAAAAGGCAGTGACTGGATTGTTATCGCAGTAGGTTGGGGTCTTGCTGTTGTTATGGGTGTGTATGCAGTTGGATCAATTACTGGTGCGCATTTAAATCCAGCAGTTACAATAGGAATGGCAGTTGATGGGAGCCTTCCGTGGAATCAAGTCCTTCCATATTTTGCGGGGCAGATGGTTGGAGGTGTACTTGGAGCGACATTAGTATGGTTCCAGTTTATGCCGCATTTTAAAGAAGAAGAAGATGCAGGTACTAAACTTGGTGTATTTGCTACTGGACCAGCTTATCCTAACTATGTTTCTAACTTTGTATCGGAAATCATAGGAACTTCTATATTGGTTATGGCACTATTATTCATTGGAGGAAATAAATTCTCTGAAGGTTTAAACCCTCTAGTAGTAGGGCTATTGATTATAGCCATTGGAGTAAGTTTAGGTGGAACAACTGGGTATGCAATTAATCCGGCACGTGACTGGGGTCCGCGTATCGCTCATACGATTCTGCCGATACCAGGTAAAGGGTCTTCCAACTGGAAATATGCAGTGGTTCCAATGGTAGGTCCGATGGTAGGTGGTGTCTTCGGCGCTACATTATTCCATGTTTTATTCAAAGAAGATCAATATATGTTATTTGGTTTATCAATCGCATTAATTGTCGCTACATTAGTGCTTGGTGTATTCTTGAATAAAGCATTATTAAAAAATGAAAAAACAGACTTAATATAAAACAAAAGGGTGATGATTATGGAAAAATACATTTTATCAATTGATCAAGGGACAACAAGTACACGTGTAATCGTTTTTAATAAAGAAGGGGAGATTAAAGGGGTATCTCAAAGAGAATTTACGCAGCATTTTCCAAAAGCAGGTTGGGTAGAACATGATGCCAATGAAATCTGGTCGACTGTATTGTCATGTTTTGCGTCTGTTCTTACAGAATCGAATATTAGACCTGATCAGATTGCGGGTATTGGTATCACAAATCAACGTGAAACAGCAGTCGTATGGGATAAGAATACAGAGCGTCCAATCTATAATGCAATCGTATGGCAGTCTCGTCAAACGCAGGAAATCTGTAATGATCTTAAAGATAAAGGATTGGAAGATGAATTTAGAGAGAAGACCGGTCTTTTACTCGACCCTTATTTTTCTGGTACGAAAGTCAAATGGATTCTTGATAATGTTGAAGGAGCTAGAGAAAAAGCTGAGAATGGTGATCTATTATTCGGTACGATTGATTCATGGCTCGTATGGAAGCTATCAGGCTGTAAAGTACACGTGACGGATTACTCAAATGCAAGTCGTACATTGATGTATAACATTCATGAATTAAAATGGGATGAACAGCTGCTTGAATATTTAACTGTACCTACTTCAATGTTACCTGAAGTACGCCCGTCAAGTGAAGTATACGGTAAAACAGCAAATCATCATTTCTTTGGTCATCAGATTCCGATTGCAGGTATTGCTGGAGACCAGCAGGCAGCGCTATTTGGACAAGCATGCTTTGAGTCAGGAGAAGCTAAGAACACATATGGTACAGGTTGCTTTATGTTAATGAACACAGGCGAAAAAGCAGTTAAGAGTGAAAATGGCTTATTAACGACTTTAGCTTATGGTATTGATGGCAAAGTCAATTATGCGCTTGAAGGATCCATCTTTGTTGCGGGAAGTGCAATTCAATGGTTGCGTGATGGTATGCGTATGATTCAAAGTGCTCCTCAAAGTGAAGAGTACGCTGCAAATGTTACAGATGCTGATGGTGTGTATGTCGTTCCTGCATTTGTTGGACTAGGTACTCCTTACTGGGATTCTGAAGCACGTGGTGCAGTTTTTGGTTTAACGCGTGGTACACAAAAAGAACATTTTATTCGTGCGACTCTTGAGTCACTTGCATATCAAACCCGTGATGTTCTTGATGCGATGGAAAAAGATTCGAAAATTGAAGTTAAAACATTAAGAGTTGATGGTGGCGCTGTCAAGAATGATTTCTTGATGCAGTTCCAGTCTGATATTTTAGATGTACCGGTAGAGCGACCGGAAATTAACGAGACAACAGCCTTAGGTGCAGCATACCTGGCTGGACTTGCAGTAGGTTACTGGAAATCAAAAGATGAAATTCGTGATCGCTGGAACCTTGAAAAGCAGTTCGATCCAAAAATGGATGAAACAAAGAGAGATGATTTATATAAAGGATGGCAGACAGCGGTTAAAGCTACACAAGTATTTAAAAAATAAGTTTTTATGGAGGAATAATAATGCAACTTTCAAGTCTGAATAGAAATCAAACATTGAACAAAATGAAGGAAGAATATTATGATATCGTAGTGGTTGGTGGTGGTATCACCGGTGCAGGTATCGCATTTGATGCAGCACAGCGCGGTATGAAGGTCGCACTCGTTGAAATGCAGGACTTTGCAAGCGGAACTTCTTCACGTTCAACAAAGCTTGTTCATGGTGGATTACGTTACTTAAAACAGCTGCAAATTGGCGTTGTAAGTGAGACTGGGAAAGAAAGAGCGATTGTTTATGAAAATGGACCTCATGTAACGACACCAGAATGGATGCTCTTACCGATGCATAAAGGGGGTACGTTTGGACCAGCAACAACGTCTCTTGCATTAAAAGTTTATGACTTCTTAGCAGGTGTAAAGAAATCGGAAAGAAGAACGATGCTATCCGTGCAAGAAACATTAGCAAAAGAGCCCCTAGTGAAAGAAAATGGCCTTAAGGGTGGGGGCTATTATGTTGAATACAAAACAGATGATGCGCGTATGACGATTGAAGTGATGAAACGTGCGGCAGAATTTGGTGCAGATATATTAAACTATACGAAAGCAACAGGCTTTACTTATGATAAGAAAAAGAAAGTAAATGGTATTGAAGCTATAGATACTATCTCAAATACAAAGTTTAAAATTAAAGGTCGTAAAGTTGTTAATGCATCTGGACCATGGGTTGATGAAGTGCGTGGAAAAGATTATTCGAAAAATAATAAGCAACTCCGTCTGACTAAAGGGATTCATCTTGTCTTTGATGAAAGTGTTTTTCCTTTAAAACAGGCAGTATACTTTGATACTGAAAGTGATAAACGTATGATCTTTGCGATTCCTCGTGATGGCAAAACGTATGTCGGAACTACAGATACATTCTACAATAATGATAAAACAAGTCCGAAAGTAACACAGGAAGATCGAGATTATATCATTGATGCAATCAACTATATGTTCCCGACTGTAAAAGTTACAGACGAGGATATTGAATCAACTTGGGCAGGTATTCGTCCTCTAATCTTAGAAAAAGGGAAAGATCCATCTGAAATTTCACGTAAGGATGAAATTTGGGAAGGTAAATCTGGCCTTCTGACGATTGCCGGTGGTAAATTAACAGGATATCGTCATATGGCTCAGGAAATCGTTGATTTAGTTGCAAAACGTTTAAAAGAAGAATATAAGCTTAACTTTAAAGAAAGCAACACTAAGCATACAACAATTTCTGGCGGAGATGTAGGAGGCAGTGCTAATTTCGAGCACTTTATTGAAAAGTCACTGAAACCTGAACTCTACAGTTATCTTCCGGAAGAGGAACAAAGATTCCTGATTAAAAAGTATGGTTCAAATGTAGAGAAATTATTTAACATTGCACATACCAAACATACTGCTGAAGTGAACGGATTGCCATTAGTTTATTACGCACAACTTGTGTATTCAATACAGGAAGAAATGGTCGTTAAACCAACTGACTTCTTGACACGTAGAACAGGTGACCTCTATTTTGATATTCATAAAGTTGAACAGCGTAAGGAAGCGGTTATAGATACGATGGCTAATTTGCTCAATTATGACAACGGACAACGAGAAGATTACACACGTGAGCTTGAACAAAAGATTCATGAAGCAAAATCTCCTTCAGTTCAAGTTTCTGTAGAATAAATAAAGACGAATAACCATTGTGAATAAAACCATCCAAATAATTTTATTTGGATGGTTTTACTATATTTAATTTGAGGATAAGATTATGACGAAAATAAATACTTTCGTTATAATATAGATGAGGTGAAGAATGATGGAAATTACGAATAAGTTTATTACGTTAAAGGATAACACACGTATTGCATTTAAATTATATAGACCAGAAAAAAGTAAGGGTGTCATTCAGATGCTTCATGGCATGGCTGAGCACATGGATCGTTATGATGCAGTTTGTCAATATTTTTGTAGTATGGGTTACGATGTTTTGATTCATGATCACAGAGGACATGGAAAGCATATCAGTCCTTCTGAAAAAGGTCATTTTCCATCAATCGATACATTAATTGAAGATGCAAATGAAATTTTTGAAACATTTGATTTTAAAGGAGAATTTATTTTGTTCGGACATTCTATGGGAAGTATCGTCGCTAGAAAATATGTTATTAATTATCCGGGTTTATTCGATAGACTTATATTGTCAGGTACTAGTTTCTATAATAAGAAATTTGAGGCAGCTGCGCTATTGCTTAAACCACTATTAAAGTTGCATCCTGCTAATAAAAAGCTAGATTTCGTCAATAAATTGACTCTGAACGATTTTAATCGTAAGTTCAGACCATTACGAACAGAGAGTGACTGGATCAGTTTGAATGAGGATAATGTCGATGCTTTCGTCTCAGATCCTGATGCAGGATTTAATATGTCGATAGGTGCTTTAAATTCAATTAATGAATCATTAAAGTTTACAAGCAGTAAGAAGAATGTTAAACGCATGAATAAAAATCTTAAGATTCTTCTGGTAGCTGGCCAGGATGACCCTTTCTCAAATTTCGGAAAAGGTGTAGATAAAACAGGGAAGTTATTTAATAAGTGTGGCATTCATCATGTATATGTTCAGCTCTATGAAAATGCAAGACATGAAGTATTGTTTGAAAAAAATCAACAAGAAGTATTAAATAATATTGGAAAGTGGTTAAACCGAAATGAATAAGATACCTTTAATCGTAATTGTAGGGCCAACTGCAGTCGGCAAAACAGCATTAAGTATAGAAATTGCAAAACGTGTTGACGGAGAAATCATTAGCGGTGATGCTATACAAGTTTATCGGGGCATGGATATCGGCAGCGCTAAGATTACTGAAGAAGAAAAGGATGGAATTCCACATCATTTAATTGATATTTTAGAGCCTGATGAACCATATTCAGCCGCACAGTTTAAAATACATGCGGAAGCAATAATTGAAGATATATATGCACGTGGAAGAACCCCGATGGTTGTTGGTGGTACTGGACTTTATATTCAGAGTTTATTGTATCAATATGAATTTGTTGAAGAAAATCAGAGTGAAAAGATGCAATTACAGGAAAAATATAATCAACTGGAACAGGACGAACTCTATCAAATATTGACTGAATTAGATGCTGAAGCGGCATCTGTTATACATCCAAATAATAAGCAACGAATAATCAGAGCAATTATTTATTTTGAGATGCACAAAAAATCAATTACGACGCAAAAAAAAAGTCAGACAATCAATGAAAAATATGATACAGTTATTATAGGACTTAATATGCCGCGTTCTACATTATATAATCGAATCAACCATCGTGTATTACTTATGATTGACCAGGGATTGGTACAAGAAGTAGGTAACTTAATAGACAGTGGCTATAGAGATAAACAAAGCATGACTGCAATAGGGTATAAAGAGATAATTCCTTATATAGATGGAGAAGTTTCATTGAATCAAGCGGTAGAAAGTTTGCAGCAAAATTCTAGGAATTTCGCAAAGCGTCAATTGACATGGTTTAACAACCAGATGTCGATTGAATGGTTTGACAGTAGCGATTTATCCATAAAAGCAATGGGTGATCAAATAATGACAAATATAGAGGGGAATTATTATGACAAATTCAGGTAATCTGCAGGATGCATTTTTAGAGAAGTACAAGACAAGCGGAACAGAACTGACTGTTTTCTTAACGAATGGCTTTCAAATGAAAGGTATCGTATTAGACTTTGACAAATACGTTATTTTACTTAATGTCGGAGAAAAAGAAAACCTTATTTATAAACATGCAATTAGTACTTTTGTAGAATAATGTGATGCAAACAAAACAATAGAACAAATCCAGTGATGGATTTGTTCTTTTTTTGCTGTTAATCTTTATCATTCATCATTACACTAAATAAGTGATATCTTAAAGAATCTTTTCGATATCCTCAGTTAATGATTCAGGTGTCTTTGTTGGTGCGTATCGGTTAACAACATTTCCTTCTTTATCCACAAGAAATTTTGTGAAATTCCATTTGATACCGTCACCAAGTAATCCTTTTGTTTCTTGTTTTAAATATTTAAATAAAGGATGTGCATTGTCACCATTTACCTCTATTTTATCATGCATAGGGAAGGTTACGCCGAAATTTAATCGACAGTTTTGTTCAGCCTCAGCACCATCACCTGGTTCCTGGTTACCAAATTGATTGCACGGAAAACCTAAAACGATAAAATCCTGATCCTTATATTGTTGATAAATTTTCTCCAGTCCATCGAATTGTTTAGTAAAACCGCATTCACTGGCAGTATTGACAACTAGCATCGTTTTACCTTTATACTGTGATAAAGGGTATGTTTCATGTTTTGTATTTGTAACATTAATATCATAAATTGACATGTTGTTTCTTCCTTTCTACTTGTTTATTTTAATGTTTTACCGCAAACTATTGTAAGAGGTGATATTTTGAACGATACACATATAAATATAGAACGTGCTCTTATTATAGCAGTTCACTTAAAAATAGAAACAGATTTTGACTTTCAGGCGAGTGTTTCAGAGATGAGATCATTATGTGAAACAGCAGGGCTCGAAGTAGTCGATACTGTAATACAAAATAAAGATCGTACTGATCATTCATTTTATCTGGGAAAAGGAAAGATAGAAGAAATTATCGAATTAAAAGAACGCGGTGATTTGGAATTTGATGTTGTTGTTGTTAATGATGAATTAACAAATTCTCAATCAAAGCGTCTTAATGAAATGCTGGACTGTAAGATCATTGATAGAACGCAGGTTATTTTAGATATATTTGCGCAACGCGCAAAAAGCAGAGAAGGTAAACTACAAGTAGAACTTGCTCAGTTGGAATATTTATTACCACGTTTAAGTGGTCATGGTCAATCATTATCACGTCTAGGTGGGGGTATTGGTACACGTGGACCTGGTGAAACAAAGCTTGAAATGAATAGACGACATATTCGTAATAAAATTCATGATATTAAAACACAGCTTGAAGTAATAAAGGATCACCGTAAAAGATATCGAGAAAATCGGCAGAAAAAACAGATGTTCCAGGTGGCGCTCGTTGGTTATACAAATGCCGGGAAATCAACTTGGTTTAATAAATTGACTGAAAGTGACACATTTATGGAAGATAAATTATTTGCCACACTTGATCCGAAAAGTAAAATTATGAAAGTCAATGATGGCTTTAATATTTTATTAAGTGATACAGTTGGATTTATTCAGCAGCTACCGACGCATCTTGTAGAAGCATTTAGTTCGACACTTGAAGAAGCAAAGTATGCAGATGTGATTGTCCATGTGGTCGATCGCAGTCATCCAGATTATATGAATCATATTAAAACGGTTGAATATATTCTTGCAGACCTCGATATGAAAAATATTCCGATGCTTACTTTATATAATAAAAAAGATTTACTTGAATCGTCTGTTGAAACAACGGGTCCTCATCAACTTGTTGTGTCAGTTAACGACCTTGAAGATGTATCACGCTTTAAAGCAGCACTGGTCAATTTAATTAAAACCGAAATGCAGTCATATCATATTAAGATGCTGGATTATGATGGTCAGACTATTTCTACCTTGAAGGAAACGACGCTCGTAGAAAATATTAAATTTAATGAAATGAGTAACCTATACGAAATTAAAGGATATGAAAATCCTGAAAACGGTGTTACTGAACAATTGATGAATCACAAAGCAGTTGAAACAATATACACAGAAACAGAGGATAATAATGAAGATAACAAAATATGATGCTTTACAGCATTTAATTGAACAAACAGATATAAAAATAGCTGAACAATTGAAACTGATTGAACAAAGAGCACTGTTTAATCAGAAAAAAGTGTTGGATGCTTTCAGTGCCTTGAAAATTTCTGAAGGAGATTTAGTAGGCTCAAACGGATATGGTTATGACGACATGGGACGAGATAATCTTGAAGCGGTGTATAGTCATGTATTTAAAGCTGAAGACACAATTGTTAGACCACAAGTTATCTCTGGAACTCATGCAATTACACTTGCACTGCAAGCGAATTTAATGCATGGAGATGAACTGATCTATATTACCGGAAAGCCATACGATACCCTGCTTGAAGTAATCGGTGTAGAAGGAAACGGTATAGGTTCATTAATAGAACAAGGTGTGAAATATCAACATATTGAATTGAAAGGTAATCAGATAAATATTTCTTCAGTACTTGATGCTGTAAGTGACAATACGAAGATGATTGCAATACAACGTTCAAAAGGTTATAGCTCAAGACCATCGCTTACCATTGTACAAATTGAATCTGCTATTCAAGCGATTAAGGCACAATATCCAAATGTGATTATATTTGTTGATAATTGTTATGGTGAGTTTGTTGAAGATAGAGAGCCGATTGAAGTAGGTGCAGATCTAATTGCAGGCAGTTTGATCAAAAATCCCGGTGGTGGCATATGTAAGATAGGGGGTTATATATCCGGTAGAAAAGATTTAATAGAACGTATCGGTTATCGATTAACAGCGCCTGGCATCGGAAAAGAAGCTGGTGCAACATTATTTAGTCTGCTTGAAATGTATCAGGGATTTTTCTTAAGTCCGCACGTTGTCAGTCAGGCTTTAAAAGGTGCGGTGTTTACAAGTGCAATACTATCACAATTAGGTATGGAAACTACACCACGTTTTGATGACTACCGTTCTGATTTGATACAATCGGTTACTTTTAATGATAAAGAGAAGATGATATTATTCTGTCAAGCGATACAAAATGCTTCACCAATTAATTCGCAATTCTTACCGATGCCAGCGTATATGCCGGGATACACAGATGATGTAATCATGGCGGCGGGAACGTTCATTCAAGGTGCATCGATTGAATTGACTGCAGACGGTCCTATTCGTGCCCCTTATGAAGCTTATATTCAAGGTGGATTAACATATGAACATGTGAAACTAGCCATAATTAAAGCGATTGAAAATTTAGTTGAAAAACAGGTTTTAACTTTATAAAAACAAATCCATGTAAGGTTTCCTTACATGGATTTGTTTTTTGAAAAAAAGTATGTTAATTTATAAATAGTTCTTAGCGGAGGTGCAAAATTGGCAAGTGATAAAGTAAGAAGAAACATGCCGGTATTTCCTATAGGTGTAGTAATGAAATTAACAGAGCTAACGGCGAGACAAATTCGTTACTATGAAGAACAGCAGTTGATAAAACCTGAACGCACTGAAGGTAATCAACGCTTATTTTCAATGAATGATCTTGATATTTTACTTGATATTAAATTGTTACTTGAAAAAGGATTTAATATGAAACGTATCAAAACATTATTATATGAGAAAGAAAGTGCGAATAATACATCGTTTGAAGTGAAAGAATCTTTATATTATGATGTTAGTGAACTTAACAGTAAGACAGAAATACCTATTAACCGTGGAGATTTATCAAGATTTTTCAAATAAATTTATTGGAGGCTATTATGGCTAAATACACTAAGGAAGATATTAAAAGATTTGCAGAGGAACAAAACGTACGTTATTTAAGATTACAATTCACTGATATTTTAGGAGCAATCAAGAACGTTGAGATTCCAATCAGTCAGTTAGACAAAGCATTAGATAATGAAATGATGTTTGATGGATCATCTATTGAAGGTTTCGTACGTATTGAAGAATCTGATATGAAATTATATCCTGACTTAGATACTTGGGTAATTTTCCCTTGGACATCTGATAAAGGTAAAGTAGCGCGTTTAATCTGTGATATTCATAAACCAGACGGCACACCATTTGCCGGAGACCCACGTTCTAACTTAAAACGCGTATTACAAGAAATGAAAGAGTTAGGATTTTCAGATTTCAACTTAGGGCCAGAGCCTGAGTTCTTCCTTTTCAAATTAGATGAAAAAGGTGAACCAACATTAGAATTAAATGACCAAGGTGGTTATTTCGATTTAGCACCAACCGACTTAGGTGAAAACTGCCGTCGTGATATCGTGCTTGAATTAGAAGATATGGGCTTTGATATCGAAGCATCTCACCATGAAGTAGCACCTGGACAACATGAAATTGACTTTAAATATGCAGATGCGATTACAGCTTGTGATAACATTCAAACATTCAAATTGGTAGTTAAGACAATTGCTCGTAAACATAATTTACATGCGACATTTATGCCGAAACCATTATTCGGTTTAAGTGGATCAGGAATGCACTTTAACGTGTCATTATTCAAAGGACCAAAAGAAAATGCGTTCTTTGATGAAAGTGGAGATATGCAGTTATCAGATGATGCGCGTCACTTCATCGCTGGTATTATGAAACATGCGAGAGGATTTACTGCGGTATGTAACCCATTAGTTAACTCATACAAACGTTTAGTACCTGGTTATGAAGCACCTGTATATGTTGCATGGAGTGGACAAAACCGTTCTCCATTAATTCGAATCCCATCATCTCGTGGTTTATCTACACGTGTTGAAGTACGTTCAGTAGATCCAGCAGCAAACCCATACATGGCGTTAGCAGTAATTTTACAAGCTGGATTAGATGGTATTAAGAATAAATTAGAAGCACCAGCACCAGTAGATCAAAATATTTACGAAATGAACCGTGAAGAACGTGAATCTGTTGGTATCGAAGATTTACCATCAACTTTATATACTGCGATTAAAGCAATGCGTGAAGATGGCTTAATGAAAGATGCATTAGGTGAGCATATTTACCGCCAATTCGTAAGATCGAAAGGCATTGAGTGGGACATGTATCGTCTACAAGTTTCTGAGTGGGAAATCGAGCAATACTTAAAGCATTATTAATAGTTCAAATCGTTGACCTATCTAGGTTGACGGTTTTTTATTATGAGAAAAACTGAGACAAATTATTAATGGATATAACGATTTGTCTCAGAAATATCTCAAAATCATTTTTAGAACACATTTTTCATGTGTGCTTCGAATATTTCTACTGATTCATCCTGTAATTCTGTAGTGACATGCGCATAAACTTTTTCAGTCATTTCCATAGATTGATGTCCTAATCTCTTTTGGGCTACTTTTATATTTACACCAGATTATAATAAAAGGGTAGCACGAGTATTTCTTAATTTATGAACGGATAAGCGGTTACCTTTACCCAATACTTTTTCTGAGCAGTAAATCATAGTAGTGTTCTGTTTTGAATTGTAAAAATAGCCGCCCAATAGGGTAATAGTGGTCAGCTAGTTAAGATTATTTTTCTAAAGGTATTTCAATTTTTTGTTCTGGTGTTATTTCATCCATAGTTTCTGGGTCTATGTACGCTCCAGCTATAAATGTAATATTTTTAATCTCTTTTACATTACTATTTTTCAAAAGATAAACAACTCTACCTTCCGATTCAACTGCACCTTTCATTTCAGTTACAAGACCTATATCTAAATCAAATAAAGCAGGTGCAACTTGTTCTCCTGTATCAGTTACAATTTCATCTTGAGCTGGATAATAATCAGCGTTTTCATCGGTATTATTTTTTAATTTCATATATACAATAATCATTTGAGCTTCATCGCCAACTTTATATCCTTCAAAGTCATAAGAATTATCTTCTGTTACAGGTTCAGTAGCTGTTTCAACTTTTGTAATTGTGAAAGTAGCTGGGCCAACCTCGCCAGATTTATTAACTTTGAAAGTATCGACTAAATCAGATGAATAGCCATCTCCATCTGGATCATCTGAAGTAGTATCGTTATTAGATGTTTCCTCTTGAGAATTATCATCAAAGATTTCCTTTAAATCATTACTATTAATCCCTTTGTTTTCATAATATTTAATTGCTTTTTCGAAATTATCTCCAGCTTTAATGACATTTTCTTTTTTAGTAAAATCATCTGTTTCCTTCTGGAAGTCTTCTTCACTCATATCTCCAGCAATAACTTTTGTCATATCGTCAGTCATATTATTAATCATATCTGAAAGTATTCCAATACCTTCTGAAATATATTGAAGATTTATTTTATCTTTTGGTTTAAGATTATTTTCTTTTATATAATTTTCAATTTCTTGTTTATTGCTTAACATCTGATTTGCAGATGCCTCCATATTTCCTGGAATGTCATCACTCATGCCGCCACCTTCAACAGTTTTAAAACTTTCAAAATTCATCGTTACTCCATCAATGAAATTTTGGACGTCTTTTTTCAATTTTTCATCACTAATATATTTTACTTTTTCTTCGTTTTTATCTATTTTATTTACCTCTTTATTATCTTGTTTTTCTTGACCACATCCAACAAGTAAAACACTGAATGATAATGCGCTTATTAATAGTTTTTTCATAACATATCTCCTAATCTACTTATATTTCTCTACACACGAAATAATTATTTCTCGATGATTCAATAAATCGAAAGGTTTTTCAATGTTGATTACAGTTTTTTCATCATTATTTAATACTATTTTATTATTGTTTTTACCTAAATAAGCGCGAACAATCCATTTTCTGTTATTGTCATCTATTAAAATATTAAAATAACTTTGATTATCTCTGTAGTACACTCTATCAGCTGGTAAAACGTCATTAAGACTAACTTTAATAATTGCATATGTCTCTAATTCTTCAGGAATAGTTGTAATCTCAGGTAAATTTTTTTGTTTTTTCTTCTTTCACTTCATTGTTTTCTGCATCTTCAGTTATATTAATTTTAGGGCTAGCACCTGTATTATTTAATGCTGCATTAAGCTTGTCAGTAACCTTATCTTTCATCATTAGATTGAATGTATGTTTTACTGTGGGATTAAAACGATCTATCACAGCTTTAGTTTTAACCCCATCATATACATGATTTAGTATATGTTTAACAAACTCATCATTTGGATTTTCTAATTGCTCGTTTAAATAATTTCTTATGAGATTCACATATTTCAATTCATAAGCAGAGCTTGATATATTTTCAATATCGAAATTTTCTTTAGTAAATTTAAAAAGTTGAGAATCGTGGTTGGTTAATTATCATTAACTGATTTACATTCGATTAATATAACGGGAAGTTCGCTGTCTATTATTTCGTAATCTACTTTCTCGCCTTTTTTTATACCGACATCGACAATGAATTCAAGTGGATTAAAAACATCATATCCTAACGCTTGAAAGAAAGGTAATATTAATGCAGTTTTTGTAGCTTCCTCGGTATTAACGTTATCTTTTAGTTTTTCTACTCGTGCCGATAAAACTTCTAAACTCGATGTAAATTTCTCCATAATAGTCTTCCTTGCTAATTTTATTTTTATTTATTTTTCTTCACTTTCGCGATTAAAAATTCTGCTTGTTCTTCTAACTGTTGAACTATTCTTTTTTGTTCATCTTGACTTAAATCGCCAAAGCCATCTAAGTGATTAAACATTAGAGTTTCAGTTTCATCTTCTTGATAAGGAGAACGTCCGTGTAATTGATCTAGTGATACATCAAAAATATCTGCTAATTTGTTCTGTATTTCTATGTTATTTAACATACCAGAAACTGCTTGAAAGATTAAGAAACCCCAGAGAAGTAATCCCAATATACTAATTGATTAAATAGTCTTTTGGGATTATTGATATTATCGTTTGCTTTGTTCGTCGAATTGTTATTATTATTTTCCATAAATAAACTCATTAAAAGAATAATTATTGTTTACAATGTCAATATATCAAATGTAAATGTCGTTTTACACTTTAAGTGTCTTATTTACATAAAATTTACACTTAAATAGTATGATGATTATAAAAAAATAATATTATTAAAAATAATTATAAAGAATATACATATTGAAACTATCCATAGATTAATATAGAATATGTTGAATGTGGCTAATTATTATTTATATTTATTATGAAAAATATAGAATTAATAGTTTATAAATAAATAAATGGAGGCAGCAAGATGCCAGAAAAAATTAAAAAGCAATTTATTGCATATTCAGAAGCTGTTAAAGAAGACAGTCCTCTATATAGCTTTATTACAAAGCAAATCGCAGAAGAAGATAATTTAATGTTAAAGATAAAGCCTCATTTTTTTAATGCGCACTTTATTTCTTTATACTTATCTTCTGTGTTAAAACATTTATATATTTATGAAGATCAGCTGCGAGAGTATTATTTAAACTTCACTAATAATCCGAAGAAACCTTCAAAAGAGATGATAAAAGCCTTTCTAACTTTTCAGGAATCTCATTTCTCTGATATTTTAAGTGACATTGAACATTTTAACTTAAAGAAGAATATTGTGGAACGTTCTTCTGTGTTAGTTCCAGTTTTTCAACATATTATTAAGTTAAGTGGAAAGGAACAATTTAATGTTGTAGAACTCGGTTCAAAGGGTGGATTATTGTTAAATTATGATTGGTATGGCTATACCTTTAATAAAAAAATAGAAATTGGTAATACGAAAGATTTTAATATTAAAGTAAAATTAAATGGTTATGACGAAGGGTTTGATATTTCAAATCTTGCACATCCACAAAAAAAGGTGGGTATCACAAAAAATAAGATTGATTTAACGCTGGATGATGAGTATTTCTGGCTGATGAGTCTCTATTATCCAGAAGAGACAAAGCGACGTAAACATTTTATGAAAGCACGTAAAGTATTTCTGGAACATCCTATAGAAATATTAGAAGGCGATGAACTTACGCTTTTACCAGATGTACTTGCTACATTACCGGACGATGAAGCTGTTATTTTATTTCATATTCATTTGACAAAGAATTGGTCAGATGATAAGAAGCAACAATTATTGGAGATAATAAGTGAATTTTCACAAACACACGAAATTTATCATGTTCATCATCAAATTTTTAATAATGATATCTATTTGGATTCATTTGTTGAGGGTAAATTACAACGTCAAAAACTAGCACATTTTGATTTAAATGAATTGACAATTGATTGGTTACATAATCAAAAAGTGATATTCTAGATTGAGTAAAAAACAGCGCATTTTTGCGCTGTTTTTTTATGCCGTAAAATATGCATCATAAATGGCTTGTACTGCTTTCGTTTCATCTGCTTCATCTATACCAAACATCATGCTAATTTCTGAAGACCCTTGATTGATCATCTTCAAGTTAATATTATTCTTTCTGAATGCTTCTGTCGCTTTATTTGCTGTACCAACCTGAGTTTTCATTCCTAGTCCAACAATCATGAGAATTGCAATATTCTCTTCTACAGAAATATCATCAACATTAAGTTGATTTTTTATTTCAGTAATCAGTTCATACAAATTATCGTTCAACTTATTTTTTCTAATGATTAAACTGATATCATCAATACCAGATGGCATATGTTCATAAGAAATATGATTGTCTTCAAGTATCGTTAATAACTTTCTTGTGAAACCTATTTCTCTATTCATTAAATACTTAGTCATATTTATACTAACAAAGCCAGAATCACAACTTACACCGACAACGCCACTTGAAGCTCTTGATTTAGTAATCATCGTTCCAGGATGGTCTGGATCGTTTGTATTTTTAATATTCACGGGTATACCTTCTTTGTATAATGGCATTAATGCTTCGTCATGAAAAACATTGAACCCAGCATATGAAAGTTCGCGCATTTCTGCATATGTTAAGTTGTGTATGGAAGCTGGATTTTCCACTATATTAGGGTTGGCGGCAAAAATTCCTGAAACATCTGTGAAATTTTCATATATTTCAGCATGAACACTTCTTGATATTATTGCACCTGTAATATCACTTCCACCTCTGGAGAAAGTAACACGATCTCCGTTTTCATTTACGCCAAAAAATCCTGGAATAATTATTTTTCCTGCGATGTTTTGAATTACTTTATAAATTTTTTCGAAGCTATCATCATTAATAATCGCGTTACCAGGTTCGTCTGATACGATCATATTTAATGCTTTCGGAGATAGATAAGTTGTTTTTATACCATTTTGATTATTATAAGCTGCAATGAGCTGTGCATTAAAATCTTCACCTGAACTTTTTATTGCATCAAGTAATCGTAATGGCTGATTATTATATTTTTGTATAAAGTCCAGAAGTTGTGTATTAAAAAGAGGGGTTAATGTTGTAGTTAATCCTAATTCATTTTCGATACTTTCAAAACGGTGAAGAATATCATTTAATTCATTGTCATATTTTTCACTTAACAATACTTTATCGTATAATTGAATTAATAAATCAGTCACTTTTATATCATCTGAATTTCTCTTGCCTGGTGCAGAAACAATTACAATTTTTCTCTGTTCTTCTTGATTTATTATATTTAGGATTTTCTTTATTTGCTGAGCGTTTGCAACGCTACTACCTCCAAATTTACATACGATCATTAACAACACTCTCTTCTTTTTGTATTTTAAGCTTTACTTTATTAATGACTTAGTTATACTATAAATATAAATCTTTTTCAAGAGTACAACTGTATTTTTGAGAAAAACAGGAGGTTGCTATGAAACAATTAAAGATTGGTTTACTCGGTTTAGGGACAGTAGGAACAGGTGTTGTTCGTATCATTGAAGAAAATAAAGAACAAATTAAAGAAAAATTAAATACTGATTTAATTATCACCGCTATTGGTGTTCATAATATAAATAAACAACGCGATATAGAGGTAGATCAATATCATTTAACAACAGATTTAACATCAATCGTGAATAGTGATATTGATATTCTTATCGAAGTGATGGGTGGTATTGATGGCACGTATGAGCTAATAAAAACAGCATTACAGAATAAAATTCATGTAATTACTGCAAATAAAGATTTGCTTGCAGATCGATTAGAATCATTAGAAAATGCTTCTCGTGAATCAGGTGTCTCATTAAAATATGAAGCAGCAGTAGCTGGAGGTATTCCAATTATCAATGCGTTGAACTACGGTTTAAGTGCAAATGGTATTACGCATTTTATGGGTATATTTAATGGAACAAGTAATTTTATTTTAAGTAAGATGAGTAATGAAGGACAGTCTTATGAAGAAGCTTTGAAAATTGCTACTGAATTAGGATATGCCGAAGCAGATCCAACAGCAGATGTCGATGGTATCGATGCGCAAAGAAAAGTAGTGATTATGAGCTACTTAGCGTTTAATCAGTTCAATAAATTACAGGATTGTTCTGTAGAAGGTATTCGAGAAGTGCGCTTAAATCATATAGAGCTGGCAAAACAACTTGGATATCGCATAAAATTAATCGGTAACGGTTTATATGATGGAAAACAAGCTAAGTTATCTGTTGCACCAACAGCTATTCCACATTCTCACCAATTAGCACATGTTGAAAATGAATATAACGCAATCTATATTGACGGCAATGCTGTAGGTGACACGATGTATTATGGTAAAGGCGCTGGAAGTCTTGCTACTGGTAGTGCCGTAGTCAGTGATTTACTACATATTATTGAAATGATTGATACTGATAATCATAATTTACCGCTTCATCTTGAAGTAAATACTAAAGCGGTACAATCTAATCAATCATACAATATGCTGCTAATGATTGATTTATTTGCTGATAGTAATGTCGAAACAATATTAAAGGATATCAAACATTCTCGTTATATCGTTCAGGACGGCATTGTTGCACTTGAATGTAATGAATTTAATGCACAGGATTATGAGATGATTAAAGAATATTTAGGTCAATTAAATGAAATATACAAAATATACAGAATCGAAGGTGTTTAGCATGAAAAGATGGAATGGATTACTGGAAGAATACAAAGCCTATTTACCGATAAATGAAAATACAGCATTACTAACATTGAATGAAGGAGGAACGCCATTAATTCATATGCCATATCTTTCTGAAATATTAGAGAATGAAGTGTATGTAAAAGTAGAAGGTGCTAATCCTACGGGTTCTTTTAAAGATAGAGGTATGGTAATGGCGGTCGCAAAAGCGAAAGAAGAAGGTAAGGAAATCGTTATCTGTGCATCGACTGGTAATACTTCAGCATCTGCTGCAGCTTATGCAGCTCGTGCTGGATTAAAGACTGTTGTTGTCATTCCTGAAGGTAAGATTGCCATGGGTAAACTTGCACAGGCTATTATTTATGGCGCCGAAATTGTATCGATTGAAGGCAACTTTGATGAAGCGTTAAATATCGTTAGAAAAGTGAGTGAAATAAGAGATGATATCGCACTTGTAAATTCAGTTAATCCATATCGTCTTGAAGGACAAAAAACTGCTGCTTTTGAAGTGATAGAGCAACTTGGTGGATCACCTGATATTTTGGCAATACCAGTAGGTAATGCCGGAAATATTTCTGCATACTGGAAAGGTTTTAAAGAATATGCAGAGAAGCATAATACTTCATTGCCACAAATGTTTGGTTTTCAGGCTGAAGGGGCATCACCTATTGTTAAAGGCCATGTCATTGATAAGCCGGAGACAATTGCTACTGCGATACGAATAGGAAATCCTGCCAGCTGGATCCTAGCTGAAAATGCACGTGATGAATCTTCAGGCTTAATCGATGCAGTTACTGATGAAGAAATATTAGATGCTTATCAATTAATTACGAGTAAAGAAGGCGTATTTGCAGAACCTGGTAGTAACGCAAGCATCGCTGGATTAATTAAGATGCATAAAGAAGGTAAACTTCCGAAAGGCAAACGAATCGTCGCAGTATTGACGGGTAACGGACTGAAAGACCCACAAACAGCGATAGATACAATCGAAGTTCAACCTAAAGTATTAAAGAATAAAGAAGCAGCAATAATAAAATATATAGAGTCGGTGATTTAAATGTTATATATAAAAGTGCCCGCATCTACATCAAATTTAGGCCCAGGATTTGATTCATTGGGGATGGCGGTTAACCTATATTTAGAGTTAGAAGTTTCAGAAAATGATGTTTGGGATATTCAGCACTTTGGTGAGGAACTTGCAGATTTAGAAAATAATGAAGAACACTATATTCGTAAATACTGTGCATATTTTATGGAGAAATTTAATTTACAAACTAAAGCCTTTTCTGTTGTAATGCATACAGATATCCCTTTAGCAAGAGGGTTAGGGAGTTCAGGATCGGCATTAATTGCGAGTCTTGAAATCATTGATTACTTTTATGGACTAAATTTGTCGAAAGAGGAGAAAGTAAGTCTATTATCTGAAATTGAAGGCCATCCGGATAATGTTGCACCAAGTGTATTGGGTGGTGTTGTGGTTGGTTATTATAATGCGCATCTCAATACTACAAGAATATTGCAGGTTCCTGTTATTGAATGGCCAATTATGGTGGTTATTCCGGATTATGAACTAAAAACAAGTGAAGCACGTGTAGCCTTACCTGAAAGCTTACAATATAGTAAAGCTGTTGAAGCGGGTGCAATTGGAAATATGCTTATTGCAGCATTGTACGCAAAAGATTACGTTACTGCCGGTCAAATGATGATGCAGGATGTTTACCATGAGCCATATCGCAAACATTTAGTACCACATTATGAAATGGTGAGAGCAGCAATTAACGGGGATTGTTATGCATTTTTAAGTGGTGCAGGTCCATCCATCTTCGTCGTATGTCACCCAGATCATTTCAATGAAAACTTTAAACAACTCAATCAGTTACAAAATTGTGAAGTTAAACACATTCAAGTAGATGTTAATGGTGTTATTGCATACGAAAAATAACCATTTTATGATACGATAACTGTATTAAATGATTTGGAGTGAAGAAAATGTTATATAAAATGATTGTTTTAGATATGGATGATACACTTTTAACATCTGACAATACTATTCTTGATTCAACGAAAGATGTCTTGATAGAAGCGCAGGAAAAAGGTATCAAAGTTGTGCTTGCATCTGGCCGACCAACTGGTGGTATGCTTGATGCAGCGAAACAATTGAAACTTGCTGAATATGGATCATATATCTTAAGTTATAATGGGGCTGAAGTGACAGATATGCAAACAGGAGAACGTATTGCAGAGACATATGTCAGCAAAGCATCGTTCGATGAAGTTTATGATTACTTAAAGGCGCGTGATGTCTTTGTATTAACATATATCGATAACACAATCGTTTACGAAGGTACACATGAATATATGAATGTTGAACATGAATTAACAGGTCTTCCGATGCAACCTGTTGATAACTTAAAAGCATTTGTACAAAGTAACGTTCCGAAATTAATGGGTGTTGATGACATCGATAAAATTAGTGCGATGAACGAGACAATAGGTGGTAGATTTAACGATGATATCCATGCTACAACTTCTAAACCATTCTTCCTTGAGTTTATGAATAAAGATGTATCTAAAGGTAAAGTTTTAAAACAGCTCGTTGATAAGTTAGACATTAAACCGAGTGAGGTTATGGCTTTCGGAGATAGTAATAACGATAAGGATATGCTTGAATTTGCAGGACTTGGGGTTGCGATGGGTAATGCAAATGACAATATTAAAGCAATCGCGGATGTTATTACAGACGATCATAATCAGGATGGAATCGCACGCATTGTTAAACAATATCTATAATAAAAAAACGCAGGTCATTAAATTAATAAGGTGCTGAACCCTTAATTTGAGACATAACAAAAAAGCATCTCAATTAGGCTGCTTGTTTTCGATATTCTATCGGAGATAAGTAGCCTAATTTTTGTTGAATTCTATTTTCATTATAATTCTTGATGTATTTCTTTACAATTTCTTTTACAATGTAATTAGAGCTATTTCGCTCACTGTTTAAATAGAATGTTTCAGACTTTAGCGAGGAATGGAAACATTCAATACAGGCATTATCAGCAGGTGTCGCTTTTCGCGACATTGATCTGATAATGTCTTTTTCTTTGCATTCATCATAATAATCTTTAGAGCTATAAACACTTCCTTGGTCGCTATGTAAGATGCATCCCTTCGGGAGTTCTATTTGATTTAGTGTATCTAAAACAAACTTCGTGTCTTGTTTATCGTTTATTGTGTAAGCGATGATTTCCCCATTATATAAATCCATAATCGATGATAAATAAAGCATTGTATTACCAAATGGTAAATATGTTATGTCTGTTACCAACTTTGTTAAAGGTTTATCGGTTTTAAAATTGCGATTTAAGATATTATCTGTAATATAGTATGGCTTGCCCAATTTTTGTTCCTTTTTAGCTCTAGCTCTGCAATTCCAATTATTTTTTTGCATTATTCTTTGAACACGCTTATGATTTATTGGCTGTTCAGAATCACGATTAATTATGTTACAAATTTTTCGATAACCGTAGGTAAAATTATTATCTTTGCATATTTGCCCAATCTTTTTCTCGAGATGATAATTTCTATTAGAAGCATGATTTCTCCATCTGTAAAATGTTGAACGTGCTACTTGTAGTGCAGATAACAATATTTCTAAGCCATATTCACTTCTTAATGATTCAACCAATTCTACTACAATCTCTGGTACCAACTCCTTTGTAATTCCTTGTACTTTTTTAAGACATCTAACTCCGCATCTTTCCTTCTTATTTCTAATTTTAATTGTTCAATCTCATCGAGTTCTTGAATTCCCTTAGAATAACTATATTGTTTTCCAACTTGTTGATCGAATCGATGTGTTTCTCCATTTCTGTACCATCTCCACCATGTTTCAACTTGGGTTTTATTTCTAATATTTAATTCATCCATTATTTCTTTTGTACTTAAGCCAGCGGCTTTGAGTTGAACACATTTCCATTTAACATCACTTGAATATGAAACTCTTTTCATAATAAAAACACTCCTATCAAATTCATTTTAATATGAATTCAACAAGAGTGCTTTTTTATTTTGTCTCACTAAATGGGGTCAGTTCCATAATGACCTGCATTTTTTTTATCGATTATACTGATACCCTTTTAATAGTGCATAAACGATGTCTAGTGTAGGGGTACTTAATTGATGATGTCTTGCACGCTCATAAATATATCCCTGAATAAACTCATATTCTGTTAATGCATTTTCTAGTACATCATAATACATAGATGTGCCCATATGATCAGGATAGCCCTTATATATACTGATTATTTCATCTATCGTATCATCGTTAAATGACAATCCGTCTTTATTTGCCACTGTGATACCTTCTTTTAATAACTGAATTAAAGCCTGATTAACTTCCACTACTTTTAATATTTGTGCGGTATTTTTCGTTAATGCCGTCATTGAGTTGATGCCGAGATTAACAAGCAGTTTAAACCAGATTTGTTGAAGATAATCATCGCTAATCGATATATCAAGGTCTGTATTTAGAAATATCGATTGCAGTTTTTTTGTATGCACATCGTTCGGCAATACAAGTCGATTATCTCTAAAATATATTACGATATCATCTTTTTTCTGTCCGCTAATATAGACGACTGCATGGAAGGTGTTAGGATGCGTTATTCGCTCTGTTTGAGAGTAACCATTCTGGCAAATGATAATAATTGTTTCAGGGTGCGTTATATTATCAATATAGGGTATGATGTCTTTTAATGTATATGCTTTTGTTGTAATAAATATGACATCGTATTTTTTAGATGATTCTATTAGCATTTGTGTATTGTAGGGTAACGATATTTTTTTATTATCTATTTGTAAGTTGATGCCTCTGTTTTTTGTCGCAAATATATCGATATTAAGAGATTTATCGTTTGATATGAGATGCAGGATAATACTTCCGACAGCACCAGCACCAATAATTGCTATATTCTTCATCATAATTCTCCTCGTATAATAAATTATTTCACTAATATATTATTATATTAAACTATACACATACTCCTTTACACACTATAATGTATATACTATCAAAAAAGGTGTGAAGAATTTGAGAACAACTCAAGATTTATACAAGATGAAACAGAACGGTGAGAAGATTACGATGCTGACTGCGTATGATTATCCAAGTGCAAGACAAGTTGAAAAAGCAGGTATTGACACGATACTTGTTGGAGATAGTCTAGGTATGACAGTGTTAGGATATGATACGACAGTACAGGTTACACTAGATGACATGATTCATCACGGACGAGCAGTGCGTCGTGGTGCGCCGAATACATTTGTGATTGTTGATATGCCGATAGGTAGTGTCGGCATCAGTATGGAACAAGATTTGAATAATGCATTAACGTTATATCAAGCAACAAATGCGAATGCAATTAAAGCAGAAGGTGCACATTTAACAGATTTCGTTGCACGTTGTAAACAAATTGGGATACCAGTTGTCGCGCATTTAGGATTAACGCCACAATCTGTTGGTATTATGGGTTATAGTGTACAAGCGAAGACTAAAGATGCCGCAACACAACTCATTGAAGATTGTAAAGCGATGGAGGCTGCAGGTGCCATCATGATCGTATTAGAAGTGATTCCAAGTGACTTAGCTGAGACAATTAGTCAGTCAGTGAACATTCCGATTATTGGTATCGGTGCAGGAAATGGTACGGACGGGCAAGTGCTTGTGTATCATGATGTCTTGCAATATGAGCAAGAGCACCGTGCGAAATTCGTAAAAGTATATGGCGACTTTTCTAGAGGTGTTGATGCCATAAAACAATTTAATGAAGAAGTAAAATCAGGCGTATTCCCAAGTGAGGAATACACATACAAAGCTAAAATTATGGATGAATTAAATAAAGGTGAGGTTTAAAATTGACTAAAAAAATAACAACGATAAAAGAAATGCAAAGTATCGTTAAGGCGTTAAAAAAAGAAAATAAAAGTATCGGACTTGTACCTACGATGGGTGCCTTACATAAAGGTCATATGACATTAATGAAACGTGCACAAAGTGAGAACGATGTTGTCATTGCAAGTATTTTTGTGAACCCATTACAATTTGGCCCGAATGAAGATTATGAGGATTATCCAAGACAAATTGATCAGGATCAAGCATTTTTAGCTGAGAACGGTATTGATTATGTATTTGCGCCAGAACCAGAAGAAATGTATCCAAGACCATTGCAAATACAACTGACAGTAGGTGCGATGGCGCAAGTATTAGAAGGTGCGAAACGACCAGGTCATTTCGATGGTGTCGTAACGGTTGTGAATAAACTCTTTAATATTGTTCTACCAGATAAAGCGTATTTCGGGAAAAAAGATGCGCAACAACTTGCGATTATTGAACAAATGGTTGCAGAGATGAATCATTCTGTTGAAATCGTAGGGATAGATATAGTGCGTGAAGCAGATGGGTTGGCAAAAAGCTCAAGGAATGTTTATTTAACTGAAACTGAGCGCACAGAAGCGGTCGCATTATCACAAAGTTTAAAAGTTGCGAAGACATTATACGATAATGGTGAGCGCAGTGTTGAAGTGATTGAAAATGCGATTAAAACATATTTATCACAACATACAGCGGGTTTTATTGATGAAGTAGCCATTTATAGTTACCCTGAGCTTAAGCAAGTTGCTATGATTGAGTCACAAGTATTTATTTCACTCGCTGTAAAGTATAGTAAAGCAAGATTGATTGATAATATTATTTTAAAGGATGAACAATAAGTGATTAGAACAATGATGAACGGTAAAATTCACCGTGCACGCGTTACAGAAGCAAATTTAAACTATGTTGGTAGTATTACCATTGATCAGGACATATTGGATGCAGTAGACATTTTACCAAATGAAAAAGTACAAATCGTCAATAATAATAACGGTGCTCGTCTTGAAACGTATGTTATATCTGGAGAAAGAGGAAGTGGCGTTGTTTGTTTAAATGGTGCGGCAGCCCGATTAGTACAAGTTGATGATATTATTATCATTATTTCTTATGCACAATTAAACGAAGAAGAATTGAAACATCACGAACCCAAAGTAGTGGTGATGGATGAGAATAATAAGATTAAATCATTGCTGCATGAAACTGCACATACAATCGTTTTATAAATAAAGAGACGTCTTATGACGTCTCTTTATTTTGGCGTATGAGTCCATGTATTGCTGCCACGTAGTCGTTTCGTATGCGCGAAAAGATTGTCAGCAGCATAATCTTCGTTTGTATATACTGAAATATCATAAAATACCATATGATCTTCAAATGGTTCAGAGAGATAAGTATCTTTTAAATGTTCAAATAAACGGTGCATTGCAGTAATATCTAAACTTGAATATTCTCTTAATATTTTTTTGATGATTTGCCCATTCTTTTCGTAGACACCTTGTACGACGATAACAAATTTTTCATCTGTTTTTAATACATTATCAAATAGGTTCGTTTGTCCTGCACTCATCCTAATCACTCCTTTGTTACTTTAATTATACAAAGAAACCCTTTACAATGTACAGTACATTGTAAAGGGGTGATTTTATAGCTGATGTTCTTCTAAATTAATTTTTTGTGCTGGGATAACATTAACTTTACGTATAACTTTATAAGAGAAATATACGGCTAAAGCAACCATTAATGGTAAGAATGATTCAAACACTTTAACCCAGTTCATTGCCTGAATATCAGCAAATGATTGACCAATCATCAAAAAGGCGATGGTTATAAGGACAATTATCGGACCGACTGGATATAGTGGTGCTTTAAATGGTAACAACTGATTAACACTTTTTCCTTGTGCTTTTATTGCTTGACGCAAACGTATATGACTAATGATACTGATTGCCCATACAATTAAGATTAATGAACCAACCATGCTCAGTAGCTTACCATAACCACCCATATTTATATTGGCATAAATTAATATGATAATGATAAATGTTGTTGTTACAAATAACGCATTGAACGGCATTTTATTCTTATTTAAATTCCCTAAGAAACGAGGAGCCTTACCATCCTGACTTAAAGAAAAGAGTAATCTGCTCGTTGCATATAAACCTGAATTACCAGCACTTAAAACTGCTGTTAAAATAATTGTATTCATAACTGAAGCAGCAAACAGAATCCCAACTTTTTCAAAGATAATTGTAAATGGGCTCATCGCAACATCGCTATTTTGATTTAATAATCTCGGGTCTGTATAAGGAATAATACAAGCGATAATAAATATTGAACCGATGTAGAATAATAAAATTCTCCAGAAAACTTGTTTGATTGCTTTCGGCATTGATTCTTGTGGGTTTTCTGATTCTCCTGCAGTTACAGCAACTACTTCAGTACCACCAAAAGAGAAACCAGCAACAACGAGTACACCAAGCAAACCAAGAATACCGTTATGGAAAGGTGCATCTCCGATAGAGAAATTTTTAAATCCGATAGGTTCTCCACCGATAATACCGAATATTAATAATAATCCCATAATTAAGAAGATAATAATCGTCGCTACTTTAATAATACTGAACCAGAATTCAGCTTCACCAAATGATTTTACTGAAAATGCATTTAATGCAAATAATAAAGCTAAAAATATAAGACACCATATAAAAGGATGAAGACCTCCAAAAATTTGCCAGTAACTTAATACTTGTGAAGCAGTTAAAATATCAACACTTGTTACTAAACTCCAGATAATCCAATATAACCAGCCTACTGTAAACCCGGCAGCAGGATCAATAAAACGACTTGCATATGCATTAAATGCCCCAGATACAGGATAAAATGTAGCGAGTTCTCCGAGTGCTGTCATCAGAAAATATATCATAATTCCGATAATTGCATATGCGACGATTGCACCACCAGGTCCTGCCTGTGAAATTACAGCACCACTTGCCATAAATAAACCTGTACCAATAGAGCCTCCGATTGCAATCATTGATATATGACGCGTTTTTAAATCTCTATCCATCTGTTTCTTTTCCATAACAACACCTTACTTTCTTTCGCTGATTTATAAATATAAATGATAATATGTTTAATATTGTATGGCTATTCTTTAAATTTATCAAGTAAAAGTTTTAATGCGTTTATGCTTTTATGCATTAAAGTATAAGAGGAGCACTTAATGACGGCTTTTTCAACTGTAATAAATTTAAGAAATAATTAAATTGCTTTATCAGATAATCTAGATTATAATAATTATAAATAAGGCGATTTCAAATCGTTATTATCAAGGAGGAAATTTATATGACAGAGAATAATAATCAGTTAAGAGGGTTGTTTGGCGCACCAGTTGGAGACAGAGAAAACTCTATGACAGCAGGTCCTCGTGGTCCTTTAGTAATGCAGGATATCTTCTTTTTAGAACAGATGGCGCATTTCGATCGTGAAGTAATTCCTGAAAGAAGAATGCATGCAAAAGGAAGTGGAGCATACGGAACATTTACAGTGACGCATGATATCACAAAGTATACAAATGCTAAGATTTTTAGTGAAATTGGTAAACAAACACAAATGTTTGCTCGATTCTCAACAGTTGCTGGTGAACGTGGTGCTGCTGAAGCAGAACGTGATATCCGTGGATTTGCACTTAAATTCTATACTGAAGAAGGTAACTGGGATTTAGTGGGTAATAATACGCCGGTATTCTTCTTCCGTGATCCTAAGTTATTTGCTAGTTTAAATCACGTTGTTAAAAGAGATCCAAGAACAAATATGCACAATCCGGAAAGTAACTGGGATTTCTGGACTTCATTACCAGAAGCTTTACATCAAGTTACAATCTTGATGAGTGACCGCGGTATTCCTAAAGGTTTCCGTCATATGCATGGATTTGGTTCTCATACTTACAGTATGTATAACGATGCTGGAGAGCGTGTATGGGTGAAATTCCATTTCAGAACTGAGCAAGGCATTGAAAATTTAACTTCAGAAGAAGCAGTGCAAATTATTGCGACAGATCGTGAATCAAGTCAACGTGACTTATACAATGCGATTGAAGCGGGAGATTTCCCTAAATGGAAAATGTATATTCAAGTGATGACTGAGGAACAAGCAAGCAACCATAAAGACAATCCTTTCGACTTAACAAAAGTATGGTATAAAGGTGAGTATCCATTAATACCAGTTGGAGAGTTTGAATTAAATAGAAACCCTGAGAATTATTTTGCTGAAGTAGAACAAGCTGCATTTGCTCCGACAAATATTATCCCAGGTTTAGATTTTTCACCTGATAAAATGTTACAAGGTAGATTATTCTCATATGGTGATGCGCAAAGATACCGTTTAGGTGTTAACCATCATCAAATTCCTGTAAATGCGCCTAAAGCAGTTACAGGTGGATGTCCATTCTCGAGAGATGGTGCAATGCGTGTAGATGGTAATTTAGGTAGTCATACAAATTATTATCCAAATCAGTATCAACACCATCAGGATGATGCAAAGTATAAAAAACCTGCACTAGCAGTTGATAGTGCAGTATACGAATGGAACTTTAGAGAAGATGATGATAATTATTTCGAACAACCTGGAAGATTATTTAATATTTTATCTCCAGAAGAACAGAAACGTTTATTTATCAATACAGCTAATGAAATGAAAGATGTTTCAACACCAATTAAACATCGTCATATTAGACATTGCTATAAAGCAGATCCATTATACGGACAAGGTGTAGCAGCTGCCATGAATATTGATATAAATGAAGTTGATTTAACAGTGGAATAAAAGTATCTTTAAAGCCTGCACCCAATTTGGGTGCAGGTTTTGTTGTTTCAATTGAATGTGTCGTCAAAAGAGAATTGAAGTCACTTATGAAGTGAAAATGACATTAGATAGTGAGTAAGTGTCGTCAAAAGAGAATTGAAGCCACTTATGAAGTGAAAATGACATTAGATAGTGAGTAAGTGTCGTCAAAAGAGAATTGAAGCCACTTATGAAGTGAAAATGATAAAAGTTTGTGAGTAAGTGTCGTCAAAAGAGAATTGAAGCCACTTATGAAGTGAAAATGAAAAAAGGGTTTGAGTAAGTGTCGTCAAAAGAGAATTGAAGTCACTTACGAAGTGAAAATGATAAAAGTTTGTGAGTAAGTGTCGTCGAAAGAGAATTGAAGTCACTTACGTAGTGAAAATGATAAAAGTTTGTGAGTAAGTGTCGTCAAAAGAGAATTGAAGTCACTTACGTAGTAAATGTCTATTATTATGATTGACATGTGATGCTCAAAACATATAAATAAAATAGGCATCCACTATCGGATGCCTTGTGTCGTATTGATATATATACACAATAATATTGCACGTTTAACGATAATTATTTTGTTTCACGATGTAAAGTGTATTTTTTTAATCTTGGGCTGTATTTCATTAATTCAATACGCTCAGGATTATTTCTTTTATTTTTCTTTGTGATATAGTTACGATCTCCACATTCTGTACAAGCTAAAGTTACATTTACTCTCATTTTTATACGCTCCTTTAAATTTTATTTAATATTTTTATAAATAACATCTGCTTCAACTGGTTCAGCAACTGTGAACTGTGGAAGCGGATCATTAAATGTTGACCAATCTTGTTTCATCTCATCATCAGTTAACAGACAATCATCTAAATCCTGAATAATTTGTTCTTTATTCATCTCAATACCAATGAATACTAACTCAGTTTGACGGTCACCATATTCACTATGCAATCTTGCTTTTAAAGTAGGGTCTTCCATCATTTCAGCCTGGATATCAGTTTCATTATAAGTTGCTATCCATTCACCAGCACCTTGAATTTGCAATGAATTTCCTGCCTGAGAAAGCAATCCACACATATTATTTCGAGATGCAAGCCAAAAGAATCCTTTTGATCGAATTATATCTAATGAGAAATGTTCTAGGAGATGCATAAATCTCTCAGGATGGAATGGGCGTTGTCTTCGATATACGAAAGAAGCTATCCCATATTCTTCAGTTTCTGGTGTGTGTTCTTCATTTAATTCTTTAATCCAGCCTGCTGCCTGACTGGATTTTTCGAAATCAAATAGACGTGTATTTAAGATGTTATCTAGTGCAATATTTGAATTTTCAGTTCGATAAATTTTAGCTTCTGGATTCAATTGATGCAATAATGCTTCTAATTCTTTTAAATCTTCAATGTGTACAAGGTCACATTTATTTAATAGAATAACATTTGCAAATTCAATCTGATCGATTAATAAATCAATAACTTCGCGTGTGTCAGATTCGTCGTTCGCCATTTTTCGATCAATTAGTGAATCGCCTGATGCATAATCATCCCAGAAACGGTTAGCATCTACAACGGTTACCATCGTATCTAAAATAGTCGTATCAGCTAAATTAATATTGAGCACTTCATCATTTAAAGTTAATGTTTGCGCAACAGGTACAGGTTCTGAAATACCCGTAGATTCAATAACAATATAGTCTAACTGATTGTTTTTAACTAATTTATCAATTTCGATTAATAAATCTTCTCTTAATGTGCAGCATATACAACCGTTTTGAAGTTGTATCATTTTTTCGTCTGTACGTGACATGTGTACTAAGTCAGCATCGACATTCACTTCGCTCATATCATTAACAATTACCCCGATTTTTTTATTTTCGTTATTAGTAAGGATATGATTGAGCAACGTCGTTTTACCACTGCCTAAGAAACCACTTAATACTGTAATAGGTACTTTCAAAATCTTACCTCTAATTCGTAATCTTTACGATTTATAATGATACGCCCTGAATGAATTTTTGTAAAGCTTTTTTATTAAATTTTTCTTAATACTTTTTCTTCTATATAATGGAGATATTACTTGTTATAATAAAATGTATTTATATAGACCTTGATATATTGGATTAAAATGATATAGGGATAAAAAATAAAAAATTAGTGATTGATTTCTTATAAAATAAGGTTTAGAATGTTAAAGCGTAATGATTACGAAATAGGAGATGAACGTATGAAGAAGTTATTTTCATTATTATTAATTGCAACATTAGTATTGATGGCTGCATGTGGTAATAAAAGTAGTGACAAAGAGTCTGGCGATAAACTACAGGTTTATACTACAGTCTTTCCATTCAAAAGTATGATAGATCAAATTGGTGGTGATCATGTCACTGTATCGAGTATCTATCCAAATGGTATCGATATACACACTTATGAACCAACACAAAAAGATACGATGCGTATTGCTAAAAGCGATCTTTTCTTTTATTCAGGTGATGAATTAGATCAGGTGAGTGCTAAAATAGCGAAGGTAATTAACAAAAAGGATAAGACAGTTCAACTTGCAAAAGATATTGATGAGCATGATTTATTAGCAAGTGAAGAACATGATCATGATCATGAAGCGAAACATGAACATGAACATGATCATGACCATGGCGCACATGACCCACATGTTTGGCTTGATCCAGAAATGAATAAATCATTTGCAAAAGTGATTAAGGATGGGTTAATTAAAAAAGATAAACAGCACGAAAAAGAATACATTAAAAACTATGAAAAACTAGTTCAAGATATCAATGAAATTGATAAACAGTTAAAAACAATTACAAAAACTAAAAAGCAGGATAGTGTATTTATTTCACATGATTCAATAGGTTATCTTGCGAAACGTTATGGCTTTAAACAAGAAGGTGTTTCAGGTATGAATAATGAAGAACCTTCTCAAAGTGATATTATTAATATGATTAATATTATCAATAAATCAAAAGCAACAGTAATACTTTATGAACAAAATATTACAACAAAAACTGTTGATATTATTAAAGATAAAACGAATGCTACTGTTGTTCCATTCCACAATATGGCTGTGTTAACAGATAGGGACAAAAAAGATGTAACGTATCAGGATCTTATGAAAATAAATATTGAATCCCTAGATAAGGCACTTAACAATAAGTAAAAGAATTATAATGTATGTCAGAGATAAAAATTTGAGTTCGGAATAACCGAACTCAAATTTTTGTTTTACTTGTATAAAATGGTATGCTATATTATTAATCGTAACAATTACGATTTATGACATGTAAATCGGGACAGATTTAGAACATGAAAAAATAACAGCAGAACTTGATGCATGTTTATAAAAAACGAATGAAATCGATGAAGCGTGGGAAAGTTTTGTTAATCCTTATGGATGGCAAATCAGAAAAATATAAACTAAAGGAGAAATTATGGCTAAAAAATCAAAAATTGCAAAAGAAGCTAAAAGACAAGCATTAGTAGAACATTACAGAGGGAAAAGAGAAGCATTAAAAGCAGCAGGAGATTACGAAGGTCTTCAAAAATTACCAAGAGACTCAGCACCTTCAAGACTTACTACACGTTGCCAAGTAACTGGAAGACCGAGAAGTGTTTATCGTAAATTCGGATTATCTAGAATAGCTTTTCGAGAACTAGCGCATAAAGGACAAATTCCAGGCGTGAAAAAAGCGAGCTGGTAATTAATATAAAATAAGAAGAAAGACGAATGAGTTAATTTAATTCATTCGTCTTTTCATTATATACAACTTTACTTTTATTCTAAACAGTAGTAAAGTTTCTATTGGATAAATGATAATAATAAAGTTTTAGTAATGAAAAATTCTATATTATTCACAAAATATAACAAATGATTAGAGGTTTTATTTATGCAGGATGTATTTGATTATGAAGATATTCAACTTATACCTAATAAATGTATCGTAAAAAGTCGTTCTGAATGTGATACATCAATTCAGTTTGGTCCATTACGTTTTCGAATTCCAGTTGTACCGGCAAATATGCAGACAGTTATCAATGAAGAACTTGCTGAGAAGTTTGCGCAAAATGGCTATTTTTATATTATGCATCGATTTGATGAGGCAGCAAGATTACCATTTATCAAAAATATGCACGAAAAAGGTTTATATGCATCGATTTCTGTAGGTGTAAAATCATCTGAATATGATTTTATTAAAACACTGGCCAATGAAAATATTGTACCTGAATATATCACAATTGATATTGCACATGGTCATTCTGATCAGGTGATTGAAATGATTCATCATATTAAAAGATTGATTCCGGAAACTTTCTTAATTGCAGGTAACGTTGGTACACCAGAAGCAGTTCGGGAACTTGAAAATGCAGGTGCAGATGCTACTAAAGTTGGTATTGGACCAGGTCGTGTGTGCATTACAAAGATAAAAACTGGCTTCGGAACAGGTGGATGGCAACTTGCAGCATTAAGATTATGTTCAAAAGCTGCGCGTAAACCGTTAATTGCCGATGGTGGCATTCGTACACATGGCGACATCGCTAAATCGATTCGTTTTGGTGCTTCTATGGTGATGATTGGATCATTACTTGCGGCGCATGAAGAATCACCAGGTGAAACGATTGAAAAAGATGGTAAACACTATAAAGAATATTTTGGTAGTGCATCAGAATTTCAAAAGGGCATTCGTAAAAATGTCGAAGGTAAAAAGCTATTCGTTGAACGTAAAGGTTCCTTAAAAGAGAAACTCATAGAAATGGAACAGGATTTACAATCATCCATTTCATACGCAGGTGGAAAAGACCTTAAAGCAATAACAACGGTAGATTATGTTATTGTGAGAAACTCTATATTTAATGGAGATACAGATTATTAAGCAATTCGTACAGAAAAAGAATTAAATTTGATATAATTAAAAACATACACGCTGTGTATGTTTTTAATTTATAGAGGTGTTACATGAAGCAAATATTGTCATTTTGCCTAGTAATTTTATTTATACTTATATTTCCGCTTAGCTTTCTTCAATTACCCGATAAAATCATTTTGAATATGAAGTCTGAATTACGTGCATTGATTAAAGATAATCATTTACTTACAGAGAAACCGGAAAAAGCAAAAAATATGAATGTCGGCAAAATTAAAATGGGGATGACCCAATCACAAGTTAACCGTATTTTAGGTGAGCCGCATGAGCAATTGTTAAATGAATATCAACAGTACTGGACGGTCTATCATAGAGATTATGATGACTTTATGCTGGTTATGTATTTAAATGGTAAGGTGAGTGGTGTCTATTCCAATCAGAATATGGTAGTAACTGATAAAGGTTTAAAGTACGGTTTGACACGCGAAAATGTTGAGAAAAAACTAGGTCAGCCGTTGGAAGTTTTTCAAGGTAAAGATTATCAACTTGCTTTAGACAATAAAGAAAGTGCGATTTATCAGGATGGACAGTACTTTGTTACAATTTATTATGATAAGTATCGTAATAATACAGTAAGTGGAATAAAAATTATTAATAAGTCAATTGATCAGTTAAAGAAAAATTATTATGCTTATCCAAATGACAATTTAGAAAAGGATTATGCGAGGTTACACTTTGAGTTAACAAATTCGACAAGAAAAATGTTTGGTAAGCAAATACTTAATGTGTATCCTGAAATTGCTAAAGTTGCTAATACACATGCCAAAGATATGGCTGAACATCATTATTTCAGTCATACAAATAAACAGAATGAAACACCATTTGACCGTATTAAAAAGGCAAATTTAAATTATAGCGTAGCTGGTGAAAATATAGCATACGGTCAAGTTTCACCCATTGAAGCGCATCATGGATTGATGAATAGTATAGGTCATAGAAAAAATATTCTGAAACAGGATTATATGAATTTAGGCGTAGGAGTAGCATTCAACGACAATAATCAACCATTCTATGTAGAAAACTATATTACGCAATATAAATAAGAACATAATTTATTTTAAAAAGGAGTTTCAAATGAAAGAAAAAATATCTGCTTCATTATTGATAACAACTGAAGACAAAATATTAGTACAGGATTTCGGAAATAAACAAATGAAATTACCAAGTGTGGTAAAATCCGGCCAATCAACAATTAAGAGCACTGCAGAACAATTTGCACGTAAATTAAACCACGATATTAAAGTTGGAGGGATATTGTTTGTCGTTGAAGAGAAAAAAGAATTTAAGACATGGTTCTCGAAAACGATGGCTAATGATACAGCGTTTGTATTTAATGCTAAAAATAAACAAGAATTTAAAGTTCGCGCACCATATGCCTGGTTAGACTTTGACTATTTAGATCAACTTGATATCGCAGAAGAGTTAAAACATTTAATTGTTTCAAATCAAGTGATAAAATCAAGTGTGCCACTAATTAATTTACATAAATAATAAGCGCAAAGGGAGAATAAATGAAATCATACTGGATTAATTTACCTGTTGCAAATGTAAAAGCATCAACTGAATTTTTTAGAAATATTGGTTTTGAGATTAATGAAGAACGTTCTAATGATGATACATTAGCTGGAATAATGGTTGGAAAGCAAGTAATTTGTTTATTTAGAAAAGATATACTGGAAGGTTTTATGGGACGTGAAAGTAGAAGAAGCTCCGATTATCCCGAAACGATCATTTCTTTTGATATGGAGAGTAATGAAGCAGTTGATGAATTAGCAAATTTAATAGCACAAAATGGAGGGAAAGTATTGAGTCCTCCAGGTAAGAAAAATGGTTATTATGGCATAATGTTTGCAGATTTAGATGATCATTTATTCAATGTTATCGTAATGTAGAAATAAAGGTAGGAATTATTATGTATCGTTTTATCGTAATATTATTATTATTAATGAGTTCACTTTTATTGATATTTATACCATTTATTCATGGAAGAGGTCAGTTAAATTTATACGTACAGATGCTTTTGTATGTTACAACCTTACTTGGATTATATATGAGTGCTTTATTTGGTAATGTAAAACATAGAAAGTTATTTGTTGGATTAAATCTCGTAATTGTGATATTAATTATTTCAATGCATACATTCAACTTCTGGATAGCAAAATAAAAACCAGGAACTTATCCTAAAATGATAAGTTTCTGGTTTTTACTAATGAGCTAACATTTCTTCTTTTACTTCTTCGCCTTTTAAATCACTTGGATAATATGTTGGCCAATTTTTCATTTCTTTTAGTAACTGTGCACGATTATTACCCATATATATATGATAGTGTAATGCTTTTTCAGGTGCGATAATGTGGTCGCTAAATTGTATAAATTGTGGTGCAGCATCATCACCGCTCACTTTTTCAAAGATAAACCGTACACCGCGGTTGCCTGCTTCATAGTTTAAAATTTCTTTACCATCGTATGTGTATTCCGCAGTCGATTTTTCTTTTCCCTTGTAAAATAATATAGCTTTTTCACCGATGTTAATTCTTGTTACATCAGTCTTATAGCCTGTTGTATAGTATGCTTTATATTCCTTAGCTGATTTTGAATCATCCTCTTCTGCTTTATGTTCGAAAACTTCATCTAAAGTACCATCTTTTAAATAAGGGTATACGGATTGCCAATCACCTTCCCAATCTGTTAATGGACGATCTTTTACTTGCTCATCCTTAAATATACCCTTATAAATATTCTCTTCTTCTTTCGTCATTTCGTGACCACCATGTGAATGACCGTGATCATGAGCATGTTCGCTTTGTTCTTTTTCATGATCATGTGCATGCTCTTTTGAAGTCGTTTTCTCATTCGTTAAGTTAGAAGTTGTCTCAGTTTTATGTTCTTGTTCTTTATCATTTTCAGTGTTAGCATCCTGACAACCTACTAATAATACGCCTAATGATAAGATTCCTAAACCTTTTAACATACTTTGCTTCATAATATTTCTCCTTTTCGTAATCATTACGATTTAATACTAAAGCAAAGCGATATAATTGTAAATAGGAATTATTACTATTTAAACAAAAAGTTAATTAAATTATGAAAAGATGGTATGATGAACAACATATAATATAGTAAAGAAGGGTTGAAATGTCTAATTATCACATCAAGATACTCGTTTTGTTTATTTATGCTTTCATTTTATTCATATGTCGTTATGGCCTAATGATTATTGATGATAAGTTAACAATATTATTACTCGTATTAGGATTTGGGGCTGTGGCGATATTAAATAAGAGGAAGTAAATATCAATATGAACACAAAAATAAAAGCTTAAGACATGTGAATATACACATTGTCTTAAGCTTTGTTTAATTTAATAAATATTTAATCAGTAACGATCAATAACATCAACGTCTTTTGGCATAAATAGTGCAAGAATAAGATAGATTGTAAATGTTGGGATATGCACAGTTAAGAATGAAACAAGAATAAAGATAACACGGAGTAGTGTTGAATCCATGTTTAAATATTCAGCAAAACCACCTAAAACGCCAGCTAAGTATCTATCAGTTGTAGAACGTGCTAATTTTCTTTGCATGTCATTCGCCTCCTTACTTTTATTATATCAAGCATGAGGAAAGTTATAAAATTTTCTGAAGTGAAAAAGTGAAATATTTGTATATTTTTAATATTTGTTGTAAAATATTAGTAGATAAGTATATACAAATTGCTACTTCCTGTATAAAAAAGCAATACATCGATGTTTGATTCTTTTCATTTTGGGTATATTTTCTAAGTAAGCCTTTTGTAATGAATATTCATTATAAGAATGAGATAAGGGGATAGTACGATGGAAACAAAAGCAAAAGAACATAAAGACATATTAGAACAAGTAAAAGAAATCATTGGACGTAAGTAATCTTAATAGAAAATCAGTATTCAAATGTTTTAACAAATATAAACAAAACTAAGAGCGAATGACTATAGTCATTCGCTCTTAGTTTTTTAAAATTCTCTAAACAATCCAACTACTTTTCCTAAAACAGTTACAGAATCTAAATAGATTGGATCCATAGAACTATTTTCCGGTTGTAATCGATAACGATTATTTTCTTTATAGAATCTTTTAACAGTTGCTTCGTCTTCTTCAGTCATAGCCACAATAATATCGCCGTTCTCTGCAATAGACTGTCTTCTAACAATCACTTTATCTTTATCATATATGCCGGCTTCTATCATACTTTCACCTACAACATCTAAAATAAAGATGTCACTATTATGACTACTTGTAAAGTGAGCAGGTAAGGGAAAATATTCTTCCACGTTCTCTATCGCAGTAATAGGAACACCTGCAGTTACTTTACCGATAACCGGAACGTGAATTGTTTCTGAATAATCAGCAGGCGTTTCATCCTGTACAATTTCTATCGCTCGTGGCTTAGTTGGGTCTCTTTTAATATATCCTTTTTCTTCTAATCGAGAAAGATGTCCATGAACTGTTGAAGATGAAGCCAAACCTACCGCTTCTCCAATCTCTCGAACACTAGGTGGATATCCTTTAGTTGATACAACATGTTTCAAATATTCATATATTTCTTCTTGCCTTTTAGTTAGTTCTCTCATTTATAAACACTCCTTAGCATTGGTGTTATTTGTATTATAGCATATACGTTCGCATGTAACAAACATTTGTTCGTGTTTTTATTGACATAGAACAAACGTTCTGTTATTGTATAAATACAAACAAACGTTCTAGGAGGAATTAACTATGACAGTTACTATTTCAAAGGAATTTATGATGTATTTACTATTATTTATTGTAATTACAGTCTTCGGCCTTTTATATATGACGCAATCTCATTATATTTATGAACAGACTTCACCAGGTATTACAGAACAAATAAGCGAACAAAATGATGTTCGTAATGATACAGAACAAACGATACATGATCCAGTGCAAAATGGAGAGGTTTTAGGTGTTGTAAATTAAATGTACATATAATTTTTTACTTAAGCGAGTGTGACCAGTTGGTTTCACGCGCTTTTTTTGGTATCTTTAAATGGAAAGGAATGAGGATATGTTAGAACAAGAAAAAATGAATAGAATAAATGAATTGGCACGAAAAAAGAAGAATGAAGGTTTAACTGAAGAAGAAGGCAGAGAGCAAACGTTATTACGTAAAGAATATCTTCAGACTTTTCGAAATAGCTTCCAGAAAACGATAGAGAACGCAAAGGTAATCGATCCTGAAGGCAACGATGTTACGCCTGAGAAAGTGAAAGTAATTCAAAGAAACAATAATTTAAGAGATTAAAAATTAAGAAATTGAGTTAACAATAATTAAGCAGTATATTAAATAATATAAAATACAAAATAAAGGAGAAATAAATATGTTTTCAAAAGAAGATCAACTTGCAATTGACACGATTAGAGCATTAAGTATCGATCAGATTGAGGCTGCTAATTCTGGTCACCCTGGTTTACCGATGGGGGCTGCTCCATTTGCTTATACATTATGGACGCGTCATCTGAACTTTAATCCAAGCTCAACGCATTTCTTTAATAGAGATAGATTTATACTTTCTGCTGGTCATGGCTCTGCATTACTATATTCTTTATTGCATGTTTCAGGTGGATTAGCACTAGAGGAACTGAAAAACTTTAGACAATGGGATTCTAAAACACCAGGTCATCCGGAATTCCGTCATACTGAAGGTGTGGAAATTACAACTGGACCATTAGGACAAGGTTTTGCGATGAGTGTTGGTTTTGCGATGGCAGAGAAGCATTTAGCTGCTACGTATAACAAAGATATTGATATCGTGGATCATTATACGTATGCATTAGTTTCAGATGGAGATTTAATGGAAGGTATTTCGCATGAAGCTGCCAGTTTAGCAGGTCATCTTAAATTAAATAAACTGATTGCTTTATACGATTCAAATGACATTTCTTTAGATGGAGATCTTGACAAAGCATTTTCTGAGGATGTAAAAGGTCGCTTTGAAGCTTATGGCTGGGAGCATATCTTAGTTGAAGATGGTAATGACTGTGAAGCGATTGATAAAGCTATTACGCAAGCAAAATCTTCAGACAAACCTTCAATTATTGAAGTTAAGACAATCATCGGATATGGTTCACCAAACCGTCAGGGAACAAATGGTGTGCATGGTGCGCCACTTGGTAATGAAGAGAGAATTTTAGCATTTGAAACATATGGATTAGATGCAAACTTAAAATTTGAAGTACCACAATTTGTATATGACATCTTTAATGAAACGATGTTAAAACGTGCAAATGAAGCTGAGGATGCATGGAATAAAAAATTTGCTGAATATAAAGAAAAGCAACCAGAACTTGCAGCTCAATTAGAGTTAGCGATTAAAGGTGAACTTCCAGAAGGTTATGATACTGAATTGCCAAAATATGAAGTAGGTAAATCTGCTGCTACAAGAAGTACTTCTGGTGATATGATTCAAGCAATCGCTAAATCAGTACCATCATTCTTTGGTGGGTCTGCAGACTTAGCATCATCAAATAAATCGAATGTTAAAGATACAGCAGATTTCTCAGCAGAATCTCCAGAAGGTAAAAATATTTGGTTCGGTGTCAGAGAATTTGCAATGGGTGCTGCTTTAAACGGAATGGCTACTCACGGTGGATTAAAAGTATACGGTGCGACATTCTTCGTCTTTAGTGACTATTTAAAACCAGCTGTAAGATTATCTGCGCTAATGGGATTACCTGTAACGTACGTATTTACACATGATTCCATAGCAGTTGGTGAAGATGGTCCAACACATGAACCAATTGAACAATTAGCTGGATTACGAGCAATACCTAACTTAAATGTGATTCGCCCGGCAGATGGTAATGAATCTCGCATCGCCTGGAAGATTGCATTGGAATCAAAAGATGTACCTACAGCGTTAGTATTAACACGTCAGAACCTAGACGTTACAGATGTATCTGAAGATGTATTAGAAAAAGGTGTGCGTAGAGGTGCTTATGTAGTTTATCAATCAGAGACACCTGAATATTTACTGATTGCGACAGGTTCAGAAGTTGGACTTGCTGTTGAAGCAGCAAAAGCCCTAGAAGCACAAGGTAAAGGAGTACAAGTTGTTTCAATACCGAATACACGTGTATTTGATTTGCAGGATGATAACTATAAAGAAGAAGTAATGCCAAGACATTTAACAAAACGTGTTGCAATTGAAATGGGTGCCACTGCTGCATGGTATAAATATGTGGGGTTAGATGGTAAAGTAATTGGTATAGACAAATTTGGTGCAAGTGCTCCAGGAGAACTCGTAATGGAGAAATACGGATTTACAGTAGATAACGTTGTTAGAGAAATTTTAGACTTATAATATAAAGATTAGAAGATCAAGAAGGCTGAAGCAGTTCAGTCTTCTTTATTCTTGATAAATAACTATTGAAAAATAGACTTATATCTAGTAAACTTTTAAAAGAATGAGAAAGTGGGTGAAGTGAATGGATACTTGGATTTGGATATTATTAATTATTTTAGCATTAGCAGCAGGTGCAGCTGGTGGTTTCTTCTTAGCACGTAAATACATGATGGATTACTTAAAGAAAAATCCACCGATCAATGAAGAAATGTTACGCATGATGATGATGCAAATGGGTCAAAAACCTTCACAAAAGAAAATTAACCAAATGATGCAAATGATGAACCGCAATATGAATCAAAATTTAAAATAGTAAGACAGTAATTTATTTTACAGTCAATAATAAAAAGCATGAGGATTTCCTCATGCTTTTTATTATTGACCCGGCATTGGTTCGATAAAACCATCATTAGATGGTGGTGGCTCAGGTGTTGCAGGTTGTGTTGTAGCCGGTTGAGTCGTCGTCGGTTGAGTTGGTCTCGGTGTAGTAGTTGGTGTTGTTGGACGCGTCGTCGTTGGGGCTGTAGTTGACGGTGTTGATGGTCGTACAGTCGTTGTCGGTGTTGATGGTCTTGTCGTAGGTGATTGTGTTGCAGGTCGTGTCACTGATGGTTGAGACGTGCTTGTTGCTGGTCGAGATGTTGTTGTGTTTGAACTCGTATTAGTGGCAGATGAACTGCTTGATGATGTTGAACTACTTGATGCAGTCGATTTTTTCTTAGAAGACGATTTAGTAGTTTCGCTTTTCGAATCGTTTTTATCTTCAGAAGAAGCTTTTTCAGCTTTATCATTATTTTCTGATTGTGATTCGTCAGATGAATCACTAGATGCAGTATCTTTATTATCTGCTTGTTCAATATCATTTTTACTATTTTTCTTTTTATTTTTACCACGTTCTTTTGCGGCTTTAATTTTTTCAAGTGCAGCTTTAGATTTATTTTTATCTGTTACCTTTTTTTCTTCGTCAGTTGATTCTTTTTCTTTTGTTTCAAATGCAACTTTTGCTTTATTGACTTCTGATTCATCACGTGCATCTTTTCCGCACGCAGCTAACAAGGATACCGATAAAAGTGAAGTCATCGATAATAAGAGATATTTATTTTTCATAGCAAGTCCTCCTGTTAATGTAAATATAGCATTTTTTTCTTAATTTGAACACGATAATCTTCTGATTGTTTAATGTGTTTGGTGTGATAAATATGAATTAAATTGACTCGAGATTCTATGAATGTCACATTTCGTTCAAAATCTTGGCTATAAGTTGCCCTAATATTTGATAAAATGATTGAGAATGGAGGTTGATTATGGGGGATATTACGATTGCCGTTGCTTTCGGCGCAGGTATACTTAGTTTTATTTCACCGTGTGTACTGCCGATTTATCCTGCATTTTTATCTTATATTACTGGTGTAAGTTATAATGATCTAAAAGATAATAAAATGGATAAAAAAGCTTTGTTACACACCGTATTCTTTTTAATTGGTTTTTCTATCGTCTATATTTCTTTAGGCGTAGGTTTAGGTTTTGTTTCAGATATTCTGCAGTCGTATGATAATACGATACGTATGGTAGGTGGTCTGCTATGTATAATATTTGGATTAGTGGTACTTGGTATATTCAATCCACAGTTTTTAATGAAAGATCGCAAATTTGAATTTAAGAATAGACCTAGTGGCTTTATCGGAACGTTACTGATAGGGATTGCATTTGCAGCAGGCTGGACACCGTGTATGGGACCTATTATCGGAACAATCTTTTCTATGGCGGCTGTCAATCAATCGTTAGCGCTGATTTATATGATTGCCTATGTTCTTGGATTTTGTATTCCATTTTTCTTATTGACATTCTTTATCACAAAAATTAATATATTAAAGAAATATAGTCAGACAATCACTAAAATTGGTGGGGTAATGATGATTATTATGGGATTGTTATTATTCTTTGATAAGTTAACAGCAATCACCCAATTTTTTAGTTAGAAAGAAGGATGGATATGTATTTTGTGATTTCGATGCTCGTAGCATTATTTATGGGTACCGCAGTTATTATCGTTAGAATGAAGGCTCAAAATTATCCCACAAATGTAAAGAAGATTATTCTTCCACCTTTTTTTATGTCTACGGGAGCATTGATGTATGTAGTACCATACTTTAGATTGACATCGATGGAAATATTAGAAGCGGTTGTAGTCGGAATGTTCTTTTCGATATTCTTAATCTACACTTCTAACTTTGTTGTTAAAGATAACTTAATCTATATGAAACGTTCGAAGTTATTTCCGCTAATTTTAATTTCTCTATTAATTATTCGAAGTGTGATGAAATTTTACTTAAGCAGTACGATTCATCCAGGTGAATTAGCTGGTATGTTCTTCTTACTGGCATTTAGTATGATAGTACCTTGGCGAATTGCAATGTATTTTAAGTATAAAAAGTTAGAACGTGCTTTAATTAAAGATTGACAAAAAATAAAGCCGGGTAGTGAATTTTCACTGCTCGGCTTATTTTTGTTTTTCAGTTTTTACTATTTCCGAATGATCAAATATAGAGAATTTTTGTTTCTCATCATCTGCATACTTAAAGTAATCTTCGTAAGGCGTATAATCGATTCCTAATTGATTCAGTTTCTTTTTCATAAAAGGGTGATCACGTTTAGGTGTAGCAATGATGTATCCGCGTAATATATGATCGAGTTCAATACTATCGGCTTGTTCATCCAGCGCAATTTTTGAAATGCGTCCAGCGATGCGTTCTTTTGCAACATCGCGAAATAGTTCCGGTACAGGAGAAACCAGTTCATTGAGTAAGCTTTTAGCATCATCTCCCCATAAATGTAATGCTTTGTTGATGTAATAATCCTGCCAGTCAAGCTCGCTTTTACCATCTTCTTTGGGCATACGCTTTAAAAATTTACGGAACATAAAGAAACCACCGATTGCCAGCATAGAAATAAAGAAAATTGTCCATAAAAAAATAAATATCATAAACCAGTCGTTCATGTCGTTCACCTCTAAACACATTATATAGAACTAAAAAATGTGTGTCTATCTAATAATCTTTTTTCGATATATATAGTGTAAAGGAGGTGAAAACATGTTAAAGGAAGTTGTATTAAATCTGTTATATGTCACTGATGTAAAAGATGATGGTAAAGAAGTATTTAAGACGAGACGTTTTAACCAAGTGCGTATGGATTTACTTGATAGTGATTTACAAAACTTTGCAATGTTAATGACTGAATTAACTGGTGAAGATTATGTGAAGATTGATAAAGTTGAAACAAAAGCAGTTATCTAATCATTAGAAAGGGGGAAAAATAATGAAGAGCTTACAAATGAATTTTCTAACGGATACTGGAAAAAACTACACATTTACAGTGAATCAGCCCAAACAGGATTTAACACGTGAAACTGTATTATCTGTAATGGAAAGCATCGTCAATAGTAAATATTTTATTACGACAGCAGGCGTGCCAGTTTCGATAAAATCAGCAAAATTAGTCGATAAAGTTGAAACTATTCTTTTTGATTCAGAGGAAAAGTAATCATAGAATATTAATAAATGCATATAAGTTGAATACACCATCGGCACATCCCTATATCGGGGATGTGTTTTTTTTGTATAATAAAAGCTGAGGTGAAAAGTATGAAGATAATGCATATCGCAGATTTACATATTGGACGAACAATCAATCAATTTTCTTTACTGAGTGATCAACAGATGATTTTAAGTCAGCTCATAGAAAGAATTGATGAAGAAGGCATAGATGTACTAGTGATTGCAGGTGATATATATGATCGTTCAATACCATCAAAGGAAGCAATGCAAGTGTATGAGTCATTCTTACTTGCAGTAAATGTAGATAGAAAAATTCCTGTACTTGCTGTAAGTGGAAATCATGATGGTGCTGAACGTTTAGGTCATGCAAGAAATTATTTTAAGCAGTTTCACTATTATCTGTCAACAACGATTGACGATAGTTTAACACCTGTAATCATTGATGATATTCACTTTTATTTAGTACCTTATATTGATCCGGCATATGCCCGTCAGTATTTTAGGGATGAATCGATAAGATCACATCAGGATACATATCAGAAGATAATTATGAACATAGAAAACAATATGGATAAGAATAAGAAAAACATTTTAATCAGTCATCTTTTTGTTGCCGGTGGCGTAGTTACAGCGTCTGAAAGAGAGCTTGTTATCGGAACTGTTGAGCATGTGAATAAATCATTATTTGATGGATTTGACTACACGATGCTCGGTCATCTGCATACACCAGACGCGATAAAAGACGAGAAAGTATATTATAGTGGTAGTATAATGCGTTATTCTTTCTCTGAAATTGGTCAGCGTAAAGGTTATAGAATATTTGACTTAAATGAAAATGAGGTTTTATTTAAGCCATTAAAATATGAAAGAGATTTGGAAGTTGCACAAGGAACGTATAATGAGGCAATGCAATTACAGCTTGAATGTAATCCGAATGCATATTTAAGACTGGAACTAAGCGAGATGGAAGCAGTCAATGAACCAATGGCCAAATTAAAGCTGATTTATCCGAATTTACTCGAATTAAAACCGATATTGAAAGAAAAGCGTACAATTACGATGAGTAAAGATGTTACAAATCTTAATACAATGGATCTTATAGCGACATTCTATCAAGAAATGACTGATGAAACGTTAGATGATCAACAAATTGATACGCTTAAAACATTGCTAAGAGCAGGGGGTGAAACAGATGAGACCTAACGTATTAAAGTTAAAAGCATTTGGTCCTTTTAAGGAAGAAACAATCGATTTTAAAAGCCTTCAAAATCATCAGTTATTTCTAATCAGCGGTAAGACCGGTGCTGGAAAAACGACGATTTTTGATGGTATGATGTACGCATTATTTGGTGTCGCGTCAACGAGTGATCGTGAGGAATCTAATTTAAGGAATATAAATGCCCAGGACGATGAGCCTACAGAAGTCATCTATAAATTCTATATGCAGGGCAAACAATATGAAATATATCGAGATATACCTTTTATAAAAAATGGTAATAAGACGAAGAAACCAACACAGCTTAATGTATACGAAATCGTTCAGAATGAAAAAAAATTACTTGCAACTGGACTAACTGCCGGAAAAGAAAAGATTAAAGATATCGTAAAGCTGGATGCCCATCAATTTAGAAAAATATTTATATTACCGCAAGGTGAATTTAAATCATTACTTGTCTCGGGCTCTAAAGAAAAATCAGATATTTTACGCACACTCTTCGATACGACGAAAATTCAAAAATTGTCTTCACAACTGCGAGAAAAAGTTCAGCAGGATCAAAAAGAAATGCTGGCATTAGAATCTGAAATAGGTGTTCAGTTTGCCATGTTCGAAGGGTTAATAGATCAAAATGAGCAAATAACATATACAGATAAACGTGATACTATTCAATCCGCCTTAATAAAGATGGCTGATGAAACTGAGAAGTTTAAAGTAACACTTGAAAACAAACGAAATTTATTAAAAGAAAAAGAAAAAGAAGTAAGTGCTGCAGAAGTCTTAAATGATAGTATCTTGCAATTGAAGGAACATGAAGCGGCACGTATTGACTTAATGGAAAACGAAAAAAATATTAATGACAAACAAAATGATTTAAAACATCTTATTCAGTTTGATCATTATAAGATGATTGAAAATGATTTATTCTCACATGTTGAGAAAAGAGAAACGATATCACAAAACATAAAGCACTTTAATAATCAATTTCAGAAAACAGAAAAAAGATTGGAAGTATTGCGTAAGCAACAAGAAGCATTTCAACAAAGTTATGATGATATAACTGAAAAGAAAAAATATGTTATCCAAAATGAGCGTTACACACATTCAAAATATAAAAATTTACAGCAAGATATCAGTAAAAATAAAGAAAAAATTAACATTTTAACAAATAAGATTGAATCAATACAAGAAAAATTAAAGAATGCGCAGAACTTCGAAAAAGAAAAACAGCTGATTCATACACAAGTACTTAAAAATGATTCGAAAGTCATAGCGCTTGACAATACGATGACAAAAGTTAAAATGCAAATTTCTACATTATCAAAAATTACAAAACAATTAGACCGTTTACTTACAACTAAGGAAACATATCGAAATATCGATGAATCTATAAAGTCTTTAAAAAGTAAATTAAATGATTTACAAAGTAGTGAGAAAGTTCAGGATGTTGAACTAATAGAAAACATCAAGTCTCAATTAAATGTTGGAGATAAATGTCCGGTTTGTGGGAATGTTATTCACAATCTAGATGATACATCACATATAGAAGCACATAAATACCAAATAGACCTAGAACAAATAAAACAACGTCAGCAAAAAGTGAGTACCTCAATTGAAATTTACATAAATGAATTAGAATTGCTACCTTCAATTACTAATATTTATGATGAAGAAAAATCTCAATTAAATATTGAAGAAATAAATGCGCTGAATGTTTGGATTGATAATATAACAATCGAAACAATCGGTAATGCAGAGTATTTGGCAATTCATGAACAGTTACAAGCTATATACGTGCAACTTTCTCATCAGATAAAACGTGCAGATAATGAACTTCACGAACTAACGAATGTTACTTTAAAGTATCAAGAGCAATTACAATCGCTTGACGCAGCACAGGATGAAACAGTTCAACTTGTTGAATCACTTAACTTACTTCAAGAGGAAGTTACTGTGTCCGAGAAACAATATCACGCAGATGAATCTGATTTTTCAAAGTTTTTGCAGGATACGAATACAGATGATTACATGACGTTTATCGAACGATATAATAATTATAACGCTGAAATCTCAACTTATGAATCTGCCTTTGAACAATGTAGAGATAATATCGCACAAGCTGAAAAAGAAAAACTGCTTATCAAACAGAGTATTGAGAGTTTGAACAGACAAAAAGAAGAAATCGTTCAATCAATTCAGCTTTTCAAAGAACGAATAGAACAGTATCAAATTCCTGAAGAAATTAAAGTAAAGTATACTGATAAAAAGATTAGCGTTATCATTGAACAATTTGAGAACGAAATAAAAGATTTCCATGATAAGCGACTCACACTATCCAATGAAATAGACCGATTAACTCAGATTATTGACAATCGTGAATCTCCTAATCTGGATACTTTACATCACGAACTGGAAATAATGAGAGAAATGGTAAATGATCTGATTTCAAATGTCGGTTCTATGCAGGAGAAATATCAGAACTATACAAAACAGTTTATTAAGCTTGAAGATAGACTTACTTATTATGAATCAACAATGAAAGATGTGCGATCACTTGTGTTATTGAGCAATGCTTTAAATGGAAATAATGCTCAGAAGATTGATGTTGAAACTTTTGTGTTAATGTATTATCTGGAACAGACATTACTTTTAGCTAATAATCGCCTAAGACAGATGACGGGTAATCGATATGAGTTACGACGTCGTGCTGAAAAAAAAGGTGGTGGCAAACAAGGACTTGTAATAGATGTATTTGATTATAATGCGAATAAAACGAGAAATATCTCTTCGTTGTCTGGAGGAGAGACATTTATTGCTTCTTTATGCCTTGCATTAGGTTTATCAGATTTTGTGATGCAAATTTCTGGAGGGATTCATCTGGAATCTGTATTTATCGATGAAGGTTTTGGAACGTTGGATGATGAAACATTAGAGGTAGCAGTTAACGCATTAATCGATTTGCAGACTTCAGGTAAACTCGTTGGAATGATTAGTCATGTACAGCTCCTGAAAGAAAGAATACCTGCAATTTTAAAGATTGAGTCGAATGGTTTTGATAGTAGTGCAACATTTATGATTCAATAATTTCTGCATTATTTAAAATTGTAATAATTATGACAAAACTTTCTTTGTATTCATATACTCATAACACCTATTATTTGTTATATTAATGTTTGATAAATAGGAGGGACTTATGAAAAAATTACGTATTTTTACAATTATTTTAACGACTTTATTTATTTTTGCAGCTTGTAGTAATTCAAGAATAGTACCTAAGTCTTTATTTGGGAATACCATTACTGAATTTTCAGGGACAAATGAAGAAGGTAAACAAATTTCTGAGAAGGATTTAAAAGGTAAAGTCTGGTTAGTGGATTTTATATTTACAAACTGTAAAACCGTTTGTCCGCCGATGACTTATAATATGAGTAAAGTTGCTGATGAACTAAAAAAAGAGGGTGTATCATCTAAAGACTACGGAATTATAAGCTTTAGTGTAGATCCAAAGAAAGATACCCCAGAAAAACTTAAGAAATATATTAATCAGTATAATCCACCAAAAGATGTCTGGACTGCTATTACTGATTATGATGAAAAGTTTATCCGTCAGTTTGCAGAAGAGAATTTTAAAACGATTGTTGTTCCACCAACTGCTGACAACGACCAGGCAACACATGGTACATCTTTTTATTTAGTAGATCAAAATGGTGTTATCATGAAGGACTATGCAGGGAAAGATACTGGAGATAAGAAATTTCCGAAGGCAGAAATTGTTGAAGATGTAAAGACGATGATTAAAGAAGGACCTTATAAGAAGTAATAGATATAAAAAAAGAGATTGCATCTGCAATCTCTTTTCTATTATTATTTAGAACGTAATAAATCTCTAATTTCCGTTAATAACACAGTATTTTCTTCAACTGCTTCTTCAACTTCTTCAACATCATTCTTGCGAGTTAATTTATTGATTAATTTCACGAATAAGAAGATGGCTGCTGCAACGATTAAGAAATCAACGATAGATTGAATGAAGACACCATATTTAATACCTTTATAAGCCCAGTTTGATGCGAAATCTGTATCACCAAAGATAAGACCGATAATCGGCATGATAACATCTGCTACTAATGAAGAAACGATTTTACCAAACGCTGCTCCAATAACAACTGCAACTGCTAAATCCAGGACATTTCCTTTAATCGCAAATTCTTTAAATTCTTTAATTAATGACATGTATAGTCACCTCCTATAATAATTCTATTTTACATACATAAATATGAAAAATCAATATCTATTTATTTATTTGCTAAATTTTAATTAAAAATTCATATTCTTTTAATAAATAAAATTTTTCGATAGCATTAAAATAATAATGAAAACGATTAATTATACATTAAGTGATATTTTCTCGTTACTTACTTATTTGAAATTAACTTTTCTCTTTGTTATACTGTAGACTGTTTATAATTATTAGAGAGGAGTTTTTTAATGAAAGAAGGAAAAAAATTAACATCAGTTTTTTACATTGCAATAACACTTGTTGCAATAACTGTTTTACTTGGTGTCACGATTCCTAAACAGTTTAGTGAAGTGACAGGAGAGATCAATCAATGGATATCTGAGTACTTTGGCTGGTACTATGTCATGATAACTTCGATTTTTGTCTTTACATGTTTCTTCTTAATATTAAGTCCAATCGGAAAATTAAAATTAGGTAAACCGTCAGACAAGCCAGAATTTAATACAATTTCATGGTTTGCAATGCTATTTAGTGCAGGGATGGGTATCGGTTTAGTATTTTATGGCGCATCTGAACCTTTAAGTCATTTTATTACTTCACCGGTTGCTGAACCAGAATCGGATGAAGCAATGAAAGATGCATTTCGCTATACATTCTTTCACTGGGGATTTCATGCATGGGCCACTTATGGTGTAGTAGCATTAGGGCTTGCATATGCTCAATTTAGAAAAGGTGAAGCGGGATTAATTTCTAAAACGCTTAGACCTGTATTAGGTAACAAAGTTGATGGATGGATTGGAACAATCATTGATGTACTTGCAGTATTTGCAACCGTAGTAGGGGTTGCAGTTTCATTAGGTATGGGTGCTCAGCAGATCAATGGTGGTTTACACTATCTTTTTGATGTACCAAACACGTTTAACGTTAAGTTGATCATTGTTTTTATCGTGACGATTTTATTTCTTGCTAGTGCCTGGAGTGGTCTATCAAAAGGGATACAAATATTAAGTAATGCAAATATTGCAATTGCTACTTTATTATTAATCGCCGTCTTATTTTTAGGACCGACCATATTAATTTTAAATATGTTCTCAACATCAATCGGTAATCTCTTGCAAAACTTCTTAGGTATGAGTTTTGATGTTGCACCACTTGATAAAAATAAACATGACTGGATGAATAGCTGGACAATTTATTATTGGGGCTGGTGGATGAGCTGGAGTCCATTTGTCGGAATATTTATCGCACGTGTGTCAAAAGGTAGAACGATTCGTGAATTTTTAATCGGTGTATTACTCGTACCAACAATTATTAGTGCGCTGTGGTTTAGTGTATTCGGAGTTACAGGTATTGAAGTATTTAAGGATGTTCCTAAAATTGGTGAAATGGTTGTTGAAACACAGTTGTTTGCAGTCTTTGAACATTTACCGATGGCGATGGGTCTGTCACTTATTGCTTTAACATTAATCTGTACATTCTTTATAACGTCTGCTGATTCTGCGACCTTTGTATTAGGGATGCAGTCTACAAATGGCTCTTTAGAACCAGCGAATAATATTAAAATTATCTGGGGTGTTGCGCAGTCTCTAATTGCACTAGTGCTTATTTATGCTGGTGGTCTGTCAGCATTGCAAAGTGCAGCGATCATTGCAGCCTTCCCATTCTCATTCGTTTTGTTGATGATGTTAATATCAGTGTATAAAGACGGTAATAAAGAAAGAATGCGACTTGGATTGACATTAAAGCCGGATAAAAAATTTAGAAATAAAACAAATGAAGTTAATCCTCAGAAAAATAAATAATTTTAAAGGCAGTTCAGGTTATTTTACTTGAACTGTCTTTTTATCATAAGTAAAACTTATAAACCGGTATAGCTTATTTGGAATGTGATAATATTTACTTCTCAATCTATTTTGATTAAAATAGGGATGTAAAGGCTTTAATAATCTTTAGGGGGAACGCAAAATGAATTCAAATTTACAACAAACTGCTAAACAGACATTTGAATTAAATGGTAAATTGTACACGTTTTATAGTTTAAAATCTTTAGAATCATTAGGTTTAGGTGAAATTAAAAATTTACCTTATTCTATTCGTGTATTACTAGAATCAGTGTTACGTCAATATGATGGTCGTGTAATTAATGAAGATCATATTAAGCATTTAGTTAAATGGGGCAAAAAGAATGATCCAAACGCTGAAGTACCGTTTAAACCGTCACGTGTTATTTTACAGGACTTTACTGGTGTACCTGCGGTCGTTGACTTAGCATCACTTCGTAAAGCAATGGATGATGTTGGTGGAGATGTTACGAAAATTAATCCGGAAGTACCTGTTGATTTAGTAATTGACCATTCGGTACAAGTAGATGCTTATGGTAATGAAACTGCGCTAAAGCGCAACATGGAGTTAGAATTTGCACGTAACAAAGAACGATATCAATTCTTAAACTGGGCGACAAAAGCATTTGATAATTATCGTGCAGTTCCACCAGCAACAGGTATCGTACATCAAGTAAACTTAGAATATTTAGCGAACGTTGTTCACGTACGTGACGTAAATGGTGAACAAGTTGCTTTCCCTGATACATTAGTAGGTACTGACTCACATACAACGATGATCAATGGTATCGGTGTACTTGGATGGGGTGTAGGTGGTATTGAGGCTGAAGCGGGTATGCTTGGTCAACCATCATATTTCCCAGTACCAGAAGTAATTGGAGTTAAGCTTACTGGAGAGCTTCCTGAAGGTACAACTGCAACTGACTTAGCATTACGTGTAACGCAGGAATTACGTAAAAAAGGTGTAGTAGGAAAATTTGTTGAATTCTTTGGCCCGGGCGTAGTGAATTTACCACTTGCAGACCGCGCGACAATTGCCAATATGGCACCTGAATATGGTGCGACTTGTGGTTTCTTCCCTGTTGATGAAGAAGCTTTAAATTATATGCGTTTAACTGGTCGCGATGAAGCACATATTGAGCTCGTTAAAGAATATTTAGTGAAGAATGATATGTTCTTTACAACAGATAAAGAAGATCCAACATATACTGACACATTAACTCTTGATTTATCTACGGTTGAAGCATCATTATCTGGACCTAAACGTCCACAAGATTTGATTAAATTAAGCAATATGAAAAAAGAATTCGTTAAATCTATTACTGCAAAAGCAGGTAATCAAGGTCATGGATTAGATAAAGCAGAATTTGATAAGACTGCATCAACCACACTTGCTGATGGTAAATCTATCACAATGAAAACGGGAGATATTGCAATTGCGGCGATTACATCTTGTACGAATACATCAAACCCATACGTTATGTTAGGTGCTGGATTAGTTGCTAAAAAAGCTGTAGAAAAAGGATTACAAGTGCCAGCTTATGTAAAAACGTCATTAGCACCGGGATCTAAAGTTGTAACGGGTTATCTTGAAGATTCAGGATTACAAACATATCTTGATCAATTAGGTTTTAATACTGTAGGGTACGGATGTACGACATGTATCGGTAACTCAGGACCGTTATTACCTGAAATTGAAGAAACAATTTCAAATGAAGATTTATTAGTAACGTCTGTATTATCAGGTAACCGTAACTTTGAAGGCCGTATTCATCCGTTAGTGAAAGCAAACTACCTTGCTTCACCGCAACTTGTTGTGGCTTATGCTTTAGCGGGTACTGTTGATATCGATTTACAAAATGATCCGATCGGTAAAGGACACGATGGCAAAGATGTTTACTTAAAAGATATCTGGCCAACAATTGATGAAGTTAAAAATGAAGTTAATGCTGTTGTAACACCAGAATTATTCAGAAAAGAATATGAAAATGTCTTTAATTCAAACGAAATGTGGAATCAAATTGAGTCTACTGATCAACCATTATATGATTTTGATCCTACTTCTACGTATATTCAAAATCCTACATTCTTCCAGGGGTTATCAAAAGAGCCAGGAAGTATTGCACCGCTTAAAGATTTAGCGGTTATGGGTAAATTTGGTGATTCAGTTACAACTGACCACATTTCTCCGGCAGGTGCTATCGGTAAAGATACACCAGCAGGAAAATACTTAAGAGAAAATGGTGTTGAAATTCGTGATTTCAACTCTTACGGTTCTCGTCGTGGTAACCATGAAGTTATGATGCGTGGTACATTTGCAAATATCCGTATTAAAAACCAAATCGCACCAGGTACTGAAGGTGGATTTACAACTTACTGGCCAACGGGCGAAATAATGCCGATTTTCGATGCTTGTATGAAATATCAGGCAGATGGCAAAGGATTAGTCGTATTAGCTGGAAATGATTACGGTATGGGTTCTAGTCGTGACTGGGCTGCAAAAGGGACTAACCTATTAGGCGTTAAAACAGTTATCGCTCAAAGTTACGAACGTATTCACCGTTCTAACTTAGTGATGATGGGTGTATTGCCATTACAATTCTTAAAAGGTGATTCTGCTGATAAATTAGGATTAGATGGTTCTGAAACATTCTCTGTTGAAATCAACGAAGGTATCAAACCACGTGATGAAGTGAAAGTAACTGCAGTGAAAACTGATGGCACTATAGTTGAATTCAACGCTTTAGCACGATTTGACTCAGAAGTAGAGTTAGATTACTATCGTCATGGCGGCATTTTACAAATGGTTTTAAGAGATAAATTAACACAATAAAAATATTTGACCTATGAATTAAATATTCATAGGTCTTTTTTTAGTATCAAGTACTAAATGTTTGATAGAATAGAGTTATCATTATTAAGAAGGTGACCAATTTGTATTATACAGAGAAAGAAATCGAAGTACGTTACGCAGAAACAGATAAAATGGATGTCGTTTATCATGCAAATTATTTAATATGGTTTGAAGTTGCTAGAACTGATTTTATTGAAAAAGCTGGATTCAGCTATGCTGATATGGAAAAAGATGATCTTATTTCACCAGTATTAGATGTAAGTGTGAAATATAAACGTTCTATTACGTATCCTGAAAAGATAACAATTAAAACATGGATACATTCTTATTCAAAACTAAAAACTGTCTATGCATACGAAGTGATAAAAGAGAATGGGGTGATTGCTGCCGAAGGACAAACGACGCATGTCGTACTGAAGAAAGGTAGTGATCGACCAATACGTTTAGATCGTTATTATCCTGAGTGGCATGCTAAATATCAGGAATTTGTTGCTATGGAAGAAGCACAATAAACAAACAGAAGCCGAGTCAAAGTTGACCCGGCTTTTTTGGTGCAATCCTATATTTAATTTCAGCATTTACTGCCTGGACTTATTTCTTATTAAAGTTAAGCTTAGATTCAGTACCATTCATAATACGTTCTATATTAGATTTATGTCTTACAATAATCACAATCATAATCAGAAATGATACACCCATTAAAATCTTATCCTCAAAAAACAGAGAGCCGATAAAATTTGCGATACTTGTAAGCATACTTGTTAGTGATACCATTTTAGTTGTAAATAATAACGTAAAGAAGATGATGGCTATTATTAAGAAAAGCACTGGATTTGTACCAAGTATAACACCCGCACTTGTGGCAACAGCTTTACCCCCTTTAAATTTTAAGTATATTGGAAATACATGACCGATAACAGCTACAACACCGATAATGATTGGATGAATATTTTGGTGGAATATCATTGGGAACAATGCAGAAATTGTACCTTTTAAAACATCAAAGATTGTTACAAATATTCCTGCTTTCTTACCGAGTATTCTAAATGTATTCGTTGCACCTAAATTACCACTGCCATGTTGCCTAATATCTATATTGTAAAATAATTTACCAATGATTAATCCAGTAGGGATACTACCGATTAAATATGCTGCGATTAACATCATCGCTATTATCATAAAATCTCTCCTTATATTAGCAGGTACTAATAGTTATTCATAAAATTATACTTTTATTATAGCTTATTCGGATGAAATAGAAAATAATTATTAAAATTCCATCGCTATATTTTAATTCATCTATGATAGCCCGTACCGTTTTTATAATGTTTATGATAAAGTTGAATAGAGCACAACCATTTACTACTATAAATATATTATGTAAACTTTAATGTTTTTGTATAAATACTTGCAAAAATATAGGGATTAGTTAAAATAGTGAATGTGTATAAATTAAACGAACGTATGTTTGTAGGGGGTAATATTTTGCCGAAAAATCAATATAATGATGAATCGATACAAGTTTTAGAAGGGTTAGAAGCAGTTAGAAAAAGACCTGGTATGTATATCGGTTCGACTGACACGAGAGGGCTTCATCATCTTGTGTATGAAATTTTAGATAATTCTATCGATGAAGCATTAAATGGGCATGGTAATAAAATAGAAGTAATTTTGAATGAAGATGATTCTGTAACAGTAACAGATAATGGACGTGGGATGCCGACAGGTCTGCATAAGACAGGTAAACCGACACCAGAGGTTATATTTACTGTATTACATGCAGGTGGTAAGTTTGGACAGGGTGGATATAAAACAACTGGTGGTCTTCACGGTGTAGGGGCTTCTGTAGTTAATGCGTTAAGTGAATGGTTAGAAGTTACAATTCATAATAATGGGAAAATCTTTAAACAACGTTTTGAAAATGGTGGCGTACCTGTAACTACTTTAGAAGAGATCGGTAAATCTAAGAAGACAGGTACAAGTGTTACTTTTAAACCGGATCCTTCTATTTTTAAACAAACGACGAAATATAATTATGAAACATTAAGCGAACGTTTACGCGAATCAGCATTCTTATTGAAGGACTTACATATTTCGATTATGGATAATAGAGTATTTCCGGAGCGTCACGATGATTTTTATTTTGAAGATGGTTTAAGTGATTTCGTAAAATTCGTTAATGAGGGTAAAGAAACCTTACATGAAGTAGCGCATTTCAATGGTACATCAAATGAAATTGAAGTGGAAGTTGCCTTCCAATATAATGATCAGTATTCAGAGACCATACTTTCTTTTGTTAACAACGTACGTACGAAAGATGGCGGAACACATGAAGTGGGTATGAAGACTGCGATGACTCGTGTGTTTAATGAATATGCGAGAAAGATAGGCGAATTAAAACAAAAAGATAAAAATCTAGATGGTAATGATATTCGTGAAGGTATGACTGCGATTATCTCTGTTAAGATTCCTGAACATTTATTACAATTTGAAGGTCAAACGAAATCTAAACTTGGGACAAGCGAAGCAAGAAGTGCTGTAGATGCGATGCTCACTGAACAGCTACCGTATTATTTTGAAGAGAATGGTAAGCTCAGCCAGGTTCTAGTGAAAAAAGCTGTAAAAGCAGCACAAGCAAGAGATGCTGCACGAAAGGCACGTGAAGAGGCTCGAAATGGTAAGAAGAACAAACGTAAAGAAACATTGTTGTCAGGTAAATTAACACCTGCTCAAAGTAAAAATACAGAGAAAAATGAACTATATTTAGTAGAGGGTGACTCAGCCGGTGGTTCTGCTAAACTAGGACGTGACCGAAAATTTCAAGCCATATTGCCATTACGTGGTAAAGTAATTAATACAGAGAAAGCTAAGCTTGAAGATATTCTAAAGAATGAAGAAATCAGTACCATTATTCATACGATTGGTGCAGGTGTCGGCAATGACTTTAATATTGAAGATAGCAATTACAAAAAAGTGATTATAATGACGGATGCAGATACAGATGGTGCGCACATCCAGGTATTATTACTTACATTCTTCTTTAAATATATGCGACCTCTTATTGAAGCAGGAAAAGTATATATAGCGTTACCGCCTTTATATAAAGTTTCTAAAGGCAAAGGTAAATCAGAAGTGATTGAATATGCATGGACGGACGATGAACTAAAAGATGTGCAGAAAAAAGTAGGAAAAGGATTTATTTTACAGCGTTATAAAGGTTTAGGTGAAATGAATGCTGATCAGCTATGGGATACAACGATGAACCCTGAAACCCGTACATTAATACGTGTGGAAATTGACGATGAATTAAGAAGTGCGAAACGTGTATCAACATTAATGGGTGATAAAGTTGAACCTCGTCGTGACTGGATTGAACAAAATGTTGAATTTGGCATGCAGGAAGATGCCAGCATTCTTGAAAGTGATGAATTATTGTTGCTTGAAGAAGAAGAGGATGTTGCTGTAATTAAAGATGTAGATTTATCTGAAGGAGGTATAGCGTAATGCAGGAAAATATACAAAGCTTACCTTTAGAAGATGTTATTGGTGATCGATTTGGACGCTATAGTAAATATATTATTCAGGATCGTGCGATACCGGATGTCAGGGATGGTCTAAAACCAGTACAACGTCGTATTTTATTTGCGATGCACACTGAAGGTAATACATTTGATAAAAACTTTAGAAAAAGTGCTAAAACAGTAGGTAACGTTATCGGTAATTATCATCCTCATGGTGATACTTCAGTTTATGATGCCATGGTCCGTATGAGTCAGGACTGGAAGTTACGTCATGTTCTCGTTGAAATGCACGGTAATAACGGTAGTATAGATAATGATCCTCCTGCCGCTATGCGTTATACAGAAGCAAAGTTATCAAAACTTGCCAGTGTATTATTACGTAATATTAATCAGGATACTGTTGATTGGGTACAAAACTTTGATGATACTGCAATGGAGCCTATGGTTTTACCTGCAAATTATCCTAATCTATTAGTCAATGGGTCAACGGGTATCTCTGCAGGTTATGCCACTGATATTCCACCACATAATTTGAGTGAAGTAATCGATGCCACATTAATGATTATCGATAATCCTAATGTTACTACTGAAGAAATTATGACAGTCATGCCAGGGCCAGATTTTCCGACAGGTGGGATTATTCAAGGTAAATCAGGTATAAAACAAGCATATGAAACGGGCAAAGGTAAAGCGATTGTACGTGGTAAAGTTGAGATTGAAAAATTACGCGGTGGCAGAGAAGAGATTGTAATCACTGAAATACCATTTGAAGTGAATAAAAGTACACTTGTTAAACGTATTGATGAATTAAGAGCAGATAAGAAGATTGAAGGCATTCTTGAAGTTCGTGATGAAACAGATAGAAATGGTTTAAGAATCGCCGTAGAACTTAAGAAAGATGCAAATGCAGAAGGTATATTAAACTATCTATATAAAAATACTGATTTACAAGTTGCTTATAACTTTAATATGGTAGCAATCAGTGATAGACGCCCAAGTCTTTTGGGTGTCAAAGCAATGTTACAAAGTTATATTAAGCATCAACAAGAAGTCATTTTACGCCGTAGTCAATTTGAATTAGAACAGGCTAAAAAACGAATGCATATTGTTGAAGGGCTCATTAAAGCATTGTCGATATTAGATGAAGTGATAGAAACGATTCGTCAGTCTAAAAACAAAAGTGATGCAAAAGAAAATTTAAAAACAAAATATGATTTTACAGAAGCGCAAGCTGAAGCCATTGTGATGTTACAGTTATATCGTCTAACGAATACTGATATTGTACAATTAGAAAATGAACATGATGAATTAAAGGCTACTTTAGAAAAACTTGAGAAAATTATTAATGATAAAAAACATTTAATGTCGGTGATTAAACGTGAACTTAAAGCCGTACAAAAAGAGTTTAGTGAACCTAGATTAAGTGTTATTGAAGATGAGATTCAGGAAATCAAGATTTCTAAAGAGATTTTAATACCTAGTGAAGAAACGATTATAAGTATTACGAAAGACGGTTATATTAAACGTACTTCTCCAAGAAGTTTTGGTGCGAGTGGATTATATGAGCTTGGTACTAAAGAAGGAGATTCAATACTGGATTATAAAGAAAGTAATCTACAGGATGTACTGCTTGTGTTTACCAACTTAGGACACTATATTTATATTCCTGTTCATCAGTTACCTGATGTGAGATGGAAAGAGCTTGGTACTCATATATCGCAAATTGTTCCGCTTACTCAAAATGAACATGTTGTTGGAATGATCAATGTTCCTGATTTCAATCAGGATCAAAGTATTATGATAGCAACAAAAAATGGAATGATCAAAAGAACATTACTTAATGATTTTAATGTGACGCGTTTCTCAAGACCGATTGTCTGTATGAAATTAAAAGATGATGATCAGGTTATTGCAATACAATCTGTAACTGGTGAAGAACATATTCTCGTAGTAACTCAAAATGGTTTTGCATTACATTATTCATTAGCCGAAATCAATAATATCGGGATAAAAGCTGCGGGCGTAAAATCAATTAATCTTAAAGATAATGATAAAGTTATTTCAACTGAATTAATTTATCCCGAGAGTGACCTCATTATTGCTACGCAACGTGGAGCAATGAAAAAGATGAAAGTAGGTTTATTTGAAGAGAGTAAACGAGCGAATAGAGGCGTTGTTATCTTAAAAGAACTCAAATCTAATCCGCATAAAGTAGTTAATGCATATATCATAACCGATGATGTAAACTTTACATTATCTTCTTCAAATGAAATATATCAGTCAAATACAAAAACGATACGTAACGCTGACCGATATACAAATGGTAGTTTTATCGTAGATGAAAAAGAATTTGGACAGATTGATACATTTAATCTTATGTTTGATGATGAATAAACAGTAACGATAATTGTTAAATGTCGTTTGATAGTTAATTATTATATAGTAAATAATTTTGTATATATTAAAATAAAAATTGAAACCTTCATATTCTATGATAAAATGAACTTTGTATTATTTTTATTAAAGGATATGGAGGTTTTATATGTTTTCGAATGTAAATTTTGATGCAATGATACCAGAGTGGTTTAAATCGATTGTCACTGCTGGTAATGATTTGATATGGACTGAATTTTTAATCGGATTACTATTACTCGCTGGGTTCTTCTTTAGTTTAAGTTCAAGATTTATTCAGTTTAGATGGTTGAAAGAGATGTTTAGGGTAATCGGTGAGAAACCTGAAACACTCGAAGATGGGAAAAAAGGTATTTCATCTTTTCAGGCGTTTGCTATAAGTGCAGCGAGCCGAGTAGGTACTGGTAATATCGCTGGTGTAGCAACGGCAATTGTCTTAGGTGGACCTGGTGCAGTATTCTGGATGTGGGTAATTGCATTCTTCGGTGCTGCAAGTGCTTTCTTTGAAGCGACACTCGCACAAGTTTATAAAGTAAAAGATGAAAAAGGTGGTTTCCGTGGTGGGCCAGCTTACTATATGGAGCATGGATTAGGTCAAAAGTGGTTAGGTACAACATTTGCCATTCTTATTACAGTAACATTTGCATTTGTTTTTAATACGGTACAATCAAATACGATTGCTGCTAGTTTTAAAGAACAATATAATTTTGATCCATTCTGGACAGGAATCTTTTTAGCTGTGATAACGGCACTTGTCATCTTTGGTGGAGTGCGCTGGATTGCCAACGTTTCAACAGCAATCGTTCCTGTAATGGCGATTCTTTATATCGTTATCGTATTGTTTGTATTAATCACACATATAGGTGACGTTATACCGATGCTTATGCAAATCGTAAAAGGTGCATTTGGATTAGAACCAGCATTTGGTGGTGCATTAGGATTTACCATCATGCAAGGAATTAAACGTGGGTTATTCTCAAACGAAGCAGGTATGGGGTCTGCTCCTAATGCAGCAGCTACTGCAGCAGTAAGTCATCCGGTTAAACAAGGATTAATACAATCACTTGGTGTATTCTTCGATACGATGTTAGTGTGTACAGCAACTGCGATAATGATCTTATTATATGGTGGATTAGAGTTTGGTGATAAAGCACCTCAAGGGATTGAAGTAACACAAGCAGCTTTAAATAGTCATATTGGTTCATTTGGCGGAGTATTCCTGACAATTGCAGTGTTTTTATTCGCTTATTCATCTGTATTAGGTAACTATTATTACGGACAATCAAACATCGAATATTTAACAACAAATAAAACAGTTATGTTTATCTTCAGATTGTTAGTAGTACTGATGGTATTTTTCGGCGCTGTAATTAAAGTTGAAACTGTGTGGTCTACTGCTGATTTATTTATGGGATTAATGGCTATCTTAAATATTACTGCGATCATTGGATTAGCACATGTTGTGTTTGAAGTTGCTAAAGATTATGATGAGCAACGTAAAAAAGGTTTAAACCCTGTATTTAAGACTAAAAATGTAAAAGCAGACTTATCATCTGTGGAGACTTGGGGAGAGAATCCTTACAAATATCATTCTGAACAGGATAATATTGACATGAAAAAGATTAAATAATTAAATAGTAAAAAAGTTATATAAATAAAGTCAAAAAGAATCAGCGTATGAAATCATACACTGATTCTTTTAATATGTCATTATTTAAATAGTCCCATAATTGCATCGATAATCGATTGAATGAAGTTCATAAATTTATCCCATACGCCTTCTTTTTCAAGTGAATCCTGAATGCTTTTCCCCATATCTTTCGCTTTATCAGCGGCTTGTTTAAAGCCATCTGAATTTTTAATCTCATTGACATAATCTTTTGCGCCATTGATAAACTTATCTTTATTTTCTCCACTGAATACACCAGAATTTTGTGCGTTACTAATAAAGTTAACGATGATGTTAATTTGGTTGTCTGAAATAATATTATTTAGACCATTGTTTTCAATCTTCTGAACAACGATATTTTTAATTTCAGTTGTATTTAAGTTAGCACCTTGCTTAGCAATTTCTGCTTTAGCTTCAGCGATTGCTTTATTTAATTGTTCTTGAGAGAAGCCTTCTTTGCCAGCATTTTCTGCATTAATATTTGAAATTGAATTCAATTCATTTTGGGCGGCTTGCGTTTGTGCTGTATCAATTGTTTCACCTTGTGCTTCAAATGCTTTATATACGCCAGCTAATGCACTTTCACCGGTAACATCTTCTGCCGCTGCAATTGTAACTTCAGCATCCGTTACACCAGCAGTGAGCAATGCGTTTTTATAAGTATCTTCGGTAATTTTAGTGATTTTACCTGCTGATTGGTTTATATTTAAAGAAAGACCAGAACCAGCTGATAATTTTTTGATACGAATACTGGATTTTAAAACGCTGTCGTTTGATTGTAAACCTAAATATTTCGTTAAATCTGCAGCATGAACATAAGTTGTCTTATCACTATCATCAGTACCAAGTAAAGATTTAGTTTTATTTTGCAGATCACTATTTTGTTCCAGGGCAGCACCGTAAACAGTTACAGCTTCTGACCAGGCTTCTTCAGTAACAGCATCAGCATTTTTAAATGGAACTACAATGAGTAATAATGCTATTGAAATGAATAATAACTTTTTGTATAATTTCAACTTAATCCCTCCAATTTTTATTTAATATTAAGTTTCACTATATTTAATATAGCTGCTATTTATGTAGCTATCATTATTTTACCATGTAACTAAATTGAACACATAGGTCTTTGGAATGAGGTATTTAATATGGGACAATATATTGTCGATAAAGTTCTGAATAATAACGTATTAATTGCGCTTAAAAATAATAAAGAAGTTGTATTGATCGGAAAAGGTATAGGCTTCAATAAGAAAGCCGGACATCCAATAAGTGATCAGGATCTAAATAAAATAGAAAAAATGTTCGAACTTAAAACTGAACAGGAACAAGAACGCTATAAAAATTTAATGACGTTAACAGATGACCATGTCATTGCAACAGTAATTGAGATTGTGGAATTTATTGATAAGCGAACGGATGGACAAATGGACGATAAAATCATTTTATCACTAACAGATCATATCATATTTGCTTTAAAACGTTATAAAGATGGTATTTTTGTTGCAAATCCATTTTTAAAAGAAACAGAAGCATTATATCAGAGAGAATTTTTAATTGCTGAACAAGTTGTTCAAATGTTAAATGATAGACTTCAGGTTAATTTTCCTAGAACTGAAGTAGGATTTATTGCATTACATATTCATTCTTCCGTAAATAATCATTCACTTCGTGATATGAATATGATGGCAGAAGTCATTACAAAAGCCATTCATATGATAGAACAGGATTTGAAAGTAAATATTAATAAGGATTCTATTGCTTATTCAAGATTTGTTAGACATATTAGTTTTGCAGTACAACGTGTGATGGCAGATGAACGTATGCCTGAACAAAAAAAATTAGAAAACCTATTGAAAGTTCAATATCCAATGTGTTACAATACGGCTGTAAAGATTGTTAAGATGATGCAGACGCATTTAAACAAGCCTGTTTATGAATCAGAGCTTGTATATCTTACAATGCATATTCAAGCATTTAATACTGAAGTAGATAACGTGTAACTGATAAAGCAGGCATGAGTTATTACTGGTACAAAGGGACCAGTATATACTTATGTCTTTTTTGTTTGCTTTGTATTTTGTGAATATGTATGTAGCTTTGATGATGCATGTAGACTTGTATTCATTATATTTTTTACATAGTCTATAACAATCTAAACAAAACATTTTAGGAGGAAAAAAATATGTTCAAAACGTTATTCGGTCAATTACAACGTATCGGTAAAGCATTGATGTTACCGGTAGCAATCTTGCCAGCAGCCGGTTTACTTCTAGGTATCGGTGCTGCTCTACAAACTGAATCATTAGTTGATTTTTTCCCGTTTTTAAGCAATGACATTATCGTCAAAGTTGCTTCGATGTTACAAGCCGCAGGTGGAATTATTTTTGATAACTTGCCACTGCTCTTTGCACTCGGGGTAGCTGTTGGTTTAGCTGGTGGTGACGGTGTTGCAGCTATAGCAGCATTCGTTGGTTACTTAGTGTTAAACGTTACAATGGGACAAATTGGAGGCATTAATGCTGAAAATGTTGGTTCTAGTCCTGGTTATGCTACTGTATTAGGTATTCCAACATTACAAACAGGTGTGTTTGGTGGTATTATTATTGGTATTTTAGCTGCTTGGGCATACAATAAATTTTATAATATTCAACTACCGCCATTTTTAGGATTTTTTGCCGGAAAACGCTTTGTACCAATCGTTACAGCTTTTAGTGCTTTTATACTAGGGATTGCAATGTTCTTTATTTGGCCGGCAATACAAAGTGGAATGAATAGCTTATCACTTTACTTAATGGAAGAAAATAAAGCATTAGCAGTCTTCGCATTTGGTATGATTAAACGATTACTTATTCCGTTTGGTCTTCATCATATCTTCCATGCACCATTCTGGTTCGAATTTGGAACATATACAAATGCAGCAGGAAAAGTTGTTCATGGTGATTTAAATATTTTCATGGCTCAAATTCAAGATAAAGTCCCATTAACAGCAGGTGCATTTATGCAGGGTGAATTCCCAGTCATGATGTTTGGTTTACCAGCAGCAGCTTTAGCAATATATCATACTGCTAAACCGGAAAAGAAAAAATTCGTTGGTGGTTTAATGGCGTCTGCAGCCTTAACATCTTTCTTAACAGGTATTACTGAGCCATTAGAATTTTCATTTTTATTTGTTGCACCAGTATTATTTTTTATTCATGCAGTATTAGATGGATTATCATTCTTAATCTTGTATTTAATGGATTTACATTTAGGTTATACGTTCTCAGGAGGATTTATTGATTTCTTCACTTTCGGTATTTTACAAGGAAGAACACCTTGGTGGTTAGTAATTCCTGTGGGATTAGTATATGCAGTTATTTACTACTCAGTATTTAGATTCTTTATTGTAAAATTGAATCTAAAAACACCTGGTAGAGAAGATGAAGAGGTTGTGAATAAAGTAACTTCTAATGATGAATTACCTTTCAGTGTGTTAGATGCAATGGGTGGTAAAGAAAATATTAAACATTTAGATGCATGTATTACACGTCTTCGTGTTGAAGTTAAAGATAAATCTAAAGTTGATGTTCCAGAATTAAAAGCTTTAGGTGCTGCAGGTGTATTAGAAGTTGGTAATAACATGCAGGCTATCTTTGGTCCAAAGTCAGATCAGATTAAACATGAAATGGCACGTATTATGTCTGGTGAAGTTACGCGTCCGGAACAAGTGCATATCGAAGATCCAGGTGCTGTAAAAGCAGAGGAAACAATAGAAGCTGTTCCTGCAACATCAAATGCTACAACAAATAATGCTACAACAATCTTTGCACCAATTACTGGTGAAGTTGTAGAGCTTTCAACGGTTCCTGATCAAGTTTTCAGTCAAAAAATGATGGGTGACGGGGTAGCGATTAAACCAGAAGAAGGATTAGTTGTTGCACCATTTGACGGTGAGGTTAAGATGGACTTCCCGACAAAACACGCTCTTGGTCTTGAAAGTAATGATGGTATTGAAGTCCTAATTCATTTCGGTTTAGAAACAGTTGGATTGAAAGGTGCAGGTTTTGAAATGTTAGTTAAACCTGGCGATCATGTAACGAAAGGTCAATCTTTATTAAAAGTAGATTTAGACTATATTCGTGCAAATGCTGATAGTGATATCACACCAATCATATTTACAAACTTAACTGATAAATCAATGCACAATATTAAATATGGTCACACAGTTGCTGGAGATGTAATTTTAGATATCAAATAATCATTTAGTACAATTAGGGGCTAGCACATGCTAGTCCCTAATTTGCTTTTTTATGATAATTATGGTTAAATTTGATATTATATTCACCCTTTTAGAATACAATAACTTCATTATGTAAACTTTAAATTATTTAGTAAAATTAAGACAAAAATATAAGGAGGAAAAAATCCATGCAGGATAATCGATTTATGCGTTTTTTAGGTGGAAAAAATCTCATCTTTTCATTATGTGTCCTTATTTTAGTAGGGATATTAATCTTTGTTTTTGCTAAAGTATCATTTGTATTTAAACCACTTCTAATTATCTTTAATACGATTATTGGCCCAATCATTTTAGCTTTTATACTTTTTTATCTATTAAATCCAATCGTAGATTTACTGGAACGCAATAGGGTCAAAAGACTTTATGCGATTATTATTTTGTTTTTATTAATTATCGGTGTTTTTACAATACTTATTACTGTATTAATACCTTTAATCGAACAGCAAATACTAAGTCTTGTAGCAAACTTTCCGGATTATATGAAACATATCCTTAATAAGTTTAATGATATTGCATCTAATTCACGTATTGCTCCATATATGCAGGACATTCAAAAGTGGGTGAACACGAACTTAAGCGATCTTCCTAATAAAGTAGGAGATTATCTTGGTAGCTTTTCATCTCGTTTAAAATCTATTATCGGCACAATTGCTAGTGTAGCAGTGGTAATTATGACATTTCCTTTTGTATTATTCTTTTTACTTAAAGACGGTAAACAATTTAAAAGCTATTTGATCAAATTATTACCCCCACGCTATCGCAGTGATTTCAATGAAATTCTGGAGAAGATGAATGTCCAGGTTGGTTCATATATTCAGGGACAAATGATTGTTGCTTTTTGTATAGGAGTGTTACTGTTTATCGGTTATAAAATTATAGGACTGGAATATGCACTTATCTTAGCGTGTATTGCTGCAGTTACAAGTGTTGTGCCTTATTTAGGACCGATGATTGCCATCAGTCCGGCAATCATCATCGCACTTGTTGACTCACCACTTATGCTATTGAAGTTAGCTGTTGTGTGGATGGCGGTACAATTTTTAGAAGGTCATTTTATTTCTCCAAGTATTATGGGTAAAACGATGAAGATTCATCCACTTACAATTATCTTCGTTCTGCTATGTGCTGGGAATATGTTGGGTATAATCGGTGTTATTCTTGGCATTCCGCTATACGCAATTATGAAAGTTTTAGTACAATTTTTCTTCCATAAATTTAAAATACGATATAATAAATATTTTCAGGATGCACATGGTCCATATGAGATTAATAAAAATGAAGCATAACTCTTGTTTATGCTTCATTTTTTTGTGATTTTGCAAAAATGTTATTTACATGTACAATAGTATTATCGTTTTTTTACATAAACAATATTTAAATACATTTTTTAACATAGAAAGTGGGTAAGTATGAAAACATTTTTAAATAACCACCAAAACAAACTAAAAATATTATTTATAGCTTTTCTATTTGTTTTTATTTTTTATAAATTAATCGGTGAATTATCATCTATTGATTATAAAGCAACCTATATTGCGTTTAAATCGTTGCAATCTTATGAACTCGCTGGTCTGATTATATCAGGGTTTTTAGCTGTAATGTTTTTATCGTTATATGACTTTGTATTGGCTAAAAATTTAAATTTATCAATTCCTAAGAAAAAGTTATTGAACACAAGTTTTATAGCGAATGCATTAAACGCTGTAATTGGATTCGGAGGCATAATTGGTGCTGGACTGCGATTACTAGTTTATAGAAATTATGCTGATGACGAAAGAACTTTAGTTAAAGCAATCTCCTTATTGTTATTATCAATGATTTCAGGAATGAGCATTTTAAGTCTAGGTATCATATTCAATTTATTTAATAACACGCATGCCTTTGATCACTACCCATGGTATAACATTGCATTAATTATCACTGCTTTGTTCTTACCCGTGTTTTTAGTATATACATTTATAAAACCGGTCAATCAGGATAAATTATTAGGATTAAAATTTACTTTAGTCTCTGCAATGGAGTGGATTGCAGCAAGTGGCGTAATGTACCTAATCTTTAAATGTATTGGTAATCCCGTACCATTTGAGGTTGTCATCGGCATATTTGTTGTAGCAGCTTTAGCAGGGTTAATATCACTCGTACCAGGTGGATTTGGTGCATTTGACTTAATGATTCTTGTAGGTTTTAAAGCCATTGGAATTACAGAAGAACAAGTATTACTTGCTTTACTTATTTATCGCGTAGTTTATTACTTTGTACCATTCCTGCTTGCACTTGCATTATCGACTTTCGAGTATAGAGGTGTGGCGAGAAAACAATTTGAAGATCGTTTTGAAGATCATAAATATGTTGGTCCAGCAATTGAGACAAGTAATTTGTTTTTAAGCATTTTACGTGACGTAATTGTAAAACTTCCGGCAATTGCATTAGGAATTATTGTTGGTATTACTGGTCTCTTATTATTTTTAAGTAACGGCTTAGTAATCATAGAAGCTATCTATGATGTGAAACATAATACGTATTTATTTCTAGCCGCATTATATGGAGTGGCTGCGCTGATATTAATCATTAATGCTAAGGGTATTATGTATGACACAAGACGCTCGCATGTAATGAGTATGGTCGCAGTAAGTATTTTACTGATTGTCGTATATCTGACATATGGAAACTTTCTCATTTATATCTGGCTATTTATTGTGTTAATACTATTGTTTATCGGCAATCGGAATGTAAGTTCGATTAGAAGACCAATGACATTAAAAAGAGCTGGATTAACCATTCTTTCATCAATCGTGTTATTATCAATCAACGGATGGTTACTTTCATTACAATTAGAAGATTTGATTCGCTCAGAAAATATTGATTTCGATAGTAACTTACTAAAATATTATTTCCTGCTTTTAATCGTATTATTTGCAGGTGTGACGTTTACACTCTCTTATCTCTTCAATAAAAAATTTAAAACTAAAATTGATATGCAAATGTCAACAGAGGAGATAGACAAAATTATTCAGACTTATGGCGGAAATTTTGTGAGTCATCTGGCATTCACTGGTGATAAATTATTTTTTACGAATGATGAGCGTGATGCATTTGTCATGTTCCAATTCAAAAATGATAGTATTATCGTTTTAGGTGATCCAATAGGAAATAAGGGATCTTTCCAATGTTTACTGACACAGTTCTATGATAAGACGGAATATTATGGTTATGACGTCGCATTCTATCAAGTTCAATCTCATCTGTTACCGATGTATCATGATTTCGGAAATATATTCTTTAAACTAGGTGAGGAAGCAGTCATTCCACTTGAAGACTTTACGATCAGCGGAAAGAAAAAACGCGCATTTCGAGCTACTGTCAATAAATTTGAAACAGAAGGATATCGCTATGAAGTGCTAGAGCCTCCTTTTGATGATTGTTTAATTGCTCAATTACTAGAAGTTTCTAATGAATGGTTAGATGGACGTAACGAAATGAATTTTTCGGTAGGCCAGTTTAAACATGATTATTTAAATAAAGCACCGATCGGAGTTATTAGAAATGATAGTGAAATTATTGGCTTTATATCATATATGCCAACATATTATAACAATTCATTTTCAGTCGACATGATACGCTGGAAAGATAATGAACTCCAAATGATGGATGGTTTATACTTAAATACAATGCTATTAATGAAAGAGAAGGGCTATCATTCATTTAATATGGGAATGGCACCACTATCAAATGTAGGCAGTCATAAACATGCTTTTTATAGAGAACGTCTAGCAGGTAAGATATTTGATTCTATCTCAAGACTTTATAGTTTTAAAGGATTACGTCGATATAAGGAGAAGTTTGACCCTGACTGGCAATCAAGATACTTAGTTTATCGAAAAGATAGTTCACTCATTACTCAGATGATTCGTATTAATTCAATCATCAATCGATCAAAAAAATCTGAGCGTTAGCTCAGATTTTTTTGTGTCTTTATGTAATTTTCACGATCAATTTGTTCCTGCTTGTAACGTTCAGGGTTTCTTTTATAGAAATCCTGATGTTCATCTTCTGCTAAATAGAACACTTCAGCGGGACGAACTTCAGTAACAATCGGCTTATCAAAGCTATCTTGAATACTTTCTATGTAATCATTTGTTTTCACTTTTTGTGTTTCATCAGAATAGAAGACAGCAGTTCTATATTGTGTGCCTCTGTCCATATATTGGCCGAAAGCATCTGTCGGATCAATTTGAGCAAAGAATATCTCTAATAATTTATCAAATGAGAATACAGCATCATCATAAATTATTTCAACGACTTCAAGATGATCTGTCGTTCCTGTCTTCACTTGTTCATAGGTTGGATTTTCAATATGTCCACCCATATAACCACTCTTTACACTTTCAATACCATCAAAAGAATCAAAAGGTTTTACCATACACCAGAAGCAACCTCCGGCAAAATATATCGTTTTCATTTCAATCTACCTCCTTTTAATTATTTTACGATAATAATGTACAATTACCATAGGTATTTGCTTGCAATTTAGTCTTATTTTTTATAAGTTAAATATACTGGAGAATGGAAAGTAGGGTGTTTTATTATGGATGGACAAACGCCACCTGTACGTCGCCGAAAAAAGCGTCGTATTCGTAAGTTACCGTTTATATTATTATTTATTATTTGTATTTTATTAGGATGTTTTTTATACATAAAATCAAGTTATGAAAGTGGCTTAAAACAAGCTGAAAAACATGCACCGAAACATGAACAATATGAATTTAACGGTGTGAATAAAAAAGATGGAAAGATTAATATATTAATATTAGGACAGGACCGAGCGGTTGATGGATCTGCGAGAACTGACTCTATCATGATCGGCCAGTATAACTACTTAAATAAAAAGATGAAAGTTATTTCGGTGATGCGTGATATTTATGCTGAAATACCAGGTTACAGAAATTATAAGATTAATACAGCCTATACTTTAGGTGGACCGGAACTATTAAGACAAACGATTAAACAGAATCTTGATATCGATATTGATCATTATGCCATTGTTGATTTTAAAGGATTTTCTGCAATGGTAGATGAAATATCACCGAACGGTGTACCCATTGATGTTGAAAAAGATATGTCAGAAAAAATCGGCGTAACACTAACTGAAGGAAAGCACAATTTAAATGGTAAAGAGTTATTAGGCTATGCACGATTCAGAAATGATGCTGAAGCTGATTTTGGTCGTGTTAGACGTCAACAGCAAGTAATACGAGCATTAAAGAAAGAAATGGTTAGTCTTCCAGTGATCTTGAAAACACCTAAACTTGCTGGTATCGCAAGAGGATACATCAATACAGATATGACAGATGGAGAAATATTTAGAACAGGTACTTCGTTTGTAATCAGAGGGAGTAAGGATCCAAATACGTTAGTCATTCCGGTGAAAGATAGTTATACTCAGATGAGTTATCCTGAAGCTGGCGCAGTATTAGAAATTGATAAAGAGAAAAATAAAACAGCTATTAAGAAATTCCTAGAGGAATAAACTCAGTCAGAAGACTGAGTTTTTATTATATGCATTCATAATATAACAATGATAAAATAAATTATGAATTAAATGGAGGGATACAAATGAATGATTTAGAAGCAATGTACCAGTATGCAGTGAACGTTGCTAATACATTACAAGCATCACCAGTATACGATGAACATAGTGATGCAGATGATCAGGCAATGGTGGCGTATGCTTTCGGTGTACTCAATGGTTATGCACAAAAAAATGACTTTGGCGCAGAAGAAATACAAGTTGTTATGGTCAGATTAATCTCAGAATTTATCGGCTATCCAGTTGATTACGCTGAAGCTTTAACACAATATATTATTTCATGTACGAATAAAGAAGAAAATGAATCAATCTATATCATTATCCATAAAGGACTTGATCAATATTTAGATGGGGGACGCGTTGTCGACTTCCAAAATGATTATACGATGATATTAAATGATATTAAAGCAGTTGTAGAACCTGAACAGGCACCGAAACGCATTAATATGGCTGCACGAATCAATCCGAATGAACAATAAAAACCTGCTTGTCCGCTAAGGACAAACAGGTTTCTTTTTTGAATTACGATTCTGATTTTAATTTGCCAGCCACTGCATAGCGATCTTTTTTCAATTCTTTAATAAATACATGAATATTTTCTTTCGGTGCATTCGCATTAGTTGCTACGACCTCAGTCACTTCTTCAACGATTTTCTTTAACTGTTCTTCTGAACGACCTTCTAGTAATTCTACTGTAATAAATGGCATATAATTCTCTCCTTATTTATGGACTATATTTACGGATGATCCTTTACCACTGATCCAATCATCCGTACCGTCATCTTCCATGATTTCGATATTGACATCTGTAACGTGTGGTTGTTGTAATAACTTTGTAACTAAATCTTTCTTGATTGCAGATAATTCACGTAGATTAAACTGATGACCTAATGTTTCCACAGTCGCTTCAATATGCTTATCTTCTCCTTCTTTCATAACGACTAAACGTTTAATATCAGAGATTTCAGGATGCTCTAAAATGATTTTAGAAGCATAAACTTCCATATCTTCATCAGCACGACCGATAGCTCCAGCTGCATTCTCCATAAATACTTTAAATACAACGTAGAACATCGCTAAACCGATAATTACTGATACGATACCTTCAATCATTGTGAATCCTGTAAAACGAGAGACAATAACTGCGATTAAAGCGATAACACCACCACCTGTTGCCACTGTGTCTTCCATAAATACTAACTTCGTCGCAGGTTTAGCTTTAGCTAAATGGGCATAACTTGTAGTGAAAGGGTGAAGACCAGTAGTTGGTTTATGAACTTCTTCCAACACTTCTTTACCTGCTTTATATAATACTGAACTTTCTAATACAACACCAATTAATAATACACCGACGTTGATTAAGAAGTGCGTAGGGTTATGATCGCCCGCAGCAGCAGGATGCTGAATATGGTGAATCCCTTCTAAAATTGTCTCGTAGGCTAAAATTGCTACGATAATCACTGCAAATAAACAAACGATATTCACAAGACGACCATAACCGAATGGGAATTTCTCGTTCGGTTCTTTCTTAGAAACCGCTGAACCAACCCATACGAATAATTGGTTTGCAGCATCACCGAATGAATGCATCATTTCAGCGAACATAGCGACGTTACCAGTAAATACGTAAGCTCCGAACTTTAAACAACCTAGAATAAAATTTACGATTGCTGCAATTAATGAAGACTTACTACCTTTTTTGAGTAAATTAAATAAACGTGACATAGAAAACTCCTTTATTCATTTTATTATTATATTATAACCGAAATTAAAGTGAAAAACCTTAATAATCGTTGTATAACTGTAACCATAATTGAAAAGAAATAAACATTATTTCAATAGAATAAGGATATTATTTTAAGTCTAACATGCATTATGGTACGATTAATTTAATTTAAGAGAGATTATATTAAAAATTCATATACGCAATAAGGAGGTATATCATGTTTAAAGAACTTCTTACATCAATAGGAATTGGAGATGCAAAAGTTGATACACTTGTTAAGAAAACAACATTTCATCCTGAGGAACAGATTGCTGGTATCGTAAAATTAGAAAACTTAGCTGAGCAAGATATTAATCGTATTGAACTTATTTTAATCGAAAGAAAAGAAAATACTGATGAAACAAGCGACTTCCACACAATCGATTTACCCATATCAAAAGTTATTCTACAGCATGACGGAACAGAAGAAGCACCCTTTATACTAGACACACATGATGAAATTGAAGACTATAACCATGAGTTCTATATCAAAACACACGTGTTTGTAGATAATGCAGTAGATTATTATGATGAAGATCAAATTTACTTTGAAAGTGTGCAATCAAGTTAATATCATTATAGATAGGACGCAAATCAAAAATAGCAGCCTGTCTATTTTTATTCTCAATTAAACTTCAAACATACCTTGATAGGCCTTAATATTTATCATCAACTTCTGGTACAATACTTACAAATAATAGTTCGATGGCACATAAAATAATCAGTGATAAACAGCCATACATTACAATCACCTCTTTCTTAACTTGATAGTAATGTATGAAACTCGTTTCATAGCAAGGGGGAATTTTTTCATGTCAAATATTCGTGATATCGCGAAGGAAGCAGGTGTGTCAGTAACCACTGTATCCAGAGTGATAAATCATCATCCGTACGTAACAGAAGAAAAAAGGAATAAAGTCATGCAGGCAATGAAGACATTAAACTATATACCCAACCACCTGGCAGTAAATCTGTCACGTGGGAAGAGTAGAATAATTGCTGTAGTATTTCCATGGATTACAAACCCATATTATTTAAGAATTTTGGAAGGAGCAATTAAGCAGGCATCATCACATCATTATCATATAATCGTGATTGAAACGCACTATAATGAAGACGAAGAAATTAAAGCATTAGAAATGTTGAAACACCGATCAATTGATGGCATCATATTTATTACGAAACAACTATCGATTGAAACAATATGCGACTATGAAGAATATGGCCCAATTGTACTCATGGAGAAGAATGATCATCTCCCTTATATATTTATCAACCAATACGAAGCAATGAAAAAAGCATTGAATCATCTCATGAGTGAAGATTATAAAAAAATAGGGTACACAGTACATAGAAACAATGGATTTAGTGCAAATGAACGCACAAAAGCGTATGCGACATTGCCTGAAGATATGCAATACAAGCAATTTATCTATGTCAGTGGTTTATCTTTAACGGAAGGGAAACAACTCGCTCAAAGAATACTGAAACAAATGAACTTACCAGATGCGTTAATAGTGACCAATGATGCACACTGTGCAGGACTATATGCAGAGTTTCAAAATCAAGGCATTAAAGTGCCAGAAGACATTGCACTCATATCCTACGAAAACGGCGAACTATCACAGGTAAATAACATAACAATTATCGATCTGCCATTATTACAAATGGGGGAACGTAGTGTCGAATTAATACTGTCTGACTCGGCGACATCAGAAGAATTACCGTCAAAATTAATTATTAGAAAGTCAACTTGAATTCGGTTAAATAGGCGAAAAGAATTTATTTCGTTTATTTAACCGAATTTACTATTTTACATCATTAATTATAGTTTCAACATGTTTTAATAGAAAACCATCAAAAGGGAACGCCTTAGAACGATATAAAGATTCTAATTTTTCTTTCAAGTGACTTACCTCTATTATTAAGTTATCTGGATATTGATATTTTATTTTTTTAATTTCAAATTCGTCTTCATCTACAAAATAATATTTGCCTTCTTTATCGATAATCATATCAATATCTAAATCCACAATATCTATATTATTCTCTTTTGATATAAGCAGAGAACATATATTACAGTAGTATTCAATATCACCATTACGATAAATATCAGTATTTAATGTAAAACCGTCACTTTTTGATATGAAGCATTATCATAAACAAATGTTTGACCACGTGTATGATGAATAAGCTTTCTGGGTGGTAGAGATTTAAGAAGAATGTATGATTCATTCTCCTCTATAAGTTCAGATTTCCACAAATAGTGAATAGTATGATCGTATTTATATGTATTAACATTATATTCTTTCATTTAAACCTCCGTTGTAAATATATTGATTTAATTATATGATATATTAATCAGAAAATTCTTTAAATAAAATTATATTATTACAGGAGTAACATATGGACATCACATTTACTAAAGATAATAAGCGTTTCAAATACAGAGCTTCAGCTTTAATTATAGAAAATAATCATATTTTACTTCAAAATATCAAACATTACTGGACACCACCGGGTGGCAAAGTTCAAATGCTTGAAGATTCTAGAACAGCGTTGAAAAGAGAGATATTTGAAGAACTTTCTACTGACATAGAGATTGAACAAAGTGCTATTTTCATCGAACAAACATATCATTCACAAAAAAGTCATTCCATGAACTAGGCATTTACTATTTTTGTCATTCCAAATCATTATGGAATAGAGGAATATCTATAATAGGATGTGAAAATGGAGAAGATATGGCGTATCGATGGTTTCCACTAAATGAAATCGAAAAGATTAATCTTCAACCTGCCGTATTAAAAGACAAGTTGTTAGGTGAGAATAAAATTTTTGAACATATTATTAATCATGAATAAGAAAAAAACAGCCATCGAAAAATCGATGGCTGTTAAAATATATGTAAATTATTGTAAAATTATTTTTGCTACTTCTATAATACATCATACATATTTTTATAATATAAGTCTATTCTTTTTTATATAGTTTTATAAAATATAATTACTGGGCCCAAGTATAAATAGGAGATGAATAAAATGTCACAAAATATTTATGATAACGAGCATTTCTATAAAGGTTACACAAAAATTCGTAACAACAAATTAAGTTATAACGAGATGATCGAAATGCCAGTTATGAAGGAAGAGTTACCAGATATAAAAGGAAAAAAGGTATTAGACATTGGGTGTGGTATGGGGAAATTTATTCAATATATGTTGGAATTAAATCCAGAGCAAATTGTAGGTTTAGATATTTCTAATAACATGATTAACTATGCAAAAGAACGTGTTCAAGATGAACACGCATCTTTTGTAGTAACTGATATACTTTCATATGAAACAGATATTAAATTTGATTCGATAGTATCGAGTCTGGCTTTTCATTATATTGAAGATTTCAATTTACTAATGGAAAAATTAAATAAATTATTAGCAAATGACGGTATATTGCTATTTTCTACGGAACATCCGTTAACAACAGCAACGAAACAACAAGAAAATTGGTCTCATGTTGAGAGTCGATTCAATCACTATAAATTAGATCATTATTTTGAAGAAAGCGCGAGACCGATAGGGTGGTTAGATACTGAAGTAATACGTTATCATCGCACAATTGGTACATTGATGAATACTATAATCGATAATGGATTCATTATTGAACGAGTAATTGATACAGGCAATACAGAAATGTCGTTAAAATTATGGGATGAGGAACATATTATGAAAGTAAATCATAGACCACCGTTTTTAGTGATAAAAGCGAAAAAGTCGTAATGTATGAAAGAACGTAAGAAAGAATAGCCGACTAACCAGTCGGCTTTGTTTTATTCACTTACAGCGAAGTAATTCCCTTGACCATCTTGAAAGTTAAATACATGTACGCCGTTCATATCAACAATGTCATGACCAGTTAAATTTAATGCTCTAAGCTTTTCGTATAATACATCGAAATTTGTTTCTTTAAACATTAATGAAGGCGTACCCAGTGTTACTTCCGGGCTGTATTTCTTAATGAATGCTTTATCAAATAAAGTAAGAGACGTTTCAGCATTCACATTAGGTGCGATTTCAACCGCTTTATAATTCTCGGGTAACTCCATTTCCTGTACGATTACAAACTCTAGCGTTTCAGTCCAGAATTTTACCGCACTGTCTAAATCATCAACATAAATCATGACTTGCTTCAATAAATTCATCTCCTAATAAACTCACGCATTATTTAAACGATGAGCGCTTTTGATATTTCTATTTTATTGTAATCGATGTAATGTTAATTAGCTATTAAAGTAAAAGATAATGTGTAATCAAATCAATATCCAACAAGTAATCAATCATTTTAAAAGTTGCTAGTAAAATTTAAAGTTAATTTTGTTTAATACACTTACAAATAGGATCGATAAGTGCTATTTATAACCATAATTCATCACTTTATATAGTGCTGATTAAACTTCATTGTTATATAATTATATTTGAATATTCTGTTTATTCTACTGATAGGAGCGTTGCTTATGTTTAAAACTGAACTAAATTTATTAAATAAATATTTAAATGAAGAATATGTCGGATTTAATGATAAAAAGGATATTATTGCATCAATGGATTTTTCAAATATTCATGATTTCTTTCCCGATGTAACTGAACAGCTCAATAAACTGCATGATCCTCATTTACGTATTATTGATAAACTGAATACAAAAAAAGTATCAATTTTATGTAAGAACCACAATAATCGGCTGTTTGTTGTAAAATCTATCGACCCAGACATAACAATTGGTAGTGAAATTATTAAAATAGGTGAGCACTCAATTCAAGATATAATTGAGAATGATGCAAATTTATTATTTGATCCAAATCCTGAAAGATACGAATGGCATAATGTTCTTCTTAAGCATAAAACTGTAACTATAAAAAATGCAGAAGTTAAAAATATCTTTATCGCGTCTAATGATGAATTATATGATGAAGAATATAGAATAGAAAAGCATGATGATTATATATTTATCAGATTACCTGATTTTAAAAATGTTAATGCATTACATGAACTCATTAAACAAAATAGTAACTTACTTAAACGGAGTAAAAAATTTATTATCGATGTGCGTGATAATAGAGGTGGCAGTGACTTTGCATATTTTCCATTGTTAGAATACATCTTTCCACCTGGATATATATTAAATATCGACTATGGATTAACGTTTAATTATACAAAAAAATATTGTGATTATATGATCAGTAAAGTGGATAAAGATTTGATGAAGATGGATGAGGGAGAGACGAAGGAAGCGTTTAAGGAATATCGCAAAAGAATGTCTGATAACTATGGTAAAGGTATGATCAAATTCAGCGATGATATTGAACCGATTGTACTGGACGGAATTGCTCAAGATATCAAAGTTATTGTAATCGCTAATGAAAGATGCGGGAGTTCAGGTGACAATTTTGTTGAGACCGTTAAACATAGCGAATTTGTGACGGTTATAGGAAGAGCTACTAAAGGCATGAATGATTATTCAAATTGTGGTTATCTCTATTTAAACGACCAATTTGACTTGCTTTGTCCTTATTCAAGATATAACGGTTTAGATCATGGTGTCTCTATGGCTTTAAAAGGAATTACACCAGATATCGAAATTCCATGGACTACTGAAGATATATCACGCGATGTTTTACTTGAAAAGGCGATTAAGATGTTAAAAGAATGATAAAATGTAATTAAAATAAAACGTTTTTACAAGGAGATTTAAATATGTATGATTTTGATAAACTTAAAATCGGTGATGTTCTAGTAGAAAAACTACCTTACGGGTTATATACATGTTTAGTTATTATTAAAACAGTTGAAAAATCAAAGCAATATTATGTTGCTGACTATATCAACACTACCTTACCGAAACTAACTGATACTAGATTAAAACAAATTTATCCTACTAAAAATCCATTTTCAGAATTCGCAATAAGTTGGGCAGAGGAATATCACGATTCAAGTATCGATTTTGAATATATAGGAAATATAGAAATAGATTTTCATATCCCTAAAAATAACGAACATTTCCTAATGAATGCTAGAGATCCATTTTGGGATTGGATGGAGGATAATATGCCAGAAAAAATTGAAGAAGAAAAAGATAAGTTTTATGGTATAGAAGATGAAATCGAAATAAACAATAAAATGCAAATGGATGATACAAAATTTTGGAAAATGATTGACCACCTTTTCCCAGACGAGCTTGATGAACAATATGCAATCAAAAAATTAACTAAATATCCTAGAGAAGAAATAATATCTTTCCATAATACTTTAGCAAAGCATCTTGAAGTACTGGAAAAACTACCTTTAAAGAATAATAAATATAATTCAGATGATGCTTTTCTATATACGAGAAGTTTTATTATTGCTCAAGGTCTGGAATATTATAATGAAACATTAGAAGATGGATTTATTGAAGAAGATCTTGTCGAAGATAGTTTTGAGGAGTTACTAGAAATTACAGAAGAAGCGCTTGAGCGTGCTAATTATTCTTATGATTATCAAGAATTATTGGAATTGAAATAAGCAATTAAATTGATTCATTATTATTTACAAACCAACAAAAATGCAACGCAAAATTTTGCGTTGCATTTTTGTTTAGTGTAATATGTATATAGAGGTGGTCTAGTTGATTGAAAATAAAACAACTGAATTTAAAGAAAAAGTATCAAATCAGTTCTTAAAGACTGTGAGTGCCTATGCGAATTATGGTAGTGGACAAATAATATTTGGAGTATCTGATAGTGGTGAATATATTGGGTTTGAAAACATTCAGAAAACAATATTAGATATCGAAAACAAAATTAACGATAGTATAAATCCTAGTCCTCACTTTACTTTTTCAATTAACAGAAACAATACGATTTGCTTAGAAGTTACAGAGGGCGTTCATAAACCATATTTATATAAAGGTAAGGCATATCGAAGAAATGATACTGCTACAATTGAAGTTGACCAGCTAGAATTAAAGCGTTTAGTATTGGAAGGTTCAAATTTATCTTTCGAAGCACTTGAAGTTAAATCAACTGATCTTACTTTCAATACACTTTCAAAATTATTGATGGAAAAAATTCATGTTAATGTAGTATCCGATGATTTATTTAAAACTTTAGGAATTATTGATAGTAATGGTAAATATAATAATGCAGCATCCATTGTTGCTGATCGTAATAATTTTCCATGCATTGATATCGCGCGTTTTGGCCATTCTATAAATGAAATACTTGATAGAAACCGTCTATCCAATATTTCAATCCTTTCAGCTTATCAAGCTGCTATTGACTCATTTGAACGTTATTATGAATACGAGAAGATAGCAGGGATGCATAGAAATTCAATCGAGATTATCCCGAAAGATGCATTTAGAGAAGCTTTAGCCAATGCAATTATTCACCGTCATTGGGATATTAACAGCCATATTAATATTGCTATGTTTCCAGATAAAATTGAAATTACATCTCCAGGGGGATTGCCTAGTGGGATTAGCGAGTTCGATTATCTTGAAAACAATGTTTCAATATTAAGAAATCCTATTCTTGCTAATATATTTTTCAGATTAGGATATATTGAGATGTTTGGTACAGGTATTAAACGTATTAAATCTGCTTATAGCCAATATAAAGTGAAGCCACAATTTTTTGTTTCAGAAACAAGTATTAAGATTATCCTTCCTGTAACAAATGTTTTACCAAAAGTAACAAAAGATGAAAGTATCATTATGGAGACACTGGGTTCTGGATATGTGCTTTCAAGCAGTGAAATAGTAGAACGTACGCCTTTCAATAAATCAAAGGTCATCCGCTTAGTTAACCATCTTTGTGAAAATGGATATGTCTATAAAGTCGGCACAGGTCGTGGAACAAAGTATAGAATTTAATTCAATAGAGAGTAGAGTATATAACAATTCCTGATTAATAGTTATTACAGATTATGTCGGAGGTTTAAATATGAACATTTATACATTTGATAATGCCAGAAAAGAATTTCTCAATATCATTAAATCTGTTAATCAAGATAGTAAAGAAATATATCGCGCCAAATGAAATTGGAGAAAAAGGAGCTGTTTTAATCGGTGAAGATGATTGGAATACCATTCAGGAAACTTTATTTTTATCGGAAAAGAGAATAACAAATCAAATTAAACACCGTAAAAATGAAGAAATTCTTGATTTTGAAAGTACATGGGATAATCTTTAGATTGTATGGCAGAATTGAAATCTTATGAATTAGATTTTATATATTTTTGCTAAGTATTATCTTATCCATCGCTCTTATACCATTTTCAATTATGACTTCTTTATAATTATTGATAAAGAAGTCTTTTTTTATTTCATGAAGTCTAAATCCACACTTTTGATATAACGCGAGTTGGTTCAGACTTGAGTTGGCTGTAGCAATGATTAAATTGTTATATCCTGAATGCTTCGTTATTTTTTCTGCTTCTTTTAGCATCAACTTTCCATAACCTTTTCCTTGATAAGCTTCACTTACTGCAATATTCATTATTTCCATCGTTGATTCACTTACTTCTTTAAGTACAACAACACCGGTAAATTTGCTTTGCTCTAATATATAGATTGAACTTTCACTAATATATTTATTAATCATTTCAATCGAAGGGTCTGCTAATAACAATAACGCTAAAATTTCATCGTTAATTTCATAAACTTGTTTTAACATCGAATCACCTTTTTGTAAGAATTTTCTGTATAATGTCATTATATATTTTTTTCTTATGATAAACACAGAAAGGTGCATATTAATGAAACCAATCTATACTTTTGAACAAGCTACTGATCTAAATAAGTATCATGCTGATATTACATATTTCCATACACAAATAAATGATTTCCAACAATATCTTGAAGATTATTTTCAGTTAAAGGATGTACCAAAGGGTGTGTTCTGGACATCACGTTTTGTGATGGAGGAGGTACTTGAAAAACCAGTACCTGCTTTTACGAGAGATGAAGCGATCTATATGTGTGCTGACCAAGATTACTGGGCACAATATTTAACAGCGTTGCTTCCAGAAGCTTTAAAAGATAAATACACGTCATATTATACCGAACACACTAAAGATGAGATGCTTGCAATATTAGGACATGAACTCGCGCATCATATTGATCTATTTCTTGCTGAATTCGATGAAGAGAATCCAACGTGTGAAGATATGTGGTTTGAAGAAGGAATGGCGACGTACCTTCCCAGAAAGTTCTTTTTTGATGAACAGTTATTCGATGACATATCTCATCTTGAAAAGTCACTTTACGAATATTATTTAAATGAATTCGGTGACTTACCTTTAGAACACTTTACATATGATATTTACTCGCACCCAAAAGAATATATTATGTTTCATTACTGGATGAGTTTTGTTAAAATCACTCAGTTTGTAAGGCATGTAGATGGAGATGTATCACGTTTATTTAAACTTTATCATGATTGGGATACGGAAGGAAGAAAGGTATCTTTATCACATTATTTTGAAACACATATATAGGAGGGTGCCATGCATATTGATGATTTAAATGATTACTTGCCAGGCTTTCATTTTGTGAAGTTAGAAAGCTTTAACAAACGCTGGTCGGATGATCAAAAATATATTGTTACAAGTCATGATGATAAATATCTATTACGTCTTTCTTCTTTTAAAGAAATAGAGGATATTAAATTGCAAATTTATTTAGTTGAACAGTGTATGGACTTAGGACTTCCTGTGCAACAATTAGTATCACACGGCGAGTATCATAATCATTATTATTTATTATACCAATGGATTGAAGGTCATGAAGCTAAAGAAATATTGCCGACATTAACTTTAGAAGAGCAATATGAACTTGGTCTTGAAGCTGGCAGAATATTGAAAGCCATTCATGCTATACCTGGAGCAAATCAGTTTGGATGGCGTGACTTTTTCCTAAAGAAAATCGAACGTAAGAAATCGATGTATCTAAACTGTGAATATGAATATGATAATGATCAGTGTTTATTTAATGTAATAGAAAAGTATGAAAATCGTATCATCGATAAACCTGTTGTCTACCACCACGGCGATTATCATGTTGGGAATATGGTCATTGATGAAAAAGGTAAACTATGGATTATTGATTTTGATAGATGTAGTATCGGTGAATCATTTGAAGAATTCAATCGTATCAGCTGGTGTGTCAATACGAGTGAGACATTTAGTAGAGGTCGCGTCGATGGATATTTTGATGGTAAAGTACCGATTGATTTTTGGGAAGTATTATCTGTTTATATCGCGACGAATATCTTATCTTCATTACCATGGGCAATCCCATTTGGTGACAAAGAAATAGAAGTCATGAAAGAAGAGTTTGAAGTATAACGTAAGTATTATGAAGATTTTAATATTGTAATTCCAAAATGGTATAAATAATATTACGAATTACAACATTGGAGGGATAAACTTGAGTGAAATATGGGAACTTCTAGATATGAATAGACAAAAAACTGGTATCCTCCATGAAAGAGGCGTTACAGTACCTGATGGATTGTACCATTTAGTAGTAGAAATCTGGGTACAGAAACCAAATGGTGATTTGCTACTTACACAACGTCATCCTGATAAAACACTTGGTTTGAAATGGGAATGTAGTCGAGGATCTGCTGTTGCAGGAGAAGATGGTGTCCTTGCTGCACATCGTGAGTTACTTGAGGAAGCAGGTATATTTGCGCCTTTAGATGATATTCAATTCAAAGGTTATACCATGCATTCACATTATATTACTGAGACTTATCTATACGAATCACCAACCAATGACATTACATTTAATCTTCAGGCTGAAGAAGTTGTTGATGTTAAGTGGGTCAGTCCGAATGAAATTGAACAAAATTTAGATGAAGTAATACCAGATTTATGGGATAGATATTGTAAGTATATTAAAGTGGGGTAGTTAACATGCGTAATTTGAAGTTCGAGTTTGATCTTTTCTTTATATCAGAAGCTTTCTTAAATCAACAGCAGCATAATTTAATAAACACTTTAGTTGTACCGAAAGAAGAGTTTAAGAAAAACAGTAGTTTATCGAATGTTGTTAACCATTCAACGTATCAAACATGGCATCTGACATATGAATTTGTTATTGTAGCCGAACCAGGATGGTATGAAAGCATAGAAAATACATTTAAAGATGCATTGAAACAAGAAATGATCGATAATGGCACGCAGCTCATCAATGATGATAGATTAATAACTTCAGCATATTGGGATACGCTCTCTCAAAAAGAACAAATAAGCTTTATCCAACAGTTCGATGATGAACCTAGCAAAACAGATATAACGCAGTTCAGTTCAATATCTCATCTTACTGCATTGCATAATAAATTTCCGGAAAACCATGGCGCAAATTGTTTGTCGGCAACACTGTATGCATTAACTAAAAATCCATTTATATTAGAACAGTGGGTGCATCAGGAAACCTTTATGCTCTTCCTTAACCGTCTTGGATACAAAGAAGTGGAATCTTCATTTAATAGTGGAGATGTTATCTGTTTCTATCAGGATAATATACTAACACATGCATGTTATGCGATTGATGACAAATATGTCTTTAACAAGCAAGGACAGACATTCTGGGAACCATGGACAATAGAACGATTTGAGACGATTCAAAGTAAAAGAGAAGAAGTTAATTATAAAATTTATAAAAAAATTAAGGTAGAATAGTCTAATGAATAGCTATTCTACCTTTTATAATGAAAACGACTAGGATATTTTTAATGTGTTTAAAAATAATTTCTACAATTCAGACGGCTTATTTAAAGATTTTACATTGATTAGAGAAAACAAATTTAATTTTAATGATTTAATTGAAAATGAACTAGCTTATTATCGCTTGTTCTTATTATTTCTAAATATATATTTAAATATTCTAAAAATTGTTATATAATATAATTAATTTTTATGAACGGAGGTGCTGGTATTGTTTTTAGAAGTTGCGAAGCGTATGCGTTTTGTTTTAACGGTACGTGGGAAATTTGCGTTTGAAATTAAAAATTGGTGGAGTCTGCCCTTTTTTAAGCAAGTACAACTTCTAGAGGAATACTAAACACGGTTCCTCTAGCCAAACTAGAGGAGAGAAAAAATGAATATTTTAAACGTAGCCCAAGTATCAAAATCTTTTACAGGTGATCGTATATTTGAGGATATCAAATTTGAAGTTAACGATAATGATCGTATTGGTCTTATCGGAAGAAATGGTGAAGGTAAAACAACCTTATTCAAACTCATTTCAGGAGAAGAGCGTCCTGATAGTGGTTTTATTAGTTTATCAAAAGATACACAAGTTGGTATTTTGAGCCAAATCCCGAAATTCCCGGATGATATGGATGTTTATTCATGTTTAGCACAAACTTTTATTGAACTTGATGTAATAGAGAAGAAAATGAAAGCATTAGAATTAAAAATGGCAAGTAACCCTGATAATCTTGAAAAGATTTTAGTTCAATATGCCAATATACAAGAGAAGTTTGAAGCACTAGGTGGTTATGAAAAGGATAGTAAAATCAACTTTGTAATGCACGGTCTCAAAATTAATCCATTGGCCGATAGACTTTGGTCTCAGCTTTCAGGTGGAGAACGTACTAAAGTTGGTTTAGCCATGTTATTACTTCAATCACCGGAATTATTACTACTGGATGAACCGACAAATCATCTGGATATCGATAGTATTGAATGGTTAACGCAATTTATTAAAAATTATAAAGGTGCTGTTATTATTATTTCTCATGACCGTTATTTTCTTGATGAGACGGTGAGTAAAATATTAGAGATAGATCAACAAGCACTGCATATTTATCACGGAAATTATTCTTACTTCATAAAAGAAAAAGAAGATAGAATCTTAAGAGAGTATGAAGAATACAAAAATCAACAGAAGAAAATTCAAAAGATGAAAGCACAGATCAAACAATTAAAAATATGGGCGAATCAAGCTGTACCACCAAATGCCGCAATGCATCGTCGCGCAAAAAGTATGGAAAAAGCTTTGGCTAGAATAGAAATAAAAAAGAAACCGATTATTGATGCTAAAACAATGCAGCTTGATATTCAAAGTGCAGACAAATCTTCTAAAGATGTGTTCACTTTAATTGATGTTGCCAAAATGTATGATGATATATTGTTTGAAGATGTAAATATGAAAATCAGAAGAAATGATAGGATTTCTATTGTTGGAGCCAATGGTACAGGAAAAAGTACGTTAATAAAAATGATGTTAGAGGATGTTAATCCTGATGAAGGCGAAATCATTATTGCACCTAATATTAAGATTGGTTATCTGTCACAACATCATTTTACTGAAGACAATGATACTGTTTTAGACGCGTATCGTGCATACGCATCAGTCACAGAAGGTGAGGCTCGTAATCATCTCGCTGGCTATTTATTCTATGGTTATGACGTATTTAAAAAAGTGAAAGATTTAAGTGGTGGAGAGAAGATGCGTTTACGATGGGCACAAATTATGTCGAATGATTTTAATGTACTCATTCTCGATGAACCTACTAACCACTTAGACATTGAATCTAAAGAAATATTAGAAGATGCTTTAGATAAATTCAAAGGAACGATTATCGCTGTTTCGCATGATAGATATTTTCTTGATAAGTTTTTTGATGTTACTTATTGGATTGAAGATAAAAATGTAAACATGTATTTAGGAAATTATAGTTATGCGAAGCAGAAAAAAGCTGAATAAACGTAACTCTTTATGTTTATTTAGGTTTGATGTTTCTAATTTTCATATTAAATGAGTAATATTTCAATCGATTCATGATACTATATTAGTGAACTACACTCTTAATAGGATGTGATTATTTCATGGATATTAATGATCTAAAGCTTACTCAACTCTATTTGAATCAACGTAAAGTGGATGAGGTAAGTGAATGGCTGAATGATGTTTCTGTCAAAAATACAATAATCTCAGTAATTCAGTACGACAATCAATTTTATATCGTTGATGGTCATACACGTTGCTTCGTTGCTTTTCAAAAAGGGGTTATTGATATCCCGATTGAAATTTATGATATTGATAATACATCAGTAGAGATGCAATTATATCTGGATTGTATAAAGTGGTGTGAACAAGAAAATATTGATCATATTAATGACTTATCCCATCGCATTCTAGGAGAAGCAGCGTTTGAAAAACTATGGATTGAGAGATGTCAAAGTCATATGGAAGATATTCAGGATACACGTGATGCTGATATTGCTTATCGTGAGCATTTGAACCATAAAGTAACCTATACTCACGAAGAAGTCATGAAACATTTCAACTTGTAATCCTACACCAATCTGTTATAATAAATGTATAACAGATTGGTTTTTATTTTTGCCTTTAAATCTGTTCTATGCTTTGTATAACAGAGAGGTGGTTCAATGTATATTGAGATTGATGAAACGAGTAGTGTACCGGTTTATTTACAACTTGCCAATCAAATGATTCATCATATTGCAGAAGGGAATGTCGTACCTTATGATCCATTACCTTCTGGTCGTGCATTTGCGAAGAGTCTTCAGATTAATATGCATACGGTGAACAAAGCTTATCATTATCTGGAGGAGAAACAATTGATTCTTGTGCAGCCGAAGTCCGGAGCGATAATTCATCCTGATGCTTTAAAGGCTGCGACAAAAGTTGAACGGGAAGATTTAATGAGTCGTTTGAAACCGATTATTGATGAAGCGAAGTGCAAACAACTGGATGTAGCTGATTTACTGAGATTAATTAAAGAGGGAGAGGGTTAATGATGGAAGGTTTATTACTTAGTAGCATATTGTTTTTAACCGGCTTATTGTTCTTATTGAATGGTCGTTTCGTTCGTCGTAATATAATATTTAGTGTCTTTGTGCCTGAGAGTGAAACAGATAATGGTGCAATTGAGACGGTAAAGGCACAATACAGAAAGCAAATTTTAATGTTAGCCATTGCTGTAGCACTTTTATTTATAGTAATTTATTTAGTTGCCAATCATTCTGCAGCTTTATTAAGCTTTGTTGTATTGCTGCACGTTCTTATTATCGGTGCAATTATTATCTATAAAAGTGCTCATGATCATTTGAAAGCTGTAAAGTTAAGCGAAGACTGGATGAAAGATATTAAAGTAGTGAAAGCGACAGATACGCGATTAATGACAGAAAGTTCGCCACTTCCGAATGTTCTATTTATAATGCAGTTAATCGCATTTATTGCTGCATTTATATTTGTTGCGCTAAATTATGATAAGATACCTGAAACGATCGCTACACATTGGAATTTTGAGGGTGTAGCTGATGATTTCAGTCAAAAGAATTTCCTCAGCGTTTTTTCTCCAGGCTTACTTGGATTAGCCATATTATTATCACTTTGGGCAAGTTCAAAGGGGACAAGCTTTTTCAATACAACTGTAAATCCTGCTGTCAAAGATGCTTCTATCAATTTTATAAAAAATTCTAAGCTGATTAACAATATGATGATTCACCTTATTTCATTTACGATGACCTTATTATTTATATTAATCTTTATTCGACCTGCAGTGTATAATGATAATTATTTGCCGAATGGCATCATGATGATGCTGATTGGAATGCTGCTTTTAATTACAGCAGCTTGTATCTATTTACAAATTTCGGAAAGCAAGAAGTATCGTCAAGCCATAGCCACTTCAGACAAAGCGCCATATTACAATGAGGAACATTATATCTTTGGACTATTCTACTATAATCCTGATGATCTGAATGTCTGGGTACCTAAGCTTTCAGAAATGGGGATGACATTAAATATGGCAAGACCGATGTCTTGGTTTATAGCGTCTATTTTACTTGGATTACCGATTGCTGTGCTAATTGTAATTACAATTTTCTCATAATGTTTTAATATGAAGTTAACTTCATTTTTTACGAATATTTCGTTAGATTTGAAGCTAACTTCATTTTTTATTTATTCTGTTTTCTATTATTATAAAGATAACAATTAAATCATTAGGAGAGATGCTTATGATTTCATATGAACAATTACAATACAAAGACGTTAATCAATTAAAAGGCTACTTTAAACATGTTATTTCACATACATTTTTAAACAATGGCGTTGATGATGATGAAGACCTTAATAGCGAAATTAATAAAAAGATGACTTATATCAATCGTTATTTTAATGGTTCAGATGATATGTTTATCGTCGCTAAGGATGACGACGTTGTTGTTGGAATTATTGGGTTCTATACACCTAATCAAATGATCCAGGAGCTTGTCGGAGATAAAGTTGATGGATTAAAAGAGATGGGAACATTATATATACATCCTGATTATCAGAGTAGAGGAATAGGTAGTCAACTTATCACGCTTTTAACACAGTTTATGAAAGAGCAGGGTGTCGATTCGTACTGCTTTGATTGTGGTTATAAGAAAGCTATGGCCACATGGACGCGTAAATTTGGTCAACCTACGTATTTCTTTAAAGATTACTGGGATGTAGGAGATCATTATGCTGTTTGGATTGTGGATATCAAGGAGACGTTTGTATGATTCAACCTTTGACGTTAGAAAAGTTAGATACCGTAACCAACCTTGCTTTAAGACTATGGCCGGACAATATATATGAAGATTTAATAAATGAATTTAAGACTTTAATCGATCATGATAATCAACGTGTATTTCTGTATCATGACAATCATCTGGATGTAGGTTTTGCGCATGTCAGTTTGCGTGTTGATTATGTTGAGGGGACAGAAACAAGCCCTGTAGGTTTTCTTGAAGGCATTTATGTCTTACCTGAATATAGAAATTGTGGAATAGCACGAGCACTTATTACAACTTGCGAACAGTTTGCTAAAGAGAATGGGTGTACTGAATTTGCTAGCGATTGTGAGTTAACAAATATAGATAGTATTTTAATGCATGAAAAATTAGGGTTTGAAGAAACAAATAGAATCGTGTGTTTTAAAAAGAAAATAGAATAATTTATATTTTTATTGCATGTGTTCCGGCAAATGTGGCGTTGTATTCCATATTTGCCGGACTTTTTCGTAGGTTTTTATGTTTTTTCGCGGCTAATATGGAGTGGCAGCCCATATTAGCCGTTTATTTATTTCTGTTTTAATATCTTGAAAAATAAGAACATACGTTCTATTTTTATTGAAATAGAACGTATGTTCTGGTATGATAAATGTATCATCAAAGATTATAAGAGGGTGCTTAATATGTATGATTACAGTCTATGTGAGAAAAGGAATGTACTCTGTATTGACCAGAAGAGTTTCTTTGCGAGTGTTTCTTGCATCATGAAAGGACTTGATCCTATGACAACAAAGCTCGCTGTTGTCGCTGATACGAAACGACAGGGGTCTGTTGTACTTGCTGCTACACCACCTCTAAAAGCAATGGGGATAAAGACCGGTTCACGTTTATTTGAAATACCTCATCGTTCTGATATTTATATTATCAATCCTTCGATGAACACTTACCTGAAAGTTGCCAGTCAAATTGCTGAGATTTCACTGCAATATGTTGCACCGGAGGATTACCATCAATATAGTATCGATGAATTTTTTATGGATGTTACAAAGAGTTATAAACTATACGCAGAAAGTCCGTATGCGCTTGCCTTAAAGATTAAACAGGAGATTTATGATAAGACGCAAATTCAGTGTGCCGTGGGAATAGGGGATAATGTCTTACTCAGCAAGATTGCACTGGATATGGAAGCAAAGACACAACCGGATGGTATTGCTGAGTGGCATTACGAAGATGTACCGGTAAAGATGTGGTCGATTGAGCCGTTAAGTAAGTTCTGGGGAATTAATCGTCGCACCGAGAAGAAACTCAATCAAAAGGGGATATTCACGATTGGGCAGCTTGCTAATTATCCGCATCATTATTTAAAGCGCGATTTCGGTATTATCGGAGTAGACCTGCATTTACATGCAAACGGAATTGATTCAAGTTTAATCCGAGAGAAACATCATATTTATAAACCCTCTATTAATAAAAGTCAGATTTTAATGCGTGATTACCGTTTCGATGAACTACGAGCTGTCGTGTTAGAACATGTTGAAGAAGTAACATTCAGACTACGTGCCGACAATATGATTGCACGTACGATTTCTTTTACTGTTGGCTATAGTGATGAAGGAAAAGTAAATAAAAGTTACACATTATCTGAAGGGACGAATTTAACCGCTGATATCTTTCAGGTTGTGTGGGGATTTATGATGCAGTTGTGTGATAAAAAGCGTATGTATCGTACAGTAAATATTTCACTTACGAACTTTATTCGTGAGGAAGATCGTCAGTTATCACTCTTTGTCGATGAGTTTGAACGTGAGAAACAAGAGAGACTGGAAAAGACGGTAGACCAGCTAAAGATACGTTTTGGGAAGAATAGTGTCTTGCGTGCAGTATCGTATACAGAGCAAGGCACGGCGATGAAGCGCAATGGTCTTATCGCTGGTCATAAGGCATAGTCAGATATCGTGAATATAAACACAAGCACTATAATCAATCATAAAACCAACCTGTATTTCTGGAATTATTCATCCATCAAACGTATAATAGACATAAATTGTTAATATATCTATCAATATGAGGTGAATACAATGAAAGAAGATGTAATCCGTTATGAGAAAGTCTTAAATGAAACAAGTGAAATTGTTGAAAAGATGAATGCGTTATTAGATCAATTGAAAGCAAATAGCGCAGATTATAATGCCTTAAAAGACTATTATGGTAGCGAAGAGTATATGCGTGATGTAGATTTATCAAATGAATCTGATACGTATCAGGATATCCCGACTGGTGTATTGTCTGAAGACGGCGTATATAACTTAATTGCTGAACAGTATACATTAAATATCAGAATGCTGGAAATTTCGACACAGCAATTGAAGACGCATTAATGATTTGATAAGAAAAAATAAAACAAAAATAACTAAGATATTATAAAAAAACAAAAAACTTTCAGGACCTGAAAGTTTTTTTATCGTTTAATCACAAGCTCTGAAAAGTTATAGAATCCTGCCGTAGTCACTTTGGCATTATGAATGCTATTTGGTACTTTAACTTCCTGAGTAATGTTGAAGATAGGGTAGAGTGTATGTGATTCAAATAACGACTGATTAATCGCATGATTCAGTTCATTCCACTCACGAGTATCTGTTGTGATATATGTAGCATAATAATCACTCAACAGAGGATATTGTTGTGATAAATGGTGATGCATCGTTTTATTTTGATAGAGCATCGTAAAGTATTCAAAGGTTTCCGCTTCACTAAAGAACATACCGTGGATATAGATATCCCCCTCAATTGTTATTTCACTTTTAAAGGAAGTCATAATATCGATAGGTTTTAATACCGCTTCTATATTGTATCGCTTTAAATATCTTTTATACTGGAGCATCTTTTTTTCGATATAGCTCGGATAGACAATTATTATAGAGAAATGATCTTCTAATTTATTTAATGATTTAAGCGAAAATGGCTGATCTTTCAGAATATAAGGGGTTCCTTTACTTGTGTGTATATCTTTTACATGATGAACGGACTGCTGAAATAAGTAATGCACCGTTGCTTTCTGCAGATCTGATAACTTATTTTGAGCGAGTGACAGCACATAATAAAAACCATCTGTTACTTCGATATGCTGGAACGTATCACTATCACTTAATGTAAAGTTAGTTTCTTTAAGCTTCGGTATATAGATTAATTCAACTTCATCAAGATATGATTGATAGCCATAATACTGATTAAAAGATTTTAAAGTCGTTTGAAATTCATTATTCATTGCGATATAAAATGATCCTGTACCAATAATTTGCTGCTTATCCTGCTTATAGATTGCAAGATTTAACTTACATAATACGTCTTTGAAATATGGAAAATCGTGATAATATACTTTAACTGTAAGTTTATTAATCACTTCAATTGAAACAATTGGACTTAATAACACTTTCGTCTCCTGATACGCTATCGCATGACTCAGACATCGCTTAATATCTTCAGCAGTCACTTGAGTACCATCATGAAAGTAAACATTCTTCCGTAAATATATCACTGCATGATCATCATAAAAATCGATATGCTGTGCTATCTTAAAATGATATTGATTCGAATGTTTATCATAAGTGATTAACGTGTCATAAATATTACTTAATATATTTGAGCTATTGATATCAACCACTTCTAAAGGATGAGAATAGAGTGGGGCGTAGCGCTTCTTAACGACTAATTTGTCTACATCAGCTGTAGATACCCCGAGTAATTGATTAGCTTTCGTAATCAACATCTGTTTATGATGAATAGACCAGTCCCATGTTAAATATTGAATAGCATCTGACAAATGATATGGCGTTAGCATTGCATTCACCTTATTGAAATATAATGTATCGATATCCACGAACCATTGAACCGTTGATTGATTCCCTCGACCACGTGCACTCTGAAAAGTTAGATAACCACTATCCTGCCATCTTTTTAAACTTCTGGATAAATGCTTCTGGCTCACATTTAACTGTTCACTGACAGACGATTGATGAAATGCTATAATCTTTAAATTATAGAATGACAGTAATAATTGTTCCATAACTCCTCCTAAAAGTGGACTAAAATAAAATATTGTCCATTTTTAAATCATTAAGTCTACTTTATCATATGTAGAAAGTTAGGGGGAATGAAAATGAAAGTTCGTGACTTACCAATCAATATCCAACTCAGATTGTGGGGTTCATTTGTCAATCGCTGTACTTATAGTGCGACACTACCATTTATTGCACTATATTTAACTGATCAGCTGAATGCAAGAATCGCTGGATTGTTTTTAGCATCAATCGTCTTTGTCCAGTTTATCAGTAATATTTGGGGAGGTTACTTAGTCGACCAATTCCCGAGAAAGAAGATGCTGATATTCGGTTCATTTGCTGAAGCATTATCGCTAATATTTATGTGGCTAACCGTTGTCAACTCATGGATTAATCTATTTATGACGACATTTATACTCTTTACCATATTTAGTGCATTTCGCAGACCTTCTATGAGTGCACTAGTTCAGGATTCAGCAACAGATGAAAATAAGAAATTATTATATCGGATGGATTACTGGCTGATTAATTTATCACTGGCAATAGGCGCACTTCTCGGTGGACTATTCTATAACGAACATAAAAGCTGGTTATTCTTTGCTTCAGCGATGGTGGCACTGTTATTAAGTTTCTTATATATGAAATATATTGAAGAAACAAACAGCTTTATCCGTAAAAAAGAACATAAAAATGTATTTGTAGATTTGTTCATTGCATATCAGACTGTCGTTAAAGATAAACGATTCGTATTAATGGTAATCGGTACGATGTTTATTGCAACTGTGGAGCTCATGACAAGTACTTACGTTGCTGTAAGATTACATAAAAACTTTGACACAATTTACTTGTCCGGCTTTGAAATTACCGGTGTTAGAATGTTTACAATCATTAACCTCGTTAATACAATTACCGTTATTACATTTTCTTTATTAGTTGGTAAGTGGTTAGAGAAGTTTAAAGTAAGTAGAATTCTAGGATTTGGACTATTGATGTATGCAATAGGATATGCAGTACTTACTTCTGCAAATATGTGGTGGCTGATTATCATAGCTGTGCTTATTGCTACATTTGGTGAAATGATATTTGCACCGATTAAAAGTGCTGAAATGCTGACACTAATACCAAAAGAAAAACGAGGTACCTATAATACATTCAGTTCATTCACATTCAGTGGCGCACAGCTATTATCTAATGGATCTTTAATCCTTGGTACATATTTAAACCCATATGCGATGAGTGTAGTTGTGTTTGTGATTGTTACAATAGGGGCAACGCTCATGATGAATAGCTTGTTTAAAATGAAAAAAATTAATATTACATAGATATAAAAACTTTCAGGAGACTGATAATTCCTTAGAAAATTTAATAAACTTTCAGTTAACTGAAAGTTTTTGTATTTTTCTTATCAACCATTGTACTCCCCCTCATTATCAGATAAGATTAAATTATCAGTAAATTTGAAAAGGAGAATGTAAATGTATCCAGATGTAAATTGCACGATGCAAGAGATTGAGCGTTTAGTAAATATTCCAGGTCCTTCAGGTTTCGCATTTAAAGCGATTGAATATGTGACAGAAACGTTAGAGAGTATTGGCTATGAGGTAGAACAAACCAATAAAGGTGGGGTATTGATTACTGTGCCCGGGAAAGATGATACACGTCATAAATACTTAACAGCACATGTTGATACTTTAGGTGCAATGGTTAAAGAGATTCTACCGAGTGGTCGTTTACGTTTATCAATGGTTGGTGGTTTCAGATGGAATGCTGTTGAAGGTGAATACTGTGAAATTCATACAAATGATAAAGTGTATACGGGAACAATCTGTCTGCATGAAACAAGCGTCCATGTTTATCGTAATGCAGGTGATATTAAACGTGATGAGGATCATATGGAAGTTCGTATTGATGAAATCGTAAAGTCTCAGGAAGATACTGAAAAATTAGGTATCAGTGTCGGAGATTTTATCACGTTCAATCCAAGATGCGAGATTACAGAATCCGGATTTATTAAATCACGTCATTTAGACGATAAAGCAAGTGCGGCGATGCTTATTCAACTGTTACGTCATTTAAAAGCTGAAAATATAGAATTACCACATACGACACATTTCTATTTCTCAAATAATGAAGAAATCGGTTATGGTGGTAACTCCAATGTTCCGGATGAAGTTGTAGAATATATTGCTGTTGATATGGGAGCATTAGGAGATGGACAATCATCTGATGAATATACGGTATCAATTTGTGCGAAAGATAGCTCAGGTCCTTATCATTATCAATTGAAACAACATCTCGTTCAGCTTTGTAAAGATAATGAAATTGATTATAAAGTTGATATTTATCCGTATTACGGTAGTGATGCAAGTGCTGCAATGAGCGCTGGTTATGATGTTAAACATGGTCTATTTGGGGCTGGTATTGAATCAAGCCATGCGATGGAACGTACACATAAAACTTCACTTGAAAATACGGAAAAGTTAATTTATCAATATGTATTGAGCAATGTAATCTAGTATAAATATAAATTTAGAATTTTCTGATAAATTTAAGGTTAATATTTTGAGACACACGTCCTTTTTCGTTATAATGTTGTTAATATATAAGAAGGGGCGTGTTTTATTTATGACAAAAAAAGTATTAATGGTACTGACAAATCAAGAGCAGTTCAGTGATGGTACACCAACAGGACTATGGTTAGAAGAAGCTGCAGCACCATACAAGATTTTTGAGAAAAATAATATCGCAGTAGATTTTGCTTCAGTTAAAGGTGGCGCAATCCCACTAGATCCAAACTCTGTAGCTAATGATGAAACGAAGACATATGCAGATGTCGTTAAGAAATTAGGCGACTCTCTAAAATTGAGAGACGTTGTATTTGAAAATTATGATGGCGTATTTATTCCGGGTGGACATGGTACGATGTATGATTTACCTAATGATCCGGATTTGCAGAACATCCTTGCATTCTATAAAGAAGATGGCCGTGCAATCGGAGCTGTTTGTCATGGTCCAAGTGCATTTGTTGGTGCTAAACTTAAAGATGGCAGCTACTTAATTGACGGTGTTAAACTTACTGGATTTACGAATAACGAGGAAATTGCGATGAAGCTAGATGAAGTTGTTCCATTTGCATTACAATCAGAGTTAGAAAAACAAGGCGGCCGCTTTGTCGTGGGTGAGAATTTTACATCACACGTTGTAACAGATAAGAAGTTCGTGACCGGCCAAAATCCTCAATCAAGTGTCGAGGTCGCAGAAGCATTTGTAAAAGTACTATAAAAAATAAACCACATGGGGTAATGCCTCATGTGGTTTATTTCATAAGTAAGAGATTTCTTAAGATTAATCCGAGTACAACACCGATAAGTAAACTTAGCATCGTCCCAAGTAATATATATTCACTTGTCTTATCAATCTTCTCTAAATTGTAATTTGGTTTATCATCTTTAAGGTCATTAAACCGAAGTATCGATTTACTTGCGATAACGAGTCCAATTGCTGTATATTCTCCAAAAGCGATAAACATCAGGATCAGTAACCTTTCTATATAACCGATCATTAATCCTACGTTATCTGACTGCTTCGTCTTTGTTTCACTCATGGCCGATAAAACCCATTTAATAATAGGACCTGACATAATAAATAACAGTATAAATATCGCAATTAAAATAATTTTCAGCATAATGCGTACTCCTTAAAAGTATTTTGGATATACAATGTGTTGTGATTGTTATCATCAAGTTGAGTTAACGCCGCTTCTATCAGCATTAACTGTTTTTTATGGCTTCGCTTTAAATGCTCTGATATTGTTGACAGACTTTTACCAAGGACTTGCGCAATTTCTTTTTGCTGATCATATACATAGGAGAGAAGCAGCACTTGTTGCTGCATTTCAGAATGATTATGAACGATTTCAGTTAAATATGGATATAATACGTTGTTGATAACCGTAACATCCTGTTCTTCAATCGTTAAATGAAAATCTGTAATGTCTGACTGTTTAATTTGCGTTAAATTACGACGTGCCTGTTTAATGATAGGTGCATTCCAATGTTCAAGGTTTCCGGTAGGTATTTCTTCATTACTCGCAGCAATTCCGAATTTAATTGGTTGTGATTTATAGGGCCATAACAACTTAATATAGAAACTTGTAAAAAGGGTTGCTGACAGACTATCGCTCACAAAAAATAATTCATCACCCATACGAAAATTAATATATTTAAACGATACGTCCTTTGTCCACTGTTCAATTTCTTCAGTTAAATGCACTAATGTGTGACTGATTGCCGCTGTATTATCGAACTTTGTACTTCCGGAAACATCCATTACGAATAAAGATAACATCTTATACCTCCAGTTCGTTTATTTAGACGAATTACTATAATTTCGTTTATATAACCGAATTATAGCATACATGAAGTGATTAAAGTAACAATATAAAGTTGATAGTAGAGCATAAGTAATGTACAGATATTTAATATAAATTTATGTTAGACAAAATTAGTGTAAATTTCATTTAAATCTTCTTTATTGATGAAATATTAACGCTATGAAGTGATTAAATAGACGCTTTTATGTTATTATAATGCATGAGATTAATGAACAATAGCGTTCATTTGAATAAGGAGAATCATCATGAAATTTATAAACTTATCAAGAGAAGCTTTCGGAGATTATACAGATAAACAGTCATATAGCCATTTTACGCAGATGGCAGTTAACTATGATTTGAAAATCGCTGAAGGTGCTGAAGTACATCTCGTAGGCGTTACAGATGATAATGAAAATATCATAGCAGCAGGTCTTTTCACCGCTTTACCTGTGATGAAGGCGTTCAAATACTTCTATTCAAATCGTGGTCCAGTCATGGACTTTCACAATAAAGCGCTTGTGACATTCTTTTTCAAGGAATTAGAACGTTATTTAAAGCGTCATAAAGCACTTCATCTTAGAATCGATCCATATGTACCATATCAACTGAGAGATCATGATGGCAAAGTGATAGAAAGCTATGATACAAAAGATATATTCACACAATTAAAAGCATTAGGCTTTAAACACCAAGGATTTACGACTGGTTTCGATCCAATACATCAAATTCGCTGGCATTCGGTGCTAAATACTGCAGGTTTGTCGGAAAAAGAAGTATTGAACAATATGGATAGCCTACGTAAACGTAATATCAAAAAAGTGATTAAAAACGGTATAAAGGTACGTGATCTCTCAATAGACGAACTGCACATCTTCAGACAGTTTATGAATGATACGAGTGGAAAAAAAGAGTTTGTTGATAGAGAGGATGCATTCTATAAAAATCGAATACAGTATTTCGGTGATCGTGTGAGAATGCCACTCGCTTATATTGATTTTTCTACATATATACCTGAGCTCATTGCAGAAGAAGTTGATGTGAAAGCTCAAATCGATAAAGCTAAAAATGAACTTGAGAAAAAGCCTGATGCGAAGAAATGGAAAAATGTACTTACAACAAGCGAAAATCAGTTAACAGCAATTAAAGAAAAGCTCGCTGAAGCAAAAGCTTTACAGCAAAAACATGGTGATACTTTACCGATTGCTGCTGCATTCTATTTAATCAATCCATTTGAAGTCGTTTATCTTGCAGGTGGTACTTCAAATGAATTCAGGCATTTCGCAGGTAGTTATGCAATACAATGGGATATGATAAAGTATGCAATGGAATCAGGGGTTAATCGTTATAACTTCTACGGTATCAGTGGTGACTTCACGGAAGATGCAGAAGACGCTGGTGTAATCAAATTTAAAAAAGGATTTAACGCAGATGTAATCGAATATATCGGAGATTTTGTATTGCCAATCAATAAGCCGGTTTACAAATTATACGAAACGATGAAGAAAATACGTAAATAAGATTTGAAGGGAAGATTTTCATGGAATTCACTGAGTTGACGGTTGCAGAATATACTGATTTTATTTGGAATACAACTGAAATGAGTCACTATTTTCAACTGCAGGAAAACATAAAGAATAGAGAAGCTGACGGTTATCCAGTTGTATTACTAGGTGTTAAAGAAGAAGGCGAAGTCATTGCTGCCAGTCTATTTTCTAAAATACCGACATTCGGAAGTTATTTCTATTATTCAAACCGTGGTCCAGTAATGGATTATAAGAATTCAGAGCTTGTTGATTTTTACTTCAAATCACTTGATACATATTTAAAAACGCATCAAGCTTTATATGTGAAACTAGATCCTTACTGGATATATAAATTATACGATAAAGATGTGAATTATAAAGAAGAATATGGCACAAATGACGCGATTATTAATCAGTTAAAATCGCTTGGATATAAACATACCGGTTTCTCAGTAGGGTATACGATGGATACACAGGTCAGATGGATGAGTGTATTATACCTTCAAGATGAAACGCCAGCCTCTATAATGAAACAATTTGATTCACAACGTAAACGTAATGTGAAAAAAGCGCAAAAATACGGCGTGAAAATCCGACTGCTTGGTAAAGAAGAATTAGATGTATTTTTAGATTTATATCGTGAAACGGAACAACGCGCTGGTTTTATTGCTCGTCCAGATCGTTATTTTGAAGGATTCCATCAATACTATGACGATAAAGTACTATTACCGTTAGCATATATTGATCTTGATGAATATATTGAGAAATTATCGAATGATATTACAGAATCTGAATCAAAACGTGATCAGATGATGGCAAATGAAAATAAATCTGATAAGCAGATGAAGAAAATTGAACAGTTAGATTGTGAAATCAATCACATGCAAGAAGAATTACTGGATATGAGCACATTACGTAAAACTGATGGAAAAATTCTTAATTTAGCTGCTGGTATGTTTTTCTTAAACCATTTCGAAGTGAATTATTTCTCTGGCGGTTCTAGTGAGAAATATAATAAATTCATGGGTCCATATGCAATGCACTGGTATATGATCAATTATTGTTTTAAACATGGATTTGATCGCTATAACTTCTATGGTGTATCTGGTGATTTCAGTGAATCTGGTGAAGATTACGGCGTATATCGATTTAAACGTGGATTTAACGCTCAAATTGAAGAACTTGTTGGAGACTTTATTAAGCCAATCAATAAACCTAAATATGCTGTATATCAAGCCGCATTAAAAACGAGATTAAAATTAAGTGAATTAAAACAACGTAAACAAAATAAAAATAATCAGTCAGAAGATGAATTAGAAACGACAGAAAATATTGTATTACAAAAAGGACCGGATAAAATTAGTGAGTCGAATTAATCATTAAGTTATAACAATGGAATAAATAATCTAAAGAACAATATAAGACATCATATAATATAAATGTCAAATAGTATTATATGATGTCTTTATTCAATATTTTAGTTTACATAATATATATTATAGGAAGTTGTATGCAGAAGAAAAAGATACTACCTATTTCGTAGTATCTTCTATTCTTTCCATTATTAATGTATAAATGTTTCAATTATAAATAATTAATTACATTTACTTTAAAGCCGTTAATTCATAAGCAGCAATTGTTCCGCTCATTTCATGACTTGCAAGTAATACCGGTTGTTTTGTCGGAGAATGTTTCGCATCGATAAATGTTAAACCTTCCGGTGAAATATCGCCATTATCATTTGCTTTGAAATATGTTTCAAATACAGGTTTCTTCGGATTTGAAACGTTATAAACCATAATTCCACCAGTTCTTTCTAAACCAATAAATGCATACGTTTTACCATTGATAACGCCAGTTATAACTGATTCTGGCTCTGGACCTTTATCGTCACTTCTTGAGTCAAATTCAATTTTACCAAGTTCTTCCTGATGTGAATTGAATGTATCTTTATTTGCTTTTGCAGTAATTGATTCAAAATCTGATCCTGAATCGTACACTAATCCTAAATTACCCGCATTGCGAATTGAGAATGAACGTCCACCAAATGTTACAGGAACAGTGAATTTACCTTCTTTATTAACAAAACTTTGAGCAGTTGTTGTTTTAAGACGTCCAAGATGCTTGTCATCTTCTAAATCTTTAATATCTGTACCTTTTAAATATTTACTATTTAAATCATATTGATCAGCGATATCTGCAATTCTAGTTTCTTCACTATATCCTTCGTAATCCTGTGAATCCCCTTCATTTGCTGTTAATAAGTAAGTTTTACCTTTTATCGTCATTTGAGCAATACCGTCAGGTTGATACATACCAAGTAACGGATAATTTTTCATATTAATCTTTTTATCTTTATCAGAAACATCAATTGTATGCTTTAAATATGATTTATAGCCTAATCCTCTTACTTTTACGAATTTATCTTTTTTAAGATCAAACTTTGCGATCGCATTACGCTCCTGAATCGTAATATATGCAAATTCATTTTTATCATCTATCGTTACATATTCTGGTTCAAGATTTAAGAAGCTTTCTTCAGCGGTACGGCCAAGATGACGTAAGTTACTTGGAATCATCTTTTTAGAGAATTTAACTGTCTTAACTGCTGATTGTTTTACTTTACCTAGTGCATTGACTTTAATTGAAGATACAGAACCTTCCGGATTAACAGTATAAGCATCATTCGGTTCACCTTCGTTAGTAACGATTAATTTCTTGCTATCGTGCGTGAAAGTTAACATATCTGGCAATGCCCCAACAGTAACCTTACTGATTAATTTACCGTCTTTATCTAAAAATGCAACGCGTCCATTGTCTGTTTTTTCTTTTGCAGGAATACTGATAGCGATATAGTGATATTTCTTATTCACTGCGACACTTGTAATATCACTACCTTCAATACCAAGGTCTTTTAATAAGATACGTTTCTTTAATGTGAATTTCCCTTTTGATAATTTAGACATATCTATAATATCAACTGCATTTAATGCACCGTTAATTGAGTATGCTTGTTTGTATTGTGGATCATAACTTACAATTTCAGTACCGCTTTCACCGAATTCAGTCTTTGAATCATAGCGAGCTAATTGAGAAACTTTAATCTTGCTATTTGGTCCATAATTGTTTACTGATTGTGCATCAGCAATAGGTGTTGCTAGTAATGATGTTAACGCTAAAGTACTAATAACTTTGCCTACATTTTTCATAATGACGTTCTCCTCAAAATTTATTCTTTAGGATATTTAATATGTACAAATTAAATTTTAATGTAATGATGTAAACCACGAATAAAATTTATTAATAAAATGTAAATATTTGATTACAATATAAAATAAAGCGGTCAGGAGATTTCCTGACCGCTTCTTTAAGCTTTTAACGATTTAATTTGTTTTCATGATGCTTTACCGATTCCATCTCAGCACGGTTTTGATTTTCATCATATTTACGTTTTTCTAATTTTGCTTTTTGTTTTAACTTTCTGTTCTTGCGATAATCTTTCGTCATATACCAGAATAAAATGCTTAGCAATAATGAAATAACCGCTAAAAAGCCTGCATATCCAAGTAAAGGTTGGTAAGTAATATCGTAAAAGTTAGGTAGTATAAACGCCACAATTGCTAATAATAAAAACGTAATGATCGGTGCAAAAAGAAATCTACCTAAAGCCAACCCGAAAATCAATGAGATAACAAGCATCCCTACAATAGTGATGAACAGAAAGTTCGGAATTTCATAAAAGTTTATCGTATTTAATATCATCATTTTATCACTCTCTTATCCTTTATCAATTTTAGAAAATACAAAACTTATTATACCCTATAATTATAAATATAAAATCAATATTCGGTAAATTTCTTATCATTTAAAGAAATCTTTAGAACTTTAGAAAATACTTAATATTTTACGAAAAACACTTTTGCGAAAATTTCAATTGCAAGTTAGCCACAACATCCAAATTAATAGAGATAGTAACTTAATGGTTCACTTAATAATCCTTCGGATTTTAGTGACTTCAGAAACAGGTATGTAGGTGTTTCGTAATCTAGAATTTTTCTGGGATAATTGTTCATCCAGTTTTGGATACGATAAATTATCTCATCAGATACTGATCCCATACTGATTCCTTTAGGGATTATCCTTCTAATGAATTTATGGTGGTTTTCTTTAGTACCTCGTTCCCATGATGAATAAGGGTGCGTAAAGTATATTTCAGTATCAGGTAATGTCTCTGTAAGGTCACAGAACTCTGATCCGTTATCAGAAGTAATAGACTTGAATATTCGTGAAAATGAATTACCTATTTGATCTTTTAATTGACTTAATGCTAATGTGACAGCATCATTAGTTTTACTTTTAATAGGAACGATGATTTCAAATCGTGTCTGTCTTTCAACAAGTGTAAGTAACGCTTTTTCATTTTTAAGTTTAGAACCAATTACAGTATCTATTTCCCAATGACCAAAGACATCTCTAGAATTGATTTCATGACTTCTATCTTCGATAGATTTTCCTAATACTTTTTTATTTTTTCGACTAGGTCTTCTATTTGTATTTGGTTTTCGTGAAATCTTCTCTATAAGGTCGATATTAGAGGTCTTCATAATTCCTCTTTCAATCCAGTTATATAGTGTTGAAACACAAGGAATAATAGAATCACAAAAAATATTATTCTTTTTAGCATAGGCAACTACGACATCGGGAGACCATTTTTTATTCAACATCATCTTATCAGCCCAATCAATAAAAGCATGAGATAGCTGATGTTTTGGAGTCCTGTAAGAATTCATACGATTTGTTTCATATTTAAGTTGAGCAACATCAGGGAAATAGCATTCATAATCATAAAAATATTCTTTACCATTAGAAACTACGCGCTTAATTTGTTTAACAGTTCCTCTATTGATCTCATTGTTAATTGTTTGAGGTGCTCTATTCAAAATTTTAGCAATAGCACGATTTGAATAATTTTCACTCTTCAAAACCTGAATTTGATATCTTTCAAATTCAGTTAAGTGTTTTCCTTTAACATGATTAGTGGTACCATTTAGATGAGTCATTTGCATTCATTCCTTATTGTTTGTTGTGGTAACTACAATATTAACATGGATGCACATGGCTCATTTTTTATTTTTTAAAGCACACCGTAGGTGGCTAACTTGATTATAGAATTTCCCAAAAACACTTTTGTTAAAAAGATTTCTAAAAATTCATAATAAAGCGTATAATAAAAATATTAACATCTATAATGGATGAGTCTTTAATGACTAAAGGAGAATGTATATGAGTTTACCGAAAAGAAATGAAGTTCCAGTAGAACAAACTTGGGATTTATCTACATTATTTGATTCAAATGATGCATTTTATGCTCAACTTGAGAAAACAATCGCAAGAACGAAGAAATTCAATCAAGAATACGCTGGGACGCTTTCTGATACTAGTAAGATTCAATCAGCTTTAGATGAATATGCTGCAATTAAAAAAGAACTGGATCACTTAGGTAGCTACGCTTCCTTATTGTTTAGTGTTGACCAGACAGATGATACTTCAGGCAAATTATACAGTAAATATGTTAATAGTTATGGTACGATTGCAAGCTTACTGACTTTCGTGGAGTCAGAGATTCTTGCTCTAGATACTGAGATATTAGACAAGTTAAAAGATGAGACTCCGGTTTATCAACGTTATCTTGAAAAACTAATCGAGCGTAAACCGCATCAGTTACATCCAGAAGTTGAAAAGACACTTGCATCTTTCTCACCAGTATTTAGCGCCCCTTATAACCTTTATGATACGACTAAGATGCTGGATATTGATTTCGGAACGTTTTCTGCGCATGGTAAAGAGATTCCGATGAGCTACGTTTCATTTGAGGGAGAACTTGAAGTTGATGCAGATACAGAAATTCGCAGAAATGCATTTAGAAAATTTTCTGATACGTTAAAAAAATATGAAAATACAACAGCAAAAACTTACGATATGGTCGTTCAACAGGAAAAAATCGAATCTGAACTACGAGGATATGATTCAGTGATTGATTATTTATTACATCCACAAGATGTTTCTCGTGAATTATATAATCGTCAAATCGATTTAATCACGACTGAACTAGCACCACATATGCGCCGATATGCAAAGTTACTGCAAAAAGTTAATGGTTTAGAACAAATGAAATTTGAAGATTTAAAGGTTTCTTTAGATGAGACCTTTGAACCAGAAATTACTGTAGAAGAATCTCGTGATTATATTAAAAAAGCTCTTTCGATTATGGGTGAAGATTATATGCAGATGGTAAATGATGCATATGACAAACGCCAGATTGACTTCGTACAGAATAAAGGGAAGTCAACTGGTGCATTCTGTGCAAGCCCGTATCAGGTGAATCCATTTATCTTAATTTCATGGACTTCAAAGATGACAGAAGTATTTGTGCTGGCACATGAATTAGGTCATGCAGGTCACTTCCATCTTGCTCACCAAAATACAAATATATTTGATGAAAGCTGCTCATTATACTTTGTTGAAGCACCTAGCACGATGAATGAAATGCTGATGGCAAATTATTTATTGGCTGAATCAGATGATCCGAAATTTAAACGTTGGGTAATCGCTTCGATTATATCTCGTACTTATTATCACAATTTTGTAACGCATTTATTAGAAGCAGCTTATCAGCGTGAAGTTTATCTATTAGTAGATAAAGGTGAATCCATGACTGCTGATATATTAAATGGTATTAAACGTAAAGTGATCGAAGATTTCTGGGGGGATGCAGTAGAAATCACTGAAGGTGCTGAACTGACTTGGATGAGACAACCCCATTATTATATGGGCTTATATCCTTATACGTATTCAGCTGGACTGACTGTCTCTACGATTATGTCTCAACGTATTCTTAATGAAGGTGAACCAGCTGTACAGGAATGGACAGAAGTACTTAAGAAAGGTGGTTCATTACCACCGGTTGAACTTGCAAATATGGCTGGTATCGACCTTACTACTGATGCTCCGCTTAAAGAAACGATAGCTTACATTGGTTCATTAATTGATGAACTGGAAAAGTTAACTGAAGAAATTGAACAGCAAAAATAAAACAACAACCGCATAATACAGTCATTGTATTATGCGGTTAATTGTTTAAATATTTAATAATGAGGTGTTTATATGAATATGAATGGTAAAGTTGTCATTATAACTGGTGCAGCACATGGTATCGGTAATCACATTGCTGATACGTTTAGAAATAACAAGGCCATCGTCTGTGATATTGACATCCAGCCAGGATGTTACTTTCAGGGTGATATATCAGATACAAATGTAATTGATGCATTCATTCGGCAGGTTATCAGTGAGCATAAGAAAATCGACTATATTATCAATAATGCACTTCCTATTATGAAAGGCATCAATGATTGTACGATAGAGGAATTTAACTATGCATTGCAAGTTGGCATCTCTGCACCATTCTATATCGTGCAGCAATCCCTGCCCTATCTAAATGATAATGCTTCTATTATAAATATCTCATCATCAAGATCACTGATGAGCCAACCACAGACAGAAAGCTATTCCGCTGCCAAAGGTGGCATCAGTGCGTTAACACATGCCTTAGCTGTAAGTTTAAGAGAAAAAGCACGTGTCAATGCGATATTACCTGGATGGATCGATACGACAAACAGTGAATTTACTGGTAGCAATAACTTACAACATCCTGCCGGTCGCGTCGGAGTACCGAATGATATTACACAAATGGTACTTTATTTATGTAGTGATAACGCAACATTTATTACAGGACAGGAATTTGTCATTGATGGTGGTATGACTAAACAAATGATTTATCATAATGATCAAGGATGGTATTATGATAAATAAAACCAACATTGCCGGATACTTAAAGTATCCGGCAATGTTGGTAATGATTATATAAACTTATTATTCAACTGCTTTAATTTTATCCGCTTCTATCACGATGCGTTTGTTTTTATATAAGCGGCCAATCGCACGTTTAAAACTACCTTTACTCATGTTAAAAACTTCTTTTATCGCTTCAGGATCTGACTTATCAGAGAATGGCAGTTCACCACCATATTCTTCTAATAACTTTAGAATTTGTTCTGAATCATCGTCTAAGCGCTCATGTGCAAGTGGTAAAAATGAACCGTTTAAAGTTCCATCTTCTTTATGTCCGATAATTCGTACCTCTACTGCTTCACCAAGTCTGGGTTCACTTCTACGTTCTGATTCGTGAACGAATATCTTGTAACCCTCTTTAGATAAAAGAAACGTTCCGATACGTAATAAACGGTATGGATGTGCTGTGATCGTCTTGTGTAACAGCTCTTCTGGTGCTGGTGTGAACATTGCATCGACCATCGTTTCACTTGCTAAACGTCCATATAACTGATCGTTTCTATCTACGCGAAGACAAGCAAATACTTCATCTCCCGCTTCTGGCCAAACTTCTTTTACTTTCGGTAGATCTTCCCACGGAATAACGATTTCACGTGGGATACCGATATCTACCGTAACCCCGTCTCTATCTTTCTTAATCACTTTCACCCAGTCATAACGGTCAGTTGAAATGTCGGGGATATTTTGAGTTGCAAATAAATCTCCAGTACGCCCCGGATATACGAAGAAAGAATAATCCTCGCCAATTTCTAATTCATCATCTTCTAACACTTCTGATTGATTTAACTTTACGACTTCACTATTCGGTCCAAGTAAGTAATACGTAGACCCTTCTAATCGATCGACGCGTAAAAAGTCGATACTTCCTGATAATTGTTTGTTCTCCATATGTCTCTCCTTTAGGTTAAATACCTATTTCAATAAATCATTATAGCACATTTTCACCTATTCGTCCGAAATAACAGTATAATAGAGCTATCTGTGTAAGTGAGAAATCAGTAATATCTATTTCTTATCAAACTATGATATAATCATACTGATTATAAATTAAAGGAGACCACTCAATGTTACAAGTATCTAATGTTAGTTTACGATTCGGTGATAGAAAATTATTTGAAGATGTAAACATAAAATTCACACCCGGAAACTGCTACGGTTTAATCGGAGCAAACGGTGCAGGAAAATCTACTTTCCTAAAAATTCTTTCAGGTGAGCTTGACTCTCAATCAGGTCATGTTTCATTAGGAAAAGATGAACGATTATCAATATTAAAACAGGACCACTTCGCTTATGAAGATGAACGTGTACTTGATGTTGTACTTCGTGGTAATGAAAAGCTTTGGAATGTAATGAAAGAAAAGAATGAAATCTATATGAAACCAGACTTCAGTGATGAAGATGGTATGCGTGCAGCTGAACTTGAAGGTGAGTTTGGTGAAATGGGCGGCTGGACTGCTGAAAGTGATGCACAAGTATTATTGTCTGGTCTTGGCATCAAAGATGATCTACACGAAAAGAAAATGTCTGAACTTGAAAATAACCAGAAAGTTAAGATTCTTTTAGCACAAGCATTATTTGGTGAGCCAGATGTATTATTACTCGATGAGCCTACCAACGGTTTAGATATTCCTGCAATCAGCTGGTTAGAGGAATTCTTGATTAACTTTGAAAACACAGTAATCGTTGTATCACATGACCGTCATTTCTTAAATAACGTATGTACGCATATTGCTGATTTAGACTACGGTAAAATTAAAATTTATGTCGGGAACTATGACTTCTGGTATCAATCAAGTCAGTTAGCACAGCAAATGTTACAAGACTCTAATAAGAAAAAAGAAGAAAAGATTAAAGAATTACAGGACTTCGTTGCACGATTCTCAGCAAATGCTTCTAAATCTAAACAAGCAACAAGCCGTAAGAAAATGTTAGAAAAGATTGAATTAGATGACATCCAGCCATCTAGCCGTAAATATCCTTTCGTTAACTTTAAACCAGAACGTGAAATTGGTAATGAGTTACTACAAGTTCAAGGTTTAACTAAAACTATCGATGGCGTAAAAGTTATTGATAACTTATCATTTACGATGAATCCAAACGATAAAGCAGTACTAGTCGGTGATTCTGAAATTGCTAAGACTACCCTACTTCGTATTTTAGCTGGTGAGATGGAACCGGATGAAGGTTCTTACAAATGGGGTGTGACAACGTCACAAAGTTATTTACCGAAAGATAACTCAGAATTCTTTGAAGGTAAAAATATCGACTTAGTAGAATGGTTACGTCAGTATGCACCGCCTGAAGAACAAACGGAAACTTTCTTACGCGGATTCTTAGGTCGCATGTTATTCTCTGGTGAAGAAGTACGTAAAAAAGCAACTGTATTATCAGGAGGAGAAAAAGTAAGATGTATGTTAAGTAAGATGATGTTATCATCAGCGAACGTATTATTACTTGATGAGCCTACAAACCATTTAGACTTAGAAAGTATCACTTCTGTCAATGATGGTTTAAAGGCATTTAAAGGTTCACTGATTTTTACTTCTCATGACTTTGAGTTCATTAACACAATTGCCAATCGTGTTATTGACTTAAATGCAAACCTTTCTAAAGAAATTACTTATGAAGAATACTTAAAAGAACAAGGTGTACTTAAATAAATATTTTCTTGCGTGTATTCATTTTATGAATACACGTTTTTTGGATTTTAAGTATTGTTAAATAAACTATTATTTTTAAATTTTCTCAAAACACTTTACAATATTAAAATCTTTCTGTAGTATATTAAACATCAATTAAATAAATGTAACAGATGAGGCGCATCGATCATGAGTAAGTAATGGTAATTCTGCAAATGAATTACTGAAAGGGTGAGATGCCGAAATATAGTATTGATTGCAGTGAATGCTATGTTGGATCCACAGGTTAAGAGCTATGGATTTGTCATTATTGAAAAATAATGGAGTGCATCGCTTGTATATAAATTCAACAAGTCCAGATGTCTCTGGGCTTGTTTTTTTGTTGGTGATGACCCTTGCAGGAGGAAATAAATTGATAACAGAAAACAGTATTCAGACTGAAGAAAAAGTGAACAATATCAAAGTATTAAAATTTGGCGGAAGTTCTGTTGCTGATTTTAATAAGATTAGGCACATTGCTGATTATCTTAAAAAGCGTGTTGAACAAAATGAAAAACTCGTCGTCGTTGTTTCAGCGATGGGAAAGACAACGGATGCACTACTCAAAAATGCAGCGTCACTTACAGAACGTCCAAAAGAAAGTGCACTTGCTATGTTATTAACCACAGGTGAGCAGCAAACCATCGCTTATCTTTCAATCATATTAAATGATTTATCAGTAGAATCCGTTGCTTTAACGGGAGCGCAAGCTGGAATACGCACTGAAGGTCATCATCTAAAAAGTAAGATTCAGACTATTAACACGACTAAATTACAGGAACTATTTAAGACAAAAGATATTATTATTGTAGCTGGCTTTCAAGGTATCAATCATGAAGATGAGTTAACGACACTTGGTCGTGGTGGAAGTGATACAACAGCAGTAGCACTTGCAGCATCACTTCAATCATCATGTGAAATATATTCTGACGTAACAGGAATATTTGGTACCGACCCGAGAGTATATCCAGAAACAATGAAGATGGACTATGTAAGTTTTGAAGAAATGATGGAACTGTCATCTCTCGGAGCTGGCGTACTTGAAACACGATGTATTGAAATCGCTTATAATAACAATACTAAAATATATACCGGAAAAACTTTATCCGAAGAGAAAGGAACATGGATTGTGCCAAATAAACAAATCATAGAAAGAAAAGCAGTAACAGGAATTGCATTAGATGAAGATATGAATTACGTAACTTTATCTTATCCAATGCACGATACAAAAGTATTAACCTCACTTTACGAATTATTAGAACAAAATCAGATCAATATCGATATGATTTCTCAGACAGTAAATATCGATGGTATGCAGCTATCATTTACGATGAAAAATACAGAACAATATCAGATTAAAGCAATTATTGATCAGTTAACTGCTTCATACCCTGCCTTACTCCATGAAATTAAAGACAACTATGCGAAAGTATCGATCATCGGTTCAGGTATGCGTGATATGTCTGGTGTCGCATCAAAAGTATTTATGTCCTTAATCGAGGAGCAGATTGCTTACTACCAGGTATCGACAAGTGAAATCAGTATTTCATTAGTAGTAGATGCCGGGAAGGCAAAGCAAGCTGTTCAAATATTATGTAAAAAATTTAATGTTTAATATTCTTATTTTTATTTTTTAATTTTTATTAAAATGCTTTAACTCATTAAAGAAAATGCGTAACATAGAAGTAAATAATTGATTAATCATAAGGAGTGTATGGAATGTATAAAATCGCAGTCGTAGGTGCAACTGGTTTAGTAGGACAAAAGATGTTAGAAGTACTTGAAAGAAAAGCAATACCGTTCAATGAACTGACATTGTTCACTTCAGCAAGATCTGCAAATAAAGAAGTTGTTTATCAAGGTAAAACGTATATTACAGAAGAATTAACTGAAGAAAAAGCGAATGAAAAGTATGATTTTGTATTAATGAGTGCGGGAGGTAGCACGAGCTTAAAGTTCTCTCCTCTGTTCGAACAAGCTGGAAGTATTGTTATAGATAATTCAAGTGCATATAGAATGGAAGAAGATATTGATTTAATCGTACCGGAAGTAAATAGCCCGCAATTAAACAGAAAAATTATCGCAAACCCAAACTGTTCAACGATTCAGTCAGTCGTCCCTTTAAAACCGCTTCAAGATAAATATGGTTTAAAGCGTGTGGCATATACAACTTATCAGGCGGTGTCTGGTAGCGGTGTTGCCGGTAGAAACGATTTAATTAATGGCGCTAAAGGTGAAGCACCAAAGAACTACCCTCACCCTATTTACAATAATGTATTACCGCATATCGATGTATTTTTAGAAAATGGCTATACAAAAGAAGAACAGAAGATGATTGATGAAACAAAGAAAATATTAAATTTACCGGATCTAAAAGTTACTGCAACATGTGTACGTGTTCCTGTGCAGGATTCACATTCTGTTGCTATCAATGTAACTTTAGAGCAACCAGCAACAGTAAAGGATTTACGTAATCTATTTGAACAAACAGAAGGTGTTGTCCTTATCGATGATGTTGCGAATAATGAATACCCTCTAGCCATCAATACAACGGGTAAAGATGAAGTATTTGTAGGAAGAATTAGAGAAGATGATACGCTAGATAATTCATTCCATATTTGGTGTACAGCAGATAATTTACTAAAAGGTGCAGCACTAAATGCTGTTCAAATTTTAGAACAGATTCATTTGAACAATAATAAATAGCAAATAATAAATAATTATCGAAAAAATGCACAATAATCATCATAAATTAACAAGGAGTGTTCATATGACACAAGTACAATTTAAAGGTACTGCAGTAGCAATTACGACCCCTTTTATCAATTCACAAGTAGATTACGAGTCGTTCGAACGTCATGTTAATTTTCTTATCGATAATGATATTCAGGCGATATTTGTTAATGGTACGACAGGAGAAGGTTCGACTTTAACAGAAGAAGAAAAATTAAAACTGGTAGAAATTGCTGTACGTGTTTCAAATCAACGTGTTCCGATTATCGTAGGTACAGGAACAAATAACACGCAGGCAAGCATTGATCATTCATTAAAAGTAAAATCACTTGGAGCAGATGGTATTATGCTCATTACACCATATTATAATAAAACAAACCAAAGAGGCTTAATTGAACATTTTACTGCTATTGCTAACGCTGTCGAATTACCGGTTGTATTATATAATGTACCAGCAAGAACGAATATGACGATCGAACCTGAAACAGTTGAAGTATTAGCACAAAATCCATATATCTACGCTTTAAAAGATGCAACACACGATCTTGACTATACTGCAAAAGTTAAATCAATTATCCCTGATGATTTTATGCTTTATAGCGGTAATGACGATATTGTCGTACCTTTCTATGAAGCCGGTGGAGATGGCGTTATTTCAGTAATCGCAAATGCAATTCCAAAAGAATTTCAGGAAGTTTATACGTCATATAATGATGACCGTGCCCTGGCAATAGAAAAGTTTAATGCAATTGCACCATTACTTAATGCACTGGAAGTTGATATCAACCCAATGCCGATTAAAGCACTTGTTACACATATCGGTTACGCAAATGGTGAAGTACGTTTACCGCTTGTACCTTTGTTAGATGAAGAACAGCAGCACATTAGTAATGTTTATGACAACTTTAGAAGTCAGGTGATCTAATTGAAAATATTATTAGCAGGTTTTGGTGCAATGAACGAACGTGTTGCTAAATTAGCATTAGATAAAGGACATGAAATTACGGGAATCATTTTGTCACGAACGACAGAGCGACAGCTTCCCTACGCTATCTATTATGTGGACGATGAATTCCCTGAAGCGGATGTGATCATTGATTTTTCCAATCCGGAAATTACACTTCCACTGATTCAGAGCAAATATAATATACCTTTAGTCATAGCTACAACCGGAGAAAAAGAAGCAATAATCAAAGCATTGAAAATTAAAGCACAACATACGCCTACTTTCTTTAGTGCAAATATGAGTTATGGCGTGCATATCTTAACTGAACTCATCCAATATGCAGTACCATTATTAAAAGATTATGATATTGAACTGATTGAGCGCCATCATAACAAAAAAGTTGATGGTCCGAGCGGTACCCTCGTTAAACTACTCGATGCAATTCAAGAGAAAAGATCTTTAAATCCTGTCACGGACCGTACATTAGAAGATAAAGAAAGAGCACATGATGACATCGGTATCAGCGTAGTACGTGGTGGTACGATTACAGGTGAGCATGAAGTGCTTTTTGCAGGCATTGATGAAACAATACAGATTATTCACCGTGCGCAAAGTAAAGACATCTTTGCAAATGGTGCCATCGAAGTAGCTGAGCAACTTATCCATAAGCAAAATGGCTATTATACATTTGAAAATTTATCATAAAGAATATTTATAAAAAAGTTAAAAACATATCAATAAATTATCTTAAAGGAGATTATTATGAGAGACTTATCAGCACAAGAAATTATTCAGTACATTAGTAATTCAAAAAAGCAAACGCCGGTAAAAGTTTATGCAAACGGAAATTTTGAAGATGTGGCATTCCCTGAAACATTAAAAGTATTTGGATGCGTACACTCAAAAACAATATTCGGAGATCTAGCTGACTTTCAAGCTTTTTATACTGAGAATCAATCAATATTCAGTGAAATCGAAGTTGAATATGACCGCCGTAACTCAGCGATTCCATTAATTGATCAACGTAATATTAATGCACGTATTGAGCCTGGTGCTTTTATCCGTGAACATGCTGTCATCGAAGATAATGCTGTTATTATGATGGGTGCTACAATTAATATTGGCGCAGTTGTCGGTGAAGGTACGATGATTGATATGAACGCTGTACTTGGAGGACGTGCAACAACTGGTAAAAACGTTCACGTTGGAGCAGGCGCTGTTCTGGCAGGCGTTATCGAGCCCCCTAGCGCACAACCGGTAATCATTGAAGATGATGTATTAATCGGTGCAAATGCCGTAATTTTAGAAGGTGTTCGTGTTGGTCGTGGTGCTGTCGTTGCAGCGGGTGCTATCGTTACTGAAGATGTTCCTGCAGGAAGCGTTGTAGCTGGAACTCCTGCACGTGTGATTAAGCAGGCTTCTGAAGTTGAAGGTTCTAAAATTGAAATCGTAAGTGCTTTAAGACAATTAAATCAATAATACCCAGGCTGATACATGTATCAGCCTTTCATTCTACTGTAGAAAGGTGAAACAATGATAAACCTAGATAACATTATCAATACGCGACGTACTTTACATCAGTATCCTGAACTTGGCCTGGAAGAACATCATACAACAGCATATATTATTAAAAGAATACAATCGCTTGGTATTGAATACTTTACCCCTCTTGAAACAGGTGTTATTGCAGTCATCAGGGGATCTTCAAATGAAACAATCGCGTTTCGTGCTGATATTGATGCACTGCCGATTGAAGAACAAAACGATATTGAATACAAATCCAAAGTACCGCATGTTATGCACGCATGTGGCCATGATGGTCATACAACAATGCTAATTGCATTCATGGAAGCAGTAAATAAAATGAGCAGGGAAACGCCTTTAACACACAATATCATGTTCATCTTTCAACCGTCGGAAGAAGCAAATGCCGGTGCTAATTTACTGATACAAAACTTTAATTTTGAAGCATATAATATAAAAGCGATATACGGTATCCATATGATGCCTGATCATCCCGAAGGAGAAATGATTTACAGAAGTCATGAAATTACAGCCAGTGCGACTGAATATCGATTCTTTATTAATGGTAAAAGTGCACATGTTGCAAATAAAGAGCAAGGCCATGCTGCAAGCAATGCTTTGATTCAAGTCTTAAATCAAGTGAGTACACTCCAGCAGTTCTATTTACCAGGACTAGAACGTAATATTATTCACATCGGAAAGTTTAATACTGGTGAAGCGATTAATACTGTACCTTCCAGTGGTTACCTAGAAGGTACAATCAGAACATATCGTGCAGATGATTTAATTATTACCCAGCAGCAAATGGAACATATCGCACAAGCTGTATCATTAACAACACATTGTGAGGTCAATGTAGAATTTTCTGAAGGATATCCTCCAACAATCAACGATTCGTCTCTTGAAGACAAAGTTGTACAAAGTATTGCACAATCTAATCTTGTCGGTGTAAAAAAAGATGTACCCTATTTATTCGGAGAAGATTTCTCTTTCTATAGCAGCCTAGCTCCAACTTACTTTGTATTTCTCGGTTGCAGAAATGAACAAAAAGGCTATGTACATGGATTACATCATAATCAATTTAACTTTGATGAAAAAGTATTACTGAATGGTATTAATTATTACCTATCACTTGTTCGAGGTTACGAAGATGAGTGCTAAATGGGAAATTAATCAAACACAGTTTACGGACAACATCAAACAGGTCATTAAAGATAATCCAGTGATTGCTGTCGTTAAAAATAATGCTTATAATTACGGCCTCGAATTTACGTTAGATTGCATGACAGCTTGTGGTATTAATTATTTCAGTACGACAAGCTTAGAAGAGGCAATTGCTATTCGTAACTATAATAATACTTGTAATATCTTCCTAATGAATCCAGTCACGGATTTCGAAAGTTTAAGACGATATAACATTGAAATGACACTGCCATCAGCAAAATTTTTTGAGCAATACAGAGATGAACTTTATGGCATCCCGCTTCATATGGAATATGAGAATTTGTTACATCGTTCAGGTTTTAAATCAATTGCTGAAATGCAGGAAACACTATTAATCATTAAAGCACAATATCCTGATATTGATATTAAAGCGTTGTGGACACATTTTGGATATGCCGATGAATTCGAATTTACAGATTATGAAACTGAAAAGAAGGACTGGTTAGAAGTAGTAAACACTTTGGCTCCGCTCCATTCATTTGAAGTCATACATGCACAGAACAGTGCAAGCTACGTTCGTGAAGATGGTCTATTATCACAACATACACATTTACGACTTGGCATCATTCTTTATGGCTCTCGTCCCTATTCGAATATACCGGAATCTATTACCAGACAGTCATTACGTATATCAAGCCACGTTATACAGATTCGTGAAATAAATGCCGGACAGTCCGCTGGCTATAGTTTCGCATTTACCGCACAAAAAGATACACGATTAGCAGTTGTGGCCATTGGATACGGTGACGGTATTTTAAGAACACGCGCAAAGCATGACTGTCTGATCAACAACAGACGGTATCCTATTAAGGCGCTGATGATGAGTCATATGTTTGTTGAAGTCGATGAACACGTAAAACCGAATGATATCGTTTATTTATATCACGAACAGATGCGTATCGATGAATATACATTTTTAGGTGTAGGCGCTAATTCTGAACAGCTTTCTGCACTCAATCACAATACACTATTACTGGAGGTTACACAGTGAATTTAACAAGAGAACAAGGCGTACTAACAATACACGGCCATTCATTACTAGATATAAAAGAACAATATGGTACACCCTTATTCGTATATGACGAATCATTAATCCGTAATCAATGCAGACGCTTCCATGAAGCTTTACAAGTCTCAGGATTAACTTATACGATTTCATATGCATCAAAAGCATTTACATCTATTCAATTATTTAAACTGTTGCAGGAAGAACATATGGGATTAGATGTCGTATCAGAAGGTGAACTTTATATTGCACTTACAGCTCAATTTGATCCACAAAAAATTCATTTCCACGGTAACAATAAGACAGATCATGAAATTGAATATGCGATTGAAGCGGGTGTTGAATACTTTGTGATTGATGCAATCGATGAAATTGAACGCATCAACACTATCGCTAAACGTAAGAATAGTACCGTTAAAGCTGTATTACGCGTAAATCCAGGTGTAGAAGCACATACACATGAATTTATCCAGACTGGACAAGAAGATAGTAAATTTGGATTAAGTATAAAACATGGCCTTGCATTACAGGGCGTAAAGCACATTCAGGAAGCAAGCCACATTGACTTTTATGGTATACATTTTCATATTGGCTCTCAAATATTCGAATCAACTGGAACGATAGAAACAATACAAATCGTTATTCATTGGTTAAAAGTAAATAATATTGAAATTAAGGTATTAAATATCGGCGGTGGATTCAGTATAAAATATACATCTGAAGATATCAGTTATCCTATTGAAGATGGCATTAAAGCCATTACTGAGACGTTAATTGATACATGTAACGAAATTGATTATAAAATACCAGAAATCTCTTTAGAACCAGGACGTTCTATCGTCGGTGAAGCTGGAATAACACTTTATGAAGTAGGTACAGTAAAGTCAATACCTGAAACAAATAAATATATATCTATCGATGGTGGGATGAGCGATCATATCAGGACTGCACTTTATGATGCACAATATGAACTCGAATTAGTAGATCGAGAAGAAAATCAAACTGAAAATGTTACTGTAGCAGGAAAGTTATGTGAATCTGGTGATATTATCGCACGTAATACCCCCCTTCCTGTTTCAACGAAGCGTGGTGATACATTATGTGTGAAATCAACGGGCGCATATCATTATTCAATGTCATCTAATTATAATCAGATGCTTAAACCTGCTGTTGTCTTTGTTTCAGAGCAAGGCGTACGTGAAGTTATTAAAAGACAGACGCTTGAACATTTAATTACTAACGAAGTACATTAAAAAGTAAAAGAAAGACACCCTGGAAAAACCAGGGTGTCTTTCTAACGTTCATATATAATTTATTGCATTAAAATTATAATTTTACAACGTTTGCAGCTTGTGGTCCACGATCGCCTTCAACCACTTCAAATTCTACTGCTTGTCCTTCTTCTAATGATTTGTACCCTTCTTGATTAATCGCTGAGAAGTGAACGAATACGTCGTTTTCTCCTTCGATTTCGATGAATCCAAATCCTTTTTCTGCGTTAAACCATTTAACTGTACCTTGTTTCATAATTAGAAACCTCCACACTATATTAATTCAATATGTGATTATTCACATATTACAAAATAAATAAAAAGTGAATTAATATATTTACTTTGTAATATGGAATAATCATATCGCTATAAATAATTATAAAATATCGATAATCATAAATCAATACAATATTCTGTAAATTTAAACACTTTACAAATTTTACTTTACTGTAATAATAAATAAATTTTACTTATCTTTTTTATCAATTATATAGCATTTATTATTATTTCAACGATATTGATATATTTCCCCTTTATCCAGAAATAAAACACTATGAAAAATTTGAACATCATCATCGCAATCTTCACAGAATTCGATTTCACAATTGTTATAAAAAGCATGTATATCGTACTTTCCGACTAATTCATTACAAAAATGCTGTCTTAACATTACTAATTGCTCATTATAATAGCTTCTTGCTTCAGCTAATTGTGAAAAACTTTTTATATCGGTAGCTTTCTCACGATAATCTTCAAACAGCCACCATCCTTCATAGTCTGCTCTTATTGTTATGATTTCATACATCTTTTTCACCTCATAAAAATTATTATCATCTGTTTATTTCATATTTTCAAGTAAATCGTCTTACAAATGCGATTTATTAGGTGTTTTGAGTCTTTTTACATATAATAGTGGTAAGAGGTGAAGTAAGATGAAGACAATTCATATTAAAGTTTTTGGACGTGTACAAGGTGTGGGCTTTCGATACTTCACAGCGCAACATGCTAAAGATAATAATATCACCGGAACAGTTCAGAATGTAGATGATTATGTTGAGATTTATGCAACTGGAGAAAGTTCAAAATTAGATATATTTACGGAAAAGGTTATTCGCGGTGCTTCTCCGATGTCTCGCGTACAATCTTATGAAATCAATGATATACCAAAGCAGCAATTTAAACATTTTAAAACGATATAATATTTTAAAGGAAATGATGAGATGAAATACAATGCATCGTATATTTTTGGTGCGATATTTGCAGTACCAATCGCACTATTGACAGGATTTATCAGCATGAATTTTTTTCAGCTTGATATGTGGCTTGACTCACTCGTTATGGCAGGTGGTTATTTAGGTGCATTCTTCCCTATCCAGATGACGACAGGTAACAAATATTTAAAAGAGATGGGTGTTACAAAACAAGACTATAAATATATCAGACAGCAGATGAAGATTGCTGAACCAAAAATCAAACAATTATTAGTTCAATATAAAAAAGTACGCTCTATCACTGATTTTCGTAATGTAAATGAAATTAATAAAATAGCACGCACAATTTATAAATCAGTACAAAAAGATCCTAAAAAGTTTTTTAAAGTTGATAGTTTCTTTTTTTCTCATTTAGATAATACAGTTAATTTATTAGATCAGTTCTTATATTTATCAAGAATGCCCCATAAAACAGCTGAAGATAAGCAGTTGCTATATAATGCGCGCTTAACGCTTGACGAATTAAAAAGAACTTTACAAGCAGACTTAAAAGCATTGAATTCAAGTGACTATGAACAGATGAAAGTTGAAATCGATCTCGCATCTATTCAAAAGACAAGTCATCAAATACAGATACAAAGTGACAATGCAAAAAGTGAGAATATAAATCATACTACAAATAAACAGCAGGCTTTAGAATATAAGGAACAAAAGCCTGTTAATTTTAAACGTTCTAAACAATATGCACATGTCAACGAAAGGAAAGATATAAATGAATGAAAACGAGTTAATCAATGATTTAACTGCAAATCCATTTGAAAGCAATACAATGTTACAACCGGAACAAAAGAAAAATAATTTAACTACATATCAAACTGAAACCCTTTCTCCTGAAAAACGTGAAAAAATCAATCAGATTAAAAATCAGATTAAACCTCTTGATAATGAAAATTTATTGTTATATGGAGCAAGTGCACAACAAAAACTTTCTACATTTTCTCATCAAATATTAGATGAAGTACAAAAAAAAGATGTAGGTTCAATTGGTGACAGCCTTGATCAGTTAATGAAAAAATTAAAAGAAGTTGATCCAGATGAAATTTCACAAGTCGAAAAAAGTAAGTTTAAAAAATTATTTAAACGCGTTTCTAAATCAGTCAATGAGTTAATTTCTAGATATCAGTCTGTTTCAGGACAAATCGATCGTATATCAGTACAGCTTCAAAATTCTAAAGATGTATTATTAAGAGATGTACATATGTTAGACCGCTTATACGAAGAAAACAAAGCATATTTTGAAGCTTTAGATATGTTTATCATCGCTGCTGAAGAAAAACGTGAAGAAATTCAGACCGTAATGCTTCCTGAGTTAGAGCAACGTGCATTAGCATCAAATGATCAGATGATTGTACAAGATGTCAATGATCTTAGACATTACCTTAATCGTTTAGACAAACGTATCTATGATTTGAAATTATCACGTCAAATCACTTTACAATCTGCCCCACAAATTAGAATGATTCAGGATGTCAATCAAACACTAGCCGAGAAAATTCAAAGTTCAATTCTAACAAGTATTCCATTATGGAAAAATCAGATGGCAATCGCCATGAGTTTATTACATCAGCAGAAAGCGTCTAAAGCACAACAACAGGTTACGAATACAACGAACGAACTACTGCTTAAAAATTCAGAAATGCTTAAGATGAATACAATACGAACAGCAGAAGAAAATGAACGTGGCATTGTAGAATTAGATACTTTAAAAACCACACAACAAAACATCGTTGATACGATACGTGAAACGTTAACAATCCAGCAGCAAGGTAGTGAAAAACGACGTGCAGCTGAAATAGAACTCGGCAAAATGGAACAGGATTTAAAACAGCAATTACTACAATTACAACAGGATCAGCAAAATAGAACTTTATAAAGAAAGAAGAGGGCTGAGACTTATGTCTCACCCTCCTTCTTTTATTTATATGCAATTTTAGTTTGTCTTAATCCTAATACATAACCGATGATATATCCAACTACAGCGAATATTAGCCATTCCATTGATTGTGCTTTTAAAGGTAATGCATTCATAAATGGTAACACTTTAAACTGAGAACTTATTACTGATAAAACAGAAACAATCGTTACTAATATAATCGGAATTTGAAATGCTAATAATGGTGTCGGTACAAACTTAGCAACTAACATAATTAACACTAAAGTCATAGCAATCGGATACAAGATTAATAACACAGGAATAGATTTTTCAATTACTGCTTTTAAACCTTGGTTTGCTAAAATAAAACTGAACAAAGTAAATGCAATTGCATACGTTTTATACGAGATTTTTGGGAATATCTCATTGAAATATTCACTTACAGCAACAACTAGACCAGTTGAGGTTGTTAAACAAGCTAAGCTGACAATGATACCAATCAATAATTTTCCGAAGGTGCCAAACGTATCATGAGCTACATGCGTTAGTATATATGTACCTAAATCTGATTCATTGTCCTTAATTTCTGAAAGCTGTGCAGCTGATAAATGATAATGACTACCAATCCAGCCTAATGTTAGATAAATAAAGCCTAATGCAATCGCTGCAATGATTCCAGCTAATATCGTTTGTTTAAATAGACCTGTCTCTTTCGAGATGCCTTTCTCTTTAATCGCATTGATAACAATTACTGAGAATGCAATCGCTGCAATAGCATCCATCGTTTGATAACCACTTGTAAATCCACTAAAGAAACTTGTATTTAAATTCGTATAAACATCAGCCTGTGCCTTCACTGGTGATGTATCAGATAACAAGAAGATACTCACAACAACTAATGCAATGATAGAAATAAGTAATAGTGGTGTTAATATTGCACCTACTCTATCTACCATTTTCGATGGATTAATTGCTAACCATAATGTGATTCCAAAGAAAACAATAGTAAAAATCAATAAAGACATTGCTGATGGTGCCTTTAAAAATGGTAATACAGCCATTTCGTAAGATGTTGCACCTGTTCTCGGAATAGCAAATAATGGTCCAATCGTTAAATATACTGCTGACAGAAATAAGATTCCGAATACTGGATTAATTCTGTGAAGTACACCTTTATAGCCTGATTCATCTAAAGATCCTACGATAATACCAAGTAAAGGTAAGCCTACCCCTGTTAAAATAAAACCAAATATTGCCGGCCAGAAAAACTGACCACTAGCAAAACCTAAATTTGGCGGAAAAATTAAATTACCCGCTCCAAAAAATATTGCAAATAACATAAAACCTACGACCCAAGTATTCTTATTCATGGGATGACCTCCTTACTTTAATGTTAATTATGGTATCACTTTAAACGCATAAAGTCTACAACTTTTCAGAAAATTTAAAAAAAATACACACACCGTTAATAAGTGTGTGTAATTATCCTAAAATTGTTTCATGCTTTGGAGTAATAAAGTTTTAAGAAGCGGCTGAATCACACTAGGCAACTTTTCTACACCTTCCACAAATATACAGAAATCATTATAAATATTCTTTATTGTTGCCATTGTATTTTCATCGATTTTTGTCTGGCTTAAGAAAATATTGATGACATAAATATTTTCTTTACGTAAGGCAACTACTGCATCATGGGTATCTATAATACCATTTGATTCATAATCAAATGCTGATGGTTCACCATCTGAGAAGACGATTAAAAATTTTTGTTTTTCCTGACGTGCTTTTAACATATTACCAGCTATCCTAATCGCTAAACCATCTCGATTATCCTCACCGGTCTTATAACTTACTACATTTGGAGAATATTGATGTTGTAAGGAATTTTGATAAGTAATGATTTGTTCTAATATATTCGGCTGAATATTTTTATCCGCTTCAAATCCATCTTCAGAGAAAGCCATGATTTCGTGTCTTATCGATAATTGCTGTAATGTCTCATGAAACAACACGATACCCTTTTTTGTTTCTTCTAGTTTATCTTCCATGCTATAAGAGGCATCAATTAATAACATAAACGTTGCATCTAATTTATAAGATTTCTGATCTTCTTTATAAAATACGCGTTTGCGATCATCTAGAAACCATTGTGTAAGATTGCGGCTTAATTTACCCTTACTTAAACCTTGACGTTTAGCATTGACTTCGTGATCAACACTTTTGTTAATGACATTAACCAATGTTTTTATTTCTTTTAATACATCTTCTTTATATGCATTATATATTGTTAGACTTTTATCATCCTGCACAGTTTCTTTCCAAATTATCTTTGTATTGATGTTCTCTTCCCCAACGACATCACTAATATCATTACCTTCTGCGTCTGTCTGAGGCGGTTTTGTCTTACCTTTCCCCATCACCATCTCAGTAATGTCATCACTAGCGTCACCTTCGCGATCATTTTCTTTAATATTATTACTGTTCGAACCTTCAGTCACTTCAGTCTCAAGATAAGCACCACTCTTAGTTTCTATGTCACGTTGTTTTGTCTGGACTGATTCTGATTCATCCATTTCTGATACGTCTTGTTTCGCTTTATCTAAATTCGCTTTTTTAGCAGCTTTAGCATTCATATATGCTAATTTCGGGATATGATAATATTCGTTTAACATATCTTTCGTTAAATTTGGTTCTATTAACAGCATTAGTCTTATTGCAAGATTCGCACTATCTTCGGTATTTTTTAAGTCATAAAATGATTGTAAGGCAAGCTGAATGTTATATTCTAGTTCCGTAAAAAACATGGTATGAAATGAAAGGATGTTATCTGTCAGTAATGTATGTTCAATTTGTAAAAATAATTCATCAGTGGGCATTGCCTTAGTCTGATAAAATTTAATCTGACTTTCATTCTCTTTTAATTTTGCTCGAATGCGTACATCAAAGAATTTCTTTGTAAAAGGTCTTTCTTTACTGATTAAGTGCATTAATCTGAACTCATCAATCATCATAAAGAGCTGCTGAAAGAAACTCTTTACTCGAAATTGCTCATCTAGTACTTCTTCTACAACATCTAAGTCCGTATGATCAAACCCTATAGCATGTAAAATCGTGTCACTCTTCAATAATTTCATTTCTTCTTCACGTTCTCTATGTTTCCATTTAAATGCTACATTAATTGTATTTTCTGCAAGATCAAAATAAGCAAACTTCTGGAAGTTTACTTTCACTGTCTCATCTTCACGTAATAGTTGGGCTAAGTCAGTCAAAGTCATTATTAAAGATGGATCCACGCGCTCATCATTAAATAATATAAATTTTTCACTCATTAAAAATTCAGTTCCATCGCATTAATGATTGCATTTTGTTCACGCTCATCATCCAACTTATCAATGATCGCACGTTTCGCTGCACGTTCTATAGGCATCGCTTGTATTAAATCACAGAAATCAAGTAAAGCACGAACTGAACTTGCTTCTTCACTAATTTGACCTTGACTCGCCATCGTTACTAAATCCTGATTAAATTTTATAATCTGATCAATTATCTTTGTATCTTGTAATGTGGTTTGTTCTAATATTACTTGTTTTAAGACATCACCACTAATATAGTGTAAATCTAATACAACAAATCTATTTTTTAATGCTTCGTTCATTGGTAATGTACCTACATAACCAACATTTATCGCTGCAATTACTTTAAAATTATCATGTGCTTTAATCACTTCTCCAGTAAACGGATTCGTTATTGTTCTACGAAAATCAAGCACACCGTTTAAAATAGGTAACGTTTCTGGTTTAGCCATATTAATTTCATCAATGTATAATATGTTACCTTCACGCATTGCTTCAATAACTGGTCCATCAACGAATACAATTCTAGATTCACCTTTGATATTTTCAATTGTTTTATATCCTAATAAACTCTCTGCATCTAAATCTACTGAACAGTTAATACTATTCATCTTCTGGTCCATATCGACACTCAATGTTTCTGCTAATTTCGTTTTACCTGATCCAGTTGGACCCTTTAATAGTACATTTTTACGTAAATTTAGCATTGCAAGTGCGTCCTCGTAAATGGTTACGTCACTATTTTGATATTTTTGCATGATTGTACTCCCTTTCAAAATAAAAAGAGGCAATGAGATGCCTCTTTATTGATTAACTATATTATACATGATTGTACTAATGTTTTGTTATAAACTGTTTTGACGATTTTGTCACAAAAAGTATTATAAATATAATACTTTTTCTGAAGTTATAATCTGTACTAATAATATTTTTAAACTTCTTCAAAATATTCTTTATAGTATCCGCCAACTTTGCCACTGTTGTCTCGTATCTGATAATATTCTTCAGTTTCATTTACAACATCATATACTTGACCGACAGTAAGCATATCGCTCACTTTATACTTTTTAGCATCAACATTAATTACTTTTACCTGTTTAATTGCTGCCTTATCTTGCCATTCTTCATGTAACATATTAACAACTCCATATCTTTATTTTGTTTGTATTGGTTTTAATGCACTTTCAATTTCATTTCGACGTGCTTCTAAAAATGGTGGTAAACTCAAACATTCCCCTAAAGCATCAATTGGTTCATCAGATGAAAATCCAGGCCCATCCGTTGCAAGTTCAAATAATATTCCTGAAATATCTCTAAAATATAAAGATTTAAAATAAAATCGATCAACAAGCCCTGAGTTAGGAATATTACCTGTATTCAATTTATTTAATGCCGTTTGTAATTTTAACTCATCACTTAATCTAAACGCGACATGATGTACACCGCCGTAACCTTGTTGAGAATGGCCAGTACGTTTTAAAAGATGTACTTCTCCACCGTTACCACCATCACCCATTGTAAATACGTGAACAGCGTCTAATGAATCTTTATGTTCATATTCATCGATTCGTTTCATCCCTAATATTTGAGTGAGAACTGATGCTGTAACAAGCGTGTGTTTTACAGCAAGTAATACTGGTCCCAACCCTAATATCTGATGAACACTTTCTACAGGACTATCTGGATTTGGTTTCCCCAATGGAATACCACTATTCAATTCATCAGAAATCAAATATATTAGACGATCATCGAAATCATAGAAAGGTAAAGCATATTTACCATTTAACTTAATGACAGTATCATATTTAATTTGCATTTCATCAAAACGCTGTTTGAAATAGTAAAGACTATAATCTGTGGGTACGCGTAAAGTAAATGCGAATATATCATTTGCACCACCTACATGCTTTGGTGCATCTTTAAAATCAAAGAAAGTCACATCTGTACCGGGACTACCTTCATTATCAGCAAAAAACAGATGATATGTATCAATTGCATCTTGATTAACTGTCTTTTTAACAAGCTTTAGTCCTAGAACATTATGATAAAAGTCATAACACTTTTGTGCATCACTCGTAATTGCAGTGACGTGATGTAATCCTAATAAATCCATCATTTCCCCTCCAAATATAAAAAAACCAGTAACTTATACTTATTATAACGTGTATAAGTTACTGGGTAAATTATTTATAATAAATTAGCTTTCTAACAATAAATCTTCAGGATTTTCGATTAATTCTTTAACAGTTTTCAAGAAACCTACAGCTTCTTTACCATCGATAATTCTGTGATCATAACTTAATGCGACATACATCATCGGACGATTTTCCATGCGTTCTTTATCAATTGCAACTGGACGCGTCACAATTGAGTGCATACCTAAAATAGCAGCTTGCGTACCATTGATAATAGGTGTAGACATTAATGAACCGAATACACCACCGTTAGTGATTGTAAATGAACCACCCATCATATCATCAAGACCTAATTTTTTATCGCGTGCTTTAATTGCTAAATCATAGATAGAACCTTCGATTTCAGCAAAGTTCTTCTTATCACAATCACGTACAACAGGTACCACTAAACCTTCGTCAGTAGATACAGCTACACCGATATCATAGAATTGTTTTAAGATTAAATCGTCTCCATCAATTTCAGCATTAACAGCAGGATATTTTTTAAGTGCTGCTACAACAGCTTTTGTAAAGAATGACATGAAACCTAAACGTGTACCGTCGTGATTTTCCTGGAATGCATCTTTTTTACGTTTACGTAAATCCATAACATTTGTCATATCGATTTCGTTAAACGTAGTAAGCATTGCAGTATTCTGAGAAACTTCTAATAATTTATTAGCAATTGTTTTTCTTCTGCGACTCATTTTTTCACGAATTACAGGTTTTGCAGGATTCTCAGGTTTTGCAGGTTTTTCCTGTGCTGGAGCTGCTGGTTTTTCAGCTTGCACAGGTGCATTAACTGCATTCTGTACATCATGACTTCTGATTAATCCTTTAGGGTCGCGAGGATTAATTGAAGCTAAATCAATACCATGTTCACGCGCATACTTTCTGGCAGACGGCGTTGCTACAATTCGTCCGCTTTTTTCATTTGTTGTTACAGCTTCAGGTGATTCTGGAGCGTTTTTTGAAGTTTCAGCTGAATTTACAGCTGCTTCTGTTTTTTCAGAAGTTGCTGGAGCAGCTTCAGGTGATTTATTTTCTGCTGGTGCTGATGTTGCCCCACCTTCACCAACAGTTGCGATGACTGATCCAACTTCAACTGTATCTCCTTCTTGTGCTTTTATTTCTGTTATAACGCCTGCTTCTTCAGAAATAACTTCTACGTTAACTTTATCTGTTTCAAGTTCAACGATGTTTTCGCCTTTTTCAACTGTATCTCCAACTTGTTTAAACCAAGTTGATATCGTACCTTCTGTAATAGATTCTGCTAATTCTGGAACTCTGATTTCTGCCACTTTTATTTTCCCCCTTATAAGTTTAAAGCTTCATTGATGATTTTTGTTTGAACAAGTTTATGAATCTCATTATCGCCTTCAGATGGTGCAGCACGACGTACACGACCATAATACTTAATGTCAATACCTCGCGCCATATCCAGTAATTCTGGATAAACATATTGCCACGCACCTTGATTTTCAGGTTCTTCCTGAACAAATCCGATTTCAGTTAAACCACGTAAATCGTTTATAATTGCTTGAATTTCATCCTTTGGTAATGGATACAATTGTTCTAATCGAATTAAATGAATTGTATCATTTGGATTTTTCTGCAATTCAGTGTATAAGTCAATAGCGACTTTTCCACTTGCAATTAACAACTTCTTAACTTTCGTCTTTTTATAACTTTCAGAAATAATAGGTTTAAAGCTTCCTTCAGTAAACTTATCAACCGTATCTGCTACGAAGTTATTTCGTAATAAGCTCTTTGGACTCATTAATACAAGTGGTCGCATCTGTAACGTATTTAAATAATGTGCCTGACGACGTAATAAGTGGAAATAGTTTGCTGTTGAAGTCACATTCGCTACCGTCCAGTTATTTTCACCGGCAAGCTGTAAGAAACGCTCTAAACGTGCAGAAGAGTGTTCCGGACCTTGACCTTCATATGCGTGAGGAAGCAGTAAGGTTAACCCACTGCGTTCTCCCCATTTAGCATTTGCACTTGATACAAAATTATCAAAAATCATTTGTGCCATATTAGCAAAATCTCCATACTGAGCTTCCCATACTGCTAATGCATCATTATTTTCTAAATTGTAGCCATATTCAAAACCTACAACAGCAGCTTCTGATAACGGAGAATTATGAATATCAAAAGATGCTTTTGCGTCAGAAATGTGTTGCAAAGGTACATACTTATCTCCATTATTTTCATCATTTAATACCGCATGACGATGTGCAAATGTTCCTCGCTCCGCATCCTGACCCGTATGTCTTACAGGTTTTCCGTCTTGAATGATTGTTCCATAAGCTAAAAGTTCAGCATGGCCCCAGTCAATTAATCCATCTTTAGTAAACGGATCATTTCGACGCTCAAGAATTTTTTGAAGCTTATTGAATACTGTAAATGTCTCTGGAGTACTTAACATTTCTTCATTTAGTTTTCTCAAACGATCAGATGAAACACCTGTTTCCACACTTTCATAACCTTCTGTCACTTCAACAGGTGCAAGCATTTCACTGTCATTATTTTTCGTACTCTTATCAATTTTATCATGTGCAGTACGCATTTCAGCAGTAACACCATCAAAAATTGCATTCATTTCATCTTCAGTAATAACACCTTCTGCTACAAGCTCTTTACCGTATTTAATTTCAATACTTGGATGTCCTTTTACTTCTTTATATAACATTGGGTTCGTAATCGTTGGTTCATCCATTTCATTATGACCGTAACGACGATAACCTACTAAATCAATTACGAAATCTTTGTGAAATTTTTGACGGAAAGCCATTGCAAGGTGAATCGCTTCCATACAAGCTTCAACATCATCAGCATTGACATGAATAATCGGTAAGTCATAACCTTTGGCAACGTCAGTTGCATACGTAGTAGATCTTGAATCATATGGCTCAGTTGTAAATCCTACACGGTTATTTGTAATAATATGCAGCGAACCACCAACAGAGTAACCATCTAAATTGCTTAAATTCATACTCTCAAAGTTAATACCTTGCCCAGGAAATGCTGCATCTCCATGAATTAATACTGCTAATGCTTTATTGAAATCCTGTTCTGGTTTATTCACGTCAGTCGTTACTTCCTGAACTGCACGTGTCTTACCTAAAACGACTGGTGCAACAATTTCTAAGTGAGATGGGTTGTTCGCAAGCGAAACGACTTGCTCGTTACCGTACTTCGTTGTTGTCTTCTTACCACCTAAATGGTATTTAACATCATTCGTCCAACCCTTTGTTACAACAAGCGAACCATCTTCAGGTAAGAATTTCAGAGGATCAGTATGCATAAATTCAGATAACATCATTTCGTATGGCTTTTCTAAAATGTGTGTCAAGACATTTAATCGCCCACGGTGAGCCATACCAATTTCAATGTTTCTGATGTTTTCTTTATTTGCAATACGCAATACATTCTCTAACATTGGTACTAAAGCATCTACACCTTCAATTGAGAAACGTTTTGCTCCTACGAAATTTTTATGGATATATTTTTCGAAGCCCTCTACGTGTGCAAGACTTTTTAATAGATTAATCTTTTCGTCTTTACTTAATTGATGATGCTCACGTGATTCGATTTGTTCAATTAACCATTCACGTTCATTTGCATCATTTATATGCGAGATTTCAAAACCTATTGTACTTTGATAAGCAGCTTGTAAATGATTGATTGCTTCTAAAGCATTGTCAAATTGTTGCGCATAACGTTCAGATATTAGTCCAGCTGGCAAAGATTTTAAATCATCTTCCGACAGATTAAAATCCTCAAGTGTTAATGCTGGTAAATTTTCTCTATGTGGACGGTATAATGGATAGATATCAGCTGTAAGATGTCCATACAATCTAATATTATCAATTAACTTTAACACACGCTTAACTTTCTCAGTATCGGCATTACCTACACTATTTAAATTCCCTGATAGTGCTGGTCGCCCCCCCTGAATACTTGAAAATAAAATTTGTAACTCATCAGATACCGACGATGGATCCACTAGATATTGATCGAACATTTCTAAAAGAATACCTAAGTTCGTTCCAAATCTAGGTGGTGCTTCATCTAGGTTTTTACCTTTTGTCATGGTTCCACCCTCCATTTAATTAAATAAAACGTTTACATAGCTATTTTAACAAAGCAAAGCACGAAATTAAAGGGGAAAAACATATCTTTGTGAATTATATTGAACGTATCGGAAATTGTATTATAACTTTTGTAAATTGATTGACTTCACTTTCTATCTTCACTTGTCCTTTATATGTTTCGATTAACTTTTTAGCGATTGATAAACCTAAACCATTTCCACCTTTTGTTCTTGCTCTGGATTTATCAACACGATAAAAGCGATCAAATATATTCGGGATATCTTCTTTTGGAATACCTTCTCCATTATCAATAATTTCAATCTGAACTAATTTATTCTTCAAAGATGTACGAATCACAATATGTTTATTTATCTGATCATATTTCATCGCATTATCAAGAAAGATCAGTAATATTTGTTCAAAATGAAACCGATTGATATTCAGCTTGATCTGTTCATGTGTTGAATGATATTCAAACATATAATCGTCTTTTAGTTGTTGTATTGAATGAATTCTACCTTGAATTTCTGAATTGATATCAATATTTTCAATCTGTTTTGTCTCTAATAAATTTGAGTCTTTCGATAAAAGTAATAACTCTTCAACAAGTTTATTAATACGATTCATCTCCTCCAATGATATAGAGAGAGATTCTTCTAATATTTCGGGATTATTTTTCCCCCATCTTTGGATAAGATTTAAATGACCATTAATGATCTGGAGTGGTGTTCGAAGTTCATGACTTGCATCTTCTACAAACTGTTTCTGCTGTTCAAAACTTGATTCCAGCTGACTCATCATCTCATTAAATGTGTCAATCATATCATCTGTTTCATAGTAGCTTGTAGAGACCTGCAGTTTATTCTGAAAGCCATCTCTTTTAATTTGATTCATCTTACTAGAAAGTCTACGAATAGGCTTTGTAATCTGATTAGAAAATAAAAAACTGATTAAAGCTGTCATAAATAATGCAGTAAGCCCAAAGAAACTACACAATAATATAAGAAATTGCATAACATTAAAGTAATCATCCAGAGAACGTGCAACAGTAATATAGCCGTTATAATGTTCATTACGAAATGGCGTTGACATTAATAAAAATTGTCTATCTCCAATTTTTTTCTGAACAAGACTGCGTTCATTCGTCTTTATTACCGGTAGATCAAAGTCGTAGCTTGAATTTGTACTGACATCATAAATACTATTTCCATCAAGATTATATAAAAACACTTTTTCATTTTTATTGATTGCACGGTAAATATCTGATTGTGTTACTTCACCTGTTGTTTTCTCTTCAAACAGATTAGAAATATCTGTGACACTTTTTCTTAAATCCTCTACTTCCTGCTCTTTTTGGTATGTACTGATTAAAAATATTATAAATAAACTAAAAATCATAAATATGATAAATGTCAGTGTCGTTGTTAAGACAGTCCATTTCGAGCGTAATGATTGTGTTTTTGTTTTCATCGTATAACATAACCTACGCCACGGACAGTTTCTATTAGCTTATGGTATTGAAATGGTTTTAATTTATTTCTTAAATATCTTATGTACACATCAACTACATTTGTCTCAACTTCACTTTCATAGCCCCAGACACTTGTCAGAATCTGCTCTCTTGTCAGTACAAGTTTTTTATTCTCTACAAGTAGCTTAAGCAATTCAAATTCAGTCTTTGTTAATTCAAGTACTTTTTCGTCAATCGAAACTGAGAATGCATCAAGATTGATCTTCATCTGATCAATTTGTAAAATATTCTCTTCAACAATCTCTTTCTTAGGTTGCTGTTGACGACGCAAGATTACTCTTATTCGTGCGAGCAACTCTTCTATATCAAATGGTTTAACAATATAATCATCTGCACCATAATCTAAACCAATGACTTTATCGTAAGTGTTTCCTTTTGCAGTAATTATTATAACTGGAGTATCTTTCACTTTTCTAAGTTTCCTGCAAACTTCCAGACCATTAATTTTAGGTAACATCAAATCTAAAAGTATACAATCATAATCATTCTTGATTGCTTCTTCGAGACCTGCTTCACCATCATAAACAACACCTACTTCATAACTCTCATGCATTAATTCTAATTGAATAAAACGTGCTAAATTTTCCTCATCTTCTATAATTAAAATACTATGCAAATAACCAACTCCTAAAAGCTATTTCTTGTTGTATTTTTCCTGAATTTGTTTAATATTTTCTTTCACATCTGGCCATTCATCATCAATGATTGAATAAATAATTAAATTTCTTCTTACACCGTCTAGATTACGTTCTTTACGAATAACACCTTCTTTTTGAAAACCTAATCGTTCTATTGCTCTATTAGAACGTTCATTGCGCTCATCTGCTCTAATTTGAACACGTACCATATTTAATGTTTCAAAGCAAAATTCCAAAAGTAAAAACTTACTATCTGTATTCACATAAGTTTTTTGTGCTTTCACACCAAACCAGGTCGTTCCAATTTCACAACTATCATTATCATAATCTATCTCTTTTATTCGCGTAGAACCAACTACTTCATTCGTTTCTTTCATTACGACGATAAAAGGAATAGATTTCATCTTTTCTCTTAAATGCACCGCGTCAATGACCCATTGTTCCATTAAATCCATATCTGTCGCTTTAAATAACATATAACTCCAAATTGATTCATGGTTGATTTCATGAAGGTCTTTCGCATGTTCAATTTGCATCGGTATTAATTTGATTCTTTCATTCTCTAACACGACAGATTCAAATACGTTAATTGTCACTGTGGCACCTTCTTTTTCTATGATATAGCAAAATCATATCAAGAAATTAAGAAAATTCATATGTTTATGATTAAAATTTACAAAGAAATAAAAATCAAGAAAAAAACTCCTGACTGGGCAAAGTCAGGAGTGTATGGGCAAAATATTGGGGGTTAATTGAAAATGATCTACTAGAGGGGGAACTCTTTAATTGAGAATCATTTTCAATAACTATTATAACTTATTGAGAACGATTGTCAATTACTTTATGCAAAATTGTTTGAGATAAAAGAATACAAATAATACCACCTACAATTCCGGCAATGATATCTGTCGGATAATGTACACCTAGATACACTCTACTTGAAGAAATCATGATAATCGTAAACACACATAGACCTATCAGATATGGTTTTAACTTACTATCACTTCTACTAAAAAGATATGCCAGGCTTCCAAAAAATGCGGTTGAACCCATCGCATGACCACTCGGAAAGCTAAATCCAGTAATATCGATTAAGCGTAGTAATGTTGGTCGTTCTCTATCGAAAATGTTCTTTAATAAAGGATTGAGTGTTCCTGATAAAATCATAGATAGTGCAAAGAACAATGCTTCTATCTTTAATTTTTTCAGCATAAGATATGCAACTACTAGTAAACTTAATGCTATCATTGCCCAGACTTCACCAACTTTAGTAAATCCGAGCATGATAGAAGTTGTAATAAAACTTTCAGAAGAATATATAAATTCATACACTTCATTATCAATCCACTTACCTACCCTTGATTCATGGAAAAAAGCTATTACGCCAAAAATAAAACTAAAGATTAATATTAAGGTAATTCTTCTCGCTCTCGACATGGTATCTCTCCTACTTTGCATCTAATATAATTTTATCTAAAAGAGTTTCAGCTGTATATATTACCTGTTCAGCATGCATTTTATTTTTCATGTCCGCATACTTTGCTTCAACGTTTTCAATCGTTTCAATCAAGGTCTGGCTCGTTAAATCAGACTCTTCAATGACTTCAGCAAAACCTTTATCTTTAAAGATTTTAGCATTCTCAATTTGGTCTCCGCGGCTTTGATCTAAACCAAGTGGAATTAATATCATCGGTTTCTGCAAGGCTAAAAATTCAAATAACGCATTAGCACCAGCACGGGAAATCATAATATCCGTAATCTTATAAAGATGCATTAATTCTTCAGATACAAATTCTCTTTGGTAATAGCCGCTTTTTTTGATAGATATATCTAAATTACCACGACCAACTAAGTGAATAATTTGATATTTTTTTAATAAAACATCGAGATTATCTCTAACTGTCTGATTTATTAATTTAGATCCAAGAGATCCACCCATAATCATAATCACTTTTTTTTCACGATTGAATTGTGTAATTTGATAAGCATTTAACGCTTCACCGGAAAATAAATCATCACGAATAATACTACCCACGTAATCTGACTTTTCTTTTGGGACATATTTCAAAGTTTCTTCAAAGGTTGTATAAAGTTTATTTGCAAATCTTAACGCTAATTTATTTGCAAGACCAGGTGTTACATCAGATTCATGGATGATTGTTTTGATATTAAGCATTTTTGCAGCAATCGTAACAGGAACAGCAACAAATCCACCTTTTGAAAATACGATATCCGGTTTTTCTCTCTTTAAAACACTTAAAGCATCTAGTACACCTTTTTGAACTTTAAATAAATCCTTAATATTTTCTGCAGAGATATATCTACGTAATTTACCACTCGAGATGCCATAATATTTAACGTTTGGAAATCGTTTTGTAATTTCATCTTTTTCTATACCATTTTTAGAACCGATATAAATACACTCTATATTGTGCGCTTCTGCTTTAGGAATTAGAGCCATATTAACAGCGACATGTCCAATTGTCCCCCCACCAGTAAATGCAATTTTCATTCTTTTCACTCCATTATTTTGATTTTGCTTCTTTTATTGCTGTTTTTAACTGTGTATCATCTGACTGAACTTTTTTCATTAATAATTCAGTAAACTTTTCAGTTGTTTTTCCACTGAATTGACCATTGATCTTCAAATCTTTGTCTGTCTGAAATTCTATTATTGCCTGTTCAGTCTTGCTATCAAATACATTATCTATTTTACCAGGATTATATCCTAATGCTTTTAAACCTAACTCTAATGATTTAATATTATTCCCTTTTTCACCAACACTCAGTACAGTATCTGGATCTAATATTTGTGCGTTCGTATATGCAGGTAATTTCGCTTCAACATCAGGTACTATCCCTTTTTTATGAATCCAGTTTTCTTGTGGTGTTAACCACTTCGTTTTTGTATACTTCAACATCGATTTATCTTTATAAGGCGTTGCTGTCTGAACGATACCTTTTCCGAATGATTTCGTTCCAACAATTTCTGCCTTGTTATTTTCACGCAGGGCTTCAGCAAACACTTCTGAAGCACTCGCCGATCCTTCATTAAGTATTATTACAGTGTTCAAATCATTCGTAATTGGATTAGCAGGATTTTTCGTTGTCAGATTCTTTTTATCGCCTTGTCTATTTTCTGTATATAAAATGGTATCTCCTTTATCCAGAAACTCGTTCGCCATCTTAGTAGCTTCATCTAGATATCCACCTGGATTATTACGCAAATCAATAACTAAACGTTTCATCCCTTTTTCATCCATAATTTTCAGCGCATTATGAAACTCTGTTGAAGTTTTTTCCTGGAATTTTGTCACCGTAATAATAGCGGTCTTATCTTTTGTAATTTTTGAAGTAACGCTATCCATATGGATTCGATCACGTGTTATCGTTACTTTAAATGGTTCCAGCGACCCACGTTTAATTGTTAAAACGACATCTGTTCCTTTTTTACCTCTTATTTTATTTACAACTTGCTGTGTATTCCATCCTTCAATGGTCTTACTATTAATTGCTATGATGATATCATTTGGTTTAATACCAGCCTTATATGCCGGTGCACCTTTGATTGGACTTGAAATTAAGATTTTACCATCTTTTTGTTCTACTTCTGCTCCGATACCTTGAAAATCACCTTGCATCGATTCAGAAAATTCACTTTGTTCTTTCGCTGTCATATATTCACTATAAGGATCTTTTAATCCACTTACCATCCCTTTAATAGCAGCATCGACAAGTTCTTCTTTTTTTACATCTTTATAATAATCCTTATTTAAAGTATCATAAACATGATAAAGTTTTACAAATTCACTACGTTTCGGTGAATCATCTGTAATGATTTTTTCATTGCCACTTAAGATTGAAAATGCAGTAATAGCCGCAGTAATAATGATGGTCGACACAATCATCATTATAAATTTAAAAGGGGAGATTTCGTAATTTCTTTTTATTTTCTTGTCATTTTCTTCATTTGATTGATCAAATTCATTTTTGTTATGGTTCAACATATTTCACATCCAATTAATTTAAGTTTATTTCAATAGTATATAAAAAAACAAAAAATAAAGCACGTATCAAATGATACATGCTAAAAATTTAACCATTCCTGATATGCTTCATACATTTTATCAAATGTAGAAAGTGACATTTCAGAAGAACCATATTCTTCTATATATGTTGATAAATTTTCAAAATCTAGATTTTCTTTAGGGAACATTAAATCGTTGAACACAGCTTCTGCAAAAATCCCGAATTCATTTTTTGCACCGCGCTCAGTTAATGCATAATGATAAAAAGAAATTTGCTTCATTATTTTACTTCAACTGATAAAACAGTTGTTTCACCACAAGCAAGTATTCCACTATTTAAAGTATCCAACTGATCAATCACATCAGAATTTGTTATGATAACCGGTGAAATAATAGAAGAAGCCTTTTCCTGAATTAAATTAATATCAAAATCTAATAAAGCATCGCCTACTTTTACTTTATCGCCGGCACTTACCAATGCATCAAATCCTTCTCCGTTCATCGCTACCGTTTCTAATCCAACATGAATTAGAACTTCCAGGCCATTGTTTGCTTTAATACCGATTGCATGTTTTGTCGGAAATACATTTACGATTTCACCATCAATTGGTGATACGACTTTTCCTTCTGAAGGTTCAATACCAAATCCTTCACCCATCATCTTTTGGGCAAATACTGGATCTGGAATTTCTTCTATTGCCACATACTTCCCTGTAATAGGAGCTTTTATTTCTATTTGTTTTGAAGCCTGTTCACCTTTACCAAACATTTTTTTGAACATAATAATTCCTCCATTAATACAAATTTATTTTGATAATTATGTTTATCATACCCAATAAATATTAATCTAATACTTTTATATACTCAGAATAACCTAATGCTTCTAATTTCTCGTATGGAATAAATTGAATACTTGCTGAATTAATACAGTATCTTAATCCACCTTTATCTTTTGGACCATCGTTAAATACATGACCAAGATGAATATCACTAAGTTCAGTTCTGACTTCTGTTCTTGTCATACCATAAGACTTATCAACTAATTCAATAATTTCATCGTCACTAATTGCTTTTGAAAAAGATGGCCATCCACAAGAAGAATCAAATTTATCGTTAGAAGTAAATAACGGTTTACCACTCACCTTATCAACGTATATACCTTTTTCAAAATGATTCCAGTATTCATTTTCAAATGGTGGTTCTGTTCCATTTTGTTTTGTAACGTAATATTCCATTTCATTTAATTCATTAATTTCTTTTTTAAGCATCCTGTTCCCCCCAGTGTGATTTAATAAATCCATTTCTTCCAGAACCCTCACTATAAGCTGCATAATGAGAGGGTGCTTTTTTATAATAATCCTGATGATATGCTTCAGCAGGATAAAAATTTTTATAAGGGATAATTGGTGTCGATACCGGTTTTTTAAATACTTTAGCGTCATTTAACTTTTTAATCACTGACTCTGCAGTTTGTTGTTGTTCTTCATTATGAGTGAATATTGCAGGTGTATAACTTTCACCTCTATCAAAGAATTGTCCTTCATTATCAGTAGGATCAAAAGTTTTAAAGTATATATCCAGAATTTCCTGGTAACTTATAATATTTTCATCATAAGAAATTTGAACTGCCTCACGGTGACCGGTAGTATTTGTACAAACCGCTTCGTAAGTAGGATTTTCAACGTGTCCACCGCTATAACCACTAACTACTGATAAGATACCATCAAACTGGTGAAATGGTTTAACCATACACCAAAAGCATCCACCTGCTAAAGTTGCTAATTTCATTTAATCACTCCTTTATTTTTAAATCGAAGTGCCACGCTTTCTCATCATCAATTTTTTTCAGTAAAATTTTTGTATCGCCAATTTCTTGTATACCTAGAGTATAGATGAAACGCTTATTTTCTTCATCCAATGTTACTTCTTCAGGTAAATTACCATATTTATCAACGATACGCAAAGCTTTTTGTTTTGATAAAGGAAGACGGCCGATGTCTATATGCTCTATATTTAAAGCAATAACCCCAGGTGCAATGACCTTTGGTGTTGTTTTTATTTTAGTATGCACGTCTAAAGTCATAAATTTCGATTTAGCATCAATCCAAATATAGTGATCTTTAAATTTGATATTTGTATTTTTATCATTCATTGTAATAAAATGCTTAATTGTATTTTCTGATAAAATCATCGTATCCTTTGAATCCATCTCAAATGTAGGTACAGATTTCATTTGTAAAGGTTCAGAAAATATTTGTCTTGCCCAAAATATTGAATAAATATTAATGCACAATAATAAAATAAATAAAACAAACCAAACCGGGTGTTTTATCACTTTAGTCATTATATCCAAAAACCGACAATCCTATTGCACCTGGACCTGTATGCGTTGACACAATTGGTGTTGTTGTATTAATGGAAATTTTCTCGTCTGTGTATTGTTCAATAGAAGCTTTAATTTTCTCTAATAGATCCATTGCATCCGCTTGTGAAATACCAATACGTAAATATTTATAGTCATCAGCCATTTTTGCTACTTCTTTCGTCAATAATTTAACGACTGCATTTTGCGTGCGGGCATTTTGTATCACTTGTATTTCTCCATCAATAACTTCAGCTACCGGTTTTAAATTCATCAATCCACCTATAAATCCTTTTCCACGAGAGATACGTCCGCCTTTTCTTAAGTAATCAAGTTGACTGATTACCAAAAATAAGCGAGATTGATGCTTCATCGTATCAATAGCAGCTACAATTTCATCCATTGATTTATGTTTGATAATAAGTTCGGCCACATTTTGAATGATAAATCCATATGATTGTGCAATAAACCCACTATCTACAACAGTCACTTTACCATTCACCATACCTGCAGCTGTTTGTGCACTTCCTACAGTACCACTTAATCGATGCGTCATATGCAGACTTAATATTTCATAACCTTCGTCTATATATTTTTCATATATTTCAGCAAACTTTCCTGTAGGCGGCTGACTTGTTTTAGGAATATCTTTTAAAGTAACGAGTTGTTTCAAGTATTCCTCAGATGTAATTTCTTCCTGATCTATATATGTCTTGCCATCCATCACAATATTTAAAGGTACCTGCACAATACCATGGTCATCTAAATATTGTTGAGGTAAATCATGTGTTGAATCCACTATCAATTTTATTTTACTCATTTTATCCCTCGATATCTGTTGTTATTTTATTACTGATTCTATACGCTCATGTACAAGATTGGCAACTTCCTGTAAAGAATAACGATCGAATATTTCTGGTTCAATTGCATCTAATATCGTGACATCCACTTGACCAGGTACAATTTTTTTACTATTATATTTTTCCATCAGTTCAGATGTACCCTTTATAGCAATAGGAACAATCGGCACACCTGCACTTTTAGCGAGTTTAAAAGAACCTGCTTTAAACTCAGCCATGCCATTACCCTTACTACGCGTACCTTCAGGAAAGATCATAATACTATGTCCCGCTTTTAATGATGCGACACCGTCTCGAATCATTTGAATTGATGAACGGCGATCCGTTCTATCTAGATAGATACAATTTAATAAATCCATCCATTTATGTAGAAACGGTATTTTCTTTACTTCCACCTTTGATACGAAACCGAATGGTTTATTAATCGCGTAAATTAGCACAGGTATATCAAAATTACCTTCATGGTTTGAAATAAATAATACACCATTTTCGGGATAATTTTGGTCGCCGTGAACATTAACCTTCACACCGGCTGTTCTTAATATTTTACTGGCCCATCTTTTCGGATATTGATTTGTTACTAAGTCTTGTTCAGCGACAGTATCAAATTGGGTTAATGATTGTTTAACACCATTTAATTTCGGTGTAACAAAAGCTGCATACCCAATGATAGTCCCTACAGTTCTTATTAATCTAATCATTTCTCTTTCCTCACTAAATGCATAAAATGATGAGGTACAATATTCTTTTCATCTAGTGCACCTTCTTCAATCGATTCTACTGTAAAATCCTCGAAAGTATATTCCGGAAAAAAAGCATCCCCTGGATATTTATTCTCGATTACAGTAATGTACATATCTTCAACCATATCGATTGTTTGTTCATATAAATTTTGTCCGCCAAAAATATATACATGACCTTCTAATGCATTGATTTCTTCCAGTGAATGAATAACATCTGCATCATTAGGTTTAAATGATTCATCACGCGTAATGACTACATTACGTCGATTTGGTAAAGCTTTACCTAATGATTCATAAGTCTTTCTACCCATTACAATAGTGTTCCCAGTTGTTAATGCTTTTACGCGTTTCAAATCATTCGGCAAATGCCATGGCATTTTATTTTCAAAGCCAATAACTCTATTTTGATCGTGACAAACAATAATTGATAACATAATGATTCTCCTTATACTGCAATAGGTGCTTTTATCGCTGGATGTGCTTGATAATTGATTACTTCTAAATCTTCATATTCAATGTCGAAGATTGATTTATCGGTATTAATATTTAATGTAGGTGGTTCAAAAGACTCTCTTGATAGCTGTTCATTTACTGCATCGATATGATTTGAGTAGATATGGGCATCACCAAATGTGTGCACAAACTCACCAACTTCAAGATTGCATTCTTTAGCTATTAGGTGTGTTAATAAACTATAACTAGCGATATTGAAAGGCACACCTAAGAATATATCTGCACTTCGTTGATATAACTGACATGATAATTTATTATCCTGAACATAGAACTGAAACATAGTATGACATGGTGGTAACGCCATCGTGTCTATCTCTCCTGGATTCCAGGCAGAGATAATATGGCGTCTACTCGTTGGATTATGTTTGATTCCTTCAATTACTTCCATAAGCTGGTCAGTCGAACCATTTTTCGTTTCGAAATTACGCCACTGTTTACCGTAAACATTACCTAAATCTCCATATTTTTTACTAAAAGCATCATCGTTTAAAATTTTATCTTTAAAAATTTTAAGTTGTTTTTTATATTCTTCATTAAAATTTTCATCTACAAGTGCGCGATGTCCGAAGTTCGTCATGTCCGGACCATTATAATCAGCGCTTTCAATCCATTTTAAGAATGCCCATTCATTCCATATGTTATTGTTATATTCCAGTAGATACTTGATATTTGTATCACCTCTCATAAACCAGATAAGCTCCGTTGCGATAAGCTTAAAAGAAACTTTTTTTGTTGTTAACAAAGGAAATCCTTTTGATAAATCAAAGCGCATCTGATGACCAAATACAGAAAGCGTTCCTGTGTTTGTACGATCATCTTTATTTTTACCAGTTTCTAAAACTCTTCTACACAAATCGTGATAAGCTTGATCGAATGAATTCATCAAGTCACCTCTTTCTATTTTTACTTATATACTTTATAATACATTTATATAACAATTAATTAAAGAATTAGATATTAGAGATTTACATTCTAGGGGTGAAATATATGGGCGCAGATATGATGGTCGTTTCAGGTTTATTCTTATTATTATGCTATATGATCAGCATGTGTATAACTGAATAATTTATACATCATAAAAAGGCTTCGAATTTACGAAGCCTTTTTATTGTGCAATGATTCATATATAACGATAACCATAATGTGTCTTCGTTTGTTTTCTAACATTCATGATAAACTTAAAATCACGAATTAAACTGGATTTGTAATGCGCACGCAATATAAGTTTCCCTCTGAAATGCTCAAATATCGTATTTAATAGCTTACGATCACTTTCAATATCATGGTTCACTACATTAACTAAAGAAGCAATGTTAGACGTCACAACAGTTTCTTCATACATTGGATCTAAATAGATGATTTGTGACTGATTCAGAATACCGATATGATTTACAACGCTACCATAAATAAAATGTATGCGAGATGTTTCTAGTTTATTTTTCTCTAGCACATTGAAATAAAAATGTACGCCCCATTTTATTGCAAAATGAATATAAAAATTGTCTTCAAATGCATAAAATATGCTGTCTTCCATCGTTAGAGCCATTAATATTAAGTCATTTGCCATACCAGTTGTGGCATCGATGATGATGTCAGTATTGATAGACTCATCATGAATAAGTTCGACGAGAGGAGGTACATGATTGCCGCTAACATAAGCTTTATACTTAACGCGTGTCGTATTTTCATGATAAAAAATCTTATTTTCAACAGAAGTATATAATGCAACACCTGTTTGCTGAATTACCAACACAGGTGTTAAATCATCTTCAAATAAATTTTTAATCGTTAGTTTCCTTCTATCGATTACTTCATAGGTTACTTCTGAATATGAATTTATATCTGAAATAATATCTTCTAAATATTTCAAAATTAAACTATCTGGTTTTACGCATGTTGTAATACGCAGTTTAATTTTAGCAGTGATCATCAAAATATTCTTTAATATCCATACAAATTTCTTCTACAGGTCGCCCTTCAATATGCTCTCTTGGAATAAAACCAACCAATGATTGTCCTTTAAATAATGCCATTGAAGGACTTGACGGAGCTTGCGCTACGTATTCACGCATTTTATCTGTCGCTTCACGGTCCTGACCTGCAAACACAGTTACTAAGTGATTAGGTTTCTTCTCATTTTGTGTAGCTACTGTAACAGCTGCTGGTCGTGCTAACCCTGCTGCACACCCACATACTGAATTAATAACTACAAAAGTTGTTTCATCTTCTTTCACTTGATTAAAATAACCATCAACTGCTTCGCTTGTTTCTAACGATTCAAAACCATGATTGGTTAATTCACTTCTCATTCCATTCGCAAGTGATTTCATATATTCTTCATAAGCATTCATTTCATTCTTCTCCTTTGTTACGGTTAGCAATTTGTTTCCAAACAGAACCAACAGCTGCTTCACCATTTTTAATTCGTTCGTAAGCCATCTGTACTTGAAGTTTGACATCAAATGCAGGGTCTTCTAAATGTTGCTCTAAATAAGTTAAACTACTTTCATCACCTTCGTCAAAGATAAACATCGCTGCACGCCATCTGACAATTGGATGTTTATCATTTAATGCTGCGTGCATTATCGGTAAACTTTCTTTAAATCCAAGATCACTTAAAGTATCTCCTACAGTACGGCGCACAGTTAAATTATTATCGTTCATAGCTTTATGCAATGCGGGTAATACTTTTCTATCTTCTATCATACCTAAAAATACGACAGCAAGACGCCTAATCTGAGGCTTGTCATCTAGTAACACAGCTTCAAAAAATGGCAGATCAGATAAGTCTGGATTCGGATAATGATCTATCTTTCGATAACGCTCCTGCCAATCTTCAATCGTATTATATTCATCCAAAGTAATTTTTTCTAATTTCTTGGATGTATCTATATACTGATTTGCTTTACCTTTTGCAATATATTCTGTCAGAACATCATCAGGAAATTTAGCATCAATTTCTTCTTTAATAGATTGGATGATTTCTTCTGTTTCACCATATCTTATACCGTAATCAATCCATTTACGGAGTAAAATAACATTGTCATCATCATTTTGTGCAGCTAGCATCGCATCGATAAATCTCACATCCAGTTGTTTACGTGATTCTCCATCTTTATCTGTAACTTTTATTTGATAAGGAATACTTTTAAATTCAAGTACTTCAACTTTCTTTTCACCATTATCCACTGTTATTTCTTGCTGAACATCAATCTCTTCTTCAAAAACAGATTTAATTTGTGGTAATACCACTTCCCAATCAGACTTCGGAGTTTTATCAACAGAAATAAAATCCATAACATGAAAAATTGATTTTACATCTTCTATTTGAAGTAATGCATTGATAAATGCGGGATTAGTTTCATGTACTGTTGAATATGTATTACTTTTCATATCCTGTTTTTTATAATTAAGTGTTATTTTTAACGTATTAGGACTTGGTGTTGGTTCAATTTTTATGATTTTCATGATATCTCCTTACTGCAATACATTGCCGAGTTGTTTTATTTCAATACCTACAGAACATTTCTTTATACAATAATGATGTGCGTAGGTTTTACCATACACTTTACGGTGGTAAGACTTAAGTATACATCCTTCACAATAATGATCAGTTAAAGTATCGATTTGTTTTAAAGTAACTTTTTGTTGCAGGTTCATTATCTCACCTCAAAAAATAGTATATCAAAACTGCAAAAAAATTGATGCTCATTTGTTTAGTCAATGATAACTTGCAAATTCAATAGATACACTCTATAATACATAAGTTGAATTTTTATAGAAAGAGGTTTGCTATGAGTAATGAATTATGGGCAGTTGTTGCCTTTTTATTAACGTTTTTTTGTATGGTACTTATGTACCGTTTCTTTGGAAAAGAAGGTTTATTTGTATGGGTTGCGATTGGGACAGTAATTGCCAATATACAAGTAACTAAGTCTGTTGAATTATTTGGTATTACTGCAACTTTAGGGAATGTATTATTTGCGTCTATTTATTTAGCAACAGATATATTAAATGACAGATATGGGCGTAAAGTTGCGAAAAGAGCAGTGTGGTTAGGATTTGCATCAGCTATTATCATGACGATATTAATGTCGATATCTTTACAATTTACACCTACAGAGACAGATATCGCACAAAAAAGCCTGCAGACGTTATTTGGTGTCGTACCTAGAATCGTATTAGGATCAATCATTGCATATATTATCGGACAATATGTAGATGTATACTTATTTAATTTAATCAAAAAATATTTTTCATCAGAGAAAACATTTATTGTACGTGCATATGGAAGTACAATATTTAGTTCAATTGTTGATACTGCATTATTTTCTATAATTGCATTTACCGGTTTAATGCCTAATAATATTGTCTTTGAAATCTTTATAACTACTTATTTATTTAAATTAGCTTCAACGATTTTAAACATTCCTTTCGGTTACTGGGCAAAAAGATATCATAAAACAAATCAATTATAATTGTTTTGCAAGATTTAAAAAATATAGGATTATGAGGTATAAATATGGCTCAAATATTTATTGATGCATCAACAAAGCAGAATCCACTTCATAGCGCATGTGGTATTGTACTCAAACTTGATGATAAGACGATTGAATATGGAGAATATTTAGGTGCTGTTGATAATCATATAGCCGAATGGCAAAGTCTGATAATCGGCATGAAACTAGCTTTAGCTAATGATTGTAAAACATTACTAATAAAAAGTGACGCCAAAATTGTTGTAGATTCTATTGATAAAAATTATGTGAAACAATCACTGTTTAAACCATATTTACAAGAGTATCTTCAGTTGAAACCAAACTTTGATTTAATTATTATCAATTGGATACCAAGACATCAGAATAAACATGCAGATACTATAGCAAGAAGAACTTTGCAGCGATATTTATAATATTGCTCAAAGTTCTTTTTTTAATATCATCTCCATTGTAATCAATACACCATTTTCGTCATTACTAGGTATTTCATACTTTGCGATTGATTTAACTTCTTCATTTCCGTTTGCCATTGCAAATGAATTTTCAGTAAGCTTAAGCATTTCAATATCATTATCACTATCGCCAAAGACATATAAATCATGCATTTTTGCCCCCAATATATTCATCACCTTTTTAATTGCAACAGCTTTATTTATTCCTTTATGAATGATGTCGACACAATTAAAACCACTATCAACTGCAATGCTTGACTGGCATAAAGCATTTAACTGAGCCATCAACTCTGTCACATCACTTTTTATTTCAATTGTGATTTTAGTAATACCATCTATTTCATTCAAATTATTTATAATTAAATCGTTATAATATTGCTGCATTCGATTGATAAATTGTTCTCCAGCAACTTTGTTTACATAAGATTTTTCTAATGTACTAACTACATACGAATAAATATGCATATTATTTAAATACGTTAAAACACGATTAATATCAGTTGTATCAAGAAATTGTGTATCAATTATTTTCTCTTCAAAATCAATGACTGCACCATTAGAACCTATATAGTATATATCTTTTTGCCTAAAAAATGTTTTAAGATGAGAAATAGTATTGCTACTTGCTACTATCAACTTAAATTCATCTTTATATTCTGTATTTAATCTTTCAAAATATTTCATGTCATAAGTATTATTACTATCTAGAAATGTGCCATCCATATCCACTGCAAATACTTTCATAAAATCATCCTTATTCACGTGAAACAATCATTATTTCACTTTATATTGTGTAGATTTTCCTTGACCAACTTTAATAATAAAGTCTTCTTTTTGAAGCTGTACCAATGCCCTTTCAATTGTTTTTCTACTGATATCTGCCAGCATGACCTCTAAATCCTTACGCGCGATTGGCTCGAAGGATCGATTTAAAATATTCAGTACTCTATACTGCGGCGTTATTTTCTCATTTAATATTAATTGGAAATTAAAATCTAGAGCATCGTAAGATTCAATTATTTTATAAAAATAATAATTCATAAAATCATGTATATCTTCAAAAGGAAAATAATCAATATTCTTTTTCTTTAATCTTTTATTACTACCAACAATGTCTTCATAAATCAGTTTATCTATACTTTGATACTGAGTAACTAAAATATTTGATTTATATAATAGCAAATTCAATAATAAACGTGAAAATAAATGCGTATTATTAGAGAAAAGATTAGAATGAATGAATTCAAATACAAATTGAAATATCTCTGTGAGTATATTTGTATTAGGCAGATCTATTACATTATTGTAATGTAAACATAATTGTTTGATAGCATCTTTTTGGGCTACAGTAATATTGGTAATTGTTTCGTCGTCTCCCATAGACATCTCTAAATACATTGCACAAAGTGAATCATAATTGATGTCTATAAATTCATAATCCTCTACAATATATAGCAATGCATCTCTAAATCCACATATCTGCGCTTCAATTTCATTATTAAATGATTTTTTAAACTGTAGTATCTGTAATAACTTTGTATCAGATACAGAATATCCCGATAAAGCGCAACCATATTTCACATTGTGATATAAACTTGAAAATTTAAGTTTCTCTAATGTGGCAGTATTATATTGTAAATAAATAATTTGTTTACCTTTGTACTCATGAATTTTAGTCATTAAATTCACAATATTTGAATTATATTCAACCATACATACACCTCTTTATCAGTCATTTTATATCAATTGACTAGTAAAATAAAGAAAAATTAGAGTGTAAAAAAATAAGCAGCAATAAAAATAAATAATAAGAAGTATGCAATATAATAACATTTATAAGGATATTGCTTTATTATTCCAAATGACTATTATATAATATTTCTACTACTAAAAAATGGAGGATATTATTATGACTTCTTTAACTATCCAACAGGCAATATTCATCTCAAGTAAATTACGTGCTCAACTCGATAATGCAACAGAAAAATTCAGAACAGAGTTTCGCGTTCCAATCGCGTTAAATAATAAAAGTATCATTACAGAAGAAAAGAATGCGTCGGTCCATGAAACAATAGGCTTAATTGAGAGTTTAAAGTCTGATATCTCCAACTTAAAAACAGCCGTACATAGAGCGAACTGTAATGCTCAGATTGAATTTGAAGATAAATTATACACGCCATCAGAACTCCTGGAGTCTCTTAAAATCGAAAGAAACATCGTTAACATGCTTGAAAATAACATTTCATTTGGATATGGACAGGAGCGAATTAAAGCAGTCGCTGGTGTTGGAATCGTTGAAGAAGGTATTGTCGATGAGCTGTACGTTCGTAGCTACATAGAGCAATTAGAATCCTCTGCTAACAATAAATCAATGTTAATCGATCGTTTTAATAATGAGTATACAATAGAAGTTGCGTTGAATAATCAAATATAATTATCTAATTTTGATATCATATAATAAGTTTAATCATATTCAATTAATCTATTTCCGGTAGAAAGTCCTATTTAGTCATCGAATGGAGCCGCTTTTCGTTTTACTTAACATTTACGTCTTACATATACGAAGTTTACGGAACTCAATTTGTGATCATTTAACTTTCGATGGGTGTAAACCAAAAACGCAGAATAGCTCGTTTTGCCTTTCAACTATTCAAAAGAGGATTAGACACTGTCTAATCCTCTTTCTTCATAAAATTTCATTGATTAATAATTACCTGGACACCAGATTCGACCATTTGGACAAGGTTTTGTCGTTGGTCTTTCAGTAGTTGCCTGTTCAGTTGTTGGCTCTTCAGTTGTTGGTGTAGTTACAGTATTTTCGACTTCAACGAATTTGATATTTTGACCTTTATCAGATGGTACTTTAAAAGAATCTTGCACATCAAATACTACTGAACCTCCTGGAGCTAATGCTGATGGTAAATTTGTAATATGTCTTCAATTGTCACAAATAATAAAACCCTCTATGCATTATATTTTGCATAAAGGGCTTGGGATTACAATTTCGCTATGAAATTTTTGGCAACCTTTAATTCGTATTGATTACATATATCGATCATTGACGCCAAATCAACTGAATATGGCATTTCACTGATGATTTCATCTAACTTTAATGGTACTTCCGTATGTATTGCTGCGAGTTGATGAGACAATCTTAATGCTTCAACTCCTTCATTGATTTTATTCTGTTGTCCTTTTGATAATTCTTCAATATGTTCAAGTACACCGTCAACACTTCTATATGTTTGAATTAACTTAAGTGCTGTTTTTTCTCCAATACCCTTTACACCAGGATATCCATCAGCAGTATCACCCATAAACGCTTTTACATCAATTAATTGCTTTGGCTCAATTTGATATTCTTCGATAAATCGAGCTTTATCATATTTATTGTAAATATTAAATCCTTTTTTTGTTAACCATACTTCAATATGCTCATCCAGTATTTGCAGCAGATCACGATCACCACTAATTACTTTTATATCATATGTGTTATCTAGTGCATGTGCTAATGTGCCAATGACATCGTCAGCTTCGAAATTTTGTATGCCAATATTATGAAATCCGAGTTGTCTTGAGATTTCCTGCACCATATCAAATTGAGGAATCAACTCGTCTTGTGGTGCTGGACGATGGGCTTTATAGTTAGGGTCGATTTCGTTTCTGAATGTTTTAGCCCCCATATCCCAACAGACTATTACATGATGGGCATCGGTGTCATGAATTGCACTTACAATATGTCTTACAAATCCTTGAACCCCATTTGTAGGTATGCCTTGCGAATTTTTCATATAGTTTTTGTGTAGACTTGTAGCAAAGAAGTGACGAAAAAGCAAAGCCATTCCATCAACGATTAATAAATTGTTCATTTTTGTTCTCCAGTTTCTATTTGATTTGGATATTTTGACACCCACTCCGAATAACTTCCTGCATATACTTTTACATTTTGGTCTAACGTCTTTAAACCGACATATAACGGTGTCGCGCTTAAGCCTGAACCACAATAAATAATGCTTTCTTTCCCTAAAACATTTTTGAAGACATTTCTTAGTGCTTCGTCATTTTTCGGCACACTATCTGCATACACTTCACTAAAAGGAATATTGATTGCTGACGGAATATGGCCAGCAATTTTATCCATCGGTTCAACTTCGCCAATATAGCGTTCATGAGCACGTGCATCAATAAGTACGACATCATCTTGAGGCGCCTTAATTATGTATTGGATATTATTACAGAAAGTGATGATATCTTTATTAAAATTTTGGTTTAATTCTCTATTTGCTAATTCCTCATATGTTTCCACCGCCATTTCAAACTCTTTGTCGGTGCATTTATATAATTTTAATGTAGCATGCTGTTTTCCATCTATTGGATCTTTTGTCGATTTCTTAAACAGTTTCAAATCTTCATATCCTTCCTGAATAAGAAGACATTCAAGACCTACAAGATGACAGAGAAATACAAATCGAGTGCCATAAAAACTATTGCGATTATCGTATCCTATTATCATCTTACCCTGAGCAAATGATTCCACAATATCAATGAAATCATTTAAATCAGGTAATGGATGTCGTCCACCTGATATTGGATTGTTACCCATTAAGAATGAATGAATATACGCTGCACCTTCAATTCTTTCCTCTTGATAGTTTTGAATACTTTGTTCTAAGTTGTCCATTATGCCTCGACAATCAAATAGTACTGCATCATTATTTTGTACCAGTTTATAAGCTTCTTGTTCTGTTATCCATATTTTCATGACTACACCTCTATTTTTTGAATCGCTTCTGAAACTTCTTCTTTTAAAGTATTGTCAATTTTTTGCTGCATTTTTTCGCGCATTGTTTGATGCATCATTTTATTTTTTTCTTCAATATAATTAGACAATTTTATTGCATTGTCGTCAATAAGCTTCAAGATTTCATTTTCATACATTTCAATTACATTAATTAAAGTTTGCATCGTTTTCTCGTGTATTTCATCATACAGTTCAGTTTTCAGTGTCTGATGCATCAACTGCTTCTGCTTAATATTTCCTAAGTTTATTATATGAATTTCATCAGTTAGCTTACTAATACTTACGTCATTAGGATTTAGTAATTGATCTTTATATTGTAAATCTTCATAAATCTCTTGTTGTTCTAATTGCTTCGATAATACTTGACTTGCCTGATTGAAGTTCAACTGTACTCCCTTATTTAATCTCGGCATAATCAAATATAAGTCTTCATTTAACTTTTGCTGAACAGCATGTAAATAACTTTGATGTACTATAGACAAATCAGAAGAGGTATTGATTTCTTCTTTTAGGACGTCATACAGCTGTATTTTCATCTTGTCTTTAAGGTAAGTTGTTTGTTCTGTCAAAATATCTTTTACTGAACGTATTACATTATCTTTTACAGTTAAATCGATTGGACCAGAGGTTAACCACTCCGAATAACGTTGATTTCTAATTTGTATTTGATTTTCGTACTGATCAAAATTACTTACAAGTACTTTTGCTTTTTCGTATAGAACAGAAGTCTGATGATTAATTTGCTTGATTTTCTGTTGTTTACTTGTTGTATTTACAAATTTTTCAATTGCAGTTTTAAAGGTAGTAAATTTCTCGTCATAAACTTTTAATGCATTCCGACTTGAAACTGGATAAATTGGATCATCAATTTTTAAAGTTTGTAATTCACGCGTTAAATAATCGACAACTGAATTCAATTCCTGTTCATCTTTTGCTAAATCTACTGCATTAATAACAAAGAAATTCTGACTATCTTCGTTTATGATTTCTACTTCATTTAAATAAGATAGAAATGCTCTGTCTTTTTCAGTATAGACGTGATTGTAATATGAAACATAAATTAACAAATCGCTATCAGCAATTATTTCAGTTGTTTCTTTTGTATGTCGGCTATTCGTACTACCTGTTCCTGGTGAATCAATAATAATCTTATCTTTTAGAAAATCATTTTGGATGCCGAGGGTTATCTTCTGTACAAAAACTGCGTGTGCATCAACAGCAGTATACTGTTTTATTTCATCATCGTTCACTTCAATTGTTGTGTGGTTATCTAAATACTGTGCATATAAATCATAATTTTGAATAATCGCTTCTGCAAAATTTCTGTTCTGTGCATTTAACTGATTAAGTTTTCCTTTAAATCGTTTAATCCACTGACTAATTGTTGATACTTCAATTGTTGACGTTAACATCATGTCATTTAAAGATTTTAATATGTCTTTTTCTAACTTAAATGTGACATAATTCTTATCTCCATGTTGAATCTCAGTAATTGAAGCCGTCGTTGGATTCGGAGAAGAAATCAATATTTCTTCTTTCAAAAGCGCATTAATCATCGCACTTTTACCCGCACTAAATGCCCCAAATACAACAATTTTAGTTATATTTTTATTCAATCGTTCAATTTGTGCATTTATTTTCTCTATATCTGTCTTGAAGTACGTAACATCAGACAAATGTTGAAGTATTGATTTACTTAAATTTAAATCCTCATTTTCAATGGTCTCTATTTTATTAATTTTTGAAATTTCTGTAGGTTTTTCATCACGCATTTCAAATGTCACATATTTTCTATCAATTAATTTATCCACTGATTCATCAACATGAATATAATAGTGTAAATAGTTTTTAGTAGTGATTGACTTTAAAAATGATTCATTCTCAAAATATTGATCAAACTTCACAGTTTCTTCACTATTCTCATTATCTGTATTTAAAATAGACATATTTATATTTTTTATGAACTGATCATGCCATTTCTTTTGCTGGTTAACAATCTTGCGTTCGATGAATAATTTTAATTCCTCTGAATAGATTAATACATAATCATTTGTGATAGATGTTTGTTGCTTAATTAACTGCTTAACATCATCTTGTGAAATTTTAAAAACAAGTTCATTTATTATATTTGGATTACTTAAGTATTTTGAGAATTGACCATAATATTCTTTAAGCTGAAATGTAATTTGTTTCTCAATCAGTGCATTCAGTGATACAACAACTGTTTCCACTTTTTCATCCTGAATCGCTAGCAATTTTGCTTTTTTACCAAATAGTCCTGGTACTTTATAGTTATCTGCAAATGTTTCGAGCATCTCACGATTTTTCTCGCGCATTTCAAATGGCATTAAATAAGCATTTTTAATAATATCTTTCACACCATTTAACAATAACTGTGCGTTATTTGCGTCAGTTAATATCGCCTGTTCAGCATTCATTACTACATTAGCACTTGCTTTCTGGTAGGCAGTATCTATTTCATCTTCTTCTACTTTCATTAGTGAAAGTAGATTCGTTTTAATTTCATTCAGATAATGTATTTGTGCCGATTCAATATATTCAATCATGCGTTCAAAATAACGATCTTTGTTAGTTTCTGCATTGTGTGCATAGCGCGTCATTAAAGGAATAACTTTAGCTATCTCATTATTAGGATCGTCATAAATAGTTGTATATAAAATATGATCTATTTTTAGTTGCCAACGTTCAATATTATCATATATAGCTGTTTTAAAATCCTCAAATGATAATTCTTCTTCCTGATGTTTATCAATCTGGTTTATTATCAACACGACCGGGACATTTAATTGATTTAATGCTCTAATCTGATCAAAGTTTTTTTCAGAATTAACATGATTATACTCAACCGTATAAAAAACAACATCACTAATAAGTAAAAATTTCATTGTACTTGCTTCATGGTTTTTAAATGTCGCATCAATGCCAGGTGTATCTTGTATAACGGTACCAATATCAAAAAGTTGCGATGATTTATAAATCTCAACAGATTCAATATTATGGTTAAATGTATTCACTCTTTTTATATCTTCATAATGATTTAAATCACTATATGTATGATTATCAAGATTGATACGTACATTTTCCTTATCACTAATAATAATCTGAGCCGTATTACTAGTAGTAGGAACTGGTGAACTCGGCAAAATATGCTCATTAAATATATGGTTTATTAAAGATGATTTCCCAGAAGAAAAGTGACCGATAAAGCTAATAACGACTTGTTCCTGATGCATTTTCTTAATAATTTCATTAATTTGTTCAATTAAAATCACATTGTTTGACTTCTCTACTTCCTTTTTCAATTGATATAATTGCTTGATTTGTTCATGATGTTTCATAACATACCTCATTCATATATATTTATTTGTGAAATTTTTAACGAAAATAAAAAAAAGTGTGATATTTATCACATTAATAAACTTTGTACTCTATTATTATAAAGAAAGAAAAGCTATTAAGAAAGGGTGTTCATTATGGCAGAGGATAAAAATTTAAATCAATCACATGATCCGATTCAGGTCAATGAAGAAGTTCATCACGATTTAGATTTAAGAGGCACAATGGCGTCAGTATTATTTTTAGGCGCTGTGTTTGTAGTAACATGGTTTGCAATTTTTATATTATTTTTGGAACGTGTATAGGAGGGGAATATTTTGCATAAGTTAGAGAAAATTTGGCTTGGATTAGGTATGGGATCACTTGTTTTATTTTTAGGTATTATTTTTGTTTCTGCAATACATAGCGGTCATGAGCCAATTGCCAGTGGTCGAGAATTTATTGACCCAGAATTGATTGATAAAGATGAAGTATTCAGCAAACCGGGATTACATAAAGTTGAAGGTAAAGATTGGGATTACGAATTAGTATTCGTAGTTTCCGCATTTAACTATAACCCAGGTGAAGTTGAAATTCCAAAGGATGCAAAAGTAAAAATTATCGCAACAAGTCGCGATGTAGTTCACGGTTTTGAAATTGCTCAAACAAACGTTAACATGATGATTGAGCCAGGACACATCTCAACATTCGTTAAAACATTCGATAAAAAAGGTGAATACTTATTATTATGTAACGAATATTGTGGTACTGGTCATGCAGACATGAAGTCAAATATTAAGGTGGTAGATAAGAAATGAACGCATTCAAATTAGACAGCGGCGCATTTGACGATCGCTCTACTTATAGAAACCATCACGCTGAAGAAATGGCAGAACGTGTAGAAATGGACCGTAAAGATGGTAAATTAATTATGGCACATATGTATGTAGCAATTGTGTGTTTAATTATCGGAGGATTGGCTGGTCTTCTACAAACATTAGTACGTTCAGGACAATTAAAATTACCAGCTGGTATCGGATATTATCAAATTTTAACAGTTCACGGTATTATTTTAGCTTTAGTTTTAACAACTTTCTTTATTATGGGATTCCAGACTGCTGCAATCATTAGAACTTGTGGTAAGTTATCTCCTTTACAAAGAAAATTAGTTTGGTTAGGTTTCTGGATAATGTTACTAGGTACTGCAATGGCAGCTACAATGGTATTACTTAATAAAGCAACTGTATTATATACATTCTATGCGCCACTTAAAGCACATGTTATCTTCTATGTAGGTATGGCATTAGTCGTTGTAGGTTCCTGGATTTCTGCAGCAGGACAAATCATGCGCTATGCACAATGGAGAAAAGAGCACAAAGGTCAAAAATCACCGTTACTTTCTTACATGGCTGTTATTAACAATGTTATGTGGATTGTATGTTCTATCGGTGTTGCAGCAACAGTATTATTACAAATGATTCCTTGGTCATTAGGATTAGTTGAACGTATCGACGTTTCACTTAGTCGTACATTATTCTGGTACTTTGGACATGCATTAGTTTATTTCTGGTTATTACCAGCATATATGTCATGGTATGCAGTCGTTCCAAAAATTATCGGTGCTAAAGCTTTCAGTGATAATTTAGCACGAATGAGTTTTATGTTATTCTTATTCTTCTCAATTCCAGTAGGTATCCACCATCAGTTAACTGAACCTGGTATTGATGTTACTTGGAAATATGTTCAAGTTGTATTAACATTTATGGTTGTAATTCCATCATTAATGACTGCATTTAGTTTATTTGCAACATTTGAAGCATATGGACGTAAAGTTGGTTCTAAAGGATTATTTGGATGGATTAAAACTTTACCATGGAATGATGCACGTTTCGTATTACCATTCATCGGAATGGCAGCATTTATACCTGGTGGTGCAGGCGGTTTAGTTAACGCCTCAGCTCAAATGAACCAAGTAGTACATAATACTATCTGGATTACAGGTCACTTCCATTTAACAGTAGCAACAGCAGTTATCTTAACGTTCTTTGGTACAATGTACTGGTTAATTCCACATGCTACAGGTCGTGTAATGACAAAAGCAATCAATAGATTAGCAATTATTCAAGGGGTTATGTGGGCAATTGGTATGTCAATCATGTCTGGTGCAATGCACTATATCGGATTATTTGGTGCGCCACGTCGTTCTACTTACTCTGAATATGGTGGATCAAAAATTGCAGCTGAATGGATTCCTTACCAAGTAATGCAAGCAGTTGGAGGTACAATTTTATTTATCTCTATTATCTTAGTAGTTATCGTATTCATTCAGTTAGCATTCTTTGCTCCTAAAGGATATGAAGCATTCCCAGTATCAGTAGCAATGGATGAAGCAGCACCTGCTTATAAATTCGTAGAAAACTGGAAATTCTTAATCATCGTTACCATCGCATTAATTTTAGTAGCTTACACGGTGCCTATTGGACAAATGTTCATGGATCCACCTCCTGGTGCTAAAGGAATGGGCGAAGGAAAACTTTGGTAAAATAAAACATCAAGCGCTCGCTTGATGTTTTTTTATTTTCATTATTCCTCGCTATTAATTTCATCTGTTATTTCTTTAATTACTTTAAAACTTTCTTTTTTTAATGCAAAATCAAATGTATTATTGATTACCATCAGTTCATCAAATCGATACGTTTCATACAAATTTTTAATCTCATACTTAACATCTTCTTTTGTTCCAATAAAATAACGTCCTCTGTTCTTCTCAATGATACGTAAATCCTGTTCACTATAATCATTTTTATTAACCTGTTCAATTGAAGGGATAACAGTATCCCTTCCTTTTGTAACATTTAATAACCAATGATCTAATATACGTCTTTGCATCTCTCTTTCAGTATTATCTTTTACAACTATGATAAATGAACAAAATATCGTATATGGACGTTTCATAAATTCATTAGGAATAAATCCTTGCTGATAAATTTTTATTGCACTGTCTCGATATTTATCACTGATAAAATTTCCGAATACAAAACCAATCCCTAATTTTGCTGCTCTTTTAGCACCATTATCAGTCAGCCCTAACGTAAAGATTTCTGGGTGCTTTTCAATTCTCGGACCGGCTTTAACACCTCGATATTGATGCTCTAAAGACAAAGTGTTACGCATGAAACCTAAAAACTCTTCTAGCATTCTATCGTATGCTCTTACCTTACTGGCGTTACCATCTGTCAAGGCTTTTCTCGTGATTTCACTTCCACCTGGAGAATTTCCTAAGCCAATCGTCACACGACCAGGAAACAACGCTTCTAATAAGTTTGCATTTTCCGCAACCTTGTAGGGGCTATATTGAGGTAAAAGAATACCCGCAGAACCAATATTAATGGATGACGTTACTGATAATAATCTTGTCATAAGAATTTCTGGTGAATTGCTAATTAATCCTGTCGTATTATGATGTTCAGCAACAAAATAACGATTATAATTTATTTTTTCCGCAAATTGAACAAGTTCTATCGTATGTGACAATGCATCCATTGGAGTTTCTCCACGCGACATGGGTACTTGATCTAAAATACTTAATTTCACAATATTTTCACCTTCTTTTTGATATATATCATAAACAAAAAACCACACAAAACATATAATTATGCTTTGTGTGGTTACATTTATAATTAAGCACATTGTCAAACTTCAACATTTCCTTCAAAATTAAAGGTCGACAGCCTCTTCTATCTCTCGCCCCAGTATTGATAATACGTACATTCAATATATCCATTAAATAATTTTCGGCGTTTAGTCGCTTTTTTGCCTACCAATACTTCAAATGTCTTCAAACTTGTCAAAATATATAGTGACCATTTTGGATTTTTTTCAATTAGTTCTCCTAAATACTTATACATTGCTTCCACTTCTGCTCTCTCACCGATACGTTCACCATACGGCGGATTACCGACAATTGCACCCTTTTCACTGTTTAATGTAAGGTCATGAACATTCATTTGTTTAAATTCAATTATATCTCCAAAGCCTACTTCAATCGCATTATTATGAGCAATTTCAACCATGTTCGGATCAATATCACTTGCTGTAATCGATATTTCTTTATCATATTCAGCAACTTCTTCTGCCTTAACACGTTCTTCATCGTACATACCTTCAGGAATGATATCCCAGTTTTCACTCACAAAATCTCTGTTAAATCCTGGTGCAATATTTTGAGCTATCATTGCTGCTTCAATTGCAATTGTTCCTGAACCACAGAAAGGATCAATCAATGGTGTTTCTCCTTTCCAGTTAGATAACAATACAAGTGCAGCTGCTAACGTTTCTTTCATTGGTGCTTCACCTTGTGCGAGACGGTATCCACGCTTATGTAATCCGGCTCCTGATGTATCGATTGTAAGTAATACTTCATCTTTAAGAATTGCAACTTCAACTTTATATAATGCGCCATCTTCACGTAACCATCCTTGCTGGTTGTGTGCTTTTTTTAGACGTTCAACAATTGCTTTCTTAACAATTGCCTGGCAGTCAGGTACACTGAATAACTTTGATTTCAAACTTCTTCCCTGTACTGGAAAACTTCCATTTTCACTGATAAAATTTTCCCAAGGTATATCTTTTGTTTGATCAAACAATTGTTCGAAAGTTGTAGCATAGAAACGACCGACAACAAGTTTAACGCGATCTGCGCTGCGTAGCCAAAGATTTGATTTAACGATTGCGCGTGCATCACCGTGATATAATACACGTCCATTCTCTGTTGTTGTTTCATATCCCAGGGCCTGAACTTCTTTTGCTGCAACAGCTTCCATCCCCATAGGTGTTGTGGCTAGTAATTGATACATAATTTCCTCCAAGTTTACATAATACTTTTATAGTAGAATATAATGTTTATTAATTTCATTGTAACATGTTCCATACGTTCAATAAATAAAAAAAGTCCCCCATATCAATGGAGGACATCTAGAAAGATATCTCTGTAAGCCATGTTCTGTTCCTTAGTACTGCAAATGAGCCTAGATACTCTCGTACGCCGGTGATAATCATCTGTCTGTATTTTCATACCTCTTCTATACGTTCATTTCCGCTAGAAAAGTGCTCCTACCAAATTTGGATTGCTCACTCGAGGGGTTTACCGCGTTCCACCTTTTCTATTTCTAGAAAAGCTACGTCACTGTGGCACTTTCAAGTTACTCAGACCATATCAGAGACTTAGGTCTATTCACTGCCGTCAAATTAATGCCCTGGCTTATTGTTTCACCAGGCACGATCACTACAGCCATCTCAGGCATGTGTGAGCATGGACTTTCCTCTATACAATGTATAGCGATTATCCGAGATATCTTTTAACATTATTAAATTATAGCATCAAATGCATCGAATTGCGATGACTATTATTTACCAAACACTGCTTTTTCAAGATTAGAAATACGTTTTAATAGATCGTAGTTATTCGGGGTTTGTTGTTGATGGTCACTTCTACCAGTTGCAACACGCATACGTAAGTTTTCAATTTCACGTTTTAATTTTGAATTTTCATCTGAAAGCTTTAATAATTGATTGTTCATGTCAGCCATCTTCTGGTAATCTTCAATCACTTCATCAAGAAAACTATCAACATCTTCCGGTTTAAATCCACGAACCATCGTTCTTTCAAATTCTTTTTCATAAATATCTTTTGCCGATAATTTTAAATTCATTTCTGACATAATAACACCTCTAATTTTCTTGTTCTCTCATATATTCATCTATAAATTCAGATAAGTCGAAAAAACTGATACTATCCATAGTATATTGATTTTCTGCCATAAAATCAATGAGCGTTCTTTTGAAGAATTTAGGACTTGCTTCATGCTCTTCGTCATAAAACAATAAAGTACCTTCAGTATTACCCAAAATGAACTGATTCGCCTGACTAAACATATATCCACCTTTATAAGAATCCTGAAATACACTATTCATATAATCTGCTTTACTGATAATCTGCTGATAATAAAGCTGATTTTCTTCATTCCATTTTTCTGTGTGTTTTAGAAATGGCGTAATAATTCCCAGTTTTATATCATATTGTTTTTTTAAACGAATAACTACTTCAGCTGCCCATAATTCTGTCCCTAAATTCCCCTGGATAATTACCCATTCAAGACCATCTTCAATATATGATTTAATTTTATCTTGTAAGAAGAGTTTTATATATCGTACTTCAGGCTGATTATTTTTAAAAATACCAATCTCATATGGCTTATATCCAGTTATATATAAAGTATTCATTTCAATATCCTTAATCTTTTTCTAATACTCTTTTTATATATTGAAGATCATGATTGACTGCTTTGAATTTATCGATAAATATTTTTTTACTCGTCTTATCAAAAAAACAATCGACAGATAACTCTCGGATATATAGTATCAGTAATGATAATTTCTTTTCATTCATCAGCGGTAAAGATAATATTTCATCATTATAGTTATTTAATTGATTTAAATTTACATCTACTTGTTCAGTGAATGGCTGTACATCAATAACAAAGTTAAACAGTTCACCATTTTTCGCTCTATGAAAGTACTGATCAATCTGATGCATATTTTCAGTTAAACTTATAATACAATTATGTAACATTTAACTACTCCTTTCACAAGTTGTGTTAAACTCATTGTATATGAAAAATTAAGACATCACAATTAGGATGAATAAAATGGTCAATTATCCAAATGGTAAGCCTTCTAAGTCTTTAGACTTAGTTACAAATACTATAAATAATAGTAAAATTGAATATGGAAAACGTGGGATGAAATTTGAAGATGAAATCGACAACAGCAATCGATATTATCTCCAAAATGATCTTGCAATTATACATAAGAAACCAACACCGATTCAAATCGTAAAAGTAGATTATCCAAAACGTTCGAGAGCTGTTATCAAAGAGGCTTATTTCAGACGTGCATCAACTACAGACTATAATGGTATTTATAATGGAAAGTATATTGATTTTGAAGCTAAAGTTACCCAAAATAAAACGAGTTTTCCACTGATCAATATCCATCAGCACCAAGTCTCACATATGCATCAAGTGTATCGACATGGCGGTATCGTCTTTATTTTAATTTGCTTTTCGAGTCTTGAAGAAGTATATTTATTACCGTTCGAAAAATTTTTTTATTATTGGCAAAGATACAATGACGACGAAAAGAAATCTATTCAGTTAAAGGAAATTAAAAAAGATGGTATATTTATACCATATACTTATCGTCCTAGAATTGATTATTTGAAAGCAATACAATCACTATATTCTGTTTAAGTTTAATGAGAGAGAGGATTTAAGAATGGTGAAAAAGAAAAAAAGTTTAAAGAAAACGATCTTACAAGTTGTAGGAGTGCTTGTTGCATTATTTACAACGATGATCGTTGCTGGTATGCTACTGTTTCTATATTATGCATACAATGCTCCAAAATTTAACGAGTCGGCATTACGTGATCAATTACCGACAAAAATTTATGATAAAGATAATAATTTAGTAACCATATTATATATGGGACAAAAACGTGAAAAAGTTAAGTTTGCAGATATTCCTGATACGATGCGAGATGCAGTACTTGCTACTGAAGACAATCGTTTCTATGAACATGGTGCATTAGACTTTAAACGATTAACCGGCGCAGTATTTAAGAATTTTACTGGTGGATTTGGATCTCAAGGTGCTTCGACTTTAACGCAACAAGTTGTTAAACGATCTTTCTTAACAGATCAAAAATCTATAGAACGTAAAGCACAGGAAGCTTATCTATCTTATCGATTAGAACAAGAATATGACAAAAATCAGATATTTGAAATGTATATGAATAAAATTTATTATTCTGATGGTATCTATGGTGTTAAAACAGCAGCCAGGTATTATTTTAATAAAGATTTAGATCAATTATCACTTGCAGAGTCTGCTTATTTAGCTGGACTTCCACAAGTTCCAAATACTTATAATCTATATGATCATCCAGAAGCTGCAGAAAAGCGTAAAGATACTGTTTTATATTTAATGAATCGTCATAAACGTATCTCTAAAGCTGAAATGGAACAGGCGCAAGCTGAAGACCTGTCTAAAAATTTAGTGTCCAGAACAGCTGCACAACGTCAAAATATTGAAGAAAATGATCCAAAATATGCATCATATGTAAATGTGATTAAACAGGAATTAAAAAGTAACAAAGAGTTTCAAGGTAAATCATTAAGTGATGTGCTAACAAGTGGTCTAAAAATTTATACGAACATGGACAATAATGCACAGATTTCACTGCAAAACAATGTTGATAACATGAATATCTATAAAAATAAATATCAACAAGCAGCATCAACAATCGTAGATACACAAACAGGTGCACTTGTAGCGATAAGTGGTGGACGTAATTTTACAGACGTTGTTGATAGAAACTTAGCTACAGATGTACATCCTGTCGGTTCTACAATCAAACCATTCTTAAGTTATGGACCAATTGTTGAAAATGAACAATGGGCAACTAATCATAAAATACAGGATGAATCAGAGTATGATATCAATGGTATCAAATTTAAAAACTACGATACGCAAAACCACGGAGTTGTAACAATGCGTGATGCTATCCGTCGTAGTTTAAATATACCGGCATTAAAAATCTTCCAGGAAGTAAAAAAAGAAGCTGGTAATGATGCATCTTATGAATTTGCCAAAAATGTTGGATTAGAATATAAGTCAAAAGACTTAGGTCCTGCTGAAGCTTTAGGTGGATCATCTTCTGAGTTTTCTCCTACTCAAATGGCAAGTGCATTCTCTACCTTTGGTAATGGTGGTACATACAACAAAGCGCATGCTATTCGAAAAGTTGTGACGCAAGATGATGAAACAATTAAGTTTGATACTGTTTCTGAAAAAGCGATGGAAGATTATACAGCATATATCGTAACTGACATGCTAAAAGGTTCTTTTGAACCGTTAGGTACTGCATATGGCTCTAGTATTCCTGGACTTACACTTGCAGCTAAAACAGGAACAGGTACGTATGGCAATGAAACGTATGAAAAATACAATTTACCTGACAATGCTGCAAAAGATGTCTGGATTGTAGGGTATTCACCACGATATACTATGTCTGTTTGGATGGGATTCACTAAACTTGCTGAAGGTGGCGCTAATTCATTCGTTGGTCCAGAGGAGCAAGCATTACCAAAATCTTTATTTAAACAAGTAATGAATGAAATCAGTCCAATAGATGGTCAGGATTTTGCAATGCCTGATTCAGTTGAAAAAGTTGGTACAGATGTTAAAGTAAAAGGTCAACAAGATAATAATGATGTTTTAACAGGAAAAAATGATAATTCATCTACTACAAAGTCAAATTCAACTACAACTTTTCCAACAGGTTCTTTAAATGAGCAAACTGAGGCAGCACGTAATAATAATGAACGTGCTGCTGAAGCTGCTAAGAGAGCATTAGAAGAAGGAGAACAGGCAGAACAGGATGCAAAGAATCAAATCAACAACCAATCATCAAGCAACTCTGAAAAAAAAACTTCTAATTCAAAAGACAAGAATAAAAACAACACCAATGAGGTTGTAACAGAAAATATACCTACTACAATGGAAAGAAGAACAGCTGAAACTGTTCCATCTACCCAATCTGCTGATCAAAAAGCTGCCGCTGACTTGAAAGCAGCGAGTGATAAAGCAGCAGCAGACTTAAAAGCAGCGAGTGATAAAGCTGCTGCAGATTTAAAAGCAGCTAATGAAAGAGCTGCACAAAGTTTAGGACAATAAAAAAGAAGCGAAACAATGATGTTATCGCTTCTTTTTTATGTTTTTTATCGCAATTAACTTATTGATCTCCACAAACATTGTCTTCATCTGCTGATAACCCATAAAATGATGTTTACGCTGTTCAATATATTTTATACGTTCAATAAAATTTAAAGGTCCTATTTGAATACTATCAGCTTTAAGTTCAGCATTTGGTTCTAAATCATTTAATGCTCTCATTGAATACAGTAATCCTTCATAATATTCATCAAGTAATTTTATTGCATCAATACTATTCAATGTTCTATTTTTACTATGTTGATTAATTTTTTCTTCCAGTTCACTCATTCTCTCTTTCATGATACAACCACCTTATGACGCTTCTTACCTTCCCTGCAATCCTTTAACAATGGACATTCAAGACATTTCGGATTGCGGGCTGTACAATGATATCGGCCAAAGAAAATTAATTGATGATGCGTCTTGTTCCATCGTTCTCTAGGAATTTTATTACATAATGTTGCTTCAACCTGCTTTACATTATCTTTCCATTTACATATACCTAGTCTCTTAGATACACGTTCTACATGCGTATCGACAGCAAGCGCAGGAATTCCAAATGCTACAGATACTACTACATTTGCAGTCTTTTGACCAACTCCAGGTAAAGCAACCAGCTCAGCTTGTGTTTGCGGAACTTCCCCGTTATATTTATCAATCAAAATACGGCATAATGCCTGAATATTTTTTGCTTTATTCTTATATAAACCAATTGAGCGAATATCATCCATCAACTCCTCAATCGGAACATTTATATAATTTTCTGGTGTTTTGTATTTTTGAAATAACGTTCTTGTCACTTTATTGACCAGAACATCTGTACATTGTGCCGATAATAATACAGCGATTGTTAACTCAAATGGATTGTCATGAACGAGTTCACATTCAGCATCAGGAAACATTTCATCAATGACATCTAACATTTCTAACGTTTTCTTCTTACTTATCATATGGATTCTCTCCATTCACCCAATCAAAAACAGGAATATCTGGTACAGTTTTTGATAGCATTTTTGACGGCTTATATTCATTACTTACTATTTTTGATTCATCAATCGTCTTAACATTACGTTTTTTCCAGTTAAGTAATATTCGATCGATGTATTTAATACTCAGTTTATTATGACTGCTTGCTTCGTTTAAAGCTGTAATAATAAGTGGCGCAGAATGCTGATCTGTATCTATCCAATGAGAAATCGTTTCGATTTCTATTGGTGTTAAAGGACGTGCAAATGTTGCTTCAAAGCGTTCAAATATTTCTTTAAAGCTCGTTTGTCGTACATTGACATCGTTAATTTTTTCTTGTTCTTCTTGTAATCTTAATAATTGCGATTCTAATGGTGTTAAATCGTAACGTTCTTCAAATGACACATCATCATATTTTTTTACATCAATTTTTATAAAATCCTTGCTGATTAGGTTCTGTAATATCAACATCACTTGTGACTTGTCAACACTCATCGCATTGCTTATCGTTTCAAACGATGGTAAACTACTTTCATTTGATAATTCTATAATTTTCATGATCATGATGAGTTCTGTTTCACTCATCCCAAGTTGATGATATTGGTCAAAAAGAACACGAGGAATGATGACATCTTGTTTAAATATACTCATTGTTTCCCCCTTGGTGATAGAAAAATCGTACAGATATAAAATTATATCTATACGATTTAATATTATTAATCTATATTAACTTAAATTTTATGGATATAAACGATTCAGTAAGCGTGGAAATGGACTCGTTTCACGAACGTGTTCTACGCCTGAGAGCCATGCTACTGTTCGTTCTAATCCTAATCCGAAACCTGAGTGTGGTACACTGCCGTATTTACGTAAATCAGTATAATAACTATACGCAGCCGGATCTAAACCATGTTCTTTAATACGTGATTGAATTAATTCAAGATCCCAAATACGTTCTGAACCTCCAATAATTTCACCGTATCCTTCTGGTGCGATTAAGTCTGCACATTTAACTGTTCCCTCTTCATCAGGATTAGGCTGCATATAGAAAGGTTTAATTCCTGTCGGATAATTTAAAATAAATACAGGTAAATCGTAGTGATTAGCAATTGCTGTTTCATGCGGTGCACCGAAATCATCGCCCCACTCAATATCATCAAATCCTTGTTCTTTTAAGAATTCAATCGCATCAGTATATGTAATACGTGGAAACGGTGCTTTTACTTTTTCTAATTTTTCAGTGTCACGTCCTAATAATTTTAAGTCTAACTGACAGTTCTTAAGTACTGACTGAACAATATATGAAACATATTGTTCCTGAACTTCTAAGCTATCTTCATGTTCGTAAAATGCCATTTCAGGTTCAATCATCCAGAACTCGATTAAGTGTCGACGTGTTTTAGATTTTTCTGCACGGAATGTAGGACCGAATGAAAATACTTTACCGTGTGCCATTGCAGCAGCTTCCATATAAAGTTGCCCTGATTGACTTAAAAATGCATCTTCTTCAAAGTATTTCGTTGCAAATAGTTCACTTGTCCCTTCAGGTGCTGAACCCGTTAGAATTGGTGGATCAATCTTTGTAAATCCATTGTCGTTAAAGAATTCATATGTCGCACGAATAATCTCATTACGAATTTTCATTACCGCATGCTGACGTTTTGAACGTAACCATAAATGGCGGTGATCCATTAAGAAATCTGTTCCATGCGCTTTTGGTGTAATTGGATAATCTACTGATTCATGAATGACTTCAATGCCTGTCACTTCCATTTCATAACCGAAATCTGAACGTTCATCTTCTTTAATTACGCCAGTGATATATAATGAAGTCTCCTGCGTGATGCCTTTTGCAACTTTAAATAAATCTTCACCAACCGATTCCTTTACTACTACTGCCTGCATAAATCCAGTACCATCACGTAACTGAAGGAATGCAATTTTGCCGCTTGATCGTTTATTTAAAATCCATGAACCGATTGTTACTTCTTGACCTACATATTTACTTGCTTGATTAATTGTTATTTTTGTCATGATTATTTCTCCATTTTCTCTTCTACGAATTCTTTAATACGTTTAATAGCTTCATGCATTGAATCTAAGTCCGTCGCATAGCTTAAACGAATATTATTTGGTGAACCAAAACCTGATCCTGGAACTACAGCAACTAATTTTTCTTCTAATAATGCAGTTACAAAGTCTTCTGTATTATTAAACCCGCAAAGTTTCACCGTTTCACTTACATTAGGATATAAATAGAATGCACCTTTTGGTTTAATACATTGAATACCTGGTATCTCCAAGAGTTTAGGGTAAATTTCTTCCAGACGACTTTTGAAAATACCATTCATTTCATTTAGGAATGTTTTATCACCATTATATGCTTCAACAGCTGCCCATTGAGAAGGTGTTGTCGGATTACTTGTAGAGTGACTTGATAAATCTGTCATTGCTTTAATTAACTTTGCATCTCCACAAGCATAACCGATACGCCACCCTGTCATAGAATGACTCTTAGAAACACCATTGATAACAACTGTTAATGCTTTGATTTCATCATTAAAGCTTGCGATACTAACATGTTCACCATCGTATACAAGTGTTTCATAAATTTCATCTGATACAACAACAATATTATTTTCTACTGCCCAATCCGCAATTTGTTGTAATTCTTCTTTCGTGTAAACCATTCCACTTGGGTTACTAGGAGATGTTAAAACAAGTGCTTTTGTTTTGTCAGTTTTAACATTATTTAATGTATCGATTGTAACTTTATATTCAGTTGTTTCGTCACTCTCTGCATAGACAACATTTCCGCCAGCTAATATAACTTGTTCAGGATAACTAACCCAATAAGGAATAGGGACAATAACTTCATCTCCCTCATCTAGTAATGCCTGAAATAAATTGTAAAGTGCATGTTTTGCACCACTTGCTACCATAATTTCATTTAATGCATAATCTAAATTATTATCATCTTTTAATTTCTTTTGAATTGCTTCTTTAAGTTGTTTCATCCCACCAGATGGGGTGTATTTCGTTGCACCATTTTGAACCGCTTCAAAAGCTTTATCTATAATATTTTGAGGTGTATTAAAATCTGGTTCACCTGCTGCTAAACCAATAACTGGTTTTCCACTTGCTTTTAATTCATTTGCTTTAGCTGTTATTGCTAAAGTCGTTGATGGTGTTAATTTTTGTACACGTTGAGATAATTCCACGATTCCTCATTCCTCCCAGAATTCATTATAAGAACAGTTTACCAATAAATAAGTCATTTATTAAGTGGTAAAGCTAGAATTCCGAAAAACTTTTGTAGAGTTCGTACATAAATTGCTCAAAATTTTCAATATTACCCTCTTGTTTGTTAAAGTTTGAAAGGATATGACTGAATTTAGTTGCATAGCGACTATCTACTATTCTTCTATCAAAACAAATCATCCAACCACGATCTTTTTCGTTCCGGATTAAACGACCCGTAGCCTGGTGTAATTTATTGACAGCGATAGGAACTTGATAATCTAAAAATACATCATTTACTTCATCTTTCATCAATGCGATATTTAAATCTTTCGGATGCATAAAAGGTAAAGAAACAATCATTACGCATTTTACACCGTCATATTTAAAGTCTATGCCTTCGTAAAATGTTTGCGTAGCGAGCAGTACACCTTTTTCTAATTGATTAAATTGCTGATTCAGTTTCGTTGTATTAACATCACTATTTTGCGTCAATATAACTTGGTCAAGCGCTGTTTCATATAAATAGTCTCTCAAAATTTCAACCTGTTGATAGCTATTTAGTAAGATTAATGCTTTACCATCGTAATTGTTTAAGTACATCAATATATATTCCAGACATTTTTCTATATATTCTTCTTGTTGCTGATAATTGAATGCCGGTATATCTGTAGGTATATATAAAGGTGCTTTATATTTTTCGAATGACGCATCAAATTTTATATATTTCTTGCGCTCCATAAATAAGTCTGATAAAACGTTATGTTCATTAATTGAGTTTATCGTTCCGGAGATAAATATTTTCGAATCAAATGCATCTAAAATATAGTTTTCAATTACTTCTTTTACTTTATGCTCTTTTAAAATAATATGAATGCCTGATTTATTGCGATTATTAAACATTATATACAGCTCACCATGTACCAATATATTGTTATAACATCGTTCAAAGTTTTCTTTTAAGTTAATAATCATTTTGCGTTGGATTTTTGTAATGTTAGATGCAGAAGCAATCATTGATAGCGTATGCATTAATTCAAGCATTAAAATAGCTGGTTCATCTTCTTTCTTGATTTCAGCTTGTATAATATGATCTGAATAATAATGTGTAAGCAGGTAATCAAATAACTGTTCATACTTTTCATTTAATTGCTGTAATTCATTATTAATACTCCCGTATTGGAAAAATGTCAAATCATTTAGTTTTTGCTTGTGACTAATAGCACTTGTATCAAATTCCTGCAATGTCTGAGATATTAAATATTTTAAATCCTGATATTTCAGTTCAAAAGTTGTGTATTTTAATGCGTAATTGAGTATTTGATGTGCTTCATCAATAATAATATGATGATAGTTTTCAAACACATTAAGTTTTCGATTTGATAAAAGGTGCGCATGATTTGTGATTCCAACATGCGCCGTATCAGGATAAGTATCAAACAAATAAGTTTCATTTTGTTGAGGTATATAGAGACTGCGCATCAATTCAAAGTATATTTTACGTCCACCATTTAAATTCAGCTGTTCGATATCACCATCGTTACCACTCATTAAAAAGATGATCAACTGCATTTTTAATATGGAAATATCATGATTAATTTTTGTATCCTTTAAAATATAATCCACAAATTCAATTGTTAAATAATGATTTTTACTTTTAATAATTTGATAAGGTAATTTTAATCCTTGACGTTTTAAAAGTGCGATATCATAATCAATCATTTGATTTTGTAGAGCTATCGTCGAAGTAGACACGAGTACTGATTGATTAGTCTTCGCAATAAAATATGCGGCAGCAATTAAATAACTTAATGTTTTTCCGCTTCCAAGTTCCGCTTCTATTGTAATTTCAGTTTGTTGTTTTAAACTTAAATAAATTTCATAAGATAATTGATATTGCTCTTCTCTATAAATAAAATCAAGTGATTGTATCGTCTGTTCAAAAAATGTTTCAAAAGATACATCGATATTTAGTGGATTCACTTGTCTATTTTTTTTGATAAAATTAATGCCGTTCACTGTATTATAATCAACAGAACTACGCTCATAATCTCGTATCAGATCAAATAATACTTCATCAAAATGATAGCGCATTTGTTTCGCCTGGCTATATAATGATTTCAAAGTAGTACTAGGTAAATTACGTAATCGATCTAATGCAATCATCAATATTTCGCATGTCGCTTTGGCATCGTCAATTGCTCGATGTGCATTTGTTAACTTTATATTTAGCTGCTCAGATAAATAAGACAATTGATACCTCGACATTTGAGGAAATACAATCTTAAATACATCTACAGTATCAATAATGTACTTTGGTTTATAGAATATATTACTTTCATTAAAATATTTTCTTAAAAAATTTAAATCGAAATCAACATTATGTGCTACAAACACACACCCTTCTAATAATTCATATAGTTGAAGAGCGATCATTTGAAATGTCGGCGCATGTTCGACCATTTCATTATTTATTTTTGTTAATGACTGAATAAACGGTGGAATCGGTTGCGTAGTATGCACAAATGATTCAAATGTGTCGATAATCCGATTGTTTTGCATAATACAAACACCAATCTGAATCATTTCATCCACTTCCAGATTATTCCCTGTTGTTTCTAAATCTACAATAGCATATTTTAATGCCATATTTTACACCTACACTTCTATATCTGCACTTATGAAATGATGGCGTTCACCTGTGTCATCTAACACAACGAGTACACCATCGTCTTTCAAATCGATAGCTTTGCCATAAATTTGTTTATTACCTTCAGTATACCTTAACGTTCTATCCCAAATCATAGAATAACTTTTATAAATATTTTTTATCTCTTTAAATGGTTGCGTTAAAAAAGCTTCATAATAATGTTCAATTGAATCTATTAACGTTTTGATAAAAAGATAGCGATCAGTATCTGTTTTAGACTCAAGTTTTAAACTTGTAGCAGTATCTCTAATCGTTGCATCAAAATCTTCGATTGTATGATTTATATTTATACCAATGCCGCAAATAATCGTATGAACACCATCAGAATCTCCATTGATTTCTGTTAAAAAACCACAAACTTTCTTGTCATTGATATATACATCATTCGGCCATTTAATTTTTGGTTCAAGATGTGTAACATTTTTTATCGCTTCAGCGATTGCAATCGAAATAAACAAATTAAACGTTGCAATTTGCTGATAGCTAATATTCGGATGTAAGACAAGACTCATCCATAACCCAGTGTCACGTTTAGAAGCCCATGGACGTTTAAAGCGCCCTTTACCAGCTGTCTGAATTTCGCTCAATACAAGTAACGGTTTATCAATTTCCATTAATAATTCGTGTGCTATAGTCTGAGTAGAAGTTACTTCTTCATAGACAAATTGTTTTTGAAATATTGAATCCGCTAATACATATGATAATAAATCACTATCCCAATGATCTGGAACTGAAGTAATGCGATATCCTTTGTTCTTTATTGATTCAACTGAATATCCTTGTGTCTTCAAAACTTCAATTGCTTTCCATATCGCAGTACGTGACACGTTGAATTGTTCAGCGAGTTTTTGTCCAGAAACATAATCGTCTTTATGTATCATTAAATATTCAAGTATATCCTGTTTATATTTAGACATGATTCTTTGCCCACTCCAATATTTTTTCTTGTCGATTGCTCAGTCGTCCTTCAATAACTGCTAATTCAATTTTGTTTATCATACTTTTTAGCCAAGGACCAGGTTTTTTATTTAAATATGACATTAGTACATTTCCATCAATTTGCAATTCATCTCGTGTCTGAATTGGTAATTGTTGTTTAGCATTTTGAATTGATGTTATATCTACTAAATTATCAAAAATAATTTTTTCATTTAATATAAAACGATACACATCTTGAATTAAGTCTATATCAAATCGATATACAAATGATTTTAAACTCATATCAGGCTGATTAAAATAATCAAAAATTAAGACACAGTCTTTTATTTGTTTCTTCTCTTGATTTGATAGTTTAAAATCAGAAATTTTAGATGTTAAATCCTGATCTACTTTTAATTCACAATATATAATATATGCGATGTAAACGGTAAAATCTACAGGTGAGTGTACCTGATAAGAAGCCGTATTCCCCTTTATATCTCTAAAAAAAGGTAGATGACTATACATTGTCTTATAAAAGATATGTAATGCTTGATGAACACCTTTACCCATCAATAGTTTCTTCATCTCAACAACTATCCGCTCTATTGAAACTAAAGCAATTGTTGCAGCATGTTTTTCAATAGCCAGCAGAGTATTCTCTTCAATATTAAAATACAGGACACTTTGAAATCGGATAGCGCGCATCATGCGTAATGCATCTTCTTCGAAACGATGAGCTGCATTACCTACTGCACGTATTTCTTTATTTCCCAAATCTTTTTGGCCATCAAAATAATCGATTATTTCGTGTGTTTCACTTAATGCTAGCGCATTGATTGTAAAATCTCGACGTTCTAAATCAGATTTCAAATCGGTAACGAATTGTACCTGATCAGGACGTCGATGATCAATATATTCCCCGTCTATTCGAAATGTCGTTACCTCAAACTGATAGTCCTGCCTCAATACGATGACTGTACCATGATCAATACCAACAGGCACAGTCTTACTAAAAATCTTGATGATATTTTCTGGCAGACAATTTGTAGTTATATCGATATCATTTATTTCTTTTTTAAGCAATAGATTGCGTACAGCACCGCCTACAATGTACGCTTCATATCCATGCAGCTTTAATTCTCCGATGACTTCATTTGCAGCAATTATCAACGCCTGTGTTGTATGATTTAAATATGCTAGTTCTAATTTCATAACTACTCCATTTTTGACATTAATTTTTTACTAAAGATTGGTAGATTGCTTCGTATTGATCTGTAATAATTGTAGAATGGAATCTTTCATTAATATCAACTTTCATCGCTTTCTGAAATTTTGAATATAATTTATCATTCGTAAGTAGGTCAATGGCATATTCACTTGCTTGAACTGTATCACCTACATCCACAATAAATCCTGTTTCAGTATGTTTAATGACTTCCTGTATACCGCCAGCAGTGGTTCCGATACACACAACACCCGAATGCATCGCTTCAAGCAATACAAGTCCAAAACTTTCTTTTTCACTCATCAATAAGAATAAATCAGACATTTGATAATAGCTCGCTACCTTATCCTGTTTGCCTAAAAACATGACATCATCAAGAACACCTAGTTTCTTTGCATAGCTTCTCATTTTCGATAGTTCTGGACCATCTCCTAATAAAATGAGCTTAGACTTTAACTTTGCTCTTACTAAACTAAACGTTTTAATAACATCCTGAATGCGTTTTACTTTCCTAAAATTTGATACATGGATCAACACTTTATAATCATCCGGGATACCATAACATGCTCTTAATGCTTTATTATCAATTGGTTCAAAATCTTTTTCATTAATAAAGTTGTATACTGTATTGATTTCCTTATCTGGCGCAATAATATCATATGTTTCCTGTGTTAATGCATTACTCACACTTGTGACAATATCGCTTTCTTCGATACCAAATTTTATGGCATCCTTTAATGTTGAATCGTACCCAAGAACCGTAATATCTGTACCATGTAAAGTTGTTACAATACCTACATCTTTTCTGGCAATCTGACGTGCAAGAATACCACAAATTGCATGTGGTACTGCATAATGCATATGTAAAACATCAAGGTCATACACATTGATAACTTCCGCAATTTTAGTCGCCAGCGTAATATCATAAGGTGGATACTGAAATACTGAATATTGATTAACATCAACCTGATGTATGGTAATATTCGGCATTTGAAACTGTATTCTAAATGGGGTGTTAGAAGTAATAAAATGAACGTCATGGCCTCTCTCTGCCATCTTTATTCCCAGTTCAGTTGCAATAATTCCCGAACCACCCATTGTAGGGTAACAAGTTATACCTATCTTCATAATGACCTCCTATAATGACTCAAAATACGTAATAATTGCTAGAGCGCTACCTTCATTTGTAGCAAGCGGTACATCATAAACATCAGACAATCGTAACAATGCACTGACATCTGGTTCATGAGGTTGCGCAGTCAAAGGATCACGGAAGAAAAAGATTGCATCAATTGCTTTATTAGCTACTAATGCACCAATTTCCTGGTCACCACCGAGTGGCCCTGATTTAAACCTTGTTACATTTAAACCCGTTCTTTCAATTACACGTAGACCAGTTGTGCCTGTTGCAAACAACTCATGTTTACTAAATTCATCTATATGGTCTTCAATAAACTTAACTAGCGCATCTTTTTTCTGATCATGTGCGATAATAGCAAACTTCACTCCTTATCCACCCTTTCAAAGCGATTTTTATCCCTATTATTAAATTTATCCATCGTCTGATTAAAACTTTCTGTCAAATCAATATTCATTGAGTTAGCAAGACAAATTAACACAAAAAGATTATCAGCAAGTTCTAATCCAATCTCTTTTTCTTTTTCACTTAGTTTCTTTTGTTTTGGACCATATACATGATTAATTTCTCGTGCCAATTCTCCGACTTCTTCTGTTAATCTCACCATATTTTCCATTGGTGAAAAATAGCCAGGTTTAAATTGATTTATATATGCATCTACTTCTTGCTGCATTTTTAATAATGATTTCATAATTACCTCCAAAATATTAACATTATTATGTATAATTAAATTTATAAAGGGGGTTAATAAATGCAAAAAACGCTTCAAGTAAAATTAATTAATATTATCATGATTCTTATAGGTGCATTTATTTTTAGTTTTGGTATCGTGAATTTTAATATGGCTAACGCGCTGACAGAAGGTGGTTTTACCGGTATTGCTTTAATATTATATCATTTATTTCATTTCAGCCCTGCTATATTGAATTTAATCTTTAACATTCCACTTTTCTTTGTAGGATATAAACTATTGGGGAAACTTTCATTTATCTATACCTTAATAGGTACTTTAAGTGTATCGTTATTTCTTGGTATTTGCGAAAAATATCCATTACATATTAATTTAAAAGATGATTTACTTCTCGCTAGCTTATTTGGTGGTGTATTTATTGGTGCAGGTCTCGGCATTATCTTTCGATTCGGAGGAACAACCGGTGGTGTTGATATCCTTGCCCGACTTATGAAAAAATATTTCGAAGTACCGATGGGAAGAACGATGTTCGCATTCGATTGCCTCGTTATTCTTGCAACATATTTAACACTAGGTGATTTTCGCATTACAATGTATACACTCGTCTGTGTATTTGTTGGAGCGCGCGTCATCGATACAATCCAGGACTCAGGTTACTCTGCACGAGGTGCAATGATTATTTCTGAGCAACATCAGGCAATTTCTGATGAAATCAGTAACGTATTAGAACGTGGTGTTACATTAATCTCAGCACATGGACATTATTCTAAAACTGACCGTCCAATTGTATACTGTGTCGTGCCAAGAAATGAAATCACACGTCTAAAACAAGTCATTAACAGTATAGATCCCCATGCCTTTGTATCACTGCTAGATGTACACGACGTATTAGGCGAAGGATTTACTTTAGATGAATTTAAAAAACCGTTAGAAAGATAATATATAGATCATTAAACACATAATAAAAACCGACCATATTCTATAAATCAACGGATGATTAATAGAATATGGTCGGTTTTATATATTATATGTTTTTTAATGATTCAACATTATTAATCTGAATTTCTTGCCATCATAAAGAATCTTAAAAACTCAGCTACAGCAACTGCAGTCGCTGCCACATATGTCATTGCTGCCGCAGATAAAACAGTTTTGGCATGACGATATTCATCTTCATCAACAATATGCAATGCTTCAATCTGGTTCATCGCGCGCTTACTTGCATCAAACTCAACCGGTAATGTAACGATTGAGAATAATACGGCAAATGACATTAATACAACACCAGCCCAGATAGCCATTGTTCCAAGGCCACCGCCTTGTTGACTCATACCAGTTAATACTGCACCAATCATGATAAGGATGTAGCTAAATGTAGTACCTAAATTTGCTAATGGTACTAAAGCACTTCGTACTTTAAGCATTCCGTAACCTGTTGCATGTTGAATTGCATGACCTACTTCATGTGCTGCAATTGCAGTACCAGCGACACTTGGTTGTCTAAAATTAGATGGACTAAGTACTACAACTTTCTTATTAGGATCATAATGATCTGATAAGAATCCTTCACCTTCAATAACTCGAACATCTGTAATTCCGTTTGCTGCTAAAATTTCTTCAGCTACTTGTTGTCCAGATTTTCCACTTGTAGAACGTACGCGACTATATTTATTGTAAGTAGACTTTACTTTATATTGGAAATACATCGGTACTAACATTATGATAATAAAATACAGGATATAACTCATTAATGTATTGCCTCCTTATACTAGATTAGTTTTATTTTATTAAAAAGGTCAAAATTAATCAAATATTATGTCCTTATCCATGATGTAAAGTAGTAGCACAAAACATAATATGGATAACCAATATGAAAAATAACCAATATGTTGAATGTATTCATTCAACATACTATATATAGGATACTGCATATAGACATAATCTATGACATCATTATGAAATACCCACATTGCAGTAAGTAAAACATGTTTTAATCTTATTTTGAATAATGGAAAGAAAAGAAGTGCCTGCACCGCCATAATAGCATGTGACATACAGAGCATTAAACCGATAGCTGTTACCTGTCCTAATTCTATAAAAGTAAATATATTCATCACTACTGCCCATATGCCATATTTAATAAGTGTGATAAATGCAAGGCATTCAATTAACGGTAAATGTTTTTTAAATAAAATAGCTGTAAGCGCAATAATTAAAAATAAAGTGGCTGTCGGACTATCTGGTACAAACGGTATAAAATACCACTTCGTGTCAGTAAGTTGTTCAGTATACCAGTAATAGCCATAAAGCGTTCCTAAAAGATTACACAAAATAATAAAGATAAGAAATACTTTATTCTGAATCCAGTAATAAATTTGATCTATCATCATGCACCTCATAAAAAAAGAATCATCACATGGATGATTCTTTAGTTATTATTTCTTAAGTGGTTTACCGCTTTCGTCAGTTTCTTCTAAACCTTCGATAAATTTACCAACTTCTTTGATTTGTTCTTTTGTTAAAGTATCTTTAAATGATGGCATTGCACCACTACCTTTTTCAACAAAACCTTCAACAGCAGCTGCAGGTAATTGAGATTTAACTAAGTTAGGGCCTGAACCACCAGTTAATTCTCCACCATGACAACTTGTACAGTTAGATTTAATAATCTTTTCGTACGTTGGATCTTTCTTATCTAAGTTAGTGAATACAATCTTACCTTGCGCTGCTTGTTGTTTCCAATCATGGTAATGAGAAGATTCCCATGTTGTATAGAAGATTATAGCAACTGCAAGTAACATAAATCCAGAAGCTAAAGGACGTTTTGTCCATTTACGCTCAGGACCTCTGTCTAACCAAGGTGCTAACATTAATGCACCGAAAGCGATACCTGGCATTACAATTGCACCAAATGTATTAAATGGACCTGATGCGTAAGTATATTTTAAAATTTGATATAAGAATAAGAAATACCAGTCAGGTAATGGTGTGTAACCTGTATCTGATGGATCTGCGACACGTTCTAATGGAGATGGATGCGCAACTGTTAAACATAAATATGCAACTAGGAATACTGCTCCCGTCATCCATTCTTTTAATAAGAAATCAGGCCAGAAACTTTCTGTTTTACCTGGAAATTCTGAATAATCTCGATTTAATTTTGGTTTCTCATATGATTTAATACGAGAATCACCAACAAACTTCATACCTTTTCCGCGATGCATCTATATTACCTCCTTTTATAGTGTATTCGTGTTTATAGTGGCCCCGAAATACCTTGTTTTCTGATCATGATAAAGTGAGCTGCTAACAACGCGAATAAACATGCAGGCAAGAAGAATACATGAATAGCGAAGAATCGCGTTAATGTTTGTGCACCGACAATTTGTGGGTCTCCGGCTAATAATGTTTTAACCCATGGACCAATAAACGGTACAGATTCTGCAATTTGTAAACCTACTTTTGTTGCAAATAATGCTTTCATATCCCATGGTAATAGATAACCTGTAAACGATAATCCTAACATTACGAAGAAAATTAATACGCCGACTAACCAGTTTAATTCACGAGGTTGTTTATAACTACCTGTAAAGAATACACGAAGCGTATGTAAGAACATCATGACTACAACTAAACTTGCACCCCAGTGATGCATACCACGAACAATTACACCTGCTGCAACATCATGCTGTAAATAATAAACTGATTTCCATGCGTTTACGATATCTGGTACGTAGTACATTGTTAAGAACATACCTGATAATACTTGAATTACTGTGATGAAAAACGTTAAACCACCAAAACAATAAACGAATGCAGAAAAGTGATAAGCAGGGTTAACATGCTCAGGCACCTCATGATCTGCGATATCGCGCCAGATTGGTGTAATATCAAGTCTGTCATCGACCCAATCATAGATTTTATCGATCATTTTTTACCCTCCTATTTCACTAATTCATTTGGATGTTTTTTACCGATTGTAAGCATACCGCCTTTATCACCAGTTTCATACTGATCTAAAGGTCCAAGTGGTGGTGTACCAGGAACATTTGCCCCATTCTTTTCGTAACGACCATTATGACATGGACAGAAGAATTGGTTTGGGTTTGATTTATCACCGTTCCATGTTACTGTACAACCTAAATGTTTACAAACTGGAGACATTGCAATAATGTTTTCCCCATCTTTATAAACCCATGCAAAATCTGTTACTTCGCTCGTATACCATGCATCTTTTTGTTCGTATTTGAAATCCACTTTCGTTGGTTCCTCAGTGATTTCCGAAACTTTAAGGCTAGTCGTAATCATATCTCCTGCAGCTCCAGATTTAAAAACAGGATCTAATGCGAAACGCCCCAATGGCATAACCATACCAGCAGCCATAAATGATCCAACTCCCATTAAGGAATAGTTTAAAAATTGGCGTCTTGTGACACGTTGGCTCATTTAATTTTCCCCCCTCTAACGCGATTCTTTTATATAAAATATACTAGGACATATCAATTTTAGCTTATTAAGGTGGCTTGGTCAATAAGATGTCACAATTTATGTAATAAAATTGTCATTATTTATTCCATAAAATAATAATTGATTTCATCAATGATTTGATATTCTCCTGGACAAATTCCTGTTTCATTTCATGATCTAATGTTTCTAAAGGTAAGATATTTATTTTATGCACATTTTCTTTTTCAAGATTAAATTTTTGTGGTACCACAAATACCAGATTCTTAAATCCGAATGTTTGTAATTGTGATTCGATAGTATCAAGGATTTTAATATCATCTATGAGCTGAATAGGTGGAACTACTAACAGACGACCTTTAAATTGTTGTTCTACTCCCATCGTTACATATTGAATCATTTCATAATGATCAGCGATGTCCATCAAATGTTTTGAGTAATCAACCGGTACAACCGGAATAATTGCAGTGTCTATATATTCAAGTTGATCCTGCAAAGTTTTTAGATCCTGATGATTAAATAACATGTTTTCTTTTCCTCTCTAAATCAATTTTTAATTGCGTAAGCATTGCAAAACGGATTTGATTTTTTGTAAGTAAAGTGTCTTCTATTGCGTAGTTAATCTGTTCAATCAAATAAGTATATAACTTAGGATTTGTGAATATTTCATACAAATCTATTTTCATTTTAATATAATCAATGTTTAAATCGTTTTCATCCATCACTAGAAAATCAATTTGATACATTAACTCCTGCTGACATATAATATCGTATTTCAAATCACTAAATAATATATTCACGTATAACTGTTTTTCGTTATTTAGTAGATAATGGAAAATAACATCACTATCAGTATAAATACCATGACTTAATATCAAATGTACTTTAAATTGATTAAAAATGATTAACTGATCTTTTAGTTGTGTCGTTTTTTTAAATTGTATATGTTCTAAAATATTTGGTTTATCTTTTATCAAATTAAGTAACCACACTGTATTTTTATCATGAATTTCATATTGATTGAGTAAATACTTTATGAATCCACTACGTTCATCAATGATATTGTAATTCATTAAGCATCAATATCCGCATTCGGGTCGATTTGAAGTATTAACGCATACAATTGTTCGGCAAGTTTTACATCTGCAATCTCACGTGCATAGTTATAATAATCCGTTAAGAATTGCGTATTGTCTTTTAGCACATTATAGCTTTCGGCATAAAAATGTTTCGCTTCTGTATCTTTTTCTAATTGCTGATAACTAAAAGCCAGATGCCACATCACTGTTGGATCTAAATCTTCCTCGTCTATATATGCAAATAATTTCACAAGATCTTCATATGCTTCTTCTTCTCTATAGTAATCAGCAAGTAATAATGATGCTTCAACATATGATGGATCTATTGTTAACGCCTGAATTAAATATTCAACCCCCTTTTCATTATGCATCTTAATCATGATGCGGCCTGTATCAACAAGCAATTCTTTATAAAACTCATTTAAACTTAAACCTTTTTGTCCTACTATGATTGCATCATTGTATTTACGTTCGCTTTCTAACAAGTTTACGAGTAATAAATAAGCCTGCATATAATCCGGATCTTTATCTAATAAGGTTTGTAATGTTTGAATACTGCGTTCTATTCGATCTGCTTTCTGATAACTGATCGCCATCTTGAAATAATCATCACTTAGCATATCCTTGTCATCTATTTTTTCATAATATTCTACCGCTTCTTCATAGTCACCTGATTGTAAGACACAATCCGCTATGCGTGATTGAATATTAACATTATTGACACGGTCAATTCCATTATTTATCAAATACTCATAACTTCGGACTGCCGGTAAATATTGACCGTCAAAATAATATAGTTCAGCGAGTGCAAAACTTATAATTGGATCCTCACTAGACATCGCATATGCCTGTTTCACTTTTTCAATAGCTACTTCAAGCATATCCTGCTGTTGATAGATATCAGCCTCGAGCATTAATCGTTCTACCGTAAGCGGTGTATTATGAAGTATCTCTATCGCCTTATCGTGTTGATTATCGTCAATTAAACATTCGATATAATAAGCCATCACATCTGGTTCATCAGGATACAGCTCAAATAATCGCGAAAATACTTTCAACCCTTGAGGATTAAGTCCATATTGTAATAGTGTATCCCCAAGCTGAAATAAAGCATCGTGATCATCAGTAAATAATGCACCGTCTATTGATTCGTCCAGTTTGTCCAAATTTTGCAGATGAATCTGATCAATAATCTGATAAATATCCATTAGTTTCCTCCTTGTAATCGTCTTAAATCATTCATAAATGATGGGTACGATACATTAACCGCATCAATATGATCAATTTCAATTTCTTCAGTTTCTAATAAATTCGCAATAGCAAGCAACATACCGATACGGTGATCATTAAAAGATGAAAATCGCGTGCTCTGCATCGATTCTTTTTCCTGTCCATAAATTATCATACCATCATCAGTAGCTTCTATATGATAGCCGAGCTGATTCAAACTTTCAACTACCTTGTCTATTCTGTTCGTTTCCTTTACCTTCAATTCTTCAGCATCACGTATTACACTTCTACCACGCGCCTGTGTCATCAATAATGCAATAATCGGTATCTCATCAATTAATGTTGGAATCATATCCCCATAAACATCTGTTGCATTTAACTGGGCTGTATATTTCACCTCTATATCGCATATCGGTTCCGCGCCGTCAGAAACAGATTTTAAAGAAATTTGTCCACCCATTGCCTTAACAACTTCAATAATACCAGAACGTGTCATATTTGTTCCGACATTTCTGATGACAATATGACTTCCGGGAATGATTAAACCGGCTACGATAAAGAATGCAGCAGAAGAAATATCACCAGGTACTTGTATATCAGTAGTTACTAACTTATCTATGGAATGCGCTGGTAAGTGGATATAATCATCTTGTTTCTCAACTTCAATGCCAAACTGTTGAAACATGAGTTCTGTGTGGTTACGTGAAGTCACCTGTTCTTTTAACATAACATCGCTTTTTGCATACAAACCTGCAAATAATATTGCTGACTTTACTTGCGCACTTTTAACCTGCATATCATACGTTACCCCATTAATATTAACAACATTATTCATGCTATTGATAACAAGTGGTGTACGACTATTATTTTGACTACCAATAATATCCACACCCATTAAACGCAACGGTTCAATGACACGATCCATCGGTCTTTTCGCTATTGAATCATCACCACTCATCACAGACATAAATGGCAGCCCCGCAAGTACACCAGACAATAACCGTGTAGTTGTGCCTGAATTACCAGTGTCCAGCACTTGTGTAGGCTCAACAAAATTACGATAACCTTGCGCGTTAATTATTATTTCTTTATTTACTTCATTAACCCGAATATCCACGCCTAACTTTCGAAAAATATTTATCGTACTCAAACAATCTTCACCTAATAAAGGGTCTATGATTTTCATTTTTCCTTCGGATAAACTACCTAAGATAATTGCGCGATGTGTGATTGACTTATCACCAGGTACTTTTATCTCGCCTGTTAATCCTTTACTTTTCACCATAACAACTCCTTAATACAGTAACCCAGCGCTCAAAAGACTTTTTTAATGTGCCGTGTTCAAATGATTTCAAATAAAACACATCTTCTAAATGACCTTGTCGTTGTTTCATGACAACAAAACTAATACTTTCTGTTTCATTTTTCTTATCTTTACTGAGCAGTGAGTAATAATGTTTAAATGCCTTCACTTCTACTTCTGGAAACCCTAGCTGAATCAGCCAATGATAAAACTTTTCGATTACATTTTCTTCATATCCACTTAAAATAAGTGCAAACATCATCCCATGCATAACAGCAATGCCGTGTGGCAATTTGTGTGAAAATTCTAAAGCATGACCTAACGTATGTCCAAAATTTAAGTACTTTCGTACGCCACTTTCTAACTCATCACGCTCTACGACATTCAGTTTCGTTTGAATGCCATAAGTAATCCATGTCTGTATTTTATGCATATCTTTTAAATCGTCCGGTTTATTAAATGCCTGCATTAATCTTGATAAATCATCATTTACGATATCACTTATCTGATTTACTTTGTAATTCCCATTCAATATTACGTGCTTCACGATTTCAGCAAACCCACTTAAAAGCTCAGCATCATTTAAAGTATTTAAAAAAGAAATATCATATATCACTCTATCAGGTCGTTTAAATGCACCGATTAAGTTCTTGCCATGTTTAGAATTTATTCCTGTCTTTCCTCCAATTGCAGCATCATGAGCTAAGATCGTAGTAGGTACCTGAATGAACGAGATACCACGTAATAAACTTGCAGCAACATATCCTGTAAAATCTCCAGTAGCCCCTCCACCGATAGCAATCAAGCAATCATTACGTTTAATATTTTTTTCAAGTAATAGTTCTATCATTGTATTAAAATGATGCATCGTCTTTACAGCTTCACCTGAAGGAATCAACACTTTTTCAATATCATATCTTTTCATGAATGCATCTATCTTTGCTTTGTGAAGACTATACACATAAGTATCAATTAATGCATAACATTTGTGATAATGATTTAGATCATATTCCAGTTCCAATGCATTTTCTGAAACAATAATCTCATAATTTTTCGCCTTTTGGTCCACCTGATAATTTGTAATGAGTTTCATCTAGAACTCCTTAATATAAGTTTTGTGACGTTCAATATTATCCTGTAATTGAGCTAAATCATTGGATTGAAACTCCTCCAGTATTTCTTTCGCGATCTCAAAAGCAACAGCATGTTCACAAACAATTGATGCTGCTGGCACAGCACAGCTATCACTGCGTTCTATAGAAGCTTTATATGCTTCCTTTGTATTAATATCGACTGAATCAAGCGGTTTGTATAGTGTTGGGATAGGCTTCATTACAGCATTAACGATAATTGGCATGCCATTGGTCATCCCGCCTTCAAATCCTCCAAGCTGATTAGATAAGCGATAATATCCTGACTTATCATAACCAATGGGATCCTGCACTTGACTACCAGGTAAATGCTTCATATCATAGCCTGCACCAAATGACACTGCTTTAAATGCATTAATGCTAATAACAGATTGTGCCACTTTACCATCTAATTTACGATCGTAATGTACATAGCTTCCTAAACCTGCCGGTACGTTTTCTACAATAACCTGCACTTCACCACCAATTGAATCACCATTTGATTTTGCCAGATCAATTATATCTCGCATCTGTTGTGCAACATTGTCATCAATACAACGCACATCATTAGTATCATTATTTTCTTTAATAGTATGAATTGGATAATCGGTGTTATCTCTAGCACCACCAATTTCAACGACACGGGAAAATATATCAATACCCAGCTGACTCAATAACACTTTACAGACCGCACCAACTGAAACACGTGCAGCCGTTTCACGTGCACTTGAACGTTCAAGCACGTTTCGTAAATCTCTGTGACGATACTTCATACCGCCGACAAGATCAGCGTGTCCAGGACGTGGTTTTGTAATGACACGTTTCACGGGTTCTATATCATCTTTTGGATTTACACCCATCACCTTTAACCAATGTTTATGGTCATCATTTTTTATCACTAAAGTAATCGGCGAACCAAGTGTAACACCATGCCTTACACCAGAGGTTATCTCTACAGTATCTTTTTCAATCTGCATACGTCGACCTCGGCCATATCCACCTTGACGTTTAAATAATTCCTGATTGATCATATCACTTGTAAGCTGCATGTTAGAAGGCATGCCTTCTATAATGACAGTTAGTTTAGGACCATGTGATTCTCCCGCTGTTAAAAATCTCAAAATAATCGCTCCTTAATATTTATCATTACTAAATCTTATCAAATATATGCTTGTTTCTCCAATGTATTATATTTAAATACAAATAAAAAAAGACAGTTACCTATATAGGTAACTGTCAATTTATTAATTAGTACACCCAAGCAGCTGTTACTAATAAGGTATTTTTTCGTTGATTTCCTAAGAGTCTAAAAAGCCTTTATATACAAGGTTTTTATAGATATATAATCAAAAAAATTTGCACCATCTTTCTGAGTTTTAAGAAAATCTGCCCTTTTTCTGCCCTTTTTTTGATTTATTCTTGTTATTTATAAAAAATTCTATTTAAATGGTAGAAACACAAAAAAGGAGGCTTAAAATAAGCCTCCTAATTAATGCATATCTTATCGAGTACTTCATTATATATCGCCCTAGTTCTCACATAAGTAATACCAAATATTTTAGATATTTCATTAAAACTCTTTCCCTGACTTAAAAGCCATACGATGTATGCCTCTTTTTCGGAACATTTATTAAATATTACATCCTCAATTTCATTATAAAATATTAAATTATCCTGATCATGATCTTCTATATTAATGTTTGCATCTATGTTTATATTAAAAAAATCATCTATTTCTATATCAATAGGTTCTATACTCTTTATCTTATGTACATTTCTAATGCATTTATCTACTATATTACGTTCAAAATTCATCTTACATAACCTGTAGCATCGGCAACTAAGCAAAGTATTTTCTCTTGAAAGGCTTTAACAGTTAAAACACTGCTACCAAGTGCATTACAGATTGTTTTTTCATCCTCACACTGCCACCAACTTAATTTTATTAAATTTTGTTCAAATACAGTTAATTGAGTGTTATAGAGTTCTGTAATACCAAGTACTATTGATGAAACTCTTTTATATTGTGCATTACTTATATTATTTGGTCTACTTTTATAAATCTTAATTAAATCATGATATTTTTTCATATGTGATTCTAAAATTGCTTTATCATATTTATTAATAGGATATATTTTAAATCTTTCATTCTCATTCATATTGTTAGTACCTCTAATTCTGTATTTAGAGCCTCTTTAACCTCTTTTACGTGTTTACCTATTACATGCATTGATTGACTCTTAAATTGCTTGATTTTTGATTGTTTTATAGGGTTAACAACTTGATATAAATCACGTTGCAATTTCTCTATAATTACTTTTTCAGGTACATATGAACCATTACTTGATAAGTAATGCATCAATTGTTTTTGTTCATATGGTGTATACCGTGACATTACCCTTTTTAAATGATTTATATTATCTGTAGATTTACTTTTGTAGTATTCTAACTTTTCTTTCTCTCTAATGATCAATAAAACTAACTTATCTACGGGAAACGCAACAGGTGCAACTCCTCTAATATCACAATAATTTATATGAGATTGATTTAAATAATATAAATCTTTAATAAACATTTCTTTAGCTCTTATTTTTGTTGAGATGAATACAGGGTTATATCTAGTCAATAATAGCCATGTTAATACTTTTCCATCATGATAGTAATGATAATTATATTTAACTCGTTTAACTTTCACGATTATCACCTCGATTAATAAAAACTCCCAATAAAAATTGAGAGTTTTACTATTATGTACTAATCTACATTTATTTAATTTTAATATATAGGTTCGTTTTTTGTCACCAAAGCATCAATTATTAAATTCTGTAACTTTTATTATTTCCACCTTATAGTCTTTATTATAATCTAAATTGTCAGTAAAAGAAAAAGATGCATCTGTATGTTTTTTAATTATATCTTCATCTTTTTGACGTTTCTTAGAATAATCAAGAAAGGTTGTATAAATTGAATCATTACATTGAGTTTCGTGTTTGAAAACTCTTTTTGCATATTCATTTAAAGGTGTAATCAATAGTAAATACTCCCTTTGAATGCTTATTCTTTCAATAAATTCTTTATATGTTTAAAAACGAGTTCTTGTTATCAATAATAAGTACTCCTTTACATACTATAAATAATATCGACTATGATTTGAAATTAATGTTGATGGTGCATTTCTATATTTATTTATCTTTTTATGATCAGCACAAGCACTTATTTTTTTACCAGTAGTTATATTGTCAATAAAGCCATATTTTTTACAATCCTCAGCATTAAGCCATGTTTCCTTTTTCATCATATTTTTTAATTCGAATTTTGATATTTTTGATTTATCAAAATATGAATTACATATAATATCATCTATTTTATCTAGAGTTTCAGCCATTTCTCTTAATTCTTTAGGGTCACCAGCTACCATAGTTGAAGCACAATGTATCATCATATATGAATTATCACTCATATTGATAGTATCACCAGCCATTGCAATTAATGAGGCTATACTTAACGCATAGCCCTCAATATTGACTGTTATATTTGCCTTATGTCTTTTAAGGATATTGTGAATTGTAATACCCTCAAAGACATCACCACCTATAGAATTTATACTTACAATAATTTTACTTACATCACCTAAATTTTTTATTGCTTCATTAAAACCGTAAACACTAACAGATGTCTCATCATCACCTTTATTATTAATAGGTTTAATTTCACCATAAATATCTATATATCCTGTATCTTCAACATTAATTACATTAATAAAGCTATTTTTCTTGTTATCATATATTCCATACATTTTAAAATACCTTTCTATTAGATATTATAGTGCTATTAAATCATCTAAAGTATAATCATCAGTTTCATTGATATATTCTTTCAATTCAATACTTTCAATATAATAATCAAAATCTTCACCACGTACCCAATTAGTTAATAGACTTCTGCTATAAGTAGTAAAATCGTAATTATTGATGTTAGTAATGAAATCCAAATCAATATCTTCTAAGTTATAATAAAACGTATGAATCATTGGTTTATCGAAATTACGTTTAAAATATTTATCATATTTTGACCTTTCATCAATATAATCTTTATAAGCTTGAGAAAAGTTATGTTTTTTTAATTTGACAATAATGGTTGGTTTATTAGGATCATAAACTTTTTGTAACATTGTTCTATTGATTGATTTAGCAATTTTATTATTCATTAATATCCACCTTTAAAGATTTATTATAGTATTTATATGGTTTATAAGAGCCTCTTAATACTTCAAATGTCGTAAATGCCTGTGTACCTCTAGGACTCGTCAACTGTAAAACACCGTCTTGAGATTTAGCTAATTTCATTGATTCATATACTACTAAAGCAGTATTTCTTATAACCTCTAGTTCACGTTCTTCTTTTGATAATTTTTCTTTTATTTCTATTAATTTTTGAATTTCTGAATTAACTTTTTGAATTTCTTTTCTTTTAGACAATTGTACTTTTTCGACTTTTTTATCTTCGACTTTATAATTATTAATGATTATTTCAATCTTATCATCAGGTATTAACATGTCCGTCACATTACCGTTAAACCTAACTTTTCTTTTAAGTTTCTTAATATTATCTTCAATAAAATCTAATTCAGTTTCAGTTTTGACTTCATGTTTATGCTTCTCAAAAACTTCAATTTGATCTGCATAATCCATTGTGTATTTCTTTTTAATTTTTTCACGATCTAAAAAATCTAACACTTTAAATGTTTCTTCAAAATGCTCTGTTGCTTTCTCTTTCTTTGTAATAATATTCTCTTTTGTAACAGGTATACCTTTATATCCTTTTGTTGCAAACCTTTGAAACATTCCTTTAAAGTCCATGTTTTCTCCTTTTTTAATCATATATTTTTTATACACCCCCCCTAACGTGCGAAAAACTCCTGTTTTTTCTCGGAATCGAGACCTGCACCGTTTCCTATGACTCATTCAGGAACCCAAACCTAAGCTAGGGGGGGATAAAATAAAAATCATTCAACAAAATTTTTTGTTAAACAATTTATTCTATACCTCTATTTTATTTTTAATTTGATTTTATTTTGTACAGAATTTGTACACGAATTGTACGCATATTTACTTAGCCCAATTTTGGGTTCAGTAAAAATTAATAAAACAATAGCCCTATCAATATCAATAAATGATATAAATAAGGCTGATTGCAAGGGTTATATTAATAATATTTGTTTACATAGTTTTTGAAAACTTATATCTGAACACGATAATATCGTGGTGAGATTAATTTTATATCTGAACGGAACATTATTCCTGTCAGATATAACTTTATGATATGTCTTTAACATGTATATAACAACACCTGCGTATCCAAACTAACTACTAAGGTTATTACTCAAGACTGTGACCTTATTTATTTATCACCAATACTTTATAAATTAACCACAACAATTACAACTGTAGTTACAAATATATTTATTAAGTAAGCTTCAGTAATAATGATTGTTAGTTTTAAGTATGTATATATCTGACTGCGATACTATCACTATTTGATATACTAAAATTCAAGCATCAATTCAACCGACATTTCGGGACTACTAAATTATAATAACACTACTGAAAATTCATACAATAAATATTCTATTGATTGATAAAGTGACTATATTCATCAATATAATATGGATCAACTTCTCCTAATGATGCAAGTATTTCTGTTTGAACACTAAGAACATCTCTCATGGAATCTCGTACAATTGCTATATAAATAACATCTTTAAATTTATTTCCATGTTTGTCTTCATAATTTAGTTCTACCTTTATAAAGGGCTTAATGTTACTTTGCATATTAAACAATGAATAATTTATTATTGACCTGTCACTATCATTAAATCTAATTGAAAAAGTATCATTATGAGCAACTATTCTTCTATGAAGTTTTGAATGATTATTACCTATATTAAAAGTATACCTTCTCATAATCTCTCTATCTGAATATTGATCTTTATATGAATATAAGAAATCATTATTATACTCATCTTTCTTATTCTTTTTTTCTATTTTATGTATAAACTTCCCAACTTGAAACTCTTTAATTTCTAAATATTCATAATACTTTACTGAGTCAATATGATGAACAACCATTTTAATATTATATGCTACACCATCACCAACGTTTTTAAATCGTAAATAACTCTTATTAAATATAGTTTCTACTCTTTCATCTACTTCATCCTGCTTATATACTTTGCTACTGTGCTTAACATACTTATCATCAGGATACTTCCAGCGTATATCAAAAATATTTGTATCTCCCTCAGACTGAAAAAAATCTAATTCATTTTCAACAAATACAAAAATAGGTCTATTATTTATACTTTCATATTTCCTATTCATCTTTATTTCATTTCTTCTAAAAACATCTTGAAGTATGAATATTAAAGCTACTGCAACTATGTTCAATAAAGGCAATCCTATATCTTTTAAAGTGTTATAATTCATAATATTTTCAAGTTCTACTGTTTCTATAAAATAATAAATAATATGTTCAATCAATTTTATCTCCTATTCTATTCAATTAATTATATTATTATATTATACATTATGAGTTATTCATATCTAATATTGTGTATAACTCGCCAACTACCTACAACCCCTGTATTATCAACACTTCTTTCATTTCTCTTATTTTCAATTATACATACCCTTATTATGAATAACTCTTTACATCACTAAAGTAATTAATACATATAAATACCTGACTTATATAATGTGTAAGTCAGGTTATATTAAAGTAACATACATCATAGGTCGTAACTCATCATGGAGTTTTGTACATGGAGTAACGATTCGTTACCTCAGGTATTCATAAATTAAAATATATTCAATATAGATCACAACGCATTATTGCGTTGTGATTAGTGACAACTATATTTTATTTAAAATTTAATAAGCTCAGATTTGAGCATATTAAAAATCAAACAATCATTTAACTATAATGAACAATTCGTTACTTTAGTTAGTATTACAATAAATACTCAACTCAAATTGGGATCAGAAAAAACTAATACACAAAGCAATTAATCTATGCATTAGGTGAAAGTTTCGATAATTAAAATATAGATAGTCCTTAATATACAAATTCAAAGTTAGTCATTGCTTCATCAATGTTATCTTGAGTAATACCAATATACTTCAATGTGATTGCCTCGCTACTATGATTGAATATCTTTTGTAAAGTAGCAACATCTTTAGTGCCTTTGTAATAATGATACCCAAATGTTTTCCTCATACTATGTGTGCCTATTGAATCAATGTCAATATAGTCTGTAAGTCCTTTAAGTATCTTATAAGCCATATCTCTAGTAATAGGCTTGTTATAACCCTCTCTAGACTTTATTAAAAACTCCTCAGCAGGTTTATCTTTTATATATTCCATCAAAGGCTTTTTCAAGTTTCTATGGATCTGAATTTTACGTTCTTTACCTGTTTTCTTTTCTCTTAATTTAATTACATTCCCCTGTACATTAGACACTCTTAATTGCAATATATCCGATATTCTAAGCCCACAATATACACCAATTAAGAATAATATATAATTGCGTTCATTTTGCTCTTTAAGGTGTCTCTCTATCGCTAAAATCATATCTGGGTTTCTAATTGGTTCTACAAAGTTCATTTATTACCACCTCCTTTATAACTCTCTAATTCAAGCATTAAAGCCATTCTTATTAATGCTCTATCTTTTATTTTGTAATAATTCGTTCTACCAATACCTAAATCACTATAAATATTAAAATCATCCTTATAATTTCCTTTGATATAACGGGTAACGATAATATATCGCTCATCTGGTAATAATTTATCAATTGCATTGTGTACTTGGTTTAATACTGTATCTCTATCACTTAATATTTTTTCTCTTTCTTCCTGCACTTGTTGCTTATCTATTGATTTGTACTCATTTACTGTTCTAGGTTGAATAAACTGATATTTTTCATTTAGATCAGGTTCATTAATTAAAGGGAATGTATACAATATCTCTTTGTATATCTTCAAAAAATCAGTAACATTCTTTTTACTTTTCTTCTTGTCTATCGTATTAAAACTGTTCAATTTAGCACCTCTTTAATATCTTTTAAATAAAAGAGTGACCCAATAATGAGCCACCCTATACGGTAATTCTTTAAACTGTTATAATTTATATATATTCATTCTCGTCATTCGTTGAGACTATAAAATCAAACAATTATAGCCCTTTGGTGTTAGCTTAAATGCTAATACCTTTTTTTATGTCCGCTTCAAGTTCATGATATATATCTTTCTGCAGATCATTTCTTCGTTTTAATCTTGCTTTATTCATACTTAGTATTCTTTTTTCTTTCCTTGCTTTGATTACATCTAAAATATCACGGTCTATTTCAGCAAAACGCTTTGATTTAACTTCTTTATCTAATTTTTTTAATCGTTTTGCTTTTTCTTCTTTAAATATGTATTTTTTTCTATACTTCCTTTGATATTCTCGTCTTTCCTCTTTATTCATTTCACACACCTCATATTTTGCATTTTAAGGCACTTATTAGCTACGTTTTAAATTTATGATATTTCATTCATCCTATAAATAAATCACTTAAATACTATAGTTATTATTTAAAATGACAATAATATTCTTAGAAAGGTGGGAGCGTTCTATAATCATCACCAATTACTTTTAATACTGTTGTAGTATTTCTGTCTAATAATCTACTTTTTATTCTCATTAGCGTTTTATTTATTGAAAATTCTTTTTCACTTAAGTTACTTGTGTATATATTACTTTTACCTGCTCTAAGGTTTAATACTTCAAATAATGTATTCAATTCAAATTCAGTATTCGATCCTGTTCCGATATCATCTAAAATAAATACATTACAGTCTTTTATATCTCTAAATATTTTTGATTGCTTTAATTCACTGTCTTTTTCAAATGATTCTCTTATTTTTCTCATTAAGGTTGAGTATGATAGAAAATATACTGATAAACCTTTTTCTCTTAACTGTTTAGCACCAGCAATTGCTAAATGTGTTTTTCCTGTACCCATTGAACCTAATATAGTTAATGTATGTTTTTTATCTTTTGATAAGTTGTTACAATGCCATTTTACACCCTGATACATATTTAATATTCTTTTAGATAAATCCTTTTCAAAACGTTCAAAGGTTGCGTCCTTTAAATTATCTGGTATTTCTGATATTGACCAGTAATAATCAAGTTTTTGATATTCTTTAGTTTTAATATTAGAGTTAGATCTAGTACATTTACAATTTCTACTTGTTTTTTCATTTTCGAATATTGCTATATCACACTTTTCACCACATACTTCACATATTGCATTATATTTAACTTCGATAAGTATACTTTCAACTTTTCCACTTTCAACTAGTCTTTTATTTAACTCGAATTCATCTGTCACATTCACTAGATCATCTATTTTTTTAACCATAACAATCAATCTCCTTAGTAATAACTTTCATATGCTTCAAGTTCTTCATCAGTAAACGAACTAATACCAAATTTACTCTTTTTCATTTCAAGTTCAGCAAATGAAAGATGATTTTTATTTGGATAGTTATTTTGCATCTCTTTTTGTTTATTTCTTTTAAATTTATTATTGCTTTTACTGTTTTCGTATTGTTCTATTGCTTCAATCGTCTTTAATCCTTTTTTATTCCAGTCTTTTAAAAGCCAATCTACGAAATTGTAATTATGGTTGTTGTTAATAGCACTTTTATTAATTGCGTATTTTACAATGTTAAAACCAAAATCATCATAATCATTACCTAATTTCTCAAGTACTGCTGGTGGTGGTGACATCTGAATATTGTTTTGATAATAATTAAGTAATTCCTGAAATGTATGATTGTTGTCGTTGTTTTCTAATTCAGTTTTTTTAAAATCACTTTTATTCTCATTCACATCTACTACAACAACATTATTATCATTATTAGTCATTATTAAATCGTTATTTACATTATTGTTTGTATGCTTTTGAAATGCATTCGTATCTCTTTTGAAATGCTTTTGTGTTTCTTTTGTGTCGCTATTGTGTCGCTTTTTAATATCTTGATTTTGATAAACATCATAATTGACAACGGTTAGAACCGTCTTTTTAGTGTCGCTTTTCACTTTTAGCATTCCATCTTCTTGTAACAAATCTAAAAAGTGTTTTACTTTATTATTTGACCATTGCCATCTATCACATAATTTACGAATACTAGTTATTTTTTGGCCTCTTTTAACAATTATTAATTCATTACCTAATGTAACTTTTTTATCTGTATGATTAACCATTAAAAGAATATCAATCCATGCTTCAAACTTTGAAAATTTTCTATCTTCTTCATATAACCAGTGGTTTTCAATTGTTCTATGGAGACTTATCCAACCTGTCACAGCCACTCCCTCCTTACTTCCATAGTCAAAACTAATAGAAATATGGTAGAATGAGCATATAAATGTTTAATTATTTGAATGTTTGGTTCTAACATGTCATTGGGGAATGAGGGTGTTAGAGCCTTTTTATATGCCCTATTATCCATAATTACTACTCCTTTTATCCTTAATAAATTTTGTCGGTACTGCATTCAATTTCATTTATAGCATCTTGTATACTTTCAACTGACTTGTTAATATCTGAAATTAATGTAGCTATTACATATAATTTTTCATTCGATTCAACTATTGTTTTATTTAATATTTTATTTTTTTGTACCCATTCAGAATTTAATAGTGATTCAACGCTTTCTAAATCTTGATATGCAATACTTTTTAATGCATCCATTTTCATTTTTGTTTGGTTTATTTCAAATCTAATATCAATTAAGTTATCCATAACATTTACTCCGCTTCATCTTTATTTTGTTGATCTGATAATAAATTAATAAGTTTCTCTATGTCTTTAACATTCTTTTATAAATATTTGTTATATAAGCGTAAAAGGTCATTAATCTGTTCAACTCTCAACTTCATCTCATGATATGTTCTACCAATAAATAAAAAATCTTCTCGTGTTTGTGGTTGCTTTCCTTCAAAAAAATCTTCTATCAAATGACTGTTTGATATTTCTAACCCTTCGAATTTCTCTAAAGTAACATCTAAACTTAACCCTGCATCTTTTAATACAAGTAATATATTCATTATTCATTTCTCCTCTTATAAATATTTTTTATGCATACTGTACAGATACTTATCAAATTCTTCTAAGTTAATTAGTCTTAATGAACTTGATAATTCAACGTAAACATGTGGGAATTTCGTTTCATCCAAACTATTTAACCATCTATATACAGTGCTATATGAAACGTCATAAAGTGTAGCTAATGTATTAACCTTTGCGAATCTTTTATCTTTCATAGCAATCTCCTTTGGATCCATAATTGTTTTTTCCTTAGTAGGTACTTCAATTTTTAAGACTTTACTCACTTACAACACACCCTTTCTAATGTCGTTTTTTATAACTTCATAACTAATCACACCCAGCATTGAAAAATAACTTAATGCTATAAAGCCATTTACTGAATTAGTGAACGTATTACTGATACTGTAGATGATTAATAAGTAAATAATTATTTTCAATGTACATTTCATTAATAGAACTCCTTTACAATTTATTTTTTATATTAATTTCAAAAATTTCTTCAATTTTTACTTCCAAACACTTCGAAATTTTTTTAGCTAGAATTGGACTTGGAGAACGTTTCCCATTAATAATTAAACTTATATAAGCTGAACTTACATTCATTTTTTTGGCTATAGTTGTAAGGTTATAGCCTTTCTTAAGCATTAAACTCCGAATGTTATTTTCTTTAATTATATATTTCATCAATAATCCTCCTTGTAAATATTTCATTCATTTATCTAAATTATTGAACGTTATATTTACATTAAAACATTAATTTAACTATATCGCAACTTTTTTTTACAAAAATATAGAAAAGTTAAAACAGAACATGCATAATAGTACTTGGAGGTGTATTATGATTATTTGTACTTTAAATGAACTAATAAAAAAAAGAGATTATACACAAAGTTTTATAGCAGAAAACACAGGAATAACAAGACCAACTCTTTTGTCATTAATTCGAAATGAAAATTCTAATATTAAATATCAAACTATAGAAAAATTATGTGAGTTATTTAATATAAAATTAGAAGAATTATTGATTTATATACCATATGAATTAAAATTTGATTCATATGAATTAAAGGATGCTGAGCTTAGAAATATCATTTCTGATAATTCAAAAACGAAAAGTATTTACGAAAAAATTTATACCGTAAAAAAAGGTGACACACTAATTAAGATTGCAGAAAAATTTGGAGTAGAAATTGAGGATTTAAAAAGAGATAACCGTTTAAAAAGCGATAAAATTTTTAATAATCAATTATTAAAGATAATAAGAAAGAAAATTAATGGTTATACTTTAAATTTAAAATTTAAAGTATCTGATTATGAAGTTTCTTTCGATACTGATCTATTCATAAACAAGGAAATAGCAATTCACAATGATATTAATGTTTTAAAACTCAATGCCCTTTGTGAAAAAAACATATTAGATGAGTTAAAAAATGTCGGATTTGTAGAAGATCATATAAACCATTACTTAAACTCAATTAACTTTTATGAGTATATAAGTAATGAATTAGAATCTAGGTATAATTTTTATCTACATGAAATTTCTCATTATATAATTGATATTCAAGAAAAAGATGATTATTTAAAACACATTACTAAACTTATAGATCTTTTAAATGATGAAGAAAAAGAAATATTAATTTCAAAATTATCTAAAGAATAAATGTTATATAGTATAAAGGAGGGAAATTATGTGGTCTGAACAATTCACCGATAAAAACGGTAATATTAAATATCGTTATTATGAAAAATACAAAGACCCTCTTTCTGAAAAATGGAAACGTGTTTCTGTTGTGATGAATACAAATAATAAACGATCACAAAAAGAGGCTTTATTACGTTTAGAAAGAAAAATTAAAGAGAAGATTAATGAAAAATCGGACAAAACATTAACTACATTAACCTTTCATACTGCATGTGATGCATGGTTAGAAGTTTATACTAATACATCAGGAATGAAACACACCACTATATTAGAGAAGAGAAGTATTGTAAATGCTATTAAATCTTTAGTTCCCAAAGATGATTTAATAAAAAATTATAAATATCAAGAGATACAAGACTTGTTTATTAAATGGCACAAACAAAAATTAAGTCATTCGACACTTATAAGCTATAAATCAGTAATAAATCGTGTATTTAAGCATGTATCAAACGTATATGGATTGAAAGACATTTCATTCTTAAATGATGTTAAAGTACCAAAGAAAGCTAAAACAATAGAAGATATAGAAAGTAAGAGAAACAATTATCTTGAATTAGATGAATTGAAATTATTAATTAAGGCTATGCATGATTTAAACGCTTTAAACACACATCCTAGCAAAAGAAGAAATAATATGATAATTCCCCTTATAGTCGAGTTTCAAGCTCTAAATGGTATGCGTATTGCCGAGTTATTAGCGATTAAACAAGAGAACATTGATTTTAAAAATAATAAATTATTAATTAATGGTTCTATAGTATGGAATATTGATAAAAAAGAAAATGCATTTGGTCAAAAAGATACCACTAAGAATGATGGAAGTTATAGAAAAATTAGTTTGAATAAAAGAAGTATGGAGATACTCAATAAGATTGTTATTGAGAATAAGAAATCTAAGCAGTGGGAAGATAATTATAATGATCGTGGTTTTATTTTTACTAACACTTTAGGCAATCCATTACATACTAGCAAAATAAACGAAAAATTAGCCGATACAGTACAATATATAAAAGAGAATGATAAATACCCTAAAAAAATAAACAAGCGTATAACGACTCACACATTACGTCATACGCATATATCTACTTTATCACAGTTAGGTATATCGTTAAAAGCCATTATGGAACGTGTAGGACATACAGATCATAAAACAACACTTCAGGTATATTCACATGTTACTGAAAAAATGGATAAAGATTTAATAACAAAATTAGATGAAATATCACTTACATCATGATCTAGTAATTTAATAGGTCATTTTTTATTTCTGTTATTAATATAAATAAATACGTCCAGATGTGGACGCATTTATTTATACACTCATATTTGAGGATATTAAAAAATACCACCTTGCTATTATTTCAATATGGTTATAATATGTTGTGCAAATTTAAGTACATCGTGAAACACGCACCCCATTTAACATTTAAAAAATAGTTTGATTAGAATTTTTAGGATATATAAAAATTCATAATACAACACAAAGATGTGGTGTACTAATTTTTTAGGGTGCATTTATTGTTTACTCCTTTTGACTTTGCTCAATGGAAGTTTTTGTTTAGAGAACAGTTATTCTAAAGATAGGTACATTATTGTACTAATTTATTTTTGTTTTAGTTAGCTAAATTTTTATTGTAAACACACGAACTAATGGTTATGGTAATTTTCGTTAATTCATTCATACATTAAAAAGCTAAAACGTATATAATAAATGTTAGCTCTATATCCGTACATATTCAAAGTATACATGATTATAAATATCTATTTATTAAAAATAACCAACGAAATATTTCGTTGGTTAAAATAGGTACATTCATATAATACATATACTACAATTGGAGCATAGGTCCTGTTATAATTTAAAATAAAAAGGTATAAAGTTGAGGAGGTAAAAATGAATCTTACCATTAATAATATAGATATATTTAGTATATTTATTTCTGCTGGTGGATTAGGTTTTCTAACTTATAATATATTAGCTAAGACAGGTAAAATATATATACGCAACAATGATCAAAAAGATAAATATATAACTTTAATATTTTTATCAATGCTTAATTATATATTATTTTTAACAGTTACATTATTAGTAGATTACTTAAACTATTTCGATATAAAATCAAATACTAAAATTTTATTCAGCATATTTATAACGTTGTTATTATCAATAATTCTGCCAATGGTTATACCTATAAAATGGTTTGATAAATTCAATGAATTGTTAAATGTACAAAGAAACAATATGGGTTATGCGAATAATTATAGTGAAACTACAAGAGAAAGATTTTTCAATATTAATCATTCAAAGTCCATATTTATTTTTGACTTGCAAAATAACTTTATTGAATCAGGTAGCTATTATAATGTAAATGAAAGTTATAAAGATGATTTTGAAATAGCAATCGTACCATTTGATAGTGAAACGAATTTAAATAATTATAATAATTTGATGTCATATATATATGAAAATTCGCATGTAAGTGCAAAAACGCTTATTAATTTTGATAAACAACTAAAATTTATTATGATCGATTAGAACCTGGTGGCTTCGGTCTAGTAGGTTTTGGTGTACCTAAAGATCTAGTTTCACCATTGGAATATTTTGTTTTTGGTTTGTTGTCAGCCATCATACCTCCAACACTTACACTCTAGTAAGTGTTTTTTTATTAAGATTTAATATATATAAAAATGATTCCACTTTTATCTAAACATACCTTAATGATTCTTTATATTGCTCAGCTTTCGGCTCTTTAATAAATTGAACTGTATTGTTATGATTTTCTTTTACAACTTTTTCAACTTCATCTAAATCAACATTAAAGAACTCTTTTCTATGATTTACTTTATTTACTTCTCTATCTCTAAAGTGATTATGTAATATGTTCTCTAGACTTGGTGCATCTTCAGAGAATATTAAGGCATGAACATCAAATTCGAATGGTACAGATGCATCACCCAATTCCTTTATTCTATCCATAGGTTCTAAACGTCTTGTAACACCAATTTTAAGTACGTTTTCACCAAATGAACCAATATTAGAAATTACATATACATATCCAGCACGAGTATTTAACAAACGATTTTCTACATCTTTTTTATCTTCTTCTAATTGTTCTACTTTACCATTTAATTCATTAATTTTATCTACATACAATTGCTTTTGTACCTCATCACTTGATGAAGCCAAATACTTCATTAATTTACTAATCTCTTGATTAAATTGTTTTTGCTCTTTAGCAATCTCATTCTTCTTCTTTTCGAGTTCTCTTTCAGCTTTTTGTTCTTCTGCTATTCTAAGTCTTTCTTCTTTTCTAATTTCAGCCTCTTCTTGAAGTTTTATTTGTAACCTGTGAAATAGTTCTAATTTTTTTAATTTAATTTGCAAAAAGCTATCTTCTAAATGAACACCATCTGTTTCAAATAGCTTATTTAATTGTTCAAAGTTCTTAATAATCCTGTTATAAGTAGTATCAAAATTATTTGAAGTCAATTTATTAAATAAGAACTCACATTCGACATTAAACAAAGTAATAATTTGTTTTAATTGGTTTTTAGCATGTTTCTTATTATCAATGTCAGTATTATTAATTATTTCATTAACATTAGATGTTCTTTTTTCTTGCATATTCAAATCATTAATTTCGTTTTTAATATCATATGATGACATGTCATCAAACATATTAATAGGGTATAAGAGATTAAAATTATAATCTTCAAGTTTCGGTTTAATTTGCTCAGTAATTTCGTTTAGAATATGCTTTTTGTTCTCAATATCTTTTTCTATTTTAATTAAGATATTTTTATTGCTATGTATTTTTTCTTCTAAAGTTTCATTATCCGTTTGTAATACTTTGTTTTCTTCTTGTCTATTGTAAATACTATGTTTGACATCATATAGATCAGGTATATATTCAACATCTTTCTTTGAAACACCTATAAATTTAACAAGTAACATGATAACTAATATTAAAGTAAGTAATGCGAACGTAGGTTCAGCAAACGTTAATAAGCTAGAAATTACTATAACAATACTAATAAAAGTATATAAACCACTCTTTTTAGGCTCAGTTATAGAATTATTATTAATATTAGTTTTAATTTCAGCATTTCGATTTTGATTATCATTAACTTTTTCTTTATCCCATTGACCTGTTTCTACTAACCATTCATATACAATTCTATTTTTATCATCTTCAGGTAGCTTTTTAAATTTTTTCTTATCTTCATTATCTAATGTCTTTAAATAATCAGATTGTTTATATGATATTTTAAATATCTCTTTCATATTAAATTTCTTCAAAAAAATTTCTCCTTTTTTAAGACCGATTAGTTACTTTTTAAAAACTTTGCCCTTTTTCTGCCCTTTTTTTAATTAAAAATTTTAAAAAAGTAGTTATAGGCTTTCAAAAAGCCTATAACCACAGTATTTTAATAACTAAATTATAATTAGTACACCCAAGTAGCTGTTACTAAATTGTAATCTATAATTTCTTCTTCTTTGAACCATAATGCGATTTCTTTTTCTGCTGATGCTACTGAATCAGAACCGTGAATAATATTTTTACCAACTGTCATACCATAGTCACCGCGAATTGTTCCTGGTGCACTTTCAGCAGGATTAGTTTTACCAACTAATGTACGTCCAATTTCCACTACATTCTCCCCTTCTAATACCATTGCAAAAACTGGTCCAGAAGTAATGAAATCAACTAATTCTCCGAAGAAAGGTTTTTCACTATGTTCTCCGTAATGTGTCTTTGCTAAATCTTCAGACACTGTCATTAATTTAGCACCTACAATTTTAATCCCTTTGTTTTCGATGCGTTTTACGATTTCTCCTACAAGTCCTCGTCCTACGCCATCAGGTTTAATCATTAAGAAAGTTTTTTCCATTATTTATCCCTACCTCATTGTTTTTTGTGTAGCCTAGAATATTTTATCATTGTAAGCGATTTCTTTCAATTCCTAATATACGCGATAGAGCATTTTTTCATGTATTTCCAGAAGGTATTTTTTTTCATCGCTATCCGGTAATTGATATAAATGATATTTTGCTTTTTCCGCATACTGTTTACTTAAGCGTTTTGTAGCTTCAATGCCATAAGTTCTTACATTGTTGATAATAAATTCAAATATCGCTTCGTTTTGTTCATTTTCCAGATTGATTATAGTTTGTTCTAACTTTAATCTTTCAGAGTTATCTTTATTATTTATAGCAGCCATTAATGGATATGTAATATGACCGTTACGAATATCGCTAGCAACAGGCTTACCTAATGTTATTTCATCACTTGTATAATCCAGCATATCATCTATAATCTGATAGCTCATACCGATATAATGTCCAAATTTACGAATATGGAATAATGATGCTCGGTTAACCTCTGTACTCATCGCACCTAATACACAGCTTGCTTCAATTAAAATCGCTGTTTTACGATTAATACGACGTAAGTATTGTGTAAAGGATATAGGATACTGGAATCGATCTGCCATCTGATCAAATTCCCCGAAACATACTTCAAGAATTGTTTGACTAAATACTTTATGAAAATCTGTATGATTAATATCACTGATATTTGTTAATGCTTTAGCCAGTAAAAAGTGACCTGTTCTAAGTGCGATATCTTTATCAAATGCAGCATGTACACTCATTACGCCACGACGTTTATCACTATTATCAATGTAATCATCATGTACCAAACTTGCCATATGAATTAATTCTAAGCTTACTGCGGTATTTAGGAGATGGTTATAATGTTTATTATCACCCATCAAACCAGTAAGTAGGACAAACATCGGTCTGACCCGTTTACCGCCTGATTGCAAAGTATGCATACTTGCCTGTTGTATCACATTAGAGTTGCTATGAATAACTTGATTTAATTGTTGTTCAACTCTTGTGATATGTGGTTTTAAATATGACTTATAACTCATTGCAATCATCCATTTCTTTTATTATTTCTTAGGTTTGTAAGCTCTATGCATAGCACTAACGCCACCGGTAAATCCTTTAAATTTAATATGGGTGAAACCCACACCTGCCATTAATTTTGCTAATGTATATTTATCAGGGAAGTCAAAAGCTGATTGTTGTAACCAGCTGTATTCTTTCATTGATTTTGCAAATACTTTTCCGAATAATGGCATAACGTATTTGAAATAGAATGTATATCCTTCTTTAAAAACAGGCATGGTCGGATGACTTGTTTCTAAAACGACAATCATGCCACCTGGTTTTAATACACGATAAATTTCAGCTAAGCCCTTCTCAAAGTCCGGCAAGTTTCTTAATCCGAATCCAATCGTTACATAATCAAATAGATTATCTTCAAAAGGCATATCCATGGCATTTCCATGAATCAGTTCAATGTTGTCATAACGCTTTACTTTCGTCTTTGCTACTTCGAGCATGTTCTCACTAAAATCAAGTCCGGTAACGTGACCGCTTGTTCCTACCGCATTAGCCATCTGAATTGTCCAGTCACCTGTACCACAACAAACATCTAAAGCTTTTGAACCCTTTTTTACTTTCATTTGCTTCATCGTATATTTACGCCACGCTTTATGTTGATTAAAACTAATAATGTCATTTAATTTATCATATTTTGTTGAAACGTTTTGAAAGACGTTATGTACCATTTCAGTTTTTTCTTCGCTTGTCATTGGTTTTGACATTTGAGCCACCACTTTCATCTATGTATAGTTAAGCCATAAAAGGCATTACAAAAATATTATCAATTTGTTCTTTCAATGCAGGATCATTTGAATGAGAAAATTGTTGCTTAAGTTCATTCTGTTTTGCGACACAGTCAGTAAGTATCTGATAACGATATTGTTGAAAAGGAGATGCTAGATAACGATAGAACAAAGCGCTTAATAAATCAGTTGACAGCACATATCTATCTTTATTGCTATCGTCCACCAAATCCTGCATACGCATACTTGTATCAATCGCAAGTATTGCACATTTCGTCTGATCATCAACATCTAACATTGTCGTCTGTGTTAATATTTCCGGATTAACTGGAATCATTTCGAAAAAAGGATATCGTTTCTTTAATTCGTCAATATCATTTAGAAATCTTTCATAAAAGCTCATCTTCTATACCTCTATCGCTTATTCTTTTTCTATTATAACTTAATATTTGAAAATTTAAACAAGATTAAACTGATTATGACAAAAATAAAAAGCCCTAATAGGGCTTTTTATAACACAATTATTTAACTGCGTCTTTTAATGCTTTACCAGCTTTAAATGCTGGGACTTTGCTAGCTGGAATATCGATTTCTTTACCAGTTTGTGGGTTACGGCCCTTACGAGCAGCACGTTCACGAACTTCAAAGTTACCAAAACCGATTAATTGTACTTTCTCACCATTTGATAATGATTTTTGAATTGATTCAAAAACAGCATCAACAGCTAAACCTGCTTCTTTTTTAGTTAAGTTAGCACTTTCTGAAACCGCATTGATTAAGTCTGTTTTATTCACGTCAATTCACCTCCCCAAAGGTTATGTAAATGATACGTAAGTATCATTCTGTAATGACTTTAACATAATAAACGTTGACACTGCAACGATTAATACAAAAAAATGAATAAATTTTTCATTTTAATGCTCAACTGTTCTGAAAATTGGTTCATTTTTCTCATTTATTGTATAAGGAACAGAATATGCTGGTAATACTGGAGAATCCTTGTAAAGAATGTATCTGATATCAGTACCTTTTTCTAACTTAAGATTTTTTTCATTAATCTTTTTGCCAAGGTCAATTGCATAATCAATTTTAAACTCATTTCCACCATTAATATAAATCGGTAAACTTTCATCACTATATGGACTTTTTACTGTTGGATACTTTTTCAGACCATATTTTTTATAGTCAATCTTATAAAGGTTCGGTCCAATTTTTTTACCTAAAGCGAGCGTATCAGATTTTGTCTCAAGTCGTATTCTTAAATTTTTCAAAGCTTCAGAAGTTCTTAAGTCGATTAATTTAACAGTAGGATTTTTTTCAACATCCATCAAAACATACTGATAGTAGCCACCCATTTCAAATGAACTACCTGGTAACTGAGATAAATATTTTGGTTTTAATTTTTCAAAGTCAACAGGATGTTTCAAGTAAATTTCATAGGACATATCTCTTTCTTTAATTGGTAATAAACCACCGCTATCTTTTTGATAGCTATCGACAGCACTTTGAACCATTTTTAACTGATCAACAGGCGCCACTTGATTTTGAGCGAGTTCCTCTTTCGGATACATACAGCCTGATAAGATAAATGATACTGCAACCAGTAATCCAAAAATTCTTTTACCCATGACTCGACCCGCCTAACACTACAAACATGAGTAATGCACTTAAAATAAGTGCTATATAAGCTAAACCTGTAACAATTACATTTAAAATTTTATTTTTTACTTTAAAACGCGCTACGTAAATTAACATCATAGCAAGTAACATAAGACCTAATGAATAAAAAGAAACCCACATTAAGTCCATTTTAGATATATTGAACATAATTTCCCTCTATTCATTCTTTTTTTCTCGGCTCATCAGTTCCATGACACCAGTATTTACATCTAATCCTTCAAATAATAATTTATAGAGCGCAGTAGTTATCGGCATTTCAACATTAAAAGCTTTAGACATTTCATAAGCTGCTTCAGTAGTTCTAACACCTTCAACAACCATTCCCATCTGAGCTAAAGCCTCATCAAGAGTTGCTCCTTTACCAAGCATGTTCCCGCACTTCCAGTTACGCGAATGTACAGATGTACATGTTACAATTAAATCTCCAATTCCGGCTAAACCTAAAAATGTCATTGGATCAGCCCCCATCCTTGTACCAAGTCTTGTGATTTCAGCTAAACCACGTGTCATAAGTGCAGCTTTCGCATTATCACCATAACCTAAACCATCTGTGATACCTGCTGCTAATGCAATAATATTTTTCAATGCACCACCGATTTCAACGCCGATTAAATCATCATTTGTATACACTCTGAAATATTCATTCATAAATAAATCCTGAGCAATACGAGCAACAGATATATCTTTTGATGCAACTGCTACCGTCGTCGGTTGTTTAACAGCAACTTCCTCTGCATGACTTGGACCACTTAATACTCCAACCCCTTTTAATAACGCAGTACCCATTTCCTCTTCAATCATTTCAGAGATACGTTTAAAAGTTAACGGCTCGATACCTTTGGAAACATGAATAATTATTTTTGGTGCATCACTTACTTCATTGATTTGAGCCGTTACAGAACGTATCGCTTTTGTCGGAACAGCTAAAATTAATATTTCAGCATGTAACACTGCTTGTTTCAACTCAGTTGTAGCTTTTAAACTTTTATTCAATTGAGCCTCAGGTAAATATTTATGATTCGTATGCTGCTCATTTAATGCTCTAATTGTTGTTTCAGTTTTACCCCACATCAAACAATTATGACCGTTATCAGCGAGAACATTTGCTAGTGCTGTTCCCCAGCTTCCGGTACCAAATACAGAAACGTTTGTCATTAATTACACCCCTTAGTTTCGTTTACGGGCAATAATATGAACTGGTGTGCCCTCAAATCCAAATGCTGCTCTTATTCTATTTTCAAGGAATCGTTTATAAGAGAAATGCATCATTTCTACATCATTTACAAAAACAACAAATGTCGGTGGTTCAATAGCGACTTGTGTTGAATAGAAGATACTTAATCGGCTGCCGTTATGCGTTGGCGTTGGGTTCATTGCAACAGCATCTGTTATAACTTCATTCAAAGTACTACTTTGAACACGTTTACGGTGATTTTCACCTGCTTCATTGATGAACGGGAATAACGTTTTTAATCGTTTGCCTTCTAAGGCAGAAACGAATGCAATACGCGCATAATCTAAAAATTGGAAGTTCTCTCTTACTTTGTCTTCAAATTTCTTCATCGTTTTAGAATCTTTTTCAACTGTATCCCATTTATTCACAACGATGACTACAGCTTTACCCGCTTCATGTGCATAGCCGGCAATTTTCTTATCCTGCTCGATAATACCTGTATCAGCATCAAGCACTACCAATACAACATTTGATCTTTCAATCGCTTTTAATGCTCTCAAAACTGAATAACGTTCAGTCGTTTCATATACTTTACCTTTTTTTCGCATACCAGCAGTATCAATCATAACGTATTCCTGATCTTCAAACGTATACACCGTGTCAATTGCATCACGCGTTGTACCTGCAATAGGTGACACGATTACACGTTCTTCACCTAATATTGCATTAATTAAACTAGATTTACCTACATTTGGACGACCAATTAAAGAGAATTTAATGACATTATCATCATATTCCTCTTCAGGTTGTTCAGGAAAATGTTTACTTGCTTCATCCAGTAAATCACCAATACCTAAACCGTGTGAACCAGAAATCGGGAAAGGTTCTCCAAATCCTAAAGAATAAAACTCATAAATATCTGTACGCATTTCTGGATTATCAATTTTATTCACTGCCAGTACCACTGGTTTACTTGATTTAAATAATAATTTCGCTACAAATTCATCCTCAATCGTAATACCATCGCGGCCATTAACCATGAAAATAATGACATCTGCTTCATCGATTGCAATCTCAGCTTGCGCACGAATTTGTTCCTGGAAAGGTTCATCACCAAGTTCTATACCACCAGTATCAATTATATTGAACTCATGTGTTAACCACTCGCCGCTTGAATAAATTCTATCTCTCGTAATCCCCGGCGTATCTTCTACTATTGAGACACGCTCTCCGATAATCCTATTGAAGATTGTAGATTTGCCGACATTCGCTCGGCCTACAATCGCTATTGTTGGTTTTGTCAATTTTGTTCTTCCTCTCAAATAATATCTGTTCTATTTTAACACAGAAAGTGTGTTTATCAAATCGATATAAAAAATGCCGATATGTATACAGTATAATCTGTATACATATCGACATCTAAAAACTATATTATAAATTTAAACCTTTGAATTTATCTCCGAAAACATCACCTAAAGTTGGTGCGTCTTCGTCAGTTATAGTTTGATTATTTAAATAAGAAGTATCAAAGTCTTCAGTTTGTTCTTCAGTTGCTTTAATAGATAAACCGATACGTTTTTCTTCTTTATTAATATCTAAAATTTTAACTTTTACTTTTTGACCAGCTTCTAATACTTCACTTGGATTTCCAATATGATCGTGACTGATTTGAGAAATATGAACAAGTCCTTGTAAACCTTTATCAATCTCAACAAATGCACCGAAGTTCGCTAGACGCATTACTTCACCTTCAACCACATCTCCAACTTTGAATTTTTCATCAATTGTTTCAAATGGTCCAGGTAATGCAGCTTTAATAGATAATGATACACGCTCATTTTCAGGATCAACACTTAAAATTTTAACTTTAACTTTATCACCTACTGATAATGCATCTTCTACTTTATCAATATGGTCATGTGTGATTTGAGAAATATGAACTAATCCATCAACATCGCCAATATCTACGAAGGCACCGAAGTTTGTCATACGTAGCACTTCACCTTCAACAACTGCACCTACTTCCAATTGTTGCAGACGTTCTGATTTTAAAGCTTTATTTTCTTCAGCTTCAATCACTTTATGGTTTAAGATCACTCTATTTTTTTCTTGATCTAACTCTTCAATTTTTAAAGTTAATACTTTTCCAACATAATCAGAGAAATCTTCAATATAGCTTGTAGAAATTAATGATGCCGGGATAAAACCACGTAAGCCAACATCAACAACCAATCCACCTTTAACAGCTTCTTTAACTTCAGCTTCTAAAGTTTCACCGTTTTCAAATTTTTGTTGTAAAGTTTCAAATGATTCAGATTCATCTAATTTACGTTTAGATAAGATGTAGTGACCATCTTCTTCTTTATCTTCAATCTTAGTCACATACGCTTCAATTTCATCGCCAACTTTAACAACATCTTCCGCGTTCTCAACACGTAAGCTTGATAATTGGCTGATTGGAATAATTCCATCATATTTAGCACCATCTAATTGCAATACAACATGTTTCTCTTCAACTGATTGAACAGTGCCTTTTACTTTGTCACCTTCATTAATTTCTAAAATCATGTTTTCGTTAAATTCTTCTGTCATTAGGGACGCCTCCTCAAAGTTTACAGCTTATAGCTTATAATAAACTTCTTATAAATTGACGATAAAGTCAAGAAATTCGCTTTAATTCTCAATAATTTCACGTGCTAATGTAATGATTTTATCTTTCACCGCTTCTATCGTCATGCCAGTTGTATCAATCTCTATAGCGTCATTCGCTTTAACTAAAGGTGAAATTTCCCGAGTCATGTCGAGATGATCACGACGTTCTATATCTTTAACGAGATCTTCGAAATTTGCTTCAATTCCACGCTGCTGATTGTCGATTAGTCTTCTTTCAGCCCGTTCAGTAACTGAAGCTATCATATATACTTTAAGTTCTGCATCAGGAATCACATGTGTACCGATATCTCGTCCATCCATTACAACACCTTTTGCAGCTGTCAATTCCTGCTGAATACCCACTAATTTTTCTCTTACAGCTTTTTGACTTGCCACATGACTTACATTCAAAGTAACATCATTTTCCCGAATGCGTTCGGAAACATCTTCACCATTCAAATAAATTTTTTGACCGTTGTCATTTACGATTTTCAAATTGATATTTTGAACGAGCGTTTCTAAATCCATTACAGGTTGTGCTAAATGCGCAAGTGTAATCGCACGGTACATCGCACCTGTATCGACATAAACCATGCCAAGCTCAGCTGCGACAAGTTTTGCAATGGTACTTTTTCCAGCAGCAGCAGGACCATCCACTGCAATATTTATCTTTTTCATCTTATTACCTACCTTGTCGTTTAATCTTAATTATTTTATCATAGTAGTTATACGTTGTATATTTGGAGGATAAAAATGAAAAATATTCTTGTGATGCATACTGGCGGTACAATCAGTATGTCGGAAAATACGGAAGGATACGTTACAACAAACGAAGTCAATCCGATGTCGAATATCCAGTTAGATGCTTATGCTAATATTACTGAAATCCACCCTTTTCAAGTGCCCTCACCACATATTACCATTCAGCACATGAATGAACTTAGAAAGAAAATTATTCAGGAAATCTATAATGAGAATTATGATGGTATCGTAATCACTCATGGAACCGATACTTTAGAAGAAACTGCATATTTTCTGGACTTAACACTGAATGTGAGTATTCCGGTCATATTAACTGGTGCAATGCGTTCTTCAAATGAGATTGGATCAGATGGATTATATAACTATATTTCTGCGATAAAAGTCGCATGTCACGAAGCAAGTCAAAATAAAGGCGTATTAGTCGTATTTAACGATGAAATTCATAGTGCAACTAACGTCACTAAAACACACACATCTAATACGAGTACTTTCCAGAGTCCTAATTACGGACCACTCGGTATCGTCACTAAAAATAATGTTTATTTCCATCATTTACCGATATTGAATCATCCACTTGTAAAAGTAGATGAAACAAAAAAAGTTGGATTAATCAAAGCACATAGTGATCTTGATGAAGCATTACTTTCATTCTTTGCAGATCAAAACTACGATGGCTTAGTAATCGAAGCACTAGGACAGGGAAATTTACCGCCTTCTAGTTTAGCCGGCATCAATAAACTGATTGATGCAGAAATTCCAGTAGTACTTGTATCTCGCTGTTTTAACGGCATTACAAGTAATACATATCACTATGAAGGTGGTGGCTATGAATTAAAAGAAAAAGGACTTATTTTCTCGAATGGATTAAACGGTCAGAAAGCAAGACTTAAACTATTAATTGCTTTAAGCAATCATTTGAATCAAGATGATTTAAATACTTATTTCAGCAAATAAAAATAGGACATTGCTGTCCTATTTTTATTTTGACTTTTTAGCTAAAATACTTTCTACAATCATTCCACCATGAAATTTTCCATTCTCGATAAAAATTGTATTGGCATCATTACCTGCTGCAATAACACCAGCTATATACAGATTTTCGACATTTGTTTCCATTGTTTCGCGATCATAAAATGGCGCAGTACCATATTCATTTGTCACAAGTTCAATACCCATTGATGCTAAAAATTCATAATCCGGATGATAACCGATCATTGCAAACACTGTATCGTTTTTTATATTGATTTCACCGTCGGGCGTATTAATCGAAACAGTTGATTCATCGATGTTTGTTATATGACTTTCAAAATATAATTTGATTTTCTCATGATTAACAAGAGATTCATAGAGCGGTAAAATCCACGGTTTCACACTTTTAGAATAAGTACTTCCTCTATACACTGCAGTGACGCGTGCACCAGCTTTCTCTAGTTCTATAGCAGCATCAATCGCTGAATTCTTTCCACCGATGATTAATACATCCTGATCAAAATATGGATGTGCCTCTTTAAAATAATGGTGCACTTTTGGCAGGTCACTTCCTGGAACAGCGAGTGTATTATGCTGACCATAATAACCAGTCGCAACTGTAAGATATGTACATTCATACGTCGCTTTACTCGTACTTACAACAAAACTATCATGAAGCTTTTCAACTTTAATCACTTCTTCATTCGCATGTATTGTTAAATCATGATGCTTGACCACTGCGCGATAATATACTAATGCCTGGTTTCTTTTCGGTTTATGCTCTTCTACAATAAAGGGTACATCACCGATCCCTAACTTTTCACTAGTAGAGAAGAATGTTTGATGTGTTGGATAATTATAGATTGCTTCAACCACATTTCCTTTTTCAATGACAATATTTTCAATGCCAGCTTTTTTCTGTTCTATACTTGCAGATAATCCACATGGACCTGCTCCAATAATAATACTTTCAATCTTAAACACTCGTTTCACCTTCCGAAAAAAAAGAGACTCCGGCTAAAGAGTCCTCTTTTATTAATTATCTTCCTGAATATCTAATACTTTAAATCCATTTTGTTTTAAATATTTAGTAAACTTCTTAATATTTTTATGGTCTTCAACTTTAACAATCATTCTGCGATGCATTTTATCTGTTTCATCAAATGTAACAAACGAAATCGCATTTAATTTAAATTTAGATAAAGCTGAAGCTAGACGTTTAATTCGTCCTTCTGCATCAATAGAAGTAATCGCAATACGTACACCTGGTTTACTCATACCAAATGCAGATTTAAATTGTTCCATAACATCATATCGCGTGACCACACCTAAAAATTCATTGCGGTCATTAATAATACTAAGTATCGGAAAATCCTGTAAAGTTAAAAATGATTCTTCAAAGAAAGTTGAATCATTTACACTGTATTCATCTAACGGTAATATATCACCAATTTTTGTCTGTTCAACAAATTCATCACGTAATTTCGGCGTTTTCATAAAGAAGAAATGTCTAAAGATTTCATATTTTGTAGCGGTACCTAAATATTTTCCTTCTTCTACTACAGGCATACCGTCAATACCATGATGCTCTAATTTATCCAAAACACTTTTAATTGTGTCATTAGGATTTGCAACGTAGCATTTTTCTTTAGGTATCATAATTGTTTTTAAGTACATAAATCCATCCCCTTTGTATTTAATTATTCTGGAATTACTAATGTTTGACCAGCTGAAAGATTATTACCTGAAATAGCATTTGCTCTTCTTATTTTTTCAACGTTTTCAGGTGAGCCACTGCCATAATATTTAATTGCGATACGGTACAAGTTTTCTTTTGCACCAACAACATGTGATGCACCACCATTAGTCACTGTACTATTAGTTGAAGTGGCATTTTCGGCATTATTATTTGTAGTTGTACTGTTACTATTTGTTGCTGTATCAGTGTTGTTTGTTGCAGTACCATTATTATTTGAATTTGCAGTAGTATCTTCTGTACTTTCTTTCTCTGCTACTGCATTCTCAGTTGTTGCGTCTTCAGTTGTTTTAGTGTTTTCTTCTGTTGATTTTTCTTCTGTTGATTTTTCTTCAGTCGATTTAGTTGCTGCAGTTTTATCTTTATTTTCTTTACCCTTGTTAACAACAACTTCTTCTGTTTTAGGTTTGCCTTCATCCTGATTATTAATAAAGTTACTTAATAAGATAATAATAGGGATCAATAACAATATTGCTGCAAGAAACGGTAAATACTTCTTCATTCCATTACCCTCATCTTCTTTTTTGTCTTCACTCTTTTTATGGTCCTGCTGCTTTTTATTTGCTGCTGTTGCATTTGAGGCAGGACCAGTTGCACCCGCACCAACTACCGCAGCACCTGCTGCAGCTTTTTTCTTATTATTATTCTTAGATTCTTTTTGTGATGATTCTTTTTCTGACAGTTGTTCAGCTGTATTTTTATTGTTCTTATTACCATGGATACCAGTTTTATTAGAAGCAACATTTCCAACTACGCTTCCACCAACACCTGTTGCTGATGCAATAATTGATCGATCTCTTTTTTTATTTTCTTTAACCACTTCTTCGTTAGTTTCAACAGCATCTTTATCTGTATGTGCATCGTAAGTTACTTTTTCATCGGGTTGAATTGATTTTTCACGATTTTTTCGTTCCTGAGATCGATTTCTTCTTGAAGCCCCGCGTGGTGGAAATATTTCATTTGATTCAGCTTTATTTAATTGTTCACTATCCACATTATCTTCATTAACTGCTTTATTTTCAACAGTTTGATCTTGGTCTGTCAATTCATGACTTTCACGTTCAATTTTCTGTTTACTTTTTTCAAATTCATCTTTGAAATTATCTCTTGACACAATATCCACCCACTCAATTAATATTTTAATAATACATACTTATTATAGACAAAATATGTTGCTTAAGTAAAGACATATAAATCATTAAACAGTTGATTTAGAAGCGTTTTTCCGAACTTTTTTTGAATATGATAATTTTGCTGTTCAAACGAGATTTTAACTTGTTCATTGCATTGCGCACAACTTTTACATTTCAAACTATTTTTTTCTTGCTCCATACTTTGTATATCCGTTACATTTTGCATGTTTAAACTGAAATAATTTAGTTTTTGCGTAAAACAATTTTTTTCATGTATATATTCCATCATCTGTATCAATGCTGTTCGTTTCATTTGCTGGTGATGCTTGATTTTTTCTACTACTTCTTTTCTATTATACTTTTCCGAAAGAATTTTTAACAATATTTGCTTTTCTTCAGATAGTACTGCACCTTGAAAATACAAATCTATTTCTGCCACACTCAATTCATTTAATTCATTGAGTCGATATGGAAGTATCTCATCGTTAGGACTATACAACAAAATAGATTGTGATAATTCACCATCTCTGCCTCCTCTACCTATCTCCTGAATAAACTGAAAAATTGATTTTGGCATATGATAATGTATTACTGTTCTTATATTTGATTTATTAACGCCCATACCAAATGCATTCGTTGCACAAATCACTTGTATTTCATCATTCATAAAACGCTGCTGTACGGACATCCTTTCTTCATATTGCATATCTGCATGATAGCGTTCCACCATTATACCTTGCGCTAAAAGATATCTATATACGTATTCGACTTGTTTCTTTGAAGAAAAATAAATTACAGTTGCAGCAGATGCTTTTAAAGCTTCTAAAATAAAGGACAATTTGTCTGTATCATCATTTGTATTTACCACGGATAAAAAGATATTCTCCCTCTCCGTTAAATAATCCATTACAGTTAATTTCCTTTTAATAACGTGCTGAATATCTGAGATTACTTGATCATTTGCAGTGGCGGTTAATGCAATAACCTGTGCATCAAAATATGATACTATTTCATCAATCATCAAATAATGGGGTCTGAATTCAAATCCCCACTCCGAAATGCAATGTGCTTCATCTATAACGATAGCTTCACAGGGATAGTGCTTTAAATAATTCAGACCATTTGTAACAAGCCATTCAGGTGAACAGTATATAAAATCATATGTTTCAACATGAGATAACAATAATTGTTTGTCCATATCATCTAACTGACTGTGTATACAGCATGCTTTAATCTTTTTTTGTTTAAGCTGCATAACCTGATCTTCCATTAATGCAATTAATGGTGATATTACAATGGTCTTTTTATTATTTATCAGCATTGGTAACTGGAAAGTTAGTGATTTCCCTGAACCTGTTGGTAGAAGCGCTAATACATCACTCCCCTCAAGAATCTTTTGCACAATTTTAATTTGATTTTCTCGTAAGCTTTCTATACCAAAGGTCTCTTGTAAAATTTTATTGATTGCTTTCATTTGCATTGCTCCATTTTATATTTTACGATTGCGATTTTTAATTTAAAATAATCTTTTATTGGCGAAAGTTCATATAATGTCTTTAGTTTCCCGAAGCGATTGTTTTTTATCATTTCTTTAATGGCTATATATTCTTGTTCTGCTAGATAAAATGTAGTATCAAGTGGATAGTCTTTAATCAATATTTCAATAATATGATCTTGTATCGTATGTATTCTTACTGATTTATTTCGCTGAATTGTGTCTATTGAGTCACCATTAATTAAACGCTGATAAGTATCACTCGTATTGATATGTAAAGGCGTTCTGACATACAGATAACTTAATAACTTATATTTGCGTGTCTTAAATGCATGAAGCATCAAATTCTTTTCGAGGATCATTTGTGATTTTATCTCATCAATACTTAAGTTAAATTGTTTAGATATTTGTTCATAACTATCAGGTCTTATTTGATGACCATGCAGAAAATGTATAAAATAACAGGTACCGGCCTCTTTAAAGATAAACTGCGACAAATCATCTACTTCATGAGCTAACAAAATAAATTCATCATCTTTTTTAATCTTCATAAAAAGATATTTTACTTGCTGCTGTATAAATAAACGATTTGAACTAGGTAAATAGTCAGAGGAATGATAGAGATATTCAGAAACTGTTTGAAGCAATAGAACAAAGGATGTAAAAGATAACTCACTTGCATAGTAAAAGTATGGATATAGTTTCAGATCATTGTTTTGAATAAAATTTACATCATTATCATTATGAACGAGCCGAGTGACAGCCTCAAATGAAACATTTGGATACAATTCATAAACTGGTAATAGATCTTGCATCACTGCATCAAAATAAGTCTGCTGTGTTCGCGCACCAATCAATAATTTCCATAAACTTTTGACTGATTTATCTGTTAGGTAATGCGTCTTTATATACCGATTAATCGTTTTCATTATTGTCACCTTGAAATATTTTTGTTGAAAATGTGCTTAACTATCACTAAAATAGTTATGTATGTTATAACTAGTGTAGCATGAAAGTGTGAGGAGGCGAAAAAATATGGCAGGTAAATATACGATCGTTGATATGGATACATGCATCGCTTGCGGTGCTTGTGGTGCAGCGGCACCTGATATATATGATTATGATGATGAAGGTATTGCCTATGTTATTTTAGATGATAACAAAGGTACTCAGGAAATACCGGAAGAATTAGAAGAAGATATGATCGATGCATTTGAAGGTTGCCCAACTGATTCAATTAAAGTTGCAGATGAATCATTTGATGGCGACGCACTTAAATTTGAATAATATTTTAAAAAAGCTTGAAGTTCAATTCGAACTTCAAGCTTTTTTGTCAAGTTATGTTCTATGCTATTAATTATTAATTTTCATTTGTTTTTTAAGTAACGGTACTAACGGTTTAACAATGATATAAAAGAGAATTGTCAGCAATAATCCTTTAATCATATTAAAGGGAATTATACCTGCTGTTACGATAACCTGAATATTCTTGACAACATCATTTAAATTCATAATCATGCCATACATTGGTAATAACACGAAATAGTTAAGCATACTCATAACAATCGTCATTACGATTGTAGCACTGATAAATGCTGGTATTATCTTATTAAATCTTCCTTTTGTAATCACATACAGTGTCAATATAAACGATGTCCCTGCTAAAAAGTTAGCAACAGGACCAACTGGATCTGTCATGTTCATTACAAAGTTGAGTATGTTCTTAATAAACTCAATAAGTACTGCAGCTACAGGTCCAGCAGTAAATAACGCAATAATTGCAGGTAAATCACTGATATCAATCGTTAAATACGGTGGCAAGAAAGGTACTGGTACCTTTAAAAACATCAGTATGAATGCAATCGCACTTAATAAACTGATCAGTATCAGACTTCTTGTTCTATTCAATTTTGTCATAATTTCTCCTTACTTCATCTTTGAATCAGGAGGACAAATTAACTTGACGAAACTCTGACCTCCATCTTCTCCCATCCAGACTGTACTGTCGGCTTTGGAATTACACCAAATCAGCTGCATAATGCAGGTCGCGGGCTTTTACCGCCGGCTCGGAATTTCACCGACCCCGAAGATGAATGTGTATTATTGGCATATGCCATAAATCATTGTACCAAACTACTGCTTCGTGTCAACTAACGGAATCGAAATAGTGAACGTTGTGCCAACACCTTGCTCACTTTCAACTTTAATTTCACCATGATGTTTTTCAATGATAGCTTTTACGATAAATAAACCTAATCCAGTGCCGTGCTTACCTCGTGTTCTTGCCTGATCAACTTTATAAAATCTATCAAATATATGATTGATATGTTCTTTAGCAATACCTACTCCAGTATCAGCAATTTTTATATACAGGTTGTTTGTATCATTGTATGTTGAAATTTTTATAGTGTCCCCACTCTTTGTATAACGCATTGCATTGTCCAGCAGATTTGTAATGACCTGGAATATCTTATCATAATCAATTACTACCTCTTTTGTATGCTTTAAATCTAGTTGCAATGTTGTTTCATGTTCTATAGCACTCTGCTTAAAGTTCTGAATATTTTTTTCAAGTAAAGGCGATATATCCATCACTTCTTTATTTAAAGTCGTTTCTCCAGCGTCAATACGAGCAACATTTATTAACTCATTAACCAGCCTGTTTAATCGTTTAGATTCATCTAAAATAATGTTTAAAAACTCATCCACGTCATCTTTTTCAACGACTATGCCATCTAAAATTGCTTCAGTATACCCTTGTAACATTTGGATTGGCGTACGTAATTCATGAGAAACATTTGCGATAAACTGTTGTTTCATCATATCTATCTTTTTCTCTTCACTCATATCACGAATGATAGCGACAGCACCGTTATTTTGTCCCTGCGTCGTATTTTTGACTGGCGAGATGATGAGTACATAATGTTTATTAAATGTAGAAATTTCATGATATATTGTTTCATCAGATTGCATTACCTGATTCACGAGTTTACTTAAAATATCAGTGTCTTCCTGAGAAATATCATCTAAAAATCTCTCTGCCATCGGGTTTTGAAGCTGTTTTTCAAGATCCATATTAAAGCTTAAAACACCGTCTTCCATTGCATTGATTAATCGATCCCTTAAATTACGTTCCTGGGATATTTTACTGATATTTAATGTTATCTCCTGCTCCATCTTATTAAACGCAAGTGCTAATTCACCAATCTCATCTCTGGAATATACAGCTATTTTATTGTTACGCTCACCTCTTGCTAAATTAAAAGCAGCTGTCTTTAACAGTAACAATGGTTTTGTAATCTTATTGGATAAGAAAAATGCAAAGATAGTAGTAAGTATCAATAATAACATTGCCACGATAAAAATAATAAAAGTAATATAATTTTGTGCATCATCCATTGAATTAGTATCCTGATAGATAAATATCCCACTGTCTTTATAATTAAAAGCTTGAGAAGGGTATCCGATAAGGATATATTCATGTCTGTTATCCTGGTAATTTACTTTAATATCTTTTACAACATATTCATCTTTCTCAAAAACTTTATCAAAAGCGTCATTTCCTTTGATTTCGTCTACCATTAGCTGTTTGAGTGGATCATCGTATGTTACATCTAAGTCCGATTTATTTTGAACAATAATAATACCTGCAGGATTTTCTATTAATTCTTTCACATAAGTTAATGCATCGCTTTGATCGTGATGACTCGTTAATACGAGCTCAGCTTTTTCAGCTTGCTGCTTAAGCGTATGGCCAGACTCGCTTTTCAAATACGAATTAAAGAATCCCATTAAAGAAACAGATAATATAATTAAAACTGCAGTCACTATAAATAATATAGTTAACCACAGTTTAATTACTACGCTATTAAAATAGCGCATTATTCTTTCACCTCAAACTTATAACCAACACCCCATACAGTGTGAATCATATCAGCAGCTTTCGGTGAAACTTTATTTAATTTTTCTCGAAGACGTTTAACATGAGTATCTACTGTACGTAAATCTCCGTAAAACTCATAATGCCAAACATCTTTCAGTAATTGTTCACGGTCAAAAACTTTATCCGGACTTTTTGCTAAAAATAATAATAATTCATATTCTTTTGGTGTCAAATTAACTTCCTGATTTTCAGCCATAACACGATGTGCATCATTATCAATCACTAAAGAATCAAATACGATTAAATCTTTCGCGTGTGAATCTTGTTTTAAATACATCGTTGGCTGTGCACGTCGTAATATCGCTTTAACACGTAATACTACTTCACGTGGCGAAAATGGTTTAACGATGTAGTCGTCAGCCCCTATTTCAAATCCTTCAACGCGATTATGTTCTTCACCTTTAGCTGTTAGCATAATAATTGGTGTTGTTTTTTCCTCACGAATTCTTCTGCATACTTCAATGCCGTCCATTCCCGGCAGCATTATATCAAGTAATATACAATGAAAATTCTGGTTTAAAGCGAGTTCTAAAGCTGTTTCACCATCACTTGCTTCTACTGTCTCAAAACCTTCACGTTCAAGATACATTTTGGCAAGTTTTCTGATTCTGTCTTCATCATCAACGATCAATATCGTATGTTTCATGTCGATTACTCCTTTAATTTAAGCGTATGAGTGCAGTCCTGCAATAATAAGGTTTACTGCAATCACATTGAATAAAATGATTGCCATACCTACAACTGCAAGCCAGGCACTTTTCTTACCTTCCCAGCCTCTACCTAAACGTAAATGCAGGAAGATAGCATAGAATAAGAATGTAATTAATGCCCAAACCTCTTTAGGATCCCATCCCCAGAACCTACTCCAGGCAATTTGAGCCCATATACTCGCAAATAACAAGCCACCTAAAGCAAATAATGGGAAACCAATAATTACTGATCTATAGCAAATTTCATCCATTAACTGAAGCGATACTTTATTCGTTAAAGGTTTAACTACAGCAAATAATGTTTTTCTTAACACTAATCTTAACAGTCCATATAAAATTGTACCAATGATAATAGACCATGCTACTGTATTTAATTTTTGAGCGTTAATTACAGGCGGTAATTCAATCCCTGTATCGAATCGTTTAACTTCTTTATAATCTTGTTTCGTGCCTTTAATTTTCTCAACAGGAATACTATCCTTAAATGTCACTAATCCAGGTAAATGATATTCAGCAATTGTCTTATTATCATTTTTATCATAGTAATAATAATCTTCCTGATAATGAACGATACCTTTCATAACGATTGTTGTTAATATAAAAGCTATCACTAGGGTTATGAAGTACATTACAACCTCTAACCAAAAAGCATCTTTTGACCTTTCATTCGCATCAACATAACGTAATAAATAGATTAATCCTGCTACTGAACTTACAGATAAAATACCGTAACTGATTGTTACAGTAATAACATGAATCGCTAACCAATTACTTTGTAATGCAGGAATAAGTGGTGAGACATCACGCGAGAACATACTCGCATAAACAATTAAAAGCATAGCGATTGGCAATGAGAACAATGCTAATATTGGCGTATGATATAAGAAATATAGTACTAAAAATCCACCGACCATCATGATACCGAACATAGTCAGGAATTCGTACATATTACTTACCGGGGCATGTCCTGCCGCCATCCATCGTGTAACAAAATATACGAGCTGCATAATAAACCCTATAATCGTTAAGGTTACTGCAATTTTTTCACTTTTCTTCGATTTCGCTTTAATACTTGCTGAGAATGGTAATATCGCGATTAAATATAAAATAAATGCAGCATACAATGAAGTACTACTGATATTTAATAAAGCTTCACTATTCATTTTCTTCCTCCGTATCCGCATATTTATCGTTAACTTTCGGTAAATTGAAAGGTTCTAACATACTGTTAATGTCTTTAGAATACCCATAATAATTTCTATTTGTATGTGCTGCTAATTTAAATCCATCTTTCGTTTCAATCCAGATACGACGGTGGTGAATATAAGATCCAATGGCAAGACCTATTAAAAATATTGAAAAACCAATAAATAGAATAGGTAACGTTAAATCTTTCTTTACTGTTAAATAAGTAATCGTTTTATTCGTCGCACTCACAAATTTTACCGCATATTGATTATTTTTAGTGATATCCTGTGAAGAACGTATTTTTAGTAGGCTATATTCTGATTGTTTACCTTTATCCTCAACCCCAAAGACGAATGCAGGATTATTTGGAATCGGGGAGCTTGTTAATAAAGTTCCATTATCCGCAATACCATTGAAATCCGGTGCATAGTTTTTTAGATTCACAGTTAAATCATCACTTACCTTATATTGTTTGCCGGGATTATCAAGTGCAACTTCAAATGTTTTACCGATAGGTTTGCCTGTCTTGATGTCTTCAACTTTAAATGTCATTGTTTTAAGTTGAGACTGATCGAAACTATTCTGATATAACGCAAAATTTGCAAATTTAACTGGATGGTTCACTTTTACACTGTCATCTTTGATTTGTGCTAATTTCGGTTCAGCACCTACAACTGATTTATCAGCTTTATTTTCATATATTGTAACTTGTGATTCATAATTTTTAGCAATTTTATTCATTCTGGCATCTGCTGATTTACCATTAATGTTTGAAATAGATTCTGCATCGTATTGTTCAAAAATAAACTTATTATTTTTAATATAATACGTATTTTCTGTGCCGGGGATACTTTTTGTCTCACCTTCTGCAACACCAACAAATTCATCCACATATAAAGCCGGGACAAATCGAAGCATTGCACCTGCTAACAAAATTATAAGCCCGGTGTGGTTAATGTATGGACCATAACGACTTAAACGGCCTTTTTCAGCTAATATTGCTGTACCGTCAGTTCTAACTTTATATTTTCTCTGCTCTAAAGCATTTACAAGAGCCGCCTGATCAACCGTTGTCGGTACATCTAGTGTCAACCTCTGACGTTTAAAGTACGTTGGGTGCTTCTTAACAGTCTGACGTGTAAGCGATTTATGTAATGGAATGCCTCGGTCTATACTTGCTGCAATAATTGAGAATGCTACAAGCGCAAGTAGTATTAGATACCACCAAGATGTATATAGGTTATCTAATCCAAGTTTATAATAGATATATCCTAAAGTACCGTATTTATCTTTATAGAATGTCGATGGATCTTCACCTACGGGAATAAAATATTCCTGAGGAAACATTGTCCCTAGTGCAGATGCTAAAACGGTTAATACAAGTAATATCACACCAACTTTAACGGAACTGAAAAATATCCATACTTTATCCAGCAATGTTTTATGCTTTGTCTTACTTCTCACTGCTTGACCGTCATATCGCATGACATCTGTTGTTTTCTTTTTATCATAGCTGTCATTAATCAAACGTCCGCAGTTTTGACATAATTGAGTACCAGGAGGGTTTACATGACCACAAACACATTTAATCGATTGTTCCTGCATCGTCATCCTCCTTTTATGGTTTAACCATTTCCATATATTTCTGAATATCTTCTTTTGACATTTGGCCTTTATGGTGTGCTACAATCTTCCCATCTTTATCAATGATATAAGTATTCGGTAGATCATTCGCATTATATGCTTCCATTACATCACCATTATCTAAACCAACTGGTAAAGTTACTTCTTCGTCTAATGCACTGAAGAACTGTTTAATTTGTTGTGGACTGTTCTTAACGTGAATTGTTAATACTTCTACACCTTGATTTTTGTACACATTATGTGCACGGTTTAAATCCGGCATCTCTTCTAAACAAGGTTCACACCAAGTTCCCCAGAAATTAAGTACTAAACCTTTGCCACGATAATCCTTTAAATTAACTTTACTGTCATCTAATGTTTTCAATTCAAACACAGGTGCATCATCACCAATTTTCACAACCTTTTCGCCATCTTTCGTCACAGAAACGTAGATGATAAAAATTATTGCGAGCAAAATTAGGAAAGTCACCATATATTGAATCCATTTTTTTTGCTGTTTCGCCATGCTTAACCCCTTCTCTATTCAAAATGTCACATTACATTATATCATTTAAGCAATTATTATCTGTGGCAACTATGTGAATTTTATGATTTATTTAAACTCATATTACGTAAAGTTTTTACTTCATGAGGTGTGAGTTCTCTTGCATCCCCTGCATTTAATCCTTTAAGCGTTAACGGTCCATATTCAATACGAGATAATTTCACAACTTCGTGACCAAAATGGGCAAACATACGACGCACTTGACGATTACGACCTTCATGAATTGTAATCTCTACTAAAGTAGTGTCTTTCAGCTTGTCCTGTGACTTTACTTTCACAATTGCCGGAGCTGTTTTTCCGTCTTCGAGCATGATACCTCGTTCCAATTCTTTAACTTGTTCTCTTAATAGAAATCCTTTTAATTTAGCTACGTATTTTTTCTTCATCTTGTATTTAGGATGGGTCATTTGATTGGCAAAGTCACCATCGTTTGTCAGTAATAATAAACCACTTGTCTCATAATCAAGACGACCTACAGGAAATATTCTTAAGTCTAGTTGCGGAAAATAATCAGTTACAACAGTTCGACCTTTATCATCAGAAACACTAGTAATCACACCAGTTGGTTTGTGGAATAATATATATATCTTTTCCGGATTTTCTAAAGGAATGCCTTCTACTTCTACACGGTCTCTAGGACTTACTTTCGTACCAAGTTCAGTTACTGTCTCACCATTAACAGTGACTTTACCTTCTGAGATTAATACTTCTGCTTTACGACGTGAAGTCACACCACTTTTAGCGATGACTTTCTGTAATCTTTCTAATTGTTCACTCATTTTATTCATCCTCTTCATTTAAATTTTTAAAGAATAATTCCATTTCACTTGCATCACTTGTCATCGTCTCATCTCTCGGTAAATCATCTAAAGATGTAAGTCCGAATGTCATCAGAAAAAATTCTGTCGTTGCTAATTGTCTAGCACGCTCACCATTCACTTCTGTACTTTCTACTAGACCTCTTTCGATCAATGTCTTGACCGGTCCATCACTATTTACACCACGCATCATTTCAATATCATGGCGTGTTACAGGTTGATTATATGCAATTATCGCTAAAGTTTCGAGTGAAGCCTGTGTTAATTTCTTTTCATTTGTAGCAGTAACCAAATCTTCCAGGTATGGATTCAAAGTTTCATTGGTCATCAGAAAGTATTTAGATCCTAACTTTTGAATTTCAAAAATTTCATGATTATATGTGCTTACAATATCAGATAATTGTGATGGTGTGCGTTCTATAATCTCTGCAAGTTGTTCAATTTCAATACCTTCATCACCAACTGCATATAATAAACCTAGTATGATATTAATTTTTTCATTCGACATAGTTTTTTCCTCTTTCAATCTCTATTTCACCAAAATCATTAGATTGATAAACATTGATCTTATTATTTTTCATAAGTTCCAGAATGGCCAGAAACAATGTTACTATCTGTGTTTTTGTTTCAGAAAATGAAACAAAATCATCGAAAGTAATTTTATCTTTTTGAGATAGTGCATATGTCACTGTCTCAATCGCTTCTTCCATGGAGTAAGTATCTCGGGCTACACTTACAGATTCACTAGCAATCTTTTTACGACGTTGCTTTGCTTTCTGATATGCAGTGATTAAATCGGTAAGTTCAATGTGTATCGGTGTTTGTTTTGCATTCTCGAAATGGGATAAATCATTGCTACGTTTGACAAAATATTTTTCATGTGACTCTTTTTTCGTTTTTAAAATATCAGCATATAAACGGTAATTTTGATATTCTAATAATTGTCGCATTAAATCTTCACGTGGATCTTCGATGTTTTCACTTTCATCTACATTTGTATCTGGTAATAATGTTTTGCTCTTTATTCTTAATAACTCACTCGCCATCACCAAATAATCACCATGTTGATTAATATCAAGATCATCAACATTTTTGATATAATTAATATATTGTTCTGTTAACACTTTCATTGAGATATCATAAATATCTATTTCATATTTCTGAATTAAGTGAAGGAGTAAATCTAACGGGCCTTCAAATGAATCTAATTTTACTTCGTACATATATTCACCTTACTTCTGGAGGATTTCTTATGCATGCATTATTTAAACAAGCATTTTCGGATTATATCATTCATTTTCATGTGTATCGTGATTATTTTGAATGTCATGAAATCATGGAGGATGCCTGGAAACAAAAATCACAATTTACTAAACAAGACCCTGAAGTCGCATTAATTATGCTCGCTACTGCAATGTATCATCTACGACGTCACAATAAACGTGGTACTCATACATTACTAAAAAAAACAATACTGTTGCTAAAAATAAATAAGACTTTCTTATCTGAATATCTAGATATATCTATATTAATAGAGCAAATAACTGACATTCAAAAAGATTTAACTTATTATCCCATCACACTACCTGTTATAGAAGCAATAGATATAAAAAATTATTACGAACCTACTCAGGCAATCATTCATAAACATAAACTACGTGATAGAACTGAAGTCATCCAGGCGAGAAACATGGCTTTACACAATAAATATCCAATACAGGATACCCCAGATGATACACATCAAGGCGATAAAACCGAATAATATCCAGTTATTCTTATTTTTCTTTGAATCATTCTCCTGATTGATCTGAGTATCTGTTTCATGCGTGTCCTCTGGCACAATAACCTGTTTTTTTCTATCATTTTCTTTTTGAAATTTTTCCTGATTTCTATGAATTTCTCTTTGTTTACTCATATTTTCTCCTTATGCTCTAGGATGTGTATTTTTATACACTTCTCTTATTTGTTTCTTGCTGATATGGGTATAAAGTTGCGTTGTTGAAATATCTGCATGTCCTAACATTTCCTGTACGGCACGTAGGTCTGCACCATTTTCTAGAAGATGTGTTGCAAAAGAATGACGTAAAGTATGTGGCGTAAGTTTCTTGTCTATGCCAGCTTCAACTTTAATTTGACGCATTATCTTCCAGAATCCTTGGCGTGTGAGTCTTTTACCATGAAAATTTAGAAATAGACTGTCTGTCATTTCTTTTTTAAGCATCTTATAACGCGTAGACTGTATATACGTCTCCAGCAATTTAATCATATTATCTCCAATAGGAATAATACGTTCTTTATTACCTTTACCGAATACGCGAACAAAACCCATGATTGTATTCACATCATCTACGTTTAAATTAATTAGCTCTGATACACGCATACCAGTAGCATATAACAGTTCAAGCATTGCCTGATCACGCTTTCCAGTAAGCTTTGATGTATCTGGTGTCGATAAAAATTTATCAACCTCTTCTATAGAAAGAATATCCGGCAGATTGCGTTCATATTTTGGTGCTTCAAGAATGACTGTAGGATCTTTAACCGCATATTTTTCTCTTAAAGCAAACTGATGAAATCCTCTAATTGTCGCTGAAACCCGTGCTAAAGTTTTTGCAGATTTACCCTGATCTTTTAAATATCCTAAAAATAAAGTGATCGTATATCTATCGATGTTATCAATATTACCAATTTTCTCCTCTTCCAAAAAAGCCTGATAATGGTTTAAATCTCTACGATAAGCTGCAACTGTATTTTTACTTAGTCCTTTTTCAATCATAATAAAATGTAAAAATTCATCTATTATTGTTTGCATATTAACACCTCACCATTAAGTTTACCATAATAATTATACAATCAACTAAAAATATAAAAAAATACAGATGATTATTTCATCTGCATTTCAAATTATTCTGTTATTTTTTTATCAAGATCTTCAGGTTGAACGCCTTTGTCAGCACATTTTTTACAAATACCATGGAAAGTTAAACGATGATCCATTATTAAGAAATGATAATCCGATTCTACTTTCTTTTCAACTTCATCCAGTAAATCTTCTTCTATTTCATCAACATCTCCACAACTCATACATACAAGATGATGGTGAAAGTGTTTTGCACCTTCTTTTCTCAAATCAAAACGTGCAACGCCATCTCCAAAATTAATCTTATCAACAATCTTCAATTCAGCTAATAATTCTAATGTACGATATACAGTTGCGAGACCAATTTCAGGTGCACGTTCCTTTACTTTTAGGAAAACATCTTCTGCACTCAAATGATCAGCTTCATTTTCTAATAATACGGTCACTGTCGCTTCCCTTTGAGGGGTTAATTTATAAGAAGCATCATGTAATTGCTCCTTTATTCTATTGATTCTCTCCTGCATTACTAACACTCCTAAAGGTTACGATTGATATATATAAAATATCAGTAATTGAGAATTAAAGCAAGAAAAACAATGTCTTTTTTAGAATTATTATAATCTAATATTATTTCATTGATAATAGCAAATATTGAATTGCTATTATCGTCTTCGCATCTTTAATTTTCCCTGTTTTTATCCAGTTATTAGCCTCTTCTAATGTCAACCAGTGTTTCAATACAAATTCGTCTTCATCCGCTTCAAGATTATGAGATTCTATAAGTTCCCCAGCTTCAAATAAAGAAATAAATTCATTACAGAATCCGGGTGAAACATAAAACTCATTAACCAGTTCCATCGTCTTTGAAGTAAAACCTGTTTCTTCTTCTAATTCACGCAGTGCAGTGTCACGTCGTTCTTCCCCTGGGTCAACTTTACCTGCAGGGAGCTCGATTAAATTTTCTTCAGGTGCTTTTCTGAATTGTTCAACAAGTAGTAATTTATTCTGTTTCATCGCAATCACTGCAACTGCTCCTGGGTGCAGTACAACTTCCCTTGTACTTTCCTTACCATTGGGTAATTCGACCTGGTGTCTCTCGACAGTTAACACCTTCCCGTCTAGTATCGTTTCTTTTGATAGTGTGCGTTCTGTTAGATCCATATTAATACACTCTCCTTTTTGTACATGTTAAACTATATTTATTATAACGAATGGAGGGAAAGACATGAAATTTAATACAACAAAAAGTGGTATAAAGTTTTCTGAAATGGGTTTCGGTGCCATGAATCTGCCTCAAGACGCACTTGATAGTCAATATATTCTCGACCAGGCAGTCGATCTCGGCATTACATACATAGATACAGCTGACCTATATCAAAAAGGACAGAACGAAAAAAATATCGGCCATTTCATTAAACATTCTAAAAAACGTGATCAGATTACTTTAGCATCAAAAGTTGGTAATCGATTTAATATGTTAAATGATGAAGTTGTTTGGGATCCTTCTAAAGCCCATATTACACAAAGTATACATGAAAGTCTAAAACGTCTTGAAACAGATTATTTAGATTTATATATGCTGCATGGCGGCATGATTGAAGATAATAAGGATGAAACCATAGAAACTTTTGAGCAACTGAAAGAAGAAGGCTTGATCCGTGCATATGGTATCAGTTCTATTCGACCAAATGTCATTGATTATTATTTAAAGCATAGTAATATTGATACGATAATGATGCAATTTAACATTATCGACAATCGTCCTACGGATTTAATTGAATCTATCCAATCAAAAGATGTGCGAGTTTTGGCTCGTGGTCCATTGATGAAAGGTCTTTTAACAGATAATTATGCTGAAATATTAGATAAAAAATTTGAAACGGGTACACTAGGTATAAGTCAGGAAGAATTAAGAAAAAGTCTTGATGAAGCTACTACAATTGCGCCGTTACAACAGGCTGTATATCAATACTTAACATCATATCCTGTTGCTTCAATTGTAAATGGTGCATCGAGCGCTGAACAGTTACAGGCAAATGTTAAAGCATATACTACAGCAGCAGAGCAGCCATTAGATGAACAGTCACTTAATAATATAGTTGAAGCATTCAAAAACTTACACTACGAGGATCATTTAGTATGAACAATAAACTACTAACAAGAACGTTACTCGGTGTATCACTCGCATCAGGTATTACTTCCAGCATCGTTGGATTGGTCGCTTCAAACTATGTCTTAAATTTTAAATTGCGTGACGTTGAAGTAATACGTCGACGTGAAATTAAGGCGAAACGATTGGATGTTGAAGCATTTAACGCAAAGCAACCGATTAATGTTACTATCCCTTCACGCAATGGCTACAACTTAAGTGCCACTGTTGTAAAGCCCTATGAACATAAGCACTGGATGGTATTCTGTCATGGTGTTACTGAAAATAAAATTACGAGCATAAAATATTTAAATATGTTTAATGAGTTAGGGTTTAATGGTATTATCTTTGATCATCGCAGACATGGGGAAAGTGGTGGTAATCACAGCACATATGGCTATTACGAAAAGACAGATTTAGAATCTGTTATCGCCTTTTTAAAAGAACAATATGGTTATGACATTACTTTCGGTGTCCATGGTGAATCAATGGGTGCAGTTACAACATTACTTTATGCTGGAGAATTAGCTAATGAAGCAGCATTCTATGTTTCAGATTGTGCATTTTCTAATTTTGCTCGATTATTGACACAAATCATAGAACAGAAATCATCATTCGGAAGTGGCATTGTATTATCAGCCTTAAATCAAGTACTGAAAATGAGAACACATTTTTCCCTGAAACAAGTATCACCGATAGATGTCATCCAAAATGTTGAACAGCCTATCCTGTTTATCCATTCTAAACCAGATGTATTTATTCCTTATACGCACTCGGTTGATCTTTATAATAAAAAGCGTGGGCCTAAGATGCGCTGGTATCCAGAACATGGTGGACATGCTGCAAGTTATAATGTCAATCCCATTTCCTATAAGAACAAGGTGGAACATTTCTTAACGACATTTGACTTATTGCCACCGAAGCCTGGCAATGCGCAAAATAAAGCAAATGATAAACATAAAATAAAAAAGAAGAAATAACAATGAAAAAATAACAAGTGTATCTTACACCTGTTATTTTTTTGTCATAAAATATTTTTTAAATATCTTTTCAAGCTTTCTCGGTGCAAGGCCATAAATCTTCAATCCAGAATCCATCCAAACCGGAAGATTAAGCTCCGTTTTTCTATCGATCATGGCATTTACTATTTGCATGCTTAACTGTTTAACATCAAGCTGTACCCGCTCTGCTAACTGATTCATCGGTTTACCTTTGTTAGCTTTCTGAATAAATTGTGTATTGACAGGTCCGGTATTAACAGTTAAAAAATGAATGTGACTTTGTTCTAACCTTAATGCGTTCATCACCTGATTTATACCTGATTTTGAAGCGGCATATATTGCACCAAAAGGCGTAGTTACTTTACTTGATAGACTACCAATCGTGACAACCATTCCCCCTGGATTCATTTTAAGTAAAACATGTTTCGTAAGAATGACGGTCTGCGTTAAATTGACATATATCATATCTGCTATGACGTCGTCATCTTGATTAATTAATGGACCATATTCTGCAAAACCAGCGCAATTAATTAAATAGTCATATGTGCCTTCGATTTCTATACTTTTTATAAAATGAGAAAAATGTTCTGAATCTATCATATCGACACTGTAAACCTTAAGTCTGTCAAAATCTTTTTTTAGTCTATCTAATTGTTCAATACGTCTGCCAACAGCCGTGACATGAACGCCACGCGCTAATAATAATTCAGTAATCTTTAAGCCAACACCACTTGTAGCACCCGTTATTAATGCTCTTTTGCCAATCAATCTAAGCACCACATTTCTATAAATATGATTTATTTTATGTCAAAATTGTGTTTTACCCATTACAATCTTATAATAATAATAACAAAGATTCCAGGAGGCATGTGACATGAAGATTGTATTTTACGGCTCAGGTAATATGGCAAGCGCAATATTTACAGGATTGATTGAAAGTAATACCGTAAAAGGTGAAGATATATTTCTAACAAATAGAAGTGACATTGAAGAATTAAAAAGATTAAACAGCACATTAAATACACAATATAGCTATGACGATAATGAACTGTTATCAAATGCTGATTTTGTATTTTTAGCTGTTAAGCCTCATGACTTTGTTTCACTTGTTGAGCGTATTCAACCTCATCACAATACACATAATAAGTTTGTTTCAATGATGGCTGGCGTACCAATTAATCAAATCAAAACTAAGCTTCAAACATCAAATCCAGTCGCACGTATCATGCCCAATACTAATGCACATGTTCAACAATCAGTAACTGGAATATCTTTCTCAGATAATTTCGAGGAAAGCGATAAACAAACGTTATTCAATCTACTCAATGCGTTTGGAACATCTATTGAAGTTGAAGAAGATTCATTACATGATGTTACCGCAATCACAGGTAGTGGCCCTGCCTTTTTATACTATATGTATGAACAGTATATCAATGCTGCAAATCAACTTGGCTTATCACATGAAGACACTGATATTGCGGTACGTAAATTGATTATCGGTACTGCAAGAATGCTTGAAAATAGTGAACTGTCTCTTGATCAGTTACGTGAAAATATCACTTCAAAGGGTGGTACAACGAAGGCAGGACTGGATGCTTTAGCGAAACACCCTATCGAAGAAATTTTTGTAGATTGCTTGAATGAAGCTTTAAATCGTAGTAAAGAATTAGGAAAATAATACAAATATATATATAATAATAAATAACTATAACAACAAATTAACAATGCGCGCTCAGCTAATTGAGCGCGCATTGTTTATATTTCAAAATTATCAAAGTCCTTCACGATTTCAAATACCATTTCCGGATATTTATGCTGTATTACATCTTTCAATAATGCAATATCCTGTAAATCATAACGATTACTCACATGATTAATCAATACTTTTTTCGCATGCGATTCTGCAACAAGTTTTGCTACGTCATCAATATGACTATGGTAATATTTATGACTCAAATCCAGATCACCATCTAAATAAGTACTTTCATGTACTATAACATCCGCATTATTTGCCAGATCTATTTCTGCCTCACAGGGCATTGTGTCGCCAAATATCGTAATAATCTTACCAGGTTTATTTGGATTTCGATAGTTTTTCGTTTCATAAATGATACCATCTACCTCAACGAATTCCTGCGTTTTAAACTGTTGATAAATTGGACCCGGCTGAATGCCTGCTTCAATCAGTTTTTCAGATATTAGATTACCCTCTGTGTCTGGAAACTGGATACGATATCCAAATGAATCTATGCCATGTTTTAACATTCCTACATTCACCTTTATCTGATCGATATATAAGACGTCTCCATCAGCAATTTCGATGATTTCAAGCGGATAATTCAAGTGAGAACCTGAAATTAACAGTGTCGTTTCGATATATGCTTTAATTCCTTTTGGACCAAATACTTTTAAAGGTTTATTTTCTCCACCTTGAAAACTTCTTGATGTGAGTAGACCCGGTAATCCAAAAATATGATCACCATGCAGATGTGTAATAAATATATGATCCAGCTTTCCAAGTTTAATATTTGTATGTAATATCTGATGCTGACAAGCTTCACCGGCATCAAATAACCAGAACGTATTATTTAACGGTGCAAGAGAAAGTATGATCGTTTGTGTATTTCTTTCTTTAGTTGGTAAACCTGCACTCGTTCCTAAAAAAGTTATTTTCATTTTTCTACCACCTTTTATTTCATCACGTCATTATAGCATGTTTTATTTGTTTTTTTAGACATTGTATGAAAAAATAAAATAGACTTTAATAGAATCGAGGTATTTATTTTGGAAATTGAAAAGCAAAATATCCCCTGTTTAATAACAATTTTTGGTGCAACAGGTGATTTAAGTCACCGCAAGTTATTTCCATCGTTATTCCACCTTTATCAGCAAGATAACTTGAATGAGCATGTTGCAATCATTGGTATTGGACGACGTGAATGGACAAATGAAAAATTCAGAGCAGAAATCAAATCTTCTATCGAAAAATTCGTTAAAGATACACATAAAATCGATGAATTTATGGAACATGTTTATTACCAGTCTCATGACGTAAATAATAAAGAAAGTTATGATGCGCTGCTAACACTCTCTGAATCTTTAGATGCAAAATATAACTTAAATGGTAACCGTCTATTCTATTTAGCAATGGCACCAGAATTTTTTGGTACTGTGTCAGATTTCTTAAAATCTAGCGGACTGACAAAAACAAAAGGATTTAAGCGATTAATTATTGAAAAGCCTTTCGGTAAAGATCTCGCCTCTGCTGAAAAACTAAATAATCAGTTAAGAAAATCGTTTAAAGAAGAGGAAATTTATCGAATTGACCATTATCTTGGTAAAGATATGGTACAGAACATCGAAGTAATTCGATTTAGCAATGCAATGTTTGAACCGTTATGGAATAATAAATATATCTCAAATATTCAAGTCACTTCTTCAGAAATTTTAGGTGTTGAAGACCGTGGTGGCTATTACGATACTAGTGGCGCTTTAAAAGATATGGTACAAAATCACATGTTACAAATTGTTTCACTTCTTGCAATGGAGCCTCCTATTTCATTATCATCTGAAGATATTAGAAATGAAAAAGTAAAGGCACTCCGTTCTATCCGTAAAATTCAGCCTGAACACGTAAGAAGCTATTTCGTTCGAGGACAATATGATGTCGGTGAAATAAACGGTGAAAAAGTAAAACGATATCGTGATGAAGAAAATGTAAATCCAGAAAGTAATACACCTACATTTGTTGCCGCTAAAGTTATGCTCGATAACTTTAGATGGGCTGGTGTTCCCTTCTACATTCGTACCGGTAAACGTATGAAGGAAAAAGAAATACGTGTTGTTGTTGAATTTAAAGAAATGCCGATGAATCTATATTATCAAAAAGATAATCAGCTAGATTCCAATTTACTTGTCATAAATATTCAGCCTAATGAAGGAATAGAACTTCATTTAAATGCACGTAAATATATCGAAGGTATCGATACTGAACCAGTTAAATTATCATATGCGATGACGACACAAGATAAGATGAATACTGTCGATGCATATGAAGGATTAATTTATGATTGTCTAAAAGGCGATGCCACTAACTTTACACACTGGGAAGAATTAAAGGCAACATGGAGTTATGTAGATACTGTTGCTGAATACTGGGATGCACATCCTGCTCCATTCCCGAATTATCAGGCTGGATCTAATGGCCCTGTAAAAAGCGATCTGTTATTAAGTCGAGATAACTTCCACTGGTGGGACGTATAATATAAATCTTAAAAAACATACTAAGATTAGTAGCGAAGTAATCTACGACGGTAGATAAACTTCGCTACTTTTTTATTGTTTTCATGCCGTTGGCATAATTTTAACAATTGTGAAATAGTAGTAGAGAGAAGTACTCCGACCAGCCTCTAGGATCATAGAATCCGTATTATAAACTGGAGAACTTCACTTTCCTTATTAATTCGATTTTAGTATGTTGGGTCCTTTGAGATCGTGTATAGGAAAATGAACAAAATAAGGTCTAGTGAAGTAAAACTTCTTAATTTAACCAAATAGGAGTGATTAACATCGAATATTTTGGAATTGACGTGGGGAAAGGAAAAAGTTATGTAGCTCATTATTGTAATAATGAATTTAAGAAAGAATTTGAATTAATTCACAATAAAGATGGTTTTGATGCATTAAATGAATATATTAAAGGGTATGCAGGTGTTTATTTTCTCTTTGAATCGACTGGGATATACTCTAAAGTTATCCAACGTTTTTGTAAAGAAAACCATATTCCACACTGTATGATAAATCCTTTAGAAGCTAAATTTTTAACAACTACACTTAGAACTTGGAAAACTGATAAATCTGATGCACACAAACTTGCTTTATTGGCAAAAAACTTTAATAAAAGACCTTCTAAAAATCTTTCTAAGGACATATATATAAAAGTAAGAGAATTGACCAGATGGTATGAAGAACTTAATGATCAACAGTCTTATTTAAAAATTTCAATTATACAGATACTTGATATGTCCTTTCCTGAAATTCAGAGATTATTCAAAAGTAGATATTCAAAATTTGCTTTAGAAATAGTCAAAAGATTTCCTCACCCCAGCTATGTAAAAAATATAAATATACCTGATCTTATTAATATCATCGGTGCTTGTACAGATAAAAATATCTCTTTACAAAGAAAAGAAAAATATGCCGAAATGCTTATTTCCTTCGCTAATGAAAGTTATCCAGCTCTATCGGAAAACTCATTTTACATCGAGAAACTAATAGCTTTAGTTAATGATTTGATGTTACTTATGAAAAGACAAGAAAAGATTAAACAGAGCTTAATGGAGCTTTCTAAAGAACTCGAAGAGTTTAAAATACTTACCTCTATTCCAGGTATAGGAGATTTGACGGCTATGTTAATTATTGGTGAACTGGGTGATATAAGATCTTTTTCATCCCATAAAGAGCTAAATGCTTATATAGGCATTGATATTAAAAGATATCAATCTGGAAAAACTCAATATAAAGATAAGATAAATAAGAGAGGAAACAGACGTGCCAGAGCATTATTTTATATTGTCATAATGAATATTATAAGAGGAAAAAGACATTACTCAAATCATCTTGTAGACTATTATTATAAATTAAGAAAGCAGCCAAATGGCAAAGGCCATAAGACTGCGGTGATTGCTTGTGTAAACAAGCTGCTAAAAACAATTCAATATCTTGTAGTAAACAATAAAGAATACGATTATCAGATGTCCCCACATTGACAATCTATTCAAATACATAATATCATATAAAAAAAATTAATAAATAAAAAGGCTTATTTAGTGATGATTTTTTTAATATATTCTACTACGAAGTAGTTGACAAATCGTAGGAAGAGGCTGGGACAGAAGTGTTCTGCCACAAGCAAAAACCGGACAAAACTAATAAATCGCTCTTTGATTTATAGTTTTTGTTCGGTTTTTGTCGTAGGGGCAACTTCTGTTCCGCCGTTTAAGCTGTTAAACAGAAGAGGGTTAAGACTTATGTCTCACCCTCTTTTTATTGTGCCATAATTGTGTTAATATTTGAATTATGAATAAATTTATACGATCATCTTTTGAACTTTACACAGAGCAGGATTTCGATACATTGCTCAATATAAAGACTAATCCTTATATTGAAACTTTTACAAATCATCATTCTAATCGGTACGAACCAACTATTTATCGTGATTTATTATCATTATATAACATGATGAAAGAAGACATAACTAAAGATGCATTATTAGTAGATTTTGGCTCTGGACTAATGCGTGTACCAATCTTCACTAATTATGTATTCAAAATAAAAACGATAGGTATTGAACTTAATAAGCAGCTATACTTAAAAAGCCTTGAAAACATTAAAAATTATAGCTTATTACATCATCAAGAAAATGATGTTACTGCTCAAAATATTAATGCATTACAGTATCAATTTAATGGTGAAGAGACACATTTATTTTTCTTCAATCCTTTTTCTGTATTCGTATTTCAAAAAGTTATGGAAAACTTAATGACATCATCTATTGAAAAATGTGATATCATTCTGTATTATGCAAAACCTGAATATGAAGTATATTTACAGGATATCATTCATTTCAATCTGAAATATCATATTCCTTTGCAACATATAAATAATGATCCATCAGAAAAAATAAATATCTATGAATACACGAAATCTATTTAAAGCAACTTTAAGGAAGATGTGACTTATGAATAATATTGACTTAATGCAGAAAACAATCGTATATATTGAAGATCATTTATTTGAACCTTTTCAATATGAAACAATCGGTACATATTTAAATGAAAATCCGATGCATGTAAATCAAACATTTACGATGATTGCCGGAATGAATATAGAAGAATATATACATCATCGTAAGATGACCGAGGCCGCTAAAAAGTTGTTAAATGGTAATTACCGTCTCGTTGATATCGCAAACCAATTTGGCTATCAGACTGCACATGAATTTAGTACTGCTTTTAGCGAACACCATCAAATTTCACCGATTCAGGTTAGAAGTAACCCTGAACAATTAAGAATGGTAGAACGACTCTACATTCAGCTATCTGTGACGACGAAGCCTCCGATGCCTTATAAAATGCAGACGATGGATAGTTTCAGAATTGTAGGAATACAAGAAATCGTTTCATTTAATGAATTAGGTAATCATTTTCTTATCCCGGATATCGTCTATGAATTAAAAGAAAAAGAAGAAACTAAATCATTATTATCATTTAGCTCAGACAAAAAAATTTATGTGGTTGTTCAACCTAATGCAAATGATATAGAAATATTTGTAGGTGTGAAGTCAGAACGTACTTTTGATTATGAAAGCAAACAAATCTATAACGGTGATTACGCTAAATTTGAATCTCGTGGAAAGCTTGATTATGTATTCAATGAAATTTGGCAATCTGTTGAAAAACAAGTAGACTTTAATATTCACTACGAACGCAATAGTCAGTATATTTATATTTTTCCTGATGATATGGATTTTGATAATAGCTTCAATAAAGTTGAACTTTGGATACCAACATTATAAAAAGCTCGCAAGAGAAAATTCTTGCGAGCTTTTTGATATACAACATAATTATTTCCAGTCTGTATGGAATACGCCTTCTTTATCTTTACGTTCATAAGTGTGCGCACCGAAATAATCACGTTGTGCCTGTATTAAATTTGCAGGTAAATCTTTTGATGTGTAAGAATCAAAATAATTAATTGCTGCTGCAAAACTTGGTGCTGGTGTACCTGTAGTGATTGCAGTCGCAGCAACTTTACGTAAACTAGTTTGATACTTTTCTACAACATCTTTGAAGTATGGGTCTAATAATAAGTTTTGTAAATCTGTGTTATTATCATATGCTTCTTTAATCTTTTGTAAGAATTGTGCACGAATAATACAACCTTCACGCCAGATCATTGCTAAATCACCTAACTGTAAGTTCCAGTTATAAGCTTCACTTGCTGCTCTCATTTGAGCGAACCCTTGTGCATAGCAACAAATTTTACTCATATATAGTGCTTCACGAATTGCTTCTAAGAATTCAGCTTTATCGCCTTCAAAATTTGTTTTATTTGAATTGATATTTTCACTTGCAACAATTCTTTCGTCTTTTTGACTAGAGATGAAACGTGCAAAGACACTTTCAGTGATTATCGTTAATGGCTGACCTAAGTCTAATGCGTTAATTGAAGTCCATTTACCTGTACCTTTTTGTCCGGCTTTATCCATGACTTTTTCAACGAGTGGCGTACCATCTTCATCTAATTTCTTAAAGATATCAGCTGTGATTTCGATTAAGTAGCTATCTAGTTCGCCTTCATTCCATGATTTAAATGTATCCGCGATTTCATCATTTGACATAGCTAATACATTTTTCATTAAATCATAACTCTCAGCGATTAATTGCATATCTGCATATTCAATACCGTTGTGTACCATTTTAACATAATGACCGGCACCATCCGGACCAATATAGGCAACACATGGTTTACCGTCTTCAGCTTTAGCAGCAATAGATTCTAGAATAGGTCTAACAAGTTCATATGCCTCTTTTTGACCACCTGGCATAATTGAAGGACCATGTAATGCACCTTCTTCACCACCTGAAACACCCGTACCGATGAAATTGAATCCTTTTTCTGAAAGATATGCATTACGACGAATCGTGTCGTTGTAGTTAGTGTTACCACCATCGATTAAAATATCGCCTTGATCTAATAATGGAATTAAGCTTTCGATTGTTGCATCTGTTGCTTCCCCAGCTTTAACCATCATCATGATTTTACGTGGCTTTTCAAGGCTATTTACGAATTCTTCTAGAGAGTATGTTGGGAAAATATTTTTACCAACTGATTCTTTCATCATCTCTTCAGTTTTTTCCTTTGAACGGTTAAATACCGAAACAGTATTCCCGCGTGATTCTATATTCCATGCTAAATTTTTACCCATTACAGCCAAACCAATAACGCCTATTTGTTGTTTACTCATAATATACCTCTTTCAAATGAATTTTCATGATAATTATAGCACATGTCTATAATGTTTGAACTAAACAAGCTTAATGATTTCAATTACCTGTTCAGTTAATTTATTTAATTCATCAATCGGCATCTTTTCATTTACCGTATGAATATCCTGATAGCCGACAGCTAATACTACAGTCGGAACAAACTTGTTAATAAAGTTAGCATCACTACCTCCACCGTTTGGTACAACTTCTGGTGTTCTACCTACACGTTCAGCTGCTTGACTTGCAATCTCGATTACTTTGCTTGATTTATCAATATTAAATGATGGATAATTTACTTTAACCTCTACATCAGCTTTCCCACCGAGTTCTGCTGCTGCAGTAAGAATTGCTTCTTTCATATGTGCAACTTGTGCCTCCATTTTACTATCAACTAGACTGCGCGCTTCTGCAACAATATAACATTTTTCAGCAACGATATTCGTTCTTGAACCACCTTCAATCGTACCGATATTAGCAGTCGTCTCTGCATCTATTCTACCCAGCTTCATATTGCTTAGTGCACGAGAAGCGATGTTTATCGCACTTACACCGTTTTCCGGTGCTACACCAGCATGTGCTGTAACACCTGTAATTTCAATATTAAGGGTCGCATTTGATGGCGCCTGGTTTACAATTGTACCAACTTCACTACCCGCATCCAGTGCATACCCTAGTTTCGCATTTAATTTAGATCCATCTAATACACTAGCACCAATTAAATGAGATTCTTCTCCAACTGAAATAACTACTTCAATATCACCATGTGGGATTTTTTCTTCATTAATCGTTCGAATCGCTTCAATCATTGCAGCAATCCCCGCTTTATCATCAGCACCAAGAATCGTAGAGCCATCTGTATGAATAACATTATCAGTAATAATCGGATTAATGCCATTACCAGGCGTAACAGTATCCATATGACAAGAAAGTAATATTGTCTCCTGATCTGTTGTGCCTTTTAATTTCATAATCAGATTGCCCGCACCAAAACCTGTCTTACTTTGTGTATCGTCTTCAGTGACTTCAAAGCCAAGCTCTGAATATAATGTTTTTAAATGATTTGCAATCTCACGTTCATTACCACTCTCGCTATCAATCTTTACAAGTTCAATAAAAGTATCCACTAATCTTTGCTGGTTCATTTACAACACTCCTTAAAATGTTATTTATATTTATCGTACCAAACAACTGTTCATCAATAAAGGATAAGACGTAAAATCGATTATTTGATATAATAAATAAAATGCTCTTAAGAAAGGAAGTACAGAATGAATAACAAAACAGCACGCAAAGTCTTTATTATCGTCTTACTTGTATTAATCGTTGCAGCATTAGTGCTTAGCGCTGTATTACCATATCTTAATATGTAAAAAAACGTTGAGAAAACTGAAGTGCACCCCTAAAGTTGAACCTTAAAATTCAACTTTAGGGGTGCTTATTTTGAATAAAAAGCATGATCTTGATTTTAAATTAAAACTAATCAAAGAATATAAAGAAGGAAATATGGGTTATGATTCATTAAGTAACAAATATGATATCGTTCCTTCACAACTAAAAACATGGACTTACCAATTTGATACCTTCGGTATTGACGGCCTTATATCCAGTATGACCAGAAAGAAATATTCAACAGATGAAAAATTAAGAATCATTCAGTATAGAATTACTAATCAACTTTCATATAAAGAAACTGCTAGAATCTTTGAGATTACTAATCCTACTTTAATAGCTCAGTGGCAGATGAAATACAATCAATATGGTATCCTAGGTTTAGAATCAAAACCGAAGGGTCGTGCGTCTAAAACTATGAAAAATAAAAAGGTTGATAACACTAGTTTAAACGAAAGTGAACGACAAGAATTAATACGCTTACGTGAGGAAAACAGGAGATTAGAAATCGCAATTGCTCTCGAAAAAAAGTTACAATCCTTAGCTCGAAAAAATCAAACAAAGAAATAGTAGCTGCTATTATTGAGTTAAGGAATGAATCTAACTATAAGTTAAAAGAAATATTATCAGTAGCTATGATAGCGAAAAGTGTATACCATTATTGGAAATTACGACTTAGTGTCACTAAACATAAAGACAATTATTTAATTACTTTGATTAAAGAAATCATTAACAAACATAAAAATAGGATAGGTTATCGTACAGTAACCGACGAACTAAGAGAGTTAGGTTTTGTAGTTAACCATAAAAAAGTTCTTAGAATAATGAGAGAAAATAATTTACTTTGTACAAAGTTTAAGCATAGAAATAGAACATATAAGTCGTACAAAGGGAAAGTTGGCAAAACAGCTAAGAATAAATTGAATCGTAGATTCGTAACTAATCGCCCATATCAAAAATTACTTACTGATGTAACACAATTCAACATTAAAAATGGAACTAAGCTATATCTGTCAACAATTTTTGATGTATGTTCGAAAGAGATTATTTCTTATTCAATTAGTAAGCGTCCAACATTGGAATTCGTTATGGAATCATTGTTAAAAGCAATTAATGTAATTCCAGACCTTCCCTATAGAACTACAATCCATTCCGATCAAGGGTGGCAATATCAGCATAAATCTTGGGTACAAACTTTGAAAAAGAATAGAATTATTCAAAGCATGTCTAGAAAAGGTAATTGTCTTGATAATTCTCCGATGGAGAATTTCTTTGGTATTTTAAAACAAGAAATGTTTTATGGAGAAACATTTGATTCTTATGATGAACTAGAAGAGGAGATTATTGACTATATGGAGTATTATAATTTAGTCAGAAAGAAGAGAAAATTAAAAAGCAAGACTCCTGTAGAATACAGAAATCTTGCTTTAATGAAAGTAGCTTAATAAAAAGTTCAACTTTTTGGGTTCACTACAAACCTTCTCAACGTTTTTTTAATACATCTTTAAAGAGCCAAATTTAGATTTTATCATTAAATAACTTTCTATTTCTTTAAGCAGCTGAATTGCGGCAGAACGAGATTTCAATCGCTCATGTGAATCCGGTAATGGATAATTATCTAAATCCAGCATTATTTCATATAAATCATGTAATCTTATTGCAGTAAAATTATTGCTCGTTATATTATTTGATAAATCCTCTAACAACCCGCTACACTGCATATGTAGCTTATCTTTACAGCTTATTTCATTAATCAGGTGTGTCATACGTGCCAAAAGCTCAAGTTGGGATTCACGCATATCAAAATAATGATAATATGAATTATCATTACGTGAAAAATGATTCTCTACTTCCATATAGGCAAGTGACTTCGCACGTTCAATCGTTTCATGCAGCTTATCAATATCATTTGTGTTCAATACAATTTCAGGATGCTTTAACGCATCACTCAATCGGCTGACAATAACCTGAAATTCCATCTCTATCGCACGTTTATAACCATGTAATGTATTGTTGTGATTCGGCATATAAAGATTTAAAATTAAAGCGATGCCTATGCCTACACAAAGTAATAGAAATTCATTAACAGCTAATGCCCAGTCAATATGACCTGAATTAAAGCAATGTAGAATGATAACGATACTTGTGACCACACCTTCTTGTATACCGAACATTACTGTAACAGGAATAAACAGTAAGACGAGGATACCGAGGACAATCGGATTAAAGCCTAAATTCATAAAGAAAATATATGAAAACAAAATACCAAGCAAGCACGAGAAAAATCTCGCACTTGCAGCTTCTAAAGATTTTACTTTTGTATTCTTCACACAAAGAACGACTAAAATAGCAGCAGATGAGAAATTCTCGAGACCCATCATCTTACAGATGATTACGCCGAGAGACATACCGAAAGCAGTCTTAATCGTACGCGAACCAATCTTATAAGGCTTAATCTTCATGAATGAATTAACGTTCCTCACAATGCTCTTCAAATAAAGCTTGAATGTTTGTAATAACACTCATTGGATCGTGACCTTCTATTTCATGTCTTTCGATCATTTTTACAATCTTACCATCTTTAAGTAAAGCAAATGATGGACTACTTGGTGGATAACCTTCAAAGTAATCACGAGCTGTTTCAGTCGCTTCTTTATCCTGACCAGCAAATACAGTTACTAATTGATCAGGTAATTTATCATAATGTAATGCATGTGCTGCAGCAGGACGAGCAATACCGCCAGCACAACCACAAACAGAGTTGACCATGACAAAAGTTGTACCAGGTTTATCAAACGTTTCTTTAACCGCTTCAGGCGTTGTTAACTGTTTGTAACCCGCAGTTTCGATTTCCTGACGTGCATTGTTTACGAAATCTTCCATAAACATATTAAAATTCATATCCATTGATATAACACCTCTTCTAAATTGATACAACTATCATAACGAATAAAGACCGTTAAATCTAGTGATTAATTCGTGAAATATAAAAAGATGTAGATAATATATAGGTTATTGATTGCTGGTAACATATTACCTACTATTTTATATTAGCGATTGTTCGTTTACTTATGAGTCAGCGTATTATTTCTTTAAACATAACTACAATTATTCGTTTGCATACTTACTCAATAATATATAACCGAAGTATAATGGATAAAATATAGGATTAATTATTGAGACTCCCTATTTTATTGACATACACACCGGGCTTCATTACTATTTACAGTAATCTTAAAGGAGGTATCCTTATGCTTAATACAATTCAAATCAGACCAATCCAACAAAAAGATAATCCCATCATCCATAAAATCATTCAAACGTCTCTTGAATCGTTCAACTTAGATATTCCTGGATCAGCATACTTTGACCCAGAACTAGCACAACTATCATCATATTATGGTGAACGTAAATATGCCCAATACTGGATAGCAGAGCAAAATGGAGAAGTTTTAGGTGGTGTTGGCATTGCTCCATTCAGTGAAGATGGGACGATATGTGAACTTCAAAAACTATATCTCTTAGAATCTTCACAAGGGAAAGGTATTTCTAAACTATTAATGGATAAAGCATTAGCATTTGCATCAAACCATTATAAAGCTTGTTATTTAGAAACAATGGGTAAACTAGAAGTTGCATGTATGCTCTATGAAAAGTATGGCTTTCAATTATTAGAACAACCAATCGAAGGCAGTGACCATTCAGCAATGGATCGCTGGTATATAAAATCACTATGAAAAGAATAATCTCATTCTTCATTATATTATTATCATTATTTCTGCTTTTTATAAATCAAGATAGGATAATCGATAACTACAACACATTACGCATTGAACTTATGCCAGATCCGATGGCTATAAACACTTATGATAAAGGTCAATGTACCTATTATGTATTTGATAAAGTAAAGAAAGACGGCAACATGATAGAACGATCATGGCGTGATGCAAAGTATTGGGCGAAGCTTGCTAAACAAGATGGATATAATGTAAACCATTCGCCACGAAAAGGTGCGTTACTTCAATCACCAAGAGGCACGCAAGGTCATGTAGCATACATTGAGCATGTATATCAAAACGGTAATGTAAAAGTTTCAGAGATGAATTATACACAGCCATATGAAATAACAGAGCGTATTATCTATAAGAAGGATCTATCGAGATATAAAATTATCCATCCTAAGATAAATCCAAAAAAGTCACCTCAATCTAAAGTCGATTGAGGTGATTTTTTCAAAGTAATCTTTTCAATTTCAACATTAAATAAATGCATAACATATATACTATCCCTGAAGTGATATACACCCACTGAATAGGAACTACTTCTGCGTAAACTCCAATTGATATAATTGAAATCAAATATCCAAATTCTATAATCGTTGATTTAAATGCTGTAAGTAGAGTGATATGTTCTTTTGGGATCTTTGAAATGATTAGTGTTTCCTGCAAAATATCTTTAGTTTGAAATACGAGTCCCATAATAAAAATTAGCAAAACAGAAATAACAGGTATTTTTATAGTACCAAAAATTATGACCGTTATGACATATACGATTTGGCAAATGATAATGGTATATAAATTTAGCGTTGATAACTTCTTAAATTTATATATTACAATTGCTCCTATCATCGTTCCTGCAAAGTATGCAGCATTAAAGTAACCCCACCAGGATGTATCCTCATTCAAAAACTCTTCTATAAACGCTAATTGAATCGCACCAATCCAAATTGTCCCAATTAAGGCTTCAATAAATTCAATAAATGTTAATTGCCTTAATACAGGAAAACTAAACAATAATAGATACCCTTCAACTATACTAGTAGTCGTTCGATGTTGTAATTCAATCAACTCTTTTTTATTAATTGGAATCATAAAAATGTTAATAAAAGCAATAACGAAAAACAAAAGAGTAATTGACATAACAAAAACTACATTTGTCATTGCGAGTATCCATCCTGCAATGATATATCCAGAAAACATAATTGCCTGGTCGAATGAAGAGATTCCTGCAATGACTTTTGCGACTTCATTTTCATCAAATACATTTTTTATTAAAGTGTTTTTTAATGGATAGAACATGCCATTAAAAAAAGAAATTAAAGTAGTAAGAATATATATGATTAATAATACTTTTAAATTCATAAACACTAACATCAATAATAAAAATATCATCTGTGCAGATGTATTTATTAATAATATTTGTTTAATCGTATATTTCTGAGTGAATTTTTGAATAAAAAACTTACTTATCATTTTAGCAATGAGATTTAAAAATGTTGTTAAACTTGCTAGAAAAGTTGATTGTGTTAATTGATAAATGAAATATGTAATTGAAACATTATAAAAAATAAATCCAGCACTAAATGAAAGCTGGATTAAAAGAATATTGTAATAAATTCTAGACATATTTTCTCTCCACATTATTATTTTATCCAATAATAATTATCAAGAATATTCAGATTAATTGCTATCGGTCAATGGGATGATTTAGTTATTAATATGTAAAATCTAGCATAACAAGATTTTTACACATAAAGATATCAATATTAAACTACTCTTCAAACTCTCTTACTTTTACATCTTTTGTCGATTCATCTCTTAATTGAATCAACATGATAAAACAGATAACAATTAAACTTGAAGGTATGATAAACGGTAAATAATTTAAAAACTCATTGTCGTGAATTCTTACCAAATAATAAACGAAAAACATCCAGCATGCATTTAAAAATAAAATAAATAGTTTGTCTCTAAAATTCATATTGTTTCACCTCATTATTTAATATTAATCGTTACCGAACCTACATTTCCTATTTCTTGTTTAATACTGTTCTTGGATGATTCAACAATTTCATTTCCTATCGTGATATCTAATTGTTGGCCATCAATTTTAAGTGATTGATTAAAGGTTTTCATATGCTTTGATATCAATAGATTATCAACAACACGTGTTACCATACGCCCTCCACCACTGTTGTGAATAACAGCTACCGCACCATATTGATTACCATTCATCTCATAATCAGCAATCATAACTTTAAGATTTTTAGGATTATATGGAGGAGACAATGTTACTACAGCTTTATCTATTGCATTCAGACTTTCCATATATTCAATTGAAATAATATCATCTTGTTTTTTTGTACTGTGTATAATCTGGTCTGTAAATTTAACCGTGAGATTTGTTGCTTCATCAATCACGCCAGATTCATAATTTTCAAGTTTATCATCTTCGTTATGCCCTGCATAAAATGTTGAAACAGTGTTTCCAATAACTGTTTTCTTTGTTATACCTGTCATTCCTTCTTTTAACTGGATACCTGTAGCTATTATGTCCAGTTTATAATTTTTATTTTTCGGATTAAGAATGGCATATCCAAAAGCGTAATCTTTATCTTTGTCATTTTTATCTTTCTTACTAACAAATATAGAATAAAATTTAGGATTTGATTCCTTATCTGGATTTACAACCATACCTTCACTCTTTGAATGAGGAAAAAGTTTTTCTTTAAAATCTTTCATCGCAGCTTCACCACTCGCATACTCGTTACTCTCCAATTGTTTAATCAGTATGCTCTCTTTTATCGGTTTAGCATTAACTTCTTCTTTTGGTGATTCAGAATACAATATGCCTGCAGCAATAAGAAAAATAATTATAATAGAAGTTATTATACGTTTTGTGAAAGTCATCTTCATCCCTCCTCGTATTTTAAATTGATATTACCATAGTTTAGCACTTAATTACATATATTATATAATTAACTTAATATGACAGTAAATATATAAAAAAATCTATCCAAAACTTTGGATAGATTGGTAATACATATATTCTTTCGTAAAATAATTACTGAATTGCATTCCAGACTTTCTTAGCCACACCTTTTGGCGATTGTGGATTTTGTCCGGTAATGATATTACCATCATGCACGACTTTCGATGCCATTGGTAATACCGCTTTTTTATAATTCGCACCTTTCTTCTTAAGCTCATCTTCTAATAGAAATGGTACTTTATTAGTCTTTCTTACTATTTGTTCTTCTAGATTAGAGAATCCGGTTAACTCTTTATCTTTCAAACGATTTTCCTCAAAGTTTAGTAAAGCTGCTGCCCCGTGACATACAGATGATATCACTTTCATGTCTTTATCCATTTCTTTAAGAATTCGAGAAATATCTTCATTATCAACAAAATCAAACATAGTACCATGTCCACCAGTGAAGTAAACTGCGTCGTATTCACTTACATCAGCTTCGTGAATAGACTTTGTATTATCTAATAATTTCATAAACTCAGGATCTTCCATATAGTTTTTAGTCTTATAATCTAACATCAAAGTACTCACACTAAATGGATCAATCGGTACTTTACCACCTTTAACACTGTATAAATCTATCTCAACTTCTTTGTCTTTAAAATAATCATAGAAATGAACAAGCTCGCCTAACCATAAACCTGTCTTTTCCTCTAAACCTTTATAATGATCTGTATTTGTATTAATAATCATAATTTTTTTCATTTAAATTCACTCCTAAAAAATATATACATATATATACCCATATTCATATGTAATTAATACTTTTTTGGTTTATACATATAATACAAAACAGCAAATAAAGTGTATAGAATAGCAATTGTAAAAATCATTTGTAGTATATTTATAAAAAAATTGATTAAAGGTGCTTCTGATAAATATTCAATTCCACCATAAAAAAATGGTAAATAATCACTTAACAAAAGCGCGTAGAGAAATCCAAATAGAATGCCATATAAAAAATGCTTTAAGAGATATTTTTCAAAAATTGAATACATAATATACACCCCTATTTTAAAATGGATAATAAGTAATTTAATACCATTATAAGTTACCATGTTAATTTAATCTATCAAATATTTACACCAGATATCATATTTTGACTATATTTTACATTTATGATTAAATGGTTACAAGAACTTTTAAGATCGGAGTTATAAAAATGATAAACATCACCGGAAAATATACAAATGCAGTTATAATGACAGATAACATTGAAGACGCTGCCAGAAATAGAGTTCAGAATATGACGAACCTTGATTTTCTATCTGGCACTAATATTGTGATGATGCCTGATGTACATGAAGGAAAAGGTTGTGCGATTGGTACATCTATTCTAATGAACAAATCTAATGCCAAGATTCCACCTGCATTTATCGGTGTGGATATTGGTTGTGGGATGATGAGTTATCCATTAGGTAAACTTGATAATATTAACTTTCCTGAACTTGATCAGTATATAACTGATAATATTTCAACATATCCAAGAACCAATGAACTAAAAAATCCTGTATTTAATAATATACCTCAAGAAATTACAGATATTATTTTAGATAATTTAAAAGAAATTCAAACATCTTTACTGTTTCAAAATGTAAATATGATTCAATTAATCAATTCAGTCGGAACTTTAGGCGGCGGTAATCATTTTGTTGAGATTGGAAAGAACAAATCTGATGAATATTACCTTACGATTCATTCTGGTAGCCGCTTCTTAGGAGCTAAGATAGAAAAACACTATCAGGACTTAGCTAAAGAGAGTCACAAAAATATTGATGTTGCACCTATCATTAACATCTTAAAAGAACAGAATAAACATCATGCTATTCAACCGATGATAAAATTTGTAAAACAACTGAATCAGGAAAATCATTATGATGAAGAAGTTAGCTATCTTAAAGGTGAAAGCTTATTGCATTACATTGGTGATATGACAGCTGCATGCTGCTTCGCTGAAACGAGTCGTTTAATGATGACAGCCGTTATTCTCAATTACTTTGGAATACATATGGACAATGCAAAAACCATAAACTCACCGCACAATTTTATAGAGGTAAAAGATAAAGAATATTTAATTCGTAAAGGTGCATGTGATGCGAGTCTTGATAGAGATGTTGTTATTCCAATCAATATGCGTGATGGCATCATCATCGGAAAAGGTAAAGGCAATCCAGAATGGAATTATTCTGCGCCACATGGTGCAGGACGCGTATTATCTCGTTCAAAAGCTAAACAGACGCTCAACTTAGAAACATTTGAAAAGCAAATGGAAGGGATATATAGTAGTACAGTTGTGGAAGACACTTTAGATGAAGCACCTGATGCGTATAAACCGATTGATGATATAATTAAGCATATTCATGACTCAGTTGAAATTATTGACATCATTAAACCAGTATATAATCATAAAGGTATTGAAACATCTAAATGGTGGCAGAAGAAGAAGTAAATACTTATTTAGGAGATGTTATTATCAAATATTTAAGCTATAACAATCCAAATTTAGATAAAATGAATTTAGTACCCCCTGTTCTTTCACTCATTATCTCACTTGCATTCGTCTTAGTTAATATTCGTACACTAAGCATAAGCGATGAATTATGGGTTAAAATTGCAGTTACTATTTCGCTAATAATCTTTGTAGCTTTTACAATTGTCAATATAATAACGATCTATCTCATTATTAAAAAAAGTACCAATAAAAAATAAAGTAAGTGTCATTATACGACACTTACTTTATTTTTTGTATGAAATGATATAGTTTATCGATATCGTCTAAATGTTGATTACACACATTACTATCATGACAAATATAGTCACCCTTTTTCGTATATGTTCCGTCACTATTCGCCTTTGTCTTATTTAAGAATAAAGAAACATCAGATTCATGCTGACAAATCGAACAAAATCCCTTCACTTTGGTTGGAGCTAGTTCTCCGTAGACACTCTGAAAAGCACCCTTATCATCCTTATAGACAATATACTTACGATTTGCAGAATGGTCATTCCATCCAAGATAGCTCATCATCTGAAGATCATATTGATCACTTGGTGGTGTGTTTAATTTTTTAACCTTTTTGAATAACTTCTCTACTTGTTTAGCTGAAGGCATTTCAAAAGGTTCTACAAACTGTTTCATTTCTGAAAGAATCATAGCAGCTTTCGTCTTGGAAAGCCGAATATCATCAAGTTTAGTAATAGACTCACTAGCATCTATGCCATTCACAATGTAAATCGCTCGAATTTCGTCTAATATAATATTTTTTTGTGCTTTATTCGTCGTTGGATCATTTGTTTTATAAATCTTAAGTAACTGATTCACATTATTCATAACTTGCGCAAATTCATATGATTTTATCATTATATCTATACCTCACTTTAATGATTTGAGTATAGCATAAATATAAAAATGATAGTAAAAATTAAAGTTGATGTGCGCATCTACAATTTCGATAATAAATGTTAGTTCGAAATTGGGGTTCTACCAATTTCAGATTGAATTTGCCTACCGAAATTGGGAATCTACCAATTTCAGATTGAAATTGTCTGCCGAAATTGGGGTTTCACCAATTTCAAATTCTATTTCTTTTTATTGATTGTCAAAAAAATAATTCTCATTATAAAATTTGAATAATAAAAAATTAATATTGTAATTTTCACAATTATCTTATATATTATATCTAATAATAAAAAACGGCATTGATGAGAAGATTTAATTCATAAAATAGAGAGCTTCGGTAGCTGAAAAGAAGTAACGAATTAAAGGATGACTCTAAGCTTCGCAAAGAAAGTTTGTATGAGTAGATTGCGACGTATCCAGCGTTAATGGATTAAAGTTATTAACTTTATGAGGTATATTATGTGAGTAATATACGAACTTAGGTGGTACCACGAATATTATATATCGTCCTAATCGCATTTTTGCGATTGGGACTTTTTTTATGGAATATAAGGGGGAGATTTAGAATGACAGTATTTATTGGAGGAGCATGGCCGTATGCAAATGGTTCTTTGCACATTGGTCACATTGCTGCATTATTACCGGGAGACATTATTGCGAGATATTACAGACAGACTGGTGAAGATGTATTATATGTGTCTGGAAGTGATTGTAACGGAACACCTATTGCAATACGTGCGAAACAAGAAAGAAAGACCACTCGAGATATTGCAGATATTTATCATCAGGAATTTCAACATTGCTTTACTCAATTAGGTTTTACTTATGATTTATATACTAGAACAGACTCAATCGAACATCATAACGGCGTAAAGTCATTATTCTTAAAATTATATGATAATGATATGCTCTATCAAAAAACGATTGAGCAAGCGTATTGTGAACATGATCAGCAGTTTTTACCTGATCGATTGGTTGAAGGTGAGTGTCCTAATTGTGGTGTAAAAGCACGAGGTGATCAGTGTGATCAATGTTCAGTAATACTCGATCCACTAGATTTAATCAATAAGCGTTGTAAATTGTGTGGCAACGAACCTGTAATTAGAGAAACAAATCATTTATATTACAAATTTAGTAGGCTTCAGGAACAACTTGAAAAGTATTTTAAAGAAAAAAGTACAAAATATCACTGGCGTCAAAATGCATTAGCACTCACTGAAAGATATTTAAATGAAGGTATACCTGATCGTTCTGTTACACGTGATTTACCTAATGGTGTTGATGTGCCGATCAAAGGATTTGAAGATAAAAAGATATATGTTTGGATTGAAGCAGTAGCTGGATATTTAACAGCATCAGAAGCATGGGGAAAACTAAATAATCAGGATTACCAACAATTCTGGATGAAAGAAACAAAAACTTATTATATTCATGGAAAAGACAATATACCATTTCATACCGTAATTTGGCCATCAATTCTAATGGGTGCAAATATTGATGGGTTGCCACAATCAATCGTATCAAGTGAATATATGACTTTGGAAAAACGAAAAATATCAACCAGCCAGAATTGGGCAGTCTAGATACCGGATTTAATAGAACGATATCACCCTGATACGATTCGCTATTTCTTTACAATCAATGCACCAGAATCTCGAGATGCAGATTTTTCTTTTAGAGAATTTATTTATAGTCATAACAGTGAACTTCTTGGTGCATTTGGTAATCTGGTTAATAGAACATTTAAGTTTCTGGAAAAATCATATGATTTAGAAGTCCCTCAAACTGAAATTGATAAAAGTATTAAAAATGAATTACATTTACTTTATCAAAAAGTTGGGCAATTAATAGAAGAAGCTAAAATTAAAGAAGCGTTAGAATTAATATTTGAATCTATAAGAACATATAATAAATACTTTGACCAACAACAGCCATGGATTACATTTAAAGAAGAAAAAGAAAAATGTGATGAAACTTTAGCTACATGTGTATTTATTATTCAAAATTTAAGTCAATTATTGAATCCCTTCCTCCCATTTAGTGCAGAAAAACTAAAAGATATGCTTGGATTAGAGACATTAGAATGGCATGTAATCGAGGTTTTACCAAAAAGACTTGCATCTGTTTCACCATTATATGAACGAATAGATGTTAAGCAAATCGATGAAGAAATAGAAAAATTAAATAGCAAAAATATGAACTAAGTTTGCGAAAAATTACCACTCCTAAGCTTTGACAGAGTAGAGTGGTAATTTTGATACTACTTTTAAGAATAGTCACCGTATAAATGAATCTCAAGTGGAGTGTTCTCGGCACCCCACTTTTTATTGATTTGTCGGCATAATACAAGCTGAAACAATAGTATAAATTTTATTAATAAATTTATCGCTTACCTTTTCAATTGTTTTATATTCTCTTGCATTTAAATCAATTGTTTTTGGATGTTGACACAATACTTTACCTTTAGTTATTAAGTTGTCTTCTAGATTAATATGCAAAGGAAAAGAATTTAACGTTGAAGAAATAGGACATAAAATTACTAAATTTGTGAATTCATTAAAATCTTTATTACTTATTACTAATGCAGGACGATATCCAGCTTGTTCCTTGCCTTTTGTAGGATTAAGATCTAGCTTGATGATAGTACCCTGCTCTACCATACTTCATTACCTCTAGGTTTACCCCAATCAAATTCGCTTGGCTTATTTTCTGTTTCATAGTTTTCAAATAATTCTCTTATTAATGAGACATTTTGCTGCTGCTTTGTTAAAATAATTTTTTCATCTTGCATTGTTAAATCAAATTTTTGATTTTTATCAAGATTCATTTCATTAACTATTGATTTTGGTATTCTTATGCCTTGACTATTACCCCATCGTTGTAGAGATACCTGCATTTTATTCACCTCTTAAAAAATATATACATAGTATATACTGAAAGATATTTTTTGTCACTTATTACACTACGAAACAATTCTATAAATCTTTCCAATAAAAATATTGTCCAATATCTCCGTAGCAATTATCTATGTTAAACAATAATTTATATCCATGTTTTTCATAAAATTTTGGTGCTTGAAATGAAAAAGTATTAAGATATACATGCTTTAACCCTTCTCTTCTACCTTTTTCCTCTACATAAGTTAATAATTTTGTGCCTAATCCATGTTTTCTATATGATTCATCAACAAATAAAAATTCAATCTCAATCGTAGAAAAAGTTGATTCCCCCACAATACCAGCAATAACTTTACCATTATCTTCGATATTAAAATTAAACAACTTTCTATCTCTCCAATTTGGTTCATTATATTCTTTTATCTTCTGATGAATATAATCATTTGTAGCTTGTGAGCTTTCATTTATCTCAAACATTAATCCACCTCAATTATTTTTTTGATTATTTTTTCTATTGTATTTACTTCATATATTGAAATGTCTTTTCTAATAAATTGTTCGATAGTAACTCTTATATCATATCTAAGTTGTATTAACTTATTTTCACTTCAGTTTTATTTCCAATCAGAGCTATCTCTGATTCAAAACAACGAAAGGATAGACATGACGATTTATGAAGCATTGAAATTTGCACTACTTTTTGCAGATATCGTGCTGAGTGTCATAGAAGTCAGTAAAAAAGATAAAAAATAGCCACTCATAAGCTCTGACCAAGCTGAGTGGTAGTGGTTTGATATCATTATAAAGGCTAATCACCTTCTAAACGGATCTACAAGGGGAGTGTTCGCTTCACTCCTCTTTTCATTTACATTTTAATATGAACTAAATGATAAATCAAAAGTTTTAAATTCTGTTTACATTTAAAAGGAAATTCTATCAATAACTAAATGTAGTGTTTTCATGAATCACATTAATTTGAGGGTATTTTTGATATAGTATTTCTTTATAATATTTTTCAATATATTTATCTTTATATTCATTTGTCTGATATTCTATGTTACCATCTGAATCTGGATTAAATTTAAAATTAGAGATATCAATATCAAGAAACTCAAAAAGTTGTGTCGATCCTTTTTCAACTGCCAAATGATGTGCCAACCCCTCAATATCTGAAATTAATTCTCCATTACTGAAGAAACTATCTTTTGGGATATCTGTAATTGTTAAAATATAAATTTCATTTGCTTCAAATATAAAAACTTCTAAAAATGTATTCATATATTCTGTACCTTCAAATACATTACCAGGATACATATACCATCGTTCTAAATTAGCAAGTCTTAAATTTCTTGTAAGAGTCATAATATTCTACCTACCTCATCTGATTAATATTTATTTCATTAGCCTTTCTATATTACTTTCATTTCCCATCCATCTTCATTTATCCTAATCGAACTTATATAAAATTTATTATTTGTTAGTATATCAACCATAATATAAGTTGCAAATTTACATTTATCAGAAAGATCTTTCATGTGATAATCTATCAATTCAAAATCGCATTCAACTTTGTTTTTTATAACTAAACATTATCCTTTTAATTCTCCATTATATTTAATGATAATTTCACCCATCATGTACTATTATTAATTCTATCTATATTCTCTTTGCTATTTCCAAACCTATAAAGAATTTATCCATATTATGATTAGCGTCACTTAAGCCGTCAACCGCGTATTCATTTTCTGCAAGTACATCACCTGTTGCCAAAAAGTTATAGAGTTCAAACCCATGGAAGTCACTAACAGCTTGAACACCTGCAAGTTCCATTTCGACTCCAATACATCCATCGTTTTTGCGCACTTCAACATTATTTTTAGTTTCTCTCATCATAGCATCAGTTGTCCATACCTTACCTTGCACATAGGGTAATTCTAATATATCAAATATTTCTGCAACTTTATTACTATTATTAATTTCAATATAATCGTTTGCTTTTGCGTAGTGATAAGACATACCTTCATCTCGATAACTTTCCGTCGGAATCACAAATTTATGATTAGTCTTTACTTTATCTAGACTACCTGCTGAACCTGACATAATAAACTGAGTAGCACCTGTTAACCAGTTAGCTTCTATACAAAATTGAGCCGCTAATGTTGATCCAATGCCACTTAAATAAAATCCAATATCTTTGCCATCATGAATAAATTTATATATTGGATAACTACCGTTACAAGCATGGATCTCAGCAATCTTTTCACAGTTATATAAATCAATAATTTTGTCATAAATATTTTTAGATAAAATAATCATACATACATCTAATGTCTTTTTCTGTTCCCCATAAAAACTTTTCAAAGTAACAATCGGTTCCGAATTATTATCGAAAGCATCTATTATCATAAAATCACCTCATATTTTTTCAAAAGTATATCAATATTGTTTGAGAAGAAAAATAGACAAATTTATGATTTTGTCCACAATTAAGGTTTAAATAAATGTAAAATACTTTTGACATTTCAGGAATGACTTGCTATATTATAAATGTAAATAACATTTTACATTTGGAGGTTTGATTTATGATTATTCAACTAAGTTTTGCATTTTTGTTAACAATCATTTCTTTTATGTTTATCGTTAAATTTTTAAATTTTGGACCTGGTCATAGTGAATATGATGAAAGAACTCAAAGAATAGGAAATGAAGTATTTACAACAACTTTAACCTATCTTATTGCTTTCTGGATATTCAGTTTAATTATGAAAACCATAGATTTTAATAATATTAAATTTGATTATTTAAATGAATATCCAGAATTAATTAATTTAGCATTAGCTACTATTTTAATTATTTTCAATTACATTCGAATCAACAAAAAATATAGTGTCTAAAGGAGAAATTGTTATGAAAGTACTTGGTTTTATATGTATATTTTTATTTGCTGGTCTATGGGGATTTGTGATTAAAAAAGCTTTACCTAAAGATATGATTGAGGGTAACAATAACAAAATTGATGAAAGATCATCGAAATTATTATTAGAAGTTTTTTCAAATACGTTAGTTTGGGTGGTATACGCGTTATTATTAAGTATCATATTAAAAATATTTAAACTGGGAAATCCAGAAAAAGCTATTCTACCTGAATTTCCTGAAGTATCGTATTTGCTAGTAATTATAGTTATATTTTTCATGAGTTTGATTTATACTAAAAGTAAGTATAGTGCTAAAGGTTGATGCTATTTGAAAAATAAAATCAAAGAGTTAAGAAAAGAGCTTGGTATGTCACAAGCTGAACTTAGTGACAAAACAAACGTTTCAAGACAAACGATCAATGCCATTGAAAATGATAAATATGATCCTACCCTATCTCTCGCATTTAAATTAGCTAAGTGTTTGAATGTCACGGTTGATGAGTTATTTTCATAAAAACGGAAATATAGTTATATTTCCGTTTTATTTTGTTCTAAAATAACTTAAAGCTCTCTTCTCCAATGCTACAACATAATCACGTTTAGCATTTCTATATTCAGGTGTTTCATCATATGATTGTGCAAGTTTTGTCTTTAAATCACTATAAGCCGTTACTTCCTCTGGATGTTCAAGTAAATAATCTCGAACAGCTAAATGTCGATATATCTCAGGATGACCTTCTTGATAGATATGTATATGATGCGTTCTATCATCTCCACCTTTTCTTAATAATCTTCTACCTGTGATTCCCCATTCTCCGGCCACATCGTATCCTTCTTTTATAAATTTCGAATTATAACTATCAATTTGATTTATGTCTTTAACCAATACCTTCATATCTATTACAGGTTTAGCTTTCATACCAGGAACCGATGTACTACCAAAATGTTCAAATCTTACAACTTCATCAGGAATCATATCAGAAATTATTAGACATTCATTTTTAAAACTATCTTTCCACTTAGGATTATAAACAGATAATCTTACTTTCATAAAATTCCTCCTCAATTAACACTTAAACTTTCAACATTATATCTGATTCTTTAACAAAAATAAATGCTTAAATTTTCTCTTATTGAAGTAACAAAATAGAAGATTATGCAACTAAATAAAGCTTTGTCTACTAAACTTCTAATTAATGATACATTAAGTATAAGGAGGAACCTGATATGAAATTTAATGTAAACTTTAATAATCATCTTAATAAGGATGTTATCCATTTAGAAAGTCACGAAAGTAACAAAAATCTTGTAAATAACCTGATCAATTTTTTTGAGGCTAAAATTACATTGATTGATATTAAAACTAATAAATCTATAAAAGTATCAGTAAATCAAATCGAATCTATTGAATCTTTTACTCATTTGTCCAAAGTAAATTTAGTTGATGATTCACTTTTTTATATCAAAGGTAGGATTAAAGAATTTAGTGATTTTACTCAATATAAAATAGTTAAAATTAATAATAGTCAGTTGTTTAATTTAAGACATATCAACCAATTCTCTTCAGATAAGGCATCACGATTGTTAATAATAAGTAATTCTAATAAGGAATATATTGTCAGCAGATACTATTCACGAGAAATAAAGGAGATGTTATTATGATTAAAGAATTAATACAAAACTTCTTTCAAACTTCATTTCTTAGCTTGATTTGGTTAATGACTATTACATCTTTGTTCAATACAGATATCACAGTTCATTATAATTACTTTTGGAGATTGATTTTAATTTCTATTTTATTTGGACTTTCTTTTGGCGTACTTTATCCATATTTATGGAAATATTCAACAACTAAATCTACTTTTAATGTAATCCTATGTTCAACTGATAATACATTCATTATTTTATGTTCTATTTATCTGTATTCTAGTCTTCTGTTTACTCAAGTTTATCCATATATATATGCAATCGCAGTAATAAATTTGATTTTACATTATGTAATCTTCAAGTTATATTCAGATTATTTAAATCAAAAATATATTATGGAAATTCAAAATAGTAAAAGGTTATAATTATTAAATTATTTACTTTGAATGTGATAAATAAATTAAGCAAAGGAGTATATCTTCTCACTCCTTTGCTCAATAAATTATTAACATTATTTAATTCTCTCCATAAAGAAATGGTCTTAAATTCTTCCGGTTCATTAAGCGAGAGAAACGATTTCTTTAACTTAACCGAAGATCCGTTTTTATTTATGGATGATCATATATTTAGTTTACTCGCAATTTCTATTTTCTTTCACATACTATTCTTTATTACTGGAATGATTTTTGCTAAAAATAAATTTTTTGAATCTACCTGCACACATTCTAAAAAGATATTAATCTTTTTAACGCCGTTTTTCTTAGTATTTAAAGCATTTTTTGAAATATATCCTAATAATGATATTATCGGATTATTAGCACTGGCTGCTATTTTTGATTTAGTTTTAGTTATATTGCTTTGTTCTATTATTTATATCATCGTTTTCTGCAAGTAAAGATATTCAGAGGATTTGAATTTGTAGGAAAACTTTCTCTCATTAATTACATTAGCCAATCTATCTTCCATGGGTTTATTTATTATAGTCATGGGTTTGGACGATTTGGTGACAGCAATTTTGTATTATCTGTTTTCATTGCCTTAATTTTCTTTGTGGTACAAATCTTATTGAGCAGTATATATTTTAAATATGGTCCGCTTGAATATATCATTCGTGTGGTGACTTATTGGTCGTTTCACCCTAAAAGAAAATTACAAAATTAATTTTAGTGATATTTAAAAACAGGTATGCTCAAAATTCTGAGCATACCTGCTTTATTAACCTTTACGTCTAGAAATCAAAGAATGTTCATTTAAACTAAATGTACTACGTACACGCATCATTTGATCAATACGTTCTTCAGCTAAACGTTCTGCTGCTAATGCTGTAGAAATGTTATCGCGTTTCGCGATTTCAAATACTTTATCCATCTGGTCATAGATTTCATTTACTTTTTTCATTGCACGATCTTGGTTGTAGCCGTTTAACTCATCAGCTACATTAATAACTCCACCCGAGTTTACAACAAAGTCAGGTGCATAGATAATGTTTCTTTCTTTAAGCATTGCTGCGTGTCTTTCCAAGTCTTTCAACTGGTTATTAGATGATCCACATACTGCTTTAACTTTCAATTGTGGAATTGTGTCATCATTAAGAATCGCACCTAATGCACATGGTGCAAAGATATCCGCTTCAACTGAGTAAATTTCATCAGGTTTCACTGCTGTTGCGCCAAAATCATTTACCGCTCTATCAATTGATTCCTGGAAGATATCCGTAACGATTAATTTCGCACCTTCTTCATGTAAATATTTACATAAAGTATAAGATACATTTCCTACCCCTTGTACAGAAATTGTCTTACCTGCTAAACTATCATCACCGAATGCTTCTTTCGCCGTACGTTTCATCGCACGATAAACTCCTAATGCTGTCATCGGACTAGGATTTCCACTAGATCCGTAGCTTTCTGATAATCCTACGACAAAGTCAGTTTCTTCATGAATAATGTCCATATCAGTAACTGTTGTACCAACGTCTTCAGCTGTAATATATCGTCCGTTTAAACTTTGAATATAACGACCTAATGCTCTAAATAAAGCTTCTGATTTATCTTTCTTAGGATCTCCGATAACAACTGTTTTCGCGCCACCTAAGTTAAGTCCTGCTGCTGCATTTTTATATGTCATTCCACGTGCTAAACGTAATGCATCTTCAATTGCTTCTTCTTCTGTTTCGTATGGCCACATTCTGCATCCACCAAGCGCAGGTCCAAGTGTTGAATCATGGATCGCGATAATCGCTTTTAATCCACTTGCATTATCCTGGCAGAATACAACTTGCTCATAGTCATATTGTTCTAAAGTCTTAAAAATCATTTTATTTCCCCTTTTCATAAAATAATTATTATTTTAACACTTCCTATTTTACATTAAATATTATGTTTATAAAACAAAAATATTCATTATTAAATTTATTTCTGTATATTTTAGTTCGATTTCCGATATATTATTATTATATTCTATTGAATATTTATGTACTTCAACAAACTAAAGCGCTTCCAATATGCTATTTGAACGTATTTTAGATTCTTTTTTTATTCATCATTTTCATCTCTTATTATATTTATATAATAATTTTTTTATTATTAATATTATGATGTTTTTTTGTTATAATGCTATTGGTAGGTGAATTTATGAAAAAGATTATCGCACTTCTTGTTTTAGTTATTCCAATTTATTTTGCAGGTTTAGGTATCAAATGGATGCGAGATGCTGTTTTTGGTATTCTTGTCCCAGAACTCCATTTTATTTGGCTGCAATTTTTAATCGGACTTATCTTAATGGTACTTGGTGTTAGTTTTGTAGGCGGCTATATTCTTCATATCGAAAAGAAAAGTAAACGTGCTCAAGAAAAATTTTATAAAAAACAAGAGAATCAGTCCTAATAATGGATGATTCTCTTGTTTTTTATTTTTATCAATGTTGTTTTAACAAATAATCTTTTTTTAATTTTACCGCTACTTCTACTTCATCTGTTATAATGGCATCGATTTCTTCTTCCAGCCAATACTGTATTTCTTTTGCGCGATTAACCGTGTAGACACGTGCTGGTAAATTATATCGTACTACTTCTTGTCTTTTCGCATCGGTCATATAACTTTTTCCATAAGGATGCACTGATTTAATGCCATGTGACTCCAAATATATCCACGGCTCACCCAAATCTTTATCTGTAAGTAGTGCTGTTTCATAACTCGAATCAATCTTTTCTATATATAAAAGACTTTCAAGATTAAAGCTTGATATGATAATACGCTCTTTCATGTCATAGTGACTTAAAAGTTTGAGTAGCCCATCTTCAAGCACACCTTCAGTAACACCTTTTATTTCAATATTTAATGTCATATCAGTTGTAATGATCCAGTCCATCACTTCTTTTAACGTTGGGACTTGTTCGTCAGTTATTTTAAATAAACCATTCTTAATACGTGCATTTTTGATTTTATCTAATGTTAATTGATTGACTCGACCTTTCTGATTGGTTGTACGATTTAAGGATGGATCATGGATGACAATAATTTCTTTATCGACAGACATATGTATATCAAGCTCTATTCCATCTGCACCATGTTCATAAGCTTTTTTAAAGCTTAGCATCGTATTTTCAGGATAAAGTGCAGCATACCCTCTGTGTCCAATTACTTTAGTCATGATAATCCTCCAAGAGGTAATCGATTAGTTCGCCACTCGTCGGTCGATTTAATTTTCCACGTTTGCTAAACACTTCCTGTAAACCGTTATCCCATGCTTTTTCAATTGCATGTCGTATAGAACGTTCTACATTTGCATTCTTAACATTGTTTCTTTCTGCAATCTTTGGATATAAATCAATTGTTAAGTGTACTTTCTTCGCTCGTTCTTGTTCGCTTCTAGCAGATAATATTTCAATGGCATCCTGTATATATCGCGTACCTTTATGTTTTTCTTTAAATCCTAACTGTTCTAATTTATCTTGTCTGAGGACTGATTCATCAATATTACAGATCTGACAAATACGATTGACAAAATTATCAAAATTAATCGGCTTTAAAATGAAATAATCAGCTCCGGAATCCATTGCTTCTGACAGCACAGAATCTTTTCCAAACGCACTTAAGCAAATAATTTTAAAAGAATGATTCGTTGGAATATGCTCTTTTAACAGCGTAATTCCATCGATATGTGGCAATATCAGGTCAAGTAACAGTAAATCAAATTCAACATCATTGATCATATTAAGTGCATCCTTACCGTTATGACACATTCCGACGACCTGCAAATTATGTTTTTCTAGATGTGTTTTTATTGTTACTGCGAGTTCTCTTGAATCTTCAATAATTGCAACTTTAAGCACCATACTTCTTCATCCTTTTTTACTTCTTATTTTGATTGATTAATTCAGCAGCATGTTCTAATGTGAGTGGCGTCACTTCAACACCTGAAATCATTCTTGCAACTTCTTTTATGCGTGATTCTCCATCGAGTTCAGTTACTCTTGTAGTGGTTCTGTCATCTTGTTCTTTTTTCTCGATATAAAGATGATGATCGCTAATTGCAGCAACTTGTGGTAAATGTGAAATACAGATAACTTGTATATGCTGTGAAATATCATACATTTTCTCAGCCATTTTTTGAGCGACTTTACCAGAAACACCTGTGTCTACTTCGTCAAATAAAATTGCTGTTTTACCTTTCGACTCTGCAAATATACTTTTCAAAGCAAGCATCATACGACTTAGTTCCCCACCAGATGCTATTTTCTCCATTGGTTTCAATGGTTCGCCTTTATTTGGGCTAATCATAAATTCTAAAGATTCAATACCGGTTACGCTTGGTTCAGTCTTAGTAAATGCCATTTCAAAGTTTGCACTTTTCATCTCTAAATTATGAATTTCATCTAATATTTCATTGCGTAGTGTTTGAGCTACTTTACGTCTTGCTTTGCTTAAATCATTTCCTAACGACAGAAGTTTTGATTTTGTCTGTTCAATTTCCTTCATCAATTGAGTAGTAGATTCTTCAATATTTTCAATCGTATTAATTTCTTTTTCTAACTCATCAATAAAAGGTATCAGCTCATTTAAAGGTTTTCCATACTTACGTTCTAGAAATTGTATTTCATTCATACGCGTCTCTAACTGATTAAGTTCATTCTCATCATATTCATTTTGAGACATCGCATCATGCAATGCATGTTTTGCATCATCTAAAATATAATACAGACCTTCCGACTCCTCTAATGTCTTACTAAACTTGTTCGGTATAATTTCATCCACTTCTTTAAGTGATGCGTTAAATTTGAATAGTAAATCTAATATTTGATTTTCTTCGCTTAATAGATTAACTGATTTTGTTAAAGCATCATTAAGTTTCTCATAATTTTGCAGTCGATTAATTTCTTCTGTTAACGTTTCTTTTTCTGAGGCGATTAATTCCTTTTCACTTAATTCTTTATGTTGATATTTTATTAAATCTAAACGTTGCAACAACTCTTCATCTTTTTGCTGCAAGTTTTTCAGCTCATTCGTCTTCTCAACATATTGTTTAAAGGTTATCTGATACTCCGCCAGTAAAGTATCATAATTGCCTTTTGCATAATCATCTAATAATGTCAGATGATATTTTGGTTTTAACAGGGTCTGTGTTTCGTGTTGCCCATGAATATCCAAAAGCTCCTGCATGATACTTTTTAATTCTGTTAATGTTACGGTCTGATTATTGATCTTACATATACTTTTACCCGTCTTTAAAATTTCACGTTTTACCAACATAAAATCATCTAATGGAATATCTTTTTCAATGAGCATATCCTTTACTCGAGGATTATGGTCTATATCAAATATACCTTCAACAATCGCCTTATTTTCACCATGACGCACTAAAGTCTGACTTGCTCGAATACCAATGAGTTGTCCGATTGCATCGATAATGATTGACTTACCTGCACCAGTTTCTCCACTAAGTACAGTTAAACCATCTTTTAATTCAATTTCTAATGCCTCGATTATTGCAAACTGTTTAATAGATAACGACAAAAGCATATAAAATCCCCCAATTAAAGCATGTTAAAAATACGTTCAGTGATCACTTCTGCTGCTTTTTTATCTTTACAGATTAATAGGCAAGTATCATCACCACAAATTGTACCGATCACTTCTTCCCATTCTAACTGATCTAAAATAGCACCGATTGACTGTGCATTTCCTGGTAAAGTTTTTAAGACAAGTAAATTGTCAGCACTATCCAATTTAACAAATGAATCCATTAAATAGCGTCCTAATTTATCTAACGGATGATATTTTCTGTCTCTTGGTAGTGAGTAAATATATTGTCCACTAGGTGTGGGTACTTTAATTAATTGTAATTCTTTAATATCTCGAGAAATAGTTGCTTGTGTTACATTTAAATTATATTCATTTAATTTCTCAACGAGATCTTCCTGTGTTTCTATTTGTTGATTAGAGATGATCTCTCTGATTTTAATTTGTCGGATAGTTTTATTGGCCATACCTACGCCCCCCTTGTACCTGTATAATTATACAGATAATTTTAGCATACATACAATTTATTGTATACGAAAAAACCACCGAATTTACCTCGGTGGTTTAATCATTTAATATGTTAAACGCTTGTTCCACAATCATTGCTGTTGATTGTGACAGATTTTTATCATTGATAACAGAATTAATAATTTCATCATTATCAGAAATAACTTCACCATGTAATAAATATTCAATATTACCTTTTTGACCAGTAATTGGTGAAAAGGTAATACCGTGTACTTGAATATTAAGTTTCTTACAAAGCTGAATCATTTCATCTAATACCCGGATATGTTCATCCTTATCATGAACAATTCCTTTATCAACATATTCATATCTTGCTTCAAATTGGGGCTTGATGAGTGCAACAATCGTGGCACCAGGTTTTACTATTTCAACAAGTTTATTGAAAATCACTGATAAAGAAATAAAACTTACGTCTATCGTGATAAAATTCGGTGTAGGATCAAACTGTTCTTTCATCACATATCTAAAATTTGTCTGTTCCATGACTGTAACTTTATCATGAACACGTAAACGATAGTCTAATTGATTCGTACCGACATCCAAAGCATATGAATGACGCGCACCATTTTGTAATGCACAGTCTGTAAATCCACCAGTAGAAGATCCGATATCGAGATGAATGACATCAATTAAATTTAAATCAAAATATTCAATTGCTTTTTCAAGTTTATATCCGCCACGACTTACATATTTTTTCCGTTTATCTTTCACGCGGATTTTTGCAGTTATAGGATTAATTTTCTCACCTGCAGTGTCAATACGAATATTGTCATTAAAAATGAGACCTGCCATGACTGCTCGCATAGCGGCATCTTTTGTTTCATAATAGTCATGTTCAACGAGCCAATCATCTATTCTAATTTTTTTCATGTTTACGCTTTAGTGATTGTTTTATTTCATTGATAATATTTGCTTTTGAAATCCCGATATCATTCAGTAATAATTCTACATCACCATGTTCAATATATTCATCGTCAATTCCGATGCGTTTAATATCTATATGTTGATGTCTATCATTGAAGTAATTGACGATTAATGACCCAAAACCACCGCTCAACATCGACTCTTCAACTGTAATTATTGCTTTATTTTCCTTTGCAATTTTATCCAGATAGTCTGTATCTAGCGGTTTAATAAATCGTGCATTAACCACTTCAATATTGATGCCTTCTTTTAATAGTTCATCACGCACTTCTTCAATAAGTTGTAATGTCGGTCCGAAACTTAGTACTGCGACATCCTCACCATCATGAAGGGTTTCCCATTTACCATATGGTACGGGTTGCAAGTTAGCATCCACATCCACACCAATACCATTCCCTCTTGGATAACGTATCGCAATAGGGCCCGTGTATTCATAAAATGCACTATGCAGCATATGACGCGCTTCATTCTCATCTTTTGGCATCATAATCGTAATATTCGGCATATGACTTAAGAAAGGTATATCAAAGACTCCTTGATGTGTTTCACCATCTGCTCCAACAAGACCTGAACGGTCAATTCCAAATACTACATGTAAGTTTTGACGGTCGACGTCATGCAGCATTTGATCATAAGCACGTTGTAAAAATGTTGAATAAATGGCCACATAAGGTTTCATGCCATTAGCAGCTAATCCACCCGCCATCGTCACTGCATGCTGTTCTGCTATACCAACGTCAAAGAATTGATCCGGTAATTCTGCCTGAAACCTCGTTAACTTACTACCTACTGGCATCGCCGGTGTAATCGCAACAATATGTTTATCTTTTTCTGCAAAACTTTGTACCGTGTCGCTGAAGATTTGACTCCAGGCTGGTGCTTTTGAGCTACCTTTTACCTGTTCGCCCGTTTCTAATTTATATGGTCCTAATCCATGCCATGTCCCGATCTTATCGTTTTCTGCCGGTCGGTAACCTTTACCTTTTTTAGTAATAACGTGAACGATAACCGGTCCGTTAATACGTTTAGATGTCTCGAAAGCTTCTTTAAGATCATTAAAATTATGCCCGTCTACTGGCCCGACATATTTAATGCCAAGCTCCTCAAAGAATACACCTGTTACAACAAGATATTTCAGACTATCCTTAATACGATCAGCTGAATCTCTTAGTTTATGTCCACCCGGTAATTTACTTAAGAAACCGTCAATATCAACTTTTGCACGGTTATAGTTTTGATTCGTGCGTAATCGACCAAACATATTATGCATCGCACCAACGTTAGGCGCAATACTCATTTCATTATCATTTAAGACGATTGTCATATCAGTTTTATCATGTCCGATATGATTTAAAGCTTCAAGTGCCATACCACCAGTTAAAGCTCCATCTCCGATAATCGGTACAACATCATAATCTTCACCTAGAATATCACGCGCTTTTGCCATGCCGATAGCTGCTGAGAGTGAAGTTGAAGAATGTCCTGCTTCCCATACATCATGCGGACTTTCATTTAATTTCGGAAATCCACTTAAACCTTTATATTGGCGTAACGTATCAAATTTCTCTCCACGGCCAGTTAATATTTTATGAATATATGCCTGATGTCCTACATCAAAGATAAGTTTATCTTGAGGACTGTTAAAACTTCTATGCATGGCGATTGTTAATTCTACAACACCTAAATTTGCCCCAATATGCCCTCCGGTAATTGCGCATTTCTCTATAAGAAACTGACGAATATCACCACTTAATTCAACTAACTCATCATCTGTTAAATTTTTAATAAACGATGGATCTTTTATTTTCGATACATCCATGAATTCCCACCTACATCTCTCTTACTATAATATGTTACCTATTATATCATTGTTTATGAATGCATGAAAAATAAAAAAAGCCTTATACAGGCTTTTATTTATTTCTATCAACAATAAAATCAATTAATGCTATGAGTGGTGCTTTATTTAATGTAATGTCCTCAACAATTTCTATCGTCTCATTATAGATTTCATTTAGTCTTTGTTTAGATGCTTCAAGACCGATTAGTGAGACGTATGTGCTTTTTGCATTTTCTGCATCACTTCCAACAGTTTTTCCGATTGACTCGAAATCACCTTCTACATCTAATATATCATCTTTAATCTGAAACATTAATCCAATATTTCTTCCTACTTTATCTAGCGACAATAAAATATCATCATTCAGATTTAGTATAATACCTGCAGCATAAATAGATGCGTGAATTAAATCTCCTGTTTTATGATGGTGAATTGTCTCAAGCGTTATCATATCAATTGATTTATTTTCGCTTTCCATATCAAGCATCTGTCCCGCGACCATACCTTTAGACCCGGCAGCATCTGATAATAATGTTATCAGTTTTATTTTAGTTGCGTCTGAATAGTTGCCTGATATTATTTGATGGAAACTATCCGTTAGTAAGGCATCTCCTGCTAAAATAGCTGTTGCTTCACCATATACTTTATGGTTTGTGAGTTTGCCTCTGCGATAATCATCATCATCCATTGCAGGAAGATCATCATGAATCAACGAATATGTATGTATCATTTCGACTGCCAAACCAAATGCTATCCCATCATCTGGATTACCACCCAGACTTTCAAGCGTTGTCATTAACAGTAATGGGCGCACACGTTTACCTCCCGCTTTTAACGAATAGATAATCGATTCATTTAATTGTGATGATACGGCTTTTTCCTGATAATTTTCATCGATTGCATTATTAATCGCTTCAATATATGCCTTATTCATTTGTATCTGCCTCTTGTAGTTTAGCGATTTTCTGCTCAGCTTCTTTCAGTTTATCCTGACATGCTTTAGATAATTTGACACCTGCTTCATATAGTTCAATGGATTTTTCAAGCGAAACATTTTCATTATCAAGTTGTTTAACAATCGTTTCTAATTCGTTCATCATCGTTTCAAAATCTTTAGCCATGGAAGACACCCCTAGTTATTTCTTTTCAATTACTTCACTGATTAGTTTACCATCCTTGATTTCAACTTCTAACTTATCACCAATTTTCACATCATCTACAGAACGCACTATCGCATCGTTATATCGCGTAATACTATATCCTCGTAGTAATGTTTCTGTTGGACTTAAGCTGCTAAGCAGTGCAAGTCGAGATTGAAATGCTGTTTGTTTCATTGACATCAAATACTGTACTATTCTGTCCATTTGATGTTGTTTATTTTCAATTTCTTTGTGGTAATGCTTTACCTTATCCTCTAATGTCTTAGGTGTAATATGCTGAGTTAAAGTTGAAGAACGATGCTTTTGTTGTTGCAGCATCGTATTCACCAGGTACTTCATATTATTCTGAATTTCATCGATTCGCTGAACTTTTTGTTCAACAAGCATATATGGATTCTTAAAAATATAATAATTCTCAAGCTGATTTAAGTGCTGCACTTGATGACGTAATATATTGTTCATTTTATGATTCATGAATTCACGTGCTTTATTAATCTGCGCATCCAATTCACGGACGTCAGGCGTTGCAAGAACAGCCGCTCCAGTTGGTGTTGGTGCACGTAAATCTGCTACAAAATCTGATAAAGTCGTATCCGTTTCATGCCCTACTGCTGAAATGATAGGTGTACGTGCATTATATATGGCTTCAACAACAGCAGCTTCATTAAATGCCCATAAATCTTCAATTGAGCCCCCACCACGTCCAAGAATGATTACATCGACACCGATAGCATCTGCTTGTTCAATATTTTTTACGATATCTTCTTTAGCACCTGCACCTTGTACTAGTGTCGATATATACGTTACTTCTGCCAATGGATATCTATTATTTAAAGTAGTCCGTATATCCTGTACGGCCGCTCCTGTGCTTGCTGTAAGTACTGCAATATGCTTCGGATATTTTGGTAAAGACTGTTTATGTTCTCTATTAAAATAACCTTTTTCCTGAAATTCCTTTTTAAGTTGTTCAAATTTCTCATATAATAACCCAATACCATCAAGCGTCATTGTATTAACATACAATTGATAGTTGCCTCGTGCCTCATATGATGAAACACGTCCGGTAATAAGTACACTATCTCCCTCTTTAGGAGTAAAAGATAATTTACCCGCATCACGACTAAACATCATACATTGAATAATGGCACCGTCATCTTTTAATGCAAAATAATGATGTCCACTAGAATGACGTTTATAGTTTGAAAGCTCACCCTTTATATAGACTTCCTGTAAATAAGGATCTCTATCAAATTTTACTTTTATATATTTACTTAACGCACTTACCGTTAAATACTTTTCCATATCATCACTACGCTTTATTTTTAATTATTTCACTTAAAACACCGTTGATAAATTTATAGCTGTCATCATCGCTATAAGTTTTCGCTAAATTTACCGCTTCATTAACAACTACTTTTTCCGGTGCATCAGTGTATAGCATTTCATAAGTACTCATACGTAAAATAATTCGATCAATCTTATTGATACGGTCAAGCGTCCACTGTTTAAGATGAGGTGATATTTTACCATCGATGTCTGTTTCATGAGCTTTCACACCACGAACGATTGATTCACAAAATCCATCCTTTAGAGGAGGCTCAATAATAAAAGCTGTTGCTTCTTCAATTGTAATATCATGTTCCTTTGTTTCTAATTGAAATAATATTTGTACTGCATGTTGTCTTGATTCTGTTCTTGACATATGTTTCTCCTTCAAAAATTTAGAGGATGCAAGCATCCTCTAAATTAATTTTCTTTAAATTTTACATTAACGATATGCACATTGATTTGTTTCGGACTAATCGCAGTCATATTACCTAATGCATTTTTTATAGATTGCTGTACTTGTGTTGCCGTCTTAGAGATTTTTGTACCATAGTCGAAAGCACAGAATGCATCGATAATGATATCTTCATCCTTAACTTCTACGTTAACACCTTTTTGATTTTTAACGCCTAATTTATCGAGAGATTTGTTCTTTTGAACAAGTGATACACCTTTGACTTCAGATACAGCGATTGAAGCGATGACTTCAATTACACTTGGTGCAATTTCAACAGTACCTAAATTGCCTTTTTTATTTGTTTCAATCATTGATATATGCCTCCCATCTCATATTAATACTATAACATGTTTTAAGTATAATATTAAATGCTAAATAAAAAAACGCTTATGCGTTTTTCAGACTGAAGACAAACTCACAATTCTAAAAGTGAGTTTGTCTTTTTTCTTCGAAAAATATTGTTATTTTAAAGAAATTAGCAAAATATCCAGCTTAACCTGCTAGATAATTTGCTAATTTCTTTAAATTCATGCATGCGAAAATAAGCGTGGTCTCCATGGTGACTTTTTGAATTCCTTTGTACTTAGTCCATCGCAAACCATGCTGTTCTTTAGCATCAGCAAAACGTCTTTCTATTGTTTGACTACGCAATTTATATATAGCTTTTATAGTATCTATGAATCTCAAGTCATCAACAATATCAAGATATTGTTGCCATATATGTCTTGTAACGATTTTTTTCTGTTCTTTACTCTTAGTACATTTATTAAGTAAAGGACAATCCTTACATTTATTTGGATTAGAAATATACAAACGATAACCATCGCTGTCTGTTCTTTGATATTTCAACATTTGATTATTAGGGCAAATATAACAATCATAGTATTCGTCATATATAAATTCATTTTTATTCATTAAGTCCTTCGGACCCATGGGACGTTTATATGGCATAGCTGGTAGAATTTCTTTATCTAATAAATACTTAGCATTATGAGGTGTTTTATATCCAGAATCCACAGCAACATATCTCGGTAGTAGTTTTTTACTTTCAAGCCTGTCAATCATAGGTACTAACTGTGTACTATCATGAACATTACCAGGAGTTAAATGAAAATCAACGATATAACCATACTTATCGCAGCATGTATGCGCACTATAGGCAAATTGTTTTTCTCTTTCACTTTTAACATAGTAACCAGCATCGGGATCATTATTACTTATTTTTATTACTTTAAGATTCTCCTCCTTTCTTGAAGCTAGAGGCTTTTTTCCTTCAGATTCTCTAATAGAATTGATATCTTCAATAAGCTCTTGTTCATAATGTTTAGCAGTCTTCTGTATTTCTTGTTTAATAAATTTCTTCTTGTTGGCATTGGCCTTAATATGCGTTGAATCAATAAATAGTGAAGTATTATCTACGAAGTTATTATCTATAGCAATTTTGAGAATACGAGAAAAGATTTCTTCGAAAATCTGATTATCATAAAATCGTCTAGAATAGTTCTTACCGAAGGTAGAAAAATGAGGTACTTTATCGTTAACGCCTAAACCGAGATACCATTTGTACGCAAAATTAGTTTCAATCTCTTTAATTGTCTGGCGCATTGATTTGATACCAAAAAGGTGTTGTATTAATACAATTTTTATTAATACAACCGGATCAATACTTGGACGGCCATTATCTGTAGAATACTTTTCTTCTACTAAATCATATACAAAGGATAAATCGAATACTTTATCAACTTTTCTTAGAAGATGATTTTCTGGTACAAGGTCTTCTAATGAATACATTTCAAATTGACTGCGAATGATATTAATATCTTCAGACTTACTTCTCTTAATCAAGTAAAACACCACCGTTCAATGATATATCTATATTTTATCAAAAAAAGACTGTAAACTTCATCTCCGAAGGAGACTTTGTCTACAGTCTGAAAAACGCTTATGCGTTTTTTTATGAAAGTATTTCATTTTGTTCTAAAAATTTCGTGCTATAGTCATTAGATTTGAAAGTATCATTTTCCATTAATGCAAGGTGGAAAGGTATCGTCGTATCAACTCCCGTTACAACAAATTCATCTAGTGCACGTTTGGCACATTCAATCGCTTCTGCACGTGTTGGTTGATATACGATTAGTTTAGCCACCATCGAGTCGTAGAAAGGTGGAATTATATAGTTCGTATAACACGCTGAATCTATTCTTACACCATTTCCACCTGGTACAACATATTGAGTAATTTTACCCGGAGATGGCATAAAATTTTTATATGGATTCTCTGCATTTATTCTGAGTTCAATCGCATGACCTGACATCATAACATCGTCCTGTTGTGTCGTGAGTCTTTCTCCTGAGGCAATTTTTATCTGCCATTTCACCAGATCAATTCCTGTCACCATTTCAGTCACCGGATGTTCAACCTGAATGCGTGTATTCATTTCCATAAAGTAAAATGCTTTCGTTGCTAAATCATAGATAAATTCAACGGTACCAGCACCTTCGTAATTTACAGCTTCAGCTGCACGTACTGCTGCCTGACCCATTGCTGTTCTCGTTGTATCATCTAATATAGGCGAAGGTGATTCTTCTACAAGTTTTTGCATACGACGCTGGATGGTACAATCTCGCTCACCGAGATGTATTACATTTCCGTATTGATCAGCCAATATTTGGATTTCCACATGACGAAATTCCTCGATAAATTTCTCTAAATATAGCCCTGGATTACCGAAAGCTGTAGCAGCTTCCTGTTCGGTCATCATATAACCATTGCGAAGTTCTTCATCATTTCTTGCTACACGTATCCCTTTGCCACCACCACCAGCAGTCGCTTTTAAGATAACCGGATAACCCATTTGATTCGCAAGTGTCAATGCATCTTCAACACTTTCTAATAATCCATCACTTCCAGGAACAACAGGAACATTTGCTTTTATCATTTCTTTCTTGGCTACGTCCTTGATTCCCATTTTAGAGATTGAATAGTGACTCGGTCCGATAAATTTAATTTGACATGCTTCGCACATTTCTGCAAAATTTGCGTTCTCAGCTAAAAAACCATAACCAGGATGAATACCATCGCAACCTGTAGAGCTTGCGATCATTAAAATATTCGGGATATTTAAATAAGAATCTTTCGATTGTTTCGGTCCGATACAATAAGCTTCATCTGCAATTTGAGTATGTAAGGCATCACGGTCTGCCTCAGAATAGACAGCTACTGACTGTATATTTAACTCCTTTAACGCACGAATGATTCTTACTGCTATCTCGCCACGATTTGCGACTAATACTTTCTTCATATTATTTCACCTTAAATAACGGTTGTCCGTATTCAACCATTTGTCCATCTTCAACAAGAATTTCTACAATCTCTCCTGAGATTTCAGCCTGAATTTCATTAAATAATTTCATTGCCTCCAGAATACATACTGTACTGTCCGCATTGACTTTATCCCCAACACTCACGTATGGCGCACTTTCAGGTGAAGGTGATTTATAAAATGTTCCAACCATAGGTGCATTAATCGTCTTACCAGTATCTATATGTTCTGCCGGTGATATAGCGTTTGTTTGAGGTTGAGCGTGTGTCTGTGACTGTATTTGCGGTGTATGCATAACCTGTGCTGATGGTACTTCATACATTGAAGTAATCGGTGCCTGTACTATTTCTTTTTCTTTTTTAATCACAATTTTATATTCATCCTGCTCTAAATTTAATTCAGTTAATGTTTTTGATGTGTCTATTAAATCTACAAGTTTCTTTATATCTTCAAATTTCATGATGTACCCCTTTTTTATACAAGATTTTATGACTAGTTACTAATTTATTTTATCCTAGTGGTCAGACCAATACAAGAAAAAAATAAAAGACATGCAAAATATGCATGTCTTGATAAAATTTTGAAGCTTATCCACGTGATACATATGAACCATCAGTTGTATTGATGATTAATTTATCACCTTGGTTAACGAATAAAGGTACATTTAAAGTATAACCTGTTTCAACAGTAGCCTGTTTCGTAGCACCCTGTGCTGTATCACCTTTAATACCAGGTTCTGTTTCAGTTACTTCTAATGTTACAGTGTTTGGTAATTCAACACCTAACGTTTCACCTTCATACATTTGAATATGAACTTCCATATTTTCTTTTAAGAATTTTAACTCGTATTCAATCGTGCTTTCCGGCAATTCTAATTGTTCATAAGATTCATTATCCATGAATACATGTTGGTCGCCTGAAGCATATAAATATTGCATACGTTTATTATCGATTTGTGCTTTACCTACTTTTTCACCAGCACGGAAAGTTTTTTCCTGAATTGCACCAGTACGTAAGTTACGTAATTTTGAACGTACGAATGCAGCGCCTTTACCTGGTTTTACGTGTTGAAATTCAATAACTCTCCAAATCCCGTTATCTACTTCAATTGTTAAACCTGTCTTAAAATCGTTTACTGAAATCATTAAATTTCCTCCTAATTAGCTCTCTTATAAAATAATAAGGTCTTTTGTTGAATGTGTAAAGCGCTTTAGTCCATTTTTTGTTACTAAAACATCATCTTCTATACGTACGCCACCTACACCATCGACATATATACCAGGTTCTAATGTTACACACATATTTTCTTCCAGAATATGAGGAGATTTTGAAGATAACATTGGTCCCTCATGCACTTCAAGCCCTATACCATGCCCTAATGAATGTCCAAAATTTTCTCCGTATCCGTAAGATTCAATCACATCTCTGGCAATTTTATCGGCCTCGACTCCAGACATACCCATTGTAATTTCATTTAAAGCTTTCATTTGTGATTCTAATACGATGTTATAAATCTTAACCATCTCTTCACTTGGATCACCAACAGCAATCGTACGCGTTATGTCTGATATGTAACCGTTGAAAATCGCACCGTAATCAAATGTAACCATCTCGCCAGACTGAATCATCTTATCACTAGCGACACCATGGGGTAATGCTCCTCGTACACCACTAGCAACTATTGTATCGAAAGAAGAACCAGATGCCCCTAGTTCACGCATTTTCATCTCCATTAAGTTATTAATCTGCATTTCAGTCATACCAGGTTTTGTTATTTCTAAAATATAGTCAAAAGTAGCATCAGCAATATCTGCCGCTTTCTGGATAATTTCAATTTCGTGCGGTTCTTTTATCATTCGGATACGTTCTACTTCCCCAGCAACATTAACAAGTTCATAATGATTACTTAATAAACTTTGATGTTGCTGATATGTAATAAGATCTCCCTCAAAACCAATAGATTTATAGCCATATGTCTCTATTAACATACGAATTTCATAAAGTATCGGTTTACTGTGTTTAACAATTTCAAAAGCTGAAGCTTGGTTAGTAGCCTGTTCAATATATCTAAAATCAGTCACTAAAATTTTCTTATCTCTGGAAATGATTAAAGCACCGCTTGAACCTGTAAATCCTGATAAATATCTTCTGTTATAATGTGATAGTATAATTAAAGCATCTAAAGATTTTTCGCCTAGCAAGTGATTTACTTTTTCAAATTTCATTTTATTACTTCCTCTCTATATATAAGCTTTTTTATAACATTATATCACTAGTGTTGCATTAAAATAACTTAACCTTCAGTTATGGATTGAATTTTCAAAAAACTTATTTTATGTAAAAAAATTTCCTTTATAATGGTTGGAGGTAGTAAAACTCATCCAAATCCAACAATAAAGGAAACAACCTATAGATAAGTTTACTAAAAAATCATCATTTGAACAATGGATGTCTCCCATTGATTTTAAAAAAGTTTCAAAACAAGTAACAATACTTAATTTAGATCATTATACAAAGAAGCTGAATACACTGTCATTTGTAAAACTTTTATTATATTCACAATTAAGTAGAAAGTTAGCAGAAGTATCAACTCAAATCTTTCAGAAAATTTTTAAGAGCATACTCCAAATTACACGGTTACTTAAAGCTTCTATATAGAAAAGTAACCATCTGTAGATTCGAAGAATCAGTGAGAATGTACCATAAAACATAAATGTTTTGACGCTCTGCCAATGGAAATTATATAGTAAAAAAACGGATGATTACTACCTTTATTTAGGTGTTTTCAAATTTTAAATTTTCGAAGAAAAGTTAATATCTGAATTTTCAATCTTTATTTATGCAACACTAATGATATTATATATATGTTAACATATATAAAGACACTATTTGAATTGAGGCGTAACAAAATGAAAAAAATATTTTTACTATTTATTACTAGTCTACTACTAACAGCTTGCGGACCATCAGAAGCAGAACAACTTACGAAAGAAAAGAATACTTTAACTAAAGAAGTTGAACATTTAAAAGAAAAAGTTGAAAATGAGAAAATGAAACATATTTCAAAAAATAACACATTAAAGAATATAGATAACGAACTCAAACAAGCCAAAAGTGGTAACACTATAACAAATGACTTATACACGCAAAACTTTAAAGCTTACACTACTCAATTAGCAACCGCATTTAAAACATACTCTGACATAGAAAGTAAGATTGATCAACTGAAAGGAGATGCGTTGGTGTCAGATCGTTTATCTGATGTAAAACAAACTATCGATGATGCGGTTCAAACATATGAAGCGCCATTTAAAAAAGCTAATCCGCCTAAAACGTTTGAAGAAATCCATGACCAGATTCAACATGCTAACAAGAATATGAAAAAAGCGATTTCTAAGATTGAAAAAGGGTATGATAAAAAGAATAAGACGCTTGTTTTAGAAGGAAAAGCTACCTTACAGAAAGTAATCGATCAGTTTAATGAAATACAGTTCCAATAAAAAACCGGCATGATTCACAGTATGAATCGTGCCAGTTTTCTTTTTGTATTATATTCTTTATAAATAATTAATGTATAACTTTGAATAATTATTTTCGATACGTCCAATCATCATTTTTATATTTTTCAATTAAACGATTCGTCTCATCTCTTAATTCATCGGTCATTTCAAAAGGGACTAATTTTTTATTTAAACCTTTTTCAAAACCTTTAAAGAATGCTTCTTCCATCAATTCTATCGTTATTTCTTTATCTGTTAGATCCTGTATACTGACTGCCTTAGAATAAAAAGCTTTTTTCATTTTATCTTTAAGTCTCGGATTTTGATATGTGAATAAGTCAAAAAGCTCGTCAACGTCAATGGACTGCAAAATAGAACCGTGTTGTAATATCACACCTTTTTGACGGGTTTGTGCACTACCGGCAATTTTACGACCTTCTACAACCAGTTCATACCAACTAGGTGCATCGAAGCAGACAGAACTTCTAGGATCTTTCAGTTTAGCGCGTTGTTCTTCTGTTCTAGGAACAGCAAAATAAGCATCAAAGCCTAAATCAATAAATCCTTCAAGCAGACCTTGAGAAATAACACGATATGCTTCAGTAACAGTCTTAGGCATTTCAGGATGTGCTTCAGGTACGATAACACTATATGTAAGTTCTTTATCATGTAGTACACCACGACCGCCTGTAGCACGACGTACTAAACCATATCCTTTTGATTTTACCTTTTCTATATCAATCTCTTTTTCTAATTTTTGAAAATAACCGATTGAAAGTGTCGCAGGATTCCATCCATAAAATCGAATAACAGGAGGCAGCTTGCCTTCTGAAACAAAATTGAGTAATGCTTCATCCAAAGCCATATTAAAATAAGGATCATTTTTCTTCGTATTTATAAATAACCATTCTTCTTTTTCACTATTTTCCATCTCAATCAAACTCCCCAACGTAATAACATCAAATAAAAATAAAATAAATGTAAAATAACTTTGAAATCATATGATTTTATTACTATAATAAATCTATGATTATAAAAGGAGGACTACTAAAATGACGATGTGGTATATTTTAGGAATCGTACTTCTTGCCTTGTTAGTTTACATTCTAATTAATTACTCTATCAATCGTAAAGCTGTTACAGAATTAAGTCAAGATGACTTTAAAAGTGGTTTAAGAAAAGCGCAGGTCATCGATTTACGTGAAAAAGCAGATTATGATTACGGACATATTAACGGTGCAAGAAACATTCCTATGACAATATTCAGAACGAGAATGCTTGGGTTACGTAAAGATCAACCGATCTACTTTGTAGATGCAAATGGTATCTCAAGCTATCGTGCAGCACGTATGCTGAAAAAACACGGCTACAATAATCTTTATATGCTGAAAAATGGCTATAAAGACTGGAAATATGATTTAAAAGTGAAAAAATAATTTAATAATTTTTTGACGGGACAAATTTGTCTCGTTTTTTTATTTTTTATATAAATAAGCAAAGCACGAATGAATTCATGCTTTGCTTATATTAAAACTCAATATTACTTTTCGATCGATCCTGAATATTTTAATACTGGTTTACGTGCTGCCATTGTTTCATCAAGACGTCCGATAACAGTATCATGAGGCGCTTCTAATACGATATCTGGATTCTCTTCTGCTTCTTTAGCAATTTGAATCATCGTATCGCAGAATGAATCCAATGTTTCTTTTGATTCAGTTTCAGTTGGTTCAATCATCATACATTCCTCAACATTTAATGGGAAGTAGATTGTTGGTGGATGGAAGTTAAAGTCTAACAGACGTTTTGCCATATCTAACGTTCTCACACCAAGTTTCTTCTGTTTAGAACCACTGATTACAAATTCATGCTTACAATGACGATCGTATGGTAATACGAAGTAGTCTTGTAATCTTCTCATCATGTAGTTCGCATTTAATACAGCCACTTCAGATGCTTCTTTTAAGCCGTCTGGTCCCATTGTACGGATATACGTGTATGCACGTAAGTAAATACCAAAGTTACCGTAGAATGGCTTAACACGTCCGATAGATTGTTCACGGTCATAATCAAATTTAAATCCATCTTCAGTTTTAATAATATGTGGTTTTGGTAAGAATGGTACTAAATCAGCTTTCACACCAACTGGTCCAGAACCTGGTCCGCCACCACCGTGTGGTCCAGTGAACGTTTTGTGTAAGTTTAAGTGAACTGCATCAAATCCCATATCTCCAGGGCGTACTTTACTCATGATTGCATTTAAGTTTGCACCATCATAGTATAATTTACCACCGGCCGCATGAACGATTTCACGAATTTCTAAAATATCTTCTTCAAATAAACCTAATGTATTTGGGTTTGTTAACATGATAGCCGCTGTATCTGGTCCAACTACACGTTTTAAATCTTCAATATCAACTAATCCAAATTCGTTTGATTTAACTGTAACTGTTTCAAAACCAGCAACTGTTGCTGATGCCGGGTTAGTACCATGTGCTGAGTCTGGTACGATTACTTTTGTACGGTTGTGGTCACCATTTGCTTCGTGGAACGCACGAATCATCATTAATGCAGTCCACTCACCATGTGCACCTGCTGCAGGTTGAAGCGTAACTTCATCCATACCAGTAATTTCTTTCAAGTGTTCTTGTAAATCATAGATCACTTCTAACGAACCTTGAATCGTTTTTTCATCTTGTAGTGGATGCGCTGCTGCAAATCCAGCCATACGAGCAACTTTCTCGTTGATTTTTGGATTGTATTTCATCGTACAAGATCCAAGTGGATAGAATCCAGAATCAACACCATGGTTTTTATTAGATAATTCAGTGTAATGACGCATTAAATCTAATTCAGCGATTTCTGGTAACATGGCGCGTTCTTTACGAATGAACTTACTATCTAAAATATCTTCAACTTTTTTATTTTCAACTTCTAATTCAGGTAATGAATAACTGAAACGATCTTCTTTTGAACGTTCAAAAATTAATGGAGAGCTTCCTTTAAGCATTGAACACACCTACTTTCGCGATAAATATATCGATCTCTTCTTTCGTACGTAACTCGGTAACAGCGATTAACATATGATTTTCATACTTGCTATCCACTTGACCAAGATCATAACCACCAATAAATCCATCTTCTAATAATTTTTCATTGATTTCAGAGATTGGTGCGTTAAATTTAACTACGAATTCATTGAAAGTTGTACCAGCTAATACGGTGAAACCTTCAGCGATCATTTTTTCTTTCATGTAGTTAGCTTTTTGTAAATTTTGGTTCGCCATCTCGTAGGCACCGTTTTTACCTAATGCACTCATTGCAACAGATGCTGCTAATGCATTTAATGCCTGGTTAGAACAAATATTTGAAGTCGCTTTATCACGACGGATATGTTGTTCACGTGCTTGTAAAGTTAATACGAAACCACGGTTACCTTCACTATCTTGTGTTTGACCTACTAAACGACCTGGCATTTTACGCATTAATTTATTTGTTGCCGCGAAATATCCACAGTGTGGTCCACCAAGTTGAGCCGGGATACCAAATACTTGTGCATCACCAACAACTAAGTCAGCACCAAATTCACCAGGAGGTGTTAATAATGCTAAACTCATAGGGTTACTTGATACTACGAATAATGCTTTTGTACCTTCTGTGTAAGATTTAATCGTTTCTAAATCTTCAATACTACCAAAGAAGTTTGGATATTGAACCATAACACATGCAGTATCTTCATCGATTGCTGCTTTTAAAGCATCTAAATCTGTTACAGTATCTTTAACATCGATTTCAACAACTTCTAAATGTTGACCCGTTGCATAAGTTTGTAAAACAGCACGTGATTGGTCGTTAACTGCTTTAGATACAATAATTTTTTTCTTTTTAGTGTGTCCACATGCTAACATCGCCGCTTCAGCAAAAGATGTTCCGCCATCATACATAGATGAGTTAGCGCAATCCATACCTGTTAGTTCAGCAATCATCGTCTGGAATTCAAAGATAGCCTGTAATTCCCCTTGAGAGATTTCTGGTTGATATGGTGTATACGCTGTATAGAATTCACTACGAGAAATAACATGATCAACTACTGTAGGAATATAATGATCATAGACACCAGCACCTAAAAATGATGCGTGTGTGTCGCTTGTAATATTTTTATTTGCAAGCGCAGATAATTCTTTTAATAAAGGTGTTTCTGCTTTACGAGGTTTAATATTTAAATCCCCTTGAAAGCGGACGCGTTCAGGAATATCCTGGAATAATTCGTCGATAGACTGGATACCGATTGTATCCATCATTTCTTTTTTATCAGTTTCTGTTAACGGAATATAACGATGACTCATTTTTTCAACCCCTTAATTTTTATGGAATGGTGTTTTTACAACTTTGGCTGGTACTAATTTTTTACGTACTTGAACATATACTTCATTACCAATTTCGGTTTGATCGATATTAACCAATGCTAAAGCAATTGAACGACCAGTAGATGGTGATTGAGTACCACTAGTAACATAACCAATTTTATTTCCATCTTTATCCTGTACTTCATAATCTGTACGTGCGATTCCACGTTCTAACATTTCTAATCCAGCTGATTTACGTGTTAGACCTTCTTCTTTTTGTTTTGCAAGAACTTCACGACCAATAAAATCGCCTTTATCTAATTTTACGCTGAAGCCCATTTTAGCTTCATAAGGTGTAATGTCGGTAGACAAATCTTGTCCATGTAATGGTAAAGCTGCTTCTAAACGTAATGTATCACGCGCACCTAAACCACAAGGTACAACACCTAAATCTAATAAACCTTCCCAAATTGCAACTGTGTCTTCTGCAGCACAATAAATTTCAAAGCCGTGCTCACCAGTATAACCAGATTGACTAAAGATAACGTTCTTACCGAAGATTTCAACATCTTGAATAAATTCAAACATTTTTAATGATGCAATATCTTCTTTAACTTGTGATTTTAATACTTCTAATGCTTTAGGACCTTGAACTGCAATTTGTCCGTATTCTTTCGATACGTTCGTTACAGTTACACCATCAATGGTATGTTTTTGCAACCATTCAAAATCGATGTCTGTATTACCCGCATTTATTACTAATAAATATTTGTTTTCATCAAGTTTGTAAGCAACTAAATCGTCAATTACGCCACCATTTTCGTTACAGATCATTGTATATTGTGCTTTTCTATCAGTTGTCTTTGTAATATCGTTCGTTAAAACACTTTGAAGATATTCTACAGCTTTTTCACCTTCAACAATAATCTCACCCATATGACTTACATCGAACATTCCAACATTTTCACGAACAGCAATGTGCTCTTCTTTAATGCTAGAAAATTGAACAGGTAAACCCCACCCAGAGAAGTCAATTACTTTTGCACCGTCTTCAATGTATTTGTCATACAATGGTGTTTTCTTTAATTCAGTCATGATTATCCTCCTAAAAATATAATAAAAAAACAGCATAGCAAATGCTATCCTGTTGATTTCTTCAGGTTACGTCCGAAAATTATCCTTTTGCCTGAGAGTTTATATAGCTTGCCCCTTCGGCGATGATCACTCATTCTCTCTAATTTTCATCATCCGTCATTATTTGATTGTGAATTTCCTGAACACTTAAAGTTACATCATGCTCATTATAGACCTTGATGTATGCGATTTCATTATAACGTGAAATTCTACTGTTGTACAACTCTTTAATTTCTTCAAACGATTTATTCTGAGCATTGGGACGGTTAGTATCACCAACAATTCTATTATACACAGTATCAATGTTCGTATCTACCCAAATATTTAAATTATTTTTCTGTAATATTTCCAAATTGTTCGGATTTTCAATAATACCTCCCCCAGTTGCTATGATAATATTCTTGTTTATGTATGTTTTTAATACATCATGTTCCAATTTACGAAAATAAGACGCTCCATATTTTTCGAATATTTCAGGAATCGACAGATTTTCTTTTTCTACTATCGCTTTATCCAAATCTATAAATGGTAAATCCATTTTACGAGAAAGCAATTCTCCAATGGTTGTCTTTCCTGCACCCATAAATCCTATTAATACAATTGCCATCACTTACCCCCTGTTTAAAAAAGCTATTTCTTTTGTGAAATAGCTTCAATAATTTCATTAAGATAATAATGCTCAAGATTATCTAGTGTATTAAATTTTAACATGTATCTTGTACTGAAGTAACTTAAAAAAAATATTGTAAGCATTAATAACATCAGCATAGATGGAAAGATAAAGCCTTCAGATGATTTGATACGTAATTGTATGTTTATTGAAGCGTTCAATAGATAGGAATACTGCATTATCACCCATTTTAAAATGTGCATTTTTTACTCCTTCTAACATTATAATATATCCTTCTTGGTTGAGCTTTCTAATGATGCGCTGCTTATGATATAGATATTGTATAATATCATCCCCAGCATATATCCAAAGCTGATTATTAACTATTTCAACATAGTCAGCATTATTTAATTCTTCATAAAGATCTCTTTGAAACATAGCATTATTAACATCAAAATGATCGGTACTTTTACCGCTTAATTGATAAATATTCATATAAATGAGCGGTAACATACTCATAATCATTATAATAATCGATAAATTTATCATCATTTCAATCATCGTAAAACCGTCACTTCTTCTTAATGCAGTATACTTTATCTTTCTTATAACAAATCTGGTCACCTTCAATGAAACCACCTCTTTCATTGATGACTATTTCTACATATACTATTCGATACATTTCCAACGATTTTTTCTTTTGCTCATATGTATGAGATAACGTGAAATACATCGGCAATAACGATAAAGTAATTAAAGCGACTACCGAAAAAGAAAGCAGGCTATCAATCAGCATAAACCCATCATACTTTTTCAATTCGTATTCTTCCCCTGTGTAATTGTACAACGATTTGATAAAGTGTCTCACCAATATAATATTTGATCGAACCACCTTTTCTAACTCCATTATTCTTAAAAATGATTTCACTATTTGCTATACTATTACCTTCATATATTTCACCTTGCTTAATTATATATTTACTATTAATCCCTAAAACTTTGGATTGAATATAGATTGTATCGCTCCTTGGAGGGAACGATACAACTATGACTTCACCTGTTTCATAAGACTTCGTCTGATAATAATTTAAAAGCGAAATAATTTCATCGTTAATTTCTTCATCTTTCACTTTATTTTCATCAAATTTTGTAACTGGAATTATGATTATGATGATAACGATGATTGATAATACAAGTAATGATTCAATATAACTAAATCCATTATTGTTTTTGTGCCACCGCTTCTCCATTTTCAATATTGATAGGATCCCCATTTTTACATTTCACCTGATTTTCCTTTAAAAATTCCGGCACAAGTTCATTAATCGAAGTTGGCGCCTTTCCATTCTGAAGCTTATATGCTTCTATCTGACCTTGTACCATCTTCACTTGTGCTGTACAACCCGTATTCTGAACGTTATCAGATTGTTTTGCGATGTTTGGAATAATCACAATAATTAGCACTGAAATAACAAGCAAAACAAGCAACATTTCAATTAATGTAAATCCATCATTTTTTCTGAATTGATTTTTAAAAGTTCGGGCAAAATTATTACTATGTGTTTTAATAAATTGATACATTCTTTTTCCTCCTACTGGATGCCTTCCATCATCTGGAGCATCGGTAATATAATAACTAAATACATTGCGACAATTAATAATCCTAAAACAATAAATATGATTGGCTGAATACTTTTAATCAATTTGAAAATCTTTAGTTCAAATTTTTTAAATACATACTCACTATAATATTCAAGTTCTCTGTCTAACTTCGAATTCTTCTCCCCATGTTGCATAAATTGAATCATAGACTTTTCAAACAATTGTAATTTAGATACTGCATCAGGAAGTGGTTCACCTTTAATCAATTCCTGGTTAATGCAAGCTGCAATATAACTTAACGTTTGATCATTATTTTGACCTTCTAATATTGAGATAACATTTTTCATCATGACTCCATTACTTAAAAAGAATGAAAGTTCGGCACTGACACGATAAGTAATGAATAAACGATAAAGTTGATTAATAATCGGAATTTTTTTAATGGTAGAAAGTTGATTTTTAATATTGGATTTTTTAAAAATAAGAAAATAATAAAATGTAAGAAAAATGAAAAGAAACAATGTATATATAATTATTTGCGGAAGTGTATATAGAATATTTGTAAGGATTATGAGTTCTTTACTTAAAGTCACTCCCATTGAACTATACATATTTTTAAACTGTGGGAGTACTGTATGATTAACAGTAATGATTAATGTGATAAATATTACGATAAGTACTAACGGATATTGAATTGTCTTTATAAACTGTTGTTTCAGTTTCCGTTTTGAAAGATTATATGCATAGCAATGTTTTAATGTTTCGTTAACATTACCAAATGATTCACTGAAATGAACCTGCATAACGATATGATTACTATAATTTAATAACTTCAGACAATGCGATAAAGGTTGGCCTTGTTCAAGTGCAGATAATACTAATTTCTTATCTGAAGATTTTACTTCATCATATTGAGAAAATAAAAATTTAATTGCTTCATATTGTGTAAAGCCGTTTTGTGTCATCTCACTTAAGCGAATCAAAAAATCATCTTCATATAATTTTAATTTGTTTCTATTCCAAAGCATAACGTTCATACTCCAGCTGCGTAATCTTTTCTTTGTCGTACAAAACTTGCAATTGTTCAGATAAAGGATGATAATGCTGAACCTTTCTATCATTTAAATAATCCCGTACATCGCCTTTAATCAACTGTTCAAAAATACGTGTTCGCGCTGATGTAGTATTAACTAATCGCTGATTAATGATTATTTCTACACACTGTTCAAGTTCAACTTTTGTTATTCCCATTTCCAGCAATCGATGGATAGCGCCAAGACATGTATTTGCATGAAGTGTCGACAGCACAAGATGACCACTTAAACTTGCATTGATGACATGTTTTGCAGTTTCTATATCACGGATCTCTCCTATCATAATAATATCCGGATCACAGCGAAGAATAGCCTTTATTGCATTCTGATATGTTATATTAGCTTTTCTATTCACATTGATTTGAATCATACCATGAATTCTCTGTTCAACAGGATCTTCAATCGATATAATCTGTTTATTTAAATTTTGTGCAGCATAATTTAACATTTGGTACATTAAAGTACTTTTGCCGCTTCCAGTAGGACCACTAATTAGAATTAATCCGCTTCCTTTATGCATCAAAGATAATAATTCCTGTTCAATCGAAATATTTTGACTAAATAAAGCTGGAATTATTCGCATCACACATGCTTCCTGTCCAATCGTATGTGGTAATGTAGATGCCCTGATATTATAAAGTATTTTGTCCTTCTGATAGGTCAGTATACCGCTCTGCGCTTTATTTTTTTCAGAAACATCAAGATGTGTTATAAATTTTACATATGATAATAATTTTTCGAAGTCTTCGGTATTTAACTGATTATAGGCATACATATTACCTCCAATCCTGAATTTCATCATGACATTCTTCACTTCAGGTATAAAGTGTACATCTGAAGTTTTTTTAGCAATTGCATCATCCAATATTGTATGTAATAGTTTTTCCATAAATCCCTCCTCTACATAAATATCGGGAACTTCTTCGATTTTATTTTTTTACATCAGAATTTTTATTTCATTAATTTATTTTCTTATAAAGCGTTCGAGAGAATCCAATTATTTCCATTGAATTTACAAAATTAGAGGTTTACTTATTAAATGCTTATCTTTATAATAATAAGTGATATGAAGAGTTTGAATATAGGGGGAATAACCATATGGATAAAGTTTTTAAAACTTTAGGATTCTGGACAGCGATATTTGCGGTAATGTTCTACGTTGGCGGTATGTCAATGATGTCATTCATTTTCGTTGCTCAAACTGGATTTTTTGTATTATTAGGTTACTTAAAATTAACTGAAAGAATGTATATGTATATTTTTGCAGCATACTTAGTAGTATGTTTCGTAGGATTCACATACTATTCAACTTTCTTATTAGAGCCAAGTTTTGGCCATCACGAATAAAACCTTCCTTTACGGAAGGTTTTTTTTAATACCCATTTAAAAATGGATTGTGATCCATCTCATGTTGAATTGTAGTATATGCACCATGTCCTGGACAAATAATCATTTGCTCGTCTAGAGTCATGAGCTGTTGATCAATACTATTTAGTAATTGTTGTGTGTTCCCTTCGTATAAATCTGTACGACCGATACTTTCTTTGAATAATGTATCCCCTACTATTGCAAAGTTGTCAAAGATAAAAGATTGACTGCCTGGTGAGTGTCCTGGTGTATGACGAACATCGAGCGTAAACGAACCGATTGTTTGCTTTCCAAGTTTCATTTTTAAAGGCTTTGTCTTTGCAATAACTGGTTCTAAACCATACTGTTTAAATTTTTCAGAACCATTTTTAATTGTATCAGTTAACCAGTACTGCTCTTCTTCCGAAACATAGACCGGCACATTAAATCGCTCACATATCGCATCTACTGCCCCGATATGATCAAAATGTGTATGTGTGAGAATAACAGCGATTACTTTCTTCTCTAGTGGTAGAATAGCATCTATAATCTTTTCTGGTTCATCTCCTGGATCAAAAATCAATATTTCTGAATCATTATGTATAATATAACAATTTGTTTGTATTTGACCTAAAGGTAATTTAATTTTATCCATAAGTAGCTCCTCCTAAAAAATGTACTCGACAAAGTTATTTATTAATTATACAATATTAATGATAATAAAAGTAATTTCATGGGGGTTATGTTATGCCGTTTATTAACACAGGCGAATTATTTGAAATCTTTGGTACAAAAATTCATATTGGTGTAAATATCTTTTCACTTTTAATGTTAGCAGTATTTTTCCTATCAATCAAAGCTTTATTAAGTGCTGTTAAATCTAAAAATGTATTAGGCATTATCTTTGGCTTATTAGCTACTTTATCATTTGGATTCTTTTCACTAGCAACAATCTTCACATACGGATATCCAATTTTACATCACTAAAAATAAAACCAGGACATTCTGTCCTGGTTTTATTTTTTATTTCAGATGTTTATTTACTGCATCTATCTTTTCAATCATCTTTCGTTTTTTATCTCTCCTGTCATCAATTCTAATATTTGTACATACACGATCTAACCCCTGATTAAATGGAGACTCATGTATTGCTTCAAGAGCCATGAGACATTCGTGTAGTTCTCCTTCGATCAATGTACTCATTGGTGTTAACATATAATCGATTTTGCCCTGCTGCTTTAATTCTTCTAATATTACTTGAATTTCTGCGATATACTTACTCACACTTATCGACTTACCATCCAAAGGAATTACTACTACATCAATTATCGCCATTAAACTTGCTCCTTTTTCACATATTGTTTGATCAAACCTGCAGCACCAATAATTCCAGCATCATTGCCCAAAGTCGCAGTTACAATTTTAGTACCTTGAGTTGCAGGGGTAAATGTTATTTCACGATAAACATCTTCAATATGCTGAACTAAGAAATTACCAGCTTTAGATACACCACCACCAATGATGATGTATTTAGGATTCGTTACAACACTGAATATACTCAATGCATATGCTAAATTTCTCGCAACTTTCTTTATAACATATGTCGCAAATTCATCTCCAGCTTTTGCAGCATCAAAAACCATTTTAGCCTGTAGCGTTCTATTTTTTATCGCATCTTCAATTACTGTCTGAAATTGTAGTTCGGCATAGTAATGATAAGACAGATTAACAACGCCTGTTGCACTCGCAACTGTTTCTAAACAACCTTTCTTTCCACAGTTACATTGGAATCTTTCTTTAAAATCGACCTTAAAATGACCGAGCTCCCCACCAGAACCATTGTGACCATGGACAAGTTCATTATTACTTATTATACCGCCGCCGACACCTGTACCGAGCGTCACGCATATAACATCAGGTTCATTCTGTCCGGCACCTTTAAATTTTTCTCCTAAAGTTGCTACATTAGCGTCGTTATCAACATAGACCGGTAATCCACTTAACTTTTCAAATTGTTCTTTAATATTGATCTTTCCATGCCAGTTTAAATTAATCGCACCATTAACAACACCCGTTTTAAAATCAATTGGGCCAGGAATCCCTAAACCTATACCGAGAACATCTTCCATTTTGTAATTTTTATGTTTTGCGTTAACAACAAATGAATCATAAACATTCTTCAATATGCTTTCACCGTTATTTTCAGTCTTCGTCGGAATCTCCCATTTATGTAGTATTTCTAATGTTTCATCAAGTACACCTAACTTACAGGTTGTACCTCCAATATCCGCAGCTAAAATAATCATATTTTTCCCATCTTTCTCTGGTTTAATATTAAACGTGCCTGCACAAACTGTTCATTCGTAATAATGCCAGCATCATGTAATGATTTTATCTCTTGATTCATCATTTCAATGGTATCTTTTTCATCTTTAAAATATATAATAATACCAAATTGTTTAAGTAACTGTTGTACATCGTAAAATGAATGCATTGTTTCACCTGAATTCTTTAAATTCTTTTTGAAGTTTTATATAAGAAGATATTCTATTGCGTTGAATTGCCTTGTTCAAATATTTATTAGCGCTATCATAATCATCCATTGCACGCATAGCTAATGCCATCTGATAGTTTAATTTATCGCTATCAGGAAATTTCGTTAGACCTTTTTTCCATTCAGCGATACCGTTTGATAAACTTTCCTGTTTGGTTTTCAGTAAACCATAATATACATATGTTTCGTCATTATCATAACCTTTTTGAATTGTAGTAGTAAGGATTTCCTTCGCATCCTGATCATTACCTGCAGCGATGGCCTGTGCAGCAAATTCATTATAAATATGATGTTCCTTTTCAGAAAAAATATTAAAGAGTAATAAAATTACTATAATACCTAGACCAGCACTCATCCATTTAAAATACTGCCTTTTAATTTTATATAAATGTATAAGCATTGCAATAAACAATCCACCAAATAAACCACCAAAATGGGCATAGTTATTAACATTGGCAAATAAAGAACATGCTGCGAGATAGATAATACTACCTATTAATATTTGCATAATAAATTTTTTATCAAATTTCCCACTAAAGATGATATGCGCTAATGCTGCGCCCATCAACGCACAAATTGCGCCACTGGCTCCAACAGATATAGAAGTCGTATCAAATGCAAGAGAAACTAAATTACCTATAATACCACCACAAATATAAATCAGAAGATACTGCCAATTTAGATATAAATATTCTATAATTTTACCGAGAATAAATAGCGACATCATATTAAACAATAAATGCTGATAATCAAAATGTAGAAACATTGATGATATCACTCTGTAATAATCACCATGAACAAAATTAAAATGCGTTAACCCACCTTTTTCTACTAACGTGTCAACCTTATTTGTCATGTGCCATATATTCATGACGATAAAACTGATAATATTTATCACAATTAATAGGTATGTAAGAGGTGTGAACTTAATCATAGCAGTATCAATCGGGTTATTTTTAATCACTCTATTTTGATACCACGATACTGATTGTGGCTTAGTTTTACTCGATATCGCTTTAAAAGGTGTATTTAGTGTTTGTTTTACTGACTGAGAATCCGGACATGAAATCACTTTAATATTTAAAGGCATCTCATTCATTTGAATTTCCTGATCAATGAGTATTATTTCATAACAATCAATCGGATACGTAACTAAACTTTCAATTTCATCATGATGATCCATAATTTTCTGAACCATAAACATCGTTGATTGTGCTGTTTGTTTGTTTAATATTAACCGTTTCAATGTTTTTTTACTACGACTATACAACCATATATCATCTAAGGTATCTGAAGTTGTAATAAAATCATAATCTGTATACTTTATAAATTCATAGATGTTTTTCCATATCAACTTCTCTGTTATCATTGATTGCCCTCATTAATTATTATTCTTTTCTCAGTAATAAGCATTGAAACTGGAATATCATGTGGTTCAATTAATACTTCACCGAGTTGAAGTTCAAAGATTAAACTTATTGTTTGCCCAGTATATTGACTTAAAAATTTATCAAAGTATCCCCCACCGTATCCTATACGATAACCATCTTCATTAAATACAACACCAGGAACGACAATTAGTTCCGGCTGCGCACCACTTTCCTCCTGATGATTCATTATATCTATGCCAAATGAATCCTTTACAATGTCCTTTTGTGAAGTATATCTAACAAAGTGCATTTGTTTCGTTTTATAGTCACAATATGGAACGTATACTTTTTTACCAAGACCTGCTGCATAATCAATTAACCCTCTCGTATCTAATTCATGATTCATACTCATCGTGATACCAATTGAATTCGCATTTCTAAATACATCTTCATTAATAAAAGTATGTATTATCGAATCTTCTTTTTCAGTTTTATTTTGGTTATGCTTTAACTGCGAAAGTATCGCTAATCGTAATTCTTTTTTATCTGATTTAATCGTCATTTTCTCACCTCATTTATATTATATAATATAGCATAAAGAATGGAATGCACATAAAAAAAACAGACATGAAAATTCATGTCTGCTCAAAAAATTATTTAGTTTCTCTGTGTAAAGTTTTTTTATTATCTCTTGCACAGTATTTTGACATTTCAATACGTTCTGGGTTATTACGTTTATTTTTTTTAGTGATGTAGTTTCTTTCACCACATTCAGTACAAGCTAAAGTAACATTAACGCGCATAGTTGTTCCCTCCTCACGTTTCTAAATATCCATACGACTTTTCTATAATAACATGTGTCGCATTAATTATCTAGTACTAATTTATGAATTAGTTAAATCTTTCACCAGTAATCGTAAAATAAACACTTTCAGCGATATTCGTGATGTGATCACCAATTCTTTCTAGGTAACGACCAGCTAAATGCGCTTGACCAGAGATATATGGATCATTGTCGATTAAATATGCACTATTAATAATTTCTTTATATAAATCATCAATATCATTATCTCTCTCAATAATTTCTTTAACTAAATTCACATCATTATTTTTGTGTGCTTCTTTAAGATCAGCTAGCATTAGCATACTAAGTTTTCCCATTGTTTTAAGACGCATCAAAATATATTCATCTTCAAATTTTACTCTTTTACGAATCTTAGCGATATTTGCTGCATTATCTCCCATTCTTTCAAGTTCTGAAGATACTTTACTAGATGATAAAATCATTCTTAAGTCTGTAGCGATGGGTTGCTGTTTAGTAATTAAACTGATTATCTGGTCCTCTATATCACTTTCCATAGCATTAATAACCTGATCATGTTCAATAATTTCTCTAGCAACAGTTTTTTCATCATCACTTAGTACATTAATACTTTTTTCAATAGTTCTATAAACTTCATCGGCAAGTTTTAAAACACTTTCTTCTAAATGTTGTAAACTTTCTTCATATATTTCTCTCATATCAACCAAACCTTCCTGAAATATAACGTTCTGTTTGTTCGTCAGCTGGGTTAGAGAAAATCTTATCCGTTGTATCATACTCGTTTACATAACCATTTAAGAAGAATGCTGTTTTGTCTGAAATACGAGCAGCTTGCTGCATGTTATGAGTAACGATAATGATTGAATATTGATTTTTTATTTCCTGAACTAACTCTTCGACTTTTAGAGTTGAAATTGGATCTAATGCAGATGTAGGCTCATCCATTAAAATAACATCTGGTTCGATTGCTAAACAACGAGCGATACAAATACGTTGTTGTTGTCCACCCGATAAGCCATATGCATTTTTATCTAATCTATCTTTTGTTTCATCCCAAATCGCAGCACCACGAAGTGATTTTTCAACGATCTCATCTAAGATTTTTTTATCAGTGATACCATGGATTCTTGGCCCATAAGTAATGTTATCATAGATAGATTTTGGAAATGGGTTAGGCTTTTGGAAGACCATACCTACTCTAGTTCTTAGATGTTCTACTTTATAACTTTTATCGAAGATATTATCTCCACGGTAAAGAATTTCTCCAGAAGTTCTTACGCTTGGGATTAATTCAATCATACGATTTAAAGTTTTGATATAAGTTGACTTACCACAACCTGATGGTCCGATAATTGCTGTAACTTCATTTTCTAAAATATCTAAATTGATATTTTGTAAAGCATGATGATCACCATACCATAAATCTAAATTTTTTGTTTGATAAACAATATTACGATTTGTTGGATTTGGTGTTTGACCTGTTACGATATTACGTTCTTTTTTTACATTTTTACTACCTGTATTGTTTACTGTTTCAGTTGTAACGATAACTTTTTCATTATTCTTTACGTCATTTGAAACTTTTACGTTGTTATTCATTATAAGACCCCTCTCAAATTAAAAACTAGAATTTTTTCTGATATTTATTACGGATAAAAATTGCAATTGAGTTCATGGCAATTAACATGATTAATAACACGATTATCGCAGCTGAAGACACAAACTGGAATTCAGCTTTCGGTAATTTAGCCCATGTAAAGATCTGCATTGGTAACGCCTGGAATCTATCCATAATACTATCAGGTGTTTTCATGAAGATAGTTGGAATACCGATTACTACTAATGGTGCAGTCTCACCAATGGCACGAGATAAAGCTAAAATTGTACCCGTTAAAATACCAGGAATAGAAGCTGGTAATACAACGTTTGTAATTGTCTGCCATTTCGTTCCACCTAATCCTAATGAAGCTTCACGAATTGCATTAGGTACTGCTCTAATCGCTTCCTGACTCGAAACGATGATAACCGGTAAAATCATTAATGACATTGTAAGTGCTGCCGCTAATACCGACTTTCCAAGTGAAAGTGATTCAATACCCGCACCACGTACGAATAACGTTAATCCTAATAAACCAAATACCACTGATGGTACAGATGCTAAGTTAGCGATATTGACTTTAATAAATCTAGTAAAAGCATTATCCTTTGCATACTCTTCCATGTAGATAGCCGTAGCTACACCTAAGGTTACTGCGATTGGTGCAATTGTCATCATTAGCCATAATGTTCCGATTAAAGCACCTTTAATACCTGCTTTTTCTGGTGTTGTAGATGAGAAGTTTGTAAAGAACTGAGGTGTTAAATACCCTGCACCTTTACGAATAATATCAAATAATAAAATCGCCAGTACAACTAAACCGATCATTGTACATAGGAAGAAAAGAAATTTAACAATTTTATTTTTAGACAGTCTGCCAGAGAGTTTCTTTTCAACTGTTTCATGATTAATTAATTCCATATTAATACTCCTCTCTGAATCGTTTAGTAACCCATTGTGAAATGAAGTTCATAATTAATGTAAATACGAATAATGTAAATCCTACTGCATAGATACTGTAGTATATATCTGATCCAAATGTAGCATCTCCAGTCGCAACCTGCACGATAAATGCTGTCATCGTTTGTAATGAGTTCGTGAAATCTAAAGAGAATTCAGGTGAACTACCAGCTGCAAGTGATACGATCATTGTTTCCCCGATTGCACGTGATACTGCTAACACGATAGAAGCTAAAATCCCAGATAATGCTGCAGGGAAAACTACTTTAATAGCAGTTTCTAATTTCGTTGATCCTAAACCTAATGCACCTTCACGAATTGCCTGTGGTACAGCACTCATTGCATCTTCAGATAATGAAGCAATCATCGGTACGATCATAATACCAATTACTAATCCCGGACTGATTGCATTAAAACTTCCTAAGTCTGGCCATACTGAACGTAATAACGGTGTAACGAATGTTAAAGCAAAGAAACCATAAACGATAGTAGGGATACCTGCTAATATTTCTAAAATAGGTTTAATAATTCTTCTCGCACGATCACTTGCATATTCACTTAAATACAATGCAGCACCTAATCCAACCGGAACAGCAAAAAGAGTTGCGATTAAAGTTACTTTTAAAGTTCCTAAAATTAATGAAATAATACCGAATTTCGGATCTTGACCAAATGCATTCCATTCTTTTTCAAGGAAAAAGTCTGCAAACGAAACACGTGTAAAGAACGTAATTGTTTCAGTTAATAATGTAATGAGGATTCCAATTGTCGTTAAAATTGAAATTGAAGCAATGATAGCTAAAATTGTTGGAATTATTTTTTCAATGATGTTTTTTGAAGATCCTTTACTCTTATTTTGAGCAATTAAATCTTGTACAGAAATTTTATTTTCCATAGTTTAGACTCCTTCATTTTAAAAGGGACGAAAAATTTCGTCCCTTAAAAAAATTTCATATTCTAATAATTATTAAGTTAATAATTATTTAATACCTTCTAATGTTTTTAAAGATTTTTCATATTCTGCATCTTCTAATGCAACATATCCAGATTCAGTTGAAGCATCTTTTGCTTTTTCTAAAGCAAATTTCATAAACTCTTTAAATGCCTTGTTTTCTTTTAAAGAATCATTTTTAGCATAGATGAATAATGGACGACTTAATGGATAAGAACCATCTTTAACTGATTCTTCAGTCGCTTCTACACCCTCACCTTTACCTTCTTTTTGAATCTTAACAGCTTTTAAGTTATCTTTGTTTTCTTGATAGAAATTATATCCGAAGAAACCGATACCAGTTTTATTATCTTGTACTGATTTAACGATTACGTTAGTATCAGCATTTTTCTCAGCTTTAATTTCACCTTCATCTAATACTTCTTCACTAAAGAAGTCATAAGTACCATGTGATTGGTCAGGTGAGAATGCTTTAATTTCTTCAGCTGGGAAGTCAGCACGAACATCTTTCCAAGTTTTAGCTTTTCCAGAGTAAATCTTAGCTAACTCTTCAAATGTTAAGTAATCTACAAAATCATTATCTTTATTTACAGCAACAGTTAATCCATCTGAAGCGATTTTAAATTCAGTATATTCAATTTTTTTATCTTCTAAAGCTTTTTTCTCTTCATCTTTAATATCACGAGATGCGTTAGAGAAGTCAGTTTCTCCAGCGATGAATTTCTCAAAACCACCACCAGTACCTGATGTTCCGATAGCAACCTCAACATTAGGATATTCAGCATTGAATTCTTCATTAATTTTTTCAGTTACTGGTGCAACAGTCGATGAACCGTCTCCAGCTACTTTACCTTCAATATCTTTAGCTGCTGTATCAGTACTAGCACCTTTATCTTCAGAAGCATTATCTTCTTTCTTGTCAGCTGCTCCACCACAAGCACCTAATAATAATGCAGTACCTAAAACAGTTGTTGAACCTACTAATTGCCATTTTTTCATTTTTGAAAGTCCTCCTAATTGAATAGACGAATAATTTGTATTTGTTTATTACACTACTTACTATAGTGTAAGATTGTTAATTCAAGATGAATGTAATGTAAATTTTATGTAAAGAAAAAAAGACAATGCATCATTGCATTGCCTTTTACTCAAGAAATCTTATTTTTTAATAGATTAATTATTCAGTATTATTCTGTTCAGCACCATTTGATATTGCACTTTGTACACCCGAAGAACCTGTTTCTATCACTTTTGTTTTCTTACCCGCTTTATCTTTAAAATATTCATTTATAATATCTCTTCCCAAATCTCCACCAGGTAACCATGGTGGTGGGACAGGTTGATTCGTATAGATAATAGCGAAACTCATGCTTGGTTTATCCATAGGAGCATAGCCGATATACGTAGAATTTACGCGTGATTTACCATCCTGGAATACTTCTGCTGTTCCGGTTTTTCCTGCACTTTTTACTATTGTATTAGCAAAACTTTTATAACCTGTACCAAGTTCGTTATTAAATGCCATATCGAACCCATCTTTCACCTGATCAATTTCATCTTGTGAATTATTAATTCGGTTCAGCACTTTTCCTTTAATACTTTCTTTAATTGGTCCTATTTTATCAGTCTTTGAAGCTGCACGAACTTCTTTCACTAGATGTGGCTGTATACGGTAACCATCATTAGCAATCGTTGAGACATATTGAGAAAGTTGTAATGGCGTATATGTATCATATTGTCCGATTGCTAAATCCAGGTAATTACCAGGATTATTCTTCAGTGTACCTGTTTGACCTGTCACCTCATTTGGTAAATCAATACCTGTTTTAACGCCTAATCCAAATTGATTTAATCCTTTTCTTAGTTTTAATCCTACCTCTGTTATATCTCCAGGTAATGACATATTATTAGAATAATTTAAACCTGCCATCTTTAATGCTGTTTTAAACATATAAACGTTTGATGAGTGCATCAATGCTTCTTTATCATTAATCTCTATTTTGCCAGTCGGGTTAAAATATGACCGCTTTTCTACACCACCTTTAAATACTAAAGGTTGGTCAATCATATCCTCTCCAATACTTATAGCATTATTACTATATCCAGTAAGTATTGTAGCACCTTTTACTGTAGACCCAACTGCATATTGAGATGTAAATGTTCCGTAATGATAATCTGTTATCTTACCGTTCTTATCAATTTGTCTTCCAGCTAATGCAAGAATATCGCCGTTATTAGGATCTTGTACGACCACTAATACTTTATCCATCGATTTTGCATTCATTGAACGTAAAATTTGAATGTGTTCATCTACTAATTTTTCAACTTTAAGCTGCAGATCAATATCTATTGATAAAACCAGATCATTACCTCTCGATCCTTCAGAAATCACTTCAGAATTAATGATTTTTCCTGATTTATCAGTTAAATAACGCATCTTTTTCTTTTTGCCTCGTAAAACATTTTCGTATTGAAATTCAAGATAACTTTGTCCTACTCTATCATTACGTGAATAACCTTTAGACAAATAATAGTCTACTAATTCTTTAGGTAATCCTTCTTCTTTTGATGAAACATTTCCAAACATTGTACGTAATGTCTTACCATAAAGATATTTTCTATCCCAATCCATTGTAGTATTCACACCAGGTAATTCACTTAAATTCTGAGAAACTAATGCATATTCTTTTTCTGTCACATTGTCGTTTCTAATAATTTGAGGACTTAACTGACTTCCACTGCTCATTTCACGAAAAATTGATGCTACTTCTAATTCATCTTGTGACATTGATTTCAATTTCGCTACTGTTAATTTTTTATAGACCGCTTCATTATATTCTTCCTGAGAAATTTCACCTGTATCAAATAATTGTAATTCTTTCTTCATCAATTGATCCACTTCATCTTTATGAGTCAGTATAAAGAAATCCTGCTTATCCCTTAAAGTCAAAGCATCTGTAGGCATAGACATCAATTTATGTAATTTTTTTGCAGTATCAAGCATCTCACTACGACTTGTCATACGATCACGTGTGTATGTAATTGCTTTTTTCGAAGTATTATCAACCAACAGTTTACCGTTTCGATCATATATTCTCCCTCGAGGCACTGATTCATTTACTTCTATATTTTCATTATTATCTACAGCTTTTTTATAAGTTTCACCTTTAACAATCTGAAGGTATCCTAATCTAAGAACCAGGATGATTAATAATGAAACAATTGCCATAAAGATAACGCTGATTCTGCGGTTCATCAGTCGTTTTTGTTTTAGTTCATTTGATTCTTGTTTAACACGTTTCAAAGGAAATCCCCCATCACTACCATTTATCTTTTAATAATATATGAATTAACACATATTTTCTATATTTTTGATATAAAAACAAAAATAAAGAGACATTTCAGATGAAATGTCTCTTAACGCTTAAGAATTATGATTAACTACTATTTAGCAGCTAAATATAATTCGTTTACTTTTTCCCAGTTTACTACATTCCAGAATGCTGCAATATAGTCAGGACGTTTATTTTGATAGTTTAAGTAATAAGCATGCTCCCAAACATCTAAACCTAAGATAGGTGTTTTACCTTCCATTAAAGGATTCTCTTGGTTTGGTGTAGAAACTACTTCTAATTCTCCATTGTTTACTACTAACCAAGCCCAACCAGAACCAAAACGTGTAGTTGCTGCTTTAGCAAATTCTTCTTTAAAAGCGTCTAAAGAACCGAACTTAGCATTGATTGCATCAACTACTTCACCAGTAGCTTCTTTACCTGTTGCAAGTAAAGTCCAGAATAATGAGTGATTATAGTGTCCACCACCATTATTTACTACAGCTGTTTTCTTGTCAGCAGGTACTTCGTTAATTTTTTTCATTAAATCTTCGATAGAAAGATCTGCAAATTCAGTTCCCTCTACTGCAGCATTTAAGTTAGTAACGTAAGTATTATGGTGTTTCGTATGGTGAATCTCCATAGTTTCTTTATCGATGTGTGGTTCTAATGCATCATATGCATATGGTAATTGTGGTAATTCAAAAGCCATAATTAATCATCCTCCTTAAGTTTTAAGTACATATTTATCATATCAACTTAAGATAGCGTTCTCAACTACTTTGCTTATATATCAAAATGAATATTTTTGATAGAATAATAGTGTTGTCTTATCTCCAATCATTTAAAGAATTCTAGGAGGAAATAATTTGTATTTTAAGCACTTGAAAAGGTTAATGAAACCTAAACAATATTCTTTGTTCAGAACAGTAAAGCTCAGATATATTTTTTTACATATATTAATCATTGCAATTCTTTTCTCTATTCCAAATAGTATTAATTTTTACAATGCCATTAATGTTGCAAATCAGATGGTGGAAAATAAACAGCATGAAATACCTGACTTTAAAATTAAAGATAATGTACTTGTCTTGAAAGAAGAAAAAACAATCGATGTCCCACCTTATAAAATTTTATTTTCAAATAAAAAACAATCACCGGAAAATCATGTCATGTCGTTTCAGAAATACGGCATACAAGTAGATGAATCAACCTTCTTGTCATATTTAAATTTGCCGATGTTTTATGATAAAACGACTTTCATTTCTTTTTTAAAAACGTATACTGCGTCTAGTTACTTTTATCTGTCGATCTTTATCGGTTTTCTGATTTTCATTCAATTTATCACTACTGTCATAAAAATTATTTTTATCAGTATAGTTGCACATGTTATATCAGTGTTATTCAAAAGAAAATCCAGATTTATGAACTGGCTTAAAATAACAACATTTTTATTAACACTGCCTTCAATTATTTTATTTTTTGGCTTATTGAATTTAAAATACAATATGTTTTTCATCATGTGCTCATGGACAGTGCTCGCAGTCCTCATATTAGTAACTGTTCATTATTTACCTCGTAAAAGAGCAAAGTTTGAATCTTAAAACAAAACAATACAATTTAATGTTATTATTCTATATAATAAATATGTTATGACATTATTCATACTTAAAATTAAAGGAGTTTTATAAATGCCTGAAATCACACATAGAAGAAATACACGTCCAGTGAAGGTTGGAGATCTTACAATTGGTGGAAGTGATGAGCTTATCATACAAAGTATGACGACAACGAAAACACATGACGTTGAAGCGACAGTTGCAGAAATTAAGCGTCTTGAAGAAGCAGGTTGCCAAATTGTACGTGTAGCTTGTCCAAAAGAAGAAGATGCACTGGCAATTGCAGAAATTAAAAAACAAATTAATATCCCACTTGTTGTGGACATTCATTTTGATTATAAATTAGCTTTACTTGCTATCGAAGGTGGCGCTGATAAAATTCGTATCAATCCAGGTAATATTGGGCGTCGTGAAAAGGTAGAGGAAGTTGTAAAAGCATGTAAAGCAAAAGGTATACCAATCCGTATTGGTGTTAATGCCGGATCGCTTGAAAAACATATCATAAAAAAATACGGTTATCCAACTGCAGATGGTATGGTTGAAAGTGCATTACATCATATAAAAATTTTAGAAGACCTGGATTTCCATGATATCATCGTATCGATGAAAGCAAGTGATGTTAACTTAGCAATAGAGGCCTACACAAAAGCTGCGCAAGCCTTTGATTACCCATTACATTTAGGTATTACTGAAAGTGGTACATTATTTGCTGGAACAGTTAAATCTGCAGCAGGGCTTGGTGCAATCATGAGTTTAGGTATCGGAAATACACTTCGTATCTCTTTATCTGCTGATCCTGTTGAAGAAGTTAAAGTAGCTAGAGAATTATTAAAATCATTTGGATTAGCAAGCAATGCAGCTACTTTAATATCTTGTCCTACTTGTGGACGTATTGAAATAGATCTAATTTCTATTGCAAATGAAGTAGAAGAATACATTTCAACGATTAAAGCACCGTTAAAAGTTGCTGTATTGGGTTGTGCAGTTAATGGTCCGGGTGAAGCACGTGAAGCAGATATCGGTATTGCCGGTGCACGTGGTGAAGGCTTGTTATTTATGAAAGGTAAAACAGTCAGAAAAGTTCCAGAGGAAACGATGGTAGAAGAACTGAAGATTGAAATTGATAAATTAGCTGAGGAATACTTTAAAAAGCAAGCTGAAGAAAAATTAAATCAAGCGCAGGCAGTAAATGAATAGAAAGTTTCGTATGGGCATAGATATTGATGGTACTGTAACATGCCCTACTGCTTTAGTACCTTATCTTCAAAGATCTTTTAATAAATATTTTAAATATGAAGATATTACTGAATATGACTTATCTAATGTACTTAATATTCCTGAATCAGAAATTTATCAATGGTTTAAAGATAATGAACATGAAATATATAAGTATTCACCTGTTCATAATGATGCAGATCATGTCTTAATGAATTGGGCTAATTATTATCAACTGATCTTTATCAGTGCCAGACATTCATACTTACACGAATTAACAATTGACTGGTTTAAAACACACAATGTGCCCTATCATCACATCGAACTTACAGGTTCACATGAAAAGATAGAAACAGCAAGACGTCTTAATGTTGATGCATTTTTTGAGGATAAACTTGATAATGCGATTGAAATTCACAACGCATTAAACATTCCAGTGTATTTATTTGATACACCTTATAATCAAAGTGAATTACCAGCTGGTGTTACACGAGTAAAATCCTGGCTGGAATTAGATACTTTAATTAAAAAACAATTTCCAATAAGAAAAGGAGAAGACAGTTAACTGTCTTCTCCTTTTCTTATTTGCAACGCTCACATAATCCATATAGTTCAATTTTATGACTATGAATTTCAACATTATCAAGTTCCGCTTCAAATGTTGCAATTGGACAAAATTCAACGACACGTGTTTCACCACATTTTTCACATATAAAATGGTGATGATGATGTGTCGTACATGATAATCTAAATTTCTTTTCACCATCAAGTTCTGTCACTTCGATTATATTTAATTCATCAAATAAATTTAAATTTCTATATATTGTATCAAATGAAATGCCAGGATATTTCTCATTTAGTTCTTCCTGCATTTGTTTTGCATTAAGGTATTTACTTGTATCATGTAACATACTTATCATATCACGACGTTTGTCAGTATATTTATGTCCATTATCTTTTAAAACTTTAATCGCATCATCAGTATTCATTTGAAATACCTCCTTTTTCATTCATATTACTGATAGCAAGGGCAAAAAGCAACACTAATACTAGCAGCATTACAATTACACCACCTGGAGATATATCTAGATAAAATGCAATAACAAGGCCAATTAAGACCGATAATTCGCCTATCACACCACTCCACAGCATGAGTTGTTTATATCCTTTTGCAAAACGCATGGCACTTGCTACAGGCAGTGTGATTAAACTACTTACTAAAAGAATGCCAACGACACGCATCGATGCAGAAATTACAAGCGCAGTCATCAGCATAAACAAAATATGAACATACTTCGGTACACCGATAATCGCTGCATATTCTTCATCGAAAGATAGTATAAAGAGTTCCTTATACAACACAAAGATAAATATAAGTACTAATATAAAGATTGCTAAAATAATAAATACATCATTTAAAGTTACTGCACTGATACTTCCGAATAAATAGCCAAATAGGTCCTGATTAAATCCATCCGCAAATGAAATAAAAATAACACTCAATCCAATTCCAAAACTCATGATTATCGGTATTGCTAACTCCTGATAATGTTTATATAAAGAACGAAGTTTCTCAATTAAAAGAGAGCCTGTGATTGAGAATAATATCCCAGTCCAAACCGGATTAATTGTAACTGCAATCAGTTTTGATAAAAGCATGCCAAATGCAATACCACCGAGTGTAACGTGACTTAACGCATCTGCAATTAATGAAAGACGACGTACTACAATAAATGTCCCGATTAATGGGGCAAGAATACCTATCAGCATCCCACTCAGAAATGAATAGCGAATAAAATCAAATTCCCATAACGCTTCTATTAAGCTCAATGACAACACTCCCTACTATGATTATGGTCAACAAACTGTACAGGATGACCATAAATCTTAGAGATTTCAACTTCATCTAATGATTTAAATTGATGTGTTGTCCCGTGAAAATGCAGATGCTGGTTGAGACAGGCAACTTGAGTGGCTGTATCAACAACTACACCTATATCATGCGTTACTAATAGAATTGTGATACCTTCTGCTTTAAGTTGAGCGAGCAATTCATAGAACTGTTCTACATGTTTTGCATCAATACCAACAGTCGGCTCATCAAGCACTAATACAGATGGATTTGATATGAGTGCACGCGCGATAAATACACGTTGCTGCTGACCACCAGAAAGCTGAGATATATTTTTATCCTTTAAATGCGTAATATTTAATCGTTCCAGTATCGCTTCAACTTTTTGTTCATCCTGTTTATTAAATTTTTTAAATAACGGTTTAATTTGAATTAAACCACTTCTTACAACTTCAAATACTGTAGCCGGAAAACCACCACTGCTCGCGTTTGCTTTTTGAGAAACATAACCGATACCAGTCAGTTTTTTTTGTAATTTCATATTCCTTCCATTCATATAAATGCTGCCTGATTGTATTTTTAAAATACCTAGAATTAATTTTAACAATGTTGACTTTCCGGATCCATTTGGTCCTACAATCGCCAGAAAATCTCCTGGATAGATACTGATGTTAATATCTGATAATGCTACTTTACCTGGATATCGATACGATACATTTCGAATTTCAAATATTGGCTCCAATCGCTTCAGTCCTTTTTGAGATAAAAAACAAGCATTAATCAAAGATTAATCCCTGTTTTAAATTTTATTGATGAATAATTTTTTCTAGTAAATCCGAATCAAACTGATTATTTTTAATCATTTCAATTTCAAATTTATACGGTGGCTTTTTATTTTTTTTATCATCGCCAACTTGAACGTATGGTGTTTCTAAAATCTTAGGTACATCTTTAAAGACTTCATGATAAACAATTTTTGATAATGCATCAAAACCAATGTTACCAAATCCAAAATTTTCATGACGATCTTTACGTGCGCCCTGAACGTTCTTTGAATCATTAACATGTATGACCTTAATTCTATCTAGACCGATAATTTTATCAAACTCTTCCAGAACACCATCAAAATCATTGACAATATCATAACCAGCATCATGAGTATGACAAGTATCAAAACACACTGATAAACGTTCATTATTCTTTACACCTGAAATAATTTCAGCAAGTTCTTCAAATGATTTACCACATTCAGAACCTTTACCTGCCATCGTTTCTAAAGCAATACGAACATTATTATTGTTAGATAAAACTTCATTTAAACCTTCAATAATTTTCTTGATGCCAGCTTCTTCGCCAGCGCCAACATGTGCACCAGGATGAAGCACGATATCTTTTGCGCCAATTGCTTCTGTACGTTCAATCTCTTTTTGTAGAAACTCTACACCCAGTTCAAATACTTCAGGTTTTACAGTGTTAGCAATGTTGATGATATAAGGTGCATGCACAACAATGTTAGATAAATTATTTTCTTTCATAAATGCTAGACCTGCATCTATGTTTAAATCCTCTATCGGTTTACGACGTGTGTTTTGAGGCGCACCTGTATATATCATAAATGTGGAAGCATTGTAACTCGCTGCTTCTTCTGCTGCAGCTAGCAGCATTTTTTTACCGCTCATTGATACATGAGATCCAATTAGCATGTTAATTCCCTACCTTTTTTTATTCTCTCTATTCGTACGTTTAGAATGGGCCTTTTTCTCATTACGTTTTAACTTATCCAATTCATATCGGAATTTCTTCTTATAACCCGGCTTCACTTTTTTCTTACCTTTAAGTTTATGTTTTAGGTTCTGTTCAATATTATCTTCTTTTTTCTTACGTGATTGACGCTCAGTTCGATCTTTAATTTCAACGAGTTCACCATTTTTAACATCGCTATGAATAAATGAGAAGCCACGTTTCTCAATCTGGTTGATTAAATCTTCTTCATCAGGCGTGTAGATCGTAATTGCAACTCCTGTATAATTTCCTCGGCCAGTTCGTCCAACACGATGAGTAAAGAAGGCTATATCACGTGGAATATCATAATTGATAACATGACTAACACCATCGATATCAATCCCCCGACTCGCTAGATCACTCGCAACAACATATTGATATTCAAGATTTTTCACACGTTTCATTTGTTGTGTACGCTCACGTGGTGCAAGACCGCCATGAATAACGCCTACCTTTAAACCTTGATCCTGTAAATATTCTGCTACTTCATCCGCACGTTCACGACTATTGGCAAAAATAATTGCTAAATAAGGATTAATAGTAGACATAATTTTAGTCAACTGTTCTTTACGATCGTTACTTTTTGTAGGTACAAGATAAAAAGTAATATTTTTATTTGTCTTTTCGTCAGGCTCAATCTCAATAAATTCTGGCTTAGATAAGTATTTATTTAAAAATGGGTGTAAAGCTTTTGGTATCGTCGCAGAAAATACTGCTATTTGTGCTTCACGGGATACATTTGCAGCAATCTTATCGACTGTCGGCAAGAATCCTAAATCAATCATTAAATCTGCTTCGTCGATTACAACTGCTCTTGCTAAATGAATATGTAATACATTTTCTTCTGCTAAATCTTTTATTCGATTTGGTGTACCGATAACTATTTGTGGCTGCACTTTTGATTTTTGAATATCTTTATTCTTATCTGTGCCTCCAATATATAGTCCTGCTTTAATATCATCTGTAAATGAAATTAAATGCTCTGCTGCATCATATAATTGCTTTGCAAGCTCTCTAGTCGGTGCAAGAATAATAATTTGAGGATGCTGTACCTCTTTATTGATTTTATTGATCAACGGTAGTAAAAATGCATGTGATTTTCCTGTACCTGTTTGTGATTGTCCAATTAAGTGCGTTTCTTTTTTTAATTTAGGAATAACTCTTCTCTGGATTTCTGTGGGCTGGTTGAAATTTAAATCTTCCACCGCTTCTACTAAATATGGTGCAAGTTCAAATAACTCAAATGGGTGTTTGTCCATCATAATCCTCCTTTTATGTTCATCTCATGTATTATATAGGAAAGAATACGAAAAAGAAAGCAATCATTGTTAAAATTAAAATATTCTAATCCTCTTTAAAAGTTTGTTATACTATTTATTAAGCAGATTAATAGGAGGAAAATGCGATGGAAATTATTAAAATAACACCTCGTGGATATTGTTACGGTGTCGTTGATGCCATGGTGATTGCACGCAATGCTTCACTTGATAAAACATTACCACGTCCAATATATATTTTAGGTATGATCGTGCATAATAAACATGTGACTGATGCTTTCGAAAGCGATGGTATCATCACACTCGATGGACCGAACAGATTAGAAATATTAGAAAAAATTAATGAAGGTACCGTTATATTTACTGCTCATGGTGTGAGTCCAGAGGTGAAACGCCGTGCTAAAGAAAAAGGACTTGTATGCATTGATGCAACTTGTCCGGATGTTGAAAATACACATACATTGATTCGCAAGAAAAAAGCGGAAGGATATCATGTTATCTATATCGGAAAAAAAGGTCATCCTGAACCTGAAGGAGCTGTTGGTGTTGCTCCGGAAATCGTACATCTCGTGGAAAATATCAATGATATCGATAATCTTGATGCAGATTTAAAAAATAAAAAACTTATCGTTACAAATCAAACAACAATGAGTCAATGGGATGTAAAACATCTTATGGACGAACTTCAAAAAAAATATCCACATATTGAGGTTCATAGAGAAATTTGTTTAGCGACACAAGTACGCCAGGAAGCTGTAGCAAATCAAGCAGGACAGGCAGACGTATTAATCGTGGTTGGTGACCCAAAAAGCAATAACTCTAACCGTTTAGCACAAGTATCTAAAGAAATCGCTCATACTGAAGCTTACCGTATTTCTGACATTAGTGAATTAAAACTTGAATGGCTTCAGGGAAAATCAACGATTGCTGTAACTGCTGGCGCTTCAACACCAACACCAATCGTAAAAGAGGTCATCGATTATATTAAATCTTATGACCCACTAAATATTCAACCGATACCAGAAAAGTCAGGCGTACCGACAGAAAAGATATTACCTAAGATTAAAAATGCAACACCTGTAAAAATATTAGATTAATTTAATAGGGTGAGTCATAAGTCTTAACTCTCTTCTGTTTAACAGCTTTAACAGCGGAACAGAAGTTGCCCCTACGTCAAAAACCGAACAAAAACTATAAATCAAAGCGTGATTTATTAGTTTTGTTCGGTTTTTGCTTGTGGCAGAACACTCCTGCTAGAGCCTAGCTATTTTATAACACTTTAAATGGATTCGTATCTATTTGTGAAACAACGATATTTATATCTTTGATAAAAGTTGATAAAAGTGCACTGAGTCCTTCTTTCATAACATGCTCAGCATAATGTGTGATATCAAGCGCAGCTAGTTCTGCCATTATCAAATCATGTGCTTCGTGATACTTAATATCACCTGTAATAAATACATCAACACCCGCTCGCTTAACTTCATTCATGTAATCCATTCCTGAACCACCAATTATTCCTACTGTGTTAATAACTTTATCTTCACCAATCATCTTAATCACATCCAAATTTAATTTTTCTTTTGCATTTTTTGCAAAATCAGATAATGACATAGGTTCCTTCAAGGCTGCTTTCACACCAGTACCATATTCAGCCTGGACATCAAATGACCAAATATCAAAAGCAGGTGTTTCATAAGGATGATGTGTTTTTATCACTTCTAATACATCAGATTTCAAAGATGATTCAAAGACACATTCAATCTTCATTTCTTCTTCCTGATGGATTTCACCTTTATTACCGACAAATGGGTTAGCATTTTCTAATGCACGAAATTCGCCTGTTCCTTTTACTGAAAAGAAACAGTGATCATAATCACCAATTTGTCCAGCACCTACTTCTGCCAACGCTGATTTAAATTGTTCAGCACAAGCTAAAGGAACAAAAATCTGGAGTTTTTGAATCGATTTTTGTTCAGGTAATAATATTTCTATATCATTTAATTCCAGACGCTCAGCAATCATCGCACTAACACCTTTAGGATGTGCATCTAAATTCGTATGTAGTGCAATCAATTGCATATCGTTCTTTATTAAGCATCTGATTACTTCTCCATAACCTGAATGTAGAATTGATTTTATACCACTAAAAATCAATGGATGATGGCAAATTATTGTATTTATATTTTTTTCTTTAGCTTCCTGTACAACTTCTAATGTACAGTCAAGCGCTGTTATTATGCCGGATACTTCAGTTGCTTCATCTCCAATAAGAAGACCTACATTATCCCAATTTTCTGCAGTATGCAGTGGTATCTCCTGATTAATTTGATTTAATAACTCTCTAATCAACATAACCTAACACCTCTCTTAACAATGAGATTTCTTCTTTTAGCTGTTCATGTTTTTGTCCATGAATAGGATCGTGTTCTATCGCTGATAATACTTTCATTAAATGCTGATATTCTCTATTCCACTTTTCGACAAACACTTCATTTTTATTTTGTAAAAGAATTGGACCAAATTTCAGTGCTTTTTGCGTATAATTCACTTGTTCAGTGGCATATTCTGCAACGATAATTTCGTAAGTATGCTTTTTTTCTTTCATTATCTCTTCAGCAATGATTTCATAACCAAGTGAAACAAGTGCATGACGAGCTGCTTCTGTATGAATGTTACTTTGCAGTATTAGACGTGGATGATTGCCTAATTTATCTTTACCCGATGTAATGATGTCTGCAATAAGTGGACCACCCATCCCACAAATAGTAATTACATCTACTTCACCCGGTTTAATGACTTCTAATCCATTACCAAGACGTACGTCGATAGAAGATGAAGCATTATACTTTTTAACATTCTGAACTGCAGCTTCGAACGGTCCAGCTACAACTTCTCCAGCTACGGCACATTTAATCAGATTATTTTCTAATGCATACAGAGGCAAATAAGCGTGATCAGAACCAATATCAGCTAAACGTTCATGCTGTATATATTGAGCGACTGTTTTTAATCTTTTGTTTAATGGTATCATTTTATATCCTTTCAAAAAAAAATCTTTTGCACTTGGCAAAAGATTTTAATTGTTTATTATTTTGCGTCTTTTAAATACTTAACTAAAGTATCTAAATCTTTATCAGAAATTTTTGAAGCGTCATGAGCTGGCATAGCGCCTTTACCTTCACGGATAATTTTCTTAGCATCATCTGGTTTCATAGAAAGACCAGCTAATTTAGGACCCATTCCACCTTCTAAGTTTTGACCATGACATGACGTACAGTTATCTTTTGCAAAAGTTTTAGCATCAAACTTTTGTTCAGTTTTAGCTCCACCTTCACCCTCTTCTTCAGCTTTGTTCGCACCATGTGCAGACATAAAGAAGATTAAGCCTACGCCCATAAGCATAATAAGTAAAAACGGAATTACTGGATTACGATTCATTCAATTTACCTCCCTTTAATTTCACCATATACATATCTATTTTATATTAAAAACAGTGATTGTCAAAGACTTTTCACAATTTAAATTGAAATTTTAATCCATAAAATCTTTAAGACGTTTACTTCTTGACGGATGACGTAATTTACGTAAAGCTTTTGCTTCAATTTGACGTATACGTTCTCTCGTTACACCGAACACTTTTCCTACTTCTTCAAGCGTACGGGTACGTCCATCATCTAAACCAAATCGTAATCTTAAAACATTTTCTTCACGATCTGTTAATGTATCTAATACATCTTCTAATTGTTCTTTTAATAACTCATATGCAGCATGATCAGCTGGACTTTGTGCGTCCTGATCTTCAATAAAATCACCTAAGTGACTGTCATCTTCTTCACCGATCGGTGTTTCAAGTGAAACTGGCTCTTGTGCTATCTTTAAGATTTCACGAACTTTTTCAGGTGGTAAATCCATTTCTTCTCCAATTTCTTCCGGGGAAGGATCACGTCCTAAGTCCTGAAGTAATTGACGTTGTACACGTATTAACTTGTTTATCGTTTCTACCATATGCACTGGTATACGAATTGTTCTTGCCTGGTCAGCAATCGCACGCGTGATTGCCTGACGAATCCACCATGTAGCGTAAGTTGAGAATTTAAATCCTTTCGTAAAATCAAACTTTTCTACAGCTTTAATAAGACCCATGTTCCCTTCCTGAATTAGATCAAGGAATAACATACCACGTCCTACATAACGTTTTGCAATACTTACAACAAGACGTAAGTTTGCTTCTGCAAGTCGTGCTTTCGCTTCTTCATCCCCCTGCTCAATACGTTTAGCAAGTTCAATTTCTTCTTCAGCACTTAATAAATTAACGCGTCCAATTTCTTTTAAATACATACGAACAGGATCGTTAATTTTAACACCTGGAGGCGCAGATAAATCATTAAGATTGATCTTATCATCAGTATCATTTGCATCTTTTTCATTGATTAAAGTGATGTCATTTTCGGCAATCGCTTCAAAAAATTCATCCATCTGATCAGAATCCATCTCAAAATTTTGTAATTTATCAGCTATTTCTTCGTGACTTAAATGTCCATTCTTCTTACCTGTCTCAAGTAATTGTGTTTTTACTTGTTCTAATGTTAATAATTCTGCGATTTTTGTTGTCGCATCGGATTTCTTTGCAGCCATATTAAAACCTCCCAGTATGTCTAGTGCTTTTTTGATCTTTGATATTGTATGATTTCTCTCACAATATTATCGCGTGTTTCCATATCACCTATAGCAATTGCATCTTTTAAAGCTTGTTTCAGTTGATTCACATGTGATAATTCATGCTGCTCCTCATTAAAAACGTATACATAATCATTTATTTCATCTGTAGTGGGTTCAGAATTAACCAACATGCTGTCAATTGATAAGCATACCTCATGAATATCCTGAGGAATATGTGTGATGAATTGACTGAGATTAAATTGGTCTTCATTATTGTAATACCCTATTAACGCCTCATAAATCACTCTATGGTATGCATTTGAGAAATTATGAGCAGGCAGAGCATCTTTATATTGCGTGAATAAATATTTATCTGTCATAAAATGCTTCAGTACAACACGTTCAGCAGTCTCTATCTTGTTTAATGTTTCTTGTTTGATACCAACATTAATCTGATTAAACGGACGCTTTTTCTGATTTTTTTGTACTTGATATTTTAAACTGTCAAAATCTACTTTAAACAAATCACTTGCTTCATGCAATACTTTTTTCTGTAATACTTCAGAATTCATAAGTTTAGCATCTTGAATAATATTATTCAAATGTTTTTCATATGCTAAATCATTATTCTTTATTTCATTCTGATAATATTGCATATAAAAGCTTAAATAATTTATTTTATGTGTTTGAAAGTATTCTAAGAACTGATTTTTCCCTAAATCTCTGATCATCTCATCCGGATCTTTTCCCTTGTGAATCGGAACTACAAATACATTTAATCCTTCTGAAAGTAATGTCTTTCCTGATTTTAGTGTCGCTTCAATACCTGCTCGATCTCCATCAAACATTAACGTAATATTTTGTGCGAGTTTTTTCAGTGAAATTACATGTTCTCTACTTAATGCTGTACCCATTGTTGCTACTGCATTATGAATACCTACTTCACTAAGTTTTAATACATCCATAAAACCTTCAAGTAAAATAACTTCATCTGATTCTCTAATCGGTTTACGTGCAACGTCAATATGATAAAGGATATTTCTTTTTTGAAATATCGGTGTTTCAGGACTATTTAAATATTTAGGTTCACTACCATCAAAACTACGTGCAGAGAAGCCAACTGTATCTCCTCGTACATTTCGTATCGGAAACATAATACGATTACGAAAACGGTCAAAATAACTGAAATTTTCCTCATTTCTGCTTAAAAGACCCGCTTCATATGCAAGTGATTCATCATATCCACGTTTTTTTAGAAAATCTAATGCAAAATGACTTACATTCGGACTGAAACCAATTTTTTCTTTGGCAATCATTTCGTCATCTAGTCCACGTTTATGAAGATATTCTAAAGCTGGTTCAGCTTCTTCAATCGCTTTTAATACATAATGATAATAATCATTTAATAAGTTATGCATTTCAACCATTTTCGTATGGTCATTTTCAACTGCTGGTTTATCACGTTCAGCATCTATCTTAATATCGACATTTTCGCCTAATATTTTAACAGCTTCTATAAACGAAACATTTTCAATTTGTTCTATAAACTGAAAAACATTACCACCCTTTTTACATCCGAAACAATGACAAATCTGTTTTTCAACAGAAACTGAAAATGATGGCGTTTTTTCATCATGAAAGGGACATAAACCGATATAGTTACGTCCCCTTTTTTCTAATTTAACATATTGACTTACAACATCTAAAATATCATTTTTTTCCCGTATTTCATTAATTATTTTTGGATCGATTTGCAAACTTCCACCTCATCATACCCATATTAATTTCTAGTAATTATTTTAATGATTTCATTCGCTGTCTCTTCAATTGCTTTATTCGAAACATCAATAACTTCACAATTAATTCTTGAGACAATCTCTTCAAAGTATTTCAGTTCTTCTAAAATACGTTGATCTTTCGCATAATTCGCATCATTTTTTAGTCCAAGTTGAGCTAAGCGTTCAATTCGGATTTTATTCAATTTCTCAGGATCAATTTTTAATGCGATACATTTTTTAGGATCGATTTCAAATAACTGATCAGGCGGATCAACTTCCGGTACTAAGGGTACATTCATTACTTTAAATCTTTTATGAGCCAAATACTGACTTAATGGTGTCTTTGAAGTACGTGAAACACCGATTAAGACGATATCAGCTTTAGAAAGTCCACGCGGATCTCGACCGTCATCATATTTTACAGCGAATTCAATCGCTTCTATCTTCTTAAAATAATCTTCATCTAGTTTATGTACCATCCCAGGCTCATTTAACGGTTTTTCTTCAAGCGTTTCTTCTAATAGCCCCATTAAAGGACCCATTAAATCTACGCTTTTGATATTATGTTTGGCTAATTCTGACTGCATATAAGCTCTGACATTCGGCTTAACTAAAGTGTATACAACGATAGATTTCAGTTCTTTAGCCAGCCCAATTACTTCATTGATATTTTCATGTGTTTCAATATATGGCAGACGAATTGTATCTACAACATTATTTAACATATTAAACTGAGAAATACATGCTTTTGTAACGAGTTCTGCTGTTTCACCAACTGAATCTGATGCAATAATTAATCTCATTTCATTCATACAATAAATTCTCCTTATTCATCTTCGATTAGAGAAACAAATGCTCTCGTTATAGTAGTTTTACTAATACGACCGGTAACTTCATAATGTCCGTCTTTTTCAACAACAACTGGAATTGAATCTATTTGCTTATCGATAATTTGTTTGGCGGCATAAAATAATAAGTCATCTTTATAACATACAGAGACATTTGGGACTCGCGTCATATAAACATGAATCGGTGTCGTATGAATTTCTTGTCCCCCCATCGATGCACGGAGTAAATCCTTTCTGGAACATACACCGACAAGATGATTTTCTTTATTTGTTACAAACAAAGTTCCTACATCATCCAGGAACATTGCACAGATTGCTTCATATGTACTTGAATCTTCATGAATAACAATAGGTACAGACTGAAAATCTTTAACCCGAAACTTCTTAATCGATTCTGAAAGTAATTGAGTACTGGATTTCCCTGTATAAAAGTAACCGACACGAGGACGTGCATCTAAATATCCAGCCATCGTTAAAATTGCAAGATCCGGACGTAAAGTAGCACGTGTTAGACTCAATTTCTCAGCAATCTTCTCACCGGTGATGGGGCCATTATTTTTTACAATTTGTAAAATCTTTTCTTGTCTTTTATTTAACTCTATGACAATCACCCCAATAGTAGACATACTTTATTTATTTTATTATACCTACTCATAATTAAATTTACAAATGTACTGCATAACAATTGAGGTTAATTAATTTTCATGTTATATTTTAATTAAGCGAGTTAAGGATGGTGAAAGCTTAACAATAAATTGGCGTACATTTACATTGTTAATAATTAAAAGCGAGTAAACACTAATTTGGGTGGAACCGCGGGTATATATACTCGTCCCAAGGCAATCTATTTGCCTTGGGACTTTTTGTTTACTCAAAAATAAATGGAGGATATCAACATGACTGAAAACAAAATGGAAACAATCGTTAATCTTGCAAAACATCGTGGATTTGTATTTCCTGGTAGTGAAATTTACGGAGGGTTAGCAAACACATGGGATTACGGTCCTCTTGGTGTAGAACTAAAAAATAATGTGAAACGTGCATGGTGGCAAAAATTTGTTCAGCAATCACCTTATAATGTTGGATTAGATGCAGCAATCTTAATGAATCCAAAAACATGGGAAGCAAGTGGACACTTATCAAACTTCAACGACCCTATGATCGATAATAAAGACTCAAAAATTCGTTATCGTGCGGATAAATTAATTGAAGACTACATGCATGCTCAAGGTGACGAGCACTTTATTGCCGATGGTATGAGTTTTGATGAAATGAAGCAGTTTATTGACGAAAAAGGAATTGTATGTCCAGAATCAGGTACATCAAACTGGACGGAAATTCGTCAGTTTAACTTAATGTTCAAAACATTCCAGGGGGTTACTGAATCTTCTACTAATGAAATATTCTTACGCCCTGAAACAGCACAAGGTATTTTCGTGAACTACAAGAACGTGCAACGTTCTATGCGTAAGAAATTACCGTTTGGTATTGCTCAAATCGGTAAATCATTCCGTAATGAGATTACTCCAGGAAACTTTATTTTCCGCACACGTGAGTTTGAACAAATGGAATTAGAATTCTTCTGTAAGCCTGGTACTGAAATCGAATGGCAGACTTACTGGAAAGAATTTTCAGCTAAATGGTTAAAAGATCTAGGCATTAAAGAAGAAAATACAAAATTACGCGACCATGACGAAGATGAATTATCTCACTACTCAAATGCTACAACAGATATCGAATATAAATTCCCATTCGGTTGGGGTGAATTATGGGGAATTGCAAGCCGTACTGATTTTGACTTAACAGCTCATATGAATGCATCAAATGATGACTTCAAATATCACGATCAGGAAACAGGTGAAAAATATGTACCTTACGTTATTGAACCATCATTAGGTGCAGACCGTGTAACATTAGCATTCTTATGTGATGCGTATGATGAAGAAGTTTTAGAAGGTGATGACAAACGTACAGTTTTACGTTTCCACCCTGCATTAGCACCTTATAAGGCAGCAATCCTTCCATTAAGTAAGAAATTGTCAGCTGATGCTATGAAAGTATACGAAGAATTAAGCGCATACTTTGCAATTGACTTTGATGAAAGTCAATCTATCGGTAAACGTTATAGACGTCAAGATGAAATCGGTACACCATTCTGTATTACATTTGACTTCGATTCATTAGAGGATAATCAAGTAACAATACGTGACCGTGACACAATGGAACAAGTACGTATGCCTATCAGTGAAGTAAAATCATTCTTAGAAGAAAAAATTAAGTTCTAATTAAATTTTTAAAGCACCCATGATTACCATTCATGAGTGCTTTTTATTGTTGATTCATCTGATTTAACTGTTCAATAATTTTACGAGATTTCAAAAATACGCCTACAAATTCATCGTACATTTTAAAGACAAGTGATTCCATCTCTCGGACTACTTCGTCACTAATTTTCATCCCGCTTACTTTATCCAGAGGTACTTCATTGAGTAGATATAGCAAATACAATGCTTTATTTGATATACGGATAGCATGAGGGTCATCTATTAATCCGAACTTTGTCACGACACTATTATATTTAAACGAATATGCAACAAAATCTTTATGGTCCAATGCACCGTCATGTGCACTGTATTTAAAGTTGGGTTCATACCCATAGAGCGACATCATTTTGAGTGAAACAAATAATGCAATTAATGCCTCATTATCTCCCTCCGAAATCCTATCCAGACCAAATTTCAACAACTGAAACACTTGTTTATTAGATGTATCATCATCGAGACCTCTATCTATTATCTCAACAATATATTGTGCATAAGTTAACTTCATTATGTCACTACGAATTGAATAATGACTTTCTATTATGTCTACAGAACTAAGCGTTCCCATTCCTTTAAATTGTGAAAAGATAAATAGATTTTCATAGAACAAATCTAAACCTGCACCATACTTTGTTGATTTACGCGCATTTCTAGCCATCACTGCTACTTTTATACCTGCTTCATTTAAAAAAGTGATAATCAAATGATTATCACCATATTCTACTCTCCTGATAACAATACCAACAGACTTTTTAAGCATTAATATTCATCTTCTCTATAACCGATTTGACGAATAAAGTTCGGTTTATTACGCCAATCTTTTTGTACTTTCACCCAAAGTTCTAAATAAACTTTAGAACCTAGTAACATTTCGATATCTTTACGTGCATTTTGACCAATTTGCTTTAACATTGAACCTTTCTTTCCAATAATAATTCCTTTTTGAGAATCACGTTCGATATATATAGTCGCCTCAATATCTACCTGGTCATCAGAAACACGTGTCATCTTTTCAACTTGAACACCGATGGCATGGGGGATTTCCTGACTTGTTAAATGCAGGGCCTTTTCACGAATTAATTCTGCTATGATAAATTCTTCCGGATGATCTGAAATTGTATCTTTCGGATAATACATCGGTCCTTCCGGCATATAACCTTCAATCACTTCCACTAATCGATCAACATTATTTCCTTGTAGTGCTGAAATTGGCACTACTTCAGCGAATGGTAACAAGTCCTTATATTTTTCAATTTCTTTAATCAGTTGATCTGGATGAATCTTGTCAATCTTATTTAAGACTAAGAAAATCGGTGTCTTGTTTGATTTTAATAGCTCAATGATAAATTCATCACCACGCCCTAAACTTTCTTCAACATTTACCATAAATAATATCGCATCTACTTCTCGTAATGTATTTTTAGCGATTTTCATCATATAATCACCTAATACATGTTTTGGTTTATGAATGCCTGGCGTATCGATGAATATGATTTGAGATTGTTCTGTTGTAAGTACACCTTGAACTTTGTTTCTTGTAGTCTGTGCTTTGTCTGACATAATTGCAACTTTTTGTCCAAGCACTTTATTCATAAAAGTTGATTTTCCCACATTGGGTCTACCAATTATCGCTACAAATCCTGATTTAAAATTATTTGACATCTTCTAAGTCCCTTCCTGAAAATCCTAACGGTAATAAATCATCTACGGTACGTTTGATCACATCACCTTTAATATTTGTTAAGTATACTGGCATTTCATCTTCGCATAGCTCTTTAATTACTTGTCTGCATGAGCCACACGGAGATGAAGGTGTTGGTGTGTCAGTTGTAACAACCAACGCTTCAAAATCTCCTGGTTTATACCCTTGAGCTATTGCTGAAACAAGTGCAGTACGTTCTGCACAGATACAATCACCATATGCTGCATTCTCAACATTACATCCATCAAATGTCGTACCATCTTTAGCGATTAAAAATGCACCCACTTTAAAATTTGAATACGGTGTATATGCTTTTTCTCGTGCTGTCTTAACACCATCCAGCCATTCATTTTTAAATTCCATAATATTCCTCCTAAAATAATTTGATTATATAAGGTATGAAAATGATTATTCCGATAATAGCACTCATGATTGATGATAATAAAACTGCAGACGCGGCTGTATCTTTAGCATGCTTTGCTAGTTCATGATAATCTTCTGTGACAAGGTCCACGACATATTCTACTGAAGTATTTATCACCTCCATAAACAATACAGAAAAAATCGCAATAATCACAAACATCCATTCTACTTTTGTAATTTGAAAATAAAATGAAAAGATAGTTACTAATACCGCGGCAATTAAATGAATAACAAAATTAATATCTTTTTTTAACAACGTTATGAAACCTTGCACTGGATATAAAAATCGTTTCATCCTTATTCTCTCGTTAAGCCGTAAGCATTTAATATTTCATCCTGGCGTCCAAACATTTTTTTCTCATCTGCTTCATTCATATGATCATATCCTAAAAGATGTAATAGTCCATGAACTGATAGGAATCCTAATTCACGTTCAAAAGAGTGACCATATTCTTCTGCCTGCTCTTCTGCACGTTTAACACAAATAATAATGTCACCTAAAACACGAGGCGCATCCGGCATTTCAAAATCTTCATCTTCACCCTCTTCTAAAGCAAAGCTTATGACATCTGTAACACTATCTTTATCACGATATTCTTTATTGATACTTTGTATTTCATCTTCATCAACAAAAGATACAGCGACTTCAGCTTCTTCATCAATACCTTCTTGTTGTGCAGCAAATTGCAATAACTTTTCAATTTCTGATAAGTGATCTGCAGCAATCATTTCGTCATCATCTATAAAATCAACTGTTAACATTATTCATCACCTTCATATGCATTAATAATTTTACCAACTAATGGATGTCTCACAACATCGGCAGCATCAAAATGATGCACTTCTATACCACTTACTTTACCCAACCTCTGAACAGCTTCCACTAAGCCACTCTTTACACCTTTTGGTAAATCAATCTGTGTTTCATCGCCTGTTATAACCATCTTTGAACCAAAACCTAGACGTGTTAAAAACATCTTCATCTGAGCATGCGTTGTATTCTGTGCTTCATCTAAGATAACAAAAGCATCTTCTAAAGTTCTACCACGCATATATGCAAGCGGTGCAATTTCAATAACACCACGTTCCATTAAACGTGCCGTATGTTCAGCACCTAATACAAAGTGTAATCCATCATACAAAGGTCTTAAATATGGATCAACTTTCTCTTTTAAATCTCCAGGCAGAAATCCTAATGATTCTCCTGCTTCAACAGCAGGACGCGTCAGAACGATGCGCTTCACTTTGCCATTTCTTAACGCTTGTGCAGCCATAACAACAGCTAAAAATGTCTTACCTGTGCCTGCCGGACCGATTCCAAATACGAGATCGTTATGTTTGATATGGCGTATATACAGACGTTGTCCCATCGTCTTAGCACGAATCGGTTTACCGAAAGCATCTTTCGTGATTTCTTCATCGTATAGGTCACTTAAATACTGCAAGGTACCATTCGTTGCCATCTGTACCGCTGACTGAACGTCACGTAAAGAAATGGAAGTACCTTTACGGATAACAGTTAACAGACTTTTTACTACGCTTTCTGCAACGACTACTTTCTCATCTTCACCATATATTGTTAATTCCTGACCTCTTGTATGAATCTCAACATCAAATGATTCTTCTAAAAACTTCAGGTGTTCATCTTGGTTACCAAGCAACGCTTGAGCTTCATTGATATTATCGAAGCGGATAATTTGAGACATTCAAAAACTCCTTTAAGTAATATTAATTTAACTTTATCAAACTCATGCAGAACAAACAATTAATTATCACTGAACAGACTCATTCATAACAGGCTTTACAACCTGTTTAGTTGATTTATTCAGATTTTGTACGTGTATATATGGATTGATGCTAATGAGATGCTTTATAAATTGATTGGTTTCTACAGGTTTTACAACAATCTTTTTATTCTTACTTACAATTTCAATATACGTCATATTTCTAATGTGTATAATATTTAATAAATCAATGTTCAGTATGTTAATCTTGTTTGTTTCAAAACCCTTTTTAATAACTAAGGTGTGATTTTCTATAGCATAATATTCATGCAAGATAATATAGATTAATAATATTCCGATAACAATTGAAGCAATCCCACTCGTCAAAAAATTCATAAAGCACGCTAATATTATTAAAATGCTAACGATGAAGACCATTACTTTCTGGAAATTGTTGTTACGACTTTTATAGATCATATTATCACCCTCTTTTATTTTATCAAAAAATTTAAAAAAATAACTATGATACGCAAATTATTTTGCGCATCATAGTTATTATCTTCTTGCTTTTGGAGGACCTAGTATTTCACTATATATAATCCCTTTAAGTGTATTTTCGGGTGTGAAATCTACAAGTGAGCTTGCTCTATCAATATCATCTTCCATCCGTATCATATTGATGCGATTCATTTTCTGTCTTGGTGACAGATGGGAATCAGCTTCAATTGTTGCTATACGCTCAGCTAGTGATAGCGTTTCCTTTGTCTGTATCTTTTCTTCGAATGCCTGAATTTTCTTAGCAGCAGAACGTTCTATTGGACGCTCTTGGTCTTTCGCTTCTGCTATTTTATTTTTTACTTGTTGTTCTACATTTCGCGTTTGCTTATTACCTTTTTCAATGCGTTGTTCAATTTCTTTTAATTTCGCTTCCGGGTTCTTTTTGAAATCGGTAAACTCTTTTTCTAAATTACCCATTGATTTCTGTAACTGAGAAAATACATTTTTAGAATTCACTTGTTGCTTACTCGATATCGGACGTTTTACTTGTTTCGCTTTTTGTTTATTAGCATTCTCATTTATTGATGAAACAATGCTAATAACTGTAAAGATAATAAACACAATAAATCCCGTACTCATCTAATCACCCTTTATTTTTTAGGCGTGTCACTGCTATTTGGATCAGTCATCTTATTTATAGAATTTCTCATCCCAGTGTCTGATTCAATATTCTTTAGGTTATAATAATCCATAACTCCGATATTTCCGGATTTTAAAGCTTGTGCCATTGCCAATGGTACTTCAGCTTCAGCTTCAACAACTTTTGCTCTCATTTCCTGAACTTTCGCCTTCATCTCTTGTTCTTGAGCTACGGCCATTGCACGACGTTCCTCTGCTTTTGCCTGTGCAATATTTTTATCCGCTAATGCTTGTTCAGTCTGTAAGTCTGCACCAATGTTCTTACCGATATCTACGTCTGCGATATCAATCGATAGGATTTCAAACGCTGTACCGCTATCTAATCCTTTACCTAATACAGTTTGAGATATCATATCCGGATTTTCTAATACAGAGGTATGTGATGCACTAGAACCAATTGTTGAGACAATCCCTTCACCAACACGAGCAACAATTGTTTCTTCCCCAGCACCACCGACTAGACGCTCAATATTTGCACGTACTGTGATTCTTGCTTTGGCTTTCACTTCAATACCGTTCATCGCAACACCCGCAATAAATGGTGTTTCAATTACTTTAGGGTTAACTGACATTTGAACTGCTTCTAATACATCACGACCTGCTAAGTCAATTGCTGCACCACGTTCAAACGGTAAATTAATATCAGCTCGTTGTGCTGCGATGATTGCATCAACAACGCGGTCAACATTCCCACCAGCTAGATAATGTGACTCTAATTGATTTGTCGTTAAATGTAATCCGGCTTTATGCGCTTTAATTAAAGGATCGATTACACGTCTTGGCGATACACGACGTAAGCGCATCCCAACTAATGTACCGATGTTAACTTTAACCCCTGCAGCTAATGCTGAAATCCATAAACCAACGGGTACAAATGAAAATAAAATCATTAAAAGAATAAGAACTACAAATGCGATAATACCGATTGTTATTAATCCTGCCATAAAATTCACTCCTGTTTATTTTATTTCTGTTACTACAACTCTTGTGCCTTCCACTTCAATAATACGAACTTCTTTCTCACGTTTAATAAATGCACCATCACTTACCGCATCAATACGTTTCCCTTGATGAATAATAATACCTGAAGGACGTAATTCCGTTAATGTAGTTGCTGTTTGTCCAACAAGATGGCTTCTGTCATCATGAGATGTATATCCTGACTCTTTATTCGTTGAATCATGGAGGACAACTTGAGAGAAAATCGGTATCGTCTTCTTTAAAAATTTCACTAAGATCACCCATTCTACAATTGCAATAATTAAACAAATCGCTACAAAGACACCCATTTTAGCGACGTTATCACCAATCAGTAAGAAACTAGCAATAATGCTTAACATACCTATAATACCTAATATCGCTCCCACAACAAACAGCTCCAGGACTACTAAAATAATACCACCTAAAAACAAAATTATAGATAATGCTTCCATCTGATTATTAAATAAATTTAGTCCGAGAAAACTAATTGCAGCAATACTGCTGATGATGCCTGAAATACCTAACTTCGGTGAATACAATTGCCACAGACCTGTAGATACCATAATAATCATGAGCAATAAAATCACACCATCATACGTACTGATTTCCAATCAAACACCTCCTTACTTATATTATAACTTAAATAATTTAATAGTCTGTAAATTATTAGTTTTTTTAAGGTAAATTTAAGGTAGCCCTTAAGGTATATGTTTTTAAACTATATAAAAAAAACACACCACAAATGTGGCGTGCCTATCTATAAATAATATTTGAGGGAGCAATTATTATTTAAATTTACGTTTACGTGCTGCTTCTGATTTCTTTTTACGTTTAACACTTGGTTTTTCGTAGAATTCACGTTTACGAACTTCTTGAATTGTACCATTTTTTGAAACAGTACGTTTGAAACGACGTAAAGCATCTTCGATTGATTCGTTTTTACGAACTACAGTTTTAGACATTTAATTTCCCTCCCTCCAAATATCAACGGAACATATTAAACATAGATTTATTTAAATAAATATTTCTATGTACTAAAATATTATAATAGATTATCAATCTACGGTCAACACTCATTTTTTAATTTACAGTAAGTTCCTTATTTTCTTCTGTCTTTTTATATATATTAGGGATTACTTTAACAAATTGTCCTTTATTCATCGGATAGCCGGCTTCAGTTATCTTAACTTTTACAAGTTCACCGATTAAGCTTTCGTCAGCTTCAAATTGTACTTTTAAGTAATTATCTGTGTAACCGACCAGCATTTTTTCAACGCTTGCTTTCTCTTCAGGAATAACTTCTAATACTTCACCTTCAAATCTGCTAGCATATTCTTTAGCAAGCTGATCTGACAGACTAATTAAGTGATGTACGCGTTCATTTTTCACATTCTCATCAATTTGATCCGTCATACGCGCTGCTGGTGTACCTGTTCTCATTGAATATGGAAAAACATGCAGTTCAGAAAAACCATGTTCCTGAATAAAATCATATGTTTCCTGGAATTCCTCTTCTGTTTCACCAGGGAATCCAACAATGACGTCGCTTGTCACAGCAAGTCCAGGCATAATTGCATGTAATTTTCTTAATCTTTCTGAGAAGTGTTCCATCGTATATTTACGACGCATACGTTTTAATACTGTATCGCTCCCAGATTGTAGTGGAATATGTAAGTGACGTACAACCTTTTCACTTTTATCGATGACATCAATCACTTCATCCGTTAATTGACTTGCTTCAATAGATGAGATACGGATACGTTTTAATCCATCAATCGTTTCTAAATCTCGAAGCAGTTGTGCTAAATTATAATCTTTTAAATCTTCACCATAGCCACCTGTATGGATACCTGTTAAGACAATTTCCTGATAACCAGATTGAACAAGCTGTGTTGCTTGTCTTACGACTTCTTTCGGGTCTCTTGAACGCATCAATCCTCTTGCCCATGGGATGATACAGAATGTACAGAAGTTATTACAGCCTTCCTGAATCTTCAGTGATGCACGTGTTCTATCAGTAAAATATGGTACGTCTAGCTCTTCGTACGTACGATTCTTCATGATATTTGTGACACCGTTAATCGGTTGTCTTTCATTTCTAAACTGTTCAATATACGGTAACATCTTATTTCGATCTTGTGTACCGACAACGATATCAACACCCGCAATGTCCATAATTTCAGCTGACGATGTTTGAGCATAACAACCAGTTACACAGATAACCGCTTCCGGATTACGTCTGATGGCACGACGAATAACCTGACGACTTTTCTTATCCCCAGTGTTTGTCACGGTACAAGTATTAATCACATAAACGTCTGCATTTGTTTCAAAATCTACACGCTCATATGATGCTTCTTTAAATAATTGCCAGATGGCTTCAGTTTCATAATGGTTTACTTTACATCCTAAAGTATGGAAGGCAACAGTTGCCATTTATTTCACCTCATTTTATTTTCGTTCAATAAATCACATTATATAAAAATAACATTAATTGATAGGAATTTCAATCTAATCATTATAAAAGACAGTGGGATGCAATGTCCATCACACTGTCTTTTATAATAAATTTTTATGATAGTTCAATATGATAACCTATCGCGCTCAGTAAATATAGTGGGGCAGTTTCTGCACGTAGTATTCTAGGTCCTAAACCAATTGTGGGTGCATTAAATTGTTTAATTTCTGTTTCACTCAATCCACCTTCCGGCCCAAAGATAACGATTACCTTCGTGCCAGATTCTAATCTTTTTAATGTTTGATTGAGCACAGACGTTTCATCATTTTTAGCAGATTCTTCGTAAGCAACGAGTACAATATCATAATCATCTAATAATGCAGCTAAAGCATTACTATTCTTTACAACTTTAATTTCAGGTATAATCTGACGATAACTTTGTTCTGCTGCCTCCTTTATTATTTTCTGAAATCTTTCTACCTTTTTTATCATTTTCTTTTCATCCAGCTTAATCACAGTATGATCAGATATAAAGGGCAGGAAGCGATACGCACCGAGTTCAGTCGCTTTTTGAATCATCCATTCATATTTATCGTTCTTTAAAAAACCGCTTGCGATCGTAACTTGTACAGGTAATTCTGTATTCAGCTCTAACTGTTCACGGGTTATTACTGTAATTTGATTATCAATAGCAGTAATTTCACTTATAAAACTAGCATTGATAAAATTAATGATGATTTTACTTCCAGCAGTTTGACGCATCACATTCTTTATATGATGTACATCCTCTTTATCGATAATTGCATAGCTTTTATTATTTTCAGCTTCAGTATTTACAAAATAACGCTGCATGTTATGCCTCTTTTCTAGCGGCAATCGCAATCCAGCCATTTTCACGCATAATTTCTTCTATCTTATAACCAACGCGTTCCAAATGTTCAACGATCATTTCTTCTTTTTCTAAAATGATACCTGAAGTGATCAGTAGACCATTGTCATTTAATAATGCAAAGCTATCATCAATCATTAAATCTACGATATGCGCTAATATATTTGCAAAAATGACATCACGTTTTTCACTTTCACCTTTTAATAAGTTACCTGGTTCCGCTTGAATCGCATCCGCACAATCATTTTTTTCAAAGTTATCCACAGCAACACGTACTGCCACACTATCCAGATCTAACGCTTTAATGGGTGCAGCACCTAATTGATGCGCTGCTATACTTAAAATGCCTGAACCAGTACCGACATCAATAACAGATTGATTTGGTTGAACATATTTCTCTATTAATTTTAAACACATCGATGTTGTAGCATGATCGCCTGTACCAAATGCCATGCCCGGATCAAGCTTAATGATAAACTCGTCATCGTTTTGGTTCTCATAATTTTCCCAGCTTGGTACAACAACAAATCTTTCTGAAGCTTTAAATGCATGAAAATGATTTTTCCATTCATTTGCCCAGTCTTCTTCCTGAACCTCATCAGTAGTAATTTCTAATCTTGTAACTTCAACATCCTGTAATCCATTAATTTTTTCTTTGATTTCATCAATGATTGCATCAGAATAATCTAATTCACTAAAATACACTTTTACACGTACATCAGATTCTGGGTAATCATCTGGATTTAACTCATAGATTTCACCGTACGTTTCAATACGACCTTTAACAAGTTCTAAACTATCTTCTATAACGACACCATTTGCACCAACTTCATTTAATATATCTGCAATAAATGGTTCAAGCTCATGGTTAATCATCAATGTTATTTCTTTATAGTTCATTATTATTCCCCTTTAAAGAAGCGTTTTGTTTTATCGAAAAAGTTTGAAGGTTGTTCGTTAATTTCCGTACCATCTATTTCAGCAAATTCTCTTAATAATTCCGCTTGTCTATTTGTCATCTTCACAGGTGTTACTACATTGACAGTGACATATAAGTCGCCCTTACCATAGCCGTGTACATTTTGAATGCCTTTTTCTTTTAATCTGAAACGTTTACCAGTTTGAGTACCTGATGGAATTGTAATCTTCGCTTTTCCTTCCAACGTAGGCACTTCCACTTCATCACCAAGTGCCGCTTGAGCAATTGATAAGTTTAATGTATAGAAAATATCTTCCCCTGCACGTTCAAAATGAGCATGGTCAGCAACTTTGAATACGACATATAGATCACCAGCAGGACCACCATTAATACCCGGCTCACCTTGATTAGCTAAACGGATTTGTTGTCCAGTATCAACACCAGCTGGCACAGTGACTTTAATTTTAACGGTTTTAATTACTCGACCTGTGCCGCCACAATCATGACATTTTTCATCAAATGTTTTACCCGTACCACCACAATCATGACATGGTCGTTCAGTTCTTACACGACCAAACGGTGTATTTTGTTCCACCTGTACATTACCACGCCCGTGACACGTTTTACAAGTATGTACTTCAGTTCCAGGTTTTGCACCGCTGCCATCACATGTCTCACAAGTTACTTCTTTTTTAACTGAAATTTCTTTTTCAGCGCCAAATACCGCTTCTTCAAATGATATATTCATCTGATATTGTAAGTCATCACCTTTTTGAGGGGCATTAGGATCGCGTCTGGCACCACCGCCAAAGAACGAACTGAAGATATCTTCAAATCCACCGAAACCGCCAAAGTCCTGACCACCAAATCCAGCACCTTGACCCATACCTGCGTGACCAAATTGATCATACTGTGCTTTCTTCTGATCGTCACTTAATACTTCATAAGCTTCTGCAATTTCTTTGAACTTTACATCTGCATCTTCTTCTTTATTGATGTCCGGATGATATTTTTTTGAAAGTTTTTTATATGCACGTTTAATTTCTTCTTTAGAAGCACCTTTTTGTAAACCTAGGACTTCATAATAATCTCTTTTCGCCACTTTTCATTCTCCTTTTCTAACTACTTAGTTAAATATGCTGAAAGAAAAAGCCAAAGTCAATAAATTGACTTTGACTTTATGTTATTACTTATTATTTTTTATCGTCATCTTTAACTTCAGTAAAGTCTGCATCTACTACATCATCTTCAGGATTTGTGTTTTGAGCACCTTCTGCACCTTGTTGTGCAGCCATCTCTTCATATAATTTCATAGATAATGCCTGAACGATTTCATTTAAACTATCTTTTTTCGCTTTAATATCTTCAATATCATTGCCTTCTAAAGCTTTTTTAAGTTCTTCTTTTGCAGATTCTGCTTTTTCAACTTCAGCAGCGTCCACTTTACCTTCTAAATCTTTAATCGCTTTATCAGTAGCAAATACTAATTGATCAGCTTCATTACGTAAATCTACTTCTTCACGACGTTTTTTATCCGCTTCAGCGTTTGCTTCTGCATCTTTAACCATGCGATCGATTTCTTCGTCACTTAATGAAGATGAAGACTGAATAGTAATTTTTTGTTCTTTTTGAGTACCTAAATCTTTCGCTGTAACGTTAACGATACCATTTTTATCGATATCAAATGTTACTTCGATTTGAGGCATACCACGTGGTGCTGGTGGAATATCAGTTAACTGGAAGCGACCTAATGTTTTGTTATCTGCTGCCATTTGACGCTCACCTTGTAGTACGTGAATATCAACTGCAGGCTGGTTATCTGCTGCTGTAGAGAATACTTGTGATTTAGATGTCGGTATTGTTGTGTTACGTTCAATTAATACCGTAGAAACGCCACCCATTGTTTCAATACCTAGAGATAATGGTGTTACGTCTAATAATACAATATCCTGAACATCTCCAGTTAGTACACCACCTTGAATTGCAGCGCCCATCGCTACTACTTCATCAGGGTTAACACCTTTATTTGGTTCTTTGCCTAATTCTTTTTTAATTGCTTCTTGTACTGCTGGGATACGTGTAGATCCACCAACTAATAATACTTCGTCGATATCTGAATTTGATAATCCAGCGTCTTTCATTGCTTGACGAGTTGGCCCCATTGTACGTTCAACTAACTCACGAGATAAGTCTTCAAATTTCGCACGTGATAAAGTAACTTCTAAGTGTAATGGTCCAGCTTCTCCAGCTGAGATGAACGGTAATGAGATTTGAGTTGAAGATACACCTGATAAATCTTTCTTCGCTTTTTCAGCAGCATCTTTCAAACGTTGCATAGCCATTTTATCATTTGATAAATCTAATCCATTTTCTTTTTTGAATTCTGCAACTAAGAAGTCTATGATTACCTGGTCAAAGTCATCTCCACCTAAACGGTTATCACCAGCAGTAGATAACACTTCAAATACACCGTCTCCAAGTTCTAAGATAGATACGTCAAACGTACCGCCACCTAAGTCAAATACTAATACTTTTTGTTCTTTATCAGTTTTATCTAAACCGTATGCAAGTGCTGCAGCAGTAGGTTCGTTGATAATACGTTCAACTTCTAATCCAGCGATTTTACCAGCATCTTTTGTTGCCTGACGTTCTGCATCGTTGAAATAAGCTGGAACAGTAATAACCGCTTTAGATACTTTTTCACCTAAATAGCTTTCTGCAGTCGCTTTTAAATTTTGTAAGATCATTGCTGAAATTTCTTGTGGTGAATATTGTTTGCCATCAATATTTTCTTTATAGTCTGTACCCATATGACGTTTGATTGAGATGATTGTGTTTGGGTTAGTGATTGCTTGACGTTTTGCAACTTCCCCAACTTGTGTTTCACCATTTTTAAATGCTACTACAGATGGTGTAGTACGGTTACCTTCAGGGTTAGCGATAACTTTAGGTTCGCCACCTTCTAATACAGATACACATGAATTTGTTGTTCCTAAGTCAATACCAATTACTTTACTCATTATATAATTCCTCCATTATTTTAAAAATTAATTTTGAAAATTGTTTATTAAATGATTATTTAATAAACAATTACTCGTTTACTTTAACCATCGAAGGTCGTAAAACACGTTCTTTCAATTTATAACCTTTTTGAAGCTCATCTAAAACAATGCCTGATGCTTTATCTTGATCCTGCTCCTGCATTACAGCTTGATGTAAATTCGGATCAAATGGCTTGTCAAGTGCTTCAATCACTTCAAGGCCATTATCTTTCAATGAACTCAGCAGACTTTCATAAACCATCTCTACACCTTTATGTAAAGATTTAAATTCTTCACTTTCACCTTTTTGTGCAAGTGCGCGTTCAATATTATCAATTGCTGGTAAAATGTCACGCAGTACACTTTGCGCACGATACGTTCTTTCTGTATCTAATTCTGCACGAGTACGTTTTTTATAGTTTTCAAATTCAGCATAAAGACGTAAATATTTCTCTTCAGCTGCTTCTAATAATTGTTTTGTTTCAGTGAGTTCATCAGTTGTTTCTTCTTCAGAAGCTTCAACAGGTGCTTCTGGTGCAACTTTTTCTGTCATATCCTGTTCAACTGTTTCATTCGACTCATCTGTTTGATCAGTTTTTTCATATACTTGTTCTTCATGTTTTTCAGACAAGATATTTACCTCCTTATAACAAGTGATTAATACTTGCTAATTTATTAAAGACTTTTCGGTAACTCATTTGTGTCGGTCCAATGACCGCAATCTTACCATTCATATTATGAAGATGAATCGGTGAAGTTACAATTGAGATGCCTTCTAAGTTTTTATCAATTTCCTGACCTAAAGTTACCTGAATATGATCAGAATCAACCTGACTTAATATACCCGGTAAGTCATCAGAATCAATCAATTTTAAAGTTTCTTTTACAGCATTTAAATTATCTGAATCTATAATTTCATATAAATACTCTCTACCTTCAAAATAAATAGTATGTGACGTAGTATGAGCCTTCTTAACGATTTCAGACTTTAAATGTGAGAGTGGTAACTGTTTAAAACCTTGATGATTTACATCTAAATGAATATTACCTTCAATAATTGCAAGTAAATTCTGATTTAGATAATTGTTCATGCGCTCAATCTCTTGTCTCGTTAAACGTACTTGCCATGAAATTTGTTGATGTTCAACATTACCATTTTCATAGACAATAATTAATACCAAATTTGTCGGTGTTAAATACGTCAAATGAATTTGTGAAATTGATCGTTTATCGATTTCAGTTGTCGTTGCAATTGATAGATATTGAGTATCCATCGCTATATCCTTAGCGAGCATTCTAAAATCGACAAAGTTTGTCTGATCAATAAAAAAATTCTCTTCATAAGGAAATTCATTTTGCAACGCTTCAACATAAAATTTGTATCCTGCTTCTGAAGGGATTCTACCACTAGAAGAATGCATTTTTTCAATTAAACCATGGTCTTCTAGTCGCTTCATCTCAGCTCTAATTGTTGCAGGACTAACATTTAAATTATGTTGCTCAATCAGTTTCTTTGAACCGATAGGTGATCCACTATCAACAAAATCCTCAACAATTACGTTTAATAAATGTAATTGTCTATCTGTTAGCATATTTCACCTCGTTAGCACTCTATCACTTCGAGTGCTAATTACAATTTATCAAATTGGTCAAAGTATGTCAACATATAACACCTAAAAAATTATTAATGAAAAAAAGTTCTTAAAAACCGTGATTTTACACAGTTAATAAGAACTTTTCAAAGACATCGTTACCACGCATTCTGCCTTCATCAGTAAGTTTTACATTATTATTTTCTATCATGATTTGACCTTCTTTTAGCAAACTTTGAACAACAGTGCCAAATACATCATTAAAACTTCTAGCATATCTTTTCTCGAAATCATCGATGTTGATTCCTTTGTTTAATCTTAATCCTAAGAACATAAATTCTTCCATCGAAGCTTCAATGTTTACAGGAATAACCTCTTTAACAGCACTTCCATTTTTCATCGCCTTAATATAATGTGGTACAGGTATAACGTTATAGTAACGGTTCCCGTCAATGTATCCATGACTGCCAGCTCCTGCTCCATAATACTCTTTATTTTCCCAGTAGACTTTGTTATGCATTGATTCAAAGTCTCCTTTAGCATAATTCGAAATTTCATATTGATGAAAACCATGTTCTGCTAAGAATTTCATTGTATATTCATACATATCCTGTGCGAGTAACTCATCGGGCATTTGCAGCATACCTTTTTTATAAAGGTTATAAAATTGAGTTTTGGGTTCTAATATGAGCGAATAACTCGAAATATGATTAATATTAAGTTGCACAGCTTGTTCTAAATCGTACTGACATTCTTCAAGTGTCTGAGTCGGTAAGTGATACATTAGATCGATACTTACTGATTCAATACCTAAACGGTTCGCATCATCTACGGCACGTTTTATATCACTTTCAACATGTGTTCTGCCAAGTGATTTCAACAAACGATTATTAAACGTTTGTACGCCTAACGATAATCGATTAACTCCGTATCGTTTCATAATAGCAATTTTATCGGTTGTTAATTCATCCGGATTTGCTTCTACAGTAAACTCACTAATTATGTTGAATCTTTCTGTAATAAATTTAAGCAATCTTTCTAATTGCATGCTAGATAATGCAGTGGGCGTCCCACCTCCGATAAAGACAGTATAAATTTCCTTCTCACTAATCATTCCAAGCTCTTTAATAAGTGCATCTAAATATGCATCGACAGGTTGGTTCTTTATTAAAAATTTATTAAAATCGCAATATGTACAGATACGATTGCAAAATGGAATATGAATATATAAACTTCTCATGCCGGCACCTCCAAAATTAAAACACGATTGCTCTTTGAAAGAATCAATCGTGTTTTTTTACTATTCTTCGTCCATTTTTAACACAGCTAGGAATGCATCTTGTGGAATTTCCACAGAACCAACTGCCTTCATCTTTGCTTTACCAGCTTTTTGCTTCTCTAAAAGTTTACGTTTACGTGAGATATCCCCACCGTAACATTTTGCTAGTACGTTTTTACCAATTGATTTAATATTAGTACGAGCAACGATTTTTTGTCCGATTGCGGCTTGAACTGGTACTTCGAATTGTTGACGCGGAATAAGCGTTTTTAGTTTCTCTACGATTACTTTACCACGTTCGTAGGCAAAGTCTCTATGCACGATGAAACTTAAAGCATCGACACTTTCACCATTGAGTAAGATATCCATCTTCACTAGGCGACTTTCCTGATAGCCAATTAACTCATAATCAAAAGAGGCATAACCTTTTGTATTTGATTTTAATTGATCGAAAAAATCGAATACGACTTCTGATAATGGAATTTCATAGATAATATTTACGCGAATATCGTCCATATAGTCCATCGTCTGGAAATTACCGCGTTTTCTTTGGCATAATTCCATCACAGAACCGACGTAATCGTTCGGCACCATAATACTCGCTTTTACATATGGTTCATAAATTTTATCAATCTTTTGTGGATCTGGCATTTTTGAGGGATTATCAACAATTACTTCACTCTTATCTGTCATCTCACATTTATAAATTACAGACGGTGCAGTTGCAATTAACTCGATACCGAATTCACGTTCAATACGTTCCTGAATAATTTCCATATGCAATAATCCTAAGAAACCGACACGAAAACCAAATCCTAAAGCTTGAGAAGTTTCAGCTTCAAATTCTAAAGAAGCATCATTTAATTGAAGTTTCTCTAAAGCTTCTCTTAAATCATTGTATCGTCCAGTATCAATTGGATAGATACCACAGAACACCATTGGATTCATCTTTTTATAACCCTGTAATGGTTCTGCTGCTGGATTATCAGCTAATGTAATTGTATCCCCGACACTTGAATCTGCAACATTCTTAATTGAAGCCGTAATATAACCTACATCACCCACAGTTAATTCAGAAACAGGGAATTGTTTCGGTGTATTGATTCCAACTTCTACCACATCAAATGTTTTACCAGTAGACATCATTTTAATTTTATCGCCAGCTTTAACAGTCCCATCAATAATACGAATTGATGAGATAACACCACGATAGGCATCAAAAGCACTATCAAAGATTAAAGCTTTTAATGGTGCTTCAGGATCACCCATAGGTGCCGGAACTTTCTCAACGATTTGTTCTAAGATTTCTTCTATACCGATATTTGCCTTAGCTGAAGCAAGTACCGCTTCACTTGCATCTAAACCAATCACATCTTCAATTTCCTGACGCACGCGTTCAGGTTCAGCAGCAGGTAAATCAATTTTATTAATAACAGGTAATAATTCTAAATCATTATCTAAAGCTAAATAAACGTTCGCTAATGTCTGTGCTTCGATACCTTGGGCTGCATCAACTACCAATATAGCTCCTTCACATGCCGCTAAACTTCGTGATACTTCATAGGTGAAATCGACGTGTCCAGGTGTATCTATTAAATGGAAAATATATGTCTCTCCATCTTTTGCTGTATAATTTAATTGTACTGCGTTCAGTTTAATTGTTATTCCGCGTTCACGCTCTAAATCCATAGAATCCAGCAATTGAGATTTCATCTCTCGTGAAGCAACAGATTTTGTATTTTCTAAAATTCTATCTGCTAAGGTCGATTTACCATGATCGATATGCGCAATAATAGAGAAGTTTCTTATTTTTTCCTGACGGCTTAAACGCTGTTCATTATTCATCTTTTTTGCCCAACTTTCTTAAATTGTACGTATATTTGATTATAACAACTCTTATACAGTTGTTCAATGAGTTTTAAAAATATAGATTGCATATACTGTCTGAATTTGATAAAATATTTCTTGTTGCAATCAAAATATCCATTTTAAGTGCAAGACATTTCTAGGAGGTGACATTATGCCAAACATTAAATCTGCAATCAAACGTGTTACAACTAACAATAAAGCACAACAAGCAAACATTTCTCAAAAGAATGATATGCGTTCTGCTGTGAAAAATGCAAAAGCGGCAATTGAAAACAACGCTGACAATAAATCAGAATTAGTACAAGTAGCTGTTAAAAAGATTGATAAAGCTGCGAAAAGCAACTTAATCCACGCTAACAAAGCTGACCGTTTAAAATCACAAGTTATGCGTAACAAATAATACTAATAAATAAAGCGACCTGAGGGTCGCTTCAGACTGTAGACAAAGTCTCCTTCGGAGATGAAGTTTACAGTCTTTTTTTGATAAAATATAGATATATCATTGAACGGTGGTGTTTTACTTGATTAAGAGAAGTAAGTCTGAAGATATTAATATCATTCGCAGTCAATTTGAAATGTATTCATTAGAAGACCTTGTACCAGAAAATCATCTTCTAAGAAAAGTTGATAAAGTATTCGATTTATCCTTTGTATATGATTTAGTAGAAGAAAAGTATTCTACAGATAATGGCCGTCCAAGTATTGATCCGGTTGTATTAATAAAAATTGTATTAATACAACACCTTTTTGGTATCAAATCAATGCGCCAGACAATTAAAGAGATTGAAACTAATTTTGCGTACAAATGGTATCTCGGTTTAGGCGTTAACGATAAAGTACCTCATTTTTCTACCTTCGGTAAGAACTATTCTAGACGATTTTATGATAATCAGATTTTCGAAGAAATCTTTTCTCGTATTCTCAAAATTGCTATAGATAATAACTTCGTAGATAATACTTCACTATTTATTGATTCAACGCATATTAAGGCCAATGCCAACAAGAAGAAATTTATTAAACAAGAAATACAGAAGACTGCTAAACATTATGAACAAGAGCTTATTGAAGATATCAATTCTATTAGAGAATCTGAAGGAAAAAAGCCTCTAGCTTCAAGAAAGGAGGAGAATCTTAAAGTAATAAAAATAAGTAATAATGATCCCGATGCTGGTTACTATGTTAAAAGTGAAAGAGAAAAACAATTTGCCTATAGTGCGCATACATGCTGCGATAAGTATGGTTATATCGTTGATTTTCATTTAACTCCTGGTAATGTTCATGATAGTACACAGTTAGTACCTATGATTGACAGGCTTGAAAGTAAAAAACTACTACCGAGATATGTTGCTGTGGATTCTGGATATAAAACACCTCATAATGCTAAGTATTTATTAGATAAAGAAATTCTACCAGCTATGCCATATAAACGTCCCATGGGTCCGAAGGACTTAATGAATAAAAATGAATTTATATATGACGAATACTATGATTGTTATATTTGCCCTAATAATCAAATGTTGAAATATCAAAGAACAGACAGCGATGGTTATCGTTTGTATATTTCTAATCCAAATAAATGTAAGGATTGTCCTTTACTTAATAAATGTACTAAGAGTAAAGAACAGAAAAAAATCGTTACAAGACATATATGGCAACAATATCTTGATATTGTTGATGACTTGAGATTCATAGATACTATAAAAGCTATATATAAATTGCGTAGTCAAACAATAGAAAGACGTTTTGCTGATGCTAAAGAACAGCATGGTTTGCGATGGACTAAGTACAAAGGAATTCAAAAAGTCACCATGGAGACCACGCTTATTTTCGCATGCATGAATTTAAAGAAATTAGCAAATTATCTAGCAGGTTAAGCTGGATATTTTGCTAATTTCTTTAAAATAACAATATTTTTCGAAGAAAAAAGACAAACTCACTTTTAGAATTGTGAGTTTGTCTTCAGTCTGAAGCGACTGAAGTGCACCCCTAAAGTTGAACCTTAAAATTCAACTTTAGGGGTGTTTATTTTGAATAAAAAGCATGATCTTGATTTTAAATTAAAACTAATCAAAGAATATAAAGAAGGAAATATGGGTTATGATTCATTAAGTAACAAATATGATATCGTTCCTTCACAACTAAAAACATGGACTTACCAATTTGATACCTTCGGTATTGACGGTCTTATATCCAGTATGACCAGAAAGAAATATTCAACAGATGAAAAATTAAGAATCATTCAGTATAGAATTACTAATCAACTTTCATATAAAGAAACTGCTAGAATCTTTGATATTACTAATCCTACTTTAATAGCTCAGTGGCAGATGAAATACAATCAATATGGTATCCTAGGTTTAGAATCAAAACCGAAGGGTCGTGCGTCTAAAACTATGAAAAATAAAAAGGTTGATAACACTAGTTTAAACGAAAGTGAACGACAAGAATTAATACGCTTACGTGAGGAAAACAGGAGATTAGAAATCGCAATTGCTCTCGAAAAAAAGTTACAATCCTTAGCTCGAAAAAATCAAACAAAGAAATAGTAGCTGCTATTATTGAGTTAAGGAATGAATCTAACTATAAGTTAAAAGAAATATTATCAGTAGCTATGATAGCGAAAAGTGTATACCATTATTGGAAATTACGACTTAGTGTCACTAAACATAAAGACAATTATTTAATTACTTTGATTAAAGAAATCATTAACAAACATAAAAATAGGATAGGTTATCGTACAGTAACCGACGAACTAAGAGAGTTAGGTTTTGTAGTTAACCATAAAAAAGTTCTTAGAATAATGAGAGAAAATAATTTACTTTGTACAAAGTTTAAGCATAGAAATAGAACATATAAGTCGTACAAAGGGAAAGTTGGCAAAACAGCTAAGAATAAATTGAATCGTAGATTCGTAACTAATCGCCCATATCAAAAATTACTTACTGATGTAACACAATTCAACATTAAAAATGGAACTAAGCTATATCTGTCAACAATTTTTGATGTATGTTCGAAAGAGATTATTTCTTATTCAATTAGTAAGCGTCCAACATTGGAATTCGTTATGGAATCATTGTTAAAAGCAATTAATGTAATTCCAGACCTTCCCTATAGAACTACAATCCATTCCGATCAAGGGTGGCAATATCAGCATAAATCTTGGGTACAAACTTTGAAAAAGAATAGAATTATTCAAAGCATGTCTAGAAAAGGTAATTGTCTTGATAATTCTCCGATGGAGAATTTCTTTGGTATTTTAAAACAAGAAATGTTTTATGGAGAAACATTTGATTCTTATGATGAACTAGAAGAGGAGATTATTGACTATATGGAGTATTATAATTTAGTCAGAAAGAAGAGAAAATTAAAAAGCAAGACTCCTGTAGAATACAGAAATCTTGCTTTAATGAAAGTAGCTTAATAAAAAGTTCAACTTTTTGGGTTCACTACAGACCTGAGGGTCGCTTTTTTATATTTTTAAAATAAACAATTCTAAAATTAGCACTTTATCTAGATAACTAGATTTTAAAGCAAAGTCTGTATCACCGCATTCTTTAATAATATTTAGTAGTTGTTTTAAATCCGTTGTCCTTACTTTACGTAATGCTAGTTTCACTCGATAAGGATGAACTTTTACTTGTTTTGCAATCTGTGCTTCACTAAATCCTTTTTGTGATAATATCTTCACCTGATAGAACAATCGATACTGACTACTTATCAGAGCCAGGAGTTTAATCGGTTCTTCTTTCATATTAATCAAATCTTTCAATAAATGAACCGCTCTTTTCTTATCACCTTTAGCGATATAATCAGTGAGTAAAAAGACATTTTGCTCTAGACTTCTGCTAACTACTTCAGTAACATCTTTCTTCGTAATGACTGGATTATCTCCAATAAATAATACTAATTTGTCCATCTCTTTTACAACGTTACTGTAATTAAGTCCCGTTAGATGTATCATCTCTTCTAATGCATCCGCTTTAATATCTTTAAACTGTTCATTGAAACGCTTTTTAATAAGCTGTTTCATTCCATTTTCATCTAGCGGTTCAATTTTCTCAATTGTATGCAATTTCTTGATACGTTTAACAATCTTCTTTCGCTCATCTAACTTATCCTGTAGCACTTTAAAAATGACAATATTTGGCCCCTCATATTTTTCGAGAAAATCCACAACTTTATCTAAATTAATTTCATGAGCAATTTTTAATTTTTCACCTGTAAAAATAAAACTATTGTTGATCACGATTACTTTCTGATCACTTAAAAATGGTAAGGTCATCGCATCTTCTGCAATCACTTCAAATGGAGTTTCCTGCATATCATATCGGCTAAAGTTAAAGTCGTCTAGTTCCACGATATATTGATGGATAATTTTATCCACTTTTTCTTCTACTAAAGGTTTTGTACTACCATAAACTAAATAAATGTGACTCAATATGAGCACTCCCAACGTAAAAATCTTAATTTCATTATAGCTTTTTTCTGTTCATTATCATATACTTAAATAGATAGAAAAGTAGGGGGTTTATGACATGAATCATTTCGAAAAAAATACACAATCAAAAAACAATGACGTTCAAGACTCAGGCTATGCATTTTTAATTGGCTTTGGCGGATTCGCAACAATTTATATTATTGCTCAAATTTTCGACTTAGTAGCGAAATAATTTTTAAAGCGGTGGCATCACCGCTTTTTTTATTTATCCTTAAACAATGATTCGTACTGCGTCTGAACAGTTCCTCTATCTAAATCAAAAGATATTCTTCCATCTTTCTGTGTATTAAAAATTTTGATATCGTTATTGATTAAAGCAGTTACAGTTTCAGTATGAGGATGTTTAAATCGATTATGCCGTCCTGCAGAAAAAATTGCAATTTTAGGGTGTCGCCTAATTAAAGTTTCACTTGTGCTCGTTCTGCTTCCATGATGACCAATTTTCACTATATCTATAGCATCATCAATCTGACTTAAGATTTCATCTTCATAGTCTTTGCTTAAATCACCTAAAAATAGTATATTTCTACCGGGTTTATCGTGTTTTAAAAACAAAACGATACTATCATCATTCTCTTCTCCAGTTTGCCCTGCAGATAAAAATCTTAAAGATACATTCTTGTTATTATTTTCATTTTGATGCACGAACTGAATATGCGCTTCATGTAAATAATTATTCACATCAATCAATGCTATACCCTTTAATTGTGCTAAACGAATTACCTTCTTATACTTTTCACTGCCATGTGCTTTAGGATTTAAAATAATGCGCTCAATCATCCCAGCCATTATTAAGTTTTCAGATTCTCCAAAATGATCAGCATCAGGATGGGTCAAAATAAGCGCGTCAATTTTAGAAATACCTCTATATTTTAAAAAGGGGAGCGTAACCTTATCACTTATACTTTGTGCATTGCTGCGTCTTTCCCAAGGTTTGCTAAAATCCAGCTTTCCTCCTGTATCAATCATTATCGTCTTTCTACCTAGCTCCAGTATGATTGCATCACCTTGCCCAACGTCCAAAAAGTGAACATAATTATTATTTTCTTTAATATTTTTATTGGTAAATATTAGTAAAAATAGCAACAATGCAATGCTTATACCTTTATAACTTTTTAATTTGCTAAATAGTAACGATAAAGCAATAAACATCAATACATAAATGAATATATGCTGTTGTTCTAATATAATTTCGACTCTAGAAAACTGCGTAAAAAATTTTGTTAACAAGTCATTCAATATAAAAGAATCATCTACCAATTGATTTAACCAATTAATATGGATGTTTAACATAAATAATAATAGGATTAGCGTACAAATCGGAAAGATAACAAAAGTAAATAGTGGTATGAAAAAAATATTTGTCAACATACCAATTAAATAGTTGTTATTAAAATGATAGAAAAGAATTGGAATTGTTGCTAATTGTGAGATAAAGTTACTGAGGAAAAATTGAAAAAGTTTTGATTTTTCATTATATAACGGTAAGATAAACAAGAAACTAAAACATATAACATATGATAGTTGAAATCCAATATCATAAACTGTAAAAGGATCATATATTAAATTTAGTATAAATGTGAGCGATAAAAGATCGGTGAGCTGCGTCCTTCGACCTGGATTAAATAAGATAAGCAATATAAAAATCGTTGATCTCCACACAGATGGTTGGCTACCTGTAAAAATCATATACATAGGTAACAACATTAGCAAAATCATTTTACACACTATTAATGGAACACTTAATCTCCGTAAAACAAAATATAACTGTACTGATATAAGTGCAACGTGACTTCCACTGATGGCATAAAGATGATAAATACCTAGTGTTTTAAGTACAGTCATCTCATCTTTATTTAAGTACGATGTATCACCTAACGTTAAAGCGATTAAATAACCCTTATGCACTATATTGGATTGATACATTGCTAAAGCAATATCTTTTCTATATTTCTGAATATGTTCAATGATATTTAAATCTTGATAAGAACAATTTTTCCAGTCAATGTTTGTTAGCTTTAAACTACCTTTTTTATGTGCATAATAGAGATGGGCATCATAATGGAAACCCGTAAAATTTGTATTTGGTAGAATGTGCTGAAGACTCATTTGAGCTGAACAATTTAGAAATGTTAATTGCATTATTTGTAATCGTTCTTTTTCAATTTCATTCTTTATCTTGTAGAAAAATTGATATTCTTCTTGTTGTACTGTTAATGACCCCATCAGTAAATTGCCATCAATTTTTAAATCATCTGAAAATCTGAACTTACCTGTTGTAATGACTTTCGGCTCAAATTCAAATGGCAGTTTTTCACGTTTAAAATCATACATATTATAAAAATAAAACGCAATTAAAAATGCAGCCGAAAAAATTAATAACCATTTTTGTAGCTGCTTTTGAAACATGATAATACAGGAAATTATTATTAAAAAGCATGTAATAACGATAGAATAAGATGAAAGTATTCCTGCTAATACAAGTAATACAACAACTACTCCCAAGACTACCTCCTATCTTTACATTTGTTCAAAATAGCTTGCTACATGTTTAGGATTGAATTCAATCTTTTCAGTATCTATATTAGCCTTTTTTAACAGCTCAATTGCATAAGGATGATTCTTATAATCATTCGCATAATATATTTTCTTTATACCTGCCTGAATAATTGATTTCGTGCAATGCATACACGGGAAGTGTGTCACATAAATATCAGCATCTTCAGTTGAGACACCCATTTTTGAACATTGTAATAACGCATTCATTTCAGCATGAATTGTACGAATACAATGACCATTCTCTATGTAACATCCTTCATCGATACAATGTACTTCCCCCGATACAGAACCATTATATCCACCTGCAATTACTCGATTATCTTTTACGATTGTTGCCCCAACACTTAAACGTGTACACGTTGAGCGTAATGCTAATAATTGTGATTGTGCCATAAAATATTCTTTCCATTGAATTCTTTCCATAACATCACCTATGTCTTTTTGAACTCATTGTAATATTTATTCATATTTTATTCAAGGTGAACTAAATTTGTACAGACATTTAAATAGATATATAATCCTTTAAATTTTCAAACGTTTTATCCCCTATTCCTTTTATCTCTTTAATTTCTTCTATTGATTTAAAGCCACCATTTGTTTCGCGATACTGAATAATTTCCTGAGCTTTTTTCGGCCCTATTCCAGGAATTTCTTCTAAAGCGCTTTGTTCAGATGTGTTTATATTAATTACTTTTTTATCATTTTGCGCATTACTATTATGTGTTCCTGCTTGTTGATACATCGAAAATTTATCCTGCTTCACTTCACCTTTAAATGGTATATAGACTACCATTGCATCCTTAATAGGTGCAGCTAGATTTACTGCATCAAGGTCAGCGTTTTTAAGGGGGATTGCCAGGTTGACAATATCATTGACCACTTGATTTGATTTTGCAGGATATACACCGCTGAATTTTACAGCACCTTTAATATCTACTTTTACTTCCGTAATAACTTGCTGCTTATCATTCGTCAATTTAGATTGCTGGTCTACAGGTATTAAAGATGCTTTTGTTTCTTTAACATCCATTTGTGCAAAATGACTTAACGAAGTCTTATCACGCACTTTCTTTGATTGGTCATTATTTTGAAAGATGACTACGACACTAAGCATAATAATAATTCCTATAAATAGACTGGACATCTTATTTTTGTCTATCCATGTTTTTATCAATTCTAAATACATAAAAAAACACCTCCACATTATTATCTGTAGAAGTGCTTAAAAATATTTTATTTGTCACAAATTAAATATTATTTCATCTTTTCTTTCTTCTTTACAACAAAAAATACACGATCAAAATATGCTTCGTCATTTGTATCCACAACAAAATCCGGATCAAAATCTGCAAATATAGTGATAATCTCAAAACCAATCTGTCCTAACATCACTTTATATTCATCAATTTCATATGTTCTCTGATAATGCTGTTCATCAAAACGATGATAAATATCTTTCTCATTATCTTTGATAAAGAAAGTCAAATCATGATAAACAGAAAACGGTACTTCACCTTGAACAGCATGCCAAATATATAACATCCCTTCAAGTTCGTCACTATATGTCTGGTTATCAAAATAGGCTTCAAATTTAGCTGTGCTATGTACATCAAAAATAAAGATACCATCTTCCTCCAGATGTTCAAAAACACGTTGAAACGTTTCCTGTATATCTTCTGGTTCAGCTAAATAATTTAAACTGTCACATAGACAAGTAATTAATTGAAATTTTTGATTGAGTTCTAGCTTTGTCATATCTTGAGCAATTAAGGTCGCATCACTTCGTTTTGATGCAGCAATTGCTAACATCTCTTCACTTAGATCGACACCTGTCACTTTAATAGTGGGTGGCATTAAATCAATTAAAGCACCCGTGCCTGTTGCTAAATCTAACACATTATCTTTCAAATATGGTCGTATCACTTCAAGCCATCTATCATATGGCTGATCATACATAAACTGATCATAGATTGATGCAAACTGACCGTAAGACATTAAACTTGCTCCGGCATATACTCAATAATTTCCTGATCACGATATAACTTCTCTAAGTTATAATAGTCACGTTCTTCGTGATGAAATACATGCACTACAACATCCCCTAGATCAACTAAAATCCAACGTGCTTCATTAAAACCTTCAAGTCGATTGACTTCGATACCATGTTTTTGGGCTTCATCTTTTACTTCACGTGCAATTGCCTGTACCTGACGGTCACTATTCCCTTCACAAATTACGAAATAGTCCGTAATACCTGTAACATTCGCTACATTAATTCCAATAATATCTTCTGCTCTTTTGTTATCGCATGCGTTAAACGCAAGTTCCAATAATGCTTCTTTTTCCATTCAATCATTCCTTTTCTTTTACTTCTGTAAATTATAATAATTTAAACATTCTATCGTTTTAGGATATATCGGTTTATCATTTTCAATTAAATATAATGCTGTACGTTTAGATATTTCATAAATTGCTTTATCTAAATTCTTTTCTTCAAAAACAATGTTACGAATATCTTCCACACCAGGTTGAGTACGTCCAGGTTCAATATAATCACTAATAAAGATAATTTTTTCGTTTAAACCCATTCCGGCGCGTCCTGTAGTATGATAATAAATCGCGTTATATATCTCTGAATCTATCTCATGCTTATCCATCATGTATGCAGCAGCTACCGGACCATGTAAAATTTCTGAGTTATATGACAATAGATCATTATCGAGATTATATTTCGTTACTGCCTGGTATAACTTACTCAATTCATCGTATTTAGCATAATCATGCAAAATACCGGCCATTTCAACAGTATCCTGATCACCATTGAAAATCTCAGCCATTTTTAATGCAGTTTCTGCAACGCGAATTGAGTGCTCATATCTTTTCTTAGGTAGTTTCTCTTCAACAAGTTTTCTAGCTTTCTTCTGTTTCATATAGATGTTCCTTTCTAATCAATCGCTCAATCGTATCTATTACAAAACATCTTATTGTCTTGTTTTGTGCCATTCGATTACGAATCATTGTAGAACTGATATCCATTCTAGGTATAATAAAAGCTTGAAATGGTTCAGGCAAGTCTTGTGTATCAACATCTCGGTTAACCACTATAAACCGAACCATTTCTTTTAATTTTTCAATTTCATACCATTGTGCTATAGAAATATACTGATCAGTACCGATGATTATCGATATGTCTGCACCTGGATATTTATCCTGCAAATATCGCATTGTGTCATACGTATAGCTTTTACCTTCCCGATGCATCTCTACAGTATCAATTTCTCCAAAACCTAAGTAATCAATAGCTAGTTTCAGCATCGAAATACGGGCATTATTAGTCGTATGTGCACCACTTTTCTTTAAAGGGCTATGTCCTGTAGGTATGAATATGAAAATATCTGGCTGCTCCTGATGAAACACTTCATTTGCCACAGTTAAATGTCCGATGTGAACCGGATCAAATGAACCGCCATAGACAATTATTTTCATCGTGGTAATTCAATCTTCTTATTATTTACTGATGGTTTATATAAAATAATTGTTGACCCAATAACCTGTACAAGTTCACCATATACACGTCGAGCAATTATTTCAGCAAGTTCTTGTTTGTCATCATCATTATTTTGCAGTACACTTACTTTAATTAGCTCTCTTTTTTCAAGCACATCATTTAGCTGTTCAATTAAATTATCACTGATGCCACCTTTTCCAATTTGAAAGATGGGATCAAGATGGTGTGCTTCTGCTCGTAAAAATCTTTTTTGTTTTCCTGTTAACATTTATTTCTTCCTTTCAAGGTTGTTTGCACTGCTTCGCTCATTGCGTGTGAAGCAGCTTTTAGTCCCGTCCATAACTCAAAGCTTTTAGCCCCTTGCATCACAAACATACCTAATCCATTTATTATTTTTAAATCTTGTAATGCTGCTTCTTTTAAAAATGCTGTCTTTTCCGGTGTATAAATAATATCACTTACTACACACGATTGTTTTAATTCCTGGCATCGAATCAACGGCACCTCATCAAATCCGGTCATTCCTACAGGTGTAGTATTGATGACTAAATCATAAATTGATAAGTCATTAAGTGCGTTATACGTCATACCGTTAACTTTGAACGGCCACGATTCAATACGCTTTAGCGTACGGTTAGCAACCGTAACCTGATGATTTTGCATCATCGTATAACTAATTGCCCGACTTGCTCCACCGGCACCTAAAATTAATATATTCATATTATCTTTTAGAACATGATCTATGCTTGATAAATACCCTATTCCATCCGTATTATACCCTATCCATTTTCCATCCTTAATGTGCACAGTGTTTACTGCACCAATCATTTGTGCAGCATCATCTATGACATCACAATATGCCATAATATCAACTTTAAACGGAATTGTAACATTAAACCCGTCTAAATGATTTTGCGCGATAATATCTTTAACATGATGAAAATGTTTCGGATCAATATCTAAAGCACTGTATTCATCATTTCTTCCTAAAGCTTTAAAATTTGCATGATGCATAACTGGAGATAACGAATGACGGATGGGATGGCCAATGACTGCAAAATTCATTTCGCCACCTACTTTATAGAATACTTGGTCTTAAATATACATCGACTTGTTTCGGTGCATATACATCTATAACTGCACCTTTTTCTACAGTTATAAACCCTAGACCAGAAATAATAATATCTTGTTTATCTTCTTTAATGGATAGTGTAGTTCTTTTGACATTATCAAAATCAAAATCTTTTGTTCCTGGAGGCGATAGCAACTCCCCTATTTGGCGGTGCCATAGCGATTCAGCATTCTCCTGCTTCGTTCGATGTATATTAAGCATATTCGAAACAAAACAGTTTAAGCTTCGACGACCACCTGTTAAGTAATCAACGCGAACAAGTCCACCTAAAAATAATGTTTGACCTTCGTTCAACTGAAAGTTACGTGGTTTAATTTCATCCTTCGGCATTATGACTTTTAACTCTTTATCACTTACATAATGTGTCATTTGATGTGCCTGGATAATACCAGGTGTATCATACATAAATGAATGTTCATCTAAAGGAATATCAATTAAATCTAACGTTGTACCTGGAAAATGAGAGGTCGTAATGACATTCTTTTCACCGACGCTTGTTTCAATTAACTTATTGATTAAAGTTGATTTACCGACATTTGTCGTCCCAACCACATAAACATCTTTTCCCGCACGGTGTGTTTCAATTGATTCTAATAATTCATCGATACCATGATTCTTTTGTGCAGATATGAGCACTACATCCTCAGCTTTCATACCTAAATCTTTCGCCTGTTTTTCTATCCATAATTTTACACGACGTTTATTAATTAATTTCGGTAATAAGTCCATTTTATTCGCCGCAATTATGACCTTTTTATTTCCAACGATTCGCTTTAAACCATTGATCCATGACCCCTGAAAATCAAATACATCGATCACATTAACGATAATACCATCTTTATCACTTAAGGCATTTAGCATGGTTAAGAAATCATCACTTGTTAAATGCACATCCTGTATCTCATTATAGTGTTTTAATCTAAAGCAACGTTTACAAATAACATCCTCTTTGCCCAAACTTGAATTTGGAACGTAGCCTGGCTTTGATTGGTCTGTTGACTGCAAGATTGCACCACAACCAATACATTTCATTTCATTACTCAAATAATGTTCCTCCTGAAAATATTTATCAATATATCTATTTTAGCACATAACGTCTACTAAGTATTGTAAGACAAAATAAAAGGGTTGTGCGAGTATGCACGACCCAGATTAAGCGGGTGATCGGAATCGAACCGACAACATCAGCTTGGAAGGCTGAGGTTTTACCACTAAACTACACCCGCATATATTAAATTCGTATAAATATAATAACGAATATTATCATTTTTGTAAAGAATAAATAAACTTATGCGTTGATTTTAGTATATGTAATACAAATTAAGAGTTCAGGAAATACCCGAACTCAAAATGACTACTTATTCAGATCAACGATAACGCCTTCTCCACCAATCGTAATCGGTTGCTTACCGTCCCATTTATCAATCATTTGTTTACGAATGATTTTATCTGTCAAAGATTTTTCTAATATAGCATTGGCTTTAGCCTGACCTTCTGCCTCAATTTGTTTTTTCTCAGCATTTTGCTCAGCGATTGCTCTATCTGTCTTTGCTCTTTCTAATTCCTGATTCGCTTTTACACGTTCGTCAATTGCAGCTTGTGTTGCTTTATCAGCTTTTGGGCTGGAAATCGCAATGTCTTCAACAATAAATCCTTGATCTGTTAAGTTTTGCTGTAACTGTTCTAACGTATTTTTCTTAATTTCTCCTGTTTTTACACCGAACGTCTCAATAACTGAGAATTTAGCAACTGATTGGCGTAAACCATCTAATACACGCGTTCGCAGGAACCCATTTTCAAGTCCTGTAATATCAGCGTTACCAAATTTATTAAAGATCTTCACAACTTTTGTAGGATCCACATGATAGTTAACACTAATATCCATATTTAAATTTTTACCGTCACTAGTGGCTACATTTAAATCTGTGTATTCTTTCGTCTGCGTACGAATTGGGTAATGTACAGCTTTGTCTAACGGAAATATAAAGTGCCAGCCCGCAGGTTTAGTCTCTTCTTTAACACCGCTGACTGAATAGATGACCGCTTGGTATCCTTGAGGTACTTTTTCTATAGACATAAATGCTAACATAATGCCTAATAATAACAATATCCCGAGAATACTCGTCAAAAATAACGACTTTCTATTGATTGGTTTTCTGTTATTAGGTCTAATTGTCTTTACTGATTCTGTCGATGAGTTCATTAACTTCTTCCAGCTCCTTTTCTAAATGCTTTATTTCTGCTATGTCACCAATCATACCAGTCTTTGCAAATATTTCACTTTCAAGCATTTTCTTTTTACTTTTTAATGCAGCCTGATTCAATTCATATTTGCGTAAATTTTCGATATTTTGTTGTTCAATCTGTTCTTTTGCTTCTCTATGGCTAAAATAATCATAAAGACGACTTAACACAAAATAAAGAACTATCAGCACGATTACTAAAATAAATAACCATATAAGAAATAGTTTCAAATAAATCCCCCTCTATATAAAGAAGTGTTACATCTATTTTACCATTATATGTTGTTTAAAAATAATAAATTGATATTTTTAAGGTAAATTTAAGGTTATCAAAGAAAAAAGAGACAATCGATTTGTCTCTGCTAGTATATATAGATGTTTAGTTATCCCAGTTAATTAAACCTTTTTTCTTAAAATATGCTAAAAACTTGCGTTCAATCATTCTGTTGACACGTGTTTTCCATTCATCATTAGATTTCACTGGAACCACCATAATTGAATAAAATCCATTAGAATTAGCCGCAAGTACATCCGTCATCATCTGATCACCGATAACTACAGTTTCTTCAGGTTGTACTCCCATTGCGACACAGGCTTTCTTAAATGCTTGTCCCATAGGCTTGCGTGCGTTAAAAATATAATCTACTTCTAATGGTGTAGCAAATGTTGCCACGCGTGCCTGATTATTATTTGAAACAATTGTAACTTTAATGTTGTGTTCACGCATACTATTAAACCAGTCAATCACTTCAGGTGTTGCCAATGTAACATCCCAGCCAACAAGTGTATTATCCAGATCAGTAATAATCGCTTTTACACCACGTCCTGATAATTCTTCTGGTGTGATTTCAAATATTGACTTTGCATATTTACTTGGTAATAAATATTTTTGAAATAATCCCATAAGTCACCTCTAAATTTTATATTGCTTTGTTATACCCTGGTATACAATCAATAACCCCAATCCAATAAGGATTGGGGTACAATGCATTATTCGATTTCTTGATTTGGAGCGTAATCTACTTCAGTACCTGTGTAAATTAAAAATCCGATAATTGCAGTTGCAATTACTGATAATGCCATAATAAATAACATAACGTGCGCCTCCTATCCCCTTAAGCTGGTAATGTCTCTATTAATGATTTTACAATTTTAGAACTTGATACGCAAGCCACTTTTAAGAACTCTTCAAAACTCATCTCTGCTTCACCATTTGCAAGGTCAGAAATGGCACGTGTAATAATAAACGGAACCTCAAATTGATGACATGTTTGTGCCACTGCAGCTGCTTCCATCTCAACTGCAAGGCTTTCATTAAAGTTTGTTATGATTGCTTTCTTTTGTTCTGATGATCCAATGAAACTATCACCTGAAACGATAAGTCCAATATGTGCTTTAAGATTATTTTTTTCAATTGCCTGTTGTGTATATTCAATTAATTTTTCATCAGCTAGATATCGTGCAGGCATACCTGGTACTTGCCCTAATTCATAGCCAAAAGCAGTCGCAACAACATCATGATGAAGTACGCTTTGACTAATAACAATATCACCAACTGCTAAAGAAGCACCTAAGCCACCTGCACTACCTGTATTAATAATCATCTCCGGTTGATAATTCTGGATAAGCAGTGTTGCACAGATTGCAGCATTAACTTTACCGATACCACTTTGCATTAATACAACATCTTTACCATATAAATGCCCTTTATAGATTTCAACATGGGCAATTTTTTCAGTTTGCAGTTCCTGCATATTACCCTTTAAAATTTCAATTTCTTCCTGCATTGCTCCGATAATTCCAATCACACGAATTCCTCCTAAATAAAAAGTAGATCATAAGATCTACTTTAATGTATATATAATATATTAGCTGATTTCAACGATTTTAACACGCATTTCATTGCCGTTTGGTAATGGAACGTTTACTTCATCGCCAACTTTTTTACCAAGTAATGCTTTAGCAATTGGAGATTCATTTGAAATTTTACCTTCAAAAGGATCAGCTTCAGCAGAACCTACAATTTTATATGATTCTTCTTCATTACCAGGCACTTCAGTAAATGTTACTGTTCTTCCTAATTGAACTTCTGATTTTGAACCATCATCTTCAATAATAACTGCATGACGTAACATCATTTCAATTTTAGTAATTTCCTGTTCAACAAAGCCTTGTTCATCTTTAGCTGCATCGTATTCTGAGTTTTCAGAAAGGTCACCAAAACTACGAGCAACTTTAATTTTTTCAACGACTTCAGGTCGTCTTACTGTTTTTAAATGTTCTAATTCAACTTCTAACTTTTCAAATCCTTCTTTCGTCATTGGGTATTCTTTTTGCATTTCCATGGATAAATCCTTCTTTCTACTAATTCACTCGAATTAATGATTGTATTTTTGTTGTCATAATATCGATAGCAACTGCATTACTGCCACCTTCAGGTATAATAATGTCAGCATATCGTTTCGTTGGTTCAATGAATTGATTATGCATCGGTCTAACAACAGTTAAATATTGATCAATAACTGACTCCATTGTTCGACCACGCTCTTCTATATCTCTCATCAGTCTTCTTAAAATACGAAGATCTGCATCCGTATCAACATAAATCTTAACATCCATTAAATCACGAAGTGTTTCATTTTCTAAAGCAAAAATGCCTTCTACTATAATAACATCTTTTGGCTCAAATGTAATCGTTTTCTTACTTCTTGTATGATTTGTGTAATCATATGTCGGAACTTTTACAGTCTCACCATTACGCAAATCAATTAAATTTTGAATAAGTAAATCATTATCAAATGCTAAAGGATGATCATAATTGGTCTTTAAACGTTCTTCAAAACTAAGATGATCCTGATTTCTATAATAATAATCCTGCTCGATTAAAGCTACACTATAGCCTTCTAAATTTTTAAGTATTTTAGAAGTTACTGATGTCTTACCTGAACCAGAACCTCCCGCAATACCGATGATTGTCGTATGCGCCATTAATTCAGTTCCTTCCTCATCATATTCATTGGATAGACTGGATGTTTTACTTTAATTTGTACAATTTGAAGAGGATGACGTGCTGCATCTAATTCTGTTCCCTCTTCATCATATATAACATCGATTACTTGTTTAAAGTTTTCTATTTCAGGACCAAAGAATTCAATTTCCTGTCCTGGTTTGAAGTTGTTACGTTGCTGAATTGTAGCAATTTGTGTTTCTTCAGAATAGTCTAACACTAAACCACAGAAATCAAAAGGTGTTTTTTTTGACTGTTCATGACCAAACATTTGCTCTTCAAAACCAGGGACTCCTTCAAAGAATGCACTTGCTGTATCACGATTGGCACATTTATCTAATTCAATTAACCATTGCGGATCAATCTTGAAATTTTCAGGGTCTGCACAATACGCATCGATTACTTTGCGATAAACAGATACAACTGTAGCGATATAATGAATTGATTTCATACGACCTTCTATCTTCAATGAATCTACACCGATATCAATCATCTTCGGAATTGATTCAACAAGCTTTAAATCTTTTGGACTCATTGCAAAAGGTGTTGCCTCTCCATCATAAACAACATCAAGTTCACCATCATCTACTGTTAATAAATCATAATCCCAGCGACAACTTTGACAACATCCGCCACGATTTGAGTCACGTGCTGTCATATGGTTACTTAATGTACAACGTCCAGAATAAGCGATACACATTGCACCGTGAATGAACGCTTCAATCTCAATATCAATTTTTTCTTTCATTTCTTTAATTTCTTCAGCACTTGTTTCACGAGCAAGCACAACACGTTCTAAACCTTCTGACTTCCAGTATTCAACAGCTTTCACGTTTGATAATGATTGTTGTGTCGAAAGATGAATTTCAAGTTTAGGCGCAACACGTTTACATGTTTCAATGATTAGCGGATCTGCTACGATAATCCCTGTCGCTCCAGCCCCTTCTAGGGCGATAAGATAATCTTCTAAACCATCCATATTTTCATCATGGGCGATAATATTGGTCGTAATATAAATTTTAGCACCATATTTATTCGCAAAGTCTACGCCCTCTTTAATTTCTTCAATCGTGAAATTGTCAGCGTTTGAACGTAATCCGTATTCTTGGCCACCAAGAAATACTGCATCTGCACCGTAATGTACGGCAATTTTCAATTTTTCAAGGTTACCTGCAGGCGCTAATAATTCTGGTTTCTTTATTATTTGTTTTGGTTTTTTAATTTCTAATTCCGTTTTCATCAAATCATTCCTTAATATACAGTTTGTTTAAATAAGAATCCTTGATCCAGTGGGCGATGTTCTGGTTGAATTTCTTCAATCATATCTACAAGATCAAATTTAGCATCTTCATATGCTTCTACATCTTCATTATAAAGGTCAAGCGCTTGTCGATATGCTTTTGTCACTGTCGTAATATATTCCTCTGAATGTAATACGCCATCTATTTTAAATGAATCAATACCTGCTTCAATTAATTCTTCTAATTCTTCGATAACGCAAATGTCATTTGGACTCATAATATGTGTGCCATTACTATCTTCAAAAATTGGATATTTATTATTACGTTCTTCATCATAAAGTAACATTGCATCTTTAATTTCACGATTTTCAATTTTCATTACTTTATCCTGATACATAAAATAATTACCTAGCAAACTACGTTTCGATTGGAACATACATGTCATGCCATGGACTTGCACTTCAATAGCAACATCACTATGCGCTTTAATGTTTAATACTTCATCAAGAGATAACTCACGTGCAAGTACCGCTCGGTTTGCACCACGTTGTCCCCAGTAGTTCACCTGGAAATAATTCGTTACTAATGTTTCCTGATTCCATTGTAAAGGTATCGTATTGCCTAGTTCTCTTTCATACATTACAATTGCAGGATCTCCAAATAAAATTGCGTCTGGTTTTACAACATGTAAAAATTTCATATATTCTTCAACTGCATCTAAATGTTCATTATGAAAAATACCGTTTACTGCAACATAAGCTTTCTTATTATGTTGATGAATTATATCAATTGCAGCTTTTAAATCTTCACGTTTAAATTCTCCCGCCAGACGTAATCCAAATTGTTCTTCTCCGATAACAAATGCATCTGCACCTGCTTCAATTAATTCACTTATGTGAGATAAAGATTTAGGTGTTACTAATAATTCTGTCATAATGTACTCCTTTATTTTTTCACTGAAATACTCATTCCATCTCCAATATCGATAAAATTCGTATCATAAGCTGTATTTTCACTTAACCAAGTATTATATTTTTCGATTTTGCGCACCATCTGTTTTATATTTCTACTGCGCACAATTTCAATATTGCCTACAAAATCGTGGTATAAAATATTATCAGTAATAATTAAGCCGCCTTTTTTAACAAGCGGACTGTATAACTCAAAAAATTTTAATGATTGCGCTTTTGCAGCATCGATAAATAATATATCATATTCTTTGTCGCTCACCTCATCAAATGCTTCAAGTGCATCTTTAAAAATCGGGCGAATTTGGTGAGCTTTTTTATATTGTTCAATATGCTTTAAAGCATATTGATACATTGTTGCATTGCGCTCAATCGTGGTGATATGAATATTCTCACTTACAGATGCAAAATGTAATGCACTATATCCGATTGCTGTACCGATTTCTAACACTGACTTTGCATGATGTATACGAATCAACTGTTTGACGAATTCTACTGATATTTTGTCCATAATTGGCACATCATTTTCTTTTGCAACTTCAATTAAACCATCGATTGTACTGACTGGATTTAATTTACTGATATATGTCTCTTCTTTAATCAATTAAAACAATCCTTTAACGAAAAAATTACCAACCACATCGGCTGGTAGTAGTGTTTTATATTTTCATGATATTGTACCATAAAACAACCAAAATTGTAATAGTAAAATTACAACATAATAAAATCAAAAAAGAATAGGAGAAATATCCTATTCTTATTGCTGACTATCAATATGTTTATCTTTAAGTTGTAAATGCTCTTCATATGTTTTAGAGAAATAGTTCTTACCGTCTTTTGCTGCTAAGAAGTATAAATAATCTGTCTTTGCAGGATTTAAGACACTCTCCATTGATTCTTTACCACTTGTTGCAATCGGTCCAGGTGGTAAACCTGTATTGATGTACGTGTTATAAGGTGATTGAACTTTCAAATCTGCTTCATATGTAACAGCTTTATGACGACCTAGCGCATATAATACTGTGGGGTCTGTCTGCAGTGGCATCGCAGGGTTTGCTTCCATACGATTAATAAATACTGATGCAATTTTCGCTCGATCTGTTAGTCCTGTAGCTTCTCTTTCCACTAATGATGAGAATGTCAGGAATTCATGGAACGTTAAACGTTTTTCCGTACCAGCTTCTGTCAATAAAATGCCACCATACTTATCCCATAACGGAAATGCATTTTCTTCAGTCGCTGTAAGCATCTTATCAACGATTTCTTCAGTCGTTGGATTCTTTTCTGTAAAATCATACGTCGCCGGATATAAATAACCCTCTAAAGGTACTTTTATGTCTTTGTTAAATATCTCTTTTGTAATTAACTTCGGATGTTTCTTCTGCATCTTTTTAATGAAAGCAGGATGATTTACTTTTTTAACAAAATCCGCTTTATTAATTGAAGTTTTCTTTTCAACAATCTCACCGATCTGATCGATTGTAATACCTTCAGGAATATTCATCTTAAAGACTACTGGAATGTAAACTTCACCTTTTTGAAGACTTTTCGAAATCTGCTTAAATGTCATAGAAGGCGATAATTCATAATTTCCTGCCTGGAAATTAGAAATATTATTAAACTTTAAATAATATTTAAACATCGTACTACTTTTAATGATCTTTTCTTTTTCTAATTTTTCTCCAATCATCGTTGCAGACTCACCAGGTAATATTTCTATCTTAGTAGTAGACTTATCGTCTGGATTCAGTGGCTTTTGGCTAGAGCTAATATAAAAATAACTACCAACTGCTAAAATACACACGCCTATAATAATAATTCCGATAATGATAGAAGAAAGAAGTTTAGAGAAAGATTTTGAATCTCTAATTTCTTTGTTTCTATTCGACATAATCAAACTCCTTTAAGATTAAAGCTCTTCTTCTTCATCAAAGTTAGTGTTTACGAATTCTTCAATCATATCCCACTCTTCATCTGTTTCTATAGGAATTAATTTCCCGCCTTCTCCTTCGCTATCAGGTACATTGATCATTGGAATTAATTCGATTTCTTCCTCCTCATCTGAACCTTCTTCAGCTAAGATAACATATTCTTTCTCAAATCCTGGGTGGAAGAAACTAACAAGTTTACGGTATAAAACCTCGTTGCCTTCTTCATCAAATAAAGTTAATAACTCTTCTTCATTGTTGATATCTAATGTCGCTTCATTTAATTCCTGATTGTTCATTTCTTCTGTCATTTTAATCATCCTTTTTATTTTGAATTTAAATACCCTTGTAATATGAAAACTGCAGCCATCTTATCAATGACCTGCTTTCTTTTCTTGCGTGAAACATCCGCTTCTAACAGTGTTCTTTCAGCACCAACTGTCGATAAACGTTCGTCCCACATTACTATTTTAATATCAGGACAAACTGCTTTCAACATTTCACTAAATCGAATTGATGCTTCTCCCCTTGGCCCTACTGAATTATTCATATTTTTAGGTAATCCAATAACGGCTGTATCAACATTATTTTCATCTATGATCTTTTTGAGTTCGGCTATCCCAAACTCTTCATTTACTTCATCGATGCGGAGTGTAGTAAGACCTTGTGCAGTCCAACCCATGGCATCACTTAATGCAACACCAATCGTTTTAGAACCAACATCTAAACCAATAACTTTATTCATTACCTTTTTTCTCAGTTTGAATATAGTTTGATACAAGTTGTTCCATAATATCATCACGATCTAAACGTCGGATTTGATTTCTGGCATCATTATGTCTTGGAATATAAGCTGGATCTCCAGATAATAGATAACCAACGATTTGATTGATCGGGCTATATCCTCTTTCTTCTAAAGTATTATAAACATTCAATAATACAGTTCTTACTTCTTCTTTCGGCAGTTCATCAATGTTGAACTTCATTGTTTTATCGAAATTTTCCACTGCAATACACTCCTTTGTATGACATTTATACAATAATATCATACTATAAAACAATTTTTAATTACAATGTATTAATATAATCCTTCACAAATTGTAATGCTGTTGTAATACCAGCTGGATCATTTGCTGCACCTTGCGCAGAATCAGGACGGCCGCCACCTTTACCGCCAGTTGCATTTGCAACACCTTTTATAATGTCTCCAGCTTTCACTTGTGAAGTTTTGTCTTTTGGTACACTCGCCATATAATTTAACTTGTCATTTGCTGCAGCAATAAAGATAACTGCATCCTGTAATTTTGATCTATAGTCATCCATAAGTTCACGCAGCATTTTATTGTCTTCTGCATCTACTTCCACTGCTAATAACTTAAGTCCGTTAATTTCTTTAACTTGTTCTGTAATGTCACCCATCTTAAGAGATGCTACTGTTTTATTCAATTCAGTGATTGTTTTTTCCTGACTACGGATTGTAGCAGTTAATTCATCAATCTTTCCAGTTAATTGTTCTTTCTGTTTTACTTTCACTTTTGGTAAAATATCATTCACTGTATCTTGATACGTTGATAAATATTCAAATGCTGCTTTGCTTGTTACTGCTTCAATTCGACGTACGCCAGCACCTGTACCAGATTCAGAAACAATCTTGAATAATCCTATTTCTCCTGTGTTGCGTACATGCACACCACCACATAGCTCAATTGAATAATCACTCATTTCAACAACACGAACGATATCACCATATTTTTCACCGAATAAAGCCATCGCACCTTTTTCTTTTGCTTCTTTTATCAACATTTCATTAATTTCAACCGGTAGATTTGCCCATATTTTTTCATTTACGATACGTTCTATTTTTTCTATTTCTTCATATGTAACTGGACCGAAATGAGAAAAGTCAAAGCGAAGTCGTTCTGGTGTTACTAATGAACCAGCCTGATTAACATGTGTGCCTAAAACATCTTTCAATGCCTGATGCATTAAATGTGTCGCACTATGGTTTTTAATTACAAATGTTCTGAAGTTTGGATCTACTTGCGCCTTCACTTTAGTACCAACAGTTACTTTACCGAAACGAACTGTTCCTGTGTGCAGATTTTGACCATTTGGGGCCTTTGTAACATCAGTAACCTCAATCTCAAAATCTTCATTTGAAACAATACCTGTATCAGCAATTTGTCCACCACTTACAGCATAAAATGGTGTCTCAGAAAGGATAAACTGTATTGTATCTTCTTTTGAAGCATCTACACTTTCACCGTTTTCAACAATCGCTACTACTTCTGTTTCATTTGTTAAAGTATCATAACCAACGAATTTACTGTCAATTTTAATATTCGATAACACTTCATTTTGAACCTGCATACTTTGCGTCTTTTGTCTTGATTCACGCGCACGTGTACGCTGTGCTTCCATAGCCATTTCAAATCCTTCATGATCAACTGCAATACCTGCTTCTTCAGCTAATTCTTCAGTTAATTCAACAGGGAAACCGAATGTATCATACAATTTGAATACATCTTCGCCTTTTAATCGTTTATCTGAATTTTGTGCAGCTTCTTTTAATGCATTGAAATGTACTAAACCTTCTTCAAGTGTTTCATGGAATCTATCTTCTTCAGATTTAATTACTTTTTTAATGAAATCTTTATTTTTATCTACATCTGGATAATATGGTTTCATAATGCTTGCTACGATATCAACAAGCTCATACATGAAAGGTTTATTAATATTTAATTTCTGAGCGAAACGAACTGCACGACGTAGTAAACGACGTAATACATATCCACGCCCTTCATTTGATGGTAGTGCACCATCACCAATTGCAAAGCTTACTGTACGGATATGGTCTGCAATCACTTTGAAAGCAATATCATCTTCTTTATTAGTACGATATTTTTTTCCTGAAATTTGTTCTGTTGCTTCTATAATCGGCATAAATAAATCTGTATCATAGTTTGTCGGAACATCTTGTGAAATAGAAGCCATACGCTCTAAACCCATCCCTGTATCTATGTTTTGCTTTGGAAGAGGTGAATATGTGTGATCAGGGTTATGGTTGAACTCAGAGAATACTAAGTTCCATACTTCTAAATAACGCTCGTTCTCTCCACCTGGATACATTTCTTCTGCAGGATCATCTTGGCCATAGCTCTCTCCACGATCATAGAAAATTTCAGTATTCGGACCACTCGGACCTTCTCCGATATCCCAGAAGTTTCCTTCAATACGTGTAATACGGTCATCAGTTAAACCGATATCATTAACCCAGAAATCATACGCTTCAGTATCTTCCGGATGAATTGTAACGTATAATTTTTCTGGTTCAATCGCCATCCAGCGCTCACTCGTTAAAAATTCCCATGCAAATTCAATTGCTTCTTTCTTAAAGTAATCACCAATAGAGAAATTCCCTAACATTTCAAAGAATGTATGGTGACGTGCCGTAAATCCTACATTTTCAATATCATTTGTACGGATTGATTTTTGTGCATTTGTGATACGTGGATTTTTTGGAATAACACGCCCATCGAAGTATTTCTTAAGTGTTGCTACACCTGAGTTAATCCATAGAAGTGTGTCGTCATCTATCGGTACTAATGGTGCTGAAGGCTCAATCATATGTCCTTTCTCTACGAAAAAGTCTAAATACATTTGTCTAATTTCTGCTGCAGTTAATCGTTTCATTATTATCTTCTCCTTTAAAATAAAAAAATACACGTTATCCCTAAAAAAGGGACGAACGTGTTCGCGGTACCACCCTAGTTATGACAAAGTCATCACTCGATTAATATTCGTAATCATAAGATAAAGTAGCTTCAGTAATATCAAGCATATCTTTCACCAACCGATATGTCTCTAGGTCTTGAGGGATTACCTACTCAGCTTTAAATTTGAATTAGTTAAATTATAATTGAATCACATGCTTACCGTCAACTTAAACATAATCATAGGGAGATATGTCTCCCATATTAATCATCGGTGAAATGAGATACATATTCTCTTCGGTCATTTCACCAACTTGAATTGGCAAGCTATTTAATCCTTCATCATGTATAATTTCATGGGCATTTGCATCGCGTTTTACAATGTCTTTCTGATCATCTGTGCTAAAATAATCCATTAAAAATTGATAAAAAGAAGTGAATCTGGCATTTCCTAATCTTTTTATACCATCATTAAAGGCATTAACATCACCGCAAAAGATAAGTGACTGTTTCGCACGTGTTAATCCTGTATATAATATATTTTTCTGCAGCATTCTATAGTACTGATTGACAACAGGCATAATGACAATCGGAAATTCTGACCCTTGAGCTTTATGAATCGAACAACAATATGCATGGGTAATTTCAATTAAATCAGCTTTTGTATACGTTACTTCATTCCCATCATAATCTACAATGACGACATCCTTATTCAGTGCATTTTCTGCTGCTTTAAAGATACCTACGATTTCTCCGATGTCTCCGTTAAATACACCATCTTCAGGTCGGTTAACAAGCTGTAAAACTTTATCGTGATTTCTAAAGACAACATCACCAAATTCCATTTCTCGCTTTTTATCTTCTGGTGGATTTAATATTTTCTGTAAAACTTTATTTAATGCACGAATCCCTGCATTACCTCGATAAATTGGCGCGAGCACCTGAATGTCCCGCATATCGTAACCTTTATTAACAGCTGATGTAACGATTTTCTCGATAACTTCTGGAATTTGATCCGTTTGACATGGAATAAAACTTCTATCACTGTATCGTTTTGTGATATCGAATGGTTCATTTCGCTTAATCTGATGTGCCAGTTCAACGATAGAAGATCCTTCCTGCTGACGATAAACTTCATTCAATTCAATCTGAGGAATAATTTGAGACTCTATTAAATCTTTAAATACTTGTCCTGGACCTACGGATGGCAACTGATCCTGATCACCTACAAAAATGATCTGAGCGTCATTTGGTACTGCTTTCATCAATTGAAACATTAACCACGTGTCAACCATAGACATCTCATCAATAATGATAAGCTTTGCAGTAATTTCATTTTCCAGAATATCATCCGGCTTATTATCTCGGGTCCAACCGATAAGTCTATGAATCGTAGTTGCTTCCAATCCAGTGGATTCATAGAGTCGTTTCGATGCACGACCTGTTGGTGCTGCAACAACTACCGGAAAGTCCTGCCCATCATAATCATTATAGTCAAGACTTAATCCATGCAGCTCTGCATAAAGTGTCACAATACCTCTAACAACCGTTGTTTTCCCAGTACCAGGACCACCAGATAAAATCATCAGTTTACTATGCATCGCCTGCAATAGAGCATCCTTCTGTTTTTCTGCATATGACACTTCAAATAACTGTTCAATCTCTCCAATAGCAAGCATTATTTCAGATTGCTCAAACTGCTTAAGTTGATCTTGATGATTCATTAATCGGTGTAATATTTGAACGGTCTTTGTTTCAGAATAAAATAAACTAGGTATATAAATATTTTTTTCATGTTCGACAAGTAATTTCTTCTCTTCGCAAAGTTCAGTTAATGCATCTACTAATGCATCGGGGTTAACTTCAGAACCATTCTTAGTTAATAGATTGAAGCTTGTCTCGAGTAAAATCTGATCCGGAATGTAAGTATGACCATTCTGTAATGACGCCTGCTCCATACCATAAACTAATGCTGCTTTTAATCGTTCAGGATGATTGTTATCTATACCGATATGACGGGCTAATTCATCAGCTTTGTTAAAACCTATACCTTCGATATCCATCACTAATTGATAAGGTGATTCATTTATTACTCTTATCGTATCGTCTTTGTAAAACTGATAGATTTTCATTGCAAGCTGAGGGCCAAAGCCCCAATCATTTAATTGAATCATTACTTTCTCAATCGCTTGATTTTCATTGATTGTATTGTAAATTAAATCTTTTTTATCTTGCGATAATTTCGGAATCTGGTCCAGACTGCTTTTATCATCTAAAATAATATTTAGTGCATCTTCGCCAAGTATTTCAACAATTGTACGTGCTGTTTTTTTGCCGACACCTTTAAATAGGTCGCTGGAAAGATAATGAATGATGCCGTCTTTTGACTGTGGTAAATCCTTCTCAAATTTCTCTGCCTGCAATTGTTTCCCGTACTTAGCGTGTAACATAATCTTTCCGGTAAATGTATAAGTGTCACCCTCTGCAATTTGAGGCAGGAAACCTGTAACCGTCACTTCATCATCAAAATCTTCATTTGTATCGATTACCTCGGCTTTTAATACCGTATAAAAGTTATCGTTATTCTGAAAAAGTATACGGATAATAGTGCCTTTAACATAAGATTGATCAAATAAAGTGGCGTTCTCCAAGTTTATTCCTCCTTCATTGCTTTAAATGTTTTCAGTGCATGGCCAGCTAGCAGATGATCAGGCTGAATGTCAATAACACGCTCAAATTCAACAATCGCTGCATCGATATTTTCTGTCATCATATAATCTGCAAGTGCCTTATTATAAATCGCGTCTGTATGATCTGGATTATCACTTAATACACGCTCTAAAGTCTTTGATGCTTCTTCAAACATATTCATCTGACACATCACAAGACCATATTGGAATGTTATCTCAGTGTCATCCGGTTTGAGTTCATGTGCACGCATTAAAAATGGTAATGCTGACGCGAAATCACTTAGATTAACAAATGACATACCTAGCATATAGTATGTATCACCATCTTCCAGTCCATTTTCAATGGCTTTATGATACAGTTTCATCGCTTCTTCAAATCGATCCGCATTGTAATATATATTAGCCAGACCATAGTATGCACCACCATGAGTCGGGTCTACAGTAATAGCTTTTTGAAAGAAACGTTCCGCTTCAATCGGTTGATTTGAATCCAGAAGAATCGTTCCCATATTAATATAATGTGTCACTTCTTCAGGTTCTTCATCAATTGCTTCTATTAGTATTTTTAGTGCCTCTTCATATTGTTTTGTTTCAATCAGTTGCATTAAGCGTTCGTCATTCATTAGCGTTCTCCTCTATTATATTCATTGTATTATTATATCAAAAAATAAAAAAGAAGACATTGCTGTCTCCTTTGAAATTTATTGTGTTACCACATATGTTAACTGACCAGAATTTTTAAATACTTCATCAATCGTTGCACCACCAAGACAAACCTCGTCCTGATAGAATACAACTGCCTGACCAGGTGTAATTGCTCTCACGGGTTCAGCAAAAATCACTTTAATCGTATTGTCATCAATACGTTCAACGGTAACCTTCGTATCCTTTTGACGATATCTGAATTTAGCAGTACATTCAAATCCATTAGACAAATCAATATCATTGATAAATGAGACGTCAGATGCAATCAAGTAGTCACTATACAAAGCATCGTGGTCAAATCCTTGTTCAACATACAATACATTTTCTTTTAAATTTTTACCGACAACAAACCATGGATCTCCATCTCCACCGATACCTAGCCCATGACGTTGTCCAATGGTATAGTACATTAATCCTGAGTGTTCTCCCATTTCAATGCCATCTAAAGTCATCATTTTACCGTTTTGGGCAGGAAGATAACCGCTTAAAAACGTTTTGAAGTTACGTTCTCCAATAAAACAGATACCTGTAGAATCTTTCTTTTTAGCAGTTGCTAAGTTATTGTTAATAGCGATTTCACGTACTTCTGGTTTTTGCAGATGCCCTAAAGGAAACATTACATGTTGTAATTGTTCTTGTGATAACTGGTTTAAGAAGTAAGTTTGATCCTTGTTGTTATCAACTCCACGTAACATTTCAACGGTACTGTCATCGTTACGACGTATTTGAGCATAATGTCCTGTAGCGACATAATCAGCACCTAATGCTAATGCATGATCCAGAAATGCCTTAAACTTAATCTCTTTATTACACATTACATCCGGATTTGGTGTTCTGCCTTTTTTATATTCATCGAGAAAATATGTAAATACTTTATCCCAATATTCTTTTTCGAAATTTACTGCATAATAAGGGATGCCGATTTGATTACAAACACGGATAACATCTTCATAATCCTCGGTGGCAGTACATACACCAAATTCATCAGTGTCATCCCAATTTTTCATAAATATACCGATAACGTCATAGCCTTGTTCTTTTAGTAATAACGCAGTTACTGAGCTATCAACGCCACCACTCATTCCAACTACTACTTTAGTTTTTTCATTCGTCATTCTTATCTACTCATTTCTATTCATTTCATAAATTTTTTTAATTTGTAATGCAATATAATCAATATCTTCTTCTGTCATTTGATGTGAAAAACTAAATCGTATCGACTGTTTTGTACGTGGATGTTCACCAAACATTGCAGTAAGTACATGACTCGGTTCTATACTACCAGCAGTACATGCAGAACCACTTGATACATAAACACCATTCATATCAAGGATTGTAAGCATTTTCTCAACATCGCTGAATGGAAAATAAAGATTAGTGATGTGAGGTAATGATGCATTTATATCGCCATTCAATTCAAACGGAATATCGTAAGACTGAAGCGCGTTAATAAAATGTTGTTTCAATTGTATCAATTTTAAACTTGATTGTTCAATATTATCTGTAGCAATTTCTAATGCTTTTGCCATACCGCAGATATAAGCGATATTTTCTGTACCCGCACGACGTTTAGTCTCCTGTGCGCCTCCAAGCTGCTGAAATTGTAATGGCGTCTTATCTTTCACATATAGTAAACCCACACCTTTTGGGCCATAGAACTTATGTGCAGTGAGGGTAAATAAATCTACATTTAGTGACTTTAAATCGATCGGCATATGACCAATCGTCTGAACGCCATCAGTATGAAATATTGCCTGATGCTCTTTTAATAGTTCAGCAATTTCGTCAACTGATTGAACTGTACCAACTTCGTTGTTACCAAACATAATAGAAACTAATATCGTATCTTCACGAAGTGCATCTTTCAATTTATCAACTGTTACAAAGCCTTGTGCATCCACAGGCAAATATGTGACTTCATACCCTTCTTTTTCAAGTTGCTCAAAGACGTGTAATACAGAATGATGCTCAATAGAAGAGGTAATCAAATGTTTACCTTTATGCTGATTCTGGTATGCAATACCTTTAATCGCCAGATTATTCGATTCAGTAGCGCCACTAGTAAAGATAATTTCTCTTGGTGATGCGTTCATTATATTTGCAATTTTCATACGTGCCAGATCTAAAATCCGACGACCATCACGCCCGATATGATGTATTGACGAAGCATTACCAAAGTGATCACTTAATACTTCAGTTATTTCAGATACAACTTCCGGCGCAACATTAGTAGTTGCTGCATAGTCTGCATATACCTTCATGATTTATGAACATCCTTTCAAATTTTTCAATAACTTATCTTAACACCCTTTATGAAAAAAAACTATCTAATTAACTTAATTGTAAAAATTGTAAAGAATCTCATTTTGAAAAATACTTTAACGATTTTCAACTATATATAAAATAGATAGTTTATTCTATACAAAATAGAAAAATATAAATTAATTCGCAATAATTTTTAGCTGTGGCGCTATCAGAACTATCATTACTACGATGCCGCTAAAATTTCATCCACTATCAACAAGCATATAATTATCATAATTCCCGACCTAAGTGATAAACTATCGGTACTATATTAAAAGGAGTTAATTATATGTCTAATCTCAATATTCCTATTTCTATCTTGAATTTAGCGCCAGTAAGAAAAGGCGATACAAACAAGGATGCAATCGATCAGGTGGTATCACTGGCTCAACTGGCTGAAGAACTAGGTTATAACCGATACTGGATTGCTGAGCACCATAATACACCGAGTCTTGTGAGTTCAGCAACAGTAGTGCTTATTAATCATGTGCTTCAACATACAAAATCAATACAGGTTGGTTCAGGTGGAATCATGTTACCTAACCATGCACCACTCGTTGTAGCTGAACAGTTTGGTACAATGGCTACTATTTATCCTGATCGTTTAAATCTAGGGTTAGGTCGTGCACCAGGTACGGATATGATGACTGCGAGTGCTCTTCGTCGTGATCGTCACGATAGTGTATATACTTTCCCTGAAGAAATTCAGGAATTGTTAAAGTATTTTGGACCTGAAGAAAAACAAGGATTTGTAAAAGCTTATCCTGGTGCTGACACAAATGTACCTATATTTGTGCTTGGTTCTTCAACAGATTCAGCACACCTTGCTGCACGTCTCGGTTTACCTTATGCGTTTGCCGGACACTTTGCACCGGAACAGATGAAAGAAGCAATCGCAATTTATCGCAATCTTTTCCAGAAGTCTGAATATCTAGACAAACCTTATGTTATAGTCGGTACGAATGTGATTATCGGCGAAACCGATGAAGAAGCTGATTACCTGGCGACTTCCACGCATCAATTTTTCTTAAGTATCATCCGAAATACAAGACAACCGCTGCAGCCACCAGTAAAAGATATGGATGCAATTTGGAGTCCACAAGAAAAACAAATGGCATTATCTCGTACTCAAACTGGTTTTGTAGGTTCTAAAGAAACTGTAAAACAAAAATTACAAGCTTTTCAAGATGAATTCAACGTTGACGAATTCATTGTCGTAAGTTATATATATGATCTTGATAAGCAATATCAAAGTTTCAGATGGTTAAAAGAAATTACAGAAGAAAAATAGTTATCGCAAATTTGAACATCACCCTGTCAAGTAGACACTTAAAAAAATAAAACTTAGTTACTCGGCTGCGCTTGTATTAGCGCAGCCATTTTTAATGAAATACGATCGCCATTAAAAAATTTAATATACTTTCTAATCTCTTTTTTAGCTTGATCAAAATCCTCAAAAATATATTTTTTACTTTTAAAAATCTCCGATTTTAATAAACCCCAAAACCCTTCCATTGGGCCATTGTCTATGCATCTGCTAACTCTAGACATACTTTGTATCATTTTAGCTTCTTTCAGTTTTTTATTAAAATTTCTACTTGTGTACTGAAACCCTCTATCACTGTGAAAAATAATATCTTCAGTCTCATTTTCTTTTTTAGCTTTATTAAATGTATTAAAAACTAATGGATTATCATTTCTTCGTGAAACTTCATAACTCACAATCTTTTTAGAACCTAAATCATAGATTGCACTAAGGTATACTTTTTTGCCGTTTCTTAATTTGAACTCTGTCACATCTGTTAACCATACTTTATTTGGCTCGTTTTGTTGAAAATCTCTATTTAACACATTTAAAGCAGTTGTTTCTGGAGTACTACGGATGTATTTTTTCTTTTTCTGGCGGATCAAAGCTTTAATATTATATTTTTGAGTGATTCGTTGTACTTTTTTATGGTTAACCTGATATTCAGTAAATAGTCTTAAATAGATATAAATTCTTCTGTAACCGTAAGTACCACCAGACAAGTTGTATATTCGAAGAATTTCATTCTTTAAATTTTCATTTTCAATTTCAGTGCTTGGAATTATTCTATTTAACCATTTGTAATAACTTGATCTTGAAATACCTAGAGCATCACATATCCATTTAATAGGATATCTTTCTTTTAGTTCAGTTACAGTTTTATATGATGCTAATTGTTTAACTTTTGATTCATCAACTGCCTTTCGATTTGTTTTCTCTTTTTTAAAGCTTCATTCTCTAGTTCTAGAAATTGATTTCTTGATTCTAATGCTTTTAATTTCAATTTCAATTGTTCCTCAGTACTCAATGTTTCTGTAGGTTTTCCTTTTCCACGTCCATCTATAAGTCCTGTTTCACCATGTTCATTATATTTTTTCACCCAGCTATAAACCTGAGAATATTTCACTTTGAAATTCTCAGCAGTACTTTTGTAATCAAATTCGTTACTTATACAATAATTTACGATTTCAATACGCTCTTCTAAAGTAGTTTTTCTAGCTTTCATATTATATACCTCCGGTTTTGGAGAATAAGTTTTATTCTCTTTTCCTTCAGTATACTTTATTACCCACTTACGTATAGTTTCATGAGATGGAATGTTATATTCTGCTGCTAATGTTTGAAATGATTTGCCCGTTTGAATATACTCATGAATAACACTTTTTTTAAATTCCGAGGTATATGAATGATTATTTTTTCTTGATTTAAGAGAGTGAATACCATGTTCTAAGTATCTTCTATATTCAGCTGCGAGTGTAACTTTATTAATATCCAAACCAAACTTATTTATGATACTGCTAAATGAATTTCCGTCTTCATACAAATCGAAGATTTGTTGATATTTATCAAGTGTAATTTTCTTTTTTCTCAAATTAAAAACTCCCTATAAAGTTTTCACTTTTTAAGTGTCTACTTTATAGGGAGCATATCAATGCGATAACTATTTTTTTGATTATTTCTAAATATAGAACATGTATCCTTCGATAATATCATCTTCTTTATAGTTCATTAAATCTTCCAGAGTCGTTTCATCCAGCACTTTTTTTACAGCGTCGCGAATATCAATCCACAATTGCTTTTGAGCTGGGGGTTCATCTTCAATACCTTCTACAGGTGTAATTGGTCCTTCAAGTAAACGGATAATATCTGCTGCTGTCACTTCTTTAGGGGCTTTCATTAACATATAACCACCTTTTGCACCTCGTACGCTTTTAATGAGACCAGCATTTCTTAACGGACCTACAAGTTGTTCTAAATACAGATCACTGAGATTATTTTCTTCAGCGATAATTTTTAATGATACTGGTTTCGTCTGATATCGTTTAGCAAGAGATATCATCAAAGTTAAACCGTATCTACCTTTAGTTGAAATTTTCATAATTATTACGCCCCTTTTCAATAAATCAATTTTATCACATTTTGACATAGAATAAGGTACACTTTTATTAAAGGAGTGAATATATTGGAACCTTTAGCATATAGAATGCGTCCTTCTTCTATTGATGAAGTCATTGGACAGCAGCATCTTGTAGGTGAACAAGGAATTATACGTAGAATGGTCAATGCTAAAAGACTTTCTTCTATGATTCTTTACGGACCTCCGGGTGTAGGTAAAACTAGTATTGCCAAAGCGATTGCTGGCAGTACAGCAGTGAAATTCAGACAATTAAACGCAGTAACCAATACAAAAAAAGATATGCAGATGATAGCTGAAGAAGCTAAAATGAGTGGTCAGGTTATTCTCCTTTTAGATGAAATTCATCGATTAGATAAAGGGAAACAGGATTTTCTGTTGCCTCATCTCGAAAATGGTCAAATTATATTAATCGGTGCAACAACAAGCAATCCATATCATGCAATCAATCCTGCGATAAGATCAAGAACACAAATATTTGAGCTTTATCCTTTAACAGAAATCGATATTAATACTGCCCTACTTCGAGCGATAAACGATAAGGAAAAAGGTTATGGCAATGAAGATATCGAAATTGATGAAGCAGCAATCAATCATTTCGTGCAAAGTGCGCAAGGCGACATTAGAACGAGCTTAAATGCATTAGAACTGGCAATCCTTTCAGCTGAAACTAAAAATCCAATAAAAATCACATTAAAAGATGCGAAAGATTGTTTACAAAAATCCAGTTTTCAATTCGATAAAGACGGTGATATGCACTATGACTTGATGAGTGCTTTCCAAAAATCTATTCGTGGTAGTGATGTTGATGCGGCACTGCATTATCTTGCGCGCCTCATTGAGGGAGGAGACTTACCGACGATAGCCAGACGTTTACTTGTCATCAGTTACGAAGATATCGGACTCGCATCTCCTTCAGCAGGCTCAAGAACGCTTGCTGCGATTGAATCTGCTGAACGACTTGGATTTCCCGAAGCACGCATACCACTTGCGCAAGCTGTCATCGAACTTTGTTTATCACCGAAATCAAATTCTGGTATCTCAGCAATTGACGCTGCATTATCTGACGTACGAAGCGGTAAAATCGGTGCCATACCAAAACACTTAAAAGATGCCCACTATCAAGGTGCGAAAGATTTAGGTAATGGTGTGGGATATCAATATCCTCATAGTGCTGAATCAGGGTTTATCGCTCAACAGTATTTACCGGATACACTAAAGAAAAAGCAATACTATGTACCAAAGCGCACTAGTAAAGCAGAACAACAATTCAAACAAATTTATGATAATATTAAACAACAACAAAACAGGCATTGAGTCATTACTCAATGCCTGTTTATTAGTTTGCTACATCTCTTTTATTAAAGATCCACGCTGCAACTGCTGTTATAATTATTAATATTACAATATCATACGTTAAACTAAAGCCAAATGATAAATCTTTATCTGCTAGTTCTGCTGGATTATTCGGTAAGTACTGAGATAAGTTCCAGTTAGCCGGCCATAAAAATTCAATCAGCTTCGTTTTACCTTGCAGGAACATAATGATTAAATCCCCGAAGAACATTAACGCAAAAGTTACACCTAAGCTTAAAGCAGTATTCTTAAAAATAACTGATAAAGCATAAGCGACGATAGCGAAAGTAATAATATAAATAAAGTTGGAAAAAATTTGTTGTCCTAATAACTCAAATACATTGATCATCTTATAACCTTTATTGCCTTGTACAGCCAGTTCAGTTGTTGGGTTCATCTTTGTTGTAAATAAAGCAATTATAGCTGTCATTACATAAGTAAAGACTAAAAATATAAGTGATGCTAATATTGCAAAGATAAATTTAGAAAAGAAAATCTTTAATCTAGATGCAGGACGAATTAATAACAACTTAATTGTCCCTTGCTGATGTTCACGTGACATTAAACTGCTGCAGATAATAATCAGCATGATTGTAACAAATGAAATAAAACCATTTGTATCTATGAGTGTCTGATAAAAATTATTCTTTGCTGGTGGTTGAACATCTTTTTTCAGATAGAATTGTAATTCAGCTACTCGGTCACCTAAAGTCATTTCATCCGTAAATTCTTTCATAGATTTCTTATCTTCTGGTTTTTTAGCGATTTCTGCTAATCGTTTCTGATATTTCGAAATATCTTCTTTAACTTCTGATTTCCAGTTATCCGAATAAGTCTTATTATCAATACTGCTCGCAAACTGCATGTTCAACACTACACCTAAAATCATAAATGCAACAATAATACCCAGCATAATATATGTACCAAGCCGATTAAAATACTTATTATATTCATTAACTACTAACTTAAACAATGCTACCGCCTCCTTCTTTTGTTAATGCCATGAAGCGATCTTCAAGTGAAAGTTTTTCTTTTGTTACACCATAGATATCAATATCAGTGCTTACTAAATCACGTATGAGTTGCGGTACATCTTTTGAAGCAATATCTATTGAAAGCAAGTCATTGTTCAGTTTAAATGGCACACCTTTTTCATTTAAGAATTTAACTGCCTGATCGATTGGATAAACATCAAAATCATGTTTTACAACATCACTTGCAGTTACTACTGTGTTGACTTCTTCAATACGAATCATCTGTCCATTCTTGATAATCCCAAATCGATCACACATGAGTTCCATTTCGCTCATTAAATGACTTGATACAATGACTGACATATTTTCTTCTCGTGCTAGCTTTTTAATATAATCACGAATTTCACGTATACCCGAAGGATCTAATCCATTGGTCGGTTCGTCTAAAATCAATATTTTAGGTTTATGCAGTAAAGCTTGTGCTAAACCTAATCGTTGTCGCATACCTAATGAATAACGACCAACTTTTTCTTTAATTCGATTTTCAAGCCCAACTAACTTGACAACACGATCAATATCTTCTTTTGAAATACCAGTCTGCATGCGTGCAAATTGCTTTAAATTCTCTAAACCAGATAAAAATGGATATAATTCAGGATTCTCAACGATTGCACCGATATCTTTCATGACTTCACTACGATTCGTTAGTACCGAACGTCCAAAAACTTTAACATCTCTAGAAGTAGGTGTTGTAAGGCCAACAATCATTCGAATAGTGGTTGTTTTACCAGCACCATTCGGACCTAAAAAGCCAAATACTTCACCCTTTTTTACATCAAAGTTTAAATCTTTAATAATCTGCCTTTTGTTAATCGTCTTATTTAAATTGCTAACCTGTAAACTAAATTGATTTTCTTCCATTTTTACACCTCCGTTATATTTATCATACATGATAAATCCAGTCATTTACTTTTTGGCAACAACTTTTAAGGTAAATTTAAGGTTGAATCATACAAAAAGCTGAAGTGAAATCATCATTGATTTTACTTCAGCTTTTTTAAGAGAAACTATTATCTATCTTTCACACGTGTCACAGGAAAATCTTTTAATATATCATTGACAACCCAGCTGGCACAGATTAACCCTACCACACTTGGCACGAATGCATTACTTGATGGTGGCATTTGCGCCTTACGGACAGATGCATCGGCATTACCAACATATGCTTTTACATCTTCACGAATCACGATTGGGCTTTCATCACTAAATACGACTGGAATACCTTTATGAATACGATCTTTCTTTAATTTTGTACGAATAACTTTCGCCATAGGATCTGTATGTGTTTTAGAAATATCAACTATTTTAAAACGTGTTGGGTCAGTTTTGTTTGCAGCACCCATACTTGAAATCATTTTAATGTTACGTTTCAAACATTCTTTCATCAAGTGAATTTTATACATAATCGTATCACTCGCATCTACAACATAATCAATATCATATTTAAAGATCTCCTCATATGTTTCATCTGTATAGAACATATGAAGCGGCGTAACTTTACATTCAGGATTAATGAGTTTAATACGTTCTTCCATTAATGTGACTTTTGACTGACCAACTGTTGTAGTTAACGCATGTATTTGACGGTTAACATTGGTAATGTCCACGTCATCTTTATCAATCAGGATAATGTGTCCAATATTTGTTCTTGCAAGGGCTTCAGCCGCAAAAGAACCGACCCCACCTACTCCTAATATCATTACTGTCTTGTTTTTTAGTGCTTCTAAACCTTCTTTACCATAAGCAAGTTCATTTCTTGAAAATTGATGTTTCATTTCATTTCTCCATTCATTATTGTCAATAAATATATCCTATCATATTAGTAAGCTTTAATCATTACAAAAAAAGACGAGAGACAAAAGTCTCTCGCCTTACGGATAGTATCCAAGTGAGCCGTCGTTTTAAGTGTTGATCATTTTGGCCTGTTATAAACAGGTGGGTGTCCCGTTTCTAATTTTGCAAGTCCTCCATTTGAGGCGTGTGCGCTAAAAGAAAACCTATTAGACTCCCGATCAAAAAAGTGTTAGGTCAAAATAGAATAAACAAACATCGAACTCTTCAGACACCTATCTTATGACTATATAATATCACATATTTATTTATTTGCAACTATTTCGTATCTTCTTTTTCTTCTTCTGCGTTAGCAGTTTCCTTAATGTTTAATGCTATGTGTAAATCATCTAATTGTGCTGTTTCAACTGCACTTGGTGCTTCAGTAAGAAGATCAGTTGCAGAAGCTGTTTTAGGGAATGCAATGACGTCACGCAAGTTAGAACGTCCTGCAAGTAACATCACCATTCTGTCTAATCCAAGAGCAATACCGCCATGTGGTGGTGCACCGAATTTAAATGCATTCATCAAGAAACCAAATTGTTCTTCCGCTTCTTCTTTCGTAAATCCTAATGCTTCAAACATTTGTGCCTGAACTTCCTGATCATGGATACGAATTGATCCTCCACCTAATTCATAACCATTTAATACTACATCATAAGCATTTGCTTCAGCAGCTCCAGGATTAGACTTCAATAAATCTAAATGCTCAGGTTTTGGTGCAGTAAATGGATGATGTGCCGCAAAGTAACGATCTAACGCTTCGTCATATTCAAATAGTGGCCAATCTGTCACCCATAAGAAATTAAATTTATTTTCGTCAATCAATCCTAAATCTTTACCTAATTTGTTACGTAAGTTTGCAAGACTCGCATTTACTACCGATAATTTATCAGCGACAAATAATACTAAATCTCCAGTTTCAGCATCAGTAAGTTCAACTAATTCAGCTGTTATTGCTTCATCAAAGAATTTAGCAATGGGTCCATTTAATCCATCTTCTACAACTTTTACCCAGGCAAGCCCTTTTGCACCATATATTTTTGCGAAGTCTTGTAAAGCATCAATATCTTTTCTTGAATATTTATCAGCAGCGCCTTTTACGACGATTGCTTTTACCGCACCACCGTTTTTCACTGCTTCACTAAATACTTTAAAGTCCATTTTTGATGCTAAGTCATTTAATGTTTTTAATTTCATATCGAAACGTGTGTCAGGCTTATCAATTCCGTAATCGCGCATTGCTTCTGCATATGTCATACGCGGGAATGGTGTAGTAATGTCAATCCCTTTCACGTCCTTCATAATTCGTGCAAGCATACCTTCATTCATCGTCATCACATCTTCCTGATCAACGAAACTCATCTCGATATCGATTTGAGTAAATTCAGGTTGACGGTCCGCACGTAAATCTTCATCTCGGAAACATTTAACGATTTGATAGTATTTATCGAATCCACCGATCATCAATAACTGTTTAAATATTTGTGGTGATTGGGGCAATGCAAAGAATTTACCTTCCTGCACACGTGAAGGTACTAGATAGTCACGTGCTCCTTCTGGTGTTGACTTTGTAAGTACTGGCGTCTCAACTTCATAAAATCCTGATTCATCCAAATAGTTACGAACAGCACGTGTAATTTGATGGCGCATCTTAAACGTATTCGCAAGTGGTTCACGACGTAAATCTAAGTAACGATATTTTAAACGGATATCCTCAGAAATATCAGTTTCTGCTTCGATTTGGAATGGGGGTGTCTCAGATTTATTGATGATGTTAACTTCAGCAACCCGAACTTCAATTTTTCCAGTTTTGATTTTTGGATTTACAACAGCTGCATCTCGCTCCGTTACTTTTCCTCTTACTTCAACAACGTACTCAGAACGAATCGTTTCTGCTATTGCTAATGCATCTTGAGAGAAATCTGGATTGAATACAACTTGCACGATACCTTCTCTATCACGTAAATCAATGAAAATTAATCCACCTAAATCTCGTCTTTTTTGTACCCATCCTTTGAGTACAACTTCTTGTCCTATATATTCTTCTGTAACTAACCCACAGTATGTCGTTCTTTTATCCATGTTATTTTTCTCCTTTTATAAATGATGCTAGTTTTTCAATCTCAATTTCGGTACTTTCACCAGTTTTCATCGATTTCACATTTATCTTACCGCTTTCAAGTTCATTTGAACCAAGCACTATCGTATTTTTGGCATGAATACGGTCAGCCTGTTTCATTTGTCCTTTCATTTTACGGTTTAAATAGTCGATATCAGCTTTAATACCGTTGTTACGTAAATCCGCTAAAATCTTAATACCGGCATCCACTGTTTCAGGCATTGTAACAATATAAAGGTCGATAGCTTCTTCGGTTTCAAGCTCAATACCTTCTGCTTCGATTGCAAGTAACAGACGTTCAATACTTAGAGCAAATCCAATACCCGTTTCTTTCGGACCTTCTAGCATTTCTAATAATCCATTGTAGCGGCCACCGCCACATAATGTCGTAATTGCACCAAATCCTTCAGCATCACTCATTACTTCAAATGCAGTATGAGTATAGTAGTCTAAGCCACGCACTAAATTTGCGTCCTCTACATAAGGAATTTCTAAAATATCTAAATAACGTTTAACTTCGTTGTAGTAATTTAAAGAATAATCATTTAAGAACTCCGTTATTTTTGGTGCATTTTTAACTGATGGTTGATCACGGTCAACTTTACAATCAAGAATGCGCATTGGATTTGTGTGTAATCGATTTTTACAATCATTACAGAAATGCTCGATATGTGGTTCGAAATGTTTAACTAATGCCTCTTTATAAATGTTACGGCTTTCCAGATCACCGATTGAATTTAATACAATTTTTACGTGTTGTAAGCCAAATGATTTATAGATTGAATACACCATGTGAATAACTTCAGCATCCATGGCAGGATTTTCTGCTCCTATTGCTTCTACACCAAATTGAACGAATTGACGATAACGTCCTTTTTGCTTGCGTTCATAGCGGAACATTGGACCATTATAATATAATTTAACCGGTTGATTCGCATCACCATTCATTTTATTCTCGATATAGCTTCTGACAACAGCTGCTGTGCCTTCAGGACGTAATGTAATGCTTCGATCACCTTTATCCTTAAACGTATACATTTCTTTTTGTACAATGTCTGTCGTATCACCGACACCTCTTGCAAATAAATCAGTTGATTCAAATATTGGTGTTCGAATTTCTTTATAGTTAAACGATGCAGCTATTGCATGTAATCTATCTTCAATATATCGCCATTTTGGAGTTTCTGTCGGTAAAATATCCTGTGTTCCTCTTGGTATATTAATCATATATTTTCCTCCTAAAAAAATAAGTCCCTTATGCATCATAAATAATGCATAAGGGACGTAAAATTTTCCGTGTTGCCACCCTAATTGGTACAAATGTACCCACTCTAGTACATTTAACGCATGTAAATCGGTGATACTTTCATATCACAGCCTCATCTATTGTTACATCTTATAAGAATTTATCATCTAATTTCAGCAGGATAGATGTCTCTATTCAATAAATTTCCTATAAATGATAGACTAAAACGGCATTTGTTAAGTTTGAATAGGTTTATATTACTAAGTTAATCTACTAAAGTCAAGTTAATATAAAAAGTAATTACGCAGACCATCAACCATACTCGTCGTAATAATTTGACGATATACTTTATCATTCATTAGTTTTTCATCGGTAGGATTACTGATATAACCCAATTCTAATAAAACTGCAGGTGTCTTCGTTTGGCGTATCACCTGGAAGTTTTCCTGACGAACACCACGATCAGATAACAGTGCTTTTTGTTTAATCGCCATATGTAATGTGTCTGCAAGCACCTTCTGATTATCATGATGATAGTAAACGGTTAAACCATGTGGACTAGATGCTTCTAGAGCATCTGCATGAATGCTGATAAATACATCTGCAGCACCTTTTCTATTTTTTAGCTTTATATATTCATCACCGTTTCTTGTCATTAAAACAGTCGCACCTTCTTCTTCTAACTTCTCTTTAAGCATTAAACTTGTCTTCAGAGTAATCACTTTCTCTATCGTCCCGTCTTTACTTGAAGCACCTTGATCATTTCCACCATGACCAGGATCTATCATGATGACTTTGCCTTTAAAAGGATTAGCTCCAGCAATCTTATCTTTTTTTATATTGAGGTTTGTGTGCCACCCTGCAATCCAACCCTTTTTCTCACCGTTATCAACGTAATACCATTTCCCGGTATGCTTTATGATATCAAAATGTTCACCCTTCTTAACATCAAAAATAATAGGATAAAAAGCTTGTGGTCCAGTTCTTAGTGCGCCGTCTTCAATCATTGATAATGTTGTTGGTTTATTATTCTGCTTCGTAAACAGCCAAAATAATAAGACAATCAGTAATATTGTAACGAGCGCTAAAATCATTAGTCTTAAAACCCTTGAACGTTGGATGGGTCTTAAATCAATCTTTTTCATTGTATCTTCCCCTCAACGCTCTCAAAAATAATCGTAACAGGACCATCATTTATTAATGCAATATCCATCATTTCTCCAAATACACCAGAAAAAACTTCGAGTTGATGTCCTCTTAGTATTTCATTGAACTTTTCATACATCTCTTTTGCTATTTCAGGTGACTTGGCATCTGTAAAACTTGGACGATTACCTTTTTTGATATTTGCATATAATGTAAATTGTGATATCGACAATATCTTGCCACCAACGTCGTTAATTGATAAATTCATCTTTCCCTGTTCATCTTCAAAAATACGGGTATTAGCAATTTTCTTAGCGACTACTTTCAAATCTTCTTCTGTTGTATGTTCACCTATGCCAACTAATAAACAGTAACCTTGATCAATCGATTGATAATAATCTCCTGACTTAACAGAAGCTTGTTTTACTTTTTGTAATATTACACGCATGTTTGACACCTCAATTTAATATCCTAGTTACTGTGTATATATCACTCAATTGTTTAATCTTTTCAACAACGCGCATCAATTCACTGACATTCTTCACCATAATACTAATATTAATCTTAGCATTTTTATCGATATCAGCTTTACCAGAAACTTGTGTTAATGTTGTCTTCGTAGCATTTACTGCTTGTAATACTTCGTTTAGTAAGCCAAGTCGATCATACGCTGTGATTTCTAAATCAACTTGATAAGTTTTATTTTCTGAAGATTTTACCCATTCGACATCTATTAAACGCTCAGTTTCATTTACAACATTCGGGCATTCGGTACGATGGACTTTTACCCCATGTCCTTTCGTAATATAGCCAACGATTTCATCTCCAGGTATAGGGTTACAACATTTAGACAATTTAATCAGCATATTATCCATGCCTTCAACATAAACACCGGTTTCTGTCTGAATATCACGTTTAACATTTAACTTTTTATTAACTTCCTGTACTTGATTTAACCTTTGTTCTTTTTCTTTGATACGGTGTCGTTCAGTTAATTTATTAACTACAGCTGATGCAGTTAATCCACCGAATCCAACAGCCGCATATATATCATCTATTGAAGTGAAATTATATTTATCTATAACGACGGCTATATTTTCTTCAATCATTACTTCTTCAATATTTATGCGTTGCTCTTTTAGTTCTGCTTCAATCATGAACTTTCCTTTTTCTACATTGCTAGAACGATCCTGCTTCTTAAAGAAACTTTTTATCTTACTTTTAGCGCTTGCTGACTTACAGATTTTCAGCCAGTCTCGACTTGGTCCATAAGAATGTTTTGAAGTTCTAATCTCAATGATGTCACCAGTTTTAAGTTCATAATCAATCGGAACGATTTTACCATTTACTTTCGCACCGATCATTTTGTTTCCGACTTCACTATGTACTGCATATGCAAAATCAATCGGAACAGCGCCAAAAGGTAATTCTACAACATCACTTTCCGGTGTAAATACATATACTTTATCTGACTGAAGATCATACTTCAGTGATTCCATAAATGCTTCAGCATCCGGTGATGTAGAGTCCGTTTCTTCAATTTCTGTCATCCAGCTCATCTTACTTAAATTTTTCGCTTCATCTGGATTGACCAGCGTCTTTCCTTCTTTATACGCCCAGTGTGCTGCTACACCATGTTCTGCTATTTCATGCATTTCATGAGTTCTTATCTGTATTTCCAATGGATCACCATTTGGACCTACAACTGTAGTATGAAGTGACTGATACATATTAGGTTTTGGCATCGCAATATAATCTTTGAATCTTCCGGGCATCGGTTTCCATAGCGTATGAACTAAACCTAAAACAGCATAACAATCTTTAATTGAGTCCACTAATACACGAATCGCTAATAAATCAAAAATCTGGTCAAAGTGTTTCTTTTGTTTAACCATCTTACGATAGATGCTATAGATATGTTTAGGACGACCGGTAATTTCTCCTCGGATACCTGTAATCCCCATTTCCTTACGGATATTTTCAATGGCATTTTCTATGTATGCTTCTCGTTCACTACGTTTCTTCTTCATTAAATGGACGATTCTAAAATATTGAATACTGTCAATATATCGTAAAGAAATATCTTCTAACTCCCATTTAATCGTATTAATTCCAAGGCGATGTGCAAGAGGCGCATAAATTTCTAAAGTTTCTTTAGCAATACGTACTTGTTTTTCGTGAGGCATTGCTTTTAATGTACGCATATTATGTAATCTGTCAGCGAGTTTAACTAATATGACACGCACATCTTTTGCGATAGCAATAAACAATTTACGATGGTTTTCTGCCTGTTGTTCTGCTTTTGAACGATATTTCACTTTTTCTAACTTTGTAACGCCATCTACGATATATGCAACTTCTTCGTTAAACATTGCCTTTAAATCCTCATACGTATATGGTGTATCTTCCACAACATCGTGTAAGAATCCAGCAACTATTGTCGGCCCATCTAATTTCATCTCAGCTAATATACCAGCTACCTGAATGGGATGCATAATGTACGGTAAACCATTTTTTCTAAATTGACCTGTATGAGCTTTTTCGGCAAGTTGATAGCTTTTAACAACGAATTGATAGTCCTCTTCAGATAAATATGCTTTTGTCATCTCAAGAACATCATCTTTTGTATATGGATATTCATTGTTCATTCTATCACCACCTCTTTATATAATGTATTAATAATACTATATTATGACTTATTTTTAAATGAAATATAAAAAAGACTGAGTCAATTTATTGCTACTCAATCTTTTTCGGTAAACGATTATTATTCCTCTTCATACTCTACCAATGTTAAAACATCGTACCCTTCTAACTTCTGCATACCGTTTAAATATTTTAAATCTATAATAAAGGCAATACCTGCAACAATTCCACCTAATTGCTCAATTAATTTAATCGTTGCTTCAATCGTTCCACCTGTTGCTAGTAAATCATCTGTTATTAATACACGTTGACCTGGTTTAATCGCATCTTTATGCATCGTTAACACGTTACTACCATATTCAAGATCATATTCATAACGAATAACTTCCCTTGGTAATTTACCTTCTTTTCTAACAGGTGCAAAGCCAATGTTCATTGCATAAGCAACTGGACATCCGATTATAAACCCACGTGCTTCTGGTCCAACTACGATATCAATTTCTTTTTCACGTGCGAAATTAACAATCTGATCTGTAGCATAGGCATATGCCTCACCATTATCCATCAAAGTTGTAATATCTTTAAAGCTAATACCTTCTTTTGGCCAGTCTTTCACTTCTGCAATATGCTTTTTTAAATCCATCTTTGTGCCTCCACAATAAAATTCATTTATTTTTTAAATATTATTTCATAATTTGTTGTTTAAAACTGTCAAATGTTGAGAACAGGAAAGTCTGTTCTATTTTTAAAGCATTTAATCTTTTTTTATACGTTTCAGACGACTGTATTTCAGCCTTTTTAATCGTTTCATTTAAATGATATGTTAATTCAGATTGATAAATAAAGTTTAAATCTTTGTATACTTCTAACATAAATAGTAAAGTATCAGGCTTCACCTTCAGTAAATCAATAAGATAACCACCATCTGTCTTTAAATCGATGACCGGCTTCATCTTAAAACATTTAAATAATAATTTGAATTTTTCAATACTAGGCATACCTTCGAAGTAAATTTGATTTTTCTTATGAAAAATTAAATAGATAGTATCTGCATCAATTGTATCAAATGTTTTTTTGAAACTGTCATAATTATGAGGGATATCTCTAAATACTATTTTATCATGTCCAAATACAGATTCGCCATAATAATAGTAATTTTCGTTAATTTTTTGCTGACCTGGATGAATAACATAGGCAACTTGTTCATCTTTTAAAAATGCAAATTTCCTCGGATGCGCATTGCGAAAATCAATCATTTTAATTTCATCAGATTGCATTGCCTGTACAATCATTTGTGGCGAAATATTGCCATTCCATTCATTGAGTTGCAGTGCACCTGCTAAATTAATAACAGCTCCTGAAGGAAACTCTTTGATTAATTCACCTTGTTTCCACATTAAACAATTCAAATCTGACATTGTTTTAAACTTTAAATGTGCTGCATTTTGTCCAATTTGTTTTATCTCACTAATCGTCTGGTCATATAAACCTATTACCGGTGCTTTAAAATCTGTTCCAAATGGTCTTAATAATTCTATATCACTAATATTTTTTACTGTAATATCATCCATATCAATAACAGTATCTATATTTAATTGGGAAGTTATCGGTTCACCGTCTAATACGCTTTCCAAATAATGATTGATACTACGTTCTAACTGTTCAATATGATCGATTGGTAACGTCAAACCAGCTGCCATATGATGGCCACCAAACTTAGTAATCAATTCCCGCGCCTGGTCAAGACTTTCATACATTGAAATCTGCTCAACGCTCCGTGCTGAACCCTTTGCGTAGTCATTCACATAATCTATATTTAAGACTATGGCCGGCAGATTATATTTTTCAACGATACGACTCGCAACTATACCAAGGACACCCTCATTCCAATGCTCTTTTGCAAGGACTAGAAAACGATTGCCATTACTGATTTTCTCTTCAGCTTCAATCATTGCTTCCTGCGTAATTGACTCTACGATAGCTTTACGTTCAACATTAAAACTATCAACTTGTTCGGCCATCCATTCCGCTTCCTCAGCGTCATCCAGCTGTAAAAGTTCAGCAGCAATTCTTGCATCGTCCAGTCGTCCGACAGCATTTAATCTAGGGCCGATAGTAAATCCAATAGTTTCCTCATCAATCAAACCAGAGTAACCAGCTTGTTTTAACAATGCTGCAACACCTACAGGTGGCATTTTATTAAGCAATTTTAACCCACGCTTAACCATCGCTCTATTTTCTCCAGTCATGGAAACGAGGTCACTTATCGTTCCAATCGCTACGAATGCCAAATATTGTTCGTTTTGTTCACCAAGTAAAGCATGACTCAACTTATAAGCTACACCTACGCCTGCTAAGTGTTCGAAAGGATAGTTGCCATCTGGATGCATCGGATGTATGATTGCATATGCGTTTGGTAATGTTTCACCAATTTCATGATGGTCTGTTATTATAACGTCCATACCCAGTGCATTGGCAACATCCACTTCATGATGGCCTTGAATACCATTATCAACGGTAATAATTAATTTAACACCTTCATCTGCTGCCTGACGAAATGCATCTTCATTTGGACCATATCCTTCTGTAAATCGATTAGGAATATACCAGCCAACTAAAGCGCCCATCGATTCCAGCGTTTTGACAAGAACTGTTGTACTTGTCACACCATCTGCATCATAATCACCATAAACGAGAATCGGTTCACCGTTTTCAATTGCTACTTTTATTCTCGATATTGCTTTTTCCATATCAAACATTAAAAACGGGTCATGAATACTACCTTCAGAAAAGACATCATTGAGCTGTTCATCTGTTACGATATTTCGTGCATTTAATATTTTCTGATTGATACTAGAAATTTTATATTTCTTGATTAAGTCATCAGGAATTGTATTTTCTATCCTTGACACTTGCCATTTCATTTTCTTCATAACAATCCCCCTACAATCTAGAATTATACATGAAGGCATTCATTTTAGAAAATGAATGCCTCCAATTTAACTTACTTTTTTATCTAGTTTTTTTATCACATCATAATAAATATTTATCGCAGTAAATATTGATTCTTTGTCGTATTTCATTTCGGGATGATGTAATCCATGATTCATATTACATCCAATACCGAGCATCGTCGTTTTAATCTCAGGCAGCGTGTTTGAGTACGTATGAAAATCTTCAGCACCAGGTGTTACAATCGTTTCTATATAATCATGCTGCTGTTCACGAAGTACTTCTGTTAATATATTTCTAGCCTCATCACTTACTTCTGCTGCAACAGTATTACTTGAATAGCAATATTTTAGTGTACAATCATATTGACCTTTAATCATCTCGCAGATTCTATCAATATTTTCCTGTAAAGAAGCCATCTTATCGTTGTATTGTGCCCTAACATCAAATACACAATTTACTGTGCCCGGAATCGTATTATGAGTCCCTCCAAGCGTTTCAAACGTCGTCATCTTAACAGAAAAAGATCTGTCTTTTTCATTGTTCAGCGCTTTAATTTTTTGATTTAACGCCATTGCAATATCAATGCTATTGATAGATTCCCATGGACGACCCGCATGACCTTCCGTCGTTGTTATATCTACGTGAAGTGTTGCGCTTGCTCCATGCTGGATACTGCTCGAAAATTCATTTCCTTTCAATTCATTTTTTGGTCTGACATGCATACCGAACATATATTCAACATCATTTAAAATATCGTGTTCTAATACATATTTAGCACCACTTCCAGCTTCTTCAGCAGGCTGGAAGATAAACAATAAGTTATATTTAGGTTTATAATTTGTTAGCTTCAATTTAAACAACAGACCAATCAAAGTTGTCATATGCGCATCATGACCACATGCATGGATTACTTTCAATCCATCTTCAAAGTTGTATGGTAATGCATCGATATCACTTCTAAATGCGACAGTCTTATCAATTTCTCCAGGTACTTTAATGTATAATCCAGTTTTATTAAATCGATGTACTTCGTATTCATCTCTAAATAACTTTTCTATATATTTTGTTGTTTTCTCTTCATCCCAACTTACTTCAGCTCTTAAATTCAGTTCACGATTAATATCTAATATCCTATCATGAAAATCAGTATTATCCATGTTAATCCCCTTTATAAAAATTGTTTAAAATTATTTTTTTAATTTTATTACTTTTATCTATTAATTAAATTATACTTCAAATTTTTTAACTGTTAATGCTGCTAATGCTGCTTTATTTATTGTAATGCCTAATCCTGGTGCATCACCTAAATCAACATAAGGAATATTATATTTCAAGTCACCGACATCCTGACTGAAGAGTAAAGGTCCAGTTAATTCAGTTGATTTGACATTATTTAACGCCATCGCTGTATGGTAACCTGCAGCGCTGCCAATAGATGATTCCACCATTGAACCAATTTGACATTCAATACCTAAACCTTCAGCGAAACGAATTAATTTTACAGCGTTGTGAATACCGCCACACTTCATTAGTTTTACATTCAATAAATCAAAATGTGGCGTAGAGAGTCTTGCTAAATCATGTATATCTTTAATCATTTCATCCGCCATTAAGCACACATTCATATTTTCATATAAATATTTCATACCTTCAATATCATTATACTTCAATGGTTGTTCAATCCATTTCAATTTCGGATCATCTATAGATTTCAAAGCCTGAATAATCGCCTTAGGATTAGACCAGGCTTGATTGCAGTCAACACGAACGATTGCATCTGTTTCTTTAATATACTCTAATATCTGTTTCAGTTTCAGAATATCATCAAATATGTTACCACCAAGTTTAACTTTAATCACTTTATACCCAGATTCAAGTAATGTATCAATATCTTTTTTTGTTTCTTCAATATTTTTTACACTTAATACTTTTGCGTAATCCAGTCTTTCAACTGTTTTTCCTCCAAGGAGCTGATAAATTGGCAAATTAGCATGTTTACCTAAAATATCATATAATGCAATATCTATACTTGCCTTTAATGCAGGATTGCCTAAAATCATTTCATCGAGCTTTAAATGAATGGCTTCAATATTTAACGGATCTTCTCCGATAAGTTTAGGTGCAATCATTGTAAGATTTGCAAAAATACCCGCAGCACTTTCACCAGTAACATGCTCATCAGCAACACCTTCTCCAAATCCTATAATGCCGGTGTCAGTATGTATTTCTACAATTACTGAGTGCATGCTATCATATGTTGCATAATTAATTATAAATGGTTCTTTTAACGGTAGTTGAATATAGTGGCCAATAATCTTTGTGATTTTCATAATTCTCCTCCAAATGACTGATATCTTAATCATAATAAAAATTTAATGTAATTTGTGAATTTTAAACAAAAAAAAGAAAAATCATGTATAGACATGATTTTTCTTTTTTATTATACATATATCTTTTCATCATTAGCTTTCTTTTCTTCATAAACTGTTAGACGTCCACCATTTGCTTTTAATTGACGTTTCTTTAAGATACCCCAAAGTGGTACGGCAATAAAGATCGAACTAAACACTCCGGAAATTAATCCTACAAGCAATGCAAGTGAGAAGTTAAAGATACTAGATGCTCCAAGTAACATCAAAGCAACAACAACGATAATTACAGTTAATACCGTATTGATTGAACGCGTTAATGTTTGTCGAATTGAACTATTAACGATGTCATCAATCTGTTCTGGACGTGTAATGACTTTCATTTTATGCAGGTTCTCACGTACACGGTCAAAAGTTACGATTGTATCGTTGATTGAGTAACCGATAATTGTCAGAATCGCTGCGATAAATGTGACATCCACTTCTATTCTGAAAATACTAAAGAACGCAATGATTAAAAACGCATCGTGTAATAGAGAAAGTACAGATGTTAAACCCATTCTCCATTCAAATCGGAATGTTACATAGATGATGATACCGATAGATGCAATGATTACAGATTTAATCGCATTTTTAGCTAATTCTTTACCAATTTCACTAGAAACAGTATTTACATTCGGCTCATGCCCGAATTTCTTATCAAAGTCAGATTTTAAATCTCTAATTTGATTTTTAGTCAATGGATCTTTGAATTGGATTACAGCTGTTTTATTTGTATCAGAATTAACAATAATATTATCAGTTTCTAAATCTAAAGATTTCAATGATGTTTTAACGTCGTCTACTTTTATCACTTGATCGCTCTTCACATCTACACGTGATCCCGATTTAAAGTCGATGCCTAAATTTAATCCCATTAAGGCAATGATAATACTTCCGATAATAATAGAGGCTAATGATGCTGCAAGTAAAGGTTTTGCAAGTTTTACGAAATTAATACGATCCCAGCGTGTCTTTAGATCATGTACATCGATGCCTTCTGAAAGGTGATGACGCTGTTTACCGTTCACACCGAAGAAACTAAATTTCTTATCAAAGAATCCTGAATTTACAGTAAGACTCAATAATAGACGTGTAAAGAATACTTGTGTAATAAAGATCATTAAGATACCTAGTAACAGCATTGTCGCAAAACCTTTAACACTACTTGTTCCTAAGAAGAATAATACTAAAGCAGCAAGTACTGTTGTTAAGTTGGCATCGAGTATCGTTAAAAATGATGAGCTAGATCCTTTTTTAAATGCCTGTTTTATGCTACGGCCAATCTTCAATTCATCTTTAATACGTTCATACATGATGATATTGGCATCAACAGCCATACCTACACCTAACACTAACGCTGCAATACCCGGTAATGTAAGTACACCATGGATCATATTAAATGCTACCATCGTTAACCAAATATAAGCAGATAAAGAGATGACAGCTAATATACCTGGTAAACGGTAATAGAAAATCATAAATAAGAAAATTAATCCTACTCCGACTGCAGATGCTAACATTGTATCATGTAACGCATCTTGCCCAAACTGAGCACCAACAGAAGTTGAATAAACTTCTGTAAGTTTAACTGGTAGTGAACCTGAGTTTAATAAGTCAGCAATTTGTTTTGCACGTATTAATCCTTCTTCACCCTGGAATCCACCTGAAATCTCAACATTTTGCGAATTGATTTCCTGTGAAACTCCGGCAGCACTCACGTATTTAGGTTCTTTTCCAGCCTGTTCCCGCTTAGCTTCTTTTTTATAGCTATCTTTACCTTCTTCAAAGTCCATCCAGATAACCATTATATTTGGGTTCTGTTTTGAAATCTTACGTGTAACATCAGCAAATTTTTTCGCTGATGTTAATTTTAAGGTAACAACAGGTGCATTACTATTCTGATCAAATGCTTGTTTAGCACCACCTTGTACTAAATCTTTACCTGAAAGAAGTAATTTATCATTAGCGTCACGAATCGTAAGGTTCGCACTTGTAGATAAAATCTCTCGTGCTTCATTTTGATTTTTAACACCGGCAAGTTGAACACGAATTCTGTCATTATTTTCTATCTGAATTTTAGGTTCTGATACCCCTAAAACATTGACACGCGATTCAAGTGTCTTACTCGTTGCCTTAACTACTTCACTATCGATTTTGTCGTTTTTATCTAGTTTATCAACTTTATAAAGTACTTCAAAACCACCTTGTAAATCTAAACCCAGATTTACTTTCTCCATAATACCTTTTACTGTTACACCCATTGAGCTAAACAACAGTATTGTTAATAACAGTAACGCTATTAATCTGCTACGCTTTTTCACAGTTCCACCTCAAAAACTCAAATTTAAAAACACATTTTACCAATGTAATAAATAATAACATAACCTTAACTTAAAACGATATTAAAGATGTGTAAAATTTGATAAATATATAAAAATATTTAATTTAATAGGATTTTTTATTTGATTTATTACGCGATTAATTTTAATAACCCATACTTTTACTTAGCTTTTTTGATTGCCATCTTATCAAAAGTCATTTCTGTACCTTTGTTATTGACAATGATCGTTACAAAGTGTGCATCAACTGATTTCACTGTACCTTGTAATCCACCGATAGTAGCAACTTTGTCGCCTCTTTTTAAGTTTCTAAGTAGTTCCTGTTGTTCTTTCGTTCTTTTTTGCTGTGGTCTAATCATTAAAAAATATGCCACAAATAATAATACGATCAACGGTAATATTTGTACGATAATTGCCTGCATTTCTGGTGACATCATTTACCTCCTAAAAGTTTTTTGGATTTTCAACATTTAAACCGTATGCTTCAAAGAATTCTTCCTTGAAATCAAGTAGACGGTCATTACGAATTGCTTCTCTTACCTGTTCCATCATATTCAATAAGAAATGTAAATTATGGATTGTTGTTAAACGAATTCCAAAAGTCTCATCAGCTTTAATTAAGTGACGAATATATGCTTTCGTATAATTTTTGCAAGTGTAACAATCACAATTTTCATCAAGTGGCGTATAATCACGTTCGTATTTGGCGTTCTTTACAACCACACGACCATTACTTGTCATACAAGTACCATTACGTGCAATTCGTGTTGGTAAAACACAGTCAAACATATCAATACCACGAATTGCGCCTTCAATGAGTGCATCCGGAGATCCAACACCCATTAAGTAACGTGGTTTATCAAATGGCATGAGCGGTGTCGTATGCTCTAACATTCTATACATGATTGGTTTAGGTTCACCTACAGATAAACCGCCTATCGCGTATCCCGGAAAATCTAATGAAACTAAATCTTTAGCTGATTGTGTACGTAAATCCTCGTACTCTCCACCCTGAATAATACCGAATAATGCCTGATCATTTGGTCTTTGATGCGCTTCTAAACAGCGTTCAGCCCAACGACTTGTTCTTTCGATACTCGCTTTTACATACTCATACGTAGCAGGCATCGGCGGACATTCATCAAATGCCATCATAATATCTGATCCTAAATCATTTTGAATATGCATTGCTTTTTCAGGACTCAGGAATAATTTAGAGCCGTTTAGATGGTGTCTGAAATGTACACCTTCTTCTTCAATCTTACGCATATCACTTAAACTAAATACCTGAAAGCCACCGCTATCTGTTAAGATGGGTCTATCCCAGTTCATAAATTTGTGTAATCCACCCGCTTCGCGAATGATATCACTCCCAGGTCGAAGCCATAAGTGATATGTATTACTTAGAATGATTTTTGCATTCATTGCTTTTAATTCTTCCGGACTCATCGTTTTTACTGTCGCTTGCGTTCCAACTGGCATAAACATCGGTGTTTCAAAAGAACCGTGTGGTGTATGGACAATACCAAGACGCGCTCCAGATTGTTTACAAGTTTTTATATGTTCATAAGTTACTGCTGGCATAAATGTTCTCCTTTTAATAAATCAACATCGCATCTCCGAAACTAAAGAAGCGATATTCTTCTTTAACTGCTTCATGATATGCATTTAATATAATTTCTTTTGTTGCTAAGCTTGATACTAACATTACAAGTGTAGATTTAGGTAAATGGAAGTTTGTTATCATTGCATCTATCGCTTTAAATTTATATCCTGGATAGATGAAGATATCTGTCCATCCACTTTGTGCTTCAAAGTGACCTTTTTCATCTGCAATTGTCTCTAGTGTTCGTGTTGAAGTAGTACCTACAGAGATAATACGTTTACCACTCGCTTTTGTACGATTTAACAATTGTGCAGTTTCTGCAGTCATCTCGTAGTATTCACTGTGCATATCATGATCTTCAATCGAATCAACACTCACCGGTCGGAACGTCCCTAAACCGACATGCAATGTGATATATGTAATGTTAACGCCTTTTTCTTCTATTGCTGCTAATAATTCTTTTGTAAAGTGAAGACCAGCCGTAGGTGCTGCAGCAGAGCCAACAGCTTTTGCATAGACTGTTTGATAACGATCTTGATCATCTAGTGTTTCCTTTATATAAGGTGGTAGCGGCATTAAACCTAATTCATCAAGTCGTTCCTGTAAAATCCCATCATACTTTAGCTGCATGATACGACCGCCCTGCTCAAGCATATCGACACATGTCGCTATAATCTTACCATCCCCAAAGGATACTTCTGTTCCGATTTGAACGCGCTTAGCGGGTTTAATCAAAACTTCCCAACCATTATCATGTTCAGTAAGCATCAACATTTCTATTTTTGCACCTGTATCACTTTTAACGCCAAAAAGACGCGCCGGCATTACTTTTGTATCATTAAGAACAAGCATATCACCTTCATTTAAATAATCGATTATCGATTTAAAATGTGTATGCGTAATCTCTCCGGTCATTTTATTTAAAGCGAGTAATCGACTTGCTGTACGATCAAGCAAAGGCGTTTGTGCAATTAATCTTTCTGGTAATTCAAAATTAAATTCATTTACATCCAACTTTATTTCCTCTTTTCGTTATCAAACGGAATATTAAAATGTTTATAAGCAAGCGGTGTGGCTACACGTCCGCGTTGCGTACGTTCTAAAAAGCCTTTTTGTATTAAATAGGGTTCATAAACATCTTCAAGTGTCATACGTTCTTCACCGATAGACACAGCTATCGTATCGAGACCTACCGGGCCACCGTTATACCTTTCAATGATAGCCATTAATATTTTATGATCGATATGATCTAATCCATAGGCATCAACCTGCAATAAATTCAAGGCATTTGATGTAATTTCAAAATCAATATGACCATCATTTTTAACTTGTGCAAAATCGCGCACTCGTCGTAATAAACGATTAGCTATACGAGGTGTACCACGGCTACGCATGGCAAGTTCTGTGACTGATGCATCATCAATTGCTACATCAAACACATCAGCTGTACGGCTCACAACTTGAGATAAATCATCTATAGAATAATAATCAAGTCTTAAATGCACACCAAAACGGTCGCGTAAAGGTGCTGATAGGCTTCCGGCACGTGTTGTAGCACCAATTAAAGTGAAAGGTGGTAATTCAATACGTATACTTCTAGCCTCTTCGCCTTTACCTACTACGATATCTAACATAAAGTCTTCCATTGCAGGATATAATACTTCTTCAACTACGCGACTTAGGCGATGAATTTCATCGATAAAAAGAACATCGCCTGCATTTAAACTTGAAAGAATTGCTGCTAAATCTCCCGGACGTTCTATTGACGGTCCTGAAGTCGTCCTAATATTTACATCGAGTTCATTCGCCACAATTGTAGCGAGCGTTGTCTTACCAAGTCCAGGCGGACCATATAACAACACATGATCTAGTGATTCATTACGCAATTTTGCAGCTTGAATAAATACATCCAGATTATGTTTTATTTTTTCCTGGCCTATATACTGGGAAAGTTTTGTCGGACGCAAACTTAATTCATCATGAAATTCCTCTGAGTTTAAAAGCGTATCATCTATAATTCTGTCATCCAATCATTTCAACTCCTTTATGAAATAAGCATTTGAAAGGCACGTTTGACATTTTCATCAACTGTTGCAAGCTGCTCTTGTTTTAATACTTTTTCAACTTTTTGAAGTTCACGTTTTGTGTAACCTAAGGCTTCTAAAGCAAGAAGTGCTTCTTCGATAACTTCAGTCTTCTGCTCAGTGATTTCTTTAAATACTTCTGTCTCATCCGTAATAATCAATTTGCCTTTTAAATCAAGTATCATTTGACGTGCTGTCTTCTTACCGATGCCAGGAAACTTGATTAAATAACTATCATTTTCACTTTCAATCGCATTTTTAATTTCTTTTGGTGAGCTTGATGCTAATATTGCTAAAGCAGACTTTGGACCTATACCAGTTACTTTATTTAAAGATAAAAACAACTGTTTTTCTTCCATTGAATCGAAACCATATAGCGTATGTGCATCTTCACGAACAACCAGCTGCGTATATAATTTAAAATCTTTATTTAAATGTTTTTGAAAGCGATAAGGATTTGGTACATGACATTCATATCCTATACCGTTCACGCCAACAACGAGATGTGTTGGTAAAATTTCATTTAATTGTCCTTCTAAATAAGCGTACATCGTACCCTCCTATAAACTCATACCAAGTAGCTGCACTTGATTAACATAATCGAGTGCTTCAATCTTTTCAATCAGTTCGTTAATCGTTAAATCCATATTTGTTGCATTTAAAGAAATTGTAATCGTTGCTTTATCCTTAATTGGAATTGTCTGGTGTATTGTTAGCACAGACCCATTCTCACTTGCAATAAATTCTAATATACGACTTAACAAACCAACTTTATCGTCTACCTGGACCATCATTGTAATATTACGTTCCCGTGTTTTTTCATCAACCGGAAAAATCGTATCTTTATATTTATAAAAAGCACTTCTGGATAAATCGTATGTTTTTACTGCATCAAATATTGATAGCTTTGGATTTTTATCAAGTAAATCTTTAATTAATAAAGTTTTCTTTACTGATTCAGGCAATACGTCTTCGCGAATTAAATAAAACTTTTTATTTTGATCCGTCATATCTTCACCTGCTACTCTACAAATTCAAACTCACCGCGCATAATTCGAACGATGTCTCCATTTTTACAGCCACGTTCACGTAATGCGTCGTCGATACCCATCGTACGCATTTGACGTGCGAAACGACGCACAGATGCATCACGTGTGAAGTCTGTCATCTTGAATAAACGTTCGATTGAGTCACCACTAACAACATAAGCACCATCATCTGCTCGTGTAATTTCAAAGTGATCTGCAGATTTTTCATGTTTATACATTACACGGTGAACTGCAGTATCTTCTTCATCAATGTCATAATCAACATCTTTCGTTGCATCTAATAAGTCTGCTGCTCGATATAATAACGTATCTATGTTTTGGTAAGTTGCTGCGCTTAATTCAATAATTTCAACATCATCACCCATTTTTTCTTTGAATTCTGCTAAATATTCATCCGCATTTGGCATATCCATCTTGTTTGCAACGACAATTTGTGGGCGTCGTGCTAATTTCTTATTATAGTTTTCTAACTCTTTATTGATAGTAACGTAGTCTTGATATGGATCACGACCATCCGTACGTCCCATATCAATAATATGAATAATAACGCGTGTACGTTCAACGTGCTTTAAGAATTGATGCCCTAAACCAACACCCTCAGAAGCACCTTCTATTAGACCAGGTAAATCAGCCATTACAAAACTACGGTTATCTTTTGTTTGTACAACACCTAAATTGGGTTTAATTGTAGTAAAATGATAAGCACCAATTTTTGGCTTCGCTTTAGAAACAATTGAAAGCAACGTTGATTTTCCAACACTTGGATAACCAACTAAACCAACGTCGGCTAATAATTTAAGTTCTAAAGAAACTTCTAATTCTTCACCTGGTTCACCATTTTCACAGAAGTCTGGTGCAGGGTTACTTGCTGATGCAAATCGTGAATTACCACGTCCACCACGTCCACCTTTGGCTACTACTGCACTTTGTTCGTGTAACACTAAATCTGCAATAATTTCTCCGGTTTCAGCGTTTTTAACAATCGTGCCAGGTGGTACTTTTAATATTAAATCTTTTGCTCCTCTTCCATGCATGTTGCTTGTCTGACCATTCTCACCTTTTTCAGCTTTGAACATACGTTGGAAACGGAAATCTAATAATGTACGTAAACCTTCATCTACCTGGAATATAATAGAGGCCCCTTTACCACCATCTCCTCCAGCAGGTCCACCTAATGGCACATATTTTTCACGACGATAGGCAACGATACCGTTACCACCGTCTCCTGCTTTTAAATTAATCTTGACCTGATCTATAAACATATAAACACCTCTTATTTTCTTATTTCTAACTTGTATTCGATAATTTCGTCATTCGCCAATGCACAGTTTGATAATACATTTGACGTGTCTTTAATATTGCCTGTTAATGCGAAAATACATTCAATCTCATCATCTGTCTCAAATAAACTCATTGTAACTAATGATTTAGTATCAACTCTATTTTTGTAATCCATTATACATGTTTGAATAAACGTTTTTAATGTTTCATCATAATTGCCAATTGCACTGGTTAGAAGCTCAATTTCAAATGCCCATTCAAACAAACGTTCATCTAATGTAGTATCGACGTAATACTGTATGGATTTGGGACAACTTAATTTTAGGAATTGTTGTTCATCCCTAAATTGTGCAACGATGTTTTTAGATAAGCGCTCTGCTTTATCTACTTGGCCAAATGTAAAATAAGCATCTAACAACTGCAATTGGTTTGCAAGATCATGTTTAGTTTTCATATAAGTTTCAATATTATGCATTAAATCACCTGCTCACATTATATCATGGATTAAATAATTGTACGACTGAGGTAAACAAATGAAAAAAGAACTGAGACATGGTTATGTCTCAGTCCCTAATCATCTAATTATTTTGCTTCAGCGTATACTGAAACTTTCTTTTTGTCGCGTCCGAAACGTTCAAATTTAACAACGCCGTCGATTTTAGCGAATAAAGTATCATCGCCACCACGTCCAACGTTTTCACCTGGATAAATTTTAGTACCGCGTTGACGGTATAAAATAGAACCACCTGTTACGAATTGACCATCCGCACGTTTAGCACCTAAACGTTTTGATTCAGAGTCACGTCCGTTACGTGTAGAACCTACCCCTTTTTTCGATGCGAAGAATTGTAAGTTTAATTTTAACATGAGTTACACCTCACTTATAGTTTAGTTTAATATATTGTCCGTATTCAGCTTCAATCGTCTGTAATGACACGAGCATTGATTGTATAATCAGTTGTGCTTCTTTATTGTTCAGGTCAACGACCCTTGCAGTAAAGTAACCACCATCATCCGCATAATCAATGTCCGGTCGTTCATCTGTCAAACCAATCACTGCATTCATACTACCAAAGACGATTGCTGAAGCGCCTGCACAAACAAGATCCTGTCCGTGTGGTGCACTATCTGCATGTCCTTCCATAGTAAACTGAGTCACTTGACCTTCATCATTTACTAAGATAGTAACGTTAATCATTACGCGTTAATCGCTTCGATAACTAATTTAGTGTAAGGTTGACGATGACCTTGTTTACGTTTGTAGTTTTTCTTTGGTTTGTATTTGAATACAGTGATTTTTTTACCGCGACCGTGTTTTTCAACTTTCGCTGTAACAGTAGCACCTTCAACTACAGGTGAACCTACTTTAACTGAATCTCCACCAACCATTAATACTTGATCAAACGTGAATGTTGAACCAGCTTCTGCGTCTAATTTCTCAACCCAGATTTCTTGACCTTGTTCAACTTTTAATTGTTTCCCACCAGTTTCAATAATTGCAAACATACTTGCACCTCCTATTTTATTTAAGTCACGCCATCTTCAGGTGGATTGCTCACTTGAAACCTAAAGTTGTGCGGTTGTATGTAGCTTTTGAAACTACTCAACTTCAATATATTATCATTTTAAACATGCGACGTCAATCATTATTTCATATACTTATCAAGTAATTTCAGGATAAATGGAAAGACGACTAGTATTAAAATGAAGTTGATAAGTAACGACGATAAAACATGTGTCCACAAAAATAAAAAATAATTGATATGTGCGATTCCAAGAATTGCAAAGACAATGTAATAAAAGTTTTCAAACAGAAAGATAAATCCTAAGAACAATACAATCATCATCTTTAAATCTTTGTAGAAGACTTTAAATAATTGATTCATAAGAAGTATAGCAATGATAAAACCGAATAGATATATACCATAGATTGTGCCAAAATAAATATCTAAAATGATTCCAAATAACACACCTAGTATCAATGCTACTTTCGGATTTTTGTATACCGTTATTATCAACAAATACATAAATAATAAATGTGCTTTAAAATAATAATCAACATTGAAAATAGTGACCGGCCAAATTGAGTTGATTAATGAATCAATGTAAAACAATATGAGCGCAATAAGCGGCATAATCACAAGCTGCATTACTCGCCACTTCCTTCTAATGAAATCACTTTAGGACTTTTTTTAGCAACATAAACTTGTGTGAGTTCATTAATATCAGCTTGCGTTTCCACATATGCAATTTGACTCAATCCAAATTCATCATTTTCAACTTTCTTTACTTCCCCAATTAAGATGCCTTTAGGGAATTGACCGCCAAGTCCACTTGTAACTACTTTTGTTCCAAGTTTAACTTTCACATTATTATCTATATCAGATAAGACAAGTAAATTCTTACTTTCATCAAAATGATCAATCATACCAAATATATCCTGACCTTCTTGCTGTAATGTAACACTAATCTTACTAGATTTTATACTAGAAGTGATTAATTCTATTTGTGAAGAATAACTGTTAACCTTCTTTATACGTCCTACTAAGCCTTCACTTGTAAGCACAGCCATATTTTCACGTATGCCAGATGATTTACCTTTATTTACGATAAAAGTATTCATCCATTGATCCTGATTTCTAGCGATTATCGTAGAAATCACCGGATCATATTCTGAAATACTATCCGTTTTTAATGCTTGTCTTAGTTCCTGATTTTCTTTTTCTAGACGATAATTATCAGCTTCAACTTGAGCAAAACTTTTTATCTTTTCTTTCAGCTTTTTGTTTTCTTCATTTGCATCCCACATATTAATGAGATTACCGAAATTACCTGTAACAAACATTGCAGGATATGACACGATTCTTTGACCGATGGCGGTCGTATCTCCTACAAATGATTCAACTGTCGTTGTTTCTCTTTCTCTCAGTGAAAATCCAACCAGAACCATAAATATGATAAGTCCAAAAAGAAAGAAAACTAATTTATTTCTCTTATAAAAATTGGGCAAACTTAACACCTCATTAAAATGACTTTAATATATTATACGATACCATATTTTTGCTTTAACTTGAGTATTTTTTGAACATTTTCATCAATAATTTTCTCATCTATCTTACCGGATTTCACTTGTGATTTAATAAATTCTATCTGATAGCGAATATCACCAATATCTGAACCAATCAATAAACATGTTTCACCGGCATTTATTGCATTAATTAATGCCTGCTCTCGTGTGTAATTTTTAATAACAGCACCCATGGCCAGATCGTCGGTAACTATGACACCTTTATAGCCTAATTTTTGCTTAAGTATATCTGTAACCATAGCTTTACTCATTGAACTCGGGGCGTTTACATCAACTGCCGGGAATAATATGTGGCTGACCATAATCATATCGATATCATCCTTAATCGCTGCCTTAAATGGTTGTAACTCACTATCAAATAAACGTTTCTCTGTCAGATGACTTACCGGCAAAGATTCATGACTATCAGTAAAAGTATCACCATGCCCAGGAAAGTGTTTCGCACTCGTAATAACATCCTGATCATTAATTCCTCTATTAAAAGGTAATCCATACTTTATGACGTCCTGATAAGTCGTACCAAAACTACGATCCCCGATTACTTTATTTGCGGGATTACTCCAAATATCTAAAGATGGTGCAAAGTCTACATTGAACCCTAATGCATTTAATCGTCTTCCAATGTATTCACCTTTGTCATAGGCAACGCGCGGATCACCACTGCTACGAATTTGAAATGCAGGTTCAACATTCTGAATGCCCGCGGGGAAACGATTCACACGTCCACCCTCCTGATCCACCGCTATAAACATCGGAACACCTTTATTTTGGTCGTAAATTGTTTGATTAAGCAGTCTTGTTTGTTCAACTGACTGGATATTTCGGGCAAATAAAATCACCCCGCCAATATTCAGCTGATTATATTCTTCCAACACATTATTATATGTCGTGCCGTGAAAGCCTAAAATAAATTGCTGCGCAATCTTTTGTTCTAATGTCATTTTACTCATTATATACGGCAAGAGCGAAACTTGATTTAGCGGTTTTATAGTCGGAGTACTGTACTGTGACTTAGAACTATATTGTTGATTACATGATGATAATAGGAGACAAACAATAGCTAAAAATATGATGCGGATTGGTTTATTAAAATAAAACAAAAAAACAACTCCATCCAGTCAAAATGATTGATGTTACTACATATACCGTATTTATTATAAACAAAATTATTAGAAAAACAAAATAAAGGTCCGGAAATAAATTTTATCTCCAGACCCTTTAGAATCTCTAACCTTTAATAAAAACTTTTATCTTTCATATCAATAGATTGCTGACGTTCACTTAGAGCATGATATAAATCATTTTCTGATTGAAATACAGATACTTTATTTTCACCAAATCGATACATGATAAAGTCACTGCCACGCTGACCAATTAAGTATTCATCATTATAACCCATTCGAGTTAATCCGGATACATCCATAAATTCCTGCTTATCCATAAAATTAAATGCATTCTTCACCTGGGATAATGGAATATTTCTAAATAGCACATTATCTTCTAAAGTATACGTCGATGCATTTTGAACAGGTTCATTTACTGCTTGATTTGCCTCACCATTAAATGGATTAGTGACAAAGATAAAATATATCATAACACTTATAACTACAAGTAGACTTATTTTAATAAGTCTTCTGATTAACTTAAACATTGTATCCCCTACTTTCTGATACAATCTTAACGTTATTTAGAAAAAGTTTCATCAGTCTTGGGATTGATTATAGCACATTACTATAAATTTAATATTTTCATTATCAATCGTTTCGTAAAACGTATTTACTTCGTAAAATCCCATTCTTTCATATAGTTTAATACCTCTTACATTGAATGAAGCTACCGTTAACCGAAATATATGAACGTCATAAAGAGCATGATAATACTGGAACATAATATTTAATAGCTGCTCACCCATTTTTTGACTGATCCAATGCGGGTTTAATGCGAATCCAACATCTAAGATATCATCATCTTCAGGATATGTTTCATTGATTCTCGCACTTTCACCATCACAGAAAAAGCCAAAAATTTCATCATTTTTATAGACAATATAATAATGACCATTCAAAAATGTCTCTATAACATACGGATCTTCTTCTATGTTATAAAATTCATATCCTTTGCCAAAATCCCATATGCTTATTTCTTCAGCAGCAGTTCGATGCATCGGAATAATATTATACATATTTACACCTCGATTATTTCCCACCTGATTGCAATGCATACATTTTAGCATAAACATCGCCTTTTTCGACTAATATATCATGTGTACCACGTTCGATGATTTCCCCTTTATCCAGAACAATAATTTCATCAGCATGTTTAATGGTAGATAATCGGTGTGCAATAATAAATGTTGTTCGGCCTTCTTTTAACACATCCATCGCTTGCTGAATGACAGATTCTGTTTCTGAATCAATACTAGCAGTCGCTTCATCTAATATTAATATTTTAGGATTGAATGCCAGCGCCCTTGCAAATGATATTAACTGGCGTTGACCACTTGAAAGCGTCGATCCACGTTCTACTACTTCTGTGTCAATGCCATTTTCTAGTGACTGTAACACTCTATATCCACCCACGCGTTCCAGTGCATCAATCGCCATCTCTCGAGTAATTTTAGGATCATTTAAAGTGATGTTTGAAAGAATCGTTCCTGAATAAAGATACGGATCCTGCAATACGATACCCATAAATTGACGCATTGATTGTTTAGTAACAGACGTTGTATCAATACCATCAATTGTTATGCGACCCGTGGTCGGATCATAAAATCTGAAGAGAAGATTCATAATTGAACTTTTCCCTGAACCGGTATGACCAACGAGACCAATCGTCTCACCAGGTAAAGCATCGATATTAATATTTCTTAATACAAGTTCGTTAGGTTTATATCCGAATGATACATCTTCAAATTTCACATGGCCCTCACACTGCGTCATGATTTTATTTTCCTGAACTTCTGCTGTTTCATCCATCATTTCAAAAACACGATTACTTGACACACGTGCCTGTTCTAAAACGCTGAGCTGATTAACCATATTGAACATTGGATTAAATAGACGAGTTAAATAATCAACCAATATATACATCATACCCGCAGTAAGTGTTGCTTCAGCACTTAAGAATGATTGTCCGAATATGTAAATCATCACTAAAAATACGAATGAACGAATCGTACCCATAAGGTTATGACTCGTAATAGAATCAAGTTGAATAATCTTGCTGTAATTCTTTAAATATTCTTCATTCAACTGATTAAATTCCTGCTGAATCTTCTCTTCCTGATTAAATGCTTGAATGATTGTCATACCATTTATTGATTCATTTAACATGGCATTCATATCACTGTTACGTTCACGAACGATATTATTATATTTATCGCTGATTTTACGGTAAATTAATAACCAGCCAAATAATAGTGGCACTACAATAAGTGCCAGTAATCCAACTTTAACATTAAAGTAAAATATTACTGCAATAATTCCGACGATATTTGTCATACCAGCAATATATGTTGGAAGCATCACTGTGAACAACTCTAATATTGTCTGTGTATCATTGGTGATACGAGCTACAACTTTTCCAGCTGGTAAATTATCAAAAAACTTAATCGGAAGTTTCTGTATATGACTGAATAAACTTGTACGTAAGTGTTTGATAACATTTGAACCGGCTGTCTGGAAATAGATTGTTTGATAGTAACTTAATATCGCATAGATAATTGCAATGATGAAATATACTGCTAACAATAAAAATATCGGCTGCATATTAATAATACCTTCTGTTGCCGTCTTGATATGGTGATCGATAATATACATCCCGATGACAGGACCAATAAGCTCCATAATGACAGCAAAGAATAATATGATAAAACCTATGATAAATAAAGTTTTCTCTTTCTTAGCCTCTAAATATAAACGTTTAGTAGTCGACATTTAAGAGACACCTCCTAACTGTTGACGATCGAATTGCGACCTGTACCAGCCATTGTTCGCAATCAGTGCTTCATGAGTACCACGCTCGATAATTTTTCCGCGATCTAATACCACAATTAAATCTGCGTGTTGTACAGCTGAAAGTCGATGCGTTGATATAATTGTAGTCTTCCCGCTTCTTGAAGCCTGAATATTTTCTATGATCGCTGTCTCCGTTTTTGCATCTACAGCACTTAATGAATCATCTAATATTAATATATCCGGATTTTTTATCATCGCACGGGCAATAGAAATACGTTGTTTTTGTCCACCTGAAATTGCGATTCCTTTTTCTCCAACGAGCGTTTCTAACCCTTGAGGAAGTCTCTCAACATCTTTAGTGAAATTGGCAAGACGAATTGCTTCTGCAATTTCAGCGTCCGTCGCATCCTCTTTACCAAACTTAATATTTTCTTTTACTGTTCTTGAGAATAATATATTTTCCTGAGAAACATAGCCTATCTTATTACGGACTTCATACTTGGATAAATCTTTCACGCTTAAATTACCGATAGAAATATTCCCTTCTCCCATCGGATATTCTTTTAAAATCTGCTTGATTAAAGTCGTCTTACCACTTCCCGTTGGACCGACAATACCTAATGTTTCGCCTACCTTAACCTCTATATCAATATCCTTTAAATTTTCTTCTTCACTTGTTGGATACTGGAAAGTTACAGCATCAAAGGAAACGTGATGATCCTTTGGAATTGAAGCATCAATCGGATCTTCCATGACATCTTCAGTATTTAATGTCTCCATTACACGGTCTAACGATGCATTACCACGTTGCATAATATTAAATAATAACCCAATTGCAAACATCGGCCACACAAGCATATTTAAATAAACATTGAAGGCAATTAAATCACCGACTGTAATTTCACCTTGATTAACAAGATAGCTACCATAACCGAGACCTATCATAAAACTTAACGATGTAACAATTATCGTAATCGGTTTGAATAGAGCATCTAATTTTTCTACGTGAATAAATTTGTTAACCACATCAGTCGTCATATGTTTAAAATGAATATCTAAATGTTCTTCCTGTGCAAAAGCACGTGTTACCCTGACGCCTTCTATCGATTCCAGTACACTGTCATTCATATCACCGAATGCATCCTGACTCACAGTGTAACGTTCATGAATCTTTTTCCCGAGACGTTGTTCAATATATGCTAAAAATGGTAAAGGAATAAGCGCTGCTAACGTCAATTTCCATGAAATCGCAAGAGCCATCATCGCAATAATTGTTACCATATATGTTGTACTATCGATTAATGTCAAAATACCAAAACCAACTGTTTGACGAATGGCACTCAAATCATTTGTTGCCTTTGCCATAAGGTCTCCAGTTCTATTCTTTTCGTAAAAACTCGGACTCATTGTTAAAAACTTTGCCATAATTTTCTTGCGCATCATACTTTCTAGCAATTGTGAACCATTAAACAAAAGATATCGCCATAAGTAATTGATTAAATAACTCAACACTAGCGTTACAGTAAATACGACTAATATCCATTTAAATGTATCTTGAGTTAACGTTTTTAAATTGACGTAATCAATCGTTTTACCAATTAACCAAGGCGGAATGATTTCTGTAACATTCGCACAAAGGAGTAAGATTACCGCAAAAATATATCTCTTTTTTTCCTGCTTAAAAAACCATCCTAACTTAAATAAAACATCTAACATGTGTCACACTCCTTGTTCACTCATAAAAAAATACACATACTCATATGATGAGCATGTGCACATTTTTAGAGTGGGATTAACTCCCACAGACAATCAAAAATCTTTACATAATCATTTCCATAATTAATATCGATGAGAAGATTATATCGCTATTTTTGATTTGTATGCAGAAGGAAAATATAAAATTGATGATAAATAACCATGCTGTCGTCTAACGTAGTTCATTGTATTTTCCTCCTTTCTTTATCAGTTGTTTTAATCATAAATTAATCTTCTGAAAATTTCAATAGTTCATACAAATAAATTTCGTTTTACGAACAAAATTAACAATAAATTTACAAAATCTAATAATCTGCCTGATAGTATATATCATATTTCTTCCGGTCAACCTGTAACAAACGCTTTAAATCTTTATATAGCTGATCGATATATTCAAAGTAAATATAGCCATAGTCATAACTCCCAAAAAAAGGTCCGTAATACACCGGTAATGCTTTAGGTGCAACATTAGCATTCATTCGTATGGCATTGACCTTAAACAGGAGATTCGTCAGATCATCCTCTGCAATCTCAATACTACATGGATTATCCAGGTTATATTTGATATCAAAGTATCCGTGTAACGCGTTAAATTTTCTAAAATAAGAGAATTCAATCATTTCTGCAGTAGATTTATCTTTTAAGTAGATATACATATCCAGACCCATTATAATTGTCCCCTTTCTTTAATACTGACAAAAGTGCCATCTCCGATAATAATATGATCCAGTAAATCAATACCGACGAGTTCTCCGACACTTACGAGTCTTCGTGTCGCTTCAATATCTTCATAACTCGGTTCTGCACAACCTGATGGATGATTATGAACTGCAATGATATTCGCCGCACTTCTTTTAATGGCTTCTCGAAATATTTCACGCGGATGAACGATGGATGCATTTAATGATCCGATAAAGATTGTATGCTCATGTATGACGTAATTCTTTGTATTTAACATCAATACTATAAAATGCTCCTGAGTAAAATATCGCATGCGTTCCATCAATAAATCTGCTACACATTGAGGCGATTTAATCTTAATCCTCTGTTCCAGAGAATGTGTATGCATACGCTGTGCCAGTTCAATTACAGCAAGCATTGTTGCTGCTTTTTTGTCACCGATACCTTTAACTTGTGTAAGTTCCTGCAAGGTTAAATATCTCAAATCCTTTATATTATCTACTTGATTTAATAAATTTTCTGAAACTTGGTATACAGATTCATCGCGTACACCAGTGCCGATAATCAATGATAACAGTTCCTGGTTTGTTAACTTATCGGCACCATAGATCATTAGTCGCTCTCTTGGTTTATCAATATCTAATGGAATATCAATCATCAGACAAATCCTCCAAAGTACAATATTTTGATTTGTTCATATAATAGTAGTACTACAAAAAATGATGTCGTTATAAAAGGGACAAGTGGTACTTTTTTAAGCCCGGTTTTATAACTTAAAAAGATGATACAACTAAGACCTCCTATTAAATATGTAATAAAAAATAACGATATAAAAAATGGAATAGGCAAGAATAGAAGAAGTATTGAAAATAATTTAATATCTCCATAACCAATACACTTTGAGAGAAAGAAAAATATATGAAGTAGAATAAAAATTAGTAGTTTAAATAGAAAGACATCATAGGAAAAATATATTTGATAGATTAACATATCTTTTAGATTAATCAGCATTAGCGTAAAAAATAATAAAATTAGCATCATATTAGGTATTTTTAAATGTTCAGTATCATATATTGATAATGGAATAAGCATGATTGCGATTGTAGCTAATAAATCAATATTGAATTGCTGATTCAAACTTAAATGAACAAGCGCCAGCCCAGTTAATATTTCGCAAATTAAATATTTACTAGATAATTTACAATTGCAATATCTGCACCGACCCCAATTCAATAAGAATGAATATACAGGTATTAAATCCATCCATGAAAGATTGTGATGACATTGGTCACACCTTGATCTCCGACACAAACAGTCCGTTTCATAAGTCAGACAAAGCATAAATGAACCAATGCAAGACCCTAAAGTAAACCAGATGATCATATAAAACTTGTATCCACTTTCTTCTCCTCCTTTAATAAATGTCACGACTAATATAGAACAAAAATAAATTGTTGTAAAAATGCAGCAATTTAATAATTGCATTAAAATTTACACGAATAATAAAATAAAAAGCTTCAAAATCAAAATTCTGCAGAAAATAAATACAGAATTTTGATTTTGAAGCAAATATTAATACTAGAAAAAATAAGTATATACAATTAAACTTGACAGACAAATTACAGCCCAGATCAATGAAATCTTCCAGACAAATTTTAACCATTTTGAATACGGAATACCTGCTACCGCAAGTAACCCCATCAAAGAAGCAGATGTCGGGATGATGTTGTTACTGATTGCATCACCATATTGGAATGCAAGTACAGCGACTTGTCGGTTAATCCCGAGTAAATCACTGATTGGTACCATAATCGGCATAGTAGTCATTGCTTGACCTGATCCAGAAGGAATAAAGAAATTTAATACTAACTGTGTGATGAACATCGCTATGACTGAAAATGCTGTCGGAAGATGATCAATAAAATCAGTCATATAGAATACAATTGTATCGATTATTTTTCCTGACGTCAGAACAACGACAATTGCTTTTGCAAATCCTACAATAATAGCACCAAATAAAATATCTTTCATCCCTTCAAGTAATGCATCAAATGTACCGTTTAAACCTAAACCTCCGATGAGACCAGCAACGATTCCCATCAATAAGAAGTTTGCACTCATTTGTGACAAGAACCATTCATATTTAAAGATACCGTACACATTTATAATAATCGTTATTGTAAGCAATATTAATATAATCGCATGTCGCTTTCTAAATGAATCAAACTTTGTATTTAAAACATCCTCACTCATTGTACTTCGTTCTTCAACATTAATATCATGTAACAAACTTTTTCCTGGATCATTTTTTACTTTTCTTGCATATAACATAACATATGCAATTCCAGAAATAAGGACAAGTAAATATACTACTGTTCTAAAACCCCAACCAGAAAATAATTTTACTTCTGCAATCTTCTGTGCAATTCCTACTGTAAAAGGGTTTATCATCCCTCCCAGGAATCCTATCCCTGCACCTAATGCTATCATACTCGCACCCACCATCGCATCATAACCAAGTGCTGTCGCAAGTGCGATGCCTATCGGTACAAAAATTATCGTTTCTTCACTCAGCCCAATTGAAAATCCTAATATACTGAAAATAATCATAGTCATTGGAATCAACCATTTACCATGTTTTCCAATTCGGTTCATCAAAGAATTAACACCTGTTGTAATAGCATCTGTGCGATGAATAACACCAAATGCCCCACCAACAATAAATATGTAAAAAATAATTTCTGCCCCTTCAATTAAACCTTGTGGAACAGCTCTAAATATTTCAATAGGTTGTGCCGGAGATTGGGCCACTTCATGGTAAGAACCATTTACAACTATATTTTGTTTATCTACCACTTTTCTATCAAATTCACCTGCAGGAATAATATAAGTCAGTACTGCAGCGACACAGACAATCAATAGCAATAAAAAATACGTATGGGGCATTTTTAACTTTTTTTCCATATAAATTCCTCCTTTAAAATATCATTCCCTATTTTCTGAAATTTCTGCATAAAAAAACAAAGAATCTATAAATAGACTCTTTGTCAAAAATGTATTAATTATTTTTTTAATTTATCTTTTACCGCACTGATAAAATATAAACTTCCTGTAACAAGCAATAAGTCTCCATCGTACGACTTAATAAAATCTGCATAGTCTTTAATTTTAACTTTCTTTTCATGCTCTACATTCTCATAAATGGTGTCAACCGGTAATGCTTTCGGGAAATCAAATGTTGTCACGTAAAATGTATCGGCAATTGATTCCAGAGCTTTTAGCATCTTGCCGATTGGTTTCCCATCAATTGCTGAGAATAGCACATCGATTCGTCGATCAGGATAATATGTTTTCATAGTATCTACTAATACATCAATAGATTCTTTATTATGTGCACCATCAAGAATAATAGTTGGATTCTCCCGAACAGTCTCAATGCGACCAGTCCACGTTGTATCTTCAATCGCATCGATCATTTTATTGAAATTAAGCATAATCATTCCACGATCAAACATCTCTAATAATGTCGCAATCGCAAGTGAAGCATTTTCCTGTTGATGCGTACCGATCATCTTCAGCTCAATATTTTCTAGTTCATAGTCTTTATATCTGAACGTAAATTCCTTACCGTTTGAGATACATTGAATATCACGTTCCAGCTTTATACCTTTTACGTGCTTTTCTTCGACGACTGAATTTAAATACGCCTTTGCTTCATCGTTTTTGGCTGCATAGACGAAAGGCACGCCGGCCTTTATCACACCAGCTTTTTCTTTCGCAATATCCAGATAAGAATCTCCGATAATATTAGTATGATCTAACCCGATACTTGTTAAGATGGTCATGATAGGCATGAACACGTTGGTCGAGTCATTCTTAGCTCCTAAACCAGCTTCTACAATCACAAAATCCACTGGATGAATTTGACCGAAATACACAAACATCATCATCGTAATTATTTCAAATTCCGTCGCTACTCCTAAATCTGTTTCAGCGTCCAGCATTTCACTAATGGGCTTTACGATACTAACAAGCTCAACGATTTCATCATTCGTAATTGGTATGCCATTAAGACTGATACGTTCATTGAAAGTTTCTATATAAGGTGATGTAAAGGTTCCTACAGAATAATTATTTTCAATCAATGCATTCTTTAAATAACTAACCGTTGAACCTTTACCATTTGTACCAACGACATGAATACCATTAATATTTCTTTCAGGATGATCTAATCGTTCAAGCATCCATTCCATACGTTTAATACCCGGCTTAATTCCAAATTTATAACGCTCATGAATCCAATATAAGCTCTCTAAATAATTCATATGATTACTTCCTGTTCAATTGATTTAATCGTGCTTGAACACTTTCATATTTTTCTGTATAAAGTGCTTGTTTTTCTTTTTCTTCGTTTATAATTTTCTCAGGTGCTTTAGATACGAACTTTTCATTACTTAACTTTTTATTTACACGGTCTAACTCTGAAGCCCATTTCTTCAATTCTTTTTCTAATCGTTCAATTTCTTTGTCCATGTCGATTAAACCTTCTAATGGTAAGATAACCAATCCACCTGTTACAGCTGTAGTCATCACTTCTTCAGGCATATCAACTTCGGTGCTGATGGTAAGTTCACTTGGATTACAGAAACGCTCGATAAAAGGTCTCTCTGTTTCAAGGCGTTCAGTCGTTGCCTGATTATTCGTCTTAATCATCATCGGAATTTGTTTACTCATTGGCGTATTCACTTCATTGCGCGTATTTCTCACGGCACGAATAATTTCCATAAGCTGTTCCATTGATTTCTTACTTTCAATATTCGAAAGCTCAGGACGCACTACCGGCCAGCTTGCTGTAACGATAGAGTCACCTTCAACAGGTAAGTTCTGCCAGATGCTTTCTGTAACGAATGGCATAAACGGGTGCATCATACGCATAATTGAATCTAAAGTATATGCTAAAATCGAACGCGTCATTTGTTTTGCTTCTTCATCTTCACCGTTCATCGGTATTTTACTCATTTCAATATACCAGTCACAGAATTCGTCCCAGATAAAGTTATATAGTACTCGGCCAACTTCACCAAACTCATACTTATCTGCTAAACGTGTTACTTCTTCAATCGTTTCATTTAGACGTGTTAAAATCCATTCATCAGCAAGAGATTTTTTACCATCTAATTTAATATCACTAGATTTAAAATCATCACCGATATTCATAATACTGAATCGTGAAGCATTCCATATTTTATTGATGAAGTTCCAGGTTGCTTCAATCTTTTCTGTAGAATAACGTAAATCCTGACCAGGTGTTGATCCCGTTGCTAAGAAGTAGCGTAAGCTATCAGCACCATATTGTTCAATAACGTCCATTGGATCTACACCGTTGCCTAATGATTTACTCATTTTACGGCCATCTTCAGCACGTACTAGCCCATGAATCAATACTTCATTAAAAGGTTTCGTCTCTGTAAATTCAATACCCTGGAAGATCATACGTGCAACCCAGAAGAAGATAATATCATAACCTGTAACAAGCACATTAGTCGGATAGAAACGTTTGAAATCTTCAGCATCCACATTTGGCCAGCCAAGAGTAGAGAAAGGCCATAATGCACTTGAGAACCAAGTATCTAGAACATCTTCATCCTGTGTCCAGTTTTCACTATCAACAGGTGCTTCTTTACCTACGTATAATTCTCCTGTTTCATTGTGATACCATGCAGGAATTTGATGTCCCCACCATAACTGACGTGATATACACCAATCATGGATACCCTCCATCCAGCGGTTAAATGTTCCTTCAAAACGTGGCGGAACAAATTCAATTTTTTCATCTGTCTTTTGAAAATTTAATGATTGTTCTGCTAAAGGAGCCATTTTTACGAACCATTGTTTTGAAAGATAAGGTTCTACAATCGCGCCGCTTCTTTCACTATGACCAACCTGATGCATATGTTTCTCAATTTTAATCATCAGACCAGCATCCTGTAAGTCTTGCACAAGCGCCTTACGACATTCAAAGCGGTCCATACCAGCATATTTACCAGCTAATTCGTTCATCGTACCGTCTTCATTCATTACATTGATGCGTTCCAGATTATGACGATTACCGATTTCAAAGTCATTTGGATCATGCGCTGGAGTAACTTTCATTGCACCACTACCAAAATCCATCTCTACATAATCATCACCTAAAATAGGTAACTCACGTTCAACGATTGGCAAGATAACTGTTTTACCGATTACATCTTTATATCGTTCATCTTCTGGATGTACAACAACAGCAGTATCACCTAGTAATGTTTCAGGACGTGTTGTTGCAATTTCAATAAATCCCTCACCTTCTGCATATGGATATTTTATATGATAGAATGCGCCTTCAACTTCCTCATGTATTACTTCGATATCACTTAATGCAGTTCGCGCTGCTGGATCCCAGTTAATAATACGCTCGCCACGGTAGATTAAACCTTTATCATACATTTTAACGAAAACTTCTTTAACCGCTTCACTTAATCCTTCATCTAAAGTGAAGCGTTCACGAGAATAATCTAATCCTAATCCAAGTTTCGCCCATTGATCACGAATAAAACCTGCATATTCTTCTTTCCAATCCATCGTATGTTCTAAAAATTTTGCACGACCAATATCATGACGTGAAATACCTTCTTCACGTAACTTCGCTTCAACTTTGGCCTGTGTCGCTATTCCTGCATGGTCCATTCCTGGTAAGTATAATGTATTATAACCCTGCATGCGTTTTATACGCGTAATAATATCTTGTAAAGTAGTATCCCATGCATGCCCAATATGCAATTTACCTGTAACATTCGGTGGCGGAATCACTATAGTAAACGGCTTCTTGTCATCGTCTTCAGTTGCTTTAAATAAACCTTTATCTAACCATTCCTGGTATCGTCCTTGTTCTACTTGCTGTGGATTGTATTTTGTATCCATGGTCATTCCTCCAATATATATTGTCCAAAATTTCCTGCAAAAAAATCCCGTCCTATAACACTAGGACGGGATAACCGTGGTACCACCTAAATTCAGCTTACGCTGCACTCGTTTCGATTAACGCTCTCGCACGTGTACCTCTACTTAAGTTCAAAGTACATTCAAGTCAGGCTACCTTCGCTAAATTTCAATATGCATTTCCACCGTCCATGCACTCTCTTGGATATCCATCTAACTACTCTTCCTGTAGGAATATTTAGTTAAACATATTGTATAAGATTATCATTTAACTGTCAATCAGCACTGCCTATATCACTATTCAGTCTATGCGTTAAGTACCAGGACATAATTGGCGCTACAATTAATAAGATAAGAAAGATCCTAAAAATATGATAGCTTGATATCATCGCAACATTTGCCCCTGTCTCAAGTGCGACTACGATTATCTGTGCCATACCTCCTGGCGCTGCACTTAAGAATACATCGTTAAAGTTATGATCTGTAAAAATATTGATAACGATACTCAAAAAAATGGCACAAATAATAAGTAATATATTTTGAATAAAAATCCCTATAAACAATCTTTTATTTATCTGACTAGATAAATCATACATTTGCAGTCCAATACGTACACCAAACAATAATTGTGCAAAGTTTATCAATGACATCGGAACAGTAAAATTTAATCCCGTACTTAAATTCCAGATTAAAATAGCAAATGTCGGACCTAACATATCTGGCACAGGAAAATGGATAAGCTTTAAAATATATATACCTGCAGCAATCATCGCAACAATCATTACAATTTGATCAAGCGTTAATACTTCAAATACTTGCTTTGCTTTATTAATTTGATAACGTTCATGATTGTCTGAAGTCATACTAGAAATAAACGGCACAATCATAATTACGAACAGTAAACGAGACGTTTGTGCAAGTGTTACAACTAAGATGTTGGCATTTTTATTTTCTTCTGCCATAACGATCATTTGATTTAATGCACCTGGAATGGACGCCAGTAAAGCAGTTTCAGTTGTACAATTAACAATGCGTTTAAAAACAAATGAAATCATTATAGCACTCAATAAAATCATTACACTTAAAAATATAACAGACAGGAAATCACCCGCGATATCTACAAATATCTCTTTTGTAAAAGACACACCTATTTGTGCACCTAATATATATAGACCTATGTCTCCAAGCCACTTAGGCCACCTATATGTTAATGAGGTAAATTTCCTGAGAATTATAGTAGCTAAGATCGGTCCAAATAACCATGGTAGTATCATACCTATCTGATCTAAAATCAAACTGAAAATAATGCTCATTAAAAATAGTAATATATAACTCATAAAAAACACTTCCATCAAATTTAATACGTTAAAATAACCTTTGTTACTATTAATATATAGAAGAAAATAAAATAAAACATATTAATTGCTTATAACACAAAAAATAGGACTCATATTGAGTCCTATTAGTTATCATTATGCAGCTAAATCAAAATTTGTGATTGTTGCAAGATCGAATTTTTTGATTGAAGCTTCTTCAGTTGTAGCATCTTCAGTAGTTTCTACTTCTTCTGTTGTCGCTTTTTCTTCTGTTTTAGTTTCTGAATCTGTTTTGTCTTTATCATCATCATCTTTATTATTACAGAAACTTAAAGCTAAGATTGCTAATAATGCTAGTAATAATAATGGTAATAACCATGCCCATGGGCTTTTCTTCTTAGGTTCACGTTCGATGTGATCATGACGAACACTGTCACCTTCTTCAACTACAACCTTATCATGATGTTCACCTTCACTAACTTTACGGCCATCTTTGTAAGTGTCGCCGTCTGCTTGATGTGTAACGTGAGTTCTGTTACGATCTGTTTCTGAATTATAAATTACATCTCTGTCTTGATTATTTTTGTTGTTATCGTTTCTATTGTTTGACATGATAACTACCTCCACAATTTATTTTTAAGTAATAGAAAATTAATTACATAATTAAGATAACCTTAATAACATAGTTATAAACATTTATATTTAAAAAAATTTTCTAATTTCTTAAAAACACAGTAATATCAAGCTTTTATACTAGAATATTTATTTATCAAAAATTGATCAGAACAGATATCCGAAAGAAATTTTCAATATATTTAATAAAATAAGTTGTACTATATTATTGTAATTCACAATAAAAATAAAAAAGAACAATAATCAATTACAATCGATTATTGTTCTTCTTGAAAAAAATATTTATTTCTATTTCTTACTTTTTTAACTTAGATAATGACATATCAAATGCATTTAACGTCTTATTGATATCTTCGCTCGTATGTTGTGTAGACATAAACATACCTTCAAATTGTGAAGGCGGAAGAAATACACCGTTATTTGCCATTTCTTTATACATAGCAGCAAATCGTTTTAAATCTGATTTCGAAGCAATTTCAAAGTTCGTTACTTTTTCTTCATTTAAAAAGTATCCGATCATACTGCCAGCTCTATTTACGGTAATCGGTACGTTATGTTTATTAAACACCTCATACAATCCTTTTTCTAACTGATCACCTAATTGATTGAAGTGAGCATAGCTCTCTTTAGTTAATTGACTTAATGTATAATATCCACCTGTCATAGCTAATGGATTACCACTTAAAGTTCCTGCCTGATATATACTACCTGCTGGTGCGATGTGCTCCATAATTTCACGTTTACCACCAAAAGCGCCAACAGGCAGTCCTCCACCTATAACTTTTCCAAGACACGTTAAATCAGGTGTGACATCGAAATATCCTTGTGCACAATTGTAGTCTACTCTAAAACCTGTCATAACTTCATCAAAGATAAGTAAAGCACCGTATTGTGTTGTAATATCGCGCAATCCTTGTAAAAATCCTTCAACTGGAGGTACAACCCCCATATTTCCAGCTACTGGTTCAACAATAATACATGCAATATCATCACCATATTTCTCAAAAGCAACTTGTACTGCGTCCAGATCATTGTAATGTACTGTAATCGTATTTTCAGCAGTTCCTTTAGGTACTCCTGGTGAGTCTGGTAAGCCAAGCGTTGCTACTCCTGATCCTGCTTTAATTAATAATGAATCGCTATGTCCGTGATAACATCCGATAAATTTTAATATTTTATTTTTTCCGGTATATCCGCGTGCTAAACGAAGTGCAGCAAGTGTTGCTTCAGTTCCGCTTGATACCATACGTACCATCTCAACTGATGGCACGCGTTCAATGACAAGTTTCGCCATTTCATTTTCTAACGTTGTAGGTGCCCCAAAGCTACTACCTTTCAAGATAGCCTTTTGAAGTTCATCTGTTACTTTATCATCGGCATGTCCTAAGATTAATGGTCCCCAGCTTAATACATAATCGATATATTCATTGCCATCGATATCATAAATTTTAGATCCTTTTCCGTGATCCATAAATATTGGATCCATATCTACACTTTTAAATGCTCGAACAGGGCTGTTAACGCCTCCAGGCATTAATTCTACAGCTGACTTGAATGCATCATGTGATTTGTTAAATTTCATTTTAGTAGTCTCCTTTTTCGATGTAATAACAAATATCTTTCGCAAAATAAGTAATGATCATATCTGCACCTGCACGTTTCATTGAAAGCATCTGTTCCATTACAACGCGTTCTTCATCAATCCAGCCATTTGCTGCAGCAGCTTTTGTCATTGAATATTCTCCGCTGACATTATATGCAACAATCGGAAGATTACTATTATTACGTACGTCACGGATAATATCTAAATAACTCAATGCTGGTTTAACGATCATCATGTCACAACCTTCTTTTTCATCACTTTGCAGTTCACGTAATGCTTCAAGACGATTTGCCGGATCCATTTGATATGTCTTTCTATCACCATGACTAGGCGTACTTTCAGCTGCATCACGGAATGGACCGTAAAATGCTGATGCATATTTAATGCCATAACTCATAATCGGGATATTAATAAAGCCAGCTTCATCTAAACCTTTACGAATTTCAGCAACGAATCCATCCATCATATTACTTGGTGCAATAATATCTGCACCTGCTTTCGCCTGAGAAACTGCTGTCTTTACAAGCAATGGCAACGTTTCATCATTGATGACGTCATGTGTATGATCATCGAGCACACCACAATGACCATGGTCTGTATATTCACACAAACAAGTATCAGCTAATATAAGTAAATCCGGATATAATGACTTCGCTAAACGTGTTGCCTTCTGTATAACACCGTCATCATCAAATGCACCTGCACCACATTCATCTTTATGATTCGGAATACCAAAGAACATAATTGCACGAATACCTGAATCATATGCATTTTTAATTTCTTCTTCAACAATGTTTAAACTCCACTGGTAAATCCCTGGCATAGAAGCAATTTCATTTTTTACGTCATCTTTTTCAACGACGAATATTGGATAAATTAGATCTCTTTTCGCAATACTCGTTTCTCTCACCATGTTTCTCATATTTATTGAAGAACGTAAACGTCTGTGTCTATCAAAATTCATTATAATCCACCTTTTCTGTTATTTTCTATATTCAATATCGTATCAATCATACTCTTCTTCGTTTCAATTTGACTTACATAATGCTCAATATTTAATTGATTTAATGCACTGCTCGTCACATGACCAATTGCCATAAACGATAGATTATGATTTTTAGACTGTTTTCCATACGCATTGACACTAGACGGCGACATGAATGTTATCCAGTCTACCTGATGTGTTTCAATCAATTGCAAAGCCAAATTGATATTTTCATCTATTTTTACTGGTCGATATAAATCAATTCTATCCACATCCGCCAAAGATTTCAATGCATCATACATTTTCGGTCTCGCTTCTGTTGAAATAGGTAAACACACTGTACTGTGACAAAATATATTATCCATTTCATCGATAAAACTTTCCTGATTAAATTTAGAGGGTATAAATACTACTTTATGATTGTAATGCTCAATATGTTCTTTTGTTTTTATTCCTATCGCAGCGATATTATCAAAAGTAACATGTGCATACAGTTTAAAAAAGATTTCCACTGCATTTTTACTTGTAAAAATAAGCCAATCATAATGCTGACGTGTAGGTTGTACAGGAAGAGGTTCAACACCGATAAACGGTAGGTGAATGATTTCGACACGCTCATCCTTATACAATTTACTATCTGTCATCAATACAATTGGCTTCATGTTTACCATCCTCTAGTTTGATTTTGGCGTATTATTCAAAGTTTCGATAATCTTCTGTGCGCCATTTCGTTGCATGGCCTCAGCTACTTTAGCACCTAATACTACAGGATCAGTACCTGCTTCAGTTACTTTATATTTTTCTTTGCCGTCAGTAGACATAATCAATCCGGTAAATGTGATTTTATCATTAGACATTACTGCATGTCCCGCAATCGGTACTTGACAGCTGCCATCCATAAGTTTTAAAAATTCGCGCTCTGCCTGTGTACATACTTCAGTCTCGCTGTTGTGAACGGTAGCTAGTAATGAAAGCGTTTCTAAATCATCAATACGGCATTCGATACCTAAAGCACCTTGTCCAATAGCAGGCAGCATCGTTTCAGGATCAAGATATTCTGTTACAATATCTTCACCCCACCCCATACGGTTAAGTCCAGCTGCAGCTAAAATAATTGCGTCAAAATTTTCAGTTTCTAGCTTTCTAAGACGTGTATCAATATTTCCGCGAATCCATTCAATCTTAAGATGTGGATATAAATTTAAGATTTGAGCGCCACGACGCAAAGATGATGTCCCTACAATCGCACCTTCTTTTAACTCTGATAATTTAATGTGTCCTTTAGAAATAAATGCATCTCGTGCATCTTCTCTATCTGGAATACATCCTAATGTAAGACCTTCCGGTAACTCACTCGGCACATCTTTTAAAGAGTGAATCGCAAAATCAATTTCTTTATTATAAAGAGCAGCTTCAATTTCTTTAACGAACAATCCTTTTCCACCAACTTTAGATAATTGCACATTAACAATCTGGTCGCCTTTAGTCACAATCTCTTTAATTTCTATTTCAACGCCTGGATTCTTTTCTTTAAGTTTAGCGATAAACTGCTTGCTTTGAGTAAGTGCAAGCTGACTTCTTCTAGAACCAACGATAAATTTTTTCATAATAGCCTCCAAAGATTAATAAAATAACTGATGGAATCCTGAAAAACGAGAAACGATTAAATAATTGATGAGTAATAATAAGAATAACACGATATTAAAATCCATCAATCTATGCATCATTAACTTGTTTTTTTGATGTAAAAATATATATACGGAATATCCGATAAGTAATAACAGCGAACCTAATACTTTAGAGTCGACCCATATTGATTTCCCTTCAAAAGTAATGCCCCAATAAATACCTAATATTAATGAAATCAATAGCATGACGCATCCTATAATTGAAAAAACTTGTACAAATCGACTTAAGCTCTCTAGATCACCTATCCTAAAAAATTTATGATTAAATTTCTTTTGTTTTAATTGATGCATTTGTGTTAAGTATAACACGGCATGTAATGCAGCAATTAAAAACATAACATAAGACACAATAGCAAGCGTTACATGTATCCACAATAATTCATTCATCATATGTGATACAGTTGTTCCTGTAGAAAGATCTAAAGGCTGAAATGTATGAATCATCATAAACACGAATCCTATTAAATTCATCAAAAAGATAAAAAACTCTGTTCGAATTACTTTAGATAATATTAATGATATCAAAATTATGAGCCACGTAAAAAAATAGAAACCTTCATTGATCGTTTCAATTGGAATACGTCCTACAATAAAAATAAATAAGATAATTGAAGATGACTGCAGAAGAAATACGCTAAGCAATAATAAATATCCATAACGTTTAAGTCGGCGCGACTTCTCTACAAAGTCAAAGAAATAACAAGCAATACTTATCATATATAGAATAAGTATTGCTTCATGTAACCGCATTAATAATAATTCATTCATTTTATCACCTAGTGTTTAGGACTTAACGTAAAGCTCTCTACCGTACGATGTACCATCGTCACATTTTGATTTAAACTTTCAACTTCATTTGAAATATTAAATATATCCTGGAAAAACTGAAGTTCTGCTTCTCTATTATCAGAACCACTAATTTCTTTTGCCTGTGAAATTGGATCTTTTAACATTTGATTAATAATACTCTTCATATGTTTAGAAATCACTTTTCTTTCACGGTCTGTTAAGTCAGGCATTTTACGATCGATACTTTCCATCGTTGTTTCCTGAATACGAAGTGCTTTTTCTCGTAATGCAGTAATGACAGGTACAACACCTAGCATATTAATCCAGGCAATAAATTCTTCAACCTGTGTATCAATCATCGTCTCAATAATATTTGCTGCTTTTTGACGCTCAGCTAAATTTGCATCTACTAATCCTTTTAAATCATCAACGTCATAATTAAAGATAAGATCAATATCATTAACAGCAGGATCAATGTCACGTGGCACTGCAATATCAATTAACACGATTGAACGATTATTGCGCATCTTCATTAAATCATGCATCATCGGTTTCGTAATAATAAAATCCTGAGCACTTGTAGAAGAAATAACAATATCATTTTCAATTAATGCACATTGTAATTCTTCCATAGATTTTTGACTACCACCGTATTTATCTGCTAGAGAAATTGCTTTTTCTGCTGTACGATTAATTACGGTAATCTCTGCTGCACCAGAACCTACTAAGTTCTCTAATGCAAGCTCAGCCATTTCTCCCGCACCGATGATTAAGATTTTTTTGTTTTCTAATGTACCTAAAACTTTCTTCGATAATTCCACTGCTGCATAAGAAACAGATACTGCTTTTGAAGAAATATCTGTTTCAGCATGTGAACGCTTTGCAAGCGTAATTGCATCTTTAAATAAACGATTAAAAATCGTACCTGTTGTACCTTCTGTTTGTGCAAGTAAGAAGCTATCTCTCACTTGACCTAAAATTTGAGTTTCACCTAGTACAATTGAATCTAGCCCTGTAATTACTTTAAACAGATGGTAAATTGCAGCATGTCCAACTTTTACATCTGTCACTGATTTAACGATGTCTAAATCCACATCAAACCATTCAGATAAAAATGATTTTATATAATATCTACCTGTATGCACCTGATCAACAACAGCATAGATTTCAGTTCTATTACATGTTGAAAGGATTACACCTTCTAACACTGATTTTTGATTAATTAACGCACTATGTGCACGTTCAATCGTTTCATCTGAAAATGTAAGTTTCTCCCTCAAACTCACATCAGCTGTTTTGTGATTCACACTCACAACAACGATATGCATGTATTCCGCCCCCATTTTTTTGCCATTACTTCTATATTAACATTTCTTTTATATTTTATTCACTCTATATAAATATTCGTCACTAAAATTTCACAAATTATTTTAAGTACTTATCAATTGCATTAAGGATTAAATCATTCTTAGCATTACTCAATGAAGAATAGCTGATGAGTGTATCATCCGGATCCATATCAAGATCTTGTTTAATTATTTTTAGATGTTTTTGAACCTTACCTTTAGGAATCTTATCCTCTTTCGTAGCAATAACGATTGTTGGTATTTCGTAATGTTTTAAAAAGTCGTACATCAATCTGTCATCTTCACTAGGGTTATGACGTATATCAACAAGTTGAATCACTACCGCTAAAGACTCGCGCGTCGTTATATATGTCTCAATCATCTTTCCCCATCGTTCACGCTCTGTTTTAGAAACTTTTGCATACCCATATCCCGGTACATCAACAAAGACTAATTTGTCATCAATCTTAAAGAAATTTAATGTCTGTGTCTTACCTGGTTTCGAAGAAATACGTGCCATGCTCTTACGGCCAATCATCGTATTAATAAAAGATGATTTTCCCACATTAGAACGTCCTGCTAAAGCAACTTCCGGTAAACCTGTATCTGGATACTGTTCAGGTTTTACTGCGCTGATTAATATTTCTACATTATTTGGATTTATATTCATGACTTTCTCCTGTTCTTCATTTACGTCTTACTATTATACACGATTTTTTAATAAATATATGATAATTGATTTATAAATAGTAAAAAACCCGCCATAAAGGCAGGTTTTATGCTGAAGTTACAATATCATTAATTAAATTATTATCTGCATCATACATTTCTGGTGCAGCATTATCTTTTATAGCAGCTTCTGTAATAACAACGCGTTTAACATTTTCTAGTGAAGGAATATCAAACATTACGTCCATCATAGACTCTTCAATAATTGAACGTAATCCACGAGCACCTGTTTTTCTTTCAATTGCTAACTGACTAATCGCTGTTAAAGCTCCCTCAGTAAACTCTAATTCAACTTCATCTAAAGCAAGCATTTTAGTATATTGTTTCACTAATGCGTTCTTAGGTTGAGTTAAAATGCTTTTCAGTGCTTCTACATCAAGTTGTTCCAAGTTAGCTACTACAGGAATACGACCGATAAATTCCGGTATCAATCCATAGCTTTGCAAATCTTCTGGTTTAATTTGAGATAAAAGCGTCGCATCATCAAAATCTTTCTCTTTAATTCCAGTAAATCCAATTACTTTTTCACCAAGACGACGTTTAATCACTTCATCAATACCATCAAACGCTCCACCTAAAATAAATAGAATATTCGTCGTATCAATCTGGATAAACTCCTGGTTAGGGTGTTTTCTACCCCCTTGTGGCGGAACGCTTGCAACAGTACCTTCTAAAATTTTAAGTAATGCTTGTTGCACACCTTCACCACTTACATCGCGCGTAATCGATGTATTTTCTGATTTACGTGCAATCTTATCGATTTCATCGACATAGATTATCCCTTTTTCAGCACGTTCAATATCAAAATCAGCCGCCTGAATTAAACGTAGTAAAATATTTTCAACGTCCTCACCTACATAACCCGCTTCTGTTAAACTTGTTGCATCTGCAATTGCAAATGGTACATTTAATGAACGTGCTAAAGTTTGTGCAAGTAACGTTTTACCTGAACCCGTTGGACCAATTAAAGCGATATTACTTTTTTGTAACTCCACTTCTTCTTCATCCATCGGTTTAAAAATACGTTTATAATGATTATATACTGCAACAGACAGCGCTTTTTTCGCTTTTGTCTGACCAATTACATATTCATCTAATAAAGCTAACATTTCATGTGGTTTAGGAATTTCAGTGATTTCTTCATGTTCAATCGTTTTAAGTTCTTCAGCAACGATTTCAGAACATAATTCGATACATTCATTACAAATGTAAACACCACTACCTGCTACAAGTTTCTTAACCTGATCTTGATCCTTACCACAGAATGAGCATTTTAAGTTCTCTTCTTCATTAAATTTAGACACACTTAACACCCCTATCTTTTAAAGAATATACTAAAGTTTCCTGTTGTTTGCAAACTTTTAATTCTAAAATCATCTGCTTTTTAAATAACTATAAATTAAACCAATTATTATCATAACAAAACCGAACAAACATAAAAATCAAAAGCGATTTTACGGTTTGTTCGGTTTCTGATTATATTAATAGTTAAACTTTATACAATACTACTTATTATTTAGTTTTAGATTCAGAAACTAAAACGTCAATTGCTTTTTGGATACGAAGATCGTCTTTTAAGATTGCTCCATTACCTAATGCAGCTTTAATATCTTCAACTGACATACCGAATTGTTCGCTCATTTTTGATAATTCAGCGTCAACATCAGCGTCACTTACTTCAATATTTTCAGCATTAGCAATCGCAGCTAAAGTTAAGTTCGTTTTAACACGTTGTTCAGCATCAGCTTTCATGCTCTCTTTTAATTGCTCTTCAGTTTGACCTGAGAACTGGAAGTATAATTCTAAATTTAAACCTTGTTGTGCAATACGTTGTTCAAATTCTTGCATCATACGATCTAATTCTGTGTTGATCATTGCTTCAGGGATATCTACTTTAGCATTTTCAACTGCTTGCATTACTAAGCTTTCTTTCGTATCGTTTTCAGCTTGTAATTTCTTTTGTTCTTCTAAATCTGCTTTATATTTAGTTTTGTAAGCATCAACTGAATCAACTGACTCATCTAATTCTTTAGCCATTTCATCGTCTAATTCAGGTACTTCTTTAGATTTAACTTCGTTGATCTTCACTTTAAATACAGCTTCTTTACCTGCTAATTCTTCAGCATGGTATTCTTCAGGGAATGTAACGTTAACGTCTTTTTCATCGCCAACTTTCATTCCAACTAATTGCTCTTCGAATCCAGGAATAAATTGACCTGAACCGATTTCTAAATCGTATCCTTCAGCTTTTCCGCCTTCAAATGCTTCTTCATTAACATAACCATCAAAGTCTAAGTTAACAACGTCGCCTTCAGCAACTTCGCCTTCTTCTTTAACAACTAATTCCGCTTTACGTGCTAAATCAGCATTGATTGCTTCGTTTAATTCTTCTTCAGTTACTTCAGCCTCAAATTTTTCTACTTCAAGACCTTTATAATCACCTAATTCAACTTCAGGTTCTACAGTAACTTTAGCAGTAAAGATTAATTCTTTACCTTTTTCCATTTGTTCTACATCAATTTCAGGACGATCGACTGGGTTTATACCTACTTCATCGATTGCGTTAGCATATGCATCCGGTAAGATGATATCTAATGCATCCTGGAATAATGATTCAACACCGAAACGTTGTTCGAACATTTGACGAGGCATTTTACCTTTACGGAAACCTGGTACGTTAACTTGTTTAACAACTTTAGCGAATGCTTTATCTAATCCAGCTTTAACTTCCTCTTCAGGAACTGTTACTGTTAATAATCCTTCATTACCTTCTTGTTTTTCCCATTTTGCTGACATGTGTAATTCCTCCACGTTTTTCTAAAATTTTTTCAACTCATTAATTATAGCATATAACCATCTTGCTTCAACATTTTTAGCTGAAATTACAAATTATAATATCATTTTTTATATTTTTTTATCAATAGCATAATAATACTTACATCTATCTATATATCTATTCATGTATCATATTATAATTTTCCAGTAAATTAATAGCTTCAATTATATCTTCAACTTGTGTATCAGACAATTCTATCGAACTGTCTTCAATATTAAATAGTCTATTAAACATCACTATATATGCATCGGCCACAGTTTGTGAATTGCTATTAAAATATGTCTGAAAATGAATTGGATGCATCACAGCATTGTGTAATTTCATCGTTTCTACAATAACTTCAACGATATTCGGACTATTGTTCTCATAGTATGCTTTAACTTCACCAACAACTTCAGACATGAATGATGAATGGACCATCGTGTTTAAATTCGAAATATTGACTCTAGTATCAATATTAAGCTTAGAAAATTTAACTTCACCCTTAAAGTTTGATAACAATAAATACTCTATCATCATACTGCTAATTACAGGATGTATTTCATTATATTCTAACAGCTGAACAAAGCTCAACTGAAAACGGAAATCTTCAGATTCTATTAATTCCATGATCAATTCCAGTTGCTTATTGTAATCATTATCTTTAAAAGTCTGTATAAACTTTAAATGTGCATCATTTCTTTTATTCAACTGATGATTCGCCTCATCATAAAAAGGCATAAGCGACACTATCAGTTTGTGATCAACATCTTCACTACGCAGCCCTTCAATTAACTCAATCACCGTTTTATATTGTTTCAATTTTAATAAACTTTCTATAAAATATGGAACAATTGTTGAATATGCGTAATGACCTTGATTAAGCAATATACTAGATTCTTCACGTAATTCAAGGAAACTCTCTAACTGATAAAGACAATCCAGTTTTATAAGATGCTCGTCTTCAGTTAACTCGAAATGCTTTTCATAATCATTGAATAAATCATATGCTGTTTCATAATCTGCACGCTTCATTGCTGCTTTTATCTGTTTCATTAAATTTCCTTGCAACTTCGGAAAGATAATAATATCAGACATACTAATGACCTACATTATATATAGATTCTATTATAATGCGTGACCATGATTCATATTCAGCACCCTGCATTAAAGTATTTTCCGGTTTCCATTCTATCTTTAAAGTATCTGTTTCATTCACATAAACTTCAGACGCCTTAACCTTTAGTTTAAATACTAAACCGATATGTACACGGCCTACTTCATTGTCATCATCGTTAATAAAACCGATTAAATTTAAATTTAGTGGGTTAACATCTTTAACGCCTACTTCTTCTTCTAATTCACGTGCAGCATTATCTAGTAACACCCCTTCAATCTGAGTATCATCTAGCTGATTCATATGACCGCCGATACCAATTGAGCTTAATCCATGAAGACGCGCTTCACCACCACCTGTTAAACGTTCATATACTAATATCTCATCGTTTTCATTTTCGAGGATACAATATGAAATCAATTGTTTATATGAAGGATCCTCTTCCATATCACCACGACGTTTCACTTCGTATTTAGATAGTGTTTCATAAATTTCTAACGCCTTTTGATCTTCTATAGAAATAAAGCCATTAAAATGATTTTTCTCATGATTAAAGATGGTTTCACGATTCACCACTATTATTTGTTCATCAAATTTATTCATACAATACTCCTTAAATCTGTCTTAGTTAAATTTTAACCAAATTTCTATGCTAACTCAAATATATTTATTCCTATTATAATGAGATAACATTTCGAAACGATTACTAAACTCACAAATGTTGATTATATCTGAATTCATACAAAGTTGCAAAATTGAGCACAATGACGCGTCATGATAAAATTAATATATTGACGAAAGGAGAAGAATAATGAGTATCCAACAATTTAAACAAGCATTAAATGATAGTAAAAAAATCGTTTTCTTCGGAGGAGCTGGCGTATCAACTGAAAGTGGCATACCAGACTTCAGATCTGCTAATGGAATATTTATGCAGGAAACTAATTCAGAATTTTCACCTGAACAAATTATTTCTCATTCATTCTTTAAACGATACCCTAAACAATACTTTGATTTTCACTTCGATAAATTAGTATATGCTGATGCACAACCGAACCTTGCACATACTTTCCTCCGAACACTTGAAGATAGCGGTAAAGACGTAACTGTCGTCACTCAAAATATCGATGGATTACACCAACTCGCAGGTTCATCAAAAGTGCTTGAATTACACGGGACACTGATCAATAACTATTGCTTAGCATGCAACGAAAATTATTCACTAGAAGATCTTATTCTGGATGAGCAAGGTATACCAAGATGTCCTAAAGATGGTGGCATCGTACGTCCTGACATCGTTATGTATGAAGAAGCGCTAGATGCTAATACGATAGAAAGTGCAATTCAGGCAATCAGTTCAGCAGATATGCTGATCGTTGCCGGAACTTCTCTTTCAGTTTATCCAGCAGCTGGGTTTGTAGATTTGTTTCATGGCAAATATCTCGTTGTAATCAATAAAATACCACTGAGATCTGTAAGAGAAGATGCCATCGTTTTTGAAGACAGTATCAGTAATGTATTTAAAAAAATACAAAAAGAAAACCGCTAAATGAATTAGCGGTTTTTTAGCGTCCTGGGAGGGATTCGAACCCCCGACCGACGGCTTAGAAGGCCGTTGCTCTATCCAGCTGAGCTACCAGGACTTAATTTTTTAAGACAAGATTAATTATAATCAATTTCAGACTATAAAGTCAATAACATTTAGTAAGGAAATTAATTTATAACCATAATAAATAAAGTATATTTACACATTTATTCTAATATAACAACAAAAATTAAGATAGCATCACTGTTATCTTAATTTTTATCGTTCAATTGACACTCTAAAAAATTAATATCTCTTTACCAACAATCTCATGCTGCTGATTAAAGAAAGTAACCATTTGATCACTTTCATCAAAAGTTAAAACAGCATATGTTTCTTCTTCCTGACTTCTTGACTGTGCGATAGAGCCTGGATTAATGCATACTACACCTTCAACGACTTCAACACGCTTTACATGCAGGTGACCATACAAAGCGATTTGACAATCTGCATCACGTGCAACACTAGCCAAACGTTCACGTCCATTACCAACTTGATAAAGATGTCCATGCGTTAAAAATGCATTAATATCATCTTGCTGTAATTCAAATGTATCATGAAAATCCTTTCCGTAATCACAGTTTCCTTTTATTTTAATATAAGGCTTTAATTCAACATCATTATAATCAAATTCTGAATCACCAAGATGAATATAGACATCTGCATCATCATGAATTGATACAATATCGGTTAATATATTTTTCATGGAATGATTATCACTCACAACAACCCATTTCATCATTACGCCTCCTCAATTATTCCAGATTCCAGCATTTTTTGTATTGCTTTACCTCTATGTGAGATTTGTGCTTTTTCTTCTCCAGTCATTTCTGCTGTCGTCTTACCTTTGCTTTCAACATAAAATATCGGATCATAACCAAATCCATTTTCACCTTTAGGTTCATGTAGTAATTCTCCTTCTACTTCGCCTCGGAAGGTGCGTGTCTCTTTGCCGGGTATACTGACTGCAATCACACATACAAATCTTGCCTGACGTTCATCTATATCCTGCATATTTTTAAGCACAAGCTCAAGATTCTTCTCATCAGTAGCATCTTCCCCTGAATAACGCGCTGAATACACGCCAGGTGCATTATCAAGTGCATCAACTTCTAATCCTGAGTCATCACTAATAACAATTTTATTTAACACTTTTGCTCCGTATTCTGACTTCAACGCAGCATTTTCTTCAAATGTTGTTCCCGTTTCTTCTACATCGAAGTCTGGAATCAAACTTTTTATACCTACAACATTATAGTCTTTAAAGATATGTTTAAAATCATTGATTTTGCCTTGATTACCAGTTGCGATTACGATATCTTTCATATATCCTCCAAATGTATTGATTGTATTTTTAAGTTTTCATCGTTTAACCATTCTTTAGCGATACGGGCGAATTTCTCAGTTGGCCCATTAACATAAAATTCATGATGTGGCGTTTCATTATATTTCGCATGTTCCTGACTAAATGTAAGTAATGCACTTACTTCCCTCGCCGTTTCTAATCCAGATGAAATTACTTTCTTTTCACCTTCAAAATACTTTTCAATATAATCCTGTAATAACGGATAATGTGTACATCCTAAGATGACTGTATCACTCTTATCATGACGCCAATCGCGCAATGTTTTATGAATGACGATATTCGATATTGTAGGATCTTTATATCTTACCTGCTCAACTAATGGCACAAAGTCCGGACAACTTACACCATTGACTTCTATTTTAGGATTGATGGATTTTATCTTATCACGATACGCTTCTGACTTAACTGTCCCCTCAGTACCTAGTACAAGCACATGATTGTTTGTTGTCGTCATGATTGCAGTACGTGCGCCTGGTTCTATTACACCGATTACAGGTATAGAAAGCATTTTCTGCAATGGTTCTAAAGCCACAGCAGTCGCTGTATTACATGCAATTACGAGCATTTTTATATGTTTCGTTAATAGAAATTCAGCAAGTTGAATGGTAAAATCTTTAACTTGCTCAGGAGGTCTTGGTCCATAAGGACAACGACTGACATCACCTAAATAACAAATTGATTCATTTGGCAGCTGACGCATAATTTCTTTAGCCACTGTCAAACCACCTACGCCAGAATCAATTACACCAATTGGAGCTGACACTACTTTCCACCTTCTTCTGTTGCACTGTACAACTTATGTATTTGTTCCTTAAATATTGGTATTGTATCAATCATACTCTCTTCTACAATCTTCTTCAAAAATTTTTGTCTTTTAATGATAACCGCTTCGATTACCGATTCACCTTTTTCAGTAAGTTGAATACTTACTTTACGTTTATCATCAGTTTGTTTAACACGCTCTGCAAATCCATTGTTACTAAGCGCATCAACAAGTTCGGAAGTGGATGAAACTGCTAAATTCATGTGTTTTGCTAGTGTTCCGATATTTAAGGGACTTGCTTCTTTAATCCACTGAATTGCAATAAACTGCGTTTCTGTAATTTCGTGTTTTTTCAATTCACTACGGCCTTCATTTTTTATAATTTCAGCTAGCCATCTTAACTCATATTCTAATGTGACGATTGATTGATCCACTGCGCTACACCTCTATTCACCTTTAAACTTATCATATCAAATAATGTACAAATAAAAAAAGGTTTTGAGAATTAAGGGAACTGACCCCATTTAGTGAGACAAAATAAAAAAGCACTCTTGTTGAATTCATATTAAAATGAATTTGATAGGAGTGTTTTTATTATGAAAAGAGTTTCATATTCAAGTGATGTTAAATGGAAATGTGTTCAACTCAAAGCCGCTGGCTTAAGTACAAAAGAAATAATGGATGAATTAAATATTAGAAATAAAACCCAAGTTGAAACATGGTGGAGATGGTACAGAAATGGAGAAACACATCGATTCGATCAACAAGTTGGAAAACAATATAGTTATTCTAAGGGAATTCAAGAACTCGATGAGATTGAACAATTAAAATTAGAAATAAGAAGGAAAGATGCGGAGTTAGATGTCTTAAAAAAGTACAAGGAATTACAAAGGAGTTGGTACCAGAGATTGTAGTAGAATTGGTTGAATCATTAAGAAGTGAATATGGCTTAGAAATATTGTTATCTGCACTACAAGTAGCACGTTCAACATTTTACAGATGGAGAAATCATGCTTCTAATAGAAATTATCATCTCGAGAAAAAGATTGGGCAAATATGCAAAGATAATAATTTTACCTACGGTTATCGAAAAATTTGTAACATAATTAATCGTGATTCTGAACAGCCAATAAATCATAAGCGTGTTCAAAGAATAATGCAAAAAAATAATTGGAATTGCAGAGCTAGAGCTAAAAAGGAACAAAAATTGGGCAAGCCATACTATATTACAGATAATATCTTAAATCGCAATTTTAAAACCGATAAACCTTTAACAAAGTTGGTAACAGACATAACATATTTACCATTTGGTAATACAATGCTTTATTTATCATCGATTATGGATTTATATAATGGGGAAATCATCGCTTACACAATAAACGATAAACAAGACACGAAGTTTGTTTTAGATACACTAAATCAAATAGAACTCCCGAAGGGATGCATCTTACATAGCGACCAAGGAAGTGTTTATAGCTCTAAAGATTATTATGATGAATGCAAAGAAAAAGACATTATCAGATCAATGTCGCGAAAAGCGACACCTGCTGATAATGCCTGTATTGAATGTTTCCATTCCTCGCTAAAGTCTGAAACATTCTATTTAAACAGTGAGCGAAATAGCTCTAATTACATTGTAAAAGAAATTGTAAAGAAATACATCAAGAATTATAATGAAAATAGAATTCAACAAAAATTAGGCTACTTATCTCCGATAGAATATCGAAAACAAGCAGCCTAATTGAGATGCTTTTTTGTTATGTCTCAAATTAAGGGTTCAGCACCTAAGAATCTCAAAACCTTTTATAAGGGCAAAACGCAAGTTCGATAGCCTCTTTTCTGAAACGGCATCTCACTTTCAGCCCTCTCGACAAAAACGTAAATACCCTAAAATCAAAGATCGATTTCTTGTGTTTGTTTCCAGTTTACTTGAGACTTAACGCTTTGTAGATAGCCTCTTAGTTTACCTGATGATCTGAACCAAAGAACGATTTGAACATCTGGAATGTTGCTTCACGGTTCATCGCAGCGATTGACGTTGTTAAAGGAATGCCTTTTGGACAGCTTCTGACACAGTTTTGTGAGTTACCACATTCTGCTAATCCGCCTTCTTCCATTAACGCATGGAGTCTTTCATCCTTATTCATGCTACCTGTTGGATGTAGGTTGAATAAACGTACTTGTGAAATAGCTTGTGCACCCATAAATTTCGAATTAGCATTCACGTTCGGACATACTTCTAAACATACACCACATGTCATACATTTTGATAACTCGTATGCTGTCTGACGTTTCTTCTCTGGCATACGTGGTCCTGGTCCTAAGTCATATGTCCCATCAATTGGAACCCATGCTTTAACACGTTTTAAGTTATCGAACATTTTCGTACGATCAACTTGTAAGTCACGAATAACAGGGAATGTTGCCATAGGTGCTAAACGAATTGGTTGCTCTAATGTATCAATAATTGTTGAACAAGATTGACGTGCTTTTCCGTTGACTACCATTGAACATGCGCCACAAACTTCTTCAAGACAGTTCATATCCCATGTTACAGGTGTCGTTTTTTCACCACGTTCATTTACTGGATTACGTTGAATTTCCATCAACGCAGCAATAACGTTCATATTTGGACGGTAAGGAATCACAAATGTTTCATCATAAGGCTTAGAATTTTGATCTTTTTGACGTGTAATAATCAGTTTAATCGTTTTTTCTGCCATGATTATTTACCTCCTTTTGACTTCTTAGAATAGTCACGTACACGTGGTGGGATTAAGCTAACATCAACTGGCTCATAGTAGAATTCAGGTGCTTCTTTAGCGCCTTTAAACTTAGCCATCGTTGTTTTTAACCACTCTTCGTCATTACGTTCAGGGAATTCAGGTTTGTAATGTGCACCACGTGATTCATTACGATTATACGCACCAATTGTCATAACGCGTGCTAACACTAACATGTTCCATAATTGACGTGTAAAGAATACTGCCTGGTTACTCCATAACGCAGTGTCTTCCATATCAATATCATGGTAACGTTCCATTAATTCTATAATTTTCTTATCTGTTTCTAATAATCGGTCGTTATGACGTACAACTGTTACGTTTGCCGTCATAATTTCACCAAGTTCTTTATGCAGTTTATATGCATTCTCAGAACCTTTCATATTTAATAAACCATCGAAACGTTGTTGCTCTTCTTCAACTTTACGTGTATAAATATCATCCGGTAAATCTGTATATGATTTATCTAGCGCTTTAATATATTTAATAGCATTTGGACCTGCTACCATACCGCCGTATATTGCAGATAATAAAGAGTTCGCACCTAGACGGTTACCACCGTGTTGAGAGTAATCACATTCACCTGCTGCAAATAATCCTGGAATGTTCGTCATCTGATCGTAATCTACCCAGATTCCACCCATTGAATAATGCACTGCAGGGAAAATCTTCATCGGCACTTTACGAGGGTCATCACCAGTGAATTTTTCGTAAATTTCGATGATTCCACCTAATTTAACGTCTAATTCATGTGCATCTTTATGACTTAAATCAAGGTATACCATGTTCTCACCATTGATACCTAATTTTTGGTTCACACATACGTCAAAGATTTCACGCGTTGCGATATCACGAGGTACTAAGTTACCATAGTCAGGATATTTCTCTTCTAAGAAGTACCAAGGTTTACCGTCTTTATAAGTCCAAACACGACCACCTTCACCACGTGCTGATTCACTCATTAAACGTAATTTATCATCACCAGGAATTGCTGTCGGGTGAATTTGAATGAATTCACCATTGGCATAGATTGCACCTTGTTGATAGACAACAGAAGCTGCAGATCCTGTATTAATCATAGAGTTTGTAGACTTACCAAAGATAATACCAGGACCACCAGTCGCCATAATAACTGCATCTGAACCAAATGATTTAATTTCAGAAGTTGTTAAGTTTTGAGCAACGATACCACGTGCAGCGCCTTCGTCATCAATAACTGCGCCCAAGAATTCCCATCCTTCATACTTCGTAACTAAACCTTCGACTTCAAATTTACGTACCTGCTCGTCTAATGCATATAATAATTGTTGTCCTGTTGTCGCACCAGCAAATGCTGTACGGTGATATAACGTTCCACCGAAACGACGGAAATCAAGTAATCCTTCGGGTGTTCTGTTGAACATAACACCCATACGGTCTAATAAATGGATGATACCAGGCGCTGCTGCTGTCATCGCTTTAACAGGTGGTTGGTTTGCTAAGAAATCTCCACCATATACTGTATCATCAAAGTGAATTAAAGGTGAGTCACCTTCGCCTTTCGTATTTACTGCACCATTAATACCGCCTTGTGCACACACTGAGTGAGAACGTTTAACGGGTACTAATGAGAAAAGATCAACACTTGTACCTGCCTCTGCTGCTTTAATTGTTGCCATTAATCCGGCTAATCCACCGCCGACAACAATGATATTACTTTTTGCCATTATATTGTCACTCCCTTAAATTTCTTATCCTACATAAATGCAAATAACGCGCGTAATCCGATGAAAGTAATGACTAAAAATGCACCTAATGACACATAAGCCATAATTTTTTGTGAACGATCTGACTGTGTGATACCCCAACTTACTGCAAATGACCATAATCCATTTGAGAAGTGGAAGATAACACTTACAATACCAATAACGTATCCAATAACATTAATCGGACTATTGAATAAATCAGCCATCATATCGTAATTAATGTGATGTCCTAATGCTGCCTGAACACGTGTTTGCCAAACGTGAATCGCGATAAAGATAAAAGCGATAATACCTGTAATACGTTGTAACAAGAACATCCAGTTTCTAAACGTCGAATAATGTGTCACATTATTTTTAGAAGTAAATGCGATATACACACCATAGATTGCATGGAATAAAATTGGTAAATAAATAACAAGTGTTTCTAATACAATCTTAAATGGTAAATTCCACATAAAGTCTGAAGCATTATTAAAAGCTTCCGGACTGTTTACTGCAAAGTGGTTGATCACTAAGTGCTGAATTAAGAATACACCTAATGGAATCACACCAAGTAAAGAATGTAACCTACGTAATGCAAATGATTTTTCTGAGCTTGCCAAGTGAAGTCCCCCCTACACATCTTTTTAAGTAAATTCACAAATTCAATAATACGCCTGTTCAAACGGTAAATCAAGAAACCGATTACAATTTCGTATAAAAAAAAGTTTGTGAAATTTAATTTTCATCATCATTGTACCACTCTTTAACGTTCTGTGGGGTATGAAAATGATTCTCAATTAAGTAATTTCACAAACATTTTAATTTAATATTATTCTTTATTATTCACTGTGATGTTCAACGTTTTCCTGCTCTGAATTTAAAGTATTGTGTATTTCTGTCGCTAGTTTAATAGGCACTCCGATTTGATTTATTTCTTCAATGGATGCTTCTTTTATACGACGCACTGAACCGAAATGTTTCATTAGCATTAGTTTTCTCTTTGGACCTATACCTTCAATCGCATCTAGTTGTGAAGATAAACCTGTTTTTCTACGTGTGTTTCTATGGAAGGTAATTGCAAAGCGATGGACTTCATCCTGAATACGTTGTAGTAAGTAGAAGCTTTGACTCTTTTTATTTAATGGAATGATATCAAAGTCTTCACCGTATAGTAATTCAGCAGTCATATGTTTGTCATTCTTCTTCAAACCTGCAACTGGAATATCTAGATTTAATTCGTTAACAAGCACATCGATAACACTGCTCATATGCCCTTTACCACCATCGACAACGATTAAGTCTGGTAAGGGTAAATTTTCTCTTAGCACGCGTGAATAACGGCGACGAACGACTTCTCTCATACTTTCATAATCATCTGGTCCTGTTACAGTCTTGATTTTATATTTTCTATAATCCCGTTTACTTGGTTTACCATCAACAAAACATACCATTGCAGCCACTGGATCGACACCTTGAATATTTGAGTTATCAAAGGCTTCAATACGGACCGGTGTTTCAATACCCATTGCATTACCAAGTTCTTCAATCGCTTTTACAGTTCTTTCTTCGTCACGTTCAATGATCTCAAACTTATTTGACAAAGCAATCTTCGCATTTTTAACTGCAAGATCCACCATCTCTTTTTTCTTACCACGCTGAGGTTGAATGACTTTTGTATCTACAACTGACTTAATCATATTTACGTCCAGTCCAGTAGGTACATGCACTTCAGCCGGCAGTAAATTTTCGGCTAAACCATAAAACTGTCCGATAAAATTGTAAAAATGTGACTTTGAATCATCAATCAACGGAATCATCGTCACTTTTCTTTCTATGAGATTACCCTGGCGAATAAAGAATACCTGTATGCACATCCAACCTTTGTCAACCGCATATCCGAAAACGTCTCTAGTTGTCATATCACTCGTCATCATCTTTTGTTTAAACATGAGTGACTCAACATGAGAGATTAAGTCTCGATATTCTTTTGCTTCTTCAAACTGAAGATTTTCAGCACGTTCATTCATTTTTGCACGTAAGTCATCAATAATTGCTGTATCTTGACCATTTAAAAAATCCGTCACAACCTGAATGTAATGTCGATACTGCTGTTCTTCAACATTATATACACATGGTCCTAAACATTGTCCGATATGATAATATAAACATAATTTATCCGGTAGATGATTACATTTACGTAGTGGAATAATACGGTCTAATAATTTTTTAGTTTCATGTGCAGCATAAGCATTGGGATAAGGTCCAAAATATTTACCACTATTTTTTTTTACCGTACGTGTAACTAACAATCTTGGATGTTTCTCGTTCGTAATTTTAATAAAAGGATAACTTTTATCATCCTTTAACAAAATATTAAACCTCGGATAATACTTCTTTATAAGTGTCAATTCTAACAATAGCGATTCAATTTCTGTATTCGTTACGATAAATTCAAAATCTCGTATTTCTGACACGAGACGTGTTGTCTTTTCATCATGTGCACCGGAAAAATACGAGCGTACACGGTTACGTAAATTTTTTGCTTTACCGACATAGATGACTTGGCCATTCTTGTCTTTCATCTGATAACAACCTGGTTCATTCGGCAGCACTGCTAGTTTACGTTTAATATTTAATTCATAATCCTCCATAACATTCACCACATTTCTTTACTTAACACTAGTAAAACACACCAAAATAAAAAGAGCAAAATCAAAAGATTTCACTCTTAAAAATATTATTTTTTAGCTTAATCTTAGTAATGTTTTTCTAAAACAGCTTGTAATTGTTCTTTTGGTTGGAAACCAACAACTTTATCAACTGCTTGACCGTCTTTGAATACGATAAGCGTTGGGATACTCATAACTTCAAATTTAGCAGCAGTTTCCTGGTTCTCATCAACATCAACTTTAACGATGTTTGCTTTACCTTCAACGTCTTTCGCTAAATCTTCTAAAACGGGTGCGATCATTTTACAAGGTCCACACCAAGGTGCCCAGAAGTCTACTAATGTTACACCTTCTTTAATGTTTTCTTCAAAGTTTGTATCAGTTCCTTTAATAATAGCCATAATATAATTTCCTCCTAATATTTCTGATTAATATAAATGGAGTATAGCAAATTAAAATTCGTTGGTCACTACTTTTGCTCACTCTATTATAGTTATACCCTATAATGCAATAAATAAATATATGACACCCGCAATTAACATTAAAATTGATACAACAATCAATACTTTTGCAAGTTTATACATATCAAAGTTATCCAAATCAATCGCCTCACATTGTATTATTTTAACTCTACTACAGTTACACCAAAGCCACCTTCAGAAGGCATTCCACCTCTAAATGATTTCACAGCTTTAGATTTCTTTAAATATTGCTGTACACCTTTTTGCAATGCGCCTGTGCCTTTCCCGTGAATAATCGTCACTTGTTCATAATTTGATAGAATCGCCTGATCTAAATACTGTTCAACTTTATACAATGCATCTTCATAACGTTCACCACGAAGATCCAGTTCCATTTTTATCGTTTGACGATTAGCACGTGGTACAACGCGGTGATTCTCTTGTTTTGGTGGTGCTTCTTTTTCAAGTTCATTTAATGGCAGTTTCATCTTGATAATCCCCATCTGAACTACAGCTTCTTCACCATCAACATCTAAGATAACACCTTTTTGACCATAGCTTAAAACTTTTACATGATCACCTTTTGTAATGACTTCATCTTTAGTCGACTTTTTATTTTGTTTAATCTTTGTTTCGTGATACATACCTGATAATTTTGAACGTTGTTCTATCAACTCATTCTCTTTAATATCCGCATTTGATTTTAGATTACGCAGTTGCTTTAATAAATCATCCGCTTCTTTTTCGGCTTTTTTAACGATATCATTCGCTTGCTGCTTTGCATTTTCAATTAAGTTTTCTTTTTGTTTTTCGTAATTTGAGAAGGCCTTATTTAAATCTTTGTGTAAGTTCTGAGCTTCAATCTTTAATGTTTCAGTCAGCGCTCTATCATCTTCAATTTGCTTTGCATTCTTCTCTAATGAGGCAATCATATTATCGATTTCTTTATTATCCATATTGATCATTTGACGTGCTTCTTTGATAATTGAAAGATCAAGTCCAAGTTTTTTAGCGATATCGAAAGCGTTACTCTTACCTGGAATACCCATCAACAAACGATACGTCGGACTTAATGTCTCTACATCAAACTCTACACTCGCATTCATAACATGGTCACGGTTGTAACTGTATGCTTTAAGTTCAGGATAATGTGTCGTTGCCATCGTCATAACACCGCGACTTAAACAACGATCAAGTATACTCATCGCAAGTGCTGCTCCTTCAGCAGGATCCGTACCTGCACCCAGTTCGTCAAACATAACAAAGCTTTGCTCAGTCATATTTTCTAATATCGATACAATATTGGTCATATGACTTGAGAATGTTGAAAGTGACTGTTCGATAGACTGTTCATCACCTATATCACAGAATACTTCATCAAAGATACTTATCGTTGCTCCTTCAAATGCAGGAATCATCATACCACTTTGTGCCATTAGAATAACTAGTCCGACAGTCTTTAACGTTACTGTTTTACCACCTGTATTCGGACCGGTTATGATCACCGTGTGGATATCAGGATAGAATACAATATTATTTTTAACAACTGTCTCTTTTGGTAACATCGGATGCCATGCTTGTGGCAAATCGATTGTGCGTTCTTCAGCGATATTAGGCATAACCATCTTATTGCGGTTTCCGTATTTCGCTTTGGCAAGATTGACATCAAAATCAGCTAATACCTTGGTCGAATATGTTAATGCATTATCATACTCTGCTACTTCGTTTGTCAGTTCATAAAGAATACGTTCTACTTCTTCGTTTTCCCTATGTGTTACACTGTTTAATTCTGTTGACAGCTGAACGATACTATTCGGTTCAATATAGAATGTCTGACCACTTGATGATGTATCATGGACGATTCCAGGAAAATCCTGTTTGTATTCGCTTCTCACAGGGATAACTTGTCGACCATTACGAACAGTGACAATTGCATCAGATAATTTCTTTTGATTGTTTGAACTACGCACAATTTGTTCTAATTTTTCTTTGATTTTACGATTGATACGATTCATTTCCTGACGAATTTGAGCAAGTTCTGGGGATGCATTGTCATATAGACTCGTTTCATCACACTTCGCCTGAATAGATTCGGCTAGTTCTGTTATCGTTGGTAATTGTTTTAATTGATTGTAAATGAGAGGAATCTCTAATTCGCGCTCTTCAAATTGATTAAAGATATAAGTTTTGTATCGATTAATGACTTTAATGTTATTTTTAATTTTATTGAGTTCGATTACAGATAAGACCGAACCGATGACAGCACGTCGCACAAGTCCTTCAATATCAGAAAGCATGCTCATACCCGGTTCACTTTGTCCCATCTCTATGACACGGGCTTCTTCCAGGTGCGTCATCATTTCACGTACTTCATCAATGTTTGACGTTGGATGTGTAGCTTGTAAAATATGTGAAGACAGTTCATTTTGAGAAAACTCAACAACACGTTCTATTATTTTATCGTATTCTAAAATATTTAATGCTTTTTTATTCATAAATGTTACTTCCCTTTTGTTACCCATTCTTTAAACGTTGCACGGTCCATCGTATTGATAACCTGATTTTTCTTCACACGACCTTTAATTGCCGTACCTACGCCATAAGGCATTAAATCAAGTTGGTTAATCGCATGTGCATCCGTATTAATGGTTAATTGTAAATCCTGATATTGTCTTAATATATCCGCTGATAAATCTAAGCGCATTGGATGTGCGTTTAGTTCAAGTACTGTATTTGTTTCTTTCGCCATTTGGATCAATTGTTCAATATTCACAGCATACCCGTGTCTTTTACCGATTAATCTTCCAGTTGGGTGTGCAATATGTCTGACATATGGATTTTCGCAGGCATTTTTAAGTCGTTTCATAATATCCTCTTCAGATTGTGTGAGCGATTGATGTATCGCACCGATAACATAGTCGAGTTCTTTTAATATATCATCATTATAATCCATCGAGCCGTCACCTAATATATCCATTTCAATACCTGAATATATGTCTATCTCATTATATTGTTTATTCAAAGACTTAATCAATCCATTTTGCTCAAGCAAACGCTCTTCAGATAAACCATTTGCTACAAATAAACTTTTTGAGTGATCAGTAATTGCGATGTATTCATACCCCTTTTCAATTGCACGTTCAATCATCTGTTCGATAGAATGCGCACCATCGCTGTAAGTCGTATGCATATGAATATCACCCTTAATGTCATTTAAAGTGATAATTTCATCAAGATTTTGAATATCAAATTCTGAACCATCTGTGCGCATTTCGGGCGGAATATAGTTGACATTAAAGTGACGGTAGATTTCATTTTCTGTTGCATATTGAATAAGTGACCCATCTTGTTTTGTAATACCATATTCATTAATCTTTTCATGCTTTGCTTTAGCTAACTGTCTGATACGAATATTATGATCCTTACTGCCAGTGAAATGCTGAAGCATATGTGCATAGCCTATTGTATCTGTATATCTGAAATCCGCTGTCGTCACTAAATCATCACGCTCAATCTGCACCGTAATTTTTTCATTACCTTGAAGCTCAATCTCTTTAATAAATGGTGCTTCACTTATATATTTTGAAACTGCTTTTCTATCAGTTGTATTAATGATGTAATCAATATCACTCGAGAATTCTTTTTTCCTTCTGAAACTTCCCGTTGCATCAAATTGTAATATATCTTTTGACTCAGCGAGATACGCATCAATCATCTGTGTAAATTGATGCATTTGATAAATGCTTAACTTTTCAGTCATCGTAAGCATCTCTTCGATACCTTTTAATATATTTTCTTCACTTTTTTTACCGAATCCCGGCAGTTCACTTATCTTATTATCGATGCATGCCTGCTTCAATTGTTCGATATCATCGATACCCAGTGCATCATTAATCTTCACAATTTTTTTAGCACCTAGATTACGAATTTTCAGCATCTGAATCAATCCTTGCGGGATTGATTCTTTCAAAGTTAATAATAGTGAAGATTCACCGTTCTGCTTGATGTCATCCAGTACTTCAGCTACACCTTTACCAACACCTTTAATTTCTGTGAAATTTTGAAGCGTGTTAATATCTCCCTGAAAAGTTTCGATATTTGCCGCAGCTTTACGATAAGCAGAGATTTTAAATGGATTTTCACCTGATAATTCGAGATACGTAGCAATTGTTTCAAGCTGCTTTATATAATCTTTTTTATTTAACATGTTCATCCTCCATAATAAAAGTCATAGACACTTTTGCCTATGACTTTATTTGAATATTTGAATCAAACCGATATTTTCCCACCATGATTTAGCAATGCCACTTAAGAAAGGTGTATAGTTAACGATAAAGTTAGAAATAAAACTACCTTGTAAATGTTCCTGAATCCAGCCATTTGGCAACATCGAAAATAAAAATAGTACGATGAATAACAGCAGATAACATTCGATAAAACCTAACACCGCACCTAGTGATGCATTTAATTGTTTAAGCAGTGGTAACTGCGAAATATAATCAAAGACTGTTGCAACAATCTGTAAAATCACTTTACTCATAAAGAAAATGATTATAAAACTCACGACATTATAAAATGTCATTTCATTCGTAACCATATTTAAAAATTCAGATTTATAATTACCTTCTGCTGATGGAAAAGGAATGATGAGTACAAGATGTTTTGCAAGTTCTGCATAATACATACGGGCAATAATCAGTGAACCAATCGTCCCCAGTAAATGCAATGATTGTAATATAAAACCTCTTCTTAATCCAATCACAGTACCAAGGATCAAGAAAAATAATAATAATAAATTAATCATTTTGTTCGCCTATTCTTTCTATATTGATTAACTTTTGTTTTAAGATTTCGTACTCTTCTTGTAACTTCACATAATCATCCATTATATTTACCGCCGCCAGCACTGCTTTACGTGAAGTATCAAGTCCAGCGCTCATACGGGCAATTTCATTGATTCGGTCATCTACGAGACTAGCCACGTGTCGGATATGACTCGGCTCATCTTCACCAATAATCGTATAATGTTGGTCATATATTGTTACAGTGATACGATTTTTAAATTCTCCCATAAAATCACTCCAACATCGTCTTTTATTACTGTTTATGTTACCATTTTTAGAGGAAGTTATACAATAAAAACATATAAGTGAAGAAAAAAATACGGAGTGACATATTTATGAGCTCGAATGTTTACCAATTAGATGAAAAATCAGCAAGTAAAATAATCAGTTTACTACCAGAGAGCGATAGCAATTTACCAGCGGGTTCCAAATATCGTAAGAAAATTGAAGGTCATACAGTAACAATTTATAATTCAAATAAATTTATGGTTCAGGGCAGTACCAGTGAAACGCTTGCGATAAAGTTACTTGGAAATGCAGGGATTAAATTGGCTGGCAGTAGTGAATCAAAAAAGAAAGTTGCCGGTAAAACCATAATTTATGATTCGTTTAACTGCATCGGCAGTGACGAAGCAGGATCAGGAGATTTCTTCGGCCCAATGACTGTAGTGGCAAGTTATGTTTCTAAGAAGAATGCAGAAATATTAAAAGTGCTTGGCGTTATGGATTCTAAAAATTTAAAGGATGATAAGATCATTGCACTTGCAGAACAAATCATCCCGATTATCCCTCATTCATTGTTAGTATTAGATAATCCTAAATATAATGAACGAAAAGCGATTGGATGGTCACAAGTTAAGATGAAAGCAGTGTTACATAACCAGGCGATTACGAATGTATTGAAGAAAATTGATGGCGCACCACTCGATTATATAGTGATTGACCAGTTTGCTGTGCAGGGCGTGTATGAGAATTATGCGTTGACTGCAATTCCGGAACGCGAGAAAACCCGCTTCGAAACAAAAGGAGAATCAAAATCAATCGCGATTGCAGCAAGTTCCATTATTGCGAGATACGCTTTTGTTAAGTATTACGATCAGATTATCCGTGAGACTGGAATACACATTACAAAAGGTGCCGGAGCTAAAGTTGATTTAGAAGCAGCAAAGATAATTGAAAGAAAAGGAATTGCTTATTTAGACAGTATTACAAAAAAAGACTTTAAAAATCGCGAGAAAGCATTAAGTTTAGTCAATAAGAAAAAATAGGAGTGAAAATATGATGATGGATTACTTATACATGACGTTAGGGTTATTAGTATTTGTGTATTTATTGTGGTATATCAAAGTGAATCTAATCGATAGACGCAGGAAATGAGATTATCATTGGAGGAAGCGGTTCTATTTTTCTTTTACAGCCGCATCCTTTTTCGTTCGCTGTTCTTTTGTTGAGGAAGCGGCTGTATTTTTCTTTTACAGCTGCATCCTTTTTCGTTCGCTGTTCTTTTGTTGAGGAAGCGGCTGTATTTTTCTTTTACAGCCGCATCCCTTTTAATTCGCTGTTCTTTTGTTGAGTACGCGACTGTATTTTTCTTTTACAGCCGCATCCTTTTTCATTCACTGTACTTTTGTTGAGTACGCGACTGTATTTTTCTTTTACAGCCGCAACCTTTTTCATTCACTGTTCTTTTGTTGAGTACGCGACTGTATTTTTCTTTTACAGCCGCATTGTAATTTATTCTTTCGTTAAAAACTACAAAACATAAAATTCTTCATCATATTTCTTTTTTGTATATTCAATTTCATTTTCTCTAATAAGAAAATCATCAACTTTGTGAGGTAAATATTTACTATCTTTAAAAGTTCCCAATTTGTGATGTTCTTTCCCGAGCACTTCTTTAACTAAAGTCTTACCCACCCCAGTAAATTGAACAACATCTCTAACTGTAACGCCACTATTTTTCAAAACATATATTGCATCAAATGCAAGACGTACAAGCTCTTTCTTAGTCATTTCACAACCACATGTACACTTCACTTTTTTCGCGGTCTTTGGAACGCTTGGTAAAAATTCGCGACATTTCGGACACTTTACACCCTTTTTCATTTCACTAAATGGATAGTAATGTATACGTGGACTTCTTCCTTTATGATCATAGTGGTCAACAAAAATTCGTGCAATTCCCAATTCTTCTGATGTTACTTCACGCTGGTTTAAATTTTCTACAATTCGATTAATGTCTTTATCAAATAATATTCTTTTATCACCATTAAACCCACTTACATTAAATTCTTCACCAACAAAAATTATAAAACTCAATACTTGATAACCAAATCCCATTTTATCTACAAATCGCAATAATCTCATATGTTGTTTTGTTTGCAATGCTATAGGATTATGAATGACATAGCCATTTTCACTTATAAAATTACCATCAACATAATTATATTGTCCTTCATAATATTTCGTATCAAAATGCATAATCTTCCCATTTGATATAATAATAAAATCATACTGTGATTGACCGTTTAATCTAAGTCGCATATCCCACAACTTAGCTCCTCCACTACAATCTTTGATCCGCTCATAAAATTGTTCTTCACCAAGCAACCCTTTCTCAGAAGTAAATAAATTTTCTTTATCAAAATCATCCATTTCAAAACGTCCAGCAACTTCTAAAATATAACGCTCATATTGATTTAAAATCCGTGTCTTCAAAAACAAAGCTTTCACCTCATTTAACATATGTTAACACAAAATAAATATACAACATCCTTCTTAAAAAACACAATAAAAAGAGGCCATCGTAAATGATGACCTCTTAACAAATATTATCCTCTTAACTTAGCACCTGTTGCCGTTAAGTTTTCTAATACTTTGTCATAAATCGGTTTGATATCTTCATCTGTTAAGGTTTGTTCAGGATTTAAGAACTCTAAACGTATTGCCACAGATTTCTTGTCCGAAGCAATATGTTCGCCTTCATAAACATCAAATACTTTTGCTGATTGCAGTAACTTACTATCAGCTGCTTCAATCACTTTAATTAATTCACCAGTATCTAATGAACGCTCAACTTCTAATGCAATATCTCTATTTGTTCCAGGGAACTTCGGAATCATGTTATAGATAATCTGACCTTGAACATCATTTAATAAAGCTTTTAAATCAAGTTCAAAAATATACGTTTCTTTTAGGTCGTTATCTGATTCAAATGAAGGATGCAATTGTCCAATGATACCAACCTTTTTATCATCGACAAATATATCAGCACTACGTCCAGGGTGTAATAAAGTCTCATCAGAACGACGATATTCAAACTTAATACCTAAACGTTCACTGATTGCTTCAACAATTCCTTTTACATGGAAGAAATCAACGGTTTCTTTTTTACCTTGATGATAACTTGGCGTTACTTCTCCTGTGATAATACCCGCAATATGCTCCTCTTCAGATGGTAATTCTTCACCTTCAACTTTAAAGAACGTGTTTCCTACTTCATAAAATGCCACATTCTTCATTTGACGAGCATTATTATAAATGACAACATCAACTAAATGTGGAATTAATGACTGACGTAATTCAGCATGATCAGCACTCATCGGCATAAGTAACTTAACAGTATCTGCTTGTTTCAATGCAAACTGTTGTGCCTTTTCTTTTGAAACTAATGCATACGTAATTGCTTGATTTAACCCTAAACCTTGTAATAATGATTTCACAGCACGACGTTTCGCCTGATAATCTGTAAGTCCAACTTGTTTATTCGTCTTTGTCACAGGTAATGTTGCTGGCAAAGCATCATAACCATAAATACGAGCAACCTCTTCAACTAAATCTTCTTTAATTGTGATATCGCCTCGACGACTTGGTACAACAACGCTAAATGCATCGCCATCCACTTTAGATTCAAAGCCAAGACGCTCAAAAATATTTTTAATTTCAGTGGTTGAAATTTCGAATCCGATTAAACGGTTAATATCTTCCGTTGTAATTTCTACATTTCTTGTTAATGCAGGTAATGTGCCAGCTGATACGATACCGCTTAATACTTCACCTTGCGCATTTTCCTGTAAGAGATAAGCTGCACGGTTTAACGCATCTTCAACAAATTCAGCTGCTACACCTTTTTCAAAGCGGCTTGAAGATTCAGAGCGTAAGTTTAAGCGACCAGCTGTTTTACGAATATTAAGTGGTGCAAACATCGCTGATTCGATTAACACGTTCACTGTATTATCAGTAACTTCTGAGAAATCTCCACCCATCACACCGGCTAATGCTACTGGTTTTTCACCGTTCGTAATTACAATATCTGATGATAATAATTTACGTTCCTGATCATCTAACGTCGTCATCACTTCATCATCATTAGCATAACGCACTAAAATTTCTTTAGAGCCGATCTGGTCGTAATCAAACATATGTAAAGGTTGACCAAATTCAAGCATCACATAGTTTGATACATCCACGACATTATTAATCGGACGAATACCTGCTTTAATTAAACGACTTTGAATGTATTCTGGAGATGGTCCTATTTTTACATTTTTGACAATACGTGCTGCATAATAAGGACTCGCCTGCACGTTATCAATATGAATAGAAATGTAATCACTTGCTGCTTCCGTAACTTCATTAATTTCAGAAATCGGGAATGATAAGTCTTCTTCATATAATGCACTTGTTTCAAATGCTGTACCAATCATAGACATACAGTCACTACGATTTGGTGTAAGACCTAGTTCCATCACCTCATCGTTTAAATCCAATGCTTCCAAAGCATCCTGTCCAGGTTTAACATCACCTGTAAATACATAGATACCTTCAGAATATGCATCCGGCACTAAGTTTGAAGGTATACCTAGTTCACCTAATGAACAAATCATACCGTTTGATTCAATGCCACGTAATTTTGCTTTTTTAATTTTAATGCCACCTGGTAAACGCCCACCCGGTAAACAAACGATGACATGCTGTCCTGCATCAACGTTTGGTGCACCACATACGATTTGTAATGTTTCCTCACCAACATTAACCTGGCATACATTTAATTTGTCAGCATCAGGATGTTTCTCTTTTGACTCGACATAACCGACAACTAAATTTTTAATATCCTTTTTGTAATCAATAATTTCTTCAATTTCAATACCGCTTCGCGTAATTTTCTCAGCAAGCTCTTCTACCGGTAAATCAACTTTAACGTAGTCACTTAACCATTCTTTACTTACTAACATCAACATTACCTCCATCTTCAGCACGTAAGAACTGTGTTACAAATCGTAAATCATTTGTATAGAAATGACGAATATCTTCAATACCATATTTCAACATCGCGATACGGTCAGGACCCATTCCAAATGCGAAACCAGAGTATTTCTTAGAATCAAATCCTGCCATCTCTAATACGTTCGGATGCACCATACCCGCACCTAAAATCTCAATCCAGCCTGTTCCTTTACATACGTTACAACCTTTACCTTTACATTTGAAACAAGAAATATCCACTTCTACTGAAGGCTCAGTAAATGGGAAAAAGCTTGGACGTAAACGGATTTCACGATCTTCACCGAACATCTTCTTGGCGAAGTATTCTAACGTTCCTTTTAAATCACTCATTTTAATATTCTCATCAACAACTAAACCTTCGATTTGTGTAAACTGATGTGAATGCGTAGCATCATCTGAATCACGACGGTATACTTTACCCGGACAAATAATCTTTACTGGTCCTTCACCCTTACGTGATTCTAACGTTCGAGCTTGAACAGGAGACGTGTGTGTACGCATTAATACTTCTTCAGAAATATAGAAACTATCCTGCATATCACGCGCCGGGTGAGATTTCGGTAAGTTTAAAGCTTCAAAGTTATAATAATCACTTTCTACTTCATATCCTTCAACAACTTCATATCCTAAACCAACAAATAAATCCTCAATATCTTCAATAATTCGATTTAATGGATGACTCGCACCGCTTGTTAATTCTTTTCGAGGCAACGTGATATCAACTGTTTCACTTGCTAATTTACGATTAATTAAATCACGTTGTATCTTTTCTTCAACTTCAGCAATCGCTTTTTCAACCGTTTGACGTGCATCGTTTACTAGTTGACCAAACATGGGTTTCTCTTCATTGGGCAATGACTTCATTTCTTTCATTAAACTAGTGATGACACCTTTTTTACCTAAGTAAGATACTTTAATATCCTGTAATTCTTTTTTCTCAGAAATCGACTGTACTTTTTGAACAGCTTCTTCTTTCAATGCTTGTAATTTATCCTTTAACTCCATCATGATGCCTCCTTAAATTTTTAGAAACAAAAAAATCCTTCCCATCCCTGAATAAGGGACGAAAAGAATTCCGCGGTACCACCCAAATTTGCACAAATGTGCACACTTGTTGATGATAACGGTATCTACCGGCTTAACTTCTTATTAAGCAACCAAAAAGATGAAAAAATATGTATCGATGACTATCTCTCACCAAACGATAGTTCTCTGAACACTTCCACATATTACGTCTTTTTATCGGTTCTTTATTTCATTAATACTTATTATAATCAATAAAAAAATTATATTCAACCTATAAATCATTGCGTTTATCACGCTTTTCCAAATCTCGTATGCGGTGTTCTAGTTCATTAATCTTTTTATAACGTCGAGAAAAATATATGAGAAGTGAAATAATACCTATAAACATTAGAAATGGAGCTAAAGTAAATAATAACGTACCCCATTCTACACTTGTAGACGCGTTAAATAGTAGCAGGAAGTTATAAATGTTCTCCATGTATTTTATACAGCTCCTTTTCTTCTTCTGTTTCATAAGAATTATTACCAAACACAAGATTTATCATCACTACAAAAAAGATAATCTCGTGTGTAAAAGCTACTTTACCTTGATGGTATCGATAAAAACTCCAGAAAATGATAAAACTAAATCCAATAACCAGAATGAGGATTCTAATTACCCAATTGATATTTTTGAAATTAGCACGTTTAATTTCAAAGGGCAATTGAATGACTTTCATCATTATCACGGCCAGAGTAAATAACAGAGAAAACTTGAAATCGTCTAACGAACTCAAACGATCTTGTTCTTTAATCGGCAAATCGTAATATGCATCTGACTGTATAAAAGTATCATTAAAAAAGAAGACATAGATTAAAAAAAATGCAAGCGGAATAAATGTTAGTACAGAAATATAAAGTCTTTGGTTACGATATTGCTTAACACCCATCTTGTATTTTGTATCGAAGAGGGTGGCGAAGTAAAATGCTAGTTCTCTTTTTAATTGTGTGATCATTATGTTTCACCTTCCATAAATTCATCATTTCCAATCCATAAAAACTGAGACAATATTAAAATACCAAAAGTTGATCTCATTAATTCAGGTTGTCTGTTCAGAAATAATATGAGGTTTACTACAATATAAATTAGATATAATATCAGTAAATACAAAATTGGCTTTCTCCAATTTTTGTCTCGTGCATTATAACGATGTATTTCATTTGATAGTTGAATGATATGAATCAACAGAAAAAATAAGCCAGCAAAGACAACATAAAATATGCCTTGATTCATTTTATACTGCTCATATGCCTTATCTTCCATTTTTATTAATTCATTGAAAGAGAGCTCATCATAAAATTTAATAAATAAAAAGTATGCCGGAATTGCGAGTATTAGAATAATAATTAAACAGATCGTATTTTGTTTCTTATATCTAGCTTTAGTTACACTAGTATCAAAATCAAAAAAATGTTTAAAGTAAAATTGTATCTCTTCCTTCATTCACACCAACTCCTTATACCAATAATAACATTTTATTACAATTTATTTTATCCATTTTGTTACAATTAAATAAAATATACAAAAAAATAACCCTTCAAACTGAAGAGTTATATCGTATGCTTAATCCCCATCACCATATCGAGTCTTACTAAATTATTATCATGCGCACCTTTATTGAAGAAAAATGTACATAAAGATTTATCTTCAAATAACTCATGTCGTTTATTTTCACGCGTGATTTCAACTACTACAATACTGTACTCACTTTTCTGTGCATTATAGATGACTTCAAAATCCCACTCCTGATTGGATTCAAACCGTTGTTGTAATAAACCAATTAATCCGTCATAATCCATTACAATTTCTTCACATTCATTATTGATAAGAGTTGCTTTAATATCATGAGATATAATTTTTTTAATTTGCTCCATGTCCTGATTACTCCATGCCGCTAAAAGATGAAAATACGCCATGCCCACACTCCTCTCTATTTTTATGTTAAATCAAGTGATACATTAATATACCCGCGCATACTGCTACATTTAAACTTTCAGCTTTACCGTGTATCGGTACATAAAGATTTATATCCGTTTGATCAAGTATTGCCTGTTCTACACCTTGTCCTTCATTACCAAGTACTAATAAAAATGAATCAGCTTTTTCAACTTGATGATAGTCTACTGAATTTTCAAGACTTGTCCCCATAACTTTACCATTCACTTTTTGTCTTGCCTCTTCAAAGTCCATTTCTATGACTGGAATATGAAAGACACTGCCTTGTGAGGCACGTAACACTTTATCGTTATAAATATCTACTGTACCTTTCGCAATAATTACAGCATCCATACCTGCTGCATCAGCGGTACGAATAATTGTGCCGACATTGCCGGGATCCTGAATGCGATCCAGATAAACTGCACGGTTCAATGTAACATCGTCGATTGTTGGCATATTACATACTGCATATATACCTTGAGGTGCTTCTGTTTGAGATAATTTCTCTGCAATCTTAAATGTTATTTCGTATTGCTGTTTACTATTCTGAACCATCACTTCAGTCAACTTATCAGGATTAACTGTCAAGATTATTTCAATATCAATATTACTTTTTGCAGCTTCCTCTACTAAATGAAATCCTTCAAGTAAAAATTGACCTGTTTTCTTACGATCTTTTCTCGCATGTAATTTTGCAATCTGTTTAATTTTAAGATTGTTTACTGATTCTATAAGTTCCATACGTTACCTCGCTTATTTTTTCTTTTCTTATTATGACTCTTTTTCATGCATAATGATACTAAATCCTTCTCTTTTTTGTGATAAACCTTCCATGACTTTATGCCAGTCATAACCATGTTCTGAAAATATTTCATCCATCAAATCACTTTGTGCTTGATTTAACTTCTCAATTAAAGCATAACCTGATGGCGTGGGATATAATTCTTTCAGTCGCTTATCATTACTTGCTGGTTTTTCTTTAATGAGCGCTTTTTCTTTTAATACTTTTAATGTATTGTGTGAACCTTGCTTAGAAATTTCAAGAACTTGAAGTAATTCTTTTTGTGTGATCCCCGGTTTCGTACAAATGAAAAACAGAAAACGGTGATGTTGTCGCTGCATACCATATTGTTCTATAATCTCGTCAGCTGTGGTGATATACGTCTTATAGGCAAAATAAAATAGTAAATGTTCATTGTCACGATCCGGTGTCATTGTATTCTCCTTTAATATACTTATCTTTTATTATACCCACTATTGCACTTATTTCAATTAATAGGTCAATGGTATTGACTTATTATTTTCCGCATATTATATTTAAGAAAGAATTATTAATAGAAGGGGAGAATATTGATGAAACAAAGAATCGGTCAATTATTATTAGATACATTAGCAGTAAACGGCGTAGATAAAATGTTTGGAGTGCCCGGTGACTTTACATTAGCCTTTTTAGATGATGTTGTACGACATGACAAAATTGAATGGATTGGTAACACGAATGAATTAAACGCAGCATATGCAGCAGATGGTTATGCACGTGTTAAAGGATTAGCTGCGGTGAGTACCACTTTTGGTGTAGGTGAATTAAGTGCGGTCAATGGTATTGCCGGAAGTTATGCCGAGCGCGTACCTGTTGTAAAGATTGCTGGTGGACCATCAAGTATCGCTCAACAAGAAGGACGATACGTTCATCATTCATTAGGTGAAGGTGTGTTTGATGCTTATTCTAAAATGTATGAACACATTACATGTGCAACAACAACTTTAACAGTTGAGAATGCTCAGACAGAAATTCCACGCGTAATCAATGCAGCTATTCGTGAACGTCGTCCTGTTCATATTCATTTACCGATAGATGTTGCGTTAACTGAAATTGAAATAACAGATGCTCCAGTTGCTTATCAGCACGCAGCAAAAGACGTATCACTGTATATCGAAGCAGTTAAAGAAAGATTATCAAAAGCAAACCAACCAGTATTTATTGTAGGTCATGAAATTAATTCTTTTGATCTACACGATAAATTAGAACAACTTGCAGACTTAACAAATATTCCGGTAGCTCAATTATCACTCGGTAAATCAGCTTTTAATGAAGAAAACGATAAATATTTAGGTATCTTTGACGGAAAAATTGCTGAGGAAAATGTACGTAACTATGTAAATAACTCAGATTGTATTATTAATTTAGGAGCAAAATTAACTGACTCAGCTACTGCTGGATTCAGCTATGAATTTGACGTTAACGACGTTATCTTCATGAATCAAAATGACTTTAAAGCTGGTAGCGTTGTAAGTGATGACGTGTCAATCATCGATTTAGTAGATGGATTATTGACATTAGACTATAAAAACACTGCGGACTATCCTAAATTTAAACGCTCTGAGATGGATTATGTATTAAATGATGAACCGTTAGTTCAGGAAAACTATTTTAAATTAGTCAATGCCTTCTTAGAAAAAGATGATATCTTACTTGCCGAACAAGGAACATCATTCTTTGGCGCATATGATTTATCATTATACAAAGGCAATCAATATATCGGACAACCATTATGGGGATCAATCGGTTATACTTTCCCAGCATTACTTGGGAGCCAACATGCCGATGTAAACCGTCGTAACCTATTACTGATTGGAGACGGTTCTTTACAATTAACAGTTCAAGCATTATCAACGATGATTCGCACAGGCATTAAACCTATCATCTTTGTTATCAATAACGACGGTTATACTGTAGAAAGATTAATTCACGGTATGGAAGAACCATATAATGATATTAAAATGTGGAACTATAAACAGTTACCAGAAACATTTGGTGCAAAAGATGAAGTTGTTGTACACGACGCGAAAACTTCGAACGAATTGAAAGCTGTAATGGATAAAATTAAAGCAGATAAAGATCACTTACATTTCGTTGAAATCCATATGGCAGTCCAAGATGCACCGAAAAAATTAATCGATATCTCTAAAGCATTTGCAGAAGCAAATAAAAAAGCATAATATTTAACCCCCGTTCACTCATATATATGAGGAGACGGGGATTTCTTTGGTTATGGATACCATTATATGGAGATGTATGCCCAGTTTGTTTTGATTGTGTGCAACTGTTTACTTTAATTTACAAATTCTGCACAGAGTCTAACAAGAGTGCGCAAGAATTTGAAATAAATTACAACTGCTGTACGCAACTCACACATTATGCGCAACATTTTCAAATTTATTACAACATATTATATATATTTGACCACTGCTTTTCCACCAATTTCATATTCAAATACATCTGGCATGTTCATTTCACAGAAATCTTTATAACCAAACGCTCCTTCAGTCAGATGATTAAACAGTACTGAAAAAGAAGTACCATGACCACAAATAATTAAGTCACCCTCGCTCCCTTTAATCAGATCTTCAAACGCCGGCACAATTCTTTGTCTAACTTCCTTCAATGATTCCCCGTTCTCAAGTTTATAATCAAAATCCTTCCACTGACGTTCTGCAAATTCCGAGAAATTATCGATCCAATCACCAACCGTACGCTCATAAAAATTATCTACTACCTCAATCTTCAAATCTTTATTTTCAGCAATCGGCGTGACTGTATCCAATGCACGTTTATAAGGGCTAGAAAAAATCCCTGCGATTTCTTTATCCTTAAAAATCTCAATCAAACCTTGAGCAAGTACCACACCATCTTCAGTCAATGGTGCACTTTTATCATGTTTATACGAAATATCTCGAATGGAGTGTCTAATAAAATATACTCTGTGCATTTAAATTACGCCTCTCTTATATTCTGGCTATTAAAATGATTTCATCTTCTATTTTGTAACTAACAAATTTTATATTAAAATTTGTTTCCAAGGCGAGAATGTATCTTTTTTTATCTACAGCTTCTTCTTTTCCATCAACCTTATAATAATCCTCAACCTGTATTATTAATTGTGAATTCATTGGATACGTCTCATTAATATATAATACGTTCTTATATTCCGAGAAATCTTTCTGTGCTTTAATTATCATTGTCTTATAAAAAGAATAAAGTACTTTATCATTATGATACATATCAAATACAGATACAAACTGAGGTATATAAATATTAATATAGTTTAATATCTTCATTTGCTCATCATCGATAGTACTTTGCGCTATCCTGTTAAATAACCTTTTCTTTCCTCTTAACTTCTTTAATCTCATTCTCTCCTCCAAAAAAATACCCACTTCTCAGTAGGTATTATGATGATTTCGCTTCAAATTTATAGGCTTTTGTGAGCTCGTTTGTAATGATTACCTCATAATCAACGCCGCGTGCTTCTGCGCCTTCAACCAATATGTCAATTTCCTGCTGATTAAAATATCTTTTAGTTGCTACTAAAGATATTATCATTATTAATGACAGCATGATAATTACTGTTAGACCTTTAGTAAATGCTTTCATAATTACCACCTTAGTTGTTTTTTATCATCTTATCATAAACAACCAAATTTATACAGTATTAGTATGTTTGCCCTATAATCTTATCCACTAATGCATCATCCAGTCCTTCAACAACAGCTGTCATCAATTTCACTGCACTGGTATAATCTTCTCGGTTCATCATAGACACATTACTATGAATATAACGTGTTGGTACAGCGATTGTTACAGCTGGGACGCCTGTGTTACTTTGTGCGACGTGTCCTGCATCTGTGTAGCCACCTGTTAAGTGATCGAACTGTATTGCAATATTGTGGTCTTTTGCGACATCAATAATATATTGTTTCAATGCAACATGCGCGATATTCCATGCATCAGCTAGTATAATAACTGGTCCGTCACCCATCTTTGCATTACCTGCATCCTCCATACCAGGCGTTAATGAACAGAAACATACATCCATTGCAATCGCGAGACTTGGCTTTACTAAGTTTGCTGCAGTCTTTGCACCTCGAGACAACGTTTCTTCTTGTGTTACGGCCCCGGAGTACAAATTAATCTTTGGTGATGTAACATTTTTAACAACTTCGTAGGCAAGTGCACATCCAAAGCGATTATCAAATGCTTTTGCTAACAAATAATTTGGGTTTTCCATCACTTCAAATTCAGTATATGGTGTTACACAATCTCCAACTTTAATCCCTGCTGCTATTGTTTCTTCTTTTGAAGCTGTCCCGATATCTATAAACATGTTTTCTAGATTTACTTTAGTTCTCTCTTCAGTACTTAACACGTGTGGCGGCTTCCCTCCGATTACCCCTCTTATATCTCTATCTTTCGTGTGAATCGTTACTTTCTGACTTGTCATCACTATCGGCGACCAGTATCCGAGACTTGTAAATTTTATAAAGCCTCGTTCAGTGATCTCAGTAACCATAAAGCCGATTTCATCCAGATGACCTAATAACATGATAGCGTGTTCACTGTTCGCTTTACGAACACCAAATATACTGCCAGTGTTATCACGTACCGTTTCAACGTTAATCGTTTCAAATAATTGCTGCATTAATTGTGTCATCGGCAGTTCAAATCCAGCCGGTGCATTACAGTCGGTCATTTGTTTAAGTAGTGCTAGTTGCTTGTCCATAAATACATCTCCTATTCCACCGTAAACTTATATTTTATCTCATTATAGGATATTATTACATATATTGTCCTAAAAATATACCAATCGCTGTTCCGATATAATTCCCAATAATATAACCTAGTGTCCCTACAACGAGTATCGGTCCGATTAATTTATGCCACCCTTTAGCTATAGCTAACGCTGCTGCAGTTGTCGGCCCACCTATATTAGCATTACTTGCCAATAAAATTTCCTCTAAGTCTGCTCCAATTAATTTACCGGCAACTAAACTCATAACAAGATTCAGCATCGCAATAATAAATACAAATAATAACAGCAATGGTGCTGTCTGGATAATTAAAGGTATTGAAGCTGGAATTCCTAATACGAAGAAGAAGAGATAAATGAGAAATGTTCCAAATTCATTACTACCATTTAACTGTTTGAAGAATTTAGGGAATAGTAATAGCAAAACAAAAGTAAACGTCGTTAAGATTAAATATTTATCTGTTACAAGACTTGTAAACATTTCATATAAAATATTGCCATCAGCTTTCGGCAAAATATCAGTCATAAATGCTGACAGTTTAAATGATATAGCCACAATAAAGAATGCTGCACCAAAATTTAACGCAATATCGAGTAACGAAATTTCTTTACGACTGAAATAATCATCCCGCCCTGCAATTTGAGTTCCTTCTACTTCATCAATGTGCGGCGTATTAAATTTATTTCTAAAGAATCGTATTGTAGGAATCGCCATTAATGTCAAAATAAATAGCGCTGTCATTAAGTTATCTGCAACTACTGCAGCTGAAATTACATCTTTAGGTGGATTAAACTTTAATGCCATCGCAGCAAAATTCACGCCCCCACCAATATAGCTCGCACTCATCATCGCACTCAGTTTATCGAGATAAGGGATATGTTCTTTTAATAAAAAGAATGCAGCAAAAGTTCCAGCTACCGTTCCTACAGAACTTAATAAAAAAATACCGAGTAATCGACCGCTTTCTTTCCAAATTGCTTTAATATCAATTTGAAATAATAATAACGGTAAAGCTAACGGAATAATGAAACCCCATACTTGATCATAAACAACGGACTCTGTAGGTATCACTTTAAAGTTTGAAAGTAACAGTGCAAAGATTAAGGCGATAATAGCCCCTGAAATTTTGGCAGCCCATTTGTATTTTAATTCAAGATAAATACTTAGACTGCTGAATATTACAATGATTGCCCATAACATCATGACATCGTCTGATGCAAAAAGTGTCTTCATCGTTTACCTCCTCAATAAGTATTATACTTCTAATTTATCAGAATATTCTATATTATTGAAGAGGTAATCATTTATTATAAACGTTTCGCAAACTTTTCTTTATGTTCAGCAGGTAAAGCATCAACTTTTAATGCTTTTTCAATCAAAGCTTTGTTCTTCTTATCACCGTATACTAATTCATTAAACTCATGTAACGTCAATCTAGTTTCATCTTTCTTCATAAGTTCTAACCTGCTATTTGGTGCAACTACGCCTTCAACAAGTACTCTAAAGTAACACCCTGTTGCTCGACTTGCAGCCATCATCTTTACAATATTCGGTACATTGTGAACCTGTGCAATCGTATTACATGGCCCACGTCCTTCAGTCACTTGAATAAGTGCCTCTCCAAGTTTAAACGTATCGCCAATACAAATCGTATCTTTATCTAGTCCAACAGTCGTAATATTCTCACCGAACAAACTAAATTCTGTATCTATATCCATGTAATCTGACCATAAATCATAATCTTTATAATCATATAAACAGACCGCTTTATTTACACCACCATGACCTTTATAAACATGTTGATCTCCGACAAACCCCATAACAGTGAGTTGTACTGCATTTTCGATAGGATATTTATAATAAGCAGTTTTCTTCTCTTTACCGTTTACATCAATCTTTTCTATACCACCGATACAAATTCTTTTTAATTCATAATGCATACGCTCACCTCTAATTTTGTATTACTTCAAGTGTATTATTATCAAATACATAAGTAAATAATAAACAGCCACTCAATTGAGCAGCTTTTATTTCATAAAATCCCTATTTCCTCTTCTTTTTCTTCTTACTTTTCTTCTGAACAACCTGTATTTTAATATGTTTAAACTCTGGCATTTCACTTACTTTCTTACCACCCAAACGCCATAACCTAACTTCAGTGTATACTTCTTTTAACAGCTTCGTTAACTTTTCAGTCGGTACAATACTAATCATATTCTTCGCGCCGAGATCAGCTATAAATTCAAATGCAGTTTCAAAACTATCAGTCACACGAAATGTCTCAATAATCTCGGAAAAAAGTGCTTCAATTTGTTGATTGTAAATTACTTCACCTTTCATATTGCGTTTTAATTCTATTTTCAGTTCACGTGTATTATTACTTGGTTCAACATATGCGTTTAATATATATTTATATACCGCTTCTTTTGATTGCGGTATATAGTATTCCATATTACTGAACATTTCATCTAAATTTAATTGCTGATGTGAATACAATTCATGCTTAATCCAGTTTCCCTTTATATTCGGAACAAGATTAGGAAAGAAAGTTTGAATGTCTTTTACTATTGTATCTCTTGTTAATACTTCCTGATAAAGTTTTTGATAGGCTTGCTGCATTATATCAATACGTACAAAGCCATAAATATTAAAGATTCCTCGATAAAACTTTATTTTTTCGATTTCTTGATTTAAGTAACCCTTATGTTTTTTAAATGCTTTTATATGCTTTGCGACATCAATCGGTAAAAATAATATTTCGTTAAATGTAGGTGCATATAGAAAAATTTCTTTAGTTGCACCTTTCATATATGTAAAATTATCATAGTCAAATTGTAGTGCATTCTCGATATTTAACAGCAGCTCGTAATCCATATATTTCAGCATTTTTTCTAGCATCGTGAAATCTTTGAAAAATAATTCATTAATGATATTAATTTGGGTTTGCTTGTCATCTTTAATATCCAATTGATAAAACATGGCGATTGCTTTTAAATCTTCAAACGCAAAATGATTTAAATGTTCTCTTAAAGATTTGTTTCCATGCGTTTGAATCATTGTATCGATTTCTTCTTCCATCTTCATCTGTTCATTATATTGCGCAATGTTCGTTTCAAACGCTGCGCTTTCATTTTCGATTTCTTCTTCCGATGGTGGTTTTATTTCAGGAAATTCACTATTTAATTCATGTTGATTGTAGATATTGATCATTTCAATCGGCATAAAGAACATCGCACCATTTGTAGCAGGAATAATGTCTGCTTCGACCAGGTTCGGTAAAACGACTTCTGTTTGAATACTATCTCGATTAATGTTTAAGCCACGTTCAGCTAAAAGACTTAAATATACATTTTCTGTGTTGTTTAAGTTCGGTAATATCTCTATAAACTTCTCTACATTGATTGTCATTAGATAACTCCTTGATTTAAAAAAGCTTGAACTAATCGTTCAAGCTTTCACTTAATTTAACCTTTGACGGATTGATTTTTATATTGTATCTATTTTCCAGTAAACTTATTGACTCGAGTGAGTCTGTTATGAATTCATCAAAACTATGAAACGATAATATTTCAGAATGGATATTGAAATACTTACTTTGTATACGATCATCGCTTAACTGGTCGATTGCATAATAAAATCCACCTTGGTCATACATGTCCAGTATTTCTTCTTTGTCGATGTCGTTTTGTGAAACGAATAGTTTTCTTAATCCGAACTCAGGTAATTGTTCAAACCATGATAAATCGTCACGTACATTTACTACATCACCGATAATGATCATTGCCGGATGTGTAACTTTATGTTCTATAACAAGATCGTTTATTGTAGATAAATCTCCTATCACCGTCTTTTGATAACCATAACTTGCATTTCCGATAACAGCTACCTTTAAATGTGCATCCATATCTTTTGAAAGGACAGAGACAATTTCAGGTAAAGCTTTCATCCCCATATAAAGCGCTAGTGTCCCACCTTTAGCTAGTGCCTGAAAATCAATTTCACGCATACTATCTTTTTGCAGATGACCTGTTGAGAAAGTAACATGTGGCGCATGCGCGCGATCAGTTAATGGAAATCCTGAATAGAGTGCAGCTGCACTGGCACTTGTTATACCAGGAATAACTTCATATTTATATTTCTTTTCTAAACTATCTACTTCTTCAGAAAGTCGGCCAAATATACCAGGATCTCCACCTTTAAGACGCACTACTGTTGATCCTAATGCTGCTTTCTCATTAATGATACGATTAATTTCATTCTGTGCTTTATATTTAACATCTGGATTTTTTCCAACATAAATAAGTTCGCAATCAGGTTTAGAAAGCTGTAAAAGTATCGGATTGACTAGTCGATCATATATAATGACATCTGCAGTCTTAATTCTTCTGATAGCTTTATAAGAAACAAGACCAGGATCACCTGGTCCAGCTCCTATAAAAATGACCTTTCCTAATCTATCCATATGAATATCTCACCGTTATCAACTTCAACTTTATAAGTTGCGACACATCCATCTGCTTCATCAGGTGCCTGCACCTGGCCATCATTTAAATCAATCTTTCTGTCATGCAGCGGACAGAATACGTAATGTTCACTTACCGTACCTTCTGTTAAAGGACCATTTTTATGAGGGCAACGATTTCCGATTGCTTTAATTTCTCCAGATTCTAATAAGAAAATACCGATTTCTTCATCTTTAACAAATACTTTCTTACCGATTTGAGGTTCTAGTTCAGATACATTGAATAATTTGATTTTTTCCATGACTATACGCGCTCCACTTCATACATTTTTCGTTTCTCTTCGTCTGATGCAATCGCTTTCCACGGCTCTTCCTGACGTGCTTTATTAGCATCCATTAAACGTTCAAATAATTCTTTTTGTTTGGCTTCATCAAGTAATACATCTTTCACCTGGTCGAATCCTAAACGCTCCATCCATGGTGCAGTACGTTCACCATAAATACCTGTTTCTCGGTAGTATTGCATCATCGCACCACATAATTGAATCACATCGTCTTCAGTTGCTACAGTTGTAAGCAATGTTGCTGCTTTAACTTCCGTACCACCGTTACCGCCAACAAAGATCTGGAAGCCATTCTCAACACCGATAACACCGAAATCTTTCACACCAGATTCTACACAGCTACGCGGACAACCTGATACCCCAATTTTAAATTTATGTGGTGTATCAATATATTCAAATGTTGATTCTAGACGTATGGCAAGTTGTGTCGTTAACTGTGTACCAAATCGACAGAATTCTTTACCGACACATGATTTAACAGAACGTAGTTTTTTACCGTAAGCAGATGCTGAACGCATGCCTAGATCTTCCCACACTTGAGGTAATTCTTCTTTTTTAATACCATATAAACCGATACGCTGTGCACCAGTGATCTTCACTAACGGTACATCATATTTCTTCGCAACTTCACCTAATTTAATTAACTGATCAGGATTTGTTACCCCACCTTGCATCTGTGGAATGACAGAGAAAGTACCATCATTTTGAATGTTCGCATGGAAACGTTCATTTGCATAACGTGAATCTTTTTCATCTTCATGCTCATGTGGCCAGCACATATTTAAGTAGTAGTTGACTGCCGGACGACATTTCGGACATCCACCTAAGTTTTTAAATCCTAATACGTGACGTACTTCTTTAGAAGTTTTTAAACCTTTTGCACGAATTTGAGTCACAATCTGGTCACGTGAAAGTTCTGTACATCCACAAATTCCTGTTGGACCACCCGCTTCAAATTTATCACCTAAAGTATGAACGAGTAAATCAGCGATTTGTCCTTTACATTTACCACATGATCCACCCGCTTTAGTATGTGCTGTAACTTCAGCTACTGTAGTTAATCCTTTTTCATGTACAGCTTTAACGATTTGTCCTTTAGAAATACCGTTACATCCACAAATTGTTTCATCGTCAGCCATCGTTTCCACACTGATCGCATCAACTTCACCAGCTTTATGCAATAGTGACACTAATGTAAATTCTTCGATTGCTTCTTCTTTTTTCATCATATTGTAGAAACGGTTACCTTCTTCAGTATCCCCGTAAAGTACAGCCCCTACAACTTTTCCTTCTTCTACGAATACTTTTTTATAGACATTATCTAAACCGTTAAATACTTCAATACCGCGTGTCTTTTCACCTTCATAAATCTTACCGGCAGAGAATAGATCACAGCCAGATACTTTAAGTGACGTAAATGTAGTTGATCCGTGATATCCATCTGTTGGATTGCCTGTGATATGGTCTGCTAATACCTTACCTTGTTCGTAAAGTGGTGCTACTAAACCATAAACCTTTGAGTTATGTTCAGCACATTCACCAACCGCGTATACATCCGGATCACTTGTCTGCATAAAATCATTAACAACGATACCACGACCGATTTCAAGTTCAGCAGCTCGTGCTTGTTTTGTTACCGGACGAATACCAACAGCCATTACAACTAAATCTGTTTCAATCACTGAACCATCACTCAAACGAATCGCTTCAACACGGTCTTTACCGATAATTTCCTGAGTGTTTCCTTGTAATTTAAACTTCATACCTTGTTTCTCTAAATCAGCTTTTAACATTTCTCCTGCTTTACGATCTAACTGCATTTCCATTAACCATTCACCTAAATGTACAACAGTAACATCCATGCCCTGGTCTATTAATCCACGTGCACATTCTAATCCAAGCAATCCACCGCCAATTACGACTGCTTTTTTGTAGTGACGCGCATGTTCGATAATGTATTCTGTATCTTTAATCGTTCTCCACCCGATAACACCTTCAAGTTTCACACCATCAATCGGTAACATGAAAGCAGTTGATCCTGTTGCGATGATTAATTTATCATATGAAACTGTGATGCCTTTTTTCGTTGTTACTGTCTTATTTGCTCTGTCGATTGTTTCAGCTTTATCATCATTGATTAATGTGATGCCTTGTTCTTTATACCATTCATAATCATTTAGAATTGTTTCCTGAATATCCATCTTCTTCTGTAAAATATTAGAAAGCATAATACGGTTATAGTTTGGATATGGTTCTTCACCGATAACTGTTATTTCAAAAAGATCTGGATTGCGCTCTAAAATTTCTTCAATTGTACGAATCCCTGCCATACCATTACCAATCATAACTAATTGTTGTTTCATATTATTTCTCCTCTGCACATTCGTTCATTTATTTTAATAAATCTTTAATTTTCTGTTTGAGTACTTTACTTTTTTCCGGGCTTGCACCATCGCTTGAAATCATAATTCGCATATCATCATGTTTAAAAGAGGCTACATTAAAGAAATTTGAGTTGCTTTTATTCGAACAATCATTAATAAGCTGATTATCATGCACACATTCCATGACCTGCATATTAACAACTTCATCATTTGTTGCAATAAACACGATGTCATATTGACTAATATCCTGTTTTGTAAATGGATATGGAATACATTCAACATTCATTGACGCTATTTCAGCATCAATCTCTGGTGCCAGGACAGTAATATATGCTCCTTCACCTTGTAAGCCGTTTACTTTGCGTTTAGCAATTCTGCCCCCACCGACAATCAGAATCTTTTTGCCTTCTAAATTAAGCATGACGGGATACATATGCATCCTCCTCAAGTTGTGTCAGTTTATTTAATACACCTTGTGTCATTGCAAAATCTAAATCCAGTGTTTCAGTAAAAGATATATCGTACCCTGCTTCTATGAAAGGCTGACTCAGTCTTTTAATCTTACGCACAAGATGACCATCGAACAAGAAATATGGCATAATGATAATCTTGTCTTGCTTATCCATTGTCTTCAGTTTTTCTTCAAAACTTAAATCACCATATAACATTGCCGGTACTAAGTTCTGACCTGACGTCTGCTGCATTACTTCCACCATATTCGTAAGACGTTCATCTGGTTCAGTAAATCTTTTATTACCATGTGCTGTAATCAATATCGTTGCATCATTAAATTCAGAAATGATGTGCTCACACACCTTGTAGACACTTGGTTCATCTCCGAAACAATCTGCAATGTGGTATGTTATTTGTGGATAATCCTTTAATACATCATTAAGCTGTGCCGGAATATCTTCTCTTGCATGCATTGCTGGAAATAAGAGCATCGGCATCACTAAAAATTCTGTGACACCAGCATCTACCATACGGCGTGTAATAATTGGTACATTCTCGTCATCTTTTTCGAGAAAAGCTAACTGCTGTACTGTTTCAGGTCGCTTTGATATTATATTATCTACAAATTCTCTGAAAAGTTGATTTTTATCAGGCATCTTTGATCCATGTGCGATATATATGATTCCTTTCATGTGCGTCCCCCTCAATAAAAGATACATTTATATTATAGCTTATTTAGTTGTGAATATGTTCACATGTATATATGAATAGGGATTTCCCTATATAAATTTTTTTGCAAGTAACTTAATAAGAAATATGTCTATACTTTTTTACTTTTAGATTTATTATTTTCTTAGTTTATATATCTCCACCGATTTACCCTCCCTTTTTTATATTAAAAATGGCCATAAAAAAATCTCTAAGTCATCATAACTTAGAGATTTTTTAAGATTAATATCTTATTATTTGTTTAAAGCTGCTTTAGCTTGGCTAACGATTTCAGCGAATGCTTTTTCGTCAGTGATAGCGATTTCTGATAACATTTTACGGTTAATATCGATTCCAGCAACTTTTAATCCGTTCATTAAACGGCTGTAGCTGATGTCATTTTGACGCGCAGCTGCGTTGATACGTGCGATCCATAATTTACGGAAATCACGTTTCTTTTGACGACGGTCACGATATGCATATTGACCTGATTTCATTACTTGTTGTTTTGCTACTTTATATAATGTATGTTTTGAACCAAAGTAACCTTTAGCTAATTTGATTGTACGTTTACGACGCGCGCGTGTAACTGTTCCACCTTTAACTCGTGGCATTATAATTCCTCCTCAGTGTTTCTAATTTTATTATTTTACGTAAGTTAACATTTGTGCTACTCGTTTTTGATCGCCTTTAGATACTAATGACGCTTTACGAAGTCCACGTTTTTGTTTAGTTGATTTGTTTGCGAATAAGTGTGAAGTGTAAGCTCTTGAACGTTTTAATTTTCCTGAACCAGTTCTTTTAACACGTTTAGCTCCACCACGGTGAGTTTTCATTTTAGGCATGTTTTGTTCCTCCTAGTTTTGTTTTTTGTCGACGATTGGCGCTAACATTAAGAACATTGAGCGGCCATCCATCTTTGGTCTTTGTTCAACTGTCGCAAGATCTTTACATTCTTCTGCAAATTTCTCTAACACACGTTGACCAAATTCTTTATGCGTGATTGCACGACCACGGAATCTGATTGATACTTTAACTTTGTCATGCTTTTCTAAGAATTTACGAGCATTTTTAAGTTTCGTATTAAAATCATGATCTTCAATCGTTGGACTTAATCTAATTTCTTTAACGACAACAACTTTTTGATTTTTACGTGCTTCTTTTTCTTTCTTTTGTTGTTCAAATTTGAATTTACCGTAATCCATAATTTTGGCTACTGGTGGTTTCGCATTTGGAGCAACTAACACGACATCAAGGTTAACACGTTCTGCAATTTCAATTGCTTCGAACTTAGTTTTAACGCCAAGTTGTTCACCATCATGACCGATTAAACGAAGTTCTCTCGCACGAATTTTGTCATTGATTTGAGTTTGATCTTTAGCTATGGTTGACACCTCCTATTTGATTTACGAAGACAAACAAAAAAGCGAATGCATAATGCACCCGCTAAAAAATAGACATGTCTAACCATGTTATTTAACCCTGTAACTGCTCTTTGCGTCTTCAGGGCGAGAAGCGGGATGCTTCTACTTGTCCGTTTCGTATTCAACAGACTTAAGTATAACAGGCTAATATTTATAAGTCAACATCTATTTTTTCATATTCACTCATATCTGTATCTTGAGATAAATCAACTTCAGTTAAAGGAATCTTACGCGTTTTATATTTCAGTTTATGGTAGAAATAGAACGCTAAGAAAATTGGAATCCCCATATAAGTAATCAAGAAACCATTTAGATCGAATTTACCACCTAAAATTAAATCCGTATCCTGACCGATAATTACAAATAAACAAAGAACAAATGCAAATATCGGACCGAATGGGAACCACATCGCTTTATATTTTAATACTGATATATCTTTGTTCTGAGCATAAAACGCTCTTCTGAATCGATAATGACTAATTGCAATACCAAGCCAGGCGATAAATCCTGTTAAACCACTTGCTGCCACGATATATTCGTAAGCACCACTGGCAACACGTTCTACTAAGAAGATGATTACCACCACAACAAACGTTGCAAGTAAACTCGGAATAGGAACGCCTTTGCGATTTGTTTCTGAGAATTTACGTGATGCTAATCCATCTTTACCCATCGCATATAACATACGCGTTGAAGCATACATACCACTATTACCCGCTGATAGAATAGATGTTAAGATAACAGCATTCATAAAGGATGCTGCAAATGCAAGGCCAGCATTTTCAAATACTAACGTAAATGGTGACTTCGCAACACTATCTCCACCCATTAAGTTAGGATTAGTGTAAGGAATGATTAATCCGATGACTAAAATAGAAAGAATGTAAAAAATTAAAATTCTCCAGAAAACTTGTTTAATCGCTTTCGGAATAGTTTTTTCCGGCTCTTCTGATTCACCTGCTGTAATACCAACAAGTTCTGTACCCTGGAAACTAAATCCGGCTACTAAGAATACGCCAAGAATCGTTAAGAAAGACCCTGTTAAACCATGACCGACAAATGGAGCATCACCTGTCGTGAAGTTATCAAAACCGATAAACTTGCCACCTAAAATTCCAACGATTGTTAGTAATCCGATGATTAAAAATAATATAACAGTAGCAACTTTTATAATCGCAAACCAATATTCACTTTCACCATAAACTCGAACTGACAATGTATTTAAAAATAAAATAATTGCTAAAAACACTAAGCTCCATGCCCAACCCGGTAAGAAATCCATCGGTGCCCAGTACTTTATGACGCTCGCAGCAATACTAACATCTGCTGCAACTGTAATCACCCAGTTAAACCAATAATTCCAGCCAAGCGCAAATCCAAGAGATGGATCTACGAAGCGTGTTGCATAGGTAGAAAATGAACCTGAAATCGGTAAATATGTTGCCATTTCACCAAGACTTGTCATTAAGAAAAATACCATAATACCAATAATCGTAAACGCAAGTAACGCACCACCTGGGCCAGCATCACGTATCGCTCCTCCAGAGGTCATAAATAAACCTGTTCCGATACAGCCACCAATAGCGATCATCGAAATATGGCGCTGTTTCAATTTTCTTTGTACTCCATTCGTACTTTGCATATATTGACTTCCTTTCAAAAATAAAAAATGAGCACACGTATGATACGCGTACTCATTTGAAAGTATAATCATCAAAATTAAGTAGCGCATCACAGATGTGACAGTCTAACACTTGTTCAATGTTAGCCCAGGATATAATGTTCATACACATTATTCCTTCGGCACTGCTTCCTTTCGATAAACTTCGTTTATGTGTATGACATATCCATCATCTACTCATAAACAGTGCAACCTCTACCTCAACGAGGAATATTAAGTTAGTTACTAATATACATGACATAAATTATTATTTCAACCTCTTTTTTAACACGTTAAAACATTAAATGATGATTTTTCTTTAAAACATAGACTCATAAAAAATCAAATCATTATTTTTTTAGACGAATCTCATCTACTAAATTCCAGATAAACTCGTCGCGATCTAAAGTTTTAGAATCTTTAGAACCATATTGACGAAGGTTTACTTCATTATTCTCTACTTCTTTATCTCCAACAACTACTTGATATGGCACTTTATGCATTTGTGCTTCACGAATTTTGTAGCCCATCTTTTCATTTCGGTCATCAATATGACAACGAACACCTTGAGATTTTAACTCATCATATAATTTACGCGCATAGTCATAATGCACTTCGTTAGACACAGGAATAATTTCTAATTGATTTGGAGCAAGCCAAATAGGATATGCACCTTTATATTCTTCTGTTAAGAAAGCAACAAATCGTTCCATTGTTGAGATAACACCACGGTGAATAACTACCGGACGGTGTTTCTCGCCGTCATTACCAATGTATTCTAAATCGAAACGTTCCGGTAATAAGAAGTCTAATTGAACTGTTGATAAAGTTTCTTCTTTACCTAACGCAGTTTTAACCTGTACGTCGAGTTTTGGACCGTAGAATGCAGCTTCTCCTGGTGCTTCTTCGTAATCTAAGCCCATTTCATCAACCGCTTCTCTAAGCATTGATTGTGCTTTCTCCCACATTTCATCATCCTGGAAATACTTTTCAGTATCTTCAGGATCTCTATAACTTAGACGGAATTTATAATCTTTAAATTTGAAGTCTTTATATACATCTATCACAAGTTGCACAACACGGATAAATTCATCTTTAATCTGATCCGGACGAACGAAGATATGTGCATCATTTAAAGTCATACCACGTACACGTTGTAATCCACTTACAGCACCACTTGCTTCATATCTGTGCATTGTACCAAGTTCAGCAATACGAATTGGTAACTCACGGTATGAATGTGGTTTATTTTTATAGACCATCATATGGTGTGGACAGTTCATCGGACGCAATACCATTTGCTCATTGTCCATCTCCATAACCGGGAACATGTCCTCCTGATAATGATCCCAGTGTCCAGAAGTTTTATAAAGATCAACTGAACCCATAACTGGTGTATACACGTGGTCATAACCTAACGCAACTTCTTTATCAACGATATAGCGTTCTAATTCACGACGAATTGTAGCACCATTTGGTAACCATAATGGTAATCCAGGACCGACAAGTTGATTTGTAGTGAATAATTCTAATTCTTTACCAATCTTTCTGTGATCACGTTCTTTACGCTCTTCTAAAACCTGAAGATGTTCTTTCAATGCTTTTTTATCGAAGAACGCTGTACCGTAGATACGTTGTAACATCTTATTGTTCGCATCACCTCTCCAGTAAGCACCAGCTGTAGATAATAATTTAAATTCTTTAATTTTAGCAGTTGATGGCACATGTACACCGCGGCAAAGGTCAGTGAATTCACCTTGAGAATAGATCGTTACATTTTCATCAGCTGGAATCGCATCGATTAATTCCTGTTTGTACGGATCATCGGCAAAAATTTGCTTTGCTTCATCACGACTTACAACACGACGTTCAATCTTAATGTTTTCACCGACAATTTGACGCATTGTTTTTTCAATTTCAGGTAAATCTTCGCTTGAAATTTTATGTTCAGTATCTACATCGTAATAGAATCCTTCTTCAATAACAGGACCTACACCGAAATGTACACTACCATACATACGCTTTAACGCTTGTGCCATTAAATGTGCAGTGGAATGACGTAATACTTCTATACCTTCAGGAGACTCAGGCGTAATGATTTCGATGTCTCCATCTGTTTCAAGTGCCGTTGATAGATCTACCATCTGTCCATTAAATTTTCCTGCTAAAGCTTTCTTCTTTAAACCAGGACTGATTGAACCTGCAATATCCTCAGTTGTAACGCCAGCCTCAAAACTTTTTACATTACCATCTGGAAATTTAACATTAATTTCACCCATTCAAAACGCCTCACTTTTTTATATTATTTTAAACAACAAAAAAAGACCCCATCCCAAAAAGGGACGAAGTCAATTCGTGGTACCACCCTAATTACTGATCACTCAGCAACTCTGCATAAGATAACGGTCTTGAGCCGGACAATGATTAGTTGTCATACCTATAAGGGAGTAACAATCTATCTTAATTACTGATTCTCAGCACCATCAGCTCTCTAAAAAATTAATGATAGACTATCGTATCCTTACAATATTAATATATAAAATTGATTCATTAAATTAATATATGAACGAATTTAGTTTTGTTGTTTGTTAATGTATATTATACACCTATTATTGTAATTTTCAAACTTATTTTTCACGTCGATAATTTTTCCCTGATAACATATATTCATCACTTAATGTTTCGATACGCTCCATAATACGTCGCGCCTTCGTCTGTTCTGCACCTTGTTTCGTTATTGATAAATGATGACTTAGTTCTTTAAAATCAAAGTTTGAGCTAAAGAATGTCGGCATATTATTCATCATACGATAATTTAATATCGGTCCTAACACTTCATCGCGTACCCATGGTGTTAAATCTTCTGCACCGATATCATCGAGCATCAGAACAGGCGTATTCTTTACTCGATTTAATCTCTCCGTATATGTACCATCGTTAAAGCCCGATTTTAATTCACGGATAAATTCCGGGAAGTACATTAACGTCGTATAAATATGACGCTCTTTCAATTCATTTGCGATTGCACCTAAAATGAATGATTTTCCAGTACCGAATGGTCCATGGATATACATCCCTTTCGTATCGACATTCTTTGCGATATCTCTGCATACTAGCCCCGCACGTCTGACAATATCAATTCTCGTTTTATCATCGAGATAAATATCTGCAAGCTTTGCATTCAGGACATCTTTTGGCATATGAATTGCCGTTATAAACTGTTTCATCTTCTGTTCTTCATCATAAGCAAGCTTAGAAGGGCATGGCAAATGTCTGATTTTAATGTGATTATTTTCAATATATAGTTCAGGCGTGTGACCAGGGACAAAGTTCTTACACTGGCCATAAGATGCACAATCCTGACACATAATTGAAGAATCTTTATATTCCTGGAGGACAGATAAATCATTATCTATCATCTGCTCGGTAACATGATTAGCAGCAATAAACGCACTTATTTCAGGATCTTTTATCGTTTCTTTTTTAATCTTTTCAATACGCTTAAAGATTTCACTGTTAGCGTTTAATATTGAGCCCATTGGTTTCATCATTTATCCTCCTCCCATAATTGATTGAGTTCTTGCTGTAACTTACGACGTTCCGCTTCCAGATCGACATTTTCATCAATTTTATTGCTTGCTATCGGTTCATCCGTTAACCATTTAGGTGTCATCTCTTTAGAAGGCGGTAAATATTGTTTCGGTCTACTTGATTTATCTTTACGTTCCGTACGTTTCTTATCCATTGATTTTACAAAATGATAAGCTTCCTGACTTGTTTTTAGATTTTGTTTCTTCCAGTTAGAGGCTATCTCTTCAATATACGCCTGCGGGAGTTTCATATCCTTTGTAAACAATACATATTGAATAAGAATATTAAATACGCCATATGGCAGTTGTTCACGTTCTAAAATAGATTCAATCATGCGTTTCTGCTTTAAGGTCGGTTCTGATTTACTAAATGAAGTCAGCATGTCGATTGGACTAGTGGTATCCAGCTTTTCAAACCAGTTCAGTAGAGTGCTCGCTTCCTTATCTTCAGGCTTTATATTATCTGACTGTTCCTGAAACTGTAAAGTTGGTAGTGCACCATCGTGTTCTATCTTATAGAAATCACGTGCATTTTTACGTAACTCTTCATGAGAAATCGTTTGATTGCTTGTAAGTGACTTCAAGATAATCTGACGCATTTCTGTAGGTGCAATATCATATAATGCAGCAAGCTGAGAAATTAAATCACGCGTCTTCTTAGGTAACTGTTCACTTGTGATTAAATTCTGTGCCAGCAATGTTTCAAGCATATCAAAATCAAATGTCTGGTGATGAATAGGAATCCCATATGGGTCACTTTGTTTAATAATCTCACTATTATATTCGAATACAACTGGTTCAGGAGATTTCGGCGTACCAAATACGTCCATATATTTACTTGAAATATCCCGATAACCATCATAATCTATATTATTTGTAAAATATCTACTCTTCAACACTTGATAACGATGCTTACCCACCTGCTGATATAAGAACACAGAAAGCATCGGGTCATTAAAAAATTGTGCAGGCATTACAGGACTGATTAATTTATAGATAAACTTCTGATTGCTATCATCTATTCTCATATACGTCTTAAGTAAACCAATTGCTTCAAGCCGTTTGCGAATCACTTCGAAATGACTCAAATTCATCTTCAGCTCACTTAAGAAAATATAATGTGTGTAATCGTTACTAACCTGGTTATAGTCATTTAAAAACTGACTTAAGAACTGATAGACACCGACACATTCAATACCAATTAAAGGTGTATAAAGTGTCTTAAGAACATCTTCAGTGAGATGTGTACTTATATAGTTTGTCGTGACGGTAAACTGATCCGTGCCGTTTAATTCCGTAAAATAATGCTGCATGCTGACACCTACTTCTTATCTTTATCGTTCAATAGACCGCTCATTGTACGTAATAACTGATCGACATCTTTAAATTCTTTATAGACAGACGCAAACCTTACATAGGAAACCTGATCTAAAGTCATTAAATGCTCCATCACCAATTCACCGATATCAACCGAAGACACTTCCGTCTTACCTTTTTCACGTAAAGCAGTCTCAACATCTGTCGTAATTTTTTCAAGTGATTCAAAAGCAACAGGTCGCTTTTCACATGCACGGACTAAACCATGCAACACCTTATCACGGTTGAATGCTTGTCTTGTGCCGTCTTTTTTTACGACGATTAATGGCTGTAATTCAATTCTTTCGAAAGTAGTAAAACGTGTACCACAATCTTCACATTCTCTACGTCTTCTGATTGCAGTCAAATCGTCTGCATGTCGTGAATCAATCACCTTCGACTGATTAAAACCACATTTTGGACATTTCAAGACAATCACCCCTTTTTTTATTATTATTTAATTATACATGAATACGAAACAATTAAAAATCCATAAGATTACACTGTTCTAGGTATATAATAAACAACATATAAATCTTTCAAATTCAAAGGAGAAAACTGATGAGACCGAATTACATCCATTTACCAAAGTTAGAAGAAGGACATCCCGTAAATAAATTACGAGAAAGCTTTAATCATAGAAATGAAGTGATACTTTATCATAACGACCCTGTAGGAATCGTCTTTATCGGTGATTCAATAACTGATTACTGGGATATAGAAAGCTACCTGCAATTAAACAATGGCAAACGAATGATTAACCGTGGCATTGGAAACGATCGTACGCAATGGGTACGCGACCGATTTACAGCAGATAGTATCCAGTTGAAACCAGATTGGATCGTCTTATCGATTGGCATTAATAATACGAAAGCGCTCGACGTTGATCAAAGTAATGACAACCAGCAACAAATTAAGACACGTATCCTTGAAGACATCGAAGCAATGATTGTAATGGCAAATGAAAATAACATAAATATTGCAGTCACTACACTAACATCAACGAACCGACCTAAGTTAGAAGGATTTATAACGCGCTCAAAACTTGTTCAGATAATAAATAACGAAATCAAACAACTATGTACAGAACATGACGCATTATTTATCGATTACTATAAACAGATGACTGAAACTAAAGATGACATCGACTATTTACGCAACGAACTTACAGATGACGGACTACATCCACATGTATTCGGCTACGACATTATGTCAAAAGTCATTGAAGAAACGTTTACCGATATTTATCCGATACAATTAAAGCAAAGATAAAAAAAGTGTCACACACCAAATACGGTATGTGACACTTTATTTTTAATGGAACAACTTCAATCCAATGGTACTTGCTAAAATTAAGCCCATAAAAAATAAACGTAATACATTTTTCGATTCTCCGTAAAACAAAATCCCTACAATTGCTCCACCTACTGCACCAATACCGGTCCATATAGCATATGCAGTACTCATCGGAATTGCAATTAACGCAACGGAAAGAAAATAAAGACTACATGCAAATGTAAATATCAGCAATAAAACATAACGCTTTTGATGTGTGTTTGAATACATATTAATCACGACAACACCTAGCATTTCAAAGATACCGGCAAGTACTAAAATTAACCAATACATTACTTCGCCTCCTCTGGTGTTGCCATCTTAAGACCGATGACACCGATAATTAATACACTTATTAATATAACTTTCTCAACGCCTATTGGTTCATTGAAAAATACTACATCTGCAATCGTTACTAACGTTGCACCTAGACCAACGAACACAGCATAGCTTGTTCCAACCGGTAAATATTTCGATGCATTGAGCAATAAATAGAAACTGATTGAAACACTGATAACAGTAAGCATCCATTCATACCAATTATCAGCATGGGCTAGACCAATTACCCAGCACATCTCAAAAATCGCCGCAACGATAATTTTAATCCAGTTCATAACATACCTCACTATCAACATAATAGTGAATAGTATAACATATACGTATTTTTATTTTAAGAGAGGAATTTTCCAGGGCCTAATAAGGCATATCCAAAAACAAACCTTTTCAACATTTTAACTTTTTATCCAAAATAAAAACACCTCTCAATTAAGAGAGATGTCTTATCATCTATATTATTTCGCTAATTTTTCACCCATTAATACCGCTAATTCTACAACTCGCGTTGAGTAACCCCACTCATTATCGTACCATGATAATACTTTCACTTTAGATCCTTCCATAACGATAGTAGATAATCCATCAACAATTGAGCTATGTGGATTTGTATTAAAGTCTACTGATACTAACGGCTCATAAGTTACATCTAAAATACCTTTAAGTTCATTGTCAGCAGATGCTTTAAGCGCTGCATTTACTTCTTCAACAGTTACTTCTTTCTCTAAATCTACAACTAAGTCTACTAATGATACATTAGTTGTAGGTACACGTAACGCCATTCCATGTAATTTACCTTTTAATTCAGGTAATACTAAAGCTAAAGCTTTCGCTGCACCTGTAGAAGTTGGGATAATGCTTTGAGCACATGCACGTGCACGGCGTAAATCTTTATGTGGATTGTCTAAGTTCTTCTGGTCATTAGTATACGCATGAACTGTCGTCATTAATCCGTTCTTAATTCCGAATTTATCATTTAACACTTTCGCTACTGGCGCTAAGCAGTTTGTAGTACATGAAGCATTTGAAATAACATCATATGTATCTACATCTAATTGTGCACAGTTCACACCGCGAACGATTGTTTGAACATTTCCTTTACCTGGAGCTGTTAATAATACTTTCTTCGCACCTGCTTTAATATGTGCTGACGCTTTCTCAGCATCATTAAATTTACCAGTTGCTTCGATAACAATATCAATATTTAACTCTTTCCATGGTAATAATTCTGGATTACGTTCAGAAACTAATTTAATTTCCTTACCATTAACGATTAAAGCATTGTCACCAGGTTCTACATCTAATTCAAACTTACCATGAGTAGTGTCGTACTTAGTTAAATGTGCTAGTGTTTCTGGAGGATAGCTCGCGTTGATCGCAACTACTTCTAAATTATCATTTAATAGTGCTGCACGGAACACCATTCTTCCAATTCTTCCTAACCCATTAATCGCTACTCTTGTTTTCATCATATCTTCTCCTCCGCAATGTGTTATACTAATCTCTTTCATTAGTATAGCACAATGATAACGTTAAGGAAGCGTTTTCTTTAAGAAAATTATTTTCATAATTTTCTTAAAATTAATGTCTATATATAACTTTGAATAAGTAACTCAAGTTGCTGATACAGTGATTGTAAGCTATCACTATTATCAATGACTTTATCAGCTCTTTGTTTCTTTTCTTCTATTGATAGTTGTGATGCTACTCTTGACTCAGCTTCTTCCAGTGAAAGCTGATTACGTGCCATTAATCGTTCTATCTGAACTTCTTTTGGAACATAAACCACCCAAACTTCATCAACTGTATGCTCTAATTTATTTTCAAAGAGTAATGGTATGTCCATTACTACGAGTTTACCTAGTGCTAGTCCCGCTTCTTTTTCTGCCTCCATAATATCTCTTACACGGGGATGAACGATCGCATTTAACTTTTCTCGTTGATTTTTATCTTTAAAGATTATCTCACCGAGTGCTTTTCTATTTAACGTTCCATCTTCCTGTATTACTCCATCTCCAAATACTGTTCTAATTTCTTCTAATCCAGATGATCCTGCTTCGACTGCTTTGCGACTTGCAATATCTGCATCAACAATGATGAATCCATTGTAAGCTAAATATTTTGCGACTGTCGACTTCCCACTTGCTATACCACCTGTTAAACCTATAACTGTCACATTCACACCTACTTTTGACATTTTTCGCAGAAATGCGTATTTCTTGTTGCAATCACTTGTGTCGTTATATCACTATTACATATCTTACATTGCTTTAAGCCATATACATTAAATTTACTTTGCATATTGCCACTTTCACCTTCTACATTGCGGTAGTCAGAAATACTTGACCCTCCATATTCGATACCTTTATTCAATACGTCCACAATCGCTGAAAAGAGTTTCTTCTTTTTCTGAGTCGATAATGTGTGTGTAATATGAGTCGGTAAAATACCTGCTAAATATAATGCTTCACATGCATATATATTGCCACATCCGCTTATAACACCATGATCCATAATGACCTGTTTAATCGGTTTATTCATATATTTCTTTAGTTTCGATTGCTGTATGAAATGTGCCATTGCGTTATTTTCAAAAGGTTCTGGCGCAATAGCCTGATTAAAGTTTATAAAAGCTGCTTCATCTAATATTTTAAATTCTCCAAAACGCCTGATATCTGAATAGATCATCTTTTGTCCATCTGACAATTCAAACTGGACATGCCAATGTTTCTTATAATTTGGAATGGGAATTTCCTCAATACTACTTTTCACAAAGAAAGCGCCGGCCATTCCTAAATGGCCGACTAAATATATTTTAGATGTTTGTTCCTGCTCTATTACTTGTACTTGCTCTAAGAAATGGCTTCTTTGTTTCATTAATTCAAAAATAATGTATTTACTTCTGCGGTTTATGCTTTCAATTACAGTATTACGCACTATGGTATTAAAATCATCCAGCTCAATTTGTTTAATAATCGTTTCTTTACCTTGTGCTTTACCGCGTTTAACCGCTTCTGAGAATGCTACGTTTATTATTTCTTTATTTAACACATGCGGTCTTAAACCTCTTACCACATGTTCGACTTCCGGTAGTTCCGGCATCTTTCCACCTACTTTGCTTCATACCAACTTTCACCAGAATCATATTCTACTTCAAGTGGTACATTAAGTTCAATTGCATGCTCCATAATATCTTTTACAAATAGACTAAACACATCTATTTCATCTTTTGGAACTTCAAAGATCAATTCATCGTGTACTTGTAATAACATCTTCGCTTTAAAGTTTGTCTCTTTCAGCGCTTTATCAAACTGTACCATCGCTAGTTTAATAATATCTGCTGCACTTCCCTGGATTGGCGTGTTCATCGCAGTTCTTTCAGCAAATCCTCTTAAATTAAAGTTCTTACTTGTAATATCAGGAATATATCTTCTACGCTGCATAATTGTTGTAACGTAACCATCCTGCTTTGCTTTCTGAATAATATCATCCATGTATTGTTTCACTTTTGGGAAGCTATCCAGATAATCATCGATAAATTGTTGTGCAGCTTTTCGTGTTATACCTAAACTTTGACTTAGTCCATAATCACTAATGCCGTAAACAATACCGAAATTAACAGCTTTTGCCTGACGACGCATATTGCTGTCTACCTCATCTTTTTCAACATCAAAAACTTCCATCGCTGTCTTCGTATGAATATCAATACCATGTGTAAATGCTTCCATCATACTCGCATCTTCTGTAATGTGAGCAAGGACACGCAATTCAATTTGAGAATAATCGGCAGCAAAGATTACCATGTCATCTCCACTCGGAACGAAAGCTTTTCTAATCTTTCTACCTTCGTCTAATCTAACCGGTATATTCTGCAGGTTCGGATCTATTGAAGATAGACGACCAGTTTGTGCGATAACCTGATTAAAGCGTGTATGAATTTTCTCATCATCACCTATTAATCGTTGTAACCCTTCAACGTACGTTGACTGTAGTTTAGATAATGTACGATATACTAAAATATCATCGATAATCGCATGACTACCTTGTAACTTTTCTAATACATCTACTGCCGTTGAGTAACCTGTCTTCGTCTTTTTAATTATCGGTAACTTTAACTCTTCAAATAGAATCACACCAAGTTGTTTCGGTGAGTTAACATTAAATGATTTGCCGGCATGATTATAGATACTTTCTGTTAACGCATCTAATCTTTCTTGTATTTCACCCTGCATCTCAATTAATGTCTCTTTATTCACTTTAATACCTTGAAGTTCCATCTTTGCAAGCACAAGGGCAAGTGGTAATTCAAGTTCGTCATGTAGCGCGAGTTGTTCATGCGCAATGAGCTTTTCTATAATCATAGGTGTTACGTCATTTATAAGATGCACTTCATTTGCGATGTGCTGATTCAAAATTTCTCTGTCAGGTACATGCGCTTTCGCACCTTTACCGAAAATATGATCATCAGACTCCACATAGTTTAATCCAAAATCATGTCCGAGTTGTGCGACATCAACCACTGTAGATGATGGATTCAATAAATAATTGGCCAGCATCGTATCAAAGGCGATACCTTCAATATTTATTGATAATCGTTCGAACATTACTTTAACTGCTTTCGCATCATACACATGTTTTTTTACATTTTCGTCTCCCAGCAATATGATAAATGACTTATTCTTCGTAATATCTTCGGGTTGTACAACAAATGTTTCGTCATTGTACATAATACCTAATCCTAATATTTCATTCTTCAAATAATTGTCCTGATAGCATTTCAAGTGTAAGGCAATTGCATCGATCGCTTTGAATTCAAATGACTGATAATCGTTATTAATTTCGATTGCTTTACTACTCTCAATTTGACTTGTTGTATCTAGATTTTCCAGCATTTGTTTGAATTCTAATTCTCTGAACAGTTCAATTTTTTTCGTTTCATCTTTATCCGGGATTACTGTATCAGCTAAAGATACTTCTATCGGTGCATTCGTCTCAATTGTTGCAAGCTGTTTACTCATGACAGCATCCTCTTGATGATTTGTAAGATTTTCATTGAGTTTCTTCGCAGTAATCTTATCTAAGTTCGCAATTACACCTTCAACCGTATCATATTCTAATAACAATTTAATCGCAGTCTTTTCTCCGACACCAGGTACGCCAGGGATATTATCCGACTTATCACCCATTAAGCCTTTAAGATCGATAATTTTCTCAGCACCAAATCCATATTTTTCGTGAATGAATTGTGGTGTATATTTATCAATGTCTGTAACACCTTTTTTAGTGTAATAAACGGTTACATAATCATTGACTAGCTGCGTTAAATCTCGGTCACCGGTTACGATAATTGTTTCCATCTTTTGTTCGGCTGCTTCTTTTGAAAGTGTCCCGATAATGTCGTCTGCTTCGTAATTATCTAATTCGTAATGCTTTATTTGGTAAGCTTCTGCAAGTCTTCTGATGTGCGGGAATTGCTCACTTAATTCCTGAGGTGTCTTCTGACGTCCTCCTTTATATTCTCCAAACGTTGCATGTCTAAATGTTGTCTTACCTGCATCAAATGCGATTAAGAAATGCGTTGGTTTTTCTTCTTTAATTAACTTTTCTAAAATTAACGTAAAACCATAAATTGCATTCGTATGTAACTCTGATGAATTCTTTAGTAATGGTAATGCATAAAAGGCACGAAACGCGATACTATTTCCATCAATTAATATTAGTTTTTCTTTCATTCTTCTACCTCCATCGTATGTCTCTTATAGTCTATCACATCTTGAATTCAGGACATATTTAAAGGAACAGCATTTTGAAAATAAAAAAACACAAGTGATTGCTTCAGAATCACTTGTGTTTATCTTCTTCTAAAATGAAGGGGTCTATGTGCAATTATAGTTGAACATTGTTAATTTAATGTAAAGATGAAGTAAATATGAAGTAAAGTTTCAAGTTGTAAAATGAAACATTAATATAAATGTTGTTTTAAAATCACTCTAAAAGTAGTACCGACACCTTCTTTACTTTCCACCTCAATTTCTCCTTTAAAGACTTCTACAATATGCTTTACAATCGCAAGTCCTAATCCTGTGCCACCTGAATCACGGCTGCGTGCCTTATCAACGCGATAGAATCTTTCAAAGATACGAAGTTGTTCTTCTGGTGCAATACCGATACCTTCGTCCGTTATCTCTAATATACAGTTCCGATCTTTATGATACACTTTTACCGTAATCGTTGCGTCTTCGTATGAATAATTAATCGCATTCGACAATAGATTTATTACGACTTGTTTTAATTTACTTGGTTCAGCTAACACATATAAATCTTTTTCGAAATCCAGATTAAATTTAATATTTTTCTTCTCTGCTAGAGGATGTACTACTTCAACGCTGTTAAATACTTTTTGAGGTAAATTGACCTTCGTCATTTCAAAATGATTCGCCTGTTCAATTTTAGATAATTCAAGTAATTCACTTACAAGCACCTGAATACGATTAGACTCTTTCAAAATAATCTCTAAAAACATATCAAGTGTTTCAGGATCATTTTTAGCACCATCGATTAATGTTTCTGTAAACCCCTTTATACTTGTAATCGGTGTCTTTAATTCATGAGATACATTTGCCACGAAGTCTTTACGCATCTGTTCTAAAGACTTAAGTTGTGTAATGTCATGCAATACGATAACGATACCTTCTATTTTCTTTCGTTTCTTTGATAGCACAGGCACTACTGCGACATCAAAATATTTTTTGTGGACGTTGACTATAATACTCAGGGTATCGTTGACTGGTTTTTCTATCGCTATTGCTTCTTTAATCATCTGTTTAATTGATTGATTTTTAATTACTGTTTCATAATGCCCATGCTCTATCGGTTGTCGTTTATTAAAAAGATTAATATAGGTTTCGTTCGCAATTGCCACTTCCCCGTTATTGTTTACGAGCATTGTTGCACTTGGTATATTCTGTAATGTTGTCTCTAATCGATTGCGTTGTAATTTCTGCTCATTATTCAGATCCTGAAGTGTTCTTGCAAGTATGTTTGTAGACCTAAATAAATCTTTCGTCTCCGTTACACTACTTTCAGGTACTCGCACTTTATAATTACCGTCAGATAATAACTTTGAAGCATATGTCACTTCTTTAATCGGCTGGATATAGCTTTTATTGATATAACGTACAATGATAAATATTATCGGGAACATACATAACAATCCGATAGAAAAATATTTAATAATCATTTTTTGTACGATGTTAATCGCCTTTATCTCACTTAAAATATAAACCGTTTGATTATTTTTATAACGTAGTAAACTTTTTTCTTTTGAACCATCATAACGATAATTCACTTTATCGTTGTTTTCTAAAGTATATTTTGTAATAAACTGATTAAATTCCTTCTTCGATGTACCTGCTGTCTTATAAATCACATGTTGATCTTTATCGAGAATAAGAATTGATGAATGGTATGATTTTTCATAATCACGTATTAAATCTTCAACTCGTTTGTCGCCACTTACATACGATTCAAAGATTTTTGCATCTTTTGTTAATCCTGCTTTATCTCCGTCAATAAATTGCTTCGCAAGCGCAAGATACAATAGTGTTCCTAGTAAAAGAAAACTTACAACAATAACTGTTGTAAGTATCAATAACAAATTCCTTTTAAAACTGATCATTCGCGTTTCGGACTTTCTAATTTATATCCAAGACCTCGAACAGTCTTAATATATTGTGGCTGTTTCGGATTATCTTCTAACTTTTCACGTAAGTGACTAATATGCACATCAACGATACGAGAATCACCGGCAAACTCATAGTTCCATACCGAATTTAACATATGCTCACGTGTAATGACCCGCCCTTGACGTTCAATCAAATAAATTAATAGCTCAAATTCTTTTGGTGTTAAATCGAGCAATTCATCATTACGATATGCTTCAAAATGTTCAGGCAATACTTTGATCTTCCCGATAATAATTTCTTTATTATCTTTCTCATCTTCAACTGTCTTAATCGTATTTGTGCGACGAAGAATTGCTTTTATTCGCGCAATAACTTCTCTTGGAGAAAACGGTTTAGTCATATAATCATCTGCACCTAATTCTAATCCAAGTACTTTATCAAATTCATCATCTTTTGCCGTTAACATTAAGATAGGTACTTGATTTTTCTCATTTCTAACAGATTTACATACTTCTACGCCGTCCATTTTAGGTAACATTAAATCTAATACTACGATATCTGGTTTTTCACTGAAAATCTTTTCTAGACCTTCTTCACCATCATAAGCTGTTACAACTTCAAATCCTGATTGTTGCAAATTATATTGTAGTAAAGTTACGATAGATTGTTCATCGTCTACTACCAGAACCTTCTGACTCATCCAATCCCTCCAAACAATTATCATATTCATTATATATTAAAAGAATATTGAAATGCTACAACAAATCAACATTCTTCAAGCTATAACAGAATAATTTACATTCTCTTTACAATTAGAAGGATTATCAATCTATCGTTTAAAAAATTCATATTAATTTGAAGACTTTAAAGATTGAATCGTAGCTTTCACTGCCTCAGCAGACTTATTAAATGCTTGTTGTTCTTCATCAGTAAGTTGCAATTCAACGATGCTTTCAACACCATCTTTATTTAACTTTACTGGTACTCCGATATAAATACCTTCCTGTTTAAATTCACCGTTTAAATAAGCAATCGCTGGCAATACACGATTACTATCATTGATAATTGATTCTGCCATATCAACCATCGCCGCAGCTGGTGCATAATAAGCAGATCCAGTGCCTAATAAGTTTACAATTTCAGCGCCACCATTACGCGTTCTTTCAATAATGGTATCAATTGTTGCTTCATCCATTAGATCAGCTATAGGTACGCCACTTACCGATGAATAACGAATTAAAGGTACCATCGTATCACCATGTCCTCCTAATACAAATCCAGTAACATCAGTTACTGCCACATTTAATGCTTGTGCTACAAACGTTCTAAATCGAGCAGTATCCAGCACGCCTGATTGACCGATGACACGATTCGGCTCAAAACCAGATGCTTTATACACAGCATATGTCATTGCATCAACCGGATTAGTGAGTACAATGATAATACAATTCGGTGAGTATTTAACAATTTCTTTCGTTGCAGCTTCTACAATACCTTGATTGGTCTGTACTAGATCATCACGCGTCATACCTGGTTTACGAGCGATACCTGATGTAATCATTACAACATCAGAATCTTTCGTATCGGCGTAATCATTACTTGCTTTAATGTCGACGTTTTGATGTAATATCGGCATCGCCTGCATAATATCTAGTGCTTTTCCTGTTGTAGGATCTAAACTACCATAAGTATCAACAAGTACAATATCTGCTAATCCTTTACTTGCAGCAATAAAAGCCGCTGTAGAGCCAGTAAAACCACTTCCTACGATTGAAATCTTTTTCTTTGTCATGATAAATCCCCCTTATTAATTTAAAAAAAGGATAGTAACTATGAATTTCATTCATAATACTATCCTTAAAAGTTAGACTACTTTTCTAATTACATATTTTTGATTAATTCGTCAGCAAACTCAGAACATTTCACTTCAGTTGCACCATCCATTAAACGTGCAAAATCATATGTTACGACTTTAGAAGCTATTGATTTTTCCATCGCTTTTGTGATTAATTCTCCAGCTTCTTTCCATCCTAAATGATCTAACATTAATACACCACTTAAAATAACAGAAGACGGATTTACTTTATCTAATCCAGCATATTTTGGTGCAGTGCCGTGTGTTGCTTCAAAGATTGCGTGTCCTGTTTCGTAGTTGATGTTTGCACCTGGTGCAATCCCGATACCACCTACTTGTGCTGCTAATGCATCACTAATATAATCACCGTTTAAGTTCATTGTTGCAACAACATCAAACTCAGCAGGACGCGTTAAAATTTGCTGTAAGAATATATCAGCGATTGAATCTTTCACCAATAATTTTCCGGCGGCAATCGCTTCATTTTGAGCTTTATCTGCAGCTTCTGCACCTTGTTCAGCTTTAATTTTGTCGTATTGATTCCATGTAAATACTTTATCACCAAATTCACGTTCAGCTAAATCATAACCCCATTGTTTGAAGGCACCTTCAGTAAATTTCATGATATTCCCTTTGTGTACTAATGTTAATGACTTACGACCTTGCTCTAGCGCATAGTTTAATGCTGCTCGTACTAAACGTTCAGTACCCTCTTTAGAAACTGGTTTAATACCAATACCTGAAGTTTCCGGGAAACGGATATTTTTAGCACCCATTTCATTTTGCAAGAATTCAATAACCTTCTTAACCTCGTCTGATCCTTCTTTATACTCAATACCTGCATAAATATCTTCAGTATTTTCACGGAAGATAACCATATCAGTATCTTCAGGACGCTTAACTGGTGAAGGAACTCCGTCAAAGTAACGGACTGGACGAAGACATACGAATAAATCTAATTCCTGACGTAAAGCTACGTTTAAAGAACGGATACCTCCACCGATAGGTGTAGTTAATGGTCCTTTTATCGCTATTAAGTATTCTTCTATTGTATCTAAAGTTTCTTGTGGCAACCATTCTCCTGTGTTATCGAATGCTTTTTGTCCTGCTAAAACTTCTTTCCACTCGATTTTTTTCTCACCATTATATGCTTTTTCTACAGCAGCATCTAACACGCGAACAGCAGCATTCCAAATATCCGGCCCTGTTCCATCTCCGATTATAAAAGGAACGATTGGATTATTTGGAACGTTTAAAACACCATTATTATTCGTAATTTTTTCAGCCATTTTTATTATGCCTCCATTATTAGTATTTCTAACTTTAGTTTACCTTATATTAAAATTTTTAATCATATTATCTTTCTTCAACTGGAACATATTTTCGACCAACTTCACCAACATAAGTTGCACGTGGACGAATAATTCTGTTATCACTATATTGCTCTAAAATATGCGCAATCCAGCCAGAAGTACGAGATACTGCAAAGATTGGTGTAAATAAATCATGTTCAATACCCATTGAGTGATAAACTGTTGCTGAATAAAAATCAACATTCGGTAATAAACCTTTTTCTTCTTTTAAAATATCCGCAATACGCACAGACATATCAAATAATTCTTTTTGACCAGTCTCATCAGTAATTCTTCTAGACATTTCTTTTAAGTATTTAGCACGTGGATCTCCATTTTTGTAGACACGGTGACCAAAGCCCATAATTTTCTCTTTTTTAGCAATCTTATCTGCTACATAGCTATCCACATTATCCAATGAACCAATTTCATTCAACATTTTCATAACCTGTTCATTAGCACCACCGTGTAATGGCCCTTTTAATGCGCCAGCTGCAGCGACTACACCAGAATACATATCAGATAATGTAGAAACAGCAACACGTGCAGTGAATGTAGATGCGTTTAATTCATGATCTGCATGAAGAATTAACGCTTTATTGAAACCTTCTTCTTGTACAGCTGTTGGTTCTTCACCAAACAACATATACAAGAAGTTAGCTGCATAACTTAAGTCTTCTTTCGGTTTCACTACTTCTTTCCCTTGACGAACACGAGCGAATGCTGCTACAAGTGACGCTACTTTAGCCTGAATACGAATCGCTTTGTTCATATGAGCATCTTCATTAAATTCGTCAGCACGTGGATCAAAATGTGCTAAATAAGATAAAGAAGTGCGTAATCCTGTCATAGGATGAACATGATCTGCTGCATAATCTTCAAAATGACTGTACATTCTTGGGTGTAAAGTCATATTTTCAAATAATTGCTTCCTAAAATCAGCCAATTCTTCCGCATTCGGTAAACGGAAGTTCCATAATAAGAAGACAACTTCTTCAAATTGTGCATTTTCTGTTAAATCATCTATTTCATATCCTGCATAAGTAAGTTGATCACCGATAATTGAACTTACTTTAGTGTTTGAAGCAACAATACCTTCAAGGCCCTTCACTAATTCTGCCATTTTTGACTCCCCTTTGCATCATAATTTTTGTTATGCCAAATGTAATGGCTTTCACAACTCAATTATATCTAATGTCCTCACATTTGTGAATGAATTAGGAACTTAGAAAATTTTTATCTTACGTGATAACTTTTACTTATATTTAAATTTTTATTTTATCATTTAATTAATTCTTAAAAACATTAAGAATAGTTTAAAAAATGTTTGTGATTTTCAGTTTTTAATAAGATAATATAGATACTAAAAATGAAATGGGGATTAGTATGGCAAATCATCAGCATAATATCGAGGAACGAAACGATTTACAACGTTCGTTGTCAAATCGACACATTCAACTGATTGCGATTGGGGGCGCAATTGGTACCGGACTCTTCTTAGGAGCAGGGAAATCAATCAATCTGGCGGGTCCATCAATCTTATTTACTTATTTAATTATCGGACTCTTTTTATTCTTGTTTATGAGAGCACTAGGAGAATTATTATTATCTAATACAAACTATCATTCGTTTACTGATATTGCACGTGATTATCTAGGAGACTTTGTAGGTTATATTACCGGTTGGACATATTGGTTCTGCTGGGTAGTTACAGGGATGGCTGAAGTAACAGCCATCGCTAAGTATGTGCAGTTCTGGTGGCCGGACTTTCCGACATGGTTATCATCACTTTTATGTATCCTTGTATTAATGTTCTTAAACTTACTGACAGCTAAACTATTTGGAGAATTAGAATTCTGGTTTGCATTGATTAAAGTTATTACAATCGTTGCATTAATCATTACAGGAATCGTACTTATAGTCATCGGATTTAAAACAAACTTTGGAGTAGCAACGATAACAAATCTTTGGTCACATGGTGGATTCTTCCCAAATGGAACAAACGGATTCTTATTAAGCTTCCAGATGGCAATATTCAGTTTTGTAGGGATTGAGTTAATCGGTGTAACAGCTGGTGAAGCACAAGATCCTGAAAAAACATTACCAAGAGCAATTAACAGTGTGCCGATGCGTATCGTGTTATTCTATATCGGTTCTTTAATCATCATAATGAGTATCACGCCCTGGGATAAAATCGATCCAAACGAAAGTCCTTTCGTTAAGTTCTTCGGGTTAATTGGCATTGGATTTGCAGCGAGCTTAATCAACTTTGTAGTGATTACTTCTGCTGCATCGTCTTGTAACAGTGGTATCTTCTCTAACAGTCGTATGTTATTCGGTTTAAGTAAGAACTATTCAAAAGGAAACGATAGTTTCTTCCAACGTACGAATAAAGCCGGTGTACCAGCCAACGCAGTAGTACTCTCAAGTGTGTTGTTATTATTATCAGTATTACTGAATTACTTTATGCCTAATGCAAACGCAGTATTTACATTAGTAACGACTGTTGCAACAGTATTCTTTATCGTTGTATGGTCTATCATTCTTTCAGCATATCTTGTTTACTTAAAACGTAGACCACAGTTACATCAGTCAAGTCTTTACAAATTACCAGGCGGTAAAATTTCTGCTATCGCAATTCTTTTATTCTTCGTATTTATGTTCGCTCTATTGTTTATGGCTGAAGATACAAGAATGGGATTATTCGTATCACCATTGTGGTTTGTATTGTTAGCAATTATGTATGCTGCACAAGGTGGATTTAAAAAAGGAAGTTTTGATCCACATAATTATGATAATAAATAATAAATAATAAATAACAAGAAGCACAGGACATTAATCCTGTGCTTCTTGTTTTTATAATCAAATTCATCTATATATAGCAATTAATTTACTTTTGCATGTCCAACATAAACTTTGTTGTGCTCTGCATCTACAGTTACTAATGTACCAGTTTCTAGTTTTTCCATTACGTCTGCAACGCCCACAATCGTTGGTTTCCCTAACGTTAATCCAACAACTGCTGCATGAGACGTTAAGCCACCTTCTTCAGTTACAATCGCTAAAGCTTTTTCAATGTAAGGAACCATGTCAGCATCTGTAGATGGTGCTACAATGACTTTATCAGATAAGTCTTTATCTGCTAATTCTTCTGCAGATCTAACAGCTAATACTTTACCAACTGTAGCATTACGTCCAATACCTTGTCCTGCTGCAATGACGTCTCCAATTAAATGGATCTTCATTAAGTTCGTTGTACCAGCTTCACCAGTAGGGATACCAGCAGTGATAATAATTAAATCACCATTTTCAACAGTTCCTACTTCTATTGCTGCCTGAACCGCTTTATCTAATAATCCGTCTGTCGTTGATTTTCCTTTCTTAATCATTGGAATAACACCCCAAACAAGTGCCATATGACGCGCAGTTTCTTCATAAGGTGTTACAGCAATAATGTTAGAATGTGGACGATATTTTGAAATTGTTTGTGCTGTCGTTCCACTTTCAGTTGCAGCAACAATTGTTTGAACATCTAAATTTAAAGCAGTATGTGCAACAGAAACACCAATAGCATTAACCATTGACGCTTGATTTAATTTCGTTCTGTCAGATAATAAACGCTTATAATCCTGAGCTTCTTCAGCTGCAAATGCAATATTATGCATCGTTTTAACTGACTCTTCAGGATATAAGCCCGCAGCAGTCTCTCCTGATAACATGACAGCATCTGTTCCGTCATAAATCGCGTTTGCCACGTCACTTGCTTCTGCACGTGTACAACGTGGGTTACGTTGCATTGAATCCAACATTTGCGTCGCTGTAATTACTGGTTTACCCATAATGTTACATTTTTGAATCAAATCTTTTTGCACTAATGGTACTTCTTCTGCCGGAATTTCAACACCCATATCTCCACGAGCAACCATTAATCCATCTGAAACTTCTAAAATCTGATCAATATTTTCAATACCTTCTTCATTCTCAATTTTAGGAATGATATTAATGAAATCGCAATTTCTATCCTCTAAAATTTTACGTATTTCTAAAACGTCACTTGCACGACGAACGAAAGATGCTGCGATAAAGTCAACACGTTGTTCGATACCGAATATGATATCCTGCGCATCTTTATCCGTAATACCTGGTAAATTCACTTTAACACCCGGCAAATTAACACCTTTTTTATTCTTTAATTCCCCCGCATTGATAACATCACAGATAATTCTGCCTTCTTCATGCTTAATATCTTTAACTGTTAGTTCGATTAACCCATCGTCCAAAAGAATCGTTGAACCAACATGAATATCGTTAATTAGATCTTCATATGTCACAGAAAATTCTGCTGGCGTTCCTAATACTTCTTTCATATTAATTGATACTGTAGAACCTTTAACTAATTCAATCTTATCATTTTCCATGTTATGTGTACGAATTTCAGGGCCTTTAGTATCTAAAAGAATCGCTACAGTTTTATCTAATTTTTTAGCCACTTTACGAATCGTATCAATGCGTGCTTTATGTTCTTCATGACTACCATGTGAGAAGTTTAAACGTGCTACGTTCATTCCAGCATTCATTAATTTCTCTAACATTTCTGGCGATTCTGATGCTGGTCCTATCGTACATACAATTTTAGTTTTTCTCATGTTTATGAGCCTCCGGTAACTTTTTTTTTATACTATTCAATTAAGAAAGTTAATTCTATTCAGTATTCATTCAACAATTATATTAAATTGATAATTCATTTGATAGTGCATACATTTGTTCATCTAAAGTATGCGTTGCAGAGAATAAATCATCAAATGACGTCTTTGATAATTTATTATTCAGAATACCAACAGCTAACCCTGTTTCATCATTCATTAATAATTCTACAGCATAGCCACCTAGTCTGCTTGCTAATACTCTATCTAATCCTGATGGAGATCCACCTCGTTGCATATGTCCTAATACAGAAATACGCGTATCAACATTAATATACTTCTTAAGCTGTTCACCACATTCGTGACCACTCATTACACCCTCAGCAACAACAATGATCGAGTGTTTCTTACCACGTTCAATACCTTGTTGTATTTTATCTGCAATTTCTTTAATATCTTTCTTATGTTCTGGAACTAATACTGTCTCAGCTCCACCAGCAAGTCCTGACCATAAAGCAAGGTCTCCTGCGTCTCGTCCCATTACTTCAACAATGAATGTACGTTCATGACTTGACGCAGTGTCACGAATCTTATCAATTGCTTCTATAATTGTATTTAATGCTGTATCGAAACCGATTGTAAAATCAGTACCATTGATATCATTATCGATTGTACCCGGGATACCAATCGTCTTAATACCTTCTTCATTCAGACGTTGCGCACCTCGATAACTACCATCTCCCCCAACCACAACTAATCCTTCAATACCTAGCTGTTTTAAATTATCAATACCCTTTTTTCGCACTTCTGGATCTTTAAACTCAGGGCAACGCGCTGACTGCAAGAACGTACCACCACGTTGAATTTTATCTCCTACAGTACCACGTTCCATCTTATGTATATTATTATTCACTAAACCTTGATACCCTTGATAAACCCCATAAACTTCAATATCATGGTACATCGCTTTACGTACAACTGCACGCACAGCAGCGTTCATACCTGGTGCATCCCCACCACTTGTTAATACTGCTATCTTTTTCATAGTATTATCCTCACCTTTTGTCTATTGATACCTTTAAATTAACACAATCCAATATTTATATCCATTAAAATCATGTATTATAACAGATGTAAACGTTTTATCTTTAACAAATTAAAAACCCGTTAGAATAATCATCTAGGGGTTTCTTTTTAAGCGTTCTCATTGTTTTTTAATTATTTACATCGCATCATTTACTGACATGTAAATTTACATTGCACTACCAATTTTTCTGAATTTATCATAACGCTGATTTTTTAATGCCTGTTTATCTAATTGCATTAACTCATTTAAATGTTTTTCAATAGAAATATCAATATGTTCACTTTGAGCAGCTATATTTAAATGTGCGCCACCTTTAACTTCTGTAATCAGTTCATCTACAATATTAAGTTCCAGTAAGTCTGGTCCCGTAATTCTCATACTTTCTGCAGCGAGCTGTGCTAAACTACTATCCTTCCATAACAATGCTGCAGCACCTTCTGGCGAGATAACAGAATACGTTGAGTTTTCAAGCATTAATAATCGATTACATATCCCTAAACCTAAAGCACCGCCACTACCGCCTTCTCCAATAACAATCGAGATAACCGGTACTGAAAGACCCGCCATTTCAACTAAGTTTCTGGCAATCGATTCACTTTGCCCTCGTTCTTCTGCAGCTTTACCAGGATAAGCACCTTTCGTATCAATAAATAATATTATAGGGCGATTAAATTTATCAGCCTGCTTCATTAATCTCAGCGCTTTACGATAACCTTCCGGATGTGCCATTCCAAAATTTCTATATATATTATCTTTTGTATCTTTGCCGCGTTGATGTCCTATTACTGTGACAGGTTTCCCTTTATATCGTGCTACACCACCAATGATTGCCGGATCATCTCTAAAGTTGCGGTCACCATGCAATTCAATAAAATCTTCGAACAAATAATGAATGTAGTCCAGTGTTGTTGGACGTTCTGTAAGTCGTGCAATTTGAACACGCTGCCATGGTGTAAGGTTATCATAGATTTCATTAAATTTTTCTTCCCTAGAAATCTGTAATGTTTTAACTTCATCACTTAAGTCTACACCTTCTGAAGCCATATATTTCTTTAATTCTTCAATTTTTCTATCAAGTTCGATTAACGGTTTTTCAAATTCAAGCGCCATAGTTATACTCCTTTCGTATGCATCGCGATGAGTTTACTTAACGTTTCTTTCATTGCTTTACGATGTACTACTTTATCCAGTTGTCCATGTTCAAGCAGGAACTCAGCTGTTTGAAAGTCGTCTGGTAGTTTCTCATTGATTGTCTGTTCAATAATACGTCTACCTGCAAAGCCAATTAACGCTTCTGGTTCAGCTAAATTAATATCTCCTACAGAAGCAAAGCTAGCAGAAACTCCGCCAGTTGTCGGATGTGTCATATAAGAAATAAACAAGAGTCCTTTTTCGCTATGTCTTTCTATCGCTACACTTGTTTTAGCCATTTGCATCAGAGATAGAATCCCTTCCTGCATACGTGCACCTCCGCTAGCAGTAAAGATAACAAATGGAAGTTCATGATCAGTGCAGTAGTCGATTACTCTGCTTATTTTTTCGCCGACTACTGTCCCCATAGACCCCATTCTAAATCTGGAATCCATCACACAGATACCGAATTGATTTCCATCTATTTTACCGACACCGGTTACAACCGCTTCATTTAAACCAGTCTTTTCTTTATCGCTTTCTAACTTCTCAGCATAATTTGGAAATGAAAGAGGATTTTGAGAAGCAATCACGGCATCAAATTCTTCAAAACTATCCTTATCAGTAACGGCTTCAATGCGTTCATATGCACTTAATGCCATGTGATGATCACAATGAAAACAAACATTTAGATTTGTACTTAATTCTTTTGTATACATAATCTTCTTACATTTAGGACACTTGACCATGATACCTTCAGGAACTTCTGTATCTTTCATGTTCTGTACAGCTACATATTTTTTTTTCTTATTGCGCTTAAATATATCTTTGAACATATCCATTACCCCTCTACATCATATGTCTTTTCAAACTGCTTCAATAATTTCCAAACACGAAACATGATAGTATTACGCGTTTCAATCGCATCTTTTAAATGCTGTACATTTGTACTGTCAACATTCACGATTGATTCTATCATATGTATAAAATCAGTAATTTCATCTTGCTGTGTTTCAGTTGTAACAACATAGCCTGCTATCATTTCAATAAATTGATTATTATCCATTTCTGTTAAATAAGTACCTTCACCGCGTCTTGTTTCAATCACGCCAAGCATTTCTAAAGCTCGGAGTGCTTCACGAACACTTGACCTGCTAATATTAAGATTTTCACTCAAATAACGTTCAGAAGGTAGTTTATCGCCAGCAGTTAAATTTTTAGTTTTTATAATTTCATTAATTGCAGTAATTACTGCATTAAATCCTTTGTTTGGTATTGGATTCAAGGTTTTTCCCCCTTCTCATCAATAAAAAAACCTTAGTGGTCAGACCACTAAGGAATACTATACCATATATTAAAATGATTTGAAATGTTAAATTAAACGAATATCTGCTTTATCGTATCGAGACATAAAGTCATCTAGTTTGTCTCTTTGAATAAAACCTATCGGTTGCATTTCGTTCTGTTCAAATTGAATCACTTCAATATCACCTTGTTTATTGATTTGTTCTGTATTTTGAACAGGGACTCTCACATATAATTGCTTCGCATTCAAGTGAATATTTTTAATAAATTCATCGACTTTAATTACTTCGTTTACAATGATTTGATTATCTTTCTTATCATCAAATTTCCCTTTTACAATAAGTGGCTTATTGGTTTGAATCAATGTCTCGTATTGATGGAATGCTGTGGGAAAAACGACAAGATTCATCTGCTGAATACCATCCATCGCTTGTACAAATGCCATTGGTTGACCTTTTTTTGTTCTAATTCTTCTTAATCCTTCAATCCAGAGTAAGATATATTGGTCATTTACCTTCTGACTCATACGATATAGGGGTAAAAACTGTAGTTCATTAAACAATGCTTCGATTGGATGTCTGGAAATAAAGAAACCAAGATACTCAAGCTCATAACTAGCCTTTTGATCATCCGACATCTCTTCATGATAATGATAGATTTTCTTCTTATTGAGTCCTAAAGACTCAAGAAAGTTCATTTCACCAAAAGCTTCTTTCTCAACATCAAGAATCGCATCAAGTGAAGCAAGCAAAGTTGCACGATTTTGCTCAAATCGATCAAAAGCACCAACATGTATCAATGCTTCCAGCAATGCTTTAGATTTAACGCGTTTCGGAATTCTGGCACAAAAGTCATATATATCTTTAAACGGTCCTTTTTTTCTTTCTTCAACAATTTCAACCACACTTCTGTATCCTACTCCCTTAATCATACCGAGTGACATCATAATACCTGTCTTTTGCGCTTTGTAATACCAACCAGCCTGATTAATATCAGCGGGATATATATTGATCATTCTTGATTTTACTTCAGCGATAATTTCTTTTGTTTTATGCTCAACACCAATTTGATTACTGAGTGTCGCGGCATAAAATATATTTGGGAAATGCACTTTAAAATACATCATAATATATGATATTTTTGCATACGCGACAGCATGTGCTTTATTGAATCCATAATTAGCAAACTTTAAGATTAATTCATAAATCGCCATCGCATCTTGTTTTGAATAACCATTCTTCATGCTACCTGATACAAAATGCTCCTGTTCAGCCAGTAATGTCTGATGGTTCTTCTTACTCATAGCACGTCTTAAAATATCCGCCTCACCTAAACTGAATCCAGCAAATCGATTTGCAATCTGCATAATTTGCTCCTGATAGATGATTACACCATAAGTAGGTGATAGAATATCCTCTAAATCACCATGAGGTAAGTGAACTGTTTGCTGATTATGACGTCTTTCAATATATAACGGTATTTGTTCCATCGGACCAGGACGATAAAGACTTAAAACTGCAACAATGTCATTGAAATTTTCTGGTTTTAATCGTTTTAACACATTCCGTATTCCGTCTGATTCTAATTGGAATATTCCCATTGAATCTCCACTGGATAACTGCTCGTAAACTTTTATATCATCCATCGGGATTTGTTCAATATTTATCGTCTTACCATATTGTGCTTTAATAGAACGTAGTATATTATGTATAATCGTTAAATTACGTAAACCAAGAAAATCGATTTTAAGTAATCCAACCGCTTCTACTTCTGTCATATTCCATTGGGTTAGTGGGTATTCTTCACCCATCAATAAAGGTACATAATCTGTAAGTAACTGGTCATGAATGATAATACCTGCAGCATGTGTCGATGTATGACGTGGTAAACCTTCCAGCGACCTTGCAATCTGATACCATTTTTTGCGTCGGTCATTGTAATCAATAAAGCTTGAGAATGCATCATCTTCATATGCATCGATTAAATTATTAAAGCTTTTATTACTTAATATTGAACTTGCTTCTTTTAACTCACTTTCTGAAAACTGCAGTATGCGTCCAACGTCACGCATCACTGCTTTCATAGACAGATGACCAAATGTCACGATACCACTTACATTGAATGCACCATATTTCTTAATGACGTATTCAATTACTTTATCGCGCTCTTTATCTTCAAAGTCAATATCAATATCCGGCATCGTTACACGTTCCGGATTTAAAAAACGCTCAAAAAGTAAATCATGCTCTATCGGATCAATTGTAGTGATACCAAGCACATAACTAACAAGCGAACCACTCGATGATCCACGACCTGGGCCTACCAATATGTCATGTGTCTTCGCAAAATGTATGAGATCACTAACAATTAAAAAGTAATCAGAAAATCCCATGCTTTGAATGACTTTATATTCATACATTAATCGTTCTTCATAAATATTATCAAACTGTGGAAACTTTACTTTTTGCTTTTGTAAAAGTTCAAATAGATATGCATCACTTGTTAAATCATTTGGTACTGGATATTTTGGCAGATGTGTCGACTTTTCTAGTATAACATTACATGATTTAGCGATTTGCTCTGTCGCCTGGATGTCATTTTCAGAAATACCAAAATCTAATAATATTTCATCTGATTTAATATATTGTGTTCCAGACTTTAATTGAATTGTCTCTAGCGGTATCTTTTTATTATCATCAATTGCGTTTAAGATGCTTAAATCTACAATACCCTCTGGCGATAAGTATCGCACATCATCGATATATACACGTCTAGCTTCAATTGTACTATCGTGACTGACATAATAATCGGCTTCATCAATGACAAAATGTTGCTGATTGGCATCTAATTGTTTATAGATAACAATTAACTGGTCAGTATATTGACGCAGTACATCAGTTGATATTTTTTGTAGTTTTTTCAGTTGAATACGTGAAGACAACTGCATCAGGTTTTTGAAACCCTCATTATTTTTGGCTAATAAAACTGTATAACAATCTTCAATTCCGTCCGTCAGGATAATTTCCATACCAATAATCGGTTTAATACCGGCATCTTTGCAAGCAGAATAAAATGACTGTACACCAAATAATACATTTAAGTCAGTAATTGCAACTGCGTTTTGTCCATGTGACTTGACACTATCAATCAAATCATTAATTTTTACCGTTGAATGTAGCAGATCATATGATGTATGGATATTTAAATGTACAACCAAGTTATTCACCTCATTTTATTAAGCATTCACCAATGCTTTTAATTGCGCTATTAATCTTTCTAATTCCTCAACACTATATACTGATGCGCCACTCGCCAATGGATGACCACCACCATTATATTCTGCTGCAAGTGTGTTAATAACTACATCTTTACTGCGAAGACGAACACGTATTTCACTTGTTTCATCAATAGCAAACGCCCATGCTTTAATGCCTTGTGTGTCTGCAAGACTATTAACAAATAAAGATGCTGCACTGGCAGATATATTAAATTGTTCTAAAATTTCCTTCGTAATGAATATATACCCTACGCCATCCTCAAATTTAAAATGTTGCAACACATATCCCTGAAATCGAATTGAAGTTAAATCGCGTTGCTGCATTTGATTAATCATCTGCGTATGATCAATATCGTATTTCAATAGTTCTGAAGCAATAGCCATTGTTTTGCTCGTCGTATTATTAAATAAGAAACGACCTGTATCACCTACGATACCGATATAAAGACAGCGCGCAATTTCTCGCGTAATTAAATCTGTACCGTAACCGATATTTAACAGAATTTCATAGATTATTTCGCTTGTAGACGAACTATCCGTATTAACGACATTTATTTCCCCATATTGGTCAACCGGCGGATGGTGATCTATCTTTATGATTGATTTACACATTTTATAGCGCTCGTCATCAATGCGTGGTGCATTTGCCGTATCTAACACTAAACCAAGTGCGTCGGTAAATATCTCGTCATTTATTTCGTCCATTTCACCAATAAAGCTTAAATTGTCAACTGAACTTCCTACTGCATACACATGTTTATTCGGAAATAGCTTCTGTATTGCATATTTAAATCCTAGTTGAGAACCTAATGCATCTGGATCTGGACGTACATGTCTAAATATTATTATCGTGTCGTAAGCATTAATTTTTTCAATCAATGCACCTATTTCATTTTTATTCATAATTTCTCCTTTGTTTGATAGATTTACAGGTGTTAAAGATATGCTATAATCTTTAAGACTGGAGGTTTAAAGATGGAAACAATTTTCCCTTATATTATCATGATCACTGTTACAGTGATGATCTTCTCTTTTATTTTCACGGTGTATAATATCGCGAAATATTTTAGAGAAGTAAAAGATGTACGTCGTGCCTGGTATAGAGCACGTGCACGTCAATGTTTTTCAATCTTCATGTTTGCTTTTGCATGTAATCAAATATTACTATTCCCAAATACATTTACTTATATCATCTGCGCATTACTTATTGCTTATGCAATTTATAATTATCAATATGCAATAAAGGCTAAAAAATATTTTGAAAGTCACTTTGGTGAAGAAGATGCAGCATGGGAAGCATTGCGTAAAAAACAGCAAAACAGAAGATAATCATCATGATTAAAAAGAGATTGAGGCTTGTGCCTCAATCTTTTTTGATTAGTAATAATGTTCAATCACCTGAAGAATTGTCATTGCTTTTGCAACCGCATTATTATTCTGCATAATAGCAATTTCAATCTTTGCAAACTTACGTCCAATATCCAGCAACTTAACTTCAACATCCAGAATGGAATCTATCTGGACTGTACGAATGAAAAAGATATTGATACTATCAATCAGTACATCTCCACGAATTAACTTTTTCATATGAAATTTAACTGATTCCTCAATAATTGCAAGAAAAACAGATTTACTTAAACTACCATACTGATTAGACATTTGAGGAGTAATCTGTATTGAAATTTGATCATTATTAAACTTCATCTTCTTTAATATCTGATCATTAAATGTATCGCCCATATGTGGCTGTCTGTCTGCTGATTGCATTGCTTTTAACACATCTTCTCTAGAAACAACACCGATTAAGTTATTATAACGCGATACAACTGGCAACAATTCGATACTTTCCCAGATCATAATATGTGCACAACTTGCGACAGTCGTATTCAAGTTAACAGTAGCCGGTGACTTAGTCATAACCTTCTTAATCTTTTCAGAAGGATTTTGATTAAAGATATCTTTACTTGTCACCATACCGCTTAATTTATTGTTTGCATCTAACACTGGAAAACGCGTATGTTTAGAGCTTTCTGATAATGCATGCCAATCGCTGATTGAATCATTTTCCTTTAAGTAACGTGTTTCAGCTAATTTAATTAAAATATCTTGTGCAGTCAGCACTTCTTTCTTGATCAATTGATCATAAATCGCACGGTTAATCATATTGGCGACCGCAAATGTATCAAAATTAGAAGAAATGATCGGTAGCCCTAATTGATCAGATAAATTCTTAACTTCTTCAGCAGTATCGAAACCGCCTGTAATTAAAACTGCTGAGCCTTTGCTTAACGCGAGCTTCTGAACTTCGATTCGATTACCTACAATTAGCAGTGTATTTTCTCCGATATACTTACTGACTTCTTCAACTTCCATTGCACCGATTGCAAATTTCGTCAGCGATTTGTGCAGACCACTTCTGCCACCTAGTACTTGTCCATCTATAATATTAACAATTTCAGCAAAAGTCAGCCGGTCAATTGAGTTTCTCGTTTTCTTTTCGATTCGAACAGTTCCAACACGTTCTATCGTTGAAACGATTCCATTATTCTCAGCTTCTTTTATTGCGCGATATGCTGTACCTTCTGACACATTAAGATCTTTTGCAATCTGTCTAACCGAAATTTTACTTCCTACTGCAAGACCTGATATATGTTCGATGATTTGTTCATGTTTTGTCAATTTGCCACCTAGTTTCCATAACTTTTAATGCTTAAAGTGTTACTGATTGTCCTGCGTCAAGAATTTCTACTGGACTTTTAACCTGTGCTCTAAACTCATTTGGATCCACTTCAATGTAAGGGAATGTGTTGTAATGAATTGGCACAGTTAATTTCGGATTTATAAATGTGTTGATCGCATACGCTGCATCATCGATACCCATCGTAAAGTTATCACCAATCGGTATAAAGCATAAGTCTACGGGATGGCGTTCTGCGATAAGTTTCATATCTGAGAATAATCCAGTATCTCCTGCATGATAAATCGTCTTGCCTTCTACTTCAATGATAAGTCCGCATGGCATACCGAAATAAATAATATTTCCTTCGTCATCGTATAATGAATTACTGTGAAATGCTTGTACATACTTTACAGTACCGAAATCAAATTTCCATTTTCCACCGATATTCATCGGATGTGCATTTTCAATCCCTTGCCCACCTAGATAAGAAACAATTTCTGGTGTTGCAACGACTGTTGCATTTGTTCTTTTAGCAATCTCAACAGTATCACCAATGTGATCACCATGACCATGTGTTAATAAAATATAATCTGCCTGAACAGTTGAAGCATCTAAATCTGATAATTTATTACCTGTAATAAAAGGATCTACTAAAACCTTTTTTCCATTACTTTCAAAAGCAACACAAGATTGTCCATGAAAATATACATCCATATTTAGCACCTCTCCCTATTTATTAAGTTCATTATACATTATTAGTGAATGTTTTAAAAAGATTGTAAGACGCTATTGATTGAATATTTTCCTTATCTTTCATAAACTAGAGGTATTCAAAACAGAAGGAGCATAATTATGAAACAAACATTAAAAAATTTACAGCAAATGATGCATTCACAATCTATTGAATATGCATGGATTACGACACCAGATAACATTAATTACTTCAGTGGATTCTTATCAGATCCACATGAACGCCTTACTGCTTTATATGTAACTCAGGACAATGCTCTACTTGTTGTTCCAAATATGGAAGTCGAAGACGCTCAGAAAGCATCAAATCTTACTGCATATGGTTACTCTGATACTGAAGATGCATTTTTAGTGGCGAAGCAAAATACTAACTTCCCGGATAACGCAAAGCTATATATTGAAGAAGAACATGTTACAGTTAAGCGTGAAAAAGCTTTATTTCAGAATTTTAAAGCTGCGCAATTAATTGCAATAGATCAAATCATCAAAGATATGCGTAATATTAAAACAGCAGATGAAATTGAAATTCTAAAAAGTGCTGCACAATTTGCTGATAAAGCATTGCAAATCGGCGTTTTACATTTAAAAGAAGGTATTACAGAAAAAGAAGTGGCACAACATTTAGAATCAGAAATTTTAAAAATTGAAGGAATCAGCGGTATGAGTTTCAATACGACTGTACTTTTCGGCGACCACGCAGCAAGTCCTCACGGTACACCAGGTAAACGTGAGCTAAAAAATGATGAGTATGTACTATTTGATTTAGGTGTTATTTATAATGGTTACTGCTCAGATATTACAAGAACAATTGCTTTTGGAAATCCACCCGCATTTCACCAGGAGATTCATGCGATTGTTACTGAAGCAAATCAACGTGCAATAGAAGGTGTTAAACCTGGTGTTAAAATTAGTGAAATCGATGCACTCGCACGCGACTATATTACCGAAAAAGGATATGGCGACGCGTTCCCTCATCGTTTAGGGCATGGCTTAGGTATTACTGTGCATGAATTTCCAGATATTTCTTCTGCAAATGATGATACATTGAAACCAGGGATGTGTTTTACAATTGAACCTGGTATTTATTTACATGGTGAGATAGGCGCACGTGTGGAAGATGATATTTTAGTGACTGAAGATGGTTATGAAGTATTGACTAGGTATGAAAAATGATTAAAGAAGCGGTCGTAGAAACATTTGACGAAATTATCTATGCGGCCAACCATGGTGCAAATCGCATTGAACTTTGTGATAATCTGTTTGTCGGTGGTACAACACCTAGTTTCGGACTTGTAAAGCTCGCTATAGAATATTGTCATCCACTAAATATTGAAGTAGCAGTAATGATACGTCCACGTGGTGGTGATTATACCTATAACTTATTTGAAAAAGAAGTAATGCGAGAAGATATTATTGCATTACAATCATTTAACGTTGATGCATTCGTCTTTGGTGCATTAACAAATGATGATGCTCTGGATACACTTACAATGCATGATTTAAGAAAGGCAGCGCTGAATGTACCTTGTGTAATGCATATGGCATTTGATCAGATTCCATTAAGACAACAATTAAAAGCAATGGATGCTTTAATTCATATGAATTTCAAACGTATATTAACACATGGTAGCGAAGATAAATCATCGCCAATACTTGATAATGTTAATCAATTAGGACGACTATTAAGACATTCAAAAGGAAATATAGAAATCATGCCTGGTGGCGGATTACATAAAGATAATTTAAATGATTTACTTGAACTTATTCCATTTCAGGAAGTCCATGGTACAAAAATTGTATAAAAATTAAGAGGAGTGCGATGACGCACTCCTCTTCTACTTACACCATTAAATTAATTCTCTAATAACGATTTTGCATCAACATATTCTAAACCTTGATCATCAGCTACAGCTCTGAATGTAACATTACCATCTAAAGTATTGAAACCTTTTAAGATTGCTTCATTATCTAAAGCTGCTTGTTTATAGCCTTTATTTGCAATTTGTAATGCATAAGGAATCGTAGCATTCGATAACGCCATCGTTGAAGTACGAGGTACTGCTCCAGGCATATTTGCTACTGAGTAATGAACAACATCGTGTTTAATAAACGTTGGGTCATCATGTGTCGTAATACGATCTGAAGTTTCAAAGATTCCACCTTGGTCAATCGCAATATCAATGACTACTGAACCTGGGCTCATTGATTTAATCATTTCTTCAGTTACTAATTTAGGCGCTTTAGCACCAGGAATTAATACAGCACCGATAACTAAATCACTGTTTTTAACTGATTCTGCAATATTTAAAGGTGTAGACATTAATGTTTGAACCTGACTACCAAATAGATCATCTAATTGTTGTAATCTTACTGGAGATAAATCCAGGATTGTAACATCTGCTCCTAAACCTACAGCCATTTTCGCTGCATTAGTTCCAGCTTGTCCACCACCAATGATAGTCACTTTACCTTTTTCAACACCAGGAACACCTGCTAATAAAATCCCTTTTCCACCATTTGTTTTTTGTAGGAATTGCGCACCAATTTGAGTCGCCATACGTCCAGCAACTTCACTCATTGGAGATAATAATGGAAGTCCACCTGTAGGTAATTGTACTGTCTCATAAGCAATACCAACCACTTTCTTCTCTAATAACGCTTTTGTCAGTTCGACTTCAGGTGCTAAATGTAAGTAAGTAAATAAGATTAATCCTTCTTTAAAATATCCAAACTCTGCTGATAATGGTTCTTTTACCTTAATCACCATATCTGTATCCCATGCTTGCTCAACAGAAACGATTTCAGCACCCGCTTCTTTATAATCCTCGTCAGTGAAATAAGACCCCATACCAGCACTTGCTTCAACGCGTACAGTATGTCCATTCTCAACTAAAGCATGTACCCCAGCTGGTGTTAAACCTACACGGTTCTCGTTGTTTTTAATCTCTTTTGGAATTCCGATAATCATTAAAATTCATCCCCTTAATTTATAGATAATAACGCTTACATCACCATATTAGCACTTTGATGCTAAAACGCAAACCCTTTTGTTTTAAATTATATTTAAATCAATATAAATGATTTTTTAACGACCGTGTCACATACTTTTTCCATAATTAGTGATATAATTAAAGTATAGAAAAGATTCGCAATATATAAAAAATGGAGGGAAAATCATGTTAGTATATAAAAATATCTTAATTGCAGTCGACGGATCAAGCGAAGCTGAATGGGCATTTAATAAAGCAGTAGAAGTTGCTAAACGTAATGATGCCACGCTTCACATCATCAATGTGATCGATACTAGAAGTTATGCGAGTGTTGAAGCATACGACCGTTCTATTTCGGAACGTGCAACACAGTTTGCTGAATCATTATTAGATGGTTACAAGAAAGTTGCCGAGTCTCGCGGTGTAAACAACGTTGAAACTTTAATTGAGTACGGATCTCCAAAAACGATTATTCCTAAGAAAATTGCTCAGAAATTAAATGCTGACCTTATCATGTGTGGTTCAACAGGATTAAATGCAGTTGAACGATTCATCATCGGATCAGTTTCAGAAGCAATTGTGCGTCATGCTGAATGTGATGTGTTAGTTGTAAGAACTGAAACAATGCCGGATAATTTTGAACCTGAAGTAGCTACGAAGGAATTTATGGATCAGAACAAATAAAATAGATCAATGCGGAGGTGTGTAAAAAGGAAATTGCAATTATTTTAGGAATTGCAACTTGCTTCTATTGTGCAATCGTTGATTTACAGAGAAAATACAAGAAACTCTGATAACTATTCTCCTTAATAAATAGAGCTAAAATGATCATCGTCATTTTAGCTCTATTTTTGTTGGGGTATATGATAAACGGATGTACGGAAACGGTTGTATTTTTAATTTACTACCGCTTACCGTACAGCTAACTCTTCCACAATAAAAAAACTACCTATTCAATATGAATAGGTAGCATCATGAATTTATTATCCTAAATCCCCGAATTCCATAACGTCACGAGCGATCATTACTTCTTCATCTGTAGGAATAACCATTACAGTTACACGAGAATCATCTGTTGAGATAATTGCTTCTTTACCACGTAATCCATTATTTTTCTCAGGGTCTACTTTAACACCTAAGAATTCTAATTTTTCACATACTGCTGCACGGATTGTATCAGAGTTCTCACCTACACCTGCTGTAAATAAGATACCGTCAACTCCACCCATTACTGCTGCATATTGACCGATATATTTTTGAATTCTATCGACATAGATATCCAATGCAAGTTGAGCGCGTCCTTCGTTATTCTCAGCTGCGATTTCAATATCACGCATATCACTTGAAATACCTGTAATACCTAATACACCTGACTCTTTATTATATACATTCAATAATTCTTCAGCAGATTTATGCAATTTTTCCATTAAATAAGGAATGGTAGCAACGTCAATATCACCTGTACGTGTACCCATCGTAATACCAGCAAGTGGTGTGAAGCCCATAGAAGTATCTACAGATTTACCATCTTTTACTGCTGTAATTGATCCACCATTACCAATATGACAAGAGATAATCTTTAAACCTTCTTCATGGTTTCTATCCATCATTTCTGCTGCACGTTGTGCTACATATTTATGACTTGTACCATGCGCACCATATTTACGTACTTTATGTGCTTTATAATACTGGTATGGCAAGCTATATAAGAATGCTGTTTCAGGCATTGTTGAGTGGAAAGAAGTATCAAATACTGCAACGTGTGGAATATCCGGTAACATTCTTCTGAAAGCCTGAATACCCATTAAGTTAGCTGCATTGTGTAGTGGCGCAAGTTCGATTAACTTTGCGATTTTTTCTTCAACGTCACGATTCACTAATGCTGAAGTTGGAAATAAATCTCCACCTTGAACAACACGATGTCCTGTTCCATCTAATTCATCAACACTTTTAATAATACCGTAATGAATCATGCGTGCTAACATCATATCAACCGCTTCTTCATGGTCTTTAATATCTAAAGTTCTTGTACGTTTTTCACCATCAACTGTCAATGTGAATACTGAATTTTTCAATCCGATTCTTTCTACTAAACCTTTAGTTAATACTTTTTCTGATGGCATTTCGAATAATTGGAATTTTAAAGACGAGCTACCGGCATTGATTGCCATAATTTTCTTCATGAAAATCCTCCTAAATAAATTTTAACACTTTTATTTAATCATTAATACAGGTTTAAAGCAACAATAATACAGCAATTATTTATTACGATTTTCTGAATACCATGTATCAAGTTCGTCTAAAAAGGCTTTCATTTTTCTTTCATCTTTAAAATCAGGAATATTAGCCAACAAAACTTCTACCGGCTTTGAATCTGTTACCTTTTTATTCTCTAGTACTAACAGACTTTTGCGCAAATTTTCTGATTTAAATAGACTAGTAGGAAAATTTAAAAATGCCTGCATAACTGTTTCTGTAGCAATGAATTTTTGGAGCTGTCCTACTTTATCTCCTTCAAATAACATGCTCGGAACGATTAAAAATGCAAGACCCCCTGGTTTTAATGAAGCAATCGCTTGTTCAATTAGAAGATGGTGGCTATAACTATGTCCTTCTTTAAAGCCAAGCTTCATTTCGTGACTACGTTCATCAACCGGGTAATAACCAATTGGAAAATCTCCTACTGCTATATCGAAATCACCTTCTGGTAAAGGCATGATGGCATCTTGCGGGAAAACATCCATCGGCACTTCTAAAAAGTTCGCTAAGTGTACACTTAATCTAGATAATACTGGATCTACTTCTACTAATACGTGATCAAATGTCGTTTCAGGATTTTGTTCATGTATTGTGGCTGATAGGTGTCCAGTACCACTTGTCAGATCAAGCATCTTAATTTCTTTACTATCCTGCATAAATAATCGAATCACATATGCCACCAAATAACCGATACTGTCTGGTGTCATCTGATGATTTGGTTGAATCATCTCTTCTTTTAACATGCTTAAATAGCTGAACTGAAATGCTTTACGGCGGTCTATTACCGTACTACGTTCTAAAGTATCACGTTCATTCATATAAATATCTTCAAGTGCCAGACCTAAATTCTCAATGAAACTGTGTCCATTTTCTTTCTGAAATGCTTTAGCTTTATCGTCTACAAGTTTAAATAATTCTTCTATCATCATTATTTCCTTTCAAATAAAAACTGCCCACTCGGGGCAGCATTTATGCATTATTATTGTAAATTAGATTGATTTTAAAGCTTCGATAGCTTTATCATAATCCGGATGATTTGTTCCTTCTGAAACGATTTCAGTGTAAACTACTTCATTAACATCGTTTAGTACGAACACAGAGCGAGCTAATAAACGTAATTCTTCCATTACTACACCGTAGTTTGTACCGAATGATAAATCTTTATGGTCACTTAAAGTAACAACGTTATCTAAACCGTTAGCTGCACACCATTTTTTTTGTGCAAATGGTAAGTCAGCTGAGATAGTGATTACAACTGCATTATCAATGCTACTTGCTTCTTCATTGAATTTACGTGTTTGTTGTTCACATACACCAGTATCAATCGAAGGGATAACTGAAATTAATTTTTTCTTTCCTTCAAAGTCAGCTAATGTCTTAACATTTAAATCTGTATCTAATACTGAAAAATCAGGTGCTGCTGTACCTACAGTTACTTGCTCACCTAATAATGTTACCGGGTTATTTTTAAAAGTTACTTGAGTCATTTGTCTTCCTCCTTAAGTGTTATTCACTTAATAATTTACCATGAACAGCACAAATTATAAAACTATAAGCATTATTTTAATGGATGCCTTCATTTAATATAAATTGTCTGATTGGATCCTTGTCTTCTCTTACAACAAATGTATCACTCAGTATATCGTGTATTCCACGTTTTTTAGGATTGAATAATACAACAAGATAAAGCAGTGACCAAAAGAAATTACTAATATAACGACCGAATAATTCTCTTGTAAGCACTGTACCGATCGAAAGTTTTTCCTCCTTCAAACTTAACACTTTAAGACGTAGTATCATCTTACCTAAAGTTGCTCTAAAGCAATAAGTCATCAATATAAAATAGCTGAAATAAATGATCGCACTTAAAATATTTTCCACTGAGAACAGTCTTATACCAAAATAAGTATCATGTAACCCACCTAATCCAACGATTGGTCCAATGATAATCCCTTTAATACAAGAAATGAGAATAAGATCAATAATATACGCAATTAAACGAATGCCGAACCCTGCATGGGTCAACGCTAAAATTTCATCTTCAAGTTTACGCTTATGACTATATGTACCGCTAGCTCTTTCGCTTACATATTGACCATTATCGATTGGAGAATATTGACGGACTGTATTACTTTCGTTAAAATGTTCTGTCATTTTTCTCACCTACTCCCCATATAGATACATTGGCTCTAAACCTTGACGTTTTGACAGAATTTGTTGAACACGATCAACATCACTTTGTCCCATCAGTTGTTTAACGAATGTATTCGCTGCAAAGAAATCTTTACCGAAAAATGAATCATCCGCATTAAACTCGATCACTTCAGCATTCTTTGCTTTCAAATCTTCTTTCATCGCTTTTAATGCATCTTTTTCCATACCAATTTCATCAATTAAATTTAGTTTCTTAGCTTGTAATCCTGAGTAAATACGGCCATCAGCTATTTTTTTCACTTGTGCTGTATCAATATGACGCCCCTCACTGATCACTTTTACGAATGCATTATAGCTTTCATCTACAAAGCTCTGTAAAATCTTGCGCTCTTCTTCATCCATCTCTTTTGTCGGACTCATAATATCTTTATGCGGCCCACTTTTAATCGTATTAAATTTAACACCATATTTATCAGCTAATTCTTTATAATTCATAGATTGCATGATTACACCAAGAGATCCTGTAATGGTTTCACTTGAAGCATAAATTTTATCAGCTGGTGCAGAAATATAATATCCACCAGAAGCAGCCATATTTTTCATCGTTACATATACTTTTTTACCAGATTTTTTTATTGCTTTGATAGCATCATGAATTTCAGCGCTTTCATATACCCCACCACCTGGAGAGTTCACTACAAGCATCAGACCTTTAATATTGTCATCGTCTTTAATTTGTTCTAAAGTCTGTAATGTCTTCGTATGGTTGTATCCTGCTTCATCAAATAATCCTGGAACTCCAGTATCCTGGATTACACCGTCTACTTCAACACGTGCAATTTGGTTAGCTCCATCTGTACCTTCAAGTACCGTAGTACTTAGTTCATCATTTTTCATATTTGTAGCTTCTTCAAATGATTTCGAAAAATTCGTTGTTACAGCACTTGTAAAAAAACTTACAGACGTTCCTAAAATAAATAAAACTGCCGCAATAATCATTGCAATAACTCTTTTACTCATCAATTCATCCTCCAATATTTTTATTCTACTTAATCATAACAGATTATTGATATCGAAGAAGAATATCCATGCGCTTTTAAGGTAATTTTAAGATTCTTTACAAAAAAAGAAATATCTAATCGTTTCCTATAGATATTCCTTAATGTAATCAAATATATTTTTACCGATTAATAATACAGTCACACATACAAATAGTACTTTAACATATGATACACCTTTTCTAATGGCAAACTGGCTACCAACATAACTACCAGCAATCATCGCAGTGCCCATGCTTAGTCCATATGTAAAATTGACTTGCCCTAATACAATAAATAATAATAACGCACCTAAGTTACTCGCAAAGTTTAAGACCTTCGCGTTTCCTGCAGCACTTAAAAAGTCAAATCCGATAATCAAAAAGACAAACAGCAGGAAACTACCAGTTCCCCCGCCTAAAAAACCATCATAAAATCCAATTAAACCAATGATTATAATAAATAATATCAGTTTTTTCTTTGTAAGTTTCTGATACGTTGAAATATCGCCCCAATCTTTTTTAAATAATGTGTAAATTAATACGAGTGATAACATAATAATTGCAAGTGGCTTTAAATATTCTGGCGGCAGCTTTGTTGCAACAAATGCACCAATAATAGATAAAATAAATGATAACGGAAACAGTTTTGCAACGATATTAAAATTTACTTTACGGGAACGGATAAATGAAATCGCAGACGTAAATGATCCAAATGATGATGCTAGTTTATTAGTTCCTAATGCCATAGATGGCGGCATACCTGTGGCGAGTAATGCAGGAATACTAATCAGTCCCCCGCCACCTACCACGGAATCGATAAATGCAGCTAAAAATCCGAAAATAATTAAAATGAGTAAAATTTGAATATCCACATTGAATGCTCCTTTAGTTACTACTATAATAGTAACTATAAAACAAAATTGAAATTACGTAAAGAGGTGTTTTTTTGGAACAAGATATTATTAAACAAATGATGCATCTTGGATTAAGTAGCTATGAAGCAAAATGCTACTTAGCCTGTATCAAATTAGGTAAAGCAAACGGTTATCAAATCAGTAAACTTTCTGCAGTACCACGTGCCAGAATATACGATACGCTTGATAAATTAATTGAAAAAGAACTCGTAACAAAAATTGATGAAGCAGAACAAATCTATTATGTAGCACTCCCATATCAAACTTTTATTGATCGTAAACGAATGGAATATGAAAATACGATGAATGACTTACAGACTAATTTAAACAATATTAATACAGTTACACCAGAAGATATTATTATAAAGACATATCAAACAAAAGAAGATATTATCCAGAAAGTAAAAGAGATTATAAACAATACAAAAGAAACACTTTATGTTTCTTTATGGCCAGGTACACTAAGCAATATTGAAGATATATTAAAAGAAAGAGACATAGCTTTAAAAGGTATTATCTTCAAAAATAATCAATCCTTAAATCACAAAAACAACCAACTTTTTATCCATAGACCCACACGTTATACAGACACAATCGAAGATAAACAATGGTTTATTATTATCAATGATCAAGGCGAGATGATTTATGGGAGTGATCTTAATATTCAGTCACAAGCTTATTACTCAATTGATCCACAACAAATTTATTTAATGCAGAACTTTATCTGGCATGACATACTTGTAAATCAGCTTGTCGAACAGAACCCCGAAGCTGATGAATGGATAGAACTCAAGAGACAAGTATTCTTTACTTAAATATGGCAAAAAAGCTAGCGACGAATAATTGTCGCTAGCTTTTTAAAATTAACTTTCAAATATTTCTCCATTATCCATTCGAAATTGCTTTCTAAGTAAATCCGGATAATTCGTAAAAGCACCATCAATTCCTTCATTGATAAGTCGCTCCATATCTGTTTCATCATTTAAAGTATATGGGAAGACAAGAAAGCCGATATGATGTATACGTTCAATTAATGCCTGATCTAAATCTTTATAGTTAGGACCTACCGCATAAACAAACTGATGAATTTTCTCTAAATCATCATCGGTCATATTACGTAACATGCCTTTCTTGCATAACAATAGTAATGGAATGCCTTGCTTTAACTGATTCATCTTAATCAAACTTTCTAAACTAAACGACTGAATTACAGTTTGATAATTCGCCATTCTCTCGTCAGTTAACAAATTAAAATCTTCTAGAATCATCGTCAATTGTTCTTCCATACCTGGATAAATATCCGGTGCTTTCGTTTCTATATAATAATTCGCTTGTCCGTAACGCATAAACACTTCTCGTAAAGTCGGAACGGTCTGCTCAGCATAATAATCATGTGCAAGTTCGGGAAACTTATCATTAAACCACTGACCAATATGTATACGTTTTACCTCTTCAAGCGTCATTGCTTTGATTGTACCTTGCGTGAGTCCTGTGCGTTCAATCGTTTCATCATGCATCACGATAATTTCTCCGTCCAGGGTCATCTGTACGTCAAGTTCAATATAGTCTGCGTGCATATCAAAGTGACTTAAATCATAAGATGCATAACTATGTTCGGGTGCATAGGCACTAGCACCACGATGAGCAATTACCACATTTTTATCTAACATTATACCATCTCCTTATAAAAGGTCAGAGAAGTCGTTTTCCGCTTTTTGATTATTTTTTGAAAGTGTAATTGTCTCTATACCTTCAATCGCTTTCTCGATCATGGCATCAAAATCAACTTTACTTTCAAAGCTTTCTACTTTATCTAGTCTAGGATTAGTTTTAGGATTTTTCGGTGTAAATATTGTACAGCAATCTTCAAACGGTAAGATAGACGTTTCATATGTACCAATTTCTTTCGCTTTAATTACGATCTCTTCTTTATCATACGTTAATAAAGGGCGTAGAATCGGTAAGTTTGTGACCGCGTTAATGGCATACATACTGCCTAACGTTTGAGAAGCTACCTGACCTAAATTTTCTCCGTTGACAAGTGCTTTCGCATCGATTTGACGAGCAAATTGATCGGCGATACGCATCATCATACGACGCGTTGAAGTCATCGTTAAATTTTCTGGTACTGTCTTATGAATCATCTTCTGAATATCAGTAAAAGGCACGAGGTGAAGTTTAATTTCTCCGGCAGTTTCAGCCATTATCTGAGTTAAATCAATAACCTTCTGTTTCGCTTCTTCACTTGTAAATGGTGGGGAATGAAAATGTATCGCTTCAATTGTAACACCACGACGCATCACTTCAATTCCTGCAACCGGAGAATCAATACCACCAGATAACATTAACAATGTCTTTCCACCTGTACCAACCGGTAATCCACCTGCGCCTTTAATAACGCGTGAGTAAAGATATGCTGCGTCGCGACGAATTTCAACTAATAACTTGTAGTCAGGATCTTTTACTTTAACAGTTAGATGCTCGATATGATTTAATATCTCTCCACCAAGTATTTGCTGTAAATCAAATGTTTCATAAGGAAAGCCTTTATCAGATCGTTTCGCATCTACTTTAAACGTTTTGCCTGGTTCATCAATGTCTTTAGCTAATACAACAGCTGCTTCTTTAATTGCTTCGATATCTTTTTCTACTTTAACAACAGGACTTACTGAATGTACACCAAATACTTTAGAGATACGACGCATAATCTCTTCAACATCCGCATCTTCTGTAACTTCAACGTACATTCTATCTCTATTCGCTAATACTTTATATCCTTCTAAAGGGATTAAAGCGTATTTAATATTACGTTTTAACTGGTTAACAAATGTGTTACGGTTTCCTGATTTTAATGTCAGTTCGCCGTATCTCACTAATATATGATCAAATTTCATCGTTTTAATAGCTCCTTCATCTCTTCATAGATCAATTCAAATGCTTTAATAAAAGCTTCAATATGTGCATCAGTCGTATATTTATCAAAAGAAATACGTACACTTCCAGTAATCGCATCTTCTGGTACATGGAGTGCAGTTAATGTTTCATTTAACTTTGCTCGCTTTGATGAACAGGCACTCGTTGTAGATATCATAATACCATGTTTAGAAAAACTATTGACGATAACTTCACCTTTTACCCCGACAAATGAAATATTTACAACATGCGGCGCACCGTCTTTTACTGAATTTACACGAACACCAGGATACTGACTCACCTTAGATTCTATCGTCTTTTTATACTGGTTCATACGCTTGATACTATCTTCTTGTTCATTTAAAGTTATACGCATCGCTTTTGCCAAAGATACGTCACTCGCAACATTAACTGTGCCACTTCTAAAGCCATATTCTTGTCCTCCACCAAATAAAGTATGCGTAATGGTAACTAGTTGATCAAACACAAGTATCCCTTGTCCTTTTAGACCATTGAATTTATGGCCACTTAATACAAAACTATCCATCATCTTAGCATCAATCGGTAGTTTACCAAAGGATTGTACACAGTCTACATGAAAATGAATCTTTGGATATTCCTGAATAATATCATGTATCTCTTTAATCGGTAGAATTGCACCCATCACGTTATTAACATGCATTAAACAAACCATGATGACATCCTGATCAAGTATAGATTTAAAATGTGCGAGATCAAGCGTGGCATCTTCATTAAACTGAACATATTTAATATTAAAGCCTTCATCTTCCAGTGCTCTGACTGTTTCTAACACCGATGGATGTTCAAGTTTAGAAGTGATGATTGTCTTTCCAAACGGTTTCTTACTGCGTGCCATTCCAGTAATCACTAGATTATTTGATTCTGTTGCACCACTCGTAAAAATAACTGATTGATGGGTTAACCCCAACAATGATTTAATCTGATCTCGAGCGGATTCAAGTAATTTATTTGCTTCTAAACCTTTGCCGTGAGGACTGCTCGGGTTAAAGAAGTATTTCGTATTGACAGTATTAAAAGTATTTAATACTTCAGGGTCTGGTTTTGTTGTTGCACAATTATCTAAATAATTCATAAATTCACCTCAATGAATAAAAGACTTGAACGAATTCAAGTCTTTTAATGCTTTATTATTGTCTTTGATTTAATACACTTGCTTCAATCTTTTCCGTAACACCAGGTTCAACACGCTCAATTGCAGCTTCTGCAATCTCGACCGCACGCTTATATCTGTTGTTACTAAATAATCGTTCTGCTTCGTTTAAATCTTTGTTTACATCTGGCCTTTCTTTTCTATATCGATTACCATACTGTATCAATTTCTCAGCATACTTGGCATTTTCTAATACGTCAACCGCTTCGGCTTCAAATGTATTCATCGTAATTAATACTTTGTTTACTTTATCACGAACTTGCGTCACATTCATCGGACGTTTATTGAATAGTTGGTGCACTTCACGTGTTTCAATATCAATTTCATTCTTCATGATAATAAACCGTTCAGGTACGCTTGATAAGTTAGATGCAAGTAATCGGCGATAAATATCTTCTTTCTTAGCTTGAATCTTTAATATATTCTTTTGCGCTTCCTGCTCATCTTCACGTAAATTTGTTAAATGCTGCTGTATCTTATCCTGGTTATCATTGATGACTTTCACATGGTCATCAATATATCTTAGATTATCTTCAACTTCAGTATAGCGAATACTTGATTTAGCTGTTTCAGTTAAGATTTCATCATAAACTGTAATTAAACTCTGTATCTCATTATCATACTGACGAACTTTTTGAATATCTTCTTCATTGATATAGTAGCTTTCTTTTACGTATTCAATTTCAGTACGTAATGTATAGTTCATATCTTTTGCATGGAATAACTGATCGGTAATGCTTTCTTTCGTTGTCTCTACTTTATTCTTAGCCTTCACTTCATATTCGATTAACTCTAACATTTCATCAAGTGAGTCATTGATTTCATTAATAATCGCCTCTGCTTCATTTAACTGTAATCTCGCAATTAACGGTTCTACTAAATTAAGCTTACCTTTTAATGTTTGTAGATTACTATCCACTTTAACATGTTCTAAATTGTAACCTTCAATCTTCAGATCACGACATCCGAAACGAATATCCTGGAACTGTCCTGGCAATTCTTTTTGAACATCACGAATAAGTAATGGAATATCTTCCATATCTTCTTTTAAACGTGTCATTTCATTATGTAGAGCAGTAATATGATCATGGGCATCATCATAATTTCCAGCTGCAACTAAACCTTCATATACTTCAATTTTTGGTGCATACGTTTCAATTTGAGCTTCCAGCGGATCAGCAGCTTCTCCAAATTGATGACGGTTCGCTAACACATCACGCTTAGCTTCTCTATAAATAATTTTACAAGCATCATATTTTCTATCATCTTCTTTCGTTGACGATAAATAATTATTAATCTCTTTAGTAAAATGCTGATATTTCTTTTCAATCTGATCAAGTAAATGATGACTTTCTGCAACCTTCTCTTCACTTTCTTTAAACTTATATTTATCCAGCGCTTCATCAGCATCATTTATAGTTAACTCACAAGCTTTAATATCTTCATTCAAAACAGTCTGCCATTCTTTTTTCCATTTATCAAAACGGCTATTTGCTTGACCTGATAAATTTAAAACTTTAACTTTTACGAGTTCATCCTGGAACGGTAAATTTTTGATTGCATTTTTTCTTGCTTCAACACGCTCAACACTTGCTCTTTTTTGATTTCTTAAATAAAACATAATACCAATAATAATTAGTATTAAAACGATTATTCCAACTATGGCATATATCATCAATTTTCATTCCTTCCAAAGTACTCTTACCTATTATAACGTAAAATATGTATTACAAAAACAATTAATTGTGAAAAGTTCTCAAATTCGTTACACTAATGAATACTAATCATTAGAATTTACAAAATGGAGTGATATTATGTTTGAAACTAGCCATATTAAAGATTATAAGACACTCAATCAAATGCTTGATGCTTTGCTTGAAGGAGAAGATGATATTGTAAGTCTTCTCGCAAATGCGAGTGCACTGCTCAATGAATTTCTTACTGACGTAAACTGGGTTGGATTCTACACGATGAAAAATAATCAATTACAACTTGGACCATTCCAGGGCAAACCAGCATGTGTAACAATCCCTGTCGGAAAAGGTGTTTGTGGTACTGCAGTAAGTGAACAAAAAACGATGCGTATCGAAGATGTCCATGCATTTCCTGGTCATATCGCATGTGATGCGGCAAGTCAATCTGAAATCGTTGTACCAATAATCATCAACGATAGTGTATTTGGCGTGCTGGATATCGATGCGCCAATTAAAGATCGCTTTACTGCTGAAGATCAGGAAGGCTTAGAAAATTTCGTATCGGTGCTGAAGAACCACTTATCAAAATTAGTGTAATTCGTTATTGACAATACATATCAACATGTTATAATAACATCTATGTGAATAAACGAAGATAGCAGATAAATATTGAGGCGCTCTATAGTGTCCCCTATGTTGGCGTGTTGTGTAACTGAAGCTATAAGGCGAAGACACGGAATGACACCATATCGACTTAAGCATTTATCATATTTTTGTTTTTTACATAAAAAACAAAAAAGAGGAGGAGTCACATTATGGCTCGTTTTACAGGTTCAACTTGGAAAAAATCTCGTCGTTTAGGAATTTCTTTAAGCGGCACTGGTAAAGAATTAGAAAGACGCCCTTACGCTCCAGGACAACACGGTCCTAACCAACGTAAAAAATTATCTGAGTATGGTTTACAATTACAAGAGAAACAAAAATTACGTTACATGTACGGAATCAACGAACGTCAATTCCGCACAATCTTTGACCGTGCTGGTAAAATGAAAGGTATTCACGGTGCTAACTTCATGGCACTTTTAGCATCTCGTTTAGATGCAGTAGTATACCAATTAGGTTTAGCACGTACACGTCGTCAAGCACGTCAATTAGTTAACCACGGTCACATCATGGTAGATGGCGCTCGCGTAGACATCCCATCATACCAATTAAAACCTGGTCAAGTGATTTCAGTTCGTGAAAAATCACAAAAATTAAACATCATTGTTGAGTCAGTTGAATTATCTAACCATGTTCCTGAATACTTAACTTTCGATGCAGAAAAATTAGAAGGTACTTTCGTACGCGTTCCAGAACGTAGCGAATTATCAGCTGAAATTAACGAACAATTAATCGTTGAGTACTACTCAAGATAATATTTGTTCACAAAAAACACCAATCTTTCGATTGGTGTTTTTTTAATATACAGAAACATTATTATTACTTTCAATTTCAGCTTGATTCCGAACAACATTCTCCTGATCATAAGTTTTCATAAAATAATGATTATTGTTAAAAACAATCCAAAGGGCTTTTTCATCGTCACTCTCCTTTGTTAGGATATACATATCATAACAAGAGGATATTAAGTCATCTTTAATAATCATTGAGTTCTCGTTAAAAATGTTAAAGAGTTATGTATATTTCAAAATTCTCATAAAAAAATTTAACGAAAAACAAAATCTAAATTTTTCGCATTCCTATATTTGAATGATATTATTATCTTGTTTAAAGCTATAGCAATGTATAATAACTTTTCATTTAATGCTTTAAATATTAATTTCAAGTAAATATATTAAACAATACATCAATTACTTCAAAAAGGGGATAAAAAATATGGTTAAACATACATTTAAATGCACTGCAAAATTTACCGGTGGATATAATGGTGTCGGTACGATAGAAAATAAACATTTAAAATCTCAAATCTCAATTCCAGAGGAAATGAATGGACCTGATATTGGTACAAATCCTGATGAAATGTTGATGTCTGCTGCAGCAACTTGTTTTACCATCACCTTAAGCTCTTATTTTGAGAAGAATAATCTTTACACAGAGGTTGATCACGTAGATGCTACTGCTACAATATCAGTGGACAAAGGTCTTCAAACATATGAAAGTATTTCATATCAAGTTCACTTAAAATCTGTTGAAGATAATGACCAGGAAGTAAATATTCCTAAATTAAAGAGAATCATTGAAAAAGCTGAAAATAACTGTATGATTACAAAAGCATTGAAAGGAAACGTAGTAGTTAGTATTGAAAGTATCCTGTTAGATAATAGCTATATAATATAACAAAAGCCTGATAGCACTCGTATAAATTTGAGTGCTATCAGGCTTCACTTATTTAATTATTATTTTTATATACTAATAGCTAGAAATTTCAGATTAAAAATTTTAATACATCGATGCATTCTACAACTATAATAATAAAACAATTGTGATTGTTTATTAACATTATCTCAGTTGTGGTGGGGTTTACACTTTAACTCAGTTGGAATCAATGTTAATAGATAAATTATATGAAAATTCATACAAAAAATCATATAAAGTGTAAATTATTACAATATTATTATAACTTAATAACTACTGAATTTTCAGACTACTGCATTAAAATTAAATTGACATCTTAAAGCTTTAACAATAAAATAGTCAAGTACGGAAGAAAAGAGGGATGGAAAAATGAGTTCAGTAACAGAGATAAAAAAACCAAAAAAGAAAAAATTTATAAGCTTACCTATGCAGATATTATTAGCATTAGTTCTTGGTGTTGTTGTAGGAGCCATGCTTAACGGAAAAACTGAGTATGTTAACTACTTTCAACCACTAGGTGATATTTTCTTACATTTAATTAAAATGATCGTAGTACCAATCGTATTTTGTTCACTTGTAATTTCGATTGCAGGAACTGGAGATATGAAAACTGTTGGTCGTTATGGCTGGAAAACGTTATTATACTTTGAAATTATTACAACAATAGCAATCGGATTAGGTATCATATTTGCTAACGTGTTTAAGCCAGGTTCAGGTATCGATAAGAATCTATTACCTAAAGGGGACGTTACGAAATATACAACAAATGCTGAAGCAGCTGCAGAATCTACATATGGTAACCACATGATAGATACAATCGTTAATATTATTCCAACAAATATTATCGATTCAATGGCTCAAGGTCAATTATTACCGGTAATCTTCTTCTCAGTATTTTTTGGATTAGGGTTAGCGGCAATCGGTAAAAAAGGTGAACCTGTTAAAGTGTTCTTCGATGGATTCTTAGACGTAATCTTCTGGATGACAAATCAAATTATGAAATACGCACCGATTGGTGTATTTGCGTTTATGGCAGTTACAATTATCAACTTAGGATTAGGTGCTTTAATCCCACTTGGTAAATTAGCATTAGTAGTAGCTGGATCAATGATTTTCTTCATCATCGTAGTACTTGGTGGTGTAGCAGCACTTTGTAAGATTAATATCTTCCATTTACTTGTTATCTTAAAAGAAGAATTAATCTTAGCATTCTCTACTTCAAGTTCTGAAACAGTATTACCAAAGATTATGGAGAAAATGGAGAAATTCGGTGCACCGAAAGAAATCGTATCATTCGTTGTACCTACAGGATATACATTTAACTTAGATGGTTCAGCATTGTACCAATCAATTGCAGCACTGACTATCGCTCAAATGTATGGGGTACAGTTATCAGTAACAGAACAGTTAGTATTATTAGTAACATTAATGTTAACATCTAAAGGTATGGCAGCTGTACCAGGGACTTCTATTGTAGTATTGATAACAACACTTACTGCAATGAACATTCACCCAGAAGGTTTAGCATTAATCATCGGTATCGACCGTATTTTAGATATGATGCGTACAGTTGTTAACGTCGTTGGTAACTCATTATCTACTTTAGTTATCGCGCGTTGGGAAGGCCGTCTGGATTACGAAAAAGGTCGTAGATATTACGAAACTTTTAAGAAGAAATAAAAAACCACCATTGGTGGTTTTTTTCTTCATTATTTCTCATTATATGCCTGTTGTCTTAAAAAGTCAGACACTGTTTTAATATCTTTATGAAATGGTCTGTCTTCTACAATACTAGGAACAATCTGACGATATTCATCATATTTAGCTTTTGTTTTCTCAGATAATTTTTCTGCACCTTTGATTTCAGCTGCCTGCAATGCAATAATACATTCAATTGCAATTACGTTTCTCACATTCTCTAATATTTGATACCCATGACGAGCAGCAATTGTTCCCATTGACACATGATCTTCCTGGTTAGCACTTGAAGGAATAGAGTCGACACTTGCTGGATGAGCAAGCGTCTTATTTTCTGATACTAAACTAGCTGCTGCATATTGCATAATCATAGCACCACTTTGTAAACCTGGTTCTGGTGATAAAAATGCTGGTAGTCCACCATTTAACTGTGGATTGACGAGACGTTCAATTCTACGCTCCGATACATTCGCTAATTCACTCAACCCTATCTTCAAAAAGTCTAAAGCAAAAGCAACTGGTTGACCATGGAAATTCCCACCTGAAATGACTAACGTTTCTTCACCCTGATCAAAAATAAGAGGATTATCATTAGCTGCGTTCATTTCCGCTTCTAATTTTTCTTTAACATACTCGAATACCTGGAAACTTGCTCCGTGAATTTGAGGGATACATCTTAGTGAATATGCATCCTGAACACGAACTTCACCTTGTCTCGTTGTTAATTGAGACCCCTCTAGCCAATCTAGCATACGTTTAGCCACACCAACTTGAGCATCATTATTACGCACAATATGAATATTTTCGTTATATGCATCTGTTATACCATTCAATGATTGATGCGTAAGTGAGGCGATCCATTCAGCCTGATATGCAATATCGATAGCTTCAATGTAATTGATGACACCTTGAGCAGTCATTGCCTGTGTACCATTAATTAATGCCAGCCCCTCTTTTTCCTGTAGCACTAAATGACTTCTTCCTAAACGTTCAAGTACATCTTTACTATTTTCAACTTTGCCTTGATATTCAACATCACCTTCTCCGATTAAAGCCAACGCCAAATGTGATAATGGTGCTAAATCTCCAGATGCTCCTAATGAACCTTGTCCAGGAATAACCGGAATAACTCGTTCGTTAATAAAGAATACTAATTGATCGACCAATGCTTCTGTTACCCCTGAGTGCCCTTTTAACATCGTATTAAGACGTAAAATCATCATAACAAGTGATACTTTTGAATGAAATGGTTGCCCCACCCCACAAGCATGTGAACGAATAAGATGTACTTGTAAATCATTGCATTTATCCTGGTCAATTAAAACATCACAAAACAATCCAAAACCAGTTGTAATACCATAAATCGTTTCTTTATTTTCTATGATCTTTTCTACAGTTTTTCTACTTCTTTTCACCCTGCTTAAAGCTTCATCAGATATAGCGACAACATCATTGTCATTTAAGAATTTTCTAATTGCATCGATTGTTAAATTATCACCTGTTAATAATAAAGTCATTTTCATTCCCCTTTTTAATTATTCTAATTTTTCAGACAATATCATTATAGAATGAAAACGATTACAAAACAATGGAATATCCAAAAATTGTATTATGGTATTGTGTTATCACATTAATGAAGTAAAGTTTAGATAAAATAAAAAAAACAGCCAAAAGGCTGTTTTAAATCATCATTGAATTACTTTAAATATTCATCTACAACATCTGCTACTTGTTGGACATGTGTGCCGATGATAACTTGAGCATTCTTACGCCCAACCTTCATTACACCAGCTGCACCAGCACGTTTAATCAAGTTCTCATCCACAATTGAATTATCCTTTAGTTCAAAACGTAAACGCGTCGCACAGTTTGTTACACTTTCAATATTCTCTTTACCGCCTACACCTGAAATTACAGATTGTGCAAGTTTATCGTATTTTCCAGGTTGAGATGTGCTAACGACAACATTTTCTGATGATGTATGACCCATATCTGCATCTTCTTGCGCAATCATCTTAGCGATATCTTCGTCAGATTCACGACCTGGAGTTTTAATATCTTGTAGTTTAATAATTGCTCTAAAAATTACATAGTATAATACAAAATAAACTAGTCCTAATACTAAGAGCATAAATGGGTTATTAGCATTCGGATTTTTAGTTGAAAGCAAAAAGTCAATTGCTCCTGCACTAAAACCAAAACCAGCCGTCCAATGCATACTTGCCGCAATAAACATTGAAATACCCGTCAATAATGCATGAATTAAATATAAACTTGGTGCAATAAATAAAAATAAGAACTCTACAGGTTCAGTAACACCTGTAACAAATGCTGCTACGGCACCTGCTAAGAAAATACCTGCTACCGCTTTTTTACGTTCAGTTTTTGCTGAATGATACATTGCTAACGCAGCTCCAGGAATACCGAACATCATCACCGGGAAGAATCCCGCTTGATACATACCAGTTACTCCCTTAACAGCGTCTTTACTTTGGAATTTTCCAATATCATTAATACCAGCAACATCAAACCAGAAAACAGCATTAAGTGCATGGTGTAATCCAGTTGGAATTAATAAACGATTGAAGAATCCAAATAGACCTGCTCCGACTGCTCCTAATCCAATCATCCATTCACCGAAAGAAACAAGTAATCCGAAGAAGAATGGCCACACAAATAATAAAATAACTGACAAAATCATTGCAAAGACAGATGTTAAGATTGGCACTAATCGTCTACCACTAAAAAATGCAAATGCTGTTGGCAATTCAGTTTGATGAAATTTGTTAAAAGTCCAAGAAGAAATGAAACCAACAAGTAAACCAATAAATACGTTATTGATCTTTCCAAAACTCATATCAACTTTTTCAGGTTTGATATGCAGTAAGTTTGCTACGGAAGCTTGTGATAAAACAGTTGTAACAACTAAAAATCCCACTACTGCTGCTAATGCTACAGCTCCATCTCTAGATTTAGACATCCCAAGAGCAACACCAATCGCAAAAAGTAAACCTAAATTATCAAGAATTGCTCCTCCAGACTTAATTAAAAATCCAGCAATAGGGTTATTTGCACCCCATCCTGTTGGATCAATCCAGTAACCTATACCCAATAACAGTGCTGCTGCTGGTAATACAGCTACAGGTAACATCAGACTTCTACCTAATCTTTGTAAGAAAGAATACATATTCTTACCTCCTATGAAATAAAATTTTACACTACACTTTATTCTATTATTTAAACTCAACGGATACAATATATTTTTTGTTAAGCATATATACATTTATTGTACAACCTAAAATATATATGCAATAATATTATATATTGAAAAAAAGACTTTTAATTATATGGTTTGTTCGCTATAATAAACTAATAACTAATTTAAGGGTGATTGAATGAAAGGTCTTCCATTTCTATTTAAAGGTAGATTAACTGCATATCAAATATCTACTGCTACAGATATTGATATTGAATTAATTGAATCACTGTTTACAGATGAACAGAAAATTGAATCTTTAGATGATGATACTTATACAAAACTTAAAAATTTAGAGCGCAGTCTCTTTCCTACAGAAATTAAAAATAATGAAACAAGTGCATAACTTGATTCATTATTTTTTTATGTATTATCATACTGATTTTGAAGATATTTCATTGAATCTACAATAAGATGTTTTAATACTTTAACATCAATTTGTTCTATATCACTTATATATACACACGTCTTCCCTAGTGTATGTTTCCCCAACTCCTTTAGATAACGATCACGATTAATATTATCCTGAGCAAAGTACAAACTTATTTTACTTTTCTTCAGACCAAATGCGATGAGCGGTGCATCTCCTTCTATTTGATCGTTTAACTTATAATGATATTTTCCAAACCCTATAATATTAGGGCCCCACATCTTTCCGATAAATCCAGAGCTTTCTTCAAAGATTTCCAATAATTTAATACAGTCTTTCCTACGTCTTTCATCTTCTATCGTTTCAATAAATTCTATTACTGAATCTTCTTTTTTCATCCTATGTATCGTCATGATGCACCCCCATGTTACTTTTAATAAATTATACTATATATTCTGAATATTTAATATATTGATTTTGAATTTATTAATAATTTTACATGCTATATTTTACTCTATTAATAATAATACTTCGTTCATATTATATAGGGGGATCATTAACGATGGTTTTAGTTTTATTTGATATAAATTTTTTATACGTTATGCGTTTAAAGTAGCAGTATACGGGGAAATAGTATTATAACTTAAATATAAAAATTTGGAAGTGGGTGAAGACTTATGAGTATCATCGTACTAAAAACGTCTTATCCTTACTCATCTGATGAAAAAACAGAATACAAATTAATTCAAAATGAAGTTGAGAAAGTATCATATATTAGTAAAATCAAAGAAAAAACACAGGCTATCGCTAGTAAAACAAACCAACCTCAAATCATAAAACTTGAATTTATTTACCCAGAGGACAAAGAGACGTATCTCTACAAAACATTAAAACACGAAGCGTAATAATTACGCTTCGTGTTTTAATTTAGTTATTAATGTATTTGTTTTACTTTCTAATGTTTGTGTAATCTCTTCAATTGCCTCATTTTTCTTATATTGTGCAGTAAAAGTCTGACTATCAATTGGTTCACCAAACATAATATAACATTTTTCTTTTCCAAATATTACATCTTTAAACTTAATCGGTCCTTCGTAAGCTGCTGGTAATAGTTTAGATTTACTCATTACAGAAATAGTGGCTGCCCCTTTTTTCATCGGTGCATTATCTGCGCGTTGTCCACTTGGAAATATCCCAACAATCTTATGCTCTTTAATTAACTTTACTGGCGTCTTTATTGTTGATGGTCCTGGATTCTCTCTGTTTACAGGGAATGCATTCACAGATCTAAAGAACTTATCAAGTAACTTTCCTTTAAACAATTCCTGTTTCGCCATATAGTGCACTTCTCTTGGGTATAGTGCCATTGCAAGTATAATAATTTCAACCATACTTCTATGATTACATGTAACGATAAACGCTTCATTTTTAGGGACATTTTCTTTACCTATTATTTTAACTTTACGTAATAGAATATTTGTTACAAAGTAAATAAGCGTTGCCAAAAATTTGTACATGTTATGTGCTCCTTGTTGTTTGATATAACATTTTTTTATTCTATGTTTTATTCTTTGTTTTGTTCTTTGAATTATATATTTGTTTTTTAATATGCTTCATAATTTTAACTCTATTTTATTTTAGCACAATTTAAATGCATATGAATATACTTTGTTGATTTGTCGATTTCGTGAACTGAAGGTTTAATATATGAAATTTTCAGATATAAATGGTATCTTATTTTATTATATCAACTATATTTAGGGGGAAATTTAATGGAAAGATATAATCAACATGATAATGAAAAAAGATTAATACATAATAATGAATCATATGATGCTAATGAAAACGTTCAATATATTCGTAATGATGAGCCGCGTACATATAAAAAGAATAATGGACCTGGCTTTTTTAAATTATTGTTAGCTGCCGTCCTCGGTTCAGGTCTGACGATTGGTGCATCGCATCTACCTAATTTAGTATCTCCAGGTACAGGTTCTAATCCTAATGCTACACCGATTCAGGTTGACCAGAAAACTGCCGGTAATAATACAGAACTTGCTGATATGTTAGAGCAGGTTTCACCTGCAGTCGTCGGTGTCATCAATATGCAACAGGCAAATAGTAGCATCTTTGATATTTTACGTGGAGATAGTGGTAGTAGTGAAGAGACACCTGCAGGCACTGGGTCTGGAGTTATCTATCAGTCGAATGATAATGAAGCATACATCGTAACTAACAACCACGTTGTAGAAGGCGCTAAAGATTTAAAAGTACGTTTATCTACAGGGGAAACTGTGGATGGTACTTTAATAGGAACCGATGCTTTAACAGATATTGCAGTATTAAAAATCTCTGGTCAATATAATATTAAGCCTATTCCGTTTGCAGATTCTTCAAAAATTCGTATCGGCGACACTGTTTATGCAATCGGAAATCCATTAGGTGTTGAATTATCAGGTAGTGTTACTGAAGGTATTATTAGTGCAAAAGAAAGAACAATGAAGGTCGATACTTCAGCTGGAGAATCGTCAGTAAAAGCAATTCAGACTGATGCTGCAATCAATCCTGGTAACTCAGGTGGAGCGTTAATTAATAATCAAGGGCAGTTGATCGGTATCAATACTTTGAAGATATCAGCAGACACTGTCGAAGGTTTAGGCTTTGCAATTCCTTCAAACGATACGAAAGTCATCATAGATCAACTTGTAAAAGATGGTAAAGTGGTTCGCCCATTCATGGGCCTTGCATTGGTTAGTATTGAAAATGTACCTGCTAATTATTTAGAGAAAATGAATGTATCGGCTAACACAGGAGCACTTGTTGCAGGCACTGATGAAAAAGCCGGTAAAGTATTTAGAGAAGGCGATGTCATTACTCAAATTGAAGGACAGGATGTTAAAACAGATGGCAACGTTCGCAACTATATATACAAGAACAAAAAAGCTGGAGATAATGTAAAGTTTACAATTATCCGTGATGGTAATAAAAAAGACGTTGAACTGACATTAAGAAGCACTGAAGATAAATAATAAAATAGGACTAACAACATTGTTGTGTCGTTAGTCCTTTAATTTTAGAATCCTCTGCCAGCGCCACCGCCACCAAAGTCTCCGCCGCCAAATCCGCCGCCGCCGAATCCGCCTGAAGAGAATCCGCCGCCGAAGCCTCCACCGGTTGGGAAGAAGATGACAGGTCCTGATGAACGTCTACGTCCACCACCGCCGCCACCTCGGCCACCTCCCATAAAGATAGAGATGACTAAGTATAATAAGAATAATCCAATTAATATTTCGAATACACTAATACCTTCTGAACTATCATCGACCATCGGTGTATCTCTCGTATATTTTTCACCATCAAATCCATAACTTTTACTTACTTCATCAAATATTGCATTATAAAGTTTTCCAAGCCCTTGAGCATAAAGTGCCTTACTCTCAGCAGTTTCACCTTTTGGATCAGCTGCAAGTGCTTTTTGTACATCAGGCATCGCATATTTATCAATCATAGCTCCGACCTTCGCATCATTTAAGACACCTTCCAAGCCATAACCAACTTGTACTTCAATACCTCTATTTCTAAATTCATTACCGTTATCTAAATTAAACAAAATCACTATCCCGTTGTTTTTCTCTTTATCTCCGACGCCATATTCACGTCCAACGCGAAGTGCATAATCTCCTCTTACTTCTTGCCCTATCGACGGCATCGTCATGATTAAGATTTCAGCGGTAGTACCTTTTTGTAACGTTTCACCACGCTGATTGAGAAAATCTTTTTCATTTTGTTTGAATATGCCGAGATGGTCCTGAACAAATATAGGTTGTTCAAGCTTTGGCAATGGCTCAGCTGCATTCGCCGGTAAAGTAATCGTGAAGATTAAAAAGAGCGCGATAAAAATCGCGAACTTTTTCTTATACATTATTTACTTTCTCCATCAGCATTAAAATCGATACTTGGTGCTTTATTTGCAGCTTCATCGGCTTTAAAGAATTCTTTCTTTTCAAATCCAAGCATGCCAGCATATAAGGCTGCAGGGAAACTTCTTACCGCTTTATTGTAAGTTGTAACAACTTCATTGTAATCATTACGCGCTACAGCGATACGATTTTCTGTACCAGCTAATTCATCACGTAAACCTGTAAACTGCGTATCAGCTTTTAGATTCGGGTAATTCTCCTGAATTGCAATTAAACGACTCAATGCTGAGTTTAATTCCGCATTGGCATTTGCTTTATCTTCCATTGAACCGTTTTCTTTTGCACCTGCTAATTTCGCACGTGCATCAGAAACATCTTTAAATACTTTTTCTTCGTGTTTTGCATAACCTTTTACAGTTTCAACTAAGTTTGGAATTAAATCCAGACGTCTTTGTAACTGTGTATCAACCTTTGCTTCCGCATTTTGCACATCAGCATCTAGTCCGACAAGTTTATTGTAAGGACCGATTAACATACTACCAATAATTAATAATAAAACAACTAATCCGATAATAGGTATTAATAATTTTTTCATATCATTTCTCCTTTTAATTAAGTATTTATTTTTACCCTCTAAATTGGCTTCTAAACGCCTTCAATAAAGAAATGTTAAAGAGATGAAGCATAATGCTTCATCTCTTTAACATTTAATCATTTATTTATATGTGATCATAAAGTACTTTTTCTTACCACGGCGAATTATTGTAAATTCTTCTTCAATTTTATCTGCTGAAGTAATTTCATGACTTGTATCTGTAACTTTTTCACCGTTCAACGAAATCGCACCGTTCGTAATATCTTCACGTGCCTGACGTTTACTTGGTGCAATACCTGCTTCGATTAATACTTCAACAAGATTCGTATTTTCTACAGCTTTCTGTGGTACGTCTTTAAAGCTCGTACGTAACTGGTCTGCTGTTAAGGCTTTTAAATCACCTTTAAATAAAGAATCAGTAATATTGATTGCTTCTTCTAATGCAGCTTCGTCATGTACATATTTTGTAACTTCTTCAGCCAATTTCTTCTGAGCTAAACGTAAATGAGGTTCTGTCTCAACTGACCTTTCTAACGCATCAATTTCTTCTTTACTTAAGAATGTAAAGTATTTTAAGAATTTAATTACATCGCTATCCGGTGTGTTGATCCAGAATTGGTAGAACTCGTACGGACTTGTCTTCGTACGATCTAACCAAATCGCGCCGCCTTCAGATTTACCGAACTTCTTACCGTCCGATTTCACAACTAATGGTACTGTCATACCGAATGCTTCAACTTCACCATACATACGACGCATTAATTCTAAACCACTCGTAATGTTCCCCCATTGGTCACTACCACCAATTTGAAGTTTAACGTTATGTTCTTTGTTTAAATGACCGAAGTCTATTGCCTGCAAAATTGTATAAGTAAACTCAGTAAATGAGATACCTGTCTCTAAACGTGATGCAATACTATCCTTGTTTAATAAGTAATTCACACCAACGTGTTTCCCGTAGTCACGTAAGAATGTTAATAGATCAATTTTACCTAACCAGTCTTTATTATCAACATGCATCGCGCCCGTATCACCGCCGAAATCAAATAATTGTTCCATTTGCGCTGAAATACCATCAACATTGCGTTGAACTTGTTCTATTGTTTGTAAAGTACGCTCGTCTGTACGACCTGATGGATCCCCAATCATTCCTGTAGCACCACCAATTAATACAACTGGACGATGACCATGTTGCTGGAATCGTTTCAATGTCATGAAAGGTAACAAGTGACCAATATGCAAGCTGTCTGCAGTAGGATCGGTTCCGCAATATATACTGATACTCTCCTTATTCAGTAAAGCTTCAATTTCTTCTGGATGCGTTTCCTGATAGATGAGACCTCTCCATCTTAAATCTTCTAATAATGCATTTGCCATCTTTGTTCCTCCTCTAAAAATTATTGTTTAAATTGCTGATATGGATGAGACTTTAATATCAATAAATGATTTATAATAAAATAAAAAACACCCCTACAAAAAATGTAAGGGTGCTCATGCACGGTACCACCATACTTATGATTAAATCATCACTTATTAATGAAAAAGGTCATTATCCTTAAGGCAGAAAGTTTAGGTGTATTCATATGTTCATTGCTTAGTTTGCACCAACCACTAAGTCTCTTCATTCAATAAGTCATACTACTTGTCCTAAAAACCTTTATATTCAGTTCAATTTAAATTATGATACTAGTGTAAACAATAGATTCTATAACGTCAAGTCCCTGAAATTATGATATACTAAAAAAATATTCAGGAGGAAATTTGTATGCCGAAAAAACAACGTCAAATATTCAAACCTAAACAAACGAAAGATAATATAAAATCAACTTTTAAGTCTATAGAATTTACCCCTTACGTATGGTTTCACGGTATTTACGAAACGCTTACACGTACCTTTCTGTTCCTGTTAGTAACTGGATTACTCATCGGTACATTACTTTTAGGACTAGGTACAGGGTATTTTTTAGCACTTGTTAAAGATGAACCGGTAAAAAATAATACTGCACTTAAAAAATCATTATACGAAATGACACAAAGTACTACAGTTTATTTCGGTACCGGTGAATCTCTTGGTACACTTAATGCTGACGTACAACGTGAAGTGATTAAGTATAATAAAATGAGTCCCCACGTCATCGATGCATTAATTGCTACAGAAGACGAAAATTTCTATAAACATAATGGTATTGTACCTAAAGCATTTATCCGTGCAACTGCACAAGAGTTTTTAAATATGGGCGTAACAAGTGGGGGTAGTACGCTAACACAACAACTAATTAAGAATCAGCTGCTAACAAACGAAACGTCTTTTAAACGTAAAGCAAAAGAAATGATGCTTTCGTTTAAAGTTGAGAAATCACTCTCTAAAAAAGAAATTATTGAAGCTTATTTAAATGTTGTCAGCTTTGGTCGAAATACAAATGGTCAAAATATTGCCGGAGTTCAGGCTGCTGCACAAGGTATATTTGGCGTTGATGCAAATAAATTAAATATCGCTCAAGCAGCTTATATTGCCGGTATGCCTCAAAATCCTTATACATACACACCATTCTTACAGACAGGTAAGATTAAGAAAGATAAAGACTTGAAGTTCGGTTTTGAACGCCAACAATACGTGCTAATGCGTATGTATCAAGAGAAAAAAATTACGAAAGCGCAATATGAACAGGCTAAAAAATTTAATCTAAAAAAATCATTTACAAAAGATTTCGAAGTTCCTAACGAAAAATATCCATTCTTAACTCAGGAAGTTGAATCACGCGCAATTGATATTCTAAAATATATATTCGCTGAAAAAGATAATGTTTCTCGCCAGGAATTAGATGAAACACCAGTATTAGAAGAAAAATATGTCGGCATAGCAAATCGTGCTATTCGAAATAATGGTTACATCATCGACACGACAATTCACAAGAAAATTTTTGATACGATGAATCAGATTAAAGATAACCCAAATTACTATTCTTATGCCAGAAATGCAAATGTAAATGGTAAAACAAAACCAATCAATATGGAAGTCGGTGTCCTTTTAAAAGAAAATGACTCTGGTAAAATTCTGTCATTCATCGGTGGACGTAATCATAATGATTCTCAAAATAACCATGCGACTAAAACGAAACGTTCTCCAGGATCAACAATTAAACCTTTACTAACATATGCGCCAGCAATCGAATATGGTGTCACTGCACCAGAAGCAGCATTACTTGATAAACGATTTAATTATAATGGATACTCTCCAGAGAACTATGCAAGAATGGAATATAACGTTGTAACAACGCGTTATGCATTAGAGAACTCACTTAACTTAAGTACATTACGTTTATACTCTGGCATTCAAGATAGAAAGCCATGGGAATTATTGCAGAAGATGAACTTTAACATACCGAAGTCAGAACAAGAGAACTTATCATTAACGCTTGGTGCCACTGATATTACGTTAGAAAACAATGTCGATGGGTTTTCTACTTTAGCAAATAAAGGGAACTATCAGGAAAGCTATATGATTGAGTCGATTAAAACGCGTGACGGTAAGGTCATCTATCAGCATAAAGCGCGTCCTGTTCGCATTTACAGTCCAGAAACTGCATATATTACAACAGACATGCTGCGTGGTGTATTAGATACAGGTAGTGGCTATCAGTTAAAAGGATCATTTATGTATAACCAGGATTGGGCAGGAAAAACAGGTACAGCGCAAGAAGGTAAAGATAGCTTATTTATCGGCTATAATCCAAAAGTAACGATGGGCATCTGGATGGGATATGACGTCCCTACTTCATTTGATGAAGAAAATCATTACCAGTTACGATTATGGCGAGATATAATCAATCAGATTACCACTCAGGATCAGCTACAGATGGGTGTAGGTGAAAGATTTAATCAGCCTGATGATGTTAAAAAGATTGAAATATGTCAATATTCAATGTCTCAAAAAGGATCATGTGATGGCGGTGAACCTCTGAAACAAAGCTTAGTATGGAGTAAGACAGATACCTCACAAAAGAAATTAGATGATTATAGAATATTATCTCGTTTAGGTGAGAAACTAGATCCTGAAACGAAAAAGAAAATCTCATCTAAACAAAGTGCATCTGATACTTTATCAAAAGCAAATCAAAATGCAAAGCCAACGAATGATAAGAAGAAAGATAATCAAACTGCACAATAAAATAAGCCTCCACGATATAATTCATGGAGGCTATAATAAGAAAACTCACTAAAAATAATTTTAGTGAGTTTTTTATATGGATTAGAATAACCCTACTGCATTGCCATCTGCGTCAACATCCATTTTTAACGCTGCTGGTTCTTTTGGAAGACCTGGCATTGTCATGATGTCTCCAGTTAATGCTACGATAAATCCTGCACCTGTTTTAGGAATTAACTCGCGAATTGTTACATTAAATCCTGTTGGACGACCTAATTTTTTAGGATCATCTGAGAATGAGTATTGTGTTTTCGCCATACAAACAGGATATTCATTCCAACCATTTTCAACAATTGTTTTTAATTGTTTTTTCGCTTTTTCTTCAAATACTACATCATCAGCCCCGTAGATTTTTTGAACGATTGTACGAATTTTTTCTTCAACTGGTAAAGTTAATTCATATAAAGGTTTGAAGTTTTGTGGTGTTTCCAGTACTTCAAGTACTAATTTAGCTAGCTCAACGCCGCCTTTTCCACCATGTTCCCAAACTTCAGTTAATGCTAATTTAACACCTTGTTCTTTTGCCCAGTTTTGAACAAATTCACGTTCAGCATCTGTATCTGTTACGAAGTTGTTTAATGCGATTACTGGTTCTACACCGAATAACTTTAAGTTTTCAATATGTTTTGCAAGGTTAGCAATACCTGATTTTAAAGCTTCTACGTTTTCATTAGCTAAATCTGTTTTTGCTACGCCACCGTGCATTTTTAATGCACGAATAGTTGCTACAACAACGATAGCATCTGGTTGGATTTCAGCTTTACGTGATTTGATATCCATGAATTTCTCAGCACCTAAGTCAGAACCAAATCCTGATTCAGTAACAACGATATCAGCTAGTTTACGTGCAGTCTTCGTTGCGATAATAGAGTTACAACCGTGTGCGATATTTGCAAATGGTCCACCGTGGATTAAGGCTGGTGTGCCTTCGATAGTTTGCACTAAGTTTGGTTTTAACGCATCTTTAAGGATTAAAGTTAACGCTCCTTCTACACCTAAATCTTTAACTGTAACTGGTTTACGATCATACGTATAACCAATTGTCATCTTACCTAAGTTTTCTTTTAAGTCAGTGATGTTATTTGATAGACAGAATACTGCCATGATTTCAGAAGCAACAGTAATATCGAAACCATCTTCACGTGGTACACCTTTGAAAGGTCCACCAAGACCAACAACGACTTGACGTAATGTACGATCGTTCATGTCAATAACACGTTTCCACTCAACACGTCGTGGATCAATGTTTAATTGGTTACCTTGATAAATATGGTTATCGATGAATGCAGCTAACGCATTATTTGCAGTCGTGATGGCATGTAAGTCGCCGTTGAAATGTAAGTTGATTTCTTCCATCGGTAATACTTGTGCACGACCACCACCAGTAGCGCCACCTTTCATACCGAATACAGGTCCTAAACTTGGTTCACGTAATGCAACCATAACACTTTTACCTAACGCTTTAAATGCATCTGAAATACCAACAGTTACTGTTGATTTACCTTCACCAGCTGGTGTTGGGCTCATCGCAGTAACAAGGACAATCTTACCTTCTTTGTTTGTTGTCACTTTAGAAGTATCAATCTTTGCTTTAAAGTGGCCATAAGGCTCAACTGCATCAGCAGGGATTGCCGCTTCTTGTGCAATTTCTAAAATAGGTCGAACTGTCGCTTGGTTAGCGATTTCTAAATCTGATAAATATTTAGTCATTTTCACATTCTCCTAATCTTAAAAGTGGCTTTACTATTCCATAATAAGATAACGCTTTCAAGATGTCGACTAATTTTACAGAAATTTTAAGTAAAATTTACATTTAATCTTCCATCGTTGATAAATCACCAGTTGGTAAGTCTAGTTCCCATGCTTTAAGTACACGTCGCATAATTTTACCTGAACGTGTCTTCGGCAACTTATCTTTAAATTCAATTTCTCGCGGTGCTGCATGTGCTGCAAGACCTTCTTTTACAAACACTCTGATTTCTTCTTTAAGCTCGTCACTTTCTTTATAACCTTCACGTAAAGCAATAAATGCTTTAATGATTTCACCGCGAATTGGATCCGGCTTACCGATGACCCCTGCTTCCTGAACGGCAGGATGCTCAACAAGCTTTGATTCAACTTCAAAAGGTCCAACACGTTCTCCTGCCGTCATAATTACATCATCGACTCGGCCCTGGAACCAGAAATATCCATCTTCATCCATATAAGCACTATCACCTGAAATATACCAATCACCTGGTAAGAAGTAAGATTGATACTTTGGTTCATTATTCCAGATTGTCTTCATCATAGATGGCCAACCAGCTTTCATCGCTAAATTCCCCATTCTGTTTGGTGGTAACTCATTACCTAAATCATCTACGATAGCTGCCTGAACACCTGGCAATGGTTTACCCATAGAGCCTGATTTAATATCCATATCTGGTATATTCACAATCATATGTGCACCCGTTTCAGTCATCCACCAAGTATCATGAATGCGAAGTTTAAATACTTTATATCCCCATTTTACAACTTCAGGGTTTAATGGTTCACCAACTGATAGGATATGTCTTAAATGTGATAAATCATACTTTTCAACTAGTTCATCACCTGTTCCCATTAACATACGGAAAGCTGTTGGTGCTGAATACCAGACAGTCACTTTAAATTGTTCCAGAATACCATACCATCCTTCAGGTGAGAATCTTCCCCCAGCGATGACATTTGTTGCACGGTTTAACCATGGTGCGAATATACCGTAACTTGTTCCAGTTACCCAGCCTGGATCTGCTGTACACCAATATACATCATCTTCTTTTAAGTCTAATACGTAAAGACCTGAAATATAATGCTGAATCATTGCATTCTGTGCATGTAATACACCTTTAGGTTGTCCAGTTGAGCCAGACGTGTAATGCAGAATCAATCCGTCGTCACGCGTTAACCATTCTACATCAAACTCAGTTGATGCAGCTTTAAAATGATGATTAAAATCTATGTATTTATCTTCGACATTATCATCGATTACGACGATATGTTGTAATTGCGGTAATTCACTTTGTGGAATGCGTCCAAGTAAGCTATTTGTCGTAATGATGACACTTGCTTCACTATTTTGCAGACGGTCTTTAACTGCTTTCTCCATAAACGCTTCAAATAAAGGACCAACGATAGCACCAATCTTAAGCGTACCGAGTAATGCAAAATAAAGTTCAGGTGAACGTGGCATAAAGATAAAGACGCGATCCCCTTTTTTCACGCCTGCTTCTTTCACCAATACATTCGCAGCTTTATTAGAATTCTCCATCATTTCTTTAAATGTATAGCTTTCATTTCTGTTTGCATCTTTATAGAGTAATGCAACTTTATCACCATATCCATCTTCGACATGTTTATCGATACATTCATATGCCATATTTACTTTTCCTGTTTCAGACCATGAGAAATGCTTCTCAATCTCATTCCAGTCAAAGTTCTCATACGTTTTATCATAATCCTTTAAATTATGATTACCTCCTGTTGCCTTAAATATTTCTGTCTTCACAATAAATCCCCCTTGTAAACGTTTTCAATATTTCTTTTTTATTATATAATAAATTTAACTGATAATTCAAAAAATATGCAAATTTTTATGTATTTAATAATATATTTCATTAACACTACAAGGAGGATGCATGAAACATATCAAAACCTATCACAAATCGACGTATACATTTAATGACCGCCAATTAATAATAGAAGGCCCTGTTGATGGTCATACGCTTCAAAAATATACCTTTGATAAAGGACTCGTAGCTTTTCGACGACCGGATGAACAATTTGAAGCAATCATAGAAATTGCTGATCTCGAAGAAGGACGTATCATTATTTGTCGCGACGGTATTAACATCATTGGGTATACCACCTACTTATATCCAGATCCGATGGAACGGTGGTCCAATGGTAATCTTGAATTTATTTTAGAACTTGGTGCAATTGAAATCAGTAAAGATTACCGTGCATTAGGATTAGGAAGTGAAATGCTGAGAGTTGCTATGATGGATGATGCGATGGAAGATTTTATCGTTATTACAACAGAATATTACTGGCACTGGGATTTAAAGAATAGCGGTCTCGATGTGTTTCAGTACAAAGAGATTATGCAAAAAATGATGGGCAGCTGTGGTATGAAAGTATTTTCAACCAATGATCCGGAAATTACGAGTCATCCTGCCAATTCACTAATGGCACGAATCGGCAAACGTATTAATAATGAACAGATTCAGGCGTTTGATAATTTAAGGTTTCAAAACAGATTTTTCTTATAGGAGGATACTATGTTAGTTGAACGAATAATGACAAGTCCCTGCATTACATTCAATGCAGAGGGCACAATAGAAGAAATCATCACTTTAATGCATGAAAAAAATATCCATCATGTCCCAATTGTTGATGATGAAAATAGACTGCTCGGCATTATTAGCGACCGAGATATTAAACAGGCTTTACCATCAAACTTACAAGACCGCCTTGTTCTGGATTTAAATGTACCGATAACAAAGATTATGGCGAAAAACGTTATTACATGTCATCCACTCGATTTTGTAGAAGAAATTGCGCTAGACTTCTACAATGAAAATATCGGTAGTATCCCTGTCGTGAAACGAGACAAAGTTGTCGGTATCGTCACTGCTAAAGACATGCTGAATACTTTTATCGAACTGACAGGAGTCGTAACACCAGGAACAACAATTCAAATTCAAATACCGGATATTCCGGGCAATCTTCACGAAGTGACTGAAGTCTTCCATAGATTTAAGACCGGAATAGAAAGTGTCCTCGTATTTCGTGATAAAAAAAATCCAGGCAAAAAAATCGTTAGCGTACGTATGATGTCAATGCATCCTCAAACAATCATTGCTGAACTCGAAGCAAAAGGATTTCAAGTATACAATCCAATGGAAAACAGCCTATGACGTTATTTGTATATGATGATGCATTACTCGCATACCGTTTCAGTAACGATCACCCTTTCAATCAAATGCGATTACTGTTAACAAAAACATTGCTAGAAGCTTTACAGTTACTTCCTGAAGATAAAATCATTAAACCTCGTATTGCAACAGACGAAGAGTTATTACTCGGTCATCAACCAGAGTATATTCAGGCTGTTAAAGATGCAGGTCAGCAGATTTTAAGCGCATCAGATTGTGAAAAGTTTGGTCTGAATTCAAATGATACACCAAACTTTGAAGGCATGCATGATAAATGTGCGACACTCGTAGGAGCAACGTTAACAGCTGTATATGCTGTCATGACCGGACAGACAAAAACAGCTTGCAACTTTGGTGGTGGATTACATCATGGATTCCGAGGTCGTGCTTCCGGATTTTGTATCTATAATGATTCCACTGTTGCGATTGAATATATGAGACAAAAGTATAATAAACGTGTGCTTTATATCGATACAGATGCCCATCATGGGGACGGCGTTCAGTTTTCATTTTATAATGATAACGATGTCTTCACATATTCTATCCATGAAACAGGAAGATATTTATTTCCGGGTACAGGAACAATCCACGAAAAAGGAGACGGTAACGGTTATTTATATAGCATGAACTTACCTGTAGATGCCTATACTGAAGATGACTCTTTTCTTCACGTCTTCCGAGAAAGTCTGATTAAAGCATGTGAATTCTTTAAACCTGATATTATACTGAGTCAAAATGGTGCAGATGCTCATTACCTTGACCCATTGACACATTTATCTGTCACACATAGAACATACCAGACAATTCCTCAAATCGTACATCAGTGTGCAGAACAGTATACAGACGGCAAGTGGATCGCAATCGGTGGTGGCGGGTATAATATCTTTCAAGTGGCACCACTCGCCTGGGCACAGGTTTATAATGCAATGTTAGGAAACCCATCGCTAGAAGGAGAGATACCAAAATCCTGGATCGATATGTGGCAGCCAAAATCAAAAATTAAATTACCGAAGACATGGAATGAGGATCTGGAAAATTACGAATCAATCCCCAGGAGGTTGGATATTGAAGAAAAAAATGAACAGACACTTCAGAGAACTTTAATGCATTATTAAACAAAATAAGCGATTAAACTGAATCAGTTTAATCGCTTATTTCTATTTTGTAGTACCTCTATAGACGATACTGTAAGGTAATGTTACTTTTGATTCTTCAATTTGTTCATCGTTCATATATTTAGTAAGTAGTCGCATGCCAACAGCACCGATATCATAGAGTGGTTGCATCACACTTGATAATTTTGGACGTACCATCTTAACTAAACGTGTATTGTTGAAACTAATCACCTGTAATTCATTTGGTATATCTTTACCATCATCTTGTACTGCATGAACAATGCCGATTGCCTGTTCATCACTGATACACATGATTACTTCAGGGTTTTGAGATTTAATTGCTTCATACGCCTTCTCGCCATCTAAATATTGTTCTTGTCCGATGTAAATAGATGCATCGTCAAGCTTAATATTATTTGCTGAAAGTACAGACTTCATACCTTCTAATATATCGATTTGCGCTTTCTCTGAGTAACCTCCACCTACGAAAGCAAACTTCTTCACACCATCTTGAACGAACTTCTCAGTAATTTCCTTACTTGCATTAATATAATCTATATTTACTGCCGGTAAACTTGCATCCAGGTCATGTGTACCTGATACAACGACTGGTACAGAAGATGTTTTAATAATATTTGTCGTTTCTTTAGATAAAGTACCGCCTAAGAAAATAATACCATCAACTTGTTTAGATAATAAATTGTTGAAGATTTCCTGTTCTTTTTGTGCATCGTTATCTGAGTTTGAAATGATTGTCTGATATTTATACATCGTTGCAATATCTTCTAATCCACGTGCTAATTCAGAATAATAAACATTTGAAATATCAGGAATGATAACACCAACTGTTGTAGTTTTTTTACTTGCCAGACCACGTGCAACTGCATTCGGTCTATAGTTTAATCTTTTAATTACTTCATTGACTCTATCTCTTGTCGCTGGTTTCACGTTTGGATTGCCATTCACCACACGAGAGACAGTTGCCATCGAAACTTTTGCTTCGCGAGCAACATCATATATTGTAACTGTCATTTTATCCTCCTGTAACCGTTTTATTTATTATTCTAACACGTTTTCATAACTTTTTCATTTTTCAAGTTAGCAAATTCAAAAATTGTTAATAATTTCGTGCTGCCTTTGTAATTTCCTGATAGAAAGTTTCAAATTCGTTAAGGTCCATTTGTTGACCTGCATCACTTAAGGCAACAGATGGATCAGGGTGTACTTCTGCCATCACACCATCTGCTCCAACTGCTAAAGCTGCACGTGCGACTGGTAACATAATATCTTTACGGCCCGTTGAATGCGTCACATCTACCAATACAGGCAGATGCGTACCTTGTTTAAGAATTGGTACAGCAGATATATCTAGTGTATTACGTGTAGCTTTCTCGTACGTTCTAATACCTCGTTCACAAAGTACTATCTTATTATTCCCATTGGCATAAATATATTCAGCAGCATAGATAAACTCCTCAATTGTAGCACTTAATCCTCGTTTTAAAAGAATCGGTTTATTTGTTTTTCCCGCTTCTTTTAATAATTCGAAATTCTGCATATTACGTGCACCAATCTGAAATACATCCACATATGGATCAGCAAGATCAAAATGGTTTGGATTAACAATTTCACTTACAACATTTAAGTCATAGCGTTTTTTCATTTCACCTAATACCTTTAGACCTTCAACACCTAGTCCCTGGAAGTCATAAGGAGAAGTTCTTGGTTTAAATGCACCGCCTCTAATAAATTTCTCACCTTTTTGATGTAAATTTTTCGCAACTGCATCCACCTGTTCAATAGATTCTACTGAACATGGACCAAATACAAATGACTTATTACCGTCACCAATAATCGCCCCATTATCAAAAGAAACAATCGTATCTTCTGGTTTTAATTTACGTGATACCAAAAGATGCTTTTCACTATTTGATTTTTGTAATTCTGTCGATGCTTTAAAGATTTCTTTAAACAACTGCTTGATCACATTATCATCAAATGGTCCATCGTTTTTATCCAGCAACATGTTAATCATTTCTTTTTCACGTTCAGGATCATAAATTGCAGTTCCTTGTTTACGCTTTTCTTCACCTATTTGTTTAGCAATTTCACCGCGTTCGCTCAGTAACTTTAAGATTTCAATATTAATTGCTTCTATTCTGTCTCGTAAATGATTCAATTCATTCATCGCTATAACCTCTTTTATATAAATTCAAAAAATAGTAGACCGTCAGCCTACTATTTTATCATAATCCGAAAAAAATTGTATATTATTTGTTTCTTACTTTATTGTCAGCATCTTTAGCTGTTTTTATTGTTTGTTCACGTTCTGCTAAAGCTTCATCTTTAATCGGTGTATCTAATTCTTTATCTACAATTGCAATCGGTTGTGCTAATGAATCATCATTTACTTCCGATTTAATCGCTTGTTTTTGTCGCTCTAATTCATTAAACGTCACATGATTATCTTTATCACCATTATTTAATTTTTGAGCCGCTTTCTCTTTTAATGCTGCCGTTTTTTCTGTTAACTTTGCAGCAAATGCATTTGATTTTTCTTTGAAACCTTGTGCATTTTCAATTTGTTTATTGTAATGATCTACTGATTTCGCTTTTAAACTTTCTGACTTTTGACTTAAATCCTGTTGTAAATCTTTACCTGCTTTCGGTGCTACAAGTAAACCAAGAAACGAGCCGACAACTAATCCCGCAGTTAATCCGATTGAAAAGTCACGTGCTGTTGTATCATTTTGAACTTTATATTCTTTTACTGTATGTGTATGTAAGTCTCTATTATAAGTATTTGCCAATTTTAACGCCTCCGTTAGTATATTGTTTATTGATGCTTTAATCCTTATTTTATTCAAAAAATAAAGGAATGTACAATAAGTACATTCCCAATTATTGATTATTTTAAACCAGCATTGATTTTATCTTGGTCTAAATGATCACCTTTTGTATGTGTTTCATTAAAATTGTTCTGGTTTACATGGTTCTCGTAATTCGGAGTTGTTGTATCAGCAAAGTTTACTGAATTACGACGTTGTTTTCTCATTTGCCATTTGTCAGCTACTTCCATTGCTACGTTTGACCATTGAACAACTTGAGAAATTTTGTCTTCGTTTTGTGAGATATTGTGAGTAATTGAAGAAGTCACATTATCCACTGAACTGTTTAAGTTTTGAACAGTTGAACCAATACCAGTTACTGCATCAACAACTGTATTTAATTTTTGAGCTTTAAACTGAACATCTTCAGCTAAACGATTTGTTTTGTGTAATAAATCTGTTGATTCACGTGTAATACCTTGAATTTGTCCCTCAACACCGTCAAGTGTTTTAGCAACATGGTCTAAATTCTTCTTAACTGACATTAAAGTCAATCCTAAGAAGATACATAATACTAAAAATGCAATTGCAGCGATTAATCCTGCGATTGGTAAAATCCATTCCATAAAAACGCCTCCTAATATTTATAACTCTTGTTATTTAGTCAAATACCCTGCTGAATAAAGCTTAAACATACTTTGTGTAACGTTATATAAGATTTTCATAAGATTTCTGAACTTTTTGAATATCGCCAGCACCCATAAATATAATAACGCTATTTTCATGCGCTTTCAATTGAGAAACTGACGCTTCACTAATGAGTTCAGCATCAGGAATTAAAGTTTGCAAATCCTTAATTGAAAGTTCTCCAGATGATTCTCTGGCAGAACCGAATATATCACATAAATAAGTCTTATCAGCTACTTTTAAACTATCGGCAAATTCCTGCAAGAACGCACTCGTTCTTGAAAATGTATGCGGTTGGAAAACTGCTACAATCTCTTTATTCGGATACTTTTTTGATGCAGATTCTAATGTTGCTTTAATTTCAGTTGGATGATGCGCATAGTCATCAATTAAGATTTGTGCCCCAAATTTCTTTTCACTAAAACGACGTTTCACACCGCCAAAAGTAGCTAATGCATCTTTAATTGCAGCCATATCTAAAGCTTCAAGATAACAAATTGTAATTACTGCCAAGGCATTTAGCACTTGATGATTACCAAACATCGGCGTTTTGAAACGATCAATAAACTCACCATCGATATACACATCAAATGTTGTTCCATTATCAACAGATTCTACATTTTTAGCAGTGACTTTGTTACCCTCAGCTAATCCATAATAATAAATTGGAACATCTGCTTTTAATCCTTTAAGATTTTCATCATCTCCACATGCCACAATCGCTTTCTTCACTTTATAAGACATTTCCTGGAACGCACTGAACACGTCTTCTAAAGATTTAAAGTAATCCGGATGATCGAAATCTACATTCGTAATTATCGCATAGTCAGGTGAATAACTTAAGAAGTGACGACGATACTCACAAGCTTCAAAAGCAAAGTATTCACTGTCTGGCATACCCATACCAGTACCATCACCAATTAAGAATGATGTTTTTTTATCTCCATTCATCACATGCGATAAAAGACCTGTTGTACTCGTCTTTCCATGGGCACCTGTAACTGCCACAGAAATGTAACGGCTCATAAAGTCACCTAAAAATTTATGGTAACGGATGACCTCTAAACCTAAGTCATTAGCACGAACAATTTCTTCGTGGTTGTCAGGAAATGCATTCCCGGCAATTACTGTCATACCTTCTTTAATATTATCTGCATTGAATGGAAGGATTGTAATCCCTTTATCACGCAAACCAATCTCAGTAAAAAATTCCTTTTCAATATCTGAACCTTGAACCTGTTCACCCATATCGAATAAGATATGTGCTAATGCACTCATTCCTGAACCTTTAATACCAACGAAATGATATAAAGTCATGTGCTCATCTCCTAATATTCTGCTTGTTTTTCCGTTATTAATACTGCTCTTGGTTTAGAGCCGTTCTGGCCACTGACGTAGCCCATTTCTTCTAGCTGATCAATAATACGTGCAGCACGATTATAACCAATCTGGAATCTACGTTGAATTTGAGATGTTGAAATATGACCTTCATCAATCATAAAATCACAAATTTCATTAAATAATTCATCTTTAGGTGCTTCCGAAACTTTCTTCAGCAATTCTTTTTCCTGAAATAAATAATTCGGTTCACCTTGCGTCTTGACATATTGAACAACCGCATCAATCTCTTCATCTGAAACAAAGTTACCTTGAATTCGAATTGGTTTATTCATTCCATTACCAAGATACAACATATCACCGTTTCCTAAAAGCTTTTCGGCTCCGCCACTATCAATTATCGTTCTTGAGTCGACTGCTGAAGAAACCATAAAGGCAATTCGCGTAGGAACATTTGCTTTAATCAGTCCTGTTATTACATTTACTGAAGGGCGTTGTGTTGCTAGAATCATATGAATACCCGCAGCACGTGCTTTCTGTGCAATACGTGCGATAGCATGCTCTACATCTTGCGGAGACATCATCATTAAATCCGCTAACTCATCGATTACGATGACAATCTTCGGTAAACGCTCTAAATAACTTACCTTCTGATTATAAGCAGTAATATTACGAACATGAATATCTGCAAATATTTTGTAGCGACGTTCCATCTCTTCAACGACCCATTTTAAACTTTCTGTCGCTGCCTTCACATCTGTTATAACAGGAGCAATTAAGTGTGGTAAATCATTATACGGCGCAAGTTCTACCATCTTCGGATCGATCAATAACAATTTAAGCTCGTTCGGATTATTTCTATATAATAACGAAACTAATATCGAATTGATACAGACAGATTTACCAGAACCTGTAGCACCAGCGATTAACCCGTGCGGCATCTTAGCAAGATCCATAATCATAGGCTCGTTATTAATACGAGCACCAAGTGCTACTGTAAGTTTGCTCTCCGCAAATTTCATCTTCTTACTGAATAAAACTTCGCTTAAATTTACATTACGCGTTTCAACGTTAGGTACTTCTACACCTACAAGTGAAGTGCCTGGAATCGGTGCTTCAATACGAATATCTTTAGCAGCAAGTGCCATCTTAATATCATCCTGTAAATTTGTAATGCGAGAAACTTTCACACCTTTTTCAACTGACAGTTCAAAACGTGTAACGGATGGACCGACGACAACATTTTCAACCTTTGCCGGAACATTAAAGTGATAGAAAGCATCATCCAGCTGTGCTTTATGTTCTTCTACCCACATTTCATCGCGTTCTACCTTATCTTCAGGATTTAATAGAGAAACCGGTGGTAACAAATATTTTGGACCGATACGTTTCGTCGGTTCTTTTTTCACCGGGTATCCGTTGTTGCTCACAATGTGGTTAGATTGAGGTTGTGATGCAATTGCAGGAGTTGATATATCTTCTTCTTTTACTGTTTCAATATCTTTATCTACTTCTTCTATTTCTTTTACTTCTTCGACTAGGTTATGATCTTCCTGAACGATATTTTCCTCTGTCGTACCCTGCTGTTCAAATGACTGCTGAATATCAACTGCAGGAGAATATTCAGCTTGTCGTTTTTTATCCAGTAAACGACGTTTATCGCTTGGTGTCATGACGACATTGAATGGTGACACTTTCTTTTTAGGTTGTTGTGCTGATGAGATAACGGCTTGCGGCTGATGATCACGAATGTTTGCTTTAATCTCATTATTTTCAACTTGAACGTATTGTCCAGAAGATAAATGCTGATTGATATTACCTGTTACAACGCTTTGTTCTGCTTCATTTGTTTCATCTAATTGATCACTATCATCAATTGTTAACTCAGGTTGAGTCACTTCTTCTGTATTTTCAGGAATAAGAACAGGTTCAAATGATGCATGCGCTTTTGTAGTATCCAATTCAACAATTACGTCTGTTTCTTCAGTAGAATCTAATTCAACGAATGCTTCGGTATCTTCTTCTGTTTCAATAAACGGAATAACGGGTTCTAAAGAACCTTCATCAACTGCTTCAGTCTCAGAAATTACTTCATCGACCTCTGACGTTTGTTTGAAATCCGGTTCAAGTATCGGTTCTAAAGATTTTGAGTGTGCTGTATGTTCATATGTTGTTTCGATAGTTACTTCTTCTGATTCATCTTCTTTATATTCTAAATCTTCATCAATCATCTCATAAGAAACATCATCGATTTCAATCAGTTGCTCTTCTACGGGTTCGAAAGTCACATTCTCATCTAAAAATTCATCTTCTGTTGATGTCTGTTCCAATGATTCAACGTCACTCTCTAAAAGTGTTACTTCTTTCACTTCAGCAATTTCTTCTTTACCATCTTCAGCAGTTTCATCTTCTGCTGCTTCAATAATTGTTAAATGCTCAGCATTAGCAGGATTGAATGGTGTCTTTGTAGAATAGGTATATCTTTCACCTTCAGAAATAGTGATGGCTTCTGTTTCATCAATACTTTCTTCTATTTCACTGACATCTATTGCCATGATATCTTCTTCACTGTCTTCAGTTAAATCAATATGATTGATAACGGGTTCGTGTGCTACAACATCTTCCTCTATAATCGTTACACGTTCGTCAAATTCAGTTGTTTCCGGTTCAGCATGAACATATTCAACATCACTTTTATCTTCACGCATCATCGATGATATTTCTAATTCCTGAAGTTTCTTGAGTTCACGTTCTTGTTCAAACGCTTTTTTACGCTGTAACTTTTTCTCACGTTCTCGCCTAATTTCAGCTACAATTTGAGAGGCATAGATATTCTCAATATTGACAGTATTATCTTCTTTGCGATGTGTCGGATTTGCAGGTCTTGATGCTACAGTTTTCTTACCCTGTATCGGTTGAATCGGTTGCTTTAAAGATGACGGATCTTTTCTTGGCTTCGTACCATAGACAGCTGAAGGTACTACAGATGCTTTAAATTTAGGCTGATGCACACTATATTGTTTCTCACTGAATGTCTGGGCACTGTCAGTTTTATGAATACTACTTCGGTTATTCTTCGGTTGATAAGAAGTATACTTTGGTGCATCGTTTAATCTTGTCTTAGGCTGATAACGATCAATAACTTCATTATTACTTAATGATTCAGTGCGGTCTGTATGAAATGATTGCTGTTCGCTATTTCTACCTCTTCTTCTTTCACGTCTTGGAACGTAATCAGAGGAAAATGATGCTCTAATTTCTTCTGTGTTAACACTTTCATTTTGAGCAATATATGTTTCACGACGAGGTTGAACCGGTTCAATATATTCATGCTTATGATCTGTAATCTTTGTCTCATTAACATTATCTAGTGTACGATGATGTTCTGCTGTTTTAATATTTTCTACATTAAGTGGAAATCTGAATTTCCCTCGTGGTCTGTGATAGACATCTTCTTCATGTGTTTGATCGTGCGTATCTTCTGTTTTCTCTGATGATTCTCCAAATAGTTTATCAAACCAACTCATGTTATCACCCTATTCTGCTTTAAAGAAGTCTTCGCCAATCTCACGCGAATCATCTAGAACTAAAATACCTTTTTTCTCTTCAGAATCTGTTAATCCTAATTCACGTTCCGAACAAATCATACCTTTTGAAGGTACGCCACGTAGCTCAGCATCTTTAATCTGCATACCGCTAGGCATTACAGCACCAACTTTAGCGACAACAACTTTCTGACCTTGTGCGATATTTTTTGCTCCACAAACAATCTGTAATTTTTCAGTGCCAACATCAACTGTTGTAACATTTAATTTATCAGCATCAGGATGTTTCTCACATGTTTCAACATAACCTACAACAAACTTAGGTGATAAATCTACTTCTAATGGTGCGTCTAATCCTTTTTGTAATAATAGGTCATTAATTTTAGACATTAAATTTTCATCTAACTTCACTTGTCCATTTGTATCTAATCCTAATGATTCAACACCACTAACGTTATACCCTACGACTCTGCCATCTTTTTTTATCGTGATGATGTCACCGTTCGTTACATATTCAAATGGTCCATCTACTGGTTCTAATGTAATAAATAAATAATCTCCAACGACTTTGTTATAAAAAATATTCATATGATTGCTCCTTAAGGTTTGTATTATTATTCTTTATCTATTATATGCTTTATTCAATCGTTTTTCTTAAAAAAATCAATTAAAAATAACAGAAATATTACACTCAATATAATATAATGATAGCATCATTTTTTGTCTTTATGTTGTGTTTGTTGTTTTTGTTGTTTTTGTTGTGCTTGCTCTGCCATAAACTTCTGACGGTTACTTTCTATACGCTTAATTGCTTCCTGATCGCGCTTTGCATTATTCTTGCCTAATATAAATACAGGTGTTAACACATCGTCTTTATACTGGAAAGATAAAGATGTAATCGGTACGAGTCCATTCGCAAAGAAAGTCATCATCATTTGTGCAAGTACGTCATATCCCGTTTCATTTTGAATATCAGCGATTATCAAAACATCTGCATGAGGTGTAGCAACTAACATTTCTCCGGTGATGCGTGCTTCAAAATCTTTTAACAGCTTCTTGTTTAATATGCGACTTGCATCATAACCATCATTGGCATTAAAGAAATAATATGTATTGCCAGAGACAACATCTGTTTTATAAGTCGTTTTTAACCCTTTCACATTAAATAAAGCTTGTTCTTTAATGTGTGTTTCATCTATGCTTAATTCTTTTTGAATCTCAGCATCTATTAAGCGATAAGTCTTGCCTAAATCTATTGCGTAATAAATATTTGTTTCTGCCGTATGTTCTGTAATTAAAAACGGCACATCATTTTGTGCTTTAGGAAAACTCGTCGAACGAATAACAGGCATGATCTTCGCACCTTCCGGTAAAGTCGTATTTCCCATCGCCTGAATTGTCTCGTTGATATAATATAATACTTCTTCAATAATGCTTTCTTTCTTCTCTTTATATTTAGCTGCAACAGGTGCAAGCTTTATTGTTAAACCTTTATTGTTATCAAGACGCTCTACGCGTAATGTTTCTTCTTTACGGTCAAACTTTGTTGAAACGATTGATTTATCTAATGATTCAGTCAATCGATCTCTTATTTCAAAAACATTCATATTCTCACTCCTCACATAACTTTCATTGTACAATAAAACCACTACCGTTTAAAGCAACGCGTAGTGGTTAGTATATTTTATAAACTTTGAATAAATTCGTTTACTTGATCTTTTGTTTTTCTATCTTTCGATACAAAGCGTCCGATCACTTCAGAATCTTTAAATGCGATAAAGCTCGGAATACCCATCACTTCATATTCTACCGCTAAATCAATAAATTCATCTCTGTCGATAGAAATAAACTGGTACTCTGGATTTTCTGCTTCAATTTCAGGCATTAACGGATCAATAAAATGACAATCCGGACACCACGTTGCAGTAAACATTGCTATCGTTGGTTGTGTAATCGCCTCTCTAAATGCTTCAACATGCTCTATCTTTTTCATTAAGTTAACCTCCTGTGTTAATCTTTTGTTCGCCGGCTTTGATAATATTAGCTCGGCTCATCGTTATATATACAATATAACTGATAACACCGGGTAAAAGGAAATGAAACAGTCCGATCTGCATCCATGTTGTTAAACTACTACCCATCGTTTTGATTGTCATAATCTGTCCTACGAAACCACTCGTCCCCATCCCAGCACCTGCAGCCACATTTTTCATCGGCCAAAGCATCGTCATGATAGGCGCTACAATAATACTGGCGATTACAGGCGGCACTAAAATAAATGGATGTAACATGTAGTTTGGAATTTGAATCTTACTCGTTCCAATACCATGAGCAATCAAACCTTGTATACCGTTATCTTTAAAACTTGTCATCGCAAAACCGATCATATGACAACAGCAGCCGATTGTAGCAGCCGCTGCTGCTGTTCCGTTAATACCTAACATCAGGGCTAAAGCTGCACTCGAGATTGGACTAGATAAAGTAAGTCCAAAAATAAGAGAAACAAGAATTCCCATAAGTAACGGCTGTTGGTCTGTGGCAAATGAAATAAATTCACCTAGTGACAACATAAATGCCTGAATAAATGATCCTACAAGCTTGGCAATGATTGCTCCGATTACTAATGTTAAGAGCGGTGTCAATATAATATCAATCTTTGTTTTACCGCTATAAAATCTACCTAGCTCAGCTGTTGCAAGACTGACCACATACGTTCCAGCAGCCCCACCTTGCTCATAGCCATACATACCAGTTACAGCACTCGCAAATATGACCATTGGCTTTGCACCTAAACCAAATGCAACGGCAACACCTACTGCTGCACCGGTATAAAGTTTTGCCAGTTTACCGATTTCTATCAATAATGAAGTGTCGAGAAATGGCTTTAATTCTGTTCCTACAGTTTCTAATATAAGACCGATAATCAACGAACAGAATAAACCTAATGCCATAAAGCTCATTCCATCAACAAACCAACGTTTAAGTAATGCTTTCAAACTGCCAGCTCCTTTAATATCATTTTCATTATCATAGCACAAATGTATTTAATAATAACATATGTTAATTGATTCTATTGAGATAAAGATATACACTTTTTCTTTAATCACATAAAAAAATCATTCATCTGCATATGCAAATGAACGATTCAATTAAATCGATATAATGTTTAAGAAACGCTGTAAATGTTCAGACTTTGGATTTGTGAAGATTTGTTCTGGATGATCCATTTCTTCAATACGTCCATCATGGATAAACGCCACTTTATCGGCAACACTTCTTGCGAATGCCATTTCATGCGTAACAATCACCATCGTCATGCCTTCATCTCTTAATCCTTTAATCACTTTTAATACGTCTTGAACAAGTTCCGGATCAAGTGCTGATGTTGGCTCATCGAACAGCATTACTTTCGGATTCATCGCAAGCGCTCTTGCAATCCCTACACGCTGTTGCTGTCCACCAGAAAGAGAAATTGGATACTGATCTTTTACATGTAATAGATCAACTTTTTCAAGTAAGTTTACGGCGATTTTTTCCGCTTCGACTTTACTCATGCCTTTCACTTGAATTAATCCTTCCATTACGTTTTCAAGTGCAGTCATATGCGGAAACAGCTGAAAGTTCTGGAATACCATACCTGTTTTCTTACGCACTGCAATTTGTGATTTTTTGTCGTTTGCTGTGTAAGATACACCATCAACAGTCACAGTTCCTGATGTTGGAATTTCTAATGCATTCATTGTTCGCAGTAACGTCGTCTTTCCTGACCCACTACGACCAATCAGTACTACAACTTCACCGTTCGCTACTTCAAGATCAATATCTTTCAGTACAGTTTTTTCACCAAATTTTTTAACTAAATTTTGTATTGAAATCATCGCTGATACTTCCTTTCAACACGTGCTTCATAAATACTTTGAATGATTGAAACGATGAAACAAACAACCCAGTACATGATCGCCACTAATGTATAGATCGATAAGAATTCATATGTCGTCGATGCAACTTGTTGTGCGTTACGGAACATTTCAGCTACTAATATATAACCTAATAATGAAGTATCTTTAATTAAGCTTAAAAATGTATTCCCTAAAGCTGGTGTTGCTGTACGAATTGCTTGTGGTAATATAATACGTTGCATCGTTTTTTTGGGGCTCATCCCAATTGAATAAGCCGCTTCAGTTTGTCCGTGTGGTACAGATAATATACCACCACGAATTATTTCAGATCCATAAGCACCAACATTTAAACTTAACGAAATAATTGCTGCTGTAAGTGAACCGAGTTTAAATGCCTGATCGGGGTCTCCTGTAACCAGACGGCCGATTTCAGGAATCCCGAAGAAGATGATAAACATCTGAACAAGCATCGGTGTACCTCGAAAGATTGATACGTATACACGTGCTGGAATGCGTAATAATTTACTGTTAGAAATACGCGCAAGTGCTGTAAATATCGCAATAATAAATCCTAATATAAACGTAACAATCGCAATCGGAATCGAATATTTGACTAAACCCCAAAGCATTGGCTCAAAAGCTTGAGCCGCTGCATTCAGGGCATGGGACATTTCTTCATTAAGGACGAGTGACATCTTCACCGAACCATTTTTCACTGATTTTTTTCATTGTACCGTCTTTTTGTAATGCATCTAATGCTTTATCGAAGTCTTTAATGATTTTCTCATCTGTTTTCTTATTAAATACAAATCCTGATTGTGTTTTCTCAGCGTTACCTTCAACAATTTTGATATCAGCATTTTTCTTTTGTTTTAAGTAATCTAATACTGAAATTTTATCGTTAAAAGTTGCTTCCACACGATTAGATAATACCATTTCCATCGCCTGGTTAAATCCTTCAACTGAAGTTACTTTAGCGCCTTTTTCTTTCGCTAATTTACCGTAGTTTGAAGTTAAAGTTTGTGCTAATGCACGGCCTTTAACGTCATCAAATGATTTAATATCTGAATTTTTACGTGTCACCAATACACCTTGTGTATATGTGTAAGGTTTAGAGAAGTTATATTTCTTCTTACGGTCTGCATCCATACCTACCTGGTTTGCAATCGTATCGAAACGACCTGAGTTAAGTCCTGAGAACATTGAATCCCATTGTGTTTCTACGAATTTCACTTTGTATCCTGCTTTTTTCGCTACTGCTTCTGCTACTTCCACATCAAAACCTGTTAATTTATTGTTCTTATCATGGAAAGTAAATGGTGCATAAGTACCTTCTGTTCCAATCGTAATTTCTTGCTTGCTGTCTTTTTTATCTGAGTCATTGCTACCACATGCCGCTAAAATAAATAATGCTGTAAACAATAATGCTAATAATTTTTTCAATTTTCCATTCTCCTATTCTTATCAATTTACTCGGAATAGATTTTATTTTAAAGCATTTTAATTTTAAGTCAATAAAAAGATACTCAAGATTAGATAATAAAAATAGGATGAAGCAAATATTATCGCTTCATCTCTATAAAAAGCAAACTATTAATTCATCTTTAAATATTCAATTTTTTTATCATTGACATCTTTAAGTAATGCAAGCAGTCCATTACGAGCTGCATAATAGTCGCGAATATCAAAAATCGTGTGATTTGAATGAATATAACGTGCTGGCACACCGATTACTGCTGTCGGTATACCATGTAATGCTGTGTGGATAACGCCACCATCCGTACCACCTGGCGAAGTATAAAACTGATGTTTAATATCATTTGTTTCATAGATTTCTTCCAGCCATTGTTTAAATGACGGCTTCAAAATCATCGTTCTATCAATTATTCTAACAAGTGTTCCTTCACCTAGTTTACCATTCGCATTACTTCCTGCAGTATCATTTGCTGGTGAACAATCAACGACAAATGCTAAGTCGGGTTTGATCATATTTGCAGATGGCCCTGCACCACGCAGTCCAACCTCTTCCTGCACGTTAGCACCAACATATAGATCAAATGGTAAATCTGTATCTTTCAGTTGTTCAAATAAGTCAACGATGATTGTGCATCCATAACGATTGTCCCATGCTTTACATAGGAATCTGTTCTCAGTCAATTGTTCAAAATCAACTGCCGGAACGATTGAATCACCGATTTGGATGCCCATTGCTAATACCTGTTCTTTACTTTCAGCTCCCACATCAAGCAGCATATCTTTAATTTGCGGTGTTGCTTCCTTACCTGTTCTAAAATGTGCTGGCACACTGCCAATTACACCACTATATTCTTTGCTGTCACGCGTTAATACTTTCATTTTTTGGGCTTGCAGGACATCAGCTGGCCACCCACCGATTTCTGTGAATTTAAGTAATCCTTTTTCTGTAATATCTGTTACCATGAATCCAACTTCATCCATATGTGCCGCAATCATGATGCGTTTAGCATTGTCCTGTTTTGATTTCTTTACGAAGAAGACGCCACCTAAACCATCTTGTAATACTTCGTCCGCTAGTGGCGATAGTCTTTTTATCAGATAATCACGTACGAGACGTTCGTGTCCTGGGGCACCATGTAGTTCAGTTAATGTTTTTATCGTATCTAATAGTTGTTCTGTCATGTTTTTTTGCTCCTTATGGTAGAATATAATCAAATCGTTAACCTAAAAGTTATACGCAATGCATCCAAATTTATTGATGAGAGGACTTTTAACTATGAAAAAATATCAAATCATCATTCCCGTTATTGTAGTCACTGGTATTATCGCTTATCAACTACGTCATCATATGACGATGCAGCACCCTGAAACTCTGCTACAACAAGTGCTGACAAATTTCGATCACGTCACAGGTTCAGCTATCGTATATGAACCAGAAAAACAAGAAAAGTTTGGTCAGATCTCTCACATTTATCGCGGTATCATTAATACGCAGGATAAAGATTACGAATTTACTGTCGATGCTTATACCGGTGAACTCATCGACATTATAGAAATATAATCTAATTTTAAAATCTGTTATGTATTTGAGGCACAAAATTTATTGTGCTTCTTTTTCTTTTGTTGTTTTTAAGTAATCGAATGATTTTTTTATGCGGTCAAGGCCTTCTAATAATTTATCTTCACTACACGCTACATTAAATCTAAAATGTGTACTTGTAGATAGTTCGTAAGTATTACCGATACCCGTCGCAATCTTACCGACATGCTGTAAGGCATCCTGTACTTCCATTTCACTAAATCCACTCTTCTCGAAATCAATCCAGGCTAAAAATGTAGCATCCGGCTTCTGGAAAAATAGACAATCAGACAGATGATCTGCAATGTAGTCTTCTACGAGTGTCATATTATTATCGATATGCTGATTAAGCGCATCTACCCAGTCGCCACAATCTAAGTAAGCGGTCTGGATTACAGTTAGTGCTACTAAATTTACTGCCGCTAAACCATAAACAGACATCACTTTCGTATTAATTGTCTCGCGTATATATTTATCTTTTGTTATAAAGTATGCATGCGGAATACCAGAAACATTAAATGTCTTACCTAAACATGTCGTCACTAACATCTGCTCATAATCCTGCATGTATTTTGCAAGTGTTTCATGTTGACCACGACGCACAAAATCCATATGAATTTCATCAGCAATGATATACACATTATATTTCTTACAGATTTCAATAATCTTTAAAAGTTCCTGCTCAGAAAACACTTTACCTGTTGGGTTATGTGGATTGCATAATAAGAACACTTTATTTTGAGGCATCTGACAAAGATATTCAAATTGTACAAAGTCCATCGTGTATTCGTAGCCATCAAAGTAAAGTTCACTTTCTACGATCATACGTTTATTACCGTTAATCAGATTGATAAAGTTGTTATAGGAGGGCGTATTAAGGATAACACCTTCACCTTCATTAGTCAGGATACGTATTGCTTCTGTCACAGTAAAAAGCACTGATGGTGAATAGAAGAGATCTTGTTTAAGAATGTTTGTATTAAATCGGTTACTATACCATTGTTTAATCGGCGTATAGAAAGCATCATTCTTCCAGCTCGTGTATCCGAAAATTCCGTGTTCCAGACGATTAGCGATAGACTTTGTAATCTTTTCCGGCGTTTTAATATCCATATCTGCTATCCAGAATGGCATTAAATCTCTACGCTGATAGATTAATGGAATCATTTCAGTTTGAACTGCATTTGTATTTAAACGGTTAACATTTTCATTAAAGTTATACATAGTTTCCTCCAGTTCAGAAAATTCTCTCAATATATCTAGTCTACACTAAATAAAGCATAAAAAAAAGATGAGACACTTATAATGTCTCACCATTTAATAATTCTTCAAATGTTATTTAAAACTTGCTTCAAGTCGGTTGATTCTAAAGCCTTTAGCAGAAAATTTCTCTTCATACTCTGTCTTAATATTATCAGCAGGTTCATTGTCATGCAGATTTAAATTGATATTTTTAAGTTTCATCCCAAACTGACTCATACTTTCAATAGAAAATTCAAACAGTCCTTGATTATCTGTCTTGAAGTGAATTTCTCCCTCATCTTTCAGGATAGTCTTATATACCGATAAGAAATTAGCATGCGTTAAACGACGTTTGGCATGTCGTGTCTTCGGCCATGGATCCGAAAAGTTTAAATAGACGCGGTCAATTTCTCCAGGATTAAATATTTCAGTCAGCTTCTCAGCATCAACCGTCAATAATCGTAAGTTTTTAATATCCTGCTCTATCGCTTTTTCTACAATACGAATCATTACATTCTTATCACGTTCAATACCGATATAATTGATTGCTGGATTTGATTTTGCCATCTCAGTAATAAATCGACCCATACCGCTTCCGACTTCTATATGAATCGGCTGAACTTTTTCAAACCATGATGTGATATTGTCTTTTTGTGACAAGTCGATACTTACAATATCACGATGTTCAAGCATATAATCCTCTGCCCACGGTTTATTACGCATTCTCATGTATGTTGCTCCTTTAAATAAATCTATTCTGTGTTAAAACTTCATCTAAAAACTTCAACCATTCGTTCATATCGTGGTAACGACTCTTCTCCTCATACCACTGTACCATCGCAATCGCCTGTATAATCGTATACCATTTCATACGTTTCTCTAAATCGATTGTATAGTTAATACCGTAATCAGCAAGCCACGCTTCCCAGTCAACTTCTTTACTATACGTATATAAAATCATACCGATATCAATCGCAGGATCTGCAATCATCGCACCTTCCCAGTCAACAATAAACAGTTCATCCTGATCTGAAAGTAACCAGTTATTATGATTCACATCGCCATGACAGACAGTATAAAACTGACTATCTAAATTAGGCATATGTTCTTCTAAGTAAATTAAAGCTTTTCTAACCGTATGATGTGCTAATACATTGCGTGAAAGAGAACTATTAATTTTCTTAAGTAATATGTGAGGATGCATCGGTTTCATTTCTAAACGTTTTAACATGTTAAGTAAAGGTTTAGAACGATGAATTTTTCTGAGGAGTTTCGCAACACGCTTGGAACCCATTTCTTCGTGTGTCAATGATCTTCCGTTCTTCCAATGTTGAGCGGTAACTACCTCACCCGTTTCAATACGTTTTGTCCATACGAGCTTAGGTACGATACCCTCAGCAGATAACGCTGCCAAGAATGGCGAAGAATTTCGTTTAAGAAATAATTTGCGACCATCCTGCTCTGCCATATATGCCTCTCCAGAAGCGCCACCAGCGGAATCTAATGTCCAACCAAGCTGATAGAAATGTTCCAACATGTTCACCTCCCACAGTAGAAAAAAGAAAAGGCAATGAGAAATAATCTCTTGCCTTATTTTTAGTTCGAACGTTTTAACGACTTATTTAAATTTTATAACCTTTTATAAAAATATTCAAGTCAAACTTTTTTAAGCGCACTGAATATATATTCAAATGTAATTCAATGTGTAATATGATGCCATTTAGACGTGATTCGTGATAATATGCTCATCAAACTTGCTTTGCAGCTGCTTCGTAATCGGACCAACCTGACCTTGATTAACATTTTCACCGTCTATCTCAGTAATCGGCATCACTTCCTGTGTCGTACTCGTTAAGAAGACTTCATCCGCATCTTTTAATGCTTTCTCATCAAATGTAAACTCTTCAAAAGCAATACCTTCAGCATCTGCAATTTGTTTAATGACACGACGTGTAATACCGTTTAAGATGAAATTATTTGCAGGGTGCGTAATGATTTTATCATCCTTAACGATGAATATATTACTCGATGCGCCTTCTGTAACAATACCGTTACGTATTTGGATCGCCTCTTTTGCACCATTGGTTACCGCTTTTTGTTTATTCATAATGTTACCAAGCAGATTCAAACTTTTAATATCACAGCGTAACCAGCGTATATCTTCAGTTGTAATTGCTTTCACACCTTGCTGAAGATCCTGCATCGGTCGTTCTGCAGTATTTGTATATAACAATATATTCGGTTGAGTGTCTGTTGGGTACCAATGGTTTCTAACTGCATCTCCTCTTGTTAACTGAATATAAATTGTACCGTTATCAATTTCGTTTTCAGTAATAAGCTGATTACAAATTTCGATATATTCCTCAACTGTATAGGGACTTGTAATTTCTATTTCATTTGCACTACGCATGAGTCTTTCGAAATGTTCAGTGGCTGTAAATAAAGTACCGTGGTATACGCGCACGACTTCATATACACCATCACCAAACTGGATGCCACGATCGTTATAACTTATTTTCGTGTCATCAGACACATAACTTCCGTTAATAAAAACTACCATTTTACTCACCTTCTACACATAAAGAGTGAATTGCTTCTAAATAAATTGCTGTCGCATCAAATAATTGTTTCTTGCTGATATATTCATTTTTTTGGTGCATTAAATCTTCTGAATCCTTAAACATCGCACCAAATGCTACACCCTTTTCTAAGTTACGGGCATACGTACCACCACCGATAGTATACGGTTCAGTCATATCCCCTGTTTGGTTACGGTAAGCTGTTAATAACTTTTGAACAAATGGATCATTTTTATCGACATAGTGAGGAACCTGGTGCTTTTCAATTTCAATTTCAAAGCCATCTTTAGCAATCTGTTCTTCAAATTTCTTAATTTCAGTGTCAAAATCAAAACCGTTTGGATAGCGTAAGTTTACCCCGTAATGTCCGCCATCAACGTCCGTATAACTAATCACACCGTAGTTTGTAGTTAACTGACCCATTTCTTCAGTTTCATAAGTCATACCTAGCTTCTCACCAAAGTGAGAGTCAAATAAATATGTATCACCAAAATTAACGAATGACTTTGCTTTCTTATCCAAATCTAACGTATTTAAGAAATTAACAAGATATAGACCAGCGTTCACACCTTTAAACGGTTCCATACCGTGCACTGACTTACCTTCAATTTGAAGTGAAATCTGACCATTCTCTACAAATTGTTTCCCAGTTAATTTGTTGTTTAATAAATATCCTTCGAAAGCTTGAATAACTGCATCCATCTTTTCTTTAACTTCGATTTTTGCTTCTGCAAAATCCGGGACCATATTGTATCTTTCGCCAGCTTTAAATGCTTTTAATTCCACTTCCGGTGCTGTTTCGCTTTCCTCATCACTGTTTTGAATAATATCAAATGTTGTGATACCTTTTTCACCATGAATTAATGGGAAATCAGCATCCGGTGCAATCCCTAAATCCGGCATCGGTTCAGTTTCAAAATAACGGTCTGTACATTTCCATCCTGATTCTTCATCTGTACCAATAATAATGTGGATGCGTTTCTTCCAGTCTACTTTCATGTCGTCTAAAATTTTTATTGCGTAGTATGCAGCAATTGTTGGTCCTTTGTCATCTAAAGTACCACGTGCAATAATTTTATCTTCAGTTACTACAGCTTCAAATGGATTAGTATCCCAGCCACTTCCTGCAGGTACTACGTCAACATGACATAATATTCCGAAAATATCATCACCTTTCCCTGCTTCGATACGTCCAGCGATATGATCAATATCAACCGTCTCGTACCCATCACGTTGTGCTATATCATACATAAAATCTAAAGCCTTACGTGGACCTGGTCCAACTGGGTTTTCACTATCAGCTAAACTGTCATCACGTACACTTTCTATATTTAATAAACCTGTAAGGTCTTCGATAATTATATCTTCATATTGTGCAACTTTTTCTCTCCACATAATGATTCCTCCTATTGCTTGTATAATCCTATATTACATGATACATAAAGGAATTCAAAATAATAATCGTAAAATTTATCAAAATAAAAAAGCCAGCATATGCTGACTTTGATAAAGCATAATTATTTTAATTCTTCTTTAGAAACTGCATTAGGATTTTTTTCTGCAACTTCTTTATCTGTTACAACGTGGATATTGTTTGCTCCACCTTCATCGTCGAAGTTTTGTTTTTCTTCTTCAACAGAAACGTCTTTTTTATTTAATTTATCAGCTAAGGGTGCTGCTTTTTCTTTTAATGGAGCAACTTTTTCTCCAACTTTTGAAGTTAAGTTTGCTTTATAAGCATTTGGATCTTCTTTCGCTTTGTTAATTTCTTCTTTAGCAACTTGTTGTAAGTTAGCAGCTTTTCCTTTAGCGCCATCTGCATAACCTTTAGGATCTTGTTTCGCTTTGTTGTATTCTTCTAATACTTTATCTCTGTTTTCTTTTTTTGAAAGGAATGCTGCTACTGCAGTACCACCAATAACTAATGCTGCTTTTAATAAACCTGTTTGATTGTTGTTAGCCATGTTAAACACCTCTTCTTTTGATTTGTACTGTAATTATACCCAAGGTGTAAAGGTCTAAACATTTAAAATCATTTTCTTACTAAATTAAGTTCATTCTGCATTAATTTCTTATATTCACCAGGTTTTAAACGATTGTCTAAAGATAAATCACCCATCTTAATACGTTTAAGATAAGTTACTTTCATGCTTATTGCTTCAAACATTCTTTTCACTTGATGGAACTTACCTTCCTGAATTACAAGCTCTATTTCACTTGTATCTTTTTCCGGATCAACTGATAGACAAGTTAAATCACCAGGCATTGTATGATAGCCATCATCTAAAGTTATGCCTTGAGCAAATTGTTCCACCGTCTGTTCAGTGACAATGCCGTCAATTTTAGCATAATAGGTTTTATTCACATGTTTCTTCGGACTCAGAACATCATGTGAGAATTGACCATCATTGGTTATGATGAGCAATCCTTCTGTATCTTTATCCAGTCTACCAACCGGATGCAAGTCATAATGATCCAGCCCTGTAATAAGGTCAATGACAGTCTTATCTTTATCATGTGTACTTGAAACTACGCCAGCTGGTTTATTAAGCATAAGATAGATAAAGGGTTCAAAGTGAATCGTCTCACCTTGAACCTTTACTATATCTTTTTTTGGATTAATCTTAACATCTGATTTCGTGATAACTTCCTCGTTAACCGTAATCACTTTTTTCTTGAGTAACGCTTTAACAACTTTCCGTGAACCTATACCATGGTTGCTTAAAAATTTATCAAGTCTCATCGCGTCAACCTATTTCTTAAAGATTGGATACGTGCACCGAAGAATTGATCAGCTAAACGAGATTTCATCGATAATGAAGCATAAACTAATGCACCGACTACTGCTCCAATGACTAAAATGATAAGTGCATCCAGTTTATTTGATACTGAAAGGAACTGCATTAAAATAACATAAACGATTTGTACAACTAGTACCATAATTAAGCTGTATAACGTAATCATCAACATTTGACGGGCAGTCGTTCGATACTGGAATCTGGCATATTTCTTAATCACATATAGGTTACAAACAATATTAAATGTCATAGCAATCGCAGTCGCAAGGACTGCTCCTACTGTATGGAATGCCATAATTAACGGGATATTAATCACTAATTTAACAAGTAAAGCAGCAAGTACGATATAAACCGTTAAATTTTGTTTATCAATACCCTGCATTATTGCTGCAGTTACAGAAACAAGTGCAAGTAAAATTCCCACAGGTGCATAATAAAATAAAATATTATTCGCAATTGGATTATAGCTATAGAAAACCGTATAAAGTGGCGCAGCTAATACCATAATACCAAGTGAAGCTGGCACTGTAAGGAACATCAGTAAACCAAATGTTGTTTTAATCTGATGATGCATTTCTTTAATCTTACCTGAAGCATGTGTTCTTGTAATTGACGGTACAAGACTGATTGCAAATCCTCCTGCAAGTGATGTTGGAATCATAACAAGTTTATTAGATGTCGTATTTAATATTGTAAGGAGCATATCATTCATTTTTCCGGGCACACCTGCTAAACCTAATGCATAGTTATGTGTAAACTGATCAATCGTTGTATAAAGCGGCACACATAAACTAACGATAACAAAAGGAATACTATACTTTAATATTTCTTTATACATACTTCCGTAACTTACATCAGTATTGGAATCATCAGACGCAACCATCTTATCGATAAATGGCTTACGTTTTCTCCAGTAATACCAGAGTGTTAGAATTGCAGCAACTGCTCCGATTGCTGCTGCAAATACAGCAATCTCATTGGCCAGTAACATTGATTTATTCATAATGTTAAGGACCAGATACGTCCCGCCAAGTAGAAATAGTATACGTGCAATCTGTTCAATAACTTGTGACACTGCCGTTGGCCCCATTGAATCATAACCTTGAAATATCCCGCGCCATGTCGCTAAGAATGGAATAAATAACACTGCAAATGAGATGATGCGAATAATCTCAGTAATATCTTCAACAGTCCATTTACCTTCAGAACCAGCTAATGATGCCTCAGCAATCATCGGACTTAAAAAGTAAAGAATAACAAAGCCTAGGAAACCGGTGATACCCATTACTAACAATGATGACTTATACAGTTTATAGCTGACTTTATAGGCACCAATCGCATTATACTTCGAAACATATTTAGCTACCGCTAAAGGTATACCACCTGCAGCAACAGTAAGCATAACTACATATGGTGGATATGCCATATTATAAGGTGCTAAATTTTCTTCACCACCGATAATGGCATAGAACGGAATAATATAAAGTATCCCTAAAATTTTTGTAATAAAAATACTTGCCGTTAATAAGAAAGTACTTCTGACAAGTGAATCTTTCTGTGACATAACTTCATCCCTATCTTTTTTTAAAATAAAAACTTCATAAATGATTAAACCCATTTTCAATGTAGATTATCATACCACCATTATAAATTTTTAACTACTGAATTCATATATTTTACTATAAATAAAATGTATAATAATTGAAAATGGAGGTATCAAATATGTATCAGACAATTGTCATAGGTGGTGGCCCTAGTGGATTGATGGCTGCAATCAGTGCGAGCGAAAACAATAACAAAGTCTTACTTATCGATAAAAAAGATCAGCTAGGTCGTAAATTACAAATATCCGGTGGTGGACGTTGTAATGTTACAAATAACGTCACTCATGAAGAACTGATTAAACATCTGCCTGGTAACGGTAAGTTTTTATATAGTGCATTTAATACGTTCGATAATTATGCCATCATCGAATATTTCGAAAATCTTGGTGTCGCGTTAAAAGAAGAAGATCATGGTCGTATGTTCCCTGTATCCAATAACGCAAAAGATGTCGTTAATGTACTTAAACAACAACTTATTAACAATAAGGTTGAAGTGAGAACAACGACTAAAGTTGAATCATTAATAACAGAAGAAGGTAAGATTAAAGGTGTGATGCTATCAGATAACATACCTGTTTATTCAGAAAATGTAATTATAGCAACAGGTGGCAAATCTGTACCGCATACCGGTTCAACAGGTGATGGATACGTATTTGCACAGCAAGCAGGACATACGATTACCGAGCTATTTCCTACCGAAGTACCGATTACTTCAAGTGAATCATTTATAAAATCAAAGATACTACAAGGACTTAGTCTGCAAAATGTCGGGTTAAGTGTACTGCGTAAAAATGGTAAACCACGCATTACCCATCAAATGGATATGTTATTTACGCATTTCGGAATTTCAGGGCCAGCAGCACTGCGCTGTTCACAATTTATCTATCACGAGCAAAAAAGTCAGAAGAAACAAGAGATACCGATGATGATTGATGTTTTTCCAGACATGACTATCGGTCAACTTACACAGCATATCGAAAAAATTATCAATGATAATAAAGATAAAGCGCTTAAGAATAGTTTAAAGGGATTGGTGCAGGAGCGTTATTTGCATTTTCTACTGGAACGTGCAGAAATTAATCTTGATGAAAATGGTCATCATATAAAAAAAGACAGTCTTAAGACATTTATAGCGCTGTTAAAAGGATTTACCTTTACTGTTAACGGTACATTATCGATTGATAAAGCATTTGTTACCGGTGGTGGTGTAACCATAAAAGAAATCGTACCAGCAACGATGCAGTCGAAAATACATGATAATCTGTATTTTTGTGGTGAAGTGTTAGACATACATGGCTATACGGGAGGCTATAATATAACGAGTGCACTTGTCACTGGTTATGTTGCCGGAATGAGCTGCAGATAAAACTAAATATAATGAAACAATGCCGGATACATAGAGTATCCGGCATTGTTGTTTTACATATTATTAAATGGAGCTCAACATTTATTCACTTAACATTGGTTCAATAACTGCCATGCCACCTTCTACATTCACAGCTTTATAGTCATTTGCTAATAAATATTGAGTAACATTCGCACTTCTTACTGCATGTGCACAAACGATATAATATTCTTTTTCACGATCTAAATTCTCCATCGCTTCAGGAATATCATTCATCGGAATATGCATCGCACCTTTGATCATACCTCGCTCTACTTCAAATTGTTCGCGCACATCAATAATGTTCATCGTTTCATTTGCTTTAATCTTTGCTACAAATGCTTCAGTTGAAATATCCATTATAACTCCTAGTTCGCCACAATATTGACTAATTTATTTGGTACTGCGATAACTTTGCGAATCGTCTTACCTTCAATTTGTGTTTTTATAGCATCCTGCTCAAGTGCAAATGCTTCTAATGCTTCTTTGTCAGTATCTTTTGCAACTTTCGCTTTAAGTTTCACTTTACCGTTTACCTGGATAACAATTTCTACTTCGTCGTCGACAAGTTTACTGTCATCATACGTTGGCCAAGCTTCATACGTAATTGTTCCATCGTGACCTAAAATTGACCAGATTTCTTCTGCAATATGCGGAGCAATTGGTGATAATAGCTTTACAAATCCTTCAACGTATTCACGACTTACAGCATCTTGTTTATTAACTTCATTGATAAATACCATCATTTGAGAAATTGCTGTATTAAATCCTAAAGTATTATAATCATCCGTTACTTTCTTCACTGTTTGGTGATAAACTTTTTCTAATGCTGGTGTTGCAGTATCTACAACTTTAGCAGCTAAAGTACCCTCTTCGGTAATAAACGCACGATATACACGGTCTAAGAATCGGCGAGCACCGTCTAATCCATTCGTACTCCATGCTATTGATGCATCAAGTGGTCCCATAAACATTTCGTAAAGTCTTAATGTATCTGCACCGTGACTTTCAACAACATCATCAGGGTTTACGACGTTTCCTTTAGATTTACTCATTTTTTCGTTACCCTCACCTAGAATCATCCCTTGGTTAAATAACTTCTGGAATGGTTCTTTCGTTGGGACTACGCCTAAGTCATATAACACTTTATGCCAGAAGCGCGCATATAATAAGTGAAGTACAGCATGCTCTGCCCCACCAATATATAAATCAACTGGTAACCAGTATTTTAATTTTTCAGGGTCAGCTAACGCTTCACTGTTATGTGGATCGATGTAACGTAAGTAGTACCAGCAAGAGCCTGCCCATTGCGGCATCGTATTTGTTTCGCGTCGACCTTTCATGCCTGTTACAGGATCTACCACATTAATAAATTCATCAATATTTGCAAGCGGAGATTCACCTGTACCTGATGGCATAATCTTATCCGTCTTCGGTAACATTAACGGTAACTCATCTTCTGGCACAGTCGTCATAGAACCGTCTTCCCAGATGATTACTGGAATCGGCTCACCCCAGTAACGTTGACGTGAGAATAACCAGTCACGTAATTTATAAGAAACTTTCTTCTCACCGATTTGTTTTTCTTCGAGCATTTCTATCACACGAGTGATAGCTTCTTCTTTATTTAAGCCATCTAATTCACCAGAATTGATATGTACACCGTCACCAGTGAATGCTTCTTTGTCGATATCTCCACCTTCAAGTACCGGTTTAATTGTTAATCCGAATTGTTTCGCAAATTCATAGTCTCGTTCATCGTGTGCGGGTACTGCCATGATCGCACCTGTTCCGTATGATGCTAATACGTAATCAGATATCCAGATCGGCATCGGTTCATTCGTAAATGGATTAATCGCATAGCCTCCTGTAAATACACCAGTCTTATCTTTCGCTAAGTCTGTTCGTTCTAAATCCGATTTACGGCTTGCCTGCTCCTGATATGCCTGAATCGCCACGCGTTGTTCATCAGTAGTGATTGATTCTACAAGTGTGTGTTCTGGTGATAATACAGCATAAGTTGCACCAAAAATAGTATCTGGACGTGTCGTAAACACTTTAAATGAAGCATCTTTCCGGTCTACTTTAAATTCAACTTCTGCACCTTCAGATTTACCAATCCAGTTTCGTTGCATATCTTTTAAAGATTCCGGCCAATCAAGAATGTCTAAATCTTCTAGTAAACGATCTGCATATTCAGTAATCTTAAGTACCCATTGACGCATCGGTTTACGGATAACAGGATGTCCACCGCGTTCCGACACACCATCAATCACTTCTTCATTAGAAAGTACTGTTCCTAATGCAGGACACCAGTTCACAGCAACTTCATCGACATAAGCTAATCCTTTTTTATACAGCTGGATAAAGATCCACTGCGTCCATTTATAATACTCAGGATCTGTCGTATTTACTTCACGATCCCAGTCATAACTGAAACCTAATTCCTGAATTTGACGTTTAAATGTTTCGATATTTTTCTTTGTAAATTCAGCAGGATCATTACCTGTATCAATCGCATATTGCTCAGCAGGTAATCCAAATGCGTCCCATCCCATTGGATGCAATACATTGTAGCCTTGCATACGTTTGAATCTCGACACGATATCTGTTGCTGTATAACCTTCTGGATGACCTACGTGAAGTCCAGCTCCTGATGGATAAGGGAACATATCTAATGCGTAAAATTTCGGTTTGTCCGATGTTTCTAAAGTTTTAAAAGTTTTATTTTCCTGCCAGTATTTTTGCCATTTCTTTTCTATCGTTTCATGCTGATAACTCATACTTATTCCTCCTTTTAATTAAAAAAGACAGTCATCCCTCAATAAAAGGGACGACTGTCATCTATGACAACCGCGGTACCACCCGCAATTCACTTTAAAGTGCAGCTTTATATATACAATTCAACACTAGCAAGTTCATAAGTAACAAATACCAGTTCACATCAACCACTGGTTTTCTAAAAAAATGTTCGCTTATTACTACTCTAGATACATATACTATAAAGTAGCTTTAAATCTTTTTCAAGTCTTTTTACTAAAAATAAAATACATCTCAATCAATTAATTTGAATTATGCAAATATTTTAAATTTTTAGTGTAAAATTAAAACTTCATCGTTCATGTAGTCTGTTTTATATTTTTATCGAATATTGACAGGAATATAAATCCGATTAAGACAAATCCGATCATCGTATAGAACATCATATGCATATTGTAAAGATCAACGATAACGCCACCTAAAACTGGTCCTATCGCTCTACCTAATGTTGCTGTGGAATTAACTATTCCTTGATATACACCAGTTCTCCCTTGTGGTGCCAGATCATTGGCAATGGTAGGAACTGCTGGCCAGACAAACATTTCTCCGATTGTCAATATAACCATTCCAATAATAAACATAGAGAAATCCTGTGCAAAACTCGTTACGATATATGAAATAATAAAAATAATCAAACCTGTCGCTATCTGCATCTTTATCTTTTCACTCATAAAATTAATCACCGGTTTAATCAGTGGCTGACCTGCTATGATTAATAAGCCATTGATGGCCCATAACAAGCTATATTGTTTAAGTGATATGCCAAGGTCTTGCGTATAACTTGAAATCGTAGACTGCCATTGTACATAGCCAATCCAGCATACACAATATGTAACACAAATGAGTATGAGTGCTGTAAAGCGATCCTTATCTTTAATATTGCTGACATCTTTCATTACATTACCACCCGTTTGGACAACACCAGCTGTTCGGTACCCAAAGAATGCGATAAAGAAAAATACGACATACAACAATAGATTTAGCATAAAAATATAATCGAAGCTTAGTTCAGCGATAAAGCCACCAAGTGCTGCCCCTAATGCCACCCCTATATTTTGGGATAAATAGATGGCATTAAATGTTTTACGTCCTCCTTGTGGCCATGCTGTACCAGCCATCGCATAAATAGAAGGAAATACGATACCTGACCCAAAACCTAAAATGACGAGCCACACGGCATACCATGGCCACCCATGTAAGAATAAAATACCGATTAAACTAAGCATGGAAATAACGATACCAATAAGTATCGAACGGTATCCACCGTATTTATCGAACATTGACCCACCTAACAAGTTGCCAAGCACAGAAGCACCTGAATTAAGCATCAATACTAATCCTGCTAAACTTAAACTTTTCCCAAGTTCATTATGTAAATAGATGGTATTAAGCGGCCACACTAAACTGGCACCTGTGACGTTAACTGCCATTCCGATGACAAGTAGCCATACGAGTTTTGGCATTTTCATAGAATCATCTACCTTTCTTAAAATTATTTTTTTCCGATTTTCTCTATTATATGTTAAAATCCATATGTTAAGAAAGAGGGAGACATAATGACACAATTTAAATATGCATTAGATTCAAAACTTTATCATACATGGAATTATCATTTAAGACAAAAATTCGGTACAAAAATATTTAAAGTCGCTTTAGAAGGCGGATTCGATTGCCCCAACCGAGACGGCACTGTAGCGTTTGGCGGTTGTACGTTCTGTTCTGCTGCGGGAAGCGGTGACTTTGCAGGTGAACGTGTAGACCCTATCCCTGTCCAATTCGAAAAAATAAAAAATAAAATGCACGAAAAATGGCATGACGGTAAATATATCGCCTATTTTCAGGCTTATACGAATACACATGCACCACTCGAAGTACTAAAAGAAAAATATGAAGCCGCATTAGCTCAACCTGGCGTTGTCGGATTATCTATTGCAACACGTCCTGACTGTCTGCCAGATGACGTCGTTGAATATTTAGCAGAATTAAATAAAAGAACATATCTCTGGGTTGAACTTGGACTACAAACCGTTCATGAAAAAACTTCTAACATTATCAATCGTGCACATGATATGCAGTGCTATTATGATGGTGTTGCGAAACTGCGTAAACATAATATTAATATTTGTACGCATATTATTAACGGATTACCGTTAGAGGATTACGACATGATGATGGAAACCGCGCAGACTGTTGCACAAATGGATGTACAAGGCATTAAGATTCATTTACTTCATCTATTAAAAGGCACACCAATGGTAAAACAATACGAAAAGGGTATGGTCGAATTTATGAGTCAGGAAGATTATGTGAAACTCGTTGCCGATCAGTTAGAAGTTTTACCGGAAGAGATGATCATACATCGTATCACAGGTGACGGACCAATTGACTTAATGATTGGACCGATGTGGAGTGTCAATAAATGGGAAGTATTAAACGGTATTGATGCTGAACTCAAAAAACGCAATAGTTATCAAGGTAAATTTTATAAGAAGGAAACAGTATAAATGAAAGCTTTAGGTATACTCCCCTTTGCACGTGCACTTATAACAAATTATATTGAATCAGGCGATATCGTTATCGATGCAACGTGTGGCAATGGAAACGATACTTTATTTTTAGCACAACTTTTGAATAATACAGGTCATATACACGCATTCGATATTCAGTCACAGGCAATTAACAATGCTAAAGAAAAAACTATGGGTTACCATAATATCAGTTATCATCAGACAGGTCATGAAAATGTGCTGGATGTGTTAAACCAAACTGTAAAACTTGCTATTTTTAATCTTGGTTATTTACCGAAAGGCGATAAAAGCATTGTAACGATACCAAAGACAACGATTCAGGCCATCGACAATATATATTCATTACTTGAAGTTGGAGGCATCATAATACTCGTCATCTATCCAGGACATCCTGAAGGGCAGGTTGAAAAAGATGCTGTCTTAGAATATCTTAAACAAATAAATCAAAATAAGGCACATATCTTTAAATATGAATTTATTAATCAGAAGAATAATCCACCATTTGTCGTAGGGATTGAAAAAAGATAAAAAAGCAAGTGGTTGTTTTTGAACAACCACTTGCTTTATTTTTGTTATAAACCACAAATTTCAAGTATATCATCAAATTGACGCTTCAACTTATCTTTTTTACCTTTTAAACAAGAACAAGCTGCATCTACTATCTTTTCTTTTTCAGGTAGACGATCCTCGTTGTAATAAATCATAACAGTACGTTCATCATCTGCCGGACGAACTTTCTTAATCCAGCCATTTGCTACTAAATTATTGTAGAAACGCGTTCTTTTATATGGCTTAATATCTAGAAATTTATCTAATTCTTTCATCGGCATCGGTCCTTTGTCCCAAAGGGCCACCATAACAATATATTCTTCTTTCGTTAAGTTAAATTCTGAAGATATCATTTCAAAAATTTCATCTATTTCTTTCTGTAAGTCATTCAATAGAACCATATCACTGACTTCATGTTTATCTTTTGACATTCATTCTCACCCTCTAAATTTGCAATATTTTATTCTATACCCACTTCCTCTGTAATCAATCCAATATAATTCATTCTATTGTTCATAAATGATTCGATATAGTATAAAACATTGTCCTTTTCAGGCTCATTGTGAAGTTCATGAAACAACGTACGCCAGTTTTTAATATATATTTCAGAAGACTTAATTTCCTGTGAAAATAATTTGATCTGATTGACATCTGCAATACGGTCTTGTTCTGAATACATTATTAGTACCGGGATATCATTGATTTTATGAATATTCTCCATCGTTTCCTTCATGCTTTCAATAATTGACTTGTACCAATTAAAACTTACTTTTTGGAGCATCAAAGGATCACTTTTCATTTCAGCGATAATTTCTATATCACGTGAGAAATCTTCTAAAGGAATATTCATATCAAACTTCGCATCCTTTGAAATAGAACTTAAACTTGATGCGAGGAAATTTTTACGTGTAGTAACAGTGTTCTGAAATCCAAATAAAGGTGAAATAAGTATCACACCTTCTAGTTTTATATTTACCTTTTCAAGTAAATTGACAGCGATTAAGCCACCTAATCCAACACCTAATAAAAATACCGGAAGATGATATTCTTCAGCAACCTCAATCCATTCCAATACTTTCTCACGATATTCATGGAAATTTTCGATATGTCCTCTATTTACACGGGAAGTTTGTCCTTGCCCCGGTAAATCTCCCATAATTACATGATAGCCATCATGTCTTAAATGTGTGATAAACCATGCATATCTACCATGATGCTCTAATATATTATGTACAATTACAACTATTCCTTTTGGTGCCTTTTCAGTTTCCCATTTCCACATAATGATACTCCTTTAATAATTTCTTTATCCGTCTTTTTAATGATATTATTATTATATCAAAACTTATGAAAGGTGGTTACAATATGTTATATGAATATGATGGTATGTATCCTGAAATTGATGACAGTGCATTTATCGCACCGAATGCAGTGATAACTGGCGATGTAAAAATCGCAAAAGATGCTTCAATCTGGTACGGTACAGTTATTCGAGGAGATGTCAGTCCAGTCATTATTGGAGAACATTCAAATGTACAGGATTTATGCTGTCTCCATCAATCACCGGATGCACCGCTTATCATCGAAGATAATGTAACAGTCGGACATCGCGTCACGCTACATTCAAGTATTATTCGCACAGGTGCATTAGTAGGAATGGATTCTACAGTACTCGATGGAGCAGAAATTGGTGAGGGTGCATTTTTAGGAGCAGGTTCATTGCTCACTCAAGGTAAAAAGATTCCACCAGGTATGCTAGCTATGGGCAGACCAGCAAAAGTAGTAAGAGCTTTAACAGAAGAAGATAAACAAGATATGGCACGCATCCAGCAGGAGTATGCTGATAAAGCAAAAGTATATAAAGCGATGCATAAAACTCATAAACCATAAAAAGGTGAAGCTTGATGGCTTCACCTTTTTATAGTTTATGCAATTCCAAATTTTTTATGCATGAATGGTAATCCAGCGATGATATAACTAAATACGAACTCATAGAACATTGAGAAGAAATTAGCAAAGAAATATGTGAATGTATGACTAATTACAGCACCCATACCTTCAGCAGCAAAAGCAAAGTTTGCATCAATTGCACTATCGACTAAGTTTAATAAAATAATTACAATTCCCATTAACCACGCTTTTTTCGTTACCATTGCAACAATTACAGCGATAATTGTAATAACAATCGGTTCAAAAACGAATAATTGGAAAAATGGATCTAATCCACCGAAAATATAATACGCCATATCTTTAAACATATAGACACCTCTTCATTGATATACTTTATAATTCACTTTTTATTCTATCACTGAAAAGGTGCTCTCAATATTAAGATTATTTAAAGATTGCTTGAATACATTTACAAAGAATTTACAAATGGCTTGTTACGTTGTTTTAGAACCACGTAATTACTTCGTCAACAGACCTTCTAGATTTTTCCTGTCGGGGGTCAAACTTTCGATAACCAAACGAAACCATAACAGAAATACTTTCATGCTGATCATCGATGATACCCGCTTCTACTAAAATAGCATTTACCTTATGATAATCAAATCCTTCTATCGGACATGAATCAATACCTATTTGTGCTGCAGCAGTCATCATGTTCCCAAGCGCAATATATGTCTGTTTACTTGACCAGTCAAATAGTGCACGCTCTGAATCTACCACTTCGATATGTTCTGTCTGAAATTCTTTATAGATCGATAGCATACGCTTTAATTTATCTTCATCCGGTTGACGTTGTTTAAAATGCTCAATAAAATAATCCGAATCATAACGTACATCCTTTCGTGCTAAGATTAATACGAAATGACTTGCGGTCGCCAGTTGTTTCTTTGCACCCCAGGCTACATCGCTAATCTTATTCTTTATTTCTTCATTCTCCAATACAACAAATCTCCACGGCTCTAATCCCACTGAAGATGGGCTAAGTCTTGCCACATCCAGAATAAAATCCATATCCTCTTTAGGAATTTTCACTTCATTATATTGTCTAGTAGCATGTCTAAAATGATGTGCTTTTAATATTTCTTCCTTGATTATTGATTTTTCCATCATTGTCACCTCTAACATTATATATACAACACCTATATATAAAATCAAAATAAAAAGACTCAACTGAGTCTTTTCATTTAATGCTTTTGTGTTAATGCAAAATAGTTACCTTCAAAATCTGAGAAGTTGATTTCAAACTGCATCACTTCGGTCCAGAACTTAACCGCCTGCGCCTGATCGTTAGCATAAAGCATCACATTTTGTAATTTCATCTGTTTCTCCCTCTTTTTTCTCAATTATAAATCATACATAAAGAAATCTCTCTTATAAATATAAGAGAGATTAAAAAATTATTGTTGTGTTTCAATCTGAAGTTTCTTCCAGTAGTAGTATCCATAGACACTGTTGATTAAGAATCCAATCCACATCACTACCATTGTAACACCTGTCGCATCAATAGCACCAGTATGCATCATTTTTCTAACCCATAGCGTGATAGATACGATATTAACAACAATCCAGAAGAACCATTGCTCTTTAAATCGAAGTGACATCAATACTTGACCTGTTAAATTTAAACTGACATTTAATGCATCAAGAAATGGTTGCCCTGATTTAATACTTTCAAGATATTTTGCAAATGCGAAGTAAAAAGCTCCGCCAAGCAATAAAGTAATCGCCCATTGTATGGCTGTTAAACCTTTCGTATCAACTTCCTGAACTTCAACTTTAGGTGTGCTTAACGTGTGCATATTGCGAATCCATGCATATAAACCGATAAACTGGAATACACCAAATACAACTTGTAAGTATACTTCACCCATTAAATTTGCCTGATAACTGATCCAGCCATATGTAATCACCTGAATTAAACCATAGAGGAACGTACTTAAACGACCTTTTGCGCTCATAATCACACACAGGATACCAGAAATACTTGCAATAACGTTAATCCAGTCAATTTCCTTCGTTTTGATAAAGAAATATACAAGAATAGCAACTTGCGCTAATAAAAATAATCCAAAGAATACTTTTTCATATTTCGTAAATCCTCTAAAATCTTTTATTAAAAACATATCTCATCTCCTTAGTTATCTTTGCCGTCTGCTAAAATTTCATCTACCAGACGATGTGCCTCTTCATATTTTTCCTGGAAGCTATGCCCTTTAAGTACAACCATCTTATCTTCCAGTCCTTGATATTTAATTTCATCCAGGAACATCTGGTGCATATCAAGACGTGCTTTCTGATCTGCCATACTCATATCACGGAAACCATCATCGACATATTGCGTCGTAGGAGGTAATACGATGATTAATGCCCACGTCTGTAAAGAAATATAATAATCAAAGACCGGTGCAATTTTCTCGTAATCTTCTGGTGGTGCATATAATTTTGTATAAAGTTTAGTTGTCATCACGTCAGTATCCGCAAAGAATACTTTACGTGTACCTGGCGAATGAATATGTTTACGATTCAGTTCAAACTGACCAATTCCAATTGCATGTAAGTCTTTAATGTCGAGTTCATCATCACGTACTTGACGTATTGTCTGATATTCTCTCGAATATTCTAATGAATACGATGTTGAATAACGGCGTGCTAAATCTCGTACGAGTGTTGTTTTTCCAGTACTTGCCGTTCCGATAATCAATATATTCTGTACAAAGAAACGTCTAAACGGGCGCGTTACAAAATCCCAGTTTAATATTGGATTCTCGCGAATAGAAGTTCCACTTATACCAGTGATACGACGATCCACTTTCGTAATCTGAACGTCGCTAGATTTGAACACACCTTTAAAATATTCATCAAGCGGCTGAATATACTCTTCTTCGCCAACATAAAATGTTACGGATTGCATCGCATAGTTATTTTCTGTTGCTGCAGTTTCAATCTTTTCCTGAAGTAAAGTAAGCCATGGTTTCCAACCGTCAGGATAACGCGGAATATTAGTTTCATCCAATGTTAACACAGTAACATTCGTGTCATCCTTTAATAATTCACGCATTGCTTTGACACGGTTTGTTAAACTCATACCAGCTAAATCACCACGATCACCATCATACCCAGAAACAATTACTAACGCATGCGCATTTTCACGTTTCGCCCTAATAATCTGTTCCAGATGTCCGACATGACACGGTGCGAACGTCCCGAAATAAATTCCTAAATCTCTCATCTGCCTTACCCCTTTTATGTAAATTAATATCATTATAACAATTATACGATAATTATCTATCATATTATTATTTACAATTTCTATATAAACAATTTACATATAATTCACTGGTTCTTCATATTCAAAGTTTAAACTGAATTTAAATATGAAGGAGGCGCGTTATGAAATTTATAAAAAAATTAATTATCGTATTATCAATCTTTTTAGCTTTACCCCATTTTATAGAAATTAGTAACGAACCTATCGAAAAAAAAATTAGTAGCAGATATGAAGAAAGCTCAGTCAATTGACTAAGCTTTTTTCTTTGATTAAAAAGTGAATTTTTTGTGAATTTTGTGTTAAATGATACTTTAATTTTTATAAATATTTAAATTTTCCTTTGACCTTTAAAAGCGTTTTCATTATGATTATTCTATTAGGGGATTGTAATCAGATGATTACTATAATTAAGGAGGAACAATAGATGGGATTATCAAGAGATTTTTTTATTGCTTTAAGTGAGAACGCAACTTTAAATGAAGCTGCAAAAAAGTATGGTTTAGCATTAGGTGCTAACAAGGTTGTTGCTGGAACTGATGTTGAAACAACAATCGAATCAATTCGTGCATTAAATGCTCAAAACATTTCTGCAACTGTTGATAATTTAGGTGAATTTGTTTTCTCTAAAGAAGAAGCAACTGCAGCAAAAAACAACATTTTAACGATGATTCAGGCATTATTTGATGCTGGTGTAGATGCACATATGTCTATCAAGCTGACACAAATTGGATTAGACGTTGATCCAGAATTCTGTTACGAAAATTTACGCGAAATTCTTTTAAAAGCCCATGAGTGTGGCAACATGCATATCAATATGGATACTGAAGACTACAATCATACAGTTCAAACTTTTGAAATGTTAGATCGTTTAAAAGGTGAATTTAAAAATGTTGGTACAGTAATTCAAGCTTACTTATTCCGTGCTACTGAAGAAATCGAGAAATATAAAGATGTACGTTTACGTTTAGTAAAAGGTGCTTATAAAGAAGATGCATCTGTTGCTTACCAATCTAAAGAAGATATTGATGCAAACTACATCAAAATTATCGAACAACGTTTATTAAACGCTAAAGCAATGACTTCAATTGCAACACACGATCATAACATTATCGATCACGTGAAGAAGTTTATCGCGCAACATAACTTAAACAATGACTTAATCGAATTCCAGATGTTATATGGATTCCGTTCTGAGTTACAAGTTGAAATCGCAAACTCTGGTTACAACTTCTGTACTTATGTTCCTTATGGTGAAGACTGGTACGGTTACTTTATGAGACGTTTAGCTGAACGCCCACAAAACTTACAATTAGTTTATAAATCAATCGTTACACCTCAGGTAGAGCGTGGTGCGATTGTTGCTGGATCAGCTTTAGCTGGACTTGTAGTTTTAAGAAAATTATTAAAGAAATAATAGTTTGAAGACCGTGAACAAATTGTGTTCACGGTCTTTTTTGTTTTTGTTATTTTGAAATTGGGGTTTCACCAATTTCGGGCGAGATTTCGGTCGTGAAATTGGGGTTTCACCAATTTCACACTAGATAGATTCAACCATCTTATTAAGATTTGCCATCTCTATAGCACCGATTGCCGCTTCTCCACCTTTATTTCCTGCTTTAGTACCAGCTCTTTCAATTGCCTGTTCGATTGTTTCTGTTGTAACTACACCAAAAATTACTGGGGTACCATATTCTCCTGCTTTAGCAATACCTTTTGCTGCTTCATTACATACGTAATCATAGTGTGTTGTCGCACCTCTTATCACACAACCTAAAGTAATAATAGCATCATACTTTTTCTTTTGTGCGAGTTTACTTGCGATAAATGGTAATTCAAACGCGCCTGGTACTAAGAAAGTATCAATTCTCTCACTTTCTACGCCATGTCTTTCTAACGTATCAACTGCACCTTCTGTTAATCGGTCTGTTATAAAATGATTAAATCTTGATGTAACAACTGCAATCTTTAAGCCTTGTCCTGTTAATTGTGCACTATAGTTCATATTAATTTCTCCTCCAGTAAATGTCCTAATTTTTCTTTTTTCGTTTCAAGATAATGTTTATTTATTGCATTGCTTTGAAATTGATGTGGAATTCTTGTTTCAACTTCTATGCCGTATTGCTTTAATCCGTTAATCTTTCCTGGATTATTTGACATCAGGTTGACTTTACTTACACCTAAATCCTTTAATATTGAAGCAGCCACAGCATAATCCCGCATATCACTATCAAATCCTAATGCATGGTTTGCTTCAACTGTATCAAGTCCTTGTTCAATCTTTTCGTATGCTTTTAGTTTATTGATCAGTCCGATGCCGCGGCCTTCTTGTCGTAAATAGATTAAAATACCGCCATTTTCTTCAATATGCTGCATGCCTTTTTCTAGTTGTATCCCACAGTCACATCGTTTACTATGAAATACATCTCCTGTCAGACATTCTGAATGTATTCGAATATCTGGAATACCTTTATAGTCTTTAACATACACAACATGTTCTTTATCGCTATAAAGTTCACTAAACCCATACATCGTAAATTCACCAAATTCAGTTGGCATATTCACTTTAGCTTCGCGTGTTACGAGAGGCTTTTCGCATTTTATATACTCAACTAGATCGGCAATAGTAATCATCTTCAATCGATGCTCTGCTTTATATTTCACTAAATCGTCTCTGCGTGCCATCGTTCCGTCATCTTTAATTATTTCACAGATAACACCTGTCTCACTTGCACCGCATAGTTTCGCTAAATCTACACATGCTTCTGTATGCCCAACACGTTCAAGCACCCCGTTTGGTTTAGCAATTAACGGGAATACATGTCCCGGTTGATTGAAGTCACTCAATGTAACGTTTGTGTCCGTCAATGCTTTCACCGTACAATATCTTTCAAATGCACTGATTCCTGTAGTTGTTGAAGCATGGTCGATACTGATGGTAAATGCGGTTTTATTTGGATCCTGATTATTATGCGTCATCGGCTGCAAATTCAAGCGTTCATTTAACGCTGTAGATATAGGCGCGCAAACCAATCCACGTGCATGTGTAATCATAAAGTTTATCGTATCTTCAGTTATAAAGTCTGTTATCGCTACAAGGTCGCCTTCATTTTCACGATTTTCATTGTCAACCACGATAATTGGCTTACCTGCCTTTAAATCTTCTAATGCACTTTTAAGAGTATCAAACATTACAACATCATCTCCAATTTCGATAAAGAAAGACCACTTTCTTCTTGTTTACTGTTCAATATATATTTTCCTAACATATCGAATTCAATATGTACTTTATCACCTGGTTTAAGTTCTGAAAGCATCGTGCTTCTTACCGTTTCAGGTATGATATTCAGCTCAACGCTATGATCTAATTTAAAAATCGTTAAAGATATACCGTTAACTGCAATCGAGCCTTTCGGAATAACAAATTTGCGAAATTCATTTGGAAGTCTGAGCTTTAACTGCATTGTCTTTTCCCTGTGATTAACGCTTTCTACAATGAGACTCGTATCGACATGGCCAGTTACAAAGTGACCGCCAAGCCTTGTTGTCGGTAATAATGCACGTTCTAAATTTACTTTCGTACCTTGCTTCATATTTCGAAACAACGTAATAGCACTCGTATCTTCTAATATATCCACATTGAAGCTCGAATGATTAAAGGCAGTGACTGTAAGACATACACCGTTCACACTGATAGAATCACCAATGTGCATGTCTTCAATAATACGATTACAATCTATCGTCATAAAGGTAGTATCTCCCTGCTTTTTCAGTTGAGCTATGACACCAACTTCTTCAATGATGCCTGTAAACATCAACATCATCCTTTCTGTAAATCAGTAATACATCCTGGTCGAAAGTCTTAACAGAGACAAGAGAAAGGTCAGTAATTTCTGACATTTGTGAAGGTTGATCAGTTGTTAAAAACTGATGCTTTGAGGATCCACCTAAAATTTTCGGGGCAATATACTGGTGTATTTCATCAAAAGTTCTGGCAGATACAAACGCACGCATCGTCTGCATACCGCCTTCTATAATTATGCGGTTAATTTTATGTTTATATAAGGCTTCTAAAATGGTTTCAGGATGTAGATCAGTGAGTACGATTACGGTAACACCATCAATCGACTGTTCAGTTGTCGTCACAACGATTAAACGTGATTTGTCATAATCATTATTATCTTTGTCATTTATTTCGAATAATCCATTAGAAATAACGACTTTCCTGATCCATTTATCTCTATAATTTCTACTATCAAGTGTTGGCTGGTCATGTTTATATGTATTGTAGCCTACAAGTATGGCATCACTGGTATAACGCACACAGTGTGCATGATTTCTTGATGCTTCATTAGTAATCCACTTACTAACGTCATCATCATCTGCTGTCTTACCGTCGAGTGTCACACCCATTTTCAGTATCGTATAAGGTAACTTACGTAGCTTTGCTTTAAAGAACGGCTGATAATAGTCATCGATTTCACTGATATACAGTTGGTCTACAACGATTCCGTGCGCTTTCATAGCATCAATACCTGAATGCAGCGATTTATCTTGCACAGCATATACCACTCGCTTTATACCACTATCGATAATCTTTTGTGTGCATGGTGGCGTCTTACCAAAATGACTGCAGGGTTCGAGCGTACAGTAAAGCGTGGCTCCAATTGCATGTCGTCCTGCCATATTCAGTGCATTCACTTCTGCGTGTGCTTCACCTTCCGTAAGATGTGCACCAATACCTACAATTCTATTATCTTTCACTACAATACAACCTACAGCAGGATTACTGCCTGTCTGACCATCCGTCCATTTAACAAGTTCAAATGCTTTATCTAAATACAAGTTATTATTCATCTCCTATAAAAAAATGCCCAAATCAAAAGATTTGGGCATTTGTATTTTAGGTTCAATAAATAAGACCATGATAATAGTATTTGCAGAATTTATACATCAACAAATAAACCATCACAATGGCACCTTATTCTTTCTCCCATCCAGACTATACTGTCGGTTTCTGAGTTTCACAGAATCAGCATCAAATATATATTATCAGCTCACGGACTATCACCGCCGGTTGGGAATTTCACCCTGCCCCGAAAGAATAGTTATTAACTTGTCTGTCAATTAAGACAATTTCATCATAGCGAAGATTGTATAAAAAATCAATGCAAATAATATATTTCATTTAAAATTGTATAGAGGGTGAGACATAAGTCTTAGCGCTCTTCTGTTTAACAGCTTAAACGGCAGAACACTTCTGCCCCAGTCTCTGGTATTATAATTTAAATTGATTATTCACAATCACTTTACCGTTATGGATTACTTTTTCTGCATGGTTCACACCATAATGATAAGGGATATATTCATGATTCTTTGCATGCCAGATGACTAGATTAGCTGCGTCACCAGTATCTATCGTACCTGCGTCAACACCCATTGCTTTCGCCGCATTAACAGTTACTGCATTCCAGATTTCTTTCGGTGATAACTTCAACTTAAGTGCTGCTATACTCATTACCATCTGTAAATTACTAGTTACGCAACTTCCCGGATTATAATCCGTTGCAATCGCAATTGCTCCATTGTTGTCTAACATGCCTCGAGCATCTGCGTATTCTTCTTTATTTAAATAAAAAGTTGTTCCTGGTAATAATACAGCTACTGTATCACTGTCTGCTAACATCTGCTTACCTTTTTCGCTCGCTGCAACAAGGTGATCAGCACTAATTGCTTCTTCTTCTATTGCTAACTCTAATCCACCTAATGGGTCGATTTCATCTGCATGAATTTTAACAGGTAAACCAGCCGATTTTGCTGCCTGCATATATTTACGAGACTGATCTATTGTAAATACACCTGTCTCACAGAAAATATCAGCAAAATCTGCAATATCCTTAACTTCCTGTAAATCTTTAATACATTCATCAATAAATGTTTCACTATCTTTATCTTTTGGTACTGCGTGCGGCCCAAGATATGTATGTTTCATATTGATGCCGTATTTCTCCTGAAGACGTTTAGATACACGCAGTTGCTTTAACTCATGTTCTAAAGATAAGCCATATCCACTCTTGCTTTCTACACTTAATACACCGTGATGAATCATTCGGAGTAATTCATGCTCAGCTTTCTCGAACAGTTCTTCTTCAGATGCTTCACGCGTAGCTTTCACAGTTGAATGAATACCGCCACCTTGTTCTAAAATTTCAAGATATGAAACACCTTGACGCTTTAAACTCATCTCATGTTCACGAGAACCACCGTGTACTAAATGTGTATGCGCATCAACAAGTGCAGGAGATACAGTTTTATTCGTTCCATCGATCGTCTCATTAGCCTCAAAGTCTTCACTAAATTCACCGGCGTATACAATCTTGCCATCCTTTATCACAACCGTACCATTTTCTATCACATTCAGTTCTGCAAGTTCAGCACCTTTAAGTGGCTTTTCTGTTTTCTTCGGTAAGATCAGTTCACTAATATTCTGAATGATAATATCGTTCATTTTCTACATCCTTTCAAATATATATTGATATCTTAATATCTGTATTGTACTATTTTATTTTTCTAACATCGGTACGTTGATACCTTTTTCTTTAGCAACTTCAATCGCAATATCGTATCCTGCATCAACGTGTCTCACTACACCCATACCTGGATCAGTTGTTAACACACGTTGTAATCTTTCTTCAGCATTCTTCGTACCATCTGCAACGACAACCATTCCTGCATGTAATGAATAACCCATACCAACACCCCCACCATGATGGAATGAAATCCATGATCCACCTGCTGCAGTGTTAATTAATGCGTTCAATACTGCCCAGTCACCAACTGCATCACTACCATCCTGCATGCTTTCAGTTTCACGGTTTGGACTTGCAACACTACCTGCATCTAAATGGTCACGACCGATTACGATTGGTGCAGAAATTTCACCTGTCTCAACAAGTTTATTTAATGCTAAGCCCATTTTAGCGCGTTCACCATAGCCAAGCCAAGCGATACGAGAAGGTAATCCCTGGAACGCAATCTTCTCACTAGCTAAATCTAACCAGCGCATCAATTTCTTATTATCCGGGAATAATTTTCGCATCTCTTCATCTGCACGCTCAATATCTTTAGGATCACCACTTAATGCTGCGAAACGGAAAGGTCCTTTACCTTCACAGAATAGCGGGCGAATATAAGCAGGAACGAATCCAGGGAAGCTGAATGCATCTTTAACTCCTTCATCAAAAGCAACTTGTCGAATATTGTTTCCATAATCGAATGTTACCGCACCACGATTTTTGTATTCAAGCATGTATTCCACGTGTTTCGCCATCGATTTCTTCGCTAAACGCACAATTTCTTCAGGATTTGTCTTACGTAACTCAATTGTTTCTTCCAGTGAATATTCAACAGGCACGTAACCATTTAATGGATCATGTGCTGACGTTTGGTCAGTTACAATATCAACTTTGAAATCTTTTTCGAGTAATGCTTTATATACATCAACAGCGTTTCCTACTAAACCGATAGATAACGCTTCCCCTTTTTCTTTCGCTTCATTCGCTAAACGAATAGCTTCATCTATGTCATGTGTCTTAACATCACAGTAACGTGTTTCGATACGCTTATCGATACGTGATTCATCCACATCGATACCGATAACAACACCACCGTTCATCGTTACTGATAAAGGTTGCGCACCACCCATACCACCAAGACCTGCTGTTAATGTGATCGTACCTTTTAAATCACCATTAAAATGCTGGTTTGCAAGTTCACCAAACGTTTCATAAGTTCCTTGAACAATCCCTTGAGAACCAATGTAAATCCAGCTACCTGCAGTCATCTGACCGTACATCATTAAACCTTTCTTATCCAATTCATTGAAATGTTCCCAATTTGCCCATTTAGGTACTAATACTGAGTTTGATAACAGGACACGTGGTGCCTGATCGTGTGTTTTAAACACTGCGACAGGTTTACCAGACTGCACAAGTAATGTTTCATCCTTTTCTAAGTTGCGTAAGCTTTCAACGATTGCGTCAAAACTTTCCCAGTTACGTGCCGCTTTACCGATACCACCGTATACAACTAAATTCTCTGGATGTTCTGCTACTTCTGGATCTAAATTATTATATAACATACGAAGAACAGCTTCCTGCTCCCATCCTTTACATTCAATCTCTAAACCTTTCTTTGCTCTAATATTTCTCATTTTTAAATCCTCCTGTTATATTAAAAAATAAATAATGCGAATGGAATTGTGATTAATAAAGTTAAAACTACTCTTTCAAACCAGATAACTACCAGTTTCCAAATTGGAATCTTAATATCAGTAGAAACGATAACTGGTACTACACTTGAGAAGAAAATTATTGCCGAAATACTCATAACACCTGTTGTAAATCTCGTTATCAAATCTGCATCCTGTGATATTGCTGCCGGTAATAACATTTCAATAAAGGCATCCCTTTACTAATCTCATCTTTATCTTTATAAGGAATATCATTATATGTCTTGTTCGATTCAAATCTTATCGGCGGAATATGTACAGTGATTGCAGTCACTATAAAAGTGATAACCAATGCACTCCAGAAAAAAAATTCCTATGATGCTATAAATATAAAACCGCCACATCTACATCCCCTCATTTTCTGAATATTCTATCTACATTTTCATTATAATTTGTTATCATATAGATATCTAATATCAATAAACTAATAATTAATAGTTTCAATCTATTAATAAAAGGAGATTATATGAAAATCCTGCATTTTGAATATTTTATCGCTGTTGTAGAGCACAATAGTTTCACTCGTGCAGCTGAATATCTTCATATTGCTCAGCCATCACTAACTACCGCCATCAAAAAATTAGAGCATGAATTAGGATATGCGCTCCTTACACGTTCGACAAAAGAAATAAAAATTACCGAAAAAGGGATATTGTTTTATCAATATTCCAAAGAAATTGTCAAAGCTTATCACCATACTGTTGAGAAGATGTATGATTTGAACGAGAGTGATTTCCCTAAAATAAAGATCGCTATATTAGAATCAACAAATCGTTGGGTGTCACAAGTCGTCAAAAATCACGCAAATCAATTTGAATCTCAGCGTTATCAAATAAAAGAAATCCTTTCAGTCAAAGATTCTTTAATCGCACTGATGAACTATGATGTGGATATTGCAATTACAAATGAGTTGATAAATGACGAGGCGATCGAATCCATGCCACTATACACTGAGGAATATATTATTTTAGGAAATATAAAAAATCAGGCCAGTAAAGTAGTCACATTAGACCACCTGCCGTTAATATTACCGAATGAATCATTTCAGGTCAGACAACATTTAAACGATTATTTTAATCGTCATGCAATACGACCAAATATTGTAATGGAAGTCGATCGCTTTGAAACAGCTTCAAATTTTGTTCATGACGGTTTAGGATATGCAGTTGTCCCTAAAATATATTATCAATCGTTTAATACTAATCAACTTACTACACATAAAATAGCGCCTACAATTAATCGTACGATTTACATCAACTATCACAAAAAAAGAAAGCACTCATCCAGAGTACTTTCTTTAATTGATAGGTTTATTCAATATTGGAATTTCGATGCAGCATACGAAACATAATGTGGCCGACCATTTTTGCTGTACGTCCGTCAATATCATATTCCGGATTCATTTCTGCGATACTTATATGTTGTGTTTTATCATGCTTTAATACTTCTAATATTAAACGTAAAACTTGCTTAGGACTTAATCCAAAGCTACAAGGTGCACTGACGCCTGGTGCATAGGCGCTATCAATCACATCGAGACATAACGTAAGCATAATGACATCATATTTATCAATAAATGATGCGATGCTTTCGTTTGTACTGTCCTGATCAATATGTTCGGCGAGCACATATTCCACTCCGCGCTCTTTAGCAATATTAAACAGATGCTGTGTGTTTCCTGCTTGTTGTATACCAAGAACGAGATAGCCTGCATCAGGATCTTCATCAATAATTTGCTTAAACCCTGTGCCACTTGTAGCCTGGTTTGCATCACGTAAATCGAAGTGCGCATCAATATTAATCACACCAATGGATTGATGCGGATAGAGCTGTCTCAATCCTTTGTAATGTGCATACGAAATATCATGACCGCCACCTAATAACATATGAAACTTCGCAAGAGGATGCGTTTTCTCTATCATATCGGCATATTCATTTTGTACATTTTCAACATCGTTTTCATCTGTTGATATATTACCGAAGTCACCAATAGTTATATCGTTCATCAAAGCCAAATTGCCAAATTTCCCTCTTATTGCATCCGGCCCCTGCTTTGCTCCAATGCGACCTTGATTTAAGTACACGCCACGGTCAACCGCATATCCAAGTATACCGACATCATATTGAGATGTATGATCTTCTATTTGTTCATTTTCACGATTATCATCTATTTCTTCAAGATTAACGACATCCACAACCTGAAAATTTCTAAAATGCGCGCTATTTTCAGTATCATCAATTCTGCCGGTCCATAAATTTTCATCGCCCTTTGTGTACATTATTATTCCCCCTTTGATTGCTGAACAAAGCCTTGAACAACACGTTTCGCTTCTTCAGCAAGTTCAATGATACCGTTGTTATAAATATTGACACCGCCTGATTTTTGACCCAGTAAGTAGAAATGTTCTAACTTACCTTTGGCACTTATCACTTCATTATTGACTGGTGTCACATAAAAACCACCATCAGGATGCGTAATCAGCAAGTTTTGATCGACAAGATTTTCAATTAAAGGATTAGGTTCAATCGCATCTTTATAATTTTTCGCTGGTCCTGTTGCATTAATCACATAATGTACACGAATTTCTTCTTTCTTCGTATAAATCCTGTATTTATTATATTTATATTCAACTGAAGTCATATCACTTAATATTTCAATCCTATTGTTGTTGATGCCCTCAATCATCGCTTCTGCGGTTGCTTCAGGCATCGGATTAGAATATGCAGTAATCACATCAGCGTAATGATCCTTATAATATTGTTTGTCCGACTTTGTCATAAACGGCCAGATTAAAGGCGCTGTTCTTGTTAATTCTAAGACGAATGATTGTAAATACCCGACTTCTTTTGGATTTGCTAAATCAAATGTCATCGCACGCAAAGGATTTACGCGACTTACATTAAATAATTTATCTGAGTTAATCCCAAGATGTTCAACTTCTTTGTCAAATAAAGCTTTTAATTCTGTTAAAGGCAGAAATCCATTATGCTTTGATTTTATCTTTTCTAATTTAGATAAGGTTATATATTTAAATTTTATATCTGCCATTTCACCGCGTACAGATTGTACTTTACCATCTCTACTCATCAGATAAAGCTTCGTTTTTAATTCCGGAGTGAAATATCGAACTATATCAACAGCAGATAATCCTGAACCGATTACAGCGTAATCTTTTTCCGGTTCAATCTCTATGCGATTTAACGGATACGGCCATTTGAAATAATTCGGTGTATCCATCAATTGATACGGATCCATCGGTCCGAACTGACCTGGTGATAAGAACACAGCATCGACTTCATATGTTTCATCCTGTGTTGATACGAGATAACCGTTATCAATCTGCTCAATATTTCTTACATGATTACTGACAATCTTGACATGCTTCTTCTTAGCAAATTTCTCGAAATGATCTGTCATATATTTACCGAATAACTGTCTTGAATAATATTGGTTCTGAGATACATTTTCATTATCTTCTTTATGTACCTCTAACTGAATCACATCTTCATTTTTGGCAATCCACTTCACAAAATCATCCGGTTTGTTCGGTTTCATGCTAATTAAATTACCTGGATAATTCATGAGTAACTCCGGATCGTCATATTGAAATGCACGGCCGCTTCCTAAATACTTCTGATCATCGAAACAAATCACTTTAAAGTCATCCAGTTTACTTTTTGATAAGTATTTCAGAACATTTACACCTGCCACGCCTGTACCAACTATAGCAATTTTCATAAAAAGTTCCTCCTTTTATATATATATTATCAAAAAATAGGGTATACAAACTTAATGAGCGGGATTTAATCATAATCAAATATATTTATCTTGAAAAAAACAACAATTAGAGGTGACATTATGTTAGAAATCAACAATGTCTCGAAAGTGTATCGAGGCGGAAAGAAAGCAGTCAACAAACTAAACATGACGATCGAGAAAGGTGAATTTATCGCTTTTATCGGGACTTCTGGTTCTGGTAAAACAACCGCAATGCGTATGATTAACCGCATGATTGAACCGACAAGTGGTTCAATTGTATTGAACGGAAAGAACATTAAAGATATGAACCCGGTACAATTACGCAGAAATATCGGTTATGTTATTCAGCAAATTGGTTTACTCCCTCATATGACTATCCGTGAAAATATTACCCTTGTTCCAAAACTTCTCAAATGGTCAGAAGAAGACAAAAATAAAAAAGCAGAAGAACTGATTCAACTTGTAGACCTCCCCGTATCTTATCTCGATATGTATCCATCACAACTGTCAGGTGGACAACAACAACGTATCGGTGTAATCCGCGCACTCGCTGCAGATCAGGAAATCATTTTAATGGATGAACCTTTTGGCGCATTAGACCCTATTACCCGAGATACCCTTCAGGATTTAGTAAAAGAACTGCAAGTCAAATTTAATAAGACATTTATTATGGTAACGCATGATATGGACGAAGCGATTAAACTTGCGGATAGAATCGTTATAATGAGCCATGGTGAAGTCATTCAGATTGATACGCCAAATAATATATTACGCAATCCGGCAAATGATTTCGTAAAAGATTTCATCGGAGAAAATAGATTAATCCAAACAACACCAAATATTAAAACCGTTGATCAAGCAATGAATAAGCCAATATCAATCACACCAGAAAAATCAATAGGTGAAGCGATTAATCTTATGAGAACAAAACGTGTAGATACACTGTTTATTGTAGATGAACAAAATGTGCTTGTCGGTTATGTTGATATTGAAGACTTATCAGAAGCACATAAAAAACATTTAAGTTTATCGCGCATTATGAACCACAATGTATATTTCGTACGTACCGGGGTTTACCTTCAGGATACTGTTCGAACGATACTGAAAAGAAACATACGCGTCATCCCTGTACTGGATAAACAAGATAAATTATTAGGTGTCATTACACGTGCCAACCTAGTAGATATCGTTTATGACACAATCTGGGGTGACGAGGAAGAGGAGGCATAAACATGATTGAATTTTTAAAGGAAAATCAAGCCGAACTCTTTACAAAGACGATCGAACATATCTCAATATCATTACTGAGCCTACTCGCAGCAATAATCGTTGCCGTACCACTTGGCATCTTACTTACGAAGTCTGATAAATTAGCGAAAGTTGTACTCTCTATCACAAGTGTATTACAGACAGTACCATCACTTGCGATACTTGCAATGATGATTCCATTCTTCGGTATCGGAACATTACCCGCAGTAATCGCGTTGTTCCTATATGTATTACTACCTATCTTAAATAACACATATTTAGGTATTCAATCTGTAAAGAAAGATGCGAAAGAAGCTGGACGTGCGATGGGAATGACATCTAACCAAATTCTCAGAATGGTAGAATTACCGCTTGCAGTACCAGTCATTATGAGTGGTATCAGGTTATCAGCAGTCTACGCGATCAGTTGGGCAACACTCGCATCATATATCGGTGCAGGTGGACTTGGAGACTTTATCTTTAATGGGTTGAACTTATTCCAGCCAAAATTAATTATTGCCGGAGCTGTCCTGGTAACGTTGTTAGCGCTAGTAACAGATTTAATTCTTGCAGTAATTGAAAACTACACGACCCCAAAAGGCTTAAAAGTATCAAAGGGGGATTTATAATATGAAATTAAAGTTTAAAAATATCGGATTGATTTTAAGTGCAATGGTACTTATTATTGCACTCACAGCTTGTTCTAATAAAAATGATACAGACAAAGTTAAAATTGCTTCAGTTTATACAACGGAAAATCAAATATTAGCACATATGATAAAGAAACTTGTAGAAAAAGATACAGATCTTCCTGTAGAAATCATCAATAATCTAGGCTCTGGTACTGTTGTACATCAAGCGATGGTTCGTGGAGATGCGAACGTATCAGCAGGACGATATACAGGTACAGATTTAACTGGTGCTTTAGGTAAAGACCCTATCACTGATCCCACGAAAGCAAGAGAAGTCGTAACAGAAGCTTTTGAGAAAGACTTTGATCAGCACTACTTTGATTCATATGGTTTTGAAAATACGTACGCATTTATGGTAACGAAAGAAACAGCTAAAAAGTATCATCTTAAAAAAGTCAGTGATTTAAAGAATGTGGCTTCTAAGCTTAAAGCTGGTGTCGATTCTTCATGGATGAAACGTAAAGGTGACGGTTACGAAGGATTTAAAAAGAAATATGGCTTTGACTTTCAGGATACTAAGCCGATGCAAATCGGTCTCGTATACGAAGCAGTTAATGCAAACAAGATGGACGTTGTATTGGGTTATACAACTGACGGCCGAATTCAAAGTTATGATCTTCAAATCTTAGAAGATGATCTTCATTTCTTCCCACCTTACGACGCTAATCCTGTAGCTAGTAATGCATTATTAAGGAAACATCCTGAAATCAAATCAATATTAGAATCAATGAAAAATAAAATCTCAACAGAAGAAATGCAGAAGCTAAACTACGAAGTAGATAACAACTTAAAAGAACCTGCTCTTGTCGCTGAAGCGTATCTGAAAAAGCATAACTACTTTGAAGGAGGTAAATAAGATGGAAAAAATGAATGCATTCGAACAACTCATCCATTACTTCCAGGATAATGCTGGTTATGTATTTCAATTGTTTATCGATCATTTCTTAATAAGTATTTATGGTGTATTACTTGGCGCACTTGTTGGTGTTCCGATCGGTATATGGATTGCTCGTCATAAACGTTTAGTAGCTCCCGTTATTGCTATCGCAAACATTATACAGACCGTTCCAGCAATCGCCCTACTCGCCTTGTTGATGTTAGCGTTAGGGTTAGGTAAGACGACTGTCATTACAACTGTATTCCTATACTCACTACTTCCTATCATCAAGAATACGTACACAGGTATTAAATCTGTTGATACACATTTAATTGATGCAGGTAAAGGGATGGGTATGACAAAACGTCAGTTACTGACAATGGTCGAACTGCCATTAAGTCTATCTGTTATTATTGCAGGTATTCGTATCGCACTCGTTATCGCAATCGGTGTAACAGCAATCGGTTCATTTATCGGTGCACCGAGTCTTGGTGATATCATCATCCGTGGTACGAATGCAACAAATGGTACTTCAATCATACTAGCTGGTGCATTACCTACTGCTATTATGGCTGTATTAGCTGATATCATTTTAGGATTTATAGAGCGACGTCTCGATCCGATTAAACGTAATAAAGAGTTGAAACAAGCACCACAAGACAGATAATAATATCCTTCTTAAGTCTTATTTTAATAAATTAAAGTTTTGTGCTATGATTTATTTAATGACTTAAGGAGGATTTTTCTATGAAATCAAAACATTTATTATCAGCATTACTTAGCACGACTTTAATTTTTGCAGCGTGTGGCAATGATTCTGCAGATAAAACTGAAGATAAACCTAAGACTGAAGAAACAAAATCTAATACTGATAATCAAGCAACTGAAGAAGCTAAAACAACTGAAAGTAAAGAAACTACCTCTGACACAACAGAAACTACTAAAGAAAACAAAGATGCTGTAGACTTAATTGAAAAAGCAAAAGATGCAGGTAAAGATACGAAAAGTTACCATGCTGTATTAGATACGACAATGACAGCAGACGGTAAAGATACAACTGTAAACATGGACATGAATGTTGATGATAAAGGGACAACTCAAATCACAACTGAGTCTATGGGTCAAAAGATGGATATGTATATCTTTGATAAAAAGGTTGTAATGTCACCTGATAGTAAAACATTTATGGATGTTACGAAAGCAATGGGCGCACGTGTTCAAAAGCAGCTAGAACAATTAGATTATGCGACTGCTTTAAATTCATTAGATGGATATAAGGATGCTGAATTTAAAGAAACTGCAGATGGTTACAGCTTAACTAAGAAGTTTAAAAATTTAGCTGAATATAAAAAGATTGCTGAACAAACGGGTTCTCAGAAATTAATTTCATCGATTGAAAAGCAAGTTGAAGACGTGAAAGGTGAAGCAGTCATTAACTTTGATAAAGATTATATGATGAAGACGACTGAAACAAAAGTTGATATGACGATTAAAGATAAGAAAATTGCAACTGAAACGAAAGCAAATTATGATAACTATGATAAAGTTCCAGCAATTACAGTGCCAACTGCTGCAAAGTCAGCAAAACCACTAGAAGAGGTTCAAAAAGAAATGCAGGACAAAATGAACAGTTCTTCTACTGAAACATCAACTGAAGCAAAATAATACACAAAAAAACTACCTTGAGGTTTTCCCTCAAGGTAGTTTTACTTATTTCTTGCCTTCAATGTAAGCTTCTTTATAGCTGTTAATTTCAGAGCTGTTTACGACAACGCCTTTTACATAGGGTTTATCCATATATGCTGATCCACGTTGAATTACTGGAATTAGAGCTGCGTCATCCAGTAACATCGTACTTGCTTCACCTAATGCTTTCCAGCGCGCTTCAGGATCTTTCAGTAACGGACCTTTTGCATCTTCAATTAACTTATCGTAAGCTGGATTATTATATCCAGTATTTGTTTCAGTTGATAAGAATAAATCCAGGAATGTCATTGGATCTGCGTAATCCGGGAACCAGTTACCGTAAGAAATATCATACTGGCCTTTTCTCTCTAAGTCTAACTTTTGTTTAAATGGTTGTTGTTTAATCTTGATAGTTAATCCATCCAGGTTTGATTCTAATTGTTCTTTAAAATATTCAGCATCTCTCTTCGCTGTATCGATATCTACAGTTAATAATTCTAATTCTAATTTATCGACTCCTAAAGCAGCTTTTGCTTTCTTCCAGTTTTCTTTAGCACTTTCTCTATCAAATTTTAAGTTTTCTCCACCAGCAATTTCAGAGAAGTCACTGCCGTCTGGTCCTTTATAGACATCTTTTGGCGTTAATTGATTAGACGCTACAGAACCGTTATTTAAATTGTTCTTCACGTACTTATCTTTATCAATAGATTTCGCTAATGCTAAACGTAAATCTTTATTCGATAATTCTTTCTTACGATCACCTTTATATGAAATTCTGAAGAATGATTGTGCAGCAGATAATTCAGTTTTAAAGTCTTTATTTGATTTATATTTCTCTACGTTTTCAGCAGATACACCAACTGAATCCACTTTACCTGTTTCATATAAGTTTAATCCAGTTTGCGCATCTTTAATCACTTTATAGTTGATTTCATCTAACTTCACTTTATCTTTATCCCAGTATTTATCGTTCTTAACGAGTTTTACGCTTTCTTCTGTTTTCCACTCTGCTATTTTAAATGGACCGTTGTATAACGTTGATTTTGCATCGATACCATATTTATCCCCTAATTTTTTAGCAAACTTTTCATTTTTAGGCTTATAAGTTCCGAATGCTAGTAATCCTTTGAAATATGGCTGATTATTTTTCAGTTTAATCTCAAGTGTGTTATCATCGATTGCTTTAACACCAAGTTCTTCAGGCTTCTTCTCACCTTTATTAATTTCCTGAGCATTCTCAATATCATACATAATAAAAGCATATTCTGAAGCAGTCTTAGGATCTACAACGTTTCTCCATGCGTAGACGAAGTCGTTCGCTGTAACAGGATCTCCATTCGACCATTTTGCATCTTTACGTAATTTAATTGTCCATGTCTTACCACCATCAGTTTCTTTTGGATCTCCTTCAGCTAATGCTGGAACTGGCTTAGTATCTTTATCTAAACGATATAATCCTTCCATAACGTTCTCATACATCTCGAAACTTACCAGATCAGTAGCCAGTGCTGAGTTCATCGATGGAATATCAGATGATAATACTAAATTTAATACTTGTTTCCCCTTACTATCTTTCTCGCCGCTGCCCCCACTACATGCAGCGAGAACACTTGATAATACTAATACAAATGCAATTAACCATAAATAATTCTTCCTCATGCTTTCTCCCCCTAAATGAATGAAGTACTAACTTTAAACTTATTTTATATTAAAAATTCTGATAATTCAATCTTTTATTAAAATAAATTTTTATGCATAAAAAAACAGAAAGCTTAAGCTTACTGTTTGTAATAATAACGTGTAAAATATTTGCCTTCTAATTTTAATCTTTGATAGTCCTTTGCGATACCACGTGCGTTATGATGTGCCCAGCGTACATCTGTTGCATACTGGTGTTCACCAGGATGTAATGGATTGAAACGCATGCCGTATAAAGTATTTTGATGCTCTTTAGATATAAATTCATCCTTAATGAATTTAGTACCACCCATCACAGCTTTCTCAGGTGTATCCCATCCTTCTTTAAAAGCAAATTTTGCCGCTTCATTTACCGGATCATGATCATACGCGCCAATACCGAAGAAATTATAATATTTTTTATCCCCTTTACCAACGCGTCCTTTATCATCGACTTTAACACCACGAGCTAGCTCACTTTTACCTTTACCCGTTTCAAGTAACGCATGATTAACCAGATATATTTCATTGATATCTTCAATACGACTCGCTTTAGCAAATGTTGTACCCAGGCCATCTAAAGTTCCTTTCCCTTTAAGTAAGGTATTTAATTTAGCAGCAGACACTTTCTGACTCATGCCTAGATTTAAGAACTGGTAACGCTGTTCAGGATGGTGATAGTATTTTTTAGGATTTAAATAATAATCAATCTGTTTTTTCGTCGCATTTTTCCACACGACGCCATTAGAGAACTGAGCTGCACTTTTCATCTGTTGATTCAATGCAAATTGATATGAATGTGGCATTTCAACTTTATAATTCATCATCTTTTTTTCATATTGTTTAATCGAATAACCTATCATTAAATAAATGATAAATGCAATGCTGCAAAGTATCAATAACAATATCATTTTATTTCTTTTTTCCTGTCGTTTAGTAATTTTCGCCATCGCGCACTCCTAATGTATTCTATTTAATTATTTATTATACTATAACTCTTTTTGTGAAATTAAACACATATAAAAAAAGACGAGACTTAAGTCTCATCCACTATCTATTTTGGATAGCCAGGCGCAAGTACAGGTTTACCTTCACTATCCAATATCGGTGTTAAACCGGCACCATAACCCATTGCAGCGTACAAATACTGCACACCTGTTTGTTCATCCGTAATGATATAAGTACTCATCATTTTTGAACCTTTATCTGAACCATCTTTAACATTTGAAAATCGTTTATCCTCACGAGACATTATTTTTCCCCCAGTGATTTAATAAATAGTAACATCTGTCCTGCATCGAGTGCTCTTTTGTAATCAATCTTTGAGATATTAGATAAATTTTCTGTTTCATAGTGATGACTGGAAACATCCTTACCTGTAAAAAATGCTTTAATCTTGTCCGGCATATTACCATCAGCACTAATATAGTTAACATCCTGATCAATTAATGCCAGCCCGTCTATCTTACTTTTAGAAACGATAAATAAATCACGCGTATCAATGCCTTCTTCTCTTAACTGTTCAATCTTGCCATGTAAAGGTTGTTCACTCGTGAAAGCATCTACAAATTTCACATTAATCTCCTCCCAAGCATTGTGTTAACTTACTATTCCCATAACAACTTATTATGAAACAAAATTTGTAAGCACACCTAAGATGATTTAAATAATATTTTTAAGCTCTAATAAATTCTGGATACTATATTTTGCCTTACTATCTTTATTCGGACCGAAATAACAGGCATCAATACTAGCATTGATGGCACCATTAATATCTGAAGTTTCAGTATCACCTATCATAAGCACTTCTGATAAATCTGTAATATTTAATGATGCTATAATCACATCGAAAAACGCTTTTTGTGGTTTCTCGTATCCTACTGCTTCAGAGATAAATTGATGGTCGAAGTATGAAATAATATTTGCATCCGTCATGCGACGCATCTGAGTATGTAACACACCGTTTGTTGCTGAACAAATCGCATAACCTCTCGACTTTACGTACTCAAGAATTTCAACTGCATGTGGTACAAGCTGATGATTTTCATTGATACCGATTCTAAAAATATCCTCTTTCTCCTGAGGATTTACTTTAATCCCTTTCTCACTAAAGAACACTTCAAAACGTTTCGTCAGTACCTCCTGCTTTACAAGCTTACCCTCTTCAAGTAACCCCCACATCGATTTGTTAATCTCTGAATAACGTTTAAAGTTTTCCTCACTATCTTCAATGCCTTCAGATTGAAACACAGCACGAATCGCTTCTCTTTCACCTTTGCTGAAATCAAGTAACGTATTATCTATATCAAATAGAATATATTTGTACATTGCTAAACCTTCTTTGTTTTTTCTTCTATTATATTATAGTTGTCAATAATATCTATCGCCATAATAATAACCTAAGCATAGGCTTAGGTTATGGTGTATGTCTATTTAACCAAAGAATCAGCAAATACCTCTTCACTAATCTCTTTTATCAGCTGCAGTTTCTTCCATTGATCTTCTTCTGTAAGAAGATTACCTTCCTCTGTAGAAGCGAAACCACATTGAGGGCTTAAACTTAAACGTTTAAGAGGGATATATTTCGTTGCTTCCTTAATTCTTTCTTTAATTACTTCTTTATCTTCAAGCTCTGGAAATTTCGAAGTAATAAGACCTAATACCACTTTCTTTTCTCCACTTACTTTATTTAACGGCTCAAATCCACCTGCTCGTTCTGTATCGTACTCTAAATAATAGCCATCGACATTTTCTTTACCAAATAGTTCTTCAGCTACTGCTGTATATGGTCCACTTGATGCATAATCAGATTTATAATTACCACGACAGACGTGTGTATTTATGATTAAATCATCGGGACCATTGGCTATGACGCGGTTATTAATCTCTAAAATTTCCTGAATCAACGCTTCGCTAGATTTATCCGTACCACCACCTTGTCCATGAATTTTGTCACGGATTTCTTTTGAAATATGAATGCCCCAGGAACAGTCATCCAGCTGTAGAACTTTTAATCCTTCTTTATGTAAGTCATCGATTACCTGTTTATATGTTGAAACGATATCATCATATAGCTCTTTTTTGTCTGGATAGACAGCATCTACTGTCTCTTTTACACCAGGTCTTGTTAATTCAACGAGTAATTGCGCAGGTGCAGGAATCGTTTGCTTTACCGTTAAATGACTGGGTGCGTTATCTCTTACAAATTTAAAATGCTCAACGAACGGATGATCTTTACCGTTAATTTTATCAATGAACTTTACTGAATCACTACGTGTTTCTATATTGTTAAACTGATAACCATGATCTAGAATCTGTTGTTCGATGCCATTGAATCCAAAGAAGAAATCCAGATGCCAGTAGCTACGTCTAAACTCACCATCCGTCACTGTTTCATAACCTAACTCATCTATTTTTTGAATTAACTTTATGATTTCTTCATTTTCAACTTTTGTCAGTTCATCTTGCGTAATTTCGTTATTTTTAAATTTTTCACGCGCCACTTTTAATGCTTCAGGTCTTAAGAAACTCCCTACGTAATCGAATTTTGGTTGTTTGATTGTATTTGTCATATTGATCATCCTCCGGTAAGTTTAATTTTTTGTTTATATATACTTGTATGTCGTACATATCACTATCAGCCATAATAAAAAACCCCACACTCCTTTACACTTTAGTAAAGGGTGAGGGGTTTCCCACGGTACCACCTTTATTCATATCGCCATCACTGACGATACCTCAATGAGTACAAATAATACTCTGACGTTGATAACGAGCGCCAATCCTCGGACATAACCTACTAGAATACGTTCAGCATGCAACTAAAGAGGCCATTTTCAACTTAGTTCAAACACTCCATCTCACCACCTGAAGCTCGCTGTAGAAATTCGTAAGTTTACTTTCCTCTGTACGTTTTGTAAATATTGAATTAATACACATTATAAGAACGATAGTTTTATTTGTCAACAACAATTCTGAAAATTCTTATTTTTTAGTTGGTTTTGTGTTATTGATTGACTGGATGGTAGTTTATTACTTTTACTGCGCGCGTTCGGTTTGGTCCGCGCAAATTTTGTTAGATTCTTACTTTTGATGCGCGAGATTGTATGGAGTTGTTTACTTTTTTATACAATTAGTGCCCACCTCCAAAATGAAGTGGGCACCTGTTTACTTTTTTATACAATTAGTGCCCACCTCCAAAATGAAGTGGGCACCTCTAAAATGAAGTGGGCAGCGATTTACTTTTTTATACAATTAGTGCCCACCTCCAAAACGAAGTGGGCACCTATTTACTTTTTTATACAATTAATGCCCACCTCCAAAACGAAGTGGGCACCTATTTACTTTTTTATACAATTAATGCCCACCTCCAAAACGAAGTGGGCAATAATTTACTATATTTACCACAGAATTGCTATCACCTTATAATCTAGCAATCGCATCCGCAATCGCTGTATCACCATTAACCACTTGAAACTCTTTACCGATTGTATTGTCATTCTCAATAACCGTCTTCAAGACTTCGGCAACGTCTGCTCTTGTAATCTTAGCCACTTCTACTGTTTCCGCAACTTTAACATTACCAGTTTCAACATCGTCGGATAAGATACCCGGATGTACAATTGTATAATCTAAACCAGCATCTCTTAATACGTTATCTGCATAATGCTTTGCAACAACATAGGGTCTGAAATCAGAATCAGCTTCTTGAATTGCTTTACGTGTTGTATCAAACGAGCTTACCATTACAAATCGTTTGACGCCAACTTTCTTAGCTGTATCTATCGTTTTAACAGCGGCATCAAGATCTATCAGCATTGTTTTATCAGCACCTGTACTTCCACCAGAACCTGCTGTAAATATTACGCTGTCGACATCTTTAAATACTCTTTCATATACCGGAAGATCATCTTCTAAATCTAATATTCTCGTTTCGACATTTAAACCATCAAAATATGGCTTTTGTTCCTCTTTACGAATGACCGCGATAGGTGTTACATCACTATTTCTCGCTAACTTCTCAACAAGTTGTTTACCTACCTGTCCATTTGCTCCGATAATTAATGTGTTCACTAAAAATCACCCTTTCGAATTTGTACCCCCATTGTACAGCACACAATACAAAATTCAATTTATCTGTTTATATTTCTAATTATCTTCTGTATCATAAATAATAAAAGGAGATTATCATCTTGTCTAAACTCAAACTCGTTCGACCTACACTACAATATAAAGAAGATATCTTAAAATATCAGCAAGAATTTAATGCAACAAAAGAAGTGATTCACGGTTCGTCGTCACTCCACAAGTTTAACGATTTCGACGAGTGGTTTAATAAAGTACAAAACAGTGATAACCTCGAACGTATTCCTCATGGCATGGTACCTGCAACACAATTCTTATGTATAAATGAAGATAATAAAATAGTCGGCATGGTAAATATCCGACACTACCTCAATGAATATTTATTACAAATTGGTGGGCATGTCGGTTATTCTGTCCGACCAGATGAAAGAAGAAAAGGTATCGCAAAATGGATGCTTAAAGAAAGTCTAAAGTTCTTAGCTGAAAAAGAAGTTGAGCGTGCGTTAATTACATGTGATGTCGATAATATTGGTAGCAGGAATACGATACTCGCGAACGGCGGGAAATTTGAATCCGTTGTTCATGATGAATATGATGATATTGATGTTGAACGTTTCTGGATAGATATTTAATTTTCACTTTTAATTTAGACATAAAAATAGAGGAATCCCACATAATCGAACGGTGATTCTTCTTTTTCTATTTTTTCGAATTTCTAACTTCATCTCTATTGATGAATATATTTGCGATTCTGCCGAATATATCGTTATTAAAGTCCGCTCCACCAAAGGCAGCTTTTGCATAAGTATCATCTTCTCTACCTTTTAAGCCTGGTGTATCAAAATTCGTATTGCATGTGCGACCTGCAGAATTGTGTTCACCATGATGTTTCCGTGGCCAGTTATTATTCTTCTCAGTCATAACACATTCTCCATTACAAATAAGATATATCTCTCAAATATATTATACCATAAAAAGAGATTAAAACATAAAATGTAAATATCATTTATCGAAAAACGATAATTTTTATTGTTATTCGATAAATTTAATGTTATATTTTTATTGTAAAACGATAAAGGAGAGATTGATATGAATAAAAGCATTGCATCATTAAAATTTACAAAGTATTTCGTTCTATTCACAATTATTATCACACTTCTAACAACATTTCTGACAATTACAGATATCTTATCAAGCCCCATTAGTACTGATCTATGGACCTTTACAAATCGTGGTTTATACTACTTTTTGGTCTATATTATTCAATGTATAATGTTATTAACAATATTAATAAATACATACCAGCTTATGAAAAAAGTTGACGTTGCAGATTATTTTAATACGATCAATCATGATAAGTTATTCCTTATTGCGACATTAACAATATCATTTGGTGCATTTAATTTGGTTAAGAAATACCTGAACGCACCGGTAGAATATTTAATATTATTAGATACTACGGTAGAAACAAATCTGTTATTATTTATCTTAGGTATCGTCATTATTACCTCATTATTTATCTATGAAGCATCAAGTAAAATTAAAGAAGAACATGACTTAACGATATAGGTGTACACGATGATCAAAATAAAGTTAGATGAAGTTTTAAAAGAACGTAATGTTTCTTTAACAGAGTTATCAAATGCAGTTGATATTACCATTGCAAATCTTTCAATCTTAAAGACCGGAAAAGCAAAAGCAGTGCGTTTCAGTACTTTAGAAGCAATATGTGATTATCTTGAATGTCAGCCTGGTGATATTATCATTAATGAAAAGAAGGTATCTGAATAATTTCAGATACCTTCTTTCTAGTTATTTGCCATCCAGCTTTGATACTTAATACCTGACGCTTCACAACCCATTCTATCTTTATAACGATCAAACTTGGGTTGATATGATTTATTTGTAATTGGGGTAAATATTTCTAAAAAAACAGTACTTAAAAATAAGTACCGTTAATTTACTACTATTCTATTGGTTCATCTGATTTAAAAACTTCAATTTCCTCTATATGATTACCATCTCTTTTAATAATTTTAAATAGATAGTTATCATGATAAATCTCATCTTTATTTTCACTGATAAATGATAACATCCAGCCACCGATAGTGTCGACATTATCTACATCAAATTGAACACCTAAAAGTTTTTCTGCATCACTAATCAATACACTAGAATGCATCTTATAATGATTATCATCCATTCTAATTATCTTTTCTTTCTCATCAGCATCAAATTCGTCACGGATTTCTCCGACAAGCTCTTCGATGATATCTTCTATAGTAACCAATCCACTTGTACCACCATATTCATCCATTAGAATTGCTAAGTGTACTCGATTTGCTTTCATCTTATGCAGAAGTTTAGTTAAAGCTACTGTTTCAATTTCTCTCATAACTGGATGGATATAATCAGTTAATTGCTTCTCTTGTATAATCTTAATATCTTGTAATGTTAAATCAATAAAATCTTTTATATGAACATAACCTACAATATTGTCCTTATCAATTTCATATACTGGATATCTTGTATAACGTTCGTGCTGTATCATTTCTATGACGTCAATAATATTATCATTTATATCAATCGCAATAATTTCATTTCTTGGTGTCATTACTTCTCGAGCAACTTTATCATCAAACTCAAATGCGTTATTAATTACTTTAAGCTCATTGATATTGATTTCACCAGATTGATAACTATCTGCAAGTAACATACGTAATTCTTCTTCCGTATGTGTTAATTCATGTTCTCCTACTGGTTTAATACCGATTACTTTCAATAATAATCTTGCTGAACCATTTAATAACCAAATAAACGGATAAAGTATTCTATAAAAGAACATTATCGGTTTACTAAACGCTAATGTCACTGCTTCTGCTTTCTGTATCGCAATTGTTTTCGGAGCTAACTCACCCACAACTACATGTAAAAAAGTAGCGATAATGAATGCAGCAACTAAAGTAAAAATATGAATTAAATCAGTTGGTATACCAATCATCTCAAACATAGGATGAAGGATAAATTCAAAAGTCTTTTCCCCAACCATACCTATACCTAATGCTGTAATTGTAATCCCTAATTGACAAGCACTTAAATATTCATCTAAATGATTTACTACTTTACTAGCAGATAAAGCGCCTGGCTTGCCTTCATTAACAAGCTGATTTAATCTTGAATGTCTTACCTTGATGATTGCGAATTCTGTTGCGACGAAAAATGCGGTTAAAATGATTAGTATCGTAAATATAATTAAATTTATAGTTGTTTCCAATAATATATTCTGTCAAATGACAGAATATTCACCTCCATTAATTTTGTATAAATAATAGTAATGCTTTAATCAAAGCTAAATCTTTCTTGGCTAAAGATCTTGCTTCAGTAATATCTTCTGATTGTGCAATATGCTTAATATCATGTTCTAATTGATTCATCTTTAATCTTAAATCTTGAATGTCTATGACTTCATGTGATGTAAATTTATTTTTAATTTCATTTAAATGCATACCTTCTTGCTTAAGCCGTTCAATTTCTTTAATCCTATCCACCATGTCCCTTGAATAATATCTATAGTTCGATTCACTTCTATTAAATTCTAATAATCCAAGATTGGTGTAATAATCTACTGTTCTATTGGTTACACCTGCTAATTTAGCAAGTTCGCCTATTTTTAATACGTCCTTCCCAATTAGCTCTCCTCCATCCAAACCATCACGTGATAGTTTATATATTATAGACTTTTTATTCGGACCACAATAAATATGTATATTTATGTGCAAAATATAGTTAAAATTGTGAACATTTTCGACATAAATAAATAATACCCTTTGTAGGATGCAATAATTAATGTACTAGTATAAGCCTATCTTATTGCCATCAAATTCTACTCTAACCTTGAATATATTGATTGTATATAAACTTTACAAATCTATTTTTTATCATCACAATGAAAATATAACAACACTATGAGGTGGTAATAATGAATCCATTTTATCTCTTTTTAATATTATCCTTAAACTTATTCCTTGGTTTTTTCATAAAAGAAAACGGATCCGATATTATGGTCCTTTTGTTTATGAGTAATCTGCTTTCAGCACGTCTGTTCTCTGACGAAAAGAAAAAACAAACTTTATTATCAAAAGATTACTATAACTATATTTTCATCCATATAATCTATAGTGTTATATGCGTAACCATTCTGAGCATCTATTTTAATTACTGGATTAAAATCGGATTATTCTTAATGCTCTTTATTATTGTTACTACTTATCTAAAATTTATTAAAAATAAATAAGCCCTGCATTTGCAGGACTTAATATTAGTTTTTTGCCATCCAAGCTTTAAATACCATATCTTTTGCTTCGCATGCCATTTTGTCTTTATCACGATCTAACCCTGGACGGTATGATTTATGATTGTATGTCACACCATATGGATAATATTTATTCAAATCTTTACATTTACCGAACTTTAAAGGTGCACCTTTTTTATATTTAGAAGTTGGGTATCCAGCCTTTGTAGCTTATTTTACTTTATGAGAATCATTTATATTTATTTTTTACTTTCAATTGTTTCTCCATAAATCTCGAGAAAAATAACAAGTCCAACTAAACTTACCGTAATAAATGTATTAGCATAGGGCAAATTTATCACTTCAAAAAGTTTCAAGTCATAATCAAATATATAGTGACCTAACCAATATATAAACTTTGAAAGTAGAATTAAATATATTAAACCAATACAAAAATTGATTAATTTTAATTCAAAGCTTCTAATCATATTAACTCTCCTCAAAATCCAGATTTATTGGTAATGAAGGCAAATCTTGTGGCTTAGTTAATGTGTCTGTATTAGGTATAGATAAATCTACTTCTTCTACCTTAAACTGATCGATCCATACTTTGCCTTTACCTAATAGCATTACACCAAAATGCATTGATGCTGCACTTTCACTAACGTCCAGTATGACAGAATAATAATTCCATTCATTTGTACCGATAATTGCTCTATCCATCATATTATCAAACTGCAGTATATCGTATTTTGCATCATCAATTCTAGCCCAGACGCCACATTTATCAACCGCTTCTGTCTTAATAAATGCTGAGAATTTCACACGCTTATTAATAAAAGATTTTGCAGAGATACTTTGCATTAATGTCCCAAAAGTATTCTCATTAAATGTTGCATTATCATTTATTGAATATAATAAAGCTGATTTTTGACCACTATGAAATACTTTTGCATCCAATTTTGTCTCGTAAAGATGAGGCGCCGTCCCAGTCATAATCCATCCCTTAATATTTTCTGAAGTCATCACTTCGTCCTCCTTGTTATCATTTGTTAATCCACTCATCAATTTTCGATATTTACCTGGTGGTAAGCCGTACACTGATTTAAATCTTCGCGAGAATGCTTCTTGTGATTGAAAGTTCAGTACAAATGCCAGATCGATAATGCTAATATCGGTATACAATAAATATTGTGAAGCATAAGCAATACGCCTACTTAAAATATAGTCATAAAATGTATAGCCTGTCGCTCTCTTGAACATCCTCATCAAATGGAACTTTGAATAACCTGTGCGCTTTACATAATCTTCTAACGTATAATTTTCTAGTAAGTTTTCCTCAACAAGTTCAATAATCTGATTGATATTATCCTGACTCAATATGTATCACCTCATAAATATTGTAACTGTTACCTGCGATTTGTTTTTGATAAATGTTGCTGTATTATAATATTAAAATCAATTTTAAGTTGGAGGTCTCCAATGCGCAAACTAGAGGTTGTCCCGTATAATTCTGAATGGTCAAATATGTTCCAAAATGAAAGAATCGCATTAGCTCAAATTCTGAACGATGAAGTGATTAATATCCATCACATTGGAAGTACTTCAATACCTACTCTTAAAAACATAATTCAACTGAACTCCATATCATATTATTTTCTTTTTTAACACACATGTATTAAAATAAGATTATATTATTTAGTACATGTGTGTTAAAAAGGAGATTGACGATGCCGAAAATAGTAAATCATGAAGCTAAAAAGCAACTAATATTAGAAATTGCCTATCATAATATACAGGAACTCGGTAAACAAGGCACATCTGTTAGAAGTATAGCCAGTGCAGCGAAAATGACACCAGGACAAATCAGGTATTACTTTCCAAATCAGTCTGCATTACTTTCAGAAATACTAAATATGCTTACTGAATCAATTGAATCAAATATCAAATCAATATTTATGGACCGAAACATACCTCTTGAAAAAAGAATTGTCGATGCAATATTACTAACAATGCCACTCGATAAGAAAAGAACTGCGGATATGATTGTGTGGTTAGCGGTACAAGAAGAAAATAGCACAATTGATGAAAACATGATGAGTGATGAAATCTACGTATTAGTACAAAAATCATTTGAACTCTTGCATCAAAATAATAAAATAAAGCCTTCAATCGACAAAGAAAAATCCATCACAAAACTGCATGCTTTAATTGATGGATTAGCGTTACATAAACTTTATCAGCCGAAACAATTATCAAACACTTTAGTAGAACAAATCATAACGGAAGAAATTCAATCATGGATGGAGTGAGTAAAGTGAGTATCATCATAACATTAATCATTGCAGCTGAAATTCTATTTTGGGTGTTCATAGTTCTTGGATTAGTAACAAGATATATATTTCATAAAGAAAAATTCAGTATGTTATTATTATCATGTACAATACTAGTTGACCTGTTTTTAATTATCGCTACAACATTCAATCTATACCAAGGTGGAACAGCAGAAATTGCACATGGTATCGCTGCTGTATACATTGCTATTTCAATTGTATTTGGTAAAGACTTTATCAATTGGGCAGATGAAAAATTTAAAGTATTATACTTAAAAGAAACACCTCGCCAAAAAATATACGGAAACCAATATGCAAAGCAATACTTAAAGAGTTTTTTAAAACACATCATTGCATTTCTTATCGCATATGGGCTTATCTACCTGATGCAGCTTGTTGCAAACAATCCGTCTTCTCTGAATAATTTACTGGGCGTAATACGTATATGGAAGATTGTCCTCATCATCGATTTTATCATCACAATCAGCTACTTTATTTGGCCGAAGAAAGCGAAATTAGATACTTGATAATTATTGAAACATAGTAAATAACCGGATCAAATTATTAAAGTATTTGATCCGGTTTTTAAATTTACATAAAACATTATTTTAACACTTTGAAAGCTTTATATTTTACACCCCCATATATAAAGTTCTGCTTACTTGATTCATTATTTATTCAGTTACATCTATACACTTGTCTAATTCACTTATCGCCTTTGTTGACTGAAGTTCAATAATACTACTTCCATAGGAGAAAACGGCATCCCTAATCGACGATATTTTCAAAAAGGTGGCGATAATAGAACACATCATCTGCACATCTATGAATTGTATGATTTTAATATTACAAGACATATTGCATTTCGGGATTATTTAATCGCACATCCTGAACAAGCGAATCGATATGCAGATAAGAAACTAGCGTTAGTTAAACAAAATGCCACTGACATAGAAGCATATATAGAAGGGAAAAATGATCTCGTAAAAGAATTAGAGGAACATGCGATTGAATGGTATGAAAAATAATAATATAAAAAAATCACTTTTTTTCTAAGAAACTAACAATTTTTAAAAAATAAGGCAGCCATATTGCTATGACTGCCTTACGTTACTTATCTTTCTTTTTATTTGTGACTGGGAATAGGACTAAGAATAAAATAGGCAGCATAATGATGATCCAAAAATACCATTCCAAAAGGGCTTCCTCCTAAATTATCACAAATTGTACTTCATCACATAATATATCATGGAGAAGAAGAATTTAAAATTAATCATACTCTTATATTTATAACTATTTCCCGACTTCCTTATACAAATCCATAATTTTATATTTAACCTCTTTATCTTTAAATCTTAAAACAATAACATCTTTCTCGTCTATTTTTTCTTTTTCATTATCGGAATTAATTATCGTATTTTTATTTAGAAAAGTTATAGGAATATCAATACCTTTATGTAATGAAGCAGGATCATTCAAGCCCTTTCGTCCTTCATATACAAGATAAATTCTTTTATTTTTTGATTTAATATAAATTTCTTGACTTGGTAACACAAAATGATGTTTATTCTTTGCTGTAATATGCAAGTTTGCTGTGTCAGCTTTAAATTCTTTTTGTACATTCACGTTATTTGCGTCAGTAACCCATTGTGTGGCATATAAATAAATATAAATGCCAAATAAAACTGTAGAAAATAATAAAGCTCCTAATATAGACAAAATAACTTTCTTTTTATTTGACTTCTTAACTTTCTTCAATGCATCAAATTCTCGTGCTTCCTGATGTTGATAATCAGTTTCTTCACTCAATTGGTCTTCCTGTAAACGCTCATATAACGCTCTGCAAGCTTCACATTTATTCATATGGTCATACATCAATTCATTTGTTTCATCACTTGTCAGACCATCGATATAGTTAGGTAACAAGTCTTTAAATAAACTATGATTCATTATGATACACCTCGATTAATTTTTGTTTTGCTCTAAAATAAGTAACCCTAGCCCAATTTTCAGTTTTACCAAAGACAACCGCTATTTCATTGAATGTGAGTTCTTTCTCAATTCTTAGTAACACGATTTCTTTTTCAAGTGGTTTTAATTGATCAATCAAATAATACAATTCGCCTAATTGTTCTTTTAATAGATAATCCTTTTCGACGTTCATTGAAGTACTGTTAATATTATTCGATAATCTATCCACTAAATTTCGTTGTTTAGTATTCTTATGTAGGGCTTGTTTCGCCAGATTTAACGCTATTTGACATAACCACGATGAGAATTTGGTATTCTTATCAGGATCAAATTTATCTAACGACTTAATCGCCTGATAAAACGTTTCCTGTGTTATTTCTTCAGCAAGATCTGCATTATTCAAATACTTTAACAAGAACTTATAAATAAAATCACGATATTCTATATAAATCTGATTATCATTCATCCCGACCCTCCTTCTATATATTATTCATATTTCTAATACTTTCGTTACAAAAATATATTTTAAAAAACAAAACGCATAAAAAGTTCTAGACAAACTTTTTATGCGTTGTTTAAGTATTTATTAGCTATTTTGGTAAAAGATATATTTCCTTGATTATGTAATTTTTTATTCTATCGATTAATTTTCCTAACATTATATTCTTTAATAACAATTAAAATTATTAAGAAAAACACCAAAAATGGAATAACATTATGAGATACCTCTGACCATTCCCATACATTACCTGTAGTTAAATAGATCATAAAAAATTGAACGAGCAATACACCGAAACATCCTCCTAAAGCAGCGTAAACAACATCTTTATTTGTTTTCATATTTAATAAACACTCCTTTACAAGTTGATAATATCATTTTAATAAAAGCATCAAAAAAATTTTTAATTATTCCTCTTTATTCCTATAAACTTTTTTCCCGGAAACATACCAAGGATATAGTGCATTAAATAATAAATAAATTAATATAAATACAACGCTCATCCACATAAAAACAAATTTATATTCAAAATTAGTAGATAACAAAATAATATTCATCAATCCAATGAATAATATTATTTTAATAAGTTTCGAAACATAGTGATCATCGCTATTCATTTATTCATCTCCTATCCCTTATTTCATATAATCATTTACGTAAAGGAGTTAACAACAGTCACAAATATTAAGACAACAATACCACCAATCAACCCTTTTTTTATATTTTCATTTTTAAATGGTCTCTTCGAAATAGCAATAAGAAATATGAAAAGTAAAAGTACATAAAGCAAAGCTAGTAAATTCATAATCAATAATCATTCCTTTATATATTTATATATGTTTATATTTATATATTTATAAACATATATGCTAAAATATGTATATGATTTATAATGATATAAATTTAATAACGGAGGATTATTAATGACGATAAAAGAATTTATAAACCGCCTATTAGAAAAGAAATGGACGATGGAAGATTTATTATATATATTTTTATCAGCTTGTATTGCTGGTGTAATCGTAACACCGATATTTGCTTTACCAGTAGGATTAATTATTTATTATTACTTCTTCTATGATGAAGAATAAATTTGAAAAAATAGAAAATGCATAAAACGTTAAAGACAATCACTTTATGCATTTTTGATTTTTTGTAGAGGTGATTTACTTGAAGAAGAAAGTTATAACACTCAATATTCTAAATTACTTATTGTATATTGGTTTGATGTTATTTCATATTTACGGAAATAGTATCATTGAATTGGAAGGTATTTGGGTGTACTGCTCAATTGGTATAAGTTCATTAATGATTATTTTTTATATGTTTCATCTGCTGGATAAATATCCTGGATATAAAAAATTATTATATTTTTCACTCACAATTAATTTTTTTAATATTGTAGTATATATGCCAGTGATGTACTTGATATTACTTTCATTCCCTTAATACCGAGGTATCACTTATATTCGATACCTTCTCCATTTTCCTAAAGGTATATCCTCTAAGTCTTCTTTGACTTTCTCTGCAGTTAGATAATGGCTTCAAGGATTAGAATAATACTGAGATAATAGAATTGGTCACCTAGAGCGATGAATTCATAAGGAAATATCTTACTTCCGAAATAATATATTAGTGATAGCGCAATAACCGTATCTAGACTATACATGACGATTCTTAATATAGTTATATGTCTTTTAAAGTTCATTTTAATACTCTTTCTATTTTAAGATTTATAAATATAAATTCTTCAATGAAAATACATTTTAATACTATCCCTGCCACTCCGCTTCTGTCATTACCTCATCATCATCAAAGTCATGCGCATAATCATATTTAAATTCCTGTTTGATCCACGCAATAAGCGCTGTATCTTCAGAAATAACATCAATGAAAAACGGACTTAATCGAATAAACGTTTTATCATTATACAGATAACTAAAAAATGGCATCTTTTCTTTCCTTTTATGATATCTCATGTAATTGATCGCATCTTCTAACGGTAATCCTTTAATACTAATATGCGTAAAATCCTTCTTTAATTCTTCATTGTAGACGATATACTCATTGTACCTTTTGATATCAATAATCTTTCCTAACCCATAATGCTGCGCATTAATGTCAAATCCATTGTATAGCAAATCATATTTGTTTGAGAATTTCTTTAGTAACTTCATATAACTAAAGTATGTAAGTCTAGATTCATAAAACCTTACACGTTTATCATTCTCTACAAACCTAAAAGGTGATACACTTTGATTTAAAATATCGATACCAGCAACTTTAATTGATGTCATGATTCGTCTCCTTATACTTTGTATTAATAGATACAGCATTCTTTCAGATCGTTACGACTGTCTTCCGTTCTCAATATGTGTCGCTAAATTCTTAAAGTACATCGGCATACCGATTGTTAGCAGTAACCCTGCAATGAGTCCGTGAAAACTATCTGGTTTAATATCATAAATTAAAGCAAACCCAATGAATATAAATCCAATGATACTAAGCGCTGCACCAATAAAAAGTTTATGACATGATTTCATTACTTTTATCTCCTCATTTTCTTTTAATTATACTATCTCAATCCATGTACTTTACCTTAAACTTACCTTAAACTTACCTTAAAAATATGGCTCAAAAAATATTACAAAATGATTTCGAAGGGTTCTGAATAAAAAAGTATGGTATAATTAACTTACAAAAAAATAGCTCGTATCTTATTCAGAGCAGGTGGAGGGACTTGGCCCTATGAAACCTCGGCAACAGGCTTATGCACTGTGCTAATTCCAACAAGATGATGTCTTGAAAGATAAGAAGTTCTTACTTAAGCTCTTCTTTCTTTAAGATGAGCTTATTTTTATTGTAAAAACGATTTAAGGAGTGTTTATAATGAGAACAAGAGCAGACGTATTAGCAGAACTCGTAGAGGCACAAATGAAGAAACCGAATAGCTGGGGTTCAAGCATGGCTAGAATGGGAAAGATTTCTCAGCTTAAAAGTGAATTAAATGAATTAGATGCAGCACATTCTACATTTGAATCAAAACCTGAAGAACCAACGATTAATAATGAAAATCGAAAAATTGAATTTGTTATTAACGGTTATAAAGTAACAGTAGAACCGCAGTATTAATGAAAGTGCCTATCAAGCGATAGGCGCTTTTTTTAGTATTTCATCTGATTGTTATATGCAGTCATAAAGAGTAATCCCTTTTTAGTTACTTCAACATTAAGTAAAGTTTCGAACACGTTATCATCGAGTAAGACATTGAACCTGAATTCCACTAAGCCCATCTCAAGTAGGATGAATATGATGTCGTCTTCTTTAAAGTGACCGTAATAGTCTGCATCTGGGTGATCAGTTAATGTTACTAAAATCTTATGTATGCGACCAAGCTCAAAATCCACAGCGTCACCTCCTTTGTATTATGATAGATTAATCATAATATGGGAATTAATACATAAATTAAAAATTTCTAATTTGGAAATTCTGTTCTTTAGAATATCAAATAAACTTATAATAATTTAGTAACACATCTTATCAAAACGCAATATTCAAAAGACAATAACTTTACATTATAATATAAATTTTCATAAAAAAGTGGTTATTTTCCGAGTTGGAAAATAACCACTTTTTCATTTTATTCTTTGTTAATTTCACCTAAAAAAGAGGTGGAAAATATTGAATAACGCAGACATAGCAAAAGCGATAAAATACCATAGAGAAAACCTAGATTATACATCCAAAGAAATGGCACAGCTATTAAATATCGGATTATCAACATACTCAAAGTTAGAAAATGATGAACGTAATATTACTGCTGTTGATCTGTATAACATCAGTAAAATATTTAATATGACGATGGACGAAATAATAACGAAGCAAGGAAGGAGGAAATAGATTATTGGTTTAATGTTTATATATCAAAAGACAAATGGAGTTGCCTACCTAACAACTCCATTTGTAACTTTCGGAATCTTTATTTTATCATTTTTGAATCTGCTAATTCTTTATACCAGTGTGCACTCTTTTTAGGATATCTTTCCTGTGTTTCAAAGTCTACATAGAATAAACCATATCGTTTTTCATATCCATTAGACCAAGAAAATACATCCATCAGTGACCAGATAAAATATCCTTTGACATTAGCACCGTCTTCAATAGCATCAGCGATTACTTCCAGATGTTTTTTAACATAATCAATTCGCGCATCATCATATACAGTTCCATCTACAAATTCATCTTTATATCCTAATCCATTTTCAGTGATATAGATTTTTTTATAGTTTGGATAATCTTTTTTCACGCGCATAATTTGATCGTATAAACCTTGTGGGTAAATCATCCAATCCCAATCAGTTCTAGGGACATCTATATCAAATTCTCTTTGTCCTACCCCTTTTAATTGATATTTAGATCCACCTTTATTGCCTTTAGAATTATGAGTGATTTCTGATTCGCCGTCAAATCCCCTCATCCAATCACTCATATAGTAGTTAATTCCTAAGAAATCATTTAAGTCTTTAGCAGCATCTAGTTCTTTTAAATCTTCATCTAAAATTTCTAGTTTACCACCATTCACTTTAAGAATGTGATTGACACCTTCCATTGTGTGATCAGAATATTGACCAAGATATGTTGCATCTAGAATAAATTTATTATGAATAATATCTTCTAATTCAGCAGCACGTACATCTTCTGGATTTTCTGGATCATACGGATATTTTGTTGGCAAGGCATGCACGACACCTATCTCACCTTCATAGCCATTATCTTTAAATAATTTAACTGCTCTCGCATGTGCTACCATCATATTGTGATGTGACTGAAATACTTTTTCAAAATCATATTTTATGCCTGGAGGAAACTTACCAACAAGATACTGTCCATCACCAATAGGGCCTATTTCATTAAAAGTAGTCCAATATTTTACTTGAGTAAATGTTTCGAAACAAAACTTAGCATAATCTACAAAGTGTTTCACATTTTCTCTATTTAGGAAATCACCATTTTTATGCAAAACTTCAGGTGTATCAAAGTGATGTAATGTAACAAATGGTTCCACATTTCTCTTTAAACACTCATCGAATAAATTTTGATAAAATTGAATGCCTTTTTCATTAACTTCTCCGTATCCTTGTGGAAAAATTCTTGACCATGCAATTGATATTCGTATACCATTTACTCCAAATTTTTCACTTAATTCTAAATCAATTGGATATTTATTATAAAAATCACTTGCTGGTTCAGCAGTATACCAATAATTTTCTTCCAAATAGGTATCCCAAGCTACTCTCCCTTTTCCATCAGTATTTGTCGCACCTTCTGCTTGATACGCTGCTGTTGCTCCTCCAAAAATAAAATCTTCAGGTAACTTTTTCATAAACAATAGATCTCCTCTCTAAGATTTGAATTGATCTTCAACGAATTCAACTGCACCCTTACCATCACGAGTTAATTTGATATATTCTGCACCTTGTGTCTTCGCTAATTTAATACCTAATCTATCTGTATCGATTTTTATATCTTCATAATTTGATGCTACTTGTGGTGCTAAAATCACTAATTGATATTCTTTCATAATATCCATATGTGCTCCATAACTACCTGCTGCAGCTTTAATCGGTTTATCAAATTCAAGAGCAGCCTTATTTAAAGCATTTGCTAATAAACCACTTGTCCCTCCACCAGCACATAATACAAGTACATTTGTTTGTTCTTTTAATCCACTATCATTACTTAGATTATTTTCCGTATTAATAACATTTTCTTTATTATTTGTATTCTTTTCTAAAATTCCATCGGCTTTTGTTGTATCAAAATTTTCTTTAACTTTATCTCTTAAGTTATTTGAATTATCAACACCAGCTAATTCTTCTTCTAAAATTTGTTTGTCATAAACCTTTAGGAATGGATAGTAGATTAAAACATCCACGACTATTAATGTGATAGCAAGTACAAATGACCACATACCTAAACCTGTTCCCATTATAATCCCTAACGGACCAGGTGTTGTCCAAGGCAAGTTAACACTGAAACTGTTCATTCCTAATACATCTACGAAAAACTTGAATATCCAGACGTTTGCAATTGGTGCAAATACAAACGGTATAAAGAACACAGGGTTCAGTACTAAAGGAGCACCAAATAATATTGGTTCGTTAACACCAAAGAATGTCGGTACTGCTGAAGCTCTACCAATCGCTTTATTACGTTTAGATTTCGTCAGCCACATAAACATAAATGGTACAACTAATGTTGCTCCTGTACCACCCATTGTTACAATAAACATTTGCGTTCCAGATGTTAAAATTTTATCTGCATGCTCGCCTGCTTGTAATAATTGATAGTTTGTTTCAATATTCGCATAAGTTATTGCTGCAATAGCAGGTTCAACAATTGAAGGACCATGAATCCCAATAAACCAGAATAAAGCAAATGCTCCAAAGATAATTGTTATTCCAACGTAACCATCTGCTGCAGTGAACAGTGGTGCAAAGAGTTTAACAATTGACTCAGCAACGTTTGTATTTAAGATTGCGCGGCTAAGTAAATCTAATCCATATAGTGTTAAAATAACAAATGAAAATGGAAAAATATCTTTAAATACTTGTGAAATATTTGGTGGTACTTCTGAAGGCATTTTAATTGTTATATTTCTCTTTACACAGAAATTATAAATAATTACTGTCACAAATGCTGCTAAGAAAGCAGTCATTAAACCCTTTGTGCCTAAAAATGCGCTTGAAAATCCTCCAACTTTAACAGCATCTGACGCTAGAAATAAAAATCCACAAATCGCTGCTAACATTGTTGATAAAAAATTAATTTGATTCGTACTATCTAGCTTTCTATTATAAGAATCTGTTAATGACTTAGCTGTCGTACCTGCCACTAATAATGCTATAACACCCATGGTGTAATGATAAGGTTTCATCAATATCATTTCAGCATTTTTACTCCATGTAAATCCAAAAACGTTAGGTACATAAGCAATTAATAAAAATATACTCGAAAATAGTATTACGGGCATAGCTGAAATAAATCCATCACGAATCGCTCTCAAATATATATTACGTGATAGCTTTTCAAATAATGGTTTTGCTTTCTCTATTTGCGCAATTAATTTATCCATTATTTTCAGCTCCCTCTTTTGTAAAGTTCAATCATATGCTTCATCATGTCTTTTAATAATAATGTAGTCATTAGATGATCTTGCCCATGCATCATTGTGACACTATATGCAATATCTTCACCAGATGCTTCTTTAGCTAGTAAGCTTGTTTGAGCATTATGAGCATCAACAATACATTGATTTGCTTCTTCAACTAATTGTTCTGCCTTATCAAATTCTCCATTTTTAGCAGCATTTAAAGCTTCGAGTAACTTTGACCTTGCATCCCCAGCATATGCAACAATTTCAAATCCAAGCATTGTAGTTTCTTCTTTGTTCATATCAATTTCCCTCCAATATTTTTATATTTTTTCTTTGTAAGATGCTGCAGTTGATTTTAATACTTCGTTTAATTGATTAATATTATTATATCCTTCAGATTGTAACCATTTTCTAGCGGCTTCTTCACCTTGTTCAATATAAACTTTAACCGCACCAGACCATGTTGCTCTACCGCATAGTACACCATTAAACTTCGCACCAGATTCAGATGCAAACTTTAATGTTTCCTGGAATAATTGAGCTGAAACACCTGCGCTTAAATAAATATAAGGTAAGTTAGTTGCTTGTTCTTGCTCTTTAAAGTATTGAGCTGCTTCTTCTTTAGAATATACAACTTCATTCTCAGCAAATCCTTCCACAAAATTCATATTTACTGGAACTTCTACTTTTAGAACATCAACATTAAAGCGATCTTTTGAGAATAATTTCATTGCTTCATTTACTTTTCTTGGTTTAACTTTAGCAAACTCAACACTACTGTTATCAGCTATATTATCATCATATGTTAATATTTCTAAGAAGAATGGAATATCCTCTGCTACACATTCAGAGCCTATTCTTTCAATATAAGCTTGTTTTTGATCATTAATGTATTTATCATCATCTACATCGTAGTAAAGTAGGAATTTAACCGCATCTGCACCTTGTTCTTTAATACGTTTAGCAGACCATTCAACTAAACAATCCGGTAATCTTCCTTTCGTTGTAGCATCATAACCAGTTTTTTCATAGGCTAATAATAATCCTGCATCTTTATGTTTTACTTTAGAAGCAGGTAATCCATACTCAGGATCTAATAAAATTGAAGAGGCATACTCAGTTAGTTCCTTAGCTACTAATGATTTTAAATTTTCTATTTGTTCAACAGTTGGATCTTCTTCCTGAAATGCTGACATCATTCTTTTTAAAGCACCACGTTGGTCAAAAGCTAATGCAGAAATAATTCCATTTTCATCACTAACTTTTTCTAAAAATCTTTTCTTATTTTCAGTATTTATCATGTTTTACACCTCTATAATTTTTATTTGCTTGGGAAATTCTATAATCAAGTTAGCCACCTACGGTGTGCTTTAAAAAATAAAAAATGAGCCATGTGCATCCATGTTAATATTGTAGTTACCACAACAAACAATAAGGAATGAATGCAAATGACTCATCTAAATGGTACCACTAATCATGTTAAAGGAAAACACTTAACTGAATTTGAAAGATATCAAATTCAGGTTTTGAAGAGTGAAAATTATTCAAATCGTGCTATTGCTAAAATTTTGAATAGAGCACCTCAAACAATTAACAATGAGATCAATAGAGGAACTGTTAAACAAATTAAGCGCGTAGTTTCTAATGGTAAAGAATATTTTTATGATTATGAATGCTATTTCCCTGATGTTGCTCAACTTAAATATGAAACAAATCGTATGAATTCTTACAGGACTCCAAAACATCAGCTATCTCATGCTTTTATTGATTGGGCTGATAAGATGATGTTGAATAAAAAATGGTCTCCCGATGTCGTAGTTGCCTATGCTAAAAAGAATAATATTTTTTGTGATTCTATTATTCCTTGTGTTTCAACACTATATAACTGGATTGAAAGAGGAATTATGAAGACCTCTAATATCGACCTTATAGAGAAGATTTCACGAAAACCAAATACAAATAGAAGACCTAGTCGAAAAAATAAAAAAGTATTAGGAAAATCTATCGAAGATAGAAGTCATGAAATCAATTCTAGAGATGTCTTTGGTCATTGGGAAATAGATACTGTAATTGGTTCTAAACTTAAAAATGAAAAAGCGTTACTTACACTTGTTGAAAGACAGACACGATTTGAAATCATCGTTCCTATTAAAAGTAAAACTAATGATGCTGTCACATTAGCATTAAGTCAATTAAAAGATCAAATAGGTAATTCATTTTCACGAATATTCAAGTCTATTACTTCTGATAACGGATCAGAGTTCTGTGACCTTACAGAGACATTACCTGATACTGAAATATACTTTACGCACCCTTATTCATCATGGGAACGAGGTACTAAAGAAAACCACCATAAATTCATTAGAAGGATAATCCCTAAAGGAATCAGTATGGGATCAGTATCTGATGAGATAATTTATCGTATCCAAAACTGGATGAACAATTATCCCAGAAAAATTCTAGATTACGAAACACCTACATACCTGTTTCTGAAGTCACTAAAATCCGAAGGATTATTAAGTGAACCATTAAGTTACTATCTCTATTAATTTGGATGTTGTGGCTAACTTGCAATTGAAATTTTCGATACATCTTATTTAATAATCAGATCTATTTTAAGAAAATAACAAAACAGCACATTTTCATGTACTGTTTCTATAACTATTTGTATTCTGAAAAGAACTCATTTGTCAGTCGTTTAACTTGTGGGCTAAGGAGTAATACTGCGATCACGTTAGGGATTAAAATAAACGCTAACGCTAAGTCTAATAGTATCCATAATTGTGTACCATATCCTACTGAGCCTATCGTAATGGATATGATATATACGATTTTCATAATCGTTCCCATCGTTTCACCGAACAGGAATTCTGCCATACGCGATCCATAGTATACGACGACGATTATAGTTGATAATACAAAGAAGATCAGCGATATTGAAATAAGTGCACTTCCAAATAAGCCAAACGCATCTTCATAAGCACGTGCTGTTAACGCTCCTGGATTTGCTTTCGCATCTTTATGTAGATGTACGTCTGACACGAGTACTACAAAGGCTGTTGTCGAACAGATAATCACTGTATCAACAACAATTTCAGATATACTCCAAAATGCCTGTCTTACTGGATGATCAGTCTTTGCTGCGGCATGTGCAATAGGAGAGGTACCGAGTCCCGCTTCATTTGAATACACTCCTCGCGCAAATCCCCATCTTACTGTTGTCGCAAGTGCTGCACCAAATCCACCACCGGCAGCGGCTTCTGGCTTAAATGCTTTCTCCAGCACTAACATTATCACACTGGGTACATGTGTTATATTCATCCCAATAATAATAAATCCAAATAAAAGATATAAACCTACCATTAAAGGCACGAGCTTCTCTGTCACTGTCGCGATGCGTTGGATTCCACCAAAAACAACGATTCCTGTAACGAGCGACATGATAACGCCTGTTATCCATGGATTGATCTGAAACGTGTCATGCATAGAATCTGCAACTGAATTGCCTTGTACCATAACACTTGGTATCAGTTCTATCATCAGCATAAATGCAAAGATAACAGCAAATATCATACCAAGCTTTTTATTTTTAAAGCCTTTCTTCATATAATACGTTGGTCCACCTACAAACTCGCCCGCTTTATTTTTTTCACGGTAATGTATTCCAAGTACGTTTTCACTATACTTCAATGCCATTGCCAAAAATGCAATCAATAACATCCAGAATACTGCTCCTGGCCCACCCATGATGATTGCAGTTGGAACGCCCACAATATTTGCAGCCCCTACTGTAGAAGATAATGCAGAGGTTAAAGCTTGTCTCGGTGTTATCGTTCCTTCACCTTTTGGCGCTTTATTGATACTACCGAACGTCTGTTTAATAATATAAGGAAAGTGTCTGAACTGAATAAAGCCAAGATAGATGGTTAAAAATAAACTTGTACAAAATAATAGTGTGATTAACGGATAACCCCATAGCCATTCTGAAAACTTTAAAATATAATCCATAATTTCCTCCTTTATTATAGTACAACCTTAGTTTACAGAAATATAGGATTATCTTCAAGAATTCATCAGAATATTCTGATATTATAGTCAAAATAAAAACGAGATGTTCATCTCGTTTGAGTTAATCTATTGTAAGTCCTTCACCAACGAATGTTTGATATGCTTCGTACATTCTACCTGGTACACCGCTTTCAGCACTGTTATAGCGATTGAAGTTCTTATCATTTACCACTTCAGTAATCATTTCTATTGTCTCGTCACATCTCGGGTCATCAATCTTCTTACCAGTCGTTTCTTCAGCAATAACAAACAATCTTACTAAATATCTCGTATATGAATCATCTCTATCCAGCGTAATTCCTAATTCTTCAGTAAGCTCTTTACTTGTCTCAACAAAACATCTGAAATCTTCAAAGAAGTCGCCAAATCTTAATAACACATGTCGATAATGTTCATCTGATAGCTTCATATATCTGAATGCCAATTTATACCCCGCCTTAATTTTTAGTCATATCTAGTGTATCATTTTTATAATCGCTTGAAAATGTGCAAATTTAAAATGCTCATAACAGACAGTGATTCTGTAATCACTTGATTAGATGTGATCCATGAAATATTTAACAAAAAAGACAAAGCATGATTGTACATACTTTGTCTAAATCATATATTATTGATTAAACCATTACACAAATTGTGTAATGGTCTAAGGTGTCTTATAAAATGCCTAATCCACTTGATTGAATGTCTTTAGCGAATCCTTTAACTGTATCTACTGATAATTCATCGATGTCACGACCGATGTTTGGAATCTTCTTCACAACATCACCTGGGCAAGTGATAATGTCACAACCGATTTCATCTGCCTGAATCACGTTATAAAGCTCGCGGCATGATGCCCATAAAAGTTTCACGCCTTCTTTTTCGTGACAAACTTTTACAGCAGCACGCATTAATGGCATAGGATCTACACCAGTATCTGCAATACGACCAGCAAATACTGAAACGTATGTTTCAACACCTGGTTTAATTGCTTTCACGATATCTGTCACCTGTTCAATTGTATAAACCGCAGTAACATTTAATTTAATATCCTGTTCAGATAATTTCTTGATCAATGGAATCATAGATTCGCCTTTTGTATTCACGACAGGAATCTTAACAAATACATTTTCACCGAATGACTGAATGATTGCCGCTTCTTTCTCCATCGTTTCCATATCATCGCCGAATACTTCAAATGAGATAGAAGCATCTGGTATTGCCTTAACTGCTGCCTCAGCAAAAGCTTTATAATCTTCTACACCAGCTTTAGCCATAAGTGATGGGTTTGTCGTAAATCCATCAACTGTTTGGTTTTGGTAAGCTGTTTTCATTTGTTCGATATCCGCACCATCAGCAAATACTTGCACATTTAAATTTTTCATTGTTATTCCTCCACATATAATGTATAGACTTCTACTTATTATAATCACATTATGACTGATATTGCTAATGATTGAGTATACCTGTCTATTTTTTATATATTTACTATTCTTTTCATATCATTATATAAATTTATATTTTGTTGTCATTTGATGTGGTAAAATAAAATGATTAATGATTGGAGGAACATCATGAAAGCGAACAAATATGTTTACTTCTCTATATTTTTTGTGATATTAAGTATCTTTTGTAACGGTTATAATCCTGTGCTGGCAATACTTTTCGGTTCAATCAATGCCATCATACTGTTTACCGGACTAGTAAGCTGTATCTTACTTATTATTAGTATCGTCTTAATTGATAAAGCTTTGAAACAGCCTGAAAATATTTCAAGCCGTTTATTTAAGGTCGCGAAAATTTGGCCATGGGTCATCTTAGTTGTTATTCTCTTACAACTTGTTAGTATCCTGTTTAGATTTGGGATTATTTAAGGATTGATTCGTCAATCCTTTTTTATTATGGAGGTTTTTATATGATTTATCTTTATATTGCATGTATGAGTGTCTTCGGTGCTTTATGCAGATATAGTATAAGTTTATTGCTTCATGCACCGATGTATACAATTATCGTGAATCTCATCGGCGCATTTGCTTTAGGATATTGTACAACTTACTTTAAACGCCTATCCTGCTCAGCCCTCATAAAAACAGGCGTTACAACTGGATTTCTAGGAAGTTTCACAACATTCTCTGCGCTGAGTAAGGATGTTGCTGATCTCTATTTAGCACATCATTATCTTTCACTCATCATCTATTATAGCATTAGCATCTTTGGTGGTATCATATGTGCTGCTATCGGGTTGAAATGGGGTGACAGAAATTGATCTATGTTGCAATTGGTGCACCATTCGGGGCAATGTTACGTTATTATATCAGTCAGAAGATGAATGGAAATTTTCCATATGGTACACTGTTTATTAATTTATTAGGTGCATTGTTGTTAGGTATCGTTGCACGATTTGATATGACAACGATGCTATTACTTGGTACTGGATTTTTAGGAGCATTTACAACATTTTCTACGCTGAATGTTGAGATTGTTAAGTTATACGAAACGAATAAAAACTGGTGTATTTTCTATATAACGATTACCTATATATTCGGTCCTTTACTCTACTTATTTGCATATACATTTCATTTATAATTTTTTTGTAAATTTAGCGTAATTTTTTCTTAAAATTATTATAACTACAGCATTTATACATTATTATAATATAGAAATTAAAATTTATTTTGGAGGGAACACTTGTGAAACGAATTGCATCAATCATATTAATGTTAACGTTATTAATCTCAATGCTATTCCAAAGTCCTTATGCACTTGCAGATGTGACAACAGAACAGCCAACGACTGAAGCACCAACAACTGCGAAAGTGACAACAGAAGCACCAACAACTGCAGCGCCTACAACTGAAGCAGCTACGACTGAAGCGCCTACAACTGAGAAAGCGACAATAGAAACAGCTATGACTGAAGCGCCTACAACTGAGAAAGCTACGACGCAAGCAGCTACTACTGAGGTTCCAACGACTGAAAAAGTAACGACTGAAACACCAGCTGGACCGAACTCAGTTAAAATCTTACATACAAATGATATGCATGGTCGTTTAGATGCTGAAGATGGCCGTGTTATCGGTATGGCAAAAGTTAAGACAATCAAAGATAAAGAACAACCTACATTAATGTTTGATTCTGGCGATGCTTTCCAGGGCTTACCATTATCTAATTTCTCAAAAGGTGCTGACATGGCAAAAGCGATGAACGCTGTTGGTTATGATGCAATGACTGTTGGTAACCATGAATTTGATTTTGGCTTTGACACTGCAATGAACTATAAGAAATTATTAAACTTCCCTATTTTAAGTTCAAACGTTTATAAAGATGGTAAAAGTGTATATGCACCTTCTGCAATTATCGAGAAAAATGGTAAGAAATATGGTGTTATCGGTGTAACAACACCGGAGACTGCTACAAAGACGCACCCGAACAACATTATCGGTGTATCGTTCCTTGATCCAGTTGCTTCTGTAACTGCAGAAATGAAAAAGCTACAAGGAAAAGTTGATGCATTCATCATCTTAAGTCACTTAGGTATTGACACAACAACGAAAGAAGCTTGGCGTGGTGATAATTTAGCTACTAAGATTGCCGGCAACAAAGATTTTAAAAATAATGCAATCGTCATATTAGATGGACATTCTCACTCTGTCATTGAAAATGGTGAATTAAAAAATACGGTAATTCTTGCTCAAACGGGTACTGCTCTAGCAAACATCGGGAAAGTTACATTTGATTTACAGGATAAGGTTGCACGTAATATGAAAGCTGCAATGATTAAAGAAGCAGATTCGAAAGAAGTTACACAAGATGCTAAAGTTAAATCTATTGTTGATACTGCAAAAGATAACTTTGGTAAGGCAACTTCTGAAGTCGTCTTCTACAATCCAGCACAACTTCAAGGTGAACGTAACCACGTACGTACACGTGAGACAAACTTAGGTAACGCGATTGCTGATGCAATGGAAGCATATTCTGTTAACGGATTTGATGCAGCTGGTGACTTTGCTGTAACTAATGGTGGTGGTATCCGTGCGTCTATCGAAGGTAATAAAGATGTAACAATCGGAGATATCATTAAAGTATTACCTTTCGGAAACACAATCACACAAATCAATGTGAAAGGTTCTGACGTTAAAGCAATGTTTGAACACGCTTTAAGTGCGCCTGTTGTTGAAAAAGACGGAAAAACAGGATTAGATGCAAATGGTGCTTTCTTACACATCTCTAAATCAATTAAAGTTCATTATGATATGACTAAACCTGCTGGTGAACGTGTTTATGCAATTGAAGTATTCAACAAAAAGACAAACAAATTTGAACCATTGAACAATACTAAAACATATAAAGTTGTAACAAATGATTTCTTAGCAGTTGGTGGCGATGGCTATACAATGCTTGGCGGACCTCGTGAAGAAGGACCATCATTAGACGCAGTTGTACGTCAATACTTTAAAGCTGCTAATATGACAGCTTATACAAATGAAGCATTACAACGTATCTTAGCAGGTAACGCGAGTGCGTATAAACCAGTTGTATCTGAAGAAACTACAACTGAAGCACCGACTACTGAAGAAGTTACAACAGAAGAAGCAACGACTGAAAGACTGACAACTGAAACTATCAAACCTCAAATTGATGTACCAACAGAAGAAGATGGTAGTGAAGGTTTCATCATCAAGACAGAGGATTCTACTGAAGAACCTATCGTATTAGAATCATCGAATGCTGCTAAAGATGATAAAGTCATTCCGTTTGAAAGTGTTGCTAAGACAAATGAAACAAATTTAGATACGACAATTCAAGCTGATCAAGTTGCAGATGATACAAACAAACCTGCAATTACTGAAGCGGTTGAGCACTTACCGATTACTGGTGAAGCCGCTGGTAGTGGTGCTGCTGCAATCGGATTATTAGGACTAGGATTATATTTAGTGAAACGTAAATCTGCATAACAAATAAGAGGGTGAGACATAAGTCTTAGCCCTCTTCTGTTTAACAGCTTAAACGGCAGAACACTTCTGTCCCAGCCTGTTTATCTTTGCTACGGATTTAAATGCTCAATTTGGTCCATAATATTTTCAAGTTCTTCAACTTTATACTGGAATCTACCATGGAAGACAAATTTTTCGAAGAATGTTTGTAATTCTTCTTCTCCTACAATCACCTTCACGCCATTATCTCTTGAATAGTTAGTGATGTGTTCACTACCTACCCCTTCTGCATTATAGTACGCAATCGGTGTTACCGGATATGGTAACTCAAATACTTTTTCTAAACGTTCAGCTTTTAATTTCAATGCTTCAATCGAGTGGTTATATGTTCTGAATTCAGCATTACCGTCTTTATTCTTATCCAGAACAATTGTCTGTTCAAGCTTCGGATCAAGATCTAATATGTTGAAGACACCTTCAAGCATCGGTTCGCCAGCAAACTGCATCTCACTTACACCGTGATAAATATGACCTGTCCAGTAATTAGAATCTATCAGGTAGATACCTGTTCTCGTCAATACGACATGATCAAGTTTGTCAGTGCTTTTCACGCGTTTACCTGGAATATAGATATTAGCAAGTACGTGCATATCTTCAGGACGAATACGTTCTTCACGAATGAACTGTTCTTTTAACTGAATTAAAGTAAGGTCCGTTAAATATTCACCTTTGTCTTTTGAGAACATCTTTAAAGATTCAATATGTGATGATTTCTCATCGATTGTTTTTTGTAATATTTCTTTTTGTTCAGCTAATTCTTTTTTATATTGAAGACGAGACTTCTCACTTTCATCGTGATACTCATCTGATCTTACTTTCTGCGCCTTACGAAATTCTTCTTCTTTACGCGCAATTGATTTTTTCTTACTCGATAATGCGAGTAACCATAAGACGAAGAACAATAAAGCCAAAACACCTAAACCAATTAACACATAAAATAAAGTACTTCCTACTTCTACTGACATATCATTCACCTTTCTAACCGTATTTCCTTTATTATAATGAAATTTCAGAAGAACTTCATCGAAAATATGAAAGTAATTTGTGAAAGTTTACTCTAATTAAAAATATTAATAAGAAATTAATATTCTGAACAAAGGTTAACAAAGTTTAATAAAATATAAATTCTAAATTAATAATGATATGAAATAATTTAAGTGTCCTAAAAATATTTTTGGACAAAAATTAAATTTTCTCGGAGGATGATACCATGGCAATGTATAAACGTTTATTATTAGCAGGTACTTTCGCATCAGCATTATTATTAGGTGCTTGTGGAGATGATGAGAAAAAAGCGGACGACGCAAAAACTGAAGATGCAGCAACAACTGAAGAAGAGACTACTGAAGACGATGCTGCTACAGAAGAAGAAACTGAAGAAGAATAATACAATTTATCAATTGACTATCTCATATGAGGTAGTCTTTTTTCATATTAAAAGGCCTAAGTAATAAATACTTAGGCCCAAAAAATTACTTTAAATTTGCTTTTAAATCTTCAATTTTATCTGTAGCTTCCCATGGTAAATCAATATCTGTACGACCGAAGTGCCCGTAAGCAGCTGTTTGTTTGTAAATTGGGCGACGAAGATCTAACATCTGAATGATACCTGCTGGACGTAAATCGAATGTTTTACGAACTGCATCAACAAGTTGTTGTTCAGTGTATTCAGAAGTACCATAAGTTTCAACTGAAATAGATACTGGTTGTGCTACACCGATAGCATAAGCTAATTGTACTTCACATTTGTCAGCTAGACCTGCTGCAACGATGTTCTTCGCAACATAACGTGCTGCATAAGCACCACTACGGTCAACTTTAGTAGCATCTTTACCTGAGAACGCGCCACCACCGTGACGTGCATATCCTCCGTAAGTATCTACGATAATCTTACGGCCAGTAAGACCAGCATCCCCTTGAGGTCCACCGATTACGAAACGACCAGTTGGATTGATGAAATATTTTGTTTCTTCGTCGATTAATTCAGCTGGAACAACTGGTTTAATAACGTGTTCTTTAATGTCAGCCTGAATTTGTTCTAATTCAATCTTCTCATGGTGTTGAGACGAAATAACGATAGTGTCGATTCGTTTCGGTTTACCCGCTTCATCATACTCTACTGTAACTTGTGTCTTACCATCTGGACGTAAGTAATCTAAAGTACCATCTTTACGCACTGCAGTCAGACGACGCGCTAATTCATGTGATAATGAAATTGGTAAAGGCATTAAGCTTTCAGTTTCATTACATGCAAATCCAAACATTAAACCTTGGTCACCAGCACCGATTGATTCGATATCTGAGTCAGATAAGTTACCACGGTCTTCTAATGCACGGTCTACCCCTTGAGCAATATCAGGAGACTGCTCATCGATTGCAGTAAGTACTGCCATCGTCTGGAAGTCATAGCCGAATTTAGCACGTGTATATCCGATTTCTTTTACAGTATCACGTACTACTTTAGGAATATCAACATATGTTGATGTAGTAATTTCACCTGCGATTAAAGCCATACCTGTTGTTACTGATGTTTCACACGCTACACGTGCTTTTGGATCTCCTGTAAGAATTGCATCTAGGATTGCATCTGAAATTTGGTCAGCAATTTTATCTGGATGTCCTTCTGTTACTGATTCTGACGTAAATAATTTACGATCTGCCATTTATAAACACTCCTATTAATTTAAATTTCACGGTTCAAGCTATAAACAAAAAATAGCCCTCTCTCCTATTAAGAGAGAAGGCTAATTGTACACAATTAGTCCATTCTACTCTTATCGTTCAGACAGCTGTCTGCAAACGGTTTGGCACCTTACTTAACAACGAAGTTAAGGGTTGCTGGGCTTCAAAGGGTCCATGTCCCTCCACCACTCTGGATAAGAGAATCCGCAGTTAGATAATACTAAACTTTTTGTACACTGTCAATATATCTAACTGATTCACAAATTTTCTGAATAATATTTTATCTATAAAATTTTATTTATATTTAATGTAACACTTAAGACCTTATGTTATACTATTTCATGAAACTGCTTACATCAGCAGAAAATATAAACTTGGGGGACCTTTTAATGAGCGAACAAATCTTTGGTAAATTAGATAACTTATTAAAGAGTGATAGCGTATTAAATCAATTATCAAGAACACAGTTAATCAACGAAATTTTAGCAAATCGTGAAGGTGTATTAACAGAGTCAGGTGCTGTTAGAACTGAAACAGGTAAATATACAGGTCGTTCACCAAAAGATAAATTTATCGTTGAAGAAGAAGAAACGAAAGACCAAATCGACTGGGGTACAATCAACCAACCTATCTCTGAAGACATCTTCTTAAAATTATTAGACCGCGTTTTAGACTATTTAGGAACAAAAGATAAAGTTTATGAATTCAATGGTTATGCAGGTGCAGACCCTGCTACTCAATTAAATTTACGCGTAATCAATGAGTTAGCATGGCATAACTTATTTGCACGTACAATGTTTATCCGACCTGAAACATTCAATGAAGGTATCTTAATCGATCCAGACTTCACTATCATTTCTGCGCCACACTTTAAAGCAGATCCAAAAATCGATGGTACAAATTCTGAAACATTTATCATTACAAGTTTCAAACATAAAATTATCTTAATCGGTGGTACTGAATATGCCGGAGAAATGAAAAAAGGTATCTTCGGTGTAATGAACTACTTATTACCAACACAAGGTGTAATGAGCATGCACTGTTCAGCAAACGTTGGTGAAAATAAAGACGTTGCGTTATTCTTCGGTTTATCAGGAACTGGTAAAACAACATTATCAGCCGACCCTCACCGCAAATTAATCGGTGATGATGAACATGGCTGGAACGATAATGGTGTATTCAATATCGAAGGTGGATGTTACGCGAAGACAATCGACCTTTCTCGTGAGAAAGAACCACAAATCTATGATGCGATCCGTTACGGTGCGATTTTAGAAAACGTTAAAGTTGATGAAAAAGGTTTCCCAGACTATGAAGACAAATCATTAACTGAAAATACACGTGCAGCATACCCAATTGAAAATATCGATAACATCGTATTACCTTCAATTGCTGGTCATGCTAAAACAATTATCTTCTTAACTGCAGATGCATTCGGTGTATTACCTCCAATCTCTAAATTAACGAAAGAACAAGCAATGTACCACTTCTTAAGTGGATTTACATCTAAATTAGCGGGTACTGAGCGCGGGGTAACTAGCCCACAACCAGTATTCTCAACATGTTTCGGTTCTCCTTTCTTACCATTACACGCAACAGTATATGCGAATATGTTAGGTGCATTAATTGACAAGCATGGTTCAGATGTATACTTAGTAAACACTGGATGGACTGGTGGAGAATATGGTGTAGGTAGCCGTATGAGCTTAACACATACACGTTCTATGATCCGTCGTGCGATCAGTGGCGAAATTAAAAACTCTGAATTCACTCAAGATCCTATCTTCGGACTATATGTACCAAATTCAGTAGCTGGTGTTCCAAAAGAAATCTTAATGCCTCGTAACGCTTGGGTATCTCAAGATGCTTACGATGAAAAAGCTAAAGATTTAGCATTACGCTTCCAGGAAAACTTTAAGAAATTCGGTGAAAAGTCAGCTGAAATCGAAGAAAAAGGCGGCTTTATATTTAGAGGATAATAATAGAGGCTGGAACTGAAGTGTTCTGCCACAAGCAAAAACCGAACAAAACTAATAAATCGCTCTTTGATTTATAGTTTTTGTTCGGTTTTTGTCGTAGGGGCAACTTCTGTTCCGCCGTTTAAGCTGTTAAAGATAAAAGGACTAAAATTTAAGTCACATCTTCATTTTATTCTACTGCTAGCATCCATCTATATATTTCTTTAAGTATCATGCGTTCATTATCAGGTCGAAGGACGTGTGCTTCACCTTCTAAGTATATCGCTTTATGCTTTACACCTAGTAATTTCAGTCTTTCTTCAAGCATCCTACCATGCGCAATATTAACCTGCCTATCTTCTGTTCCGTGAATTATCATAATTGGAGGACTGTCTGCTTTTATCAGATCAATACCTTCGCGCTTATCATAGGCGGCTTTATCTGTAATAGGACCGACGATGCGCTTTAACATGCTGCGCAAGTCTAATCGCTCATCATACATGTAATAAATACTCGATACACCACCCCATGTAATAAAGGATGTCACGTCACTATTCTGATAAGTAACGAGTCCTTGAATACCCCCGCGTGAAAAACCTATAAAATGTAATGGTACATCTGGATACTTTTTTCTTAATATACGCACAAGTGCATATACATCCTCACGGTCACTTCCACCAAACTCATCCTGACCATTATGATGCGTTCCACGGTAATAAGGTGCTGCAACAAGTGTATTCGGATAGGCAAAACGCATCAGTCCAGCTGGTCTAAGCGTCCCTACCTGCCCTTTTCCACCGCGAAGATATATAACGATACGCGCTACAAGTTTCGGCTCATATAATAATCCTTTAACTTCAAATGCATCAGACTGATAAGTTATCTCCTGAAAACTTATACCTTGATAAGAAGCTGGAATTACTTTACTCGTAATGAACATCAAAACGCTCCTTTAGTGTATCTAATATGTACAGAATGCAATCATCTTTTAGCAGGAAACTTTTATCTTCTGTCTGAATATCTTCCAGAGCCTTTGCAATTACCGGACCATCCGTTTCCATATAATCTTCAAGCTTGTCAATATGTGCTACTTCTACGTAGAAGACATCTTTACTGAATGGTGTCTGATCATATACGGTATAGGTGCCTATAAACTCATAATTACGCATTACGCCACCAGTTTCTTCATATAATTCACGATGCATTGCCTCAATAGGTGTTTCACCATACTCAACCTTACCACCTGGAAATTCAATACCCCGAATTTTATTATTCGTAAGTAGCATATTACCCTTAAAATTTGTTATTATTAGTACATGTTTACTTTTTGGAATATCGGTCTTATCTTTTATTTCGAGGATTACTTTATTGCCAACATGATCTGTAAAAATCATTAATCTGCTCCATTCATCACAAAATTATCTATCCAGAGGTCACTATGAAAAAATTAACTGTACTTTTTATTATTTTAACATTAATTATTACCGGTTGTGCAGCACCACAGGAAAAAAAGAAACCATTAACGAAAGACCAGATTATCGCTCGAATGCAGAAGAATATTAAAGCAACAGATAGCATTTCACTCGATGCTACTAATAAGATAACGATTTCATATGATAAGTTCACGACAAAGTTTACACAGGCTACCGCATCTCAATTTGATACGATTAATAAAAGCGCGCTACTTATTAAAGCTGATTCGAATAACACGAAATATCCTGTAAAGTCTGTTATATTCAATATGGATGATGGTAATATCGAAGCTTTTCCTGAACCTCAATATTTAAATTATCGCGCACGCAATGCTGATATCCAGTATTTTTCAAGTATTCAATCAAATATGGTTAATTTAACAGATATTGTTCAAAATGTCGTCAAAAAAGAAGTTGATAATATAAAAACGACGGATAGCACGATTCAATATCAAGGTAACTCTCAGAATTTAAAGCATCTATTTGATTATGGCGTCGATTTCTCAAGCATGAATCAAGTGTCTACATTTAATGATCTCACAGATATTAAAATTCAAAGTGGTTCATTTGATGTTGAATTATCACCCGTGAAGAAGCTACCCAAAACATTGTCATTCGATATCAAAGTCAATGCTAAAATTAAAAATAAACCTGTTACGATATTAATGACACAGGAAACGCATTATAAGGCCTTTAATAAGACAAATGTTGCTATGTATAAAGCAGAAGAAATAGATTAGGAGATTATTATGAAACAACTATTATTAGCCGGTATTAAGTTTTACAGAAACTATATCTCACCGATGACGCCACCCACATGCCGCTTCACACCGACATGTTCCCAATATGGATTAGAAGCAATTGAAACACACGGTGCACTTAAAGGTAGCTATTTAACGATAGTAAGAATCCTTAAATGTCACCCATTTCATCCCGGTGGCTATGACCCAGTCCCAGAAAAAGAACATCATCATCATTAAAAAAGGAAATTCCGAAATGGAATTTCCTTTTTTAATGTACTCTATGTATAATTTTACGCCATAACATCTCTTTTTGTCCTGGCGACTTTGCAATTGGAAATAAATAATTACTTTTAGGTAACAAACTTAATACGTCTACTGTAATTAATGTAACAGCTATTACAAGAATATAGTTGAATAACAGCATGTAGGGATTCCAAAACGACTTCGGAATAACTTCACCTAATACACCAATAACAAGCATATGAACAAGATAAATACCCATGGCTCGATTGCCCATATAACTTAATAAATAAATAGTGATGTGATTTGATTTCCAGTACAATACGATGATAAATGCAATCGCTAGTGGTACCATAATCAGATTCATCATCCTATCAGAAGTAAATAGTTTCGGAATATCCATTTCTAATAATGACACTAATAAACCGATAATCACATAGTAAATCAAATAATCTTTGAGATACATAATCCATTGTTTTATCTGTTCGAAATGATATGCCAGATATCCTCCCATCATAAAGAAACCTATCCAGTTAATTAATAGTGCACGATGATTTATTGCATAAATACTATCTCTTACTAAGTACCAGATAATCATTAATATGATTAATAATAACGTCCATTGCGCAATATTATTCTTGTTAAATATTTGATGTGAAAGTACATAAAAAAGATAAAACTGTAATACAATTGCAATGAAATACAGATGAACATAGCTATCACCTAAAAAAATATATTTCAATATTTTGCTGCTGTCAAAATTACTTTTACCTGTAACATCCATTATCACAAGATAAAAGACAGACCATATGAAATAAGGAATAACAATTTTCTTTATTCGAGATATTAAAAATTTTCTATAGTTCAATGTTTTATCTTTAAATCCATTAAATAATAAAAATGCACTGATTATACAAAAAATAGGTGTGCCGACACGTGCAAACTGATTAATCACTAAACTTAGCTTTAATCCTAAATTCATCTCTTCGATAGGATACATTAACGTAACATGCGTTAGAACTACCAGCAGACAAGCTATAGCTCTTATAAATGTGATTTCTTCATAATATTGCTTCATAATATTTGCTCCTTTACATACTTATTAGAACAAATATATACATATTTTGCAATCGTATTTTTGAAATTATATTTTAAAAAATTAAGGTAAATAAATCTTTAATATATATTTTTTTGATAATAAAATAAAGTTTCCTCTTAATTTTGTATAGAGAAATATTATTTTATCTTTTAGTTATAGGAAGCTAATAATGTTAAGTGAGATTTCTGGACTTCCGGCACAGAAATGTTAAGTCGATTGTCATTAATTATTTCATCATATTCAGTAAAGTCATGCGCAAAATAAGTACCTTTCGGCGTAATGTCCGGTACAGTCTGAAATGTTTCACCGAGCAGCGCCGTAAAATATTTACTTAGTCCGAATTCATACATGCCTCCGGATACGAGCTTCATTTCTGGTAAGTTTTCTTTTATCTTAAGTGCACTAGTCACGCCACCTAATCTACTATATTTAATAACAGCAGTATTAACACCTATATTATAAAACTGTTGTATCGTATGCGCATCAGTCGCACTTTCATCGATGGCAAGATTAATCTTTGGATTCAAGCGATGTATTGAACGATAATCTTCAATAGAACTGAACGGCTCTTCAAAATAAAGAATATCATACTCAGAAAGTTTACAGATCAAGTCAAAATGATTTGCATCCATTAACCCGTTTGCATCGATGACGATTTGAATATCACTCGTCTTACGAATGGATTGTACCTGCGCTAAAATATTGTTATGCATCTTTAATTTCACTCGTGCTGCATTTGGTTGAATAGCACGTGCATCATGATGTAGCGTTTGACCGATCAACACTGTCACTGGCTGTAATTGATTAAAATATTGATACGCAATGATATCAAAACAACTGGATGCATTCGGTTTTTCAGGATCAAGTAAAGCATTGAGTGTTTCTATTGAAGATAATGGTCTATTTTTTAATATTTCAAACTGACTTATGAGTGATTGATAAACCGTTTCTATCGTTTCAAAATGATACCACGGTGTTTCAAAACTATTTGCTTCCGCATAATATTCCACACCATCAATTACGACACCTGCTATAAGCACCTCACGCTCATTTAAAGTAATAAGATTTGTCTTAATCGGCGCTTTAAATGGTGCAGCATATGAATAAATATTAAGCTTTGAGATATTCATGAACAAACCATTCCTTACATTGATGACGTGATATTTTTCCATTCGATGTTCGTTTTAAATTATTAACCCGAATAAATTGTTTAGGATGCTTATATTTTGCGATATTATTATTTAATGTATCTTGAATAGTTGCCTCCATATTACCATCTGCTTCATATAAACAAACCGGGACACTGCCCCACTTGCTATCTTCAATACCAATGACACAAGCTGCATGCACCGGTGTATGACTTAATATGATCTGTTCAATTTCTGAAGGATATATGTTTTCTCCACCTGAAATAATTAAATCTTTACGACGGTCTAATATATACAGGTAATCATCCTCGATATACCCGATATCTCCTGTTAAGAAAAATCCATCTATGAATGCTTCTTGATTTGCACTTTCAGGATAGAGATAGCCGTGCATCACATTATCCCCACGTATGCCAATTTCGCCGACCTGATTCACTACATTAAATAATTGGATATTTTGATTTATCTGGCCGACACTTTTCGGATACTTCTCGATATCTTGAGGTGTTGCTGTAATCATCTGTGAACATGTTTCAGTCATACCAAACGATGTATAAATAGGTAGAGCTGCACTTCGTGCCTGAATAAGTAAACGATCATCTAATTTAGCGCCACCAATCAGTATGGCTTGAAGGGCATATTGCTGGTTAAGTCCTTGGCTTAAGAGACGTTCTAAAGTTTGAGGGACAAGCGAGAGATGCGTGATCTCTTTTTCTTTAATGTCATCGATAATCTGCTTTGCATCAAACTTTTCATGCAATACGACAGTGCAGCCATCAATCACTGCACGTAATAATATACTCAAACCACTTATATGAAACAATGGCAGAACATCCAGCCAAATTGAATTATGGTCATACGTAAACGTTGCTTTACAATTCCCAGCACTTGCTAAATGATTGATAAAGCGTTGTGGTACTGCTTTTTGAACACCAGTCGTGCCAGAAGTAAACATGATAGAAAGTATATCATTTGGTTGATTATCAACAGGATAAAGTGGTTGTTCATTTAAGTTATTTAATATGAAAGATTTAGTTTTCGTTTGAATCGATTTAAATGTAGTATTTGTTATTAACAATTCAGTATTTACTGAATCCATTTGTATTTGAATTTCTTTTTCAGTTAAGTGTTTATTGATCATTACGAGTTCAATACCGGCGAGTATTGAACCATGGATCATGTAACAATCATCTAATGTATTTTCTGCTTGTAGTGCAATTCTTTTATATTTTAATTCAGAAAGCTTGTAAGCTACCTGACACGCTTTATGAAATAAATCTAGATACGTTACCGATTGATTTGAATAGATTATTGCTAACTTTTCAGGATACTTTTCAGCTGCATCTTTTAACCACTGCATATGTTCACGTCCTATATATGTATTACTATTATCATAGCAGAAATATTAAATGTACTGATATATTATTCTTTCTCAAAAAAGAACAACCGGATGTATTTGTACAATACAATCGGTTGTTCTGATTTTTATTTATATCATTTCTTATGGGAATTTAGGGAACTGATCGAAGTTCGGCTGACGTTTTTCTTTAAATGCGTCACGACCTTCTTTCGCTTCATCACTTGTGTAGTAAAGCAATGTAGCGTCACCAGCGAATTGTTGTAAACCAGCTAGTCCATCAGTATCAGCGTTCATCGCAGCTTTTAAGAAACGCAATGCTGTTGGAGAATGTTGTAACATCTCTTTACACCATTGTACAGTTTCATCCTCGATTTTGTCTAAAGGTACTACTGTATTAACTAAGCCCATATCTAATGCTTCCTGCGCATCATATTGACGGCATAAGTACCATATTTCACGTGCTTTTTTATGTCCAACGATTCTTGCTAAGTAACCTGAACCGTATCCAGCATCAAATGAACCTACTTTTGGTCCAGTTTGACCGAAACGTGCATTGTCAGCAGCGATTGTTAAGTCACATACGATGTGTAATACGTGTCCACCACCGATTGCATAGCCACGAACCATCGCTACAACTGGTTTAGGAATAACACGGATTAAACGTTGTAAATCTAATACGTTTAAACGTGGAATATTGTCATCACCTACGTAACCACCATGGCCACGTACTTTTTGGTCTCCACCTGAACAGAATGCTAAGTCACCTTCACCTGTTAAGATGATTGCACCTACTCTTTGATCATCACGTGCACGAGAGAATGCATCGATCATTTCCATTACTGTATTCGGTGTAAACGCATTACGAACTTCCGGACGGTTGATCGTAATTTTCGCGATACCTTCAAAAAATTCATATTTTATTTCTTTATACTCTTTTAATGTTTCCCAAACTCTAGTCATGATTTTCCTCCTTGATAAACGATACTATTATTGTATCAAATATTTTTAAATTCTCCACATGAATTGTATGGCCAGCTTCAATTATCATATGTCGTGCATCGGGCAGTTCTTTTACCATACGTTTAGCGATTGATTCAAACTTCTTATCTAAACTTCCAGTAAGCAATAGGACTGGTTTATTAAAATCTTGTAAAAGCGGCCAGAGATTCGGTTGTCTGCCTGTTCCATATTCTCTTAAAGCTTTAGCAATACCAATTGGTTCGTGATGCATTCTTATATCACGCTGTCTTGTTTGCTGTCCATCAGTTAACGGATGATACGTTTTAAATAAAGAGAGCTTTTCCCAGTGCGCTATAAAAGCTGAGTAATCCAATTCTATCCATCTACTACGTTCTTCATCTTGCTGAATACGTTCTCTTCTTAATTGCTCATCTTCAATTCCAGGCGTCGCACTTTCAATAACGAGCTTATCGATCAGTTCCGAATAATGCAGTGCAGTATATAGCGCTATGCGACCACCCATCGAATAACCATACAGAATGATTTCGGTATATTGATTTCGATAACGCGTTAATGTTTGTGCAAGCGATGCTGCGATTGAATCAAATGACCACGTTTCATTAGTATTAAAAGCTGCTCCATGTCCTGGACATTCCACTAATAACACATCCGTATGATACAACAGTCTTTCTTTTGCTGGTAGAAAGGTTTCACTGCTACCCAGGAAACCATGAATCATCACGATAAGACTTTCATTATTACTATTAAAATATTTATATTTCAGCATTGAGTTTCGCCTTTAATGTCGTAATTAATGCGCTGTGTGCTTTCAAATTCTCTTCTCGATCAGATGTGATTTCAATAATATGGCCGCTTTCTTTCGGTAATGTGATTTCATCAAATACATTAAATTTCTTATATTTAAAGTCATACAACTTTGCAGTATGTTCAAAATCGAGGTTAAGCGGTGTGCCAAATAAACGTTCAAAATGCTTCTTATCTTCATACTGTGGTAAATAACTGAAGATACCGCCACCATTATTATTCATCACTACAATATTAATCATATGAGAATGGTGATATTCTGATAACATCTTCTGCATAACAAGTCCGTTCATATCATGGAAGAATGAGATATCACCAATTATCAACGTCACCTTTTTATGTCGAGACATCCCAAGCGCCGTACTCACTACACCGTCAATACCATTTGCTCCACGATTACAATACGGTTTACCTTCAAAGTTTGTAAAGAATGTATCACAATCTCTAATCGGCATACTGTTGCCCAGGAAAATGACTTCATTCTTCTTGATTTGTTTAAAGATCTGATACATCGCACTACCTTCGTCGAATATTGTCTGTGTGTGCTGCATAATGTGATTGATGACTAAATCATTTAATGTATGCCAGAATTTTATCCATGATTGATTGTTGACTGGTTTCTCTTCTGCCACTTGTCTAAAGAAGTCATTCGCAGTAATTTCGATAAATAAGTCCGGCACTTTCGGAAATGTATTAGGCTGAATTCTTGGTTGGATTAAAATTTGTGGTGCTGTCTGCGTTTTAATCCATTGATTGATCGCTTTCGATACAACAGCGTTACCAACGCGAATAATATAACCCGGCTGAATATCTTTAATGACTTTAAAGATACTGTCTCCTGTTGTCACAACATTCGGGTGCTTTAAATCACGAATCTGACTAAGCGGGTCTGCAATAATCGGTATATTATGTATTGTAGAAAAGACAAGCATCTGTGTTAAATCTTCCAGCTGACAATCACCGACGATTATGATGCCCTTTTCCTGACGAATGATTGGTTTGACTGTATTGACATCAAATGTCTTCTGATAACTAACCTGAACCTTTGGAGTAATTGTCATCATTTCTGCTAGCTCAAAGTCCGGCATCAATGGTTCTCTGAAAGGTATATTGAAATGTACCGGGCCTTTCATCGGTCCACTGAAATAACGACTAGACTGCATCATTACAGCATCGATAAATTGAATCGATTCATCTGTATCATCTGCAATCGGAAAGTCACGTTCATATTGTACAAAATTGCTAAACATCCCTACCTGATTAATCGCCTGTGGTGCACCGACATTGCGCAGTTCATGGGGTCTGTCACTCGTAATCACAACGAGCGGCATATGACTGATAAAACATTCAGACACTGCCGGGGTATAGTTACTTGCTGCAGTTCCAGATGTACAGAGTACTGCAACCGGCTTGTTCGTTGCTTTCATCAGTCCAAGTGCATAAAAAGCTGCACTGCGTTCATCTGGATGAATATACGTCTTCATCTTTGGATGAAGTTCACATGCTATCGCAACGGGTGTTGAGCGTGATCCTGGTGAAATCACTATCTCATGTACACCATAATCATATAATGATTTAACGAAATGAAACACTTGTTTAGTTAACGCGTCATTCATCTTCATTTACTCCTAACATTTCTAACATCGGTTTAAATTTAATTTCTGTTTCATAAACTTCACTCTCTACAACACTCGACTTAACAATACCACATCCTGCATAGAGCATCGCAGTGTTATCCTGGATAACCATCGAACGTATAGCAACGATAAATTCACCTTCATCATTTAAATCAACATAACCTAATGGTGCACCGTATAATCCACGCCCTTCATTTGCCTCCGCTAAGAAATGCATCGCCGCACGTTTCGGAAAACCACCCAGTGCAGGTGTTGGATGTAGACTTTCAGTTACTTCTAATAATCCACCACGATTCAACTTCGCATTAATCGGTGTATATAAATGATAGAAAAATTGATTTTCTAATATATCCGGTGATTGTTTTAAAGTAATCTCATTTGTAAACGGTGCGAGATCTTCCTTTATACTTTCTACAACGATTTTATGTTCATATAGATTCTTCTCATCATATAGTAACTTTTGTTTCGCGTTTGCAATACTTTTGCCCATCGTTCCGGCAATGGCATTTGTATGAAGTATGCCATCCTGCACCGCAACAAGCTGTTCAGGTGTCTTTGTAATAAATGTTTGTGTTCCAGACTCCATTAAAGCAAAATAACTCACTTCATGATTTTTCATCGCCTGATCGATGAGTGGCAAAATATCGATATCTCGTTCCATCGTAATCTTTCTCTTTCTTGATAGCACAACTTTTTCCAGCTTTTCTTCCTGCATCATCGATATTGCTTTATGTGCATTAGATTTAAATAAGTCCAGATCAATATCTTCAGCAGATATTATTTTGTTATATGGTACATTATCTCCGGTATGATGTCTTAATGCTTCGATTAACTGCGCTTTGTCTAAAGATTGATCAACAAATATTATTGAAGCGTGTCCATTACTTTCAACAATCTGTATTTTCGGAATGATGAAATGACTCTTTTCATAAGCAGAAAAATTTTTACTTTCATTATTATCAAACTGAAAGCCACCAAAAAGCTTTAAATCATACTGCGAACCATTACCAATATATGTTGCATCCTGAACAATCGCCTTAAACTGTCGTTCGATTAGAATGGGATGAATCGTATCTGCTGTAACTACTGAATGATGACCAATACCGATTAACTTAAAGGATTTATCTTTATTGATAAAGACATAACGCTCTCCTGCAAATGCATGAAAATAATCCATGATCCATGCAACATTTAGCTGGAAGTCTAAATCAAATTGTTCAATTTTATTAATTTTATTTGTTGTTAAATGAGACTCAAACTGTTGATTAATCGGCACATTCTACACTTCTTTCACTTCAAAATAATATACTTATTATTTTAACATTATTCAATGATTATTGGACAAATTATGCTAGATTTGTTGACGATGACTATTATTAAATATAAAATTTATACATTAAGAATAAAAGAGGTATGAATATGTCTGAACATTTACAACAACACACTGGTATAGCAAAGTATTATCACTTAATGCGACCACACACCTTAACAGCAAGTTTCGTACCTGTACTTGTCGGAACAGCATGCGCAAAATATTTCACTGATATCCGTATCGACTTACTTATTATCATGCTTATTGCCTGCTTATTGATACAAGCTGCAACAAATATGTTTAATGAATATTTCGATTACAAGCGCGGACTGGATGATCATACTTCAGTCGGAATCGGTGGTGCAATCGTAAGAAATGGTATGCGTCCTAAGTCAGTATATAATTTAGCAATTGCTTTTTATATCATTGCCGCAATATTGGGTCTTTATATTTGTTCTCAATCGTCATGGTTGATCTTACTTGTTGGGATTGTATGTATGGCAGTAGGTTATTTCTATACGGGTGGGCCGATACCAATCTCATGGACGCCATTCGGTGAAATCTTCGCCGGATTCTTTATGGGATTTGTAATTATTATGATTACGTTCTACATTCAGGTAGGACATCTAGAATGGTACCCTGCAATTATGTCAATTCCAGTTTCAATCAATATCGGCATGATTAATATGGCCAATAATATTCGTGACCGTGTTAAAGATAAAGCGAGCGGTAGAAAGACTTATGTTATCTTAGTTGGTAAAACAATCGCAATTATTACGATGGCATTATTATACTTAATCAGTTTCTTAGTAGTACTGTACACAGTGTTCTATAAACCTTATGGTTCGCCATTTTTATTACTTGTATTGCTAAGCTTTAACTTGCCGATTAAAGCAGTAAATCGCTTCTTCAAAGGCAACACACCAATCGAACTGATGCCTGCAATGAAAGTTACCGGACAATTCAACACCTTATTCGGATTCTTATTTGCACTAGGCTTATATCTCGCAGCATTAACTGCAATCTAAAAAATCGTGAGACTATTATCTAGTCTCACGATTTTTTTTATTATTTTTTTTATTATTTTTGATTGAAGAATTCTTTTAATCTTCCCACAACTGCATGTGCATCTTCTTCAGTCACATCACGCACACCAGATTTTGTTAAATCGATTACATAACTTTGTGCATCATAAAGCACATCAATAGAAGTTCCATTTACTCCGTAGCTGCGTGGTTCAATTTCCTGCACTTTATCTTCTTCATGATTTTCACGGTAATCTACACCAAACTGACCTAATTTAAGTTCTGCATATGTTACTAATTTATCGATATTCGCCATTTTATATGTCCCCCTTTATATTGTTTCAGACATTTTAATTCTAATAAATTCCACCATTTCAGGCAAGTCTTTACTTTTAATCATACGCAGTGTAACTGACTTTTCACTTAATTTTTTACGTTTATATTTGAAAAATAATTCTCCATATTCCCCTTCAGTATCGGGCTCAAAATCAATCTTTACTATATCCGCATATTTAATTACTTCATAGTAAATACGTTTTGATTTCATTTTGCTATGAACCATAACAATGCGGTCATCTAATAAAATGAATAATCCATGTTGATTCAAATTAATATGACTATAGGTCGCAAAATAAATAAGTTCTTTGTTTTTAATATCTTTGCAGATTACTTTTAATAATTTAATAAAGAAACGGCGTTCTGATTTTTTTATTCTTTTAAAGATTTTTGAAAAGCGTTTATATCTTACTGGATAGTTTAGTTCTGCTAACACTTTACGTGTCGATGCTTTATCTCTCATTTCATCACCTTATGATTTCTATTTTGTATTATACTTCACAATAAACTTTAGAAGTATAATATTTGAATAAGTATATTATACTTGCTTTCTACATTAAAAAATAGACGTTGAAGCAACTTTTATCATTAAATAACATTAAGTAAAAATATGTCCGGTATAACTAAATAAAACTACTGAAGTTACATTGAAGTATCATCAGTAGTTTTATTCTATTAGCGGATCGTGAGAGATTCGAACTCTCGAAACGCTTGTGACGTTTACACACTTTCCAGGCGTGCTCCTTCGGCCAACTCGGACAACGATCCATAATAATTAAAAAAATCAGAAGCGATATTTCACTTCTGATTATATGACCCCTACGGGATTCGAACCCGTGTTACCGCCGTGAAAGGGCGGTGTCTTAACCGCTTGACCAAGGGGCCTAAATGGCTCCACAGGTAGGACTCGAACCTACGACCGATCGGTTAACAGCCGATAGCTCTACCACTGAGCTACTGTGGATTAATAATGGAGCGGGTGATCGGAATCGAACCGACGACATCAGCTTGGAAGGCTGAGGTTATACCATTTAACTACACCCGCTTAACAATGGGGCGACTGATGGGAATCGAACCCACGAATGTCGGAACCACAATCCGATGCGTTAACCACTTCGCCACAATCGCCTTGCATAATAAAATTAAAATATGGCTCAGGACGGAATCGAACCGCCGACACATGGATTTTCAATCCATTGCTCTACCGACTGAGCTACTGAGCCAAAATGGCGGTCCCGACGGGAATCGAACCCGCGATCTCCTGCGTGACAGGCAGGCATGTTAACCGCTACACCACGGGACCACTTTAATTGCGGGAGGCGGATTTGAACCACCGACCTTCGGGTTATGAGCCCGACGAGCTACCAGACTGCTCCATCCCGCGTTAATAATATGTTGTCTCTCGTAAAAAGAGTACTTTTAAAATATATCATTTTAAGTTTGTGAACGCAACATCAAAAAAGTGTAAATTTTATCTTTAGAGGCAGTTTGCATCCGAATGTTGTATAAAAGTATGTTTTATTGCGGTTAAGCTAGTGATTTATTTCTTTTTACGCAACCATCAAAAAACCAGACATGTTGTTACATGACTGGTAAAAAAATCAAAATCTATTCTTCTATTTTTCAATTTGATGTACTAAATGCGTTAAAATATCACAATATGGTGTTCCTATCCCTGCTTCATCACCATATCGACTTACAGCACCTGTTAAGAAATCGACTTCTGTCTTACGTCCATTATGAATATCTTGAGTCATAGATGGATAATGCAGACCAACGACATCAGGCGAGTACATTTTATGGAATTTCTCCATTGTTGCATCTAAATCCAGCTTAGCACCTTTAGTAGCCCCTACTGCAATAATTTCCTTAACTAAAGGGATTAACATTGCATCTGCTTGTTCATACGCACCAAATTCCCCGATACGTTTATCCGTTACTGAACAGTATGTGTTAAAGCAGCAGTTCACTAAAGCTTTATTCCAGATTGATGTAACAATATCATTACTGATAACACCATTAAGTTTCGCTTCATCTAAAATTACTTTCAATTTTTCAATGAATGCATCCACATGTCCATCAGGATATCCAAATTCAATATTACCAGTTCCTTCTAAAATTAATTCACCTGGTCCTTTTAAACCCGCTGACCACATTGTTACAGCCAGTATAACTTGCTCAACAGACAATTTCTTCAGCAGCATATCACCATGACCTAAACCATTCATCAGTGACATCACTTTCGTTTCTTTTGTGATGACACCCTGTTTAATTAAATTATCGATCGTTTCTTCAGCAGTCAGAGCTTTTGTTAATAAAATTACCAAATCAGCCGGTTCATTATAGTCATCCATAAATACTGCTTTAACTTTGTGGTTGGTTGTTTCACCATAAGAATGAACAGCAACACCATTACTGTTCAGCGCATCAACATGGTCCTGCCATTTATCAAGCATCACCACATCTTGTCCACTTTCAGTTAAATAAAGACCAACACGTCCACCCATCGCACCTGAGCCTGCCATAACTATTTTCATACTTTCTTCCTCCTCATTTAATGATCTAATATTATATTATCACAGGAATAAGTATGTTTGTTAAACTATTCACATACTTGTTATGTATTAATTTATAGTCATTTAGATAAAATTAATACATCAATGCGTAATCATAATTTCAAAAATATAATGTATCTATGATAATTCAAAAATTCAGATTATTCAATAATTTATTTTAAACATAAAAAAAAACACTTAGCATACACTAAGTGTTTTGTAACGGAGATGGAGAGATTCGAACTCTCGCGCCGGTTACCCGACCTACACCCTTAGCAGGGGCGCCTCTTCAGCCAACTTGAGTACATCTCCATGGCTCCACAGGTAGGACTCGAACCTACGACCGATCGGTTAACAGCCGATAGCTCTACCACTGAGCTACTGTGGAATAATTTCAATCAACAAATACTATTATATCAATTGAAATAAATTGGTCAATACTTTCGGTAAATATTTTTATGGAACATTTACACCTTTTTCTCTAATAATGCATACATTGCTAACATTTCGAATAGATTTGCCCTGCATTTGTCAAAATGCACTGCTTCCTGCGTATACATTTCCTGTTTTAACGCCTTTGCTCTTACACAATATTCGAGTTTAATCCCATGCAAATACTGTGTATTAAAAGTATACGTTGTCACCGGAAAAGATACTTGTGACTGATCATCAAATTCCACAACAGTATCATAATGTTCCCCTGCGTGAAATCTATTTACGTAGTGAACATTGATCCAGGCCATATCGTTACTTCGATCACTGTGCGTCGGAAAGAAATATGTTTGTGTACCGGGCTGGACGATAATCGGTGGTTTCGTATAGATTTCCGCAATCATCTTCGTAGATATTTTTCTCGCTTTATAGGAAGCATGATAAAAGAATAGTGAGTCTTCAATGATATGAAGTGGCTTCTTTTTAAATATAAATGTTTCTCTTCCGTATTCACCAATTTCCGAAAGTACACTTCTACCATCTCTATACGCCTTAATATACATCGTCTTTTCATTAACAATATATTTCTCCATATCAACTTTCTCCTTTGTCAATATATTGATAATATTATACACAATTCCACTTAACATTTGTTAACTTTTTCAAATATTTAACATAGTTTACAATAGAAAAAGATATGTTTACAAAGTTAAAAATATGGTTATATATTATTAATCAAAACGAATAAATGTTAATTAATATAATTTTCTGAATACTATTGCAATTTAGAATATTATATACTATACTCGTTTTAATACATTTTAGGAGGTTACACTTATGAACTATAATCAACAAACACAATTAAATGGTCTTGAAACTTTCGTATCTAATCTCAATAATTTATATATCGAGCTTATCATTGACGAAGCTGTTAAAAGTCATCAAAAGAAATTATTAAAAGAAAAGATTGATTTGTCTTTATTAAATCATAACCAGGAAGCATTTCTTCAATATACGAGTGAATTGAACGCTCTGGAGGAAATTTAAATTGAATACTTTCAAATAAAGCGCCAATGCCTCAAAAATTAATTTTAAGGATTGGCGCTAAAAATTTATCTTTTTTTATTTTGCAACTAAACTTAAAAATTCTTCTTTCGTTATTCTACCGAAGTAATGTCCAAAATCTACTGTATCTAAAACTGCCTTCACAGCCCTTTGATTATGTGGTAATCCTTTAAGTTTCTGTTCAATCTCAGTAACTTCGCCTACACCGAAGAAATCACCAAATATTTTAATATCATCAATCATGCCTTTAATGGCATTAATCTTAAGTTCCAACATACCGCCAGGAAATTTCTGTTTGACTTCATAGTTATATTTCGGATTTTTCCCGTAATTCCAGTCATAGTTACGATATTTCTGTTCACTGATTTCTTCTATCTTCTTCCAGTCTTCTTCCTGAAGTTGATATTCTTCAATCTCACCATCGAATATTGAATTCAGTAATGTCTGTTTAAAATCTTCCATTGACATTGGTTCTTCAAGAAATTCCTGAATATTTGCTACACGTGAACGAATAGATTTTATTCCTTTTGTTATTAATTTCTTTTCACTTACTGTTAAGCTCTTCACGACTTCTTCAATATCACTGTTTAACATCAGTGTTCCGTGTGAGAACATGCGATCTCCCGATTGAAACATCGCATTTCCTGAGATTTTACGTTCGCCAACCTGAAGATCATTACGTCCTGTCATCTCAGCTTGTACACCTAATTTATTAAGTGCCTCTACGATCGGCATCGTAAATTTCTTAAAGTTATGGAAACTGTCTTCATCAGCTTTTGTTACAAAGCTAAAATTTAAATTGCCTAAATCATGATAAACTGCTCCACCACCAGAAATACGGCGGACGACATGAATATTTTGTTCATCAATATATGATTGATTAATTTCAGCAAATGTATTTTGATTCTTTCCGATAATTATTGAAGGTTCATTAACATAGAATAAGAAATAGGAATCATCTTTCGGTAAATGTTTCAATACGTATTCTTCCATTGCTAAATTCAATGAAGGATCCGTTATATTATTATTGTGAATAAATTTCATAACATCCTCCTAAAGTGCGTCTGTATTTCATTATAATGCTGTAGATTCATTATAGATAATATTTTGATTATTCATGTGCAATTTGTAATGCAGCGCGCTGCCCTTGAGCAACGCAGTCTGGCAGTCCTACCGCTTCAAAAGATGCACCGGTAATCACTAAACCAGGATAGTGTGTCTTAAGATAATGTTGAATTGAGTGAATACGATCAATATGACCTACTTCATATTGTGGCATGCTATTAAATAACTTCGTCACTATCGTAAATTCAGGTTCACCTTTAATTTCCATCATTTTATCCAGGTCATTGCGTGCGAGTTTAACAATTGCTGCATCGTCATTGTCCTTAACGACATTGCTACCTGGACGACCTACATATGCACGTAACAATGTCTTTCCGGGTGGCGTTGTATGAGACCATTTTTTATCTGTCCACGTACACGCAGTGATGACGGTGTCAGAGTTCTTAGCAATAACGAAACCTGTTCCATTTTCTTTGTTGTTCACCTGACTATCATCAAAGGCCATAACAACAGTAGCAACACTTGTCGTCTCCATATAATCGAAATAATTTAATGGTCCATCATTAAGCCATTCTCGAAATACTGTATGTGGAACAGTAATAATAACTTTATCGTAGTATACTTTCTCCCCATTTACAGTAATATGATAGCCGTTGTCTAATTTTTCAATGGCATCAACTTTATGATTATATTTAATATGGACACCTTTTTGTTCTATGTCTTTTACTAGTGCCTCTATAAAACTCATCAGACCATTTTTAAATTGTCTAAACTGTCCCTGAACCGGCCCTTTACTTTTAGGTGCTTTCTTCTTGTTTGCACGCATTCCTTTTATAAGACCACCGTGCTTTTCTTCAGTCGCCTTAAAGTCTGGGAATGTAGATTTTAAACTTAACTTATCAATATCAGCACCATATATACCTGATAACAATGGTTCTATTAAGTTCTCTAAAGTTTCATTTCCTAAGCGTCGTCTGAAAAAAGCACCGACTGAAACATCCGGTTCCATCGGTTTTGGTTGAATCAAATAATCCATACCTGCGCGTAATTTTCCAATTGGTGAGATAAGACGTGTTGATAAAAATGGTTTCATCTCAGTTGGTATACCTAATATTGAACCACCTGGTATCGGATAAAGTTTATTTTTGGCATAAATATATGATTTTCCGGTATTATTTATCACAATGTCATCTTTTAAACCGATTGCTTCAGCAAGTTCTGTCATAATCTTTTTACGTCCAAGATATGATTCTGGACCTAATTCTATCGTATACCCATCTTTTTGATAAGTTTTAATCTTACCACCTGGTACATCGCCCGCTTCTAATATATCAATCTCAATCGATGAATCTTCTTTTTGCAGATAGTACGCTGCTGATAACCCTGTAATACCTGCGCCGATCACTGCACATTTCTTTGCCATGTTAAACACTCATTTCTATTGATTTAATACACTTTGAATTTCATCCACCATCGCACCGATAAAACGTTCATCCGTATTCGGCATCGCAGGGCGATAATATTTCACATTTAAATCGTCACACACGACTTTGCATTCATAATCATTATCATATAAAACTTCTAAATGTTCACAGACAAATCCTACTGGTGTATAGATAAAATGTTCATACTGTTCTTCTTCGTGTAATTTACGTGTTAAATCCTGTACATCAGGTCCTAACCATGGATCTGGTGTATTACCTTCTGACTGCCATCCAGTCTCAACGTTTAAAATTTTAGAATTGTCCATGATCATTGTTGCAGTATCCTCTAATTGATCTGGATAAGGATCGCCCGCTGCTTTAATTTTCTCTGGTAGACTATGCGCGCTGACGATCAACACTGTCTTTTCCCAATCAGTCTCTGGAATTGTATCGAGTGTACTGTTCACTTGATCTGTCCAGAATTCAATAAATTTATCCTGATTATAGAATGATTCAACATGTTTAAGTTGAATACCATATTTACTTGCTTCTTCTGCGGCACGTTTATTGTAACTTCCTACTGAGAAGTTAGAATAATGTGGTGCTAAGACAATTGTTACCGCTTCAGTAATACCATCATTATGCATCGCTTCTACTGCATCTTCAATAAAAGGTGCGATATGCTTTAAACCGATATATAATTGATAGTCGTCACCTGTAGCTTCATTTAATGCTTCCACTAAAGCTTCTGCCTGGCGTTCTGTTGTCCCTGCTAGCGGTGAGATACCACCGATTGCTTTATAACGATTTTTTAAATCTTGTAAACTTTCTTCAGATGGTTTTCTACCATGTCTAATATGTGTATAGTATGGTTCAATATCCTCTTCTTTATATGGCGTACCATAAGCCATAACGAGTAATCCCTTTTTAGTCATTCATTCTTCCCCCAAATTTTAAGCTTTATATTTCGCTGAATAATCATGTACAAAAGCACTTACACGACGTAAAGTGTCCGGCTTAACTTCCGGAAATACACCATGTCCTAAATTAAAGATATAACTATCCGATTGTAATCCCTGATCTAAAATGCGAACTAAATGACGCTCAATTACTTCCCATGGTGCAAGTAAGATTGCAGGATCCAGGTTGCCCATCAAAGTCTTTGTAATGCCTTTTGCACGTGCTTCTTCTATTTGCAGTCTCCAGTCTAATCCTAATACATCGACAGGTAAAGCATTCCACTCTTCGATCAAGTGACTTGCACCTACACCAAATGTAATAACTGGTACTTGTTTTTCTTTTATCCCAGCAAAAATTCTTGTCATATGTGGTGCAATAAACTGATGATAGTCCGCTTTATTTAACGCCCCAACCCATGAATCAAATACTTGAATCATCTTACAACCAGCATCGATTTGTGCGTGCGTATATGTAATACACATATCAGCTAGTTTCTCCATGAGCATATGCCATGCTTCGGGTTGCTCATACATCATCGCTTTTGTTTTGTTGTAGTTCTTAGATGGCCCACCTTCAATCATATAACTCGCTAAAGTAAACGGAGCGCCTGTAAATCCGATCAATGGTACATTTAACTGTTCCTGCGTTAATAATTTAATTGTATCTAAAATGTACGGTACATCTTGTTCCGGATGAATCTCACCTAAACGAGAAACGTCCTGAATCGTACGGATTGGATTATCGATAACCGGTCCAATACCAGATTTAATCTCTACGTCAACACCAATTGCTCCAAGCGGAGACATAATATCTTTATAAAGAATTGCTGCATCCGTGTTATATTGATCGACCGGTAACTTTGTTACATATGCACAAAGTTCTGGATCATGTGTAATTTCAAATAAACTATGTGTTTCTTTAATCTTTCTGTATTCAGGCTGACTTCTTCCTGCCTGACGCATAAACCAAACCGGTGTATGGGATGCTTTTTCTCCTCTTGCTGCTTTTAAAATCGTATCGTTAAATGAATTCAAACAAACTTCCCCCAATTTTTTCGTATATAGTCTGATTTTATCATAAGAATTATTATAAAGTAGCATAAAAAACTAATGTCATTAAACTGACATAAATCTTGTATTTTGGGTATAGATAAATAAAGAGAGGATGATAACGATGTATACTTATATAACTTATGGTTCCAGCTTTTTCCTGGATAAAATAAAAAGGAAATATTCAAAACGACAAATATTATCTTTCTATAATGAAGACAATGCTTATTTATATGAAGAAACGGATGATAAATCGATGTTTAGTGCACCACAATCATTCACTAATGTTATTAATGATGGTAAACTTCTTGAGAAACCGACTTTATTACTTTATTTTATTGTGAAAGAAGCGCGTCAGGAAGTCTTTGATACGAAACCTTTCCCTTTAGAAAAACTTAATGATTACGAAGGATATCAGGCTTTCCGTCTATTACGTCCTAAACGTGGTGAAACATATGTTGCGACTTTCCAGTTTGATAGAAAGAGTCAGATAGATGATTTCAGAAAGAGCAGCTTCTTTAGAGAAAACTTCAGTAAAGAAGCATTATCTATGTATCAATCAGAAGATATTATGGCCAATATATATTATTCAAAATATTTATATGTAGAGAAACCCGAAGGATTAACAGAAGCAGAAGATTAAAGAAAGGATTGAGACAGATGTCTCAATCCTTTAATAATTTCATACGTTTTTCAATTTTCTCTGTTACATTACGCATCGTCCAGAGCATAAGCAGGAAAAATACAGCCACATAATAGAAGTGCGCAGGATAAAATATAATATAGATTACCGCGATAATCATTGTTGTAAGACATACGAGTTTACGCATGAACTGTTTGAAACCTATTAATACCAAACTTTCCGGAACTGGCCAAACTTGTGGCCACAACTGAAATGCCTGTTGTTTATAAAATTGTGATGTTTGTAAGACAATCGCATACACTAAAAATGCGCCGATAATCATTGCAATAATTTCCTGATTCACAATCCACATCACAACAGCTGCAATTAAGATGAGTCGAATGATAATCCATAATGCATCACTACTGCGCAGAAAATTTCTAACAAATAAAAACTCAAACATATGTTGCTGATTGTACTTAGTTTTATTCTTAGTTAATAAAACATCTAGTACACGACGTCGTTTAACAGTATCTTTCATACCTTTTACATCTGTAAACATATTAATCGTTTTATTTTGTTGATGTGTCAATCGTTCTTCGTAATCTATCATTGCATGCCAGTTTACTGTACGGTATTGTGTATTTTTAATAAGCAGATAAATCAGACCAAACCCAAAAATGATAATCGGAAAGATTGTCATCGGTAAGCCTTCAAGTGAAGTATAGATTCCAGATAATGACATTAAAAATATCAGTAGACTGCTCAAATGTTGCGCTATATCTAACTTCATCATTAAAAAACGGATCCGTATACCAATGATAATCATTAAGAGTCCTAATATAATAGCACAAATAAACCCTCTCACCGATGGATCTACTACATTAAAATATAGCGGAATAAATAAAGCTGCAACAATTGCAAAAATAACAATTCGAATCAATGCACTTCTTATCATTGCTGATTTAAAATAGGCATTCATATGCTGTTCAAAATTCAGTAAAAAAATCTGATCTGCCGGTCTGACGAAAGTTCTAATATTCGTAATGGTTAGCATAGCGAGTGTTACTGCAATAATAAGATGATAATTGATGTGCGGTGATAAGTGTTTTACCATTTGTGAATACTGTAACATCAATGCACCAAAAGCAATTGATAAGAATACGACAAAATGACCATTAAAGATAAACTTACTATAATAAGCTACTTCTTTATGATTCTTCGCTCGCCTTTGATTAAAAAGTTGAACCGCCTTATTCATGCGCATCACCTGTTGCAAAAATATAAATTTCGTCCAGTGTGGCATTCGGCATATTAAACTGCAACCTCAAATCATTAAGCGTACCTTTACCGATTAGTTTACCATGATGCATCAGTAAAAATGAGTCGCAATAACGTTCTGCCGTCGTTAAAATATGGGTACTCATCAATACAGTGCGTCCGGCTTCTCTCGCTTTCACCATAAGATCAAGCATCGATTGTATCCCTAAAGGATCTAGTCCTAAAAATGGTTCATCAATAATATGAAGCGCTGGTTCCGGGATAAATGCACAAATAATCATTACTTTCTGTTTCATCCCTTTCGAGAAATGAACAGGAAATTGTTTCAGCTTATCTTCCAAACGAAATATCTTTAATATCGGCATCGCGCGTTCCATAGCTACCTCTGCATCAATATTATATGCCATCGCCGTCATATCGATATGTTCTTCTAATGTTAATTCATCATATAACACAGGTGACTCTGGAATATACGATAGTTCTGAGCGATATTTAAATGGATCGTTTGAGAGTTTATAGCCATTGATTTCAATATCACCTTCTAACGGACGTAGCAACCCTAACATATTCTTAATCGTCGTACTTTTTCCGGCACCATTTAATCCGATAAGTCCGATAATCTGACCAGGTGCTAATTCAAAATCTATATTATGAATAACAGGTTGATTACCATATCCCCCTGTTAAATTACTCACTTTAACTGTCACATGCATTCTCCGTTCATCTTAATTTAAATTTATTGTATCAAATAATGATTATTTCTCATAACGAATTGTGATTGAATGAATATTTTCATTATTTACATTATAATAAACAAAATAGCAAATAATTTAAGGAGGCGTTTTCAATGCGTGAAACAGTTTTCGGAAAAATATTAAAAGGTGACATCCCTTCATATAAAGTTTATGAAGATGAGTATACATATGCATTTCTAGATATCTCACAAGTATCAAAAGGCCATACACTCGTTATCCCTAAAAATGCAGCTGAAGATATCTTATCTGTAGACCCTGAAGATTTAGCAAAAGTTATTCAATCTGTACAAAAAGTTGCTAAAGCAGTTGATGCTGCATTTAGTCCAGCTGGAATCAACATTATTCAAAATAATCGTGCTTTCGCTGATCAATCTGTATTCCATATCCATTTCCATATCATTCCACGTTATGAAGATGATATAGATGGGTTCGGTTACAAGTGGGAAACACATGCGGACGCGTTCAACGAAACAGCAATGCATGAATTAAAAGATGCAATCAGCAATGCGATAAAATAAGCATGTTATTAAAAATTATGGGTATAGATTAGTACAAGCAAATTGAGGAGGATCAATTTATGAAATTTTCACGTATATTATTAGGATTTGGTGTAGGAATCGCTGCAGGTGCAGCAACATCAATATTAAATGCACCGAAGTCAGGTAAAGAATTACAACAAAACTTTCAATCAACTGCATATGACACTAAAGCACAGATGAATCAGTTAAAGATTGAAGCAAATGAAGTAAAAGATGCTGTCTTCAAAACAAAAGATGCTTCACAAGAAGTGATGAAAACGATGACAGATGAAATTAAAGATATGATTGCACATTATAAATCTGATATTCAGCCAAATGTTGAGAATTTAAAAGGCAATATCGAAAACTTAAATAATCGTAAAACTGAAATTATGGATAACTTATCAAAAAAATAGATATAAAAAAAGAAGATATGATATCTTCTTTTTATATTTTTAAAAATTCAGAAAAATATCTTGTTTCACAAATGTATTATGTTAAAATATTATTATCCTATAGTAAAGTATGATGTTATCATCATACTTTTTTTTATTTTAACTATAGCAATAATATAAATTTAATATACAAGTGAAAGGATGGCAGCGTTATGAAACGTGAAAAAGATGTAATTGAAAAAATGCTTTTTACACATAAAGTATCTCAGTTGAGTAAAGCTTTATGGAAAACCGTGGAAAAAGACTGGCAAAAATGGATTAAACCTTATGATTTAAATATTAATGAACATCATATATTAATAATCATCAGAAACCTTGAAAAGGCAACGATTTCACAAGTGAGTCAATATGGCGTGATGCATGTTTCAACTGTGTTTAACTTTGCTAAAAACCTTGAAAAGCGTGGATATTTAACGATGCCTAAAAGTGAATTCGATAAACGTAATACGTATCTTGAATTGACTGAAAAAGGGAAAGAATTGCTGTATGAAACATATCATGGTTATAAAGAAACAGATGATCGTATTTACGAAGCAGCAAATAATTTTAATGACATAATGCATGACCTTCCTTCTTTCACTGAATTAAAATATATCGTAGCGCAAATATATGGCGACGACTTTATTAAACACCTTGATAAAAGTCATAATGACCTATTAAAAGTTTTACTTGACGAGAACGAAACTGATAATGCATAATTGCTAGGTAAATTGACCGATAGGAGAATTGCCATGTACTTATGTAATAAAAACTTTAACTTTCGTGCAACATACGGTTTACAGCGTATATTGCTTATTTCAGCACTTATTTCAATCTTAGTATTTATCGTTAGTTTTGAATTATTCTCAAGTGTTTTTGGTAAACATTTCTCTGATCAGTACTTTTTTCTTTTTATCGCAGCATGTTTATTGCTATACCCTATTCATAAATTTTGTCATATGATACCTTTTATGAATGATATGAAATCAATGATCTTACAAAAAACGAATAAGTCTAAATTTTTTCCGTTATTTAATATAAGAATCAATCATCCGATTCACAAAATAAAATTTGGTATTTCACTGATGCTGCCGTTTGTCATAATAACTTTTATCACGTTATATTGCGCAGTAGCATTACCACAATTTGCACATTACTTTCTATTTATATTTTCTATTAATGTCGGGATGTCATTTATTGATTTTATATACTTAAAGTATATTATCAATACACCGAAAGGCTCTTACATCGAAGAACGTAAATATGGTTTTGAAATACTGACAAAACATGAACTTTCAATGAATTATCACGAGTGCAATATTAGATAAATTGTAATCTAATATTGCTTTGTGATATATTAGAACAGAAATTGTAACTGAAAAGGAGAATACGTATGACGAAACTTAAAAAAGTAATTCTGCCTGTAGCATTATCTATATCAGTTTTAGGATTATCTGCATGTGGAAATAATGGTGAAACTTTAATATCTTCTAAAGCAGGAGATGTTACTACAACAAATGTAATTAAAGAGATGGGTAAAACTGAAGTAGCTAACACAGCGTTCCAAATTTTAATCGGAGATATTTTAAAAGATAAATACGGTAAAAAAGTAGATGCAGATAAAATTAAAAAGTCTGTAGATGAAGAAATTAAAAAATACGGTGGCGAGAAACAATTCCTTCAAATTCTACAACAACAACAACCAGGGATGACTGTTGAACAATATAAAGACACGCGTGTCAATGATGAATACCGTAAAAAATTGTTAGAAGAAACAGTTAAAGTAACAGATGCAGATGTAAAAGAAAATGCGAAGAAAGCATCTCACATCTTAATTCAAGTGAAATCTGATTCGAACAAAGATGGTTTAAGTGATAAGGCTGCGAAAGCAAAAGCAGAAAAAATCTTAGCACAAGTTAAGAAAAACAAAGCTGACTTCGCTAAGATCGCTAAAAAAGAATCTGGTGATACAGGTTCTAAGGCAAACGGTGGATCATTAGGCTATGTTGTTAAAGGACAAACAGTTGAACCGTTTGAAAAAGCGTTATTTAAATTAAAAGAAGGCGAACTTTCAGGCTTAGTAAAAACTGACTTTGGTTACCACATTATCTTAGCGGACAAACAAGATGATTTCGATAGCCAAAAGAATAGTCTAAAAGAAAAAGTACGTCAAACTAAAATTCAAAAAGATCCTAAATTAATGGTTGATGCATACAAAAAGCTGCTTAAAGACTACGATGTCGATTACAAAGATAAAGACATTAAGAAAATCGTTGATGAGCAAATTTTAACAGCACAATCACCAGAAGTAAGTCAATAATCTAAAAATCCCAGGATATCAATAATTCCTTATTGATATCCTGGGATTTTAAGTTAATTCGTCAATCATTAGTCCAGATTGATGGGTTTATAAAATTGTCTGTTCTCAAGTGCGAAAATGCGTTCTGAGAAGTTACCCTTCTCTACTTTTTTCATATGTTTATCAAACATCTGCATACGTGCATCAATATTATCGATAAAGTTTAATATCTCCGCTTCTTTTACCATCGGCAATTTTGGTGATCCATATTCGTATTTACCATGATGACTTAAGATTAAATGACGAAGCAGCATAATTTCTTCTCCATCAATATTATGTTCACGCGCGATACTCGCTACTTCGTCACTCATAATTGAAATGTGACCTAGTAGATTTCCTTCTACAGTATAGCTTGTTGCGACTGGCCCGGATAATTCTTTAACTTTACCCAGATCGTGCAGAATAATACCTGAATATAATAAACTCTTATTGAGTGATGGATAAATATCACATAATGCTTTTGCCTGCTTTAACATCGTTAGCACGTGATATAACAACCCTGAAACAAAGTTATGATGATTACTACTCGCAGCAGGGAATGTCATAAATTCATTTTGATGTTTCTTTAATAATAAACGTGTCACACGTTGTAACTTCGCATTCTCAATTTCAAGCAGATAGTCCATCAGCTCATTCATCATATCATCTTCACTAAGTGGTGCTGATTCTAAAAAGTGCTCAAGCTTCACACCATCTTCAGGTGTCGCTACTTTAAATTGATTGACCTTCATCTGAATTCTGCCACGATAATCTATAACATCACCTTTAATTCTTACTAAAGTTTCAGGTGTTAGTGCTTTTATATCATCTTCAGTGACAGTCCATACTTTCGCTTCTAAATCTCCACTTTTATCTTTAAGATATAACGTTAAATAAGGTTTCCCTTGTCCTGTTACGCCTTGAATTGCTTTGTGAATTAAAAAGTAGTTATCAACAGAAGCACCAGGTTTTAATGTTTCAATGGTTCTCATTTTTTAACCTCCTTATTTATTCTCTCTAGTGTAATGGTATTTTTGTTTGTAACCACAGTTGATCTATTACAAGTGTAATAAATAATTTGGTTAGATTTTAACTTCATCATATATTCTAATATACGCTCACGTCTCGTTCTATCAAAATGCACAAATGCATCATCAATAATAATTGGGAACGGATAATATTTATTAAGCGACTGTATTAAACTTAGTCTCAATGCAATATAAAGTATTTCTTTCGTTGATTGCGATAATTCTGTCGGATGATAAACTTGACCATCGCTCGCTTTGACAACAAGATGTTGATCTTTATACAGTACTTGTATATATCTATCCTCAGTCAAATACTTAAATATCTCAGTTGCATCACTGATAACATATGGTAGTCTTTTTTCTTTAACTGCTTCAATATGTGCCTCAATCAATGTTTCAATATAATTGACCGCCGTAAAATCATATATTAAAGTATTTAATTGATTTTTCTTAATCTGTAATTCATATTTTAGACGGGACAAACTATCATCACTCGCGATTGTTTCCATTTGCTCGTGTATCCCTGTTAATCTTTCTTTCACTCGAGCTAAGTCGCGCTTTAACTGATTAATGTGCGCTTCAATAGCATTCAGTTGCGCCACTAAGTCAATCGTTGTAACATAGCTTAAAGCCGTATTATCATCATATGAGAATCCTTGTTCAGTAAGTGAACGACTTAATTTATCAAACTGAGTTAAATCACTATGATAATTGTTAAATGTTTTTTCCTGAGCATAATATTCTGATTCATTGCTTACTTTAGCTTCATCGAAAAGTGTCTGTAATTCATTATTGAACTGTAATAATTGTTCCTGCATAATTGCAATCTCTTTATTTAACAGCGCTATCTGATCATTATTCTTATTAAACTGAAACTTATTCTTCTCATCTTTCGTCTGCATCGTCTTTAAATCATGGAATAAGCTGTCGATATTTAATTCAATCGGTACTGTTTGTTTAAAGCGATTAAATACATCGTTAAATTGTAATATATGTTGCTCGGTAGCTTTATATTTACCATTCAATGTTTCTAATTCCAATGCCAACGTATTAATCTTATTAATTTGTTTGATGGCAAGTGTAAGTCGAGTTACCAGATAATCTTCCGGTAAATTTAGTTTTGTTCTTATATTTTGTAATGTTGAAGTCGATTGTTCAATACGCTTATTAATATCTTGTAAACTGTGATTTAACTGATTATATCGATTTTTTTCGCGTGCTATTTCACTATTACCTTCATTCATACGCTGTCTGATTAATCGTTGTTCTTCCAGATCAAAGGATAAATCAAAGTTATCCTGCAAATCTTTTACCTTTAGATTAAGATCTGTAACTTCCTGCGCTAAAGATTGATTGAAATGCAAATCCGGTTTTTTATTCATCATCAACATAACAATTGTAAGCACTGCTAATACACAAAATACACCCAGGACGATATATTGAGGTATTAAAAATGAATAGATGGCACCACCGATAAACAATAACATCATTAATAACAAACTACATTGCTGAAGTTTATATTGTTTTAACTGTTTCGCTTCAAAAGTTGCTGCTTCTTCCTTCATCGTATCGTAAAGCTTAGTTTTATCTATTAAATCAGTCTTACTCTTTTCAAGTTGTAAAGATTTTTCGAAACGTTCATCATGCACCTTTACATGTTCCATATCATGAAGTGCCTGTTCTTTTTTAGCAATCGTATCTTTAACAAAATTAATCTCTCGATCTATCTGTGACTTCTCAAGTGAATCTTTTTCGAGTTGATTGATTGTTAAACTTGCTTGTTCATTTACTGATGGTCCTGCATCTACAAGATGATATTTCTCCCAGCCAATATCTTTCATCAATGTTGCCTGTTCATTTGTCAGCTGATCAATCATCTTTGAATGATGAGAAAGATCTGACTGATAGTTTCGATATGACTGTTCTTGTTTAAGCAAGTCATTTGATTGTTCTATTACCCGATTCTTAAGCAATTGTATACTGCTGTTTTCAACTGTTAATTGGTTGAGTCTTTCCTGACGCAGTTGTAAGTCCCGATTGACTTGATGCTGTTGTTTCTTTAGCGCTTCAAATCGGTCAATCCCCTGCTCGGGGAAAGTTGGCGGTGCAATATTCAATTTGTGTTCGAGTGCTTTCCATTCTTTCGCTTGATTGTGAAAAGTTATTTCACGTTGTTTACGTTGTAATACTTGATTAAGTTCTTTAAGATGTGTCTTATATTCATCGGACTCGCGCCTTAATTTATCTTGTTCAGACAGTAATGTATCATACGTTTCAAACAGAAGATCTTTTTGACGAATTTGAGATTCTAGAACTTGTAATTCTTCAGTAGCTTTATTTATTTCACCCGTAACGTCATCATTTAATAATCGTGATTTTTCCTGTTTAATATGTTCTGTCATCTGCGTAAATTCAGTACTGCCAAATGCTCCTGCTTGCAAAAGATATGCCTGTAATTTATCTTCAGTCAGTTTGCGATGCACTTCCTGTAATCCTAATACATCAAATGAAAAAATATTTTTATAAGTTTCTTTTGAAATGTGGTTTAATAATTGATTTAACCATTGCACATCTTTTTGTTTGCCATCAAGCAATATTGTCGTTTCTTCTTTTTGATGTACGTAGTTACGTTCAATCGTTATTATCTCGCCTGATTGTAATTCAAGCGTCATCTTACCTCCGTATTGCGGTGAAAATCTCGGCTCAAGTCTCGGTTCATATTCCTCATCTCTATGGAAACCAAATAATAAAGCATGGATAAACGCCTGCATCGTTGATTTTCCAGTTTCGTTCTCACCATAAATCTGAACAAAGTCTGAATGAATATCAAATTTTCGATGTTCTAATCTGCCGTATCCATATATTTCAAGTGATTTTATCTTCATGATTCATCCCTCATCATTAACTTTAATCTTGATTCGCCGTGATTAAGTAACGTTTGATGCACATCAAAACTTATATCATCTGCGTATCGTTCAACACTTGATTGCTGTATCGGTACACGTGCCTGATTAAATAGTGCTTCATTCTCTAAATGTTCTGCATTAAATTCACTGGCTAGTGTATGTACTTCAAATGTCTGCTCAAGCTCGATGTCATCGATCCAGACAAATTGTGATTCATTTGATTCATACATTTGTACTTGCTTGAGAATACTTTGTATTAAATGGCTGTCAATTAATGTTTCAAATGGATTAACGAGCTTTAACTGATACATACTTTTCCCTGAACTTCTTATACTATTCTTGAAATCAGTAATATCCTGATAGATGGCATGTTTGCCGGTTTCATTTAATGTTAACGTCACATGTTCAAAACGGATATGTTCTGTCGGTATAAATTTAACGTCAAGTGTTGTATGATCTCCTTCAACATAAAGATAACCTTTTCGTCCAGTATCAGAGAAACGTGTACCTTGCATCTTGCCAGGATAATGGATTTCAGGCAGATCATTAAGACGTTTCTTATATGGTAAATGTCCTAATGCCCAGTAATGATATAGTTTTTCGTTTAAATCCTCTATTCTAAACTCTGTCGTGTTGAATCCTTTAATCTTATGATGTATTCCATGCAGCATTCCGATATGAATGGATTGATCCACTTCATTCACTGGATAACCGTCTAATTTATTTTCATATGTTGTATGTTCTTTATAGCTAAATCCATGAATAAACACTCTTTGTCCGTTATGCGTAATCAGCTCGTATGACTGTACATCTTCAGAGAATACAACGACATTATCCGGATAAATTGTATAAGACTTTTGAGATAAACTATCGTCTGTTCCAGCAATATAATACACAAAAATATGTGCTTTCTTTAATCGTTCAAATTGCTGTTCAATAAATTTATCTGCTCTAATATTTCTATTTTTACTCGAATATAAATTCCCACTAATAAGTATAAAATCAACTTTCATCTCTATTGCATCATCAACTAAATTTTTAAAACTTTCAAAGCTTGCTCGGTATACATCCTGCATAATATGTTCCGGCAAGTTACTTTTTAAATCAAATGGCTCGTCTAGTAATAAGTCTGAACAGTGGATAAATTTTACCATAAGCAGTACCTCACTTTTCTTGTTACATCATATTTTACATTAAATCATATAAAATTGTTAGACAAGTCGAAAAAAAGCATCTAAAGTGATATCACATTAGATGCTTGTGTAACATTGCGTTAATTTTTCAATCTTCTTGTCAGTGTAACTTTCATAACTATTGTTATATGATTTCGGGTCTTTTGGATTTAAAAAGTTTTCAATCTTGCCGGTAACAGGATCTATAAGCTTGCTTGATGCACCACAACCCAGTCCAATAATACTTTGGACTTCTTCCATGATCAAAATATTATATAATGAAGCTTCGTCCTGTTTAGAGTAACCAATGTTCTCAAGATTTCCAAGTATGTTTTTCTGACGATATAAATAATACGGAATATAATCATTTTCTATAGCAAATTGCCTTGTCATGTTCATCATATGAATGATTTCATCTCTTGGCGCCACTGGATACTTTGCTTTATTACGTGTCATCTCACTTGCTGTTTTAAAGCTTAACGTATGTACTGTTAATGACTCTGGATTTAATTTTTTCGTCTCCTGTAAAGAGTTTTCCATTTCAACGCGTGTTTCATTTGGTAATCCGATAATTAAGTCCATATTAATATTATTCATATTGTGTGCTCGTGATAGATGAAACTTATCAATCGTTTCCTGTACACTATGATGTCGCCCGATCGCTTTTAAAGTAGCGTCTGTAAAGCTTTGTGGGTTAATACTGATACGGTCAATATCATAATGATTAAGTACATCCAGTGTTTCCGTATCAATCGTATCGGGACGTCCTGCTTCAACTGTAACTTCACGTACATGCGTCATGTCAAATGATGTGTATACTGTCTCAAGCAATAATGATAGATCTTTCGGTTCAATCGATGTCGGTGTACCACCACCAAAGTATATAGAAGTCACTTGTATATCATTATCTTTTAACCATGCTGCAGTATGCTTTATTTCATGTATTAATCCCACTAAAAATTCTGGTACCTGGTCTTTAAATACACGTATTGCATAAGCTGGGAACGTACAATATGCACATTTAGTCGGACAGAAAGGAATACCGATATAAATACTTACTTCACGTTCAAGCTGATAAAGATCAGGAATAGCAGTTAATTGTGTGTGTACTATATCTCTCATCAAGTCAATTTTCTCAGGAGAAATTAAATAATCACGTACCAATATTTTCGTAATTTCTTCATGCGTTAATCCATCTCTATAATATTTATGATATAGTTTTGTAGGTCTTATGCCAGTCAGTGTTCCCCAGCTTTGAACAATTCCTGTATGGTCAGTTAATATAGTGATCAACGTCTCACCAAGCGCCTGTTTCATATCGCGCTTTGTAACACCATTTCTTTTTGCAGATTGCGTATATGTTTTACCATCGATCGTCATTGTTGTCGTAACGGTTGTTTCATCTTTTTGCTCAATATTAAGATTGATCTGATTATCTCCAACACCTTCAAATAAGTAGCTTTCTTCATAATACAGGTTGATAATATTTTTAATATAGAGTTGAATTGATTCGAACTGTTCATGCTTAAAATAAAACTTCATTGTATCCCTCACAAAAAAATAAACAAAAAGCATATCACTTTTTGTTTATTTGATAATTTATTTAATTATTGTACTTGAAAGCTTAAATTTTAGCAATTAAGCTTCAGGCGTATCTTCAGTTTGTACGCCGTATAATTCTTCTAAAGGTTTCATGATAACACGGTTAATTTCCTGAATCATGAAGCTCATTTTTTGTTCTGCTTCCATTAATTTAGAAATGTTTTCGTCTTTTTCGATTAATTCAGCAGTTGACTGTGCTGCATTTAAATCGTCTTCTGTAATTTCCTGACCAGACATTTGTTTTTCCTGTAAATTTAACTGAATCTTTCTGAAATCATCAAAGATTTTCTTTGATTCAGGGTTGCTGTTTACTGCAGAGTAATGTTCTTTAATCGCATTGTATTCGTCGCTTTGACGTAATGCGCTTTCTAAACGGTTTGCTTCATCATAAATATTAACTGACATAATCATTCTCCTTTGAATTTACACATAATTTAATTGTTCATAATAAATATACCATAAATGGCGCTCATTATACAAAGAGAGCGATTACACCTTGTACTAAACCGATAATGCCACCAAGTAAGAAGCCTAAAAATGTAATCATCTTTAATTCCTTGTTTGATATTTCAATAACGAGTCGCTCTAAAAACGATAATTCGAAGTTATCAATCTGCTGTTTGACGATTTCAGCGATATGCACTTTCTCTAAAATTTCTGCAATATTATCTGATGTTTTAGAGATTGCATAATGTACAAATCGATCACTACCTTCACTTTCCATATATTCAAAAGCTTTTGGTGCAAGTGTGACGAGTGGTGTAGACGTATAGCGTTTTAAGTCGACTTGCGCGATGATTTGCTCGATTAAATTTTCTTTAATCGTCTCTATTTCCTGGTTACTGATAAAGTTAGACGGTTGTTTTGTTAACAACTGATGATATTCACGATTTACTTCGGTAGCGATGATATCGTTTAACTTTTCTTCTCTGCTTAATGCATTAAATTCTTTAATGACGCGATCTGCAATCATCTCTTTCGTCATAAACATTTGAATCATGCTGACAACGCGACCTTTTTCCATAAAGAAACGATCGATCATTTGCATCATGTCATCATAACCTTTTGCAGAATTAACATAGTCACGTAATTTTTCCATGATCATTGGTGGCAAACCTTCAACTTGGGCATCAAGCTTACCACGTAAATCAACTGGTAATAAATTTGCTATCTGTTCATCTTTACGCGTTAAAACTGCATTATCAATGACTTGCAAAAGTTGATGACGTAATTTCTCATTGCCAAGCGCACTTACATCTATATTGAAGCGTCTTGCAAAGTCGTCGACTGAATATTGTCCTGTCTTTAATGTCTGAATCTGACGTACGATAAAGTCTTTCATAAAACCTTCTGTTTGTGGAGTCATCAACTTTTCTTTAAAGATTTCTGGTGTGAGTAAATGTTCTGTTACCATTTCGCCCATCTTAACTGACAGTTCGTTACGACGTTTTGGAATGAGTCCAGGTGTAAACGGTAATTGTTTGCCAAATAAAAATTTTGGTTCAAACGGTCTAAATAACATCTTTATTGCGATATAATTTGTAAATCCACCGATAAGTGCACCGATGAGTCCCATAAATAATACGATTAATACTGCGTTCAATATGCCACCTCTTTATTTTTAATACTTATTAGTTTAATACCTCTATATAAAAAAAACAAACGCTGGATAAGCGTTTGTTTAGTATATTATAAACTTACTAAATTTTCGTTTTTCTTCTTATTAAAGAACATTTCAGCTTCACGCGCTTTATTTGATCCATATAATGGTTGTGTTGAACCATCTAATACACGGTAAAGGTTAGAAATTTTGTTTTGTTGTAAAACGATGTCACGATCAGATTCAATCGTTGTCCACCATAATTCATTTTTGTTATCCTGATCCGGATATGCACATGCACCACGTGAAATTACTTGAATCACTTCCAGTGGATCTCCACCTAAAGTATTTTGTAATACTTCTGAATCTCTGAATAATGCACATAAAGATACACATGTTGTCCAGTTCGGTAATACACGTTCTTTCTCAATTTGAACTAATGTTTTCTTTGATAAGCCGATTGTCTGAGCCATAGTATCTTGTGTGTATCCCGCTTCGATACGCACCATTTTGAATTTCGTTTGAAGTAAATCTGTGAATTGCTGTTTATCCATTTTCTATACGACCTTTCTCTCTAAATATAAATTTATGTCAGTAAATGCTCTTAAAATATAAGTTGAAAAAATACACATTCATTTAAAGTGACTTTACCATCTTAATATAATTTACAAAAAATTAAAAGAGGAAACTCTTAAAAGTTTCCTCTTTTTTTAAAATTATTTTTTTAATGTCACAATTATGCAACTTTCATGCCTTTTTTTGCTAAATAACGCTTTTCCTGTTCAGAAATGACAACTGCACAAGCAGCATCTCCAGAAATGTTAACAGCTGTACGCGTCATATCGAGAAGTCTATCTATCCCTAAAATAATTCCGATTGCAGCAGGATTTAAACCAACCGCTGTCAGAACCATTGCAAGCATTACAAGACCAGCACCTGGCACTCCTGCAGTACCGATAGAAGCTACTACTGCTATGACAACAACTGTCACCATCTGACCAAGTGTTAAATCAACACCGGAAATTTGAGCGATAAAGATAGTTGCAACACCTTGCATGATTGCAGTACCATCCATGTTAATTGTGGCACCTAGCGGCTGTACAAAGGATGATATTTCTTTACGTACTTCTAAATTATCCTGAGCACATTCTAATGAAATCGGTAACGTCGCATTTGAACTTGATGAACTAAATCCAACGGTCATTGCCGGTGCGAAACCTTTAAAGAACCAGATAGGATTTCTGCGTGCCAAGAAACTGACTGCACCACCATATACAATAATCATATGTAAGAATAAACCTAATAATACAACGAAGAAATACATTGCAAGCTGTTTAATTGCACCGAAACCTGCATTCGTAAATGCTGTTGCAACTAAACCGAATGTACCAATTGGTGCGAAATATTGCATAATCGCTGTTACGATAAACATCAGTATTTCATTTGTCTGCTCAAACAGTAATTTTACTGCTGATACTTTCTCTCGCAGTGCAATCATACCGATACCAATAAATATTGCAAACGTAATCACTTGCAGCATGTTTGTTTCACTCATAGCAAGTACTGGGTTTTTCGGAATTAAATTGATTAACGTCTGATCAAAAGTCTGGGTGGCAGGTGTGCCTTCTTCTTCTGCTGCTGCAGCTTTTTTCTTCTGTTCTTCAGCATAAGTTTTTACTTCATCACTGTTTAACAAATCACTTTTACCGTCACCTGGTTTAAATACTAAAGCAAGTGACATTGCAAGGGTGATAGCTAATGCAGTCGTTACTAAAAAGAATGAAATCGTCTTTAAACCGATAGAACCTAAATGTTTAGGATCACCTACACCAAGCACACCTAAAACAATAGATACAAATACTACTGGTACAACAAGCATAAAAATAAGATTTAAGAAAATTTGACCGATTACATTAAAGACATATTGATTAATCCACTTAACCCAGCTTGCGTCCTGATATATATTAAAGAATGAACCTATAGCAATACCAGCAATTAATGCAATAATAATCCTGACTGTCATGTTCCCTTTTATTTTCATAATATCCTCCTCAACAACAGAATTTTCTGACTATTACAAATAATTATAAATTATTTCTATTGCAATGTAAATTGTAATTTTCATAATTATGAATTTTTATGAATAAAAAACTTATTCGTATTTAATATTACAAGCATAATAATTTTTATATTATTCACTGCAATTCACTAGATATTTCTTCCCATTTGTTTGATAATAATAAGACATGGTTTGAGAGGATGAAAAAAGTGCAGGTAAAAGACCAACTCGCAAAAGCTCAGCAAGGTGCAAAAGTCAGTATTATAATGTATGTATTGCTTACTACGTTAAAATTGTTATTCGGTTATATGAATGGCTCACATGCGCTTGTTGCCGATGGATTAAATAACGCGACTGACGTTGTTTCATCAGTTGCTCTGCTTATAGGACTTGCAATCAGTATGAAGCCAGCAGATGATAATCATAACTATGGTCATTATCGTTCTGAATATATCGGTTCACTGATTGCTGCATTCATTATGTTTGCAGTCAGCGTTCAGGTAATCCTTCAGGGTATTCGACACTATATCAATCAGGACTTTTCAACGCCATCCATTGAAACAGCAGTAGTAGCGATATTATCAGCGTTAGCAATGCTACTCGTCTATTTCTACAATCGTAATTTAGCGAAGAAAGTAGATTCCAGTGCATTAAAAGCAGCCGCAGCTGATAACCTATCCGATGCGCTTGTATCGCTTGGAACATTTGTAGGTATTGTCGGCGTATTCATGGGACTACCCTTCTTAGATACCGTCGCAGCAATAGTAGTCGGTTTATTGATCATGAAAACAGCGATAGAAATATTCTTTGAAACAGCTATTACATTAACAGATGGCTTTGATGCAGAAACACTTGATGAGATGAAGAAAATCGTCTTAAATGTTGAGGATGTTTTATCCGTTGTAGATATTAAAGGAAGAAATCACGGTGTCATGACATTTATCGATGTTACCGTAACAGTAGATGCAAATCTTACAGTGGCGGAAAGCCATGATATTACTGAAAATATAGAACACAATATTAAAGAAGCATATGGTGCAATTGAAACAATCGTTCACTTAGAACCACATGAATAGGAAATGAATACAATATGTATAAAACGAGGACAAAGCATACGTTATGCTTTGTCCTTTTCTGCGAGTATTTCTCTTAATTTCGATCTCTTTTCAAATCTATTATCGATTAATACACCAATTATGATGATAATGACAGCAATGATACAGATGAGTAATGTGTGCTGATTAACAAATAACAAACATATAACTAATATTAAACAAAATAGATATGAAAGATATGTAAAAACATAAAAATAGCGACCATCTTTTCTTAATTGTTCTTCATCATAATCAATACTCGTATCATTTCGAAGTTTTTTGATATTTTGCTTAAAATATTTATTGAATTGTACTGCTCTGATGAAAATCAAAGTTGAAACAACAATAATATTTAATACTTTTGAAAAATTATTGTTATAAATCAAATGAATAGCAAGTAAAGTATTCATTATAATTATGATTTTATTTCTATTTAACCACGCAAAAAACTTATCTATTTTCATTTAATACCTCTCGCACCTCACTATGACGTTCGAAATATTCATCAAACATAACCAGAACTAGAACAATGCCGCCGAAGACCATAATATAATTCCACAGATTACCCCATTCAATCATCATCACGACATAAACTAAGTAGAATGTAGCGAGTTTAAATAACACCGGTATTAACCAGACGATGAAATAATCAGTTTCTTTATTGATGAAATAATTAATATGCGTAATTTCTGTATGACGATACTCATTTATAATATAGACAGTAAGTTTAACCACAAAATAGAGCATAACGAAAGCAAGTACAATGAGAAGAATACGTTCTGCCCACATTTTTGGTAACCAGTCTTTCATAGCCATATAACTAATCATAAAAATCAATGTTAACCATTCATCCTTCGCCCACCATTTATCTATCATCAGGTAACCTCCTATTTTAAGTATTATTGTATACTTTTACCATCATCAATTCAATTACTATCTGCTTAATTGCTTTATTAAATCGGCTAATACATTTATACTTAATCTAAACAGAATTCACTACGAGGAGTGTTATTATTATGATGGCTGTAAATCATAAAGAAAATTTATTTTATATCGGTGATGTATCAAGTCCTAAAGCGCAAATGACTTATGTGCCTACTGGAGAAGATAAGATTATTATCGATCATACCGAAGTTAACGATGAATTACGTGGTCAAGGTGCAGGTAAGATGATGGTAGAAGCTGCGGTTAAATACGCACGTCAAAACAACAAAAAGATTATCCCATTATGTACATTCGCTAAAAGTGTATTTGATAAAACACCTGAATTTCAAGACGTATTATAAAAGAAATCCAGCACTATGAAGATTATCATCGTGCTGGATTTTTTGATGATGTTAAACGTGACCGATATCTCAACTTTATTGGACACATCGACATCGATTCAGAAAACAATCCAGCCCGAAGCATACCTACTTATACAAATTATACTTCGCACCATACATCGAAGCCTGCGTGCGATCTTTCACTTCAAGCTTTGCAAAGATATGGCTAACATGCGTCTTGACTGTCTTCTCTGATACAAATAACTGCTCTGCTATCTCTTTATTGGTTAAGCCTTTCGACATTTCAGCTAATACTTCCAGTTCTCGCTTTGATAATGGATTTTTTATATGCGGCAAATTCAGCCCGGATTCTTTATATGCTTCTACACTCGGATGAAATGCCTGAGCGCCAGCTAGCACTTGTTTAATCGTGTGAATCAACACCTCAGGTTCACTGTCCTTCATTTCATATCCATCTGCTCCTGCATCTATCACACCCATTACATGTTCTTCATCAACAAAACTTGATAATACAAGCACTTTCACTTCGGGATAGCTACTTTTTATGGCTTTAGTTGTTTCTATGCCGTCCATGTTAGGCATTACAAGGTCCATAATAATTAACGCCGGCTTATCATGTTCTTTAAGATATGACACAACTTCACTGCCATCGCTGAAATCAGCAACAACGTCAAAGTCTGCTTCTGTTGATAATAAAAATTGTAATCCTTGTCTCACAATATGATGATCATCTACGATTATTATTTTCATGTTGTTGTCCTTTCGGATAAAAAAGTTCTATCATTGTTCCGACATTTTCTTCGCTTTTCATATTAACTTCTGCGCCTATCTCATTGCTGCGTTGCAGTATATTCTTTAGACCATGGGTCGGTAACGTTTTAGCTGAACTCACTTTAAATCCTTTACCTTTATCTTCTATCTTCATTATAAACTGTTCGCTTTGCTGTGATAAATGAATGGATACTGCATCTGTTTGGGCATGTTTCTTAACGTTATTCATTGCTTCCTGAATAATTCTAAAGATTGTATGCTCTACTTTACTTTCCAGATTAAGTAGACCAGATACTTTAATCGTTACATTTAATCCTAACACTTCAGCATAATTCTTTATTGCTTCAACCAGGCCTTGTTCTAATCCCACCGGTTTCAACTGCCAGATTAATGCGCGCATTTCATTGACAGCATCCTGGCTGGTTGACTCTATCATCTGAAATGCCTGAATAGATTTCTCGTCCTTACTCATTGTCCCTGCTGCGTGCGCAGTGAGCTTTAATGAAAATAACATCTGATTAACTGAGTCATGCAAATCACGAGCCAGTCTATTTCGTTCTTCCTGTAATGCAGTCTCTCGTGCTTTCTCAGTAAGATAGATACGTTTAATCGCGCTCCCAATTTGGAAGGCGACGGATTCTAATAAAGCGAGATCTTCTTCTGAATAAATTTTGGTGTTCGGCGTCGCAACGTTTAACAATCCAAATCTTTCATCACCTGATTGTAGTGGCACTGTTGCATGATGTGTTATACCACCGGTCTTATCACTATATTGCTTATTCGCCTTTACGATACGTGAACACGTTATAATATTGCTTGCTTTTGTTAACTTCTTTTGATGATAACGCGAGACACACCAGCACGGTCCTTCTGTCATATAACGACAATCATCCATGAGTAAAGCATCCGGCAATCCATATTCAGATGCAAGCGTATGTGTTCCGTCTTCATCGATAAAGAATATCCATCCAGTAGAAAAATTGGTCCCCTTAACCAATCGGTCAAGGGCACCATTCATCATAGAATATACTTCTGTTTCTTCATTTAAAAATTCAGCAATTTCTTTTAAAAGTAACGTACTATTCTTCATAAGCACACCATTCTTTTATATTAGTCACGTCTGTATTCAACGCGGTATAAATCATGTCTTCTATCACGTAATTGACGGACAGTACCGTCTTCTCGACCTCGACGTAATACTTCAAGGTCAACATCACCGATCATAACCATCTCGTCATTTTCACCAGTTTCACCGACGATACCGTCACGTGCAAATCCAAAGTCACTTGGTGTATAGATACCTGATGCAGAGTACTGGATATCCATATTTTCAGTTTGTGGCAAGTTACCACATGTACCACTCGTAACAGTATAGATTTGGTTTTCAATCGCACGTGCCATTGAGCAATATTTCACGCGCAAATAACTTTGTCTGTCTTCAGTTGAGAATGGTGTGAAAATTATTTTAGCACCTTTCTCAGTTGCAATACGTGCCATCTCCGGAAACTCACTATCGTAACAGATTTGAATTGCTATTTTTCCGCAATCTGTATCGAATACTTCAACCTTCTTACCAGGTGAAATACCCCACCATCTGCGTTCATTTGGTGTAACATGAATTTTATATTGCTTTTCTATTGATCCGTCACGTCTGAATAAGTAGGAAATATTATAAATATCATCATTTTCTTCAACGAAGTGACTGCCACCAATAATATTTATATTGTAGCGCATCGCAAAGTCATTGAACATTTCAATATATTGTTCCGTATATTTAGTTAACTGACGGATAGATTCTGCTGGATTTCTCTTCTCATCAAAACTCATCAGTTGTGTCGTTAACAATTCAGGGAAGACAACAAAGTCACTGCCAGCATCATATGCCACATCAACGAAATATTCAATTTGGTTCGCAAACTCCTCAAATGAATCAATTTTACGCATCATGTAGTTAACTGTACAGATTCGTACCGGATAACTTGTTCTGAAATGTAAGTTAGATTTAGCAACGAAATCAGGGTTGTTCCACTCCATTAATGTTGCATACTTACTACTTTTCACATCGTCTTTTAAATAGTTCGGATTAATACGCATCAATGTAAACCCGTTCATAAACTGGAATGTAAGTACTGGATCCTTAATCTTACGTTTCATTACGTCATTGACATATTCACGTGGTGTTAATTCATCCTGATAATGATGATAATTCGGAATGCGTCCACCGATAATGATTGATTTTAAGTTAAGCTCATAAGCGATTTCACGGCGTGCTTCATATAAACGTTGTCCAACACGCATGCCACGATAATCTGGATGGACCATCACTTCAATACCATATAAGTTATGTCCATTATCATTATGATTTGTAATATAACCCGAATCCGTAATGTCATTCCAAGTATGTTTATCATCATATTCATCAAAGTTGATGATTAAACTTGAGCAAGATCCGATAATTTTCTCTTCATATTCGATAACCATCTGCCCACGTGGAAACAGATTTAGATGTGATTCTAAATGTGCTCTTTCCCACGGTTCCATACCTGGGAAACATATTTTTTGTAGTGCAATAATTTCATCTATATCATCAAACGTCATTTGTCTTGCTTCAATCGATTTATTAAATTTCTCTAAATTAATTTCTTCAGTCATGTAAATTCTCCTTTAATTCATCTATAATAGTATATAAGCGAATGATGATTTATATAAATTTTAATATGATATTAAATATTACCCTATTATTATACGACTTAAATACGATTTAGGAGAAAAATTATGATTATAAATATTAGAAATGAATGGGATACTTTAACAATCGAAGAAATGTTAAAAGCTTTACACATTCCTAAAAAGCCGATGCATGAATTCAGAATGTCAAAGGAAATAACAATAAATAATGAACCTGCTACATTAAGAAGCAAACTTTCTGAAGGTGACCAGTTATACTTACCGATTGCAGAAGAAAAAAGTGCGTATAAATCAAGTTATCGTCTTTGTGAAGTAAAATATGAAGATGAACATTTAGCAATCCTTGTAAAACCTAAAGGTGTTAAAACGCATCCTAATGATATGGCAGAATCTAATACTCTGCTCAACCACGCCATCTACACGTTAGACTCAGATTACGTAGAACCGGTACACCGTCTCGATCAGGAAACAGTAGGATTGCTACTTGTTGCAAAAAATCCTTTCATCAAAAAGATACTCGACCGTATGCTTGAAGAACGAGAAATCACACGCACATATCGTGCCAAAGTTAAAAGTCATCTTCCACTTAAGAATCAAACAATCGATCTACCAATCGGTAAAGATAAGTTTCATCCAAATAAACGTCGTGTTTCACAAACAGGTGATCGCGCAGTAACACATATTGTTGATTCAAAAGCTTTAGGCGATGGTATCGCAGAAGTTGAATTGACATTAGAAACTGGTCGTACACATCAAATTCGTGTACATCTTGCTGCAATTGGTTACCCTGTTCTTGGCGATCCACTGTACAGTGATTCTAACTTGCGACAGCTTGCGCTTGAAAGTTATAAGCTGGAATTTATCCATCCACTTACTCAGGAAAAGATTACTGCAATACTTGATTAAGCAGTTCAATTGCATAATATATTAAAGATTTATATGATAATAATCGTATAAATCTTTATTTATTTTTAGGAGGCGCATCATGGAAAATGCAATACAGAATAAGTTATTAACACGTAAAGCGGTCAAAGTTTATGACCCTGAATATAAAATGTCAGAAGAAGCACTGCTTGAAATATTAGAAGCTGCTAATCAGGCTCCTTCAGCATGGAATCTGCAACATTGGGAATTTCTTGTTGTGCATAGCGATGAAGCAAAATCAAAGTTATTACCGCTTGCATATAACCAGGCACAAGTGAAAGATTCAAGTGCAACGATTATAATATTAGGTGATAAAGAAGCGAATAAAAATATCGATACAGTATTTGACCCTGCCATTGAAGCAGGTACGATGACTCAGGAAATTAAAGATACGATTGCCGGTCAAGTAAACGGTGTCTATCACAATGAAGCATATGCATATGAGGCAGCAATTATGAACTCTGCATTTCCGGCAATGCAGGTGATGAATTTTGCAACGCTTAATGATTTAGGGACATGTGCAATTGGCGGATTTAATCGTACCGGTATTCAAGAAGCGTTTAATATCGATGAAAGATATGTACCTGCACTGATTATTACTATCGGTAAAACGTTAAAAGAACCTAGAACAAGTGAGCGTCGCAATATTAATAGTGTTACGAAGTTTGTTTAAATCATCCTAAATATCAATGTAAAATAAAAAATGAGCCATTTCGTATGAAATCATACGAAATGGCTCGCTTTTTTTCTTATTTCTTTAAACGATCTCTGACAAATCCTAGTAATCTAGCACGTTTGCTCATTACTGGCTGAGGCTCAGTAACTTTAGGTTTCACCAAGGTACGTTTATAATTTTCTGCCTGATTCACAAGTTCTTCCTGTGAATTTACAGCATTCTGTTCATTACGTACATAATGATATACCCCACTTGCATCCTGCTCACGTGCTTTTTGGTTATCATTAAGCTGAAGATCTAAAATTTCTTTTAGTTCGTTCACAATCTTTGGATCTAAAATTGGGAATAAAATCTCAACACGTTTAATCATGTTACGTGTCATCATATCTGCAGAAGATAGATACATCTTTTCTTCCCCGTTATGATAGAAGTAATAAATTCTTGAATGCTCAAGGAATCGTCCAACAATACTAATTACACGAATATTTTCACTAATACCTGGGATACCTGGACGTAAACAGCAAATACCACGGATGATGAGCTTAACTTTTACGCCAGCCTGACTTGCTTCATATAATTTCTTGATAACTGTCTTATCAGTTAATGAATTCATCTTGGCAATAATTAATCCATTACCAAATTCTTTATGACAATCAATTTCCTGATTGATATGTTCAACAAATTCATCGCGAATTTCAAAAGGTGCCACATGTAATTTCTTATATGTTGGTTTTTCTGAATAACCACTTAAATAGTTAAAGAAATTCATCGCATCCTGACCAATTTCTTTATTCGTTGTGATAATACCCATATCAGTATAGATTTTAGCAGTCTTATCGTTGTAGTTACCTGTACCTAAATGGACAAATGGCACTACTTCGTCGCCTTCTTTTTTCACGACTAAAGTGATTTTAGAGTGCGTTTTTAAGTGTGTCATACCATAAATTACATGACATCCCGCTTCTTCAAGCATACGCGCCCAGTGCACATTATTCTCCTCATCAAAACGTGCTTTCAACTCAACCAGTACTGTTACTTGTTTGCCGGCTTCAGCTGCATTCTTCAATGCATCAATGATAGGAGAATCACTAGATACACGATATAGCGTCTGTTTAATTGCTAACGTATTAGGGTCCTCAGAAGCTTGTTTAATGAAGTCAACAATCGGCTGGAATGACTCATACGGATGATGGAAGAAGATATCGTGTTTCTGCGCTTCTTCATAAATGTTACCACCATTTAAATATTTCGGTGGTGCCGCTTCAAACGGTTTAAACGCAAGCTGTGGATATTGCTTCTCTATCATACCTGCTAACTGGAATAACATCGTTAAATCAAGTGGTCCATCTAACTTATAGATATCACGTGCTTCAATCTCTAATTCATTCATTAAGAATGAACCGTTAATAGAAGTGTCATGACGTGTATCTATTTCTAAACGAACAGCAGCACCACTTTTACGTTTCTTTAAGAATTTTTCAATTTCAATTAATAAATCTTCTGCACCATCTTCATGTATCGTTAAATCTGCGTTTCTTGTAATTCTGAACGTAAACGTACGAATTACTTTGTAACCAAAGAATAACTTATCGATGAAATGATTAATAACATCTTCTAATAATACGAAGATTGTACGCTCACCATTTTTAAGCTGAATGATGCGGTTTAATAACGCTGGAATCTGAACGATAGCAGATTTCTTTTCGCCAGCATCTGTTTCTACATCTACGAATATATTTAATGACTTGTTTGATAATTTAGGAAAAGGTCTGTAAGCGTCGATACCAAGTGGCGTTAACGTCGGTAAAATTTCAAAGTTAAACTTTTGTTCAATGATTTCATAGTTTTCAGGAGATAACTCATCAATCGCTTTAAAGAAAACCTGATATCCTTCTAACTCCTGAATCAAAGCTTTGTATTGTTCATATTGTAATTTAACGTTTTCACGATTAGCTGCATCAATTGCTACTAACTGTTCTGTTGGTGTTAACTGTGTTTTATTTTCAGGTTCATTAAAGTTCATTGCGACCTGATCTTTAAGTCCACCTATACGCACCATAAAAAATTCATCAGCATTTGAACTTGCAATAGCTAAAAATTTAAGACGTTCTAGTAGTGGATTTTTCTTATCAAAAGCTTCCTCAATTACACGACGGTTAAAATCTACCCAACTTACTTCTCTGTTGTTATAAAATGCCTTGTTGTTTAAATCTAATTTTTCCATTATCGTCACATCCACTTTTATTGTATATTAATTTACAGTCTAAATTAGTTATACCTAACTATTGTAAAGATTCTGTAAAAATGAGATTAAGTTTTGACTTTATTATTTTTTCGATATGTTTCTTCTGTCTTTCTGCTTGATATTCTTCAGCGATAGCATCTCCTGAGTACTCAATCATTAAATCAAAATGTTCTTCTTTTTTCTCAAAATACAAAGCTTGAACGATGTTCGTGTTACTTATATTTAAGGCATAAGCGAATTTCAGTATACTGCCAAGCATTTGAATTGTTTCGCGCTCTTCGCTATTAAACCATTTCGTTTCTTCTTCATAAAACTTTAGTAACGATTTATTTTTAAAGCTGGCAAGTAATGCAAGTTTCACTCTATTTTTATGACTAATACCATTTAAGCTAGAGTTTGAAAGAATGTAATACGTATGTTGACTTGAGGCATCTGAATCGATGTAACTTCCTAAATAATACAGATAAGCTGCATTTCTTAAAAATGCTTTGTCACGCTTGTTACCTTTAATCAGTTCAAACTTATCTAATTCATAATAAAGCGTCTCAGCAATCATAACACGTTGGTTTGCTTCTTCCTGGTTAATGTTATAGTCCGTTGCTAAGTTCTTTAACGAGTCTTTAAAGACATTGTCTTTATCGAACGGTAATATATACTCCTCTTCAAGAATGCTCATGATAACACCTTCACGTAACCCTTTACGTGAGAAGATAAATTCAGTTGCCTCAACTTCATCAAATAATGTATTAAATAATACACATGAAGGGATGATAATATCCTGACGGTCTCTGCTTAATCCATCCAGATCTTCTAAATCATCTTCAGATGCTGCAGTAAGGTTATCAAATACCAAATCAAGATCCGATTCTTTCATCGCATAGCCATGGACACCTGCAATAGGATATTCTGTTAATGACTGATGGATTCTCGCAATATTACGGGCTGATCCACCAATTGCTATAATTGGAACGCGACGTTTCTCAAGCCAGCGAAGACTTCTCAGCTGTTCCTGAATAAACTTTGCCGCCGCTTCAATCGCATCTTTATCGTTATGTGCCTTACCTTCAAAAAACATATTTTGAAGCGTTACGACACCGAAAGGAAAGCTATGTGAAAATTTTAATTCTTTGTCCTCAAAAAATGTAACTTCTGTACTACCTCCACCGATATCCACTGTTACACCATCTGAGTATTCTAATGTATTGATGACCGCATAGAACCCAAAGAATGCTTCTTCTTTTTCTGAAATAATACGCATCTCTATGCCTGTATTTTCCTTCACTTTATCGATTACTTCTTCGATATTTGTTGCTTGTCGTACAGCTGCAGTTGCAACTGGATAAAGTGCATGGACATCAAACTTTTGTGCAACTTTCTGAAAACTATTTAACGTGTCACATAATACTTCAATACCACGTTCTGACATTACTTTTTCATTGTTTAAAAACTGATATAATCGTGCAGGTGTTTTAATGTTCTGTAATTCCTGTAATCCTGTTTCTTTTGAGTATTCAAAAATAACTAAACGGATTGTATTTGATCCAATATCTACTAAACCTAGTCTTTTCATAACTGACCTGCCCTTTCAGATTAAAACATTTTATTTTGGATGAATCATTTCCTCAGGTTTAATCCACTCATCAAATTGCTCTTCTGTTAAGAATCCTGAGTTTATTGCTGATTCTTTTAAAGTTAAACCTTCTTTATGTGCAGTTTTTGCGATATGTGCTGCTTTTTCATAACCGATGTGAGGGTTTAATGCCGTTACTAACATTAATGATTGATTTAAATAATTGTGAATATTTTCTTCAATCGGCTCGATACCAACCGCACAGTTATCATTAAATGAATTCATACCATCTGCTAAAAGATAAATTGATTGTAATGTGTTGTACATAATAACCGGTTTAAATACATTCAGTTCAAAGTTACCTTGACTTGCTGCAATACCAACTGCAGCGTCATTACCCATTACCTGAACAGCGACCATCGTCAACATTTCAGATTGCGTAGGGTTTACTTTACCTGGCATGATTGATGAACCTGGTTCATTTTCAGGAATTGATAATTCACCAAGACCTGCACGCGGCCCAGATGATAACCAGCGTACATCGTTAGCAATCTTCATTAAATCTGCAGCAAGTGCTTTTAATGCACCATGAACAAATGTCACTTCATCATGAGCAGTTAATGCATGGAATTTATTTGGTGATGATACGAAATCATAACCCGTTTGTACACCGATCTGTTTAGCAACGCGATCACCAAACTCAGGATGTGCATTAATTCCAGTACCAACCGCAGTACCTCCGATTGCTAAATTCAATAATTCTTTTTTAGATACGTTTAATAATGCTTCACATTTATCAAGCATATAACGCCAGCCAGAAATCTCTTGTCCTAAAGTTAATGGCGTTGCATCCTGTAAATGCGTACGACCAATCTTAATGATATCAGCAAACTTATCTTCTTTTTCTTTTAAAGTATTGCGAAGTGTATTTAATGCCGGCATTAATTTCGCTTCGATTTCATGGAAAAGTGCCACGTGCATTGCTGTTGGGTAAGTATCGTTCGATGATTGAGATTTATTCACATCATCATTTGGATGAACCGATTCTGTGCTTCCTGATTCTTTCAAGTACATATTTGCAACATATGCTACCACTTCATTAACGTTCATGTTACTTTGGGTACCTGAACCAGTTTGCCATACAACTAATGGAAAGTGTTCATCTAATTGGCCAGATAACACATCATCACATGCTTTTACGATAGCATCTGACTTCTCATCTGATAATTTACCTAAATCTTTGTTGACAATTGCTGCAGCCTTCTTAAGATGAGCAAATCCGTAAACGACTTCGATTGGCATCTTTTCTTTACCTACTGGAAAGTTTTGTTTACTTCGTTCAGTTTGTGCACCCCAATATTTATCTGATGGTACTTCGATTTCTCCAAATGTATCATGTTCAATTCTAAATGACATTAACTATCTCCCCTTATCTATTGATACTTATATTTTACATTAAATAACGCTTACATTCATTAATTAATCATAAAAATACAGTACATAAATCATTATGTACTGTTCAATACTTATTGAGGATCATCCTCTTGTTCCTGGCCTTCTTCTCGCGCTTCAGCATTTTGTTCAGAGATTTGCTCCATCTCTTTACCTAATTCTACAACGTCGTCGAAATCAGTTACCATTTCATTTTTATTATCATGTGATGTTGACATATAATCATTCCTTTACGCAAATTTTTGGAAGTAGTATTCACGTATATCTTGAGGTAATCCAGCTGCTGCTGCATCATCTAAGATAACATTGACCATGCGATGTGTTTTTAAATTCGCTGCTTCAAAGTTGCCACCCGCTTCAGTATTGTATAGTTTTTCAACGATTGAAGCTTTGTCTGCACCTGTTAATACGATAATAATTTCACGTGCTGAACGTAAACCTTTATCGTTATCCTGATTAATCTCTTTATAACCGACAGAGCCATCTTGTGTAATCGTAGCAAATAACGTTGTCAACTTCCCTTTGTTCTCTTTAGTCTTCGCTTCGTCTTTAATCAATTCCATAATATCTTTACCTGTTGCTTCATGGTATTGTTTATCAACGATACCAACAGTGCCATAATCACCACGTAATTTATCATAGTCAAAGATATGAATTTGACTCGTCTCAACTGGATTACGAGCGATATCAGCCTTTAATTCTGCAATGACGTGACCTGCTTCATCACCTAAAGCAGTCGCGATAATTGATGTCGGATTGTTACTCATCTGCTTTCTAAATAAATCAGCAACGTAGTTCGATACGGTTAATTTATCTTCAAAAATTTTAAAATTCATTGCCATGTTCATTCCTCCTAAGAATCTTTACTCATACTTTATTATATATGCTATACCCTATTTTGACAGCCCATAACACTATAAATATGAATATAATGAATTATTAAAACAAACATTTATTTGTGGTTTTAAAAGTGATTTGAATAGGTTATAATAGTTTTATTAATGAAATCTAGGGGGATTACCAATGAATACATTATTAATCGGTATGGTATGTATCGCTTTCCTAACAGCTATCTTAACTGCTGGCAAAGAATCTAGCTACGGTGTTAAGGAAGAAGATTTAAACAAATAATCACAAAATAAGCCGAAGACAAATTTGTCTTCGGCTTATTTTTATTGTTTTAGAAAACCTTGTTGCTTTACGACACCATCCACATCAAGACGCGCTTTACCACCAAGCATTTGTATCACCTGTTCACTCCATTTATCATTACGTTTACCTTCAGTTCGTGCCTTATAGTAAGCACTCGTGCGCGCATCATAAGCTTTGTAATCATCATAGTTAAAAGGCTGATATGTATTCTCGTGATAAACGACGTTCAATGGTAATCTCTCTTTCTGACTACCTTCATCATCCGGCACACCGACGACCATGCCAAACAATGGATACGTGTAATCCGGTAAGTTAAGCAAATCTATCACACGTTGCATATTATTGCGTAATGAACCGATATAACAAATACCAAGTCCCATACTTTCAGCTGCGACCGCCATATTCTGACTAGCTAAAGCTGCATCTACCGTACCGACTAATAGCGATTCTGTCGTCCCAAAATAATCATCTACATTTGAGTTTAAGTGGTTACCTAATCCATGATGACGATGATAATCAACCACAAAGACAAATAGATGACCATTATATTCAACGTAAGATTGACCACTGATTTCTCTAAGTTGCTGCTTAATATGCTGGTCAGTGATACCGATAATTGAATATGCTTGTACATAACTTGATGTCGATGCACTTTGTGCTGAATGCACTAAAGTCTTAATCGTCTCCTGATCGAGCGCTTTATCTTTAAATTTACGAATTGATCGATGGTTCTGTAATAACTGAATCATATCGTTCATCACTTGACCTCCTTAGTTTAAGCCTGGATAGTTTTGTTGACGTAAAGCTTCATAGATTAATATTGCTGCAGTATTTGATAAATTAAGCGAACGAACATTGTCGTTCATTGGAATGCGCAGTGCTGTGTCCATATATTTTTCTTTAACCCAGTCCGGTAAGCCCGTTGTTTCACGACCAAAGATAAAGAAATGTTTCTCGTCAGGGTTACTATAATCGAATGTCGTATGAGGTTTCGTACCAAACTTCGTCAGTAAATAATAGTGACCTTCATTCTTTTCAAAGAATTCTTCGATACTATCGTAATAGGTGATATTTACAAATTTCCAGTAATCCAAGCCGGCACGACGTAACATTTTATCGTCAGTAGAGAATCCTAGCGGACGAATTAAATGAAGATGCGTATCTGTTGCTGCACAACTTCTAGCGATATTTCCTGTGTTAGCAGGTATTTCAGGTTGATATAATACTACGTTAATTGATGACATTTATTTTTCCACACTTTCTATACTTTTTAATATTTCTAGTTTAACATCATTATCTATTTCTTTTTCATATCTTGCCTTTAAATAATCAATTTCATCACGACTAATTTGACCAATCGCCCAATAAGCAGTGCCCTTAATTTCTGGTCGAGGATCACTTTCTGCGACTTCCTTTAGATCCGGTATCGCATCGATTTCCTTGAAATGAGCAAGCGCTAATATAGCATTGCGTTGAATCGGTTTCTTGCCTCGCCATGCACCAGCTAAATGACCAAATTCTGCTTTGAAAGTTTTATTCGTCATCTTTAATAATGGTACGAGTAACGGCTTTAAATTCTCAGGTTCCAGTTCAATATCCTCATGCGTTGTATTGATACCACGATTCTTTGGACAAACTTGCTGACATGTGTCGCACCCATATAGACGATTACCAATCTTCCCCCGATATTCATCCGGCATAAATCCTTTCGTCTGGGTAAGGAAACTGATGCATTTATTCGAATCAAGCTGCCCATTACCTAGTAGAGCACCTGTCGGACAACGATCTATACATATTGTACAATCTAAACATGAATCTATTACAGGATGATCGGGCTCAAATGGAATCGATACAAGTATTTCGCCAAGATAAGTCCATGTGCCTAAATCTTTATTTAATATAAATCCATTTTTAGCTGCATAGCCGAGACCAGCACGTTCAGCTACTGCCCTATCACTGAGCACACCCGTATCTACCATATTCATCATTTTTGCTTCAGGGACTCTCTCTTTAATAAATGCGACAAGCAGTTCGAGTCGTTTATTTAATAAAGTGTGATAATCAATTCCCCATGATGCACGCGCAAAAATACCTCGTCTTGCTCCACGAATACTCTTCGGTGCATTAGGTAGCTTATTCGGATAACCGACTGCAATCGCAATAATAGACTGTGCTTCAGGGAGAGAAAGCCTAGGGTTGATACGTTCTTCAATCGTGCCCTTTTCAAATCCGGAATCATAGTTATTTGCATAATATGCTTCAAGTTTTGGACGCAGTGACTCAAAAGGATCTGCTGTAGTGAAACCGATAGCATCTATGCCGATCGTCTTACTATATTCTATAATTTCCTGCTTTAACTGCTGATACACTTCTCTTCCCTCCTCACTTTATAAGACTATTATTTTACCATAAAATACGCTGTTTTATGAGATAATAATTAAATCAATAAAACAAAAACTGCTACAATCAAATTTGATAGTAGCAGTTTTCTTACTTTACTTATTAATATTTACGAAGCATTATAAAACTTTCGATAAAAATGCTTTCGCACGTTCATTTTGAGGGTTATTAAATAATTGTTCTGGTGGTGCATCTTCTTGAACGACGCCATCATCCATAAATACAACTCTGTCAGCAACTTCTCTGGCAAAGCCCATCTCATGGGTTACGACGACCATCGTCATCCCTTCTTCAGCCAGCTTCTTCATAACAGCTAATACATCTCCTACTACTTCAGGATCAAGCGCTGACGTTGGCTCGTCGAATAAGATAACATCCGGATCCATTGCGAGCGCTCTGGCAATCGCTACACGCTGCTTTTGACCACCAGATAATTGTGAAGGATAATTGTCTGCTCTATCAGATAATCCAACTTTCTTTAGTAAATCTAATGCTTTTGCTTCTAATTCAGTTTTCTTACCCTTACCTAGTAATGATGGGGCAAGCATTAAGTTCTCTTTTGCTGTCTTATGGGGAAACAGATTAAAGCTTTGGAATACCATGCCCATCTTCTGACGGAGTTTATTAATATCTGTCCCTTTAGCAGTGAGTGCATTACCTTCAAATATAATTTCACCGCTCGTCGGTGTTTCCAGTAGATTTAAACAACGTAACAGCGTAGATTTACCACTTCCGGAAGGACCGATAATCGCAACAACCTCTCCTTCTGAAATTTCAAGATCAATGCCTTTTAACACTTCAACTTTACCAAAATATTTATGCAAATTATTTACTTTAATCACTAACTCTCATTCTCCTTTCAAATACATTCATCACTCGACTCAGTGCAAATGTAAGGATGAAGTATACAACTGCAGCAATCAATAATGGTGTGAACGGATCAAATGATGCACCTTGAACAACTTGTGCATTAAACATTAATTCAGAAACACCGATAACCGAAACGATTGATGATTCTTTAATTACAGTTACGAATTCATTACCTAAAGCCGGTAAGATATTCTTAATTGCTTGAGGCATGACGACTTTATTCATTGTCTGTGCATGGCTTAAACCTAAAGAACGCGCTGCTTCTGTTTGACCTTTATCTACTGCATTGATACCGGCACGAATAATTTCGGCAATATATGCTGCACAGTTAATAACTAATGCAATTGCACCACAAATAAATGCGGATAAGTCGATACCTAGTACTGCTGTAGTTCCAAAATAAACCAAAAATACTTGCACAAGTAATGGTGTTCCACGAATAAACTCAATGTAGATCCATGATAATGTTTTCAAGATAATATGCTTACTCAATTTCATAAAGGCTAGAACACCACCAAAGATTGAGCCTAAAACTACACCGATTAATGAAATTAAGATTGTAGCCCCGATACCCTGAATAAAGAATGAACTATATTTACTGAAAAATGATCCTTCATCAAACATCGCTTCATTCGCTTTATCTTTATAACCTTTCATTAATCCTTTATCTTCGACTTCTTTAATCGTTTTATTAAGCGCATCAAGTAACTTCGGAGAATCTTTTGGCAAAGCAATTGCCGTTCCTTTATTCTCATCAGCAAACTGCATATCAGAGAAAGCTAAGTTTGTATTTTGTGATAAATATGCTTCACCAACAGGACCTTCTAATACGACGCCATCAATCTTACCTGTATTTAAAGACATAATAATTTCAGGCACACGTGTCAGTGACGTTACATTCGCATCAGGAATTTCAGTCTTTGCAAGCTCTTCTTGTGTTGTTTGTTTTTGAACGCCAATGTTTTTACCTTTGAAATCTTCAATTGATTTTAACTTTTTTGCATCTTTCTTCTGTATAATCATACGCTGCTGAACATGCATATAATAGTCAGAGAAGTCCACTTCTTTTTTACGTTCAGGTGTTGGTGACATACCGGAAATAATTACGTCAATCTTCCCAGTCTTTAAAGCACCGAGTAAACTATCAAACTGCATATTTACTATCTTTAATTCAACACCCAGATCTTTCGCTAATTTTTTTGAAAGTTCAATATCAATACCTGCATATTCTCGCTTTCCGTTAACTGTTTTCTCAAATTCATATGGTGCATAATCGGCAGATAATCCGACGCGCAGCACACCGTTTTTCTTAATCGTATCGAACTGATCGGTTTTTGCATGAGCCGTAAATGGTGTAATCGTAGCTATCATAACAATCAATATTAGATAACTTAATAACTTTTTAAAAGACAATGACTTCCCCTCCTTTGAATAAAATTTATTATACACTTATATGTATAAGTATACAAGTCGGAATTTTTATTTTTTTCTGTTTATTGTACTTATCCTTTTGCTTGTTAAAGGGAGATAGCGTATAATCATTAACAAAAATAGTTGAAAGAGAAGTGTATAAAATGCCGCAATTAAATGAATTCATCAATGAAGTAACAATACCCGGAACGCGAGAGTTTGCAAATAAAGCAGCAGGACTAGAAGATTGTATCGATTTAACGTTAGGACAGTCAGATTTCGCTCCTCCTGCATCAGTCAAAATTGCGATGATTGAGGCGATTGAAAATGATAAACTACGATATACACATAATAGAGGTTTAATAGAGCTGAGAAATGAGATTGCAAAGTCGATTCAGAAAAAATTTAATGTCAGTTATGATCCTGAAACAGAGATTGTAGTTACAAACGGAGGTTCAGAAGCGATCGATGATGTATTTAGAACAATCATTAACCCTGGAGATGAAGTTATCTTACCTTCACCATGTTATTTAGGATATGAACCTATCATCAAGTTGCTCGGTGCTAAAGTAGTGCTCGTTGATACTTCAAAGACCCACCTTGTACCTACACCAGAAGCAATTAAAGCAGCAATAACACCTAAAACAAAAGCAGTACTATTCAACTATCCGACGAATCCTACCGGTATGACATTATCGTATGAACAAATTCAAGGATTAGCAAATATGTTAAAAGACGAAGATATCTTTATCGTGACAGATGAAATATACAGTGAGAATGTATATGACACACCACATCATTCATTCTTAGAGTTTCCTGAACTGAGAGATAAATTATTTGTTATCAATGGTCTATCAAAATCCCATGCAGTGACAGGTGCCCGTATCGGTTACGTTGTGTCTAATGCAGAACTCATTACTCACGTCACATCAGTACATCTATATAATTCAATCTGTGTAGCAACACCGAGTCAATATGGTGCGATAGAAGCATTCAAAGATACAGAGACAGTAAAAATTATGAATAAAGCATACATCGAACGCAGAGATTTCTTATATGAAAAATTAACCGGATTAGGATTACCGGTTGAAAAACCACAAGGTGCGTTTTATATCTTCCCGGATATATCAGCTTACAATAGCGATTCGTATCAGTTTGCCTTAGACCTACTGGATCAAGAAAGATTGGCAGTTGTACCAGGAAGTGCATTCTCAAAATACGGTGAAGGACATATTAGATTATCATTTGCATCAAGTATGGAAGAAATTAAAGAGGCAATGGTAAGATTAGAACGATTTTTAAAAAATTATAATAAATAGCGTTAAAAAGTGGCCCGGTTCTCTTAATGAACCGGGCCACTTTCCTTTATATTAATGTTCTGCTTTATAAAGATATATTTCATCATTATATCGCGGTAATACTTTTTTTAGTAATTGATGAGACAAAAATGCTATTGGTAACGGAATGATGACATATGCTAACAGTAAACTGATAACATTCTGCATTATAGTGCCTTCCATAAACTTTAAAGCGTTGATAGGACCGACTAGTCCAGTATATCCAAATCCAGCAGACATCGGTGTACCTTGAACGTTAAAGAAGTATGCACATAATCCTCCTATGATACCATTGATAAGTAGCGGTACCATAATAATCGGATGTTTGAAATACACCGGCATCATCATTTTCGCTGCGCCAATAATTAATGTGATAATCGTACCTTTATCATTTACACGCAGTGCACCGAATAAGAATGTGTAACAACATGCAACAATACCTAAGTTTGCTGCACCACTTCCTAATCCCGATAAACTAATAACGGTTGCAATTGCAACAAGAGAAATTGGTGTTGCCATCAAAAGACTATAACTAATCGCAATCAAAATACACATTAAGAGTGGATTTAAAGTCGTAAAATGCTGAATGACCTGCCCAATCGCACCTGTAAATTGTTTTACGAAAGGCAATGTAAGAGAACCGATAAATCCAGGTAAAATTCCTGCAAACAAAGGTAAAAAGACGATATTCAAACTTCCCATCTTATTTCCTAGTAAAATTAAAACAAAAGCACTAAGCGCGACGGTTAACATCATGTTTATAATGTCACCGATACCTGCAAACATAAAGCCTTTACCATTAAACTGAACGGCACCAGAACCAAGTACAGAAGCTCCAGAAAGTATTGCTGTCTGTAAACCGTTAAATTTAAATTGCTGGCTGATCGTAATACCAGCTAACGCACTTAAACAGAACTGAAAGATAACCAATAATTGTCCAAGACTGGTAAACACAGGATGATAACCTGCTAAATATTTAAAAAGCTCCCCAAGCATTGCGTTTGGCACTAAAGCAACGACAATACCGGCTGCCATTCCATTTAAAATATTAGTGAAGAATTGTTTAGCGCTAATATTCATCTGTACACCTTCCCTATAATTGTAAATTTAAATATCTGTTAAAAAAATGTATAGTATTATTTCTAACATACTTTAGCGCTTAAAAGCAATGAATTTTTAAAAATTCAATGCTATTTCTTTTAATTAATTCTTTCATAACATACTCCAAAAATAAAGCAAGACTGCTATACAAAAATAAAGATATTTTATCTTATTAATCCATATTTTTTGACTTAAATTGACCAAAACAATAAAATAATTATAACAAGCTTATAGGAGGCACATTATGACAAACGAAAACAAAGATCTTATGTTAGAAAAAATGATAGAATCACGTACAATCTTAATCTCAGGTGGTATTGATGATAAATCAGCGAAAGAAGTTGTTAATCAATTATTATTATTAGATTCAATCAATCATGAGCCGATTAAATTAATCATCTCATCTCCAGGTGGACATGTCGATTCAGGTTATTTAATTCACGATATGATCAATTTCATCGAATCAGAAGTTAAGATTATCGGTGCAGGATGGGTAGTTAGTGCCGGCGTATTAATTTACTTATCAGGTAAGAAAGAAAATCGCTACGCACTACCAAATACACGCTTCATGATTCACCAACCAAGTGGTGGTACACAAGGACAAGCGTCTAACATGGAAATCACAGCAAAAGAAATTATCCGTACACGTCAAAAATTAAACGAATTAATCGCACGTGAAACTGGTAAATCTGTAGAAGAAGTTGAACAACATACAGGTCGTGATTACTGGTTAAGCACACAAGAAGCTTTAGAATACGGTATCGTTAATAAAATTATTGAAAACCAAAAAGAAATCTAAATCATTAATCCCAATGCGCATTTTGATGCATTGGGATTTTTTTGTACTCCAATTTTAGCGGTATCTTCTATCTCCATCAATCGATTCCGCTAAAGCTTCAAATAATCATTAATATAACCATTCACTGCTTCACGTGACTGGAAAATTATCTGCTTTTTATCGGGATATTTCTCTAATAGCTCAATTACTTTTGGTCTGCACACAATATTATATTGTTTAATGAAAGCAATAAATTCTGGATCCGTTTCACCAGTCTCTATCCAAGGCATATCTGGTCTTTCTTTTCCTTTTCTTTGCTCGATACTCTCCAGACAAACTTCAAACGGTAAGTCTAAGAAAAAAATCATGTCACATGCAGCGATGCGCATCTCAATTGTTGATCCATAATTCCCGTCAATAATCCACATTTCACCTTTTAACGCTTCCCTTTGTCGATTCAAAAATACTTCTCTTTCTACGACAGTTCGATCTGAATTCCAGTTCAGAAGATCGAGATGAATAACTGGTATATCTAAACATTTACTGAGATTACGAGAAAACGTACTTTTTCCGCTTCCAGGACATCCGATTACTATTATCTTTTTCATATGTAACCCCCAAAAATCTTAAACTGTCTTAAATAATTCATTTAGCAACGTCACATACTGTGCTGTATCTTCCGGATGATGTCTAGTACTCGTTGAAAGTCGTAAAGCCATAATAATGCTTGCATATATTAAAAAATCTTTATAATCTATCCAGCTATACTTTAAATAATAATGATAATATGCACGCATCGTTTCTTCATTGATGTCATAAGGACTTGAACAATATAAAAACAATAGTTCATATAATATCAAATTCTGCATCGGAGTTGGATCGATTACAGATAGCACTTCTTTTTGAATAACAAAATTATGATAACCGAAATCGCCATGAACATATTTCGGTGCTTCTTCTGGCAATGCTACAGTATCCAAGGCATCAAACAATTCTTCACAATCAAAATAATCATCGATGACCAGTCGTTCTAATTCCAGCTCATCTTTTAAAAATATTTTAAAATCAGGTTTTAAATCATTGATGTAACCGACTCTGTTATCACTATATTCATATTGATTAATAAAATCTATCTTATCCAGTATCTTTAATTTACTGTATTGCTCATACAGCATCGAACCTTTCATATGTTCCATTAATATATATGTTGTTTCATCTGTCGTAATACACATCGACCGCTAACATAATGCATGTCCTGTAATGCAAATAACACCCCTCTTACTGAAGCCAAATTATCACGTCCTATCTATAATTTGCATCTTTTTATTATATTAGATATTATGACTAAAAACTATCGAGGTTAAAAGATGAATATAAAACAACGCGCAAAACAATTAAAAATAGATGTACCAGCAATATTTATCGCATTACATAAAAAAGAAACACCAATACTCGCTAAAGTATTGGCACTTATCACTATCATCTATGCATTGTCACCTATAGACCTTATACCTGATTTTATTCCAGTTCTAGGATTTTTAGATGACATTATCTTGTTACCATTATTCATTAGTTTAACCATTAAACGTCTAAATAATTCCCATGTCTCATGGTTAATACGCACAGTCATACTTAAATAATCTTTATCTTCTAATACATTAGTCTTTTAAAAATATATCTATCTTTATCTTTACCCAATTTCCGTTCATACTTTTCGATGAAATTTTACCAAAAAGTAGCTTCCCGGCATCCATCAGCCTTGAAAATATTATATTATCTGCTTTAGGAATATACCCTAGCTTAACACCATCAGCATTTTTTATCATTATAGCCTGTGCATCATAAGGATTATCTGGTTCTCTATAAAAATTTAATAGACTACCAACCATTAGGTACGCATATAACTCTTCTAAACCCTCAATATGCGATGTTCCGGCGATATAAGTATCAAATAAAAAGATTTCGCGCGCAAAAGGCAACGGTACCGTTAAATTTTTATTATGGATTAAATGCATCAATCCATGGTCATTCGGTTTATCTATTTCGTGCATTTTATACACCTCGCAATGCATCAATCTTTTGCTCAAATATTTTAATTACTTCATCCAGCTGAATTAATACTTGTTCGAGCTCAGTCTTTTTCTTCTCTATTGCATCCTGATCAGTTATTATTGACTTCATCGTATATGGGTATGACGCTTTTATCTGTTCAATCTCAGGCTTAATCAGTTCTAACTTTTGACGCAATTTATCCCGTTCATCAATAACAGACTTATTCTCCAATTTTTTATCATTTGAAGTGCCATTGATAATGAAATATATCATTTCAATTGTGAGTAGGTCACATTTTTCATATGCACTGACTGCATTTTGAAATAACTTTAACTGCTCCTCGGTTAAATCGCTATTTAAATCAGGATGTAATGACTTAACGATTGTTCGATACATCTTTTTTAATGCTTTATAATCTTCTTCTAACAGTGCTTCACCTTTTTGATAGTCAATAGCATTATTCAATTTGTTCAGCTGTTCATCCAGTTGATGTTTGTATATGATAAACTCCTGATCCAGTTGCTCATCAATTAAAGGTAAATCTACTTTCTCCTGACGATTTAACTTCGCCTGAATCAGTTCCATCCTCCGTTTTAAGCGTAAATATAAACACTCTTTTTCAAATATTTTATATTCCAAAAATCCGAGATGTATCATATACGCTGTTTCGATATTTTTACACTCCACAAATAAAAGTTCATCGCGCTCGAGTATTAACATCGATATCTCTATTTTAAGCTTTTTAACTTCCTGTGTTATGCCATCAATATCTGGAAATATTATTATATTATTCTCCGCATTAAGTTCATCAGTCATATTTAATCACTCCTTTCAATACACGATACATTTCAAATATATTTATTAATTATTATGCATAACAAAGTTAATACTGTAAATCAAAAATTGTCCACATAAAAGAAACAACGTTCACGTCATATTGACATTCTTATATATGGAAATTTATAATCAATATAATGCTTGAAAGGAGTGAAGTGATGAATAATAAATTAAAAGGGATTATGTTTGTCACCTTAGGCTCAATATTCTGGGGTGTTGGCGGAACAGTATCCCAGCAAATCTTTCAAGGCTATAGCGTACCACTTGACTGGTTTATTACTATTAGATTAATCTTAAGCGGCATATTTTTACTTTGCCTGGCTATGATACGGAAGCAAAATATCCTGAATGTATTTCGTGATAAACATACTTTTTTCCAACTTGTGATTTACTCATTATTTGGAATGCTCGCGGTTCAGTATACATTTCTAGCATCAATAGAAGCGGGTAATGCAGCAGTAGCTACACTCTTACAATACTTAGCGCCGATTGTCATCCTGACTTTCCTGCTTATTACACGTAAGACAGAGTTTAGAGCAATAGATCTGATTATTATACTCGTATCCACATTCGGAACATTCCTATTGCTCACGAGTGGTAATATTAACAATGTTGTCGTACCTCCAGCAGCAATTATCTGGGGATTATTATCAGCAATCGCAGCAGCGTTCTATACAATGTATGCCGGAAGACTCTTTGTCCGTAATACCCCTCTTGTCATTATCGGATGGGCGATGCTTATAGCTGGTTTGTTTATCAGTCTATTCAATAGACATTGGCAGATAAATCCATTGTCATATGGTGTAATGTTTAACGTCTATCTCATATTCGTTATCATCGTTGGAACCGCACTAGCCTTCTTCCTATATCTACTCAGCGTAAAATATATCGATCCACAACTTACTGCACTACTCGGATGTATTGAACCATTAACAGCAGTTATCCTCAGTATTGTCTGGCTGAAACAACCATTTGATATCATCCAATGTGCTGGAATGATTATTATACTCGGTGTCGTGCTATTCATATCTATATTAAATACAAAAGAAAAAAACCAAGCATCTCATTAATGAGATGTTTGGTTTTTCTAATAATCATACGTCATTTGTTCCATTGTCGTATTTTCTTTTAATTCTTTATCAATCTCAAAGTAATCGTGCTAGATTTAACCATATATGCACCTCCAATGTAAATACAATGTATTACTTTCTTAAAATATTCACAAGTAATTTTACACTTTATTATTAGATAATAATAATTATATTTTTATCATTAAATTTAATAACAATGCTTAATAACTCTAATAAAAGTTGATACAAAAAACAAGCCCACAGATTAATAATTATAATCTGCGGGCTTGTTTTTAATTTAATAGTCTTTGCGCTATTAATTTTTGTAATTTCACAATATCAGTGTCTTTATTAAATAATTTAACGATAGGCATTTGAATTCCTGCCACAAATAATTTTAATTCTGCATCGATATCAAATCGACCTGCATTTTCAACACTGAATGCTCGAATATTTTTATAAGGAATTGTAATAAACTCAATCTTCTTACCTGAGAACCCTTGTTTATCAACGATTAAGATACGTTTATTAGTAAACACAAACAAATCCCGAATAAGAATAAAACTCGCCTCAACTACTTCATCTTCAAGCAAATAATCCTGAAATTCATTTTGAACTTCCTCTGTATTTTTTTCACTAGAGTTACCCATCAATTCATCAAATAATCCCATAATAATTCCTCCTTATTGTTTATAGTTCCAATATAACAAAATAGAATTGGTATTAATATGAATGAGTATGTGCCGGTTACATTTCGCTTAATGAATTTAATTGATTTTCATTGTTATCAAAGTTACTATCATCTAACCACGACTCTAATTTCAATTTATTGGCTGGCCATTCTTTATCGATAATTGAAAACCAATTGGTATCACGGTTACGTCCTTTATATACGTTAGATTGTCGGAACGTACCTTCATATGTAAAGCCTAATCGTTTTGCTGATCTATTCGATGCCTCATTTAAGCTATCACATTTCCATTCATAGCGTCGGTACTGCATGTTTTCAAATACGTACTTCATCACTAAATATTGCGCTTCTGTAGCCTCTCTGCTGCGTTTTAATAATGGAGAATACACAATCCATCCCATTTCAATGACTCTATTTAGATTGTCTATACGCATTAGAGAGAATATCCCTACTGCTTTTTGTGTTTGATTATCAATAATCGTTAAATAGTAAGGATCAACAGAAGCTATTAACTGTATTAAATAATCTTTAAATTCTAATTTACTCTCAAATCTTTGAATCGGCATATATGTAAGATTTTCTGGTTCTGATGATGCACCGTATGTTTCATATAGATCATCACAGTGCTTAATATTAATTTTTTCTATAGTGACAGTCTTTCCTATGATTGATTGTATGTTAGGAAGTATTCCAGGGGAGTAATCTTCAATCAAATCTCCTACTGGTTGATTGTATTCGTTGTATCTCATATTTATCCTACTTTCATATGTGTGTCTGTTGCTATTATATTAAACAATTCCGGATACTCCAAGTATCCGGAATTGTTCAGGTATCTAAAATAAAAAAAGTCCCTCTAACTAAAAGTTAAAGGGACATTAGTACCACCGGTCGGGGTCGAACCGACACTCCGTGAGGAACCGGATTTTGAGTCCGGCGCGTCTGCCAATTCCGCCACGGTGGCTTAGTAAAATTTATTATTTAATAAGTATAATACTTAAAAAAATTATGGTCAAGAATTTCATCCTATTTTCAATCTCTGTTCACAAATAGCAAATGAACTGTTATAATGAACGTGTAATAAAGTCTCGTCAACTTTATTATCACCAAATTTCATTTTCGTTTAATTACTTTTAACTACAGAATCCTTTCTGTAGTTCTTTTTTTGTCTCTATTTATCACATAAATTCTACGAAAAAAATAAGCATGCATCATGCAGCTTAATAAAAAATGGAGCGGAAGGTAGGACTTACACCTACATCTCGAACCAGGAAGGTCCGTATTCTAAGAGTTGAAATACTCCCGCATATATAAAAATAATGGAGGCGCCAACCGGATTTGAACCGGTGATAAAGGTTTTGCAGACCTCTGCCTTACCACTTGGCTATGGCGCCTAAAGCTGGGCTAGCTGGATTCGAACCAACGAGTGACGGAGTCAAAGTCCGTTGCCTTACCGCTTGGCTATAGCCCATTATTAAAAAAATTAAGGGCGACTGATGGGAATCGAACCCACGAGTGTCGGAACCACAATCCGATGCGTTAACCACTTCGCCACAATCGCCATGGCAGGGGCAGTAGGAATCGAACCCACATCAAAGGTTTTGGAGACCTCTATTCTACCGTTGAACTATGCCCCTAAAAATAAACAAATAAAAAATGGTGGAGGGGGGCAGATTCGAACTGCCGAACCCGAAGGAGCGGATTTACAGTCCGCCGCGTTTAGCCACTTCGCTACCCCTCCAAGATGGTGCCGGAAAAAGGACTTGAACCCTCAACCTACTGATTACAAGTCAGTTGCTCTACCAGTTGAGCTATTCCGGCAGAATAATAAAAAAGATGGCTCAGGACGGAATCGAACCGCCGACACATGGATTTTCAATCCATTGCTCTACCGACTGAGCTACTGAGCCATACAAATGGCGGTCCCGACGGGAATCGAACCCGCGATCTCCTGCGTGACAGGCAGGCATGTTAACCGCTACACCACGGGACCACTAATAATTGCGGGAGGCGGATTTGAACCACCGACCTTCGGGTTATGAGCCCGACGAGCTACCAGACTGCTCCATCCCGCGATAATAATAAATAATTGAAAATCTTTTTTATTTTATTTTGCTGAAGTAAAAAATAATGGCGGAGGAAGAGGGATTCGAACCCCCGCGAGCCGTTAAGCCCCTGTCGGTTTTCAAGACCGATCCCTTCAGCCGGACTTGGGTATTCCTCCATTATATAAAAATAATTAAATGGACCTTGCAGGACTCGAACCTGCGACCCAACGGTTATGAGCCGTTTGCTCTAACCAACTGAGCTAAAGGTCCTAAATCCTAAAAGTACACATTAAGTTTTAAAAAAGATAGTGGCGGCAGAGGGGATCGAACCCCCGACCTCACGGGTATGAACCGTACGCTCTAGCCAGCTGAGCTACGCCGCCGAAATAATATTTAGTTAATATGGTGGAGACTAGCGGGATCGAACCGCTGACCTCCTGCGTGCAAAGCAGGCGCTCTCCCAGCTGAGCTAAGCCCCCATATTAAAGCTTTTAAAGCAAATCGGGAAGACAGGATTCGAACCTGCGACCCCTTGGTCCCAAACCAAGTGCTCTACCAAGCTGAGCTACTTCCCGTAGCTAGTAATTAAAATAATGGCGCGCCCGAGAGGAGTCGAACCCCTAACCTTTTGATCCGTAGTCAAACGCTCTATCCAATTGAGCTACGGGCGCTAATGGTGCCGAGGACCGGAATCGAACCGGTACGGTAATCACTTACCGCAGGATTTTAAGTCCTGTGCGTCTGCCAGTTCCGCCACCCCGGCTTTTTAAATAATAAAAGCCATAATTATTACGATAGAATTAATGGAGCGAAAGACGGGATTCGAACCCGCGACCCCAACCTTGGCAAGGTTGTATTCTACCACTGAACTACTTTCGCAATATGGTGCGGGTGAAGGGAGTCGAACCCCCACGCCAAAGGCGCTAGATCCTAAGTCTAGTGCGTCTGCCAGTTCCGCCACACCCGCGCAAAATAATATTTATTAAAAAAGATGAGCCATAGAGGATTCGAACCTCTGACCCTTTGATTAAAAGTCAAATGCTCTACCAACTGAGCTAATGGCTCAAAGAAATGGTGCCGGAAAAAGGACTTGAACCCTCAACCTACTGATTACAAGTCAGTTGCTCTACCAGTTGAGCTATTCCGGCATAATAAATAAATGGTGGAGGATGACGGGCTCGAACCGCCGACCCTCTGCTTGTAAGGCAGATGCTCTCCCAGCTGAGCTAATCCTCCTGGGTATATATTGCCCGGCAACGTCCTACTCTCGCGGATCGTAAGACCAACTACCATCGGCGCTAGAGAGCTTAACTTCTGTGTTCGGTATGGGAACAGGTGTGACCTCTCTGCCATCGTCACCAGACAAAGTATATTAAAGGTATTGTACCTTCAAAACTAGATAAACTTAAGAAGAAATATGATGTACCAAACATCACCGTGCAAAAAATCTATAAAATTGATTAAGTCTTCGATCGATTAGTATTCGTCAGCTCCATACATTACTGTACTTCCACCTCGAACCTATTAACCTCATCATCTTTGAGGGATCTTATAACCGAAGTTGGGAAATCTCATCTTGAGGGGGGCTTCATGCTTAGATGCTTTCAGCACTTATCCCGTCCATACATAGCTACCCAGCTATGCCGCTGGCGCGACAACTGGTACACCAGAGGTATGTCCATCCCGGTCCTCTCGTACTAAGGACAGCTCCTCTCAAATTTCCTACGCCCACGACGGATAGGGACCGAACTGTCTCACGACGTTCTGAACCCAGCTCGCGTACCGCTTTAATGGGCGAACAGCCCAACCCTTGGGACCGACTACAGCCCCAGGATGCGATGAGCCGACATCGAGGTGCCAAACCTCCCCGTCGATGTGAACTCTTGGGGGAGATAAGCCTGTTATCCCCGGGGTAGCTTTTATCCGTTGAGCGATGGCCCTTCCATGCGGAACCACCGGATCACTAAGTCCGTCTTTCGACCCTGCTCGACTTGTAGGTCTTGCAGTCAAGCTCCCTTGTGCCTTTACACTCTGCGAATGATTTCCAACCATTCTGAGGGAACCTTTGAGCGCCTCCGTTACTCTTTAGGAGGCGACCGCCCCAGTCAAACTGCCCGCCTGACACTGTCTCCCACCACGATAAGTGGTGCGGGTTAGAAAGTCAACACAGCCAGGGTAGTATCCCACCAACGCCTCCACGTAAGCTGACGCTCACGCTTCAAAGGCTCCTACCTATCCTGTACAAGCTGTGCCGAATTTCAATATCAGGCTGCAGTAAAGCTCCACGGGGTCTTTCCGTCCTGTCGCGGGTAACCTGCATCTTCACAGGTACTATGATTTCACCGAGTCTCTCGTTGAGACAGTGCCCAAATCGTTACGCCTTTCGTGCGGGTCGGAACTTACCCGACAAGGAATTTCGCTACCTTAGGACCGTTATAGTTACGGCCGCCGTTTACTGGGGCTTCAATTCGTAGCTTCGCTAATGCTAACCACTCCTTTTAACCTTCCAGCACCGGGCAGGCGTCAGCCCCTATACGTCACCTTACGGTTTTGCAGAGACCTGTGTTTTTGATAAACAGTCGCTTGGGCCTATTCACTGCGGCTCTTCAAGGCTTGCACCCTAAAAAGCACCCCTTCTCCCGAAGTTACGGGGTCATTTTGCCGAGTTCCTTAACGAGAGTTCGCTCGCTCACCTTAGAATTCTCATCTTGACTACCTGTGTCGGTTTGCGGTACGGGCACCTAATTTCTAACTAGAGGCTTTTCTTGGCAGTGTGAAATCAACGACTTCGCTACTATAATTTCGCTCCCCATCACACCTTGACCTTAAGAGTACCGGATTTGCCTAATACTCAGTCTCAGTGCTTGGACGTACATAACCAACAGTACGCTTCGCCTATCCTACTGCGTCCCCCCATCGTTCAAACAATCTTAGGTGGTACAGGAATATCTACCTGTTATCCATCGCCTACGCCATTCGGCCTCGGCTTAGGTCCCGACTAACCCAGAGCGGACGAGCCTTCCTCTGGAAACCTTAGTCAATCGGTGGACGGGATTCTCACCCGTCTTTCGCTACTCACACCGGCATTCTCACTTCTAAGCGCTCCACATGTCCTTGCGATCATGCTTCGACGCTGCTTAGAACGCTCTCCTACCATTGTCCATAGGACAATCCACAGCTTCGGTAATATGTTTAGCCCCGGTACATTTTCGGCGCAGCGTCACTCGACTAGTGAGCTATTACGCACTCTTTAAATGATGGCTGCTTCTAAGCCAACATCCTAGTTGTCTGGGCAACGCCACATCCTTTTCCACTTAACATATATTTTGGGACCTTAGCTGGTGGTCTGGGCTGTTTCCCTCTCGACTACGGACCTTATCACCCGCAGTCTGACTCCCGTGTTAAATTATTTGGCATTCGGAGTTTGTCTGAATTCGGTAACCCGAGGGGGGCCCCTAGTCCAAACAGTGCTCTACCTCCAATAATCATCACACGAGGCTAGCCCTAAAGCTATTTCGGAGAGAACCAGCTATCTCCAGGTTCGATTGGAATTTCTCCGCTACCCACACCTCATCCGCTCACTTTTCAACGTAAGTCGGTTCGGTCCTCCATTCAGTGTTACCTGAACTTCAACCTGGACATGGGTAGATCACCTGGTTTCGGGTCTACGACCTGATACTCATTCGCCCTATTCAGACTCGCTTTCGCTACGGCTCCACATATACTGCTTAACCTTGCATCAAATCGTAACTCGCCGGTTCATTCTACAAAAGGCACGCCATCACCCATTAACGGGCTCTGACTACTTGTAAGCACACGGTTTCAGGTTCTATTTCACTCCCCTTCCGGGGTGCTTTTCACCTTTCCCTCACGGTACTGGTTCACTATCGGTCACTAGAGAGTATTTAGCCTTGGGAGATGGTCCTCCCGGATTCCGACGGAATTCCACGTGTTCCGCCGTACTCAGGATCCACTCAGGAGAGAACAACTTTTCGACTACAGGGCCTTTACCTTCTATGGCTGACTTTTCCAAAGTCATTCGTCTAAACTGTTCCTTTGTAACTCCGTATTGAGTGTCCTACAACCCCAGAGAGCAAGCTCTCTGGTTTGGGCTCTTCCCGTTTCGCTCGCCGCTACTAAGGGAATCGAGTTTTCTTTCTCTTCCTCCGGGTACTTAGATGTTTCAGTTCTCCGGGTGTGCCTTCTCATATACTATGTATTCATATATGGATAACATGACATAACTCATGCTGGGTTTCCCCATTCGGAAATCTCTGGATCAAAGCTTACTTACAGCTCCCCAAAGCATATCGTCGTTAGTAACGTCCTTCTTCGGCTTCTAGTGCCAAGGCATCCACCGTGCGCCCTTAATAACTTAATCTGTTATTAATAATTGTGATGTCTGCATAAATGCAGACGCGCGATTTTTTTAAGAATTCAAAAATGAACTCACTCGGTTTTGCTTGGTAAAATCTTTTATTTCTTCTTACTTTATCTAGTTTTCAAAGTACAATGTTCAAAAATTAATGGTGGAGACTAGCGGGATCGAACCGCTGACCTCCTGCGTGCAAAGCAGGCGCTCTCCCAGCTGAGCTAAGCCCCCATAAAGGTATTGATTTAAAAGAATATTTATAATGGTGGGCCTAAATGGACTCGAACCATCGACCTCACGCTTATCAGGCGTGCGCTCTAACCAGCTGAGCTATAGGCCCATTAAATGTATAAACATTCAAAACTGAATACAATATGTCAATGTTAATCCCTATCAGACTTAGAAGTCTGATTTCCGTAATTATCCTTAGAAAGGAGGTGATCCAGCCGCACCTTCCGATACGGCTACCTTGTTACGACTTCACCCCAATCATCTGTCCCACCTTCGACGGCTAGCTCCTAAAAGGTTACTCCACCGGCTTCGGGTGTTACAAACTCTCGTGGTGTGACGGGCGGTGTGTACAAGACCCGGGAACGTATTCACCGTAGCATGCTGATCTACGATTACTAGCGATTCCAGCTTCATGTAGTCGAGTTGCAGACTACAATCCGAACTGAGAATGGTTTTATGGGATTTGCTTGACCTCGCGGTTTTGCTGCCCTTTGTACCATCCATTGTAGCACGTGTGTAGCCCAAATCATAAGGGGCATGATGATTTGACGTCATCCCCACCTTCCTCCGGTTTGTCACCGGCAGTCTCTCTAGAGTGCCCAACTTAATGATGGCAACTAAAGATAAGGGTTGCGCTCGTTGCGGGACTTAACCCAACATCTCACGACACGAGCTGACGACAACCATGCACCACCTGTCACTTTGTCCCCCGAAGGGGAAAGCTCTATCTCTAGAGTTGTCAAAGGATGTCAAGATTTGGTAAGGTTCTTCGCGTTGCTTCGAATTAAACCACATGCTCCACCGCTTGTGCGGGTCCCCGTCAATTCCTTTGAGTTTCAGTCTTGCGACCGTACTCCCCAGGCGGAGTGCTTAATGCGTTAGCTGCAGCACTGAGGGGCGGAAACCCCCCAACACTTAGCACTCATCGTTTACGGCGTGGACTACCAGGGTATCTAATCCTGTTTGATCCCCACGCTTTCGCACCTCAGCGTCAGTTACAGACCAGAGAGCCGCCTTCGCCACTGGTGTTCCTCCATATCTCTGCGCATTTCACCGCTACACATGGAATTCCACTCTCCTCTTCTGTACTCAAGTCTCCCAGTTTCCAATGACCCTCCCCGGTTGAGCCGGGGGCTTTCACATCAGACTTAAGAGACCGCCTACGCGCGCTTTACGCCCAATAATTCCGGATAACGCTTGCCACCTACGTATTACCGCGGCTGCTGGCACGTAGTTAGCCGTGGCTTTCTGGTAAGGTACCGTCAAGGTACGTTCAGTTACTAACGTACTTGTTCTTCCCTTACAACAGAGTTTTACGATCCGAAAACCTTCTTCACTCACGCGGCGTTGCTCCGTCAGACTTTCGTCCATTGCGGAAGATTCCCTACTGCTGCCTCCCGTAGGAGTCTGGGCCGTGTCTCAGTCCCAGTGTGGCCGATCACCCTCTCAGGTCGGCTATGTATCGTTGCCTTGGTGAGCCGTTACCTCACCAACTAGCTAATACACCGCAGGTCCATCTATAAGTGACAGCAGAACCGTCTTTCACTATTGCTTCATGCGAAGCTAAATATTATCCGGTATTAGCTCCGGTTTCCCGAAGTTATCCCAGTCTTATAGGTAGGTTACCCACGTGTTACTCACCCGTCCGCCGCTAAAATCGAGAGGTGCAAGCACCTCTGTCAATTCGCTCGACTTGCATGTATTAGGCACGCCGCCAGCGTTCATCCTGAGCCAGGATCAAACTCTCCATAATAGTTTGTTTGATAATGCTCTTTGATTGCTTATGGCAATCACTCTTGGGAGTGAACTAAGTTCACTCAAATTATTGGAATTAACGTTGACATATTGTCATTCAGTTTTCAATGTTCATTTTTTCGCGTTACAAGAATTAATGTTACCATAACCCTCAACTCTTTGCAACACTTATTTTTAAGAAGTTTTACACTTGAATGTTCATTTCGTTTCAAGTAGTAATCTTTCTTGCTTTATTATATTACATCGATATGAACATAGTTTCAAGTGCAAGTTTTACACTTTTTCACTTTGTTATTTTCAATGTCTTAAAGCTGTGCATCGCTTGTTTTCAGCGACTTTTATATCTTATCAAGATGGATTGCTTTCGTCAATACCTTTTATTAATTTTTTTTATCTTTATTTAGTCTTTTAATGTAGACTATAGTAATTCCTTTAATGATACTATCTTATCATAGTACTTATTCTATCTGTTTCTTTCGTTCTTTAATAAAGAATATACAGTTAAGAGAGATAATCATTTATTAATATGATATAATGCTTTTCAGTATTATATAGGAGATGATGGTTTGAAATTATTCAATAAAAAACCGACAAGTAAGATTAACCGTATCCGTTCATGGGCACTCGGCTTAATCTTCCTGGCAATGATCGTAATGTATATCGGTTCTGCAATTTTTTACTTTTACCATAGTCAACTAATCTTTTCTCTGTTCTTATTATTAGGAACGATTCTTTTCTTAATTAGTTTCGTAGTTTATTTCTGGATTGGAATGCTTTCAACGAAGACCATTCAGGTGCGATGTCCAAACTGTGACCACTATACCAAAATGTTAGGTCGTGCTGATATTTGTGCAAACTGCAATCAGCCACTTACGTTAGATCCTGCATTAGAAGGAAAAGAATTTAATGAAGATTATAACAATGCAAGAAAAAGTAAAGCATTAGAAGAAAAAGAGAAACAAGCAGCTAATAATGATAGTAACTTGTAGTAAATTAAATATTTAAAAAAGGAAATCGCTATTTGCGATTTCCTTTTTTGTTCATACATTCTGGACATACACCATAAATCTCCATACGATGATGAGTCACTGCAAAGCTAGTAATATGTTGAGCGATATTCTCTACTTCATCAAGTCTTGGATAGTGAAAATCAGTAATCTTGCCACATTCACTACATATAACGTGATAGTGATTATCTGTTTCAAAATCAAAACGACTTGCTGCATCTCCATATGTGAGCTCTTTAACTAAACCACTGTCTTTAAAAACTTTTAAATTGTTATAGACAGTTGCTACACTCATGTTCGAAAACTGTGGAGATAACGCTTTATATATTTCATCGGCAGTAGGATGACTATTAGATTCAATTAAAAATCTAAGTACTGCCTGTCTTTGCGGTGTTATTCTCACGCCAGTTTTTCGTAAACTTTGAATCGCATCGTCAAGCATATGTTCCATATTCAATTCAGCTGACATCATAACACCCCTTTCCTACTTTATATTAATTCTATTTTACATTCTTTTTTTCAAAAATGTCAAATAGGCAATTTCGGGATGCAATTTTAGTCCTAAGTATCCTGTTTATTTAATGCTGTTATCGATGAGCTCAATATCCCTTTGAAACATCGACTTTATTCACAAAATCCGCTTCGTTTTCTATGCCAACAGACAAATTCTTCTTAAAGATTTCTGTAGCTCGTCGGTTGTAATGAACACTGTTCCCAGTAATATGCGGTGTCATAATAACATTGTCTAATGCATAAAGGGAATTTGTCGGTTCAAGTGGTTCATTGTAATATACATCTAAACAAGCTTTTCTTATAACTTTATCCTGCAAGACTTTAATAAGTACTTCTTCTTTTGTAACTGTTCCTCTTCCGACATTTATAAATAAAGCATCCTCACCCATCGCCTGAAAATCTTCTATCGTTAGTAAATCTATTGTCTTCTCTGTCTCAGGCAATACATTGACGATAATATCTGACTGAGCAAATGCTTTTTCTCTGTCTTTTATTGCATATACTTCATCAAATCCTGTGATACCTCTACCATCTGTATTAAGACCAATTACTTTCATGCCGAAAGCTTTTGCGATATGTGCTGCATATTGCGGGATTTCACCTGTTCCGATAAAGGTAATCGTCTGTTCAAATAACTCTTTTTGACGAATCTTTGTTTTATATCCTTTTTCTTGCTGTAATTCATAGTAAGAAATAACATTTTTATAATCAGTCATAATATAGCTGAATATGTACTCAGAAATCTGGATTTTATGCACACCACGCGCATTGGTCAATATAATTCCTTTGTCATTGATAAGTGATAATGGCAATTTATTAACACCTGCCGCATACCATGCAATCCATTTTAAGTTTTTCGCTTTATTGATGATTGTTTCATTCAACTTAGAATCATAAGTAATGATGACTTCCATCGTTTGAATATCCTCATTTGTTAAACGATCAAATCCTTCACGCTGGATAAATTGGTGTTCTGGATATTGGTCTGCTAATTCGTCTATCAATTCTTTTAGATTAATCGTAGAAATCACTTTCATAACTTTCTCTCCTTATCGTAAAACCGACTGAATATCTTCCATTTGTTGTTTCACCTTAACACCATCAAAATATGCAATAACTTTGTTATCTTCATCCAGAATAATCGTAGTTCTTACAATTCCCATCGCTTCTTTGCCAAATGATTTTTTCAAACGATAAATACCAAGTGCTTCTGAATACTGATAGCTATCATCAACAAGTAAATCAAATTTCAAATTGTGCTTCTTAATAAAATTCGTGTGTTTCGTTTTACTATCACCGCTCACACCATAAATTTTCGCACCCAGTTCATTTAAATCTTCCAGATGATCATTAAAATCACACGCCTGTGTTGTACATGTCGGTGTATTGTCTCTCGGATAAAAATATAATACCGTCTTTTGTCCTAATAACGATTCATTCGTTACTACTTCTCCATTTTGATTTTCCAGTGCAAATGCAGGTAAATTATCTCCAATTTTCAACATTTTAATCCTCCTAATCAAATTTTTATTAACTCTATGATAGACTAGTAGACGAAAATACTAAACAAAAAGAGGTTGATAAAATGAATTTTACAAATTCTGAAAAAATACAAAAACGCGCAAATGAAGCGATCCTTGGTGGGGTTAACTCTCCATCGCGTTCATATAAAGCAGTTGGCGGCGGTGCTCCGGTAGTGATGGCTCGTGGTGAAGGTGCTTACTTCTATGATGTTGACGGTAATAGATATATTGATTATTTAGCCGCATATGGACCAATCATTACAGGACATGCGCATCCTCATATTACTGAAGCGATTAAGCGTGCAGCTGAAAATGGCGTGTTATATGGAACGCCGACTGAACACGAAGTTGTGTTTGCTGAAATGCTAAAAGAAGCAATTCCTTCTTTAGAAAAGGTCCGTTTCGTAAACTCTGGTACTGAAGCAGTAATGACAACAATCCGAGTAGCACGCGCATTCACGAAGCGTGATAAGATTATTAAATTCGCCGGCTGTTATCATGGACACTCTGATTTAGTACTAGTTGCTGCAGGTAGTGGCCCGTCACAACTCGGAACGCCCGATTCTGCAGGTGTACCAAAAAGTGTGGCACAAGAAGTGATTACTGTTCCATTTAATGATATTGAACAATTTAAAGAAGCATTCCATCACTTTGGCGATCAGATTGCTGGCGTCCTTGTTGAACCCATTGTTGGTAACTTTGGAATCGTTGAACCTAAAGAAGGATTTTTACAAGCAGTAAATGATATCGCCCATGAACATGGTGCTTTAGTGATTTACGATGAAGTAATTACCGCGTTCCGCTTCATGTATGGTGGTGCTCAGGATCTTTTAGGTGTAAAACCCGACTTAACAGCATTTGGTAAAGTCATCGGCGGAGGATTACCAATCGGTGCGTATGGTGGCCGTCAGGACATTATGGAGCATGTGGCACCACTCGGACCAACATATCAGGCAGGTACGATGGCAGGTAATCCATTAAGTATGCAGGCAGGTATCGCGTTACTTGAAGTCATTAAGCAAGATGGTGTCTACGAAGAACTAGATCGTCTCGGTAAAATATTGGAGGACGGTATGTTAGCGCTTATCGATAAATATAATATTCGTGCCACAATCAACCGTTTAATGGGTGCAATGACCATCTACTTTACCGATGAAAAAGTTGTCAACTATGAACAAGCAGAAAACACTGACGGTGAAGCGTTTGCCAAGTTCTTTAAATTGATGCTGAACCAAGGTATTAACTTAGCACCATCGAAATATGAAGCATGGTTTATCACAACTGAACATACTGAACAAGATATTCAAGATACATTAAAAGCTGTAGAAAACGCTTTTATGTCAATGACGGTTGAAAAATAATTGAAATTCATGTATAAGTGTACTATCAACCAAATAATGAGGTAGAGCTATCAAATGAAATTAGGCGCACGTATTTTTAAAACCGGCATCGCTATTATCATTTCTTTATTCATTGCACATGCAATTGATGCACCTGGTGCAATTGTAGCTGGAATTTCAGCACTTTTTGCTATGCAGCCCAACGTCTATCGATCATTTAAGACGATCATCGAACAGTTTCAAGGAAACATTATCGGTGCAATATTAGCAGTAATTATGGCGCATTTATTCGGATTCCATATTATCATTATCGGTATTACATCCATTATATTAATTTCTATATTACAAAAATTAAACTTATCTCATGTGACGGGTCTCGCTGTTGTAACACAGTTAATCATAATGGATCATCAAGATGGTGTTTTCTTTTTATCAGCTATTTATCGATTCACTTTTGTTATGATCGGCGTGGTAAGTGCCTTTGTGGTGAATACATTGTTTTTTCCACCTAAGTTTGAAACGAAGATGTATTATAATTGTCTGAACATCAGTAGCGATATTTTTAAGTGGATACGACTTGAAATTAATGGATCTACAGAATTTCATGCAGTAAAACGTGATATCGATGATATTCGAAGCAGAATTGAAAAAGTAGAGGAACAATATAATCTATATAAAGAAGAACGTGCTTACTCAAAAAAAGGAAGTATTCGTAACTTAAGAAAAAAAATTATCTTTAAAGAAATTATTTTAGCAACTAGACGTGCACATGATGTTTTACGTAAATTACACCGTTATGAAAATGATGTAATTAACTTACCAGAAGATTTAAAAGTTCAGATTAAATTTGAACTCGATGAATTAATGACGATTCATGAAGAAATTTTAATGCGCGTAACTAAGAAAGTTCCCGCAACAAAAATTGATGAAAATTATATGATCAATGAAGCATTTAAAGAAAATATTCTTGATGCTTTCTTGAGAGAAATTGAACAACAACAATTACCTGAATATAGTAAGGAACATGTTTTAATTGTAATCGGGACTATTTTTGATTATCGAGACCGTCTAGAACATCTCGATCGCATCACTCATAGTTTCTATAAATATCATAAAGAAGACAAAAAGATTACGATAGTAAACGAAAATATCGATTATTAAAAAAGCAGTCATATGACTGCTTTTTTTATGCTTTCCAGCCATTTTTCTCTTCAGGTTTAACTCTGTCTTTTGAAACGTAAGGATTGCCCTTTACGGTAAATCGGTATAAATATTCTACTGCTTCTTCTTTATTATCGATTCCGATACGTTTGCTTTCTATTATTTGCACTGGCATCCTACCTTCTGATAACTGAATAGGTCCTTCATTTAACCGTGTGCCATTATGTAAATCGCGCTTAACGCCTAAACTTTGTGTTAGTTTCCCTGGACCATCAGTTAAATTTACTGCTCTGCCACGACGCTCAATCATCGTATCTATCCCTTCTTCAGGTTCAATCGCTCTTATCAATACTCCTTCTGGTATTGTAGCATCACGTGTAATAAAATTCATGCAGTGATGTCCATGCATCGTATAAACATATACACCACCGTATTCTCGATACATCATTTCATTCTTCTTCGTACGACGTAACTGGTAAGCGTGTGCTGCTTTATCCTGTTCTCCTAAATAGGCTTCTACTTCAGTAATATATCCGCTTGTAAGCTTGCCGTCTATTTCCGTAGTAATTTTTTTACCGAGTAAGTTTTTTGCAGCTAAAAGCGTATCATCCTTAAGAAATGTTAAATCCATATCCTTCACCTCACTACTTCATTTACCCTTACAATATCTTGATATGCAAATTTAATTTAAACACAATTCAGAAATCATTTTAAAAAATAAAGTAAAAGTAAAAGCGATAAACCCAAATTGAGTTTATCGCTTACCATTTAAACCGCTTCTTTTAAAGGTTTATACATTCTATTCACGTACTGTTCACCAGTAATAATCTCACCATTTTCAGTACGATATAATAAGTGTTTCGCTGTAATTTGTGTAGGACTTTCAACAACTAAACCTTTCTCTTTATCTGGAACAGTTGTCGCTACTCCCACAGGACAGTCATTCGTATGACATTGTTGGGCCATAATACATCCGACACTCATCATCATCGCACGGGCAACTTGAACTAAGTCTGCGCCAAGCCCAAGTGCAATCACAACAATCAGTATCAGTATCAAAAGAATTGTATCCACAATCTATTGAATCGTTTGTAATAAGTCTACAAAAAATACCCCCTATGTATGATAGATATATCATACATAGGGGGCTCAAACACCCCACACTATTCTGCTTCTAAATGCTGAATAGAATATAAATTGTAATAATGTGAACGGTTATTCATTAGTTCCTGATGCGTACCAATTTCAACAATCTCACCATTCTGAATCACGACAATCTTATCTGCATGTGTAATCGTAGATAGTCTGTGTGCAACAATCACGGTTGTTCTATCTTTCGATAACGTTTCCAGTGCTTCCTGTATAACCGCTTCACTTTCAAGATCAAGTGCACTTGTCGCTTCATCCAGAATTAATATCGGTGGATTCTTTAGGAATACACGTGAAATAGCTACACGTTGTTTTTGACCACCAGATAATTTAACACCACGTTCACCAACTTCTGTGTCGTAACCATCTGGTAAACTCATGATAAAATCATGAGCATTAGCAAGTTTTGCTGCATAGATCATTTCTTCTTCTGTCGCATTTGGTTTACCGAGTAATATATTTTCTCTGATTGATTCAGAAAACAGTATATTATCCTGCATGACCATGCCAATTTGTGTTCTTAAACTTTCAATTGAATAATCCTTTAATGGTACGTGATCAATTTCAATTTCACCGCTTGTCACATCATAGAATCTTGGTATTAAACTAATCATCGTTGACTTTCCGCCACCACTCATACCCACAAAAGCTACAGTTTCACCGCTATTGATATCTAGATTGACATGATGTAACACTTCTTCATCATTTTCATTATATTTAAATCCTACATTTTTAAATGTAATATCACCGTGCTGAACTTTGATATCACGCGCATGCGGTTCATCTTTAACATCATATGGCTCATCAAAGAGCTGGAACATACGGTCCATCGAAGCTAAACTTTGTGTCAGCGTCGTTGATGATGATACTAATCGACGTAACGGTCCGTATAAACGGTCGAGATAGGCGATAAATGCTGCTAAACTACCTACTGTTAAGTCACCTTCAATCACGAGATACGCACCAAACCCTACAACGAGCAGCGGACCGATATCCGTAATCGTATTGATGACTGCGAAACTTTTCGCATTCCATTTCGTATGGTCAGTTGCTTTCTTCAGGAAATTTTTATTGCGTTTATTAAATCGTTCATTCTCTTCCTCTTCAATTGCAAAGGTCTTGATAACAGTCATACCCTGCACACGTTCATGTAAGAAACCTTGTACTTCTGCTAGAGACTGACTTCGTGCACGTGTTAATTTGCGGAGATTACCAAAGAAGTAATAGATACTAAACATGTAGAAAGGGAAGACGATCAATGAAATTAATGTTAATTTCACATCCATCATAAACATAATTGCAAGTGCGATGATGATTGTAACAAGATCCAGCCAGACATTCATCAATCCAGTAACGATGAAGTCTTTCGTTGACTCTACATCGTTAATTACACGTGAAATAACTTCTCCAACTTTATTGTTAGAATAAAATCTGACACTTAGTGCCTGCAAATGTTTATATAGTTTCTTTCTAATATCATACAATATTTTGTTACTTGTCCACTGTGCTAAATATTGTCTATAATATTCTACAGGCGGACGGATGACAACAAAGATAAACCCAAAGATTAATATTACATTCATCAATGCTGACTTTTTCTCTTCAATTGTCATGGCACCATTACTGATTACATCATCGATCACATATTTAATCAGTAATGGAATCATTAAAGGTATACCAAACTTCAGAATTCCGATGGCAATGGTCAAAATAATCAACATCCAGTAAGGTTTAACAAACTGCATATACCGTTTTATCATATTAAAACTCCCTTAACAAAATTAAATCAACCTAATGATAGGTTGATTTAATCTTTCATTCTTTTCTGGAAATGAAATCGCTCTTGCCAGACCTTTATGAAATCCGGCGCAAATGGTCCCTTTTTCCTCTCAATCCATTGCTGCAAAATATCAACGTTTCGCCTTAGGATCTCATCAATCTCTTTTGGATAGTTCATCTGTTTCATATGCTGTTCATATTCATCTTCATCCAATAAGTGATACTTACCATTAGGATAGACTTTAATATCTAAATCATAATCAATGTATTTAATGGCTTCTGTATCGTAAATAAATGGTGATGATAAGTTGCAGTAATAATACACACCATCTTCTCTAAACATACAAATGACATTAAACCAATACTCTGAATGAAAATACACGATAGCTGGTTCTCTTGTAACCCATGTTCTACCGTCACTTTCAGTTACAAGTGTGCGATTATTACCCCCAATGATAACATGATTCGTCCCTTTTAAAATCGTTGTTTCAGACCAGACTCTGTGAATTTTCCCATTATGTTTATAACTTTGTATCTGCACATTCTGGCCTTCATTTGGTATGGATTCTTTGACCATATTCCACACCACCTATAATTTATAATATTTGCATTTTAAATTATAACATAATAAAGGCCTCAATAAACGAAATTAAACTTGATGATTGTTATCAATATAATAATTAAAGATTTTAGTCATCGATACCGGAAAATTATATAAATTTTTATCTTCAACTGAAATGAGTTGATAGTTTTCAGGTATGATATCTTTCGTATGTGCAATATATACTTCAAGCTGCCATTCTAGATGTGTAAATTGATGTTTCGTCTTAACTATTGGTGTGTCTTCAATAAACAATGACATATCCATTTGTTCTTCAATATCACTTACATGTGTATCCATTTCAAACATCGGAAACTGCCACATCGATGCCAGTAAACCTGTTTCAGGTCGCTGTTCAATAATGATCTGTCCATCCTTTTGGATAATCAGAACTTTATATTGCTGAACAATTTTCTTAACTTTTTTCAACTTAACTGGTAAATTTAATACACTTCCTTCTTCAAAAGCCACGCAGTGACTTTGAACGGGACAAAGCATACATAAAGGTGCTTTCGGAGTGCACACCGTTGCTCCCAGTTCCATCAACGCTTCATTGAAGTCACCTGCTGCTTCCGGCATCACTTCCATTACTTTCGATTCAAAATGACGTCGTGCTTTTGAATTAGTTATATCAAAGTGATCATTATCGAGTCTTGCAAATACACGATATACATTGCCATCCACTGCCGGTAATGGATGATTAAATGCAATACTCATCACTGCGCCCTGTGTATATGGACCAACACCTTTTAATGAGAGGAATGTAGTCGGGTCATTCGGTACTTCACTATTGTAATGTTCTTTTACATCACGAATTGCCTGATGGAAATTTCTAATGCGTGAATAATAGCCCAAACCTTCCCAATATTTTGCGACATCATCAATCGGTGTTTCAGCAAGTATATCAATACTCGGGAAACGCTCGATAAATCTTGTGTAATAGGCACGAACAGTATTTACTTGTGTTTGTTGCAGCATGACTTCAGACAACCATATTTTATATGGGTCTTTCGTCTCACGCCACGGCATCTGTCTTTTATTCTGTTCAAACCACTTTAATAAATCTTTACTAAACGTTGCTTTATGTTTCATAACAACCAACTTTCTAAATTTATTGTTAATTCGATTAATTTCGTTCATGTTTCTATGAACTTTCGCTTATAATAGTATATGAAAGGGATGATTCATATGGATACAGCTACTCATGTCGTTATGGGCGTTGCACTTGCAGGGTTATCAACGATTGATCCGGCAGTTACAACAATGTACCCTGCTATCGTTACAACAGTGATAGTCGGAAGTCAGATTCCTGACATTGATACAGTGCTAAAATTTAAAAATAATGCCGTATATATCAATAACCATAGAGGTATTACACATTCAATTCCATTTACATTGATGTGGCCAATCCTCATTACAATTTTAGTGAGTTTTATCTTTAAAGAAAATCAATATTTCCATATATGGTTATGGGCACAAATTGCCGTCTTTCTACACGTGTTTGTTGATATCTTTAATTCATATGGTACGCAGGCTCTAAGACCGCTGACGAAGAAATGGATTCAAATTGGCATTATCAATACGTTTGATCCCATCATTTTCTTATTGCATATTGGTGCAATCACTTTGTGGTACTTTGGTGGAAATCCCGTTTATATCTTTACGAGCTTAATTATTATACTAGTAATCTACTATATCATTAGACGTATACTTCAACAATCGATTAAACGTGCAGCCATTAAATTGATACCGAAAGACGAAAGAATTATCAAAACTTTCGTTGCACCTACGATACGTTTCTTTGAGTGGCGAGTAGCCATCCAGACAAATACACATGATTACATTGGTCGTAGTTATAAGCGTTCTGTTAACTTCAATGACCGCTTTAAACGTGTACCTTTTCCAGAAGCAAAATATATGCAGGATGCAAAGAATGATCCTAATTTTAAAGCATTCATTAATTTTAGCTCAATTTACCGCTGGACAGTCACAAAAACAGAAACTAGCTATGAACTGCGTTTTATTGATTTACGTTATTTAAAGAAAGGACACTATTCTTTTGTAGCCATATTAGTACTAAATAAAGATTACAAGGTAACACATAGTTATACCGGATGGGTGTTCTCTGAAGATAAATTACAAAAAAAATTATTACGCGGCCGTGTAAAAATAATAGAGTAAAAGATGCAGTATTCGCATCTTTTACTCTATTTTTTATTTTTTATTTTGCTGAAGTTAATTTTTCTTACGTTCAGTTTATTGTCTTTATTCTTAATGTTATCTTCATTATCAGTCATCACTGATTTATTGACATTGATTTCATCCTTTAGAATTTTGTAAAGGTAGCCAAACCACAAGTAAATTAATATAAGTTCGAAGATGAAAATCATCTGACTCGGTAAATTAAGAAAAGGTGTTGTTCCTAATACAACAGACTCCTCAATACCATTCACTACAAAATAAAATGGATTAAGCTTTAATATGTTTACAACAAATTCAGGTAAATCTGATGGAATCCATAAAATAGGCACACTAATAAAAATAACCGCCAAAATCCCAATGATAATCCAGCGCATATTACGAATTAAATGTGACGTTAAAGCAAGTAACGTACATATTGGCATCAATAATAAAAATGTTAACAATGAAAAGTACATTATACACAGAAAACTTGTATCCATCTCTAATTTATTTGTCGCTGAAATAAGCAACAGCATCAATAAAGATAATATAAACAACAAGAAAAAATTAATAATCTGAACCGTCGTTAATACATATGTCGGTGTATTTGTAATATTTAGCATAAACCCTCTTGTCTGTAACATCTTCATTGAAAAATATACAGAACATGCGATCCAGAAGAATACTAAATAACCAGAAAGCGACCATACTTTAGATAATTTTTCAATCGGCAGACTTTCGGTAATATTAAGTAACAAAAAAGTCGCTGCAATTAATAGTAGGTTAATCAATAACCAGATAGAATAAAGCTTTTGGTTATAGTAAATCTCAATTAAAGCATTTTTAATTGTATGTGGAATATATTTGATTGTGTTTAATAATTCATTCATGATTCACACCTACATTTGAATATATAGCCATTCATTCTTCGAAAAGTCTGCAATGCCATATCCCTCTCCAATTTTTACGATCCATTCATCTGATTGAATGCCAAATTTCTTTTTTAAACCCGCTGCATTTTCAATCGGAAAACTAATACCGTTCATATAATTGGTATCGTTAAAGTGTAGATTAATTTTATTCTTTGTTAATTTAACTTTATATCGATCTTTTGTTTCCGGATATAACTCTTTATTGATTGTTGCATGGCTTTTGCCTAAATAACCATTAAAGAATTCTCTAAAGTTAACATAGTTACCGTACATATAATCTTCAAGCTCACTATACGTATGCTCATCATACAGTGCAGCTGGATTGATAAAAGTAATATCTTTTTTATTAACATCCATTGTACTGCCCGCAAAATCGACTCTGTAAACTTTTTCATTTAAGCCAGAAATCGTTAGTATTGTATTACCTGGTAACTTAACATCTTTTGATGTATTTGTAAGCTTCGTTTCTTTATTTGTTACGCCGAATGCATATTTATCGATATATTCTTTCTTAGGCTTTTCGACGATACTACTTTCCTCAGTAGCAGTAATTTTACTTGGTACACCGATATTATTCAATAATAATACGAACATTAGCGCAATACCAAACAGTATTAGCGCACTCGTTGTAAGCAGCTTTTGTAGACTTTCATCTACAATAACGCTACCATAACGTTTTATGCGACTTAATTTATCACCTTCATCATGATCAAGTGATCTGGCCATCTTATAATTCAAGTCAAATAGTTCTCTTTCACTCTCATTACGGCAACTATTATATTCTTTAACATATGTATTATATATTGGAATAATTTCAGCTGGCGTACCAGACTTTCTCACCTGTCCATGACTCATCCAGGTAATATAATTTGCTTTAGAATGAATAAAGTCAATATCTGACTCAATTAATACGATTGATTTGCCTTCCTTAACAAGTAAATCAATCACCATGCCAAATTTTTCTTTAAATACATCATCAAGATGTTGATATAAATCATCAAATATAATCACGTCCGGCTTTAAAAAATAAGCCAATGCTATCATTAACTTAGAGCGGTCAGATGTCGTTAAATCATTTGTTGATTTTTTCTCCTGATCTTTTAAACCACTAAATTCAAGGACATGTTTACGTTTTTCATTAAATAAATTTAACGGAAGATTATAAGATAAGAAGATAGATTCAATCAATTGCTTAACTGATGATTCTCCATCAAGAATATGGTTATGACTCGCTAAAAAAGTCGGATGATCGTTTTTTACACGTCCTTCATTTGGTTCAACAACTTTCGATATTAATTTACCAATGACGGATTTCCCAGAGTTCGGTAGTCCAATTAAACCTAAAATCTCCCCTTTATATAGATGTATCGTAACATCTTTAACTTCCACATGATGGTTTTTAGATTCAGGCATAATAATATCTCTAAACTTCGAGAATCCACTGACATGACGGAAGTATTTTGTAACATTTACCAGTCTCACTAAAATATTATTTGACATTTTTATTCTCCTTAAGCATCAAGCTGTAACAGTGCCAAAGGTATCCCTTCTTCATCTAATTGGGAACCTAATCTGAATCCCCACGCAAATACGCCTTTAATGCGCTCAACTTTAAAGTATGCTTTCTGATTTCCGATCAATTGATACACTTTACCGATTTCAACCTTTTTTGTATCAACCATATAGCTCTCTGCAATTAAAGCTTTACGCATCCAGACTTCATATTCATTTACAATCCCCATCGTCTCAGCTTTTCTTGCTTTTTCACGATAAGTACCAACAATCTCACGTAATTCATGTTCATTCATTTCGATTAATTTTTTCTCATTCATTCGAGTCCACTATCCTTTAAACGTTCTATTATTATATCGTATTCAAAACCTTTTCTCATCATGCTTTGAATGACTTTTTGCTTTAGTTCAAAACCTTCATGTTTACGTGCTAAACGATTGACTTCTTTTTCAAGATTTTTTTGAAGGGCATCTTCGTTTGATTCCATTTTAACATTTTTTAAAGCATCATTTGCAATATCCAAATTATAACCTTTTTGAATCAGAGTTTGCATTATTTTTTGTTGAATCATACGTGCGGATTGCTTTTTTTCGTACTTTCTTGTTATTTTAGCAGCAATTTTATCTATTCTTTCATCAGTAACTTCAGTTTCAAATTGATATGAATATTTATCGATTAAATTTTGCTCTACACCAAGTTCCTTTAATTTCTGAGCGAAGATAACAGGGCCTTTATCAGTCGTATTTAGCATTGTATTCATAAAGCTGACACAATAATCCTCATGATTAATATAACCATTCACTTTACAATAATCGATTGCTTTGTCTATCGCCTGTGGATTAACTTCTATATTTATCAAATAATCCCGTACTTCTTTTTCAGTTCGCTTCTTATAGGATAAATACTGAATTGCTTTATTGACAGCTACACGATATCCATCATATTCACCTATTTTAATCAGCATTTCATCTGTAAGCACTAAATCTTTCTTCAAATTAAAATGAACGTAAGTAGCAGCATCTATACCTGCAAAAAATTCACCATTGATATATAAGTTAAAGCGTTCTTTATTATTTTTCTGTACTTCTATTTTGGTGATTTTTTTCTCCATCATAAAACCTCCATAAAAATAACGCTAAATGAATATTTAGCGTTAACCTTATACATATTATAACCCACTTACAGCTTCATTATATTGCGTTTGATCAATAAATTTCTGATCCATCATCTTTTGTAGTGTTTCTTTAGTACGTGTCTTTAAAGCAGCGTCTGATTGATAAGCTTCTGGATGGTAAACAGATGGTGCGTTAATACTGCTTGCCAGCAAGGCACTTTGGAGTACTGTTATTTGAGGGTAATATTGATTTTCTTTATGTGTACTGACATTAAAATCTGCGTTCGCAGCACTTTCAATATTATAATGATTATTACCAAAGTAAATAGAATTCAAATAATAACTCATAATCTGATCTTTAGAGAAGTTATTCTCTATACGCTTTGCGACGACAACTTCCTTAATCTTTCGTGAAATAGACTTTTCATTATCAAAGAAGTACGTCTTCGCAAGTTGCTGGGTGATTGAACTACCACCTTGTGACGCTTCTCCGTTTTTGATAGAGACAATAATGGCACGTGCAGTACCAAACCAATCTACTCCGTCATGCGTATTAAATCGTTTGTCTTCAACAGCGATGAAAGCATTCTTAACGTAAGGTTGCATATCTTTAGTCGCGACGTAAGTTTGCTGTTGCTCAATTGCTCGAAGTTCACTGATATCGACCTGAAAGCCTTTATATACATTAAAACCGACATATAATATCATTAAAAGTATTGGAATTAATAAAATAGAAAAACAACCACAACCGCATCCACGTTTCTTTCTTCTCAACTGTAAGCACCTCTTTTCTTAATTTTATCTTACCACCACGGTTAAATGTTTGGAATTAAAAGAAGCAGTAAATGCATAAAATCAGTCTTGGGTTGTATGAGGTGGTGTTGGTGTTTATGCTAGCGATATTTTAGGTTTATCGCTAGCATCCTATAATTTCGTTCTTTTTTCGCTACTTGCTAGCGATATTTTAGGTTTATCGCTAGCATTCCTATAATTTCGTTCTTTTTTCGCTACTTGCTAGCGATATTTTAGGTTTATCGCTAGCATCCCTATAATTTCGTTCTTTTTTCGCTACTTGCTAGCGATATTTTAGGTTTATCGCTAGCATCTCTTTAATTTCGATTCTTTTTGTGGCATTTGCTAGCGATATTCTAGGTTTGTCGCTAGCATCTCTTTGATTTCGATTCTTTTTGTGGTAATTGCTAGCGATATTTCAAGTTTATCGCTAGCATCTCTTTGATTTCGGTCTTTTTGTGGCATTTGCTAGCGATATTCTAGGTTTATCGCTAGCATCTCTTTAATTTCGATTCTTTTTCGGCAATTGCTAGCGATATTTCAAGTTTATCGCTAGCACACAAAAAAACCAGCTAACAAATGTCAGCTGGTAAAAAATATATTCTATTTTAATAATGCTAATGATTCACGATTAAAGTCTTCTAAATCATCTGGTGTACGTGATGTTACGATATTGCTATCTACAACAACTGATTCGTCTACTACTGTTGCGCCAGCATTTTCTAAATCTTTGCGTACTGATAAGTAACTTGTTAACTTTTTACCTTTTAATAAATCTGTATCGATTAATAATTGTGGACCGTGACAGATGGCGAATACAGGTTTTTCATTTGAAACGAATGCTTTTGTAAATTCACCGAATCGTCCTTGCTCATCACCACGTAACATATCTGGTGAGAATCCACCTGGGATTAATAAAGCATCGAAGTCTTCAGGTTTAACATCACCGATTGCTTTATCTATTGTTACCTCTGTATTGTCTTTTTTACCTTTTACTGTGCTACCTGCCTCTTTACCGATAACAGTAATTTCATGTCCTTCTTTTTTAAAGGCCTCAACCGGGCTCGTAAATTCCACATCTTCAAATAAATTGTCTAATACTACTGCGATTTTCTTAGTCATAATATAAATTCCTCCTAAAATCGTTATAGTATTATTTACCCGTCTTAAAAATGATAAAACATCCATAGCAAATTACTATGGATGTAACTGTTATTTCCCTAATTTCCTTTTACGTACAAGTCTTACAACCGCTTCCACTTGCGCTGTTTGCGGGAACATATCCACTGGCTGAATGTACTCCACCTGGAATGCTTTCGTTAAATGCGCTAAGTCTTTAGCAAGTGTTGAGGGATTACAGCTTGTATAGACGAATGTCTTCGGTTTAATTTCATTGATCAGTTGAATCGTTTCTTCAGATAGGCCTGTTCTTGGAGGATCTACTGTAATAACGTCCGGATAGAATCCGTCTTTAATCCATTCATCAAGTTTATCTGATGCATCACCAATTTCAAACTTACAATTATCTTTATTGTTTGCAGTAGCGTTATAAATGGCATTAACGATTCCATCTTCATTCGTATCCATTCCACGTACTTCTTTGGCGTTGTCCGCTAACCAGATACCAATCGTACCTGTTCCACAGAATGCATCAACAACATTTTCTTTGCCTGTCAATCCAGCAGCACGTTCTACTTCTTTGTAAAGTACAACAGTTTGTTTCGGATTTAACTGGAAGAAGCTTTCTGCTGATAAGTCATACACGTGATCTTGTAACGTTTCACGAATCGTCTCATCACCAGCAATAACGATAGTCTCATTGCCCATTACAATCGATGTCTTCTCTTTATTGATATTTAATGCAACACCTTTAACACCAGGTAAACGCATCACACGTTCTGCTAACAAGTCCTGCTTCTTTAAATCGCGCGTATTTGTTACGAAGACTACTTGCAAGTCTCCACTCGCAAGTGCTACACGGGTAATAATATGTCGAACGCCAACATCACGCGAAGGATTTTTACAAACTTCTATATTCAGTTCACTCATAATCTTCTTGATTTCATTAGTCGTCTTCATCGTACGATCATCTTGTACGATACATTCATGTAAATCAATCAAAGTATTAGAATGCTCTTTATATAGTCCTGCACGAATTTTTCGTCCTGATTTCTCCACTGGGAATTGATTTTTATTTCGATAGCCAAATGGATTTGCCATGCCTAATGTATCTTTAATTGCATCAAGCTTAACGTGTGGTGCGTATTTAGTAATAGCATCTTCAACGATCTGTTTCTTATATTTCAATTGACCATTATATGAAAGATGCTGTAATTGACATCCACCACATAGATCAAATACATTACACGGTGGTTTCACGCGCTCTCTTGATTTTTCACGAATCTTAACCATCTTTGCTTCTAAATATTTATGATTAATATCTGTAACTTGTGCCACGATTACTTCGCCAGGTAATGCCCCTTTAACAAATGTAATCTTCCTTTTAAAATAACCTATTCCCTCGCCGTTTATACCGAGTCTTTTAATTGTTAAAGGAAACTGCTGACCGATCTTTACTTGTATATCTGCCATAACTTATCTCCTTATTGTTGAATAGATTTTACTTTCTGTTCTAACTGATCAAGTAACGCTAACCATTCATCGATATCATGAATATCTGTCGTTTCAGGGTCTACTGAATCAATCGTCTCCATAAAATCATTTAATTTTACTTTAATTTCTTCTAAAGAATCTTTAGTCATAATGTGCTCCTTTTTTATTCTATGAATGTATTCATTATGTAACAGATTCCTTAAACTTTCAATGTATTTATTATTGACAAACATTCTCACACGTTCATAATAGAAAAAGACGATTACTGGAAAGAAGGCTAAAAATGATACAATTGAAAGACAAAATTTCAATTCACAATGATCCTTGGGAAGCATATAACGACGTTGAAAAATATGGTGAAACGAAACTTTCAAACATTGAATTTACAACGACCACATTATGTAATATGCGTTGTGCACATTGTGCTGTCGGTTATACATTGCAATTAAAAGATCCGGACACAATTGATATGAAGACCATTTTCAAACGTCTGGATGAAGTTGAATATCTCTCTACTTTAAGTGTTACAGGCGGAGAGCCGATGTTCTCAAAGAAATCAATTAAAGAAACGGTTATTCCAATTTTAAAATATGCCCAGGCCCGTGGTATCTATACACAAATGAATTCAAATCTAACGATTAATTATGATCGTTATGAACCAATTATTGACTTAGTCGATGTCATGCATATTTCTCATAACTGGGGTACAATCGATGAATTTGCAGAAGTTGGTTTCCACGTAATGGATAAGAAGCCCCCACTTGCTGCACGCTATAAGCTCTATGAACAGATGATTGAGAATTCACGTAAATTATCTGAAGCAGGTATTTTTGTCTCCGCTGAGACGATGTTAAACAAAAACACATTACCATATCTCGAAAAGATACATAATGAAATCGTAAATGATATGAAATGTGCTCGTCATGAAGTACATCCGATGTACCCATCAGACTTTGCGAGCGACTTAAATGTACTAACAACTGAAGAAACGAAAGCTGCAATCAGAAAGTTACTTTCATTTAGAGACCAGGAAACTTGGATGTTATTCGGAACGTTACCTATTCTCCCTTGTTCATTGGATAAAGATGATTTATTATTCCTGGAAGAAGTAAATAACGCTAAAAATGTTACGGTTCGTAATGATCCGGATGGGCGTTCAAGATTAAATGTTAACGTATTTACCGGTGATGTAATTGTGACGGACTTTGGCGATGAGACGGGCACAATTGAAAATATTAATACGACGTCACTTCAAGATATCTATGATAAGTGGAAAGTAAGTGCGCTCAATCAATCCCTAAATTGCCACTGTCCAAAAGTGCAATGTTTAGGACCGAATCTACTCGTTAAAAATATGTATTATCCGAATGTTGATTTTAAAGCAAATGAAATTAGGATGAATCAATAATGATATCTCATTAAGACCCATTGCGGGTCTTTTTTTATTAATAATTAGTTTTTTTGAAATATTCTTATTATTTGATACTAATTTTCATGTATAATGATATATAAAGTATATTTTAGGGGTGTTATTCATATGACAATCGGGGAAAAGATACGAGAAATTCGAAAGAAACAGAATAAAACTTTAAAATACATATCGGATGAAACCGGCGTTTCTATCGCTTTTCTTTCACAGTTAGAAACAAACAAATGCAGCGCAACGATGGCATCACTCAGAAAGATTGCAGATGCATTAGAAATTCATCCAAGCTATTTCTTCCATACGACAACTGTTGAAAAGATAGAAGTTGATGCTTCAGAACTTACGAAATCATTTACATATCAGAATTTATCAAACGGCGTACCTGGCGCATTTACACCAATTCGTGTTGTATTACAGCCTGGTGCGAGTCAGGATGATTCGAGTCAACATGCCGGTGTTGAATTTATTTACTGTATCAAAGGAACTTTGACACTTACAGTTGGTACTAAACGGTTAGAATTACAGCCTGGCGCATCTTATATGTTTGATGCACACGAACCTCATTACTGGTACAACTTTACTGATGAAGGCGTTGAATTTTTAGTAGTGAATGAGATATATAAACAATAAAACGAATCCGGAAATCAATCCGGATTCGTTCTTTATACTTCAATATTTTTCTCGAAGAAATTTAATAGTTCTTTACTTTTATCTCTTCTGCTTTTACGAAATTCTGCACGTTCTTTCCCTGTTTCATTTAGCCAAACTTGATCTTCTGTCTCCGCAATGACTTCAGGTACAACGACCGGTTTATTATTTTCATCCAATGCCACAAAAGTCAGGAAACTAATCGCGGCTAAATGTTTTGTCTGCTTGATAACATTTTCTGAAATGACTTGTACACAAACTTCCAGAGAAGACGTACCTGTATAAGTCACTAACGCTTCGAGTGTGACTACTTCACCAGGACGTATTGGCTTTAAAAAGTCAACTGAATCCGTACTTGCCGTTACTACTGAACATGCACAATGTCGCGTTGCAGCAATGCTTGCCACATCATCAATCAATGTCATGAGTTTTCCACCGAATAATGTATTATGATGGTTCGTATCCGTTGGGAATATTTGTTTCGTCTTTACTGTCTTTGATGCATTCATCGGCTTTTTTAATCGTTCTGTCATCGTCATACCTCAATTCTATTACTTTATTTAAAAGTCTTATTTAGTATATGCAAGATTATAATCTGTTTCGAGCTAACGGTAATCTTCCTTTGTCGCCAGCACAAAAAATAAAAAGAGATAGAAATCTATCTCTTTAAAAGTTATTAATGTAAATCGTCAGCAAAAACTTTCTTTTCTAAAGCTTCTTCAGGTGTATCAATAATATCTGATTCTCTTGAATCAAATGCATTGATTAAAGCCATCATAATAAATCCACCGAAAGTAAAGATCACAAATAAGAATGCGATAACTACTAACCACATCATAGGTACTGACATGACCATCCTCCTCTTATATCAATAATAATATCATCATATCACTTTATTTTAAAAATTAAAACGCCCAATTTCCATTTACAAAGATTGCTTCTTCTTGTCCGTCTGCTGTGATCCCTGAAATATTCATTTCAGCAGAACCGACCATAAAGTCTTCATGTGTAATGGAATTGTTTAAACCGTGTGCTGCTAGCTCTTCATCGTTCATTTCCTTACCACCTTCGATACAGAAAGGATAAGCTGAACCTAATGCTAAATGACAAGATGCATTTTCATCAAATAAAGTATTATAGTAAAGAATCTTTGAATTTGAAATTGGTGAATCATGTGGAACTAATGCGACTTCACCTAATCTTTTTGCGTTCTCATCTGAGTTTAATAATCCTTCTAAAATATCTTTACCAACTTTCGCATCAAAGTCAACGACGACACCGTCTTTAAATGTTAAAGTAAATTCATCGATAATGTTGCCACTATAGCTTAACGGTAATGTGCTGGATACTGTACCGTTAACTTCATCTTTGTGAGGTACCGTAAATACTTCTTCAGTTGGCATATTTGCCATGAATGACGTACCATCTTTATTGATACTAGAAGCACCACTCCAAATGTGTCCTTTCGGAAGTCCAACTTTTAAGTCAGTTCCTGGTGCTGTATAATGCAATGCCACATAAGCTTTCTGATTTAAATAGTCTGCTTTAGTATGCAGATTATCATTATGTTCAACCCACGCCTGAACAGGATCTGCTTCATTCATACGCACAGATTCTAAAATAGCATCTAATAATTTATCGAACGCTTCAGCTTGCTCTAATTCCGGGAATACTAATTTTGCCCAGGCTGGTGATGGATATGCTGCAACTGTCCATGAGAACTGGTCTGATTGCATCATCTTCATATATTCTTTAAAGCCTGCACCATAAGCTTTCATATTGGCTGCCACTTTTGCAGGATCTGCATCTTTTAAATTTTCTGGACTTGAAGAGATTAATGCTAATTGTGCTGCATAATCTCTGGCGTAATCCATACGCTCATCGATTAAATACTGTGGTACATTTTCAAATGCAGGCTGATCACGATACTGGAAGTTTAATTGCGCCAGACGGTCGTCACCATAAGATACTTTAACATCACTTGATCCTGCTTTATAAGCTTCTTCTACGATTAAATGTACAAAATCTTTTGCATCGACTGTTGCACGAATAAATACACGCTGGTCCTTTTGAACATTCATTCCGACTTTGACAAGTAATTCAGCATATTTTTGTAATTTTTCTTCTTTGTTGTAACTCATAAGTTATCCCCTTTTCTATATAAATATTATTTTCTTAGTTGTCCTAATGCATCTGTTAAAGCACTCATCTCACTTGGTGAAAAGCTATCTCTTTTTGATACCATCTCATGTATCTCTCTTAATTCATCAATTTTGTTATCGTCAATAGATTCAGGCTTTATAACACCGACATTTACTAATTTTAACTTTTGAATGATTTCATTGACCATTTGTTCTTTATTCATCGTTAGCACCTTCTCTTTCAAATTTCATACAAAATCTATTTTATCAAACAATTCAAAAAATGAATAATATAAAATTTTTTATTTTTGATATTTCTTTGTTTATCAATCTCAACAAATGGCTATATAATAATTAATAGGTGTGAAACACACCATTTCTTACAATTTAGGAGGAGAACAATTATGAATAACAAATTAATCCCTGCAACAATTGCTGGTGCTATTATCGGTGCCGCAGTATCAATGATTGATAAAAAGACACGTAGTTCGGTTAAAAATCAAGTTCAATCAACAAAACAAAACGGTATTACACCAGCTCCATCTACAAAAGCGAAAGCTAAAAATTTAAAAGATGAGTTATTATACTGGAAAGAAACAATCGATGAAATTCGTCGTAATAACCCAGAATTAGAACGTGCTATTTTAGATGCAAAAGATACGTTCATTCAAAAACGTAACCAGAAGAAAATCTCTGGTCCAAACGGATAATTTCTTAAATCAATTTAATAATGAGGTGGAAATATGTCGAAAGATAAAAAAAGCACCTCTAAATTTCTGACTCAGGCCGCTAAAGGTCCTGAGTCTAATAATTTGGAGGCTGAAGACAAAAACAAATTGTCTAACAAAGACGAGTATTACGTAAACAGTCAACGTTTTAAATCAAAACAAGCAAAAAAAGAAAATGAAACACTGTATGTTTCTAAAATTAACAAACCTGCAAAGTATAAGCATAACGGTAATTTCTTAAACAAATTATTATTTAGAATTGGGAAAGATGACGCTGCTGGATTATCAGCACAACTTGCTTATTATTTCTTATTGTCTTTATTCCCAATGTTAATCTTCTTATTAACATTAATACCGTTATTTAATGTTTCTCCTGATACTATTACGAATATGATTGCCAAGAACGCACCAGGAGAAACTTCAAAGATGATTACAGAAGTTATTACTGATGTCATGAAAAATGCAAACGGCGGCTTACTATCATTCGGTTTAATCGCTGCACTTTGGTCAGCATCTAACGGAATGACTGCGTTAATGAATGCATTCAATGTATCATACGAAGTTGAAGATGCGCGTAATCCAATCGTTGCTAAATTATTAAGTGTATTATTCACTGTAGTTATGGTTGTGGTATTCGGTGTGGCGCTTGCATTACCTGTATTCGGTGAACAAATTGGTAACTATTTATTCGGGCAGTTCGGTTTAGAATCACAATTTAAATGGGTATTTTCTTTAATTAAAGTATTACTTCCATTAATTATTACATTTATCGTGTTTGTTACACTTTACGCAATTGCACCAAATATAAAATTAAAGTTTAAATCTGTAATTCCTGGTGCATTATTTGCAACAATTGTATGGATTGGCGCAAGTTTCTTATTCGGTTATTATGTAAGTAACTTTGGTAACTACTCTAAAACATACGGCAGTATTGGAGGGGTTATCGTCTTAATGTTATGGTTATATTTAACTGGATTTATCATTATTATCGGAGCTCAAATTAATGCTATAATACATGAGAAGAAACTATCATCTCAGCAATAATAATGAAAGAGGGATTACATTGACTTTATTATCTAGTATGCTTGAATTCAACAAAAATTTTGTAGAGAATAAACATTATGAGCAATATGCGTCTTCTAAAGTCCCAGCGATGAAAGCTGTACTGTTAACGTGCATGGATACAAGATTACAGGAGTTATCAACTAAAGCACTTGGCTTAAAAAATGGTGATGTAAAAACTGTTAAAAATGCAGGTGCTACAATTACTCATCCTTATGGATCTACTATGCGTAGCTTACTTGTAGGTATCTATGCATTAGGTGCTGAAGAAATCATTATTATGGGTCATAAAGACTGTGGTATGGGTGCTCTTGACGTTGATAAAGTAAAATCAACGATGATAGGCCGAGGTATCAAACAAGAAGTGATGGATACTATCATTCATTCCGGTATTGATGTTGATCATTTTCTTGGTGGGTTTAACGATGTTTATGAAAACGTCCGAGAAAACGTTAAACTCGTATACAACCACCCGCTTTTCGATCGCTCAGTACCAGTGCACGGCCTCGTAATCGAACCGCATACAGGTGAAGTAGAATTACTGGTTAATGGATATGATCATGTAGAAAAATAACCTTTTAAAAAGAGTGAAATGCTTATTACAGCATTTCACTCTTCTTTTTATTCAATTAAATCATGCTGGAATGCATAGATGACCGCCTGTGTTCTGTCCTGTACTTCTAATTTACTTAAAATATTACTCACGTGAGTCTTAACTGTTTTAATTGTAATATGGCTAGCATCAGCGATTTCCTGATTAGAATATCCTTTTGCAATGAGTAAAAGGATTTCCTTTTCACGTTCAGTAAGCATTTCATGCAGTTCAGCTTTTTGATTCAGACGATATCTCATCTTAGCCATTACTTCTTTTTCAAATACTGATTCACCAGCATATGTCTTATAAATCGCATCACGAATTTCTTCTGCGCTGCTTGTTTTAAGAATATAACTGTCTACACCAGCATCTAAAGCGCGATAAACTTCCTTATCTTCGATAAAACTTGTCAGCATAATCACTTTTACTTTAGGCATCCTGGCTTTAATTTGAATCGTCGCTTCAATACCATCCATTTCATCCATTACCATATCCATCAATACAATATCCGGAGAAAGCGTTAAGGTTTTTTCAATCCCTTCTTTGCCGTTACTCGCTTCTCCAACAATTTCGATATTCTCCTGCATGGATAAATAACTTGAAATACCGATTCTAACCATTTCATGGTCATCTACAAATAAAATGCGCATGTTATTCCTCCTTGATCGGGACTTTTACTTCTATTCGAGTGCCTGACTGTGGTGCTGAAATAACGTGACAAGTACCACCAATCTCTAAGGCTCTTTCTTTCATCGTATGTAACCCGTACCTCGTATCATCTATTTGATTAATGTCAAAACCTAAACCATCATCAGTTACTCTCAATATAACTCGGTTACCTGCTCTAAATAATTCAATCGTAATATTTTCAGCTTTAGCATGTCGTAACGTATTGGATATTGACTCCTGAGCAATTCGGAAAAGATGATCTTCTACACCTTTTTCAAGTTTAATCTCTTCAATATCCGCATTGATATTTAATGGTATCTTTTGCTTCAATTCTTTAATAAGCTGTATTAATCCTTGTTCTAACGTTTTGTTTTTTAAACCGACTGGTCTTAAATGTAATAGCAACGCTCTCATTTCTAATTGTGATTCATGGAGCATCTTCTCTAATAGATTAAGTTGTTTGCTTACCTGTTCAGCATGATTTGCTGATTTTAAAGCAGATAGCATCATACTTGCCGCAAAAAGCTGCTGACTTACCGAGTCATGTAATTCTCTTGCAAGTCGCTGACGCTCCTCTTCTACAATTTGCTTCACAGTCTCTTCGTTTAATGTATGAACATCATTGATTACAAGCTGATTTTGACGTTTAACGTCTTCGATGATTGTACTTACATTTTCTAAAGTTTTCATGATTTCAATAACTTCTAGATCCTGATTTAAATTATCCAGCGTAATCTTCTCACCGTCACCAAGACGCGATATCATTTCCTGAATATCCGAGTATTGCTCATTTTGGCGATATGCAAGTATCGAACCCATAATAATACAGGCGAGTATTACGATAACATTTAAAAACAGTATAGCCGGTACTCCAACGATTTGTGTATAAAACATGCCTTGAAAGTAGATGATATTTACAAAAATACGATCTAGCAAGAAAAATATTACGGCTAGACTATAGGTAAGAATCAATAAAGATCCAATCATTCTCGTATAGTTATTCATCGGTACTGCACCTCTAAATCCCCTACTATAGATGATACAAAAAGTTTGATCACCACATTGTTAGGATATGCATCTGATTCGTAGGTCAATCTTTCATTTCGTGCCTTCTTAGTATACGCATCCTGAATATTAAGTTGGCCATACATCGTTGTATAATCCACTTTTACTTGGTAGTGATAAGGTATAGTAATAGTAGTTTTACCAATCATATTGCGCACAACTACAATATTAATCTCTTTTAGATTTGCTGCCTGACTTAAATCAATATTTAAATCACCAATCGCATGCTGCAAATTAATATCTTCAAATTTATACACTTTGTCTGGTGTGGACTGAAAGCTAAACAAAGATTGTTTATTGATGATCATCTTATTATTTTCTGTCTGGATGACTTTCATCGGCTGACGTTTATAGATAATATATCTGATTGCAACGATAATAATAAAACTAAACAAGACGATTAAAGTATATGGATTAGATAGTAAACCAAACATCAACATGATTAATCCAATCCACAAAATGATAAGTCCGCGCAGATTTTCTTTCATGTTCTGGCTTAAGTAAATCAATGCAATTGCTACAACAATAACAAGCAGCATCCCAATTTTCACAAAGAATATATAATACAGGTTCGATAACAATATCAATGTAAAAAAGATGATTAATAACTCTGAGCTAACAATTTGTTTCACATATACACTTCCTCTTTATTTTACATTGGATAATAATAATATTTCATATTGTATATTTCTTTTTTCTTCTTCTAAGTTTAACAGTAATGATTCAATTTCATCAATATCATTATCAATCGTATTAAGTTTATTGATTAAAGGTTGACGATTGTTCTTTAAATGGTCTGTCGGTTTAATTTCATATGTTTCAAGCGTAATTTGTAGTTGTTCTTTCTCAGAAGTTAACAACTTTATTTCATTTTGTTTTATGTTTTTCAATCCATTAATATCGGCTAATCGTTTATAGGCAGTTGCCGTTCTAAAGTACATAAAGTTCTGAACGCAGGCTTTGACAGTATTGTTTAAGTAATGTTTTATCTTTTGCATATTCATACCTCATTCGTTACGTAGTATCATCATTATAAAAAAAATTCCACAAACATATAAGCGTCTGTGGAATGATTATTGACTACAACTAAAGTAGTATGATTAATCTTCTAATTTTGTAAGTAGCAATGGACCATCTTTTGTAACGACTAGTGTATGCTCGATTTGTGCGACAAAACTTCTATCTTTCGTCTCAAATGCCCACTCATCTTTACCGTCAGAAACAATTGTTGCTTTAGAAGAGATGAAAGGTTCAACAGCTAATACCATACCTTCTTTTAACAAAGTTTTATCCATTGGATCATAGTAATTCATAATATGCTTTGGTTCTTCATGTAAACTTTTACCGATACCATGTCCAGTTAGGTTTTTAATAACTGTTAAGCCATTTTTACGTGCTGTAGCGTTTACTGCACGTCCGATATTACTTAGTTTAGCACCAGGTTTAATCTTCGTCATCGCTTCATTAAACGCCATTTCAGCACAATCCACTACTTTTTGTTTCATAGGGTCATTAACCTCACCTACAACAAATGAAATACCTGTATCTGCATAATAGCCATCTTTACATGCAGATACATCGACATTTACTAAATCTCCATCGTTGATAACACGTGGTCCCGGAATACCATGTGCTACCTCTTCATTTACACTAATACATGTGTATCCTGGAAAGTCATATTCAGTGATTGGCGCTGATTTAGCACTGTGCACCTCAAATAATTCTTTGGCAATATTATCAAGTTGTTTAGTTGTCATACCAGGTTTCGCCTGTTTCTTAAGTTCATCACGTATAAGTGCTACAATACGTCCAATTTCTTTAAGTCCTTGTAAATCTTTTTCTGATGTTACGATCATGTTTATCTCTTCTTTCACTTAAATTTATTCATATGATATGTGTAAATATCGATTAATTTCATACGAAAGTATTGATTAATTTGATTAATAACCATATCATATATTCGTCACTGTTTATTATAACAAAGATTAAGCAGTATACTACTTTTAAAAATTGGAATGATGAAATGAAAATAAAATGGACGAAAAAATTAATCGGTGCCCGAACGATTAAAACCGGGCTTGCAACCTTTTTAACTGCAGTAATATGTCAATTTTTTAATTTACCACCGATATTTGCAGTTATTACTTCAATCGTATCGATAGAACCGACAGCTCGCGCTTCTTTGAAGAAAGCATTTGTCAGATTTCCAGCTTCTATACTCGGGGCATTTATCGCTGTAATGAGTACATACTTTTTAGGAGACAGTGCTTTAAGTTATAGTATCGCTGCAACACTGACTTTGTTTGTATGCTATAAACTAAAGTTATATGATGGCATGCTTGTTGCCAGTCTTACTGCAGTAGCTATGGTTCCTAATATTCATCAGGATTTTGCATTTAACTTCTTTTCAAGACTAGCTACAACAACGATTGGTTTAACGACAGCAACTGTCGTCAATTTCTTTGTATTACCACCAAAGTATCATATGCAGATTGCGAGTCTTATGGATATATTGGAATCAAAGTTAATGTCTATGCTTGTAAGGCGTTCGACTGAAATCAATGCTAATCTTGCTGATTTAAGCGGCACATTGCCAATCATGGAGCAAACAAATAAATTAATCGCTAAGATTGATACTTTACTGGCATACGAAAAAGAGGAACTACATTTTCATAAAAATTTAGAAATTGAGTACGAATTGACAAAGTTACGTCATCGACTTGATGTTAACCGTCTCATTCAACTGCATATCAATCATATGATACTCATTCCAAATGGGACGACCTTTGAAATGACAATAGAAGAAAAGAAAGCACTTAATGAATTAATGAAAGCTTTTGAGTCATTCGGTAAAGATCGCTCTTACCATCCCGATAAACCTTCGCTGAGTTTACTTAAAAACAGTGTGAAGCATTTAACTGAATTTGATGATAATCAAATGAAAAGTCATTACATTTATGAATTGCTGATGATAAACAGATTACTGAATGATCACCCAAACAAAAAGAAACAAGTCTAATTATGACTTGTTTCTTTTTGTTTGATTATCTATTTAATTCTTTCAAATAACACGTTATTTTCCAGATGTACATGTTGGAAAGTATCACGTTCAAGCATTGCTAAACGTTGGTATACAACTCTAAATGTACCACAAGCATCCATCGGCGGAGTAAAGTCGGATGTCATTTCACGCATGCGTTTTAAAATATTACCTGCACCATCATGTTCTGTTTCAAGTTCAGCAATATGAGGTGCAAGTTTAGTCTTTAAATCATCTGTCGGATTGTTTGTATATTCGATGACAAGAGGAAATACATTTTCATCTTCATCTTTTGTGTGTTCTATTAATTCATCTCGTAACTTCATCGTCAATTCCTTTAATTCTAGTAAATGTGGATGACGTTCACCATGCACTTTTGCTACTTTCGTTACATAAGGCATTAAGTTCTTAAATTCTTCTGCAAGTGGTTTATGATATTTATTTTGAATGTAATTGATAAGCGCTGCATTATCTAAATACTGTACATCAAGCGTTCCATCACCACCATTATCTAAAGCGTTAATTTCTTCTAATAGTGCATCAAGCGGCTTACTTTTTTCGTTGATAGCCTCTGATAACGGGATATTACCTCCACAGCAGAAATCGATACGGTTACTTCTAAAAATATCTGCTGATTTAGGCGATTGCTTTACGATATCTGAAACGAGCATTTCTTTAGTGATCATGTTTTTTTCCTCCGATTAATTTTAATTTTTGTTTATTGATTCATTTTATATAAGCATTTTTACTTTTTTTAATTAACTGCTTTCAGCTTTCTTTGATGTTGTATCCAGGCTTTAGGTTGATATACACAGAAAGGCTCCGATTCCATTAAATCTCCTGTTACGGCGTATGCACGACTTCTTGAACCCCCACATACATATCTGAATTCACACATCCCACATTTACCTTTGAATAGATCAGGGTTCCGTAAGTTTTGTAATATTGGTGCGTTTACGTATATATCACTGAGTGGTTTTTGTCGAATGTTTCCACATGAAACAGGAAGCAGGCCACTCGGATAAACGTGTCCTAAATGTGATACAAATACAAAGCCATTACCATCATTGACACCTTTAGGGGCACGACCTAATCCATCAATTGTATTGATATCCATCGTTGTTAAACTGTCTTCATATTTAATTGCATCAAACGTCCCAGCTTTTTTCATTTCACGAATCTGTTCCTGAAGCACGACGCGTCGATAATGTTGCGCAGAAGTCGTCTTAATACCAAATGAAGCTGTCTTACGTAATTTGTTTAAGAAACGAAATACTTCTTCGTGTTGTGCAGGTGTGACCATATCACTTTCTTTTCCGCGACCCGTAGGAACTAAGAAGAATACTGACCAAAGTACACATCCTAAATCTTCAACCATCTGAGCCATCTCTTCTAAATAATCGATATTATAACGACTAATCACCGTGTTAATTTGTAATGGCATCTTTAATTCTTTTAAATATTGAATCGCGTTCATCGTTAAATCAAAGCTACCTTCTGTTCCCCTGAAGTGATCGTGGATTTGTTTGTTCGGTCCATCAATACTGAATGCCCAACGAGATAAACCGACATCTTTTGCACGCTGCATATTTTCTTTCGTGACATTTGGTGTGGCACTCGGTGTCATTGAAACGCGAACGCCTTTTTCAACTGCATACGCTGACAATTCGAAAATATCTTCTCTCATCAAAGGATCGCCACCGGTAAATACAAGCATCGGCCCATCCATCTGTGCAATATCATCAACCAATGCTTTACCTTCATCCGTCGTTAATTCATATGGATTTCGATCAATTTGTGCTTCAGCCCTACAATGCAGGCAATGTAGTTCACAAGCACGTGTTACTTCCCAGATGACGATAAATGGTTTCTCGTTATAATCTATCAAACAAACCCCTCCCCGAAACTTATAAGTCGATTATACACCCAAAAGATATATTTTAAATACATCTTTAAAAGAGTTTGATAATTTGTCACAAGATTGTTGGGCGATTTCAGTATAGACTCGGCCCAAATCAATAGAAATGGGGCGGTTCCACAATAGAATCGCCCCATAACAATTTTATATTTTATTTCTTGTCTTCCATTAATCGCTTTACAATAACTTGTTTCGCCGCTTCTTCCACACTATTATCGAGAAATACTTCAGGAAATGTCATACCGATACGCTCACATGCCTGTTTCAGAAGATAATCTGTAATCTCATGGTTTTTCGGTAAAATCGGCCCATGTAAATACGTTCCTAATAAATTCTTGTAATGAATGCCTTCTTTTTTATCCGTGTCGTTATTACCATAACCACTGACAACATTACCTAATGTATTGTAATCATGATATGTTCTCCCACCATGATTTTCAAAGCCAACGATTTGACCGAATGTTTCAGATTCAATCACGATATTTCCTGTTAAACGGTCTTTCTTAGATTCAGTATAGAAATCCAAAATATGTAGCCCTTTTATTTCCTGGCCATCTGGCGTAATATATTTTTCACCTAAAAATTGATAGCCACCGCAAATCGTTAGTGCTGGCATACCATCTTCGATTGCTGCTTTAAAATCATCTTTAACACGGAACAGATCATCAGTAGCAATCTTTTGTTCGCGGTCACTCCCTCCACCGATAAACAATATATCCGCATCGCTGATCTTAATGCCTTGTGTCGTATTAATATCTGTAACATTTACTTCCAGCCCACGCCATTTAGCACGTTGTTTCAATGCGATAATATTTCCGATATCTCCATATAAATTCAACTTATCCGGCATAAAGTGAAATACTTCAATTGCTCTATTCATTTCCTTTACCTCCTTCAAAGAATTGATTTAATGCCTGATGCATCGGTTCTAAAGACGTATAGTTTGGAATACACACTGTGTACTCAGATCGTTTCAATATTGTATGCGTTGCTTCTTTAATATTTTGGTTCACATGAATTTCAGCATCAATTTCTGCATACTTCAATCGCAATGCAACTTCTTCAGCTCGATTTCCTGTACACATAATATAAGGTATATTTTGACGTGCTAACTTTTCAAAATCAGCATCCCAAATCCATGAAATATCACGTCCGTCTGCACCATTATCATTTAATGCGATTAAATAGGATTTCTCACCTTCAATTTTTTCACCGACAGATAAGCTCGCATTCAATCCAGCTGGGTTCTTCGCTAAATTGATAATGGCTTGTTTGTTTCCTTTTTCAAAGTTTTGCATACGCCCATTATCGCTTGTGTACGTTAAAAATCCTTTTTCAATAGATTTGTCATTTAATCCGAGTTCACGTAAAACTGCGTAAGCTGCAATGATATTGAACACGTTAAAGTCGCCTGCAATCTTCATATTGAATGTATGTCCGTTAATCGTCGGATTTAAGAATGGTGTCTCAGTTAATGCTTCAACTTCATATTTCGGTGTGTTTCGACTAAAGTCACACGTACAAGAATAATGTCCAATCTGATTATAATGAATCCAATCATAATGCAGCATTTTACCGCAATTTGGACAATATTTACTTTCAATCATTGAACTTTCTTCAAAGTTATGAATATGATCTTTCATACCATAATATGTAACTTTATTACTAGCAATCTTTAAGCGTGAAACAAACGGATCATCTGCGTTTAAAATCAGCTCAATGCCTCGTCCTTTTATGTTTTCAGCGATTCTATCAACTAATATGTCTATCTCACCAAAACGGTCCATCTGATCACGGAAGAAATTCGTAAACACCATCTTTGTCGGTGTCATTTCTTTTAGTACTCGCGGGATAGATCCTTCATCGATCTCAATAATCGCTAGTTTTGTATCTTTTGAAGATTGTACGATAAAACTTGATGTAATGCCGGCAGCCATGTTGGCACCTTCTGTATTATGAATAATATTAATATTATTTTGTTTCAATGTATGCCCGATTAAATTACTTGTCGTCGTCTTCCCGTTCGTCCCTGAAATAAAGACCACTTCATCAACTTCAGCACTTAGTTTCTTTAATATTTGCGGATCAATTTTACGCGCAATCTGACCTGGTAAATCTGTTCCGCGTTTACCTGCCATAATGCTTAATCGTCGTGCAGCTTTCGCTAAATTTTTAGCAGCAAATTTTTTCATAGTAACCTCCTGATTTCAACAATTTATTATATCATTTCATAAATAATTAGTATAAATATTTGTCACGAATAAATATAAAGACTATAAAATATTCCCCTTCATCCCATGGATATTATTATCTAATCTTTTTACATTATATTATAATGAATTTATCTTAGAAAATGGAGGGAATAAAGATGTTATCAACAGAATTGACTGCCGCATTAAATAAACAGATGAACGAGGAATTCGCAGCAGCACATGCATACATGGCAATGGCTGCATATTGTGCTAAAGAAAGTTATGACGGGTTTGCTAACTTTTATGAACAGCAAGCTGCTGAGGAAAGATTCCATGGTACAAAAATCTATAATTATTTAAATGACCGCGATCAACATGCCAAGTTCTCAGAAATCCCTGCACCAAAGACAGAATTTTCAAGTGTTTTAGATACCTTTGAAGCAGGACTTGCACAAGAACAACAAGTGACTGCAAACTTTTACAATTTAGCGGAACTTGCTAAGAATGATAAGGAATTCTCAACGATCTCGTTCTTAAACTGGTTCTTAGACGAACAGGTTGAGGAAGAAGCGATGTTTAAAAAACATATCGATTACATCAGACGTATTAAAGATGATGCAAATGCGTTGTATTTATATGAGAAAGAATTAGGTAAACGCAACTTTAGTGAAGAAGAATAATCTGTTATACGCATTATTTGCTGGTGTATTCTTTAAAGAACATCAAGCACTTGTGTTACTTAGCCTTTATAAGTTCTTTAAGAAATCTCTAAAGCCGGTAAGTGCAACAGTTGTGATTTAAATGACAGCTGTGGTTGTGATAATCTTCATCAAATTAATTTTGATAACATAAAGAAATAAAGAAGAGAAACGAGATATAAAAATTCTCGTTTCTCTTCTTTATCTTTCAATATAGTTTTTCTTATTATCAAAATGAAATTTTATTGGTGCAATTAAGATTACTAATATCAATAGATAATTTAAATTTCCTAATATCGGATAGACTTTATTTACGAGCTTTGTGAAACCTACAAAACTTAATCCGAATCCGGCAAGTGTTGAAATAATATAAAATATTTTAAAACTTTTAGTATCCACAATTGTAAATCTAGCTGAAAATGAATAAAACATACTTAATGCCGTATTAAATATCATAGCGAAAATAATTACTGACATTACAATTCCTAAAATCGGCGAAATTTCATTTACAATACCTAACATAGGTAGTGGTAAATCTTTTACGACTTCAATTTTAGCAAAGATTGCTAAATGACTTAAAATAATTAATATTCCAAGTACTAATCCCCCCAATAATCCTCCGATAGCTGCGGCTCTTTTATTATTTTCTGCACCACCTATAACGATTGCCATAGCTGCACCTAATCCAATATTCATTGAAACATAATTAGCACCAGCTATAATCCAATGAGGAAACGGTGATTGAACACTTGTAGCTACTTTATCTAAAGTTCCATATGGTGTATCTAATGTAATAACACAATATACTGAAATTACTAAAATCATTAAGACTAGAAATGGTGTAACGTAACCAATAATCTTTACAATAAAATCAATTTTTAGCATTCCAGCAATAATTACAACTATTGCCATTAAAGCTGTACCATATACTGATGGGATTCCAAATTGTTGTTCTAAGTTAGATCCTGCCCCTGCTAACATTACAACTCCAAAACTAAATAATGTAATGATAAGAACTATATCGATTGTCCATGACAAAATCCTTCCTATAACAGGATAATTTGTGAATTTTTTTATCACAATCTTGTGGTCATCAGCATTTGTTTTACTTCCTGCCCATACAAGTACCATACCGATATAACTAAATAGAATAGTTGATACAATTCCTCCTAATATTCCCATAGTTCCAAAGCTAGTGAAGTATTGCAATATTTCCTGACCTGATGCAAATCCCGCACCTACAATAACGCCTATAAATGCACTACTAATTTTAAAAACTTTCTTCATTTTTTCCTCCCTGATTAAATAAAAATTGTTTTAAAATTGCTTTTTAACTTAAATATATTGTAATATTCAGTCATATTATTAATTGTATTCCCTATTTTTTTAAAAAATATATATTTTAATAAAATTGTACAATGTGATGTAAAAAGGAGTTAACAATGAATTCATTTATAGCATTAGATTTTGAAACAGCTAATGGTAATCCTGCTTCAATTTGTAGCGTCGGTATGGTAAAAGTAATCGATAATATGATGACTGAAACCTTTTACACATTAGTAAATCCTGAAACATATTTTAGCGCATCTAACATTCAGGTACACGGTATACACGCAGATGACGTTCAGGACGCACCAACCTTTAAACATGTTTATCCATACATGCTCGATTTTATCGGTGAACTTCCGGTTGTGGCACATTTCGCGCAATTTGACATGAAAGTATTACATGCCTCTATAAATAAATATCATTTCGATATGCCAAAACTGCCATATTTCTGTTCGGTCATTATGGCGAGAGATACGATAAAGAATCATAGTTATAGTTTAAAGAATATGATGGCCTATTATAAACTGGATTTCCACGGGCATCACCATGCATTAAACGACGCTAAGGCATGTGCTATGATTACAGTCAGATTGCTGAAACATTATACAGACCTTGAAGAATACTTTTCAACGAAACGCCGAAAAAAATATATCAAAAGCATTTCGACTACTACGAAAAACCAAAGCATGTCACGCTATCATCGCGAACTAAGCAGTATAAAATCTACTACAGCAGTAATTGACAAGAGCCATCCTTTTTACGATAAACAAATTGCAATTACAGGAACACTTCATAAAACAAGAAAACATATTGTGCAATATATCGTTGATAACGGTGGTAGTTATACAGATGAAATCGAGCAGGCAGACATATTAATCAGAGGAAGACAAAAGTCTGATAAACCCTCTAAAAAAGAAGGGGTCGCCCGTAATAAAATTGCTTTAGGGCACGATATTACAATTATGAACGACGATAAATTACAGCAGATGATCGCCTTTTATCAATCGATATAAAAAACACGACTACTTCTTATGTGTAGTCGTGTTATTCTTTATAGTCTTTTTAATGTTATGACGGTTCACTGGTCGTTCTAATTTATGATCAATCCAGAATAAAAATCCTGCAACTAAAATAATACCGATAAGCGGTAACACTTTAAAGCCGTGTTCTACCGTTTCCATAATATACATCATAATGAGAAGTGCGGTTATACCAATGATTGCAAATTTAAATTTCATAATACTTCCTCATTTCTAAAGAAAATCATATATCGTAAGATTTTCATACACTTTATTTTTTAAATTACCCACAGAGACGCCTACTAAACGTATATTGTTAAACTCCTCTTTAAGGTCAGTATATAATAACACAGCTGTATTATAAATGGTATCAGCTTGATCTGTAAAGTCTAATATTTTTGTTTGTTTTGTATGTGATTCAAAGTCACTAGTTTTTATTTTGACGGTAATCGTATCACTTACTTTATTTAAATCCTGAAGTTTTAATGCCACTTTTTCTGAGTGCGTACGCATTGTCTGTAATATAAATGCTTCATCCTGAACATCGTGAGAAAATGTTGATTCCTTACCAATCGATTTTCTTACTCGGTCCATATTTATTATGTCAGAACCAATACCCCGAGCTTTTTGATATAAACTACTACCTTTCTTACCGAATAATTCAATTAATTCAAGTTCAGATTTATCACGTAAATCTTTGCCGTTCATTATCTTAAGTCTTTGCATCTTCTCCTCTGTCACTTTCCCTACACCAGGAAATTCACCGATGGGAAGTTCAGCTAATATTTGTTCAACATTTCCGTAATGGATAACCGTTAAACCATTCGGCTTATTCATACCGGAAGCAATCTTTGCTAAAAATTTATTATAAGAAACACCAGCTGAACATGTAAGATTTGTAGCTGTCAGAATATCTCTTTTAATAAAAGCTGCAATTTGACTTGCACCAAGATCTTTACGTACAAGATGTGTTATATCTAAATACGCTTCATCTAGTGATACCGGTTGTACAATATCAGTGTAGCCTTTAAATATCGACATAATTTGACTCGACACTTCTTTATATACATCAAATCTAGGACTTACATAATAACCGTCTGGGCACAACTGATGTGCACGAGCAGTAGGCATCGCACTATGCACACCAAATTTACGCGCTTCGTAACTCGCCGTTGCCACAACACCACGATTACGACTCTTACCACCAACAATGACAGGTTTACCTTTTAGGTCAGGATTATCCCGCTGCTCAACTTGTGCATAGAAAGCATCCATATCGATGTGAATGATTCTTCTCTCCATATTATCACTTCTTTAGTTTTCTAGTACTTTAATTATATATGAAAAGTGCGGGAGAAGATAATTCGGGATACTTCCGTGTGGAAGTGATTGTATTTCATTAATACTACCACTTGCGAAAACAGCCACATAACAAAAAACACAGACTACAAAAGTCTGTGCTTTAATAACTATATTTATTTCAGTCTCGCATCTAAACCATATTGATACGGTACACTTAAATGTTCTCTCAACGTTTTACCTTCATAATCTTTATGGAAGACACCACGTTCCTGTAAAATCGGAACAACTTCATCTAAAATCGTGCTATAAAAACTTTCAACAAAAAAAGCCCTGTTTCCAGAGCTTCCAAAAATCAAGTACTTACTTCGTAAGTCTAACTACGACCTCGTCAGTAGCTTGCTGCCAATCATACTTCGGCGTTGCCTTGTCTTCTTGGGCAAGCCTTGCATGGGTTTCCATAAGACTTACTTCGTAAGTCTAACTACGACCTCGTCAGTAGCTCGCTGCCAATCATACTTCGGCGTTGCCTCGTCTTCTTGGGCAAGCCTTGCATGGGTCTCCATAAGACCTACTTCGTAAGTCTAACTACGACCTCAGTATGTGCTGTTTGCGGGAATAAGTCGACTGGTTTTACTGTTTCTAACTTGTATCCTGCGTCTGCAAATTTACGGCAGTCACGCGCACATGTTGATGGGTTACAGCTGACATAGACGATCTTTTTAGGATTTTGTGCAATTAATGTCTGAATAAAGTCATCGTCTAATCCTTTTCTTGGTGGATCGACTACTGCTACATCAAACTTAACGCCTTCCTCGCTCCACTTCGGTAGGATTTCATCTGCTGCGCCTGTCTCAAAATGTACATTATCAATGCCATTCATCTTAGCGTTCTGTTTCGCCATCTTAATAGATTCATGCACAATTTCCATCGCATAGACCTGTTTCGCCTGCTGTGCTAACGCTAAAGAAATCGTCCCTATACCACAATATGCGTCCAACACTGTTTCAGTACCATTTAAATCTGCTGCTTCTAAAGCTAATTGATACAACGCTTCTGCTTGTGGTGTATTCACCTGGAAGAATGAGTTTGGCGATACTCTGAATTCTAGTCCTAACATCTTATCAGTATAGTACGGTGTACCGTGTAGTACTGTATTGTTGCGTCCTAATATCACGTTACCTTCTTGGTTATTAAAGTTTAATACAACACTTTCAACATTTTCGATTTCATTCACGATATCATGTGTAATTGATTCGATGTTTTGCAGACGTTTTTTATTCGTCACTAATATGATCATTAATTGTCCTGTATAATGGCCACGTTTCACTACGATATGACGGATTTCACCGTTATGGTTACGCTCATTATATGGCACAATATCATATTTACGTAATATATCTCTTACTTTCACAATCGCTGCATCGATTTCTTTATGCTGAATATAGAAATTCTCAACAGGCACAAGTTGATGACTGTTCTTTCTGAAGAATCCTGTCTCAAGCATGCCATTAACAGTTCTTACTGGAATCTGTGCTTTATTTCGGTATTCATAAGGTACTTCCATCCCTACAGTTTCAGCTACTTTTACACCTTTAAACTTACCTAATCGTTCAAACGCGCTTTCTACTAAATGCTGTTTGAACTTTAATTGAGCTGGATACGATAAATGTTGTAATGTCATCGTTCCAATTTGTCGACCAACAATATCTTTTTCCGCTACACGGTCCGGGCTTTCCGTCTGTACTGAAACAAGACGTGCAAATCCAAATGTCTTACCGACTTTCATCACTTTAATCGTTACGTCTTCTCCTGGTAATGCGCCTTCAACGAAAAATGGATAATCGTCAATCTTAACAACACCAGATCCTTCATGCGTTAAGTCTACTACTGTCCCTTGTAATTCGTCATTTTTGTTAAATTTAATTTGTTTCATATTTTCTCCTAATGTTTTATTTCAAAATATTGATAAGACACAATGATTTCGAATGTGTTACTAAGGTATCGTCTTATCCTTATGTTAATGCTGTATTAAGTTCGTAAATTAAATAGTCATCGTCGTATGTTTCTGTTGGCGTAATCCCTGGTTGCAAATATGCTGATCCTTTTGGACTTGATTTAAATTTATATATTCCATCCTGTAAAAACGTAAATGGTCTTGTTGGTTGAAAATCAACCCCAAATCTTTTTATATAATCAATAATAATTTGTCTAATTTCAATATCTTCTAATTGTATCTTAGTCACTGAGGCATCATTTAATATTGGACAAAAGTTTGTACGATAATCTGTCGTTAGCACTGTAAATTGCTGTTCATCAGTTACAGGTTGATTTAAATAGGTTAAATCTTTAATACGATACGTGTCATTTATTTTCTCACCTACACTACTGTACCGTGCTTCTCGTGATAAGTCTATACAATAGTTTAAATCATAGAAGATATCCATGTTATAACTTGGAAATCCAGGTGATGTTGATTTATTATCTTTAAGCATATATTCACTATCTGTTGTATTGAAGCAAGATACGCTCCATTCGACCCACTCTCGTAAGATGCGACCAGAAACATTTACTGCTGACATCTTATTTGGAAAGCGATAAATATTAATTGCATCTTTAAGTGTTAGTTCACCACTGTCAATTTCGATATAATCATTTACCCCATCTCTTCCAGCTTTAATTGGTGCACTTGTTGATATAATATTTGAGCTTGCTAGTTTGAGCTGATGATTGCCAATCATTTGTTCAATTGCATATTTAACTGCTTTAGCTATTACTTCTACAACAGTGCTCGTACCAATTTGCGCAAAATAACTATCGTGATGGCGCTCAGTCATGCCAATGGGTTGTTTTATGTAATCTAACACACCCTGATGCGCAGTTTGATTTACATCTATAAAATGTGTATTAATTTCCACATCACTTGATTTTAATTCGATAACGTTACTTTTACCGTTCACAATCTTAAAGCCTTGTTCTGTTTTCTCGAGCGCAAGGTCTATTCTTCCAAGATGGCTTGCAAAACATACAGGCTGGACACCATAAGCATGAAATACACGCCCATTCTCATTATCGACATCTGGAATATTCACATAGTCAGGTCCAGGAAATTGCTGATGTGTATGACCGAACACAAACGCATCGACTGCTTCAATCTGTGCCAAGCGATATACCTGATTTTCAATGCCTTTCATATTTTCTAATTGTTCTTGATCTAACCCTGTATGCATTAATGCGATGACAATATCACATCCAAATGCTTTTAACTGATTGCTATATTGATACAATGCGTCATACATATCTTCAACAATTACACGATCCGTTAAATGGTCTTCATCCCATTTCATAATTTGCTCAGGTACGATACCTGTTATACCGATTTTTACCGTTGTTCCATCTTTATATGACTTTTCAACGATATGGAAAGGCGCAACAACGAAGTCACCATTGCTATATTTCACATTACAATTGACTAATGGAAACAATGCCTGACGATTGGCTTTATCTAAATATTCAAGTCCATAATTAAATTCATGGTTACCTAAAGTGCCAGCATCATAGCCTATCTCATTCATCATATTGATTGCAGGATGAATTGCTGGACGCATTTCTGCTGCATAATCTGCCATAATATTTCCTTGTAGTATATCACCGTTATCTACAACAACTGTTGCAACATCAATCTTTTCATTAGCTGCTTTAATCGCTTCAATCTTGCTGCCAGCAAGAATTAATCCGTTAATTTTCAGATCACTTTCTAAAAAATAATCATATAAACTAATATGACTATGTGTATCTGTCGTTGCTAATATCGATAATCTATACATATGTGCGCCACCTTTCACATTTATTTTATTAGAAATTGAATAGAATGTCATTTTTTCTATCATAGATTAATCTTGTAAATTACGGGTATTGAATCAAAAAGGGAGTGACTTTATGTATAACGATTTAACAGGAAAAGTGGCTATTATTACTGGCGGGGCATCAGGTATAGGAAGAGCAACAGCCATACGCTTTGCAAAAGAAGGCATCAACGTAGTTATCAACTATCGTTCTCGCGAAGTTGAAGCAAATGAACTTGTCAATATCGTAAAAGAGATTGGTGTCGATGCACTTGCAATAAGAGCAGATACTACAAATAAAAATGAAATGGAAAGTCTAGTAAAGCAGACAATCGATCATTTCGGCGCATTTCATATTATGGTAAATAATGCTGGTATTCAGTCTGATATACCAAGCCATACGATGCCCATTGATGAGTTTGATAAAGTAATTGATGTTAATCTTCGTGGTACATTTATCGGTTGTCAACTGGCGCTAAAGCATTTTATGGATCGCAAATTTAAAGGCAGTATCATTAATATTTCAAGTGTTCATGAAATCATTCCATGGCCACATTACGCACACTATAGTGCAAGTAAAGGTGGCGTAAAATTAATGACGCAAAGTTTAGCGTTAGAATATGCGCGCGTTCAAATTCGTATTAATAATATCGCCCCTGGCAGCATCAATACACCGATAAATGCTGAGAACTTTAAAACACCTGAAGCAAAACGTGATGCTGATTTATTTGTCCCTATGGGTTATGTTGCCGAACCAGAAGAAATTGCTAGTGTAGCAGCATTTTTAGCCAGCAAGGAGAGTAAATATATTACAGGTCAAACGATTGTGGCAGATGGTGGACTAAGTCTTTATCCTTCACATCGTAATTTCGAATACGATGAATTATTAGAATCGTTTACAGATGAAATTTAAATAAAAACTGCTTTCTCGCATTGAGAAAGCAGTTTTTATTATTCTTTTTCAAGGTCTTGCTTATATTGAATGATAATCTCATTTTCTTTATCTGGATGTAATTTATCTAACTGACTATATACATTGATATGTCTTTCTAAATTCACAAAATGCGCCGGTAGTATCCCACCAAACTCACCGTCAACATTGAGCTGTACTTTTTCAAAAGACGATACTTTTATATCTTTCGCTTTTATATAATGTACTTTCGGATGTTTAATGTGATCCCCACGTGAAGCAAGTGAGAATACATGTCCGAATTCAGCAAAATTTACTTTTTCTAAAAATAATAAAGTAAAGTATCCATCATTTATCGATGCGTTCGGTACTAACTTTTCAAATCCACCTACAGAGTTCGTCAATCCGATTAAAAATAACATCACTTCACCACTAAATACCTTACCGTCATATTCAATACGAATATCCGTCGCCTTTATTTCCGGCAACATCTCTAAACCTTTAATATAGTATGCTAAAGGCCCTAGCACAGTCTTAAGTTTGCTCGGCGCTTCATAACTTACTTCAGTAATCTTACCACCACCTGCAATGTTGATAAAATAACGATTGTTCATCTTACCTACATCAACCGGTACAGTGTTTCCTTCTATAATCACATCTACTGCTTGTAAAATATCTTTCGGAATGAGCAATGCTCTACCGAAATCATTTACTGTACCCATCGGTATTACACCAATATTCGGTCGATATTCCTGTTCAGCAATACCGTTTATTACTTCATTAATCGTCCCGTCACCACCCGACGCAATAATAAGATCAAAGCGATCTTCTACAGCTTGTCGCGCCGCTTGTATCGCATCACCTTCTGCTTTTGTTGCGTAGGCACTCGTTTCATACCCTGCATCTTCTAGCTTAATTAATACATCAGCCAATGACTTCTTAAATAATTCTCGTCCTGAAGTTGGATTATAAATAATTCTCGCTCTTTTTCTCAAAAAGCACACCACCTATTTCTTCTCTTTTAAAAATCCACGGTCTTTCAAATACATTCTAAATAGAATAAATGTTACAATCACGATACATACTTGTACACCTTTAATAAATATTTCGTTATTCTGGACAGTAGGTGTCATCAATACAATCACCAATGAAATATTAATTGCGATGAGTACAATATAAATCCATCCACTTTTCATCATCGTTTTCTCCCGCCGAATATATTTCGTACAATTTCACGACCGATTTGTCGACCTACACTAGTAAGTACACTTGTCGCAACTTTTTGTAATTCTGATTTTGGTTTTCTTTTTTCAGCTTTTACAGTTTTATCTTGTAATTTTGCTTCAGCTGCCTTTTCCTTTTCAACTTCTAATTGCGCAAACTTTTCCTGTAACAATTCATATGCACTTTCTCGGTCGATTGCTGTGCCGTATTTCGCTTGATAAGGATTTTCTGTAAGTACAGTTTGTTTAACGGTACTATCGATAACGCCTATCTTACTTTCAGGTGGTCGTATAAAGGCACGTTCTACAATGCTAGGTTGACCTTCTTCATTTAAACATGATATTAATGCTTCACCTGTCTTTAATTCACCGATAACAGCTGCCACATCCAGTTCCGGATTTTGTCTGAATGTTTCAGAAGCACTTTTCACTGCTTTCTGATCTCGTGGTGTAAATGAACGTAATGCATGCTGTATACGGTTACCAAGTTGTCCTAACACTTCATCAGGTAAATCTATTGGATTTTGAGTAATGAAATACACCCCTACACCTTTAGATCGTACAAGACGAACGACTTGTTCAACTTGCGTAACAAATGATGCTGGTGCATCTTTAAATAGTAAATGTGCTTCATCAAAGAAAAATACAAGTTTCGGTTTATCTAGATCACCAACTTCAGGTAATTCCTCAAACAATTCTGTTAATAACCATAAAAGGAAAGTTGAATAAAGTACGGGTTTTGTAAATAAGTTATTCGCCATAAGCACATTGATAATGCCTTCACCGTCAGGACTTACTTCCATAAAATCAGTTAAGCTTAAAGCAGGTTCACCGAAAAAGTTCTCAGCACCTTGTGATTCAAATGATAACAGTTTACGTTGAATCGCTCCTACTGATTGTTTTGTAATATTTCCATATTTACTGCTATATTCAGATGCATTATCCGCCATTTCTTTCAGTAAAGATTGTAAGTCTTTTAAGTCTAATAGCAATAACCCATTGTCATCACTAATTTTAAATGCGATATCTAAAATACCAGATTGCGTATCGTTTAATTCTAATAAACGCGCTAAAAGCATCGGTCCCATTTCAGAGATTGTTGCTCTAACTGGTGCGCCATCAACGCCAAATATATCCCACAAACGAACAGGATAACTTCTCGGCTGGTAATCTGTAATATTTAAGTCTTTTAATCGTTGTTCAATTTTTTCATTTAATGTCATCGGTTCAGCGATACTTGCCAAGTCCCCTTTAATATCTGCCAAAAACACCGGTACACCTGACTTTGAAAATTGTTCTGCTAAAACTTTTAATGTTACAGTTTTCCCTGTACCCGTTGCACCAGCTATCAATCCGTGACGATTTGCCATTTGTAATTGTAAAGTTATATCATTTATGTTTTTCGCAATATTTACTGTCGTCATCCATATCCCTACCCTTTTTATTTTGCATAGTTACTATTTATTTTACAATAATCTATATATTATGCAATTTTGACAGAAAAAAAGGCTAAGCAGAATGCTTAACCTCTTTTCGCTTCATACCAGCGAAGTGCTTTTGCTTCTAATTTCAAAATATAGTCATTCTTCGTTACATTATAAGTGTTGAAGTCATTTCTATATTGCACTGCTTGTTGCATCTTAAATTTGGCATATGCCAGACGTTCAAGTTTATGTTCACGTAAATAGTCTCTTAATGCGAGTCTTCTTGTAATTGCATTAAAGTTTGTTCTTTCAATCATCGTTACATAGAACGTCAGTTGATTTTTCTTTGCTACAAAGAGTCTGCACTGTTCATCAGTCATCTCTTTTACTTCTACTTCTTTATAACCGATAGCCTCCATCTTATCTTTATATAAACTCACTTGTGATAAAGTTTTTACGATTGGTAATATATCTATCGTCTGATTACCAGGTAAATCTTTCACTGAAGTGCTTCCAAAATGATGAAGTTCAACGATTTCATTTCTGAAAATTTCTATCAGTTCTTTTGCCTCATGGATAAAAATCTGATGATAATCTTTTTCATTCCAAGGCGTATAATCAATCATAAATATCCTCCGATTCAGGAAATGATACCATCGACACTTATATAGAGATATTTTACCATATCAATTGTAGTATTACTATCTTATTTTAATCATTTTCCAATTTGTAATGTTCACAACTTAAATTACACTTTTAAAATATATTTACTTATATTATCTTAAAAATCTAGTATTAAACTTAAAATTTTATTTTAATTATGTCTTAACTTATCATGTTTAGGGTATGTATCTTAAAGAAAAATTTATCAAATAGTACTTGTATGTATAAATTTTCTCATTTTTTTGTTACTATATTAGTATTGAATAAAGATGGAGGAACAATTCGCAATGAAGAATTTATTATTTTGGATTTATATCATTTTAGCAGTAATTCTAATTGCAGTGGGTTATACATTTTGGGAAACACGTGTAACTGACTCTGAGGCTAGAGAAAAAGCAATCTCTGAGCAAGGCGGTAAAGATTACTATGCTGAACAAGATAACAAGACTAAAAAAGAAGTAAAAAAAGATACAAACAAAAAACCGAATACAAATCTTTTTAAAAACAAAACTTTTCAGTCTATCTATAACAATGCAGTTAAGGATAAGAAAGTCATGAATATCACACTTGTGTCTACGCCGTATCAAACATCTGACGAGAACACGACAGTTAAAGATGAGTTAGCATATGCTTCTGACGATCATATTAAAGTGAATGAAGTAGAAGTATCTGGTTCTTCTTCAACAGTAAGTATCGAAAAAATTAATAAAACTAAACCTGACTTAGTCATTTTAGATGCATTAACTTTAAACGATTTCTCTGAAGATGTATCGTCAAACGACCACATTGCAACGGTTGAAAGTATCTATTCTGCAGCAGGTGACGATAATACGCCTGTAGTAATCATTGGTACAAGACCTGAATACAATGATTCTAATTTTGCTAAATATCAAAAAGCTGAAGCAGATTATTTCGGTAGTCAAAACAATGAATTTTTCTATGTGAATCAATCTAACAAATGGCCGAACAATAAGGCAATTGAAGATTATTACAACGTAGCTGATGGTTTATTGACAGACCGTGGTGTAGCAAGATGGGTAACATCAATTTCAGATTATTTATTTAACGATAAAGTTGAATAGTTAAAAGCTTGTCTCCAATAATTTTTGGAGACAAGCTTTTTTGCTGTATTTAAAATAATCCAAGAAATTTCTTCTTCTTTTTCTTAACAGGTTTCTCAACCTTATCTTCCTTCTCTACTTCAATCGGACTGACATAACGAATCGTTTCACCCTTTAACACTTTTTGGGCATTTTCTTTATACTTGTTAACTGCTTCATCGCCATACTTCCCGGCAATTGCTTCATACGCTTCATTCATATAATAATTTCTTGAAGTTACATTATGAGCATCACTCGCTACTATATGAATTAAACGATGGTCCATCATCATTTCAGCACACTGCTTACTAAATTCACCTAAATGACCACAAACAACCCCAGCAGTAACTTGAGCGAGCGCACCAAGTTCTATAAGTTCAGCCAATTTATTTGGATTTTTTTGAAGCTCAGAATTACGCTCAGGATGCGCTATGATCGGAATATATCCTTCTAAAGCCATCTTCGTAAATAATTGCTCTGTAAATATTGGTACTTCATGTGAAGGAAACTCAATTAACACATAAGGGCTATCTTCAGATAAAGTTAAAGCCTGACCATTTTTTAAATCTTCAACAACATCTCCATAAATTCTTACTTCCTGACTGGGATGTACTTTTACAGGTATACCTTCAGCGGCAATAATTGTATTCACTTCTTCTGTTAAAGCTTTAATTTTCGGACCAAAATTTTCGTACACACCAATTTTATGATGGGGTGTTGCAATAATATCAGTTATTCCTTCTGCATGTGCGGCTCTTGCCATATCAAGCATATCTTCTTTTGTTTGTGCACCATCATCGATGCCGAATAATATATGGTTATGAATATCAATCATTCTATTTCTCTCCTCGTCCTAAGTTCATTAAAATAATAGTATCAATTTGATAATAATTGTCAATTATTTTATAACTGTTAATTATTACACCTTACTATCATTGTATTATAAAAGCTCTAAAAATAGGCACATATTGTCCTATTTTTAGAGCTGATAATACATATATTAACGTTTTTCTAATTCCTCTTTAAGAATTTTGTTAACCATTTGTGGGTTAGCTTGTCCTTTAGAAATTTTCATAATTTGACCAACTAAGAATCCTGTCGCTTTGCCTTTACCATTCTTAAAGTCTTCAATTGATTGTGGATTGTTATCTAAAGCTTCAGTAACGAATGCTTTTAATTGCTCAGGATCAGAAATTTGAACTAATCCTTGTTCTTCCATAATCACTTTCGGCGCTTTTCCACTTTCAACCGTTTCAGCGAATACTTTCTTCGCGATCTTAGAAGAAATTGTACCGTCTGCAAGTAATTTCACCATTTCAGCTAAGTTTTCTGGTGTTAATTTTGTATCATGTAAATCCTTTTGATTTTTGTTTAAATATTCGTTTACGCCACCCATTAACCAGTTTGAAGAAAGTTTAGCGTCTGCATCTAAAGCAATCATTGCTTCGAAGAAATCAGACATTTCTTTCGTTAATGTTAATACGTGTGCGTCATATGCAGGTAATCCGTATTCTGAAACATATTTCGCTTTACGTACATCAGGAAGTTCTGGAATAGACGCACGTACGCGTTCTTTCCATGCTTCATCAATGAATAAAGGAACTAAATCAGGTTCAGGGAAGTAACGATAATCATCTGAACCTTCTTTAACACGCATAAGAATTGTTTTACCAGTAGATTCATCAAAACGACGTGTTTCCTGAAGAATTTCGCCACCATTTAGTAAAACTTCTTCCTGACGTTTCACTTCATGCTCTAATCCTTTTTTAACGTAAGAGAATGAGTTTAAGTTTTTAAGCTCTGCTTTTGTACCGAATTTCTCTTGACCAACTGGACGAAGTGAAATGTTTGCATCGCAACGAAGTGATCCTTCTTCCATACGTACGTCAGATACACCTGTGTATTGGATGATTGCTTTTAACTTCTCTAAGTAAGCATATGCCTCTTCTGGTGTGCGGATATCTGGTTCAGATACGATTTCAACTAACGGTGTACCTTGACGATTTAAATCGACTAATGAATAACCGTCTTTATGGCTTAATTTACCAGCATCTTCTTCCATATGAAGACGTGTAATACCGATACGTTTCGTTTCACCGTTTACTTCGATATCAATATATCCATTCTCACCAATCGGCTCATCAAATTGTGAGATTTGGTAAGCTTTCGGATTATCTGGATAAAAGTAGTTTTTACGGTCAAATTTCGTAGAAGTTCTAATATCCATATTTAGAGCCATAGCAGCTCTCATTGCCCAGTCTACAGCTGTTTTATTCACAACAGGTAATACACCTGGATATCCCAAGTCAATCACGTTAACATTTGTGTTCGGTTCTGCTCCGAAATGTGCAGGAGAAGCCGAAAACATTTTTGATTCTGTTTTAAGTTCTACATGGACCTCAAGTCCGATTACTGTTTCAAAATGCATAGTATATTCTCCTTATAATGATTGATAACGTTCAGACATATTAAATACTTGCTCGTAGTTATATGCAACGTTGTATAATGTTTTCTCATCGAACGGCTTACCGATTAACTGTAAACCGATTGGACGTCCATTTGCTTCTCCGCATGGTACAGAAATTGAAGGTAATCCTGCTAAGTTAATTGGAATTGTTAAGATATCATTAGCATACATTGTTAATGGATCATTGATTTGAGCACCGATATCGAATGCAACAGTTGGAGCAGTAGGTCCAACAATAACATCATATTCTGCAAATACGCGTTCAAAGTCTTGTTTAATCAACGTACGGACTTTTTGAGCTTTTTTATAATAAGCATCATAGTAACCAGAACTTAAAGCGTACGTTCCTAACATAATACGACGTTTCACTTCATCGCCGAAACCTTCCTGACGCGTCTTTTTGTATAACTCTTCTAAGTTTTTAGCACCTTCTGCCTGATAACCATAGCGAATACCATCGAAACGCGCTAAGTTCGCTGACGCTTCACTAGAAGAAAGAATATAGTACGTTGCTACACCATATTTAGAATTTGGTAACGAAACTTCTGAAATTTCAGCACCCATTTTTTCTAATGCTTTAATCGCATTCTGAACTGAAGTACGCACCTCTTCAGATACACCTTCTCCTAAATATTCTTTTGGTACTGCAACACGTAATCCTTTAATGTCCTTTTCAATATTAGAAGAAAAGTCAACATCTTCTACCGGTGCACTTGTAGAGTCCATATTGTCGTGTCCAGAAATAATTTCTAATACTTTTGCATTATCCTTAACATTTCTTGTAATCGGTCCGATTTGATCTAGAGAAGACGCAAATGCCACTAAACCATAACGTGATACGCGGCCATATGTTGGTTTCATACCGACAACACCACAGTATGATGCTGGCTGACGAATTGATCCACCAGTATCACTACCTAAAGAAAATGGTACTAAACTAGCTGCAACAGCAGCAGCAGATCCACCTGAAGAACCACCAGGTACTGCAGAATGATCAAACGGATTGACAGTTTTCTTATAGAATGAGTTTTCAGTTGATCCGCCCATTGCAAACTCATCCATATTTAATTTTCCGACAACAATACCATTTTCCGCATTTAACTTATTCATAACTGTCGCATCATAAACCGGATTAAAACCTGTTAAGATTTTTGACGCACAAGTCGTTTCTAGATCTTTTGTCACGATGTTATCTTTAATACCCATCGGAATTCCGAAAAGTTTACCTGTAGGTTCTTGATTATCCATCGCTTTCGCTTTATCCATAGCAACAGCTTCATCTAATGCTAAGAAAGAATTGATTGTTGCATCAGTTTGTTTAATATTTTTAAATGTTTCTTCAATTAATTCAGAAGGTTTTACTTTTTTCTCTTGAATCAATTTCGTTAAATTTTCTATAGATTCATATCTTAATGACATTTGTTATTCTCCTCCGTCTAAAATCGATGGTACTTTAAATTGACCTGCTTCTGTACTACGCGCATTTCTTAAAATTTCTTCTTGTGTTAAACTCTTTTCTGCAACATCTTCACGCAATACATTTTGAAGTTCTAATACATGGAATGTTGGCTCAACATTTTCTGTATCTACTTCTTCTAATTGGTCTGCAAAGTTAAGAATCGCTTCTAATTGAGAGCTGAACTTTGCTGCTTCTTCTTCAGTAATTTCCAGACGTGCTAAATGTGCAACGTGCTTTACCTGCTCGTTCGTTACTTTTGACATGAATATATTCCTCCTGAACTTTATATCATCCTTAGATTTTATCAAATTTTTTAAGAAAAATCTAAAATTATTAAAAATTATCTTTGAAAACGCTTTAAAAGGACTTATAATAAAGTGTACAAAATATTCTGATTTAATGTATTAAAGGGATAAAAGGGGGATAAATAATGTTTTTATTAGGAAATACGTTTCAAAACGTAAAAATTGAAGCAACATGGATGACCTATGTCATGATTGCTGTGTACTTCTTCATCTTGCTTGGCATTGGATACTATGCCTACAAGCAATCAACAAGCACGCTGGATGAGTATATGCTTGGTGGTCGTAATCTTGGTGCTTTAGTTACAGCGTTATCAGCAGGCGCTGCTGATATGAGTGGATGGATGCTGATGGGATTACCTGGATCTGTTTACTCAACAGGTATTTCAGCAGCATGGATTGCAATCGGGTTAACGTTCGGAGCATGGCTTAACTACATTTTAGTTGCACCACGTCTACGTGTTTACACAGAACTTACAGATAATGCAATTACCATTCCAGATTTCTTTGAAAAACGTGTTAGTGACCATACACGTATCTTAAAGATTATTTCAGGATTAGTAATCGTCGTCTTCTTCACATTATATACACATGCCGGAATGGTATCAGGTGGCGTATTATTTGAAAGTGCATTTGGATTAAATTATCATGTCGGGTTAATTTTAACGGCAGGTATCGTGATTCTGTATACATTGTTCGGTGGATATTTAGCAGTATCTTTAACTGACTTCTTCCAAGGGGTTATCATGTTAATCGCTTTAGTATTAGTTCCGATCGTAGCGATTATGAAATTAAATGGATTAGAAGTATTTGATACAGTTGTTGAATTAAAACCAACTAACTTAGACATCTTTAAAGGAACAACAACAGTAGGTATTATTTCGTTACTTGCTTGGGGATTAGGATATTTTGGACAACCACATATTATCGTAAGATTTATGTCAATTAAGTCTCATAGAATGTTACCAGCAGCACGAAGAATCGGTATCTCATGGATGGCTGTTTCATTGATTGGTGCTGTCGTTACAGGTCTTGTTGGTATCGCATTCATCAATGAATCAGGTACAAAATTAGAAAACCCTGAAACAATTTTCGTAGTGATGAGTCAAGTGCTCTTCCACCCGTTAATTGCAGGTTTCTTCTTAGCAGCTATTTTAGCGGCCATTATGAGTACGATTTCTTCTCAGTTACTTGTAACAAGTTCAGCTTTAACACAAGACTTTTATATGTTATTCACGAAATCTAGTTTACAGGATAAAAGTCGTGAGAAAGAATTCGTTTTAGTTGGAAGAATTTCTGTATTGCTTGTAGCAGTAGTCGCTGGTGCGATTGCATGGAGCCCAAATGATACAATCTTAAACTTAGTCGGAAATGCATGGGCTGGATTTGGTGCCGCATTCGGACCACTTGTATTGTTATCATTATACTGGAAAGGCTTAACGAAACATGGTGCAATTACAGGTATGGTATTAGGTTCAATTACCGTAATCTTCTGGATCTTCATGAAATCTCATGGCGGCATCTTCGAATATTATGAAATCATTCCTGGATTTATCATCAGCTTAGTTTCTACTGTATTAGTGTCTCTGATGACACCAAAGCCAGAACAACGTATTATTGATGAATTTGATGAAATGAAACGTATTGTTAGAAGTTAATCATTATATTTTTATATGAAAGTGACCTCAGATTTATTTTGAAGACACTTACCCTTCCTAAAATCATTTCACACAAAAAGCCATTCAATACACTTTCGTATTGAATGGCTTTTTTATAATTTACTGACGATATACATGAATCGTCGGTTCTTTATCACCTTTATTTTTCACGATTAACGCAAGTGGTTTATCGTTATCTACGATAGAGATTTCTAAATTATCAACTTGACTGAAATTCTTCATTGCTAGGTCTGCAATATATTGTGTAACACCTACTACCTCTGCTTTACCAAAGTAGTCTAATGGCACGTTAATATTCAGCTCTTTAATCGAATCGTTGACAAAATAACCTGTTCCTATTGATTGCGTAAAGTTTGGAAAATACGTTTGTAGCTGATCGTTAAATTGTTTATAATCATTATTTAATTTCTCATTTAATTTATCTGCATCAGCTGAAGGTAACAATACATACTTTTCATTTACAGACTTCCATTTTCCAATCTTCTTACTGCTTTCCTCACTTACAGCATAAGAGACAAAATTCCCTGGAGTAATACTTTCTGATGATGATTGTATAAAGATTGCAAACGTAATCGGAATATCCTTTAATTCCTGTTTCACACGTAAGCGAGATAGTATCTCATCTGCCATTGCTTTCCCTTTTTTCTCAACTTCTTTTTTATCTAAATTTTCACTATACACTTCACCATATGCTTCTTTTTGATAGTAGTAAACACTATTCATCGCAAGGCCGATTGTCATACCGGAAATTCTCTTACGTTTTGCGTCTGATTCCGTAAAGAAGTCCTGTTCAATAATATGCGATAAATAAGCTGGCGATTCTTTTGCAATCTTCGTTGGATCTGTCTCATCTTTATGCGATGGATTCAAACCGAAGTTGGCATATGCATTTTTTTCGATACGTTCATCCTTGTCCATCTTGTCTATTTCAGCTTTTGTATATTGTGGTTCCAGATAACTTTCTACAGCACTTTTTGTCAGTAATTGGCCATCGCGATACAAATACTCATCAGGAGAAAAAACGTTCTTACTGATACGTAATAAACCTGTTTCAAATGCTTCTCCATTGTAGCTGCTAGACATATTTGTACTTGTTAATCCACGTGCCTGACTTTCTTTAAACGGTAATAACGTTCTAAAATAGTCATTTGAAATTTGAATATCAGTAGCAATTTGCTTTTCTTCTTTTTCTTTATTCTGATTATTGGTTGTCGTTTCAGAATTCGAACAACTTGCTAATATAAGTGTTGATAATACTAAATAGCCTAAACGTTTCATCTTTTTCTCCTAACTATTATTACTTAAGTGCTTCTATCATCATTGTTTCATTCCAGACTTCAATGCCTAATGTTTGCGCTTTTTCAAGCTTACTTCCAGCGTCTTCACCTGCTATGACTAAATCTGTTTTTTTCGTTACAGAACTTGTTACTTTTGCACCTAGATCAGTAAGTGCTTTCGTTGCATCACTACGTGACATTATGTTTAATTTCCCAGTAAGTACAATGGTTTTATTACCGAATACCGGATGAATTTCGATATCTTCTTTTTTCTGTCCATTATACGTCATATTGACGCCGCTTGCCGCGAGTTTATCAATTAATTTAATAATATCTTCATTTTGCAGATAAGTAACGAGTGACTGCGCCATTTTATGTCCAATATCATCTATTTCAGTTAACGCTTCTATTGTTGCAGATTTTAAGCGATCCATTGTATGATATTCCTGTGCTAATATCTGACTTGCTTTAGCACCTAGATGACGAATACCTAATCCAAATAATAATCGTTCCAGCGAATTGGATTTCGATGCTTCTATTGCGCTGAGTAGTTTATCTACTTTCTTCTCACCCATGCGTTCAAGCGGTAAAAGTTGTTCACGTGTTAAATTATAAATATCTGCAACATCATGAATGATACCTTCCTGATATAAGCTTTGTACAATGCGTTCTCCAAGTCCATCGATGTTCATCGCTGTTCTTGAAACAAAGTGTATTACTCCTTCTACAAGTTTTGCATCACATTTCGGATTAATACAACGTAAGGCAACTTCTCCTTCAATACGCACAAGTTCATGACCACATGACGGACATACTTCAGGCATATGATAAGTTGTTGCACCCTCAGGTCTACGATCAAGTACGACACGCACAACTTCAGGAATAATTTCCCCAGCTTTACGAATAACGACAGAATCTCCAATACGAATATCTTTTTCATGAATCAGATCTTCATTATGAAGTGATGCACGTCCAACAGTCGTACCTGCAACATTAACAGGTTCTAAAATCGCAGTTGGTGTTACCACACCCGTCCTTCCGATAGATAGTTCAATATCGTTTAATGTCGTTACAACTTCTTCTGCCGGAAATTTATAAGCAATTGCCCATTTCGGTGATTTAGCTGTAAATCCTAATTCATCCTGTTTCGCTAAATTATTAACTTTAATAACGATACCATCAATATCGTATGTTAAATTTTCACGTTTTTCTGTCCAGAGCTTAATATATTCAAAAACTTCCTGCATATCCTTACATAATCTACGTTCAGGGTTTGTCTTAAATCCAATTGCATCAAGTCGATCTAATGCTTCACTTTGACTTGATGCATTAATCTCACGTAAATCATTCACACTGTACAAGAAGATATCAAGCTTTCGTTTAGCGGCAAGCCTTGAATCAAGCTGACGCAGTGAACCTGCAGCAGCATTACGAGGATTTGCGGCCAGTTGTTCACCATTTGCAGCACGTTGTTCATTTAATGCGATAAATGAACTTTTAGGCATATAAGCTTCCCCACGCACTTCAAACGTTAACGGCTCTTTAATTGTTAATGGTATCGCATAGATGGTTCTTAAATTTTCAGTGATATTCTCACCGGTCGTTCCATCACCACGTGTTAATCCCTGAACAAAGACGCCATCCACATATTTTAGTGAAACAGCTAATCCATCTATTTTTAGCTCTACCATATATTCTACGCTACCTACTTCGTTTCTAACACGTGTATCAAATGCGATTAAATCCTCTTCGCTAAAAGCATTACCTAGACTTAGCATCGGTGTATCATGATCAACTTTATCAAACTTGGATAAAGGTTCAGCTCCGACACGAACCGTTGGTGAATCCTGAGTTTTCAGTTCAGGATGCTTCTCTTCTATAGCAATTAATTCGTGTAATAGCTTATCATATTCTGCATCCGGTACCGTTGGATTATCCAATACGTGATATTCATAATTATATCGATGTAAAAGTTGATGTAATTCCTGAACTCTTTTTTCCATTGGTTACTCCTTTTTTTCAATCGGTGCAAACTGACTTAATAGACGTTTCATACCAACTGATTTAAATATAATATCAAGTTCTGTTGAACCATTCTTTTCACTAACGTTACTTACTAAACCTTCTCCCCAGGCTTTATGCATAACTTTATCGCCAACTTTATAGTCACTCGGTGCTGAGGTTGCTGTAGTCGTCATTCGTCTTGCAGGTCCTCGTTTCACACCTTTAGGGTACGTTGGTCTAGCTGGTGTATCTAAAATATCATCAGGAATTTCATTAATAAATCGTGACTTTCTATTTGCTTGAGTTCTTCCGAACAAACTGCGCATATCTGCATGTGTTAAATAGAGATGCTCTTCAGCACGTGTAATTGCAACGTACATCAATCTACGTTCTTCTTCCATCTCACTGTCACTATTCAAACTTCTTGAATGTGGAAAGATCGTTTCTTCAAGTCCTGCAATAAATACCACTTTAAACTCTAAACCTTTTGCTGAGTGCATTGTCATCAATGTAATTCCTGCTTCTAAATCTGCGTTATCAACATCTGCAACAAGTTGTAGGTCCGTAAGGAAATTAATCAGTGACTGTTCTTCGTCGGGTGTTTCCTTTTCATAATCTTTCGGTACACTCATAAACTCCTGAATATTTTCAATACGTGACTGAGATTCTAGTGTATTTTCCGCTTCTAACATGCGCATATATCCTGTTTGTTCAAGTACTTCTTCTGCAAGTTCAGAAACAGACAAAAATTCCTGCTGTTTCATAATGTTATCTAACATGTTATAGAACTGGACAAGCTTTTCAGTCGTCTTTTTCGGTAAACCGATAAAGTCTACTTCAGCTAACGCATCAAAATAACTTAAACCATTGTTCTCAGCATACGCTACGATTTTATCTAACGCAGATGGTCCAATGCCTCGTTTAGGCGTATTAATAATACGCGTGAAACTAATATCTTCATTACTATTTGCGATTAATCTCAAATAGCTTAATATATCTTTAATTTCTTTTCTATCATAGAATTTTGTTCCACCGACCATCGTATAGTTAACATTTGATTTCATCAAAGTTTCTTCCAGTACACGTGATTGTGCATTCGTACGATATAGAATTGCCATGTCTTTCAAGGCATAACCATCACGCTTTTTCTTCAATATTTCCGATACAATATATTCTGCTTCAGAACGTTCTGATTGTGCTTTATAATAATTAATTTTAGAGCCGTGATCATTATCTGTCCATAATGCTTTCGGCTTACGTTCTGTATTATTTTTAATGACTTCATTGGCAGCAAATAATATATTCTTCGTTGAACGATAGTTTCTTTCTAAAAATATCGTCTTCGCATCTTTATAATCTTTTTCAAAACTTAAGATATTATAAATATCTGCACCACGCCAACCATAGATAGATTGATCTGAATCCCCTACGACACATAAATTTTTGAACTTGTCAGCGAGCATCTTAACAAGCATATATTGCGCCCTATTCGTATCTTGATATTCATCGACGTGAATATACTGAAATTTATTCTGGTAATAATCTAATACATCAGGTACACGTTCAAATAACTTTAATGTCATCATAATTAAATCATCAAAGTCGAGCGCATGGTTTTTAAGTAATTTCTCCTGATATTGTTTATACACTTTTGCAACCATCACACTCATAAAATCATTTGCATCTGCTTGTGCATCATCAGGTGTTTTCAGTTCATTTTTTAAATTAGAAATTTCACCGACAAACATTCTTGGATCATATTTCTTCGGATCAATATTCTCTTTTTTCAGTATATCTTTTACGACAGAACGCTGATCAGTCGGGTCAAGTATCGTAAAGTTGCGTTCGATGCCTATTCTATCGATATCACGTCTTAAAATTCTTACACACATACTGTGAAACGTAGAAATCCATATTACGTCTGATGCATCGCCGATAATATTTTTTACACGATCTTTCATTTCTTTTGCTGCTTTATTTGTGAATGTTATTGCTAATATTTTATATGGAGATACATCTTTTTCATCGATTAAATAAGCAATGCGGTGTGTTAGAACACGTGTCTTTCCTGAACCTGCTCCTGCCATGATAAGCAGTGGTCCTTCTGTCGTCTTCACTGCATTCTGTTGCTCTTCATTCATGTTCTTTAATAAATCATTCACAATATTAACCCCTAACCTTTACTGTTTGTAATGCACTTTTGATATCTGTATAAATTACGTTTCCTACTACAATCGTATCTGCTACTTCGAACATCTCACGTGCTTTCTGTAATGAATCAATACCACCACCATAGATAAGTCGCGTTTGATTCAGCCTTTCTTTGGCAGCCTTAACCAGACTGACGTCTCCATATGTGCCACTATATTCGATATACATTGCTTTTAAGCCATATAGATGTTCAATCATTTCTGCATAAGCAGCAATATCATCCTGATTTAAATCTGTATTACTACGCGTTAGTTTCGCTACTTTACTGTCCGGATTTAATACTACATAACCTTCCATTGTAAATAAATCATAATCCATCATATGTCCCATCTGTTTAATCGCTTCGTGTAGGATACCATTATGAAAATGAACGTTATCACTATTTAACACTGAAGGAATTAAATAATGATCAAACCCTGGAATCGCACTTTCAATATTTGAAATTTCTAATACACAAGGCACAGGATAGCGTCGGACGCGACTCATTAAATCTAATACATTTTCCATCGTCACATTATCTGAGCCCCCGATAAAAATTGCATCTGTACCTGATTCACAAATACGTTCTAAATCATTATCGCTGATTTCTTTTGCAGGATCTAACTTGAATACATGTTGCCAATCTTGAATCTCGTACATAAGGTGTCTCCTTTTATAATAATAATGAATATTATATCATTTTTTTGTGCATTTTTAATGCGAAACGAAACATATGTTTGCATAAAAATAACACCTACTGTGAGGTGTTATTTTCTATTGTTGGTTGTTCTGTTAATGGTTGTTCTGTTAATGGTTGTTCTATGGTTAACATTTCTGATGTTGACAGTTCAGCTGTAGATTTTTCAGTTGTTGGTTCTTCCGTTGTGGGTATTTTTCGAGAGATTTTTTTCGCAACCGGCTTTTTGTATACACCTAAATATTCTTCTAAAGTTTGACCAGAGCGGTATAACTTTGCTGCATGTTCGTTACCGACGTAGCGAATATGCCACGGTTCATAGCGATAGCCTGTAATATGCGTTTTATCTTTGCCATAACGGATAATAAAGCCATATTTATGTGCATTTTCTTTCAGCCAATTCCCTTCAGGTGTTTGCCCAAACTGAATACTCATGTTGGCTACTGATTCGCGTGAACCGATATCATATGCAAGACCTGTCTGATGCTCTGATTGCCCAGGTTTTGCACTATATGATTCAGCAATTTGCTGACCATCTAAAGCAACAAATTTATCGTACAATGCTTTCTGGGCCGCATAACTGCGATATGAACTGCGTACAACAAGATGCATATTATCTGTTTGGGCATCCACGATCATCTTATTTAATATCTTTCTGACATTTTTATTTTCTCCAGGATTATACGTTGATGGTAAACTAATTTTTTTATTTACAATAAGAATTCCGTTAATATATGTCACGCCATTTTTAACTTCTTTCTTGTATTTTGTCACCTGTTTTTTCTGCAATGCTTCTTTTTTCTGTTGTACTGCTTTATCTTTCTTTTGTGCGTCTTTTGTGTCAGCTGCTTTTTCTTCGCTTTTTTCAGGCTTAACTATAGATTCCGGAAGACTACAGCTTGTAAGTAATAACACTGAGGCTAATAATATTTTCTTCATTTGTTTCTCCTTAATATCTAACTACTTCAAACCAAGGTATTCTTCTAGTGTCAATCCACTTGTTTTGACTTTCTGAGCTATTTCTTTACCTAAATATCTCAAATGCCAAGGTTCATATTGATAGCCGGTAATATCTGTTTTGTCTTTAGGGTATCTTATAATAAAACCATATTCCTGAGCATTTTCTTTTATCCATTTACCTTCAGCCGTGTTTTCAAAAGAAACTTTAAAATCATCTGTTCCGGCAGTATTTCCTAAATCAAATGCTAATCCTGTCTGATGTTCAGAATGCCCTGGACGCGCACTATACGTATCCGCCTTACTTTGACCGTCTCGTGCTACATAATTGTTATATAATTCAGTTTGTGTCGCATAACTTCTAAATCCACTGCGTAATACCAGGTTTAGACCTTGTGCATTACCTTGCTGTATCAACTGATTAATCGCTTGTCTTGCTTCTTGTATTTCGCCTGGTGCATATGACTCAGGTAATGCAATATCTTTATTCACAATTAATATATTATCAATATAAGTTATGCCATCTTTTACTTCTTTTTGATGTTTTTTATGGTCTGATGGTATTGTAGTAGAACCATCAGAAACAGTAGTCTCTTTTTCTGAAGACATTTCTGTCTGCTGTGTTGAATTCTTATGTGTTTGTTGATTGGTTTCACCTTGATTACAGGCAGCTAATAGGATAGCTGACAATACAAGTAAAGATTTTTTCATGTCTTCTCCTCATTTCATTTACTATTATATGCCAAAAAAAATACTGAATCAAATATGACCCAGTACTTGGAAATTAAGATTTTGTTTCGATATTCATTCTGTCTAAAACCATCGTATAGGCATCGTTTCCCCATTGTAAAGAGCGTTTCACTCTTGAGATAGTAGCAGTTGATGCACCTGATTCTTTTTCAATTGCAGCGTATGTAAATCCTTGTTTAATCATCTTAGCAACAAGTAGACGTTGTGATAAAGACTGAATTTCATTCACTGTGCAAAGATCATCAAAAAACTGATAACATTCTTCACGAGATTCCAGCGTTAGAATTGCATCGAACAATTCATCTAGTTGTTTCCCCTTAATTTTCTCGATTTGCAATATCAACACCCCTTAAACTTTAGTACTTATATTTTAATGTATTACATTGTTAAAGTACAGCAATACAGTATTACTCTATATCATTTAACAAAATTCGTATAATATAATTTTATTCAAATTTTAAAAAAATGTAAATTACTTTTTAATTTAATATTGTTAAAAAAGTTTAAAAAGACAAAAAAAAATCTCCGAAGAGATTCTTTCATAAATACTATTCTAATCCAGCACGGCGGAATAATGTATCAATTTGATTTAAATGATGGTTTTCGTTGAAGCATTCATCTAATTCTTCTTTTGATAATAAGTCAGTAATCTTGCTATCCTGTTCAACTAACTCACGGAATGGTGTCTTCGTTGCCCATGATTCCATCGCTATCGGTTGAACTGTATCATACGCCTCTTCACGTACCATACCTTTATCGATTAACGTAAGCATTACACGTTGTGAGTATATTAAGCCGAATGTTTTTTCCATGTTCGCTTTCATATTTTCTTCGTAAACTGTTAAGTTATCGATGATATTTGTGAAACGATTTAACATGTAATCTAACGCAATTGTTACGTCTGGTAACATAATACGTTCAGCAGATGAATGTGAAATATCACGTTCATGCCATAATGGTACGTTTTCATAAGCTGTTGTTAAGTAGCCACGAATAACACGTGCGATACCTGTAACATTCTCTGAACCGATTGGATTACGCTTATGCGGCATTGCAGAAGATCCTTTTTGACCTTTAGCAAATGCTTCTTCAACTTCACGTGTTTCAGTCTTTTGGAGACCACGTACTTCTACTGCAAACTTCTCAATTGATGTAGCAATTAAGCTTAATGTTGCAATGTAGTAAGCGTGACGGTCACGTTGTAATGTCTGTGTAGAGATTTCAGCATATCCTAATCCTAATTTCTCACAAACATAGCTTTCAATTTCAGGTGGGATGTTAGCAAACGTACCTACTGCACCACTCATCTTACCTACTTCGATTTCTTTACGCACTTCTTTAAAACGCTTTAAGTTACGCTGCATTTCCATATACCATAATGCCATCTTTAAACCGAACGTTGTCGGTTCAGCATGTACACCGTGCGTTCTACCCATCATGAGTGTTGTTTTATGCTTTAATGCTTTTTGTTTTAATACTTCGATGAACCTTTCAAGATCTTTCTCGATAATGTCATTCGCTTGTTTAATCACATAGCTTAACGCTGTATCCACTACATCTGTACTCGTTAAACCGTAGTGCACCCATTTCTTCTCTTCTCCTAATGTTTCGGATACTTGACGTGTAAAAGCAACAACGTCATGACGTGTTTCCATCTCAATTTCTTTTGCGCGTTCAACATCAACACGAGCATTCTGACGGATTAACTTCACATCTTCTTTAGGGATATATCCTAATTCTGCCCATGCTTCACTTGCAAGTATCTCAACTTCTAACCAAGCCTCAAATCTGTTTTGTTCCGTCCAGATGTTCGACATCTCTTCTCTTGAATAACGTTCAATCATGAATAGATTCCTCCGTAAATGTTTTATCTTAATCAGTATAACAAACTTTTAAAATTCCGTACATTTTTTATTTATTCATTTATAAAGTTCGTGTATTTTATGCTACACCTTCTATTTTAACAGATATTTCGATGAGATAAAATTCTCATTAAAAAAAACGGCCCTGAACGGACCGATTTTCATTATTGAATCTTTTTACCAGTAAAAATAATCTGTTCTTTATACACTTCTATTTCACCTTTTTCATTTTCACGAAAAATTGGCTTTTGAAATCTTTTTACTGGTGCATAACCTGCTTGCTTCATGCGTTCTAAACATTGTGTAATTGTTTCATTGTCTTTAACTTCAAACTTCATCTGTATCATACGCCTTTAACTTTTTACTGCGCACACCTTTAACCCAGAATCCACCATGAATATTCTTAGGCTCATATGCAATGATAAATGCTTTCGGATCAAGCTGCTTCACTGTGTCCATTAATTTAAGTTCAAAACGACGTGGGGTTAAAATTTGCATTACAAGACGATCACCATCACGGCCATGTGCTGCATAGTGCGTTACACCGTAACCTAGGTCACGCAAAGTTTTCGGAATTTCCTTATCATATTCCGCAGTCGTCACATTGATAACGATATAGCCTAATGCAATCATTTCTTCAATCTTCATCCCTACAATAATCCCTGCACCAAATCCTAGTGCATAAGCGATGATGTTTTCTATCTTATCTAGACCATTCATTACCATACCTAATCCTACGATATAGACAAGTACTTCTAATACTGAAACAAAGGCTGCGAGATATCTATAACCTTTAAGTGTCAGAATCATACGCATCGTTAAGAACGATACATAAAAAATATTGATAACAAATATTAATAGCACGGTAATCCATGGGTTATCTATTGCCGGCACTGTAATCCCCCCTATAAAAAATCATTCTTAAATTCTACTACTGAAGATAAGGGTTTGCAATGGTAATTTATTTTATGAGTTCCTCGATTGAATAACGTGTGATCGGAAGCATACGCTTATGCTGAGTTTTTATATAATGACTTTCTATCTTTTCTCGAGACTCAGCATCTACTGTCTTACCTTCAAGGTAGTCATCGATTGCTTCATAAGTCACACCGAGTGCGACTTCGTCAGGCAATTGTGGTTTATCTTCTTCCAGGTCAGCTGTCGGAACTTTTTCATATAGATGAACCGGACAACCTAAATACTTCAGGATAGATTTACCTTGACGCTTATTTAAGCCGGCAAGGGGGAATATGTCGGCTCCGCCATCTCCAAATTTCGTGTAGAACCCTGTAATACTTTCTGCCGCATGATCTGTTCCGATAACTATACCACTATGAACTGCTGCGATAGAATATTGTGCTTTCATACGCTCACGTGCTTTTTCATTTCCTTTTTGAAAATCCGTTAAAGTAACTCCTTGGGCATTTAATGTCGCAATACTCGCATCAACTGCATCTTTAATATTTATTGTATAAATTTTATCCGGATTGATATAGTCAAGCGCGTCCTGACAATCTTGTTCATCTTTTTGCACACCATAAGGTAGTCGAACAGCAACAAACTTCACATCTAATCCCTCACTTTGTAATTCAGTGGCTGCAATTTGTGATAGTTTGCCCGCTAAAGTAGAGTCTTGTCCTCCTGAAATACCTAGTACTAGAGATTTGATAAATGGATTTTGTTTAACGTAGTCTTTTATGAAGTCTACGATAGCTCTATAAGTCTCTTCGGGATTAATCTCTGGCTGAACATAAAGTGACTTTATAATATCTTGCTGTAATGTCATTTACTTCACTTCTTTCACTTTTTTAGATACTTCATAAATTTCCTGATTTTTCTTTTCCCAGCATAGCGTACTTAAATCTACAGGATATTCTTCAGGATTTAAATAGCGCGTTGTTTCTTCCCATAACAATGCCAGATTCGCTTTTAAATATGCACGTGACTGTTCTAAAGTAGGTACTTCGTATACTAACTTTCCATCAACAAATATGTCCTCATGGAGATCTTTTGCTGTAAAATCATTGATCCATTTCTGTTTATACGTATGAATCGGATGGAACATCTTTAACGGCTTTTCTTTAGATGGGTCTTCAAAATCTAAAGTGATATAATCACCTTCTGATTTTTTTGTCTGATTATTTATAATACGATATACATTCTTTTTACCCGGTGTCGTTACTTTTTCAGCATTATTTGATATTTTAATACGATCTTCTAATTGCCCCGCTTTATTTTCTATTGCTACAAGTTTATATACAGCACCTAATGCGGGTTGATCAAACGCTGTAATTAATTTTGTACCAATACCCCAGGCAGTTATCTTTGCACCTTGTAACTTCAAATTAGTAATTGTTTCTTCATCTAAGTCATTTGAGGCAAATATTTTTGCATCTGGGAATCCCGCTTCATCTAACATACGACGTGCTTCTTTTGATAAGTATGCTAAATCTCCGGAATCTAAACGGATGCCGACAAAATTAATCTTATCACCTAATTCTTGTGCTACACGAATCGCGTTCGGTACACCAGACTTTAACGTATGAAAAGTATCTACAAGGAAGACACAGTTTTTATGACGTTCTGCATATTTTTTAAACGCAATATATTCATCATCATACGCTTGTACCATCGCATGCGCATGCGTCCCTGACACTGGAATGCTGAATAACTTACCTGCACGAACGTTACTTGTTGAATCAAATCCAGCAATATATGCTGCACGTGTACCCCAAATTGCAGCATCCATTTCCTGGGCGCGTCGTGTTCCGAATTCCATTACAATTTCATCACCAACAACTTGTTTAATACGACTTGCTTTCGTTGCAATAAGCACCTGGAAGTTCACGATATTTAATATTGCTGTTTCCAGTAACTGCGCTTGAATTAATGGTGCCTCTATACGTAATAACGGTTCGTTATTAAAGCAGATTTCCCCTTCCTGCATCGAACGGATATTACCTGTAAATCTTAAATCTTTTAAATAAGCGAGATAATCATCCTGATATCCTAAAGACTTTAAATATTCCATATCCGTTTCAGAAAATTTGAATCCTTTAACATAATTGATTACACGTTCAAGACCTGCGAATACAGCATAACCACCATCGAATGGCATACTTCTGAAATAGACATCAAAGACTGCTGTTTGCTCGTGGATACCATCATTCCAGTAAGTCTCACCCATATTAATCTGATATAAATCTGTATGTAGCATTAGACTATCGTCAGCATAATTGTACATTGCTTCATCTCCTCAACAAGTTTATAATTATCTATTAATGTTTTGCTTTACACTTTGAACTGATATATTAAATTCATATTAACATACCGCTTACATTTAGGCATTGCCAACGCATTCTGATACAATCAAAAATAAGGAGGCCGTTATGTTTAAGAAAAATTTCATTATACTCACTATCATTGTATCTATTTCCGGTTTAACTCAAGGTATGTTATTACCCCTTATCGCCATCATCTTTGAACGTGATGATGTGCCTAGTTTTATCAACGGATTACATGCATCATCTTTATATATTGGTGTTTTTTTAGCGTCATTATTTTTAGAAGGCCTGCTAAGAAAAGTAGGTTACAAAAATCTTGTCGTCATTGGCGCAATCATCATTGTAATATCGATGTCACTTTTTCCAGTGTATAAAGCAATGACATTCTGGTTTATATTACGACTGCTTGTTGGTGTCGGCGATAATATGCTCCACTTTGCTACACAATCTTGGCTTACTGAAACAACACCAAAGCATAAACTCGGCCGTATCATCTCTTTTTATGGCTTAAGCTTCTCACTCGGCTTTATGGCAGGGCCATTGCTCGCTAAATTATACGAAGTACATACAAGCCTTCCATTTCTATTAAGTGCAGTATTCACACTTACAGCGAGTGCCCTTGTATTTATGCTAAAAAATGAATTTCCTGAAGATAATCATTCAAAAATATCGTTTAAATCAACAACTATCAACTTTGGTAAAGTAATGAAGACGAGCTGGGTTGCATTCTTATTTCCGATGATGTACGGTATATTGGAAGCATGTCTCAACAGCAACTTTCCTGTTTATGCGATGAAGCAGGATATTCCTGTTAATTTGATTATAATTATCTTACCTGCGTTTAGTTTAGGTGCGATCATTTTCCAGGTGCCGCTTGGTATGATTTCTGATAATATGAATCGTAATATCTTACTTACTATTGTGACTTTTATCGGTGCAATGTTATTTATGATGTGCCAGATCTTCAGTCACTCTGGCTATGTGTTAGTCGGACTCTTTTTTATTACCGGTATCTTTGTCGGCTCAATGTATTCTTTAGGAGTAACATTTATGACCGAAATCACTCCGAAATATTTGTTACCTGCTGGGAATTTAATGTGCGGTCTCATATTCAGTATCGGTAGTATATTAGGTCCGATAATAGGCGGACTTGTTATACAGATATCTCATAACACACAATTTTTTAGTTATATCGCTTTTATATTACTCGCAATAAGCTGTGCTACATTTTACGATTATAAAAAGCGACAACAACTACAAACAGATTAATCAAAAAGCTCAAATCGGGCTTTTTTTATTGTAGAATAGAAATAATCAGAATAAATAAAGTGAGGTGACACAATTGTTATTCGAAAAAGCTAAATTATTTATAAAACAGATGGGCAATGAATTAAACATTGATGGAGATGCAACCAACGAAAGATTACTGTCAATTCAACAAGAAATCGAGCGTACCGGCTCTTACATACATACAACAGAAGAATTGACATACGGTGCACGTCTTGCCTGGCGCAATAGTAATCGCTGTATCGGTCGTCTTATATGGGATAAGTTAAATGTCGTTGATATGCGTCATGTAGCAGATGAAAAAGACTATCTCACAGCACTTGAAACACATATCGTGCGTGCAACAAATAACGGGAAAATTATTCCGACCATCACAATCTTTAATCAGCAATCTAAAATAAATTTCGAACTGCTAAACGATCAGCTTATTCGATATGCTGATGATCCCATCGTTAGTGATACGAAAAAATTAATTGAACATACCGGTTACAAATCTTTCGGAAAATTTTTACCGTTACTCTATCGTTATGATAATCAATACAAAACATATGATATTCATCATGACCTTATAAAAGAAGTACGTATTGGACATCCTGACTTTCCAAAGTTTAATGCCTTAAATCTTCATTGGTATGCTGTACCGATTATATCTGGCATGGATTTATCTATCGGTGGTATTACTTATCCACTTTGCCCTTTTAATGGCTGGTATATGGAAAGTGAGATTGCAAGTCGTAATTTTCTAGATGATTATCGTTTTAACTTACTGGAACCTATTGCCCGCAGTATGGATTTAGATACAAGCAGAACTACGAGTTACTGGCGCGATAAAGTCGTCGTTGAATTAAACTATGCAGTTTATCATTCATTTAAACAGCAAGGCTATTCCATCGTTGATCATTACAATGCCAGCAGACAATTTTTAAAATTTGAAGAGAATGAAGCGGCAAATAATAGAAAAGTAACTGGAGACTGGACATGGCTTATTCCTCCGATATCTCCTTCCCTTGTTCATAACTGGCACAAAGGCTACGACAATACGTATCACGAAACGAATTTTTATTATAAAATGAAAAAAGCAGCGTGTCCGTTTCATTAGGACACGTTGCTTTTATAATTCACCAACAGATTCATCTTTAGCTATCGTTTCTGCATAAAAATCATCTACTTCTACTTTTTTAATCTGCTTTAAGTTTTTATTTTGCATACAGACAACATTTTTCGCTGCACCTATTTTAATAGTACACATATTATCTTCGCTGAATTCATTATCGATGATATAGATATCTTTATTCTTCTTACCATCGTAACTCAGAAATAATATTGCGTATTTATCATTGATAGAGTGAAAATGATTGTTACGTATAACAGTCATTTCCCCTGCTTGAGCACCGTGGTCGTTCCCGTATAGATCAAGTGAATATTTCCCCTTCTTCGTTGCTAAATAACGTATACCTCCGTTACAGTCATTAAAGGTATTATCATATACATGCAATACTTTTGATTTTAGGAAAGTAAGTGCATAATCTCCCATTTTGTCAAAAGTATTATTTTTTACAGTTATATTCTCATAATAAATTTCATACGTGCTGGCATGACTACCTATCGCTCTGTTCCATGGTTTCATCATCGGTTCATTAGAATTACCGAAATAACAGTTTTCAATGATGACATTCTTCGTCACTGTGCCATCATATTCACCGAACTTAGGAAATGAATCTTTCAGCTGTAAGTCCAGTTGAATGGCTTCACTAAAAGCACGTTCTCCACTATCATCACGAAACCCGAGAAACTTACATCCTGATACTTTAAAACCATCGATACCACATGCATCTATCGCATGCCCTTGTACAACATTTTTAAATGTTACATCTTTAATTTCAATTTCACGCGCATGACCGAGCGACATGATACTATTATTGAAATTTAGGACATGACCATATTGATCAAACGTTCCACCTTCAATCTTAATATAACCATTACCATCGTACCCTTTATATCCTTCACTTTTCCTACCATTTTTAAGCATTGCAAAAGGACTCATTCGGCGCAAAACAGCATCAGGATGCAAATGTAAATAAGTGTGTGCATAAATCACTAATTCTTTACCGATGTAATATGTCCCTTCTGGAACATAAACTTCTACAGGCTCTTTTTTTGCATGATTAAGTACACGCTGTAAGCCAATCGTATCAAAAAGAACATGGCGACCCTTTGCACCAAAATCTTTAATATTAATCTTTTTCATTTATAACACCTTCAAATCATTTATAATGTAATTAAGATTATACCCTGTTTTAATCAGCTGTATACTCTAAATTTTGATAATATATATAAAGGAGCGCTGACGATGAGTGAAGCTTTATTAATTATTGATTATTCCAATGACTTTGTAGCGCTTGATGGTAAACTGACGTGTGGAGAACCTGCAATTGCGCTGGAAGATACGATGGTTAAAAAATGGAATGACTATAAAGATAACAATAAGCCGATTTTTGTATTGATGGATCTACATTTTGAAAACGATACTTATCATCCTGAAACGAAATTATTCCCACCGCACAACATTAAAGATACGGATGGTAGAAATCTTTATGGTAAGTTGCACGAACTTTATTTACGCGATAAAGATGATAACAATGTATTCTGGATTGATAAAATGCGTTACAGTGCGTTTAGTGGTACGCCATTATTACAACTTTTACGCGAAAGAAATATAAAAGAGATCGAACTTACTGGGGTATGCACTGATATTTGCGTACTTCATACAGCAGTAGAAGGGTATAATTTAGGATTTGAAATGTCAGTCGATGAACGAGCGGTTGCTTCATTTAATTCAGAAGGGCATCATTATGCACTACAACACTTCAAGCATGTATTAGGCATGACTGTAGAAGAGATTAATTAATCATGATAAAATAGATAAGACTTATACTAAAAGGAGACTATTATGAAAATTTTAACTTTCGGACATAAAAATCCAGATACAGACACAGTAACATCAGCTTTAGTAATGGAAGATTTACAAAAAGCTTTAGGAAAAGACATCGAAGCGGTACGTTTAGGTGACTTAAATGGCGAAACAGAATTCGCTTTAAAACACTTCAGCGTAAATGCACCACGTGTGATTGAACGTTTACATGGTGAAGATGTTATCTTAGTTGACCATAATGAGTTTCAGCAATCAGCTGACGGCATTGAAGATGCGAATATCTTAATGGTAGTAGATCATCACCGTATTGCTAACTTTGAAACAGCAGGTCCTTTATACTACCGTGCAGAACCAGTTGGTTGTACTGCAACAATCTTAAATAAGATGTACAAAGAACATGGTGTTGAAATTAAACCTGAAATCGCAGGATTGATGTTATCAGCAATTATTTCAGATTCATTATTATTTAAATCTCCAACTTGCACAGATGAAGACGTTAAGGCTGCTGAAGAATTAGCTGCAATTGCTGACGTTGATATTCAATCTTACGGATTAGATATGTTAAAAGCTGGCGCAAAGACAGCTGATAAGACAGCTGAAGAATTATTAAACATCGATGCTAAATCATTCTCTATGGGTGAGCACGAAGTTCGTGTCGCGCAAGTGAATACTGTTGATATCGATGAAGTATTAAGCCGCCAGGAAGAATTAGAAAATGCAATCAATGCTGAAACAGCACAGGAAGGATATGCATTATTTGTACTTGTTGTTACTGATATCTTAAACTCTAACTCTAAAGTGTTAGCATTAGGACAACAACAGGCAGCAGTTGAAAAAGCATTCAATGTCGTATTAGATAAAAACACAGCTGTACTTGAAGGTGTTGTATCTCGTAAGAAACAAGTTGTTCCACAGCTTACAGATGTATTATCATAATTAAAAGAGGTGTTTGTAGTGGAAATTATTCAAGGTAATAATAAGTTTTATATCGGTGATGAAGCACAACCAGAAGCAGAAATCACTTTCCAGCCTTCAGGACAAGACACAATCGCAATCGATCACACATATACAGATCCATCGTTACGTGGTCAGGGCATCGCAAAAGCACTAGTGTTAAAAGTTACAGATTACGCTAAGGAAAATAATTTAAAGATAATACCGTTATGTTCTTATGCGCGTATCGTAATGGAACGCGATGATGCATTAAAACAACTGATTAAATAACAAAAAGAGACGCGGGGTGCGTCTCTTTTTGTTATATTTGAAAGAATGAAAAAATGGTATGGCTTTATTATAATTTAAATTTTCTGAATAATCAATAACTTATTTAATTAAAATACCAATTTGTTTTTTTACTTCATCAATAACTTTCATCGTGTGATGTGAAGTTTCCAAATTGAGTGCATTAAAATCTTTATTTTTAATCGCTTCTATAAAATGTGCTATTTCATATGACATAGGTGGTGCATCACTCACTATTTCATCAATAACTTCTCCATGACGATTCAACTTCTGGACTTTATTTGGTGCAGAGATTTTATCTATTAGTATAATACCTTCTTCACCAATAATCTCAGATGGTAGATGGCTATCAATAATTTTTGAATAGCTGAGTACAGATGTCATATAATGATGATTACAAATTATCGTACCTTGCCCATCAGCGCCAGTTGACAACAGTTTGCCAGTCGCCTGAATTGTCTTAGGCATTCCGAATAAATTAACTAAAGGACTGATTGTATAAACGCCTAAGTCCATTAATGCCCCATTCCCCAGTTCAGGTTTAAAAGCATTTTCTACAATGCCATCCTTATATTTATCATAGCGAGAGGAATATTGATTATAGTGGAAGTTAGCACGACGTATTGTTCCAATTTCTTTTATCCATTCATGAAGTTTGATAAAAGATGGTGAGTAAATACTTTTCATCGCTTCCATGAAGAACACATCGTTATTTTCCATCGCCTGATACATTAAATTAAAGTTTTTTTCACTTGTGGCGATCGGTTTTTCGCATAAAACATGTTTCCCATGATTCATTGCTTGTATTGCCTGTTGATGATGTAATATATTTGGTGTAGCTATATAAATGATATCCACTGCTTCATCATTCAATAATTTATCCATATTATCTGTAAAATTAGGAATATCATATTTTTCCGCAAAACTTTGCGCACGTTCAATCGTTCTGGAATAGACACTATGTAGTTCAAATTCTGGAACAGTTTTACCAGCTTCGATAAATCGATCAGTAATCCAATTTGTTCCGATAAGACCAAATTTCATTTATTTCACCCCGGAATTTTTATCGTTTATTTATTAATTAGTATACACCTTAACAATGCTAAATGGAGGAATTTTCATGAATATTCACGAAGATATCAAAAAGATGAAAGACTATTTTGCAACACATGAAACAAAGCAGATTAAAATAAGAAGAAAAAAATTAAAAGCGTTAAAAAAAGCAATTAAAGCACATGAAACCGATATTATCAACGCTTTAAACAGCGATCTTGGTAAGGGGAAAGTTGAAGCGTACGCTACTGAAATCGGCATCGTGTTAAAAGAACTTTCTACATATATTAAAGAAATCAAAAACTGGAGCAAGGTGAAGTCTATCAATACGCCGATGATGCAATTTCCAGGTAAAAGTTATTTAATGTATGAACCTTATGGTACTGTGCTTATCATCGGACCATTCAACTATCCATTCCAACTCGTTATGTCACCATTAATCGGTGCTATCGCAGCCGGAAACTGCGTAGTTGTCAAACCTTCAGAACATACACCTCAAACAAGCATTGTTATCGAACAAATTTTGGAGGAAGTTTTTGAACCTGAATACGTAAAAGTGATTCAAGGAGAAAAAGAAGTGACATCAGCTTTACTGGACGTTCGATTTGATTATATCTTCTTTACAGGTAGTACAAAAGTAGGACAAATCGTCTATGAAAAAGCAAGCAAACATCTTACACCAGTAACGTTAGAACTCGGTGGTAAGAGCCCTACGATTATAGATGATACTGCTAATATTAAAGTGGCGGCTGAACGCATTGCGTTCGGTAAATTCATGAATGCCGGTCAAACTTGTATTGCACCTGATTATGTATTGATCGACAATAAAGTTAAAGAAAAATTTCTTAAAGCGATGCAATCTACATTGAATGAATTTTACGGAAAGAATGCTTTAGAAAGTGAAGACTATGGTCACATTATCAACGACCAGCACTTTAATCGCTTAACAGCAATGATTGATGAAGCACATGAACGTATTCTTATCGGAGGCACATCAAAAGCAGATGTACTACATATTGCACCGACACTTATTGATGCTAGATTAAACGACTTATCGATGCAGGAAGAAATATTCGGGCCTATCTTACCAATCATCGGTTACAATAACAAAGAAGAAATTTTTGAAACAATTCAGCAATATGAAAAACCATTAGCATTATATATATTTAGCGATGATCAGGATTTTATTAGAGACGTATTCACACGTGTATCATTTGGCGGTGGATGTGTAAATGATACAATCATGCATGTCGCTAACCCTTATTTGCCTTTTGGCGGTGTTGGACACTCAGGTATGGGACACTACCACGGAAAATATACATTTGAATTATTCAGTCACCAAAAAGCATATATGACAAAAAGTACCAAGCTGGAATCCGGAATTATGTTCCCTCCTTACAAAGGAAAATTCAGATACGTCAAACAAATATTTAAATAATATAGTAATAAAAAAGGAAGACCTCAAATTCGAGATCTTCCTTTTTAGGTTAATTATTAAATTTCTTCGTCTCTTCTTTTACGAGAAGCTGCGATTAATGCGCCACCAGCTAATAATGCTGCTGCTGCACCTGTTGCAATTGCTGCATTGTTCGCTTCACCTGTATCAGGTAAGTTATTTCTATCTGGAGTTACGGTAGCTTTCTCAGAATCTTTAACATCAGGTACTTGGCCACCATCTGCTGGAGGTGTTACTGGTGTTTTGTCATCTCCACCACCGTTGTCGCCAGGTTTAGTGCCGGGATCTTTGTCTCCACCACCGTTGTCGCCAGGTTTAGTGCCAGGATCTTTGTCTCCGCCACCATTGTCGCCAGGTTTAGTGCCAGGATCTTTGTCTCCACCACCGTTGTCGCCAGGAGGCGTAATACCTGTATCACAATTTGGTCCAGCTTCGCCAGTACCATAGTAACCTTGGTCTACATCCGCGTTAGATTTATCTTTTAAGTTTACGATAACATCGATTGGACCATCTGAATCAACTTCATCATGTAAGTCTGCTTCGATATTAGCGATAACTGGCGACCAGTCTAATGGGTTGTGGAAGTTTACGATGTAAGTCCCTTCAGCTAAACCATGGAACACATATTCTCCCCAAGCATTAGTATAAGTTTCACCAATTGTATTACCAGAGTAGTCACGTAATGTTACACGTAATCCTACAACTGGGTTTTCTCCAGCATCTTGCATGTTGTTACGGTTAGCATCCCACCATACTTTGTTTCCGATAGATAAGTTACCAGCTGTACCTTCACCGATAGAAACAACGGAACATACTTCTGGAGGTAATGGTAATTTTGTTGGAGGTGTTACTTCTCCACCACCTGGAGGTGTTACTGGTGGTGTTACTTCTCCACCGCCGCCTGGAGGTACAATAACTGGAGAACCAGTTTTTAATACATAACCTTGGTCTACATCAAAGTTACTCGCACCATTAATGACAACACGTACATCTGTTGGACCATCTGAATCGATTACATCATGTAAATCAGCTTCTAAGTTAGCGATAACTGGTGACCAATCTAATGGATTGTGGAAGTTAACGATATAAGTTCCGTTTGGTAAGTTATCAAATTGATAATGACCATTTGCATCAGTATAAGTTGTACCGATTAAGTTACCTGCTTCGTCACGAATTGTAACTTTTAAATCTTTAACGGGTGCTTCATTTGGATCTTGTAAGTTATCTAAGTTGCCTTCTTTATCTTGATCATCCCACCATACTTTATCTCCGATAGAGTATTTACCTTCAGGTATAACTGGGTCTGGCGTTGGTTCAGGAGTTGGCTCTGGTTTACCAGGATCTGGCGTTGGAACTGGAGTAACTACTCCGCCTCCACCATTATTTACATAACCTTGGTCTACATCCAGATTGTTTTTACCATTGATATCAGCTAAAACTGCCACAGGACCGTCTGAATCAATAACTTCGTCTCCTAAGTTAGCAATAACTGGTGACCAGCCAAGTGGTGTATCAAAATCAACACGGTAAGTACCGTTTGGTAAGTTATCAAATCTGTACTGACCGTTAGCATCAGTGTAAGTTTCACCTACAAAGTTGCCAGCATAGTCATGTAAAGTTACTTTAATACCTTCGATACCTTTTTCGTCAGCATCCTGAACATTATTTGGAGCTTTAGTATCTTCTTCTAATTTATCTTCCCAAACTTTATCACCTAAAGAATATTTACCAGTATCAGGTTTTTCTGTTGGAGGCACTTCTGTTGTTGGAGGCGCTTCTGTTGTTGGAGGCTCAACAGTACCTGGTAAATCATCTACTGAATGTCCTGCACCTTTTTTATATCCTTGGTCTACATGTAATGAATCATTGTTGTTGATTACAACACGAACATCTGTTGGACCATCTGAGTCTCTGTCATCACTTGCATCAAAATCAACGTTAGCGATAACTGGTGACCAAGTTAATGGATTTTTAAATGTTACATTATAAGTACCATTTTTTAAACCAGTAAACTCATAGTAACCAGTTGCATCTAAAGATTTTTCCGCAACGATATTACCAGCTTCATCACGTAATTCAACTTTGAAAACTGCTAACTCTTCAGGAGTAGCTAATACTAAACTTTCATTTTCATCACGTAAGCTGTTGTTAGCTTCACCGTTAGCGCCTAAAAGATCGTCAAAGATACGACCAGCAATTTTATGGTTGCCAGTGTCCTCAACTGGTACTACTGATGCCGCTGCTTCTGTAGTCGCTGCCTCAGTCGTTGCTGTGTCATCTGTTGCTGCATTTGCCTGGCTTCCTGTAAACACTAAAGATCCAATTAAAATTGAAGCTGTACCCACAGATGAAAATTTTCTGATTGAAAATTTATTTAATCTGTTAGGAAGGAAATCTAATTTACTTTTGTTTGATTTTTTCATACAAAATCCTCCTTTAAAATAAAAAAATGCAATAATGCTACAATGAACACATTATACACTTTTATTCTATAGACTTTATTTTCTTAAGTAAACCCTTATTAAATCGCTTAAGATTGAAATTAATATAATTTTCAGTATTCTTAAAAAAAATATCAAATGTACAACTCTAAGTTATTTATTTTGAAAATATTTACATTATACTTTATTTCAATAACATTTTAATCATTCCCCTATATTTATTAATCATGTATATAGAAATTAAACTGTTAGACCAATCATTATGAAATATTTATGAATAAAATTTAAATTTAATAATATATTCTTATAATATTTTTCAGATTAATTCACTTTACTATTAAATATGTTAAAAATAATCATTTCTGTGTAGAATTATTTACTTTAAATGTGTCTAAATTGTGACGTTTTATATATAGCGAAATTTTTTTACATTAAGTGCTAATATATATCTGCTCTGCGTGTTTTTAATAAAGGTATTTTAGTTCTTATATTTCTAATTTCTTCTATATTAACAGTTGCTTGAATTGTCCCTTCCCCTAATATTATTTTTGTAGTGGCTTCTCCTAATGGATTTATCACCATCGATTTTCCACCAAATACCGTATTATTGCACTTTCCGATACTGTTGCTTGCAATGACATAAACTTGGTTTTCAATTGCTCTGGCATACAGTAATTTTTCAAATTGACTGATACGTTCTATCGGCCACTCTGCTACAACAAATAGTACTTCAATTCCTTCTAAAGCTAATTTCCTCGATATTTCAGGGAATCGCAGATCATAACAAATAATAACGCCCATCTTTACATTATCTATTTCAAAAATTGAAATATTATTCCCTTGTGTTAAATAATTTGGTTCATCTAGCATCGGTACTAAGTGTAATTTATCGTATTGATGTATAAGTTCACCTTTTTTATTAATAACAATTGCTCGATTGTAAATCTTATCTTCGACTCTGACAGCAATTGATCCTCCAACAATATTTATTTGATATTGCTTTGCAAGTTCACTTAACTTCTCAATTTCTCGTTGCCCATTGTCAGATGTGATATGCACTAACTCCTCCAAAGTATATGAGGTGTTCCACATCTCTGGTAATACAGCAATTTCTCCATCATCGAGTGTCGATAACCAATTTGCAACTTTTTCAATATTTTTCTTGGGTTCACCTGGAATAATCTCCATTTGATAAATCGCAATTTTCATATCATCACTCCATTTTTACAATTATTTTACATGTGTTTAATACTAATTTGTTATTATTATTTTATCATTGAAATGTTAAAAGGAGATTTTTAATGATTATTAAAGAAAGAAAATTTGATATGGAATTATCCTATTTACTGCAGCTAAGCATTCGGGCTAAACTTTCTTATGAAGATAATGAAGAGATTGATACGCGGATAAAAGGAATAAATGGTGAACGGAGTTTCGATGCTTTAGTTAACCAACATCTCAAGCACGGACTAGTATTCAATAATTTACAATTTAATGTTAATAAACAATACTTTCAAATTGATGCACTCATAATCATGAAGGGACAAATATTTATATTTGAAATTAAAAATATGTATTGTGATGTCTGCTATAAAGACAATCTATTCTACTTTCTGAATGGTACACCTATTGAAAAGTTAAACGAACAAAGAATTAGAACACCTAAATTATTTAAAATACTTCTTACACAAAACCTCATTGACCTACCCTTCAACTACTACACTACATTTGTTAATCCCGATTATAAAGTTTATGGTTACCAAGTTCATGACAATATATTAGAGTATCAAGATATTTACAAAATAATTACAGAGAATAGTAAGATTACTATCGCTAAATATGATGAATATATTGCTAAAAAATTAATAGATTTGCAATATACAGATGAAAAATTCAATTTTAGAAAACGTATTAGTATTGAAGATTTAGGTATGGGCGTTGTATGCCATTGTCATGTTGCAAAGTACGAAAAAGTTTCGAATCGAAAATTTAAGTGTCCAGCATGTAAAAAAGAAGTTAATTGTAATGACTATCTACAAAAAGCAATCGAAGACATCCATTTAATTTATCCGATGGAGCGATTAACCGTGAGTCTGGTCAAAAAATGGACAGAAAATTATATTAGTAGCGAAAAGATACGTACATATTTGAATATACATCATAAAATATTTAAGAATGGGCCTTTAACTTTTTATCGTTAATAACTTTAATTGATGCTGAAATTGGGGGTTTACCAATTTCCTCTTTGGTTCCACTCTCGAAATTGGGGATTTACCAATTTCAGCAACAGTTCGGCTCTCGAAATTGGGGGTTTACCAATTTCAGCATCAGTTTCACTCTCGAAATTGGGGGTTTACCAATTTCAGCATCAGTTTCACTCTCGAAATTGGGGGTTTACCAATTTCAGCATCAGTTTCACTCTCGAAATTGGGGGTTTACCCATTTCAAACCTCACTACTCACAAAAAAATTCCTACCTCAATTCGAGGTAGGAATTATTTCTATAAAAATTGAACACATACGCCTTCTGGTGCACGTTTATCGTTTTCTAACATTGTTAACCTTCCTGTTTCTTTATCTCTTTCAAATAAAGTCAACACACCATCAGCTTCATGCGCACAAACAAGAAAAGTATCGCTTGGATCAATATTAAAGTCACGTGGCCAGTCTCCACCAGTTCCTACAATTTCAACTAATTCAATCTTCTCTCCATCACCTAATACTTTGAATACAGCAATAGATTGATGTCCACGGTTGGAAGCATATAAATATTTACCGTCATGACTTAATCGAATCGCTGCTCCTTGTGAGTTTTCTGTAAAGTCACTTGGAATAGTAGATAATTTATCTAGCATTTCAAATTTACCATCTGCATATTTCATTACAACAACTTCATTGCTTAACTCTGTAAACAAGTATGCATATTTGCCGTTTTCATTAAAAATTAAATGTCTAGGCCCCATTCCTGGCTCAACTTTTAAAGTCTCAACGCGTTTAAATCCATTATTTCCAAAAGTAAATGTAATTACTTCATCAGTTCCCAAATCAACAGCGACTGCATATTTTCCATCTGGTGTTTCCTGGATATAATGCGTATGTGCGTGATCCTGGCGTTCTTTATTCGGTCCGGTTCCTTCTTGCTGTGCAATATCAATCAATTCTAATACTTCACCAGTTGTTTCATCTAATTTATATAACCTTACAACACCTGGTCCGTAAACCGCTTCTAATAAATATTTTCCATCTTGTGTTATCCAGATATGACATGCTGAATCTGTAGAAGATAAGGTGTCATTAATCACTGTTAATGTCCCATCTCCATTAATTTGATAACTTTGTATACCTGCATTGCTATCTGCTTTTTTAATACCATACAATTTATCACCATGTTGTTGAATATATGTTGAGCCAGGCACTTCATATCCTGTTTCTACCGTCTTGATTGTCTTTTCTTCTGTATCCAATGTAAAGCTATAAATCCCTTTACCGTCTTGCTTTGTATAAGATCCGATAAATCCTTTTACTTCACTCATTGTATCGCCTCCTGTTAATTTCATTTTACCAAAATCACATTCAGATTGCGAAAAGTTGAAAATAATTTAGCAAAAATAAAAATTTTTTGTTGATTATAGTTTAGTAATACATTACAATTTGTTTGGTATTAATAAATGACAGTTTTACATTACTAATAGTTAAGTAATACTAATATTTAAATCTTTCCCAATTTTAAGGAGTGGCCAATGACTCAAACATATTACTCCAAGGCTTTTCATAGTATCGATAAATCAAAGCATACATTGACGCCTTTATTTACGGCCTTAAAAGAGTACGAAGAACAACACGTTACAAGTTTTGATGTTCCAGGACATAAGCGTGGCCTGGATCCTGACTATAAATTGAACTACTATGGTACGCGTACTTTACGTCACGATGTAAATTCAATGCCAACGTTAGATAACTTTGATCATCCAACCAGTGTCATTCAGAAATCACAAGCTTTGATGGCTGATTTGTTTCAGGCAGAGGAAGCACACTTTTTATTAAATGGTACGACGTCTGGTATACAGGCAATGATTCTGTCTACACTCAAGCCGAAAGATAAACTGTTACTTCCAAGAAATGTTCATAAATCAGTACTGAATGCGATGGCACTCGCTGATGTTACACCTGTTTATATGGTACCTGAATTTGATACAGAATACGGGATTGCACATAATATCAGTGTAGAAACTATACGCAAAACGATTGCAGCACATCCCGATGCGAAGGCATTGTTCATTATGAACCCGACTTATTTCGGGGCAGTAAGCGATTTAAAAGAAATTGTTTCAATTGCACATAACGCCGGCATTCCTGTTCTTGTAGATGAGGCTCATGGTGCACATTACTGTTTCTCAGAGCACTTACCATTGTCCAGTATGGAAGCTGGTGCCGATATGGCAGCAACGAGCCTACACAAAACAGGCGGCTCATTTACACAGACGAGTGTCCTCCTGTTTAACAGTAAGCTGATTGATAAGCATAAGGTAAAGAGTATTATCAATATGCTGACATCAACTTCTGCATCATTCCTGCTGATGTCATCGCTTGATATTGCACGTCATCATTTAGCACTGCACGGTGAAGAGAAGATCAACAATGTATTATCACTCGTTCAGTCATTTCGAGAAAGAATTAATAAAATTCCAGGTTTCTACATGTTAGAGCCAGAGAAGTTTAACAACAAATATCATCAGCAGTTAGACGAAACTAAACTGACCATCTATATTGATCATCGTCTTGATTTATCTGGTTTTGAAGTGTATCACCTACTACGTAGCGACTACGATATCCAAATGGAGCTTGCAGAACCTAATATCGTTATGGGGATTGTGTCATTTATGGATAATGAAAACGAATTGAATCAACTCTTTGATGCACTTTCAGCTATTAGCGCTAAACATTTTAACCTAAACAAACCTTTCGTCCCACCGATTCTGAAGCAAATGTCGATTCCGATGCAGAAGATGGGCTTGAGAGATGTCTTTTACTCTGAGACGAAAGTCGTTCAGATTGAAGATGCACTAAATGAAGTTTGTGCAGAAAGTTTAATGATCTATCCACCGGGTATTCCGATCCTGATGGCAGGTGAAATGATCACCCAGGAAGTCATCGACTACTGGAAATTTATTAACGACCAGCCAATTATTAAGATTGGCGCAGAAAACAAAAACGAAGTATTTATAATTGATAATAAAGGAGATATTTAATAATGAAATTAACTACACTTGGAAGACACGTTTTAATCGAATACTATAACTGTGACAAAGATATTTTAAAGGACCATGATAAAGTTGAAGAAATCATGAATGAAGCTGCCCGCGTAAGTGGTGCAACAATCGTGGAAAGCTGTTTTCATACATTCAATCCATACGGTGTAAGTGGTGCTGTTATCATCTCAGAATCACATTTAACAATCCACACATGGCCTGAATATGGCTACGCTTCAGTTGATGTATTCACTTGTGGTGATACTGTAGACCCATGGCGTGCAGAAGATTACTTACAGAAAGCTTTAAAAGCTGAACTTTCTGATTCATATGAAATCGGTCGTGGTATGGCTGATAAAATCCACAAATATTCTAAAGGTCAAATCGTCGTAGAATCATTCAAACCTGTTGAAGTAGCAGCTAAATAAGGAGGAATTGTACATGTTAGATTTATGGTATACAGAAAATCACACGGATAACGTGAAATTCTCTATTAAAACAACTGAGCATATCTTAACTGAAAAAACACCATTCCAGCAAATTGATTTCTTCAAGTCAGAAGAATTAGGTACTTTCTTTACTTTAGATGGTTTAATGATGGTTAACGAAAAAGATGAATTCGTGTATCACGATATGATTACACACGTTGCAATGGCAACAAATCCTAACATTAAGAAAGTGCTTGTTATCGGTGGTGGTGACGGGGGTACTGTACGTGAGTTAACACGTTACGCATCTATCGAGCAAATTGATATGGTAGAAATTGATGAACGTGTTGTACGTTTATCTCAAGAATATCTTCCAATCACTGCAGGGAAACTTGAAGATCCACGTGTCACTTTATTATTCGAAGACGGTTTAGCCTATGTGAAGAACAAAGAAGATGGTTACTATGACCTTATCTTAGTGGACTCTACAGACCCAATCGGTCCTGGTGAAGGTTTATTCTCACATGATTTCTACAACAACTGTTTCCGTGTATTAACAGATGACGGTATATTAATCAATCAGCATGAATCACCTTACTACCCAAGTTACGCACATGAAATGAAACGTGCACACTCTAAGATCAAAGGTCTGTTCCCGATTACACGTGTGTACCAGTTTCATATGCCGACGTATCCATCTGGTCACTGGTTATTCGGATTTGCTTCTAAGAAGTTCGATCCTTTAAAAGATGCTGACTTAGATGCATGGAACGCGCTTGGCTTAAAAACAAAATACTATAACACTGATATCCATACAGGTGCATTCGCCCTTCCAACATTCGTTAAGGAGATGCTCGATGATGCAACCGAATAAACATGTGTATATGAGTTGCGAAGCTTCATTTGAAGAAGCAACAACAGTAATATATGGTGCACCATTTGACGGTACGGTTTCAAACCGTCCTGGTACACGCTTTGCAGCTGATGCAATCCGTTCTGAATCCTATGGTCTTGAAACATATAGCCCATTCTTAAACAAAGACTTAGAAGACGTCCGCATTATGGATTCAGGCGACGTGGATATTACAATCGGCAACAAAGTGAAAGTGTTAGAAGAACTTGAAGAGACAGCACGTACGATTTTAAATGCAGGCAAACTGCCGTTTATGATTGGGGGCGAACACTTAGTAACGCTTGGCCCTATGCGTGCTGTTCTTGAAAAGTATCCGGATACGGTTCTTGTGCAACTCGATGCACATACGGACTTACGTGATGACTATATGGGGGAACCATTATCCCACGCGACAGTCGTACGTCGTATACATGACTTTATCGGTGATAACAGAATTTATCAGTACGGTATTCGTTCAGGTACGAAAGAAGAGTTCGACTGGAGCGAGAAACATACGGTACTTGAGAAATTCTCAATCGATACATTAAAGGATTTACCAGACATTATCGGTAATGCGCCTGTATATGTTACAATCGATCTGGATTGTTTAGACCCATCAATCTTTCCTGGCACAGGAACACCTGAACCTGGTGGATTAACTTATAAAGAACTTGAACCTGCATTTAAAGTCTTCGAACAACTGAACGTTGTTGCAGCAGATATCGTAGAATTGTCACCACCATACGACCACAGTGGCGTTTCTAATGCAGTTGCTGCAAAAGTTGCACGTGAACTAATGCTTTCAATTACGAAATAAGTTAGAACTTTTGTTCTAGCTTATTTTTTTATGTATATTTTCAGATTATTATGAAATATAATAAGAATAAAAACAACTAGAGGTATCCCGTAATGAAATTTAAAGACTTTCCATCTAATGTTAAACTGCGAATTATTTGTGGTTTCTTTGATCACGCTGCGTCAATGAGCGTTATGCCTTTTATGGTTTTATATATTGCTGATGAACTCGGTAAAGTCACTTCAGGTATCCTCATGTCACTGAATGTTATTTTCGGATTGCTTTGTAATCTTGTCGGCGGCTACTTTGCAGACCGCTTCAGTCGGAAAGGACAGCTTATCTGGGGACAATCTATATTTGCTATCCTTTTTACAGTGATGGCGATTTTCATTCACCCGGATATTAATCTTGCATGGCTTGTGGCCATTATCTTTATGTGTCTCGCTATTCCTAGTGCCATGATTTTTCCGGCACTTGAAGCATTGATCATTGATTCTACCGATGAAGTAAGCAGAAAATCAGTTTACGTGACGACATACTGGTCTAATAACCTCGCTACTGCTGTCGGAACAGCAATTGGTGGACTATTTTATAAAGAACATCGATTCCTGCTCTTTATCATTATCATTGCAATCATGTTAATTAATACGTTTATCTTCTACAAGTTTTTAAAAGATCCAACGACTGAGAAAGAGAAAGTCATCGTTGATATGCACTGGATGCGCGATCTATTCGGTAAATATAAAGTTGCTTTAAAGGACACGCGCTTCGTGCTCTTCACTGCTGCTGCCGTATTTATCTTCTCTGCTGAATTTGCTTTAACAAACTATATCGGGGTACGTTTACATGAAGTATTTAAACCTATTGATTTGTTCGGTATACACATTGATGGTGTACGCATGATGAGTTTATTGCTCATTGAAAATACAGTACTTGTTGTAACGATCACTTTTCTTGTCAATAAACTCGTCGAACCATTTAATCAGCGTACAATGCTTGTCATTGGTGGACTAATGTACACATTCGGGTATGCATTAACGCATACAATTACAGTGTGGTGGATGCTCATGCTATGTATATTATTTGCAACTATCGGAGAATTGATTCAAAGTCCGATTTATTCTGTATATATGGCGAAACTGATGCCAGATGATGCACGCGCAAGCTATATCGCATTTAGTTCGCTTGGTTATAGCGGTGCAGGACTTGTAGCAAGTTCCGGTTTAATCGTGGGTGTTGTGTTAAACAGTGTAATGATGAGTGTCTATGTCGCACTTCTTGGCATTGTGGGTGTGACGCTGATTGTCATTGCACTTAATCTCCCTGGTAAACATCAATTTAAAACGAACAAATAAGCAGTGTAAAATTCCACTGCTTATTTTTATTGAAAATAAGAACATATGTTCGTATAATAAAAGAAAAGAAGAAGGATGTGAGACAATGATCCACCCTATCTATGGCGAAACTGATTACAGAAAAGTTGAACCGGAGCAACTGAATCGCAACATTCCTAAAGGACGCGGTATGATTAAATGGGCCCCATTTGCTACGATGCCACAACAATTCGCCGATGTACGACGACAAATAGAAAATCAAAATAAAGTTGAACGCCCAGAGCTTTCTGAAGATCGTATGCAGGAAATCAATGAAACATTACACATTGCACTTGCTAAACATCAGGATGTGACAATCGAATACTATATGGATGGTTATATTCAGTCTGTCGATATGACGATAGAGAAAATAGATCAATGGGCAGCCATTATCATAGGTTCTGTAACAAGTAATCACCAGACTTTCTTTATTTCATTTATGGATATCATCAATATTTACACCCATTAAAAAAAACGCAGGACAATGTCCTGCGTCTATATTTTCGTTTCACTTTCTTCAATAATCCCTAGCTTTATCCCTTTAATTACAGCACCTAACCTTGATTCCACACCAAGCTTTCTAATCAGCTTCGTAATGTGATATTCAACCGTACGCTTACTGATAAATAAAGCTTCACTGATTTCCTGATTTTTCATATCTTTAGCAATCATACGCAAAATCTCTTTCTCCTGATCACTAAGCAAAGGTTTCGCTAATACCATATCATGCTTTAAATTTTGATTAAAATAGTAAACTGCACGTATGCCATCTACAAGTTTATCAGTAGATTCATCCTTTAAAATAAATCCGACCGCACCGTTTTCATAAGCTTTAATCTTATACTCTTCTAAGTTGTACCCACTAAGCATAATAAACTTTACTTTCGGATATTTTTTAGAATATGTCTTTACGATGTTTAAGCCATTCACATCTTTTATTTTAATATCACACAGCACAATATTAGGCTGTAACGTTTTAATATAATGCGTGAGCAGATTCGGATCTGTAAATACTTTTAACACTGACAAATCGTCTTCAGCCTCAATAATCTTGGCAACCCCGTGACCGAATAATTCATGGTCATCAAGTATAATAATTTTTACCATGAAACCACCTCTATTCTAACGGCAATGTAACACTTACAATAAGACCTTGTCTGTATGCATTTTCGTCAAACACCGAAAATTCTACAGTACCATCAAACAAGTTTACCTGGTTTATCAAGTACTTTAACCCATTGTTAGATCCTCTTACTAAAATATCGGATACGTTATGATACGGGATACCTTTACCATCATCTGAAACTTTAAATGATAAAGATGAGATTGATTCAACCACTTCAACTTTAATATGTTTAGCATCGGCATGTTTTATCGCATTATTAATCAATTCTTTAATCATGCGATAACTACTAATTTTTATGAGTTTATCAATTATAACGTTGCTTTCCTGATAATCCAGCTGAATATCAATAATTGATTCATATAGATGACGACGAATTAAACTATTTAAACTTTCGTTTAACCCAAAGTCGTCTAAATCTGCCGGAAATAGATCCTCACATGCTTCACGAATCGCATAAATTGATTCATCTAGAATCTCTTCAATGTGCGCATGACTTCCATCTTTGTCTAAAGATTTCGTCTCATTCAATGCGAGAATAATATTCTGCAAAATATCATCATGTAAGAAAAGCGATAAACGTTCGCGTTCTTCTTCAAGTGCAGCATGTGATAAATAAATACGATTCTTATAATCATCATCCATTAACTTCGTAGAATAGTTTTTCATAAAGAACTCAAACTGTTCTAATAAATGAACAAATTCAAGATATTTAAACTTTTCAGCCTCGGAAGAATGGATGGCTATAAATGCATTATTTACTGCAGTACGATGAACATATACGGTAATATCCTGCAGCTGATTAATCGCAATCGTTGAACGCTCAAAAATCATATGCGTCTTAGAGATGATATCATCATAATTAAACGTTCCAGCCGGAAACTTATACTGTTCAGATTGGTCCTGCGTTTCAATAAATAAATAATAATTAGATAACTTAATATTATTCTGGATTAAAGTATCATATATATTTTCATTAATATTGTTTGTAATATTCACAGCACGATATTTTACAGTGTAACGATTACGGAAATAGTATAGTGCTACACATCCAACCAATAATAAGCTATGGAAAATGATTGCGGTAATGAGCAATGGATGCTCAATGAACAATATATAGAACACAATCATAGAACATAACATCAATACATTCCAAATCTGGAACAAACCAAAGACAATAGATAAAAATGATTCTGAAACAATTATCTTGAATTTACAGAAAGAATAAAGTAAATACAATGGGAAGATAATGAGTGTCGGTAATAAATAGTAGTAAGGAATACTGCTATCAAAGAAATGCAAAAATAAATTAAGCGTAAACATCGGTAAAATACTAAGTAACAGCGAAGCAAGAATAAAATACAACTCACGACGAATCATACCGTGCGAGTTACGAATGATTGAGAAAATCACATAAAATACACTTAGCAATAAAATGATGCACACTGTGATGAGCATAAACATCGAGAATGCAACAAATTCACCGTGTCTTGCAGCAATATTCAATACTGTCGCAATTACGATAAGTACGATGATAAGATAATTGTTAAATTTAACAATACTACTTAAATGATTTGAACGCGAAAATACTGGGTATACACTAAAAAATTTAGACAACATCGCAAGTACAGTGAATAATAAAAATATTTCAATTGTTGTTACCCAGTCGTTAATTTCATCTCCATGTTTAGAAAATGAGATTGTATTTGCAAGTAAAAGACAAATAATAAAATAATGATTTAATACATAAGAAATAAGATTATTGAATAACTGATATAACATCGATGCAACAAAAAAATTGAATACTGCTGTACATATAGTAAAAATCAAAATTTCTGTTTGATCGTCTCCTATGATAATGACTTCTTTACATGCAGCATAGAATCGGAGATTAAGAATTAAAGTAAAAATAATAAAAAAGAAATATTGATAAATACCAAACTTCTTATTTCTAAAAATTGAATTCATCTTTCAGTTCCTTTAAATCATCTGACATTGATGGAAAAGCATCAAATAAAATAGCATATGCTTTTTCAATGTAATAATTATACAACAGTTTACAGTAATCTAAAGCCCCTGATTGAATAATATTTTCACGTGTACAGTTGATTAAATATATATCCTCTGAAAAGAATATATATTTTATAAGTGGTAAATACATTTTTTTATCTTCAAAATCACTTTTTTCTTCAATAAGAATCCCATCAATATCGTTTTTTATTTGGGCAGCAATTCCAATATTGAGCATAAAATCTCTTAATGGTTGGTTTTCCTTATCAATTATTACAGCGATAAGTTCCATAAGTTTCCCTGATTTAGAGGTTGTCATCTTGATATAATCATCTTCAGTAATATTACTATACATATTATAAGTAAAATTTATATCTTCAAACTCACCATATCCAGATAAAGCGATTAAAGACATGATGTCTTCTCTTATTTCAATATCAAATAAGTTAATTGCTTTCATCATAACAATATGTGAAAGTACAATCTGTTGCTCATGGGATAATCCAGGCGTCGTCTGATCACCATCTACAGCATCATCAACAAGGTCAAATGCCCAAAAGACAAGCTGAATAGCAACAGAATTCTTTTGCATATCAGCTTGTCTTCGATTAAATAATTTACTAATAATATAATAATAATTTCCCCAGCCATCACGCTTAATCTTTTTTAAGGCATATGACTGAAGTTCATTTTTATGATTTTCTTCTAATTTCAAAGGAGAGATTATATCTTTAATATATTCTTCTAACATATCAAGGATCTTGAACCCATAAGTTAGTCTGCCCTCTGAAGTTTTGATGGATGGTAGAGTCAATTACAGTTACTACGTCTTCGCTAAATCCTAAATTTTTGTTTTGGTTTAGCAATTCTTCTAGAGATAAGTTCATTTCTTTCATCTTTAAAACAACTTGTTCTAACTCTTCTCTCATAATAATTTCCTCCATTCACTAAATGATATATTGCTAATATAATAATACACGAAATATTCAAAAAATTCGATAGAATTTAAAAAAATAATTACAATATTATTTCATTGTAGTCGATTTACTATTTTCACTTAATAACCATTTAATGGACATTAACAAAGAAAAAACACCGTTTATATGACAATATATTAAACAATATAAATTACGTTTTAACTTACTAAATCAATTGTGAATTATTGGATACTCTATAGCACTTACTTTTGAATTATGTCATAATATATTCAACAAGCAAAAAGGAGTTCCATATGAAAAAAATACTTTTATCATTTGCTATTATGGCTTCCCTCACGACAGTTTCAACAGCACATGCCGAAGCAACCCCTACAGTACTTTATTTTCATGATATACACGATGAACCTATTAAAGACTTTCCTTTTATTATCAATGTAAACGAAGAAGAACAATCTCTTACTGCTTTAGATGATGGTTATTCAGTGATTGCTGAAGATATCAAAGTGATTGAAATAGCCGGACAAGAATATGAAATTAATCCTGGCGAACTGAATAATATCGAAGTTGTTAATCCCGAGAAAGTTATACCTTCTTCAGAAGATATGCCGGTGACTGAAACTCCTCTTCCAGAAGATAATCTAACGATTAAAGTTCATGCAGTAGATCGTTCATTTTTAAATCTAGAAGATGGTATCATTGTATATTTAAAATATGATGGAGAACTTGTTGATCAAGCTGAAGTATCAAACGGAAGCGTAACTTTTAATACAACTGAGCCAAACAAGATCTATGAAGTAAGTTTCAACAAAACTATGGAATCGGATAATGTAAAGATTGAACCTGGTGAAGAGAAATTTTTAATCTTTGAAGCACAAACAAAGCCGATTAAACGAGATCGTTCTGTTGAATCGACAACTAAAAATTCACAGTTAAAAGAAACGATTCGCAAATCTCCTGATGATATACCACCATTACTCGCAAGAAGTAAGAAAGAAGATAGCTCTAATGAAGTAACGGATAGAGAACCGTCACGTATACGTAATTCATCTAATAATATTAACGTAAAACCACAGCTTCCAGTAAAACAACAGGCAGTAAATCCGATGAAACGTAATAGTGAGTCTTCAGTTACGTCTGGCACAACAAGTAAAGAAAATGGTTATTATAGTACTGAAAGTAATAATAATGTTCCATCAAATAATTATTCCAGCAACACAACAAGTAAAGAAAACACACGTCCATCATTTACATCGGATGATACGTCACAACAAAACACGCCAAGTGATGGCTATGCATCTGATAGCAGCTATGCATCGGGCAGCAATTATAATGACTATCGTAATAATAGCACTACCAACGGTTCTAGTGATCAATCTGATAGCGCTTCTGATAATCGTTTTGGAAAAAGTTCATATAATAATACTTCAACAAACAATGCAACAACGAACACAAAATCGACAAACAATGAAGACCAATATTTACCGCATACTGGTGAGGCAATGAGCTTATTACTCCCATTAGCTGGTCTTATGACAATCGCAGCGGGTGTTGCATTATTGTACTTCACACGTAAAAAACGTGATGATGATATTATTTAATGAGAAAACGCACATGCTTATGGCATGTGCGTTTTAATTTATGTAATTTGAATTAGTCCATTACGAACTGAAAAATAAGTACCGAGTTTTGAAGTGCCTTGCATACCTTCAAAGATAAAGATACCACCACTATTAATCATTTGCTGAGATTCTAAAGAAGAAAATACAAATGTTTTATCTGCTTTTACATCTGTGAAACGATGCAATCTTCTCATAATTTGTTCAAAACCTCCAGTTTCTCCGATTGCTACGAAACCATCTGGTATGTGTCTGGCGATACGTTTAACATATTTATTAAACGAAGATGAGTGTGGGTTCCAGCTTACAATTGCAAGCACAGTTCCGCCTGTACCTTCTAAACCTCCAAATTGTTCCCACAAAAATTTAAACTGATATGCTTTTATCAAATCATGATTATTCCTACTACACCCTATTACGATATCATGAATAACTGGTCTTTGTTTTCTCATCAATTGGATCAGCTGTAACATTTCCTGCTCTGAATGAATATTTTCTAAACCATGTAATTCTTCTTGTGAAATAGATTGTAATGGACTCAATTGAACACCCCAGATAAATTTATTTTATGCAAAATAAAAAGACTCTAAATAACAGAGTCTTAAACATTTTCTGATTCAATTTTAGCAATGATTTCTTTCGTACGACGTTCGATATCTTCAAAATCTTTCTTAAAGCTGATAACAAATAAAGCTGCACCAGCAGTAACAATAACAGATAATACTAAAAATGTAATAAAGATTGCTTTGAATAGAGATTTAACAAATTCCATCTGTGTTTCACTCCTCTACTGATTCTTTAAATATATTTTACCACATGAGTAAAATGGAATGAAATAATTAATATTATATATTCCGAAAATTTCAATTGCAAGTTAGCCACAACATCCAAATTAATAGAGATAGTAACTTAATGGTTCACTTAATAATCCTTCGGATTTTAGTGACTTCAGAAACAGGTATGTAGGTGTTTCGTAATCTAGAATTTTTCTGGGATAATTGTTCATCCAGTTTTGGATACGATAAATTATCTCATCAGATACTGATCCCATACTGATTCCTTTAGGGATTATCCTTCTAATGAATTTATGGTGGTTTTCTTTAGTACCTCGTTCCCATGATGAATAAGGGTGCGTAAAGTATATTTCAGTATCAGGTAATGTCTCTGTAAGGTCACAGAACTCTGATCCGTTATCAGAAGTAATAGACTTGAATATTCGTGAAAATGAATTACCTATTTGATCTTTTAATTGACTTAATGCTAATGTGACAGCATCATTAGTTTTACTTTTAATAGGAACGATGATTTCAAATCGTGTCTGTCTTTCAACAAGTGTAAGTAACGCTTTTTCATTTTTAAGTTTAGAACCAATTACAGTATCTATTTCCCAATGACCAAAGACATCTCTAGAATTGATTTCATGACTTCTATCTTCGATAGATTTTCCTAATACTTTTTTATTTTTTCGACTAGGTCTTCTATTTGTATTTGGTTTTCGTGAAATCTTCTCTATAAGGTCGATATTAGAGGTCTTCATAATTCCTCTTTCAATCCAGTTATATAGTGTTGAAACACAAGGAATAATAGAATCACAAAAAATATTATTCTTTTTAGCATAGGCAACTACGACATCGGGAGACCATTTTTTATTCAACATCATCTTATCAGCCCAATCAATAAAAGCATGAGATAGCTGATGTTTTGGAGTCCTGTAAGAATTCATACGATTTGTTTCATATTTAAGTTGAGCAACATCAGGGAAATAGCATTCATAATCATAAAAATATTCTTTACCATTAGAAACTACGCGCTTAATTTGTTTAACAGTTCCTCTATTGATCTCATTGTTAATTGTTTGAGGTGCTCTATTCAAAATTTTAGCAATAGCACGATTTGAATAATTTTCACTCTTCAAAACCTGAATTTGATATCTTTCAAATTCAGTTAAGTGTTTTCCTTTAACATGATTAGTGGTACCATTTAGATGAGTCATTTGCATTCATTCCTTATTGTTTGTTGTGGTAACTACAATATTAACATGGATGCACATGGCTCATTTTTTATTTTTTAAAGCACACCGTAGGTGGCTAACTTGATTATAGAATTTCCCATATTATATATTCAAGATTATGATATAGTGTAAATAAAAAAGAAGATAGGATGAGACAAATGCCACACGTACATTTACTAGCTGCATGGCAGAACAACAACATTGAAAAAACTAAAGAAATCATCGATAAAAATGTTCAATCGAATATCATCCATGATGACGGTATTGAATATGAAAAAGGATATGATGAATTAATCGCAGGTATCCAGTGTTGTCTCGATGAAACCAAAAGTTCAAATTTAGAGTGGCAATTCGATGTAATGCATAAAACTGAACGCGGTACAGCTAATGTAGTCATTATTAAAATATCTCGTGGAGATGAACATTATAATGTTTCAGACAAAGCAGCATTATGTATATTTACTTTTGATACAGTTGGAGAAAAAGATCGTAAATTGATTCGAGCATATGTTGAAAAAGGTGTAGCTAATAATTAGCTACATCTTTTTTTACTTTTTTAAATTAAAATCTAATAAATTGTTAATTTTGTTAAATCTCTTAAAATTAAAGGGTTTTGTTCAACATAAGTTTTAAATAATTCTATGAAAAAGACATATAATGAGTAAAATACGTTCATGTTAACTTTTTTGAGTAAAAATAATTGCGGTGTATACGAGTGTATTAAAATTGATAATCCGTATAATAAATCTTGTAATTAAATTTTAGACAAATAAGGAGTGTTATTAATGAATAAAAAGTACATTTTACCTGCTGTCGTATTATCATCGACTTTACTAGCAAGTTTATCTCAAGGCGAAACAGCTTCTGCTAAAACAGAAACAAGCAAATCACTTCACCACCTTCAGAAAGTACAATCAAAAATCGATGCAAAAGACTTCTTAAAATCTTTACCAGGTGACAAAGCTGCAAAGAAATTTTATAAACAATATGAAATTACAAAAGTAGAAAAAGACGATCAAGGATTCACACACTATACATTAAAACCTCATAATAACGGTAAAAAAGCACTAAATAAAGAAATTAAAATTCATGTTAACGATAAAAACCAGGTTGTTCATGTAAATGGTGAACTTGACCAAAAAGAAGTGAACCCAACAAACGTACAAAAATTATCTCAAGATCAAGCAGTTGATTTAGCATTTAAAGCAGTCGGTGCAGATAAAGATAAAGTGAAAAATCTTGATAACCGCAAAGTCGTTAAAAAAGCCGAAGTAGCGGTCAATGCAGATAAAAATAAATATGTGTACAATATCCAATTAATCTACGTTTCTCCAGAAGCTGCAAACTGGCACGTTCAAATTGATGCTGAAACTGGCGCAATTCTCAAAAAACAAAATATGTTATACGATGCTGCAACGACAGGTTATGGATACGGTGTTGATAATAAATATAAAAATTTAAATATCTTTCAGGAAGGTAGTTACTTCTATCTAGCCGATACTACACATACTGGAAATATTGAAACTTATGATGCTTCTAACACACAAACAAACTTCAATATCGTAAGAGACACTGATAAATACTTCACATCTTCAAGTCAAAAAGCAGCAGTTGATGCGCATTATTATGGCGATGTAGTTTACGATTACTTTAAAAATACTCACAATCGTGACTCTTACGACGGAAAAGGCGCACCAATCTACTCAGTAGTTCACTATGGTTCAAATTACAACAATGCATTCTGGAATGGCGAAGCTATGGTTTACGGCGATGGTGACGGTGTTACTTTCACTTCATTATCAGGTGCCAACGATATTATCGCACATGAATTAACACATGCTGTAACTGAGCACACAGCAGGGCTTGTTTATGAAAATGAGCCAGGCGCAATTAATGAATCAATGTCGGACGTATTCGGTTACTTTGTAGACCCAGACTTCTTGATGGGTGAAGATGTTTATACACCGAGAAAAGCTGGGGATGCGTTACGTAGTTTCTCACAACCAGAACTTTACAATCAACCATCGCATATGAATAACTACCAACGCTTACCTAATACTGAGAACGGTGACTGGGGTGGCGTACACATCAACTCAGGAATTCCTAACAAAGCATTCTACAATACTATGACAAAAATGGATAAATCAAAAGCAGAACAAATTTATTACCGTGCATTATCTTACTACTTAACATCAACATCAAACTTTAAAGATACTAAAGCAGCATTAATTCAATCAGCTTTAGACTTATATGGTCAAACTGAAGCAAATACTATCAAAGCGGCTTGGGATGCAGTTGGTGTTTACTAGTAGTTGATATTAGAAATTATTATGGGCCGATTCTTACTTGGAATCGGCCCATCAATATTCATGCTCAATTTAAACTTTTATTCACATGATAAATTTACTAAGCAATACTCTAGCTATTGATTGTATAAGGATACAAACCGCCATCGGTATGATAATATACATTTCTTTAGAAAGATGAAAAAAATTAAACGAAGCTCCAATGTATAATACAGCCCATATAATATATAAACACATTGTCATCCATCTAAAACTTTCAAGTAATACACGTTAATCTCTTTCATCATCCACTTCAGCACCAGGTTCTATTGCATTAATTAAATAACTTAATCCTACTGCCATAATCATAATTCCTCCATCCATAGTAAACCCTGAAGCGATATAAGCGATAAGGATCATCGAAGTAATTGCCGTACCAAAAATAATCAACTCTCCTCTACTAAGTTTTCTTCTACTAAACATACACATCCTCCTAATATTTTCGCCATAGCATGAAATTACTCACTGAAAAAGATAAAAACATTATAGCCAAAATTATCACAATTGCACTTTCTGCTCTTATAGTGATTAATCCAAACGTATAAAGTGTAAAAAATAGCATCCCTGTAAGTAGTATTTATTCTTTGTTATACTTTCTCTATAGTGTTTACGGAGGTGTATCAATGCAACAAGTTAAAAGTGTAATCACAGAGTTTCGTGGGAGTCATTTCGATTTCGGGAGAGAACAGGGAAAGTGGCTTCAAACAACATTAATGATGGAGAAGCGCGCACGTGAATGGCGTATTCGTCGCCCACGTTTCGATATAGATATTCAGGAAACAAAAGCTGCATTTAAACGTTTCGCGCCAGGTATCTGGGAAGAATTGCTTGGATTGCAGGCTGTATTAAAGATGGACATGACTCAAATCATACAGAACTTCGGTCATTACCGAGTGTATGCTAAACCTAGCGGATGTAGTGTATTCACCACCGAAAATTTTTTAGTTAGAAACTATGATTATCATCCTGCTACTTATGATGGCCGCTTCACCTTCTTCCAGCCAAATGATTCCGGCTATGCAACGATGGCACCTGTTTCACGTATCACTGGTAGAATGGACGGGATGAACGAACATGGTCTTACGATGGGATATAATTTCATGCATCGCAAAGTACCGGGAGACGGTTTCGTATGTTATATGATTGGTCGTATGATACTTGAATGTTGTCAGTCGGTTGATGATGCTGTGCAATTCTTAAAGGAAATTCCACACCGCTCTAGTTTCAGCTACATTCTGCTTGATAAAAAAGGTATTACGCAAATCGTCGAAGCCACACCGCGCGACATCATTGTACGTGAACATCATTACTGCACAAATCACTTCGAAGTGTTAACACATGAGAATCGACGTGTACTAACAGATTCTGAGATGCGTATGCGTAATTTAAAAGCGCAGACAAATAGTAATACGGATGCCGCTAATGCATTTAAAATAATGAATGACCCTGAAGCTGGCATATTCAGCGAACTATATTCCAGCTGGAGCGGAACGATTCATACAAGTTGTTACTTTCCTAAAGATTTAAGCGTCCAATTTGCGCTCGGTGGTAACAATACACCGACAACCTTAAATTTTCAGGATTGGTTAGATGGTAAACCACTACCAGTACAATCGTTTACGGGACAAATCAACAGCGATATTACTTTTGCCAGTGAATAAAATAAACCCTGAATCGACGTAGATTCAGGGTTTATTTAAATGATTGAATTATTTTATACGGATTATTCTCATACAGATCAAATTTTTGTGCTTTTTTCTCTAATGCCTTAAGTATGCGGTCTTCCGAAACTTTACGTGTCACAAGCTTCGAAATATTCTTTTTATTGATAGCATAAAATCCAACATCCGTTGTCTCTTCATCACCATTTTGCAATGTACCGCCAATCACTTCACCAAAAAAAGTAAAATTGACTATCCCGCTCGTTTTGTTATGCGAACTGTACAATAAACCTTTAATCGCGACATCTAATCCAGTTTCTTCTTTTACTTCTCGCACTGCACCACTAATCATATCCTCATCTTTATCTAATCGACCACCAGGTAATTCTAACGTGTCACTACGATGTAAACTTCTTACCAGCAACACTTCATCTTTTTCATTCTGTACGAGTACATTTGTAGAGACGATATGTAAGTCCATCTTATAATCACCAGTCGGCGTTATGGTCATATCTTTCTTTGAAATAATCCACTTATCATTTGCTAACTTATCTGGTAATGAGTTTTGATAGTGTTTCGTCTTTTTACGGAGCTCAAAGAAATCTCGATAATGCTTTTCGTCTAAGTATCCCCAAATCTCTGTAATGATTGTCTTGTCCTCATTCACCCATCGACCGATCAACGTAACACCTAACTCTAAATAATTATTTAATACATGCTTATGGAAATAACGGTTTGTAGATTCGTAGCCATCAGGAATAATTTTAATCTCTGTTTTCACTTCAAACATCTCATACACACCCTTTACCTTCACTTACTTTTATTATACGTTATTTAAAATGATATTTCATTGTTATTCAAACAGATGTTTATCATTCTCCGGATAGAAGCTTTATAATAAATAAAAAAACTAAAGGAGCATCATTATGAAAACATTATTAAATACTCCTTATTCATTCAAAGGTCTGGAACTAAAAAACAGAATCGTTATGCCACCGATGTGTCAATATTCTGTAGAAAAAGAGGATGGAACGCCTACTGAATGGCATTACGTACATTATGCATCACGTGCTGTTGGTCAAACGGGACTTATTATTGTAGAAATGACAAATGTTGAACCAGAAGGTCGTATTACGAAAAACTGTCTTGGTTTATGGGATGATGCCCAAATTCCAGCTTATAAGCATATTGTAGAAGGTATTCATAATAATGGCGCCAAAGCTGCTATTCAAATTGCCCATGCAGGTAGAAAAGCTCGTGATGTTGAAACGCCAGTTTCATCATCTACAACGCCAGTAGAAGAACCTACAGATTTTGGTCCAATTCGCTATCCTCGTGAACTTTCAAACGAAGAAGTCAAAGCGATGGTCGTTAAATATAAAGAAAGTGTACGTCGAGCAGTTGAAGCTGGGTTTGATGCAATTGAACTTCACGGAGCACACGGTTATTTAATTCATCAATTCCATTCCCCAGGTATCAACAAACGTGACGATGAATACGGCAAGGATCTTTCATTGTTTGGCGTTGAAGTAATTAAAGCTGCGAAATCAGTAATGCCGGAAGATATGCCTTTAATCTTTAGAATTTCAGCGCGAGAATATATGGATGGTGGCTATGATATAGAACATGCTTTAGCCATATCAGAAAAATATTTAAATGCTGGTGTCGACATGTTTCACATTTCTACAGGAGGTGAAGCACCTGCTGGCATTGATAAACCAGGTAACTATCCTGGCTATCAAGTATCATTTGCAAAACGCTTCAAAGAAAAGTTTCATGTACCCGTAATTGCTGTAGGTATTTTAGACGCACCCGAAACAGCTGAAATGACACTTCGTAACGATGATGCAGATTTAATTGCAGTGGGTCGCGGAATGCTTAACGATCCATACTGGGCAATCCATGCTGTGAAAGCATTGCGCGATGATATTAATGTGCCTATGCAATATGAAAGAGGCATCCATTAATGTATCAACATATACTTTTTGATTTAGATGGTACGTTAACTGACCCTTATATGGGCATTACGAATAGCATTATCTATTCTCTGCAAAAATTAAATATTGAAGCCCCGGATAATGCAGCACTTATTCCGTTTATCGGTCCACCACTGCATGAAAGTTATGAAACTTTCTATCAATTATCAGGCGACAATAATGCCGAAGCAATCAGACTGTACAGAGAATACTTCAGCGATAAAGGAATGTTTGAAAATGAAGTATATCCAGGCATTCCATTACTATTACAAGCATTAAAATCGATGGATAAAAAGTTGTATATCGCAACAAGTAAACCAACGTATTTTGCTGTACCGATTTTAGAACATTTTAATCTTGCACATTACTTCGAGTCTATTACCGGTAGTGAGTTAGATGGCACACGGACTAATAAAGCAGAAGTAATCCAGCATGTCATTGATACACACGGACTCAATAGAGATGAATGCATCATGATCGGTGATCGCAAACATGATATCATCGGTGGACAAAAGAATAATATCGATACAATCGGTGTACTCTATGGTTACGGAGATGCAGATGAGATTAGAGAGGCACAACCAACCTATACTATTGCAACCGTCGATTATTTATTAGATGCTATTACAAATGACACTCAATAATTTGACTATATTTGACCTTAATGTTATGATAAATATATCAAATCAATAGGAGTGATGAACATGGATAATAAATATAGTATCTTTTCTCGCGGGCAAAATGTATTTGATGTTGCAAACGACATGTTAACGAAATCGGTTAGTCAATTTGCAGATAACGCTTATAATCACAGTTTTAAGTTAGATATTAAAGAAACAAATAATGATTATACTGTTCATGTAGATTTACCAGGAATTAAACAGGAAGATATCCAACTAGACTATCAAAATGATGCATTAAGTATTACAGCGAAGCGCCTTGAAGAAACTGTTGTAGAGAACAATGAACATAACTATATTAAACGTGAACGCTCATTTGGTTCAATGCATCGTTCTTTATACTTACCAGATGTTCAGGTGGAAGCGATTAAAGCAACCTATAAAAAAGATGGTACACTAGATATCGTATTACCAAAACTACATGGTACTGAAGCACCAAAACAATCTATTAAAATAGACAGTGAAATATAAATTAATAAAATGAGTAGCAGGAAATTAATCTTTTCCGACTACTCATTTTTTATATTCAGTTTTATTTTCTAAATTTTCTGATATAATTGAGATAATTTATGGAAAGTGGTGATATTATGCTTCAACTTAAGAAACCAAAACGCCTTAATAAAGGAGACACGATTGCGCTTGTTTCATCATCTTCAGGTTTAGCAGGCGAGCCAACGATGAAACATCGTACAACGCTTGGCATTAAACGTATTGAAGAGATGGGCTACAAAGTAAAAGTTATGCCTAACGCGTTAAAAGGTCTCGCATTTAACTATGATCATCCAAAAGCACGTGCTGAAGAGTTAATGGCAGCATTTATTGATCCGGAAGTTAAGGCGATTATCTCTACGCTTGGTGGTGATGATAGCGTACGTTTGCTACCTTATCTGGATTTTGAGATCATTAGTCAACATCCTAAAATCTTTATGGGTTATTCCGATTCAACGTTTACACATTTTGTTTGTTTAAAAGCTGGATTTTCAAGTTTTTATGGTTTGTCACTACTTACGGATTTTGCAGAGAATAATGCTTTTCCAGAGTATTCACGAAATCATTTTAATAAGACGCTTACTCAGAATGAAATCATCGGTGACATTCCGACATCAGACTTTGTATACAAACACGGATTAAGCTGGGATAAAGAAAATGAATTAATAGACCGTGAAAAAATTGATAATACTGGATATGACATAGTAAATGGAAAAGGACAGGCAAGCGGACCGTTAATCGGCGGTTGTCTGGAGTTAATGATCTCTTTACGTGGCACTGATGTCTATCCAGATGAAACAGATTTTGATGGTGCAATATTATTTTTAGAAACCTCTGAAGTATTGATGCCACAATGGTTGATGGAAGATTTTATGCGTAGTTTAGGTGCATTAGGTACTTTAGACCGTATTAACGGCATTATATTTGGGCGTCCTCAAAACGGTGATTTATATGATGAATATAAAGAAGTCGTTCAGAAGATCATGAAAGAATGGGGACATGAGGATAAACCGGTGTTGTTTAATGCATCATTTGGACATAATGAACCAAAATGTATTGTACCGTATGGACGAAATGCGGTAATTGATGCAGATAATAAAACATTTATTATTACTGAAAATGCCGTAGAATAAAAAATGAGTGGGCGGAAAACAATGTTTTTCGCCCACTCATTTATTATTTTGAAGTTAAAATGTGCTTGAGTGGGCGAATTATAACTTAAATCGACCACTCACCCACTAAAAATTAAATCACCCAGTTACCATCTCTAAATACTGGTTCAACTGTGCCATCTTCTTTAATACCATCAATTGATAGATCACTGCCACCCATCATAAAGTCAACATGAATCATTGATTGATTTAACCCTTTATCCATCAATTCTTCTTTGGATAAAGATTTACCATCTTTAATCGCATTAGGGAACGAACGACCTAATGCAACGTGACAAGATGCATTCTCATCATATAACGTATTGTAATAAAGGATGCCAGAATTAGAAATCGGAGAATCGTCTGGTACTAATGCAATTTCACCTAGACGACGTGCACCTTCATCATTGTTCAGCATATTCTTCAGAACGTCATAACCGACTCCTGCTTCAAAGTCAGTAACCACACCGTCTTTAAACGTTAATTTAAAGTCATCTATAATTGCGCCTTGATAAGCAAGCGGGCGTGTATTACCGATAACACCATTAACTCGACGATAGTCTGGTGAAGTAAATACTTCTTCTGTCGGCATATTAACCTGAATCTCTACGCCGTCAGAGTTTATAGCACTCGCTCCTAACCATACATGTCCTTTCGTCAAACCAATTTCAACGTCTGTTGTAGATGATTTATAATGTAATTTATCATATGCTTTTTCATTCAACTGCTGTGCTTTTTTATTTAAGGTTTCATTATGTAGTTTCCATGCAGCTACAGGATCATCCTGATCGACACGCACTGCTTTTATCATCGCTTCAAGTAACTTTAACTTTGCATCTTCTCCTTTGAGTTCAGGGAATACAAGTTCACCCCATTTATCATTCGGAAATCCTACAATACACCAAGAGAAGTCATAACGACCAACTGCTCTTGAGAAATCTTTATTCGCTTCACCTAATGCTTTTGCCTGTGCAGCAATCTTTTTTGGGTCTGCATCTTTCAATAACTCAGGCGTTTGTGAATAGACACGTAAATGTGCTACTTTATTCTGTACAAAATCATTCGTTTCATCAATTCTATATTGCGGAATATGTTCAAACACTTCAATTGGCGCATATTCAAATTTCATTTGAGATGATGGACCGTCAGTTAGTTTCTGAATTACTTCTCTTGCACCTTTTTCATACGCTGCTTTTGTCACTTCACGTACAAAATCAATTGCATCAATATCAGCTGTTACTACAACCGTTTGGTCTGGTTGTACATTTAAACCTACGCTTACAACTGTTTCAGCATATTTTTTTACAATTTCTTTATAATTCATATAATTTCCTCCTCAATCTCTTATTGATATCATTATATCGGAAACCGAAGTAAATGAAAACAAAAAAGATGAGGCGACGATGTCACCTCTTACTCTGCAAATATTTCTATTCTTTTTACTTTATTATCTCTAAAGACAAATTTCATACCGATATGATGCTCTTTATCCTTATAATGAAATTGTGTCTGCTGTTTGGGTAATAACGACTTTTTATAAGTATTTCCGTATGCATCGATAACCTCTTGTTTCGAACTATCGATTGTAACATCACGACTCGTTTTAACTGCGGGGTTCTTAAATAAAGATACTGCTGTGATATGATTGTTTTTATTATCTTTTCTAATGATCAACCCTCTGCGTTTAACAGATCGATAAAATGTTCTACCTTCTAACTGAATACGTGCATCTTTCACAAAATCTTTATCTTTTTCTTCATACTTTTCACCAATTTTAACATCACCTAAGCGTTCTTCACTTAAATCATTGTCAGGCGTAGTACAATAGTTATATAACCATAATGCGATGCTGACACTTAGTATGAGCACGATAATAATTGATACGTATTTTTTCATACTTCTCACACTTTCCTATTTTTATCTCTACTAATATACCATAAAATTACAAATGTTGAAAATAAAAAAAAGATGGGTAGTTAAACTACCCATAGAGAAGACTTACATGTATGAAAAATTATTAGCTAAGATAAGTGTATCACTTCACATCATGCTAAACATCCGTATATACCGTAATATTTATGAATTTATGTTCATTTATTTAGTGAAAATAATATCTTTTGTTTGATTATTCTGATATTGTTATAATACATTTATATTATTAAAGCTTACAGGAGGCACTTATGACGACTTTAATCGAATATTTTAATCAAGGCTTATCTTTAGAGCAATATATTAACCAAATGGAAGTAAATAAAGCAGAAATGCATAAAATCTATGAAACTTTTGAATTACCTGCAGATGATCCACGTTTACAAACTGTAAAAGACAAACACTTAAAGGCCATCGTCATCACTGAAGATTGGTGTGGTGACGCGATGATGAACTTACCTGTGCTGATGAAAATTGCGGAAGCGACAGATATGCCGTTAAGCATTAGTTTACGTGATTCAAATCCATCATTGATGGATCAGTATTTAACAAATGGAGGACGTTCTATTCCAAAATTTGTCTTCCTGGATGAATCGGGTAAAGAATATACAAACTGGGGTCCTCGCGCTGAGAAAGTTCAAAATTTTGTTATGGTTTTACGTAAAGATTTACCTGCTAAAGATGATAAACTTTTTGAATCTAAACAAAAAGAAGTCCACCATCAAATTCATGAAAAATATAAAAATACACCTGAATTCTGGAATGAAGTATACGAATCAATTATGGAACAGCTGACAAAATAGTCAGCTGTTTTTTATTCAAATAAATTACTTAATCCTTCATCATCACCAAATTGTCTAACCGCACTATACAGCTGTGCTCTATGATGTGTTAAATGCGTCAAAATAACGAGTAACCAGTCTAAATATGTTTGACGTGTCTGCCAATATGTCATTTTCATATTAAGCATTTCATCTTCTTCAAGCTGATTATAAAAATCATGAAGCATATTCATGCTGAGTTCAAGTCTCGCTTCAAAAACCTCTATTGATGTCACTTCTTTTTGCCAGTAGTGATAATAATCATCCATTTCAGACTTCTCTGCACCTTTGATAAGCATTACATCAGCTTCAGGTATCAATGCAATATGTGTTAGCAATTCAAAGCAAGTTCTGCCACCCGGATAGATTTCCTGTTCTAACATAAATATATCTACTTTGTTTGCAAGCATTTTTATACTTTCTACCTGAAATTCGATTTGCCTAAATATCGGTTCTATAATACTAATCATTGATATCACCTACCAAATAAAGATGACGTGTCGCTCTACTGGCGATTGTATATAAAAGTAACTGATCTTGCTCCCGATCATACTGATTAAACCCGACAATAAATACATGCGAGAATTCAAACCCTTTGGCCATATAATTCGGCATGATAACTTTTCCTTTAGTGAATGTATATTGATCGTGCGTTAATAAAGTACATCCCTTTAAAGTCTGGGCTATCTTATTAGCATGTCGAACGTCACGTGCGATAATGGCGACACTTTCAGATTGCAATGCTTCTACAGTATTAACAAACGCTTCGTAATCTAGTTCTAATACATCTTCGCCTTGAACACCTAAAGACTCTGTATCATTGTTACCTATCAAACCTTTCGTAAATTCAGTAATTTGAACTGTAGAGCGATAAGATTTTGTTAAATGAATGACATTGATGTCATCTGGTAATTCAAATGTCACTGCAGGATGTACAATTTGATTACTATCGCCGAGCATCGTCTTTCGTGCATTGGGATAGACCGCACTAATTGCAGCTAATTGGACGACTGAATAATCCTGCACCTCATCAATAATGATGTGCTGCATCATACTTTCTCTGTGCAATCCCTTTATCTTAACTGATAAATATAGCAATGGCGCTATATCTTCATAATACATTTGTTTGTTTCTAAATTGATTGAGTGTTGCTTCGTATGCTTTCTGATCTATCGACTTTAATATATTGAGATAAATACGTTCAATATTGATAAACTGAATATCTTTAATATATTGTTTCAGCACTTTATATTGCTTTGTCTTTTCACGTTTAGCACGCTTCTCAAGTTCTTCATCTGTACCGATATATCGCGTTACTTTCTTTAATGCTTTCGTTCTGTCTTTTATCGCTTGCTGTAAATGTTCCTCGTAAATCGGCTCTAATTCTACCTGAATTTTTTTAAGTCGTGCATCAATCGGAGATTCACCAAATTTATCATAAAATAAATAAGATAGATGCTCTTTCGTTACAAAAGGTGTGCCTCCAATTGTTAATATATTAAATTTAATATTTTTCACTGCAATCGATGCAATCTTTTGATCCATCTTTTGTAACAGTAACTTACTATTTTTAATTTTAAATAACGCTCGTGCGTGATCATCTGCATGACGCATGCGCTCAATATTTTGAAATAACGATTCGACATGAAAGTGACGACGATTCATTTTATCTTTTAACCTGAAAAAGCTCGTCGCATTAATCGGTGCTTCTCCTAACTCCGGTAATACATCAGATATATAATCGCCGAACATCTCATTCGGTGTAATAAACAGCATATGTTCTGATGTCATTTTATTTCTATGTAAATATAGAAGGTAGGCAACACGCTGCATTGCAATCGACGTTTTACCTGATCCTGGTGGTCCTAACACTAAAATATCATGATTTGAAGTCATGCGTATAATTGCATTCTGATCCTGCTGAATCGTTGTAACGATAGATTTCATCTTATCTTTCGCACTATCAACGAGCAGATGCTGCAGTGCATCATCACCAATATATATTTCTGAATCGAAAACATCTAACAGACGCCCTTGTTCAATAACAATCTGTATACGTGACAACACATCTACGACTTGTGTACCGACAGACGGCACATTATAGCTTATTTCACCAAGTTGGTTCTCATAATATGTACTGGCAATCGGTGTTCTCCAGTCATAGATTATGAGATCTCCTGTTGAAGGATCCTTCAGGCTATTTAATCCGATATAAAACTTTTCTGTTTCATGCTCGTCATCATTTAAAGTGACAGCACCAAAATAAGGACGATTTTTATCTTATTAATCTGCTGTGTGACCTTATTTCGGTTAACCTGAATTTCTTCTTGTAATTTTAAAGAAGGTAGTACTTGCGAATATTCAATCTGCGCATCATCAGAAATTTCTGTACCGAGCTCTTCAAAAGCAAAGCGGCGTTCTTCGATGAGTTCAGTCGTAGATTTTGTGAGCTCTCCGGTTAATTTATTCTGAATAATATCAATTAAAGCATGCACTGCTGTTAAATGTTTCGTTTCACTCTGTTTTAAGTTCAATCTATAGCCTCCTCGTGCATGACGCGATTTAAATGCGAACGTCTCAATCTTTTATGTTTAAGCAGTGTCCCAAATTCTCGCGGCGTTAAATAGGATAATCGAATATGAAAATAATTGATGTATCCAACGATCGCAAAGCAAAGCAATAAAGCACTTAACAATAAATATCGTTCACTTGTCATGACCCCATAGAAAAATATCATACTACAAATCATGATGAGTATAATAGATACACGCTTAAATAATATGAACAAATGCGGTTTAATCGTCATATGCATCTTACCACGCTTCTTTACTACGTCATACATCAGTTTCCAGAAGTACGCACCAATAGCAAGAATAAAACATAACGTTATGAGCGGAAAAGCAATATGGAGGCTACGTGCCATTTCCTGATATTCATGATTGAAACAACAGTACATCCAGATAAGAAAGAACATTACACTTGAAAAGCCTTCACCCGTGTATAAACTTTTTAATTCTTTAATCAATGAATTTTGCATTGTTTCTCCTTTTTATGTCATAAATATATGCTTTCAGGGTATAAGTAACTATCAAACTGTGAGGTGAACCGAATGAATAACAATAATAATCAAATTTATACAGAAGTAAAATCTTCAAGAGATGAATTACTCAGCCAAATCCAAAAATTAAGCGCGTCACAATTTAACTATAATTTCGGATCAAAGTTTAAAAGTATCAAATACAATTTACTCCAAATCGCTTATGCATATCATGAAGGCTTAGATCAACATAAAGACCAGATTGGTGATTACGAGCTATTTAAAGAAAAAGGTCACACATTAAATTTCTATGATGTAGAAAATTATTTCGATAACATTGATTATGCAATCGAACAAAATCCAGTACATCCTAACGATGTGATGCCACTTATCTTCAATGAATATGAGTTACGTGGTAAAATTCGTTTCTTAATGACTTTCTTTGAAGTGCTTGATAACAATCTGGATCAGGAAATTCAAAATTTAAAAGTGACTAGACTTAATTAAAAAAGCTCATGATGAGCTTTTTTATTTTGTATTAATTAATATGACGATGACTTAAGAAGAATGTTTGTTTCTCTAAAAATGATAAAGGTACTAATTTCAACGCTTTGTTTCTTGCTTTAATAAGTGTTTTATTTTCTAGTTGTGCTGATTTACCGATTTGACGTGATTTTAAAATCACCTTTTTCGTGTGATTTACACTTAATTTATCATATGCTTTTAATGCTTCATCTATCGGATACTTTTTGAGTTGATTCGCCAGACATACCGCATCTTCCATAGCGAGTGATGCGCCCTGTCCCATATTAGGTGTTGTTGCATGTGCTGCATCCCCTAACAATACGACGCGGCCTTTATAAAATGTCTTCAATGGATTGATATCATAAATATCATGTTGAATAGGATCTCCGACAGTCTTTTCAAGCGTTTCTAACACAGCATCAGGGAATGATTTAAAGTATTGCAACAGTTTCTTCTTATTATAATTTCTAAATTCTGTATCTCTTTCTTCGGCATTCATACAGCAGAACCAATACACTTGATTATCTTTCAGTGGTACGATACCAAACCTACCTGCATCTCCCCAATACTCAAGCGCAACTTTATGATCAACAGATACTGCCTTACTCGTTCCTCTAAAACACGTGTAACCTTGATAGATTGCTTCACTATCTTTAAACATCTGTCGTCTAATGTTAGAATGTACGCCATCAGCTGCGATAATTAAATCATACTGATATTTGGCACCATCCTGTAATATTAAAGCTGGATTATTAAAGTCTTTAATACCTACAACATCTTTTATTAAATGGATATCGGCATCATTATGCTGCAATAAAATATCATGTAGTTGCTCACGCTGAATCGTTATATTTTCTTCTTCTGATAATGATAATATAAGCGTATTTAATAGCTCATCGTTATCTGTTCTAAACTGACATTCAATTAACGGGTTTCCCGCTGCACGAATATCTTCGTCTATTCCATACTGTTTCAAAGCACGTATAGCATTACCGCCAACACCTAAACCAACACCGAGCTGTTTCAATACATGGCGCTTTTCTAATATATCCACCTCATGTCCGGCAGACTTTAGAGCAATTGCAGCAGTTAAACCGCCAATACCTGCCCCGATAATACCAATGCGCATGTAACTCACCTCATCTTATAATTTCTTTTTTACAACTGCACGAATTGGACTGGCATCAGCTTCTATCTTAAGTGGCAACCCAATAAAATCATAATACCCTACCCTCACTTTATTTAATTCTAAATTTTCTATAATCAATATTTGATTTTCTAAACAAGCTTTGTGTGCATCGAGCGTTTCATTATCTACTGTATCTATACTTGGCATATCCGTGCCAATCACTTCAACACCAAGGTCTCCGAGATAATGAATGGCAGCACTTTCAAAGGTCATGAAGTCTCCTAAAAATACACTTTGATCTTTGCTGTATACTGACTTAAACAATACAATTGGCTTATCAATCACAAAGTCCTCTAATAATTTCTGAGTAACAATTTCCTCATCGATTAATTCAATCACCTGCGCTTCACCGATTAAGCGATTAATATCAATCTCATCGATCGTTACGCCTTCATGGTCATAGTGAAAAGGTGCATCTAAATGTGTACCAGTATGTAAACTCATTTTAATACTGCCTACGTTGGCACCAGTTTGACCTTCTAACTGACTATCCATCTGATACACAAAAGGCTGATCCCCTGGCCATGTTGCTATACCCTGCTTTAATGTCTGAGAAATATCAATCCACATAAAAACCCCTCACCTTCAACTGTCTGTTTTACTTACATTATAACGTAGGCACGGCCTTTTTACAGTTTTATGGTGAGGGATGCATTATTTATGTTTCAGTAATCTTAAACTGTTTAAAGTAACGAGTAATGTCGCACCCATATCAGCAAATATCGCTATCCATAACGTTAACCAGCCTGGAATAACGAGTAATATCGCAATTAATTTAAGTCCCAAAGCAAAACCGATATTTTGTTTGATGATATTTAATGTACGCTTGCTTAGGCGAATCACTTTCGGTAAATCGCTTAAATCATCCTTCATAAATGTAATATCAGCAGTCTCAATCGCAGTATCAGTTGCTGCACCGCCCATTGAGAATCCTACGTCTGCCTGTGCGAGTGCCGGTGCGTCATTCACACCATCACCAACCATGGCAATGTGACTTCCTTTTCGCTGATAGTCTTTAATTAATTTCAACTTATCTTCAGGTAATAACTCTGAGTGCACGTGTGTGATAGATAAAGAGTTTCCGATTGCATCGGCTACAGCTTTATTATCACCTGTGAGCATCAGTGTCTCTATTCCTTCTTTATTCAACCTGCGCACGACATCTTTTGATTCATCACGAAGTGTATCCTGAATAAAGAAGACAGCTATTATACGCTCTTCTGTGCCGAACAATACTTTTGTTGCGCCACTCCTATTTGTTTCAGCAAGTTTCTGTGCATCAGTCTCATTTACATTAAAGAATTTCGGTTGTCCGATACGATATTTTTTATCTTTATAACTACCTTGTACCCCTTTAGCGGTAACAACTTCATAATCTGTTAACTTAACAGTTTCACAATCCGTTAGACTGTTCACGATTGCTTTACTTAATGGATGTCCGGCATCTTTTTCAAGGGTATAGATAACATTTTTTTCGTCTTGCGTTAGTACTGTGAAATCAACACGTTCTACAACCACAGGCTCTCCTTTAGTTAATGTGCCTGTCTTATCAAAAGCAATCGTATCGATATGACCTGCGTTCTCTAAATGAATACCACCTTTTATTAAAATACCACGACGTGCAGCACTACCAATTGCGGTAACGATCGCAACCGGTGTTGAGACAACAAGCGCACATGGACAACCTACAACGAGTACTGATAAACCTTGGTAAAGATAATGTTTGAAGTCGCCACCAAATAATGGTGGGATTACGATTACAAGCAATGCTATGAGCATAATGAGCGGTGTATAGTATTTCGCAAACTTATCTACAAATTTCTGTGTCGGTGCTTTCTCACTTTGCGCTTCTTCCACAAGATGAATCATCTTCGCAAGCTTTGTTTCATGGCTGCGTTTAGTAACTCGCACTTCTAACTGTCCAGATTCATTCAGTGTTCCTGAGTATACTTCGTCATCCATTCCCTTTGTAACAGGGATACTTTCGCCTGTAATACTTGCCTGATTAACATTGCTCTGACCATTTATTACAACACCATCAATCGGTACTTTCTTACCTGGCAGTATGCGCACGACGTCATCAATGCTTAAATCTTCTACAGCAACTTCTGCATATTCATTACCAATTCGCTTTAATGCCATGTCAGGTGTGAGATCAATCAGACTCTGAATGCTGTCACGCGATTTCTCCATCGCGTATCCTTCAAGCGCTTCACTTATTGCAAATAACAGAACGACCATGGCACCTTCCTGTACTTCGCCAATTAACATCGCACCAATAATTGCAATCGTCATTAAGACGTTCATATCAAAGTTTAATTTGAACAGTTGTTTCATACCTTCCATAAATAATGAATAACCACCGATTGCAATCGCTGCGATAAAGATTACTTTCGTATACAGACTATCTTCACCAACATTAAAACCTGTGATTAAGCCCGCAATAAACAGAATTAAAGCAATGGCAAATGGTAAATGCGCTTTATTCTTATAAAATGGAACTTTCTTTGTACGTTTTACATTCGCCGGACGTACTTTAATATGATCAAATTTCCCCGCCGCTTCTAACTGTTCAACAGTGACGTCACCCGTTACATTCAATTTCGCAGCCCCAAAATTTAAATCCACTGTATCTACACCAGGAATCGCTTCAATATTTTTCACAAATTTTGCTGCACAGTTCGTACAGCTCAAACCTTCCAGACGATATGTTTCCTCTTTCTCTTTACTCATCAGATTCACCCCCATGCGCTAATGCTGTACGGATCAATGTCTTAATATGATCATCTTTCAAACGATAGAATGCATTTTTACCTTCCTTTCTAAAATCAAGCACTTTCGCCTGATTTAAATATCTGAGATGGTGACTTGTCGTAGCGACACTCGCATCCAGTATATTTGCCAGGTCACATACACATAATTCATCTTCGAGCAATAAACTAAAGCAAATCTTCAAGCGTTTCTCATCTGCTAAGGCTTTATAAATAACAAGCACTGGATTTAAATCAACTAAATCCTGTTGTGATTTCACACGCTTTACCTTCTCAACATCAAACAAATATAAATCACAAGTATCTTGAGCCATCTACAACACTCCATTCACAATATATCTTACTGTCATTCAAATATTTATTTGAATATAGTATAACGCATTATACATATTCAAACAATCATTTGAATGAAATGTTTATTAACTTTTAATAAGGGAATACTGACTAATGAATAAATAATATTTTAAAAGGAGCTTTTAATTTAAATGGATGCAGAAAGCAATTATTTAAACATTGAAATTCAATTAGACAACGGTGAAACAGTAAACCATCAGGAGTTCTTTACGACCGATGAAAAGATCGCATTTAATAACTTCATTAAGAAACTTGATTTAAATGAGACAGGCTTTTTACCGATTAACGATGAATCATCAACTTGCTCAATTAATATCGATAAAATCGTAAAAATTACACCAAAAGACGTTAAAAATATGGGCTAACCATTATAAATACTAAAAGAGAGCGGATAAAATATCCGCTCTCTTTCCGTTTAATAATCACTCTTCAATATTTTCTCAATATACGTTCTAACCAATTTACCATTCTTATTAATGACGACTGCAGCAAGCGCATCATGATTCCCTGCTCCGGCATCAATGTTTAACGTATTGTATTGTTTTAAATATATCGGCTTCCCAATTTCAGTTGGTGTATGTCCAATGACCTGAAGCTTCTTCATCTTTTTAAGCTTACCGCGGAAACGTAACACACTCCACATACTCTCTGTATTAAACTTTCTAAACCCTAAAAAGTTAACGCCCGCATGAGATACATACAGCACACCATTCTCGTGAAACAACGGTAAATCCCGCATCCATCTTGCATCATCTATATGTTTATCACATAATTCATAATCTTCTATCGTATGCTTATAATTCTCTTTCATGTCTGACTTTGACGTTCCATTAAAAATATACTGCGCCATTTGATACTCGTGATTGCCCTGAATACAAATTGTATTCGGATAATCCTGCTGAAGCTTGCGTACACAGCGAACAACCTCTTTAGAATGTTTTCCTTTATTGATATAATCTCCGACAAAGATCAGCTGCTCATCTTTTGGATTCCAGTGCTTTAGTATTTTCTTTAATGTATTGTAACACCCATGTATATCGCCAACTAAAAAATAGTTCATTATTAACATCCTTAATGTTTGAATTTCTCTTAGATGATTATAAAGGAGTTTCAAAGCATTCTAAAGTTAAGATTATGTTAAAAAATATCCCTTTAAAATTAATTATTCTACGTCTACCGTTAAATCACCCATATCTGTTTCGAGGTCAATGGTGTGTTCTCCTTTACCAACAGTACCACCTTTAGGAATAGCATCATTTAATTCAACGTCACCCATATTGCTATCAGTAGTGACATTCACGTTGTCCGGTTTTTCTTTATAATAGATTGAAGCATCTCCAACATTGACGTCACCTTTAATATTGGCATCTTTATCAACATTTCTTAACGTTAGTTCACCAACATCGACACTAAACTGAATATCATCAGCATTCATCTCCTCAACGTTTATTTCTCCGACATTCATATCAAATTTAGCAAGTTTGGCATCTAACTTATCAATATTGATCTCCCCGACATTTGATTCAATCATAAATTCATCATATTGTTGTTGTGGTAAGTGAAGTATTACTTTCATATTGTTCTGTTCCTGATTGAATCCGAAGTTAAAGTCAACATCGATACCACTTGATTCGCCACCAGAAATATATAGCGTGTCATCTTTTACTGTATACTTTATTTGATTTTCATTTTTTGCATGCTTGATATCAATATGCGTTTTATTATCATCAGACTGTTTCACATCTAACATCAATGTATTAACATCTATAGCCACCTTCTGATATTCATCAGTAAGTACTTCGTTATGATTATACTGTCCGTAACTACTTCCAAAGCCAAACATCATACTACACACTGCCATCCCTATCATTCCGATAACCATCAAACTTATTGCGACAATTAAAAGTTTCTTCATGACGATTTACCTCCCTGAATGATATTTTTATTGAATTGAATATATTGAACGATAAAACGGTTCACAAACTGCATCACTTTAAATAAAATTATGCCAAATAATAAGCCTAATCCTACACAAAATACCGTCATAAATATTTCAAAACCATTGACTGCGCTCGCACCATTAAAGAAAAGATCTAGTATTAAAAAGAATGGTGATATGATTAACATTAGTGCTCCAAAAGCAAACGAGACCATAATACTAACGTAAATAACGAACGGAATGAGCAATATAAATAAATTTAAAAAACTTAAACCTACAATCGAGAATATCATCTGTGCTACATTTGACGTGCTCGGATCTGTCTTTGCTTTCGATACATGATACATCGCTCGCAGTTCTTTACCAACTTGAACCGGATCTCCTAGTTCATTAATGATTTCTGCCTCACTTTTACCATCTATCGCGCCATCTTCAAAATGTGATTCATATTCAAACATTAAAGATTCATATTCACCTTGAGGTAAACCATTCAATTCTTTACTTAACGTATTTAAATATTGTTGTCTATTCATATTATTCTCCCCCTCTCTTAATAAGTGCATCTACCGCTTCAACCATACCGTACCATTCTGTTTTTAAATGCTGTAAATGAACCTTTCCTTCATTAGTAATCGTGTAATATTTCCTTGCCGGACCACCTGACGTCTTACCCATATAAGTATCCAGATAACCTTCCGATACTAAACGACGCAACATCGGATATAGCGTGCCATCAGCAATGGAAAGATGTTGTGAAATACTTTGTGATAAGTCATAACCGTATTGATCCTTTACCAATATCTCCTGTAAAACGACGAGCTCAAGTACACCTTTTTTTAACTGAACGTTCATAGTCCGCCTCCTCTCACTATTAGATAATACGATATAGTGATGTAAAAAAATAAGTCGTGTTGCTTATTGTGATCAGATAATATTTTCTATCTCTTTTACAACTATATCGTAACATCTACTAGTGAATAATTCAATATAGTTCGATTGCATTAATATATTTATTTATATCAATAAAAATTAATTAATAAATGTCTTTTCAAAATATTAAAATTTGAATTGTATTTTCTGTAACTATCATGTACGCTATTCTTACTTAATCATTCTAAAAAAGAGGATGCCAAATGGAGAAAAAAAATAAAGTAAGTACAAGAAATCCATATTTAGTTATTATCAGTGCATTCTTAGTCTTTCTTACGATCGGTACTTTATTACTTTATATGCCATTCTCTCAGAAACAACCTACATCATTTGTAGATTGTCTGTTTATTGCTACAAGTGCATTTACTGTTACCGGATTGGCAACAATTGATATAACAGCCAACTTCAATTATATCGGCTATATCATCATTATGATACTTGTACAGGCTGGTGGTCTCGGGATTATTACGTTGGCCATGATCGTATTTATCATGCTCGGTAAGAAGGTAGGATTCAAAGGAAGATCACTCGCAACCGAAGCCTTAAACCAACAGAATACAGGCGGAATCATACGTCTCGTACTCATACTTTTCTCAGTCAGTTTAATCTTTGAAAGTATCGGTGCATTGTTACTCTGTCTGGAATGGATTCCTCAACTAGGGTTTAAAAGAGGATTATTTCATAGCGTCTTCACTGCTGTCAGTGCGTTTAACAATGCAGGGTTTGCCTTGCATAGCGATAACTTAGTACAATTCAGAACAAATCCAGTCATCAACTTCATCATTACAAGTTTAATCATCATCGGTGGAATCGGGTTTACAGTTATTCTTGATCTATACAAAACAAAGCACTTTAAAAAACTAAGAGTGCATACGAAAGTGATGTTATTCAGTACATTAATTATTAACTTTTGTGCAACACTCATCATCTTTATACTCGAATATGGCAATAAAGCAACGCTTGGTGGGCATTCAACGTTTGATCAGTTCCAAATGGCTTATTTCCAGGCGATCACGACGAGAACAGCGGGATTTAATACGATTGATATCGGTGCTCTAACAACACCAACCATCCTTATTGTGATGCTGCTCATGTTTATCGGTGGTGGACCAACATCAACTGCCGGTGGTATTAAATTGACAACAACCGTCGTTATCATATTTGGTACGTTAAGCTTTATCAAACAAAGAGCACATTTAAGTTTATTTAAACGTACGATTGATCCAAGATTTTTATTTAAAAGTTTAGCGATTGCAGTATTGAGCTCAGGATTCTGTTTTACGATTGTCTTCTGTCTCGTGCTGGCAGAACCAAATCTACCGTTCTTACCACTCATGTTTGAAGTTATTTCAGCATTCGGTACAGTCGGTCTGACGATGGGGATTACCGGTAAACTCTCGGTCATCGGTAAACTCCTTATCATCCTGATGATGATGATCGGTAAAGTTGGTGTACTGACAATCGTCCTTACATTCTCTAGACCAAATAAACAACTTTATAGCTATCCAAAAGAAGATATCTTAACAGGATAAAAAAATTCGTAGCCATTAAAAGGCTACGAATTTTTTCTTTAATATACAGTTTGTTTCGGATCTTCTCCGTATTTATTTGGACCATGATTACCACGGATGAAGTTGCAGATAAATAAGAATAACCAAGGCAGTGATAAAAGAAGTGTCAACATCAGCATCGGTGCCAACCCGCCCTTATCGGTGAAATCAATCGGTAAAATAGGATAAACGTGCGTAAAAATGAAACTAAGCACAACGTCGACTGTCATGATTACAATCGCAACTTTACCGTTAATATTAATATCCTGCAAGCGACGACTTGCCTGAGCCATTGCAGGAATCGTATTAATATATGGGAATAATGTCGTTACGAAAAATCGGTAATGTTCGCTTAAATTCGCTTTATAGCTTGAAATTACATCGATAATCATAATTAACAATCCAATCACTAATTCAATGATGATTGTCGCTAATAAATTTAACCAGTATTCTCTACGTCGTGCACGTCCAGAGAATTGAAAACCTTTCGTCCAATATGCAATGACCGCATCTTTCATCGACATATTATTTTGCATGACCTTCACCTCTTACCTTCACCGCGATATGCATATCTCCATCTTTTAACTGGTTTGCTATTTTCTCAAACTTATCACTCGATTGCTGGAATCTCAACGTGTAATTTACATTATACACTTGTTCTTCTGCTTTAATATCCGCAATACTATCTGTTTCAATTGTAAAACGTTCATACTTACCAGCAGTATATTGGTTATCTTTCAAGCTTACCGGGATAATTGTATATTCTTTAAAGATATCAATCTGATTTCTATAAACATAGAAGTTCATTTGTTTAGATTGCATCACACCGATCAGTTTTCCGAAATCATCTTTTTTCACGGCATTCACCGCTTCTTTTTCAGTTGCATATGATTTCATCGCGTTTTGCATACCTATTTTACGCTTATCATCATCAAACCAAACACCATTTCTACCAACTGTGATAACACCTTCCTTCGGTGTTAAAGATATACTTAGACCATGTTTGCCATCGTCATCCATCATCTGTTTATCATCATCAGAAACGTCGCCAAACTTCCCAACTTTAAAATCAAATGTCCCTGCCTCACTATTTACTTTCCATGAATTCTGTTCAAATTTATTATTGACTTCTATTAATTCTAGTTTGTTATCAGGGTACGTTAAATAAGTATCATTGGCGTTATTAATTTCAATCAATCCTGTATATAAATAGTCTGACTTTCTATAGAAACTTTCAAACATCTGCAGAATATAATAATGATTATTCGGCAATTTATAAATGCGAGAAGATCTGGATGCGACATCCATACCTGCTTCCGTTAAATTGTTTTCCATATCATTAACAGCATCATCATAACTTCCTAAATCACTCATATCACCATACAGTTTTGTCTCATCGAACTTATTACCTAACACATAATCCTTCGTATCCAGTACAGCACCTAAGGCAAGTATCGCGATTAATATACCTAACAATATCTTTTTCATCATCCATCTCCTATAGGCATTTGTTATTTTTACCATTAATTCATATTAGTACTAAATGTCATAAAAAGTCAATATACATTAAAAAAGTGCAAAAGACTAATGTCTTTCGCACTTTATGTTATAAATCGATATCCACGCCCATCATATGCATGCCAAGAAGCTGGATAACACCACTTGATGCACTTGGAAATGCAAATATCATCTTATTTACTTCCCGCCCACTCATTTTCTTATTAATAATCAGTGTTAGAATATTGATTAAATCATCTGCTGCACTGCCATAGATTACAGCACCTTTCAATCTATTGCGTCCATCAAGCACGACTTTCATTTCAGCATCACGTTCATGCTTATACTGAAATTCCAGCTGTTCCCCAAATTTAATCGTCTTCACTTTATATCCCGACTTCTTACTCGCCTCTTCTATGGTCATACCAACGTGTGCAATTCGAGGAAGTGAATACACGACATTTGGAATCGCTGGATATTTAATCGGTAATAACTTTAATGCCTTTAGCGGGAATTTCTTCTTGTCTGCATCGCTTCCTAAAATATTTAATGCAATATAGTTCGATTCGAATGTTGCCGTCGGTGTTAATTTCGGTGTTTTCTTACTAACAACATCTCCACTGGCATAGATGTTTGGCACAGATGTCTGCATGAACTTGTTGACTTTAATACCTTGCTTATCGTAATCCACACCCACTTGCTCTAATCCGATACCTTCCACATTCGGTACACGCCCTGTTGCATCTACAACGTAATCTGTATATAGTTCAAAGCCTTTGTCGTCAGTGAACTTCAAACCATCCTCTGTCTGTTCAAGCTTATTGACATCAATATTCAGGTGGAATGTCACACCTTCATCTTCCAGCTTCTTGACCAGTTTCTGTACATATGGCTGATGATATTGCTTCAGCACAGTATCAGAATGACCAATCACCGACACTTCACTGCCCATCTTCGCAGCAATTGAAGCGAACTCTATGCTGATATAACCACCGCCCAGGAAGGTGATGCGTTCAGGGAACGTATCCAGCTCCATAAAGTCGGTACTGTTGTGCATGAGTTCCTTACCATCAATATCTAGTAAATGACTACGCTGTCCCGTTGCAAGCACGATGAACTTCCCGTGGTATTCTGTTCCATCAACGCTCACCGTGTGCGCATCTTTCAGCAGCCCTTCACCTTTGATAATATCAATGCCCTGATCTTTGAAGATTTGTTCCAATCCTTCATGCATCGGATTAATCGTCTCGCGTTTATAATCCATTAACTTCGACCAGTTCACTTGAGGGAACGTATCTACAATATCACCATAATGCTTGAGAGACTCAATCGCTTCAAATGGCCCCTCTAATAAGATTTTAGGATTACACCCATAATTCGTACACGTACCAGCAATCTTATCTTTTTCAATTATCGCTACACGCTTCTTCATCTGGTTCAAGATAAGTGCGCCGTGCCATGCTGCATGACCACTTCCGATATAAATCACATCATAATGTTTATTGTTCATATATTCCCCACCTCAACTTTATATTATTGTTCTCAATCATACTAATATAATAACACCTAAGATTAAGTTACAACAAAGGTTATGATTTATTATTCAACAATAATACTAGAAACGCTTTATAATATAACCTTCCTCTATCAAAGAACGTCCTAGAGATTCGCATTCAATCCACACCTTATTCTCATGTGCTATATGGAAAGATGAGTTCCAGTACGCCGACAAATACTGCTGAACCAAAATCCAGCATAAACAAACCCTTATATGACTTGTAATATTCAAAGAATGATTACATATGAGTTCCCTCTACCTTTTAATATAATATGTAAGTTTTAACATAGTACAGAAAGGTATTTGATATAGATGTCCTTTTAAATTTTATTTGCAAAGATAGAGGGTATAATAATATACAAATAAGCGATGCATCTGAATAATAAGATTGGATACAAAGATATCAATATTACGATGCAAAATGCAAAAGGTATGGACGCAAATGACCCGGCAATTATAATGCAGGACTATCATGCAAAGTATGATAATTAGATTAACTACGAAGCTAGCGAACTAAACACCTAAAAGACTTATCCTATATACATATTACTGTTCGAAAGGATGCGCTATGACAAATACATCACGAAATAAACTTATTATTATATGCTTCAGCTTAATCGTTCTGATTACTCTATTCATTATCATCACGAATAAAACGAAGCATGTTGTAACCCACAAAGCAAATAATCCTGAACAATTCACTACGAGTGATGGTACGCAGATTAACTATCTTATCTACCCTGCAAAACACGCAAAAGGAACGTTGCTCTGGCTACATGGTGACGGGGCAGCAGAATTTTATGAACCTGATACAAAGTATTATCTGGAAGGACCACACGGCATAAAACAGGTAGCTGCAGCACATCAATTAACGCTCATTGTACCGAAGACGTCGAGTAAGGACGAGACTTGGTGGACAAACGGGGAGCATAATAATGAATATCTCGTCGAGCTTATTCGCACATTACCAGATCACGACAACTTATGGATCGGGTCATTCTCGGGCGGTTCTGAAGAAGTGGCATACTGGTTGCTTCATGATTTGAAGAAAGCAGGTGTGAAACGTGGTGGTGCCGTGTTATTTGGTGGCGGGGGATCACCTAAGTCTGAAGGTATTACAGATACATTACCTAAAAGTGACGTCATCCAGGAATCATTCCCATTAACATGGATTGTGGGAGAACATGATGATGGTACTGACAAATACGCAAAAGGCTTTAATACATTAAAGAAAAGTAAGGAAAGTGAGGCTTTCTATCGAAGTCAGGGATGGGATACAAAACGTATCGTGCTGGAAGGTTATGGTCATTTAATTTCTAAAGATGATGAAGGGTTATACGGTAAATATTTAGACGATGTTTTAAATGGTAAGCGTGATGAGATTAAGTCATTACCCAAGAAATAAAAGGCTTAATACAAATAAACTGCACCCTGAACGTTTGCCTTAAAATCTAACTTTCGGGGTGCATTCTATTCACTTCAATATGGATTTCTCTTTTATTTCTTTTATCTCCTGTCTATCAACAATATGCCTCATGTTCGTACCTACCGCTGCACCGAAAATAGCAACGGTAAAATTGAACAACCATGATGTATCCATATCATTCATCTTGTAATACATATGCAATAACAAAGAGAAAATCAATATTACTGCAAGCACTGTATATTCGTACTTCTTCTGTGCTACACGTTGCTCTAACCCTGCCAGTCGATTTCTATGAAGTAACTGCCTGAGTCTCGTTTCGTGAGAAATGATAAAGAATGGTCCAATTAAAACTACTATAAGAAAAGTAAATATAAACGGTTCCTGCTGCACGCCACTATCAATCAATAACCATAATAACATCACTACAATAATTCCGTAGATAAGATAATTTAGCCATAGTTTCTTCGTCATATTACGACCACCTTTCTATATGTTTTAATATAACTTCACTGATTAAAATGCTCGATATCCTCAAGATCATAGTCTTCATACAATTTGTCACGGTCAGTCGGTTTATTCTTATTGTTTGCAAACCACGGTATTAAAATGATGAGTAATATGCCGACGGTACTCGTACTATGCATAATAACGTTAGAATAATAACTATAAGCATAGATTAAAGGTAAACCTATGCATCCAAGCGCTAAATACACAGCTGGTGACTTCCTTAGAAATCTGAATCGTTTTATCTCTGTAGATAAAGATGATAAATACAAGAATACGAAGAAAAAGATAATAGCACTAAAGCGTTTGAACTGATCCAGTGCCTCTAGACGTTCTGCTTCTTTCAGCGACAAATCGTGATAAGGATAACCACTGAATATATCTTTAAATAAATAGATCATGAATAATGCAAGTATAATAAAAGCACATATTTGCGGAATAAGCATCAGCTTCTTATACAGATGAAACGGCAGTTCTCCTTTAAAGTTAAATAAATTCTTTATAAAATATTGAAATGTTCTCTTGAAATCCTTTTTATCCATGTAGCACCTCTTTTATCATATTAATACCATTTTAATACAATTACTGTAAAATATATAGTGTATATAAAATCATGTATAATAAATAATAAAAAGCGAGGTAATAACATGCTGTCATTTAAAGATACACATAATAGTGCGGACATATTAGAAGAAAGCGCCCGTTATATTCACTATCATACGCCGAGCCAGTTAATTAAGTATTACGCAAACTACTTCGAATATAAAGAGATGCCGACACTAGAACTATTTAAAGAAGATTTATCGTATCAGCGTGATTTTCATAAGAAATATCATCAACAGCACCTACTATTCATCTTTCCTGACAACGAAGTGATTCCGGAATCAATTGTCGCTTATGCGAAATCCCATGGTTGTAACCTAGAGATGATGGAATTGTATGAACTAAAGCATCCGAAACAGTTAAGACGTAACGATGAGGTCGTTTGCGAGGTAGTTACACAGGACGGACCAATATTCGATGACTTCCTAAAGGTCTGTGCAGCTGGAGAAATCGAGTACGGAGAAGACTTTGTAAAGCTGAAAGACGAGACACATAGACGTGATTTGTTAAAGCATAACATACTACAGATTGTCGCATACATAGACAATATGCCTGCAGGTAAGATAGAAGCGATTATAGAAGACGAGACGGTAGAAATCGATGACTTCTATGTGATTGAAACGTATCGTAAACGTGGTATCGGGAGTCGTCTGCAAGAAGCGGTGTATGACTTGGCACATGGCAAGCAGGTATTCCTTATTGCAGATGGAAATGACACCGCACGCGATATGTATCAGCGACAAGGTTATGAAAAGATAGCTGAACGCTATGAACTGTTGCTGGCGCCACACAATTAAGCCTCATTCAATAAATAAAGCCGATTCGATTATGAATCGGCTTTTCTAATATCATTATCTATTATCGCTATCATTTCATCACAATGACATTTAACCTTTTCTTTACTCCACCCTAATTTTTTCGTTATATGTGCCATAATTTCCAGTTTCAAGCTTTGGTTAATGATATGCTCAACTTTAGCTTTCTCTTCCGGTATACGATTGGAGAACATTGAATTGCCACTTACTGATATAAGTGCGAGATTACCGAAGCTATTTAATTCATCGTGTTCATCCCATATATCTCCATTCAAAGGATGTTGTGGATAGAAATGTTCAATCGAGTTTCTAAACTGGAACTCCCAGTTTGATAACTTAGTAATAACTTGCTTTTGTTCATCTTCATACCCATCTCTGTACAATAGAAAATCCAGATAATTAAATACGATAGAAATTCATAATCCCTAGTCGTATACAAATAAACCGCAATCTCTAACGACTGCGATTTCCATCCTACTCCACTGTATCTTCTTCAACACTCGTTTCACTATCATATATTTCCTCTGATGACTCTTCGGGTTCTTCTTCACTCTCAGTATCATAATCTTCTTCCCTATCAGTCCTTTCCTCTGTGTCACTTTCTGAACTGTCGACATCGTCCTCTTTATAGGCATCAAGGTATGCAATGAATCCCATAAGTCTAAGGTACGCTAAGTACACTTCTAATTCTTCTTTAGAGATTTTGCTTTTTTCTTCAATGTTCATACTGATTTCATCAAACTTCTTCTGGTCTAAGTCTTCCAGTAAAGTCGCTGTTCATATATTCAGAGATAACTATTGAATTTATATCTTCTTTTCTCAAATAATTTTCTTAATCCACAGAATTTTCAGTTTTATTGTTGACATAACGCTTTAAAGTGTTAAACTAATCAGTAATTTAAATTTGAAAGGACTGATGTCATGATTAAAGAACCAATCATTGCAACAACCATGCTATTCGCTTTAATAGCGCTTGGAGAAATTATTTCCATCTACACGCGTGCGCGTGTTCCTATGTTATTAACCGCTATGTTAGGATTCCTCGTTTTATCATGGCTCGGCGTATTTCCACCTAAAATACTTGAATATTCTACAGTCCCAGCATTAGGTGCTGTACTTATCGGTCCTTTGATCTTACATATGGGCACAATTATGCCGCTTCATGTTCTCAAGTCACAATGGAAAGCCGTTATCATCTCTTTATCCGGTTTAGTTGGTGCAACGATTCTTATTCTCGGTATTATCACCCCTATCTACGGTTTTCCGACTGCGGCTAGTGGTCTTGGGCCAGTTGCTGGTGGTGTTATCGCTTTACTGATCACTAATGAGAAGTTAACTGCGCTTGGTATGTCTGCTTTAATTGTAGTGCCCTCACTTGTACAGGCATTACAAGGGGTTATCGGCATGCCGCTTGCTTCGCATTTCATGAATCAATATGTGAAGCAGGATTATATTCATCGATTAAGAAACACGCCTGCAGATCTGCGTGCTTTAACTGATGATACTTATGCACAATCTAAGATTTCGGTTTTAAATAATAATACGATTCGTTTGTTTATTGTCTTTGTATTTGCAGCTATAGGTGTATGGTTAGGTAAAGTAACTGGTATTCATTTCACCATTTTCTGTTTATTTTTCGGTGTACTTTTATTAAATACTAAAGTGTTGCCTCAGAATACGTTAGAGAAGGCGAATTCTCTTAATTTCTTTATCATTGCAGTAATATTTGTAGTTATCGGTTCAATGGGTGGTGTCAAGCCTGAGGATGTTATGAAGAATATCTTACCTGTGCTTTGTATATTAGGCTTAGGTGCGCTCGGTATTGTATTAGGCGGCTTTGTTGCTTCAAAGCTACTGAAGTGGCCGATTCATAAAGGAATGCCTGTTGCTTTAACTGCATTGTTCGGTTTCCCTGGAGATTATATATTATGTCAGGAAGTTGCACGTAGCCACGGACAGACGGATGAAGAAGTTGAAAGTATTTTGAACGAGCTTGTCACTCCGATGCTAATAGGTGGTTTTGTGACAGTTACGATTTCTTCTGTTATTATCGCGAATGTTGTTATGGATTTAATATAAGTTTAGTGGAGGGTTTATATGAAGACTTTAATTAATAATGTTAATATTCTTGATGTTGAACGCGGTGCATATATGAATCATCGCTCTGTTGTAATTGAAGATAATAGAATTATTTCGTTTGATGATACTGATAATGCCGATATTATTATTGATGGTGAAGACCGATACTTACTTCCAGGTATGATTGATAGTCACGTGCATATGGTATTTGAATTTAAACCGGTTGAAAGTCGATTGGCAACGCCCTTTTCATATAATTTCTATCAGGCGATGGATTACGCAAAAAGTACTATTGATGCTGGTATCACAACTGTAAGAGACGCATTAGGTGCTGATATTGGTTATAAGAAAGCGATTGAAGATGGCTTATTCATTGGACCAAGAACTGTATGCAGCATTAATGCATTGACGATTACCGGTGGTCATGGGGATGGATATCAATATTCTGGTAATTCGATTGATATCGTTACTACTGATTATCCAGGTATGCCAAACGGGATTTGTGACGGGGTTGAAGAAGTCAGAAAGAAAGCACGCGAAATGCTGAGAGCTGGCGCTGATGTATTGAAAGTACATGCTACTGGTGGTGTCACTTCTCCTACCGATCATCCAAATTATACACAGTTTTCATTAGAAGAACTCAAAGTTATCGTAGAAGAAGCTGCTTTTAGAAATGGCAGAAAGGTTATGGCACATGCACAAGGTCTAGAAGGTATCAATCAATGTATTGATGCTGGTATACATTCAATTGAACATGGAATTTATTTAGATGAACCAACTGCCAAGCGTATGGTTGAACACGGGACTTACCTAGTTCCTACGTTGTTAGCACCCATTTCCGTATTAGAGTTCGCTGAAGAATTAGGCATGAGCCAAGTTGCAATCGATCAAGCTAAAGAAGTACTAGAAGATCATATTAATGGCTTTAAGACTGCTTATAAACAAGATGTTAAGATTGCGATGGGGACAGATGCCGGTGTATTCAAACATGGTACAAACTTGCGTGAGTTAGAATTGATGGTTGAATACGGCATGTCAGAAATCGATGCGATAAGAGCTTCTACTCAAGTTGCTGCTGAGTGTTTATGCATTGACCAGTTAGGTTTAATTAAAGAAGGCTATCTTGCTGATTTAATCTTAGTTGATCAAGACCCGCTAGAGAATATTAGTGTATTAAAGGACAATAACAGCATTAAGCTCGTCGTTAAAGATGGTGCTATTGTAAAGCAGATTGATTAATTTCAATTTTTCACAAATAAACACATCATCCCCATTACTTACTGGATTCGCAGTCTGTAATGGGGATGAACTATGATTATTTCATCACCTTATTCAGTTCATCAATCATCGCTGGTCGCTTCTTATAAAGCATGCGCCATTCTTTCGCGATACGGTGTGCGACGATTTCTCCACCTGTAATATATTTCATATCCTGCAAGTATCGCATCACGCCTTTATATTCCTTACAATTCTTCGCTTCATCTGCTAATGTTTGTATAATCTGTGTGTATACACGCAGTGATTTCTCTTTATCATATGACAGAAATTCCTCTTTCATATGTAAGAAAATTCTATAGTAAAATCTTCCTTCTATAAGCCCTTCAAGCAGACGGTCATACAATTTTTCTTCAATAAAGTAATGTACTATTTGTTCATCATTGCTCTGCCTAAATATATATTGTCTCACTTGTTCCCATTCTTCTTGTGTATAGAATGATTTTAGTTCACGATAACTTTCCATCTCAGACCAATGCTCACGAATAACGTAATTAAATAGTTCGTATACATAATCTATATGGCCAATTTCTTTAAAGTATCTAATTAAACGTGTGTGATACATACGAGCAATTCCCGGGTACTTAGACTGCATCCCTTCTTTAATCAGTTCAATGGCTTTTTTGTGATGTCCTTTATTTATTTCAACTTCTATGAGAAAGTCTCGAACTTGATCAGTATGTCGATACGGTTTGAGCTTGAGTATGATTTCATCTGATGAAAGCCCTAGCACTTCATATACTATAATTAAATGCTCTAAAGTATTCTTCTGTGCATATGAATCTGGTGTCGCCTGCGCAGCCTTGCGTTCCAGATAAATAAGTTTAGCGTTTAATTGTGCTTCACTTTCGAAATGTTCAAAGAATATTTCTTCAATCATCTCTCTTTCATATAGTAATTCACCTTTCAATAACTCTAAATAAATGTTGAAGATTTCATCCTGTTGCTTATCATTTGCTTCATCAATAATGTCAGAACTTAAATCTGTTACTAAGTTCATCAGTGATGTATAGCCACCAGCTGAATCATCAATATCATATTTACCAAACAACATAACAGCGTAATTCAACATCTTGATTGCACGTACAGGATTGTCGTATAACTTTGGTACTTCATCTTCTAAGTAGCTCTCTAACTCGTTAAACATATCCATCGCATCGGTATAGTCAATGAAGTTTTTTCTCATATATGATTTATATATGCCACGAATCTCTTCTTTATACGTCTGAAGTGACTGTGGTTTATTAAGTTGAACAACTTTCTGCTCATTTAGTCTTGCGATTTCTTTCATGAACTTGTCATAAATGTCACTATTCTTCATACATAGCTCAAACAAGAACGACTTTACATTCCCTTCACTCGCATGTGTAAGTGTTTGAAGTAAAGCGTCCTGATCGATTTTTATTTGTTTTTTCTTATCTGTTTTTTGAACCGTATCTTCTAACTCTTCAAATACCAGCATACTCGCAGCCATATGCTTACAATAGTTATCATCTTGTGCATGCGGACAATCACACATCATCGTCATGTTATTCGTTCCAATATTTTCAATCTCTACATTATATTCTTCACTTCCGAAGACAATTGTATTAATCTCACGTTTATCAATAAACGTCACTTCTACTAAATCTTCATAAAAGTATTCCTTTCCTCGTTCTAACACTATCGGCGTAAAATATTCTCTCCAGTCCATCATATCACCTCGTTATTATTCTCCCATCAACCATTGTAATGCATTCAATTTCTGTATCCCGTTATAGTTTGCTGTTTGATTAAATTGATCTAGCGTTAATAAATACTTCGGATACTGATCATCAATGGATGCTAATGACCTTAATTCTTGTTTCAAAGTGCTTTCATCTAAAGTTGATAATGCAACTTGATAATAGTCAATACTATTATCCGGTGCAATTGCTACAAAGTCGACTTCATACTGATTATTTTCACCAATATACACTTCAAAACCTCTACGCTTAAGTTCTAGATAAATTATATTTTCTAGTATATGTCCATAATCTTGTAGATGATCTCTCAATACTAACTGTCTTAACCCTGTATCAACGGTATAATATTTTGACTGGCTTTCCAGTAGGCTTTTCCTTTAATGTTATATCGCTTTACTTCATACATGATCAAACTATCGAGAATGCCTTTTACATAACGATCAATCGTTTGATGCGCTATTTTATATCCTTTTGAAACTAACGTATTCTTAATTTTATTTATTGTTACTAAACTACCTATTGAAGAGAATAGTGCTGCAATAATTCGTTCTAGTACACCAACATCCTGAATATTCATTCGCTTTACTATATCATTTAAAACTACCGTTGAATACAATCCTTGTAAATATTCAAAACGTTCTAATGGGTTATCAATTTTAATCGCATATGGAAAACTTGTTTGTATATACGCTTCATACAAATCCGACAACGAATGATTGCTATCTTTCTGCTTATGCCAGGTCACAAATTCCTTGAAAGACAGAGGTAACATATTAAGTTGAACATATCGCCCCGAAAGTAACGTTGCTAATTTACTACTTAAAAAGTATGCATTTGAACCGATGATATACAAATCGACATTGTCTTTTAACAATAAAGAATCGACTACTTTTTCAAACTGATCAATCATCTGAATCTCATCCAGGAAAATGTAAGTCTTTTCAATTGGGTGAATTTTATCACTTAAATACTGGTATAGATTCATATAATTCAATAGATGATGATAGGATATATCTTCAAAATTGATCGCAATAATCTGTGACTGGTCCACTCCTTTAGACAATAACTCATCCTGAAACAACTTAAATAAAGTTGATTTGCCAGATCTTCTAACACCAGAAACAACTTTAATAACTTGCTTATCACGATGTCGTCTTAGGAAATTGATATATTCTGCTCTCATTACTAATTCACTCATAAATTTCACCTCAATTTTAAACTTTTATATAAATTATATTAAATTTTCACCTCAAATTTAAACTTTTGATTATTTTTTATAAAATTTCACTTGGAATTAAAACTCTTAATATATTTTAATTACAGATAAATTTATAGTTCTCCATCTTTTCCGGATAGTCCGAGTATCCGGAATTGTTGCCACCTATTTCACTAGTTTTATCTCCATCTTTTCCGGATAATCCGAGTATCCGGAAAAGTCTACCCTAAATATCTAAACATCATCACAAAAAAATTCCGGATACGCAATGTATCCGGAATCTTTAAAATCTATTATTAAATTACATCATCCCTGGCATGCCGCCCATACCCATTTCTGGTGCTGGGTTTTCTTCAGGCATTTCTGCTACTACCGCTTCAGTTGTTAAGAACATTGCTGCTACTGATGCTGCATTTTGTAATGCTGATCTTGTAACTTTAGTTGGGTCAACGATACCAGCTTCAATCATATTTACCCACTCATCAGTTGCTGCGTTATATCCAACACCTGTTTCAGCGTGTTTAATCTTCTCAACAATTACTGAACCTTCAAGGCCAGCATTAATCGCGATTTGACGAATTGGAGCTTCTAATGCTTTTAATACAATTTTAACACCTGTTGCAACATCACCTGTCGCTTCAACTGCTGCTACTTTGTTGTAGATTGATACAAGTGCTGTACCACCACCTGCAACGATACCTTCTTCAACTGCTGCACGTGTTGAGTTTAATGCATCTTCAATACGTAATTTACGTTCTTTTAATTCTGTTTCAGTTGCAGCACCTACTTTAATCACTGCAACGCCACCTGCTAATTTCGCTAAGCGTTCTTGTAATTTTTCTTTATCAAATTCAGATGTTGTCTCTTCAATTTGTGCTTTTAATTGTCCTACACGTGCGTCGATATTTGATGCATCGCCGCGTCCTTCAACGATTGTTGTATCGTCTTTAGTAACGTGAACTTTCGTTGCATTACCTAACATATCAACTGTTGCATCTTTTAAGTCTAATCCTAAGTCGTCAGTAATTACTTGACCACCTGTAAGGATTGCTAAATCTTCTAACATTGCTTTACGACGGTCACCAAATCCTGGTGCTTTCACAGCAACTGCAGTGAATGTACCACGTAATCTGTTTAATACGATGTTTGTTAATGCATCACCATCAACATCTTCAGCTACGATTAAGATTGGACGTGATGTTTGAACGATTTGTTCTAATAACGGTAAGATATCCTGGAATGAAGAAATCTTCTTATCTGTAATTAAGATGTATGGATTTTCTAAATCAGCGATCATCTTATCAGAATCTGTCACCATATAAGGTGAAGCATATCCACGATCGAATTGCATACCTTCTACTACTTCTAATTCTGTTTTGAATCCTTTAGATTCTTCGATTGTGATAACACCGTCGTTACCAACTTTCTCCATCGCTTCAGAGATGAATTGACCGATTTCTTCGTCAGCTGCTGAAATTGCTCCAACTTGTGCAATTTCTTCTTTGCTTGATACTTCTTTTGAAATTGCTGCTAATTCTTCTAACGCAACTGCTACCGCTTTATCAATACCTTGGCGGATTCCTACAGGGTTTGCACCACTTGTAACGTTCTTCAATCCCTCTTGGATCATTGCTTGTGCAAGTACTGTTGCTGTAGTAGTACCGTCACCAGCGATTTCGTTTGTTTTGTTTGCAACTTCAGCGACTAATTTTGCACCCATGTTTTCGTATGGATCTTCTAATTCGATTTCTTTTGCGATTGTTACACCATCATTTGTAATTAAAGGTGCTACAAACTTTTTATCTAAAACTACGTTACGACCTTTTGGCCCTAATGTAACTTTAACTGCGTCAGCTAATTTATCTACACCTGCAAGCATTGAGCGTCTTGCATCTTCAGAAAACTTAATTTCTTTAACCATTGTCAAATTCCTCCATTGATTTTATATTATAGAATGTATTTATTATAATTTGATTAATCTTCAATAATCGCGATGATATCTTCTTCTTTTAATACGATGTACTTCTCGTCCCCAGCTTTCACTTCAGTACCACCAAATGGTTCATAAACTACACGGTCACCTACAGCTACCTGGATATCAATTTTTTCACCATTCTCAAGGATACGGCCTGTGCCAACTGCAATGACTGTACCTTCGTTTGACTTTTCTTTTGCAGAATCAGTTAAGACGATTCCACTTGCAGTAGTTTGTTCTCTTTCAGTTTTTTCGATTACAACACGATTTCCGTATGGTTTTATCACGATATTTTCCTCCTTGAAAAAATAAATTCATGTTTTTTAGCACTCTATACGCTTAAGTGCTAACATAATTTTATAATAATCAAAGAAGGTCAATATTGCAAATATTTTAATTTGATTTTTAATATTATTTTTAATATTATTTTTTATCAATTCGATTGAGTTTTTATTACTACCAATTTAATGTACAATGTATAAAGTATTTAAATTTGAAGGAGAATTAAAATTTACATGAAACGTATATGGATCAACGTGCTTACTGTCTTAATTTACATCGGCTCACAGTTTTTCGTCTTAATTCCTAATATTTATTTTATGAAACAAGGTTTAAGCGAGTCAGATGCATTCTTAAAATCTATCCCTTATTATGTTGCTTCTTTTATTGTTGCTTCTATTTTAGTCATATTTATCAACACACGTATTAAAAATAAAACGCAGTTAGAACGCCTTCCAAAGTCTGATACATTGGCTACAATCGGCTGGATTGTCGGTGGATTCTTTATCTCACTGTTTGCTCAGATGATCTTCGGTATGATTAATACATATATTTTACATCAGCCACTAGAAAGTCAGAATACTAAAAATATCATGGACATCGCTAAAGCTGCACCAGTATTTATTATATTGATTGCTATCGTTGGTCCAATTCTAGAGGAATTTGTCTTTAGAAAGGTTATTTTCGGTGAATTATATGAAGTGATTAAAGCTCCTCGCTGGCTTGCCTTTACCATCGCAGTATTAATTAGTGGATTTATCTTCTCAGCAGCCCACAATGACTTCGACCATACGTTAATCTATATGGGGATGTCGTTAGTGTTCAGTAGTTTATATGTATTAACGAATCGTATCATTGTACCGATTGCCGCGCATATGTCGATGAATGCTTTTGTCGTGATCATGCAGGTCGTGTTTGCAGACAAAGTACAGGAAGCACAGGAACAATTAAAGCAAACGACACAATTTATTGCTCCAATTATAAAATCATATTTTAATCTATAAAGAAACACCGAGTGGTCGGATTACGTAATAATTCGACCACTCGGTGTTGTTTTATATTTCAAAAATTATGTGAGTGGTCGAAATACCTATTATTTCGACCACTCACTGAATTTCATTACCACAGTTTCTTAACGCCCCATAGACGCTCTTCACAAGCTATAATAATCGTCTTCAACGCTTTAATACGTGCTGCACGTTTATTATTCGCAGGTATAATTACCCATGGTGCATCGTCTGTTGATGTTTTATCAATCATATCCTTACTCGCTTCAAGATATAGATCCCACTTCTCACGATTACGCCAGTCTTCATCAGTAATCTTCCACTGCTTCTCAGGTGTTACTTGTCTTTCTTCAAAGCGCTTTAACTGCTCATCTTTATCTAATACTAAGAAGAATTTTATAACGATTGATCCTTCAATTGTTAAAGCACGTTCAAATTTATTAATTTCATCATACGCACGTTGCCATTCTTCAGTAGATGCAAATCCTTCAACACGCTCTACTAATACACGGCCATACCAGCTTCTATCAAATATTTCGATATGACCAGAACGGGGTACGTCTGTCGCAAAGCGCCATAAGTAATGGTAGCTCAGCTCCGTTTCAGTCGGGGCACTAACCGCATTTACTTCATAACCTGTAGGATCAAGACTTTCACGTACACGTTTAATATTACCGCCTTTACCTGCTGCATCCATGCCCTCATATACAAGCATCATCGGAATTTTCTTTTCATATAATGCATATTGTAATTCACGAATTCTGTTCTGCAACTTCGGTAATAATTCTTTATATTCCGCTTTTGACATATCATCTGAAGTATCATCAAACATATCTGTTGAGAAGTCTTCAGTAAATTCGCCGTCTACTTTACGGTGTTCAGTCTTTTTCTTTTTCTCTTTCAATGCTTTCTCTAATCGTTTAATAATCGTTTCGTACATTTCATTCGCTGCTTTACCACGTTCTGTATAATCGATATGCGTCCATGGAGAAATATCCTCAGTCGCTTTCATTAAATCGATCATACCTTCCTGATAATCTTTTGTCGGTATACCTGTTTCATATTCTTGTGCTTTCCAGCGTGTCAAAGGATTTTTCTTCGTTTGCTGAATATGTTCAAGGCGCTTTTGTTCATTAACAGAAAGATAGAATTTAATAATTTCATAACCATCTTCTTTAAGCATCGATTCAAATCCAACAATCTCCTGCGTTAACAAGTCATAATCTTTAATAATGTCTTTTTTAAGTTCGTTCATTTCATAATCTAACTTCTGTGCATACCAGCTTCTGAAGAATAATGTTACGCCACCTTTATTCGGTATATTCTTCCAGTACGGATATAAAAAAGGATAGCGCAATAACTCACTGTCTGGACGTGGTGTTGCATAGAAGTTCGTATACTTTGCATCAAGTGTCAATAACAATTCATTTGATAACCTTGATTTCCCTGATGCCGGAATACCTTCAAACACTACCATAACCGGGATTCCCGCTTCATGTGTCTGTCTTACAAGTCCTGCTGTTTTGAGTGCTAAAGATTCATCTATCTTTGTCATATTCATCCCCCTAATCTCCTACATTAATTATATCATCTGAATAATAATAAATATATTCCTTATTCTGTATGTTTAGAGTATTATAAGAATAGTAAGAAAAATTAGATAATAAATAGATAAGGAGCATTTTAATGACTACTTTCCAAGACTACAAATATGCGAGACCCGATTTAACAGATGCAAAGGAACAGTTTACACAGTTATACACTGACTTTGATCAGGCACAATCTGTAGAAGAACAGATTCAAATCATTGATAAAATCAATGCTTTACGTAACAAGATTGATTCAATGTTTAATCTGGCATATGTTCGCGCATCAATTAATACAAAGGATGCATTCTACGAAAAAGAACGTGATTTCTTCGATGATAACAATGGGGAAATCGTCTATTTTGAATCACTTTATTACAATGCATTAAACAGAAGTCAATTCAAAGATGAACTCAAAGCAGTGTACGGGGAACAACTTTTTGATTTAGCTGAACTTTATGTGAAACAGTTCGATGAATCTATTAAAGATCTATTAAATAAAGAAAATAAGATTTCTTCTGAGTACTCTAAACTTGTGGCTTCAGCTGAAATTGAATATAAAGGTGAAACGTATACTTTTGCTCAAATGGGGAAATTCCTTGAGTCTAGCGACCGTGAAGAACGTAAGTCTGCGACACTTGCCGTACAAAATTATCGTGCAGGGTTAATGGATCAATATGATGATATTTATGACCGTTTAGTTAAAGTACGTCACGAAATCGCAGTGAAACTAGGTTTTGACAACTTCATCGAACTTGGATATGTGCGTATGCGCCGCGTTGATTATACACCTGACATGGTACAAAACTATCGCGAGCAAATTAAAACGCATGTTGTGCCACTTGCACAAAAATTATATCAGGCGCAAGCTGAACGTATCGGCGTTGATCGTTTAAAGGTTTATGATGAACCGATTTTATTTACAGATGGTAATGAGTCACCAAAAGATGATGCTCAGACGATTTTAGAAAATGGTCGTAAGATGTATCGTGAATTAAGCTCTGAAACAGATGAATTCTATCAGTTTATGATGGAACGTGAACTCTTTGATGTGGAAGCGAAAAAAGGTAAACAGGCAGGTGGATATTGTACATTTATCGATGATTACAAATCACCATTCATCTTCTCTAATTTTAACGGCACAGACCATGATATTACTGTATTAACACATGAAGCAGGTCATGCCTTCCAGGTATATCGCTCTCGCGAACTAAGTGTGCCTGATTATTTATGGCCGACACATGAATCATGTGAAATTCATTCAATGAGTATGGAATTCTTCACTTACAAATGGATGGATTTATTCTTTAACAATGCGGATAAATTTAAATATAAACATATCGGAGATGCGATTCAGTTCCTTCCTTATGGTGTTGCAGTGGACGAGTTCCAGCATATCGTCTATGGTAATCCTGAAATGACACCGAAAGAACGACGTGAGGCATGGCAATCTCTAGAAGCTAAATACTTACCGCATAAAGATTATGATGGTATTGCACCACTAATCGATGGCGCATTATGGCATAGACAAGGACATATATTTGAATCTCCATTCTATTATATCGATTACACTTTAGCTCAAGTATGTGCATTCCAATTCTTTAAACGTTCTAGTGAAGATTTTGAAGGCGCATGGAAAGATTATCTGCATATTTGTGATATCGGTGGATCTCTGCCATTCAATAAAATTGTAGAAGCTGCACACTTAAAATCTCCATTTAAAGATGGAACATTAAAAGATGTGATGGCATTCCTTGAAGACTATCTAGAACAAATTGATACTTCTAAATTTTAATACGTAGAAATACGCTTAGGCTATGAGCCTAAGCGTATTTTTTGTAATTATTTCTTTCTCACTAAAACAGATCCTGCTAGTAGAAGTGCTGCGATATATCCAAATAATGACGTTACTTCACCTGTGTCAGGTAATGCTTTTATCTGGTCTTTTTCTTTTTTCGACTGTTTCTCTTTGTCTGAATCTTTTTGTTTATCTTTAGTCGATTTTGTTTGTTTTGAAGTATCCGTTTCGTTCGATGCTTTATTGTCTTTCTTATCTGCAACTAAATCTTCTGTCTGTGTTGCATCATTTATATCTTTAGACTTTTCAATCTTTGTTGTGACAAGTTCCCCAACATGTTTATCTAGTGCCGTATAGTAAGCTTCACCTTTAGCTGGAGAGAATTTACCTGGTTTCTCAGTATATTCATGTTTATCTTCATCTTTACTCTCATCGACAGGTGGCTTTGGTGCTGGTGGTACACGTGTATCGTCCCCGCCTCCAGTACTCGGTATCCCTGGCTGTGATGGTGTACCTGGCTGTGATGGTGTACCTGGTGTTGAAGGGTTAGTTCCAATATTATTATCCGTTGGAACATTCGGTTTTTCAGTTGTCACAGGCTCTATTGGTTGTGTCACAGGACCTGGTACTTTCACAGGTTTCTCAGTAGTCGGCCTTTCAGTCGTAACTGGTGCCCCTACACTTGGCTTAAGGGTCTGATTATTCGTAGCTGGCTTTGTTGTAGTGCTTGTTGTATTAGCAGATTCTTTGGCCGGCTTTTCAGTTACTTTATTATTCGTTTCATTCGTTTGAGAGGCAACAATCGTCTTTTCGGTAGACTTTTCCTCAGTTGTCGGTGTTTCAGTGGTTCTTGCTTCTGTCGTAGGACGCTCTATAGAAGGTGTATCATTAGTAGATTGATTCATTTCTGTTGAAACGATTTCTACAGTACTTGCTGGTTTATGTGTGATTTCGTTAGCCTCTGCTGAGTTAATGTCTAATGCATTTAGACTTAACGTTAAAGCAGCTGTCGTTAAAGTAATCGAATGTAGCTTTAATTTGCGCATTATACATTCCTCCAAATTTCCAATTATATTCATTATAAAGCACAGATATATTATTTTCTATTAAGTGAGCGTATTGTTACATATATTTAACATAGTATATATAACTGCAATAAATTTATAAAAGTTGATATAATAACATTAAATCGTTTTAATTTATAATGTGATGTGGTATATTAATTATATATAATATACAAAATATACTTAGGAGTCATTAAACTATGGAATCAAAATATTTTTCGAACGACACGCATATCGGTGCAATCCATCTAAATGTAAATTTTATGGAGAACAGTATAGTATTTTACAACGAAATTTTAGGACTAAATATTTTAGAGTCAACAGATCAATATGCAGTACTCGGCACTAGAAACCGTCCTTTAATTTATCTGTACCAAACGAATAAAAAAAGAGTAAAATCAGCTGGATTATTTCATTTTGCATTACTTGTGCCTTCTCGTGAAGCATTAGGTAATATCTTTTTCCACCTCATCAAAACTGGTTATCCGCTTTCCGGCGCAAGTAATCATGATGTATCTGAGGCGATCTATCTACAAGATCCAGAAGGTAATGGTATTGAAATTTATCGTGATGTGCCATCTTCAAAATGGGAATTTGAAGAAAACGGCGATATCGTGATGGGTACAACTGAAATGGATTTCAGCGGTGTACTTGCTGCGAATAATAACTTACCTTTCAAAGGGTTACATCCTGATACAATTATGGGACATATGCATCTATCTGTCATCGATCTCGATAAAAGTATTGCTTTCTATGAGAATTTCTTCGGCATGGATGTTATGACTAAATACGGAACGAGTGCTGCATTTCTATCAGCAGCTGGATATCACCATCATCTCGGCTTAAATACGTGGGATAAAGCGACTGAACAACCTGAACAAGACGCACCAGGTATACGCCGTTTCGATATTCAGATGCCAAATGATGAAGATGTTACGTATTTCAAAAAGTTGTTAAACGAAAAAGGATTAATGATGCATAAAGACGGGAATTCTGAAGTTATAAAAGATCCAAATGGTATAGGTATCAGGTTAATGATACGAAGTAATTAATATAATAAAAAAGGAGAAACGACAATGAGTTTATTTAAAAAAGATTTAGCAGAAAGTTTTGAAGAGGCAATCGAAAACAGACGTTCAATTTATCACATCGAACCAAAATCACCAATTTCTGATGAAGCAATTGAAAAAATTATTTCTGACACAGTTAAACATGTACCATCAGCTTTCAACTCACAAAGTACGCGTGTTGTTTTATTATTAAATGATCAGCATAAAAAATTATGGGATATCACTAAAGACAGCTTAAAAGAATTAATGGGGCCAGACCGCGATTTCAGTGAAACCGAACAAAAAATCAATAGCTTTAAAGCTGGTTACGGTACTGTATTATATTACATCGATAGTAAAGTAACTGAAGGATTACAAGAAAAATTCGCTGCTTATGCTCCGAAATTCCCTCTATGGGCACAACAATCAAATGCAATGCATCAGTTTGCAATCTGGACAGCTTTTGCCAATAAAGGATTAGGTGCATCATTACAACATTATGATGGTGTAATCGATGAGAAAGTTGCAAGTGAATTCGATATTCCTGCAACTTGGGAACTTGTTGCACAAATGCCGTTTGGTTCAGTTGGTTCAGAAGCTGGTCCAAAAGAGTTCCAACCTGTAGAGAACCGCTTTATCGTTAAAAAGTAACCTTATAAAAAAGATCATTGAAAAAATATTTCAATGATCTTTTTTATTTACTCAACATTATTGTGCATCTTGAATCTCTTTACGTGCATTGTTAACATTTGTTAATATTTTAACAACTTCTTCTTTTTGGATTGAGCCAATTCTTAAATATACTGCATCAATAATAGCAAGTTGAACAATACGTACTGTCATCGTTCCAACTTTAATTTCATTTTCTTCTTTCGCCATAGCAAGAGCAATATCAGCCATTCTCAAAGCAGGAGAAGGTACTTTTTGAGTAAGTAAGACAATCGTAACATTTTGTCTCTTAGCATACTTAATTACTTCAATAATTTCTTTACTTCTACCTGATGAAGTTATTGCAAACAACACGTCACCTGGTTCGAAGTTGCCAAGCATTGATACTGCAGTAAATGAATCACTTGCAATATGTGCAAGTTTATCAATTTGCGCAAGCTTAAGTCTGAAGTCTTCTCCAACGACTTGAGCTATCCCAACTCCAAATATCATCATGCGCTTTGCTTTGATGATAGCTAGGGCTGCATCATCAATTAATTTTGGCGACAATATCTTTTCTGTATTGTATAAAGCTTGAATTGAATTATTGAATACTTTTTCTTTTAACACTTCAACGGAGTCTGTAAATTCTATCTTAGAAGGTTTTTTCTCAGTGTCAATCGTATGTAATTCTCTTGCAAGTTCTACTTTTACAACTTTTATTCCAGAGAGTCCTAGGCGCTTGCTGAAACGGACGATGGCAGCTTCACTCGTTCCTGCCATTTTTGCTATCTCTTTAATCGGTAAATTCACTACTTTTACAGGCTGATCAATCATCAAATCTGCAATGCGTTTCTCAACGGGTGTAAATGTGTCGTACATTTGTGTAATTTGGCCTAAAACGGAATACATAGCTAATAACCTCCAAACTTTTCATTAAAAATAAGACAATATTACAAAACATTAATTTGAAATTAATACTTATATATATTATATACTATATATTGTGAATACTTTAAATAAATATTTAAATTATTGATGAAAAAAATGTATTTTATTAAAAAAACTACAATTTTAGGAAAATCGTAGTTTTAAGTCATTTTTATTTGGTAAACTTTCGATAGCACCTTTACCTGTTGTGGTGTATGCCCCTACTTGATTGGCAAATGCTAATATATCGTAAGCATTTTCTTTTAGATAGCTAATTTGTTGTGTTTTATTTAACAATTGATAGATTACAGCACCGATAAAAGCATCTCCTGCGCCTGTCGTATCTTCTACCGTGACAACTTCTCCTGGTGCGTGAACATTATGATCTTTAAAATATAGGGTTGCGCCTTTTGGACCTTCTGTATAGATGACCGCTTCTGTATGGCTAATAAACAGACTTTGAATTGCTTCGTTAACATCACTGATACCTGTAATAAATTCCAGTTCTTCATCTGAAATTTTCAAAATATGTGCTTTCGGCATAAAAGTCTGTACTGTTTCTTTAAGTAATGCTTTATCTGGCCAAAGTGGAAATCTTAAGTTTGGATCAAAGATGACTATGCCACCTGCTTCATGGAATTTTTCTATCAATGCGATATGTGTGTCTTTCATCGGTGAAGGAATTAAATCAACTGATGAGAAATGCATAATGTCTTCCGGTCGAATCACTCTAGGTAAGTTGTCTGCTGTTCTTAACATATCTGCAGAAGGATTTCGGTAAAAGGAAAAATCGCGTTCTCCTTCCAGCGTTAAACTTACAAAAGCAAGTGCAGTGTTCGCTTCGTTTGTGCGTGTAATATATGAGGTATCGACGCCTGTATCTTCCAGCGTATCGATGATTAAATCTCCAAATGCATCAACACCAAGTTGTGAAATTAAATAAGACTTTCCGCCTAACTTAGCTACACTTGCTGCAACGTTTGCTGGAGCCCCTCCTACTTTTGTCTCAAAAGATTTAACCTCTTTTAATTTAACCCCTTTTGTCTGCGGAATAAAGTCAATTAATGCTTCCCCAATTGCATATAATGCGCTCATTCATTAGCCTCCTTTAGGTCATATTTTGTAAATTTAAAGTACACCTGACCTGATTCAGTCGATGTGCGAATTCCTTTAGCATCTTGAGATGTAAAGATACGCGTTGTCATTACTTTCTCTCCGTCATTGATAAAGATTTCTATGGACGAAGTATCAACGAATATTTGTAATTGCTTTAAATCTTCATCTAATACAACTGAACGGCTATACCCATCAACACCTTCTGGTAATTGCCCACTATCAAATCGATCCAGCGTGATACGTTTCTCTGCTTTGTTATATGTGATCATGGTACTTTCTTTCTTAGATACACGTAACTCTATATAAAATTCTGTTGAATCATTGTCCAGAACATCAACGATTAATTCATAGTGCGTCCCTTCATAAGGATGAAGTTTTACATTCTTTTTCGTAGCATAACCTTCTGCCGTTTCTACGTTACCACGTAATGATTTAAGTGATTCCACCGGACGTTGACGTAACTTGTTATCTTCTATCGTTAATACGCGTGGAATTGTTAAACAGTGCGCCCATCCTTCTTTATCGGTTGGATAGCCTGTATCAGGTAATCCCATCCATCCAATTAATACTCTGTTTCCATCTTTATCGAGTGTTGTTTGAGGTGCATAGAAATCAAATCCATGATCCAGTTCTATAAAATCACCATGTATCATTTCGAATGTCTCTTTGTCGAGTTTACCGAGCACATAGCCAGATTGATAAATGTTCCAGAACTGATCCTCATATTTATCCACGCCTTGTGGGCAGAATAATAATACATCCGTATTATTCAATTCAAAATAATCCGGACACTCCCACATATATCCAAAGTCTGTGTAGTCAGTTTTTAACTCAGAGATAAATGTCCAGTGTTTTAAATCAATTGATTGATATACAACAACAGTACCTGTCTCATCGGTTCTTTGTGCGCCAATCACGGCATAGTAGTATCCATTTTCAAACCATACTTTCGGGTCGCGGAAATGATCTGTATAGCCAGATTGTGGACCACTAATAATCGGTGTCTCATCCTTTGTAATCATGCCGTCTTTATGCAACGTGGCAATCATCTGATAAGGTATGCGTTCCCATGCATCTGTACGATGATTGCCTGTATAGATTAGTTTCAGCGTATCATCTACAACTAGTCCGGAGCCCGAATAAGCACCATGACTATCAAACTGTGTATCTGGACGGAGTGCAATTCCTACATTTTTAAAAATTGCAAGATCATCACTTACGGTATGATACCAGTACTTCAAACCATGTACGGGTCCTAACGGAAACCATTGATAGAATAAATGATACTGTCCGTTAAAATAAGCAAATCCATTTGGATCGTTGAGTAATCCCGTTGGTGGCTGAATATGAAATAACTGTCTGTGAGGAGATTGTTTCGTCTGTTCTATTAATTTTAAATATTGGTCTTCAGGGAATGTTTCTAATCTTTGATATCGTTCTTCTCGTGTCCATTCAATCATATTTATACTCCTTTTTGGTACCGGTTCCATTCTATTTAGTGTCATTTTATGCTTGTACTGCTTTTTTGTCAACGCTTTCTTTTTCTTCTAATTCAAACGACATTTCCTGAAGTAACGGCACCTCTTTTTCGTCAATTAAATCGAGCATTGATTTAGCTGCTAACACGCCTGTCTCAAAATAGGGAAATTTAATCGTCGTAATCATCGGCGTCACAATAGATGTCGTTTCATAACCGCCAAATCCAGTTATCGATAGTTGGTCAGGTACTTTTAAGTTTTGCTGTTGGGCTGCTTTCAATACACCGAGTGCAATATTATCTGTTGCACAAATAAGTGCATCATATTTATCTACTAACTGCTTTGCAGTTTCTGTTGCATCCTGAAGTTTAAAAGTCGTTTCGTATATAGGGATGGTTTGACCAAACCCTTTAATTACACCTTGTTTTCTTTTTTGACCCACTGCAATATCAGTTTCAGGTACACCAAGATAAGCAATATTTTGATATTCGAGATTTTTAAAATATTTACCGATATTTATGCCTGCTGCATAATCATTCTGAATAATTGAGTGGATATGTTTATCTTGTTGACCAATAAGCAGGAAAGGTTTATCTAATGAATCGATGAGTTCAATATGTTCTTCAGTTAAAGTCGTAGCCAACAGAATGATACCATCTACTTTACTCGTATGAAAAGTCTTAATCGCATTTAACTCTAAATCAAGTGATAGATCAGTATTGGCAATTAAAGTTTGATAGTTTTGACGGCGTAGTGTCGTTTCTATACCGAGTAACGTTTCATTAGAAGCATATGAATTTAGACGGGGTACGATAACACCTATCATGTTGGTGCGTTTCGCTTTTAAACTTTGTGCAAACTGGTTAGGCTTGAAACCCGTTTCCTGCACAATTTTATCAATTTTCTGTCTCGTCTTCTCACTTACTGAACCACCGTTTAAATAGCGTGAGACGGTGCTTTTTGAAACGCCAGCGAGATTCGCAATATCTAATATATTATTCATGCTGCCACCCCTTACATATTGACTTTATTTTAGCATGTTTTAGAAATTCGTGATATAAAGAGAGTGTATTGATCATTGAATATCTAATAGGAGACTTTATGATTATCAAAACAAGACAACCTTCCTCTTCTTTGCTTCAGTTACACCACCTCAAAGGACGCAGTAGTCTCGATTTATCCGATTATGAATTAGAATTAAAAGGCTATTACGGCGAGCAACTACTTGATCGTATTGTTAGTCGTGTAGATTTCGGAAATGCATTAGTCATTCAGGATTTACGATTGTTAGATGGTAAAACAGAACGACAGTTCGATACAATAGTAATCGTGAATCAAAGTGCATATATATTAGATGCGAAATACTATACCAGGGATTCTCGTTATCAAGATGGCAAGTTCTATCACGGTTATAAAGAGATTGAAAATCCTGATTTACAGATCAGCAGATCTGAAACTTTTTTAAGGAATTATATATGGAAGCATTTCGGCGTGAACTTTACAGTAGTGGGTTTTTTTGTATTTGTAAATAATGATGTGACGTTTAGAAATGACAGCAGACATCCACGCTTGTTACACGCAAACGAATTACAGTCATCATTTCATGAATTAAAGATGCACCCTGTAATGGAAGTTGACTATGATATTGCAGAATCACTTGTGAAAGCTCATCGATTAGAATCAATTCATAGTGTTGAACTGGATATTTCAGAAGCTGTGTTTTTTAAAGGTTTGAAATGTCCGAAATGTGCTGTTGTGCAGGACGTAGAATTTTCTAACCTGTTAAAGATGCCATGTTGTCATGAAATTTATCGTTTTAATGATGTGATGTACTATGCACTTAAAGAATATTGTGCAATTCATAAAGTGAGCAGTGTGAAAGTTGGTAAATTTACGAATTTTATTACGGGAAGTGATAGGAGAAACTACAAAATCGAGCGTTTTATCAGGAAAAATTTAAAACGTACTGATAAAGAAGGTACATATCAAATTTGAGTTGGATATTAATGGGTATAGATGCACACTTCTGTTTCCATGTGGGCATTTGTTTGAAGTTTCTTCCTGTTCGTGCACACTTCTGATTCCATGTGGGCATTTGTTTGAAGTTTTTTCCTGTTCGTGCACACTTCTGTTTCCATGTGGGCATTTGTTTGAAGTTTCTTCCTGTTCGTGCACACTTCTGATTCCATGTGGGCATTTGTTTGAAGTTTCTTCCTGTTCGTGCACACTTCTAGTTTGTTGTGGGCATTTGTTTGAAATTTTTTCCTTTTCGTGCACACTTCTGATTCCATGTGGGCATTTGTTTGTAGTTTTTTCCTGTTCGTGCACACTTCTGTTTCCATGTGGGCATTTGTTTGAAGTTTCTTCCGTGAAATATCAAAAAACTAACCACTCTCCAGAGTGGTTAGTCCATTAGTTCTTCTTCAATTAAACGTTGTTCACCTTTTAAAAATTGGCGATATCCAATCTTACTAATTTGTATGCTCACTTCATATAACAACAACATCGGGAATGAGAACATCAAATATGAAATTAGATCCGGCGGTGAAATTAATGCAGTAATCACAAATAAAGCAAAGTATGCGTATTTTCGATTTTTCTTTAAGAACATCGGTGTTACAATTCCAAGTCTTGTTAGAAATAACAGCAGTATCGGTAGCTGGAACAAGAATCCGAATGGAATCGTAAATCTCAGCATTTCATTGAAATACTCCCTGACACCGATCATCTGATTAACCCCCATCTCACTCGCAAGTCCAATGGTGAACTGAATCAAATAAGGAAATACATAAAAATAGCTAAAACTGAGTCCTAATAGAAATAAAATTAAACTGATTGGAATGTATGATAATGTTGCACGACGTTCTTTAGGATGTAATCCGGGTGATATAAATGCCCATAACTGATATAAAATGACGGGCGATATAATGATCAATGCAATAATCATTATCACTGTAATATAAATCGTTAATGGATCACTCACTTTAAAATAATGTAATTCAATACTTTTAGGTACATCATCTTTTGTTAAGAATTTTGTAACTGGTTTACCAAAGTAAAATCCGACTGCCGTCCCTGCTACTAAACAATAGAGCACGACCATAATGCGTTTACGCAACTCGTCCAAATGCTCAACAACGGTTAAATCATCTTTATTCATCTAAGGAATGAACCTCCTCATAAAAAAACGGCAAACACTGTCGCCGTTTTGAATTTCTAAATTATTTTACGTCTTTGTTATCTTTGTCATGGTCTTTCATAATACCATCTGTTGCATCTTTAAATTCTTTTAAAGATGTGCCCATCGCACGACCGAATTCTGGTAATTTCTTAGGTCCGAAAATAATTAACGCGATAATCCCTAAGAAAATAGCAATTGCAGGTGATATCATACCAACTGTATTTACAAATAACATCTATTTTACCCCCTAATGATTTTTCATAAAGAATATTAGCGACTGTAATTCAACACCCAAATCAATGTGATGTACATGCACCCCATTTGGCACTGTTAAACGTTCTGGTGTAAAGTTTAATATACCTTTTATTTGTGCTTTTGTCACTCTATTTGACACATCTTGGGCAACTGCACCTGGTACAGTTAATATTACAACTTGAATGCCAGTTTCTTCAACAATTTTTTCGAAATTCTTCATATCTTCAACTGTTATCTTACCAATCGTCTTACCGATTGAAGTTGAGCTTGTATCAAAGGCTGCTGTAATCTTCATGCGATCATTGATCGAGAAGTTATAATTAACAAGTGCAGTTCCCAGATTCCCTACCCCAATAATTGCAACTTTTGTAATCATGTCTTGCTGTAAAGTTGTCTTAAAAAAGTTTAATAAAAAGTTAACGTTGTAGCCATATCCTTTTTTTCCTAGCTCACCAAAATAAGAAAAATCTCTTCGTATTGTTGCCGAATCAATTTGTAAGCCCTCACTTAGCTCCTTACTACTGACTCTTTCTACATTTGAATTATATAACGTATTCACAAAACGATAATATAAAGGAAGTCTCTTTAGTGTGGCTTTAGGAATCTTTATTTCGTTCTTTGACATCCTACTCACCTGTTTCAAGTAAATTTGTGATAGATTTCACATCACTTTTGATTATATCACTTAACGTATTAATTGACTATGTGAAATTTCACAAAACTGATTAAAATATTCCCACCTTATCGTACTTCATGTACAATGAAAGTGAGGTGAAATAACTTGATATTATTACAAGCAAGCAATTTAACTAAATCCTATTCAGGTGAAAATATATTTTCGAATGTGAAATTCGAAGTTAAATCTAACGACCGTATCGCTATCGTCGGAAGAAATGGTGCTGGTAAAACCACTTTAATGAAGATTCTAGCCGGGACTGAAGATTACGATACAGGTAATCTTTCAATGTCTAAAAATATCAGACTCGGCTATCTTACTCAGCAAATGACTTTGAATGCAGAAGGAACCGTCTACGAAGCGATGAAAAAGCCGTTCCTTCATCTTGAAAAAATGAAGCAGGAATTAGACAAAATCGCTTTGTATTTAAGCGAAGAAAGTCATAATGCGCACACGGATGCATATCAGGAGAAATTAACGAGCTATGAGAAATTACAACAACAGTTTGAAGCTCAGGATGGCTATCTTTACGAAACTAAGATTAAAACAGTGCTCTCAGGTCTAAACTTTAAACCTGAAGACTTTGATCAGAAGATCGATACATTTTCAGGTGGACAAAAGACACGTCTTGCTCTTGCTGAAATGCTACTTCATAATCCAGACTTACTACTACTCGATGAACCTACTAACCATCTCGACATGGATACAACTGCCTGGCTTGAAAATTATTTATCGACGTATGATGGTGCCATCGTGATTATCTCACATGATCGCTACTTTTTAGATAAAGTTGTGAACACAGTATACGATGTGGCATTAGGTCAAGTTCAAAAATATGTCGGTAACTATTCTAAATTCATTGAGCAGCGTGATCAATTTTACGAAAAGATGCAGGCACAGTATGAGCGACAACAGGCTGAGATAAAACGTCTGGAAACCTTTGTTCAAAAAAATATTACACGTGCGTCAACGAGTGGTATGGCGAAATCACGTCGTAAAGTACTTGAGAAGATGACTAAGATTGATATTCCGAAACAAGACGATCACTCGATGAATTTAAGATTTAATATTCAGAAGGAAACAGGAAATGACGTCTTACGGATCGATGACCTTGCTATCGGCTATGATACGCCACTTGCTGAACATTTAACCTTAGATATAAAAAAACAGGATGCTGTTGCATTTATCGGGCCAAACGGTATCGGTAAAACAACGCTTATTAAAACTATTGCTAAACAATTAACCGCACTGCACGGTGACATTAAGTATGGTGCTAATCTTTCAATCGGTTATTACGATCAAAAACAGGCAGAATTTTCTTCAAATAATACTGTACTAGAAGAATTATGGCAGTACTATCCAACGATGCCTGAAAAAGATATTCGTACCGTACTGGGACGCTTTCTATTCGTTCAGGATGATGTTAAAAAGATTATCAATGACTTATCAGGTGGAGAAAAAGCAAGATTACAACTTGCTAAACTTAGTCTTGAAGAAAACAATGTGTTAATCCTTGATGAGCCGACTAACCACCTGGATATTGATGCAAAAGAAGTACTTGAAGATGCACTTATCCATTATCCCGGCACCTTGTTATTTGTCAGCCATGACCGTTATTTCATCAATAAAATAGCGACAAAGATATTCCAGATGACTGATAAGGGTGGAAAGCTATTCCTCGGCGACTATTCATATTTTATCGAAAAAGAAGAAGAACGATTAGCCCACGAAAGCTTAGTCGAACAGGAGTCAAAGCAAATTACTAAAGAAACGACCAACGATGACTTTAAAGCGAACCAAAAAGAAAGACGTAAACTAGAACGTCAATTAGAAAGTACAGAAAAAGATATTCAGCACCTGGAAAGTCAAATCAGTAGTATCGAGGAACAGCTTACGCAACCAGAAGTATTTAACGACCATGAAAAATCTCATGCTTTAAATGAAGAACTCATTACATTAAATCAAACACTCGAACAAAAAGTCGAACAGTGGACAGAATTAGAATTAGCATTAGAAAATTAACCGGCATAGCCGGTTATTTTTGTACACAAAGTTATGCACAGCAAAAACCCTTTTATTTCACTAATCCACAGAGTTATCCTAGTTATCCACAGAAAATGTGTATGATATTATGATTAATTTCGTGTAATACTCCCTATTGACATTGAGTTATACACATTCTGTGCACAACTTGTGTACAAGTACATGTGTTCGCGTAGATAAAATACAGACAAATTGAGAAAAATGAATGCTTAATTTTATATGTAAGTGGTATATATATATTGTAGAAATTTTATTCAATCAGACACCATCATATTTAAAGGGGTATATATATGTATCGATTTCCACGGAGTTGTTTAGGAAGTATTATTCTATCGGTTATTCTTTCAATCATTTTAACGGTACTGTTAAATGGTTGCGTCGCTATAATGCATTAAAAAGAGGACAAAGTTTTCACTTTGTCCTTTTTATTATAATTCAATATTTGATCTTCCATTTAAATTCATTCCAGCAAACTCAGATTTAATATACTGATAATATGCTGCTGCACCAATCATCGCTGCGTTATCTGTGCATAATTCAAAGCGAGGTATCATCAATTTAATATTCTTTTCTTCACATAGTTGCGTCATACGTTCACGCAATCCTTTATTCGCCGCTACACCACCGCAAATCAGTAATTGTTTGATATTATATTCAGCTAATGCATCAAATGTTTTTTCTGATAACACATCAATTACACTCGCCTGAAAACTTGCTGCCACATCTTCTGCTTTATAACTTTCACCTTTTTGATTCTTATTATGCAATGTATTAATTACGGCACTTTTTAAACCGCTGAAACTAAAATCATATCCTTCTAAAATTGGACGTGGTAATTTTAGATTATCCTCACCAATGGCGGCTAATCTATCAACATGAGGCCCTCCCGGATAAGGTAGATTAATAGTTCTAGCTACTTTATCGTACGCTTCACCGACAGCATCATCACGTGTCTGTCCAATAATTTCAAAGTCCATATGGTCTTTCATAACAACTAGTTCTGTATGACCTCCTGACACCACTAAAGCTAATAACGGAAAAGTTAATCGCGCTTCAATATGATTCGCATAAACATGCCCTGCGATATGATGTACAGGTATTAAAGGTTTGTTATGCGCTAGCGCTAATGCTTTTGCTGCGTTGATGCCTACAAGCAATGCACCGATCAATCCCGGTCCTTCTGTCACTGCAACGGCATCAATGTCATTCCAATTAAGATTGGCTTCATCAATTGCTTCTTCAATAACGATTGTAATATTTTCAACATGATGTCTGCTTGCTACTTCTGGTACAACGCCCCCAAATCGTTTATGAGATTCTATTTGGCTGTTGACGACGTTGCTCTGCACCTCATATCCATTTCTTACGATACTCACAGCCGTTTCATCACAACTTGTTTCTATTGCTAATATTGTTACATCGTTCATTTTAATTTCACCCACATTACTTTCGCATCCTGATTCGGACCATAATAGTCACGTCTAACTCCACCATATGTAAAACCAAATGATTCGTATAAATGACGAGCCGTTAAGTTCTCTTCTCTCACTTCCAGACTCATCATTTCACAATTAAGGCGTGCATAATTCATAACGTACTCTAATAATAACTTACCGTATCCTTTGCCACGCATTGTTTCATCTATTGCAACCGTAGTAATTTGTGCCTGATCAATAACTATCCACATACCGAGATATCCTATTACTTTATTATCCTGCAACATCGTAAAATAATGCGCAAACTCATTTTTTTCGAGTTCATGATAAAAAGCATCTAAATTCCATGAACCTGATGGAAACGCTTTTTGTTCTATCTCATATATTGCCGGAACATCTTCAAGCAACATCTTTCTAATTGTTAAGCCTGATTGTTCTGCCAATTACGCTCAGCCTCAGATATTCTCAAATACGTAGGTTCAAACGTATGTGCACTGACTAAAGACGATTCATTAATGAGTCTTCTCATTTCAGCACTACGTGGAATACAATAGTAAGATGGACCTTTTAACTGTTCTGCCAGTTTCTCAGCATCCATCCCAATAAATAAATACGGTAAATGTTGTTCTTTTAATTTTTGGTTTAAATCATCAATTGATATATAAGTATCATCTTCAACAAGTTCTAATTTAACACCTTTGTATCGATATATGCCCGCATATACGTGGTTACGTCTTGCATCAATAACAGGTACCAATAAAAATTCATGCATTCTCACTGTTGCAGCAATCGCTGCTAAACTAGATACAGCATATAATGGAATATTTAATGTATAAGCAAGTGTCTTTGCAGCTGTAACGCCTATACGTAACCCTGTATATGAACCTGGTCCTTTTGCAACTACAATACCTTCGATATCTTTCATTTCAAGCTTTGTATATTCTAACAAAGATTCAATCTGAGACATCATCGTAATTGAATGGTTGATTCTCATACCACTATTAAATTCTGCTAATACTTCATTTCCCTCGGTAATTGCAACAGATAACGGTTGATTACTCGTATCGATATGTAGTAGTCTCATACTCAATTTGCTCCTTTAAATTTGTTGAACGATTACCATGTGACGCAAGTTTAAATAAACGTCTCGTATCATCAATACGTTCTATTTCAATTTGCAGATAATCTTCAGGTAGAAAGTCAGCAATCATTTGTGGCCACTCAACCAATGTAACGCCTTCACCATAAAAATAATCATCAAACCCTAAATCATCTTCAGCACCTTCTAAACGGTAACAATCCATATGATGAAATGGAATGCGTGCTTCATATGATTTAATGATATTAAACGTGGGAGAACTGATAACAGATGTTACACCTAACGCCTGTCCAAAATATTGACTAAATGTTGTTTTACCAACTCCAAGATCACCTTTTAACAAAATAACTGTTTGTGGCTTTGAAAATCGGGCAATTATTGTAGCAAGTTTTTGCGTTTCTTCTATTGAATTAATTAGTAATTCCATTTTTCTTCACCTATTTTTCAAATATGTATTATTGTATCATGAAATGTTTGTATTAATGTAATTGATTGTTGGATAATAGTATTTCTTTTGGTTGTGAGTGGTCTGTATTGTTGTATTACAGTCCACTCACTTTTAGATACTCTGATTAAAAATCGTATGAGTGGGCGAAATAATTATTATTTCGCCCACTCATATAACCATATCATTAAATATATAAAGAAAAAAGAGACCCCGAAGGATCTCCTATGCATTGCCCGGCAACGTCCTACTCTCGCGGATCGTAAGACCAACTACCATCGGCGCTAGAGAGCTTAACTTCTGTGTTCGGTATGGGAACAGGTGTGACCTCTCTGCCATCGTCACCAGACAAATGAAAGATAATATATTATACTTTCAAAACTAGATAAACTTAAGAAGAAATATGATGTACCAAACATCACCGTGCAAAAAATCTATAAAATTGATTAAGTCTTCGATCGATTAGTATTCGTCAGCTCCATACATTACTGTACTTCCACCTCGAACCTATTAACCTCATCATCTTTGAGGGATCTTATAACCGAAGTTGGGAAATCTCATCTTGAGGGGGGCTTCATGCTTAGATGCTTTCAGCACTTATCCCGTCCATACATAGCTACCCAGCTATGCCGCTGGCGCGACAACTGGTACACCAGAGGTATGTCCATCCCGGTCCTCTCGTACTAAGGACAGCTCCTCTCAAATTTCCTACGCCCACGACGGATAGGGACCGAACTGTCTCACGACGTTCTGAACCCAGCTCGCGTACCGCTTTAATGGGCGAACAGCCCAACCCTTGGGACCGACTACAGCCCCAGGATGCGATGAGCCGACATCGAGGTGCCAAACCTCCCCGTCGATGTGAACTCTTGGGGGAGATAAGCCTGTTATCCCCGGGGTAGCTTTTATCCGTTGAGCGATGGCCCTTCCATGCGGAACCACCGGATCACTAAGTCCGTCTTTCGACCCTGCTCGACTTGTAGGTCTTGCAGTCAAGCTCCCTTGTGCCTTTACACTCTGCGAATGATTTCCAACCATTCTGAGGGAACCTTTGAGCGCCTCCGTTACTCTTTAGGAGGCGACCGCCCCAGTCAAACTGCCCGCCTGACACTGTCTCCCACCACGATAAGTGGTGCGGGTTAGAAAGTCAACACAGCCAGGGTAGTATCCCACCAACGCCTCCACGTAAGCTGACGCTCACGCTTCAAAGGCTCCTACCTATCCTGTACAAGCTGTGCCGAATTTCAATATCAGGCTGCAGTAAAGCTCCACGGGGTCTTTCCGTCCTGTCGCGGGTAACCTGCATCTTCACAGGTACTATGATTTCACCGAGTCTCTCGTTGAGACAGTGCCCAAATCGTTACGCCTTTCGTGCGGGTCGGAACTTACCCGACAAGGAATTTCGCTACCTTAGGACCGTTATAGTTACGGCCGCCGTTTACTGGGGCTTCAATTCGTAGCTTCGCTAATGCTAACCACTCCTTTTAACCTTCCAGCACCGGGCAGGCGTCAGCCCCTATACGTCACCTTACGGTTTTGCAGAGACCTGTGTTTTTGATAAACAGTCGCTTGGGCCTATTCACTGCGGCTCTTCAAGGCTTGCACCCTAAAAAGCACCCCTTCTCCCGAAGTTACGGGGTCATTTTGCCGAGTTCCTTAACGAGAGTTCGCTCGCTCACCTTAGAATTCTCATCTTGACTACCTGTGTCGGTTTGCGGTACGGGCACCTAATTTCTAACTAGAGGCTTTTCTTGGCAGTGTGAAATCAACGACTTCGCTACTATAATTTCGCTCCCCATCACACCTTGACCTTAAGAGTACCGGATTTGCCTAATACTCAGTCTCAGTGCTTGGACGTACATAACCAACAGTACGCTTCGCCTATCCTACTGCGTCCCCCCATCGTTCAAACAATCTTAGGTGGTACAGGAATATCTACCTGTTATCCATCGCCTACGCCATTCGGCCTCGGCTTAGGTCCCGACTAACCCAGAGCGGACGAGCCTTCCTCTGGAAACCTTAGTCAATCGGTGGACGGGATTCTCACCCGTCTTTCGCTACTCACACCGGCATTCTCACTTCTAAGCGCTCCACATGTCCTTGCGATCATGCTTCGACGCTGCTTAGAACGCTCTCCTACCATTGTCCATAGGACAATCCACAGCTTCGGTAATATGTTTAGCCCCGGTACATTTTCGGCGCAGCGTCACTCGACTAGTGAGCTATTACGCACTCTTTAAATGATGGCTGCTTCTAAGCCAACATCCTAGTTGTCTGGGCAACGCCACATCCTTTTCCACTTAACATATATTTTGGGACCTTAGCTGGTGGTCTGGGCTGTTTCCCTCTCGACTACGGACCTTATCACCCGCAGTCTGACTCCCGTGTTAAATTATTTGGCATTCGGAGTTTGTCTGAATTCGGTAACCCGAGGGGGGCCCCTAGTCCAAACAGTGCTCTACCTCCAATAATCATCACACGAGGCTAGCCCTAAAGCTATTTCGGAGAGAACCAGCTATCTCCAGGTTCGATTGGAATTTCTCCGCTACCCACACCTCATCCGCTCACTTTTCAACGTAAGTCGGTTCGGTCCTCCATTCAGTGTTACCTGAACTTCAACCTGGACATGGGTAGATCACCTGGTTTCGGGTCTACGACCTGATACTCATTCGCCCTATTCAGACTCGCTTTCGCTACGGCTCCACATATACTGCTTAACCTTGCATCAAATCGTAACTCGCCGGTTCATTCTACAAAAGGCACGCCATCACCCATTAACGGGCTCTGACTACTTGTAAGCACACGGTTTCAGGTTCTATTTCACTCCCCTTCCGGGGTGCTTTTCACCTTTCCCTCACGGTACTGGTTCACTATCGGTCACTAGAGAGTATTTAGCCTTGGGAGATGGTCCTCCCGGATTCCGACGGAATTCCACGTGTTCCGCCGTACTCAGGATCCACTCAGGAGAGAACAACTTTTCGACTACAGGGCCTTTACCTTCTATGGCTGACTTTTCCAAAGTCATTCGTCTAAACTGTTCCTTTGTAACTCCGTATTGAGTGTCCTACAACCCCAGAGAGCAAGCTCTCTGGTTTGGGCTCTTCCCGTTTCGCTCGCCGCTACTAAGGGAATCGAGTTTTCTTTCTCTTCCTCCGGGTACTTAGATGTTTCAGTTCTCCGGGTGTGCCTTCTCATATACTATGTATTCATATATGGATAACATGACATAACTCATGCTGGGTTTCCCCATTCGGAAATCTCTGGATCAAAGCTTACTTACAGCTCCCCAAAGCATATCGTCGTTAGTAACGTCCTTCTTCGGCTTCTAGTGCCAAGGCATCCACCGTGCGCCCTTAATAACTTAATCTGTTATTAATAATTGTGATGTCTGCATTGTCTAACTTCAGCTTCGCTGTCTTTCATCATTTTCTAAAATTCCACTCCAGCTTGCGCTGTCGGTCAGTTTATCAAAAATGAATCAAGCCAGAACGCTTGCTTCCGTTTTTCCATGCAGACGCGCGATTTTTTTAAGAATTCAAAAATGAACTCACTCGGTTTTGCTTGGTAAAATCTTTTATTTCTTCTTACTTTATCTAGTTTTCAAAGTACAATTAGAATGACTTACTGGACCGAAGGTCCGATAAACATTCAAAACTGAATACAATATGTCAATGTTAATCCCTATCAGACTTAGAAGTCTGATTTCCGTAATTATCCTTAGAAAGGAGGTGATCCAGCCGCACCTTCCGATACGGCTACCTTGTTACGACTTCACCCCAATCATCTGTCCCACCTTCGACGGCTAGCTCCTAAAAGGTTACTCCACCGGCTTCGGGTGTTACAAACTCTCGTGGTGTGACGGGCGGTGTGTACAAGACCCGGGAACGTATTCACCGTAGCATGCTGATCTACGATTACTAGCGATTCCAGCTTCATGTAGTCGAGTTGCAGACTACAATCCGAACTGAGAATGGTTTTATGGGATTTGCTTGACCTCGCGGTTTTGCTGCCCTTTGTACCATCCATTGTAGCACGTGTGTAGCCCAAATCATAAGGGGCATGATGATTTGACGTCATCCCCACCTTCCTCCGGTTTGTCACCGGCAGTCTCTCTAGAGTGCCCAACTTAATGATGGCAACTAAAGATAAGGGTTGCGCTCGTTGCGGGACTTAACCCAACATCTCACGACACGAGCTGACGACAACCATGCACCACCTGTCACTTTGTCCCCCGAAGGGGAAAGCTCTATCTCTAGAGTTGTCAAAGGATGTCAAGATTTGGTAAGGTTCTTCGCGTTGCTTCGAATTAAACCACATGCTCCACCGCTTGTGCGGGTCCCCGTCAATTCCTTTGAGTTTCAGTCTTGCGACCGTACTCCCCAGGCGGAGTGCTTAATGCGTTAGCTGCAGCACTGAGGGGCGGAAACCCCCCAACACTTAGCACTCATCGTTTACGGCGTGGACTACCAGGGTATCTAATCCTGTTTGATCCCCACGCTTTCGCACCTCAGCGTCAGTTACAGACCAGAGAGCCGCCTTCGCCACTGGTGTTCCTCCATATCTCTGCGCATTTCACCGCTACACATGGAATTCCACTCTCCTCTTCTGTACTCAAGTCTCCCAGTTTCCAATGACCCTCCCCGGTTGAGCCGGGGGCTTTCACATCAGACTTAAGAGACCGCCTACGCGCGCTTTACGCCCAATAATTCCGGATAACGCTTGCCACCTACGTATTACCGCGGCTGCTGGCACGTAGTTAGCCGTGGCTTTCTGGTAAGGTACCGTCAAGGTACGTTCAGTTACTAACGTACTTGTTCTTCCCTTACAACAGAGTTTTACGATCCGAAAACCTTCTTCACTCACGCGGCGTTGCTCCGTCAGACTTTCGTCCATTGCGGAAGATTCCCTACTGCTGCCTCCCGTAGGAGTCTGGGCCGTGTCTCAGTCCCAGTGTGGCCGATCACCCTCTCAGGTCGGCTATGTATCGTTGCCTTGGTGAGCCGTTACCTCACCAACTAGCTAATACACCGCAGGTCCATCTATAAGTGACAGCAGAACCGTCTTTCACTATTGCTTCATGCGAAGCTAAATATTATCCGGTATTAGCTCCGGTTTCCCGAAGTTATCCCAGTCTTATAGGTAGGTTACCCACGTGTTACTCACCCGTCCGCCGCTAAAATCGAGAGGTGCAAGCACCTCTGTCAATTCGCTCGACTTGCATGTATTAGGCACGCCGCCAGCGTTCATCCTGAGCCAGGATCAAACTCTCCATAATAGTTTGTTTGATAATGCTCTTTGATTGCTTATGGCAATCACTCTTGGGAGTGAACTAAGTTCACTCAAATTATTGGAATTAACGTTGACATATTGTCATTCAGTTTTCAATGTTCATTTTTAAAAATTTTATGGAGCGGGTGATCGGAATCGAACCGACAACATCAGCTTGGAAGGCTGAGGTTTTACCACTAAACTACACCCGCATTATTTATTATCTGTTAAAAGTAAAGTGCGACCGAGAGGATTTGAACCTCCACTGGAATACTCCAACTAGGCCCTCAACCTAGCGCGTCTGCCGTTCCGCCACGATCGCGCGTTGGCATGTTCTCACTCGTTATCTCTTTTAACGACAAGATTAAGTATATAACGTTTTGATTAATAAGTCAACAACTTTTTAAAAGTTTTTTTAAGTTCTTAAATCTTTTATTAAGATTGTTAATTTATTAAAAGTGACCCCTACGGGATTCGAACCCGTGTTACCGCCGTGAAAGGGCGGTGTCTTAACCGCTTGACCAAGGGGCCGTGTTTTCAACAACGAAATTAATCTTATAATGATTCAGAAATAAAGTCAACACTTTTTATAAAAAAACTTCTCGAATTGTAAACTTTCCTAACATTCCTTAAAAAAAAGTATTATAAATGACACAAAAATACACAAATGAAAACAGCGCACCTATAGGTACGCTGCTCTTTACCATACTTTTGTTATTGAGATTTCTCCCAAACATTTCGAACATTTATACTTCCTTGTATTCACTTTACGTTTTCTTAAGTATGTTTGCCCGCATTTTTTACATGCATATGTGTATTTATAACCTTTGACAGAAGGAATCATCTCACAAAATCTAGGCGCTCCAACTTTTTCAGATAGATTTTTAAAGTCTCTATCGCGATGTTTATATCCTTTTCCTGCTAGATGTAAGTGATAATGCACGAGCTCATGTTTAATAATATCAACAATCGCACTTTCACCAAAAGTTATATATTGTTTCGGATTGATCTCTATATTATGACTATTTAGCAAATACCTTCCGCCTGTCGTGCGTAACCGATTGTTAAATGTCGCAAGATGCTCAAAAGGTTTATCAAAATATTCTAATGAAATACGTTCAACTAGCTGCTGTAAATCACTATTTTGCATTTGGGTCTTTCATCGTTAATGCAACTTTCCCTTTATCTTCAAAGATATCTTCAATCCATACATCGACAATATCTCCGACTGACACTACATCTGTAGGATGCTTAACAAATTTATTTGATAATTTTGAAATGTGCACTAAACCATCTTGTTTCACACCGATATCTACAAATGCCCCAAAGTCTACTACGTTACGTACAGTACCTGATAATTTCATACCTTTACGTAAATCTTCTATTGATAGAACGTCCGACTTAAGTAATGGTGTTTCAAAATCTTCACGTGGATCTCTTCCGGGTGCGATAAGTGCGGCAATGATATCTTCTAGTGTTGGGACACCGATAGAAAGTTTATCTGACGTTTGCTCCAGATTCAGTTGATTCAGTTTTTCTTTTAATGCATCGGTACCTAAATCATCGATTGTCATGCCAATCAATTCGATTAACGCATACGTCGCATTATAACTTTCAGGGTGTATCCCTGTATTATCTAACGGTTCACTACCGTCAGGTATGCGCATAAATCCGATACTTTGTTCAAAAGTTTTTTTACCGAGCCTCGGAATCTTAGCAATTTCTTTATTATGTTTAATAGGTCCATTCTCTTCTCTATGCTTAATGATATTTTCAGCGACAGTAGAAGATAATCCTGAAACATACTGTAATAACGGTGCTGATGCTGTATTTACATTGACTCCAACTTTATTTACTGCAGTTTCTACAACAAATGATAAAGCCTCATTTAATGCTTTTTGGTTAACGTCATGCTGGTATTGACCAACACCGATAGATTTTGGATCAATTTTCACAAGTTCTGATAACGGATCTTGTACACGGCGACCAATCGAAACCGCACTTCTCTCTTCTACCTGAAAATCAGGAAACTCTTTACGTGCTAATTCACTGGCAGAATAAACAGATGCTCCCGCTTCATTCACGATAATATATTTTACAGCTAAATTATTTTCTTTAATAAGCGCTGAAACAAATTGTTCTGATTCACGACTTGCTGTACCGTTACCTATCGCGATTAATTCAACATTGTTCTTTGAAATTAACTCAAGCAGCTTCTTCTTCGATTCTGCTACTTTACTTACCGGCGGATGTGGATAGATAACCGCTTTTTCAACAAATGTACCAAACGCATTGATTACTGCTAATTTACATCCCGTTCTGTAAGCTGGATCAAGACCAAGAATTACCTTACCTTTAAGTGGTGCTTGTAATAATAAATTCTCCAGGTTAACAGAGAAAATATCAATCGCCTGTGTTTCAGCTTTTTCAGTTAATTCATTACGAATTTCACGTTCAATAGATGGTAATATTAAACGCTTTAATGCTTCTTCAATCGCTAAATCAATATATTGATTTGAATCGACGTCTTTTTTTACCATCTGTTTGCGGATATATGTTTTTATACGTGTATCATCGACATCTACACTTACTTTTAATACACCTTCTTTTTCACCTCGGTTAATCGCGAGTGTACGATGTGGTACAATCTTATTCACTTTTTCTGAGTAGTCATAATACATTTCAAATACTGCTTTTTCATCTTCGGCTTTTTTCTTCTTCGTAGTTACAATTAGTCCATTCGCCTCTACAAACTTTAATATGTATTCTCGATACTTCGGTTCATCCGAAATAATTTCAGCAATAATATCAATCGCACCATTGATTGCAGCATCTGCATCTTCAACTTCTTCATTTATAAATTTTCGAGCTTCACTTATAATATCTCTTCCTTCAAAAGAAAGAATCATCTGAGCAAGTGGTTCAAGACCTTTACGTTTCGCTTCTGTAGCACGTGTTCTCTTCTTTTGTTTAAACGGACGATATAAATCTTCTACACGTTGAAGTTTCACCTGCTCCATGATTTCCCGACGTAATTCATCCGTAAGCAAACCTTGCGCTTCAATTGTTCGGATCACATCGTCTTTTCTTTTCTGCAAAGTTTCCATATAACGATATTCAGTTTCAATATCTTTAATTTCAACTTCATCTAACCCACCTGTTACTTCTTTACGGTAACGTGCGATAAATGGCACTGTATTCTTCTCTTCTAACAGATTTAATACAGCTTCAATTTGTTCTTTTTTAAACGGTAATTTTTCAATAATTAAATCAATAATATGTTTTTGCATAGTTGCCTCCTTAAGATACGTATATTTTAACACAACAGAAAAACTGCTGAAAACAATCGCTTGTTATCAGCAGTTTTAATTTAACTTTTTTGGACAGCATCGCGTAACTTTTTAATCGCTGTACGTTGTAACCTTGAAACATGCATTTGACTTAATCCTATTTTCACGCCTGTTTCTTTTTGACTTAAACCTTCTATAAATGTGCATTGAATGATTTCTTTTTCACGAACAGACAAAATCGGTAAAACTTTTTCTAAGATCATACGCTTTTCAGTTAACTCATAACCTTCTTCAGTTTTACCCATTACATCAAGTAATGTCACAGTTGAACCATCTTTATCAGCTTCAATGGAATGATCGACACTCAGTGCATTATAACTTTGCCCCATCTCCATCGCTTCCAGTACTTCTTCTTCAGATGCTTCAATATAATCAGCAATTTCTTTAATTTTAGGAGAACGACCGAGTTCATTTGTTAATTCATCTGTCGCTTTCTTTATCTTTGGCCCGATTTCTTTAATACGTCTCGGTACGTGGACACTCCACGTTTTATCTCTTAAATATCGTTTGATTTCTCCAATGACTGTCGGTACTAAAAATGCTTCAAATTTACGATCGAAACTTATATCAAATCGGTTAATGGCACCAAGTAAACCGACCATACCAACCTGAACTAAGTCTTCATGATGACTTTGACCTTTTGAATAGCGATACGCTAATGACTCTACCAACTTCTTATAATGCATAACAAGTTCGTTTTGAGCCATTTCATCTTTAGTATCTTGATAAAGCTTAATCCAAGCATTTATCTCTTCTGGAGTAACATCATTGTAATTAGAACTCGTCATGAAGTTACACCTACTCCCCCGCAATATACTTTGTCATACTAATTGTAACACCGCTATCTTTCTTAACGTTTACTTCATCCATCAATGATTCGATTAAGAATAATCCTAATCCTCCTTCACGAATAAAATCGATATTTTCATTTTCCTGATAAGGTCCTAATTCTGATTTAGCACGTTCATAATCAAAACTTGTACCAGAATCAGATACGATTACTTCTACTTTGTCTTCAAAAATTACATATCCAACTAATACATCACCTTTAACATCATCTTTGTAGGCATGTTTCACTGCATTGGTAACTGCTTCACTGACAGCAATCTTAGTGTCTTCAATATCATCGTAAGAAGCACCAGCTCTATTTAAAATACCTGATAATGTTAATCGTACTAAGCCAACGTACTCAGCGGCTGCAGGAAATCTCATTTCGACATAATCATATGTTTTTTCCATATTATTCTCCCTCCACCGGCTGGTTAACATGCATAAGATCTTTTAAACCTGTAATATCAAATAATCGCTCTATACGACTATTAACACCTAATACATATAAATCTTTATTATTTTTATTTAGTTCTTTTAATGTACCGACAAATAAACCTAAGCCAGTACTATCCATATATGTTACTTCATCAATATGTAAATGAATATCATGTGTTCCTGCACTTCTGATAGGGACTAATACTTCTTGTAATTGTGGCACAGTCGCAACATCTAACTCTCCTGCGACTTTAATTTGATAAAAACTTTCTTGTTCAATCGTATCGATAGTTAAGTTCATGAATATTCTCCTTAAAATCATAAAATTTATAAATACTTAAAATATTATAGTATAAATATGAATACCCCCTACATGAGGATATAAACACATTATTTTGTTCTTTTTATAATTAATATTGTTAAATCGTCTCTTTTTTTAGGATCACCTATTGCAATCAGTTGTTCATATACGACTTGAACGATATCTTGCGGATGTAAATCTTTGTATTGATAAATAAAACTTAAGAGCTCTTTAATTGTGATGAAATCACCATTTAAGTGACGGATTTCAGATACCCCATCGGTGTAGACAATGACCATGTCACCAATTTCAAGTTCTAATTCTTCCTGGTCATATCGTGTAGACGGATGGACACCAAGTACGAGACCGCGTGCATCTAGTTCTTCAAATGAATCACTTTTTTTACGATAGACATAGCCTGGCTCATGACCAGCAGATGCATAATAGAATTTATTATTAATCTCTTCGTATAAACCGTAAAACATTGTAACAAACATATTTTGGTTAACATTCTTTTCTACAACGCGGTTTAATCGTTTTAAACCGTCACTTGGCAATTGACTGTGTCCGTAAGAATCCATACCGAATTTAATCATACTCATCGCAAGTGCGGCAGGGATTCCTTTCCCGATGACATCTGCGACAGCAAAGCTCATCGTTCCATCTTTATGATCAATTAAGTTAAAGTAATCGCCATTAACACGATGGGCCGGCACACTGATTGCCCCAATCTGCACGTTATTAAGATGTGGAATGTGCGTTTTTAACATGGTCGTTTGTAAGCTCGCCGCTACATCCATTTCTTTATCATGCGCTTCCATCACTCTAACGAGCGCTTTATAATCTCGGTATGAAAATCCAAATCCGATAATCATCTCTGTTAAAACGTCCATCGCATAATGTTGTTCAATCGCGTTATAACCAGATTCGATGACGATATCTTTATGAAGTATCACGACCTCTTCAGGCGAGATATCAAGTTCGATCGCTTCAAAACTTAATTTCTGAACATCTTCTAATGCTGTTTCATCTTTATGCTCGATATATTGTTTAAGAATTTGAGTATATCTTTCAACAATCTTGTCAATTTGACGCATCCAACTTTCCTCCCTATAAACCTTAAAAGAGACTTTAAGATAACTTATGTTAGCCTAAAGTCTCCGAGTCATCAATAGATAAATTAAGACTAATTGCTAGTGCTGCATCAACTTCCTCCATCTTTTCTTTTGGCAGGTAAGTCAATTTTTCAATAAGTCGATTTTTATCAATTGTTCTTATTTGTTCTAATAAAATCACAGAATCTTTATCTAGATGATGATTGGTCTTACCAATCTCTACGTGCGTTGGGATTTTTGATTTATTGATTTTAGCAGTGATAGCTGCAACTATAACCGTCGGACTATATTTATTTCCTATGTCATTTTGAATGATTACTACAGGTCGTTTACCGCCTTGCTCTGAACCTTTAACAGGTGACAAATCAGCTAAATAAACATCGCCTCGTTTCATTTATTCACCATCATTTTGTACTGACATATGATCCACATTATCATACACTTCACATTCAAGGAGATAATGTTCTGAAGCAATTAACAGATTAATTTCAGCCATTGATTGATAACCTTCAATCAATTGTTGTTCTAGTAGTTTACTCATCTTTTCTCCTCCAGTTAAACGATTAATATAATTTTATCAAAAAATTTGTGGCCCTACCATTTTTATTTTAATAATTCATTATATTTTTCAACTGAACCGTCAGTGTTATAAATTTTCGGTAATCGTCTGCTTAAACTCGTCAATACTTCATAGCTAATCGTTCCGAGTTGCTCTGCCACTTGTTCAATAGATTGATTGCTGTCTGTATGATGATCAATAATGATTGCTTGTGTGCCTACAGTTGTTCCTTTAGGTACACGTGCGATAAACTGATCCATGCAAATACGGCCAATAATTTCAGCGTCTGTTCCTGCAAGGTTAATTTTATAACCCTGTAATTTTCGATTTAATCCATCCGCATAACCTAACGGGAATGTTGCAACAGTTTCTTCATGTTCAGCAACATACGTCGCACCATAGCTTACTGTATCTCCAGGTTGTATACTTTTAACAAAATTCACTGTAGATACAAGTTGCATCGCTGGCTTTAATTTAAGTTTAGAAATGCTCTGAATATACTCAGAAGGATAGTAACCATATAAACTTATACCTAAGCGTAAAGCTGTACATTCTGAAGCATCAAAACGTAAAGCAGCTGCACTATTTTGACAATGAATATATGATGGCAGTTCGCTTGAATGAACGATATCAATAAATTGACTATATGCTATTGACGCACTGTCATTATCTTCGTCCGCACAACTAAAATGTGTGTACACGCCTTCAAAAATCGTTTTATCCTGTGCTTGAACAAGATCGACAACTTGCTGATATTCCTGCTTTTCACGCATACCAATACGACCCATTCCGGTATCCAGTTTTAAATGTACCCAGATAGGTTTATCGTCTTCGTCCAGAAACTCAAGTGCCTCTTCTAACCAGGATAATCCCGGCACAGTCAAAGCTAATCTATGTTGACTTGCTTTATGTATATCTTTCGGTTCAATAATACCTAATACTAAAATTTTAGCTTTAATACCGTGCATCCTTAATTCGATCGCTTCATCAAGTGTTGCAACCGCAAAAAATTCAGCACCTTGATTATAAAGGTGTGTCGCAATTTGTACTGACCCTAGCCCATACCCATTCGCTTTAACTACTGCGATAACCGTCTTATTAGGATGTAATCTACCTACAGCTTTATAGTTTTCATTGATTGCATCAAGATCAACATTGACGAAACTCGGCCTATATATCCTGTCACTCATATCTCTCACCCCATCATTTAATACTCAAATTTTATCATACTTTTTGGAATAATCCATTATTCCTCTATCACTACAAAAGCAGTTGCTACAGTTTCCGAATGTGCGATGCTCACATGTGCATCACTGCCTTCAATATAAGGCTTTCCACTATCATCATTTAAACAACAGATTTGATTGAATCTAAGTTGCCCTATGCCTGTGCCTAACGCTTTACTATATGCTTCCTTGACACAGAACCTACCAGCAAAAAATTCAACCTTTCGTTTTTCACTTTCAAAACTATCATACAGTTCGATTTCTTTTGGATGTAAAATACGGCCAACCATCTTTTTATTTTCAAGCGATTTACGAATGCGCTCTAATTCAATAATATCCGTTCCGATACCTTTAATCATGACTTCTCCTTACGTCGATGTTATTCATTTTTTGATGGATATATGTCTTTAATGTATCTGCTTCATGTTCATGAACATAAGGTATCTCCATATCATTTTCAGCTGTAATAATCTTTAATGACTTAATATTAAAACGCTTCATGATAAGACCTTGTTCCATTTCAACGTTTTGTATCGTTACATAAGGTACAATTAATTTCTCCTTATTCCAGATGCCGTTTAATGTTGTGATTTCTTCTTCTCCTAACCGGAATAATGATGTTTCATAAGTAAGCTTAGGGAATATAAAGAAATCCAGAATAAAAATAATCAATCCAATCACACCGATTCCGATAAATACATATGGATGAACAGGAATAAACCCTTTAAATTTAACAAACCATAAAACTGCTAAGACGATTAAAAAGACACTTGCTGTTAAACACGCACCAATCTTCATTAATTTTAAGCTATCTCTATGCATCTTATTCATATTGACGTCTCTCCTTTAACAAGAACCAATCATAGATGTTTGCAGCATCAACTTGTTCGATATAATCTAAACTACATTGTATGCTGTTACTTCCTGATGAAATGCCTAAACCGACACTTCTCAAATCTGCACGATTCATAAATGGTGTAGATGACACATTTATACCGATAATGTTCTCTTCTTTAATAAATGAAGTTTGCATTACAAATGCACCACCATTGCGCACATTAATCTGATCATCTAAAATAATATAGCCTGAATTTTTATATTTGATGATTGCTGTGATAAGGGTTAACACCATCAGCAGAATGACAATCAGCCAAGTATATTCAAACCAGTAATACTGAATGATGCCACCAGCAATTAAAAATATTATCCAGGAAACCTGGAAGTATCTGCGTATACTGCGCCTTGGAATAACTTTGTTTACTTCATCAAATTGATACTTCGGAACGAGTCTTTGAATCAATTGATAAGCCTCATCACGAGAAATAAACGGTAATACTTCTTCATCGCCTAAGATACTGTCTTCTGAACCTTTCATTTCACTCGTTGTAGTAACGACAAATGAGGTTTTATTCAATAACTTTCTCAGATAACTTTGTTTTTCTGTGACTTTCTGAATGTTCTTAACCGCGATATATTTATTTTTTCGTTCGAATAAACCATATTTAATATTGATTAACTCACCGTCAAACTTCACAGTATACTGATGATATTTCAGCGCAGTAATAAATATACCGATAATATAGCTAAATAACAGTGCCATTAGTATGATAATACCTACCATCATATAACTTTCTCCAACGATACCTTCCAATTTATCCAAATAACTATCCAAATTAAATATGTCATTCACTTGAGAATAAATAGCACCCACAACCGCGATGACCGTAAACATCGATGCACTTGTTGAACTCATCATAATAAGATCGGTAAATGATAATTGATAAATTGTTTCATAAGACTTTTCGTCGTATTTAATTACATCCTCTTCTTCATGATTTTCTATAAGAATATCTTGAACAACAGCCCCCTGTTGCAAATGAAATTTCCGCTGATTAATATAATCACTTAAAGCTTTAGCATCATTCTTTCCGATACTATTTAATTCAATCCCATCTCCTGCAGTCTTAATATGCATGATGACACCACCAAGCAATTGATTCGCAATCCCTGCTGAAGTATCCATCGTCTGAATTTTACCGATATATATTTCTTTTACTGTACGATTGATAATACCCTTTTGAAGCATTAATTTATCATCTTCAATCCAGTATTTTGTTATCTTTGCTTCAATCATACTAAATATTGCACTCAGTAGAGTAAATAATAAAATCAAGATAGCAAAGCCGTTATCTAGTAGTGCTTCCTTAGAAAATCCATCTTTAATGGTTAAGAACAACCCAAAGCCTATCGGAAAGATATTACTTTTTAAAGATTTGAGCAGATTAGATAGATACGTAGAATAATGAAGTGATTTTTTAGTTGAGTCCATAATGAATCTCCTTAATTCTTGCAATAATACGCTCTGCTAACGCTTCAGCTTCCTTTGTCTCCATATAAGGTAGAATAACCATATCTCCACGGGTGTATACTGTGACAACCGCAAGATTAAATTTTTTCATGATAAATCCTTGTTCAATCTTTACTGACTGCATCAAGTCTAGTGGTACAATCTTTCTACTCATAAAGAAGGCACCACTACTCATTTCAAGTGTAGCCTGATTGAGCTGATAACGTGTGTATTTATAACTTAAAAAAATACCAAGTGAAAGAATATAGATGGGTAACAGCATCAATAAGAATATCAAGTATGTATAACGCCATTCATACAACCAATTGATACCAAAATATAATCCCGTACAGATGGCTAAATTGAGTAACGTATAGATGCTCCATTTAATACGTCTGTATTTAGGAGTATTTGCAGGTTGTGCATGTGGTAACAGTTCAAAATACAATTCAATCGCCTCCATTTATGTAAATTATAACAAAGAACATAAGATTTTCATAAGGTGAGCGTAATATGTGAAGTTTGTCTCTATTTTTTTGTGCGGAAGTGGCGGGAGATTCGTTTTGAAGACACTTACTCACAACCAACAAAAAAACAGAAAAACACCTCAAACTAATCTTCTTGATTAATTTAAGGTGTTTAAAAATAACTATTTATTTTTTATGGTCTGCAAATGTTCTTGCTTTAAAAGGTTTTTTTCCGCCTTTTGAAGCACCTGCTTTACCAGCACGGTCGAACGATTTACGACGGTTATCTTTACCGCCATCTTTAGAACGGCTACGAGATCCACCTGAACGTCCGCTGTTTCCACCACGGCCACGACCATAAGATTTACCGCTTCCGCCTTTACGGCCAAGTGGTTTTTCAAATGTTAATTGTACATCTACATCGTTATTAGATTTAATTAATTCTTGTAATAATGATGCTACTAATTTCACATCACCATGTTCATTAATTAATTCCTGAGCGATTGACTCGATACGTGCTTCAGTATTTTTTTCAACCCATCCTTTAACTTTCGTCTTAACATCTAATTCACGGGCTTTCATTACTTCACCTGGTGTTGGTGGACGTAATGCAGTCATCGTACGATTTTTAGACTTTTCGATTTGACGGATATAATCCATCTCAACCGGGTTAACGAATGAAATTGCCATACCATGTTTACCGGCACGACCAGTACGTCCGATACGGTGTGTATAACTTTCAACATCTTGAGGAATATCAAAGTTATAAACATGTGATACGCCAGAAATATCTAATCCACGTGCAGCAACATCTGTTGCAACAAGGATGTCAATTTGGTCGTTTTTGAATTTCTTAAGAACTTCTAAACGTTTGGCTTGTGTGATGTCACCATGTAAACCTTCTGCACGGTATCCTTTAGAGATTAACGCACTCGTTAATTCATCTACACGACGTTTTGTACGTCCGAATACGATTGCTAGTTCAGGTTGATGAACATCTAAGAAATTAGTGAAAGTATCAAACTTCTCTAATTCTTTAACGATTGTGTAATGCTCGTCGATATCAGGATTTGAATCAACGTTTGTCATCGTCTTAACAATGATAGGATCTTTCATGAACTTTTGAACTAACTCTTGAATAGCTCTCGGCATTGTTGCTGAGAATAACATTGTTTGACGCTGTTCTTTCGGTAATTTATCCATGATAAAACGCATATCATCGATGAATCCCATGTTCATCATTTCATCTGCTTCATCTAAGATTAACGTATTGATGTCTTCAGTTTTTAACGTACGACGGTTTAAATGATCGATTACACGACCAGGTGTCCCAACTACGATTTGGGGTTTCTTTTTTAATTCTCTGATTTGACGGTCAATCGGCATTCCACCGAAAACTGTCGCTACTTGAATCCCTTGTCCACGACTAAATGCTTTTAATTGTTCAGCAACCTGGACTGCTAATTCACGTGTAGGCGCAAGAATTAAACTTTTGATCCCCTCTTGACCTCTAACTTTTTCAATTAAAGGAATTCCAAAAGCACCAGTTTTACCAGTACCAGTTTGCGCTTGGCCTAATACGTCACGGCCTGCCATCGTATGAGGGATACTATCCGTTTGAATCGGTGTAGGTTCTGTAAATCCCAATTTCTCCAGCGCATTTATGGTAGGTTCGCTGATACCTAGGTCTCTAAATTTTTGCAATATTATTTCTCCTTTTATCTTTCATAAATTACGCCTCTATAGTGTGCGCATTCGACTTGTCCTCATGGCATAGAGTAATTTTTCACCCTCTTGCCTATTCAACTTCTCTATCTTAGCACCTATCGTATATTTTTACAATCAATACAATTGTAAATACAAGTTTCAATACATCAAAAAAATGACTGTAAGCTATACAGTCATTCAATTTATGTGTGCTGGAAATATTTTTTATTTATTTTATTGCTTACAGTATTTATCAAATAATTTATATCAAATGATTAATAATCGTTTCAAGCGCCATGCCGCGGCTTGCTTTAAATAGTATAACCGTCTCTGGATTTAAATATGGTATTAGTGCTTCTTCAAGCGCTTCTTTCGTTTCAAAATGCATAGCATTCGTGAAATCTTGTGCTTTATCATGAATGTATTTTGCTTCAGTACCGACTGTAAATAAATGATCAATCGATTTATTTTCGAAATAAGCACCTACTGCTTCATGATACATCTTTGAATCAGGACCGAGTTCTAACACATCGCTAAATACGATAATCTTCGTCGGTACAGCCATAATTGATAACGTATCAATAGAAGCACGCATGCTCGTCGGACTTGCATTATACGCATCATTGATTAAACGGGTCTTATTCTGCCCAATAATTTGTTCCATGCGCATATTTGTTAAATGCAGATGTCCTAAATTAACATTGATTACTGCGTCACTTAATCCAAGTAAACGACCAATCGCAATCGCGATTGTTGCATTTCGGGCATTATGAGCACCAAGCGTCGGAATGCTAAATTGCGCTTCCCCTACTTTAAAAGCAATGCTTCTTTCAGATGCTTGTAAGTCATGAATGTAAAAATCGTTAACCTGATTAAAGCCGATACTTTTATAGTCACCCTCAGTATTATCTACCAATTCATTTAATAATGGTTCATCGCCATCATAAAATAATGGACCCTTTAATCCCTCAGTAATTTCAAACTTGGCTTGTGCGATACCAGCTCTTGAGCCTAAGTCACGCATATGACTTTCGCCAATATTAGTAATCGCAGCAATATCAGGTTGTACGAGATTTGATAAAAATGCAATCTCACCAAACCCCGACATACCCATCTCTAATATAGATATTTCAGTATCTTCATCTAATTGACACAGTGTAATCGGCAGTCCTATTTCATTATTGTAGTTGCCTTGCGTCTTCTTAACTTTAAAATTTGGTGCCAGAACAATTTCCACCATATCTTTTGTAGAAGTTTTACCGTTACTTCCTGTAATCGCAATAACTTTCGGGTTTACTTCTTCTAAATAAGCTTTACCGATTGCCTGTAATGCACTTAAAGTATCGTCGACTACAACTAGCGGTAACCCTACAGGCATGTTTGGTGCATCACTTTGCCATAAAGCAGCTGCAGCACCACTTTCTATTGCTTGCGCTACATATTGATGTCCATCAACATGCTCACCTTTAAAAGGAATAAACAATACATCCTCATTAATATGTCTTGAATCAATCGATACGCCATCGATCATCACATCATGATACCCTTTTACAGTGCCATTCGTTTGTTCTGCAATCCATTGTAAATTTCTTTTTATCATCGTTATCAGTCCATTTTGTATTTAATTTTTTTCTTGTCCGCATGACGTTCTTTTGCTAAATTAATTAATTCCGTTATAAGTTCACTGTAACTCATACCCATATTCTGCCAAAGTAATGGGTACATACTAAACTGCGTGAAACCAGGCATCGCATTTGTTTCATTGATGTAGATCGTGTTGTCTTCAGTTAAGAAAAAGTCAGCACGAACTAAACCTGAACAATCTGTAGCTTTAAATGCTTCTACAGCCATATTACGCATTGTTTCCTGAATTTCTGAAGGAATATCAGCAGGAATTTCTAACTGCACTTTGCCGTCTTTATACTTCGATTTATAATCATAAAAATCTACATCTTTTACAACTTCTCCAGGTAATGTCGTTTTAGGATTATCATTCCCTATTACCGCAACTTCTATTTCGCGCGCAACGACACCTTGTTCTACAACAAGTTTACGGTCAAACTGCAGCGCTTCTTCAATGCCTTGAATTAACTCTTCACGGTTCGTACATTTTGAAATGCCAACAGATGATCCTAAGTTAGCTGGTTTAACAAAGACCGGATACTCTAATTTATTGTTAACAAGCTCTAAAATATTATGTTTATAAGTCTCATATTCACTACGTAAAAAACTTACATAAGGTAATTGTGGTAAGCCGCGATTTGCAAATAATTGCTTCATCACTAATTTATCCATAGAACTTGCGGCGGCTAATACACCATTACCAACATAGGGTAAATCTAATACTTCAAATAATCCTTGTATTGTGCCGTCTTCACCATTCGGTCCGTGGAGTAAAGGGAAAATCGCATCATAAGATTTTCCTTCAGTAGATGCTGTTAATAAATGCATGATAGAGTCTTCATTTGTTGATGATAATCTTAAAGTTTCGCTATCTTCAATACGTTCAGTGATTTGTGGACCTTTTATCCACTCACCTTCGTTTGTTATATAAATTGTATCTACCGCATATGTTGCTTTGTCCATAGCGTTGATTACTGATTGCGCCGTTAAGATAGAAACTTCATGCTCAGCACTTTTACCGCCATAGACGATACATATATTTTGTTTAGACATGTTAATTCCTCCAGAATATTAATATAATAATACTATCACGATATATGATGATATGCATGTTTTTTATCGAAAGGCGTAAATCATTCACAAAAGAAGCATTTATTCCTATAATGTTTCAGATAAGTTATGTATAATAATGACTATAATTTATTTAGAGTAGGAGTTTGGCCATGGCTCAATCAAGTAATACTTCACGCATCAAAATTAAGCGCCCATGGATTGAAAAAATCGATTGGTGGCTCATTATTCTTATATTATGTTTTTTCACTGTTAGTTTAACTGTGATCACATCAGCAATGGATGGTCAGCAATATGGGACGAACTTTGCTGAACGACAAGTATTCTATTATATTCTCGGATTTATTTTAGCATTCAGTATTATGCTTATTAAACCAAAATTGATCAATAAATGGGTCTTCGTACTTTATTTTTTAGGTAATTTAGCCCTGCTCGGTTTATTGATACTACCTGAATCTTCTTTAACACCAACAATTAACGGTGCAAAAAGCTGGTATGTATTCTTTGGGCGTCTGAGTTTACAACCTTCTGAATTTATGAAGATTATTTTAATTCTGGCATTAAGTAAGGTTGTATACGATCACAATCGTTTCACATATTACAAATCTTTTCAGACAGATATCATTTTACTGATGAAGATTGGTATAACTGCGATTATTCCTATGATATTAATCTTGTTACAAAATGATTTAGGTACGACACTCGTATTACTAGCGATTATTTTAGGGATAACGGTAGTCTCAGGAGTAACCTGGCGTATACTTGCACCATTTTTAATTGGTCTTACAACAATTGGTGCCACGCTTATACTTGCAATTATCTATAAACCTGAACTTATCGATAAAGTACTCGGTATTAAGACATATCAGCTTGGCCGAATCAACTCATGGTTAAATCCCGCACAATATAGTGATGGTGAAGGTTTCCACTTGATGGAATCATTAAAAGCTATTGGTTCTGGGGGGTTATTCGGCAAAGGATTTAAAGGTGGAGAAGTGTACATTCCTGAGAATCATACCGACTTTATCTTTTCAGTAATCGGTGAAGAATTTGGATTTATCGGTACTGTTGTAGTACTCGTACTATTTCTGGCATTATTTACTCATTTAATTCGTATGGCACAAGTATCAACAAATCAATTCGCTTCTATATTTTTAGTAGGATTGATCAGCATGATTATCTTCCATGTATTCCAAAATATCGGCATGACGATTCAGGTTGTGCCAATTACAGGTATCCCATTACCATTCATTAGCTATGGTGGTAGTGCGCTTTGGGCATTAATGTGTGGTATAGGTGTTGCATTATCTATTTTTTATCACTCTGATGCCGAACAAATTAAAAAATATAAACAAGTGTGATAATAAATAGTCACATAAAAAACTCTTTATCAACCCATATTGGATTGATAAAGAGTTTTTAATTTAAATAACAAAAAAGACATTCTAAATCCGAATGTCCTCTCTTATGTATATTATTTTAATTTTGCGGGTGCTACATGAGGTAACGTACGCATAACTTCAAGTCGTGATTTTGTTTTTGAGATATTAACACCAAGTGAAGAAAGCAGAGTGACAACATTTTTCATTTTTTCTTGAGATTGTTTCATTTCGATCACTCCTAATCAATTTGTTAATATTAGTGTACCCGAAAATAGCCAATATAGCTATAGGTCCATAGACTTATTTATGTAAAGATTTTGTGAACATTGATAGCAATTTGTAAAATCAAATATCAGTATTAAAATTGTATAGCCGCAAAAGTATTTAATTGTTTTTTCATGTATAATAGAGCTAATTCTAAAGGAGGCATGCTTTTTGTCAGTATTCTCAAATATCGATTACTCTCAAGTTTTTTCAATACTTTTCTTTGTTGCATTTGTCTTTAACATATTTTTAGCTTTCGTAATTATCTTTTTAGAGCGTAGACAAGCAGGTTCAACTTGGGCATGGCTACTGGTATTATTCTTTCTGCCGATTATCGGTTTCATATTATATTTATTGTTCGGCAGACAGATTAAGCAATCCAGTATCTTTAAGCTTGACGAAGAAGATAAGCTCGGTCTTCAGCAAATTGTTCATGAACAGAGGCATGCAATTGATGAAGATGATCTAATGGTGCGCTCTAAAGAAATTATGAAACATAAAGATATTATCCGCATGAACTTAAATAATTATTCATCATTCCTGACGACGGATAATGCAGTTGAAATTCTTACAGATGGCCGTAAAAAATTTGACGCGCTAATTCAGGATATCCTGAATGCTAAAGACCATATACATATTCAATATTATATTTTTAAAAAAGATGGTATCGGTAAAGAAATATTAGATGCCTTGATGCAAAAGCTTAAAGAAGGTGTCGAAGTAAAAATGCTATACGACGACATCGGTTCACGTACATTAACTTTATCACGATTTAAAAACTTTAAGAAACTTGGTGGTCAAGTTGAAGCATTCTTTCCTTCACACTTCCCACTCATTAATTTCAGGATGAATAATCGTAACCACCGTAAAATCGTTGTAATAGATGGAAAAATAGGATATGTTGGTGGCTTTAACGTCGGTGATGAATATTTAGGACTGGATAAACGATTTGGTTACTGGCGCGATACACATTTACGTGTCGAAGGTGACTCAGTCAATGCATTACAACTGCGTTTTATGATGGACTGGAACTCTCAGTCAACGCGTAACTTTATGCATTATGACAAAAAGTATTTTCCGGATGTTAATAGTAAGGGCGAAATCGGAATTCAGATTGCATCGAGCGGTCCGGATTCGAGTGAACAACATATTAAATTCGGTTATTTGAAGATGATTACCTCCGCGAAAGAATCGATATTTATTCAGTCACCATATTTTATACCGGACACTTCTTTACTTGATGCATTAAAAATCGCTGCGCTGACTGGTGTTGAAGTCAATATCATGATTCCAAACAAACCCGATCACCCTTTTGTTTACTGGGCAACCTATTCAAACGTCGGTGAATTGATTCATGCGGGCTGTAATATATTTATCTATGAGAATGGATTTATCCATACAAAGATGATGGTCATAGACGATGAAGTCGCAAGTGTCGGTACGGCAAATATGGACTTTAGAAGTTTTGAGTTAAACTTTGAAGTTAACGCATTTATATACGACCATGATATTGCCTATAAATTACGCAAGACGTTCGAAGATGACGTTAAAGTTTCCAGTCAGCTAACGAAGGAAATTTATGATCAACGCGTATTACTCATCAGAGTAAAGGAAGCCATTGCAAGATTAATATCACCGATATTATAAAAGAGTGTGAGGAATCAATTCTCACGCCCTTTTTATTTAATGTATCAATAAGAAATCAGCTGCTAAATTTAAGAAAAATACACTATGAATAATCAAATATGTAAATCCGAGTTTCTTTTGTTGGTTAGTTAATTCGAAATGATATGTATTGTTCATGATTTACATCCCCTTTGATATAAAAGTATGTTTTGAATTTTCTGATAATTTGTAATCTTATTATACCAACTTTTTATAAAAAGTAAACATTTAGAAGGAGTTTTTTCACATGATTAACAAAGAAGTGCTACACATCACTGAATCGTTTGTGAAAAATGTACATCAAGGTGAATCAAGCGGTCATGACTTTGCGCATATCGAACGGGTGCGTAAAATGGCTGTTATAATCGCTGAAAAAGAAGGCGCAGATCTTTTTATCGTTGAAATGGCAGCGTTATTACATGACACAGTTGACGAAAAGTTATTTGATACTAAAGCAGCATGGGAACGATTAAATAAATTTTACGAGGAAATCCATCTTTCTATAGAAGCGCAACAAGCTATTAATCATATCCTTAAATATATGAGCTTTAATGGTGGAAAGAACGAAGGTAAATTAAAATCACTTGAAGGCAAAGTTGTTCAGGATGCTGACCGACTTGACGCGCTAGGTGCGATTGGAATTGCCAGAACATTTATGTTTGCCGGAAAGTTCGGTGAAGCAATGTATGATCCAAATATACCTGTACGCGATGATTTAAGTGACTATCGAACACCGAGTACTGCTATCAATCATTTTTATGAGAAATTATTTAAGCTCATAGACTTAATGAATACTGAAACAGCAAGAGCAATGGCAGAAGAACGTAATGAATATATGAAAGCATTTATTGAACAATTTAAAAAAGAGTGGTGATAGTTGTGACAGAAGTGGCTTCAGATCTGGTTTGACGACACTTACACAAGGATTTTGCGTCTATGGTGGACAAAAGTGACTTCAGATTTGGTTTGACGACACTTACTCAAGGGTTTTGCGTCTATGGTGGACGGAAGTGGCTTCAAATTTAGTTTGACGACACTTACTCAAGGGTTTTACGTCTATGGTGGACGGAAGTGACCTCAAATTTAGTTTGACGACACTTACTCACTGGTTTTATCTCTATGGTACACGGAAGTGACCTCAAATTTAGTTTGACGACACTTACTCACTGGTTTTATCTCTATTGTACACGGAAGTGGCTTCAGATCTGGTTTGACGACACTTCCGAACTACTTTCCTCTCACCCAACAAAAAAGTGACCTCAAATCAATTTTGAGGTCACTTTCTATCTAACTATTTCTTTTTCTTCTTTTTAGATGATACAACTTGTACATTTTTAGGTTTATCTTCAGCTTGATTTTGTTCATGCGCTGCAACTAAAGGTGCAATTTCTTCATGTACTTTCTTCTTATAGAACTTATTACCTAACCAAGTTTGCACAACTAAGAATGCGCCACCGACAGCCCAGTATAAAGGTAATGCTGCTGGAGAGATTGCTGACATCCACACGATCATAATCGGTGAGATAAACATCATCATACGCATTTGTGCTTTTTGTTCTTCAGGAATGTTTTGCATTGATACATAAGCCTGAATTGCATAGACGATACCTGCAATGACTGTCATTGCAATATCAGTCTTTGTTAATTCGAACCATAAGAAATCTGGATATTTTGTAATACCACCTGATGTCGGGTATTTCAATACATAGAATAATCCCGTTACGATCGGTAATTGAATCAGTAATGGTAAACATCCCATGTTCAGCGGATTGATACCATTATCTTTATATAATGCCATCATTTCCTGGTTTGCTGCCATCTTCTCTTCTTGTGTACGGGCGCGTTTCACACGTTCCTGAATTTCAGTCATCTGCGGCTTAATTAACGCCATCTTTTCTTTCATTACATATTGGTTCTTATATGTACGCATCATAAAAGGGAAAAGTGCTAAACGCACGATTAAAGTAATCGCGATGATTGCTAAACCATAGTTATGTCCCATATTTGCACCTAACCAATGGATTAATTGGTCTAACGGATGTACAAATGTATCATAGAAAAATCCAGTACGATTCTCTTCTTTTGAATAATCACAACCCGCTAAAAATAATGCAATTGCAATGATTAACGGCCAAATTGCCTTTTTCTTCATTCTTTCACCTCATAATATTATTCACATAGAGGTTATTTTATCACAAAAAGTGATAATCTTAAACAAAAACCATGTATTTTTATTTATCTGTATAATATTTCAGGTAATCTGTAACAACTTGTTTAATATCGTCACTTTTCGTAATAGAAGAAATTGTTGAGATTCCATCAGCTCCGGCAGCAAGAATCATCTCGCTATTGGCATCTGTAATACCACCGATAGCGACGATAGGAATATCTTCGTCATATAGTCTCATTTTACGGATGAGTTCTATGCCTCCAGGTTTCTTCGCATCACTTTTACTGCTTGTTTCATATACTGGTCCTACACCGATATAATCAACATGCGTCAAATCAGATTGATCATATTCAGCAAAATTACCGACAGAGAGCCCGATAATCTTATCATTGAAATCATCAATGATGTTCTCGATTTTCTCATCGTCCTGGCCGAGATGAATACCGTCCGCACCAATTTTCTTCGCTAACGCAATGTCATCGTTAACAATAAACGGTACACCTTTTGCTTTACACATCTCAAAAAGTTTTCGCGCTAATGTTTCTTTAGCTTCACCAGTCAGAGCATTCTGACCTTTTTCTCTGAATTGATATAGTGTAATACCTGCTTCAAGGGCTTCCTGTAATACTCGCTCAAGATTACCGTCAGATGTATCCTGAGTGCCCGCAATAAAATAAACGCGCAATAATTTTCTATCAAACATTCGCTACACTTCTTTCACAAGTCTATTCTCTGCCACATCACTTTCCTGTATTAAATATAACTGATCGATTAAATTCACAGCAAAATGTCCCGGCAAAGTGCCGTTAGACGCACGTTCAGCAAACTCTGAGGCAACAGTATATGTTGTCAATGCTTCTGTTAATGTTTCTAACGTTGGTTTAGTTTCATTATATATGAAACTAGCAACAACTGCCCCTAATAAACATCCACCACCTGTGACTTTTGTTAAAAGTGCAGTACCATTCTCAATTAAGTTAATTTTTCCATTCACACAAATCGCATCGATTTCACCTGTTACGACAATCGCACAGTTAAATCTATTATATGCAGCGCGTGCAACATCTTCTGTTGACAGACTCGTATCTGCATCTGTTCCTTTCATACGCGCTTCTCCTGTCAAAGCTTGTAATTCAGAAGCATTGCCACGTATTACTGTAATTTCATATGTCTCTAATAATTTTAAACAGAAATCTTTACGCAATTTAGATGCGCCACATGCAACAGGGTCCAATACGATAGGTACATCATGTTGATTAGCATATTTTGCAGCAGCCAGCATATTTTCGATATCACCTTCTTCAATTGAACCAATATTGATGAGCAATGCACCAGCATGTGTTAGAAATTCGTCCATCTCTAACTTTTCTGTTGCCATCGCCGGACTGGCACCTAAAGCCAGTAGACCGTTCGCTGTAAAATTTTTAACTACGTCATTTGTAATACAAATAATCAGTGGATTATCTTTTCTCAGCTGTTCTAATATCATTATTCCATCTCCTGAAATTTAAAGTGATTAACCGGACCTTGACCATGTCCTAGTTCTGGTGTGAATCGGATCGCTATATCCATATAACGTTTAGCAAGTTGTACTGCTTCAACAATGGATTTTCCTTTAGCAAGTTCAGATGTAATTACTGCTGAATATGTACATCCTGTGCCATGTGTGTGTTTCGTATCATAACGTTCACCTTTCAAGACAACAAAATCATCTCGAGTAAATAAATAATCTGTAGCATCACCTTTAAGATGACCGCCTTTTATCAGTACACTGTCAGATCCAATTTCATTAATAAATATTTTACCCGCACGTTTTATATCATCAAGTGTTTCCACTTTCATCTGTACGATTTCCTCAAGCTCCGGAATATTTGGTGTCACGACTGTTGCTACATCTAAAAGTTTTGTACGCACCGCACTACGCCCATTTTCATCAAGCAATGCATCACCACTTTTAGCTACCATGACAGGATCGATTACATAAGGAATATCATGTTTTACAATATAAGGACGTACGACATCCATAACTTCACTCGTTGCAAGCATTCCTGTCTTCACTGCATCCGGTATGATATCACTGTATACACTATCCAGTTGTGCTGCAATAACATCAACATTCTGATTAAATACTTGCTGAACGCCTAAAGTATTTTGTGCGACAATACTTGTTACAACACTCATACCATAGACGCCTCTTGATTGAAATACTTTTAAATCTACTGTTGTTCCAGCGCCACCCGTTGGATCTGTTCCTGCAATCGATAAAGCTGTTTTCATATTATTCAACCACACTTTCCCAAGTTTCTTGTATATAAGCCATATTAAAGAAACGTTTCTCATGTATACAGCTCTCTTTAAAGTTCTTTGTTAATATCGCGCGTTCCGCTTCACTTGCATGTTCTGCAAATTCATCTACCCAGCCATCCAGATGGTCCATTAACGGTTTCATCTCTTTTGCATAGAAATCTACCCAGTCTTTAAATGGATTGCCGTTGAAATCATGACGTTCTTTCATCTTTAAAGCAACTTGCTGATAAACATACGGACACGGTGCCATCGCACAAATTGTAAATGCTGCATCACTATAACGATATGCATTAAAATACATGTGTTTAATATAATGATCACTTGTCGGGTACCATTCTCCGTCTTTAATAATCGTTTTATAATCAACCTGGGCATAGTCTGCTAAAGTATAATGTGCAGTGACTTCTCCGTTCAAGACAAAATCGATTTGTTCTAGTAAAAATTTAATACCTTCTTTATCATCTAGTTTTGGAATTAATAAGCTATAAATTTTCGCAAACTCGTTTAAATAAAGATGATCTGCTTTTAAATAATGAATCACTGCTTCTTTACTTAAATCACCACGCACCATTCCCTGAATAAACGGATCATTGTAAATTGACTCGATAATTGGCTCTACTTCTTCTTTTAATTGTTGTGTAAACATCATTTACCTCCTCAAAATATATAAAAAAAAGCCCATTTCCATATAGGAATTGGGCTAAATACCGTTATTAAAAAAATAATATCAATAAAGGAATTTAACTACTTTCCTACGCTAGCATTATCTAGATCAGGTAAAGGGTTTGACAAAGTCATCTCAGCCAAAAGGCACCCCTAGTAGTATATGTATTTATTGTTAGTGTAACGCAAGCAAGATGTGAAAGCAAGATATGAAAAAAGACCAACGATAAAATCGTTAGTCTTAAAATTATAAGCGAAGTCCACATACTGGCCAAGGTTGCGCACCACGCATGTTATATAAAATTTGAGCACGTTTCGTTTGTTCAGCTGCTGATGCCTGGTGTGGATATCCATAACCACCAACACCACGCCATGTTTGTAAATTAAATTGGTACATACCATAATAACCATTTCCAGTATTAATAGACGGATTACCACCAGATTCACATTGTGCTAATGCTGACCAGTTTAAACCTCTGTTAATATAAGTAGAATTTGTTGTTTTTACAGTTTTTGAACTTGTATAAGCGGTTTTACTTACAGGTGCTTTATACGTTGATTTTTTGTAAGACGTATTTTTATATACAACACTATTATTTTTCCCATTAATTTTTAACACTTGGTTCGGATGAATTAAGTTAGATCTTAAGCCATTTGCTGATCTGATTGCTGCAATTGACGTACCATATTTATTAGCGATGCTCCATAATGAATCACCAGATTTAACTTTATATGAAGCTGCGTCTGCTGTTGAAACTGCCATCGTCGTTGTGATTGCAATTGCTGCTGTAACACTCAAGATTTTTTTCATGTTTATTTTCCTCCGGGAAATCTTTGTTTTTTATTTTATTACTGAATTCTTTTGAATGAATATGCTTTGTTCTTGTAGTTAACTATATCAGAAATAAATATTTCATAGGTTACAGCCAAATAAAAGATATGCCCTTTTATTACGCTTGCGTTACAATAACAAAATAACAAATAAATTAATTTCCATATAGTGTTAAATGTTTAAGAGAAATATCAGTTAGCTCGCTATGTTATGAATTATTAAGAATGTCACACTTTTGAAACAATTGACTAAATTTTTTCATAAAAAAAGCAGAACGTAAAGTTCTGCTAAAATTTATTATTAGTATGCTGTTGACCAATGTTGCGCGCCGTGTTGCGTATATAACATACGCGCACGTTTCCATTGTTCTGCTTCTGAAGCTTGTGCTGGGTTACCAGTTCCGCCTACAGCTGCCCATGTTTGTGGAGAGAATTGGAATAATCCGTAGTAACCTGCTGCATTAACTGCTCTTGGATTTCCGCCTGATTCACGTTGCATGATTAAACGTAAATGTGCATCAACTGATGAATTACCAGCTGGTGCTGATGTTTGTTGTACTGCAGCACGTTTAGTCTGTTGTACTGGCGCTTGTTGTACTGGTGCTTGTTGTACACGAACTGCTTTTTGAGTTTGTTGTACTGGTTGAGCTTGTGGTTGTGGTTGTACAGTTGCTGCAGTATTTTGCGTTGCAACCGGTGCTGAAACTGGTGCTGCTACTTTTTTAGCAACTGGTGCTGCTTTTACTGGTGCTGCTTTTACTGGTGCTGCATTCGCATGTTTACGATCTGATTTTTTCTCAACGATTAATAATTGACCTTCATTTAATTCTTTAGAAGATTCAATTTTATTCCATTTTTTTAATTCCGTAATTCTTACATCAAATTTATGTGCGATTTTACCTAAAGTATCTCCAGCTTTAACTTCGTATTTACCTTTAACTAATACTTCTAACTTTTGGTTAGGAACGATTACCTCTGATTTTAATTTATTAATGTTTTTAATCTTTTCGATTGTAGTGTCATACTTATCTGCGATTGTCCATAAAGATTCACCTTGAGCAACTTTATGTTCTTTTGCGTCTGCTTGTGTTGTAGCTACACCTGTAGTAAGTATTGCCATTGTAGTAATTGCTGCTAATTTTTTCATTATATATAATTCCTCCGAATAATCTCTTTTATCAATAACACTACTTTATCACGATTTTACATTTCTTTGGTTACAGCATTATTATAAGTAACTTCCTTAAATTACAAATATATTACAACCATATCTCATTTCGATACAAAAACCGTCTATCGCCCCGGCACGGGCGATAGACGGTTTAAATTGGGAGGTGTATTGGGATGTGAGGTGTGTGAGTAATGAAGTAGTGTTACTTAAAATGGGATTTGTTGATCTGTTATTTCATCATCTGTCATTTCGGTCTGAGTATCATTTGCTTCATTATCTATCGTATTATTGCTTTGACTAGTCGGTTCTACAACTTCATCATTGTTATCAAGCGTTGCTTCTTTGTGATTAATAGATGACTCGCCACTGAACTTCTGTACAATTTCTTCTGCCTGTTCCTGAATCTCAGCAGACATCTTCTCATCTTTATTCAGTTTAGTAGACCATCGCTGATTGTAGGTCGTGACAGGTTCATGTTCTTGTTGTCCTGGTGTTACATTAGAAACAGCTTCCTTTTTATGGTCCGTCGTTTCTTTCTTAACTGCACGATATCCATTAATAACGATTAATTTTTCATCGTATGACAGTTCATCCCATGTTTCATCTGGCGTCTTTTCTTTATTATTACCGCCGAATGAAGGAAGAAACTTAATACTTTCTATTACGATTTCAGTTGAATACCTTGTCTGACCATCTCTTTCATAGCGATTATTATGAATTTGTCCTGTCACACAAATGAGAGAACCTTTCTTACAAAATGAATGTATATTTGTTGCTGTTCGATTAAATGCTTTACATCTCAGAAAATCAACTGTACTTTCTTTCGCACCCTTCTTCTTTCCGCGATCAACCGCCAGAAAGAATGATGCAATTTGTAGTTTGTCTGAAAAATTCTTTAAATCTATATCACTGGAAATCCTACCTGCGAGTATCACTTTATTTATCAATGTGTCACCTCCTTTCTTAATAGCACTATATAATGAAAATAAATTGTTGAAAAAATGCAGCAATTCATTTTTAGATATGAAGAACGTTCAAAATTTGAATAATTCATCATTTTCTATCAAAAATAAAAGTATTATTGATTTAAAAAGAAAGATTTTATAATTTGAAAATTATATGTGATAATTTATAATAGATAATGGAGGGATATACATGAAAACGTTTAAAGCAGTAAGATTTCAAATAGTCGAAAATGAATCAGTAACAGAATATGCGCTACATGACGGTGTCATTATTAATAAAGAAAACAGCGGTACAGGTTGGCTGCTTGAAATCGTTATCGATGATATTCATCTTGAAAAAATGCAGCACTATTTAGAAAATGAGACGATGCTCGATACACGTGTTGTTATTACACGTGCATCAAATGATCCTGCCTTATTTGAATCAACTGTAAAACAAATTATTCCTTTAAAAGATAAAATCTCTGTAATCATTGAATGTCATATCTATACGTTACGACAAGTTTATGCAGAGAAGTTACTTGAACAGCTTGTAGCGGACGGACTAAGTGGTCAGGAGCTACTTATCGCATTCAACCGCATGATGAAATCAAAACCAAAATTAAAAGATGAAATAGAAGAATAAAATAAAAAGAAGATAATCCGGAAGCTTGTGCTTTCCGAATTATCTTCTTTTGTTATTTCTCTAAAATTGCAAAACTGATTTCACAGCTACAAGCAATCTCACCATTCACCGTAGCCTTTGCTACACCTTTACCTAATGGTCCTTTTACTCTTGTCATTTCTACTTCTAACTGTAACGTATCACCAGGTGTAACCTGCTTTTTAAATCTGCATTTATCAATACCAGTAAACATTGCAAGCTTTCCTTGATTCTCTTCTAACTTAAGCATTGCAACAGCACCAACTTGCGCTAGTGCTTCTACAATTAATACACCAGGCATTACTGCATAATCAGGAAAATGCCCCTGAAAGAACGGTTCATTACCACTTACCTGTTTAATACCAGTACATTTTTTTCCGTCTTCTAATTCAATGATTCTATCAATCAATAAAAATGGATAGCGATGTGGAATAATCTTTTTAATTTCGTCAAAAGTTAGTAATGTTTCCATCAACTTTCACTCCCAGTTAGTTTTAATAAGTGTGTCCATGTCGATGATTTAAATACATCCATCGGAGAATGTAAGATACCATACCCAATCATCATTCCGATAACAAATAAAATCATCATTAATAAGATTATGATACTTACCATTAACAGAATGGGTATACGCCTATGTATTACTTCTGTGCCATTAATAACACTTACGTTTTGATTTAAGTTCGGTCGTTTCAAATCAATCACCCCTCAGGTTTGATTGTACATATTTAAGATTTTACAGTAACTTTTTTATCGCCTGTGCGTTCTATTTCCGCACCTAAACTTCTTAATTTAAGATGGAAATCTACGTAACCTCTATCTAAATGATAAAGTTCAGTGACTTTAGTGTAACCTTCAGCTACAAGTCCTGCCAATATTAAAGCTGCCGCTGAACGTAAGTCAGTTGCTTTTACTTCTGCACCTTGTAACTTACTTTCTGAAACACGTGCAATACGTTTATCTACTGTAATCCTTGCATTCATCTTAGCAAACTCTGCAACATGCATAAAGCGATTTTCAAACACTGTTTCATGCATCGTACTTTCTTTTGGTAAGACAAGCATAAGCGCCATCATCTGAGCCTGCATATCAGTAGGAAACCCAGGATGTGGTAAAGTCTTCACATGAACTTCCTTTAAAGGTTGTTCAGCGCGTAGTCGAATACCAGTTTCATCAACATCAATTAAACAACCAGCTTCTTCAAGCTTAGCAATGAGCGCCTGCATATGCTCATAGATGGCACCTTCAACATACACATCACCTTGTGTTAATGCTGCAGCAACTAAAAACGTTCCGGCAACAATTCTATCCGGTACAATTTCATGTTCAGCACCTTTAAGTGCAGCAACACCATTGATTACGATACGATCAGTACCAGCACCTTGCACATCAGCACCCATTTTATTTAAATAGTTTGCTAAATCAACGATTTCTGGTTCTCTAGCAACATTATCAATAATTGTCTTTCCTTCAGCGAGTGATGCTGCCATCATAATATTTTGAGTTGCGCCAACGCTCGGGAAATCAAAATAGATTTGTGCACCTTTTAATCTACCATTTACACGACCCATTAAATAGCCATTTGTTTGTGTGATTTCTGCGCCTAAAGCACGTAATCCTTTTAAATGTTGTTCGATTGGACGAGAACCGATAGCACAACCACCAGGCATCGCTACTTCAGCTTTTCCAAAGCGTGCTAATAATGGCCCTAACACAAGCACACTTGCACGCATTTTACTAACGTATTCATATGCAGCATGCGTTAAAAGTTCACCACTTGCATCAACTTCAACAGTATTAACATTTAATTTTTTATATACTTTCGCATTTAAGCCTTCTAAAACGGCTGAAATAGTATCCACATCAGATAAATCAGGAACATTTGTGAACACACTTTTACCCTCAGCAGCAAGAATTGATGCTGTTATAATCGGTAACACTGCATTTTTAGCACCTTCAACTTTAACATGACCCTTTAATTTAGTGCCACCTTTAACTATAATTGTATCCATCTTAACCTCCAAATTAACATAGCTATACATCTATTCTATACCAAATACCCCACGTGTTGTTAATGAAAACTTCTTAAACAATGAAAATATTAATATTATTTAAATATACCGTATATTAATTATATCACTAAAATAAAACCATAATAAGATTTGTTTGTTTAATTAAATCAATAATAAAGTTGGTCACTACATAACTCAAAGACATGCTTAAGCATATTAACAAAACTTGTATTTCTTTCATCTTTCCTGCTTTAAATAATTGATCAAAACGCAGTGCCTGCAAACTATTAAAACTCACGGCTGTGATAGCTAAATATAAAAAGACATATGTCAGTGCGTAAATATTCATATTTCTCCTCTACAAAAAAAGTACACAGATAACTGTGTACTTTAAATTTCTTAATTAATTGGCATGTTCAAAGCAAACGCTTTATCGACAGCCTCTTTTGAAACGGCGTAAAAGAAGCAGCCGCTAGTCAAACTTCAACAATTCCTTCAAAATCAAAAAGCGATTTTAAAGGAATTGTCTCCAGTTTGTTCGCGTCTTAACGCTTCTTTTACAGCCTCTTAGCGATATTTTGCAACTTCTAATCGGTTCATTGCACGATGTAATGCACGTTCTGCGCGGTGGAAATCAACATGTTCTGCTTTATCTTCTTTCATACGCTCTTCAGCGCGAAGTAAGGAAGATTTAGCTCTTTCAATATCAATTTCATCAGCTTGCTCAGCTGATTGAACAAGAATCGTAACTTTCTCTGGACGGATTTCAGCAAATCCTTCCGTTACAGCAATATGATCCTTATCATTAGCAGAACGTGTAACACGTACGGCCCCAATTTTTAGAGGTGCGACTGTAGGAATATGACCAGCCATCACACCCAATTCACCTGATTCAGTCTGTAATACTACTAACTCTGCTTCATGCTCTGAGTAAACTGAACCGTTAGGAGTGACGATATCTAATGCGATTTTATTCATAGTTCCATCCTCCTAAGAAATTAAACTTCAACACCCATACCTTTAGCTTGTTCTAACACAGCCTCGATGCCACCAACTAAGCGGAATGCATCTTCAGGGATGTGGTCATATTTACCATCTAAGATCGCTTTAAAGTCTTGTACCGTTTGTTGAACTGGTACGTAAGAACCTTTTTGACCTGTAAATTGTTCAGCTACGTGGAAGTTTTGAGATAAGAAGAACTGAATACGACGTGCACGGTTTACAGTCTTTTTATCGTCATCAGATAATTCATCCATACCTAAGATAGCGATAATATCTTGTAACTCACGATATTTTTGTAAAGTTGCCTGAACGCGACGTGCTACTTCATAGTGTTCTTCTCCAACTACTGCTGGTGTTAATGCACGTGATGTAGACGCTAATGGGTCAACGGCTGGATAAATACCCATCTCCGTTAATTTACGCTCTAAGTTTGTTGTTGCATCTAAGTGAGCGAACGCTGTTGCTGGCGCCGGGTCAGTATAGTCATCGGCAGGTACGAATACCGCTTGGATAGATGTGACTGAACCAACGTTAGTTGACGTGATACGCTCTTGTAATTGACCCATTTCAGTAGCAAGTGTTGGTTGGTAACCAACGGCAGAAGGCATACGACCTAAAAGTGCCGAAACCTCTGAACCTGCTTGTGTGAAACGGAAGATGTTGTCGATGAATAAAAGTACGTCCTGACCTTGTTCATCACGGAAGTATTCAGCCATTGTTAAACCAGATAATGCTACACGCATACGTGCACCAGGTGGCTCGTTCATTTGTCCGAATACCATCGCTGTTTTCTTAATAACGCCTGAGTCACTCATTTCGTGGAATAAGTCATTACCTTCACGTGTTCTTTCACCAACACCTGCGAATACTGAGATACCACCGTGCTCTTGTGCGATATTATTGATTAATTCCTGAATTAATACAGTTTTACCTACACCGGCACCACCGAATAGACCGATCTTACCACCTTTGATATATGGTGCTAATAAATCTACTACTTTGATACCTGTTTCTAAGATTTCAACTTTTGTAGATAATTCTTCAAATTTAGGTGCTAAACGGTGAATTGGATCACGACGCACGCTTGCATCTAATGCTTCACCTAAATCGATTTTTTCTCCTAATACGTTAAATACGCGACCTAAAGTTACGTCTCCAACTGGTACTGAGATTGGTGATCCAGTATCGACTACCTCTGCTCCACGTTGCACGCCATCAGTAGAACTCATAGCGATTGTACGTACAGCATCGTCACCTAAATGAAGGGCAACTTCTAACGCTAACTTCGTTGTTTTGCCTTCTTCACGTTTAATATCTAAAGTTAAGGCATTGTTTAATGCTGGTAATTGACCGTTTTCGAACTTAACGTCGATAACAGGACCCATAACTTGGATTACGTGACCTACTGCCATGTTTATTCCTCCTAAGTGTTATTCTAATGCGGCTGCTCCACCAACAATTTCAGTAATTTGTTGAGTGATTGCTGCTTGTCTCGCACGGTTATATTGTAATGATAAATCATCGATTAATTCTTTTGCATTGTCAGTTGCATTTTTCATTGCAGTCATACGTGATGCATGTTCACTTGCTTTACCATCTAAAATGGCACCATAGATTAAACTTTCCGCATATTGTGGAAGAATTACTTCTAAAATGGCATCTTGATCAGGTTCAAACTCATAGTTAGATAATGAAGTCTCACCTGATACTTCTTCTTTAGATATCGGTAAAATTTTGCGCTCCTGAACTTCTTGCTCAAGTACACTGATGAAGTGGCTAAAATGCATATAAATTTCGTCATATTCCCCAGTTTCAAAACGTGAAACAGCTTTTTGACTGATATCTTTAATTGATTTAAATGATGGTTGCTCAGAAAGCCCGATAATTTCACCTTCAACGTTATATTCACGTGAGCGTAAAAAATCACGACCAACACGACCAATTACTAAAATACCGTATTCAGCAGGATTGTTATTATGACGTTCTTTTATTTTAGCTGTAACGCTTTTTAAAATGTTTGCATTATAAGGTCCAGCAAGACCTTTATCACAAGTAATTACTAAGTAACCTGTCTTCTTAACAGGACGTGACTGCAACATTGGATGGTTTGAGTCTGAACTGTTACCTCCGATTGCTGTAATTGCTTCCTGCATTTTATTCATATATGGATAAAAGCTTTTAGCATTTTCTTCAGCACGACGAAGTTTAGAGTTAGAAACCATGTGCATCGCTTTCGTAATTTGACTTGTTTTTTTAGTCGAATTTATGCGGCCTTTTATGTCTCTAAGAGAAGCCATTTTGTCACCACCTTCTGATTAATTTCCTTATTAAAGATTATACTTCTGATTTTCTGAAGACTTTCTTGAATGCATTGAATGCTTCAACAAATGTTTCATCAGCTGGTAAGCCTTTAGTTTCACGGATTTCTTGGTAGATGTGTGGTGCGTTAGAACCAATCCATGATAATAACTCATCTTCAAAACGTGTAATATCTTCAACAGGAATATCATCTAAGTGACCTTTAGTTAATGCATAAAGAATTGTAACTTGTTTATCAACTGTTAAAGGTTTGTTTTGATCTTGTTTTAATACTTCAACCGTACGTTTACCACGCTCTAATTTCGCTTTAGTTTGTGGGTCTAAGTCAGAACCAAATTGTGCGAATGATTCTAATTCACGGTAAGATGCTAAGTCAAGACGTAATGTACCCGCTACTTTTTTCATCGCTTTAATTTGTGCAGAACCACCAACACGTGATACTGATAATCCGGCGTTGATCGCAGGACGTACACCAGAGAAGAATAAATCTGATTGTAAGAAGATTTGTCCATCTGTAATTGAGATAACGTTCGTTGGTACGTAAGCTGAGATATCCCCTGCTTGTGTTTCAACGAATGGTAATGCAGTAATAGAACCGCCACCTAAATCATCATTTAATTTAGCCGCACGTTCTAATAAACGACTGTGTAAGTAGAATACATCCCCAGGATAAGCTTCACGACCTGGCGGACGACGTAATAATAATGACAACTCACGGTAAGCTGCTGCTTGTTTTGTTAAATCATCATATACGATTAATACGTGTTTACCGTTGAACATGAATTCTTCTGCCATTGCTACACCAGCGTAAGGCGCGATGTATAATAACGGAGCTGGTTGAGATGCTGATGCTGATACTACGATTGTATAGTCTAATGCACCGTGTTGACGTAAAGTTTCAACAGCAGTACGTACAGTTGATTCTTTTTGTCCAATTGCTACGTATACACAAATCATATCTTCATCTTTTTGGTTAAGAATTGTATCGATTGCAACTGTTGTTTTACCAGTTTGACGGTCACCGATGATTAACTCACGTTGGCCACGCCCGATTGGTACTAACGCATCAATCGCTTTGATACCTGTTTGTAATGGCTCATCAACTGATTTACGATCCATAACACCAGTAGCTGGTGACTCGATTGGACGTGTTTTAGTTGTGTTAAGCGGGCCACGTCCATCAATGGGTTGCCCTAATGGGTTAACAACACGTCCAATTAACTCTTCGCCAACTGGAACTTCCATGATACGACCTGTACGTTTAACTTCGTCGCCTTCTTTAATATCTAAGTAAGGGCCTAAGATTACGACACCTACGTTATTTTCTTCTAAATTTTGTGCAAGACCTAATACACCGTTACCAAACTCGACTAGTTCCCCAGCCATAACGTTGTTTAAGCCATGAACTAATGCAATACCGTCACCGACCTGGATAACAGTACCTACATCCGTTACGGTCATACCAGACTCATAATTTGCAATCTGTGATTTTAGTAACGCACTGATTTCTTCAGCTTTGATGGCCATTGATGTCACTCCTTATAAGAAATTATTGTTTTTGAAACGACTTACTTAATTGATTTAATTCATTGATAACTGAACCATCATATACTGTCGTTCCGATTGTAGTACGAATACCGCCGATTAAAGATTCATTAATAACATTTTCAATTAATAATTTTTTATAGCCTGTTTTTTCGATGAATACTTTTCCTAATTCATCTAACTCTTCAGAAGATAGTGGATATACAGATTCTACTTTCATCTTTGCCTGTTGGTTTGCATTGTTATAGTATTCAACGAATGCGTCCACAATACCAGGAATAAGTCCTAATTGTTTGCGATCAGCCAAGATTTTCAGTAAATTCATTAATGGTGCATCCACACCTTTGAAGGTTTCTGTAACGAATGCTATACGTGCTTCTTTAGATACTTTTGGATCTTCTGCAAAAGACGCAAATGTTGAATCATTTACTAATGCCTGCTTTATCTCTAAAAGATCTGAATAAACACTTTGTGATACACCTTGTACCTTTGCAACTTCTAATAAACTCTCTGCGTATTTATTTAAGACGTTGGCCATTATTTATCGCCTGCCTCTTGAATAAATTGTTGAACAAGTTGTTTTTGATCTTGTTCGTTAATTTCTTTATTGATTACTTTTTGTGCAATTAAAACAGATAATTCAGCAACACGATCGTTGATGTCTGCAATAGCACGTTGTTTTTCATTTTCAATTTCAACTTGTGCGTCGCTCACGATTTTGTTTGCACGCATATTAGCTTCGTGGATGATTGCTTCTTGTTGTGTTTTAGCTTGTGCTTTTGCATCTTCCATCATAATTGAAACTTCGTTTTGTGTTTTTGCTAATAAAGCTCTATTTTCTTCAGCGTAATGTTTTGCATCTTCATTTTGTTTTCTAGCGCTATCAAGATCGTTATTAATACCTTCTTGACGTTCATCCATAATTTTCTTAAGTGGCCCCCAGGCAAACTTACTTAAAAGTAATAATAAAATTATGAACAGTGCTAAAGTATATAATGCTGTGCCCCATTGAACACCTTGAGGCACAGCTTGTGCTGTTTCACCTAATATTAAGAAATTCAAAGTTAACGCTCCTTTCATCGCAGTTATATTGATAAATGAATGGCGAAATCAAAGTTGACTTCGCCTTAACGAGTTACTTATATGATTATCTGTTCATTACCATGAAAGCGATAACTACCGCGATGATAGGAAGTGCCTCTACTAAACCTACACCGATGAACATGATTGTCATTAATGGTCCACGAGATTCTGGTTGACGTGCTACACCTTCAACTGTACGTGCTACGATGTTACTTACTCCTAAACTTGCTCCTAATGCTGCTAAACCGATTGCGATTGCTGCTGCTAATAAATTCATGAATAATTTCCTCCTAAAGAAATATAATAGTTTTTTAATTTTTTATATTAATGGTCATCTGACACTTTATGTGACATATAAACCATTGATAACATTGTGAAAATAAATGCTTGTACAGCACCTACGAAAATTGAGAAACCTTGCCAAACCATTGTTGGGATTGCTGCACCTAAAAACCCAGCCGCACCCATTCCTGCACCAGCACCCATTACCGCAAGTAAACCTAGTAAAACTTCACCTGCAAAAATGTTACCATAAAGACGCAGACCTAACGTTAATGTAGAAGAAAATTCTTCAATAATCTTGAACGGTACCATAAACCAAACGGGTTGAGCAAAACTTTTTAAGTAATTGCCACTTCCTCGCATTTTAACACCATAGAAATGCGTAAGTAGTACCATCAATATAGAAAGTGTTAATGTCACTGTTGGATCAGCAGTAGGTGATTTCCACCATAATGTATGACCGTTGATGATAGCAAATGGTAACCCTAGCATGTTTGCAATAAATATAAACATTAAAATTGTTACAGCTAGAAAGTGAAAACGTCCACCTTTGTTCCAAGCCATATTACTGTTGATAATGCCTCTAGCAAAATCGAAAATCCACTCGATAAAATTCTGTTTGCCATGTGGTCTAATACTTAAGTTACGTGTGCATAAAAGTGCGATAATAAATACAATTACAGCTGTAACTGTCAGCATTAAAACTGATGATAAATCGAACAGTAAATTATGACCTGCAATTTCGAGATTATAGAGGGGTGATTCGTGTTCCATTTCTTCACCTCTTCCTTTATGTATTATTTTTTTAAACTGTTCACACCATGAATGATAATCATTACATAGGTCAACATTAGGCCAAGTGCGATACCTAATATATCAAATATTGCAGGATATCTCACCCAGAAGAGGCATGCCATGACCGCTATTAAAAAACGAATGCCCATACCACTTGAGATATACAATGCATCACTCTTAATCGCACGCGATAAATTGTGATACCATACAAAAGTACTAATCGCAGACGCAATAGTACCAATAACTAATCCTAACACAAAATCATTATGCGTGAACATAGCGATTATTAAGAGTATTAAGATTAAATATATAAAATATTGCAGGTATTGCTTAAAAAAAGTCTTGAATTCTGACATATTGGGGAACTCCTTAGAAATAGTTTTCACGCGGATGAAAACCGTTTCATTCCACATTTTATGATAATATAGGCAAAATACCGTGTCAATGCTATGTCAAAACTTTAGAAACATAAATTTCACGGAATGTTCACAAATTAGACAAATAATTATGTTTGGTTTTAAAAAATTATCAATTTAATTATTTTTCAGATGCTTCTACCTTAAATGGTACCGGTTTTTCTTGTGTCAAGTTAAAATAATATTTTATATGACCACAAATTCTTTTAGAAGTTTCACCATCACCATAAGGGTTGCTTGCTTTTGACATACTTTGGTAAGTTGTTTCATCTGTCAGTAACGTTTTTGTTAACTGATAAATATTTTCTTCTTCAATGCCTGCAAGTTTTAATGTTCCAGCTTTAACACCTTCAGGGCGTTCTGTCGTATCACGTAGTACAAGTACCGGCTTACCTAAAGAAGGCGCTTCTTCCTGGACACCGCCTGAATCCGTTAATATAAAATGACTGCGCGAAGCAAAGTTATGGAAATCAATAACATCTAACGGTTCAATAAGTTGAACGCGATCGTGATTTGCTAAATGTTCAGCTGCGATCTCACGTACTTTAGGGTTTTTATGCATCGGATAAACTACTTCAACATCTTCAAATTCATCGACGATACGACGAATTGCACTGAAAATATTGTGCATCGGTTGTCCGATATTTTCTCTGCGGTGCGCCGTAAGTAAAATCACATTTCTGCCTTCAGCATTTGCAAGGATTTCAGAAACGTAATCACTTTTTACTGTTGTCTTCAATGCATCAATTGCAGTGTTTCCAGTAATCGCAATTTTGTCCGCCGGTTTATTCTCATTCAGTAAGTTTTGTGCAGCTTCTTCAGTCGGTGCGAAGTGAATATCTGCAAGTACACCTGTCATTTGACGGTTCATCTCTTCCGGGAATGGAGAATATTTCTGGAAAGTTCGTAATCCCGCTTCTACGTGACCGATTGCAACTTCGTTATAGAAGGCAGCAAGACTACCTGCAAATGTTGTCGTTGTATCACCATGGACTAAGATCATATCAGGCTTAGCTTCCTGAATCACTTCTTCTAAGCCTAAAATTACGCGACTTGTCACTTCAGATAATGTTTGACCTGCTTTCATTATGTTTAGATCATAATCTGGCGTAATATCAAAGATTGTTAATACTTGATCCAGCATTTCTCTATGTTGCGCAGTAACAACTACAATTGGTTCTAACTCCGGATCTTCTTTTAAAGCGAGTACAAGAGGGGCCATTTTAATCGCTTCAGGTCTTGTACCAAAAATCGTCATAATTTTTTTCATGATAATCTCCTATATTCTTATTTTGTACCAAATAATCTATCACCAGCATCACCTAATCCAGGAACGATATAGCCATGGTCATCTAATTTCTCATCTAATGCTGCGATATAGATATCTACATCAGGATGTGCTTCTTGTAATAACTTAACACCTTCCGGCGCAGCGATTAAACACATAAAACGAATTTTAGTAGCGCCACGTTTCTTTAAAGAATTAATCGCTTCAATTGCAGAACCACCTGTAGCAAGCATCGGGTCAACGACGATAAAATCACGTTCCTCAATATCCTGAGGTAACTTTGCGAAGTATTCAACAGGTTGCAAAGTTTCAGGGTCACGATATAATCCGATATGTCCGACACGCGCTGCCGGAATTAACTTTAATACACCATCAGTCATACCTAATCCTGCGCGTAAAATAGGTACAACTGCCATCTTCTTACCTGATAAACGTTTCGCTGTCATTTCAGTAACTGGTGTCTTCACTGTGACATCATCTAATTCTAAATCGCGCGTAACTTCGTATGCCATTAACATACCCACTTCATCTACAAGCTCGCGGAATTCTTTCGTTCCAGTCTGCTCGTCTCGAATGTAACTTAACTTATGTTGAATTAACGGGTGATCAAAAACATGGACTTTCGCCATAATAATCTTCTCCAAACTATATTGTATTTATTTCTTTTTATAAACTCAGGTGATTTATCGTTAAATCTTTACTGATATAAAGGAAACTTATCTGTAATTGATTTAACTTGCTCTCTTGCTTTCGCTAACACTTGTTCATCTTCATAATTTGCTAATACGTCAGCGATAATATTACCGATTAATTTCATTTCATCTTCTTTTAAACCACGTGTTGTTACTGCTGGCGTACCAATTCGAATACCACTTGTTACAAATGGACTTGTCTTATCAAATGGAATCGTATTTTTATTCGTAGTAATACCAACTGCGTCTAACGCATGTTCTGCAACCTTACCTGTTAAGTCCATCGGTGTCACATCAACGCTAAACAGATGATTATCTGTGCCACCACTTACGATGCGCAGTCCTCTTTCTGACAATGACGCAGCAAGCGTCTTCGCATTGTTAATAACTTGTGTTTGATACGTCTTAAATTCAGGTTGTAACGCTTCACCAAATGCCACAGCTTTCGCTGCGATTACATGCATTAAAGGTCCGCCTTGAATACCCGGGAATATTGCTTTATCGATTGCTTTTGCATATTCCGCTTTACATAAAATCATACCACCACGTGGCCCACGTAACGTCTTATGCGTCGTTGTCGTTACAAAATCAGCATATGGTACCGGGTTTTCATGAAGACCTGTAGCTACAAGTCCAGCGATGTGTGCCATATCAACCATAAATAATGCGCCAACTTCATCAGCAATTTCTCTAAATTGTTTAAAGTCAATTTCACGTGAATATGCTGAAGCACCAGCAATAATTAATTTCGGTTTGTGTTCTTTTGCTAAAGCACGTACATTGTCATAATTGATTGTTTCAGTTTCTTTATCCACCTCGTAAGCTACGAAATGATAATCTATACCACTGAAATTCACATGAGAACCGTGCGTTAAATGTCCACCGTGACTTAAATCCATGCCTAGTACAGTATCTCCTGGTTTAATCGCTACACGGTAAACCGCCATATTCGCCTGAGATCCTGAATGCGGCTGAACGTTTGCATGTTCTGCTCCAAATAATTCTTTCGCTCTGTCTCTTGCTAAATCTTCTACGATATCGACAAACTCACATCCACCATAATAACGCTTATGCGGGTAACCTTCAGCGTATTTATTTGTTAATACTGAACCTTGAGCTTCCATTACAGCTTTAGAAACAAAATTTTCTGAAGCAATTAATTCAATGTTGTTATTTTGTCTTTCTAATTCTTTATGCATTGCCTCAAATAGTACATTATCCTGCGCTTTAATTTCGTTCATCATATATCCCCCTGATATTCATTTAATATTGACTTCTAGGACCACCAATTAACTTCGGACGATGCGTTGCAATCGTAACCACTGCTTCGCCTACTTTTTTCGTTGCAACGCGTACAGGAATCTGTACATGTTTAATATGTTGACCGATCAGCGTCTGACCGATATCAATACCTATATCACACACGACATGCTCAACAACTACTGGATCTTCGAAACTTTGATATGCCAGACTACTCATACTGCCACCGGCCCCTTTTACAGGTACCACGCTGACTATTTCAAAGCCATATCGCTCCTGCACACGACGTTCCATCGTTATCGCACGATTGATATGTTCACAACCCTGGAAACAAAAATCAACACCCGTTTGTTTGTGTATACGTTGAAATGCTTCAAAAAATACTTTTGCTACTTCATCAGAACTATTTGTACCGATACGTTCACCAATAACTTCAGAAGTTGAACATCCAATAACACATAACGTATTTGGCTTAAAGAAATCAATTGCTACGAGTTCATCCAGCAATGTATTAATGTTATCCATTGCTAGACTCCAGCTGCGCTATTTTATCGATACGTTTCTGATGGCGTCCACCTTCAAATTCACCATCCAACCATGTTTTAACGATAAGTAGCATCAATCCTTCACCAATAACACGTTGTCCCATTGCCAGGATGTTCGAATTATTATGTTCGCGTGTCACTTGAGCTGTAAACACGTCATGAACGAGCGCACAACGAATACCCGGCACTTTATTTGCTGTAATACTCATCCCAATACCAGTACCGCAAATCAAAATGCCTCGGTCATATTCACCGTTTGCTACAGCATGTGCTACAGGACCTGCATAGTCTGGATAATCGACTGATTCAGTTGATGCTGGCCCGAAATCCTTAAACTCAATACCTTGTGCTGTTAAAAATTCTGTAATTTTAGCTTTGTACTCAAATCCACCATGGTCACTTGCAATCGCAATCTTCACAATATCCCTCCTTTTATTACATACTTCATATTATAGCCTATTTAAAAAGTGAGTTAAAACATTTCCGGAAAATGATTCGTTATTTTTTGAATTGTCTATTTTTCATCAATTTTTGTTAATAATTTCGTGATATTTTCCTGTAACTGTTCGTAAGTCTGTTGATATATTTCATAATCTCCACCATATGGATCCTGGATGTCCTGACTTACACCATCCACATATTCAATTAACGTATATACATTGCTTGCTGGATACATCGAACGAATCGTATCACGGTGATTTGCTGTCATCGTTAAGATTAAATCTTTTTCACTATCCACGCGATCAAAGCCAGCACTTAGTGAAGCAACCGGCAAATGATTCGTTTCAATAATTTGTTGTGTATGGCGTGAAGCGGGCATACCATCCATCGCAAAAATACCTCTCGATGAAAATGAATGTTTATTTGACATTGATCTTGCGATACTTTCTGCTAGCGGACTACGGCACGTATTTCCTGTACAAACAAAAACGATATCCATCTTTCTCCCTACTTTCCTGAAGTTGCTTTATTGATGCGATTCATTAATGCATCGCTCCCATCAATATGGGAATAGTCAGCGATATAGAGCTTTGTAATTTCTTTCTGCTGATCCATCTCGCGTAATGCACTATATAAATTATGCATGGCACCTTCAATATCTTCAAATGTCTCGCTTAAAGCATATGTCACATTGTCATTAAAACGTGATAACTCATTACGTGGTGCTATCAGCGCTTCATTTGAGGCAAGCTGTAATTGCGTTATATCAGACACAAGTACCATAGGACTGTCGGGTGCATAATGACGATATTTCATACCAGGTGCTATCGGCTGTTCTGTATTATAGTGTGCTGTTGTAATGCATCCTGGAATGATGCGCTCTAAATTATCTTTTGTAATCGCACCTGGACGTGCAATTTTATATGGATAAGATGTACAATCCAAAACCGTGCTTTCAATACCTACATCTACCTGAAATCCTTCGACAATGCCATAAATCTTTCCATCCATATCAAACTTCACATGATCTGCAGTTGTTGGAGACGGCTTTCCACTCGTATTTGCAGAAGGTGCAGCAAGCGGTAGATAAACTAATTTCAGTATTTGGCGTGCAATTTTATCACTTGGCATTCGTACTGCTACTGAATTAAGTCCAGCGGTAACTGCAGATGCTAGCACGTCTTTTTGAAGCGGTAAAATAAATGAAATTGGTCCTGGCCAGAACGCATCCATCAATTGATGTACTTTATCATCCGGAATACATGCAAATTCTTCAATTTGTGTTTTTTCATAAATGTGAACGATAAGTGGATTATCCTGCGGACGTCCTTTCGCTTTAAAAATTTTATCCACAGCCGTACTGCTCAATGCATTAGCAGCTAATCCGTAAACTGTTTCGGTAGGAATTGCAATGATTTCATCTTGTTTAAACCCTGTAATGATTTCCTGTACTTGTGGATATCTTGATAAGTCATCCACATTGTTACGCACATTCCAAATTTTTGTCTGCATGCTGAATCCCCTCTCTTTACTCATATTTTAAAACAAAATAAAAAGTTATGCACAAATTGTGGATAACTCCTGTAATTTGTGCATAACTTATTCACACCATTCAAACCAGACAATGCGATTCAAACCGTTAATATCCTGAACGACTTGTGGCGTAATGTGTGGATAAAGTTTCAAGACATATTCTGAGATAGCCGCGCCTTGTGCATGTCCAATTTCAAATGCGACAAGGGCATCTGGATTTAATATATCCGGCATACGCTCGATCATACGTTTATACAATGCCAAACCATCATCTTCTGCAAATAAAGCGATATGGGGATCATGCAATGCACTTTCATTCATTAACTCTAGTTCACTTTGTGCAATATACGGCGGGTTACTTACTAAACAGTCTACCCTAATTCCACGATTAATTAACGGTTCGAGTAAATCGCCTTCTAAAAAGGTGACCTCTGCGTTAAGTGCTGCTGCATTATTACGTGCAGTATTGAGCGCATCACTAGAAATGTCTACGGCATAAGCTTTAGTTCCCTGTAACTCTAAGGCAAGAGATATTGCGATAGCGCCACTACCTGTACCGATATCAGCGAAAGATTGATGATTGCTCCATTTTTCAATGACAAGAGATACAAGCTCTTCCGTTTCATTGCGTGGCACAAGTACATCTTTTGTCACCATAAACTTGCGGTCATAGAACATTTGAAACCCGGTAATATGTGCAAGCGGTATATGATGTGCTAACTGTTCGATACCTGTTAGATAACGCGTTCGTTCTTCTTCAGTCAGTTGTTTATTATCCATCATTATATCCATTTGTGATAGCTCAAACAGATCCATCATTAAATATCTCGCACCGATTACTGGTTCCTCATTTTGTGATAAAACCGCTTCACCTTGTTTAATCAGCTGCTGGACGTTATAGTACGCCATCATTTAATGCTTCTAATTTAGACGTTTGTTCTGCGATTGTTAACGCATCGATGATTTCGCTTAATTTACCTTCTACAATCTGATCCAGCTTTTGAATCGTTAAACCGATACGGTGATCCGTTACACGGTTTTGAGGATAATTGTATGTTCTAATACGTTCAGAACGGTCACCAGTACCTACTGCTGATTTACGTTGTTCAGAATACTTCGCCTGTTCTTCCTGTAATTTCGCATCAAATACACGCGTTTTAAGTAATTTTAATGCTTTTTCACGGTTTTTAATTTGAGATTTTTCTGAAGACGTTGCCACAATCCCAGTCGGAATATGCGTAATACGTACTGCTGAGTCAGTTGTGTTAACGTGCTGACCACCAGAACCAGATGAACGATACGTCTCAATACGTAAATCTTCCTGACGGATTTCAATTTCCACATCTTCTACTTCTGGTAATACCGCTACTGTTGCTGTAGACGTATGAATACGTCCACCACTTTCAGTCGTTGGGATACGCTGTACACGGTGGGCACCATTTTCGAATTTCAATTTACTGTATGCACCTTTTCCGATAATTGTGAAACTAATTTCTTTAAATCCACCATGGTCCGCTTCATTCGTTTCCATAACTTCAATCTTCCACCCTTGTTCTTCTGAGAATCTTGAATACATACGGAATAAGTCTCCAGCAAAGATATTCGCTTCATCTCCACCAGCTGCTCCACGAATCTCCATCACTACGTTCTTATCATCCATAGGATCTTTTGGAATTAATAATAGTTTCATCTTTTCTTCTAATACTGGAATTTGCGGTTTTAATTCATTAATTTCTTCTTTAATCATTTCCTGCTCATCAGCATCACTTGCGTCACCCATCATTTCTAATGCTTCTTCAAGTTGTTGCTTCACTTCTTTATACGCTCTAAATGCTTCAACTGTTTCCTGAAGATCAGCCTGTTCTTTTGAGTATTCTCTTAATTTATCGGTATCACTTACGATATCCGGATCACTTAATAATTCATTTAATTGTTCATAACGTTGTTCTACGATTTCTAACTGATCAAACATATATATTTACTCCTTTTTAAGTTTATTTAATGTGTTTCATATTTTATTTCGGAACGATATGATGCTCACGACATCTCGGTTCATAACTTTCTTTTGCACCAACTAAAATAATCGGATCATCAAAGCGCGCCGGCTCACCGTTAATAAGGCGTTGTGTTCTTGAACTCGGGGCACCACATACACTGCACACTGCCTGCAACTTTGTAACATGTTCAGCAACTGCCATGATTTCAGGTACGGGTTCAAAAGGTACACCTCTGAAGTCCATATCTAAACCAGCAGTAATAACACGATATCCTTCTTCAGCAAGCTGTGTTGCTACACCGACGATATCATTATCAAAAAACTGAATTTCATCTATTGCAATAATATCATGGTCTTCCTGCACATGTTCCATTATTTCAGAAGAATGCGAGACATTAACTGCTTCAACTTTGTTGCCATTATGAGAGACGACTTCTAAATCGCTATATCTGTCGTCGATGGATGGTTTAAAGACGATGACACGCTGCTTCGCAAAAAGTCCGCGACGCACACGACGAATCAATTCTTCACTTTTCCCGCTAAACATACTACCCGTAATACACTCTATCCAACCCGAATGATACTGCTCATACATCTTGAATGCCACCTTTTTAAGTCATAATCGCTTTATTATATCATAATTTAACCCTATATTACATTGTGATTTAAAACTCATCTTCAACATTAAAAAAACTCCTACACCAAAAGGTATAAGAGTTTAAAGCTTCAGTATTAGTTATTTGACTTAAGACCGAATTTTTTGTTGAAACGTTCAACACGTCCATCCGCAGATGCGAATTTTTGACGGCCTGTGTAGAATGGGTGAGAGTCAGAAGAAATATCCAAACGGATTACTGGGTACTCGTTTCCATCTTCCCAAGTCATTGTTTCTTTTGATTTACGTGTAGATCCACTTAAGAATTTGAAGTCTGTAGTAGAATCTAAAAAGATTACTTTTTGATAATCTGGGTGAATTCCTGGTTTCATAATTGTTTTCAGCTCCTTTGCCCTGAACCATCTGGAACAGAGTTATTTCGTGAAATATTTTCACGTCAATACTTACATATTATATACGTCTCACTATAAAAAAGCAAGGTTAAATTTTAAATGATCGGTTTACCTGATTTCGCACTTTCGACCATGCGCTCACCGAGTTGTTTAAAGAAATCTTCGTTTGATTCACTTTGTTTTAGTCGGCGTAAGAAACGTTCCGTAAAGTCATTGCTATCCGTAAATAAATTTCTCAGCTGCCAAACCATCTCTAATTCTTTCTTATCAAGTAATAATTCCTCTTTACGTGTTGAACTTCTGCGGATATCAATAGCCGGATAAACACGTTTTTCAGCAAGCTTTCTATCTAACGTAAGCTCCATGTTTCCTGTCCCTTTGAACTCTTCATAGATCATATCATCCATACGTGAACCTGTTTCAACAAGTGCCGTAGATAGAATCGTCAAACTTCCACCTGCTTCAATGTTACGCGCCGCTCCGAAAAATGCTTTCGGACGATGCAGACTGGCAGGATCTAATCCACCTGATAATGTACGACCACTCGGCGGTACCACTAAGTTATAGGCACGTGCTAGTCGCGTAATTGAATCCATTAAGATAATGACGTCTTCACCAATCTCAACAAGACGTTTCGCACGCTCTAATAACAGTTCAGCCACTTTTACGTGATGTTCTGGTGGTTCATCAAATGTTGAATGTACTACTTCTGCTGCTTCTACCGAACGCTCTAGATCCGTTACCTCTTCAGGACGTTCACCGACAAGTAAGATAAACAATTTCGCTTCCGGATGATTAACACAGATTGCATTTGCGATTTCTTTCAGTAATGATGTTTTCCCTGCTTTAGGAGGTGCTACAATCATACCACGTTGCCCAAATCCAATTGGTGTCACTAAATCCATTATACGCGTTGAATATGCTGTCTTCGTTGTTTCAAGACGAATTCTTGTATCCGGATATAGTGGGGTTAACGCCTGGAAGTGAGGACGCTTCTTAACCTCTTCAGCATTTTGATCATTGACGAAGTCTACTTGCAATAATCCGTAATATTTCTCATTTTCTTTTGGTTTACGAACTTTGCCGGTAACTTTGTCCCCTTTTTTAATCTCAAAACGACGAATCTGACTGGCAGAGATATAAATATCTTTCTCACCTTTTGAATAGTTAACCGTTCTTAAAAAACCGTATCCATCAGGCTGTATATCATCTAATATACCTTCCATATAGTAGTTGCCGTCTTTCTCCATCTGTTTTTCCATGATGGCCAGCACTAACTCTTTTTTATTCAATTTACTATAATTAACAAGACCTAGTTCTTTCGCTTTTGCTGTTAATGCCTTTGTTGTATGATTTTTGTATAATTCGTGAAAAGACTCATACTGAGGGCTTGTTCTCACTTTTTCTACCATTTCTACACCCATTTCTATATTAATTTATCAATAAATCTATATGCATTCGTTTTGGAAAATTCAAAAAGAAAATAGAAGAAGTTTCAAGAGGAGTATCATTAGATAGTTTAGCATGTTTTGATAAAAAGAAAAAGCTCGAGCGTCTGCTCAAGCTTGTAATTATGATTAAATTGTATCTTCCTGATTGATTACTAAACCTGGTTTCTTCTCTAAACTATGGCGACCTTGTACGAAACGTACTGTGCCAGATTTTGCGCGCATAACTAATGAATGTGTTTCAGCATATCCGCCTTTAAACTGAACACCTTTCATTAATTCACCGTCAGTAACTGCTGTAGCAGCAAAGATTGCGTCGTCACCTTTTACCATATCATCCAATTGTAATACAGTGTTCGGTTCGATTCCCATCTTGCGGCAACGCTCTTCTTGTTCTACATCTTCCGGTAAAAGAATACCCTGGAAGTCGCCACCTAAAGCTTTAATACCCACAGCAGCAATAACGCCTTCAGGTGCACCACCTGAACCGAATAAAATATCAACACCAGTAAAATCAAACGCTGTATTAATCGCACCAGCAACGTCTCCGTGTTCGATTAACTTAATACGCGCACCCGCTTCACGAATTTCTTTAATAATGCCTGCATGACGCTCACGATTTAAAAGCGTAGCTGTAACATCAGAAATATCTTTACCTTTCGCTTTAGCAACTGCCTGTAAATTTTCTGTTACTGACTTAGAAATATCCACTACACCTACACAGTCAGGACCAACTGCAATTTTCTCCATATACATATCCGGTGCATGAAGTAATGTTCCTCTATCACCAACAGCTAGTACTGTTATTGCATTCCATGAACCTTCAGCAACAAGCGTTGTTCCTTCTAAAGGATCAACTGCGATATCAATTTGAGGACCTTCTTTAGTCCCTAGTTCTTCACCGATATATAACATTGGCGCTTCATCCATTTCACCTTCACCAATAACTACAACACCGTCCATCGGAATTGTATCAAATACTTCGCGCATTGCCGTCGTTGCTGCGTCGTCCGCTTCGTTCTTTAAACCTTTACCTACCCAACGCGCACTTTTAAGCGCCGCCGCTTCTGTAACTCTGACTAATTCCATTGACAAACTACGTTCCATAAACATTCTCCTCTGCATTAGATATGTAACATCGTTAATAGTATAACACATTCCAACATTATGCGTACCATTAGTTGTAAAATGATACTTATTTTTTAAAGACAAAATAAAAAGCTTACCTACTGACTATTCAGCAAGTAAGCTTCCTATTATGCTTGTTTTTCGTCTAGTTCTAAGTGCTCTTGTGCCCATGTTTCAATCGGATGCATCGCTTCAGATAAGGCATAACCTTTATCCGTTAATACATATTTAATTGAAAGAGGGGTTGTAGAAACGACTTTCTTTTCGACAAGGCCCCATTCAGCTAATTCACTCAATTTCAAACTTAATGCACGTGGGGTAATTGATTTTAAGTCACGTTTCATATCAGAAAAATGTGCAGAGCGATCATCTGAACGCGATAAATAGTTTATAAGTAGGCCATTCCAACTGCGACCAAGAATCTTAAACGTCTCTTCTAAATACGGACATACTTCCATATGACTCACCTCTTTATATTACTATTGTACACCGATATAAAAAATATATCAAATATATTTTTTATATATTTGTTGCTGCTTAAGAAAAAAAACGGCATTTGGCCGTTTTAGGAAATTCATTATTGTATCTCTTCTCTCCAGATATCTGCACCAAGTGCCTTTAGCTTCTCAACAATACCGCTGTATCCACGGTCGATATGTTTAACATTATAAACCGTCGTAATACCTTCAGCAGCAAGACCTGCGATAACTAAACAAGCACCTGCACGCAAATCACTAGCAGCAACTTCTGCACCTGATAGTTGAGATGGTTTAATAATTGCAGTACCACCAGACTCAGTGATATCACCGTTCATACGTGATAATTCATCAACATGTTTGAATCGGGCTGGATAGATAGTATCCGTTATCGTACTTTGACCCTCTGCCATAAACAATAATGGTGTAAAAGGTTGTTGTAAATCAGTCGCAAATCCAGGATAAACATTTGTCGTAATCGTTACTGGATTATATTTTTCCGGTTTAGAAATTAAAGCTTTATCTTCACCGATTTGAACATCAACGCCCATTTCAATCAATTTAGCAGTTAATGGTTCCATATGTAGTGGGATAATATTTTCAATTAATACTTCCTCACCCATCATTGCAGCGGCACACATATATGTACCAGCTTCAATTCTATCAGGAATAATTGTGTGTGAAGTACCATGAAGTGATTCAACACCTTCAATTTTTAAAGTATCCGTACCGGCACCACGAATTTTCGCACCCATGTTGTTTAATAGCGTTGCTACATCAACGATTTCAGGTTCTTTAGCAGCATTTTCAATGACTGTTTTACCTTTAGCCATCGAAGCAGCAAGCATAATATTGATTGTTGCACCAACAGACACGACATCAAGAAAGATTTTCGCACCTTTCAGCTCTTTAGCTTCAAGATACATACCACCTGCTTCATTCGTAACAGTAGCACCTAATGCTTCGAAACCTTTAATGTGCTGGTCAATAGGACGTGGTCCTAAAGGACATCCGCCAGGTAATCCAATCACACATTTCTTAAATTTTCCAAGCATTGCACCCATCATATAATATGAAGCACGTAATGATTGAACTTTATGATTAGGAAGTGGCATGTTAACAGCATTAGAAGGATCTACTGTTAAACGATCGCCATCTAAAGTTGTCGTTATGTTCAAATCTTCTAATAAGCTCATTAAAGTCACAACGTCTGAAATTTCTGGTAGCCCTTCTAATGTAACAGGATTACTTGCCATTAAGGTTGCCGGAATTAAAGCAACTGCACTATTTTTAGCACCACTGATTTGAACTGAGCCTTTAAGAGGATTGCCTCCTCTTATTTTAATTACTTCTTCTGACATAATTGTACTCCTTTAACTTTTATCACACATATTTATCTTATTATTGTTGATTATTTTTATTATAAACTAATTCATTTTAGTAATGCAAAACAAAAAGTATGAAGTCAAATATAATTCAAAGGGTAAAATTAGTCAAGAAAAAAGACTGATATGCCATGCATATCAGTCTAAAGTATGAAATAAAATTTAAGCTTTGTTAGAAGTACCAAATTCTTTAATTTTACCGATAACAGTTGCTTTAATCGCTTCACGTGCTGGTCCTAAATATTTACGTGGATCATATACGTTAGCATCATTGTTTAATGTATCACGAACAGCTTTCGCTGAAGCGATTTGGTTTTCAGTGTTTACGTTGATTTTAGCAGTACCTAAAGAAATTGAACGTTCGATATCTTTAGTTGGAATACCCGTACCACCGTGTAATACTAATGGTAAACCTGTTGCTTTACCGATTTCTTCCATTTCTTTAAAACCTAAGTTTGGTTCACCTTTGTAAGGACCATGTACTGAACCTAATGCAGGCGCTAAGCAGTCAATACCAGTTTTCTCAACTAATTCCTGACATTCTTTAGCATCAGCGTAAACAACACCGTCAGATACTACATCATCTTCTTGTCCACCAACGCGACCTAATTCAGCTTCAACTGAAACACCTTTAGCGTGTGCATATTCAACTACTTTACTTGTGATTTCAACGTTCTCTTCGAATGAATGATGTGAAGCATCAATCATAACAGAAGTAAATCCAGCATCAATCGCAGCTTTACAGTTTTCAAAACTTGAACCGTGGTCTAAATGGATTGCTACAGGAACTGTAATTTCCATATCTTTCATTAAACCTTCAACCATTTTTACTACTGTGTAAAAACCACCCATATATTTAGCTGCACCTTCAGAAACACCTAAAATAACTGGCGCGTTTTCTTCTTGTGAAGCACCTAAGATTGCTTGAGTGAATTCAAGGTTGTTAAGGTTGTATTGACCAACAGCATAACCACCTTCTTTTGCTTTGATTAACATTTCTTTCATAGAAACTAATGGCATGGATAAAATCCTCCTTGTTTGTGCTTAAGCACTATTTTTATAAGGTAAGTATAGCACTTCGTTATCTTATTTGCATGCACTAAGGGTCGTTTTATGAAAACTTTTCAGCGATTTTCACAACTTCGTCAATTGTAAACGGCTTCATTAACACACCTGTTGCGCCAGTCTGCTTAATTGATTGAATCTCTTCATCTGTCTGAAAAGCGGAAACAAGATAAACAGGAACATCCGAGAATTTTCTCAGCTGTTCTAACGTTTCGTCACCCGACATGACCGGCATTTTACGATCCAGAAAAATGAGGTCGTAATAATTCTCCTTTAACATCTCTAATCCTATTTTTCCGTTTTCCGCAATTTCAGTATCATAGCCTTTCAATTTAAATATTTCCTGAAAAAGAAGTCGGATATTAGGTTCATCATCAATTACTAATATTTTCATTTCATGTTTTCTCCTATTCATTTATGGTATGATATGTGTTAAGAATTTTAGAAAGAAGGTTTACCATGCTTAAAATATTTAATACGCAACTTAATGGTATCTTTAAAAAAATAGATATGCAAGAAGCTGAGCTGGATATAGCGGGCAGATTACTTGCACAAGCCGTTGTCGGAGAAGGTAAAATATACATTAAAGGATTTGGCGACTTAAAGTTTTTCGAGGAATTTGCTGCAAATAGTAAAGAAAGTTTATTCGATGCTGCAGTCTACATTTCTGATGCGTTAGTTGATGGAACAGATCGTATTCTTGTAATGAGCGATGCCTATGATGAAAGTACTGCTGAGTTTGTCGATAGTCTGGAAGCACGAGATATCGACTACGTATTAGTATGTAATAAGCACGAAGATATTCGATCGATGAATTTTATCGATTTAAGTACACCACGTGCGCTGGTCCCTACTGAAGATTTCAGTCGTATTATTACGCCGCATATGATGGCGATGAATTACATCTACTATGCAATCTATAGTGTGATGCATGAGATGCTGGTGGAGGAATAGGAAAAGAGTGATGAAACAAGTCTGATATATTGCGTATATCAGACTTGTTTTCTTGATATACGCGATTTCGATTTGCTCTTGTCCGATATATCACTTATATCGGACTTGTTTTCTTGATATCCACGATTTCAACGTGCATCTTGTCCGATATATCACTTATATCAGACTTGTTGCTCTTACACATTACTATTGAAACCAATAAACTCTACCTTTATTCTTTCCTTTAAACATACAGCTATTTAAAAGAGCTCTTTGGACTGTCTTAATTTCACAGTTACTCCATTCAGCTATTTCTTTAATTTGAAATGGTTCATTTTTAAGGATCGAAACTTGTCTAGCTGCTTCTGTAATATAATCTAGTTTGCCTAGTCGTCTACCACAACGACAAGCCACATATTTTTTTCTACTTGCTACCTCCACATACCCAAATCGCTTACACTTTGGACAACGATAACCTTTCTTCATCTGCGTATAATCGTAATAAGCAAATCGGTGATTATCTACCACGTCCGCTGATATCAATGCTTTAGCTAAACGATAGTCTTCATCAGTCGGCGGTCCAAGCTTTTTAAGATAATCTATAATACCAGGTATTTGGCCGGCAAACTTCACATATTGATCACCATTGAAGTTCCTCAAAACAAAATTTTCATTCACAAAGATGATGCGACTTACATGTTCGTATTGAAATCCATTACGCATTAAAAATTGTGGCAAAATAAGGTCTGCACGTTTCAACTGTGATATTATCGTTTGATCAACTCTACCGCGATTGTTCTTAAATATTCCATCTATATAAGTGTATTCTCCTGAATAATTTTTTGTATCAAAGTGAAAAATTTTACCATCCCCGATAATCAAAAAATCAAACTGAGCTTTACTAGATTCTTTCAACGTAATATCCCAAAGCTTCAATCCCCCTTCGACAGCTTGCAGTTGTTCATAAAAATAGTTTTCCCCGGCAAATCCAATTTGATATGCAAATAAAGCTGTACGATCATCTTTTGTCAGGTTACACCTTCCATCAACGTTCATCAAATAACTTATCTTATTATCAGGTTCATGAAGTTTTAGAAACATATTACACCTCCTCCCCAATTAATTTACAACAACACAAAGCCGTTTTCAATAGTTAACTTTTGTTAACTCATCACAAACAAAAAAGGCCATCCAAAAGGATGACCTTTAAAAAATCTTATTTATTAATTGCTGCCTCTACAAATCCACGGAATAAACTTTGTGGTTTCATTGGACGTGATAAGAATTCCGGATGGAACTGACATGCCACAAACCATTTATGATCAGGGATTTCAACGATTTCCACTAAGCGACCATCTGGTGAAAGTCCTGAGAATACTAATCCTTTTTCTTCTAAACGTTCACGATACTCGTTGTTAAATTCATAACGATGACGGTGACGTTCATCAACATGGCCAGTACCATATGCTTCAAATGCTTTCGTACCTTCCTGAACTTCACATGGATATAAACCTAAACGTAATGTTCCGCCTAAATCTACAACATCTTTCTGATCAGGTAATAAAGCGATAACTGGATACGGTGTATTTGGATCTAACTCTGCTGAGTGTGCACCTTTCAATCCAACAACGTTACGTGCAAATTCAACTGTTGCAAGTTGCATACCTAAACAGATACCGAAGAATGGAATATCATTTTCACGCGCATATTGCGTCGCTAAAATCTTACCTTCGATACCACGTTCACCGAAGCCGCCAGGTACTAATATACCGTCAGCATCCTGAAGACGTTCTTTATAGTTTGTTACATCTAAATGTTCTGAATTGATCCAGTCGATTTCAATATCTTTACCAAATGCATAACCTGCATGTTTTAATGCTTCTGCAACTGAAAGATACGCATCCTGTAATGCAACATATTTACCTACTAATGCAATTTTCACTTTTCCTTCTAAGTTACGTACAGTATCTAACAATTGATTCCATTCAGTTAGATCAGCTTCACCACTTGCTTCTAGCCCTAAACGTTCAATCACAAGGTCATCCATGTCTTGAGCTTGTAATGCAACCGGGATTTGGTAAAGTGTATCCGCATCGCGACATTCAATGACTGATTTCTTATCGATATCACAGAATAACGCAATTTTATCGCGTAAGTCTTCTGTCATTTCATATTCAGTTCGCACGACGATCATATCTGGTTGAATACCTAATCCACGTAATTCTTTCACAGAGTGTTGTGTCGGCTTCGTTTTCATTTCACCCGCAGCTTTAATATACGGTAATAATGTACAGTGAATGTACATTACATTCTCACGACCTAGGTCGCTTTTAATTTGACGAATTGATTCAATAAAAGGAAGTGATTCGATATCTCCTGTCGTACCACCAATTTCAGTAATAACGACATCAGCTTTCGTTGATTCACCAGCTAAAAGTAAACGTGATTTAATTTCATTAGTAATGTGTGGAATAACCTGAACTGTCCCACCTAAATAATCACCACGACGCTCTTTCTTCAATACATGAGAATAAACACGACCTGCTGTAACATTAGAATATTGATTTAAATTAATATCGATGAAACGTTCATAGTGCCCTAAATCTAAGTCTGTTTCTGCGCCATCATCAGTTACGAATACCTCACCGTGCTGGTATGGACTCATCGTACCTGGATCTACGTTTAAATATGGATCAAACTTTTGAATTGTTACATTTAAACCACGATTTTTTAATAATCTTCCTAAACTTGCTGCAGTAATCCCTTTACCTAAAGAAGATACTACTCCACCTGTTACAAATATAAATTTTGTCATGATTTACCTCCTAAAAAAATAAAAAAGCACTCCGTTTGCAAAAGCAAAGGGAGCGCATAAGTTTATACGTTCGTCCTAATTAAAGGAGCCCAAGTAAAATAATAATCATTTTTGAGCAAAATGTCAACTAAGATTATTATTCTTCTTCGTCTTCTTCCTCTTCATCTTCGAATTGATCGTCTTCGTCATCGAATTCATCGGCTTCAACTACTAAACCTGCTTCTTCTAATTCATCTTCGACTTCTTCATCTTCAGCGTCAACGTTTTCTTCGTCATCTTCACTAACAACAATGTCTAATTCATCTTCGACTTCACCTTCACCAAGTAAAGCGATCTTAGGTGCATCTTCATCGTCTTCATCAAGTACGTCAAATTTTTGTACAGTCGGCGCGATTTTTTCTTCGATATCATCTACTGAATACCAGTCGCGAAGACCCCACATATATTCACCAGTTGATAAGAAACGACCATCTGTATTTAAATCTGTGTAGAATTGAACAACGCGTGTTTCAATTTCTTCACTTGAATACTCACCTATAGATTGGAATTCATCGATTAAATCATAGAGGTTAACTTCTTTACCTTTTTCAGTTAAATAAATATAAGCTAAATCGATAAAAGAGTTTTCATCTATCATTTCTTTTGTATATTCAGAGATTTTCATTTTCTTCGTCCTTTCAAACTATGCTAGTTTAAGTTCACACTACATCATATCAAGAAAACGACCTCTAACGCAAGATTAATAACGAATTAATTTCGTTAAATGATGAGGATGTTCAGCATCCATCGGTACAAAATTATTATTTAAGTATACATCTCTTAAATTTTCCGGAACCTCTACTTCTATCCTGATGACATCTTTAAAATGTTTACGGACAAAAGTCGCAATCTGACGCAATACATTTTCATGGATAACATCCACATCTTCAGTAATATCCATCGCTTTCAATGTAGCGATATCTCCATCAACTTCTAAATCGACAGTTCCTACTTCTTTTTCATCTTTCAGCAATTTAATATTGTCGCCATCTTGAACCAATCTTAATTTAGAAACATAGTTTGCGTCTAAGTCTAAATAATAAAGACGTTCCTTGCCGATTGGCCCATTAGGATTTGTCGCTAAATGCATAAAGCCAGCACGCTCATATAAATTCCACGCGCCCTGATTCTCAGCATCGACAACTAGGAAAAGATGATCAAAGTTCGGGAATACACTCTGCGCAAACTCAGGAATATTCATCATAATCTCAGTACCATAGCCTTGCCCTTGCAACTTATTATTGATTGATAAGCTACGCACGTAAACAGCGTTTACTGGTGTGTCATATCCTTCATGCTGATAATGTTGATGTAGTACAAAGAACCCGACAACCTGCTCATCATGATTAAGCACAACACACGGTCTGCGGTTCGGGTCAAATAAACCTTCATCTAAAACTTCTAAAGGTAATGATGAATATATCTCTTGTCTATCTGTTAATTCAAACGCTTCTAATTGAGGTCTATATTCCTCTTTATATTGAACAATCTTAATTTGAGATCCTATAAATTCCATAATGTTGCCTCCGTCTTGGATTAATATAATTATTTATCTCGTTATATACCCTTTTTCCTAAAAAATTATCACAAAATTTAAACATCACTCGGAAACAATACAAACGAAAGGCAATATAGTATAATAACTACATTAAAAAGTTGAATGAGGTATTTATATGAAAATTGGTATAGACGCGGGCGGTACATTAATAAAAATCGCCATTTTAGAAAATGGCAAATTCACATTCAGAAAACAACTGAGCACCGAACTCGAAGAGGTAGCTGAATGGTTAAAGACTTTACCAGACGCACAAGTAGCTTTAACGGGTGGTAAGGCAACTTATCTTCAAAGTTTAATCCCGCAAAATGCATTTCAATCAATTGAGTTCGATGCAACATTCCGTGGCATACAGTCATTTCTTACAGCAATGAATCTTGATATTTCAAAGTTTGTATTTAGTAACGTCGGAACGGGTACTTCGATTCACTTTGTAGATGGTGATACACAAATTCGTGCGGGTGGAACAGGTGCAGGTGGTGGTATGATGATGGGATTATCCTACTTACTGACTGGAAAAGTAAATTTCGATGATATTGTGACAACCGCAAAAGAAGGAAACCGTGACATCATCGACCTTAAAGTAAAACATATCTATAAAGGAGATAAAACACCGATACCAGGTGAATTAACTGCAGCCAATTTCGGTAATGTCCTTCATAACAAAGATACTAAAAACTTTACCGATGCCGATAAAATTGCTTCTGTATTCGGTGTCGTCGGTGAAACAGTAACAACAGTATCCATTCATGCTGCACGTGAATTCGGTGCCGAATATGTTGTCTACATCGGTTCAAGTTTCTTAAATAATACGTTATTACGCGATATTGTTATGAACTACACAATTCTCCGTAACTTTAAGCCTTACTTCATCGAAAACGGTGAATATTCAGGTGCGGTTGGTACATTGAGATTAATGGATGAAAATTAAGTCACCTCAACACAAGACAATCGAGAGCATCCACGACAAAACAATTACTTTAACGCGTGATGATTACGGAATGCACTATTCAAACTGTACTATCCTCTTTGATAGTGACTTGCGCGAAATCGATGATATTATTTTTATAAAATGTACATTCACAAGTGACATATACAATATACATCTCACTGATGTAACAATAGACAGCTGTATGATGCAGAACATGACATTTGAAGATGTAAGCTTTCGTCGTGTATATATAAAAGATACGCTAATGACCGGATTTACATTAAATAATGTACATCTTAAAGACGTACATTTCTATCAAACAAAGATGAATCTATTTAATATTGCTGATAGCATATTTGATCATGTTCACTTTGACACTATTGATGGTCATGACGGTTATTTGTATCATATCGAAACCAAAAAATGGGCGATTACCCAATCACAACTTAACGGTCTAAGTATTGTTGAGACATCTCTTAATACAATTGACTTATCAGAAAGTGATATTGACGGTATATCAGTACAAGCCAACGATTTGAAAGGCTGTTCCGTAAACAGCATTCAAAGTACAGCGCTTATTCAACTCTTTGGCATAAAAGTAAAATAGAACGCTGCGTTACTCGTGTAAGTAACGCAGCGTTCTGCTTTGCAGACGACCTTATTTCTTCCCGATTAATTTTACTAAACTAAACAAAAACGGAATTAAAGTCGCACTAATAATTGTCGTTGCTACCGCAATGCCTGTTGCATTATTTTTCTTACTCAAATGAATCACTCCTTAAGTCGAGCTTCAAATGCTTTTACGCGTGATTCTACTACCGCTTCATCTCCGTGCCAGATACAGATAAATCGTGATGGGAATCCGTCTTTCTCTTTATAATCTCCATTATAATAGGCAAGCGGGAATAAGTATCCTGCTTTCACTTCATTCAATATGACATCAAAGAATTTCGCATTATCTCCAGCACTATAATACGCAAGAAACTTCTTATAGTCTCCAGATAACACGCTATCTAATAATAACAGCGAGCTTGAACCGTTCTGTCTGAAGTTAAGGTCGATTGCGTAAATCGCACCTTCGCTATCCACAAGTAAATCAAAGCCAGCAATTCCAACATATCCTGCTTCTACACCATTTTGCATGATTTCCATTCCGGCATCGATGACATTCTGCGGAATATCATGATTTATAATATTCCCACGATATTTACCATACTTTTCAGTAATCTGCTGACTTGAACCAATAAACTTAATACCAAGTTCTTCGCTATATGCATATTGTATACAATAATTATGCACTGGCTCAATAAACTGTTCGATAATCATCTGCTCTGTACCTTCTGCTTCTCGGACACGTTTAATACTACGTTCAACATCTTCCTGCGTATAGCACAGCATTACGCCATATCCACCGGCAGTCGGATGTTCGTCTCCTGGTTTAATCACGAAAGGCAGTGACCACTTGCGAACAGTATTTTCAAACTCTTCAATCGCTACAACGTCACGTTTCGGTAAGAATTTCCCCTTTGTCCATTTATCCAGTATTGATTTATTGTTAAGCGCTAAAAATTTATCACGCGGTACGACATATTTATCGCCTGGTACTAATTCTTCTTCATGGGCATATTGAAAGAATATCTTTTCTCCATCTGCAACTGCCTCGCGTAACACCTGTTCATATGATTCACGTGTATTATACACTCTGAAACTATTTGGCATATCAAATCCAACTGCATTAAACAACGCTTCAGTTTTATCTGTCACAGTCGCTTGGTGTACAACGACCGGCATCTCGGCGATTAATAGTTCACGTGCGCTCAGTAAATTTGACTGATGTTCTTCCGGCTGCAGCCATGGATTAAAAGTATAGGATGGGCGTGATGAATACATCACTTTCTCCCCATATAAATCTTTCATAACTAATGGTAAGTTGATTGGTTTAGTCCCCATAAATGTTCTCCTTTAATGTTTCATGTAAATGTTTAATGCGTTGTAGTTCTTCAGGTTTCTCGATTAACTCGATAGCCATCGTTGCCATTATTTTAGCGCCTTGTAATAAGGCATGGTCTCCGTGTGCGCTTTTCGCTGCTTCACGAAACTCTACTGTGTGGCCTACGAGCGACGATGACCCCATCTTTATATGCGGGTGAATCGTAGGAATGATATGACTTACATTCCCCGTATCCGTTGAACCGAAACCAAAATCATCATGCAAAATTGGTTCATTATGCATAATAGCATGTTTCTCAAATAAATCATCTAAAAATGTATTTCTGATGAATTCATTGACACCATTTTGAATGTGGTTGAGTTGATATTCTGCACCTGCTGTAATTGACGCACCTTGTGCTACACGATCAACTTTACCGGTTAATACATCTAAATCTTTTCTGCTGATTGCTCGTGTATAAAATCTCGCTTTCGTATAATCCGGAATAATATTTGCTGACTTACCACCATCTAAAATAACACCATGCACTTTATCCGTCTTTTTAATATGTTGACGCAGTTGACCGATACCATTAAAGAAACTGATCATCGCATCGAGCGCGTTAATACCATTATGTGCATTCTCAGAAGCATGCGCAGTCTTGCCAAAAAACTCCACTTCAAATACGTCTACTGCCAATGTTGGCACGGTTCTAAACGATTCATGACCAGGATGAATCATCAATGCTACATCACTATCATTAAATAACCCAGCTTTAACGTATGATGCTTTCGCACTCCCGTTTACACCACCTTCTTCAGCTGGTGTGCCGAACACTTGAATGACACCGCCTAAATCATCAATCACTTCTTTTAGAGCAATCGCTGATAATACGCTAGATGTGCCGATAATGTTATGACCACATGCATGTCCTAAACCTGGCAATGCATCGTATTCTGCTAAATAAGCAATAGTAGGTCCTGCTTTCTCACTTTCATACGATGCGATAAATCCAGTTTCATGTCCTGCAATATCACGCTCTATACTAAATCCTGCATCTTTTAATGTCTTGCTCAGCAAATTAGACGCAAAGTATTCTTCGTTGCCTAGTTCAGGTCGTGCATGAATTTCATGACTGATGCGTATGAATTTATCTCTATTTTCATCTATATATTGTAATACTTTGTTATTCATATTATTCTCTCCTCCGTACTTATAAAAAAAAGACATTCCCAGATAGGAATGTCTACACGTTCTTATCTGCCAGCTTACGCTGTAGGAATTAGCACCTTACATTACTGCAGGTTGCTGGATGTCATCGGGCCCTTCCCTCAATCCGTCTTGATAAGTTATTGAATTTATAGATAACTATATAGTTATCTATAAATTCTGTCAAATATCAAAATTAGTATGTTGGTAAAGTAATTAAGAATTTCGTGCCAGCAACTGAACTGACAACGTCTATCGTGCCGTCATGCAGTTCCACGATTTCTTTTGCCACAGATAATCCCAAACCACTGCCATTATGGTGTTCATTTGTTCTATTACCACGATAGAACTGTTCAAAGATATGTGTCAGATCTTCCTGTGGTATACCTTGCCCATTATCCGCAATTTCTATAATCGCGTTATTTCCATTCGTATACGTACTGATCCATACTTCAACATTGACATTATGTGTAAAACTATTCGTCACAATATTCGTCAGCACGCGATCCATCCTTGACGTATCAATATGAATCGTCGCATCTTCTTTATGTATGTAGCTTAAACCTTTATTGCCATATTGAGAGACAAATGCATCGATATATGTTCGCAAACATGTTTCTTCTGTATGGAATTGAATCCCATCACTTTTCAGTTGATAGACCATATTTAAATCTTTAAGCAGCTGATCAATATATAATGCTTTATCTTCAATAATGCCGATAAACTTCTTCTGTTCGTCCGGTTCAAGCAGCATACCACTGTTAAGTATTTTGGCATATCCATAGATTGAGCTAAGCGGTGTTTTTAAATCATGTGTAATACCCCGTACCCATTTTTCCCGCTGAATATTCATATTACTTTGGTAATTTTTATCATCTGCAAGCTTTCCTGTAAGTTTCGCTATCGCACCATCAATCGGACTATACATACGATATTTACGACGTAATCGACCATTTTTATAGATTCTTTCATCATTAAGCACTGAATAGTCACCTTTTGCAAGTCGCTCTACCCATGTTGAAAAGTGTTTTAACGGTTGCGCTAGTCGATTACCTAAAAAGATTGAGAACAGTAATATAGCAGCCAATACAACGAGATTTATCCATGCATACCAAATTAAAAAATTTTTTATGTCATTCATAAAATCTTTATCATACATATAGCTGTCCTCTGCAAAGATTGCTTTCGTATCAGCCGGATGTTGATTTTTCTGAACCACATAGTAATTTTTATTATCTTTAAAATATGAAACAAAGAAATATTTCTGGTAATTGTCATTATTCTTATGCTTAAATAGCGTACTATTCACGACATCTTCATCAAACTGTCCAGAAATTTTAGTTAAGCCTTTTTTATCTGCAACGAATAACGCAAGATCGTGTTGCTCTAAATAACGCTGTGCTTCTTTCGAATCAGTTTCAAGCTTACGTCTCGCTTCATTTAATACTTTATTCTCCAAATAGATAACCTGCTGTCCTTTAGGCAGCTCCCATGTCGTAAATGCTTCAGCACGATATGTATTTAACGGCTGTAATTTGAAATCTTTATCAGACGAATATATGACCTTACCACCCTTGTCTCTTACTACAAGTATGCCGTTGTGCTGTTTAATATAATTAACCATCTCTTTAACCGGTTTAACTTTGTCCCCGTCAAACTTAATATATTCACTAATAGCATATGAATCCACACTTTGCATATCTTCCTCAAAGAAACTTTGTTCACTCGTAACCAGAAAATAGAGAAAGAAGGCACAAATAATTAAGGTCACTGAAAAATAAAAGATAAGAAAATAACGGATAAAGCGAATCATAAATTTTTTGCTGATGCTCATTTATCCTCACCTGATTTTAAAATGTAGCCGATACCACGTGATGTTAGTAATAATTTCGGTTTACTTGGTTCCACTTCGAGCTTTTCTCTTAACTTTCGGATATGAACCATCACTGTATTATCATCTACAAACTGATTTTCCCACACCGCTTCATAAATCTGCTCTTTTGTACATATCTCATCCTGATGTTCATAGAGGTATTGCATCAATAAATATTGTTTTCCTGAAAGCAGATATTTCTTATCTCTTACAGTTAATTCTGCATTTCGTTCGTCAAATGAATATAACGCCTTTTCTTTTTTACCGGACTTCATATAACGCTCGACATTGACCTTTACTCTCACCGCAAGCTCCATCGGATTAAATGGCTTTGTAATATAATCATCTGCTCCATTTTGAAAGCCTTTAATCTTATCTCTATCCTGTGTATTGGCCGAAACATAAAGAATCGGCGCATCGGTCATTTCACGTATTTCATTGCCAAGATCATAACCTGACCCATCCCCAAGATTTATGTCCAATAGATAAGTATCATAATGTGTACTAATCATCAACTTCGCCTGTGCAAATGTAGAAGCAATATCAACTTTTCCGAATCCTTCACGCACAAGAATAAACTTTATAAGTTCGGCAATCTCAAGTTCATCTTCTACAATTAATATTGACGGCATATTTTTATCTCCTTTAAAAAATGCATTTATTTAGTAATAATAACAAAATTTCCACTATTTTTGTATTATTCTTTTAATGATGAAAAAAAACGAGATAGAAGTAATCTTCAATCTCGTTCTTATATTATTGAAACATCTTCATGTGATGTTCTATCACTATACCAGTCAAGAGCTTTTACTGTCATTACGGTAACAAAGATAAGTTTAGACTGTTCATATGCGTGAACTTCAAATGGATACATTTTAGCAAGTTCTATTTTCACACTATTATATCGTTCCATCTCACTCGGATAATACTTTAAATAGCTGGTAAACGCAGTCATTTCTAAAATCTTTTCATGACCAGATGGAAATATATAGAGCTGATGTGTTCTATCACCTGAAACGCGATTCACATATTGTAAACTATCTTTAAATGCCGATGTGATTCTTTCATAACCTAAATTGATTAAAGCCAGATGCTGCGTTTCAAAGAGCTGCAAACTTTTAGTGACAATCATCATATCAATAATTGGTTTAGCCGACATACCAGGCACTGCTGTTGAACCGATATGCAATATATTATCGGCGTGCTCTTTAATACTATTTTTTAATTTTCTGCTTTCATCTAAAAACAAATGCTGCCAAATACTATCATATGGTAAAACAACAATCTTCTTCATATGCCACCAACTTTCAAATTTTGTAATAGTACTATTATATCTCGTTGTGACAAAATTCACAAACTATTTCGTTGTTTTCTAATTCGTACCATGTTATTATTAATCCCGAGTTAACCGATAAGATTACTTAAAATATAGGAGCGGAAATAATCATGAGCTTACCTTTTATGGATATATTTAAAAACTGGGCATCGGAATACGATAACTTCGTGACGGGTCAGGACCCTGAATATAAAGATGTTTTTGTAAACTATGACTTTATGATTGCACAAGCAGTAAAACATGCACAAGGCGATGTTGTAGAATTTGGACCAGGTACTGGTAACTTAACTAATTACCTTTTACAGCAAGGTTTAAACGTCCGTGCGATTGAACCAAGCGAAGAAATGGCAGCAATCGGAGAAAAGAAGACAGGGATTACGTTTGAACGTGGTGACTTCTTAAATTTCAAACAGCAACCAGCTGATACATTTATCTCTTCATTTGCTTTCCACCACTTAACAGATACAGAAAAAGATATCGCAGTCGGTAAATATGCAGCATTACTTAATGATGGTGGCCGCGTCATCATTTTAGATACAATCTTCAATTCTGAAGAAGAGAAACAATCGATGATAGCGTACTATACGTCACTTGGTTTCAATAATTTAGTAGATGATTTAAACCGTGAATATTATCCATTAAAAGAAACGATGGAAGTTATCGCCAGCCGCAATGGCTTCGACTATCACGATACACAGCTTAATCGCTTTGCACACCTTCAGATTTTAGAAAAAAAGACAATTAAAAAACCATTTGATTTAATCGGCCACACACCTATAGTAGAAATTACAGCATTTCCGTTAAATGAGGGAAATCGTATTTTCGCAAAACTAGAGAATCATAATTTAGGTGGTTCAGTAAAAGATCGCCTTGGACTAAATATTATTACCAAAGCTTTAGAACGCGGTGATATTAAAACCGGTCAAGTCGTTGAAGCAACTGCAGGGAACACGGGTATCGGGTTGGCACTTATATGCCAGAAGTATGATTTAAAATTACGTGTATACGTTCCTGAGAAGTTCAGCGTTGAAAAACAAAGCATTATGCGTGCTTTAGGCGCAGAAATTATCAATACACCAACGGATAAAGGGATGCTATTCGCACGCGAGGAAGCATTAAAATATGCACAGGAAACGGGTGCATTCTTCACCAATCAATTCGAATCACCTGATAATCCTTCTAGTTATGAAGGACTTGCGAATGAAATTATCGCTGATGTTGGACGCGTTGATATGATCGTAGCCGGCGCTGGTTCAGGTGGTACGTTTACAGGGCTAGCACACTACTTTAAAGATGCACATAAAGTCATCGTTGAGCCACAAGGTTCAATATTAAATGGTGGTGAATCAGGCAGTCACAGGACTGAAGGTATCGGTGTTGAAAAATGGCCAGGTTTCTTACCAAAAGATTTAATCGATGCAGTTGAAACGATTTCTGATATTGATGCTTTTACAAAAGTGTCAGAACTTGCTAAGCTTGAAGGGTTAATGCAAGGTAGTTCATCTGGTGCTGCATTACAGGCGGCGCTAAATCAGCAACAACACTTTACGCATCAAAATATCGTAGTCATCTTCCCGGATGCTAGCGACAGATATTTATCACAAGCAATATTTAATATTAAAGGAGAATAACAATGAAGAAAAAAACAATGATGATTCATGGTGGACAAACGACTGATACCTATACTGGATCAGTCAATGCACCAATTTATCAGACAAGCACATATAAACAAGATGGTATTGGTAACTTACGTCAAGGTTACGAATATTCTCGTACGAAGAACCCAACACGTACTGCTTTAGAAACGTTAATCGCAGACCTTGAACATGGACATGAAGGTTTCGCATTCGGTTCAGGTATGGCAGCAGTATCAACAGTAGTAATGCTGTTAAATGCTGGTGACCATATCGTAGTTGGTAGTGACGTCTACGGCGGAACATACCGCGTATTTACTAAAGTATTTGACCGTATCGGCATTAAATCAACGTTTGTAGATACAACAGATGTTGAAGCGGTTAAAGCGGCAATTACACCTGAAACTAAGATGTTATATATCGAAACACCGACAAATCCATTACTCAATGTTACGGACATTCGTGCAATGGTTGAAATCGCACAAGCAAACGACTTAATCTCAGTAGTAGATAATACATTTATGACACCATATTTCCAGAATCCAATCGATCTAGGTGTTGATATTGTATTACATTCAGCGACAAAATATATCGGTGGTCATAGTGATGTTGTAGCAGGTTTGCTTGTTTCACGTACACCAGAATTATCAGAACAAATTCACTTTATTCAGAACTCTGCTGGTGGTATACTCGGACCACAAGATAGTTTCTTACTTGTACGTGGTATTAAAACACTTGCATTACGTATGGAACAAACCGAAAAAACAACGAAGAAAATTATCGAATTCCTACAATCACAAGATAAAGTAACAAACATCTTCCACCCATCATTATTAGATGCAGAACGTAAAGCAATTCATGAATCACAAGCAACAGGTTTCGGCGGAATGATTTCATTTGATGTCGGTTCTAAAGAAAATGCTGAATTACTTGTAAAATCTTTAAAATACTTTACATTAGCTGAATCATTAGGTGCAGTTGAAAGTTTAATCTCTGTACCAAGTCAAATGACACATGCATCTATTCCACGTGAACGCCGTTTAGAATTAGGAATCACTGATGGATTAGTACGTATTTCAGTGGGTATTGAAGATAGTGAAGATTTATTAGAAGACTTAAAAGAAGGATTTGCATTACTCAAATAATCAGGAGGCACATCATGACACAAAAAATGAATGTTGAAAGCTTTAACTTAGACCATACAATCGTAGACGCACCATTCGTACGTTTAGCAGGTATTAAAGAAGGTATCAATGGCGATGTAATTAACAAATACGATATCCGTTTCAAACAACCAAACAAAGAACATATGGAAATGCCTGGACTACACTCATTAGAACATTTAATGGCTGAGAACATCCGTAACCATACAGATAAAGTTGTAGATTTATCACCAATGGGATGTCAGACAGGATTCTACCTATCACTAATTAATCATGATGACTATGAAGACGTGTTAGTTATACTGGAAAAAACATTAAATGACGTCCTTACTGCTACAGAAGTACCAGCATGTAACGAAGTACAATGCGGATGGGCTGCAAGCCATTCATTAGAAGGCGCGCAAGCTATCGCTAAAGAAATGTTAAGCAAAAAAGACGGCTGGAGAAATATTTATCAAGAAGGTAAAGCACCAGCAGAATAATTTAAAATCCACCTCGGCTGAGGTGGATTTTTTTCTAACTCAAGATCAACAAATTATCCATTAAAATCTAATTAAATTAGCAGCTGCATAAACGTCATCATATTCGTTCAATACTTTTAACTGTTCATCAACAATATCTAGATGATATGGACCAGTCATCTCACCAATTTCATACATCTTCGCGCTATCAATGTCATCATGCTTCTTAAAATTAAACGTTACGCTGTAATCTGACTTTTCACCAGTACCATATACAAGTTCACCTAACACTTTAGCCGTACCATTACCTTCAAAGTAAGGTTTCAACTCTAATGGCAATGTAAATCTGAAACGATAATGCGGTGTATTATGCATAAGATAATTATAAAGCACGCGATCAATTCTATAATCTAAGCGGAAAGTAACACCATTATCGTTTGGCGTTACCACTAAATTCTTCACCATAAAGTGTGGCATATGAAACTCTTTCCCTACAGCTTCAGGTGGTGTCGGTTCCGGCTTTACAAGTTCAACATTGACGCTTTTTTTCTTCTCATCGTTATGATTCAAATTTTGTACCTCATCGTTTTGTTTTTGATTTTTCGTTAAGAAATAATATAGTGCTCCACTCGCTGCAACAAATACAATTGCACCGACTGCACCAGTCGTCTTTTTACAGTTACATTTCATAGTGACGTCCCCTTTATCTACGTTATTTTATTTCACTATACCCCATTCATGTTTATCTTAAGCGAAACTATTAAAAATCTATAAAAAACTATAAAAATAATAAAAAAAATGTTAATGTAGTGTTTGTACTTTAAGAAATGAGGTTTTAATTATGCTTTTCTCACGAACACCGGTAAATAAACTTTTACCGTTCATATACACAACACTTTTTGTTATTTTTATATTACTTATATTTGAGCAGATGCTACAAATGGTTATTGTTTTGTTATTTCCGGACATTTATAGTGTCCTCCCCTTCACTTTAGACATTTTCTTTACAGAAAATATGAGTGAGCTAACAAATATTCCTTCATGGACCATTATTCTGTTTGTCATTTTTATTCTTATTGCAATAACATTCTGGATAGTAGAATTACTCGTAAAATATAACGAGCGACAGGAAGAACTATACATCGGTGATATTACAGATCATCATCTTTACTTAGCCATATTCACACGTCCAAATGTTAATATAACAGACCTACCAATCTATACCGGAGACTTTATGCGTGATAATAAAGGGACTTCAAGTACTTCAGAAACAACTAGTACACCAGGTGAGCTCTATAAATTCATGCATGCAGCGCTATTTAGTAAACCACTTGATGAAGTCTTCTACATTCAGCATATTAAAGTTCAGAAAGAAACATGGCGAGGGCTTAAATTTACAGGTCAAGCGATAACGAATAAACGTAATCTTCTCGTACGTAAACAGAAGAAATTCTTCCTTTCCCGTTCAGTTAATGATTTCGATAAAATGAAAACATTCATTAAAAGTATTGCTGAAAACTAATATTTACAGATAATTTACTTTAAATTCACTCCATCTCAATATTAAAAGGGTAAGATGTCTATCATGGAGATGATAGACATGTTTACAGAAAAAGAACGATTAAACTTAATTATGTCGTATGGTTTAGAAGAATCCATCGATCTTTATAATAAATATTATGATGAAATCCACTCTATAGATCTTAAAAAATTTAAATCAACCATGAGCATCCAGTATGATTTACCACAAAAGCTTGCTGATGCCATATACTTTATAGAATATCATTATAAAAATCGGGGTCCCCACTTTGAAGAGATCATGGACTTCTTTAATACTTTACGCGCGATTGAACGACAAGTGATATAAAAATGGCTCACTACAATAAGTAGCGAGCCAATTTTATTTGTTTCTATTTCAATTTATTCAAATAACTCTCTCCGAATTCAGGTAATTTCACTTCAAAGTTATCAGCGATCGTAGCACCAATTGAAGCAAATGAGTCGTGTCCTGAAAGTTCACCATTACCGATTGATTTTGAATACATCAATAAAGGTACATATTCTCTCGTATGGTCTGTTCCAGGCATTGTTGGATCATTACCATGATCTGCAGTAATGATTAATAGATCATCTTCACGGAGTTCATCTAATAGTTCACCTAAACGCTCATCAAATGCTTTAATCGCATTCATATAACCTTCTTTATCACGACGATGACCATATAACGCATCAAAGTCTACTAAGTTTAAGAAGCTTAAACCTTTGAAATCACGTTTTACAACTTCTAATAATTTATCCATACCATCCATATTATCTTTCGTACGGATTGACTCAGTAACACCTTCGCCATCATAGATATCATTAATCTTACCAATTGCGATTACATCTAAACCAGCATCTTTCATTTCATTCATCACTGTACGTCCGAAAGGCTTTAACGCATAATCATGACGGTTAGATGTTCTCGTAAAGTTTCCAGGTTCCCCTACATATGGTCTTGCAATAATACGACCAATCAAGTATTTAGGATCCTTTGTAAACTCACGCACTTTCTCACAGATCTCATATAATTCATCTAATGGAATAATATCTTCATGGGCAGCAATTTGTAATACAGGGTCAGCTGAAGTATAGACGATTAAATCGCCAGTTTTCATTTGATGTTCGCCCCACTCGTCAATGATTGCTGTACCTGATGCTGGTTTATTGGCAACAACTTTGCGTCCTGTCATTTCTTCGATTGCTTGTACGAGTTCCTCAGGGAATCCATCAGGATAAACTTTAAACGGTTTATCGATATTCAACCCCATAATCTCCCAGTGTCCAGTCATCGTATCTTTCCCAACTGATGCTTCAGATAATTTCGTATAATAGCCAACCGGTTCATCTACCTTATTTACTACTGGAAGTTCAGCAATATTTCCTAAACCTAAACGCTCTAAGTTTGGTAGTTTTCCTTCGTAACCTTCTAACGTATGTTTTAAAGTGTGACTTCCAAGATCTCCGAACTTGTCAGCATCTGGTGCTTCACCGATACCTACAGAGTCCATTACAATTAAATGAATTCTATTAAATTTCATGATTATCTCTCCTTTGCGTTGTGCTGAATGAGGTGGATTTCAATGTGACTTGTCCAATATCTCATGTTTATTGGACACATCGCTCAAACATCCAATCCAATCCTACTACTCAGTAATAACTTTATGAATCAATACTGGTGCTTCTGCACTGTCTGCAATTTCAATATTGTCGTAAATTTTATTCATAACGTCTTCTACATTATCTCGGTTTGCGTATATTGTTACAAGTGATTCGCCCGCTTCAACTTTGTCGCCGACTTTCTTACGTAGCATCAATCCTACTGCTAGATCAATAACGTCTTCTTTCGTAGCGCGTCCTGCACCGAGTAACATCGAAGCCACTCCGATTTCATCTGCTACAATCTTGCTTACGACACCACTTTCTTTCGCTGGTACTTCAATCACATATTCTGCTTGAGGTAACTTAGTAACATCATCAACGACTGACGCATCTCCACCTTGGTTAGTAAGGAATGTTTTAAATTTCTCTAAAGCTTTACCATTATCAATTACTTCCTGTAATTTCGCACGTGCTTCATCTAACGATTCTGCTTTACCTGCTAATACGACCATTTGACTGCCTAAAGTAAGTACAAGTTCTGTTAAGTCTTCCGGTCCTTCGCCGCGTAATGTTTCAATCGCTTCTTTCACTTCCAGTGCATTACCGATTGCAAATCCTAAAGGCTGACTCATATCAGAGATTATCGCCATCGTATTACGTCCGACGTTATTTCCGATCTTAACCATTGCATGTGCAAGCTGCTCTGCATCTTCTTCTGTCTTCATAAATGCTCCCGCACCTGTCTTAACATCTAATACGATCGCGTCAGCTCCTGCTGCAATCTTCTTACTCATAATACTTGAGGCGATTAACGGTATACTATTCACTGTTCCTGTTACATCACGTAATGCATATAATTTCTTATCTGCCGGTGTTAAATTGCCTGTTTGTCCGATTACCGCTAACTTATCTTCATTTACAATCTTAACGAAGTCTTCTTCTGAAATTTCAACATGGAATCCTTCTACCGCTTCTAATTTATCAATTGTTCCACCTGTATGTCCTAATCCACGGCCGCTCATCTTCGCAACCGGAATATCAAGTGCTGCTACCAACGGTCCTAATACTAAAGTTGTTGTATCACCAACACCGCCTGTTGAATGTTTATCAACCTTCACACCTTTTATAGCGCTTAAGTCAATCTGATCACCACTTTCAACCATCGCCATCGTTAAGTTAGCACGTTCTTCATCGTTCATATCCTGGAAGAATATCGCCATCGCTAAACTCGATGCCTGATAATCAGGAATTTCTTCTTTAGTATAACCCTTAATGAAGAATTCAATTTCTTCTTTTGTTAATGCATGTCCGTCACGTTTCTTTGCAATAATGTCTACCATTCTCATAATTAATAACCTCCATTTTTTGTAAGCGTTTTCTTTTATATCAAAAGTGAAAGGGAATTAATAATCCCCTTTAGCTTCTTCACCCTTTAAAATTTGTACACCAGCTGATGCGCCGATACGCGTAGCGCCAGCATCGATCATCGCTTTAACGTCTTCATAAGAACGCACGCCACCTGATGCTTTTACACCCATATCACGTCCAACTGTTTCACGCATTAATTTCACATCTGCTACTGTTGCTCCACCTGTTGAGAATCCTGTAGAAGTCTTAACGAAATCTGCTCCTACTTCTTTCGCAATTTCGCTCACTTTCACTTTCTCTTCATCAGTTAAAAGACTTGTTTCGATGATTACTTTCGTCGTAACATCTCCTGCAGCATCTACTACTGCTTTAATATCTTCACGTACTAAATCAAAGTTACCGCTCTTAGCCGCACCGATATTAATCACCATATCAACTTCACCTGCACCGTTAGCAATCGCATCTTTCGTTTCAAATGCTTTTACTGCTGGTGTATTAGCACCTAATGGGAAGCCGATTACAGTACATACTAAAACATCAGTACCCTCTAATAAAGCATGTGCATATTTTACATGTGTCGGATTCACACATACACTCATAAAGCCGTATTCACGTGCTTCTTGTGCAAGCTGTTCAATTTGGGCAGTCGTTGTTTCTGGTTTCAAAGCAGTATGATCAATATATTTCGCTAAATTCATATTATTTATTCCTCCCTTATATTCAAATCCATTATAACAGATATTGAACAAAAGTAAAAATGTTAAATGAAATTACGTTCAAGTTAAATTAATTGCTTAGCTGTAATGCTGTCAGTTATAAGTACATTCGGTATACCACCCGTTAGTGCACCTCGAATTGCTTCTATCTTATGCTTACCGCCTGCAACAAGTATACTTGTTGGAATCTGCTTTAATGTATCCAGGGTCACACCCATCGTACGATCATCGACCCAGACGTCAGCAATTCTCCCATTCTTATTATAAAATCTTGAACAGATGTCACCCACCGCTTCATTCTTCAGACGCTTAACTTCATCGTCCGATAAAAAGCCAAGTTTAAACAACAGTGCTTCATCGCGCACTGTCCCTGTAGTGTATATGGCAACATCACATGTACTTGCCATGCTTAAAATCCCTTTAATATGGCGATCTTCACTCACTAATTGTTTCACCTGTTTGTTATCAAAAATAACAGGAACAGGTAGATCACGTGGAATGGAATTGAAGCTCTTTGCAAATAATGCTAACGTTTCATGTGAATTCGTCTTTATATTTGAGTATGAAATACCACCTTTTAACTGAATGGTAGAAACGCCAGTTAAATTCGTCGGTTTCATTAAATTAGCAGTTTCATACATCGTTTTTCCCCAGCTAATGCCGACGACATCGTTATTCTTCACATTGTCATGAAGAAATTCTGCAGCTGCTTCTGCTATAGCACTGAGCACAATTTCGTATTTATCGCTCGATACTTCTTTAATTAAGACATACTTTAAATTATATTTTTCTTTCAGTAATTCTGCGAGTTCCTCACTTTTTTCATATGGGTCATGAATCGTAATATTGACAATCCCCATATCTTTAGCAAATTGAAGTTGTCTCGATACAGTCGGTCTGGAGATATTAAGTTCATCGGCAATTGCCTTTTGCCCTAAATTTTCTTCATAATACATTTTAGCGATTCTAATACATTGTTTGATTTTTTCTTCCATTATGCTCACCTCTACTTACATTCATTTTAAGGGAAAACATAAAAAAATACACTTCAATTCCATTGAAGTGTATCAATTAATTTATTAACTAATAATAACGCGTTAGATTTTAAATTATCCTAAGAAAGATTTTAACATCCAGTTATGTTTCTCAAGGTTCGTAATCATACCTAAGAACATATCTGCAGTCATTTCATCATCTGCTTCTTCGGCTGTAGCTTTACCTTCTTCTAATTGTTTGATTACTTTATCAAAGTCTTTAGATAAATCTTTCACCATATCTGCTGCAGATAAATTTTTCTTAGCTTCTTTAACAACAGATAAATCTAAACTTTCTTTTAACGTTGCAATAGGATTTCCTTCAATCGCTAAAATACGCTCTGCTAATTCATCGATGTAAACGTTAGCCTCATCATATAACTCTTCGAATTTAGTGTGTAGACTGAAGAAGTGTGGTCCTTTTACATACCAGTGATAGTTATGTAATTTCGTATAAAGCACCGTCCAGTTTGCCACTTGTTGGTTTAATGCTGCTACTACTTTGTTTTCTTGTGTTTTTTTAGCCATCAATAATCTCTCCTTTTAATTGTTATTTATATTAATTATTATATAATAATTATTCTAATTAAGCAAACGATTTTGTCTGTCTCATTTTAAAATATTTGGGTATACTATTAAAAAAAGAGGAGGCCATTATGTTTAGAAAATACATATTACCTATCATTATCGCAATACTCGCTGCTATCATGCTGCTCAGTATCGATTACTGGAAACTACCTTTAACCGATATACTTACTTCTACCCCATATATCGTTGTGTTATGCATACTTGCTGTATTATTTGCTATTATTGCCTTTATTTATAGTAAGCTTGCCTATAAAGTAGATAATGACCCTAGTTTAGAACATTACGAACAGGACAGAGCATCATTCAAGAAATTTTCCGAGATGAACATCGCTATCATTATTTCATTTTATTTCGCGCTCGGATCAATTCTATTAATCAGTATTAATGATGCGCCGTTATATTTAGGAATTATCAGTATAATCGTGTTAATTATTGCTATTCTCATGCGCTATTACGGCTATAGCATGATTAACAAACTGTATCCGGAACGTGATTTACCCGATAACTTTGAAGCAGACTTTGATGACAAGCTTATTGATTCATTATCTAAAGAAGAAATGTATACGATATTTACCGGACTATATAATGCTTTTAAAATTACTAATATTTTATTACCCGCAGCAATGATGCTGATTACGATATATGGGTATGCAACAGGCGTACCGCAACACTTCGCTCTGTCGGTTATCGCCGCTGTCGCAATCATCATCAATATCGTCTACCAGATTACTGTCAGAAAGATGATCTAGACATTTTCATAACGCAACAATGCCGGATACTCACAGTGTCCGGCATTGTTATGTCTATTTAATAGCTTCTATATAAAAAAGACACCCAATAATGAGTGTCTAAAAACTATGCTTGTCTATGTTCTTCTAATAATGGCTCATCCGGTTTAACAAAGAACCATAGGATAATTGCAAGTGCTGCCGGAATCAACATTAAATAGAACGTCGTATCCCAACCGAACTTCTGTACTAATACCCCACCTAAGAATGGACTTAAGAAAGCACCGATATTACCCCATAAGTTCATCCATCCTGAAACAGTACCTGAGTAGTTACGTCCCAGGTCAGCAGCTGAAGCCCAACTCATACCCATCGATAAACCTACCCCACCTAAACATAGTGATAAGTAAAAGATGTTCATCGTCATATCATTAGTTTGAACTGATAAGAATAACGAAATCGCAAATACGATAAATCCAAAGATTGCGATACTTGAACGTGCTTTAAATTTAGAATGACCACGTGCAACAATCGCATCTGAAATTGATCCACCAGCCATGATTAATACGAACATCATTAACCACGGTGCTGCCGCTAAGAATTTCATATCCGTTAAAATAATATGATATTCTTCTTGCAGGTAAGTTGGTAACCAGATTAAGAATAATGTGATAACAAACTGTACTACGAAATATTGACCGGCGATTGCAAAGAAGCTGAAACGTTGGAAGAAACGTCCCCAAGGTGCAGTTTCTTTCGTAGCACCACCTACTGCATCACGGTTTTCCATGATATAGTGCTTTTCCGCTTCATTCACCATCTTATGTTGTTCAGGTAAATCTTTAGCAATAACAGCCCATAGTAAAGCAATTAAAATACCGATTGCACCAAAGATATAGAATACCGCTTCCCATCCAAACGCCTGATAAATAGCGATTGTTACAAATGGTGCAATAACAGGACCGAAGTAACTACCTGCCAGTAAGGCGCTTGAAGCACGACCTTTTTCTGATTTTGCAAACCAGTATGTGTTAAATACAGCGTTTGATGGATACATCGGACCTTCACCAATACCGAATAAGAAACGCATCGTGTATAATAATCCGTGATTTTTAACAACCCCAGTCAGGATTGTAAATGCACTCCACCAGACTAGTGCAAATGTTAACATCTTCTTAGGACCAAATTTCTCAGCCATGATCCCTGCTGGTACCTGCATTAATGCATAACCTGCTGCAAATATAGAACCTAACATCCCAAATTGCGCTTTAGACATATTTAAATCTTCCATCATCGGACCAGCGATATAAGAAATATTCGCTCTATCCATATAGGCAATAACCCCGATGACAAAGAACATCAGTGCGAACATCCAACGCACATTAGACTTTCTTTCATTCATAATATATTCTCCCCCATAATCGTTTTCGACTCACTCAGTCATCCGATGACTATATTTTTTGACTCCTCAAAAATACCACAGGATAAAACCGTTTACAATACCTTTGTGAAAAAATAATATAAATTTTTTAATCCATCTCAACTTGATAAGAACAAGTATTTGTGACCCTATCATCACAATTAAAGTTACTGATTTCACAAAATTGTTATATTGTTAAAAACAAAAACTATATAACAGTTTTAAAAACGTTTATCTCTTTAATTCTTTAATTTATTAATACTTCTCGTAAAGACGATACAACCTAAAAACAACGCAATATTTCGAATAAATATTATATAAAAATATTCTGAAAAATAAAACAGATGAATTGTAACACACGACACTAATTGGTATAATATAACTGTTATAAAAATAAAATTTCATCAAGGAGTGTTTGTCAATGAAAGCAGCAGTATGGTATGGTCCGAAAGATATTCGCGTAGAAGAAAAAGAAATTCGTGATATGAAACCGAACGAAGTACGTGTGAAAGTTGGCTACGCAGGTATTTGTGGATCAGATTTACACGAATATCAGGAAGGACCTGTATTTATTCCAGTCGATAAAGAAGATGAATTAACAGGTGGAAAAGCACCTTTAATTATGGGGCATGAATTCTCTGGTACAGTCGTTGAAGTAGGAAGTGAAGTAAAAGACTTTAAAGTTGGTGACCGTGTATCTGTTAACCCAACGGTAACACATGGTAAAAGTATCGATGAACTAGACGTATATGATGGCTTTAGCTTTATTGGATTACACACAGACGGTGGTTTCACTGATCTAGTAAACGTACCTGAAGTTAATTTGTATCACTTACCAGACTCAGTATCATTACGTGTCGCAGCAACAATTGAACCGCTTGCAGTGGGTGTGCAGGCTGTAAAAGAAAGTGAAATTGAATTCGGTGATACTGTTGCAATCTTCGGTGCCGGTCCTATCGGATTATATACGACACTTGCAGCACGTGCAGCTGGCGCAAGAAAGATTATCGTATTGGATTTATCAAAAGAACGTTTAGAAAAAGCATTAGAATGTGGTGCTACTGACATCATCAATTCTGGTGAAGTGGATGCAGTTGAAGCCATTAAGAAAATCGTACCTGGCGGCGTAGATCGTTCATTTGAAGTTGCAGGTGTTGCACCAACATTTAAACAGGCAATCGATGCTACGCGCCCTCGCGGTAAAATGGTTATCGTATCAATATTTGCAGGAGACATCTCTTGGCCACCATTGCAATTAACAAACACTGGTGTGCAAATCACATCTACAATTGCTTATTCTAGAGCAAGCTACCAACAAACAATCGACTTATTAGGCAGTGGGCAAGTTGATACTGAAAATACGATTACAAAAGAAATCGAATTAGATGATATCGTCACAGAAGGCTTCGAAACATTAACGAACGATAAAAACCAAGTCAAAATCTTAGTTAAATTAAACGGCGAAGGATAATAAATCATCCTTCAATTTTGCAAAATATCAATAAAAAATAAAACGGGGATAAGAATCATTCTTATCCCCGTTTTATTTTCATACCTTTAATTATTACTATATTCTCTTCTAAACTCTTCCGTAAATGCTTCAAGTTTAAAGTCATCCGGCACCTGCTCAGTACGGACAACGAGTACATCACACTTCGCATAACGTACAATCGCTTCTGAAACACTACCCATCACAAAACGTTCTAATGTATTTATACCATTAGAGCCACAGATAATTAAATCGCAATTTGCTTTCGGCGCTATCTCTTTAGTAATAACCTGACGTGCTGCTCCGTGACCAATCTTTATATCAACTGATTTCACGCCTTGTTCTAAAGCAATTGCTTTATAGCCATTCAACATCTTCTCAGTATACTTATCGGCATTCTCATGCAATGAACCCCGTTCACTTTCTACATTCGCGTATGTTCTAATATCCACCACATGCACTAATGTAATTGCTGCATTATTTCTTTTCGCGATGTCGACACCCTTTTGAAATGCATACTCACTCACTTTTGAACCATCTACCGGAATCAAGATATGTTGATACATCATTTGTAACAGCCCCTCTCTTATCTTCATCTTTAGTATATCACCAAAATGAAAACGCTTCATTCTTTAAGCGCTATAAACCTAAATTCTCCACATATAAATTACGGACTTCTAGTTTCTGATCCTCATTCGGCAGGAAATACCATAAGCCATCCGCCATAATCGTACCTTCACCGGTTAACTGGTACTTCTTCACATTATCCAATGCACCGCGATATGATAACCCTAAACCTTTCAAATCATCAAAGGACATATCCGTAACAACATTACCGTCAATATTTTTCAGGATGGCATCCAGTTTCGTCACAGATTGTACACCCACGATTTCATTCGCTAAACCTTGAATGACGATTTGCTGACGCTCCTGACGCCCAAAGTCACCACCTGCACCATCACCTTTACGTGCACGGATAAATGCCAATGCTTTATCGCCATCTAAATGTACAGTCTGCCCTTTCACAAAATCATAGCCATTTGCACTGAACGTTGCATTACTCTTAACGTCAATCCCTCCGACCTCACCAATTAACTTATGCATGCCGTCCATATTTACTGTCGCATAATAATCAATCGGTACATTCATCAGCTTTTCAACTGACTGCACTGCCATCTTGGCACCACCATAGGCATAAGCATGAGCAATTTTTTCCTGCGTATCTTTTCCGACCATCTCACTATATGTATCACGTGGAATACTTACCATCACTGTCTTGTTCTTCTTCGGATTTATACTCAGTAATATAATCGAGTCGCTACGCCCTTTATCCCCTGCAGATAATCGTTCTTCGTTTGCATCAACTCCAAATAACGCAACACTGACAGCGTCTTTATCCTGAATGCTCACTGCTTTATCACGTAAATCAGATTGATCGCGACCTTCTATTTTATGCTGAATATTATTAGCTGTCTCCTGAACTTTAAAATAAGCATTGCTTACATACCAGCCAATACCTACGAGTATAATCAGACAGAGCAGCACAATCCACTTCAGACAGCCATCTCGCCTTTTTTCACTTCTCTTCATTATATACACCTCTCTTAAAACATATGATACACAGAAAATCAACTACGCGCCATCATACATAAGTTGTAGTGTCGAATTTCCCTAACTGAAGTTTATTGGCATTCAACCCTAAACCCCGATATCCTTGTTCGAGCAATACCTGAATCTGCTCTAAATCATCACGTTCGACTTCAACGACATCCAATACACCATACTTATGCATCAAATCTTTCATAAAGATAAATCGCAATTTACCACCGTAAAGTCTATCCATGGCAACAATGTGCATCCCTAAATGAAACTTATCTTTTAAGCTTGGTGTATTATCAGGATGAACCGTCGCCATAATAATCTTATATTGCGCAGCAACTTGTTCAAATAACCATTCTCCAAGTTTACGCTGTAAAGATAACCCTCTATAATCCGGATCCACAATCGTAATATCTGAATAAATCAGTCCGCTTGCTTTAGCATCATCAATACCAGCGTACGGCCCTAAGTAGTCATCAGTCGGTAGATGCATCGTTCTGAAAGCACCAACGACACCTTCAATCTCTGCTACAGCCATCAAACCTGCTTTAATCTCTTCTTTAAGTTCATCTATCGGCACAGGATCTAATGCTTCAGGATTAACAAGGACATCTAATGCGTGCTGTTGAATGCGTTCAATAGCGACTACGTCTCTCAGTTCAGCTTTTCTAATGTTTATCTCAGTCATTTTTTATTTTCCTTTCCAGCATCTCTTTTTAAATTGTACTATTCATATTATAAAATACCATATTTCATAATACTTGAAGTAATCAATATCTATCAGAAAAAAATATGATCACCAAAAATGAAAGGTAAACTTATTATTAAGAATGTTATTATATGATTAATTATATTAATTTTCTAACAAAACTTATACATTTTATTAATATTTTTTATATAATTGTCGTTTCAACAAAATCAATGTAATTAACTTTCAAAAATAGTATAGGCAATATACATTTTCATATTTTAATTATTTTAGAATAACTTTTATGTAAAATTTGGTTTCTTCACCTCTTTAAATATTATATTTATTTTTAATGTTATCATTTAAGATACATTTCAAATTTAAAAGAAACAGCTTATTAATAATATAATCGCGCAAACCTCAAACAAATTATCATTCATTAAAATCCACATCTTAATGATGCCTTTCATTTATTTTTATGATATACTATTTAGGTTGATAACATGAAATATCTTGTGTGTAAATAATGAAGTTTAAAGAAATTAACTTTTATTAACATTTCAGTTAACGCACGGTTTATTGTATGTTTTACACCAACCGCCAAATTATCAAAAGAAATGAGCGAATTTTATGATCGAATTAGAACAATCATTATTTAAAACAGTCAGCTTGATAGAAGCAAACCTCAATGAATCTTTAAATAAAGTATACGGTATTTCTTATACGGAATTCTTAATCCTACATAAACTCTACTTCGATAAAGAGAGTACAATTGCTGAGATACAAAAAGATATTTCATATAAGATGGATTCTGCAAGTACAAAGACAAAGAAACTTCGCGCTATGGGACTTGTTGCGAAAGAACGTCGTAAAGACGATGAAAGAAAAGTAGCAACGAAATTGACAGATGAAGGACAAGTCTTAGTCGAAGATATAATGAATAAATACGACAATCATCTAAATAAATCATCAGTAAAATTTACTGAAAATGATGTTCGTACGTTACAACTATTAATTGATCGTTATAGAGAGAACTTCCATACAGATTTTGATATAAACAATTAATACAAAATGCGTTTGAGATTAAATCTCAAACGCATTTTTTATGTTAAGCTAATTCAACAGGTTGTAAATTCTGTTGCTCGAAATGGGCTCTTTCTTCTCTCGTCATCTTTACAATCTTAAAGCCAGTGTAGCCATAAATGATTGAAATAACAGGTACGATAAAGTTTAAAATTGCGTAAGGTGCGTATTGAGCTACACTAACGCCAAGCGTTCCTGCAATAAATACACCACACGTATTCCAAGGTACAAATACACTTGTTAACGTACCACTGTCCTCTAAACAACGAGATAAGTTCTTCGGATGTAAGTTCTTATCAATATATGCGCGTAAATACATACGACTCGGGACAACAATACTAATATATTGCTCTGAACACGTTGCATTTGTAGCAAAACAACTCACAATCGTCGCTGCAATTAAGCTACCTGTAGATTTTGCTACTAATAAAATCTTAGAAATAATCGCATTTAACATACCACTAAACTCTAAAATACCACCGAACGTCATCGCTACAATTGTCATCGAGATGGTAAAGAACATCGATTCAAGACCACCCTTATTGAATAATTCAGTAACTAATTCATTTTTCGATTCCATCTTATAACCTGTTTGAAGTGTGTCCATAACAGTTTTCATGTTATCGCCTTGAACAAGTTGCTGTGCACCAGCTCCTAATATAATACCCACAACTAAAGCAGGAACAGCTGGTACCTTTAACGCAACTAAGACGATAACAATTACCGGAATCAATAATAACCAAGGCGAAATGACGAATTGATCCTTCATTGCATTTAATAAAGTATCTATCTTCTTCGTGTCCATGTGACCACCGGCGAATTGACGCCCGATAAAGAAATAGGCAATTAATGCGATAATAATCCCCGGAATTGTCGTAAAGAACATATGCTTAATATGATCAAATAAATCAGTACCGGTTAAACCTGATGCTAAGTTTGTTGTATCGCTTAACGGACTCATCTTATCCCCGAAATAACTCCCTGATATTACAGCACCAGCAATCATACCCGCAGGGATGCCCATACTTAAACCAATCCCCATACCAGCAACACCAACCGTTGCCATTGTTGACCAACTTGAACCGATGGCTAATGCTACAATGCCACAAATTAAACAAATCGTAACTAAAAATAAACTTGGAGAAATCAACTTTAACCCGTAATAAATCATCGTAGCAACGACGCCTCCACCAATCCAGGCACCGATAACTAATCCAACCAGGATAATAATGACAATCGCAGGTAATGCAAGTTTAATCCCTTTGTACATCATCTCTTCAATTTCTTCCCATGTAAAGCCATGTTGATGTGCAACAATTGCTGCAATCGCAGTACCGATCATCAATGGAATATGTGGCGCTTGATCTAACACAACAACTGTAAATAACATACTCGCAATCATGAAGACAAGCGGTACGAGTGCCCACCAAACATTTATTTCCTTCTTTTGTTTTAATTTATTATCCATACCCTTTAATATCCTCCCACCAATGTTGAAATCGTTTACATTAATAGTTTAATAGAATAAAGATGAAAAATCTACACTAATTTTCGAAATACTTAAATTATTTAAAAATCTAAAAAAGAGACATGTTGCAACCAACATGTCTCTAAAAATATTTTCGAATAAATTAATACATATGCTTTCTAACAAAACGTCCCGTATAGCCATACAATGACTCTGCTCCACTATATTCAACCTTACCTAGACGTGTATCATCTCCACCGTAAAGATCATATCCATATGTGCGTAGTCCATACACGCTTAATTTACTATCAAATAACGGAGAACCTGATGCCCCTGCTCTGAATTTATCTTTCAATACAAATTCAGTTTGATTTAATGTTCTCATAATAAATAACGCTCTATTATAATAACGTTTCTCATAATACTTACCATCAAACGGATAACCTACACTATACATGCGTTGGCCACGCTTCAACTGCTTGATTTGATAATCCGTCGCAAGCTTCATCGGTTTCGCATGATCCGTAAGCTTCTCAGTTGTATGTAGTAATGCCACATCTGCATATGGTACTTTCACAACTTCAGTGACTTCAAATTCACGAGGAATATCTTCACCATTACGGTTCATCTCAAACGTTAAATAATTAGCATCTGTTGCCTTACCATGTTCATCATCAATCACATGCGCATTTGTTAATATTGTATGATCATCAATAACAAACCCAGTCCCCATCGTTTCATATTCAGGACCCGCCCAACCGTTCTCATTAGATATACGCCCGATAGCAGTATACTTTGAATAGCGATTTGGTATAGATTTCATCATTGTCCTCATATTCGGATATTGCTTGATAATAGGATAAGCAATCTTTGTATTTTCAGGTTTCATACCATCATAATAGTAGTCTGTTTCCATCGCAGAAACATTTACTGTCGTTACAAAAAATGATGTAGCGATTAATGCAGCACTTTTCTTTTTCATATAGATTAGATCCTCCTAAACGTGTTAATTCATTATAATCCATTATTATTGATAACAGTTTAAAAGTAAGTAAATTTATTATGAATATATTGATTAATTGTGCTCTAATCCCCCTTGAAATTTAACGTGAATCATACCATTTATAAGCGAACATAACTCTCGTTTATAATAGATATATATAAATGAGTAGGAGGAATAAAGTAATGACTAAATATATCGATACGCATGTTCATCTTTGGTCAGTTGAATACTTAGATCACTTAAAATCACTCAGTTCAGAAGGAACAGATATCGCAAAGAATATTAATACTGGTATTACTGAAGATGAATTAAATAAACGTTTAAGATGATGGAAGATGCAGGTGTAGCAACACAAATTATTTCTGCAACACCACAATAGAGCACAAAAGAAGAAGCACATAATGCTGCAACAATGATCAATGATTTATACGAAGCAATGGTACAAAAATATCCCGGGAAATTTCTCGTGTATGGCGCAGTATCATCACCTTATGTAGATCAGACAATAGAAGAAGCGACATCTTTACTACAAAAGGATGAATTTATAGAGATTGCGATATCAACACTCGTTCAAAATAAAACATCTATCGGTGACGCATAATTTGAACCGTTCTTTAAAGCGATGAATGAATTGAATGCAGTTATCTATATCCATCCGACAGGATAGGATGTGGTGCCATAAGTCCAATGATCAATGACTTCAGTCTGGAATGGGTGGTAGGTGCACCGCTTAAAGCAATGATTGCAACACTACAGTTATTAAAGCAAGATATTCCACAAAAGTATCCAAATATTAAATTCCATATTTCACATTTGGGCGGAGCATTACCATTCCTAATACAGCGCATAGAAGATAATTATGAGGACTGAGATGCATTTAGTAAAAGTCCATTTGATGTACTCAATCAACAATTCTGGTTTGATACAGCAAACTTCCATGTACCGTCTCTTATTAATTCAGTGAATACATTTGATCCATCTCACTTTATGTTAGGCAGTGATTTCCCATACTTCCAGGATGAGAAATACACGCGTGCTGTAAAATATATCGAGGAAAGTGGCATTGATGCACAATATATCGATGGTATATTGCATGGCAATGCGATGCATCTATATCGTATCAAATAAATAAAAGCCATCTGAATCCACAGATGGCTAACTTTATTACTTCATCGATTGCTTGACTCCTTCTTCAACACTTATATAATTAAGCTCATTTCTAGATCCATTCATATCATCACTGTATGTCAGATTATCATACAACTTATTAAAGAACGAGTTCTTTCTTAATATTGGGTATATAATGCACGGTACTGGAATCGCAAAACTACCTTCACCCTGACTTGCTCTCATAGTTCTAATGACTTCATTCGTACTGAAATGTTGATTAACTGACGGATAAGTTTTCAAGTACACCACTAAAAAAACATGCAATTAATGTTATAAATAAATATTAATAAATATTAATATGTAATTTTATATATTTTTAAAAAAAGATGAAAGTAATTAGCATAAAGTTATTTCATGCTTAATCACTTTCATCTGATTTCGTTTTATCAATAATCATCGCCACTACTGTTAATGTACCGATGATCAGAGAAGATACAATTGCATTATTTGGACCTACGGAGAATAGGTGCAGCTGTGCTAATAACTGTTCCATACATTATCCGCTCCTTTTCATCGTGTAATATATAATCTATATTTAATACATTATAACTACTATTATCTGAAAATTCAAACAATATAATGTAACATTTTGATTACAAAACCTCATAAAAAAAGTAACACACACTCATAGAGTGTGCGCTACTTAAATATAAAAACTTAGTTATTGATTCAGACGTCTCCAAACCAATTGATAAGTTGCTTATTATTTACGACGAGAACCGAATAATGCAGCTCCACCTAATAATGCTAATACTGAAGCAAGTGCTCCACCATTGTCTTTTTCACCTGTATCAGGTAATACTGATTTACCAATTTCAGCTGGTTTAACAGTTTCAACCGGTGCTGGTGTAGTTGGTGCAGGCTCAGATGGTTTAGTTTCACCTGGAGGTGTTGTTTCGCCTGGAGGTGTTACTTCACCTGGAGGTGTTACTTCGCCTGGAGGTGTTACTTCGCCTGGAGGTGTTACTTCACCTGGAGGTGTTACTTCTCCACCACCACCTGGAGGTGTTGTTTCACCTGGAGGTGTTACTTCTCCGCCGCCACCTGGAGGTGTTGTTTCACCTGGAGGTGTTACTTCTCCGCCGCCACCTGGAGGTGTTGTTTCGCCTGGAGGTGTTACTTCTCCGCCGCCACCTGGAGCTGGAGTTCCAACGCCATAGTAACCTTGGTCTACATTATAATTAGAAGCACCTTTTAAGTTTACGATAACGTCAGTTGGTCCATCTGAATCAATTGCTTCTGAAACATCATTATCGATGTTCGCAATAACTGGTGACCAGTCTAATGGATTATGGAAGTTAACGATGTATTGACCATCTGATAAACCATGGAATGCATAGTTACCATTTGCATCTGTTGTTGTTTCAGCGATAAAGTTTCCAGCATAGTCACGAATAGATACACGTAATCCTGCTACTGGGTTTTCACCTTGATCATATAAGTTGTTACGGTTTGCATCCCACCATACGTGGTCTCCGATTGATAAATTACCTTGTGATGGTGCTGGTTTAACTTCTCCACCATTACCTGGTGCTGGAGCTGGTGTAGCTTCTCCACCTTGTACTGGTTTAGAACCTTGTCCATTTAAAGGAATGAAACCAGTGTCTAAAGTAGTGATGTTAGCTCCGTTAATATCAACTAATACGTCAACTGGTCCGTCTGAATCTACATCTTCAGAACCGATATTTGCTACATCATTTGCATATCCTGCAGGTACTTCGAAGTTAACTACGTAAGTACCATTTTTTAAACCTGAGAATGTGTAGTTACCATTCGCATCTGTTGTTGTTGTTGCAACGTGGTTACCTGCATAATCACGGATTGTAACTGTTAATCCAGCAAGACCTGTGTCTCCTGCATCTTGAACGTAGTTACCGTTGTTATCTGAGTAAACACGATCTCCTAAAGAATATGTTGCTTCTGCAGCGTCAGCTTGTTGACCAGCGCCTAGGAACAATAATGAACCTACTACTACTGATGCTGTTCCTACTGTGAACTTTCTAATACCATACTTGTTCATAAAAATCCTCCTCTTTATTTCTTAATCATTCAAATTGTCAATTCGCCATAATAATCAGATTATGACTTATTATTATTTTAATACTATTATTTTACAATGTCACACTTACATGCATTTAACATACAACTAAGTTATCAACAATTTTGTATAAAAATACATTATTTTTGTATATTTATATTTTATATTGTATCATACATTTTTTAGCAATTACCATACATCTATTATTTATAAGTGTTTCCTTGCTATTTATATAATAAAATATATTTTTATATACAAAATAATGTATATTCTTATCCGCAATTGATAGTTCGTTTGAATTGTGACAATTTTGTGACAAGATGCTTTATATAATATTTACTCTTGTATTTATTATAATTTTTAAAATTTAGTTATCGTTGAAACTAAAAGCATTAATGTTATCTGGAATATTCAATTTTATTTCAGAATTGCACTTCCGAAATCTATAATTCCATATTGGTTTATATCTATGTGCAGAATTGCTGATGTATAAACAAATCGTTTTTCATTGATTAATACATTCGAATAATAATAATTATCCTCTAGATCTTTAATGTGGCTTATCGCTTCATCTTCTAATAAAATGAAAATTGTCAAATTGAAAATTTTTACAAAATTATTAAAAAGGTTCTTTATTGATATACTATTCTTTGAACTTTCCACATAACAATAAATCATATAACATAAATTGGTTGCTTTTTATGTATTGACTCAGTCATCCATAGGATATCTACGTCAAGATCATCCGTATGTTGTTCGTTATATTGCTCTTGTTTTATACAGACTAACTCAATACATATTCTATTTTTATTAATCTGTTTAATAATGTGTTTAAATATTACTTCACTGAATTCATCAATAAGTTTGTGGATATTCCCCCTTTTTATTTTTTTATCTAGTATCTTCGCCATCCATTTAAAGTATTTATCGTTTTTAAGGAAATATTCGTATAGGTAACTTTGCAATGATTGAAATGTCATTCTTCTTTCATCAAAATTGAGCGTTGATTTTGGATTCATCAATAACATTCGATGGTTGAGATAAACGCTTTTATACTTGCTGGTGTTATACTTGCTGGTGTCATACTTATCAGATGAAATATATTCAGAAAAACACTTTTTATTTTCTATAAAATACATGCTCTCTACTTCTACAAGACGTTTAAAGTATTGGTTTACTTGCAAAATAATTTCATGCTCTTTCTTAGATTTGACAAAATATGGTTCGGTACCAACAATTTCATCATCTTCTTCGCGATATATAGCACTAAAAGGCTTAGAAAGTAAGTATTTAATATGTTCATTCTTTTTATTTACTGTAATAGATAATTGAAAATCATCTATTACATCAATATTGATAACATCATTGTTCCGTCAGTATCAAAAACGGTCTTTTCAACAGTACCATCTGCTATTGTCAATTCAACAACTTGGCCTGCTGTTGCGAAACCTGTCAGTTCTGTATTATCAGCATTCAATTCAAGATTTACTGCTTTCTCTGGTAATATTGATTCTGATATTACACTGTCAGTTATCGGTGATTCAGTTGTAGCCTCTTCTGTTGTAGCTGTTTCTGTCGGCGCTTCTGTTGCCAGTGTTTCCTTCGTAGTTTCTTCTGCTTCAGCACTATTGCCCAGAAAAATTAAAGTTCCCACTAATATTGATGCTGTACCTACCGTAAATTTAAGTATCGAATACTTATTCAATTTGTTCAGCAAAAAGTCGTGTTTTTCATGTGTTTCCTCCAAATATAACCTTCTTTAAAGGTGGTTGATTAATATTAGTTATTATAGCATGATTATATTAATTTTTAGTTTATTTTTACATCATAGAAATTACAGAGTTTTATATTCATAATAATTAAATAGGAGTCATTTTTAATAACAAATATATAATAATTATTGAGATGTACTATTACTACCTTCCATCTTAAAAAAACACCTCAAAAGTTAGATTTCAAGTCTAACTTTTAGGGTGCCTTTCATTTACATCTTTAAATATTATCTTGTTTTAAATGTTAACAAAATATTTGTTTATTATGAAAAATAGTTAATACTAAAGTATTTTTTGTTTCAATTAACTATTTTTATCAAAAACAGCTCTAAATTCTTCTTTTTCAATTTCATTTGCTTGTAGTTTTTGTTGTCTTAATAATATTTCTTTATCTCTTTTTGTCAAATTAAGCAATCTAATCAATTCTTCAGGATTTGATTGGCTGATGAGTAGTTCATTTCCAGTAAATGTAGGATTATGCGCAGTTTCTTTATAACCCATTATTAATAAATCATAGTCAAAAGCACTGCGAACAGCATTTAAAATTTCATTGCCTTGATTAATATCTAAATAAATATCTGTATTTTCATAAATTTTTCTTGCTACCTTTAAATCAACTGAAGGGAATAATCTGACATTCTTATATTTCCCAAGGTCCATTAATTTTGATGACATTTCTGTTATCGCAATTATATTAAAGGTATAACTCGGACTACTTTGAATGATTTTTTCAATATGCGGTAACTGATCTGAATTTGTAACTGTTAATACATTTTTACTAAATGTATTCTTTCTATGGTATCTATACAAGTAACCTGCCCTCTTAATCTTACTTTTAACATTATTCGCAGCAAGAGCTATAATTTTATTATACTCTTCTTCGTCAGGAACAATTACTTTTATAGATTCCAAAGCATCACTTTCGAGTATGTATTGCATATTTCCAGGTAACTCCTGATGTATACGTTCCTGCCAGAATAAATAGCCTTTTATAGATTGCTTCCTATTAATAAGAGCTAATAATGGTGTTGCTAATGAATTAAAAACAACATCAGTTGTATCGAAATCCAATCTTTCTAAGCTAAATGCTGTAAATTCATTCTTATCATTAAATATATATTCTCTATTATCTAAATAAAGCATAATTGACTTTGTAATATAATTTTCATATATTATAATTTCATTTTGCTGGTTGAAAAATGTTTTGAAAATTGGGTTTCCTTGTTCACTATTTACAGTGCGTGCAAATAATATACCGTGCTTTGTATAATGATCAATCGAACGTATTATCCCATTTTCATTTAACCACTCAACTTGCTGTACAATTCTTGAAAGATAATTTTTTTTATATTTGATATTTGCTCTAATTTTGCCATTATCATTGATGGTTGCCTGTTCATTAGATCCTTCTATTTCCCAGTATTTAGGTATTTTTACCCTATTAAAATAAAGTGGTTTATCAGTTTTTTTAGGTGCATATTTTGAAAACAGCTTATATGGCGTTATTATTTCATCTGGTAGAAAGCCATCATCTTCTATTACGAAGGTTGACAGATTCATGTTAGCAATTTTCAAAGAACTATAAAGTTTTCTTGCTGGAGTGTTGAAGTGCTCAAATAATGTTATCATTCACTGACCTCCTCAAATAAATTTAGCCATCTTTGTTTTATATATCGTTTTTTATATGGTTCAGCTATTTGATAGGAAACTTTAGATACATTTTTCAAGTCCATTTTATAAAATTCAATAATTTTATCAGCAATACGATCAGTTATCTGATCGATTGAATCTTCAGTGATTTTTACTGGAATCAGAAAACCATTTTCACCATCTTTAATAAATGTTGGATTCCCATAATTGACATCAAATCCTATCATCCCTAATCCTGATCCTACCGCTTCCATTAAAGTTAAGCCAAATCCTTCACTCTGTGAAGCAGATAAAAATAATTCATAATTTTTGTAAACATCCTTTAAATCTACATGACCCTTTAGATGAATATAATCATTCGCTTGAAACTCATTAATAATATCTTGTATCTTACTCTTTTCACCGCCATCACCATAAATATCAAAATTCAAATCTGGCAAAATTTTTCTCGCTTTGATTACCGCTTTGACTAACCAGTCTACATGTTTTTCATTTGCTAGTCTTGATGCTGTAATTACAGAAAATTGTTTACGTGTTGCCTTAGGTTTAACCAGTTTATCTAAAGCACCGACCGGAATTGTCTTTATAAGCGGATTCTTACTACAGTAATATTCAAATTGTTCAGATAACAATTCTCTTTGACGATCCGTGGCTGTTATAAAGAAATCTATTTCATCAGCTTGTGCAAATTGATACTCATAATAATTATTCCACAATATTGTATTATCATTTGTTGCATTCTTACTATAATGCTCTGCATGTATTACAACACCTATTTTACAATCTCCTTTATTTTCTAATATGGATTGACCAATCTTAGTCACACGATCGATAATTAAAATGTCATCTTGAGTTAAATTTAGTTTACGTATAAAATATGAAACAAATTCACGCTTACCATATATTGGTTCATCATCTATAATAAAGATATTTGTATCCTGATCTTCATTAATATATTCTTCATAAGCAACTGATCCGTCTTTGTTATAATATTGCCTCATATAAGCTTTAGCTTTATTATCAAAGGGTGCATAAAACTCTGATAAGGTGCGCACATATGAATAAAAATCTTTGCGAATCAACATCCCATTAGATACAAATTCTGCTCTATCAACGATATCTTTATTTTCTTCTTTCAAATAGCAAGTTACGAATGTTTGATTATTTTTAAAGAAAATCCTGCGTATTTTATTATTATTTTCTTCTTTTATTACTTCATGATTTAATTGTTGAATAATATCTTCTACTGTTACTGAAGTAGGTGCAATCTTAATATCAGTAAAATATTGATAAAGCCAAATAATTTCATTATCTTTGAAGCCAAGATTACTCGTTAAAGTTTGGATATTTTCATTTTGAATAAAATCCAGAAATACAAATTTTAAATTTTTTTTTATTGTGCGTAATAGTTTTGCACGATAACTTTGTGCATATTCTACGCCACTGCTTGCCCAGCCAATACCAAAATTTATATTATAAATTGTCATGATTACCTCCTAAGGATTGACTATAAGTTTTATCGTTCATGTCTCATTTTTTACGAGTATTAGCTCAAACACTTGTAAAGCACTATCTCGTTTTCAGTAAAAATAAATATTAAAACTAGATTGAGACAATCCCATCAATACTTTTTTATGGAAAATGAATAACCAGGTTCCCTTTTTTATCATAATCTTTCATGCTCAGACAAAGATTTCTAACCATCCTTCTCTTTGCTTCAGAAGTCATCATAGAATATGATTCCAGCGCCGTTCTATGATATTCAAATATGACATTTCTTCTTCCGAGTTGTCTACTACTAATACTATTTTTAAGTTGTTGTAAATAGTCAACCTGATCTATCCAGCTGCTATCTATTGCTTTCAAAATACATTTTTGTAAAAAGTGGATATAAAAATGTTCATCAGTAAACTGCATTTTATTTTTTTCCAATGTTTGTTCAAAAAGCATCGTTAAATAATCTATTAAAAGTGAAGGTGATTGCTTTACTTCATTAGGTATATCTTCCTCAAATTGAAAACTAATATTTTTATAAATATATTGTTTTATTTCACGATCTGTCAGAGGGTATTCAGTGTAAACATATCGTGTAAATACATCATGTGCCAGTTGTGTGAAGTCAAATCTTTCAAACGACTTAGCTTCAAGTATTTTATTACGTTCTTTATAAATCATTAAACGTTGTACACTGACACTTTGATCAAACTCATTGTTGATTTGGCGATTTAACATTCCATGCTCTTCAGATACAATTTGTGCACGTTCAACTATTTTTTTTATTTTTCGTGCAAGTAATCTACTTTCTTCTACTTGATTCGTATTCATATTTTTTATATATTGATTCTCAATTAATTTATTATTACTCCAGCGCTTAACGATATAATCTTCTAAAGAAATATATATTTGTGAGCTGCCCGGATCACCTTGTCTTCCTGAACGACCTCTTAGCTGTCTATCAATACGGCTGTTTTCCATATGTTCACTAATAATTACAGCTAAGCCTCCTAAAGCTTCTACACCTTTTTCAAGTTTAATATCAGTTCCTCTTCCAGCCATGCTGGTTGCAACTGTTACACTATGAAGATATCCTGCCTCTGAAATCATTTGTGCTTCTTTGGCAACATTTTGAGCAATCAATAAGTTATTGGGTATCTCTAATTCATATAAACATTTCGAAAAATATTCAGCATCATCTGCTGTTCTAGTTATCAATAATATTGGTCTAGAAGTTTGATGGATTTCAACTACCTTTTCTATTATTGCATTGTCTTTATCCTCTTTCGTTATAAATACACGATCATCATAATCGACACGCTGAATTGGTTTGGCTGTCGGAATTTGTATAACTAATTTTCCGTATAATTCAAAAAACTCTTTTTCTCCCAGTTTACTTGTTGCACTCATTCCTGAAAAAGCATTAAATTGTTTAAATAAGTTTTGAAATGTTATCGTAGCCAGTACACTCTTACCCTCAGAGATTTCTACCAGCTCTTTCGCTTCAATTGCTTGATGTAAGCCAGCTTGAAGTTTAGTTCCTTCAAGCAATCGCCCTGATATTCTATCAATTAGAACTATCTCTCCATCAATAATATAGTAATCTTGATTCATATCGAATAAATATTTTGCACGTAATGCTAAATTAATATTTCTTACGAGAGATGATAATCCGGGTTGATAAATACTTTTCACATCAAAGTATTGATTAGCCATTGCTACCCCTTCATCTGTTAGCCATATCTCTTGTTTCTTGGAATTTAAAAAAAAGTGAACATCCTCTTCTAAGGTATCAACAAATGACTTCACAACATTAAACATATTTGATTGTACACGAGGTGCCCCGCTTATAACTAATGGTGTTTGAGCTGCATCTAATATTATTGAATCAACTTCATCAATTATGGCGAAGTTCAAATTTTTCTGAAATTTACCTTCTAATGAATCTGCTAAATTATCAATCAAATAATCAAATCCAATTCGACCATTTGTTGAGTATATAATATCAGCATCATATAATAACTTTTTCTCACCCTTTTTATATTCATAACCTGGTTTATCAACAAACCCTAGAGAAACTGTCAAACCTAACCATTCATATAATGGTTTCATATCTTCATAGTCTCTTCGTGCTAAATAATCGTTTGTCGTAATTAAATAGGCTCCTCTTGAGGTCAAACCATTCAAATACAAAGGTAATGTAGCCGTTAGTGTTTTTCCTTCACCAGTTTGCATTTCAGCAATATTTCCCTGATGGAGTACAATCGCTCCTATGAGCTGTACTTCTTTCGGAAACATTCCTAAAACACGTCTACTTGCCTCTCTAACTGTTGCATAGCTTTCAACGAGCAATTGATCTAAAGTAGCTCCTGTTTTAAGTCTCTTTCTAAACTCATCTGTTTTAGATTTTAATTGCTCATCTGTTAAAACTTTATATTCATCTTCTAGCATAGTAATTTCTTTTAAAATCCTTTTGATACTTTTTATGCGCACCTTATTAATACTTTCATCTATATTAATCAATTTATAACACCTCATTTGACCATCTATTATAAATATCTATGGCATTCGACATATCCATTAATAATTGTTGATGTGTTAAAGTAATACAATCGAATTTTAATTGATTAACCGAGGCACTCATCATCTTTATTTGATAATAATCAGCATTTTCAGGATAAACGAAATCCACTTCTTTATCCTGAACAATCAACGTTTCAATTATTTCATCATTTTTTTTGTAAAATTCAATTACAAAATATATTCCGTTCTCAGGTTTACACTCATATTTAAATTGAACTGTATAGTATTCATTTCTAGATAGTAAAGGTAATGAAGGATGAATTCTATTATTATAGAAACTTGTCTTCATTCTCCATAAATGAATAGTAATACCTGCAGGAATTTGAAAATTTTCAAATTCTACACATCGATTAACAAACTTAAGTTTTGTACCATACAAAAAGGTTATTTTGTCGATATTATTCCAGTAAATATTATATATATTATTCATTATTTACTTCTCCCAAACTTCATTTCTAGCAAAATTCTATAAAAATTAATAAACCAATTATTAATTGTTGGTGAATCATCATTATGTCTCCCAGGTACACCTCTGGATAGAACACGTGCTCTATTTTCACTTAAAACATCTAACAATTCGTTGAAAGCGTATAAGTCATAATCATCATCTTCCATATAACAAATTGCAAAAGTTGTACGACTAATATCATTTTTATTAAAAGTATCCCAAAACTTTTGATTTAATCGTAAAACATGTTCATCTGTATTACCACCCGTTACTTCTAGTAATACATCTAATGATGTGCCAAATTCTTCAGGTCGTAGTAACTTCATATTTTGTCCGATTGTACCAATGTTTACTAAAGGTTTTCCAACAATTACTGCTGCTGGATTAAGCTTAGCACCATAATAAATTGCACCAAATGAGCCCATAGATAGGCCTGATAGTATAAGATCATCATCTTTAAAACCAAGATAAGCTAACTTATCATTTATTACACTCTGTATTCCTTGCTCATAAGCTTCTGATCCAACATAGAAAGAACCCCCTTCTATTCTCGGATCACCTATCAGAAGAAACGGTGCCCCTAGCTTTTGCATCATAAAATAACCTTCAAAACCTTCTGCAGATCGATATCCACTAAAATAAACATTTAAAGGTGGTTTCATATCTCCTGGGTTAAAAATATAGATGAATTCATTGCGTTCATCGTCTTTAAATATTTCACCACCTAGAAGAAACTTCCCGAATTCTAAGCGTGACCATCTTCTATGGATTGCCCCTAAATATAATTCTCCTGTTCCTTTTGCTTTAACACTGTAAGAAATGAAAGCATCTTCAGGCATACTTTCAATAATGATAGGTTCTTTTAAATGATCTTCATTTACAGTAATCGTTTTGATGATATCATCTACAGTACCACTACTATAGATTCTAAATGTTATTTCAATCGACACATTGCCAACCTTTTTATATTCGGGCCAAATTTCCAATGCTTTTTCTTTTTCGTAGTAAAGCAAATCATCTAACATCGCGATTTGCTGATAATGATTACCAAATTCTCCAGATAACTTTAACCATCGATTACCTAAATATTCATGTTGCTCTTTAAAGTTCGGATGAATTTTAATTTGTCCTGGCCCTTTTTTGTCACCATATTGTCCACTGAAGCATAAGGACTTTACTTTTTCGATAAGTTTTTGTCTATTTTCAGCGGAAATTGGACGAATAAAATATTTTTGCAATTCATCATCATGTATAAAAGATGCGCCATAATACTCCATACTTATATAAGTATTAAATGGTTCAATGATTTTCATTAATAATCTTTTTAACTTTTCCTTATACTCATATTCTACAAATACAAAATTGTACGCTTTTTGTTGTTCAATGAAAGTAAGTACTTCTTCAAAATCAATGGATTCGTTCTCAAAAACTCTACTATCAAGAAAGTCAATCGATATATCTTTTCTATTTATAAATTCATTCTCAATGGATAATTTACCGATATGAAGGATTCTAAATTTCCTCGCCATATGAGCCTCCTTCCAAAAAATAATCAATTGTTTTTATGATATTTAAAGAAGAATATTTCTCAATCAGTTTATATGAATAACTTAACGAAGCATTCCATTGCTTCAAACTTTGTAAATAATCCAAGATGGCATTTGGAAGTTGATTAATATCATTAATAATAAGACCATTCATTCCATCAGCAACATACTCATTTTTAACTTTATTGATTTGAGGGATACCTGAACTGATACTAGCAATCTGAATATATAAATCAGGTTCACTACTTAAATCAACAATAATACGTATTTTAGAAATCAATTTCAATAAATCAACTTCATAAGGAATATATTCAAACTTTATTACTTCTAAGTCTTCTATTGCTTCTTCCAACAAATCTTCTAAATCTTCTTTTTCCAGAAATTTATCATTCACATCACTTACAATCTGTCTTAGTTCCTCTGTTCTACTATGTGAACCTTTTCTGGTTAATAAACTCAACTTGTATTTACCACTTTCCAGCAATATCGGCTGAAGCACCTGAATAATTTTAATAAGTTCTTTATCAGAAATACCATCTATAAAGATACCAATATAATCCAAATAAAGTTGATTACTGATTGATGGCAAGACTTCTGTATCAAACGGAGTAATCCTTAATATATTGGATTGATTTATCTTCGCCAATAATTTATTTTCATTACTTTTAGTATCCACAATAAATTTTGTGTCATGTAATCCTTCAATTAAAAATTCAGCACTGTTTCTTTCTTTGAAAATTGAATATACAATATTTTCATTTGATATAACTGATTCAATTAAATGATTGTGACATTTATTAAATGCAACAATGACAGAATCAACTTGGAAATTCTCAAGATAAGTAGTAAGTTGTTCCTGTATAAGAAATTCGATATTTGTATAATATTTAGATTTAAATTTTTCAAAGTCTTTCCTTACATATACTTCACCGGTCACTAGATTTTCTTCAAGTAAAATATCTCCATCATAGTTCAGATAAAATAATTGCTGTTCTCGTCCATCAACGTATTTAATGATAGACGATAGAAAGCCACGATTGTCAAAAATCCATTTCGATACTTTAACATTATCTATAAATTTCTCCATCCATACCAAATATCCATCTTCATTATAATAAATATTTGTTACTTCATTGTCATTTACAGCTTTAATAATAAATAAAGTATAGATAAATTCTGTACCTTCCGGCCAGTTAAAGTCTCTATAATCCAAAGGTCGAGGTGTGCTCTTCGGAAAACCTTGAATAAAATCAAAAATTGAAAAATATTCACATTCATATAGATGATTACGATGTAAGAATAGCTGAAAGCTCGAATGATATGCTAATTGTATCAAGTGAAAAGGTTGACTATTTTTTTTATGCATATTCATTAAACTTATCATATCATCGAAATCACTCCGATTTTCTTTTTCATAAAATGGCACATTTTTATCGCGCCACCATTGATTCTCTTGATACCATGCCGGTATAAAAAATTTCATATTAACACCCTACCAATATTTATTCATATAACTTTTATAGCGATTGAAATACATGTAATTTCTTATTACATCCATAATATTAATCGAAACATATATCAACATTAAAATTTGAATGGATAAATATATTTCTTTAGATAATTCAGGAACCAATAAAGTAAAGTAGAAAGGTAGTCCAATAATAACCGATATCATAAATGCACTAAATAAGCTAATTCTTTTTGCCTTCTTAGATAAAAATTGGGATGTTTCTTTTCCTGGATTTACTCCCACTATATAATTACCTGTTTTTCGAAATTCTTGCGCTTTTTTCTTGGGATTTAACATTAATAAAGATAAAAGATAAGCAAGAATACCAAGTAATAAAACAAAAAAGGTGATACCTAATGGATGCGTTAAATCCATATATTTTATACTTTCTAATTTATGTTTCGTGAACATGACAATAAACATTTCAATAATTGATTTGATAATGATAAATATAGACATACTCAACATTATTGCTAAACTTCCTCCTGGATTCAATTTCCATGCTAAAAAGTTTTTTTGTATTTTTGAAACATTTAAAATATCTATATAATTTATCCTATACTCTGCACGTTCAATAATAATCAGTAAAATAGCACATAATAAAAGAAGTAAAATAATAATAAACCAAATAAATATTTTTAAATGTATTACCACTGTATGATCACCATAAGCAATAGACTTTATAATACTCATAACAACAATCGGCATTGGACCTGCAATACCGTACATAAAATTTTGATCTGCCAACCAAATTAAAAGCATGCTACCAGCTATAACTACAAGTAATCCAAGAGCCATAATTTCTGCTTTATCCTCACCATTTTTTACATACATACTTAGCAGATGGTAACCTTGAACAATCGAAAGAGCTAATATAAGCAGTTTCTCTTTAATTTGTCTTTCTTTTTTCGTTTGCATAAATACAGCATCAGAATTTCTAAAAGCTAATAAATTAATAATCAGCATGGATGTTAAATATGGTCCAAGACCAAGAGAGAAAAGTGAAACCCTCGAATAATCGCCCCCCATTGCTGCGACACCTATAGTGGTAAACACATCTTTTTTACTATCAATATTTGCAGTAGATAAAATTTCAATGTTACTGCCGATAATATAAATAATCATAATCATCATAGTAAACAAAATACGTCGATAAAGTTGTCGATGTTCTGTATGACGCAAAAATATATTAATTAAGTTTTTCACGCTTAAACCTCTTCATATTTCATTTTTTTATTATTATAGTACAGGCACAAACATACATTATGTTTGTGCCTGTAACTATATATTTAGTTATTTGCTTTCTTCTGGATTTTCATCCTCGTTTTTTTTCTTTCTTCTTAACAAACCTAGACCTGCAAGGAATGCTGCGAAAGCCGGGATTAAAGTTTTATTTGATTCACCTGTGTCAGGTAATGATTCCATAGTCACATTATTATTATGAGTTGCTGAATCATTTTCGTTATTGAACGGTAAAACTTCTTCATCTTCATTAGAGAAGGTTGGAGGTACTGATGTGCTTGTTGAGTCAGATACAGACGTTGATGTACTTGCTGAATCAGATACTGACGTACTTGCTGAATCAGACACTGATGTTGACGCGCTTTCTGAGTCAGATACTGATGTTGATGTGCTTGCTGAATCAGATACTGATGTACTTAATGAAGTACTATCTGAGATCGATGTTGACGTGCTTGTTGAATCAGATACTGATGTCGACGCGCTCGCTGAGTCAGATACTGATGTTGATGTACTTGTTGAGTCAGATACTGATGTACTTAATGAAGTACTATCTGAGATCGATGTTGACGCGCTTGCTGAATCAGACACTGATGTACTTGTTGAGTCAGACACTGATGTACTTGTTGAGTCAGACACTGATGTTGATGTACTTGTTGAGTCAGATACTGATGTACTTGCTGAGTCAGACGTTGATGTACTTGCTGAATCAGATACTGATGTACTTGCTGAGTCAGATACTGATGTTGACGCGCTTTCTGAGTCAGATACTGATGTACTTAATGAATCAGATACTGATGTCGACGCGCTCGTTGAGTCAGATACTGATGTACTTAATGAAGTACTATCTGAGATCGATGTTGATGTGCTTGTTGAATCAGATACTGATGTTGACGCGCTTTCTGAGTCAGATACTGATGTACTTGCTGAGTCAGATACTGATGTACTTGTTGAGTCAGATACTGATGTCGACGCGCTCGCCGAGTCAGACACTGACGTACTTGCTGAATCAGACACTGATGTACTTGTTGAGTCAGACACTGATGTTGATGTACTTGCTGAATCAGATACTGATGTACTTAATGAAGTACTATCTGAGATCGATGTTGATGTGCTTGTTGAATCAGATACTGATGTTGACGCGCTTGCTGAATCAGACACTGATGTTGATGTACTTGTTGAGTCAGATACTGATGTACTTGCTGAGTCAGACGTTGATGTACTTGCTGAATCAGATACTGATGTACTTGCTGAATCAGATACTGATGTACTTGCTGAGTCAGATACTGATGTTGATGTACTTGTTGAGTCAGATACTGATGTACTTAATGAAGTACTATCTGAGATCGATGTTGATGTGCTTGTTGAATCAGACACTGATGTACTTGTTGAGTCAGACACTGATGTGCTTGTTGAGTCAGATACAGACGTTGATGTACTTGCTGAATCAGATACTGACGTACTTGCTGAATCAGACACTGATGTTGACGCGCTTTCTGAGTCAGATACTGATGTTGATGTGCTTGCTGAATCAGATACTGATGTACTTAATGAAGCACTATCTGAGATCGATGTTGACGTGCTTGTTGAATCAGATACTGATGTCGACGCGCTCGCTGAGTCAGATACTGATGTTGATGTACTTGTTGAGTCAGATACTGATGTACTTAATGAAGTACTATCTGAGATCGATGTTGACGCGCTTGCTGAATCAGACACTGATGTACTTGTTGAGTCAGACACTGATGTACTTGTTGAGTCAGACACTGATGTTGATGTGCTTGTTGAATCAGATACTGATGTTGACGCGCTTTCTGAGTCAGATACTGATGTTGACGCGCTCGCTGAGTCAGATACTGATGTCGACGCGCTTTCTGAGTCAGATACTGACGTTGATGTACTTGCTGAATCAGACACTGATGTTGACGCGCTTGCTGAATCAGACACTGATGTACTTGTTGAGTCAGATACTGATGTACTTGCTGAGTCAGACGTTGATGTACTTGCTGAATCAGATACTGATGTACTTGCTGAATCAGATACTGATGTACTTAATGAAGTACTATCTGAGATCGATGTTGATGTGCTTGTTGAATCAGATACTGATGTTGACGCGCTTTCTGAGTCAGATACTGATGTTGACGCGCTTTCTGAGTCAGATACTGATGTTGACGCGCTTGCTGAATCAGACACTGATGTACTTGCTGAATCAGACACTGATGTTGACGCGCTTGCTGAGTCAGATACTGATGTCGACGCGCTCGCTGAGTCAGACACTGACGTACTTGCTGAATCAGACACTGATGTTGACGCGCTTGCTGAGTCAGATACTGATGTTGATGTACTTGCTGAATCAGATACTGACGTTGATGTACTTGTTGAATCAGACACTGATGTTGACGCGCTTTCTGAGTCAGATACTGACGTTGATGTACTTGCTGAATCAGATACTGATGTTGATGTACTTGTTGAGTCAGATACTGATGTACTTAATGAAGTACTATCTGAGATCGATGTTGACGCGCTCGCTGAATCAGACACTGATGTACTTGTTGAGTCAGACACTGATGTTGATGTACTTGTTGAATCAGATACTGATGTTGACGCGCTTTCTGAGTCAGATACTGATGTACTTGTTGAGTCAGATACTGATGTCGACGCGCTCGCCGAGTCAGACACTGACGTACTTGCTGAATCAGACACTGATGTTGACGCGCTCGCTGAGTCAGACACTGATGTTGATGTACTTGCTGAATCAGACACTGATGTCGACGCGCTTGCTGAGTCAGATACTGATGTCGACGCGCTCGTTGAGTCAGATACTGATGTCGACGCGCTCGTTGAGTCAGATACTGATGTACTTAATGAAGTACTATCTGAGATCGATGTTGATGTGCTTGTTGAGTCAGATACAGACGTTGATGTACTTGCTGAATCAGATACTGACGTACTTGCTGAATCAGACACTGATGTTGACGCGCTTTCTGAGTCAGATACTGATGTTGATGTGCTTGCTGAATCAGATACTGATGTACTTAATGAAGCACTATCTGAGATCGATGTTGACGTGCTTGTTGAATCAGATACTGATGTCGACGCGCTCGCTGAGTCAGATACTGATGTTGATGTACTTGTTGAGTCAGATACTGATGTACTTAATGAAGTACTATCTGAGATCGATGTTGACGCGCTTGCTGAATCAGACACTGATGTACTTGTTGAGTCAGACACTGATGTTGATGTACTTGTTGAGTCAGATACTGATGTACTTGCTGAGTCAGACGTTGATGTACTTGCTGAATCAGATACTGATGTACTTGCTGAGTCAGATACTGATGTTGATGTACTTGTTGAGTCAGATACTGATGTCGACGCGCTCGCCGAGTCAGACACTGACGTACTTGCTGAATCAGACACTGATGTTGACGCGCTCGCTGAGTCAGACACTGACGTACTTGCTGAATCAGACACTGATGTACTTGTTGAGTCAGACACTGATGTTGACGCGCTCGCTGAGTCAGACACTGATGTTGATGTACTTGCTGAATCAGACACTGATGTCGACGCGCTCGCTGAGTCAGATACAGACGTTGATGTACTTGCTGAATCAGACACTGATGTTGACGCGCTTGCTGAGTCAGATACTGATGTCGACGCGCTCGTTGAGTCAGATACTGATGTTGACGCGCTTTCTGAGTCAGATACTGATGTACTTAATGAATCAGATACTGATGTCGACGCGCTCGTTGAGTCAGATACTGATGTACTTAATGAAGTACTATCTGAGATCGATGTTGATGTGCTTGTTGAATCAGATACTGATGTTGACGCGCTCGCTGAGTCAGATACTGATGTCGACGCGCTTTCTGAGTCAGATACTGACGTTGATGTACTTGCTGAATCAGACACTGATGTTGACGCGCTTGCTGAATCAGACACTGATGTACTTGTTGAGTCAGATACTGATGTACTTGCTGAGTCAGACGTTGATGTACTTGCTGAATCAGATACTGATGTACTTGCTGAATCAGACACTGATGTACTTGCTGAATCAGACACTGATGTTGACGCGCTTGCTGAGTCAGATACTGATGTCGACGCGCTCGCCGAGTCAGACACTGACGTACTTGCTGAATCAGACACTGATGTTGACGCGCTCGCTGAGTCAGACACTGACGTACTTGCTGAATCAGACACTGATGTTGACGCGCTCGCTGAGTCAGACACTGATGTTGATGTACTTGCTGAATCAGACACTGATGTCGACGCGCTCGCTGAGTCAGATACAGACGTTGATGTACTTGCTGAATCAGACACTGATGTTGACGCGCTTGCTGAGTCAGATACTGATGTCGACGCGCTCGCCGAGTCAGACACTGACGCGCTCGCTGAATCAGACACTGATGTTGACGCGCTTGCTGAGTCAGATACTGATGTTGATGTACTTGCTGAATCAGATACTGACGTTGATGTACTTGTTGAATCAGACACTGATGTTGACGCGCTTTCTGAGTCAGATACTGACGTTGATGTACTTGCTGAATCAGATACTGATGTTGATGTACTTGTTGAGTCAGATACTGATGTACTTAATGAAGTACTATCTGAGATCGATGTTGACGCGCTCGCTGAATCAGACACTGATGTACTTGTTGAGTCAGACACTGATGTTGATGTACTTGTTGAATCAGATACTGATGTTGACGCGCTTTCTGAGTCAGATACTGATGTACTTGTTGAGTCAGATACTGATGTCGACGCGCTCGCCGAGTCAGACACTGACGTACTTGCTGAATCAGACACTGATGTTGACGCGCTCGCTGAGTCAGACACTGATGTTGATGTACTTGCTGAATCAGACACTGATGTCGACGCGCTTGCTGAGTCAGATACTGATGTCGACGCGCTCGTTGAGTCAGATACTGATGTCGACGCGCTCGTTGAGTCAGATACTGATGTACTTAATGAAGTACTATCTGAGATCGATGTTGATGTGCTTGTTGAATCAGATACTGATGTTGACGCGCTTTCTGAGTCAGATACTGATGTACTTGCTGAGTCAGACACTGATGTTGACGCGCTCGCTGAGTCAGATACTGATGTCGACGCGCTTTCTGAGTCAGATACTGACGTTGATGTACTTGCTGAATCAGACACTGATGTTGACGCGCTTGCTGAGTCAGATACTGATGTCGACGCGCTCGCCGAGTCAGACACTGACGTACTTGCTGAATCAGACACTGACGTACTTGCTGAATCAGACACTGATGTTGACGCGCTCGCTGAGTCAGACACTGACGTACTTGCTGAATCAGACACTGATGTTGACGCGCTCGCTGAGTCAGACACTGATGTTGATGTACTTGCTGAATCAGACACTGATGTCGACGCGCTCGCTGAGTCAGATACAGACGTTGATGTACTTGCTGAATCAGACACTGATGTTGACGCGCTTGCTGAGTCAGATACTGATGTCGACGCGCTCGCCGAGTCAGACACTGACGTACTTGCTGAATCAGACACTGACGTACTTGCTGAATCAGACACTGATGTTGACGCGCTCGCTGAGTCAGACACTGACGTACTTGCTGAATCAGACACTGATGTTGACGCGCTCGCTGAGTCAGACACTGATGTTGATGTACTTGCTGAATCAGACACTGATGTCGACGCGCTCGCTGAGTCAGATACAGACGTTGATGTACTTGCTGAATCAGACACTGATGTTGACGCGCTTGCTGAGTCAGATACTGATGTCGACGCGCTCGCCGAGTCAGACACTGACGTACTTGCTGAATCAGACACTGATGTTGACGCGCTCGCTGAGTCAGACACTGACGTACTTGCTGAATCAGACACTGATGTACTTGTTGAGTCAGACACTGATGTTGACGCGCTCGCTGAGTCAGACACTGATGTTGATGTACTTGCTGAATCAGATACTGATGTTGATGTACTTGTTGAGTCAGATACTGATGTACTTAATGAAGTACTATCTGAGATCGATGTTGACGCGCTCGCTGAATCAGACACTGATGTACTTGTTGAGTCAGACACTGATGTTGATGTACTTGCTGAATCAGACACTGATGTTGACGCGCTTGCTGAGTCAGATACTGACGTTGATGTACTCGCTGAATCAGACACTGATGTACTTGTTGAATCAGATACTGATGTTGACGCGCTTTCTGAGTCAGATACTGATGTACTTGTTGAGTCAGATACTGATGTCGACGCGCTCGCCGAGTCAGACACTGACGTACTTGCTGAATCAGACACTGATGTTGACGCGCTCGCTGAGTCAGACACTGATGTTGATGTACTTGCTGAATCAGACACTGATGTCGACGCGCTTGCTGAGTCAGATACTGATGTCGACGCGCTCGTTGAGTCAGATACTGATGTCGACGCGCTCGTTGAGTCAGATACTGATGTACTTAATGAAGTACTATCTGAGATCGATGTTGATGTGCTTGTTGAGTCAGATACAGACGTTGATGTACTTGCTGAATCAGATACTGACGTACTTGCTGAATCAGACACTGATGTTGACGCGCTTGCTGAGTCAGATACTGATGTACTTGTTGAGTCAGATACTGATGTCGACGCGCTCGCCGAGTCAGACACTGACGTACTTGCTGAATCAGATACTGATGTACTTAATGAAGTACTATCTGAGATCGATGTTGACGCGCTCTCTGAATCAGATACTGACGTTGATGTACTTGCTGAATCAGATACTGATGTTGATGTACTCGCTGAATCAGATACTGATGTACTTGCTGAGTCAGATACTGATGTTGATGTACTTGTTGAGTCAGATACAGACGTTGATGTACTTGCTGAATCAGATACTGATGTACTTAATGAAGTACTATCTGAGATCGATGTTGATGTGCTTGTTGAATCAGATACTGATGTTGACGCGCTTTCTGAGTCAGATACTGATGTACTTGCTGAGTCAGATACTGATGTACTTGTTGAGTCAGATACTGATGTCGACGCGCTCGCCGAGTCAGACACTGACGTACTTGCTGAATCAGACACTGATGTACTTGTTGAGTCAGACACTGATGTTGATGTACTTGCTGAATCAGATACTGATGTACTTAATGAAGTACTATCTGAGATCGATGTTGATGTGCTTGTTGAATCAGATACTGATGTTGACGCGCTTGCTGAATCAGACACTGATGTTGATGTACTTGTTGAGTCAGATACTGATGTACTTGCTGAGTCAGACGTTGATGTACTTGCTGAATCAGATACTGATGTACTTGCTGAATCAGATACTGATGTACTTGCTGAGTCAGATACTGATGTTGATGTACTTGTTGAGTCAGATACTGATGTACTTAATGAAGTACTATCTGAGATCGATGTTGATGTGCTTGTTGAATCAGACACTGATGTACTTGTTGAGTCAGACACTGATGTGCTTGTTGAGTCAGATACAGACGTTGATGTACTTGCTGAATCAGATACTGACGTACTTGCTGAATCAGACACTGATGTTGACGCGCTTTCTGAGTCAGATACTGATGTTGATGTGCTTGCTGAATCAGATACTGATGTACTTAATGAAGCACTATCTGAGATCGATGTTGACGTGCTTGTTGAATCAGATACTGATGTCGACGCGCTCGCTGAGTCAGATACTGATGTTGATGTACTTGTTGAGTCAGATACTGATGTACTTAATGAAGTACTATCTGAGATCGATGTTGACGCGCTTGCTGAATCAGACACTGATGTACTTGTTGAGTCAGACACTGATGTACTTGTTGAGTCAGACACTGATGTTGATGTGCTTGTTGAATCAGATACTGATGTTGACGCGCTTTCTGAGTCAGATACTGATGTTGACGCGCTCGCTGAGTCAGATACTGATGTCGACGCGCTTTCTGAGTCAGATACTGACGTTGATGTACTTGCTGAATCAGACACTGATGTTGACGCGCTTGCTGAATCAGACACTGATGTACTTGTTGAGTCAGATACTGATGTACTTGCTGAGTCAGACGTTGATGTACTTGCTGAATCAGATACTGATGTACTTGCTGAATCAGATACTGATGTACTTAATGAAGTACTATCTGAGATCGATGTTGATGTGCTTGCTGAATCAGACACTGATGTACTTGCTGAATCAGACACTGATGTTGACGCGCTTGCTGAGTCAGATACTGATGTCGACGCGCTCGCTGAGTCAGACACTGACGTACTTGCTGAATCAGACACTGATGTTGACGCGCTTGCTGAGTCAGATACTGATGTTGATGTACTTGCTGAATCAGATACTGACGTTGATGTACTTGTTGAATCAGACACTGATGTTGACGCGCTTTCTGAGTCAGATACTGACGTTGATGTACTTGCTGAATCAGACACTGATGTTGACGCGCTTTCTGAGTCAGATACTGATGTTGATGTGCTTGCTGAATCAGATACTGATGTACTTAATGAAGCACTATCTGAGATCGATGTTGACGTGCTTGTTGAATCAGATACTGATGTCGACGCGCTCGCTGAGTCAGATACTGATGTTGATGTACTTGTTGAGTCAGATACTGATGTACTTAATGAAGTACTATCTGAGATCGATGTTGACGCGCTTGCTGAATCAGACACTGATGTACTTGTTGAGTCAGACACTGATGTTGATGTACTTGTTGAGTCAGATACTGATGTACTTGCTGAGTCAGACGTTGATGTACTTGCTGAATCAGATACTGATGTACTTGCTGAGTCAGATACTGATGTTGATGTACTTGTTGAGTCAGATACTGATGTCGACGCGCTCGCCGAGTCAGACACTGACGTACTTGCTGAATCAGACACTGATGTTGACGCGCTCGCTGAGTCAGACACTGACGTACTTGCTGAATCAGACACTGATGTACTTGTTGAGTCAGACACTGATGTTGACGCGCTCGCTGAGTCAGACACTGATGTTGATGTACTTGCTGAATCAGACACTGATGTCGACGCGCTCGCTGAGTCAGATACAGACGTTGATGTACTTGCTGAATCAGATACTGACGTACTTGCTGAATCAGACACTGATGTTGACGCGCTTTCTGAGTCAGATACTGATGTTGATGTGCTTGCTGAATCAGATACTGATGTACTTAATGAAGCACTATCTGAGATCGATGTTGACGTGCTTGTTGAATCAGATACTGATGTCGACGCGCTCGCTGAGTCAGATACTGATGTTGATGTACTTGTTGAGTCAGATACTGATGTACTTAATGAAGTACTATCTGAGATCGATGTTGACGCGCTTGCTGAATCAGACACTGATGTACTTGTTGAGTCAGACACTGATGTTGATGTACTTGTTGAGTCAGATACTGATGTACTTGCTGAGTCAGACGTTGATGTACTTGCTGAATCAGATACTGATGTACTTGCTGAGTCAGATACTGATGTTGATGTACTTGTTGAGTCAGATACTGATGTCGACGCGCTCGCCGAGTCAGACACTGACGTACTTGCTGAATCAGACACTGATGTTGACGCGCTCGCTGAGTCAGACACTGACGTACTTGCTGAATCAGACACTGATGTACTTGTTGAGTCAGACACTGATGTTGACGCGCTCGCTGAGTCAGACACTGATGTTGATGTACTTGCTGAATCAGACACTGATGTCGACGCGCTCGCTGAGTCAGATACAGACGTTGATGTACTTGCTGAATCAGACACTGATGTTGACGCGCTTGCTGAGTCAGATACTGATGTCGACGCGCTCGTTGAGTCAGATACTGATGTTGACGCGCTTTCTGAGTCAGATACTGATGTACTTAATGAATCAGATACTGATGTCGACGCGCTCGTTGAGTCAGATACTGATGTACTTAATGAAGTACTATCTGAGATCGATGTTGATGTGCTTGTTGAATCAGATACTGATGTTGACGCGCTCGCTGAGTCAGATACTGATGTCGACGCGCTTTCTGAGTCAGATACTGACGTTGATGTACTTGCTGAATCAGACACTGATGTTGACGCGCTTGCTGAATCAGACACTGATGTACTTGTTGAGTCAGATACTGATGTACTTGCTGAGTCAGACGTTGATGTACTTGCTGAATCAGATACTGATGTACTTGCTGAATCAGACACTGATGTACTTGCTGAATCAGACACTGATGTTGACGCGCTTGCTGAGTCAGATACTGATGTCGACGCGCTCGCCGAGTCAGACACTGACGTACTTGCTGAATCAGACACTGATGTTGACGCGCTCGCTGAGTCAGACACTGACGTACTTGCTGAATCAGACACTGATGTTGACGCGCTCGCTGAGTCAGACACTGATGTTGATGTACTTGCTGAATCAGACACTGATGTCGACGCGCTCGCTGAGTCAGATACAGACGTTGATGTACTTGCTGAATCAGACACTGATGTTGACGCGCTTGCTGAGTCAGATACTGATGTCGACGCGCTCGTTGAGTCAGATACTGATGTTGACGCGCTTTCTGAGTCAGATACTGATGTACTTAATGAATCAGATACTGATGTCGACGCGCTCGTTGAGTCAGATACTGATGTACTTAATGAAGTACTATCTGAGATCGATGTTGATGTGCTTGTTGAATCAGATACTGATGTTGACGCGCTCGCTGAGTCAGATACTGATGTCGACGCGCTTTCTGAGTCAGATACTGACGTTGATGTACTTGCTGAATCAGACACTGATGTTGACGCGCTTGCTGAATCAGACACTGATGTACTTGTTGAGTCAGATACTGATGTACTTGCTGAGTCAGACGTTGATGTACTTGCTGAATCAGATACTGATGTACTTGCTGAATCAGACACTGATGTACTTGCTGAATCAGACACTGATGTTGACGCGCTTGCTGAGTCAGATACTGATGTCGACGCGCTCGCCGAGTCAGACACTGACGTACTTGCTGAATCAGACACTGATGTTGACGCGCTCGCTGAGTCAGACACTGACGTACTTGCTGAATCAGACACTGATGTTGACGCGCTCGCTGAGTCAGACACTGATGTTGATGTACTTGCTGAATCAGACACTGATGTCGACGCGCTCGCTGAGTCAGATACAGACGTTGATGTACTTGCTGAATCAGACACTGATGTTGACGCGCTTGCTGAGTCAGATACTGATGTCGACGCGCTCGCCGAGTCAGACACTGACGCGCTCGCTGAATCAGACACTGATGTTGACGCGCTTGCTGAGTCAGATACTGATGTTGATGTACTTGCTGAATCAGATACTGACGTTGATGTACTTGTTGAATCAGACACTGATGTTGACGCGCTTTCTGAGTCAGATACTGACGTTGATGTACTTGCTGAATCAGATACTGATGTTGATGTACTTGTTGAGTCAGATACTGATGTACTTAATGAAGTACTATCTGAGATCGATGTTGACGCGCTCGCTGAATCAGACACTGATGTACTTGTTGAGTCAGACACTGATGTTGATGTACTTGTTGAATCAGATACTGATGTTGACGCGCTTTCTGAGTCAGATACTGATGTACTTGTTGAGTCAGATACTGATGTCGACGCGCTCGCCGAGTCAGACACTGACGTACTTGCTGAATCAGACACTGATGTTGACGCGCTCGCTGAGTCAGACACTGATGTTGATGTACTTGCTGAATCAGACACTGATGTCGACGCGCTTGCTGAGTCAGATACTGATGTCGACGCGCTCGTTGAGTCAGATACTGATGTCGACGCGCTCGTTGAGTCAGATACTGATGTACTTAATGAAGTACTATCTGAGATCGATGTTGATGTGCTTGTTGAATCAGATACTGATGTTGACGCGCTTTCTGAGTCAGATACTGATGTACTTGCTGAGTCAGACACTGATGTTGACGCGCTCGCTGAGTCAGATACTGATGTCGACGCGCTTTCTGAGTCAGATACTGACGTTGATGTACTTGCTGAATCAGACACTGATGTTGACGCGCTTGCTGAGTCAGATACTGATGTCGACGCGCTCGCCGAGTCAGACACTGACGTACTTGCTGAATCAGACACTGACGTACTTGCTGAATCAGACACTGATGTTGACGCGCTCGCTGAGTCAGACACTGACGTACTTGCTGAATCAGACACTGATGTTGACGCGCTCGCTGAGTCAGACACTGATGTTGATGTACTTGCTGAATCAGACACTGATGTCGACGCGCTCGCTGAGTCAGATACAGACGTTGATGTACTTGCTGAATCAGACACTGATGTTGACGCGCTTGCTGAGTCAGATACTGATGTCGACGCGCTCGCCGAGTCAGACACTGACGTACTTGCTGAATCAGACACTGACGTACTTGCTGAATCAGACACTGATGTTGACGCGCTCGCTGAGTCAGACACTGACGTACTTGCTGAATCAGACACTGATGTTGACGCGCTCGCTGAGTCAGACACTGATGTTGATGTACTTGCTGAATCAGACACTGATGTCGACGCGCTCGCTGAGTCAGATACAGACGTTGATGTACTTGCTGAATCAGACACTGATGTTGACGCGCTTGCTGAGTCAGATACTGATGTCGACGCGCTCGCCGAGTCAGACACTGACGTACTTGCTGAATCAGACACTGATGTTGACGCGCTCGCTGAGTCAGACACTGACGTACTTGCTGAATCAGACACTGATGTACTTGTTGAGTCAGACACTGATGTTGACGCGCTCGCTGAGTCAGACACTGATGTTGATGTACTTGCTGAATCAGATACTGATGTTGATGTACTTGTTGAGTCAGATACTGATGTACTTAATGAAGTACTATCTGAGATCGATGTTGACGCGCTCGCTGAATCAGACACTGATGTACTTGTTGAGTCAGACACTGATGTTGATGTACTTGCTGAATCAGACACTGATGTTGACGCGCTTGCTGAGTCAGATACTGACGTTGATGTACTCGCTGAATCAGACACTGATGTACTTGTTGAATCAGATACTGATGTTGACGCGCTTTCTGAGTCAGATACTGATGTACTTGTTGAGTCAGATACTGATGTCGACGCGCTCGCCGAGTCAGACACTGACGTACTTGCTGAATCAGACACTGATGTTGACGCGCTCGCTGAGTCAGACACTGATGTTGATGTACTTGCTGAATCAGACACTGATGTCGACGCGCTTGCTGAGTCAGATACTGATGTCGACGCGCTCGTTGAGTCAGATACTGATGTCGACGCGCTCGTTGAGTCAGATACTGATGTACTTAATGAAGTACTATCTGAGATCGATGTTGATGTGCTTGTTGAGTCAGATACAGACGTTGATGTACTTGCTGAATCAGATACTGACGTACTTGCTGAATCAGACACTGATGTTGACGCGCTTGCTGAGTCAGATACTGATGTACTTGTTGAGTCAGATACTGATGTCGACGCGCTCGCCGAGTCAGACACTGACGTACTTGCTGAATCAGATACTGATGTACTTAATGAAGTACTATCTGAGATCGATGTTGACGCGCTCTCTGAATCAGATACTGACGTTGATGTACTTGCTGAATCAGATACTGATGTTGATGTACTCGCTGAATCAGATACTGATGTACTTGCTGAGTCAGATACTGATGTTGATGTACTTGTTGAGTCAGATACAGACGTTGATGTACTTGCTGAATCAGATACTGATGTACTTAATGAAGTACTATCTGAGATTGACGTTGACGCGCTCGCTGATTCAGATACTGATGTCGATGTACTTTGTGAGTTCGCTACACTTGTACTTGTATTCTGAGAATTAACTATACTTGTACTTGTGCTCTGCGAATTCGCTATACTTGTGCTTGTGCTCTGCGAATTCGCTACACTTGTGCTTGTGCTCTGCGAATTCGCTATACTTGTACTTGTACTCTGTGAGTTCGCTATACTTGTGCTTGTACTCTGTGAGTTCGCTACACTTGTGCTTGTGCTCTGCGAATTCGCTATACTTGTGCTTGTACTCTGTGAGTTCGCTACACTTGTGCTTGTACTCTGCGAATTCGCTATACTTGTGCTTGTACTCTGCGAGTTCGCTACACTTGTGCTTGTGCTCTGCGAATTCGCTATACTTGTGCTTGTACTCTGCGAATTCGCTATACTTGTGCTTGTACTCTGTGAGTTCGCTACACTTGTGCTTGTACTCTGCGAATTCGCTACACTTGTGCTCTGTGAGTTCGCTACACTTGTACTTGTTGAAACACTTGCTGAATCAGGTACAGTGATTAACTGATTATTAAAAAAGTCTGTCCCTCCAGTTACAGATGTTGCGTAAGGATCAAATTTAAATGAAGTATCACCAGTAGCATTGAGAGGAGCTGTCCAAGTCGTCGTTAACCCAGAACCTAACTTTGCATAATATCCATTCATTTGGTATCCATTAGCCCAAGTATATCCACTGCCTTGTTTAACCATAGGTGTTGTTCTAGTTTCCAGGGTACTAACTTTTGTACCAGTTGAATCAGTAATATAACTAGTAGCGTCAGAAGGTGTACCAAACCCACTTCCTAATGTAAACATAGTTTGGTTAGATGTTCCTGTATTATATATAGCATAACTACTAGACATTGTGGATGGCGCTTTTTCCACTGTAGTAGTATTTGGATTATCATAGGTAACTGTATATGTGAATGTCACTTTACTTCCATCATTATAAGTTTTTAATATATAGTAAATTGGAACATTGTAATTTATATCAGTACCAGCCCCCGTATATGTTAATGTCTGTCCAGCTGCTGCTAATGTATTTATCGTACTAAATGATCCCAAAGTTATTACTTTGTTAACAGTAGGAGTTTCACTAAAATAAGTTGAAAGACTCTCACTTACTGAAACAGATTCGCTCATTGATAGACTATTTAAAGAGTCAGAATCAATATTAGAATCGCTTACAGATGTTCCAGCTTCTAATGCACTTTGTGAAAGGCTTTCTGACTGAGAAATTAATTCACTATCTGAATTATTAGTTACACTTTCTGAGTTCGAAGATGAGTCAACACTTTCTGAGTTTGAATCAGAACTTTCACTATCCGTTGTCAAGCTTGTACTATCTTTCGTTGATGATAATGATTCATCTGAACTATTAGAGTTAACTTTCTCTTCAGAAATTGATTCACTTTCTGAAATTGATTTACTTTCTGAAAGTGATTCGCTTTCTAATATAGAAGTACTCATTGAAGATGAAATACTTTCACTTTCACTAACAGATTGATTTTCTTCTGTAGTACCACTTGAAGATTCACTAGAACTATCCTGTTCCTGTGTTTCCAAATTCTCGCTTGATGAAGTTGAATCACCAGTTAAAGATTCAGATTCACTGACTGCACTTTCTGAATTAGAAATTACTGTAGAGTTTTGGTTAGCAACGGTTTCACTTAATGAAGATAAATCTGAAGTTATAGGAAGGTCAGATGCTGCAAAAGCTTGATTATTATCTAATAAATTTATTGTTAATAATCCCCCAGCCATGGTCGTCCCTGTAATTGCTGCATTCTTAACTCTATCAGCAGCTTTGTTTTGAATATTTTCTTTATCACTGATTTGTTTAACAATCATTGGCATACCTAAAATTCTAAGCATCTCTAACTCTTTAATACCTGCTTTAACCCAGTGTTTACCAGATTTATACAACTTAAATCTAACTTTTTCATCAATAACACTAATCTTGAAAAATCTTTTCTTTTTAGATTCTGACATATGCCACCTCTTAAATTTTAAATTTACAGAATTTTAAATAACAAAATTTAAATCCATACTATATTATTTAATTATTTTTATAGCTAAAACTTTTTTATTTATTATTAATAATAAATAAAAACCACTAAAGAACTTATTATTACAATGGTGTAAAAAGTGAATATATTCCCCTTAGTATATATAGATATTAAATTAATTTCTGTTATATATCTTAAATGATATAAACTTTTTTTAAAAGAGACATTTTACTGATAAATGTCTTCTTTTAGTTTTTTAAAACGACGAATCGCTTTATATCAATAGCGGTTTATGAATATAGTTTTATGGCGGTTTGAAAATGTCGTTTTTTAGCGATTTATGAATGTCGTATATTTAAGGATTTTTCGTTTTTATAATCTTTTAATTGATATGATTCCCCGGTAATTTTAAATACTTTAGAATGGTGAATTAATCAATCAATTATAGCTGCTGATACGATTTTATTACTGAATTGCTCACCCCAGCCAGAAAAGGGAATATTAGTCGTAATTATTGTTGATTTCATTTCGTATCTTAGTGACATTAACTGATAAAATAAATCCGCTCGTTTTTAAGTGATGGGAGTATAGCCAATTTCATCAATGATAAGTAACTCTATTCTATTTAATTACCTTAATGTTTTATTGATGATTCCTTTGTAATCTGAGTCAGTTAATAAGTCTATTAAATCTTTAAAGGTATAGAATCTAGTCTTTATATTTTGTTTACATGCTTCTATTTCCTAATGAGATTGCCAGGTCCGTCTTTCCAACACCACTGTTACCTAGGAAACAAGTATTAATGCTATTTTCTAAAAAATGCATAGATCTTAAAGCAAGAAATGTTTTATGGTGAGACATTTGAATCATACGATGAATTAGCAAATGAAATTAATAAGTATATAGAATATTATAATTTCGTAAGAAAGAAGTGAAAATTAAAAAGCAAGACTCCTGTAGAATACAGAAATCTTGCTTTAATAAAAGTAGCATAATAAAAAGTTCAACTTTTGGGTTCACTACATTAGCACAGAAGGCTTTTTAGTTGTCTAGCTTAATTTTACAAATTAACGATTTATTCATTTAGCTTAGTTCCTGATTGATATACTAATATATACTGTTTAATTGCGACATTTTTGTGAACTCACATATGTTTTTATTTTAATATTGCATTACCAAAATCAAGATAACCATATTTATCTTCATCTACATACTTTACAACAGAAGGATAGAAGAAGACTTTCTGCTTTAATAGTACATTTGCAAATAAATATCTATCTTCAAAAGATTGTAGAATTGTTTTTGCGATATTTTCAAGCTGATCAAAATTTTCATATCTATAATTTTTAATAAATTCTATGCAATTTGGATCATCGATATACCAATCTTTAAATTTACAATGTAATAGTAAATCGTAAAGCATAAATGGTTGTTTCTGATTATATGCTTCTGACATCCACACAATATCAACATCATATTCTTTCAAGCTTGTGCTTAAATAATTGTGATGTTCTGTATATATAAGCTCTATATAATAACCTGTTTTATTTAGTTCGTCTCTCACCTTTTCCATGATTTCAGCGTTGTATTGATCGACTAACATTCGTACAGGTCTGGAAATGTTAGAAATAATTCCTCTGCTCTGTGGTTCATCAAGCAGCCAATTAAAATTCTTCCAGTTATTGATGTTATCTTCATATAGAACGTATAACATCGCTTCAATAATGACATGTCGTTCTTCTAAAGAGAATGTCGTATTCGGATTAAAGACGAGCATATCGTTACCTATATAGACTCTTTTAGATAGTGATTTGTCATATTTATTGGATGATATATATTCCAGAAAACGTTTACGGTTTTTAATCAATAGTATTTCCTCGATTAGAACGACACGTTTGTAGTAAGGATTTAGTGACAGTTTAATTTCATTTTCATCTTTAAAAGACAAATAGTAGGGGCCAGTACCTTGAAGTTCCCCATTTTTCACTTTAAAGATTGATGCAAATGGCTCGGCAAGCAAATACTTAACATGATCTGTTCTCTCACATAGTTCAATCGTTAAATAGTACTTATCAATGATTGTTATTTTGTTCACGTTGCCAAAATAAATACGATAATTTGATTCAAACATCAAGGCATAAAGTGAGTCATACACATGTTGTGCTGTGAGTTTAGTCTTGTCATTGAAGTAAATATCTTTATGTAAGTATATATGAAGTGTTTGTTCTTTCCACTCATCGTACTTTACGATTTCATTTAGGATTTTGTTATCCTTATCAAGTTTATATAACGTATTATTGGTCTGCGTAATCACTTGGAAGCTGATTATATCTTGAGAGATATGTGGGTGTATTGTATAAGGAATTGAATACACGAAATCGACAACCATATTACCACTACTATCTTCTTGTTTAAAACTTTCTTTCAACTTTTTAACAATGACTTCTTTCGATTCATCATCCCACGGCAACTCCAGAAAATCATTGATTTCCTGGAGTGTCATATTTTTATGATGTTTCATCGCATAGTAGAATAATTCTTTTTCGACGTCAGTAATAAATGTTATTTCAGCTTTTCGACCTCTACCTACAGCCGGTGTATATTTAATATAGCCTTCATCTGCCCATTGCTTTAATAGTCTTGATAATTGTCGATTTGATATATTTAAGTATTCTGCCAAAGTAACATCTTCTATATTATCGGTGATATATTTTTCTAAATATAATAATCTTTTATCCATTTTAATCACATGCTACTTCCTACAAAGTTATAAAAATTTAAATTTTTAAATAAATTTATTTTTTTAATTTTATAATAAACATTATTATACAAATTAATAAGAGATATTTTAAAATTGCCCCTTTTACACTTATCTTACGAGTATATCTCCGAATATAATTATACCATCATTGTTAAATTTAACATTTTTCTGACCCTTCAAAACGATAAACTTTCTTCTCTTCTGTTTTGTAATCATGAAATAAGCATTATTTGTTAAGAAGTCTGAGTAACCTTGTTCTAGTTTTTTCCATTTATTGAGTGGTTTTACAAGGTATTCTTTTTTTAACATTCTCATTTCCGGTAAACAATCAAACCATTGTCTCATATGCGTATAGTTCATCAGTTTATAAAAATATGTTTCTTCTCTGTAAGTATGACCTAATATTACAAAATCACATTGTATTTCTTTGTTATTCTGACCAATAAAATAATCAAAGGGCAACTCTACAGATGCTATGTTAAATCCAACTGCTTTAAGGTACTGATAAAGTGGTATTACTTTATGCCTTGTTAAGTCAGGTATCCCCATAACAATTGATTTCTTAGTTATCGAATATTGCTCTAATGTTAGATCTTCATAATCTTGGTAGTAATATTTTTTTATGTAATGCAAAAGAACCCGTCTTTCTTGTAAATCTAATTGAGTAAAGCAAGGATTCATCATTACAAATTTTGTCATCTTCGCATATTTATCAACTTCTTCACAATGTTTATCTTTAATAAAGCTTTCATAACTTGCGTAACTTTTCATTAAAAAAACATCGTTAATTTCAGGTAAAGCATGATGAGATGTTTGGCGTGCTGTTAATTGAATATAACTATCCTTTATTGATGCTATATAGTATGTGTTTGTACCAATAAAAGCATCAAATTCCTGAATATAAATGCTTGAAAAAGTGCTCGATAAATCAAACTTCAATTTGTCTAAGTCAGCATCAAAATAGATTTTTAATGCAAATAAATCAACTAATTCAATTTTATAAATGTAGTCTAAGTTTTCTTTATGCCACTCATGATTAATTAATGTCTCTAAACAATTTACAACATCAACTGCCAACAAATTCTTCCCATTAGAAAACGTAATATCCTGATATAAATATAAAGTAATACTATTTTCATCAACCACTTCATATTGAACAAGTTTGGATGTAAACGTCATGTCATTTGAAATTGTATATAATCGATCCATTGTATTATACAAAAGCGTATCTAAAGCTATGTCTGTTTGTTGGAGTGGATTTAAGTTCTCTGGAAGCCGATAAATATAATCCATCGTTACTGTGCCTTTTTGCTCTTTAAGTGGTGACATTTGCGTATTCTCTGCATGAATAGCATTGTTAAACAAACCTTCAATAAGCCTCTTAGAAGATTCATTTAAAGGGAGTGACAATATATGTGTTATTTCTTCAATAGAATAATCATTTAAGTTGGAAATGATATCCATTATAACTTGTTGTTCGATATCAACGTTGAATATTATCGTTGAATAATTGCCTCGGCCAATGCCACCGATATATTCTATTATTCCTTCGTCCTGCCACTGATTAATAAGTCGTGATAACTGCCTCGGTGTAATCTCAATGTACTCTGCAACTTCTTCTCTTAAGAAATCATGTTCTTCCAAATATTTATACAGTAACAACAACTTTTCATCAATTGTTTTCATCTTATCCACTCTTCATAAAATAATTTTGTTAATAAATATTATTTTAATAAATAGAAATTGTTTTGTCATATTTAATTATTAGCTATATGCATAAAATTTCATATATGGGTGCATATAAATTGGATACTGCGCTTTAAATGCTTCTATTGATTGCGTTGTAATTGCAACGATTTTAAAGTCTTTATGCAATTGATACGTTGCCGCTTCTGACTGCCCTAATGTCGCGCGTGTAAGTTCTGTCATAATCGGTAACGACACATGTTCACCTTGCGCAGCGTGAATTAATGGTTTCAGTTGTCCTGCACTTATTTGATCAAAATCTTCTATTAATAAATCGCATTGCACAGCACTTGATAGCGCTTCGGTAATAATACCTTGGTGAAGCACGGTATATTCTTCTTCTTTGACGTATTGTCCATATAAATTACCCATCGTCCAATCACTTCCTGCAGTAAAAACTTTGAGTTGTGATCGTTTTAGCTGCAAATACTTAATAGCAGTTGCTATCCCATTAAAATGTTCTGGTAAGCTAAATACGTATATCATCTTCCACGGTTCCGATGGTGTATACAATTTATTTATATCATTCGGTAATGCAAGCTGTGTCTTATTTTGTGGTTTATTCAGGCCATGTATCGGGCTTAGCATATCACTTGCTTGTGCTTGCTTATATGCACTGTGCATATTTTTCTTCGCTGAGTAGCTAGCTGTTTCAATCGTTTGCTGTATAGAAGTCGAGATAAGCGGTGTTTCTTCAGATGGATTGAGGAACGCTTCATATTGTATACGAGTTATCTCAGTAATCGACTCATTCCACTTCTCATGTAAGAAATATTGCGCACGTAATTGTGGTTCACGGTCTAGTTCATAGATGGTACGTGGCGTAATGTCTTCTATATATTTTATCTTTACTGCTGTGCTGTCAGTTCTTCCTGGAATCGGTTGATTTTGTTGCATTCCTTCTATTACGCTAGCAGTTCCGTAAATCCCTCTTTCGGGCGTTGTCCTGTAGATAATCACTTTATCACCAGGCTGCATTTGTCCGTAATGTTTAAATCCATTACGGTTCACGCCATTAATGTTACGTACATAGATTATATATGTTTCATCCGCTTCAAAATCTATGTCTTCCTTCATTATAAAGTAACGGTTAATCTTCTCTTCATTTCGCCCAACACGTACTATCTTTGTATAGTCTACTTCAGGTAATGGATTAAGCAGTTGCTCTTTCATACCATTAATCGTCAGTTTAAGCCCTTCATCTCGAATTAAATATTCTTTTGTAAATGGCAATAGCTTCTCTTCATATTTAAAGTGTATTTTAATCTGTCCACGTCTCGGCTCTTCAACTTTTAAGACAGATCCTGTTCCAAGTAGACCTATTTTATTCTGTACTTGATAGAAGATAACTTTATCACCAGGCACTGCGCGTTTAAACGCTGTATAGCCTTCATTCGGGTTAAAGTGTACTGTGGAGTCGAACACTGAAACTTGTCCCATTAAATCTTCGAAGTGATTAAATCTATTGTATCCACAATTCAGCCAAAAGTAGTTCACAAATGTATCCCCCTGTTTAGTCAGTTAGTTTTATTATAGTAAAGATTTTAATGGTTAGATAGCGTTTTATAGGAATTTAGTTGTTTTATACACTGATATGTATAGCATATATTAACAGGTACATGTGCTTTATATGTTAGAATGAACTGTATCATAAATTTTATGATTCAAAGGAGAATAAATAATGTCTTTTAAGAAAAAATGGTTAATTCCAGCTGTTGCTTTCACAGTATTACTTACTGGTTGCCAGGATACACAGAAAGATAAGTCAAAAGATACAAGCACCGAAGAAACGTCACAAGAAAATGGTACTCAAAAAGTTCCTTCTATTAAAAATGCTAAACAAATTAACGTCGCAGATTTCGGAGCAAAGCCAGATGATAATAAAGATGATACAGACGCTTTAATAAAAGCAATTGAAAAGTCAAAAGAAGAAGCTGTTGAAGTTGTAATTCCACAGGGTACTTATGATACGAATAAAACGATAGAAGTAAATGATATTAAAGGATTACACATTAAGGGTGAAGGTGCAATCATCAAACCGAAGAATCCAATGACAAACCCGCCAGAATTTTATACAATGCGTCTATCTTCAAACAAAGATGCTCTTTCTGAAATCGAAATTGAAGGTATAACAATCGATGGTAGTAAAAACCCTCAAGATTTATACTTCACAATGAAAAAAGCAGATGATTTCTATAAAACTGCGATGACTAAAGGTATTGCAATTACGAATACGAAAAGTTTAAATATCCATGACGTAAACTATAAACATATGTATGGTGGATATGCGATATTTGCTCAAGAATATCGTGATGTGAATATTCAAAATGTAAATTTAGAAGATGTCGGTGGAGATGATATCACTGATAGTTTCGGTATGGCGATTTATTTAAGCGGTCATAAAGATGATGCTGTGGTTAATATCGATAAAGTAATATCTAACGCTAAAACTTCAAAACGCTCTAAAGAGTATATGGGCTGGATCGGTGTCGTTTATGAAAATGGTACGATACAGGATGCTAATGAAGAAAACTGGCTTAAAGATCAAAATACAACAATCAATGTTACGAATTCTACATTCAATGATTATGAAACAACCTTCCACGTAGAATCTACGTATGGTAATGTTTACTGGAATACTGATGATGTCAAGACCCGTGCTAAGAGTTACTTTATTGCTGCCGGAGTAAACGGTGAACTACGTGAACGATCAAATAATGTCGAAATGAATCTACTACCTTTTGGTCGTAATGACATCGTTCATGGTGTTTATTATACTGAAGGAATGAAACCGAAGAATTATTCATTTGATATGTATAATTCAGTCGTAAATAACATTGAAATTGATGGCAAACGCTCACCAATATCTGCAGTTTACGCAAATAATACGACAGCAACATTCCACAACACAACATTCAATGATGTATCAAATCGTTTAGTTGCTAACGGTACTGGAACATTTATAGATAGTGTCGTGAACTTAACAAAAGATGCTAATAAAAATGAACTTGGTGAATTCTCAGAAAGTACACAGAAAATTAATCTTGAGAAATCAACAATAAACGAAGCACCGAAGAAGACCTCAGCACAAAATGGCAAAGTACCTGAGAAACTGAAATCTACGAACAAGCCTATACCAAAACGCGAGAATCCTCTTGCACCAGCTGATTTGGGTCGTGAAGTTGCACCATTGAAGGCTGAATAATAATATTTACACGGAAACTTATGTTTCCGTGTATTTTTTTAGGTATTGTTTGCGGAAGTGGCGCCAAATTGATTCTGAAGACACTTTCTCGTTGGATTTCTTAATATCGTATACGGAAGTGGCGCCAAATTGATTCTGAAGACACTTTCTCGTTGGATTTCTTAATATCGTATACGGAAGTGACACCAAATTGATTCTGAAGACACTTTCTCGTTGGATTTCTTAATATCATCTACGGAAGTGACACCAAATTGATTCTGAAGACACTTACTCGTTGGATTTCTTAATATCATCTACGGAAGTGGCGCCAAATTGATTCTGAAGACACTTACTCGTTGGACTTCTTAATATCATCTACGGAAGTGGCGCCAAATTGATTCTGAAGACACTTTCTCGTTGGATTTCTTAATATCATCTATGGAAGTGGCGCCAAATTGATTCTGAAGGCACTTACTCGTTGGATTTCTTAATATCGTCTACGGAAGTGGCGCCAAATTGATTCTGAAGACTCTTACTCGTTGGATTTCATAACTTCTACCTTATACAAATAAACTTCTTCTTTAATTAACATGCCATCTGATTTACTCGTCACATATGCAGTCGATCGATTAACGCCGATTTTTTCATATTCTCTGCTAAGCACTTTCTTAATCGTTGTCTTCCCAACACCAGTAAAGTCGAAGATATCTCCAGAAGTAACACTTGTGTTCTTCAGTAAATGTATTGCATCAAAGGCAAGCCGTACGATTTCTTTTTTAGTATATTCACATCCACAAGCACATCTCACTTTTTTCGCATTTTTCTCCATTAGAGGTAAAAACCTATGACACTTCGCACACTTTACTCCTTTTCTCATCAAATCAAATGGATAATAATAGATGCGATCATACACGCCTTTATCATAATAATATGCTGATAAATTGCGTGCTATTTGTATTTCTTCTTCTGTTACTTCGCATTCATTTAGGCTTTCAACTATCCTATCTAAATCTTTATTAAATAATATTCTCTTATCTCCTTTGTATCCGATAACTTCAAATTGCTCACCAACAAAAATCACATAACTTAGCACTTCATAGTTAATACCTAATTTCCTTACGAGTTCCTGCAGTTTGTTGTGTTGCATGTCCAATTTATGTAGCGGATTATTGATAACGTAATTATATTCACTCATAAATACGCCGTTATTATAATTATATTTCCCCTCATAATACTTCGTATCAAAGTGAACGATTTTTTTATTCGATACAATAATAAAGTCGTATTGTGATTCCCCTTTAATATTTAATCGCAAGTCCCATATTTTAGCGCCACCTTCACAATCTTTAATACTTTCATAAAAATACGCTTCACCTAACAGTCCTTTCTCTAAAGTGAATAATTTATCACTATCATATTTATCGATTTGTATCCTGTCTTTTACTTCTAAAAGATAACGTTCATAGTTACTTAATTCACGTTGCTTTACAAACATTAAGTCACCTCATTTAACATTTGTTAACACACAATTAATATACAATGTATTAATGAATTTTGCCAATAAAAAAAGAGCCCTTTAACAGGCTCTTATTAATTATTGTGCTTTCTTGTCACTTCTTAATACCATCGCAATTAATCCAATGACAAACGACAATATAAATTTCTTCATCATATAAACACTCCTACCAGATATTTAACAGCCACTGCATTATTAAACTAATACCCGCTACAACGAACCATACACTTGCACCTAGTAAAACAGGCTTAATTCCAATTGACCTGAATTGCTTAATACTTACCGATAACCCGATACCTGCCATCGCGATGCTGATCATAAAGGTTGATAGCATTTTTATATACGAAATTATTGCTTCAGGCAAATTAATAATTGATGTCACTACACTTGCCAGAAAGAAATATAGAATAAACCACGGGAAGACTTTTTTAATACTAAACGCTCTCTTCTCGCTTTTCTTAAGTTGTACCATTACGAGTATGAGACAGACCGGTATAATCATCAGTGCTCTGACAAGTTTAATGATTGTTGCGGTGTCACCGGCTGTTTCAGAATAGGCATATCCAGCTGCAACGACGCTACTCGTATCATTAATTGCTGTGCCCGCAAAATGACCGAATCCAATATCACTTAAGCCAATTGTATGTCCAATAACCGGGAAGATGAATACTGCAATAATATTAAATAGAAAGATCGTTGATAATGAGAATGCGATTTCATCTTCTTTTGCATCCACAATCGGACTTGCTGCTGCGATTGCAGAGCCGCCACAAATTGCTGTTCCCACACCGATTAATGTTCTAATATTTTCTCCGATGTTCATAACTTTCCCTAACCATACACTTGTGAGTAACGCTGCTGTTATTGTCGTTAATGTAATAGGTAAAGATGATAATCCCATTTCTACTACTACTCTTAAATTAAGCGTAAATCCCATTACAATGATGGCATACTGTAATATTTTCTTGGAAGCGAATTTAATACCTGGTTGATATTGATCAGGTAGCTTTATTGCATTACTGATGATAATACCAAGAATAATACTAAAGATGATACCACCGATAATCGGAAACAATTGTCCGAGTAGTGTCGCAATGACTGCGATGATACTACATAAGATAACGCCATGTCTTTTCATAGCATTTGCTCCGGATAATAGATGGTCATCGTACCACGAACGATGCCTTCACCTATATTGATATACACATGAGGGACATCCGCATCAAAGCGAATCGACATGTCACTTCCAATTTGATAATCTTCATTCTGTACTTTCAGATTGAGCATGCCATCATAGATCATAATATATTCTTCAGCACCGTTTTGATGGGCTTCTGCTGCGAATACACCACCTGGCTCAATTTCAAACTGATACATTTCAAATGGGTGTCCGCTTTCAAATGGATAGAATGGGTATAAACGATATCTTCCATCATCTCCGGTCATCTCCATTAATTCTGACTTTTTCTTTATATCTACTTTTTGATCAGGAGACTTGATTAATGCTGTGAAACTTATCTTCAAACCATTCGCTATTTTCCACACCGTCGTAATTGATGGAATAGAATCTCCTCGCTCAATTTGCGACAGCATTGTCTTTGAAACTCCTGTACGTCGCGATACATTATCTAAAGTTAATCCATTATCAGTCCGATACATCTTTAAGTTATGCGCAACAATATCATGTATTTCTTTCATCAGCTTCACCTGCTTTTCTTTATTATATTCATTATAACGAACAAGTATTACTTGATAAAGCACTATCTCATTTGAAACAGAACATACGTTTGTGTATAATAGAAACATCTTTTAAAAAATGAGGGTTTATTTTGATATTATCTGCTTTAGCTTTAACAATAAATTTGAGCATGTTTCAAACAGACATGCCTAAGATTGATGCAACATTTGATCGCGCTATTGACGGCGATACTATTTCTGTAAAAGTAAATAACAGAAAAAAGACAGTGAGATTACTACTTGTTGACACGCCTGAATCAAAAAAGCCTAACACACCCGTTCAACCGTATGCGATTGAAGCGGCACGCTTTACAGAATCTATTGTAAAAACATGTGATTTAAAGATTCAGTATGACACGAAAGGTAAGAAAGATCGATACGGCAGAGATTTAGTCTATCTATATTGTGGCAATACGATGATTAATGAACTACTCGTTCAGCAAGGTTATGCTCGTGTTGGTTATGTTTATCAGCAAAAGGATTATTTAGATAGATTGTTGCAAGCCGAAAAAAAGGCGAAACAGCAAGGTTTGAAGATCTGGTCGATTAAAGGTTTCGTCAATACAGACGGAGAAGGCTTTAATAGTACAGCTGAAGAAAGTAAAGCTGAAACTGATATCGGACTCCAAATTCGCGAAGCGCTGCATCGAATATTAGATGCTGCAATCGATGGTTTGATTAAAGGCATAAAAGATTTATTTAAATAGACAAAATTAAAGAGGAGAGACAATCGTCTCTCCTCTTTAATGTATAAATTGATATCTGCTCATTTGAGATAATGTAAGTGTTCTATAACCTACAACACCTGAAGGCGTTAAATAATTCGTTTCTGAAACCATGATTGTTCCATCTGCATTGACACGTTCAACGAATGCCACGTGCCCATATGGGCCATCAGTAGTTGTTGCCATTGAACCAACTGCCGGAGTGCTGTTTACTGTGTATCCATCTTTACGTGCACCACTTGCCCAATTGTATGCATGCCACCAATACGTTGAAATACCTTTTCCGATTGCAGCACGTTTGTTAAATACATACCATGTACATTGACCGTAGTCATACAAATTAGCATGTGCAAACACCGGTGTTTTTGTGACTACTGGAATTGTTACAACTTTAGCAGGTGCTTTTTGCACGTCGCTTGTCGGAATAGTAGCGGCAACTGCATTCCCACTAACGATTAATCTTTGATTTGAGTAGATGATATTTGATGATAGATTATTCCATTGTTTAATACTTTGGATTGAAACACCGTATTGGCTGGCAATCTTCGCTAAATAATCACCATGTTGCACTATATGTACTTTTGCACCAGTTGTGCCTGAATTTGTAGATGTTGTTGTCATAGGAATAGTCGTACTTACTGCTCCTGTTACTTTTAATTTCTGATTCGGGAAGATTAAATAACCAGATAAATTATTTAATTTCATAATCTGTGCTACAGATGTATTGTATTTTGCTGCGATGATCGATAAACTCTCACCCGATTGAACTACATGTGTATTACCCGTGCTTGTACCACTTTGTGGACGGCTCACATTTGTCGTTGAAGTTGTCGCATTTGTTCGTGTTACTTCACCCGATACCTTTAAAGTTTGGTAAGGAAAAATCAGATTTGATGATAATTGATTTAACGACTTTAACTGATCAATCGAAGTATTATATTGGTTGGCGATAGACCATAATGACTCGCCAGGTTGTACTTTATGTTCTGCTGCTTCTGCTTGATGTGAATAAGTAGCAACCGCAGCTGATGCAGTTGTAGCCGCAAAAATTAATTTCTTTTTCAAATTTCGTTCCTCCTTGCCAAACTTTTTCAATAAATCTATTATTGCATATATACAGTTCTTTTGACATTACAGTTTTCTTTCAAATGATTATTTAGTAATAAGTAATAATATTTATTTGAAATACGAACACTTTTTGAACAAAGTTGTGTTCAATTGAATTATACCAACACTTCCAGGTGTTCGGTAATGAATTGAGATAAAAATTCTTTTTATTAGTTTCGACAATTTTTATATTTCACTTAACAATTAAAGAATGGTTTGCCATTTCAATAAAACACTGATATATCAACGTTTGAAAACGCTTCATAATATATGGTTAATTAAATAATATATTCAGTTTTACATTGTAACATAACTGTAACAAATCACTGTAAATTTAGAATTTTCAGTGAATTCATCACTGATTTCGACACATTTTATTTATTTTTTACGAATAGTCTAAAATCATATAATCATTAATTATATGTTAGAATAAGATAAAAACGCATACTAAAGGAATGATCAGATGAAACCGGAAACACCTAACTATAATTTCAGAGATATAAAAGAATTGAAATTCGGTGAAGAAGTAGGCAACTCGGTATCTCATGGTGTGCCCGCTTTGCTTATATTACTCACCCTGCCTTATTTTGCCATCAAGACATATATCGAACATGGTACAACATTTGCTTTTGGTATCAGTGTATTTTTAATCAGCATCTTTCTTATGTTCTTATCATCAGCAATTTACCATCTTATGCCCCCGAAGTCGATTCATAAATACGTGATGCGCATTATCGACCATTCTTTAATTTATATCGCTATTGCGGGGACTTATACTCCTGTGGCTTTAAGTCTAGTGGGTGGTAAGTTAGGTATCAGTATCATGATTATCGAATGGGTTATTACGATTGCAGGTATAGTTTATAAATCGACCGCAAAACATGTTAATCCTAAAATCAGTCTTGCAATCTATCTGATTATGGGATGGTTAGGTATCCTCTTATTTCCAGCGCTCATTACAAAAGCGAGCTGGTTGTTTATTACCTTTATCGTTTTAGGTGGTGTGATGTATAGTGTTGGATCATGGTTCTATGCACAAAAACATCGTCATTACTTCCATATGATCTGGCATTTCTTTATCTTTGCCGGTGCACTTTGTCACTTCGTCGCATTACTATATTTTATCCAGTAAAATAAACCACAAATTAAAAAACGTCAGATTAATTTCTGACGTTTTTTGTATCTATAAAATAGATTTTATTCAGCGATTATTTTTCCGCTTTGAATATATACTTTATATGTTTGTAATAGTTCTTTCGACTGAATATCTATCGCTTTAACTTTATAGTACTTTCCACCTAAATCTTCCTGAATATCTTTACCGTTTATCGGTTCAGCACCGACAATTGCGATATCCATTTCAGAATAATAAGCTTCTACCTTTTTACGGTATTTGTCGGATGCCATTTGAACAGCTTGAGGTAAACTTTTCACCTTTACTTGAGAAGCGACCGGCTGATCTTTTAACTGATAGGCTGCTTTAATTGTACAAGTAATACATCCATTGTCAGCTGCTTGAGGTAAAGTACCTGCGCTCACCATTGTGTTGTATGCATTACGTAACTGTGTATCACTTATACCTTCACAACTTAATTGTAATCGTGTTTGAATACATGTCGTTGCATCACCTTTGGCTTGTTGTGTTGGCTGTTTAGGTTGCGCCGAAGAAGTTTTCGGTGTAGCTGGAGCGTTATCATGTACATCAAATATTACTTTATCGTTAAAATCATATAGCTCCATTTTTTTTGTTTGTTTATTATAGTAGAAATCAAACACTGTTATAACGCGTTTCAATTGTCCCCCTGTAGCATTTGATGATAGCGTACGAGTAACAATGGCATGCGCATATCTATTTCTAACATCAATTTGATCTATGCTCTGAGCGGTAATACGATAATTATCAAAACTTCCTGTTGGTAATTTCGCTAATATATATTCTTCAGCTTTAGAGTTAGATTTTATAAAGGGACGAATCATACTATAATTACGTTGATTAAATGCATTCGGCATTGCATTTAAATAATCGGTCATCGTTTGATGCGTCAGCTGTTTTAAGTTCGCTGCCGTTTCGTTTGTATTCGTCACTTTAGCTTTAGTAGATTTTTTTGTTTGTTTTATTTTTTTCTTTGATTGTGCTTCTTTCTTCTTATCTTTAACAGACTGCGCTTCACTTGATGGTTGCTCTGTTGTTGCTTCAGGGGTGTCTGACTTCACTTTTGATGTTTCAGTAGATTTCGTTTCTTCTTTGTCTTGTTGTGCATTATTACATGCCGCAAGCACAAAGGACAACATTACCGCTAATATCAATTTATATATACGCACGACTACACCATCCATTCAGTTATTTCCCTCTATTTTACCATAGAAGTGTATGAGTACTCTAAAAAAGCAAACTATCTTCGCGAAAATTTCTTTCACGCTTTCAGGTATAATAATATTAAACCCCTACAAACATTTGTAGGGGTTTCACTTATTTTAATTTTTCAACATATTCTACTTCTTTTTTATTTGTTGATAAATGAAATGCAACTTTCACATTACCTGATTCATTCTCATAGATAACGCGCGGGTCATTAGTATTTTCTAAAAATTCTTTGTTAGGTTGCCCGTAAAATGCAAGAACATCCTGATACAACATGTATGGAGGGATAATGACCATATCCTGTGCTGTTTCAGCACCTGTACTCTTATCGTCTAACTGTTTATTAAAATTGATACCAGCATTGCCGAAGATATAATATTTCTTTTGGTTAATCGTTGTATGATCTGAGAAGTCTCCAAACTTATCCTTAATCACCTGGAAACTCATTTGTTCAGAAATACCGCCAGCAAATCGATTATTATCTAGGAAAAATTCATTTTTAAAATTTGTAGATAAAACATCGATCACAACGCCGTTACCTTTTGTGTTTTTTTGAGCTTGCGATTGATCGTTAACCTTAAGTTCGCTATTATTAACGTCTGAAATTTGAGTAATCATCATTTGCTTTAATGAAGGATCATAGGCAAAATGAAAAACAGTTTCAGAGTATGTTCTGCCATTCGATGCGTAATTAGATATTTCTTTACCCACAAGTGCAACATATTCATCTTTTTGCGTTGTAATCTTATCTATTGTAGTACTATATACTTCCATATTTGTATAATTACCGCTGCTAATTTCTTTTTTTAATTCTTTTTCAGCGATTGAGCCTTCTTTTACAGTGGATTTGAGGAGATTGTAATTACTTTTATTATATGCATCTGCATAGCGATCAAAAAAGTGTTTCATTGCTGAATTGACCAGCATAATATCATCTTTTTTCGTTCCTGACCATTGGTAAAGATATTGAGATTTTCTTGCACTTTTTGCACTGATGATTTTTTCTTCCTGGTTACTGCAACCTGTTGTAAACAATAAAAATACACACGCTAGTACGCCTAGTATATATTTCAAATCCCTCACCCAATCTATTATTATGTTATCCTCTCCATTATATGTTATGTCAAATGAATTTGAAATATTTATTTTACAATATTATCTATAAGAAATAAAATTAACTATTATTTTCATATCATGATAAATTTAATTTAAATTAATTTTATAAATCGTATAAAGTAATTAACTCAATAAGTTTTCCATATTTGTTATCCACCACTTGATTTCAATCATGCAATTTAATAGCAAATATAAATTAATTATTATTTATTTTTGTAATTTATTATTGTATTATTCAAACAATGAACGTGATATATTTAATTTAATATAAAGGGGGGATACATCTTGAACGCACTAAACAACTATGAAATCTTCGATCGTTTCAATCACAGATGGACATGTTCTATTTACCAGAATGACCTGTATCATGAGGCCCCTTCATTTATGCGTCTCCGTTGTAGAAAACTCAATTATGATCGTATTATGGAAACAAATAATGATGAATTGACATTATTACGTCTTCTACGTTACATTACCTTTTATTTAGATGAGCTACAATATATTAGCCATAATGTATATAAATTATCAGATGTTTCGCCTATTCCAAAAGATCAACTATCATAATTATCTATAAAAAACCGTGTACAGCAATTGCTGCACACGGTTTTATTCGTGATGTTTAACCTCTTCAAAATATGCATTGTCCGGATTATTTTTCTCCAGATGTTCGATTTGAAGGGTTGCGTGTTTTAAATTGTATTTATCAGCTAATATCGTTGAGAGTTCATTGATGACCTGGTAGTTCTTATCATCTGTTGAAGGTTCAACAACAACGTGCGCTGTAATTGATGGATGATCAGTTGTAATTGACCATAGATGGAATTCATGCACATCAACAACTGCCGGATGATTTTTCATCGTCTGAATAATTTTATCAGTATCTAATCCATCTGGTACTCGCTCCATCAAAATATCCCAAGTATTCTTACAAATCTTATATCCTCCACGGAAAATGATAATTGAAATGATGATACTTAAAATTGGGTCAATTAAAGTCCAGTGTGTAAAGTAGATGATGATCACTGCAACAATAACGCCTACTGAATTTAATAAATCTCCGATAAAATGCCAAAGTGCACTTTGCACATTGATATTGTCTTCACCTTTTAATGAACGGGTTAAGATGAATGTTAAGATAATATTGACGATAAGTCCGATTGTAGAGATAATCAGCATTAATTTAACATCAACTGTTTGCGGATGTAAAATACGCATAATCCCTTCGTATGTGATACCTAATGCAATGACGATAAGTGCTAAGCCGTTAAGTAATGCTGCTAATATTTCTAAACGTAAATATCCGAATGTATATTTAGCTGTTGGTGCTTTTGATGCAAAATAAATAGCAAGCATCGATAATCCTAATGCTAATACGTCACTCATCATATGCATTGAGTCAGATAGTAATGCAAGTGAGTTAGATAATATCCCCCCGACAATTTCTACAATCGTAAAGAATAATGTGATGTAAAGTGACGCCCATAGTGTGCGTTTAGAGCCTTGCTGATGTTTTAAATGTTCAACGTGATGAAAGTATGTTGGACTTTCTAATTGTTTTCTCATAAAATTTACCCCCTAGTCATTGTTCATTATAAGCTGATGCATCGTTTTTAGCTGCCCGAGATGAAGCGTCATATGGTTGGCAGCAAATTCGATATCGTCATTCTTAATACTTAGTTCGTCGCGATCGCAAATCCCACCTAATAGACGTTTCGTCTGAAGTGGAAGCAATAACTTCAATGTATCAAACGAAGGAATATCTTCATCAAAGTCATCAGGGCTCGTTCCCGATTTAAAATATTTTGCTAATCCAGCAATTTCAGTATTAGCAGCGTTCGGTATTAAACGATATTCATTTTCTACAATGACATGCCCAACCATCCAGTAAATATTATTTGGCAGTCCGTCGATTGTCGTCTTCGCTTCCACTTCTTTAATCGGCTTGATCAGTTCAGTGATTTGCTGTTCGTGATGCACATATTCCTCACCTGCAGTACCACGTACGCGATCATCAACCCCTAGAACAGTTAACATATCGTTTGTCTTTTCCTGTTTTCTCTTGAATATATTAAACATTATCGTTCTCCTATGCATTTTTTATTTAGTGTATCAAGTAAAAATGTATTGTGCTACATTATTGTACTGATAACGATTATTAGCAATTAAGTATATACAAAACAAGTCCGATATCTTGTCGATATCGGACTTGTTTATTGGTGATGGTTGGACGAAATTGGTGATACTCCAATTTCGGGCGGGATTTTGATGCTGAAATTGGTGATCCGCCAATTTCGAGTTGGATTTTGATGCTGAAATTGGTGATCCTCCAATTTCGAGTTGGACTTTGTTGCTGAAATTGGTGATCCGCCAATTTTGATTTTACAAGTTCGGGCTTCCTGACACATCCACGCCACCATCGTGATTAAAATACACATTTGTTTTCTTCATAATAAAAAGACTCCAATCTATTTAATAATATTCCTCATTATAAGTTGAATAAGGAAATTATTTCAATAGCATTGAAGTCTTATTGATGACAATTTATATTATCCGAAATAAAGTACTGCAAATAATACAAGCAATATAAGATCAAAGATATGACGGAACATATTCTCACGCCATGCGTTGCGGTCTAAACTATCCAGTAGTCCAAGTACAAGTAAAGCTGCAAACGAACATACGATTAACATATTAAAGTTCATATCAGTAATTAGTCGGATAATGATTAATACGACAACAGCAAGATTTAATATGTTATACATGCGACCCCAAACTGTTGTTTCTTTAGTTCTATTCAAGTTGTTCACCTCTAAATGTTTGTTACGATACACTATAACATCAAACGCTATATCGCTCTAGTTATACGCTTATCTACATACCAATTAATGTTTATTCAATCTCGCTACGTGTGCTACGTTTCTATTTTTACCACGTTTTTTCGTTTTTCTTTTTACTTGTACAGGTTTCTTCTTCTTCACTGTTTGTACTGGTGCCTGTGCTTGAACCTGAGATTGTCCTTGTTCAATTTGTACTTTACTTTCTACTTCATTGCGCGTGTGTCCATTTAGCATCCATAATCTTGCTGTATTTAATGCGGCTGCAATAAGTTCAGTCAACTTTTCACGATCATCAAACTTAACGAAACCATTCTTCTCTACGTTATCAATATGTAATAGAATTTGTTCCGGTGTTTCGTTGGCACGTAATCCGAACAAGATTGTATTAACAATTAATTTCCCTGTGTCTGTTCCCTGGAAATCTTCAGTGATTCCTGCTTCGATATATTCAACTAAATGCTTAATGTCTTGCGTCGGCTCAATATAGAAATATTCTGTATATAATTTATAATCTTCATATTTAGGAATATAGTATTCTTTTTGTTCGGTTAAAAATTTTAAATCGATATCAATATTGCTAAGCTCTTTATGTTTAACACTGCCATCTTTAATCAGCGCTTCGTACTCAGGCATCACTGTAATAAGCTCTTCACGGATTTCATCTTCAGTCATTTGTACATTGAAATACTTTTCTTTTAACACTGCTAAATGTTTCAACGTTACAAAGCCATATAAATTTAATGCGCTACGATAGAAATGAATCTTATCAATTTCTTCTTTAAATGCTGGATGCGCTTGAATATACGCATTAAAATGCACTTTTACATCTTGAGGAATGAACAATAGCTCAGTGTCATCTGCATAAAATAAGAAAACTTCATCCGGTATATCATGATGATATACTATGTAGTTCTTTTCTTGTGCTGTGATATCATCTAACACGACTTTAAAGTTACTATCATATGTTTCCAGCATCTTACCTAGCATTTGATCATCTGCAAAATAAGCTTCGGTAATTAAGCTGATCAAATCTTCTTTATTTTTAGAAGAGTAACCTTTAATACCCAGGTTGCGACATATATTTTTTAACGCTTCTTTAGATAGCGCTGATAAATACATATCAAATGTATTGTCATTAAATTTTTCAGCTACTAATTTCTTTTTTTCTTCCTGTGCTGCGATGTCGATATTTAACTCGTTTGTCATAGTAAGTCCCCCACGGTTCTATAAGTTGTTGCTATCCTTTTTAAAAGCATTTATTTTTATTAATATTTATTCTATTTTACCAATGATTAAGTAAAAATTAAACTTTCTAATTTAACATAAACATACAATTGTGATGAATTTTGTGAAACAGATTAATATGGTACCGATGCTTGTTAAAAAAGAACAACCTGGCTATATATTAAATTCTTTACTTGTGCCATTATTACAGTCAGCAGAAATGTTACTTGCAAATGGTGTCGGTGACGCTGAAACGGTTGATAGAGCCTAGATGATTGGGACAGGAGAGGGGTTCTATACATATCCAAACCCTAGCTATAAAGCACCAGACTTTCTAAAAGGATAATATTTTCACAGCCGAACATTGTGTCCGGCTTTTTTTGTAACTTTTCTCACACCGCATGTTCTTAAAACCAGATAGCTTCGTTGTAAATATGACATCTTTTCAAATTCACTACTATTTTGCACACAAATACTGTATATAGTATTAATATTGAATTGCAAACACAATATATAGTAGGTGATAAAATGTTAACAGAAACAACTGATTTGAAGGACAGCTTAGAACGTTTAATAAATAGACACCCGGAAGTCGTTCATGAGAATGCAAATAAGGATGCGAATGTCTTTAATACACTGCGTGATTTAACAGCCGGTACTGTTGCTAAATCACTCGGCCTTGATATGCTACCGAAACATGTTAAACATGCTCACTTAAACGGAGATATTCATTTCCACGATTTAGATTATCATCCTTATATGCCGATGACGAACTGCTGTTTAATTGATATTCCAAATATGCTGGCTCATGGTTTTAAGATTGGTAACGCGAAAGTTGAATCACCAAAATCGATTCAAACTGCTGCAGCTCAGATTGCACAAATTATCGCTAACGTCGCCAGCAGTCAATATGGAGGATGCTCAGTAGATCGTATCGATGAAGTGCTAAGTCCTTATGCTGTCTTAAATGCAGAAAAACATCGTCAAACTGCAATAAAGTATGTCCAGCAAGATAAACAGGAACAATATATCCAGCAAATGACCGAAAAAGATATCGGTGATGCCATCCAGTCGCTTGAATATGAAATTAATACACTATATACAAGTAACGGGCAAACACCGTTTGTAACTTTCGGCTTTGGATTAGGAACGGATAAGTACAGTGTTATGATTCAACGTGCAATATTAAAAACGCGTATTGCAGGGCTTGGTGCTGATCAAACGACTGCAATATTTCCAAAGCTTGTCTTCAGTTTAAAAGACGGAGTGAATTTAAAACAGACTGATCCAAATTATGCGATAAAACAATTGGCTATCGAATGCGCTACAAAACGCATGTATCCTGATGTATTAAATTATCAGGCGTTAACAGAGATGATTGGAGATTTCAAAGCACCGATGGGTTGTCGAAGTTTCCTGAATACTTATCAGGAAGATGGACAGTTTATCAACAATGGTCGTTTCAATCTAGGTGTCGTAACGCTTAATTTACCTCGGATTGCATTACTAAGCAATAACCCGGATACTTTTATGACCATGTTACATCAAAGATTGGATATTGTACGCGATGCTTGTCTTTTTAGAATTAATCGATTAAAAGATGCACTTCCACAAAATGCCCCTATACTTTATCAATATGGTGCGTTCGGTAAAAGACTACATGCAGGCGAAGACATATCAGCATTGTTTAAAAATCGTCGTAGCACCATCAGTATCGGCTATATCGGATTATACGAAGTTGGCGCACATTTATTTGAGAAAGACTGGGAACATCATAAAGATGCTTCTGACTTTATATTAAATATATTAAAGACGATAAAATCATATGCTGATGACTTAACTAATCAATACGATATTCAGTTCAGTGTATACGGCACACCAAGTGAATCTTTAACGGACCGCTTCTGTACACTCGATTTTGAACGCTTTGGACTTGTGGTAAACGTGACCGATAAAGGATATTATACAAATTCATTTCATTATGATATACGCAAAAATATAACCCCTTTCGAAAAAATTGATTTTGAAAAAGACTTCGCGCGTTATTCAACAGGCGGATTTATTCATTATTGTGAATACCCGCCGATTATCCATAACCCCGAAGCGTTAGAAGCGGTATGGGACTATGCTTATTCACGTGTCGGTTATCTCGGTACGAATACACCGATTGATCAATGTTTTGAATGTGGTTATTCTGGTGAATTTCAACCGACGGCTACAGGATATGTCTGTCCTGAGTGTGGAAACAATAATCCTGAAACGACAGATGTGGTCAAACGTACTTGCGGTTATCTCGGCCAGCCTTTAAAACGTCCGATGGTAAAAGGACGTCAAATTGAAATTGCCACGCGTGTCAAACATATGTCGACAAGAGATGATTTATTATGACGTATGAAGGCATGGGATATGTTGCTAAAATAATGAATTGTGTCGTTACAGACGGTACAGGTATGCGTGTGTCTGTCTATGTATCCGGCTGTCACTTTCATTGTCCAGCGTGTTTCAATGCAAGTATCTGGCCATTTAATAATGGAGAACGCATCACAGAACAGAAAATCGAGGAGATATTAACCTTGCTGGATAAAGATTATATAAGCGGACTTTCTCTACTTGGTGGGGAACCGTTAGATAATTTAGCTGTTATTCAACCACTTATTTCAGCATTCAGAAAGAAATTCGGAGATAGAAAAGATATATGGATGTGGTCAGGATATATGATCGAGTATATTAATAATACGCCAATGCTGGCTGAAGTATTAAATGATATCGATGTACTTGTTGACGGTCCATATGTCCATAGCCTATCTCAGCCAAACTTAAAGTTTCGCGGGTCACTTAATCAACGTATCCATTATTTAAATAAAGGTAATATATTACATTAAAAATAAATAATGTTTTTATATTTATTTAAGATATAATGTAATTAATATTATTTTATAGGAGTTTAACCAATGGATAAATATCAAATTAAAGCACTTGCACTTTCTGTATTAACTGCATCACAATTCGTTCTACCTACAGCTGTACTTGATCATCAAATACCCGAAGCACAAGACGGCATCGTGAATTTAAAATCAGTCGGTGACGTACTCGTTCATGGTCATGTGGCGCGTCATGCACAGACGGCAAATGGTTATGACTTTAATCCAGGATTTGAAGCGGTTAAACCGATGATTGAGAACGCTGATATTGCGATCGCTAACCTTGAGACACCCATCGCTGCAAATGAATTAGGTCTAGATGACTATCCTACATTTAATTTGCCCCCTGAAGTCGCACAGGCAATTAAAAATGCTGGATTCGATATTGTCTCTAATGCGAATAACCACGCACTCGATCAGGAACAAAGAGGGTTACATATTTCTTTAGATTACTTAGATAAAATGCACTTACCATATGTCGGGGCTTATCGTAGTCAAGAAGATCATGACACGCCACGTATCATCGAAGAAAACGGTGTAAAACTCGGATTTTTAGCATACACATATGGGACGAATGGCCATGAACCAGCTGCTGATTATGATGTGAATTTTATCGACCTTAAAAAAATGAAAAAAGATATCGAAACATTAAAACCACAAGTTGATGGCGTTGTTGTCTCATTACATATGGGTACAGAGTATCAGTATCACGAGAATCAAGAGCAACGAGATGTAGCACAGGCGCTAACGGATTACGGTGCGGATATCGTCCTTGGTGGACATCCTCATGCTTTAGAACCGATGAAACAGGATAAAGATAGTTTTGTCATCTACAGCCAAGGTAATTTCTTTAGCGGTCAAGGTCAAATGCAGACCCGTTTAGGCGGAATATTATCTTTAGATATCAAAAAAACAAAAGATGGTGTTGAAGTAGCATCAGGTGAATTCTTACCGACATACAATGAAGGTGATTATAACGCTGGTGGCTACAAAACTGTACCTTTAATGCAATCATCACTTGATAACGGTACGAAACAAACACAGTTTAATTTTATTAATGATTTAATGACAACGTATCCTTCAAAAGTGAAAGTTGTGCAGAATTTATCACATTAAAGTAAAAAATACCTTGTGTTTTACATTAAAAGTATTATAATAACCTTCTACACGTAGAAAGAAGGATGAACATGTCACTATCAGTTGAAGAACGTAAAGTTACAAGCACAGAATTATACGCTCACTTAAACGATGCGACGTTATCTATTGCAACAATCGCAGAACATTTTAATTTAACATCTCAGGATATTACAGCAATTTTAAATATCGATAATTCGCAAATGTCTACAATACTTCCAACGAATGAATTTATTCACCTCGTTTGGGATGTTAGAGATTTTATCAACGATGAACTTCGTACACACGGAATTACGCCGAAAGAATATAGTTATTTAAAAGGTATGAAAACCGATTATTGGTTTTTACGATAATAGAAAGGAGAGACAAGCTTAAGCTTATCTCTCCTCTTTTATTTATAACACAATATGCATTATTTTCTACGTGCAGAAATAATAAGCATCATCGGCCTTCTCAGTTCATCTTTCATCTCAGGCACTCCATCTAATAGTTTTTCACTTGGCTCAGGTTCAGAGATGCCCTTAATCACGAAATCATTATCAATCAGCACACTTAAGTAATGTGAAAGTGTTCGATGATATTTCCTTACTTCTTCCCCAAGAAACTGCGTTTCACGTTCGCCTTCTTTATAATAGTTGTCTACCGGCCAGAACAATTTATTACCAGCCTCATCATAGATCCAGTCCTGACTACCTTCAGCTGTAAATACAGGATGTTCTACACTAAAGATAAATGTACCGTTAATCGTTAATACTTCCTTAACCTGCTCAACAACATCTTTAAATGACGGCAAATAATGTATCGCTAATGAGCTCATTACTACTTCAAATTCATGTGGTTCAAAGTCTAATTCATCCATCGACTGATTAATAAAAATAATCTTATCTGCATCCGGCTGTGCCTGCGCACGCTCTAACATCTTTTCAGAAATATCGATTCCGACAACTTTCTCTGCGCCTTGTTCTACAGCATACTGGCAATGCCAGCCGTAACCACAACCTAAGTCTAGCACAGCAGCACCATTTAACTCGGGAAGCATTTCTTTAAAGCTCTCCCATTCTCCTGCTGCTTCTAAACCTTTCTTTGAGCGTTCCATCTCACTATATTTATCGAACAATGACCGATTATCATACATATTATTGTCCATAGGCACTCCTTTAAGTATCTTATTAGCACTTACTTTATCAAAATTATAATAGATTATAAAGTTTTTTGAATAAGCTTTAAAAAAAGAACAAACAATAAAATCATAATGATTTTCACTGTTTGTTCATCATATTTGTGTAATAAGTATCTCTATTTCAGTGGTGCACTCTTCTTAACTTCCGGTGAATCACTTAGCGGTAACGCTTCACTACCGTTTGCTGTATAAACGACAATCTCTAGAGATGATGACTCACTCGTTGGTGGTTCGTTTGTAGCATCTGGTTCAAACATTGCTTCCTTCTGTACGTTATCCTCAATAGATTGTACGCCATAGTACGCTCTGTTAAAATAAGTGTTTCCTTTTGAGAAATCAGTATAACCGTCTTCTTTTAGTGCTGTATCTTTCGTGGTAATTGCCGAGGCTATTTTGCCAAATGACTGAATATATTTATCATTCGCTTTCTTCACTTCTGCATCTACTTTTTTTATTTGCGGCAATTCTTTTGCCGTTTGAACTTTCGCTTCATATTTGACCACAATATGTTTTACTTTGTTCAGTTGCTGTTCAACATCTTTTTTATTATCATATACAGTCATCGTACTAATAACCCGATCCATCTCTTTCGAATATTCTCTAACGGTATCCACATATTCATATTGTGATGTAATAGGTTTTAATTTCGGAATTTTCGAAGCAACTTCTATTGAAATTTCATTTTTGAGTTGCTGAATGTTTTCGTCTGCGATTTGTTTGTGCTGTGGTTTTATCTTTTTAGGATCACTATGTATAAATTCCATCTCAACAGTAGGATTAGCTTGATGATTCGTAGACGATTGTTTCTGTGTAGATGTGTGTGCAACTTCTTCTTCATGACAGCCTGCGAGTAATAGGGTAATTGTACACAATGCTATGATTTTCTTCATGCATCCTCCAAAAATATCCTTAAGTTTATCAGTACTCACATATTTTAACATAACGCTATCAGATTGTAATTAGTTTTGAAGGAACAATTTAACCTCTTTTACAAAATCATCGTATTGTTCATATAACAACCCATGGCCACTATTTTCATAAATTGACAATTTGCTGGCAGGTAATAGTGCAGCGAGCGCTTCAGCTTCTTCAACCGGTACTAATTCATCATATCTACCGCTCATCACGAGCGTCTTTACTTCAATCACATCAAGCTTTTGAGGGTTATAATCAACAGTAGAGATGATGACCGCATCCTCTTCTTTTTCAGTCATACCACTTTGTGTATCTTTCATCTTCTTATAATATTTTTTTACAGTTTTAACATCTTTAAACATATAGTCTTCCAGCATAGCGTTACGTTCTTTGCGTGACATCGTTCTTAGTATACTCGCATATTGATTATGAAATTCACGCTCAGCTTCATAGTAACTTCTAATCCCAGTACTGATTAATATTAATTTTTTTACATACTTTGGATATTTCGAAGCAATCGTTGCTGCTACAGAACCACCGAGTCCAAATCCTAAAAAGTGTGCTTCTTTAATATATAAAAGATCCAGAACAGTCAATACATCTTCTACATAATCATCCATATGAATTTCTAACGGTTTATCACTAAATCCGTGGCCACGCAGATCTATTTTAATAATTTGAAAGTTTTTCATAAATGCCGTATCGAAATCATCAAACATCGTTGTATTCATAAATTGGCCATGTAGCATCACCAGAGGATACCCTTTTCCAATCAGTTCATAATGAATCGCGATATCATTATTCGTCAATGCCAGTTCCATTCTCTATCCCTCTAGTCTCTCTTGATTTTTGCAAATTCTAATACATCTGAAGCTTCGTCGTATTCATAATCATTAACGTACTCTACGACTTTAATCGAACAATTCTCTTTAATCGTTACGTCATCTGCACGTAGTAGATCACAAACTACATTTTCTACACTTGCTTTTACCGCATCGATTTCACGTACTGTAAGTACTGATGATTTATCTTTAAAGATGAGCTTTTCTCGTTCGGCTTTCACCGTAAGTTCGTCGCATATAATATAACGAATATTACTTACATCAGCTACAATAATTGTAACGTTTTCTGCATTCAGCTCTTCATCCAGACGCAATGATCCATTAGACTGAAATGTTGTGGCTTTTACTGGTCCCATTCCAATAAATGAACCTTTATTTTGAATATCATCCACTTTTATACCACGCTTTAAATCAAGCGTTCCTTTATTATCGATTGTGCCGATAACCGCTTCATCCTGTACAGCAATATAGCCATCTTCACCAATTACAAGCTCATTCGTTTCAAGCGTTCCTTCAACAACTAATTCACCATACACTTTCAAATAAGGTACATTTAATTTACCTTCAATTTTTAATACACTTTCTTTCTCAACGATTAATTCATTGGCCTCAACACTTGAATTAACTACTGAATTCCCTTCAACATTGATTGTCTCGAATATACCACCTGCAACTGTTTCATCTTTCCATACGACATTCATCTATATCGTCTCCTCACCTATAATATTAAATAATTTAGATAAATCCTCTATTCGATAGTCCATCATTGTTTCACTCGGCGCTTTAAAATAATGATTATCTTTAAATACTGTCTTCATCCCTAAACGGTGAGCCGCTTCGATATCATTTACCGGATGGTCACCGACAAAAATACATTCCTCTGGTTTAACACCCAGCTTATCGCACATCATCATAAATATTTCCGGTTCTGGTTTTCTGTAACCTACTGCCTCAGAAATTAACGTTTCTAAAACATATTTCTCTATACCCAAAAGATCGATAATATAACTTTGGTGTGATACCTTACCATTTGTAATAATACCTATTTTTAATCCTCTATTTTGAATTCTCGAAATAATATCTTTTACATCTGGATAACCTGTAGCAAACTTCGGATAATTTAAATCATAATCCAGCAGTAAATCCTTCTTTTCGATGTAATGAATATCAAGTTGATTAAGCAAAGCTTTATATACACGCTCTTTTTTCACATAACCATGTTCATCGTATGCTATAAAATAATTGATATAGTCATTTTTCTGTACATGCGTAAAATACGCTCTATATCTTTCAAACTGATCTTCTAAAAATAAGCGTAACGAACGTTCTCGATCAAGTAATGTTCCGTCAAGATCAAATATGATTGCTCTTTCCATGAAACCCCCTCCAGTTAACAATAGTATAGCCTATCTGTTAAAATTAAATCGACTAAAATGACGAGGTGACTTATGGACTGGCATAAAAGACAAATCATCAATACGACTGATTACCGTGTATTTCAAGTCAATACGACAGAATTTACTTATCAGGCACAAAGTGCTGAATTTTATCAAATCGCAGCTCCAAATTGGGTAAATATTATCGCAATACATAACGATTGTATCGTTATGATCAGGCAATTTCGTATCGGCATCGAAGATTACGTACTCGAATTACCTGGCGGCATTGTGGATAGAGACGAACCTCCATTAATTGCTGGTCGAAGAGAACTCAGTGAGGAGACAGGATATATCGGCGAGGCGCAAGTGATTGGCGTTATGCACCCGAATCCAGCTTTATTTACGAATCAATTAACGACCGTATTAGTGTCCAACAGCACACAAACAGATACCATTTCCCGAGAAATGTTTGAAGATATCAAAGTCGTGCTCGTGCCAATTAAAGATTTAAAAACAAAAATAGCGCATGGCGAAATCACCAATGCGCTTACTTTAGCGAGCTTAATGCAATATTTCAGTTTATAGTATTTCTGTTTTGTTTCATAATAATCCATAGTAATAGCGGCATACCCATTAAACACATCATAATTGATACAGGAATCTGTACTGGATAAAGCATTTCTCTACCCAGAAAGTCTCCCGTTAAGACGAGTAATACTGCAAGAAGTATTGTCAGATTCAGCTTCGCATGATGATTCCCTTTAAAATTCAGTTTTACAAATGGCGGGATAATCATACCTACAAATCCGATAATACCTGTCATACTAATGAGCACAGCACACATAATACTCGTCGTAATAAGCAAAATATAGATGATTGTATTCGTTCGTAAACCAAGTGCAATCGCTCGGTCTTGTCCTAAACCGAGTATTTCAATTTGCTGCTGCAAAAAATAAATAATCATCATGCCAACAATAGTTAATGGTAATAAAATCATAATATCTTTAAAACTTACCGAGTTTATCGAGCCAAACAAATAATTCATGATGTTTGATGATTTCTCCGGAAACATCAGCACTAACACATATACGAGACTAGAAAAGAAGAAGTTAATCAACATACCAATTAGTATCATCCATGTCGTCTGTGAATTAAATTTATGATTTAAGCTTGCTAGAATTACTATCATGAGCGTAATCATACTGAATATAATACTAAACATCGCAGTCATCGTAATGCTTAGACCTAGTACGATGGAAAGTGCACTCCCAAAGCTTGCACCACTTGCAAGTCCTAACGAAAAACTATCCGCAAGATAGTTATTTAATACGGTCTGAAACACATAACCAGTAATAGAAAGAATGATACCGACGAGCATACCCGTAATAATTCTCGGCAGTCTGATCTCCAGTAAAATTGTCTTACCCATTGGATCCGTTATGTCCAGCCATCCAAAGTCATCGTAAAAGAGCGATAGCAATGTCACGATAAGAATAAGTGTTAATACGATAATGTTATTTTTCATTTGCGATAGCTTGTGCAATGGTTTCCATACCTTGTGCAATTCTTGGTCCCGGACGTGATACAGTATCCGGATCAACTGCATAGATTTGATTTTGTTTTACCGCTTCAACATGCTTAAATCCATTTCTTGATTTTACTTCTTTAATTAAAGCTTTATTTGACAGCCCGCTCGTAGAAATAATGATGTCCGGATTTTTCTTAACGATGGCTTCCGTACTCACTGCCTGGTAACCTTCTATACCACTAAATATATTGACTGCACCCAGCTGTTTCAGTAAATCGTTCATCAATGTATGATTTCCACCTGTATAAATGTCGGGGTGTGATGAAATTTCAAGAAATACTTTTTTACCCTGGACATCTTTTTTGTATTTAATCGCAGTCTCTTGAATTTGACGTTTAATATCTTTTATCATCGCTTTACCTTCAGCTTCTTTATGTGTGACAGAAGCAATTTGTTCTATGCTTTTATATAGCGCATCAAATGAATTAGCATCATGAACGACGACTACTTTGATGCCTTTAGATTTCAACTTTTGTAACGTCTTCTCCTGTGCTTTTTCCATCGATTGATGTGCAAAGACAATTGTAGGTTTCGCTTTTAATATCGCTTCATAATCAAGCTTCATCCCATCAAACTTTTCTTTATCTTTCACTTGTTTAGGATAATCATCAACTGTGGAAACTCCGATAATTTCTTTATAAACACCTAAATCATAAAGAATTTCAGTATTGCTCGGTATTAGTGAAATAATACGTTCTTGTGAGTCAGATTGCTGTACCTTGTCTGTTGTATTGCAGCCTGAAACAATGAAAAGTATAGTCATTAAGAGTATAAATAACGTTTTCTTCATAAATCCTCCATCAATTCAATTTTGTATAATTATACCATATGCAATATCTTTCTTACAAAATACTAAAAGAGCAACGTTAATAAACGCTACTCTTTTAAGCATTACATCTTTTCAGGACTTGAAACACCGATCAATGTTAAAGCATTGTGTAATGTGATTCTTGCCGCTTCAATTAACGCTACATGCGCTTTTGATTTTTCCAGGTCGTCTGTTAATACTTTCTCAGCATTATAGAATTTATGGAAATGCGCTGCTAAATCCTGAATATAATTTGTAATGCGGTGTGGTGCACGTGCTTCTGCTGCCTGATCGATTGCCGTTTCAAAATCAGCGATACGTTTCAACAATTCAAATGCTTTGTCATTTGTAATTAAACTAAAGTCTGCGTCAGCAGAAGGTGTGATATCATTTTCAGCTGCCTGACGTAAGATCGAACAAATTCTCGCATGTGCATATTGCGCGTAGTATACTGGATTGTCACTAGATTCGCTCTTTGCAAGTTCCATATCGAAATCAAAGTGTGAGTCAGGGCTTCTCATCGTTAAGAAGTATCGTGCTGCGTCAATGCCTACTTCATCCATAATGTCACGTAACGTAATTGCGTTACCTGTACGTTTACTCATCTTAACTTCCTGGCCATCCTGCAATAAACGTACCATCTGCATCACTTGAATTTCTAAACGTTTAGAGTCTGTGCCAAAAGTTTCAAGTGATGCTTTTAGACGGTTAATATAACCATGATGATCTGCACCGAACAAGTTAATTAACGTATCAAAACCACGTTCAATCTTATCGTAGTGATACGCAATATCCGGAAGGAAGTATGTATAACTGCCATCTTTTTTAATCAGTACGCGGTCTTTATCATCACCAAATTCAGTTGTACGTAACCACGTTGCACCGTCTTCTTCAAATAAATAACCATTTTCACGCATCTTATCTAATGCTTTATCAATTTCTTTATTTTCATAAAGTGAAGTTTCACTAAACCAGTTATCAAAATGAACATTAAATTCAGTTAAATCTTTTTTAAGCTTATCCATCTCATAATCTAATCCTAGTTTACGGAATGCTTTAATACGCTCAGCTTTGTCAGCATCTTTGTATTCAGGATGATCTGCAGCTAACCTTTTACCAATTTCAATAATATCTTTACCATGATATCCATCTTCAGGCAGTGCCATTTCTTGACCTAATGCCTGGAAATAACGTGCCTCAATAGAATATGCTAAGTTTTCAATCTGTTTACCAGCATCATTGATATAATACTCGCGTAATACATCATATCCTGCTGCAGATAATAAGTTGCTTAAAGTGTCACCCACTGCAGCGTTTCTTGCATGACCAATATGCAAGCTTCCAGTCGGATTCGCCGAAACATACTCAACTAAGATTTTTTCATTTTTAGGTTGCTCTGCTTTACCGAAATTATCTTTTTTATTTAACGCTTCCGTAATAATACCAGTGAGATATGCATTATCCATATAGAAGTTGATAAATCCAGGACCTGCGATATCAATTTTAGTGATATCCGCTTTTTTAACATCTAAATGGTCTACGATTGCCTGTGCAATTTCACGTGGATTTTTTTTAGCGTGTTTCGTTAACACCATGGCGATGTTTGTTGCATAGTCACCATTTTTAGTGTCTTTTGGAATTTCAATTTTAATATCCGGTACTTCTGTAACAAGTGCTGCTTTTAATATCGCCTGTTTAATTTCTTCGATTAATGTTTCTTTTTGCTGTTGTACGATGTTCATTATACTCGCTCCTTATATTCTATATCGTATGTATAACTGCCTAAGACAGTTTGATTATTCACAATTGTGTATTGAATGTAAACTTTACCGGAATGTTCATCAGACTCGATGAACATTTGATTGGTTGTAACTTCCATTACAGTTTTTTGATTAGCCAGGTGATACATATTTTGTGTTGTCTCGTATGGGACAAACAAAAAATCTAACGTCAGTTGACCTTTTCGATTAATACGCACCCGTTCATCCTCAACCTTAACACGTACATCAGTCAGGATATCATCGATTGTTTCCTTATACATAATATATGTATGTGCCTTTTTTATGAGTGTGCCTGTAGTAATTAAGTCGAATGTCTCCGTACCTTCACTATTTGTGATTTGTTGCTTTATATGAATCTCTATATTCAAGTTGATCACCCACTAATGATTATAACAAAATTTGCATAAAATTAAAGAAAGCAGGTATAAAAATACCTGCTTTCTTTAGTGTCCTAGCTATTTTTATAGCTACTCATATCTTACTAATGTTAAGCAAAAATTACAACCGAAAATCTACACGATTATTAAAGTCACATTTTTGTCACAAAATTGATGATATGACGGTGCTTATCTTTTGCGGATACTCGCCGTATCCGGAAAAGATGAACTATCGTTAGCCCGTTTAACCTAACATCGTTTTTAGTGCTTCACCAGAATTGTTCCACATCTCAGGGTTATGATGCATTAAGAAGTCTTTTAGGACCGCTTTATTGTCATCACCAATCTGATCTAAAATGAACTTGTGCTTCATCGATTTATCCATCATATTGACGTGTTCAGCCATCACTTTATAGCCACGTTTACGTTCCTTATTTACTGCCATATAACAAGCAGTAGCCCCCGCATAATACGGACCGACTTCTGCACGTTCTGTCGTTACCCATACGAGCCAGTATTCTTTCTGGTCAGGACCTTCTGTTTCAGATTTATCCGTCACCCATTTCACACGCTTTTCAACTTCACTACGCGCATGCATCGCACCGATATCGATAAATGCTTTTTTCTCAGCAACATCAATAAATACTGGTGCCACATTATCTAAGCTAATCGAGCCGATATTCGTACCTTTATGTCCGTCAAGCGGATCATTTTTTATAATATTAAACTGAAATTCTGCCATATTATCACCCTATTCTAATTCATTTAATACGTTAATAATTGCACCTCGAATTTCAAGGTCTTCGATATTTAAAATTGTTTCTTTAGGATAGTAAATTTTATAATCTTTTCTCTGAATACCTGTAATACTATTGATTATAACCGATTGAGTACTAATTTCTTTAATCTTGCCAGTAGACGTTATTAAGTGAATTGGTTTACGCGAGTTAATCCCAGGTCTGTTATAGTCATATGGCAAATCACTAAACGAGTCCACAACAAAATAATAATCCGGATCTATGCCCGCTTTAGTAAACAATTCAGTTAGTTCATCTATCGTAAATCGATTACCATCAAACGGTAAATGTTTAAATAAATCACGGTTAACAAATCTGCGCGATAAATCACTTAAAATGGCGTCCTCTTCGTCAATCCATTGCTGCAGATAATAATTTAACACCATTTCATCGAGTCTTAAATATGCATCAACGGATACTTGATTTGATTTAAAGAACGGCACTAAATATTTAGGTGGTTCTTTAAACGCATATCCTGCCTCATACAACACTTTGGCACGTTTCAGGACACGATTTAACAATACTTCTCCACCACGACTGACTGGATGAAAATATACTTGCCAGTACATCTGGTAACGGCTCATTAAATAATCTTCTACAGCGTGCATACCACTTTCTTTAATCACAACTTCATCTTTTGTCGGACGCATAAGCCTTAATATACGTTCCATATCAAAACTACCATAACTCACACCTGTATAGAAAGCATCGCGTTGTAGGTAGTCCATACGGTCAGCATCAATCTGCGAACTAATCATCGAAATGACCAGCTTATTATGATGTGTCTTGTTGATTACAGCAGCTACTTCTTTCGGAAATTCAGGTGAAACGCGTGACAACACATGATTTACTTCCGTATCTCCTAATATGATCTGCTGTGTGTAAAGCTCGTGATCCGTATTAAAAATCTTCTCGAAACAATGAGAGAACGGACCATGGCCTAAATCATGTAACAGTGCTGCACATAATGCGAGCGAACGATCTTCATTATGCCAATGTTCACGTCCAGCAAATATTTCGTCTATCATACGACGTACGATTTCATAAACGCCTAACGAATGATTGAAACGTGAATGTTCAGCCGTATGAAAAGATAAATATAACGTACCAAGTTGTTTTATTCGACGTAATCGCTGGAATTCTTTCGTCTTGATTAAATCCCAAATTAACTGATCCCGTACATGCACATAGCGATGCACCGGATCTTTGAATACCTTCTCTTCCTGCATCTTTTGGAATTGGTAGCCCATAGTGGTTCTCCTTTATTTTTTCATTACTTAAATTTTATCATAAAGCCTCTAAAATAGAATGATTAACGGCTTTTAAAAATTTTGTAATACAAAAAATTTTCAGAAAGTTATTGACTTATATTTTTAATTAATTTAATATTCAACTTAACAAAAAATTTAATAATTATTTATCAAGAGTGACTGAGGGATTAGGCCCTATGACGTCCAGCAACCTATCCACACGGAAAAGGTGCCAATTCCTACAGTACAATTGTGCTGAAAGATAAGTAGAGATACTGATGGCTAACGTTTTCCCGTGCATATGGGGAAACGTTTTTTTTTTGTGAAAAAATTAATTCTGAGGTGAAACCATTGTCTAAGTTTAGTTCATATTTCTTAATGCAGGAAGTTGATATTGCAGCATACATACTTGAAACTACAAATTTATTTAACCCCGGTGAGAAGTTAACAGTAAATGAAATCGGAGATGGTAATTTAAATTATGTCTTTCGTGTATCTAACGGCATCAAGTCCATTATTGTCAAACATTCAGGCGTCGTAGCGCGTATTTCAGATGAATTTAAATTATCAACTGATCGTACAATTCGTGAAGGGAAGTTACTCAAAGTACACGGCGACATCGTACCACAACTTGTGCCGCATATTTATGCGATTGATGATGTAATGAAATGTGTCATCATGGAAGACTTAAAAGATTACACAGTATTACGCCAAGGTTTAATCGATGGCAATATTTATCCGAATATCGGTGTTGATTTAGGGACATATTTGGCTGAGACACTGATTAACACATCAGACTTTGTACTTGATGCTAAAGAGAAGAAAGCTTTACAAAAAGATACGATAAATCCCGAATTATGCGAGATATCTGAAGATCTCGTGTTCACCGAGCCATTTTACGATAATTTCTCTCGCAATGAGGTCAGTAGTGCCTTACTTCCATACGTCGAACAGTTACTTTATAACGATGACGCATTAAAGCTTGCAGTCGCAGAAGCGAAGCTTAAGTTCTTAAATAAAAGTCAAAGTTTAATCCACGGTGATTTACATTCAGGTTCAGTATTTGTTAATAAAACAGAAACAAAAGTCATTGATCCTGAATTCGGTTTCTATGGGCCAGCAGGATATGATGTCGGAAATGTGCTCGCTCACCTTTTCTTTGCATATAGTAATGCGCAAGCGCTTGGCAGAGATGAACAGGCTAAATTTATTGCCGAAAGTATCACTGATGTATTAGAAGTATTCAAACAGAGAAGTTTAGCGATCTTACAGGAAAAGACGAAAGATGTCGCATTGAAACAAACTTCAGTTTATGCAAGCTATATCCGTTCAGTGCTTGAAGATGCTTATGTAGTATGTGGACTTGAAATTATTCGTCGTATCGTCGGACTTGCTAAAGTAAATGATTTAACGACTTTACCTGAGCAGCAACGCGCTCAGATAGAAGTGCAGCTTATTAAGTTTGCGAAATCGCTCATTCAATATCCGGAATCGCTATCCATCTACCCATCTATATTCTCACTATATACAGAATTTAAGGAGATTGCGGCATGACATTACAATCCATTCAATACAAAGATGGCGTTCTTACGCTCCTTGACCAGACGAAATTACCACATGATATACAGTATATCGACTGCACAGATTATGAAGCAGTAGCAGTAGCAATTGAAGATATGATCGTGCGCGGTGCACCAGCGATCGGAATTACTGCAGCATATGGTGTTGTAATCGGTGCCTTACAATACAACGGGGATAAAGACTTTAAAATTTATATGCAGGACGTTATTACACGACTATCCAACACACGACCAACAGCAATCAACTTGTTATGGGCGCTTGATCGATTGAGTCAGGTCATCACTGAAGATGTCAATCAGAGTATCGTGGCTTTAGAAAAGCTCGCTCAACACATTTACGAAGATGATAAATCAATCAATGACCGTATCGGGAAACATACGTTACCACTCATAAAACCGAATTCAACGTTTATTACGCATTGCAATCCAGGTAGTCTTGCAACAAGCACGTTAGGTACAGCGACAGCGGGATTTTATTTAGCACACGCTCAAGATATTCAATTTAAAGTGTTTAGCGATGAGACTAGACCGAGATTTCAAGGCGCACTTACAGCTTTTGAGTTATCGCAAGCCGGCATCGATGTTACAACAATTACAGATAGTACTGCAGCAACTGTGTTACAGCAACAAGATGTTACAGCTGTTATTGTCGGTTGTGACCGCGTAGCATTAAATGGCGACGTCGTTAACAAAATCGGCACATTACCACTCGCAATTGCAGCAAAGTTTTATAATGTACCGTTTTACGTTGCAGCTCCAACACCAACCTTTGATTTAACCGTACCACATGGAGACGCAATTCCAATCGAAGAACGCGATGTACGTGAAGTCACACATATTTATGACAATAAAGTTGCAGCTGACGTAGCTGTTTATAACCCAGCTTTCGATATTACACCAAACAGTTTAATCACAGGACTGATTACAGAACACGGCATTATCGAAGCACATGAACAAACAATCACAAAATTATTTGAGGAGATTAAAGCATGAAGAAACCATTACAATTATTACTTGCAACAAGTATCTTACTTACAGGATGTAATCAGGCAACATCACAATCTGAAGCGTCAGGTGAAATAAAAGGTAAGAAAATTGCTGTTATCCGTAACCTTGGTAGTGATGATCACACGAAACAATTTATCGATGGTGCTAAATCACAAGGTGAGAAACTTGGGCTTAAGGTTGATACTTTTCTTTCGAATGGGAATGACGCAAAGTTTCAGCAGCTCGTCGATCAGGCAATCCTAAAGAAATATGACGGCATCGTATTATCGCACGGTAAAGAGGATTACAGCTATGACTTGGTTAAGAAAATTGCAGATGCAAAGATTAAAGTTGTTACATTTGATACAAAGTCAGATAAAGACGGCAAGGTTATCGATAATGTCGTTGCTACAAGTCAAGATGACCATGCATTAGCAAAGTTATCATTAGAGGCGCTGATTAAAGATAAAGAACAACCTGTAAAAGTACTTAAATTATGGGTCGGACCTGGTTTCCTACCGCTTGATAAACGTCAGGAAATCTTTAAAAAGTATGAAACCGAAGGCAAAATTAAAGTCATTGAAAGTATCGGACCAACGAATTTTGAAGATGTACAAGGCGATGTAAAAAAGAAAACACAAGCTGTACTTTCAAAGCATAATCCAAAAGATTTTGAGGCGGTATGGGGATCTTGGGATGAGATGACAAAAGGCGCTTATCTTGCACTGAATGAAAAGAAAATCAATCTACCGATTTATTCAATAGATATCTCAAACCAGGACATCAACTTTATGAAAGCTAAAAACAGCAACTGGAAGACATCTGCAAGTGTTAATCCTAAAGTCATCGGTGAAACAGATGTAAGAATTCTGGCAAAGCTCATTAAAGACGAAAAAGTCCCTGCGACTTATGCATTTAAACCTGTTCAAATTACACAAAAAGATTTGAAAGAAGATACGAATATGGATAACCTTTCAAAGGCAGTTCCGGCATTTAGTCAGGAAGATGCTTTCAAAATTAAATAACGATAGGACTGAATACAATGCGCTTTGAAGTCTCAAATCTTAATTTAACGATTAATAATCATCACATTTTAAAGGATTTATCTATTCATTTTGAACAAGGAAAGATTCATGCAATTATCGGTGGCAACGGTGCAGGTAAATCATCATTAATGAAAGTATTGAATGGTACTTACCCTTACCAAAAAGGAACGCTATATAAAGATGGACAAAAAGTTTCAAGCTTTGCAGATGATATCGCCTACGTTGCACAAGAAGTTGATGATGTCTTATTTCAAAGTTTAACGGTATATGACAATTTGACATTCAAAGATTGCACGAAAGGATTTTTTTATAAGCAACAGCAAAAACAGAAATTGCAAAATTATATAGAGAAGTTTGGTTTATCTTTTTCTCTGAATACACATGTGCGTGATTTAACTGTTTCTGAAAAACAGCTGCTTGTCATCATTCGAGCGATACTCGAAGATAAGCATTTACTCATATTAGATGAACCAACCGCTTCCCTTAGTCAGCGTGAAGTTAATATTTTATTCAATGAATTAAATTTATTAAAAAAAGAAATGGCTATCATCTTTATTTCTCATCGCATACCTGAGTTATTGAATATTTCTGATGATATTTCTATCCTTAAAGATGGCGAACGCATTGCATCCAAACAATCAGATGCATATGATGCTGAAGTACTTTATGAAGCTATTGCTGGAAATATACAGACACATCATAAGACAAATCACACTACAAAAGCGCAACTATTTTCTTTTCAGCATATACAAACCGATAAACTTCACGATATCAATATTCATGGCTTTAAAGGTGAAGTAATTGGCATAGCTGGATTAGTCGGTGCCGGTAAGACAGAATTGTGTGTTTGGTTATATGACCATTTATCTCATGAAAAAATATCTTATTGTCCAGAAGAACGTCAGAAACATGGACTGATTATGTCGCACAGTATAAAAGATAATATTTGCTTTAAAGACAATCATTTTTTTACCCATCATCAAGATGAAGAAAATAACATCTTACCTTTAGCAAATCATATTGGCTTAAAATATAAATCGTTATCTCAACAAGTTCAATCATTATCAGGCGGAAATCAACAGAAAGTAGTATTACTACGCGGCCTTTATCAACAATCAAATATCTTTATCCTCGATGAACCAACTGTAGGAATCGACGTCGGTGCTAAACAAGACTTATTTAAAGTTATCAATCAATTAACTGCCAACGGAAAGACAGTCATCTATGCATCAAGTGATTTTAGTGAACTGGTCAATATAACTGATCGCATCTATACACTACATAAAGGTCAAGTCGTTGATGAACAACTGACACAAAATACATCAGAAACTGATCTTTTGCACAAAGCTACTGGAGGAATACAACATGCAGTTTAAACAATTCGGTTTACTCATTGTAATCACTATGTTAGTCATACTATTTAGTTTGACTGCACCAAACTTTCTATCTACCGATAATTTACTTTCAGTCATTAGTGGTATGGTTATTGTCACCATCGTAGCCATCGGTATCACTTTTAGTTTGAGTGTAGATGGTTTCGACCTATCTGTAGGCTCTACAGTTACGCTAAGTAATGCTGTTATCATTTCATTATTTGTATGGCACGGGATGAATATCGGGTTATCCATCATTATTACATTAACGGTTGCCCTTGTCGTTGCACTCATTAACTTAATATTAATTATTAAGTTTAAAATCCCTGATCTATATGCAACACTTGCGACGATGTTTATCGTTGAGGGTATCGCACTGACTTATGCTGAAGGTGGTTCAATCAGTCAAGGCATGACACGACAAAGTGGAGCTGCTACAACTGGTAAGATTCCTGAAGCATTCAAAGTTTTGTCAGAACCTATACCATTAATTATCACAATGTTCATTATTGTAGCCATTACATACGTTTTATTACATCGCACAAATCCCGGTCGCATCATGTATATGATTGGCGATAACAAACATGCAGTACAATTCGGTGGCATCAAGATAACAAAATATATCATTATCAGTTATTTGGCATCTGCATTCTTTGCATGTATCGGTGGTATACTCCTTGCCAGTCAAGTATCATCAGCTCAAGTTAATTCAGGCTCAGGATACTTAATGACCGCAGTTGCGGCTGCATTTATCGGGGCCACTGTTTCTAAATCAGGTAAGCCTAATATTATCGGTACATTTTTAGGAGCTCTGCTCATTGCAATACTGGAAAACGGTCTCGTCATGTTATCCGTTCCATATTATGGCTTGAATATTATAAAAGGGCTCGTCCTAGCAGGTGCATTAATTATTAACTATGCACAGTTTAAACAAAGGAGGTCAAAACGTGTCACATATCATAGCGAAGTACCAGCTACACAACAATCCATCTAAAATTGATACTATCGCAGAAAAATTAGCAGTTGGTTTAACTGTCGGAAGCTGGACAGATTTAACGGCTGAAGATCAGGCACATTTAGAGCAATATAAAGGTGAAGTTATTACCAAGGAAATAATCGATGCAGAAAAAGGATTATTACATATTGCTATTGCTTATCCGGAACACAATATCACCCCAGACTTTTCTTCAATATTAACGACTGTATTCGGCAAACTTTCATTAGACGGAAAAGTAAAGTTACTCGATATCGATTTTACGACGTACAGCAAACATTTTAAAGGTCCTACGTTTGGTGTTGAAGGTGTGAGAGATTTACTAAATATTTATGATCGTCCACTTGTAATGAGCATCTTTAAGGGCATTATCGGTAGAGATGCAGCATTTTTCGAAGCGCAACTGCGTGCACAGGCGTTGAGTGTCGATATTATTAAAGATGATGAAATATTATATGACGTACCTGAACTCCCTTTTGAAGAACGTATTACTATCGGCAAACGCGTGCTAAATGAAATATTTGAAGCAACTGGTCGTCGCGTACTATATGCAGTCAATCTATCCGGTCCGGTATTTGAATTACCAGACAAATCACGTAAGGCAAAACAACTCGGTGCGAATGCCTTATTATTCAACGTTCATACATATGGACTTGACGCACTTAGAGGGTTACGCGATTTAGAATTGGATTTACCAATTCTTGCTCATCCTGCATTAAGTGGTGCATTATGTGGTAGCCCTGACTATGGTATCAGTTATCAATTACTATTATCTAAGTTGACTCGACTTGCAGGTGCAGATCTTATTCTTTTCCCTGTCCCATACGGGTCTATCGAACTAACAGAAGATGATGCTAAAAGTATTGTCGCCCATGCATTAGAAGGAAGTACAATAAAAAAAGCATTTCCTGTCCCGTCAGCCGGCATTCATCCAGGTCTGGTTAAACGTATTATCGATGACTTTGGTGAAGACATCGTCATTAATGCTGGTGGTGGTGTACATGGTCATCCAGACGGTGCAACTGCTGGCGGTGAAGCTTTCCATGAAGCCATTCGTCATTACAAGACAGGCGTAGGTGGTAAACATTATGATAAGGCGGTGGCTTTATGGGGTACATCATAGCCTGTGATTTCGATGGTACAGTAACAGCTACTGATACGATCATAGCCATCATAAAGAAGTTTGCACCTATTGAAGGACAACCTATCACCGATCAAATACTGAATCAGGAAATCTCAATACAGCAAGGCGTTAGTGAACTCTTCAAATTATTACCGAGTGAAAAGAAAGAAGATATCATTCAATTCGTGTTAGAAGAAGTGAATCTCCGACCAGGATTTCAGAAGTTATTAGACGAAGCTCAAACACTAAACATTCCTTTCTATATTATTAGTGGCGGCATGCATTTCTTTATTGATCCAATACTAGAGAAATTTAATGGCATCAAACAAGTATTTGCCAATACCGTAGATTTCTCTGGAGATTATATGGAAGTAATTTGGAATCATCCGTGCGATAACTTATGTACTGGAGACTGCGGAACATGTAAGCCTTCTATCGTCAGACAATTAGTGAACGATGATGAAGTTATAGCAATCGGTGATAGCGTTACAGATTTAAAGTTACTGAGTATTGCCGATATTGCATTTACAACTTCAAAGCTTACGAAATTTGCCCGGGAAAAAGGCATCGCACATCATCATTTCGAAACATTTGATGATATTAAATTAAGCGAGGTGATTAAATGAGTGCATTAGAAGAAATTACACATATCAAAGAACGGCTCGCACGTAATAACTACTTCCCTGGGACAAGCGGTAATCTAGGTATAAGAATAGATGACCAGCATCTTTATGTGACTACAAGCGGTGTCGATAAATATGAAACAACAGACACAAGTTTTGTCAAAGTAGATATGGAGGGCATAGCTGTTGATACAGATCTCACCCCATCTCTCGAAACCGTACTGCATTTAGAAATATTTAAACGCAGTAACGCACACGCATCAATTCACATCCATACCGTTAGTAACAATGTGATTTCAGAGCTATATCATTCTAAAGGTGTAGTTGAATTCAGCAATCAGGAATTAATTAAAGCATTCGGTTTATGGCAGGAAAGTGATGTGTTGCGTATTCCTATCATCGAAAATCCAGCAGACGTTAAAAAACTCGCTGAAGGATTTGGAGAACACGTTACTTCCGATAGTGGTGTTGTACTCATTCGTAATCATGGAATCAATGCCTGGGGGAAATCTACTCAGGAAGCATATAAATTATTTGAAGCAGCAGAATTTTTATTTCAATATCATTTACAACTTGCATCTGCAAGACAATATATCAAATAAGAGGAGCGATAATTATGGCATATTTAATTTTTCAGAAAACAGGTAAACGATTAGACAATCAAGAGGAAATTCATGCATTTTTAGAAAGCAATGAAGTCATTTATGAACAGTGGGATACTTCAAAATTACCTGACACATTAAAAGAAAATTATAACTTAACAGATGAAGATAAATCAGAAATCTTAAACGTATTTAAAGAAGAAATTGATGCAATCAGTGCACGTCGTGGTTACAAAGCAAGTGACGTAATCAGTTTATCAGACACAACACCTAACTTAGATGAGTTATTGACTAACTTCCAGCGTGAACATCATCATACTGATGACGAAGTACGATTCATTGTAAGTGGAAATGGCGTATTTGTTATTCAAGGAAAAGATGACCAGTTCTTTGAAGTACATTTAGATCCAGGCGACTTAATTTCAGTACCACCTAACATAAGACATTACTTCACTTTATCAGACAATCGTAAAGTCGTTGCTGTAAGAATCTTTGTTGATGAAGCAGGATGGGTGCCAGTTTACGAAAAATAAATATAGATGATATTATAAAACCCGACACCTCAATATGAGTGTCGGGTTTTAATTATATCATCTTCTTCAACAATCCTGTTGTTACTGTTTCACCAAATAATTCTTCATTATATTCTCTAACAAGTTCAAATCCAGTCTTTTTGTAGAATCCACGTGCCTGTTCATTATTACTTGCTACTTCTACAAATAGTTCTTTATAGTCATCAAAGTGATTCAATCCTGCTTCCAGAAGTTCTGCCCCTATATTGTGTCTTTGGAAGGATGGATTAACATAGATTGCTGATAAGAATAATTCTGTACCATTGATAAAATTCGCGAAACCAATCACTTCATCGTCATTTTCAGCGACTAAAAATAATGAATCCCCTATGCGTCGCTCTAGACGCTCATCATTATATGCCGCTTCTAAAAACTTAGCGATTGTACTTGCTTCCATAATTTTTGCATATGTATCATACCACGCCATAGAAGCGATTTTTTTTATATTGGGTACATCTGCATTTGTTGCTTTTCTAATCTTAACCATTCTACTTCCTCCTAAATTTTACAGCCTAATATTGTGAGTGAGTAATGATTCCCATCCATTATCGCAACATCAGGCAATTCCCCGTATTTAATAAATCCGTGTTTCATAAATAATTTCAATGCACGTGTATTATGTGAAAAAGTAAATGCCAAAAGCGTCTCTATATCGAGCGTCTGTGCAATTCGCTTCATTTCAGTCACTGCATACTCCCCTAAACCTATACCACGATAATCAGAATCTAAATACAAACTGATTTCTACCGTCTTACCGTATGCTGGTCTGCCGTAAAATGTTTCAAAACTCAACCAGCCCGCTATTTCATTATTTTTGAGAAATAAAAAAATCGGACGTTTTTCCGAATGGTTCAAAAACCATTCTGTCCGACTTTCTACGGTTACAGGCTCAGTGTCTGCAGTCACTAATCTACTTTCAATTGTGGAGTTGTAAATTTCAACAATACGCGGCAAATCTTCTAACGTTGCATGTCTCATCTCAATCGACATGTGCATCACCGCCTAAAAATATGATAAACATATTATATCACTATTAATATCAGAATAATAAATATATTTATTAAATCTTTACTTAAACTGTAGCTTTTCTAATAAAAATTTGCCTAAAGGTGTCGCAACTTTTGTAAACAATGCGTAGCTTAAAAATGGTATTAGCTTTAAATGTTTGTAATAAATATAATGATATTCTAAATACGGTCTACTTCCGCGTGCTAATTTATAATCTTTCGCACCAGCGCTATTGTTAATTTTATAACCATGTTCTTTTGCAAAATGGTATAACAATCCACTTGTCATAAAATACAACCCTTTAACAGACGGATCCATTCCAAAATATGCTGGAAATAATACATTATCTGTTTGACTGACACCCATAAATGACACGATGCGTTCGTTATCTTTAAGTACAAACCATGTAAGTCCTATCTCTTTATATAAGAATTTAAAGAACTCCTCTGTGTAATGCGGGTTGAAGTCCGAATATTTATCTAAATATACTTGTTTATAGAGAGCCATTAACTGGTGAAATTCATCCTCACGTAATTCATTCGTGAATGTTAACCCACTTTTTTCAAAGCGCTTCATGTCTTTCTTTAAGTCTTTTCGTTCGTTCTTTGTATGTTTATCATCTGGACCAAATATATATATCGCGCGAGATATCATCGCTTCATAGCCGATTTCATTTAACTGTTTCATTTTATCTTGATGAAATTTGTCATTCAACGTACGAAATACAAGCGCATGTTTCGGAAATCTTGCGACGAGTATTCTTGTAATTTCCTGAAGCTGATCGAACTGAAAGTCTTCATACATTGTCGTCGACATAAATGAAGGAAATATCGTCACTGTCTTCTCACCAGTAAGTCCGAGTACCGTTCTGCCCACGTTCAATAACTGATGTGCAAGACTACGTACTATATTCGGCATCTCCATACGATTTACTTCTGAAATCATTTCTTCAATATATTGCCCTGTAAATGAATGAATCCAGGATGCTTTGTTGCCACCATCTTTCACACTATAAGGAATGAGCTGTCCGTTCAGCAATATCACTTCTACGCGCGCGTGTACATTCTCGATGCCACGATGAATACCTTCCATCATATACTGAATATATGCCTTATTAAAAGGAGAGATATCCGCTTCGTTAAAAGGGATATCTGCGTATTTCGTATAAATCGTCATTCGTAAGACCTCTTTATCTATAGATTTACAATGTCTTCATTCCATTCGATATCATACGTTGTAATCGTGTTGACTGTTGTCTTTTGAGATTTCGCTTCAAACCACCACTGAGCACCGCTTATAATTTGTTCAAAGAAGATTGACTTTTCACTTGGATGCCAGAAAATGTCTTTCCCATACTTTAATCGCTCTAAATTATGTTTCTTTGGACGCATAATAAAATTATATAGCGAAACGAAGATCAGTTGACGTGCTTCATATTTCGGTTCGCATTGCTTTAATTCCCAAACGTCCGGCTGCATAAATAACGCACCATTTGTCGCACGTGGATTACATTCAATAAAGTAATAGTCACCTGTCGTATCACATTTAATCACATCAAAGGCAATTTGATACGACCAGTTTAAGTTCTTAATTACAGCTTCAATAATTGACTGAAGTTCTTCATTCTTCTCTGATGTGAAGTGTGTAGAACAGTTATAACTGTCATGTGTGTTCGATAAATATAATGATGTAGACAATGTTTTCCCGTCTTTTGCAAAGCTGTATGAACACCATTCTGTCCCCTTAATTAATGTCTGAATCATAAAAGGGAATTCGATCATGTTATCATTCTCTAATGACATACGTGTTAATTTACGTACAGATTGACCGAAACGTCCGTACGGTTGTTTGACGATATATTCGTCTCCCGGAAAGTCGTTTATAAATGCTGTTAAGTCATCGTAATTCATGACATATTTCGTGTCAGGCACTTTAAAACCCATCGCATCGATTAACTTTGTGAAGTTATACTTGTTGTGGACTGACAGCATCTTAGAAATATCTTCAACCCATACAGGTGCGATTATTTTATCTTTCATATAAGAAAGATAGAAAGATTCTTCATTTAAAGGAATAATCAGATCAATATGATATTGCGTTACAATATTATTAATATCGTTAATATATTCTTCAGTAGAAAATCGTGGTGACGTCGTTAAAATAAACGCTTCGATAAACTTAGAATTTTTAATGCTGACCTTTTTGGTAGAATCCGTCAAGAAAACCGTTCTGCCTAATGCGACCTGCTGCTGCACAACTTCATAAGAAATTGGAGCACGCGCACCAGTAATTAATATACGTTGCACGAATCGTTCCACCCTTCTATTGATTCATTCATATCGTTATACAAACTAAGCATATCAAAGGGATGTTAAACTCATGTAAATTTACATTAAAGAAGTATGTAGGATTGTAAAGAGGAATAATTTAAATTAAAGAGACTGGAACAATTGTCCCAGCCTCTACATCTATCTCTTCAATTTCTCTTTCAGCTTCTCGTTCTGTTCGTCTAAACGACGTTTACGTTCAGCGTTACGTTTGGCAAGTCTCGCTTCCTCTTCAGGATCGCGTTTCTGTGCTAAACGTTTCTCAACTTTTTCAAGTAGTTCTTCTTCAGTTGCAGCTGCTAGAGGGCGATTATTGACAAATGCGAAAGTTTTTCGTCTACCTGGTCCACAGTAAGACTGGCATGCGATTTCAACTTCAGCATCTGGATCTAACTTCTCTAACTTCGGTAGCAACGTTCTAAGACATACGCCTTGGCAATCATCGCACACTTGAAACTTATTACGCATTTGCTTCACCACCTTGATTAATTTTTATTTTTGCGTTGCGTTCAGTCATGCGTTCGAAGTAATTATTATACAACGTCCACATAGCATCTGTCATCTCATTATTTGTTAAGGTTGCACCTAAGTCTTTCATAGCATACAGTAATTTGAATATGACTTCGTCTACTGTAAGCTCCACACCGAGCAATTCTGATAGACTCGCCATACACTCAGGATCTATTTCAGGATACGTAAATTTCGTAGCTTCACCACGACGTGCCACATCATAAAATTGACGCATCAGTTCAGCACGTGCGCTCCCGCTGCCTTCGACACTAAGATAAATCTGGACCGCGATACCGTCTTTTACACGACGTTGTGAAATACCTGCAAACTTCTTATTATCAATACTTAAATCGTAACTTCCCGGGCAATATGAATGAACGATTTCTTTCGCTTCAATATGTTTATGATAATCTTTAAACATCTCCTGAATCAGTTCATACATATATTCATATCCCGCATCAATTGAAAAAGTAATATCTCCGGGAAATATAATCGAAATATTGAGTACACCTGCATCGAGTACCACACCTAAACCGCCTGAATTACGAACAATAGCACCATACCCATGATTGTTTAGGAACGCTATTCCCTCTTCAATATAAGGCAGACGTGCATCGTGCATACCGAGAATAATGACATGATCATGAATCCAAGTGCGTACCACACTATCATGATTTTGTTGTCCAATTAAATGACAGTACATATCATCAAAAGCAAAGGACTGCATTGGCTGCAGTCCTCGCGTATGATCTACGTATTGCCAATTCTCTTCAAAAATTGACTTCGTCATCTATTATAAAGATTGTGCTGCAGTGATGATTGATAATGAAACAACATCTTCTGTTGAACATCCACGTGATAAATCATTCACTGGTGCATTTAATCCTTGTAAGATTGGACCTACAGCATCAAATCCACCCAAGCGTTGCGCAATTTTGTAACCGATATTACCAGCTTCTAAGCTAGGGAATACGAATACATTTGCGTCACCTTGAATTGGTGATTCTGGTGCTTTTTTCGCTGCTACTGATGGTACGAATGCAGCATCAAATTGGAATTCTCCGTCAATAACTACGCCTTCTAAATCAGCTTCTGAAGCTAATTTTTCTTGTGCTAAGCGTGTTGCTTCTACAACTTTTTCAGTTTCAGGTGTTTTTGCTGAACCTTTAGTAGAGAAAGATAACATCGCAACTTTAGGTTCCATACCGAAAGCTTTTGCAGTCTTAGCAGACTCGATACCGATTTCAGCTAAAGCAGTTGCATCAAGTTCTGGATTGATTGCACAATCACCCATTAAGTACTGCTCGTCTTCGCGAATCATAAAGAATACGCCTGATGTACGAGAAACACCTGGTTTAGTCTTGATAATTTGTAAAGCTGGACGTACAGTATCTGCTGTAGAATGTGCTGCTCCTGATACAAGACCTGCTGCACGACCTGTATAAACTAACATCGTACCGAAATAGTTCGGATCGTTTAGCATTTGTGTCGCTTGCTCTTCTGTCGCTTTACCTTTACGACGCTCAACAAACTTCGCGATTAATTCTTCACGTAATTCGTTGTTTGTTGGATCCATTAATTCAATTCCGTCAATTGATAAACCTAAATTTTCAGCAAGCGCTTGTACTTCTTCCACGTTCCCTAAAACGATTGGTGATACTTTATCACCTTTGTGTAATTCAACAGCTGCTTGTAATACACGCTCGTCTGTTCCTTCCGGTAAAACGATCTTCACATTTTTACCGGAAAGTTTTTCATTTAATACATCTAATAATTTAGCCATAATAGCCTCCTGAAATTTTGATTCATCCCCATTAACTATTATAGACTCTTTTTATATAAATTACACGTCATCAATATGTAAAATCTTCGAACATACATATGTTTCGAGATATGTTAGAATGATAATGATTACAATTAGAGGAGAGATGGACAATGAACGAAGCAGCAAAAACATTAGACGGTTGGTATAGCTTGCACTTATTTTATGCCATTGATTTCACAAGCTTAAAATTAGTTGAAGCAGAAGACCGTACAAAAATGGTTGAAGAATTCCGTGCATTTATCAATAAATTAGAAGAAAACCATGTAGCAAAAGAAGGTTCTTACGCGCTTTATAACATTACAGGTCAAAAAGCTGATTTAATGCTTTGGATGTTACGTCCGGAAATGAAAGATTTAACAGCCGTTGAAACTGAATTTAATAAATTAGCAATTTGTGATTACTTAATCCCAACATATTCTTACGTATCAGTAATTGAGTTAAGTAACTATCTTGCACAAGGCTCTGACGAAGATCCATACGAGAACCCACATATTAAAGCAAGATTATATCCAGAATTACCACGCTCTGAGTATGTGTGTTTCTATCCAATGGATAAACGACGTCAAGGTGAAGATAACTGGTACATGTTAGATATGGATCACCGCAAAGGATTAATGCGTTCACACGGTATGATCGGACGTGGGTATGCAGGTATCGTTAAACAGTTCATTACAGGATCAGTTGGATTTGACGATTACGAGTGGGGCGTTACTTTATTCTCAGACGACGTATTACAATTTAAGAAGTTAGTATACGAAATGCGTTTCGATGAAGTATCAGCGCGTTACGGTGAATTTGGTTCATTCTATGTTGGTAACATCTTAAAAACAGAAGATTTACAGGGATTATTTACAGTTTAATATATCGTTATGAGACAACCTTTTGGGGTTGTCTTTTTTTGCGGGTAGACTGAAGTTGAACTTCATAATCTATGTAGTGCATGTTCAGAAGTGACCTCAAATCATTTTTGACGACACTTGCTCACACAATCCTTGTTGTTCTTGCACGGAAGTGTCTTCAAATCGTTTTTGACGACACTTACTCACACAATCCTTGTTGTTCTTGCACGGAAGTGTCTTCAAATCATTTTTGACGACACTTGCTCACACAATCCTTGTTGTTCTTGCACAGAAGTGGCCTCAAATCGTTTTTGACGACACTTACTCACACAATCCTTGTTGTTCTTGCACGGAAGTGGCCTCAAATCGTTTTTGACGACACTTACTCACACAATCCTTGTTGTTCTTGCACGGAAGTGTCTTCAAATCATTTTTGACGACACTTGCTCACACAATCCATGTTGTTCTTGCACGGAAGTGACCTCAAATCGTTTTTGACGACAATTCCCTTTCTTAACTCCAATACTTCAATCAAACCAACCATTTTATTTTTCCTGGACAACATGTATTGCGCCATCATTATGTAGTGTGACTGTAGATGCTCTTTCCTCTTTTTCATCAACTTCTCTAAATCTTCTATAATCATTGATATAACAGTTGTAGACATGGCCATCGATTTTATCTGTCCACATTTTTTTATCACCTTTTTGATAAGTCACATTGACTTTACCTATCTTAACCTGATATCCATCTTTATTCTTTAGGATATAATACGTTGTCACATAGTCTTTTGTCTTGCCATCATAATACGCATATATACCGGTACCCGGTTCATTTGCTTTAGAACTTAAAGATATACCACTTTCCTTGACGCCATCAAATAGTTGTTTCCCCACAGCTTCTTGTGCTTCTTCTTCTGTTGGAAATGTACTGCTCTCCAATTGGGCAATCTGACTTTTCGTTACTTTCGGCAACTTTTGGGGGTTCATTAAATTTTGAATTGAAATCCCTATCGCAAATATTCCAATAAGCATCAGAGCCATCATTAAAAATTTCTTCGAAAATATGTCTTTCATATCATCAACCTTCTCTCTTTTAAAAATCAAAAACGCCTGCAATGCTTATGCATTTGCAGGCGAATGATTCTAATCATAAGTAAATATGTTCTCACCATACAAATTCCTTACCATCAGTATAATCGTCTTTCTATATTTTTACAATTATCATAAGTAAGGTTATTTGCTGGTAATCTATTTTTAATTAATGTTGTTCTAAGGTGACTTAGTTTTATTTGTATGCTTTTTCTACTTCTTCAATTTGTTTTATAACAGTGACTGCCCCGCCACCTGAGAAATACCATAAGTACGGATCGATTTCTACGACTTTATCATTTTTCACTGCACTTACGTCTTTAATAACATCGTTAGATAATGCTTGTTTCGCAGATGATTTACCACCAACTGCTACTCCACGGTCCATCGCATAGATGATATCCGGATTTGTTTTGTTAATATATTCAAAGTTAATAACTTGTCCGTGTCCTTTTGCCTGAATATTTTTGTCCGCTTCTTTCACGCCTAATACATCATGAATAAATCCGAAACGTCCACCTTTACCAAATACAGATAATTCACCTTCATTGGCTAATACAAATAATCCTTTGTCTTTAGACTTTTCAGTCATTGCTTTTACTTCTTCAATCTTTTTGTCTAAATCATCAATTAATGCTGTTGCTTCTTTTTCTTTACCAAAGATTTTACCGATATTTTCAGTATTTTCTTTTACGCTTTCGATATACTTCGTATCATCAGTACCAACATATAAAATAGTAGCGTCTGGTGCTGCTTTTTTCATTTCTTCCATTACTTTTTGTGTTGCCTGGCGTCCAGAAATTAAGATTAATTCTGGTTGTTGTTCAGCTAATTTCTCAAAATTAGGTTCTTTTAAGCTTCCTAAGTTTGTATATTTATCATCTTTAAAGTTTTCAAGGAATGATGGAACACTGCGATTGCCTTCACCTTTAGGTAATCCTTTAACTTTACCATCGACACCTAATTCCTGCATCGTTGCCAATGTTCCGTAGTCAAATACCGCAATATTTTTTGGGTTTTTCGGCACTTCTACTGTTTCAGTTACGTCTTTTGCGTCACTGCCGTCTTCTTTTTCACCCATTAGCTTGTATTTATTTTCAATTTTAATCGTTTCAGCCTTATCTGAGTCTCCTGCTGTCTTATCTTCTGATTTTGTACTTTCTTTGTCATTACCACATGCTGCTAACACAATAATTAAAGCTAAAGTTAATACTAAACTAAAAATACGTTTCATTCCTATATTCTCCTTTGATATATGTATTATTCCCCTGTAAATAAATTAGCCCTACATTAAAAACTACCCGGCAACACTCCTTTCAAGGACTTGAATTATACTGCCTGCACTTCTTCTATAAATTCATCAACGGTCATGTGTTCATCATCAAAATAAACACAGATCTGCTGACCGAAGATACATTCAATTTGAATATCCATATCGTATACTGCTTTTAACTTTTCAGTTGTGATAACATCTTCTTTCTTCCCGTCTAATAATACGACACCATCTTTTAATGCAATGATATAATCTGCATAACATGATGCAAAGTTAATATCATGAATTACGATAACAATCGTCTTTTGTTTTTCACGTACTAATCGACGTAGTAACTGCATCATCTGAACAGAATGTTTCATATCTAAATTATTCAACGGTTCATCTAAGAAGATATAATCCGTATCCTGAGCTAAAGTCATCGCGATATATGCGCGTTGTTTTTGTCCGCCTGATAATTCATCTAAGAAGCGATTTTCAAAAGGTTTGAGTTCTAAATATTCAATTGCTTCATCAACAATTGCATGATCTTCTTTTGTTAAGCGTCCTTTTGAATAAGGAAAACGTCCAAAGTTAACTAAGTCACGAACAGTGATTTTTAAGTTCGTATGATTACTTTGCTTTAAAACTGCGAGTTGCATTGCGATATCATCACTTTTCATCTCTTCAACCGGCGCATCATTTAACAATACAGCACCTCTATCGTAATCACTTAAACGTGTAATTGCTGATAACAATGTACTTTTACCGGCTCCATTCGGTCCGATAATCGCCGTGATTGCACCTTTTTTTATTTCCACGGAAATGTCACTTAGAATCTCTTTCTGTCCAATCGATTTGTGCAAATGTTGTACTTTAATCATGTGCACCCTCCTTAAATAATAGATAGATGAAGTAAACGCCACCTATAAAGTTAATCAATATCGTAATTTCTGTTGTGCCATCAAATACATATTGATTGATCATTTGTCCAAGTAATAATGTAATGCCCGATACTGCAAATACCGAAATAATTAAATATTGATGCTTAAATGTCTGCATAAATTGATACGTTACGTTACAGACGATGATACCTAAAAATGTAATCGGGCCAACGAGTGCAGTTGAGATACTGACTAATATTGCAACGACAAGCAACATGTTACGTGTTAATCTTTCAACGTTGACCCCTAAATTTGTTGCGTGTGTGTTCCCTAAACTTAATACATCTAACTCGTGTGCATGACGATAAATATAAATGAGTAGCAGCACGATAATAATACAGCTGATGAGTAATAACTTTTCATTTACCGTATTAAAGCTTGCGAAAAGTTTATCTTGTAACAACAAGAAATCATCTGGATTCATCACCATATGCATAAAGCTCGAAAGACTAGAAAAGCATGTTCCCATTACAATCCCAAACAGTAATACGAAATAAACAGATGTATTTTTCTTAAAGACGATATTGAATAATAGTAATGTAAACAAAATCATCAGAACAACGGAAATAAAGAAGTTCACATATACATTAAAGAATAAATCTCCTAGTTTTCCGAAAAAGAAAATAATAATGGTCTGTATAAATAGGTAGACTGCATCAAGACCGATGACTGATGGTGTTAGCAAATGATTTTCAGTAATCGTCTGGAAGATGAGTGACGATACACCAATTGCTGCACCGACTAAAATAATAGCAGCAAGCTTTCGCAGTCTTGATGGCAGTACATAATCTAAAATTTGCAAGTTGAGTTGAATCATTACAAAGCCAATCATCAGTGCAATCATCACAAAAATGAGTAACGAGACTTTTTTCGTTGTATTAGGCATATTCTTTCCTCCTTTTCAGAAGGATAATCATAAATACAACACTCCCTAAAATACCTAGCGTTAGCCCTATCGGTATTTCGTATGGAAAGATAATAATTCGGCTGAATATATCAGCAATCATTACAATAATCGCTCCAAGAAGCGCAGTGTACGGTAACGCTTTATTCATATGATCCCCGACAAAAAGCCCAACAATATTCGGTACAATCAATCCCAGGAATGGTAATACACCGATTGTTACGACGACAGTGGCTGAAACAACTGCCGCAATAACTACGCCGAGATTCATTATCTTATTGTATGAAATACCTAAGTTCTTACTAAACGACTCTCCCATTCCGACAATCGTAAAGTGATGTGCAAAGAAGTACATAATAATAACCATCGGAATGATGATATACAGCACTTCATAACGTCCTTTCGTAATCATCGAAAAATCACCGACAAAGAAGTTAGAAATACTTTGCATTGCATTAAATCTTAATGCCATAAATGTTGCTAAGCTGGAAACGATATTACCCAGCATCAATCCGACAAGCGGAATGAATATCGCATCTTTAAACTTAATACGATTAACAATCCACATAAACATAAATGTTCCGAGAATAGCAGTTGTAATACTAAATCCAAGTTTTACTAATAGCGGCGCTTGCGCAAAGAAAATCATTGATATCAATACACCAAACTTCGCAAAATCCATTGTACCTGCTGTCGTCGGCGAGACGAATTTATTACGTGTAAGCTGCTGCATCAGTAACCCTGCAACACTTAATGCCACACCTGCCAATATGATAGATAGCGTCCTCGGGAAACGACTATTCATTAAAATATTCTTCTGATTGTCTGATAGATGCATTAAATGTTGCGGCGAAATATCAATCACCCCTACAAATATCGAAACAATCGATAATAATACTAATGCGATAAGACCATACATCATTTTCATTAACAAGAGCTCCAATCATAAATGATAATAATTATCATTGAGAAACGTTTTCAGTTACAATCATAACAGACTGAGAATTATTTTCAACCTGTATTTAAAAAAATACGTTGAAAACTTTGACATTATTAAAAAATTTGTAATAGTAACGCTTTATTTCATGATATATTGAACATAAGAAAAACACGGAGGGGTGACTTTTATGAATAAACAACATGGAGAACAGGCACTGGAAAAAACGATAGGTTTCTGGACTGCCATTACTGTCGTTATTGGTACAATTATCGGCTCAGGGGTTTTCGTTAAACCGTCAGTCGTATTAAATCATGCAGGTACAAGTGACATGGCAATCTGGGCATGGGTTGTCGGAGGTATTTTAACGCTTGCAGCAGGACTTACAATTGCTGAAGTTGGCGCACAGATTCCTAAAACAGGTGGTCTTTATGCTTACATTAGAGATATTTACGGTCCATTCTGGGGATTCTTAACAGGCTGGATGCAAACTGTTATATATGGACCAGCAATAATCGCTTCATTGTCTTTATTTTTTGGTATTTTAGTAACAAACTTCTTTGAACTAGATCCTGCACTAGGTATATGGATCGGTATTGCAGCATTTACTTTCCTTGTTATCCTTAATATTATGGGTACTGGTCTAGGTGGTGCAATGCAGACATTTACAACAATCTGTAAATTGATACCTGTATTTGCGATTATCATATTTGGTCTATTATGGGGTAAAGAAGGTATATTCGGTCAAGACGTTACCAGCTTAATTAAAAACCAAGAAGAAATTAACTTTGGTCGTGCTGTTTTAGCAACGCTTTTCGCCTATGATGGATGGATTCTATTAACAAACTTAACCGGAGAAATGAAAAATCCAAAAAGAAATTTACCGTTAGCAATGTTTGCCGGCTTAAGTGTTGTAACACTTGCTTACGTCCTGATTAATATCGCTGTATTTCATGTTATTCCTGCAGATAAATTAGTAGGTATGGGGAATACTTCTTCAGCGGAAGCAGCTAAGATTTTATTCGGTGATTTCGGTTCTAAATTTGTAAATATCGGTGTTATCATTTCAATATTCGGATGCTTAAACGGTAAAATTATGACATTCCCACGTATTCCATTTGCGATGGCCGATGATCATCTATTACCATTCGATAAAGCAATCAGCTATGTCAGCCCTAAATTTAAATCGCCAATCGGTGCACTAATCGCTGTTTACATTATCAGTTTGGTGTTATTATTACTGACGATTGTCATTCCCGATATCGTTAATGCAGATTACTTATCAGAAGTATGTATCTTTATTATTTATATCTTCTATATTGCAGCATTTATCGGTCTATTTTTATTAAGACAACGCAATAAAGGTATGAATCGCGATTACTCAGTGCCGCTTTATCCGATTGTTCCGATTGTTGCATTACTGGGTGGATTATTCATTATCATCAGTACATTAATGAGTGACTTTATCGGTTCTATGCTAGGTGTGGCATTTGTTATCATTGGTATTCCGTTCTACTTTATTTTAAGAAAGAGACATTAAGATGTTTAATGCCTGTTAAACGGGATATATATAAATTATATATTATATAGAAATGAGGCAAATGATTATGAATAAATTAGTGAGATTAATTATTAAATTAAGTCCTATCTTAATTCCAATCGTAAAGAGACAATTAGAAAAACGTGCACAACAACAATCAAATACACAATCACAACAAGTTAATAATAAGTAATAAAAATAAGGCTAGCGCGTATGCGTTAGCCTTATTTTTTTAGAGTTTAATTGCTGCCAACATGAGTGCAACCCATGCTGCAATAAACAATACGCCACCAATCGGTGTAATCGCACCTAATATTTTAATTTGTGTTAAAGCTAAAATGTATAAAGAGCCGCTAAAGAAAACAATACCAAGTGTCATCATCCAGCCTGCCGCATTTAAATTTAACTTTGTTGTACCATTTAATATACCAATCGCTATTAATCCTAGCGCATGATACATTTGATATGTTGTTGCTTTCTCCCAGACGGCCATATACTTCTCACTTAACTTACCTTCTAAACCATGGGCACCAAATGCGCCACATGCCACTGCCATCATTGCATTAATCGCACCGATAATTAAAAATAATTTCATCACTTATTCCTCCTGAATTTAAAAATCAAATATTGAATCACCGTTACCGAAACCGTCATCCGTTTTTACTTTATTGTCACTTGAAACTACTTTAGCACCCATCATCTTCAATTCTTCAGTAGTAATACCTGCATGAGGACCTGTGCTTTTACTTATATTTGTCGGCTGCAATGGTGTGTCCGGCATTGCTACACCACTTTCTTCAGTTTGCCCGAAACGCGCTAACATTTCAATCGCATATAGATGCTTATTAAACGCTGCATTACTATTCGCTTGTTTCAAAAGCGTTATTTCCTGAGATAATTGTGCAATTAATTTCTGGTTCATGATAGATCCTCCCTTGCCCAGTTAATTGGTGTTAATCCGTGCATTTCTAAATCCTGGTTTATTTTACTGAAAGGTTTTGAACCGAAGAATCCACGATATGCACTTAGCGGACTAGGATGGACACTTTTAATAATTCTATGTTTATCTGTATCGATATACTGGATAAGTTTTTGCGCTGGACTGCCCCATAGGACAAAGACAACATGTTCTTTATGAACAGAAACCGCTTCAACGATGGCCTGCGTAAAATACTCCCATCCAATACCTTGATGTGCATTCGGCGTCTTTTGTTCGACAGTAAGCACTCTGTTCAAAAGTAGTACACCTTCTTTCGCCCATCCGGTAAGATCACCTGTTACACGCGTGATACCTAAGTCGCTTTCAAGTTCTTTATACATATTACGTAGCGATGGTGGCAATTTAGTACCATCTTGCACCGAGAATGCTAAGCCATGCGCCTGATTCGGACCATGATACGGATCTTGTCCGATAACAACTACTTTTACATTTTCAAAAGGCGTTAAAGTAAATGCATTATAAATCGCTTCACGCGGCGGATAAACCGTTTTCGTATTATAAGCTTCTTCTAAAAATGCATCCATATCTGAAAAATCATGTGCTAATTTAATTTCATGAAATATCTTTTGCCAATCCATAACTTCACCTCATTGAAATTGTAACATAACTTAGTGTTTATTTATTTTTTTAAATCCTTATTAATGATATGATATTATACAAATAACTTTATAGGGGAAATGAATGATGAGCTTAAAAAAGATTTTAACAATTGCGGGATCTGATACAAGTGCCGGAGCTGGTATGCAGGCTGACTTAAAAACTTTCCAGGAATACAACACATACGGGATGGTAGCATTAACCGCTGTTGTAGCAATGGATCCAGAAACTTGGGGACATGACGTTACACCACTCCCAATTGAGTTATTAGATAAACAAATTAAAACTGCATTATCAATCGGACCAGATGCAATTAAAACAGGTATGTTAGGTACTGAAGAAATCATCCAGCGTGCGGCCAAAGCTTTTGAAGATTCTGATGCAGAGTTCTTCGTAGTAGACCCTGTTATGGTATGTAAAGGGGAAGATGAAGTACTTAACCCAGGTAATACTGATGCCATGATTAAATACTTATTACCACTTGCTACAATTGTCACACCTAACTTGTTTGAAGCAGGTCAATTATCTGGTTTAGGTAAGTTGACGACAATCGAGCAGATGAAAGAAGCAGCAAAGATTATTCACGAACGTGGCGCAAAACACGTTATCATTAAAGGTGGAAAAGCATTAGAATCTGATGAAGCATTAGATTTATACTATGATGGTGAAACTTATACGTTACTGACAACAGATAAATTCCAATCATCATATAACCACGGTGCAGGTTGTACATTTGCGGCAGCAACAACTGCAAACTTAGCATTAGGTAAATCTCCACGTGAAGCTGTAATTGCTGCTAAAGGATTTGTAGCATCAGCAATTAAACACGGCTGGAAAATGAACGAATTTGTTGGCCCAGTACAACACGGTGCTTACAATAACGTTGAGAAGATTGAAGTAACTGTAGAAGAAGTTTAATTTAAATGCTGGGACAATTGTCTCAGCTTTTTTATGTCTTTTTTTCGTATGCAAGCTCAAAAGGTATAATTTTTACAATTTATTTAGTAAAATAGTCTAGTATAAACTTTGAGGAGCAATGAAGATGGAATTAATCGAAAAACAACAAGTACAGGAGCTATTGAATCAATTTCAAGGGAAGTCTGTCTATTTACATGTAGAAACGACGAATGGTGCTTATGCAAGTCACTTTGACCAAAAAGTGTTCAATGCGGGTACATTCTTACGTAATATTCAAGTATCATATATTCAAGGGATTATTACTGGCGGCGGAAAAGAACCTTTCCGTGTCGGTTTAAAATTAAATGGTGGATGGATATACGTGCAAGGTTTAACACATTTTGAAATAGACGAGCAAGGTCGTTTCTTAATGGCAGGATTAAACTATCAAGGGCAGCTTGCAGCAGCTCTTGAAATAAGCGAAACGCCATTTGAGGTTTAAGGGGGAAATGATGATGGAACAAGAAAGACAAGTACTCGTAATCTTCCCTCACCCGGATGATGAAGCATTCGGTGTATCAGGTACGATTATGAAACATATCGATGCAGGTACGCCTGTCACTTATGCATGCTTAACGCTAGGACAAATGGGGAGAAACCTAGGAAATCCACCATTTGCAACACGTGAAACGCTGCCTAAGATTCGCGAGAAAGAATTGGAAGATGCATGTCGTGTTATGGGGATTACTGATTTACGTAAAATGGGTTACCGTGATAAAACGTTGGAATTTGAATTATTAGATGACTTAACAGATATGGTTACAGGATTAATCAATGATTTAAATCCTTCAAAAATTATTTCGTTCTATCCAGGTTACTCTGTGCATCCAGACCATGAAGCAACAGCTGATGCAGTAGTTGAGGCAGTCCGTCGTATGGACGGTGAGAAACCTAAATTACATTTAGTCGCTTTTAGTAATGATACAGTTGAGAATATTGGCGAACCCAATGTTGAATATGATATTTCGGGATATGAAGAAAGAAAGATGAATGTATTAGGTGCACATGCATCCCAAACAGGACCAATGTTAGAAAATTTAGCGGCAAATACACAAGAAGCAGAAGCGGCAAAAGATATGTGGCTTCGAAAAGAACGCTTCTACGAATACGAAGTTTAATTAGGAGAATGAGATGGATCAATATAATTTAAATACACGTGAAGGTCGCTGGAAACATTTCGGTTCAGTAGATCCTATTAAGGGGACTAAACCTACTGAGAAAGAAAAGATGACTGACCTGCAAAGTTCAAAAAAAGATTTTTTATTCGAAATCGATCATGTAGGTATTAAAAATTTAACATATCCAGTCCGTCTGGATGGATATCAAACAGCAGGAACATTTAGCTTATCTACCCATTTAGCTAAAGATGAAAAAGGCATTAACATGAGCCGTATTTTAGAATCCGTTGAAGCCCATTATGATAATGGTTTATCGCTTGATTTTGAAACATTAAAAGCAGTATTAGTTACTTTACAAACAGTGATGCATCAAAAAGATGCGACAGTTGATGTAGAAGCGAAATGGTTCTTTGACCGTTTCAGTCCGGTTACGAATTTACGTGCAATCGGACATGCAGACACGCGTTTTTCTATGACAGTAGAAGGTGATGCTGTAGTTAATAAATCACTAATATTAACAGCAATGGTGACAACACTTTGTCCATGTTCTAAAGAAATCAGTGAATACTCTGCTCATAACCAACGCGGAATTGTGACAGTGAAGGCTGACTTCGCGCCAGAAGGTGAATTACCTGACGATTTTAAAGAACGTATCTTAGAAGCGATGGAAGTCAATGCAAGTTCAATGCTCTATCCTATATTAAAACGTACAGATGAGAAATCAGTAACCGAACGTGCTTATGAAAATCCTCGTTTCGTTGAAGACTTATTACGTTTAATCGCAGCTGATCTTGTTGAATTAGAATTCGTTGAAGGATTCACAATCGAATGTCGTAATGAAGAATCCATTCATCAGCACGATGCATTCGCTCGTTTAACTTATAAGAAATAGGTGATTGTCATGTCTGAAAAGGAAAAAATGATTGCCGGATTGATGTATGATCCTAGTGATTTAGAATTAAAGAATGACCGTTTGAATGCTAAATTAACTGTGCGTGCGTATAATAACACGCCTGAAAATTTAGCAGATGAACGAAAAAAACGCATTAAAGCAATTCTTGGTTCAACTAAAGAACATGTTACGATTGAAACAGATTTCCGTTGTGACTATGGTTATAATATTCATGTGGGTGAAAACTTTTATGCTAATCATGATTTAACGATTTTAGATGTTGCACCAGTAACTATCGGCGATAATTGTATGATAGCGCCTGGCGTCCATATCTATACAGCAACTCATCCGGTTGACCCCGCCCAGCGCAATAGCGGTTTAGAGTATGCTAAACCGGTTGTAATCGGAGATAATTGCTGGATTGGCGGTCGTAGTGTGATTAATCCAGGTGTGACGATTGGCAATAACGTTGTGATTGCCAGTGGCGCAGTTGTAACGAAAGATGTACCTGATAACGTTGTAGTGGCAGGTGTGCCAGCACGCGTTATACAAGTAATAGAATAATATGAAGAAAGCGATGATACATGTAGGAATCATCGCTTTTTATTTGGATGTGACAATAAATCTAGTGTTTCTTGTCCGATATACCACTTATATCGGACTTGTTTGGCTCTGTGAAATCTAAACTTCTCCATTCATCACTTGCATAATTGCGCGTCCGACACCGCTGTCTTCATTAGATCCAGCCATATAACGCGCTGCAGCTTTTACTTCATCTGTACCGTTTTCCATTGCAAATGAATACTTCGCTTTCTCAATCATCGAAATATCATTTAAATTATCACCAATCGCCATCACTTGATCCATTGTGATATTTAGTTGTTCGCATAGCGCCTCTAATGCAATTCCTTTTTGTGCATCATTATGTGTGATTTCAATGTTACCACGAGATGACGCTGATACTGCTAAATGTTTAAACTGTGCGAGTTCAGCTTTAGCAGCATCAATTTTTTCTAAATCACTAGAGAAGGCTAAGAATTTCATCACAATCTCACCATCACGTTCGTATACTTCCTGATAATTTGATACTTCTTTCAGTGATCCATTATCAATTCGTTTCTGGATAGAGTGGCGTATTTTTTCTACATCCGGTGTGTGTCCCATCTTCTCTGCAATATCCAGATAAATTTGTAAGTCCTTCTCTTTATCTTCCGTATAAATGCGTGCACTTGTGTATACCTGATAATACAAACTATACTTATCTAATATCGAAGTAACATCTTTAATCTGCTGATCGCTTAATTTCGAAGTATGTCTAATATTGAATTCCTCATCACGTACTTCTGCACCATTCAAGCAAATGAATGGTACTTTTAATCCTGTCGGTTTAATAGGCGTATTCGCTTCATAGAATGCACGTCCTGTAGCAATGACAACTGTAACACCTTTTGATTGTGCATATTCAATCGCCTTAATATTTTCTTCAGATACTTCATGTGCGCTGTTTAATAACGTTCCATCCATATCGGTTGCAATTAGTTTAATCATGGGCTCATCTCCTCATTTGAATACATACAGTTTAACAAATTTTTTAAGCGATATCTAAAATAACTCACTTTCAAGTTTTTTTTGTTTTTCGTGTAACTTTTTCTGTCTTAAAATTCTAAAGAAATCTTTCAGTAAGTTACTACATTCATCATGACATATCCCGCTAATCACAGTTGCCCGATGATTAAATTCCCGTTGATTGAGTAAGTTCATCAGACTGCCACTGCATCCACCTTTTTCATCATGTGCGCCGTAAACAACAATTGGTATACGACTCATCACGATAGCTCCACTGCACATCACACATGGTTCCAGTGTTACATACAAAGTACACTCCTCTAAGCGCCACGACCCTAAATGTTCACTTGCTGCCTGAATTGCTTTCATCTCCGCATGATGAATCGGATTTTGTTCGGACTCCCGTGTATTAAACCCTCTACCGATAATTTCACCGTGATGGACTACTACAGCACCAATCGGTACTTCATCAATTGCTAAAGCTTTATTTGCTTCTTCAATTGCAAGTTTCATATAAACTTCATGATTCAAATTATCGTCCACCTTCATAATTTTTGTGTTACAATACTATATACTATTTTATTCTACATTAGAGGAGATTATTATGACACCTTTATATATTGCAATTGAAGGCCCTATCGGTGTCGGCAAAAGTTCATTAACTACTTTACTTTCTAAACATCTAGGCGTTCCTGCGATGTACGAAATCGTAGAAGAGAATCCTTTTCTTTCAGACTTTTATGCTGACATTGAAAAGTGGAGCTTTCAGACCGAGATGTTTTTCTTATGCCATCGATACAAAGAGTTAAGTGAGTTAAGTAAAGATAAAGCTGTAGTCAGCGATTATCATATTCTAAAGAATAAAGTGTTTGCAAAGAATACTTTAAACCATAATGAATATGATAAATTTATCCGCATCTACGATATTTTGACTGAAGATATTAGAGAACCTGATGCAACGATATTCCTAACAGCAGATCTTGATACGTTAAAGAAACGTATCGCCAAACGTGCGCGTGACTTTGAACAAATCATTGAAGATGATTATCTGATTAAGTTAACCGATGATTATAAAAATGTATACGAATCTATGAAAGATAGTGATACAACCTTACTTATCGATACGACACATCTTGACTTTGTAAATAATCCACAAGATTTCGAACAAATATTACAACGCATTACCGCGAGAATTGGAGAACACAATGTACCAAATACCAAATGATGCAATTATTACTATCGCTGGCACAGTAGGTGTCGGTAAATCTTCTTTAACAAGAGCTTTAGCTGAAAAATTAAACTTTAAAACGTCTTTCGAAAAAGTTGATAATAATCCTTATCTTGAAAAATTCTATGCTGACTTTGATCGTTGGAGCTTCCATCTGCAAATATACTTTTTAGCAGAACGCTTCAAAGAACAAAAACGTATGTTTGAGTATGGTGGTGGATTTATTCAAGATCGCTCTATTTACGAAGACGTTGATATCTTCGCTAAGATGCATGAAGAAGGCGGTACGATGACGGCTGAAGACTTCAAAACGTATTATGAATTATATGAAGCCATGGTGATGACACCATACTTCCCTAAACCTGACTGTTTAATCTATTTAGAGTGTGACTATGAATCTGTAATTAATCGTATCGCTGAGCGTGGACGTCAAATGGAAATTGAAACTGATGAAGCTTACTGGCGTGCCTTATTTGCGCGTTATGAAAAGTGGATTGATGGTTTCAACGCCTGTCCAGTCGTACGTGTAAATATTAATGAATATGATGTGTATGACAATATCGATTCACTGGACCCTGTTATTCAGAAAATCGCAAAAGTCATTGAAACGCATAGAGCTATGCATAAAAGATAAAAGATAAAAATGGTACGGTAAAAATTTACCGTACCATTTTTATATTGTTTTATAACTCAAGTTTGTCAATCATTTCAGCAACACTATCTAGAACAACGTGGGCATTACGCAAATCCTGTTGATCACCAGATCCTGATAATACACCAACGATTTTACCAACTTCACCATTTTGCCCAAGTTCAATATCCATCTCTGTGTCACCCACCATCATCGTTTTCTCTTTGGCAACATTTAAATCATTCATAATAAGCTGCAACAATTCTTTTTGGGGTTTATGATACTCTGATGCGTCACTCGTAATAATCATATCAAAATATTCACGAATGCTATATTTATCTATAAATAAATCCATTGAAGCTGTGTCATCCGCTGATACGATAGCAAGAAGGTAACCTTTATCATGTAGAGATTTCAATGTTTCCTGAACACCTTCAATAATTTCGATGTCTTCCACTTCATTGTCAGACGTTGCATGTTCAATCTTTTTAAGTAACCAGCTGGCCATCGCATCACCATTCGGAAGCTTTTCTAAACTGGATACGATTGCCTTTGCTGTTTTTGCACCAATCAATTTATCAACATGATCATCGACAATACCGAATGCGTCTTTTATTTCAGATTTTGGCACATGAATATTTGTACGGACTGAAAATTCGTTAATCAAGTCATCAGCTAACTTCACCACCGGATGTCCTAATTTCATTAATGTTCCGTCTTTATCAAATACGATTAATTTCGTCATAGTCTTTCTCTTCTCCTTAGCTTTACTTTTATTATTTTTATACCCCTTTCACGCAAATATATCTCACTCGAGCTTGAGTGAGATATATTATTTATTTGATTTCTAACGCTAAATCCCCTGCTTTCACATGGTTGAAACGTCGTGCGACACCGTAGTGTAATACATAAGTAACTACAAGCGGAAGTAATACGCCTGCAATCATAAATTGCGTAAATGGTACAACCCCTTGATCATTTAAGATTTGCATCGGTGCGATAAATCCGCATAAACCGATACCACCAATTTCATATGGCACGCCTAAATGAAATCCAAGGATTGCAACCGGTCCACTGATTGCAGCAGCTGCAAGTGGCGCTACCATAATTTTAGGGTTGTTTACAATGTTCGGGAACTGAACTTTAGGTGTACAAACGAGCTGTGCCAAGAAGCCACCTAAATCATTATCCTTTAATCCCATAGCTGTGTATCCTACAAATTGTGCTGAGATACCGACAAGCGCTGCCGCAGAAGATGCTGGGTCAAGTTGTAAGACGATAACCAGCGCTGCTGAAGATGCTGGTGTCATTACGATAACTGCAAATACGAGCGCAATCACTACAGATGAGATAAGTGGTTGTCCTTCTACAGATTGAGCGATCGATTTCGAAATAACGACTAATGCCGGTTCAACGACACGTGCGAGATAATAACCTACTACACTACCTACAAGCACTGCAGATGTTGGTACGGCCATCATGTCAAGAATCGTCTTTCCGGTTACTTTCTTCCCGACATACGTTGCTACGATTGCACCGATAATTGCACCGATTGGAAGTCCTGTCTGGATTGTAAATACTCCATTCACTTCTTTTAGCGCGTTACCGCCAATCGTCGCAGCCACCATTGCAGAAACTAATGTAATGCCATTTGCGCCTAAACTATAAGCAATCGCTCCTCCAAGTGCCGGCGCTAAAATTAACATCGAAATTGTGCCGAAAAGAACTAATAAATCAATGTGTAATAAACCACCTAGTGACTTTAAGAGCATGCCTACCCCGAGAGATACAAAGATACCGGCTGAGATACCTTGTGCTCCTTTTTCGAATCGATCCTTAAAATATGCTTTTTTACTCATCTCATGTTCCATAATTATCCACTCCTATTTTTAGTTTTTACATAATATGACCTTCTTTATCGTTACAAATATGAATATCCATAATTGACCACTCTCCTTAATATTTATTCTACTGAAATACACCATCCAAATGAATCTTCTTTCGAACCATTTTGAATGCTTGTATACGCCTTATATAGCTCTTCAGTTAATTTACCTGTATTACCATCGCCAATCGTTAATACTTCATCTTTATATTTAATCTCGCCAACCGGTGAGATAACGACTGCTGTTCCTGCACCAAATACTTCCGTTAAACTACCATCCTTTGCACTATCCACAACTTCCTGAATGCTGATGCGACGTTCTTCTACATCGTACCCTAAATGCTCAGCAAGCTCTAAAATAGACTTACGTGTAATACCTGGTAAAATACTGCCGTTCAGTTCAGGTGTTACAAGCTTATTGTTGATAACAAAGAATATATTCATACTTCCTACTTCTTCAATATATGCTTGATCCACACCGTCTAGCCACAATACTTGATCATAGCCTAATTTTTCAGCTCTTGACTGAGCAATCAGACTTGCAGCATAGTTGCCTGCTGCCTTCGCAAAGCCTACACCACCTCTAACCGCTCTAACATATTCATCTTCAACATAGATTTTCGTTGGTGATAATTGTTCACCACCGTAATAAGCACCTACCGGAGATAAAAGAATCAAAAATTTATAGCTGAGCGCTGGTCTTACACCTAAGAATGGTTCATTCGCAAATACAATCGGTCTAATATATAAAGACTGGCCGGCGCCATCTGGAATCCACGCTTCTTCCAGTGCAACAAGCTGTTTGAGTGCTTGTACCATTTCCTCAACATCTATTTGAGGCATTTCTAATCGTTCACATGATTTATTCATTCGTTTAAAATTTTGGTCGGGGCGAAATAACTGAATACCATCTTTTGTCTTGTAAGCCTTCAGTCCTTCAAAGACTGCCTGACCATAATGAAGTACTTGCGAAGCTGGGCTCATGGAGATTTCCTGATAAGGGATGATTTTTTTATTATGCCAACCTTCTTCTTGTGTGTAATCCATTGAAAACATATAATCTGTAAAAAATCGACCAAATCCCAAGTTTTCAGAATCAGGCTTTTGCTGTTTATGCATTCGTTCTTCCACTTCAAATACTGCTACCATTTCATTCAATCCTTTCAAAATTTATTGTTAATGTCACTCAGTATAGCAACTCTAAATTTGTTTTTCAATAAGTTTTTAGAAAATTCTAATTGTTTAATATAATTAAAACGCTTACATTTAAAAAATCAAAAAAATCCGAAGAAATTCGCAGTATTTACTACGCATTTCTTCGGATTCTTTATAAAATTTATCAATTATTTATTTTCTTTTAAGTTAATTGCATCTAACATTTCTTTCGTCATCGCATCTAAATCAAATTTAGGTTCAAATCCCCATTGTTGCTTCGCTTCAGTTGCATCGATTGAGTTCGGCCAGCTTTGTGCAATACCTTCACGCACTGGATCTACATCATAATCAAGTTCGAAGTCTGGCATTACTTTACGAATGCTTGCAGCGATCATTTCGGGATCTACACTCATTGCTGTAACGTTAAATGCGTTACGGTCTTTTAAGTTTTCAGCAGGTGCTTCCATTAACTTGATAATCGCATCAATCGCGTCATCCATAAACATCATATCCATGTATGTACCTTTGTTGATGTATGATGTGTATTTACCTTCACGAATCGCTTTGAAGTAGATTTCTACTGCATAGTCAGTCGTACCGCCACCTGGTTCTTTAACGTGTGAGATAAGACCTGGGAAACGTACACCACGCGTATCTACACCGAAACGGTGGAAGTAGTAGTCACATAATAACTCACCAGAAACTTTGTTTACACCATACATTGTTGTAGGACGTTGAATTGTAACTTGTGGTGTATTATCAGCTGGTGTGCTAGGTCCAAAAGCTCCGATTGAAGATGGTGTAAAGAATTGCATGTTATATTTACGTGCAACTTCTAATGCATTCAGTAATCCACCCATATTTAAGTTCCATGCAAATACCGGATTTTTCTCAGCAGTAGCTGATAATAATGCAGCCATATGCATTAATGTATCTGCTTTAAAGTCCGCAGCTAATTTGTCCATACGTTCAGCATCTGTTACATCTAACGCTTCGAAAGGACCTTCTAAAACTTTTGCGCCTTCTTCTGGACGACGTAAGTCTGTGGCTAATACATTGTCTACACCATAAATTTCACGTAATTTAAGCGTTAATTCAGTTCCGATTTGACCTAATGCACCAGTAATCATAATTCTTTTCATGTGTATACCCCTTTATGTACATTTGTCTTTCTTAAGAGTACAAATGTAATAATTTTTAATTATTTTTACATTTATTCTATAATAAAAACGGTTACATGTCCATTAGGGAGATACATAAAAAGAGTGGGAAATTCCCACTCTTTTGTGATTTGTTCATATTATTTTAAGATTTACAAATTATTTAATGATATTTAACGCTTTACCTACACGCTCATAAATTGCTAAAGCATCGTCTAACATTTCTTTAGTATGCGCAGCAGTTGGCATATTACGTACACGTCCTGTACCCTTTGGCACAGTTGGGAAGACGATAGATTTAGCATATACGCCTTCTTCCATTAAACGTTTAGAGAATTCTTGAGTTGTTTTCTCATCACCGATAATACATGGAGTGATCGGTGTCTCTGAATGACCGATATCGAAACCTAATTTTTTAAGACCGTCTTTTAAGTAGTTACCATTTTCCCATAACTTATCATGTAACTCAGTAGATTCCATTAAAATATCGATTGCTTCAGTAATCGCACGTGTATCTGCTGGCGCTAATGAAGTAGAGAATAAGAATGGACGTGAAGCAACTTTTAACCAGTCAATTAAATCTTGAGTACCAGCTACATATCCACCAACAACACCGATTGCTTTTGATAAAGTACCGATTTGGAAATCAATCTTATCCTGAAGACCGAAATGTTTCACTGTTCCTGCACCTTTACCCATTACACCACTACCGTGTGCATCATCAACATAAGTGATTAAACCGAATTCTTCAGCGATTTCAACGATTTCTGGTAATTTTGCAACGTCTCCATCCATAGAGAATACACCATCAGTAATATACATTACTTTTTTGTATAAACCAGATTCAACCGCTTCTTTTGCTTTCGCACGTAAATCGGCCATATCTGAGTGATTTACACGGATGATCTTCGCTTTAGATAAACGACATCCGTCGATGATAGATGCATGGTTTAATTCATCTGAAAGAATTGCATCTTCTTTATTCATAACTGCGCTAATTGCTGCCATATTACAGTTAAAACCAGATTGGTATGCAATTGCAGCTTCAGTACCTTTAAATTCTGCTAATTTTTCTTCTAATTGAACGTGTAAATCTAATGTACCATTGATTGTACGTACCGCACCTGCACCAACACCGTGTGAGTCTACAGCTTCTTTTGCAACTTTCTTCATGCGATCATTTGTAGCTAAACCTAAGTAGTTATTAGATGAAAGGTTGATTAATTCTTTACCTTTAATTTTAATGATTGGACCATTTGCGCCTTCAACAACATTAATTTCATTGTATAGACCGTTGTCTTTTAAATAATTTAAATTCTCTGTTAAGAACTGTTCTAATACTTTAGACATTTTAAGCACCCCTAGAATGTAATTTTCATTTACATCATAACATAAGTTATAATGAACTGCTATTGAATAAGTAAACGGTTTCTTCCAGATTAAGAAGTTTAAATATTCTAATATCTCTGTTACACTAATAACATTATACTGCAGAGGAGTGAGCCACTTGGATATCCAGCAGCTCGTACAAAATCAAACAGAGCAACTTATAAAAGACCGCAGATTTTTACATATGCATCCAGAACTATCTTTTGAAGAAACAAATACTTATGCATTTATTCTTGAGCAATTACAGCAGCTTAAACATTTCTCGATCCGAGAACGTGTCGGTCAGAAAGGATTAGTGGCAACCATTTCAAACGGTAGCAGTTCTTCAATTGCTTTACGTGCTGACTTCGATGCACTGCCGATTCATGATCAAAAAGACGTCCCGTATAAATCTCACAACGATGGTGTTATGCATGCCTGTGGGCACGACGGTCATACTTCTATTCTGCTAGGAGTAGCGCGAATATTAAATAACCACTTCGACAATATTAATGGAACCATCGTTCTAATTTTCCAATTTGCTGAAGAACTTGCTCCAGGTGGCGCAGAACCAATGTCCAATGACGGTGCACTCGAAGGTGTGGATAGAATATACGGCAATCATCTATGGTCACCTTTTGAGCATGGGGCAATACATTGTAAATATGATGCGATGCTGGCTAGTCCGGATATGTTCGATATCACAATACAAGGGAAAGGTGGTCATGGTGCTCATCCTGATACAGCAATAGATGCGATTGTGGCGATGGCAACATTTATTACAAATATACAGACTATAGTTTCCAGAAATGTTCCCCCAACAAGTGAAGCAGTTCTTACTATCGGGAAAGTTGTTGCTGGTAATGCATTTAATATCATAAGTGATAAAGCTTTTTGTACCGGCACAGTGAGAACATTCGATCCTGAAATTAAAACGCTGATAAAAACAGCGATGGAAAATGAATTAAAAGGACTATCGATTGCAAAAGGGCTAACATACACATTAGATTATATCGACGGTTATCCTGCCGTTATCAATCACAATGAATGTGTGGATGTTATTAAACGTGCCTCAGAACGTGCCGGGTTACCCTTTAATGAAATGGAACAAGTGATGATCGGTGAAGATTTCTCATACTATCTACAGCATAAGCCAGGTGCTTTCTTCTTTACTGCTGCTGGTAATAAAGAACGTGGCATAACTGCACCTCACCATCACCCTTTATTTGATTTTGATGAATCTGCAATGAATGATGCTGCCATGTTATTTTTAAATATTTTATTAGAAGAAGGTGTACTATGTTTAAACAAATAGAGAAGTATTATGACGAACTTGTAGCACTTCGTCGTCATTTTCATATGAATCCGGAACTATCATTTCAGGAAACGGAAACGCCCCAGTTTATCGCTGACTATTTAACTGATTTAGGCATTGAAGTTGAAACTGGCGTAGGTGGACGCGGTGTCGTAGGACGTTTAATTAAAAATCCTGATTTACCTACACTTGCTATTCGCGCTGATTTCGATGCATTACCTATTCAAGATGAAAAAGAAGTGCCTTATAAATCACAGGTTCCAGGTATTATGCACGCTTGTGGTCATGATGCTCATACAGCTGTCCTACTTATCACAGCAAAAATTCTATCAGAAAACTTTGATAAACTGAATGGAAATTTAGTATTCATCCATCAACACGCTGAAGAAGTTGATCCTGGTGGTGCAATACAAATGATAGCAGACAATTGTTTAAGTGGTGTGGATGCTATTATCGGTCAACATGTATCAAGTTCTTTAGACGTAGGAAAGATTGGTTATAAATATGGTACAGCTACAGGCATCCCTGATGATTTCTGGATTACGATTCAAGGTAAAGGTGGGCACGCCGCACATCCAGATACGACGATTGATCCAGTTGCAGCAACAATACGCTTATGTAATGATCTTCAATATATTGTTTCACGTAAAACAAATCCAACAACACCTGCAGTGCTATCAATTACGCAATTAGAAGCAGGTGATCAGAACAATGTTATTCCTGATACTGCTAAAATAGCTGGGACAATCAGAACGTTTAATGCTGAAACACAAAGTTTAATGTATAAAGAACTGAAAAAATGTTTAGAAGGACTCGTAACGACGATGGGCATTACCTATGAATTAAAATATTCAAAAGGATATCCTCCAGTTGTAAATACTACAAACGAAACAGACTTAATTGTCAGTGCCGCACGCAAAATAGAGAGTGTAGAGGAACTTGTTGAACTTGAGCCTTCTCTAGGTGGAGAAGATTTTTCTTATTACTTACAACGTGTTCCAGGTTCATTTTTCTATACTGGTACACGCAACGAGAACTTTAAAGCAGATTTTCCTCATCATCATCCAAAATTTGATATTGATGAAAGAGGCATGGTAAATGCAGTAAAAGTGTTCTTACAAGTTACTGAAGATTACTTTGAACAAGGGGGGACTGTAGATGGCATGGTATAAAGAGGTAGAGAAATTTAAAGAAGAGTTGATTGAAATAAGAAGATATTTGCATATGCATCCGGAACTCTCTTTTCATGAGACAGAAACAGCCGAGTATATCGCAAACTATTTAACAGCACTTGATATACCGGTTACGCGTAATGTCGGAGGTAATGGATTATATGGTGTGATAGAAGGTAAATTACCTGGCCCATCAGTATTACTACGTGCGGATTTCGATGCATTACCTATTCAGGATTTGAAAGATGTACCTTATAAATCAAAAGTCCCTGGTGTTATGCATGCCTGTGGACATGATGGTCATACAGCAATGCTGCTGATTACTGCTAAAATCATTAAAGCACATCAAAATGAACTTAAAGGTACCGTCATTCTTTGCCATCAACATGCTGAGGAAGTTTTACCAGGTGGCGCTAAATCAATGATTGAAGCAGGTGTTCTAGAAGGAGTTGATTATGTTTTTGGAACGCACAGTTCAAGCAATTTAAAAAGTAATGCAGTGAGTTTTATTACCGGTCCATCATATGGATTTGCCGATGCATTTACAATGGATATACACGGGTCAGGCGGACATGGCGCTGCGCCACATACGACACATGATGCAATTATCGCAGCTAGCTACTTAATCACACAACTACAAACCGTTGTCTCTCGTAGCATCGATCCGATAAAAATAGGTGTATTAACGATTGGAGAATTTAATAGTGGTAATGCTTTTAATGTTATTGCAGAAACTGCGCATTTAAGCGGTACATTGCGCACGTATGATCAATCGATTAAAGCTGTAATGATCGAAAGAATAAATGAGATAATTCAAGGTATTGAAAAGAGCTTTAATGTTAACATTACATTAAACTACACCGACGGTTATCCTGCATTAATCAATAGTGAAAAAGAAACGTTATGGCTTAAAAATTTAAGTGAAGATATTTCAGAAATTGCTGAAGTACTAGAAGGAACACCATCTCTTGGTGGTGAAGATTTTGCTTACTTTCTTCAGAAAAGACCGGGATGTTATTTCAACACTGGGGTTAGAAATGAAACATTACAAGCTGATTTTCCACATCATCATCCTAAATTTGATATGGATGAAAATGGATTGTTAAATGGCGTTAGAGTATTTGTCAATTTAATCGAACATATGGATACATTAGGAAAAGAATAGTAAAAATATAAAAATAAAACCCACGAGGCGTCCCTCGTGGGTTTTAAAAATCACAAAAGTGATATTATTTTTCGATTACAGATACAACACCTGATCCTACAGTACGTCCACCTTCACGAATTGAGAAACGAGTTCCGTCTTCAATCGCGATTGGAGAGATTAATTCAACGTTCATTTCAACGTTGTCTCCAGGCATAACCATTTCAGTACCTTCTGGTAAGTTAACTACACCAGTTACGTCAGTTGTACGGAAGTAGAACTGTGGGCGGTAGTTAGTGAAGAATGGAGTATGACGTCCACCCTCTTCTTTAGATAATACGTAAACTTCAGCTTTAAATTTAGTATGTGGAGTGATAGTTCCTGGTTTAGCTAATACTTGTCCACGTTGAACATCTTCACGTGAAACCCCACGTAATAATGCACCAATGTTGTCACCAGCTTCAGCGTAATCTAATAATTTACGGAACATTTCAACACCAGTTACAGTTGTTTTAGATGGCTCTTCAGTTAAACCGATGATTTCAATTTCTTCACCAACTTTAACTTGTCCACGTTCAACACGTCCTGTAGCTACTGTACCACGACCAGTGATTGAGAATACGTCCTCAACTGGCATCATGAATGGTTTTTCAGAATCACGTTCTGGAGTTGGGATGTACTCATCAACTGCATCCATTAATTCTATGATTTTTTCTTCGTATTTTTCTTCGCCTTCTAATGCTTTTAAAGCAGAACCAGCGATTACTGGAATATCGTCGCCAGGGAAATCGTATTCAGATAATAAGTCACGAACTTCCATTTCAACTAATTCTAATAATTCTTCATCGTCAACCATGTCAACTTTGTTTAAGAATACTACTAATGCAGGTACACCTACGTTACGTGATAAAAGAATGTGTTCACGAGTTTGAGGCATTGGACCGTCAGCAGCAGATACTACTAAGATACCACCGTCCATTTGAGCAGCACCAGTGATCATGTTTTTAACATAGTCAGCATGTCCTGGGCAGTCAACGTGAGCGTAGTGACGTTTTTCAGTTTCATACTCGATGTGTGAAGTATTGATTGTGATACCACGTTCTTTTTCTTCAGGTGCGTTATCGATTTGGTCGTAAGAACGAGCTTCCCCACCTAATTTTTTTGATAATACAGTTGCAATTGCAGCTGTTAAAGTTGTTTTACCGTGGTCAACGTGACCGATAGTACCAATATTGGCATGTGTTTTCGAGCGATCAAATTTTTCTTTAGCCATTTCGAAATCTCTCCTTAAGTTTAAGTTAATTTTTTAATATTACTCATGAGAGATTCTCACCCTCATGAGGGAATACATAATTCATTTATAAATCATTTAGTCTTAAATTGCAATATATTGAACTGTGCACCGTTCAAGTATTTACAGATTATTGACCTTTGTTTTTCTTGATGATTTCTTCTGATACTGATTTTGGTACTTCTTCATAGTGATCGAACACCATTGAGTAAGTTCCGCGACCTTGTGTATTAGAACGTAAGTTAGTTGCATAACCGAACATTTCAGCAAGAGGTACAAATGCACGAACAACTTGTGCGTTACCACGAGCTTCCATACCTTCTACGCGTCCACGACGACTTGTAACGTCACCCATAATATCACCCATGTATTCTTCAGGCATTACGATTTCTACCTTCATCATAGGTTCTAAGATTACAGGATCACATTTTTTAGCAGCTTCTTTTAAAGCTAATGAAGCAGCTACTTTGAAGGCCATCTCAGATGAATCGACATCATGGTATGAACCATCAAATAATTTAGCCTTAACATCGATTAATGGATATCCAGCTAATACACCATTTTCCATTGCATCTTTAAGACCCGCTTCAACTGAAGGAATATATTCACGAGGAACTACCCCACCGACGATAGCGTTTTCGAATTCGAATCCAGCTCCAACTTCATTAGGTGAGAATTCGATATGAACGTCACCATATTGTCCACGACCACCTGATTGACGTGAGAATTTACCTTGAACGGCAGCAGTTGTTTTAAACGTTTCACGGTATGATACCATTGGCGCACCAACTGTACATTCAACTTTAAATTCACGTTTCATACGGTCTACAAGGATATCTAAGTGAAGCTCACCCATACCACCGATGATAACTTGTCCTGTTTCAGGATCAGTATGCGCGTGGAATGTTGGATCTTCTTCTTGTAATTTAACTAATGCGTTAGTCATTTTATCTTGGTCAGCTTTAGATTTAGGCTCAACAGATAAGTGAATAACTGGTTCTGGGAATTCCATTGATTCTAAGATTACTTGAACCTTTTCATCACATAAAGTATCCCCAGTAGTTGTATCTTTTAAACCTACTGCAGCAGCGATATCTCCAGCGTAAACTGTTGAAATCTCTTCACGTGAGTTAGCATGCATCTGTAAGATACGTCCTACACGTTCACGTTTGCCTTTAGTAGCATTTTGTACATAAGAACCTGAGTTTAATGTACCAGAATACACACGGAAGAATGTTAATTTACCTACGAATGGATCAGTCATAACTTTAAACGCTAAAGCAGCAAATGGCTCAGAATCATCTGGTTTAGCGATGATTTCAGCATCTTTATCGTCAACTTCGTGACCTACGATTGGTTTAACATCTAATGGTGATGGTAAGTATGCAATTGCAGCATCTAACATTAATTGAACACCTTTGTTTTTGAATGCTGTACCAGCTAATACTGGGAAGAATTCAACATCACAAGTAGCTTGACGGATAGCAGCTTTCAATTCTTCAACTGAAATCTCTTCTCCACCTAAATATTTGTCCATTAAATCTTCATTAACATCCGCAACAGCTTCAATTAATTGTTCGCGCATTGCTTCTGCATCTGCTAAGTATTCTTCAGGAACATCAGATACTTCAATGTCAGTACCTAAATCATTTGTATAAGTGTGTAATTTCATTTCAACTAAATCTACGATTGCGTTGAATTGATCTTCAGCACCGATTGGCATTTGAATTGGGTGTGCATTTGCTTGTAATCTGTCGTGTAAAGTACCTACAGAATAATTGAAGTCCGCACCAGTTTTATCCATCTTGTTGATGAATACGATACGAGGAACTCCGTATGTAGTAGCTTGACGCCATACAGTTTCAGTCTGTGGTTCAACACCTGATTGTGCATCAAGTACTGTTACCGCTCCATCAAGTACACGTAATGAACGTTCAACTTCTACTGTGAAGTCTACGTGTCCAGGTGTATCGATGATGTTGATACGCGTACCTTTCCACTGAGCTGTTGTAGCAGCTGAAGTGATTGTGATACCACGTTCTTGTTCTTGTTCCATCCAGTCCATTTGTGAAGCACCTTCATGTGTTTCACCAATTTTGTGGATACGACCAGTATAATAAAGAATACGTTCAGTAGTAGTCGTTTTACCAGCATCAATGTGGGCCATGATACCGATATTACGAGTGTTGCTCAAAGAGAATTCTCTTGTCATGGGTATTCTTTCTCCTTCCAGGATTGGTTTATTTTAAGAAAGTAGCCCTCAAGTAAATTGAAGACAGCAAGCTGCATACAATTACTAAAGGGTTAACTTTTATCTTACCAACGGTAATGAGCAAATGCTTTGTTTGCTTCAGCCATTTTGTGTGTATCTTCGCGTTTCTTAACAGCACCACCAGTGTTGTTAGCAGCATCTAAGATTTCGTTAGCTAAACGCTCTTCCATAGTTTTTTCACCACGAAGACGTGAGTAGTTTACTAACCAGCGTAATCCTAAAGTTGTACGACGCTCAGCGCGTACTTCTACAGGTACTTGGTAGTTAGATCCCCCAACACGACGAGCTTTAACTTCTAATACAGGCATGATATTGTTGATCGCTTCTTCGAAAACTTCCATAGAATCACGACCAGAACGTTCTTGAACTAATTCAAAAGCGTTGTATAAAATCTTTTGAGCAGTACCACGTTTTCCATCGATCATAATTTTGTTGATTAATTTAGTAACTAATTTTGAATTATGAATTGGATCCGGTAATACGTCTCTTTTAGCAACAGGTCCTTTACGAGGCATATTAATATCCTCCTTCCTCAGTATATTTTTTTTATTTTTCGATGTCTAGTTAGAACACTACATTTACAAAAATGAAATATTCTCTAAACAGTAAGTGCAAGATTTAAATTAAAATTATGCTTTTTTAGCTTTAGGCTTTTTAGCTCCGTATAAAGAACGTCCTTGCATACGGCCGTCAACACCTGAAGTATCTAATGCTCCACGTACGATATGGTAACGTACCCCCGGTAAATCTTTAACACGTCCTCCACGAATAAGTACTACACTATGTTCTTGTAAGTTGTGTCCGATACCAGGAATGTAAGCATTAACTTCAATATTATTTGATAAACGCACACGTGCATATTTACGTAACGCTGAGTTAGGTTTTTTAGGTGTCATAGTTCCTACACGAGTACATACACCACGTTTTTGTGGAGATGCTAAGTCAGTAGCTTTTTTCTTATGACTGTTATACCCTTTGTTTAATGCAGGCGCAGTTGATTTTTTAACTTTTGAAGTTCTTGGTTTCTTAACTAATTGGTTAATAGTTGGCATTTTGAATGTCCTCCTCTCTTTTGTTTAATTCCACACATCCAGGTGGTTCATTTTTTAGGTAAAAAAAGATTTGTAAGAATACCGCCTTACAAAGCGGATTTCAAATGTGCAACAACAGTTGCTCTCACTTGAATGCCATATTGTTTACCCAGCACGTCTTTAGACTTGCTGAATTCAATAGGTATTTGCTTTTGGTATGCTAGTAATAGCACGGTAGTTAATAAGTGGATGTTGGTATCGCATGCTATCTCAAGAGATGCTACACAATCCTTCTTAAGTGCTTTAACAGACTCCTTAAGTCCCACTACATATTGACTAGAGTGCATAACTTTTTCATTAGACATTGCAATCCTCCAAAGCTATTAAGTGCTACTCATCAACCTAAATAATACTATCATCATTTTAGGTATAAGTCAATTGTATTTCAATATTTTTTTTATTTAATTACGTATTATCTTCTTATCCAAAATAACATCGATATAATTGACGAAACCATAAGGCAAGGCATCAATATTTTTTCGTATATGCATCAACATATATTTTCCTTCTAACTTTTCTTCTCGGTAAATATAAGCTTTCTTTGATTTAATCTTTTTAAATATCGATATCTTCTTTATCGTCATCGTTAAGTTTTTGGTTGTCATTATTTTGATTGTCATCCTTTGCATTATTTAAAGGAAGGTCTTTATCTAATATAGAACGATTTAATGGTAACTCAATCGGACTCAATCCAATTAATATATCCAGTTCATCCTCACGATCTTTATTTCCCTCAATATCATCTTCAATAAGTGGTTGATATGTTACATTGATGTCTACTGAATCTGTTTCAGGAATATCTATATCGATATCGATATTAGGACTATTAAAATCCTGAACATTATCATCATTATTGTCTACAGGTGGTCAAACGCCTGGACGATTAGGTAACTGTTCTGATACAGAAGGTAACTCACTAGATGGCGTCGGTGTGATAATTATAACCGGACGTTCTGTCGTCGGGATTAGAATCGATGGTGACATGTTGTTTTTTGTAAATTTTATTTCAGATTATAATGTTTACTATCGTAATCTTTTCGTTCCATGATAAACATAATCGCTAAGAATACAAAGCCCAACAAAATAAATGTAATCCCGCCTAATTGTGACTCTTCATATAATGCAAATCCGGCAATAATTTCAACTAATCCTAATACCATTACGATGAGTTCTTTCATTTTAATATTCATATTCACCCTCCTTTATTATATTCAGTTTAACTATCATACACTAATTTCTATTAAATTATCTGTTTTGTGATTGTGAACGTTTAGTGACATAAAAAACACCCAAATATTAATATTTGGGTGTAAAATTTATTAGTTTTCAGTTACTACTACTTCATCTTGCTCTAATGCTGGTGCATCTTTTTCGTATTCAACGCCACTATAACGTCTCATACCTGTACCAGCTGGGATTAACTTACCGATAATAACGTTTTCTTTAAGTCCTAATAAGTCATCACGTTTACCTTTGATCGCCGCATCAGTTAACACACGTGTTGTTTCCTGGAACGATGCTGCAGATAAGAAACTTTCTGTTTCAAGAGATGCTTTCGTAATACCAAGCAATACAGGTTTCGCTGTTGCTGGGTGTTTTCTCGCTTTAAATACTTCACGGTTAGCATCAGTAAATGTATGAATATCAACTAATGCACCTGGTAATAATTTCGTATCTCCTGCTTCGATAATACGAACTTTACGTAACATTTGACGTACCATTACCTCAACGTGTTTATCTGAGATTTCTACCCCTTGCATACGGTATACTTTTTGAACTTCTTTTAATAAGTAGCTTTGTGTCGCATTAAGTCCCGCTACAGCTAATAATTGTTTAGGCTCGATAGAACCTTCAGTCATTACTTCACCACGTGCTATTTTTTGACCAACTTCTACTTTAAGTCTTGCAGTACCAGGTGCTAAGTACGTACGTACTTCGTTTTCACCTTTAACTTTAATTTCCTGCATACGATCTTTTACTACGTTTAATTCGATAATCTCACCGTTAATCTCAGAAATAACAGCTTGACCTTTCGGATTACGCGCTTCGAATAATTCCTGGATACGAGGTAAACCTTGTGTAATATCGGCACCGGCAACCCCACCTGTATGGAATGTACGCATCGTTAACTGAGTACCAGGTTCACCGATAGATTGGGCAGCGATTGTACCAACTGCTTCGCCAACTTCTACTTTTTCACCTGTTGCTAAGTTTTTACCGTAACATTTTTCACAAACCCCATGACGTGAGTTACATGTAAATGCCGAACGGATATGCATTTCTTCGATACCTGCATCCACGATTTGTTTCGAGATTTCAGGTGTAATCAATTCGTTCACTTTAACAAGAATTTCTTTTGTTTCTGGGTGTCTTACTGTTTCACGAGAATAACGTCCTTCTAAACGCTCAATGAATGGTTCAATAAGTTCTGAACCTTCACGGATCGCTGAAACAAGTAATCCACGGTCAGTACCACAATCAGGTTCACGTACGATAACGTCTTGAGCAACGTCAACTAGACGACGTGTTAAGTAACCTGAATCGGCAGTTTTAAGTGCTGTATCGGCAAGACCTTTACGCGCACCATGCGTAGAGATAAAGTATTCTAATACTGTTAAACCTTCACGGAATGAAGATTTGATTGGTAACTCGATGATACGTCCAGCCGGGTTGGCCATCAGTCCACGCATACCTGCTAACTGCGTAAAGTTAGACGCGTTACCACGGGCACCAGAGTCACTCATCATGAAGATTGGGTTCAAGTCATCTAAAGAGTTCATTAATTTTGCTTGAATGTCATCTTTAGCTTTCGTCCAAATCTCAATAACAGCTGCGTAACGTTCACTTTCAGTAATTAAACCACGTGTGAACTGTTTCGTTACTCTATCTACTTTTTCTTCTGCTAAACCGATAATATCTTGTTTATCAGGTAATACCACAATGTCAGATACACCTACTGTAATACCAGCACGTGAAGAATATTTAAATCCTAAATCTTTCATTCTATCTAACATCATAGAAGTATCAGTAATATGGAATCTATTGAACACTTCAGCAATGATTTGACCTAAGAATTTTTTATTAAATGGTTTAACAAGTGGTTGCTCGTTTAAGTATTTTAATAATCCTTCTTCAGTTAATTCAGTTGCATCGATGAAATATTTATCAGGTGTTATTGTTTCTAAGTTTGATAAAGTTGGTTCGTTAATGAACGGGAATGATTCAGGCATAATTTCATTAAAGATTACTTTACCAACAGAAGTGATTAATAATTGGCTATTTTGTTTGTCAGTAAATGTTGGATTGTTAAATGATCCAGCTTGAACTGCAATACGCGCATGTAAATGAACATACCCGTTGACATAAGCCATAATAACTTCATTCGTATCTTTAAAGATTCTACCTTCACCAATTGTACCTAAACGCTCTAATGTTAAGTAGTAGTTACCTAATACCATATCCTGAGATGGTGTAACAACTGGTTTACCATCTTTAGGGTTTAAGATATTTTGTGCAGCTAACATTAACATACGTGCTTCAGCTTGCGCTTCTTTAGATAAAGGTACGTGAACGGCCATTTGGTCACCATCGAAATCGGCATTGTATGCAGTCGTTACAAGTGGATGTAATCGAATCGCACGACCTTCAACTAATGTCGGTTCGAATGCCTGGATACCTAAACGGTGAAGTGTTGGTGCACGGTTTAACAGAACTGGGTGTTCACGAATAACGTCTTCTAAAACGTCCCAGATTTCTGGTTCCATACGCTCGATTTTACCTTTAGCGTTCTTAATGTTTGTCGCAATTTCACGTTCAACAAGTTCTTTCATAACAAATGGTTTGAATAATTCAAGTGCCATTTCTTTAGGAAGACCACACTGATACATTTTTAAGTTAGGACCTACTACGATAACCGAACGACCAGAATAGTCTACACGTTTACCAAGTAAATTTTGACGGAAACGACCTTGTTTCCCTTTTAACATATGAGATAAAGATTTTAATGGACGATTACCTGGTCCAGTAACTGGACGGCCACGACGACCATTATCAATTAAAGCATCAACTGCTTCTTGTAACATACGTTTTTCGTTTTGTACGATGATACCAGGCGCACCTAAATCTAATAAACGTTTTAAACGGTTGTTACGGTTAATAACACGACGATATAAATCGTTTAAATCAGATGTAGCGAAACGTCCACCATCTAATTGAACCATTGGACGAATTTCAGGTGGAATGATTGGTAAAACATCTAAAATCATCCAAGAAGGATCATTACCAGAATTACGGAATGATTCCACAACTTCTAAACGTTTGATTGCTCTTGTTAAACGTTGTCCTGTTGCTGTTTCTAATTCTTCACGTAAAGATTTTAATTCTCCATCTAAGTCGATGTCCATTAATAAATCTTTAATCGCTTCAGCACCCATCTTAGCAGTGAATTGCCCGGGGAACTTATCGTAATACTCACGGTATTCTCTTTCAGATAATAATGATTTTTTCTCTAATCCAGTTGGACCAGGATCAATTACAGCGTAAGAAGCAAAATAGATAACTTCTTCTAAAGAACGCGGAGACATATCTAAAAGTAATCCCATACGAGAAGGAATTCCTTTAAAATACCAGATGTGTGATACAGGTGCAGCTAATTCAATATGACCCATACGTTCACGACGTACTTTTGATTTTGTTACTTCAACGCCACAACGGTCACAGACCATACCTTTGTAACGTACACGTTTATATTTACCACAGCTACATTCCCAGTCTTTTGTTGGACCGAAAATTTTCTCACAGAATAAACCATCTCTTTCAGGTTTTAATGTACGGTAGTTAATTGTTTCTGGCTTTTTAACTTCACCAAAACTCCATGAACGGATTTTTTCAGGTGAAGCGAGACCTATCTTCATGTAATGAAAGTTATTTACATCAATCAAAGCCCTACCTCCTTAGTGTATTAAAAATTTTATCAAGATTTATATTTCAACTTGTTTAACCATCATGTAAACACTTAAGTATCTACATGATTTGCTAAACAAAATTAGTGACTAGCTTTTGAGATAGTGATTATTCAGTGATCTCAGCCTCTGGTGTTGGTGCTTTTGCAAGGTTAATCTTTGAATCGATGAAATCGTCATCTTCTAAATCACGCATTTCAATCTCTTCATCTTTGTTATCCATTACTTTTACATCTAACCCTAAACTTTGCAACTCTTTCATCAATACGCGGAATGATTCAGGAACACCTGGACGTGGAATGTTTTCACCTTTAACGATTGCTTCGTAAGTTTTCACACGACCAACAGTATCATCTGATTTGTACGTTAAGATTTCCTGTAAAGTATACGCCGCACCGTAAGCTTCAAGTGCCCATACTTCCATCTCACCAAAACGTTGTCCACCAAATTGCGCTTTACCACCAAGTGGTTGTTGTGTAACAAGTGAGTAAGGTCCAGTTGAACGTGCATGTAACTTATCATCAACCATGTGGGCTAATTTAAGCATGTACATTACACCAACTGATACACGGTTATCGAACGGTTCACCAGTACGTCCATCATAAAGTACAGTTTTACCGTCACGTGCCATACCAGCTTCTTCGATTGTTGACCAAACATCTTCATCGTTCGCTCCATCAAATACTGGAGACGCAACATGCAGACCTAAGTTTTTAGCAGCCATACCTAAGTGTAACTCTAATACTTGTCCGATGTTCATACGAGAAGGTACCCCAAGTGGGTTTAACATGATGTCGATTGGTGTTCCATCAGGCATAAATGGCATATCTTCTTCTGGTAAGATACGTGAGATAACCCCTTTATTTCCGTGACGTCCACACATTTTATCCCCAACGTGAATTTTACGTTTTTGAACGATGTAAACACGTACTAATTGGTTAACACCTGGTGGTAACTCGTCGCCATCTTCACGATTGAAGACTTTCACGTCTAATACGATACCATCAGCACCGTGTGGTACACGTAATGAAGTATCACGTACTTCACGCGCTTTTTCACCGAAGATTGCATGTAATAAACGTTCTTCAGCCGTTAATTCAGTAACCCCTTTAGGCGTTACTTTACCAACTAAGATGTCACCATCACGTACTTCAGCTCCCACGAAAATGATACCACGATCATCTAAGTTTTTAAGTGCATTGTCAGATACGTTAGGAATATCTCTTGTGATTTCCTCAGGTCCAAGCTTCGTATCACGCGCTTCTGATTCATATTCTTCAATATGGATAGAAGTATATACGTCGTCTTTCACAAGACGTTCGCTCATGATTACAGCATCCTCATAGTTATAACCATCCCAAGTCATAAATCCAACAACTACGTTACGACCAAGTGCCATCTCACCAAGTTCCATAGAAGGACCATCTGCTAAGATTTCACCTTTTGTTACGATGTCACCAGCTTCAACGATTGGACGTTGGTTGTAACAAGTACCAGAGTTTGAACGTGCGAATTTCGCTAATTTGTATACATCTAAATCTGTTTCGATTTCTTTTCCGCCTTCTTCAACAATACGGCGAACCTTAATCTGACGTGCTTCAACGTGCTCTACACGACCTTTATATTTTGCTACTACTGCAGCTCCAGAGTCACGTGCTGCTACGTGTTCCATACCAGTACCAACAAATGGTGCTTCAGGATTCATTAACGGCACTGCTTGACGTTGCATGTTCGCACCCATTAAGGCACGGTTCGAGTCATCGTTTTCTAAGAATGGGATACATGCTGTGGCAGCAGAAACAACCTGTTTCGGTGAAACGTCCATGTAATCCATGCGTTCACGTGCCATTACAGTATTATCACCACGGAAACGACAAACAACTTCGTCATCTAAAAACTTACCATTATCATCTAAGCGAGAGTTCGCTTGGGCAACAACATAAGCATCTTCTTCGTCAGCTGTTAAGTAGTCAATTTGCGATGTTACAGTATTTGTTTCAATATCAACTTTTCTGTATGGTGTTTCAATGAAACCAAATTCATTGACACGCGCATAACTTGAAAGTGAGTTGATCAACCCGATGTTTGGTCCCTCCGGCGTTTCAATCGGACACATACGGCCATAGTGAGAGTAGTGAACGTCACGTACTTCCATACCAGCACGTTCTCTTGTTAAACCACCCGGTCCTAATGCAGATAAACGACGTTTATGTGTAAGCTCAGCTAATGGGTTTGCCTGGTCCATGAACTGAGATAATTGTGAACTACCAAAGAATTCTTTAATAGATGCAATGACAGGACGGATATTAATTAATTGTTGAGGTGTTACAGATTCAGTATCTTGTAAACTCATACGTTCGCGTACAACACGCTCCATACGACTTAAACCGATACGGAATTGGTTTTGTAATAACTCACCAACAGAACGTAAACGACGGTTACCTAAGTGATCGATATCATCAGTGAAACCTACTCCAGCTAATAAGTTAAAGAAATAACTAATAGAAGATAAGATATCAGCAGGTGTGATACATTTCACTTCTTCATCTGGGAAAGCATTACCGATAATTGTTGTCGTACGTTTTTCTTCATCTCCAGGAATGTAAACTTTAACAGATTGAATTTCAATCGGCTCGTCTAATAAACCATTCTCTAAAGTAAATACTTTTTGGTTGGCATTGTTTTCAAGTACATTTAAAATTTGATCTAAATTACGACGATCTAAAAGTGTACCCTCTTCAGCTACGATTTCACCTGTTTCAACATCAACGATAGGCTCAGCTAAAGTTTGGTTGAATAGACGGTGTTTTAAATGTAACTTTTTATTCATTTTATAACGTCCAACGCTTGCTAAGTCATAACGTTTTGGGTCGAAGAAACGAGAGTATAAAAGGCTTTTCGCGTTCTCCACTGTAGGTGGTTCACCTGGACGTAAACGTTCATAAATTTCAAGTAATGCAGCTTCAGTTGACTCAGTATTATCTTTATCTAATGCGTTACGTAAATACTCGTTGTCACCTAATAAATCAATGATTTCCTGGTCACTTGAGAATCCTAATGCACGTAAAAGTACAGTTATCGGTAATTTACGTGTACGGTCAATACGAACGAATACAACATCTTTCGCATCAGTTTCATATTCAAGCCACGCACCACGGTTAGGGATAACAGTCGCTCCAAAGCTCACTTTACCATTCTTATCGACTTTATCATTGAAGTATACAGATGGTGAACGAACTAACTGAGATACGATAACACGTTCTGCACCATTGATGACAAACGTACCTGTATCAGTCATTAATGGGAAATCACCCATAAAGACTTCTTGTTCTTTCACTTCGCCTGTTTCTTTAATAATTAATCGTACCTTTACTCGAAGTGGCGCTGAGTAAGTAGCATCACGGTTCTTTGCTTCATCTAAATCGTACTTTGGCTCACCTAATTTGTAATCAACAAATTCTAATGAAAGATTTCCAGTGAAGTCTTCAATTGGTGAAATGTCTCTAAACATCTCGATTAAACCTTCTTCTAAGAACCATTCATAAGATTTTGTTTGAATCTCTATTAAGTTAGGTAATTCTAAAATCTCGGAAATTCTTGCGTAACTTCTACGCTGACGATGCCTTCCGTATTGGATAAGTTGACCTGTCAACAGATTCACCCCTCAAAAATTGTGATGCCTTTTACCTAAACAGAGGAATAAGACAAAAAGAAAACGGAATCACATAACTCCATTTTCACATTTTATTTTAAACTCATTTCTCCTAAAATTAGATAGAAAAGTGCACACTTATTCATTTAAATTTTTACATTCTATTACTATAACAGACGGAACGTATAAGGTCAACCTTTTACACTCTTTAATATATAGTAACCTTTATCTTTCTTCAGAACTGCAACGTTACCAAAAACGTCTTCCATCTTCTTTTTTGCTGATGGCATACCTTGTTTCTTTTGGATTACAACGTATAGTGCACCGTTATCTCCAAGCACTTTTGCACTATCTTCTAATATGCGATGAACAACGTCTTTGCCCGCACGAATTGGTGGGTTTGTAATCACTGCATCAAACCGTTCTGTTACTTCATTTAATCCATCACTCTTATAGATAGTTGTGTTATGAATATTGTTAGCATTACTATTTCTTTCAGATAAAGATAATGCGCGTTCGTTCACATCTACCATATGTACTGTTGATTCCGGATAATGCTTTGCCACCATTAATCCCATCGTGCCATATCCACATCCGACATCAAGTACTCGAGCAGGACTTGTATCTTCTAAAAAAGTTTTGACGAGTAAGTTAGATCCGAAATCAACGCCACCTTTTGAAAACACACCACTATCCGTCGTAAGTTTCAAACTGTGATTACCCATATTAAAACTGATGATACTTTCATTGCTTTCTACCGTTTGTTCTTCACTATAATAATGACTCACCTTAACACCTCACTTATTTCAACTCAGCGCAATGCGCACTCAGTTGAAATTATACCAATATAAAGCAAGAAAAACCCGTTATATACATAACGGGTTTCGAACAAAGGAGAAATTATTTAACTTCTACAGTTGCTCCAGCTTCTTCTAATTTAGCTTTTAATTCTTCAGCTTCATCTTTAGATACGCCTTCTTTAACTACTTTAGGAGCGCCATCAACTAAGTCTTTAGCGTCTTTTAATCCTAAACCAGTAGCTTCTTTAACAGCTTTAACAACTTTAATTTTTGAAGCTCCAGCAGATACTAATTCTACGTCGAATTCAGTTTTTTCTGCAGCAGCACCTTCGCCACCAGCAGCACCAGCAACAGCTACAGGAGCAGCAGCAGTAACACCGAATTCTTCTTCGATAGCTTTAACTAAATCGTTTAATTCTAAAACTGACATTTCTTTAATCATTTCGATAATTTTTTCGTTTGACATGATTGTATTCCTCCATTTAATTTAAGTTTTTTATGATACTAATTGTCTTTGGCTAAGTGAATTATGCTTCTTCAGCAGGAGCAGCTTCTTCTCCGCCTTCTTTTTGTTCTCCAACAGCTTTAACTGCATATGCGAAGTTACGCATTGGAGCTTGTAATACTGAAAGAACCATTGAGATAAGTCCTTCTTTTGATGGTAATGATGCGATAGCTTTGATATCATCAGCGCTAGTCACTTTACCTTCAATAACACCGGCTTTGATTTCTAACTTTTCGTTTTCTTTTGCGAAGTCAGCAAGAATTTTTGCTGGCGCAACAACTTCTTCGTTAGAGAATGCAATAGCGTTTGGTCCAGTTAAAAATTCTTCAAGTCCTTCGATACCAGCAGCTTCTGCTGAACGACGTACTAAAGTATTTTTGTAAACGTGGAATTCCACACCAGCTTCACGAAGTTGTTTACGTAGTTCAGTTACTTGCGCAACAGTTAAACCACGATAGTCAACGATGATAGTTGATACTGAATTTTTTAATTGTTCAGTGATCAAATCAGCTTTTTGTTGTTTGATTTCGATAGCTTTTGTACTCATTATGACACCTCCATTAAGATTTTCGTGCTTTTCTAATAAAGTATTAAAAAAGCACTTTTCACCCATGGTAAAAAGTGCTTGAAAGTTCATCAAGTCAAATTTCACCTCGGTAGGATTATTAAGCATTCGCCCCTACTGTCTTAGGTTATTTATAAAATACAAATTACACTATAACGTGAAATTTGAATCTTGTCAATTTTTTTTAAATTAGTTTCTGATTTCTGATGGGTCAACTTTGATACCAGGGCCCATAGTAGATGTTACAGAAACAGTTTTGAAGTAAGTACCTTTTGATGACGCTGGTTTAGCTTTAGCTAAAACATCTTTTAAAGTGTTAAAGTTTTCAACTAATTTAGCAGTATCAAATGATACTTTACCGATTGAAGCGTGAACGATACCAGATTTCTCAGCACGGTATTCTACTTTACCAGCTTTGATTTCCTGAACAGCTTTTGTTACGTCCATCGTTACAGTACCAGTTTTAGGGTTTGGCATTAAACCTTTAGGTCCTAAGACACGTCCAAGTTTACCAACTTCACCCATCATGTCTGGAGTTGCTACGATTACATCGAATTCGAACCAACCTTGGTTGATCTTGTTGATGTATTCAGCATCGCCAACATAGTCAGCGCCTGCAGCTTCAGCTTCTTTTAATTTTTCACCTTTAGCGAATACTAATACACGTTGAGTTTTACCAGTTCCGTTTGGTAATACAACTGCACCACGGATTTGTTGGTCATTTTTACGTACATCGATTCCTAAACGGAATGCAACTTCAACAGAAGCGTCAAAGTTTACTGTGCTTGTTTCTTGCGCAAGTTTGATAGCTTCTTCTACAGAGTAGAATTTAGTGTTATCAACTTTTTGAGCGGCTTCTTGATATTTTTTACCTTTTTTAGCCATTTCTTATTTCCTCCTTATAGTGGTTTTAGCGGAATGTCCTCCCACGGGCACTGTCTATAACAGTGCAAGAGCAGACTTAGATAAGTCTGCTTGTTAAATCTTAAATTACTATTTAATTTCTACACCCATACTACGAGCAGTACCAGCAACAATTCTCATTGCCGCTTCAACGCTTGCTGCATTTAAATCTTCCATTTTAGCTTCAGCGATTTCACGTACTTGATCTTCAGTTACTGTAGCAACTTTAGTTTTGTTAGGTTCACCAGAACCTTTTTCGATTTTAGCTGCTTTTTTAAGTAAAACTGCTGCAGGTGGTGTTTTAGTGATAAATGTAAATGAACGATCTTCAAATACAGAGATTTCAACCGGAATAATTAAACCTGCTTGTTCTTGTGTACGCGCGTTAAATTCTTTACAGAATCCCATAATGTTAACACCTGCTTGACCTAATGCTGGACCAACTGGTGGCGCTGGATTCGCTTTCCCTGCTGGGATTTGTAATTTAACAACTTTGATTACTTTTTTAGCCACGATGTGCACCTCCTATAATATCGTGATGTGGTCACAGGGTATGATATTTACCCTCCCACTCAACAACCGTACTAATTAGCACGACCATAAAATATTACCACTTACTCATAAAAATTGCAAGTGAAAATTTACATTTTGTTTTTTTAAAATTTTTATTATAATTTTTCAATTTGATCGAATTCAACTTCAACTGGTGTTTCGCGACCAAACATATCTACTAATACTGTTAATTTGTATTTATCGATATCGATTTCTTTCACTTCACCAACCTGGTTTGTAAAAGGACCGCTCGTTACGCGCACTTGTTCACCAACTTCAATTTCAACATCAATCGTTTTTTCGTTCATACCCATTGATTTCAAAATAAACTTAGCTTCTTCTGGTAATAATGGATTTGGTTTAGATCCTGCACCGGCAGATCCTACGAAACCTGTAACGCCTGGCGTGTTACGTACAACATACCAAGATTCATCCGTCATCACTAATTCAACTAAAACGTAACCAGGGAATGTTTTCTTTACTGATGTTTTTGCTTTACCGTCTTTAATTGTTGTTTCCTCTTCTTCCGGAATAACAACTCTAAAGATTTGATCTTGCATATTCATAGATTCTAGACGTTTTTCTAAGTTGTCTTTTACTTTGTTTTCATAGCCTGAATACGTATGAACTGCGTACCAATGCTTTTTGCTTTCCTCAGACATAATATGCCTCCTTAATTAATTAATCGAATAAGCTCAGAAATGCCTAAATCGATTGCGTAAAAGAAAATAATAAAGAATAATACAGTTAATACTACGATTGTTGTATCTCTAATAACTTCCTGACCAGTTGGCCATGAAGTTTTTTTCATCTCAGAAATAACACCTTGAAAGAAATTATCTTTATGTTCCATGCGTTTGCCTCCGTCATGTTTAAATTGATAAAAAATAGACCGAACCGTAATTCGATACTTATTTTTTAGTGCTATATTGTTCATGTCTAATCATCACATTAATTCATTCTAATCCTAGTTTAATATAACGGTGAAATTGTAATTTGTCAAACTAACATGTACCTTGTATGAAGGATTTAATCTTAACTTTCAGTCTTGAAATCGCATTATGAATTGTTTTCAGCGATTCATTCTCAATTGCTGCCATCGCTTTGACAGGCATCTGTTCCTTCAAATATTCAAGGACGCGATATTCAAGCGGACTCAATTGTAATGCAACAGGTGTCATACGTGACTGTAAATCAATAAGTTCACTTTCAATATCAGGATGCAAAGCGTTCATATCTTGTATGAACGCTTCAAGTGATGGTTCATCGTCATACTGCGTCGTTTCAAAGCTAACAATAGGACGATTGCGCTCTTTCTGCAAGTCCCTCACATAATCCAGCAGTGCATATTTCAAATGGTAGAAATAAAATCTTTCAAAATTGTCGCTCTTTAATGGATCATAAACTTTCACTGCCTGATATAACGCAATCAGACTCTCTTGATATAAAGCTTCATGGTCTCTATACGAAATTTTACGAATATGCACTTCAATACCATTACGTAGTCTTGCTACAAGACTATCAAAAGCATCGATATTACCACTCTGAATGTCTTTAACAATTTGTTCTATTGGCTTTAGATGATACATTGTTTGTTCTTCACAAATCACTTGTGTATAAGTTTTAAACATGCGCTTAACCTCTAGATGTGTTTTTCTTTAGGTTAAATGTAATAAATGATTATCTCAAACAATAAAATTATCTTGAATTAATAATCTCCGCGCCTTAATCTTTCTAATCGCTCTTTCGTTTCCTGATCGATTTCAATACGTGTACGCGGTTTATTGTTATCCATCTTTACCATATCTTTCGCCACATTGATTTCTTCTTCACGCAAATTGTTGATAAACTCACGGGACGGGATTCTTAAGGCACCGCTGCCAAATATCGTATGCTGTTCTGATAAATCACTTGTTACGACCTTGATCGTTGTAATGTGCTTTTCATACATCTCGTAGACAAGCCGTTCAATAACTGCATCAGCCGTTTCCTTTTCCCGAGAATAGACAACACGGATGCCATGAATTACTTCTTCGCGCTCATGTGATTTCACATCATATGCATCGAACACTACAATCATTTCGTCCGCAATACGGGCATTATAATTCGCGATTTCAAGCAATAGTTGAATACGTGCCTCTTCTAATGATTCTTGTGCGAGTTGTTTAAGTCTTGAACTTTGTCCGATAACATTATAACCATCAATGATAGTATATTTTTTTATCATGCGTCTAGTGGGTTCCTTTTGCGATAAACTTCGTACATTAACAAACTCGCTGCCACTGAAGCATTCAAACTATTAACATGTCCAACCATTGGCAAGTGAATTAAGAAGTCACATTTATCTTTAACGAGCCTACTCATTCCCTCACCCTCTGAACCGATAACAATCGCAAGGTTCATATTAGCATCCATCTTACGGTAATCAACTGATTTGCTGGCATCCGTCCCCGCAACCCAGTAACCTGCTTCTTTCAGTTTATCTATTGCCTGACTAATGTTTGTGACACGCATTACCGGCACATGTTCAATCGCTCCTGTTGAAGCTTTCACAACCGTTTGGTTCAAGCTTACTGAGCGACGTTTCGGAATCAATATACCGTCTATTCCAATCGCATCTGCCGTTCTTAAAATAGAACCTAGATTATGCGGATCTTCTAAACCGTCAAGAATCATAATCGTGCTTAACTTATCTTTATCACGTGCATTTAAGAAGTCATCCAGATCAATATATTCATAAGGTGAAATCATCGCCATAATCCCTTGATGTGGTACATCAGATAAATGGTCAAGCTTTGATTTCGGTACTGTTTGAACAATAATCTTTCTTTCCTTACATAAATTTAATATGCTTGAAATTTGTGATTTATTAATACCTTCCTGGATGAACACTTTATTTATTTCGTGATCCGACTCAATCGCGCTTTTCACAGCATGACGTCCTACTATCATTTCATCAGTTGTTTCTTTTTTCATTATTTACCCCTCATTTCACATAACGTGATGATTTTATCCAGCAGCGTCTGTAATCTTTCTGTTTCGTTATTTAAATGTAAATAACCGATAACCGCTTCAAGTGCGGTACTTTTCTTATAAGAAATAACATCTGTATTTTTCGCGCGGGTATGACTTTTGGCATTGCGCCCGCGCATCAGTATTTCTGTTTCCTGTTCAGTAAAATAACCTTCATCAACTAAAGTATCAAACGTATGCGCCTGACTTTTAGCAGATACAAAAAATGTTGCCTGACGATGTAGTTCATTCGGTTTTTTATTCTTTTCTCTTACGATATAATTTCTGACATGTAAATCAAGTACTGCATCACCTAAATAAGCAAGTGTCAGTGGATTATAAAGACTCGCTTCGTTAACCACGTTTAAATCTCACACCTTGTGCCGTATCTTCTAAAATAATATTTTGCTCTTTTAATAAGTCGCGAATTTCATCTGCACGTGCAAAGTTTCGTTCTTTACGTGCTGTTTCACGTTCTGCTATTAATGCTTCGATGTCAGCATCAAGCAATTCTTTTTCTTCAACCAGTTTGACACCTAATACTTCACTAAAGATTTCGAACACTTCCAGGAAACGATCAATCACTTTTAAATCTGTTGATTCATTCTGATTATAGATATTGGCTTGTTTCGCTAATTCATACCAGGCTGTTATTGCATTTGCTGTATTAAAATCATCGTCCATCGCTGTTTCAAACTGAACTAAAATATCATCAACTACTTTGATTATCTCAGTGTGATCAACAATACCTACAGAAATTTCTTTTCTTTCCTGCAGTGCTGCATATGCATTTTGAATACGTTCAAGTCCTGCTTTCGCACTAGAAACAAGCTCCATATTATAGTTGATTGGATTTCTATAATGTACACTGATCATAAAGAAGCGCAATACGTTTGGATTAACTTCTTTAATGATATCGTGCACTAAAATAAAGTTACCCAATGACTTACTCATCTTCTCATTATCAATATTGATAAATCCGTTATGCATCCAGTAATTTGCAAATGTTGTGTCATTATGTGCTTCAGATTGCGCGATTTCATTCTCGTGGTGTGGGAATGTTAAGTCAGAACCACCTGCATGGATATCAATAGAATCACCTAAATGTTTCTTCGCCATTACTGAACACTCGATATGCCAGCCCGGTCGACCTTTACCCCATGGAGAATCCCAGCTAATTTCACCTGGCTTTGCTGATTTCCATAACGCGAAATCTAACGCATCATCCTTTAATTCACCCGTTGCAATACGTGCACCGACTTTAAGTTCGTCAATTGACTGATGACTTAACTTCCCGTATCCATCAAATTTACGTGTTCTAAAATAAACATCTCCGCCACTTTCGTATGCGTAGTCTTTCTTAATCAATTCTTCGATAAACAAAATAATATCATCCATATGATCCATAACGCGTGGGTGATGTGTCGCATGCTTACAATTAAGGGCACTCGTATCTTCAAAGTATGCTTCAATAAAACGATCAGCTACTTCTGGCACAGTAGAATTTAATTCATTTGCAGCTTTAATTAGTTTGTCGTCAACGTCTGTAAAGTTTGACACGTAGTTGAGTTCATAGCCGCGATATTCAAAGTAACGTCTAACGACATCGAAACTGATTGCAGGACGTGCATTACCGATGTGAATGTAATTGTATACGGTAGGACCGCACACATACATCTTCACCTTACCTTCTTCTAATGGTACGAACTTTTCTTTTTTACGACTTAACGTGTTATATAACGTAATCATCAACAATCTCTCCTTTTTTTGTCGCCTCTATATGACGTTCTAATTCTTTTAATTTTTCATAAATCGGATCCGGTAAATTTGCATGTTCAAAGCTCTTACCGACTTTAACACCATTTTGTTTTACAATGTGTCCGGGAATACCTATTACAGTAGAAAAGTCGGGTACACACTTCAATACGACAGAATTCGCACCAATATTCACATTGTTACCGATTTGAATATTCCCGAGTACTTTAGCGCCTGCCGCAATTAACACGTTATCTCCGATATCAGGGTGACGTTTACCATTCTCTTTCCCTGTACCGCCTAACGTCACACCTTGATAAATTGTTACGTTATTGCCAATCGTACACGTTTCACCGATGACAATCCCCATACCATGGTCAATGAACAATCTTTTACCGATCTTTGCACCAGGATGGATTTCAATGCCCGAGAAAAATCTTGAAATTTGACTGATAGCACGTGCGATAAAATACATTTTATGATTAAAGAACCAGTGCGCAACTAAATGCCACCATACAGCGTGTAATCCTGAGTATGTCAAAAACACTTCTAAACTACTTCTTGCAGCCGGGTCCTGTTCAAACACCATATTAATGTCATCTTTAATTCTAGCGAACATACACACACCTCCCAATATAAAAAAGAAGCACCTCTAAAATAAGAGGTGCTTCTGCACGGTTCCACTCTGATTAGTAGATAATCTACTCACTTTAAAATATTTAAATAGAATTCATGAGATGCATTCAACAATTAATTTATCACATACTCGCACCAACCGTATGCTCTCTTTAGATAATTTAACTATCTACTTATTCTCATAATCTGATTATAATAGATTGCGATTATTTTTCAACTATTTTTGTTTTATTATGCGTAAACACTTAAACGCTCGATTACTTTATCCTTACCTAATAACTCCATTGTATTTGGTAATTCAGGACCATGTGTTTGGCCAGATACCATCACACGAATCGGCATGAATAAGTTCTTACCTTTAATCCCAGTTTCTTTCTGAACCGCTTTAATTGCAGCTTTAATGCTTGCCGCATCAAAAGTATCTAATGCTTCAAGCTGAGCTGTTAAAGATTTTACTAACTCAGGTACTTGCTCACCGTTTACAACTTCTGATGCTTCTTCGTCTAATGCTAATTCATCTTTGAAGAATAACTCAGATAATTCAACGATTTCACCAGCGTAGCTCATTTGTTGTTGATATAAACTTACTAAAGATTTCGTCCATGCAAGTTCTGCTTCTGTTGGGTTATTTGAAATAAGACCTGCTTTTTCCATGTGTGGTAACGTCATTTCAAATACTGTATCTAAATCTTTTGTCTTCATATATTGGTTGTTGATCCATGCAAGCTTTTGTTTATCAAAGAATGCTGGTGATTTACTTAAACGTTTCTCATCGAACATTTCGATAAATTGCGCTTTAGAGAAGATTTCTTCTTCACCTTCTGGAGACCAGCCAAGTAATCCGATAAAGTTGAATAATGCTTCTGGTAAGTAACCTAAATCATGATATTGTTCAATAAATTGAATGATTGAACCATCTCGTTTAGATAACTTCTTACGGTCTTCATTTACGATTAATGTCATGTGACCAAACGTCGGGATATCGTATCCTAACGCTTCATAAACCATCATTTGTTTCGGTGTATTTGAAATATGATCATCACCACGGATAACGTGAGTGATTTCCATGAAGTGATCATCGATTGCTACCGCGAAGTTATACGTTGGAATACCATCTTTTTTCACGATAACCCAGTCACCGATCCCGTTAGAATCAAATGATACTTCACCTTTAACCATATCATTAAATGTATAAGTTTTATCTTTCGGTACACGAATACGAATAGCAGGTTCGCGACCTTCAGCAATTAAAGCCGCTTCTTCTTCTTTTGTTAAGTGTGCATGTTTACCACCGTATCTCGGCATTTCTCCACGTGCAAGCTGTGCTTCACGTTCTGCTTCTAACTCTTCAGATGTCATGTAACAACGATATGCTTTATCCTCAGCTAATAACTTTTCAATGATTGGATTATAAATATGCGCACGCTCAGATTGACGGTAAGGACCATATCCTCCATCTTTATCAATCGATTCATCCCAGTCCATCCCTAACCATTGTAAGAACTTTAACTGACTCGCTTCTCCGCCTTCAACATTACGCGCAGTATCTGTATCTTCAATACGGATGATAAAATCTCCGCCGTTATGTCTTGCAAATAAATAGTTAAATAATGCAGTACGTGCATTACCGATGTGTAAGAAACCAGTCGGACTTGGTGCATATCTTACTCTTACTTTACTCATTATATTCACTCCATTAATTAGTTTTCTTTAATAATAATACCACAGCTTGAGCTTGTATTCCCTCTTGTCTGCCTAAATAGCCCATCTTCTCATTCGTCGTTGCTTTGACGTTAACATTGAATATGTCTGTATTTAACACATTTGCAATCGATTCACGCATCGCATCGATATGAGGTCTGAATTTCGGCTTTTCAGCGATAATTGTGGCATCTAGATTCCCGATTTGATAACCTAAATCAAGGACGTGCTGGTACGCATCTTTCAATAAAATCTTAGAATCCGCACCCTTATATTTCGGGTCATCGTCCGGGAAGAATTTACCGATATCACCAAGTGAAACCGCACCTAAAATCGCATCCGTAATCGCATGTAATAATACGTCGGCATCACTATGGCCCAGTAACCCTTTATCGTGAACAAGTTCAATCCCGCCGATGATCAAAGGCCTGCCTTCGATTAATTGGTGTACATCATATCCATATCCAATTCTCATCATAACCCTCTTTTCTTCAGTATTGCTTCCGCGAAGAACATGTCTTCCGGCGTTGTGATTTTGATATTGTCGTAGTCACTTTCTACGATATGAACTTTGAAAATACGTTCAACAAGTGATGCATCATCTGTGCCTAAGAACTGATCTGCATCCGCTTTATTGTACGCATCGATTAATAATTGATATTCAAACGCTTGTGGTGTTTGAATTTGCCATAACACGTCACGCTTTAATGTTTCAATAACTAAATTATCTTCAACACGTTTAATCGTATCTTTTACTTTAACGCCTGCGATAACGCTGTGATTTTGTTGTACCGATTCATATAGTTTGTTTAATGTGTGCTGCGTAACAAATGGTCTTGCTGCATCATGCACAAATACATATTCACAGGGCTCAATCGCTTTTAATACGTTATAAATACTGTATTGGCGTTCACTACCACCTTCAGTGATAACGTCAATTTTACTGTAATTTGTGAGCATTGATTGTAACGTACTTATTTCATCACGTTGCGCGGCCAGATGAATCGCCCGACAATTATCATCATTTTGAAATACTTGAACGGTATGTTCAAGTATTGATTTATGATTGATTGTCAGTAATATTTTATTTTGATTCGCCTGCATGCGTTTACCCATGCCTGCTGCCGGAATGATTACGTCATACATATTAGTCATTCACTTTCTTTGTAAATATAATTCTGCCTGAAGCAGTCTGAAGTACAGATTGTACTTCCACGTTCACTTGTTTATTAATTAAATGTTTACCATTCTCTACAACGACCATTGTGCCATCTTCTAGATATCCGACACCTTGGTTCTCTTCTTTCCCAGCTTTCGTCACATTCAGCATAAACTTATCACCTTGTGCGACAACTGGTTTAATTGCTTCAGATAAATCATTCACATTTAATACTTTAATGCCTTGCACCTGACATACTTTGTTTAAGTTAAAGTCTGTTGTAATGACGCTTGATTTTGTTTCTTTTGCCATTGTGACTAATAGTTGGTCGACTTCTTTAATATTTTTATTGCCAGGGACAATCTTAATCGGATGACCTGTGTTCTGAAGCTGGCTTAAAATGTCCAGTCCACGTTGTCCTTTATCACGTTTCATACCGTCTGTTGAATCTGCGATAAGCTGTAATTCATCTAATACGCCTTGAGGAACGATAATCGTACCATCTAAAAATCCGCACTCTACGATTGATAAGATACGACCATCAATGATTGCCGACGTATCCAATAATTTCGTATTATCCAGCACACGGCGCTTGTTTGAACCGCTCTGGAATCGTTCCGGTAAGAAACTTTGAATTTCATCACGTTTCTTTAGTCCAACCTGAAACCCTAAATAACCTAATACAACCGCCAGAATTACTGGCACTGTATTTTTAAGTAATATAAAGCCCATAGAGTTAAAGATTAAACTGATCATCGAAGCAATCATCAATCCTAAAATCATACCGAGCGTTGCAAAGATAAGTTCCATAAAATTAATGTTTAATAAAGATTTTTCACCTTTAATAATGAGGTTAACTACGCGATCAATCAACCAATAAAATAAAATAAAAAAGACAACAATCCCAATCGCACCATCAACATATGCATTCTTAAGAATTTCAGGAACATTCAAATTAAATAAACGAATCAATTCAGGTATCGCAAAAATCCCTAAGCTTGCACCTACTACAATAAATATTAACGTTACTAATTTCTTTAACATATTTTCACCTCCTTAAAATGCAAGCTTTAATGCTTCGCTTATATTTGTTACACCAATCACTTCGATATTCCCCGGGAAATCCCAGCCACCGATATTATTCTTTGGAATAATGACACGTTTGAATCCAAGTTTTTCAGCTTCCTGCACACGTTGTTCAATACGCGCAACACGTCTTACTTCTCCAGTCAAACCTACTTCTCCGATAAAGCAGTCATCGCCACGGGTTGGTTTATCATTATAGCTTGAAGCAATGCTAATAATAATACTTAAATCAACAGCAGGTTCATCTAATTTCACGCCACCTGCTACTTTGACATAGGCATCCTGTTGCTGTAACAGATAACCTTGTTTCTTCTCTAGTACTGCCATTAACAGTGTTAAACGGTTATGGTCAATACCTGTCGCCATACGTCTAGGGTTATGAAATGATGTCGGTGACACTAATGATTGAACTTCAACAAGGAGTGGACGCGTGCCTTCCATTGTGGCAACAATCGTAGAACCGGCTACATTCTTCGTACGTTCTTCTAAGAACATTTCACTCGGGTTTAATACTTCTGTAAGGCCAGTATTGCGCATTTCAAATATACCCATTTCATTTGTAGAACCGAAACGGTTTTTCACGGCACGTAAAATACGGTAACTATGATGTGTATCGCCTTCAAAATAAAGTACAGTATCTACCATATGTTCAAGTAAACGTGGTCCTGCGATTTGCCCTTCTTTTGTAACGTGACCGACGATAAACGTCGCAATATTCATCTGCTTTGCAATACGCATTAACTCCTGCGTACATTCACGCACTTGAGATACTGAACCTGGTGCGCTCGTTACTTCCGGATGAAAAATCGTTTGAATAGAGTCAATCACTAAAAACTTCGGCTGCATCTTCTTCACGGTTTCATGTATGATTTGAAGATTTGTCTCCGCATACACATCTAACTCTCCGGCATCTTCCTTTAAGCGGTCTGCACGGAGTTTTGTTTGTCTTACCGATTCCTCACCTGATATATAAAGTACGGGATGACGTTGCGACAACATCGCACACACTTGTAGTAACAATGTTGACTTTCCGATACCTGGATCTCCACCAATGAGCACGAGTGAGCCAGGAACAATACCGCCACCTAATACACGGTCAAGTTCTCCCATTTGCGTATGGTCTCTTGGCACACTTTCTTTCGTTATATTTTTTAATTTTTCTACTTTAGAATTTGAATCTTGCTGATGTATTGCTGTTTTTGGTCCTTTTTGTTTATGTTCAATGACTTCTTCCATCTGATTCCAGGCGCCACAATTCGGACATTTACCCATCCATTTTGGGGACTGATAACCACAGGCCATACATTCAAAAGTTGATTTCACTTTAGCCAATATATTCCCCCCCATTATAATATGTATTTATTTTAAATCTTTTTGCATGTTTAGACAATGTTAACCCCTAATATGATGCAATAATATTTTAAAAATAAAAATACTGCTGAAATAACAGTGTTTCTACTATTATTTCAGCAGTATGTGTTTCATTATTGCTTTTCTTTTGTAATTACAAATTCGCCATCTTTATAATCAATTGTCACATTGTGACCAGCTAATTCCTCACCTTTTAATAACTCTTCAGATAACTTATCTTCGATGTTCTTTTGGATAGAACGTGTTAACGGACGTGCACCATATTCTGGATCGTATCCATCATCGGCTACTTTTTCTTTGGCAGCGTCTGTTAATGTAATATAAATATCTTGTTCTTTTAAGCGTTTCGTTAAGCCATTGACCATGAACGTAACGATTTCTTTTAATTGTTCTTTCTCCAACTTATGGAACACGATAATATCGTCAATACGGTTTAAGAACTCTGGACGGAACTGTTTCTTCAACTCATCCATCATTGTCTTACGGATAGTTTCATAATCTTGTGCAGCATCACTGCCACCGAATCCTACGAATTTATTATCTTTTAATTCCTGTGCCCCAACGTTACTTGTCATAATGATTACAGTATTTCTAAAGTCTACTGTACGCCCTTTAGAATCCGTTAATCGACCATCATCTAACACTTGTAATAACATGTTAAATACATCAGGGTGAGCTTTTTCAATTTCATCGAATAAAATAACTGAATACGGTTTGCGGCGCACTTTCTCAGTTAATTGGCCACCTTCTTCAAACCCAACATATCCTGGAGGTGAACCTACTAAACGAGACACGCTATGTTTCTCCATAAATTCACTCATATCTACACGAATCATTGCATCTTCTTCACCAAACATCGCTTCCGCTAATGCTCTTGCAAGCTCAGTTTTACCAACACCAGTTGGACCTAAGAAGATAAAGCTTCCGATAGGACGTTTCGGATCTTTAAGACCGGCACGGGCACGACGCACTGCTTTAGAAATCGATACAACCGCATCATGTTGTCCTACTACACGGTCATGTAAAATTTCTTCTAAGTTTAATAATTTTTGTGATTCAGTTTCTGCAATTTTATTTAATGGAATACCCGTCCAGTTCGCAACAACAATTGCGATATCATCAGGTGTCACTGATGTGTTGTTAGAACCTTGCGTTTTTTGCCATTCTTTTTTCGTTTCATCTAATTGCTTTTCAAGTTGTGATTGTTTGTCACGTAACGCTGCTGCTTGTTCGAACTCCTGAGAATGCACTGCAGCATCTTTTTCATTTTTTACTTTTTCAAGTTCAACTTCAAGTTCTTTTAAACTTGGTGGCGTTGTATAGTTACGTAAACGCACTTTTGAACTTGCTTCATCAATTAAGTCAATCGCTTTATCTGGTAAGAAACGGTCAGAAATGTAACGATCGCTCATTTTTACAGCTGCAACTAAAGCTTCATCAGAAATTTGAATACGGTGATGCGCTTCATAGCGGTCACGTAAACCATGTAAAATTTCAATTGCATCCTCTACATTTGGTTCATCTACCTGAACTGGTTGGAAACGACGTTCTAACGCTGCATCTTTTTCGATGTATTTACGGTATTCTTCTAAAGTTGTTGCACCGATACATTGAATTTCTCCACGTGCTAATGCAGGTTTTAAGATATTCGATGCATCAATAGCACCTTCAGCGCCACCCGCACCGATTAATGTGTGTAATTCGTCAATGAATAAAATGATGTTGCCAGCTGCATGAATTTCATCCATCACCTTTTTAAGACGCTCTTCAAATTCCCCACGATATTTCGTACCCGCTACAACTGTACCCATATCTAAACTCATAACACGTTTACCTTTTAACGTTTCAGGTACTTCATTGTTTACGATTGCTTGTGCTAATCCTTCTACAATTGCAGTTTTACCAACACCTGGTTCACCGATTAATACCGGATTGTTCTTCGTACGACGGCTTAATACTTCAATAATACGCGTTACTTCATCAGCACGACCTATAACTGGATCTAACGTGCCGTCTTTAGCGATGACCGTTAAATCACGCGCTAATCCATCTAATGTTGGTGTGCCTTGTGCTTTAGCTTCACCGTGGCCTTTAGCATCCATTTCCGGACTACCTAATAATTTAACAACTTGAGAACGCGCTTTCGTAATATTTAAATCAAGATTTGCAAGCACGCGTGCTGCAACACCTTCGTTCTCACGAATTAATCCTAATAGAATATGCTCAGTACCAACAAAGTTATGGTTAAGTTTACGTGCTTCGTCTAACGATAATTCAATTACCTTTTTAGCACGTGGTGTATATTGAATTGTTCCACCCATATCTGTGCCATGACCGATTAATTGTTCAACTTCCTGTACAACCTTTTCTTCTGTAATGTTATATGCCGCTAACACTTTCGCAGCAATTCCATCAGGTTCTTTCACAAGACCTAATAATAAGTGTTCTGTACCGATATTATTATGATTTAAACGAATCGCTTCTTCTTGTGCATGTGCTAACACACGCTGTGCTCTTTCAGTTAATCTACCAAACATATTTTATCCTCCTTACAAATGCTCTCGTAGCATTTGTGCTCTTTTTTCATCTATTTGTTTATTCTCTGGATACAATTTATCAATAAATGGTGCCTGTATAGCAACCATCAGTTCATTGAATCTAAACGGAGTATCTTTTATGATGCCCATATCAATACCCAGTTTAATCTCACTTAATCTAAGACTCGCTTCTTCTACAGAAATTTTATGACTATATTTCAATATCCCTAAGCTTCTGTAAATTCTATCTACTGTATCGATATGATCATAATTATTCATACGCTTACGCATATTGATTTCCTCTTCAATAATCTGTTCAACCACCTGTGTTAAATCATCGATGATACTTTCTTCTGATTTACCGAGCGTCAGTTGATTTGACACTTGATATACATGTCCTAAAGCTTGTGTACCTTCTCCGTAAATCCCACGAATCGTGAATCCAAATCGATTAATCGTTTGTGCGATTCGCGACATTCTCTTCATAATAGAAAGTCCCGGCAAATGTAACATAACGCTGGCACGTAAGCCTGTTCCAATATTGGTTGGACATGTTGTAAGATAACCATAGTGCTCATCATAAGAAATCATTAATTTTTCATCAAGTTTTTTGTCTATAACGCGTGCACGTTCATATAAATGATGTAGCGACAAATCGTGACCTAATACTTGTATACGAATATGATCTTCCTCGTTAATCATGATACTTTCAGATTCATCTTCATTGATTAATACAGCTCCGTGCTTTGCCTCCATCAATTCTTTGCTAATCAAATGTTTTACTACCAACATTTGACGCTCTTTCATCGGTGTTTCAGTCATCTTGATTAGTTCGTAATCCTTTATTAATACATTCGACACTTCTTCAATTACTTTATCAGCAGTATCTTCAGCAAACATCATCGGATGAACGAAATTTTCCAGATTACGTGCGAGCCTGATACGTGAACTCAAGATAACAGCGGGTTCATCAGCTGACTGCATCCAATCACTTAATATATTCTGAAGATGTTTATTCAGCATGTGTATCTCCACCTTCCTTAAGTGCACGGATTTCATCACGCACACCAACCGCTTCTTCAAATGCTTGCTTCTCTACTAATGATTGTAATTTCTCTTCCAGTGCTTCTATCTTTTTCTTCAGTGCAATCTTTTCCTGTGATTTATGTGGTGTTACACCAATATGCTGTAAATTACCAGCCTGTACGCGCTCTATAACTTGCGGTACATAATCACTAAATGTGTTATAACATTCATGACAACCAAATTTGCCGATGTGTAATGCTTCTCTTAAAGTCAGTCCACAATTTGGACACTTGTCAGGTGTATGGGCTGCTTGAAACTCACCACTATTTAACAAGTGTTTGAGTAACTGATTCATTGAAAATTCTTCTTCGTATGGCATACAATCTCTCCTTAGTTATAATGAATGATATTCAGCACATTTTGTAAAATATTAGCGCGTATATAATCACGATAAGGTACATCCATCATTAAAACATCACGATGAATCGTACCAAGTATAATCTTTTTCTCTCGCTCATTAATCAATTCATTTTGGTGTAAACCTTCTATAATACGTTCAGCATTTTGTTGTGAAATCTGTTTCCCCGTTAATTCCATTAAATGCTCAATAAACGCTGCCTTATTATTTGATTCAATTTTTGTGATACGAATATAACCTCCGCCACCACGTTTGCTTTCAATCTGATAGCCGTGTTCATTTGTGAAGCGCGTTTTAATGACGTAGTTTAACTGTGATGGAACGCAATCAAACTTTTCAGCAATATGTGCCCGTTTAATTACGACAACATCATCCTGCGCTTCTTCAAGTAACTGTTTTAAATATTGTTCAATTATATCTGACATATTGTGCATGACATCACCCACCTTTGACCTTCTTTGACTTAATTATATTTAATCCTACTTTGTTAATCAAATATTTTGTTTGACCTTTTTTGATGAACAAATTTTCATGATAAGTCGAAAAAATGTTTAGCGCTTTCATTCGTTGTGTAGTATGATATTTATAGTATAAAAAATATGACTAAAGGAGAGATTTCATGAATTATATTATCGGTATCATCGGTCTTGTTGTGTTCTTGTTACTTGCATGGGTTATGAGTTCAGATAAAAAGAGTGTACGTTGGCAATATATCGGCATAATGATGGCCATTCAGTTTCTATTTGCTTTTCTTTTACTTAAAACTTCAGGTGGTATTAAATTAGTAGAAGCATTAGCTACCGGTTTCGGTTATTTACTAGGCTATGCAGAACAAGGTGTCAACTTCGTATTTGGCGGTCTGGAAAATCCAGCTGTCGGTAAAGTACCTGCCGCTTCAACTTTCTTTATGGATGTATTATTACCGATTACTTTTATTTCAGCTTTAATCGGAATCTTGCAGTACTTAAAGATCTTACCGTTTATCATTAAATATTTAGGATGGCTGATTTCTAAAGTAAACGGTATGGGGAAATTAGAATCATTTAATGCAGTAGCAGCAGCAATTTTAGGTCAATCAGAAGTATTTATCTCTATTAAGAAACAATTACCATATATTCCGAAGCACCGTTTATATACGTTAACAGCTTCAGCGATGAGTACGGTATCACTATCTATCGTCGGTGCATATTTTACGATGATTGAACCTAAATATGTCGTAACAGCTATTATCTTAAACTTATTTGGTGGTTTTATCGTTGCTTCAATCATCAACCCTTACGTTGTTTCAGCAGAAGAAGAAGATGCTGTAATTATGGGTACAAATACGGATGAAAAGAAACAATCATTCTTTGAAATGTTAGGAGAATATATTTTAGATGGATTTAAGGTTGCAGTAATTGTTGCTGCAATGCTAATCGGATATATCGCATTAATCGCGATGCTTAATGGAATCGTCGATGCGTTTACACCAGGCGAAATGAACTTCCAGACTATACTTGGGTATTTGTTTGCACCTCTTGCATTCTTAACAGGAATCGCTTGGGACGATGCGGTTCGCGCAGGATCTATTATGGCAACTAAACTCGTTTCGAATGAATTTGTTGCAATGCTAGATATTCAGTCCATTGTTAAAGGAAAGACTGGCGAATTATCAGAACATGCGATCGGAATCGTTTCTGTATTCTTAGTATCTTTTGCTAACTTCTCATCTATCGGTATTATTGCAGGGGCAATCAAATCATTGAACAATGAACAAGGCGATGTCGTTGCTCGTTTCGGTTTAAAATTATTATATGGTGCAACACTTGTATCATTCATCTCTGCAACAATCGCTGGATTCTTCTTATAATAGTAAAAGCTCAATCTGAAAATTTCAGATTGAGCTTTTTTGTTATAATCCTTTTTTCTTACCAATAACGCCTGTTTCAGAAAAATTATATGTCAATATTTCTGATACATCATATCTTGAGGATGGATAATGTTCTTTAGCTGCAATTCCAATTGCGATGAACATTACAGGTGTGTATCGTCCTCCATCAATATTTAACGCTTGTAATACCGCCCCTCTATCAAAACCACCAATTGGATTTGTATCGAAGCCGTAATCTTTTGCGACAAGCATAAACTGCATTGCCGCCATGGCAGAATCCATCATTCCTTGAGTATACATAGATTCATCTGGCGTCTGATCCAGAAGCTGTTGAATCACCTTCGTATTTTCATCTTTTATATTTTGATCCATATATCCTTCTTTTACATTTTGCTGCATAATTCTATCTAAGTCATTTTTATGGTTATTATCCGATAATACTAGTACAAAAGCTGAGCTCGTATCTAATTGACGCGTATTAAAATGAACGTGATCTCTTATTGCCGCTTTCGATTCATCGGATTCTACTATAACAAATCTCCAAGGCTGTAAATTTATAGAAGACGGTGCCTTCGTTGCTAAAGTAATCATTTCTTCCATTATTTCATGAGAAATTGTGATATCTGGATTAAACTCTTTTATTGAATGACGTGATTCGATTGCTTGTTTTAATGATAAGTCTTTCATGTAGGACACTCCCTTTTTATAATGATTGATTATAACATGCATCTGAAATGTCACAAAATAAAAAAGCCTGCATTTTTCAAATGTAGGCTTTTACAGAAATATTATTTCATTACCATTTCTTCTATAAAGTATTTCATTATCTTATAATCTTCTGTAAGCTCCGGGTGAAAAGATATACCAAGATATTTCCCTTGTTTAACAGCTACCATCTTATCTTCTACTGTACTTAATACTTCAACTTCCGGGCCAACTGACACAATATGTGGCGCACGGATAAAGACTGCATTGACTTGTTCTTCAATACCTTTAACGTCTAGATCAGCTTCAAAGCTATCGACTTGTCGTCCAAATGAATTACGTTCAACAGTGATATCCATCTTCTTTAGATGACCATCATCATATCCAACGATATCATTTGCAAGTAAGATTAATCCTGCGCATGTGCCATACATCGGTAAGTCACTTTGGCGTAACGCTTCAGTAAAGCCATAGAGATCCATCAGACGACGCATCGTTGTTGATTCTCCACCTGGTAATACTAATCCATCGATATCTTCTAGTTGTTCTACACGCTTTACAGGTACCCCTGTATGACCTGCTAGCTCAATATGATGCATATGCTCTCTTACAGCACCTTGCAGTGCTAATACACCAATCTTCATCTTACCAGCCACGTTCCTGCATTCTTTCTTCTAAAGAAAGTTTATTAATATCTAAACCTTTCATCGCTGCACCTAACTCTTTAGAAAGTTCACCGATTAATTTATAGTCTTGATAATGCGTTGTCGCTTGAACGATTGCTTTCGCAAATTTTTCAGGTGATTCTGATTTGAAGATACCAGAACCTACGAATACACCGTCAGCTCCTAATTCCATCATTAAAGCTGCGTCCGCTGGTGTAGCAACACCACCTGCAGCAAAGTTTACAACTGGTAACTTACCTAAAGCTTTAATTTCTTTTAATACTTCATAAGGGGCACCTAAAAGTTTAGCTTCCGTCATAATTTCATCATCATTCATGACAGTTAGTTTACGTACTTGTGCATTTACTTTACGTAAGTGACGCACAGCTTCAACGATATTTCCTGTGCCAGGCTCACCTTTCGTACGTAACATTGCTGCACCTTCACCGATACGACGTGCTGCTTCTCCTAAATCACGACATCCACAAACGAAAGGTACTGTAAATTCATCTTTCTTTAAGTGGAACTCTTCATCTGCTGGAGTTAATACTTCTGACTCATCGATATAGTCCACACCCATAGCTTCTAATACACGTGCTTCAGTAATATGACCGATACGACCTTTTGCCATAACAGGAATAGATACTGCATTCATTACTTCTTCAACGATACGTGGGTCAGCCATACGTGCTACGCCACCTGCTGCACGAATGTCACTAGGCACACGTTCTAATGCCATTACAGCTACTGCACCAGCAGCTTCAGCAATTTTTGCTTGTTCAGCGTTGACAACATCCATAATAACGCCGCCTTTTTGCATTTCTGCCATACCACGTTTAACTTTATCTGATCCTACAATTTTACTCATCATTACACCTCTAAATAGTATGAATTTTAGTTTACATAAACTAATGTATCGTAATATTTGGTATTATAAAAGTACCAGTTTTTAATAATATTAAGGGGTCAGTTTATATGGAGATGCTCACATATCGTTTTGAAGATAATGAATTTTTATATACACAGCTTTATCGATTTATTAAAGAAGATATATTAGGTGGAAAACTTCAGTTTAATGAAAAGTTACCCTCTAAAAGAAAGCTAAGCAGTCATTTAAACTTAAGTTTAACTACTGTAGAAATTGCATATCAGCAGCTTTTAGATGAAGGCTATATATATTCAAAACCTAAAGTCGGATTTTTTGTAGAAGATATTCAGACGATTCATACGATACCACGGGAGATGGTAGAATTGGAGGAGAATATAGATTCTAGTAATAAGATCTCATTTAAAATTGAAGATAGTCATATTAAGTCTTTTCCATTCCAGAAGTTTCGAAAATATGCGCGTGATGCATTTGAAGAAGAACAATTTGAATTACTTGAACGAGGTGATGTACAAGGAGAGTTATCGTTAAGAAACGAAATTCGAAGATATTTATATCATTCTCGCGGGGTCAATTGTAATAATGAACAAATTATCGTTGGCAGCTCTACTGAACAACTTTTTACTTTATTGACTAGAATTCTAGGAGAGCGAAAGTATTACATTGAGAATCCAGGATATCCTTTGATCAAGAAAGTCTTGAAGTATGAGGAACGTGATTATATTAATGTAAATGTTGATGAAGATGGTATTATCGCAAGTGATTTAGGGCATAGTGCGAGCGTCGTTCATGTCACGCCCAGTCACCAATTTCCAACAGGCGTTGTGCTAAGCGCGAAGCGCCGCATCGAGTTATTAAAATGGGCAGATAATGGTGAGAGATTTATTATTGAGGATGATTATGATAGTGAATTCAGATATAAAGGAAGACCTTTGAAAGCTTTACAAGGTATGAGTGCAAATGACAAAGTTATTTATATGAGCACGTTTTCAAAGTCGATTTTTCCTAGTATTCGTGTGGCTTATATGGTTTTACCAAAGTTGTTATTGGAGAAATATTTTACTCTAGAAAATAAACCTAACAATACTGTTCCTAAACATATACAGTTTATGATTACATCATTTTTAAGAGATGGTGAGTTTGAGCGCAATATTAATCGTATGCGTAAAATATACAAGAAGAAATTAGAACTTACATTGGATTTGATTGATGAATATTTTGATAATTTCGAGATATATGGAAGTGATGCTGGTATGCATTTTGTATTTGAAACTAAAGAGAAATTAAATACACGTGATATTGAAATAAATACAATTCAAGATTATTATGAGGGGCAGAATACAAGTTATAGTAACCAATATATTATTGGATTTGGAAGTTTTGAGGATGATAAAATAGAAACAATTATTAAGCGGTTATTGTAATAATTTATGGAGGCTCAAATGCTACTCAAACGACATCATCGAAACTTTTACTATCACTATTTATGTAAAATAAATGGACGAGTTATTCTGGAAAACCTGGATTATCAAAACTTAAGAAATTATTTAAAGGGATTTGAAGGAGAATATGCTTTTTTTGAGCATATAAAAGGTTTTGAGCAATTAGTACGCATATGGGATTTGACGCTAGATATGTTTGGCACAGCTCAATATGATTTTTTATTTATAGCAAATGATACGGTTATACATATTGATATTAAAAATTATTCAGGATTATATCGTTTTGATAACGGGAACTTTATTAGTGAACAAGGTTATGTACATCAAGGGCTGCTCAGTCAACTAGATCGAGCGCACCGTAAGTTAGAACAATTTATAAAGATGAATCATTTTCAGTACAAAGTTAATAGCCGAATTTTATTTGTGAATCCTGAATTTAAGTTAAAAGGTTACAATGGAAATGAGCATATTGTACTATTTAGTCAAATGACTGAAGTAATAAATTATTTGAAAACACTTGTTTCTCATAATGAAGATATGAAATTGGGGCTCTTATTAGTTGAACATCATGTAGATAAAGATTACAACCGCGTTCACTTTTATGATTACGATTATATAGAAAAAGGGATTAAATGCGTTAGCTGTGGTGCTATTGGGATGTTTGAAGAAAAGTCTCAACGAACAATGCAATGTATTTGTGGTTTTGAGATAGGTAAGAAAGATTATATCATTGAAGCTATAGAAGATATTAGTTTATTTAAAAATGGCAGTTTTACGAGAAAAGAGCTTGAGAAATATACAGGTGTTAATGCTACGACATTGAAGAGATATTTACATCAATATTGTGAGAAGATTGGGAGTTTTAAAGATGCAACATACAAAATTAAAAAAGAGTGATTTCGAGTGGGCTGTATTTTTATGTTACAGCCCACTCGGTCTTAGAAATACACATTTTTCTACTTTAAGTGGGCCGTAAAAAGTTAATACAGCCCACTCATATAACCATATCATTAAATATATAAAGAAAAAAGAGACCCCGAAGGATCTCCTATGCATTGCCCGGCAACGTCCTACTCTCGCGGATCGTAAGACCAACTACCATCGGCGCTAGAGAGCTTAACTTCTGTGTTCGGTATGGGAACAGGTGTGACCTCTCTGCCATCGTCACCAGACAAATGAAAGATATGATATCCAGTTTCAACTCGCTGTCCCTATTCATTTTCTAAATCTCATATCGAATCTGACGATTCTCATTCGATTTATCAAAAATGATACGGGCCATAACGCTCGTTTCAACCTTAAAATTATACTTTCAAAACTAGATAAGTAAGAAGAAAATTTAGATATTACTCGGCAATACCGAATAAAAAATCTATAAAATTGATTAAGTCTTCGATCGATTAGTATTCGTCAGCTCCATACATTACTGTACTTCCACCTCGAACCTATTAACCTCATCATCTTTGAGGGATCTTATAACCGAAGTTGGGAAATCTCATCTTGAGGGGGGCTTCATGCTTAGATGCTTTCAGCACTTATCCCGTCCATACATAGCTACCCAGCTATGCCGCTGGCGCGACAACTGGTACACCAGAGGTATGTCCATCCCGGTCCTCTCGTACTAAGGACAGCTCCTCTCAAATTTCCTACGCCCACGACGGATAGGGACCGAACTGTCTCACGACGTTCTGAACCCAGCTCGCGTACCGCTTTAATGGGCGAACAGCCCAACCCTTGGGACCGACTACAGCCCCAGGATGCGATGAGCCGACATCGAGGTGCCAAACCTCCCCGTCGATGTGAACTCTTGGGGGAGATAAGCCTGTTATCCCCGGGGTAGCTTTTATCCGTTGAGCGATGGCCCTTCCATGCGGAACCACCGGATCACTAAGTCCGTCTTTCGACCCTGCTCGACTTGTAGGTCTTGCAGTCAAGCTCCCTTGTGCCTTTACACTCTGCGAATGATTTCCAACCATTCTGAGGGAACCTTTGAGCGCCTCCGTTACTCTTTAGGAGGCGACCGCCCCAGTCAAACTGCCCGCCTGACACTGTCTCCCACCACGATAAGTGGTGCGGGTTAGAAAGTCAACACAGCCAGGGTAGTATCCCACCAACGCCTCCACGTAAGCTGACGCTCACGCTTCAAAGGCTCCTACCTATCCTGTACAAGCTGTGCCGAATTTCAATATCAGGCTGCAGTAAAGCTCCACGGGGTCTTTCCGTCCTGTCGCGGGTAACCTGCATCTTCACAGGTACTATGATTTCACCGAGTCTCTCGTTGAGACAGTGCCCAAATCGTTACGCCTTTCGTGCGGGTCGGAACTTACCCGACAAGGAATTTCGCTACCTTAGGACCGTTATAGTTACGGCCGCCGTTTACTGGGGCTTCAATTCGTAGCTTCGCTAATGCTAACCACTCCTTTTAACCTTCCAGCACCGGGCAGGCGTCAGCCCCTATACGTCACCTTACGGTTTTGCAGAGACCTGTGTTTTTGATAAACAGTCGCTTGGGCCTATTCACTGCGGCTCTTCAAGGCTTGCACCCTAAAAAGCACCCCTTCTCCCGAAGTTACGGGGTCATTTTGCCGAGTTCCTTAACGAGAGTTCGCTCGCTCACCTTAGAATTCTCATCTTGACTACCTGTGTCGGTTTGCGGTACGGGCACCTAATTTCTAACTAGAGGCTTTTCTTGGCAGTGTGAAATCAACGACTTCGCTACTATAATTTCGCTCCCCATCACACCTTGACCTTAAGAGTACCGGATTTGCCTAATACTCAGTCTCAGTGCTTGGACGTACATAACCAACAGTACGCTTCGCCTATCCTACTGCGTCCCCCCATCGTTCAAACAATCTTAGGTGGTACAGGAATATCTACCTGTTATCCATCGCCTACGCCATTCGGCCTCGGCTTAGGTCCCGACTAACCCAGAGCGGACGAGCCTTCCTCTGGAAACCTTAGTCAATCGGTGGACGGGATTCTCACCCGTCTTTCGCTACTCACACCGGCATTCTCACTTCTAAGCGCTCCACATGTCCTTGCGATCATGCTTCGACGCTGCTTAGAACGCTCTCCTACCATTGTCCATAGGACAATCCACAGCTTCGGTAATATGTTTAGCCCCGGTACATTTTCGGCGCAGCGTCACTCGACTAGTGAGCTATTACGCACTCTTTAAATGATGGCTGCTTCTAAGCCAACATCCTAGTTGTCTGGGCAACGCCACATCCTTTTCCACTTAACATATATTTTGGGACCTTAGCTGGTGGTCTGGGCTGTTTCCCTCTCGACTACGGACCTTATCACCCGCAGTCTGACTCCCGTGTTAAATTATTTGGCATTCGGAGTTTGTCTGAATTCGGTAACCCGAGGGGGGCCCCTAGTCCAAACAGTGCTCTACCTCCAATAATCATCACACGAGGCTAGCCCTAAAGCTATTTCGGAGAGAACCAGCTATCTCCAGGTTCGATTGGAATTTCTCCGCTACCCACACCTCATCCGCTCACTTTTCAACGTAAGTCGGTTCGGTCCTCCATTCAGTGTTACCTGAACTTCAACCTGGACATGGGTAGATCACCTGGTTTCGGGTCTACGACCTGATACTCATTCGCCCTATTCAGACTCGCTTTCGCTACGGCTCCACATATACTGCTTAACCTTGCATCAAATCGTAACTCGCCGGTTCATTCTACAAAAGGCACGCCATCACCCATTAACGGGCTCTGACTACTTGTAAGCACACGGTTTCAGGTTCTATTTCACTCCCCTTCCGGGGTGCTTTTCACCTTTCCCTCACGGTACTGGTTCACTATCGGTCACTAGAGAGTATTTAGCCTTGGGAGATGGTCCTCCCGGATTCCGACGGAATTCCACGTGTTCCGCCGTACTCAGGATCCACTCAGGAGAGAACAACTTTTCGACTACAGGGCCTTTACCTTCTATGGCTGACTTTTCCAAAGTCATTCGTCTAAACTGTTCCTTTGTAACTCCGTATTGAGTGTCCTACAACCCCAGAGAGCAAGCTCTCTGGTTTGGGCTCTTCCCGTTTCGCTCGCCGCTACTAAGGGAATCGAGTTTTCTTTCTCTTCCTCCGGGTACTTAGATGTTTCAGTTCTCCGGGTGTGCCTTCTCATATACTATGTATTCATATATGGATAACATGACATAACTCATGCTGGGTTTCCCCATTCGGAAATCTCTGGATCAAAGCTTACTTACAGCTCCCCAAAGCATATCGTCGTTAGTAACGTCCTTCTTCGGCTTCTAGTGCCAAGGCATCCACCGTGCGCCCTTAATAACTTAATCTGTTATTAATAATTGTGATGTCTGCATAAATGCAGACGCGCGATTTTTTTAAGAATTCAAAAATGAACTCACTCGGTTTTGCTTGGTAAAATCTTTTATTTCTTCTTACTTTATCTAGTTTTCAAAGTACAATAATTAAAATGGTGGGCCTAAATGGACTCGAACCATCGACCTCACGCTTATCAGGCGTGCGCTCTAACCAGCTGAGCTATAGGCCCATTTTAATTTTGAATATTTACTACTGACCAAAGGTCAAATATAAACATTCAAAACTGAATACAATATGTCAATGTTAATCCCTATCAGACTTCTAAGTCTGATTTCCGTAATTATCCTTAGAAAGGAGGTGATCCAGCCGCACCTTCCGATACGGCTACCTTGTTACGACTTCACCCCAATCATCTGTCCCACCTTCGACGGCTAGCTCCTAAAAGGTTACTCCACCGGCTTCGGGTGTTACAAACTCTCGTGGTGTGACGGGCGGTGTGTACAAGACCCGGGAACGTATTCACCGTAGCATGCTGATCTACGATTACTAGCGATTCCAGCTTCATGTAGTCGAGTTGCAGACTACAATCCGAACTGAGAATGGTTTTATGGGATTTGCTTGACCTCGCGGTTTTGCTGCCCTTTGTACCATCCATTGTAGCACGTGTGTAGCCCAAATCATAAGGGGCATGATGATTTGACGTCATCCCCACCTTCCTCCGGTTTGTCACCGGCAGTCTCTCTAGAGTGCCCAACTTAATGATGGCAACTAAAGATAAGGGTTGCGCTCGTTGCGGGACTTAACCCAACATCTCACGACACGAGCTGACGACAACCATGCACCACCTGTCACTTTGTCCCCCGAAGGGGAAAGCTCTATCTCTAGAGTTGTCAAAGGATGTCAAGATTTGGTAAGGTTCTTCGCGTTGCTTCGAATTAAACCACATGCTCCACCGCTTGTGCGGGTCCCCGTCAATTCCTTTGAGTTTCAGTCTTGCGACCGTACTCCCCAGGCGGAGTGCTTAATGCGTTAGCTGCAGCACTGAGGGGCGGAAACCCCCCAACACTTAGCACTCATCGTTTACGGCGTGGACTACCAGGGTATCTAATCCTGTTTGATCCCCACGCTTTCGCACCTCAGCGTCAGTTACAGACCAGAGAGCCGCCTTCGCCACTGGTGTTCCTCCATATCTCTGCGCATTTCACCGCTACACATGGAATTCCACTCTCCTCTTCTGTACTCAAGTCTCCCAGTTTCCAATGACCCTCCCCGGTTGAGCCGGGGGCTTTCACATCAGACTTAAGAGACCGCCTACGCGCGCTTTACGCCCAATAATTCCGGATAACGCTTGCCACCTACGTATTACCGCGGCTGCTGGCACGTAGTTAGCCGTGGCTTTCTGGTAAGGTACCGTCAAGGTACGTTCAGTTACTAACGTACTTGTTCTTCCCTTACAACAGAGTTTTACGATCCGAAAACCTTCTTCACTCACGCGGCGTTGCTCCGTCAGACTTTCGTCCATTGCGGAAGATTCCCTACTGCTGCCTCCCGTAGGAGTCTGGGCCGTGTCTCAGTCCCAGTGTGGCCGATCACCCTCTCAGGTCGGCTATGTATCGTTGCCTTGGTGAGCCGTTACCTCACCAACTAGCTAATACACCGCAGGTCCATCTATAAGTGACAGCAGAACCGTCTTTCACTATTGCTTCATGCGAAGCTAAATATTATCCGGTATTAGCTCCGGTTTCCCGAAGTTATCCCAGTCTTATAGGTAGGTTACCCACGTGTTACTCACCCGTCCGCCGCTAAAATCGAGAGGTGCAAGCACCTCTGTCAATTCGCTCGACTTGCATGTATTAGGCACGCCGCCAGCGTTCATCCTGAGCCAGGATCAAACTCTCCATAATAGTTTGTTTGATAATGCTCTTTGATTGCTTATGGCAATCACTCTTGGGAGTGAACTAAGTTCACTCAAATTATTGGAATTAACGTTGACATATTGTCATTCAGTTTTCAATGTTCATCTTAAAATTTTATGGTGGAGACTAGCGGGATCGAACCGCTGACCTCCTGCGTGCAAAGCAGGCGCTCTCCCAGCTGAGCTAAGCCCCCAAAATTATTAAGTAAGTCGGGAAGACAGGATTCGAACCTGCGACCCCTTGGTCCCAAACCAAGTGCTCTACCAAGCTGAGCTACTTCCCGTTATTAATAAACGCGCCCGAGAGGAGTCGAACCCCTAACCTTTTGATCCGTAGTCAAACGCTCTATCCAATTGAGCTACGGGCGCAAAAAAATAAAATTAAATGGTGCCGAGGACCGGAATCGAACCGGTACGGTAATCACTTACCGCAGGATTTTAAGTCCTGTGCGTCTGCCAGTTCCGCCACCCCGGCATTTAATTTTCTTAATGGAGCGAAAGACGGGATTCGAACCCGCGACCCCAACCTTGGCAAGGTTGTATTCTACCACTGAACTACTTTCGCATATTAAGTTTTAATATTAAAATATTAAAATAATGGTGAGCCATAGAGGATTCGAACCTCTGACCCTTTGATTAAAAGTCAAATGCTCTACCAACTGAGCTAATGGCTCAAAGAAATGGTGCCGGAAAAAGGACTTGAACCCTCAACCTACTGATTACAAGTCAGTTGCTCTACCAGTTGAGCTATTCCGGCATAATAAATAAATGGTGGAGGATGACGGGCTCGAACCGCCGACCCTCTGCTTGTAAGGCAGATGCTCTCCCAGCTGAGCTAATCCTCCTGGGTATATATTGCCCGGCAACGTCCTACTCTCGCGGATCGTAAGACCAACTACCATCGGCGCTAGAGAGCTTAACTTCTGTGTTCGGTATGGGAACAGGTGTGACCTCTCTGCCATCATCACCAGACAAATTTTCAATACTTATATAAGTATAACAGCTTCGAAGATTATTTCAATAGTAAATTTTACACTGTGTTCATGAACTTTACAATTGATTAACTTTCTTAATATGTCACTCGTTGTAAGCGACTTTTTAATAATACGCAATTTGAATTGTAAAGTCAACGCTTTTTCTTTATTTTTTTCTATTTTTTAAAAGAAAGTAAATTCTGATAATTTTTACAGAATAAAAAAGACTCTAAATCCTTGATAGATAAGGATTTAGAGTCTTTTAAGTATGATTCGATTATTTATGTCTCATATAAGGGAATAATAATACGTCACGAATAGATGCACTGTTTGTCAGCAGCATCACTAAACGGTCAATACCAATTCCTAACCCACCTGTTGGCGGCATACCATATTCTAATGCTTCAATGTAATCTTCATCCATCTCATGTGCTTCATCGTTACCTGCAGCTTTTTCTTCCATTTGTGCTAAAAAACGTTGTTTTTGATCGATTGGATCATTTAATTCTGTAAATGCATTTGCATGTTCGCGTCGTACGATAAATAATTCGAAACGATCTGTAAAGCGTGGATCTTCTGGATTTTGTTTAGCAAGTGGAGATACTTCCACTGGATGTCCATAAATAAATGTAGGCTGCACTAAGTTTTCTTCTACTTTTTGTTCGAAGAATTCATTTAAGATGTGACCGTATTTCATATTCGGTTTAACTTCAACACCGTGTTCTTTAGCAAGACTATGTGCTTCTTCGTCAGTTTTCACTTCATAGAAATCAACACCTGTGTATTCTTTAACAGCATCAACCATATGCCATCTACGCCATTTTGGTGCTAAGTTAATTTGTTCGCCTGCATAATCAACAGTTGTAGAACCTGTAACTTTTTCAGCAATATGTGCTACCATTTCTTCTGTTAAATCCATAATATCCTTATAGTCTGCATATGCTTCGTATAATTCAATCATCGTAAATTCAGGATTATGTCGTGTTGAAATACCTTCATTACGGAATACGCGACCGATTTCATATACTTTTTCTAATCCACCTACGATTAGACGTTTTAAGTGTAATTCAATGGCAATACGCATATAAAGTTCCATATCAAGTGCGTTATGATGTGTAACGAATGGACGTGCAGCAGCGCCACCAGCGATTGTATGCATCATTGGTGTTTCAACTTCTAAGAAACCTTTCGTATTTAAGTAGCTACGCATTTCCTGAATGATTTTACTACGCGTAATGAAAGTTTGTGTTGACTCTTCACTTGTGATTAAGTCTAAATAACGTTGACGATAACGTTGTTCAACATCCTGTAATCCGTGGAATTTATCCGGTAATGGACGAAGTGCTTTTGATAATAGTGTAAACGACTTGGCTTTAACAGAAAGTTCTCCAGTGTTCGTTTTGAACATCACACCCTCAATACCAACGATATCGCCTAGATCAGCATTGTTCCATAATTCGAACTGTTCGTCACCAACTGCATCTTTACGAACATAGATTTGAATTTGTCCATCTAAATCTTTAACGTGAGCAAATCCCGCTTTACCTTTACCGCGTTTTGTCATGATACGTCCAGCGAAAGATACTTTTGATTCTTCTTCTTTATCATGTAATTCTTCTTTAGAAAAAGCATCCCAATCTGCTTTTAACGAAGCAGAAGTTGCTGTTCTCACAAATTTTTGACCAAATGGATCGATCCCCTGGTCTAATAAATCTTGCATTTTTTGACGACGTACCAACATTTGGTCGTTTAATTCTTCTGTCATTTCATTACACTCCTTCTGCGATTTTAGATTCTTCATTTTTCTCTGCTTCAATAACATATGTTTCGAATGATTTAAGTATATCAACTAATTCGTCGCGTGTCTCAGCTTGATTGATTAACTTACGTGCTTTACCATTCCCACGAATCCCTTTTAAATACCATGATGCATGTTTACGCATTTCCATTACAGCTACTTTTTCACCCTTTAATTCAATTAAACGGTCTAGATGAAGCGTTGCAACTTTCATCTTCTCTGAAATATGCGGCTCAGGCATTAATTCACCAGTTTCCAGATAATGCACTGTACGATAGATCATCCATGGATTTCCTAATGCTTCACGGCCAATCATTACCGCATCAACACCAGTTTCATCAAGCATCTTCTTCGCAAGTTCAGGACTTGTTACATCACCGTTACCGATAACAGGAATACTTACGGCTTCTTTTACTTGGCGAATAACATCCCAGTCCGCATGTCCTTCATACATTTGAACACGTGTTCTACCATGCACCGCGATTGCTGATGCGCCAGCTTTCTCAATCATCTTTGCGTTTTCTACAGCGTAAATATGTTCATCATCCCAACCAATACGCATCTTTACAGTAACTGGTTTGTTTACTGCTTCAACAACTGCTGACACCATTTCATAAATTTTAGGTGGGTCAAGCAACCATCTTGCACCTGCTTCACATTTAATAATCTTTGAAACAGGACATCCCATATTAATATCGATAATATCTGCTGTTGTATTTTGATCAACATATTTAGCTGCTTCGACTAACGTTTCTTTTTCTCCACCGAATATCTGTAACGATAACGGTCTTTCATTCTCATCAATATAAAGCATTTTCATCGTTTTTTCATTATTGAAAAGAATCGCTTTATCACTTACCATTTCAGCGCATACTAAACCTGCACCAAATTCTTTTACTGTTAATCTAAACGCCGCATTACACACACCAGCCATCGGTGCGAGCACAACTTTATTATTTATTTCAATATCTCCAATTTTCCACATATACTTACCCTCACTTATAAATTCTTACATCCGGGTCCAAAGTTACAATATCACTTATCTTTTTATTTAATACTGGATGAATTGCCTGCGAGGCAATTTCATTCAGAGGAATTAATACAAAACTTCTCTCATGCATAAATGGATGTGGTACTTTTAATCGCTCACTATCCATTACTAAATCACCAAACAACACAATATCTAAATCGATTGTTCTCGGTCCCCAGTGAATCTTGCGAACACGATTGAGCTTTAATTCAATTGCCTGAATATTGTCTAACAATTCTATCGGTGACAAATTGGTTTCTAGTGCGACAACACCATTCAAAAAGTCATCTTGCTCAACACCACCTACTGGCGCTGTTTCGTAAAGACTTGAAATCTTCGTCACCTTTGTCTCTGGAAGAGTATTTAACAAGTTCAAAGCATCGTTAATTTGTCGTTCTCTATCACCCATATTACTGCCAAAGCTTAAATATACTGTCGTCATAACTACCTCGTTCTATGAATTTCTACGCCTACACCATCATACACACCTGGTATTGGTGGATTCATTTTTGTAATTTTGACTTTTAAGGCCATTATCTGATTATAGTGACTGAAGAGTATTTTTGCAATACGTTCGGCTACATGTTCTAATAATTTTGACTGAATAGACATTTCCGCCTTAATATCTTCATAAACCAATCCATAGTTTACGGTATGATCAAGGTCATCAGTTTCGCCCGCTTTTTTTAAATCTACATCAAGCTCAACATCAACGATAAATATTTGCCCTATCTGGTTCTCCGCTTCAAATACACCATGATATGCATAAAACTGCATACCCGTTAAAAATATTTTATCCATTGTAGTCTCCTTTAAGTTGATCCATCACTTTAATAAAGCGCGCATTCATTTGTACATTATGAACACGAACAGCATCGACACCTGCATTAATTCCGATTGCAGTAGTAGCCAGCGTACCTTCGTCACGTTCAATCGGTGTTGTTTCTCCACCTAGCAGCTCTTTTACCATACGTTTACGACTTGTTGCAAGCAGCACTTTATAATCCAGCGCAACAAGTTCATCTAAACGATGCATCACCTTGATTTCCTGTTCGCGTGACTTCGCAAATCCGATACCTGGATCAATCCATATTTTATCACGTTCAATGCCACACGCTTGTGCTTTATTCGCCTGCGTACATAAATCTGTCACCATATGTTCCATAATGTCGCCAACAACTTCTTCTTTTGCATTATGCATTAAAATAATTTCGGCATTATATTTTTTTACGACTTCAAATATGTTCGGATCATATTTTCCTGCCCACTGATCATTGATGATATGTGCACCATGCTGAAGCGCTGCTTCTGCGACTTCACTTCTAAAAGTATCGACAGAAATAAGCGTATCGACATCTTTAAGCGCCTTTAATACCGGTACGACACGATTCAATTCTTCTTCTATAGAAATCTCGCTATAACCAGGACGCGTTGAGTAGCCGCCAATATCGATAATGTTGGCACCTTGCGCTATCATTTCATGCACACGTGCTACAGCATTATCAACGGCGTTATATTGCCCACCATCAGAAAATGAATCAGGTGTTACATTTAGAATTCCCATTACTAATGTCTGCTTCATCATTTTTACCTCCACAGTATATTCATTTCATTATAACAAAATTACTATAATAAAAATAAGACTGAGACTTCTCGTCTCAGTCTATATTGATATGAATTAGTCCTGAAGGTTCGCAAATAAAGGTGTAGATAAATATCGTTCTCCATTACTTGGTAAAATTGCTACGACATTCTTACCACTACCTAATTCAACCGCTTTATCTATTGCCGCTTTAATTGCTGCTCCAGAAGAAATACCAGCTAATATTCCTTCTTCACGTGCTACTAAACGACTTGTTTCCATCGCTTCCTCATTTGTAACTTGTGTAATGCTTGTGTAAATTTCAGCGTTTAACGTTTTAGGTACAAATCCTGCACCAATACCCTGGATTTTATGCGGCCCTGGCTGTCCACCACTTAATACTGGTGAATCAGTTGGTTCTACTGCAATAATTTCAACATCTGGATTGTGTGCTTTTAATACTGCACCAGCTCCTGATAAAGTACCACCAGTACCAACTCCTGAAATAAATGCATCAATTGATAATCCTTCCATCGCTTTAACAATTTCAGGACCCGTCGTTAATTTATGCACTTCAGGATTCGACATATTCTCGAATTGCTGTGGCATAAAGTAACCGTGCTCATCTTTTAGTTCATTTGCTTTTGCAATCGCACCTTTCATACCTTCAGCACCCGGTGTTAACACTAACGTTGCACCGTATGCTTTAAGTAATGTACGACGCTCCTGACTCATTGTATCAGGCATCACTAAAGTGGCTTTGTAACCTTTTGCTGCTGCGACCATCGCTAAACCAATCCCTGTGTTACCTGAAGTCGGCTCTACTATATTATCTCCTGGCTTAATGATTCCTTCTTTTTCAGCAGCTTCGATCATCGCTAAAGCAATTCTATCTTTCACTGAACTACCTGGGTTTTGATACTCTAATTTCACATATACATCTGCAGCACCTTCCGGCACAACATTGTTTAATTTCACTAATGGCGTATTTCCAATTAAATCAGTAACGCGTTCTACTCTTAATGACATCATATTTTCCTCCAAATTGTAAAATTATTCTTACTTTTTTCATCGGAATAAGTATATCAAAATTAACATTTAAATAAAAATAATCCGTTTACGCGATGATGCTACGTAACTCGTCAGGTGTAAAATTATATTTCTCACGACAGAAATGACATTCAACTTCTGCGCCGCCATCTTCTTCTATCATGGATTCAACTTCTGCTTCACCGAGTCCTTTGATTGCAGTTAAGAATTTCTCTTTGCCGCAATGACACTTAAACTCAATTGGCATCGTATCGATAATACGAATATTATCTTCACCCAATATCTCTTCTAAAATTTGTTCAGGTGATAAACCTTTATCAATCAGATTAGAGATGGGTTCCATATTGTTAATGCGTTCTTCTAAAAACGAAATCGTTTCTTCGCTGGCAAATGGCAATAACTGAATAATAAATCCACCGGCTGCCTGTGTCAATTCTTCAGGTGTACATAATACGCCTAAGCCAACTGCTGCCGGTACCTGTTCACTTGTTGCAAAATAGTAGGCAAAATCTTCTGCGATTTCTCCGTTATGAATTTCTGTTGAACCAGTAAAGTAATCTCGCATACCGATATCTTTAACGACATTAATATAACCACTGCGCCCTACCGCTTCACCAACATCCATTTTTCCCGGTCTAATCGATTCCACCTGTACATGAGGATTTTGAACATAACCACGTACTTCACCTTTTGCATTTGCGTCAACAACAATTTGACCAAGTGGCCCACCACCGTTAATTGTTACCGTTAATTTCTCTTCGTTCTTAAGCATCGCACCCATCATTGCACCAACTGTCAAAGTACGACCAAGCGCAGCTGTGCCAACACGCCACGTATCATGTTTTTCCCTTGCAGTTTCGACTAAATTTGTTGTTCTTACACTAAATGCACGCACTTCATCATTAAATGCTAATGCTCTTACTAAATAATCTTTCGTCATTCTTTTTCTCCTTTTAAAAAGAGGCGGATTCGAAGCAACGCTTCTTCTCCGCCTTCAATTTTAGAATTTATCTTTGTCTAATTTATCAACTTTTGGTTCTGGTTCATTTTCCGATTCATCGATTGGCGCGTCAGGATTTTTTAATTGTTCCTTAACTTCTTCGTATGAAGAACCTGCGTCCTCTGAATCATTATCTTCAACATCTTTAACTGTCACTCTAGAATCATCGGTATTATCTACAACTACTTCTTTTTCTTTCATGTGATATAGATGTGAATCATCATAGCTTACTTCCGGTAAAGTACCGTCAACGAATAAACTATTGATTTGGTTTGCTACTAATGTTTCTTCTGTTAATAATGTCTTCGCAATTAAATCAAGTTTATCCTGATGTTTAAGAAGGATTTCTTTACATCTTGCATAACTTTCTTTAATAATACGTTGAACTTCAAGATCAATTTCATACGCAATCTGATCTGAGTAGTTCGGTTCATGACCCATGTCACGACCTAAGAATACTTCTCCTTGCGTTTGACCGAATTGTAATGGTCCAAGCTTATCACTCATACCATATTCAGTTACCATCTTACGTGCAATACCTGTTGCACGCTGGAAGTCATTATGCGCACCTGTAGATACTTCACCGAATGTGATTTCTTCTGCTACACGTCCACCTAATAATCCGACAATCTTATCTAATAATTCAGGTTTAGTCATAAAATAACGATCTTGTTTCGGTAACATCATCGCATATCCACCAGCTTGACCACGTGGCACGATTGTAACTTTATGTACCATTTCTGCTTCATCTAATACACAGCCGATAATTGTATGTCCCGCTTCGTGCCATGCAACGATATTTCTTTCTTTCTCAGAAATAACACGTGATTTCTTCGCTGGACCTGCAATAACACGGTCTGTTGCTTCATCAATATCACGCATATCAATCTTCGCCTTACCTTGACGTGCAGCGACAAGCGCTGCTTCGTTTAATAAGTTCTCTAAGTCTGCACCAGAGAAACCAGGTGTACGTTGACTTAAAGCTTTTAAATCTACTGTTTCATCAAGTGGTTTATTACGCGCATGTACTTTAAGTACTGCTTCACGGCCTTTAACATCCGGAGCTCCAACTTGAATTTGACGGTCAAAACGTCCAGGACGTAATAACGCTGGATCTAAAATATCAGGTCTGTTTGTCGCAGCAATCATAATGATGCCTTCGTTCTCACCGAAACCATCCATCTCAACTAATAATTGGTTCAATGTTTGTTCACGTTCATCGTGCCCACCACCGACACCAGCACCACGCTGACGTCCTACTGCATCAATCTCATCGATGAAAATGATACATGGCGCATTTTTCTTAGCATTTTCGAACAGGTCACGTACACGACTGGCACCGACACCGACGAACATTTCAACGAAGTCAGAACCACTGATAGAGAAGAATGGCACACCTGCTTCACCAGCAACTGCACGTGCGATTAACGTTTTACCTGTACCTGGAGGTCCTACTAAAAGCACACCTTTAGGAATACGTGCGCCCATTTTCACAAATTTCCGATTATCTTTTAAGAAATCTACAATTTCAATTAATTCTGCTTTCTCTTCATCCGCTCCAGCTACATCATTGAAGCGCACTTTTTTCTTTTTATCATCATAGAGCTTCGCTTTAGACTTACCGAAGTTCATAACACGGCCACCACCGCCGCCGCCTTGTGATTGAGATAGGAAGAAAATAAAGACAAATGCTAATAATAATAATGGAATTAATGTACTTAACATACCTAAAAATACATTTTCTTTATCAGCTGGCTTTATATCAAATTTCAAATCACCATCTTGCTCTTCAGCAATTTTAGTGATTTTATCTAAATCTTTTTGGTTGTTATACATCAATACTGATGTAAATGTTTCATTTGGTTTAGCACCTTTTAATGTTCCCTTGACTAAATATACATCTTGTCCAGGCTGGATCGTCATTTCTTTAACATTACCTTTTTCCAGCTGAGACATTAACTTCGTGTATGTCATCTGTTTTGGCATCGAACCCGTGCCATTAATCATTGAAAACACACCGAATAAGACGATACCTATTAGTGTTACCATCAATATACTACGAAAGGCTTTTTGCATTCACGTTGTCCTCCTACCTATTTGTAAAGCTAACAAAGATTTTAACATAATAAATGTTGTTCAATCTACTAATTAAACTTACACAATTTTTACAAATTTTATTTTCTTTTCAGTGCAATGCTTCACTATTTAGTATAAACTTCTTCTTTTAATAATCCAATGTATGGCAGATTACGATATTTTTCCTGATAATCTAACCCATAACCTACAACGAAATCATCAGGAATCTTCTCACCTACATATTTTGCCTCAATATCTACTTTGCGGCGTGTAGGCTTATCTAATAATGTTACGATTTCAATCGAATTCGCTTTGCGATATTTTAATAAATCAACGATTGCATTAAGCGTTGTTCCAGTTTCTAAAATATCTTCGATAATAATAATATCGCGCCCTTCAACAGAAACGTCTAGGTCTTTTAAAATTTTAACTTCTCCTGTTGATTCTGTGCCGCCATGATAAGATGAAACATCCATAAATTCCATTTCAACATGTGTATCAATATGCTTAATTAAGTCGGCCATAAATAGAATAGATCCTTTTAAAATTCCGACACATAAAGGTAGCTTACCTTCATAATCAGCAGTGATTTCTTTTCCAAGACGCTCACAAGCTGCTTCAATCTGTTCTTTTGTTAATACAATTGATTCAATATCATTATGCATGATTTAGTTCTCCTTTGTAATTGTTATTTTATTATTGAAAGGGTGATGGTTAGATTTATAATGGCCAATCGCTATTACTTCGTCTTCAACACAAATGATCGGTACTTTCGGACGGTCATAGACAGATACTTTTAAATCTTTAAGAATTCGTGCTACTTTTTGATGCATACCATTCATTCGGATGACATCTCCATCTTTTCTTGTTCGAATTGTGATTGGACCAATTTCATCTTTAATCTCTATTTTATAATCATTAAAGTAATATTTCCCGGGTGAAACCATTTCTAAATAGTCATCAGTCTTTTCATTTTTATTTCGTACTATCAATTTATCATATGCAATTTGAATATGCCAACCTGGAGCGATGTCAAACGAAGCGTGCTTCGCTTCACTTTGAAGTACACGTATTATTTCGTTTAACAAACTATAGCTTAAAGTATATTGTGCAACATATCTCTGAATAAATGTAAGCAGTACTTTTTGAATGACTAATCGATTTTCTTCTGACAACTTATATCGTGATAATGCATTATTTTCAATATCCATTTTATAATGCTCAACGTGTAAGTCGATTAAATCATCTACATCTTCCATATAATCAGCTAAATTCAATAACTGATGCTTATCTATTGAAGAATCATCTAATACTTTGAATACATCATTACGAATAAAGTTTCTTAAATATTTGCTGTCTGCATTCGATGCATCTGTCATATATGGCACATTAAATTCATGTGCATACTCTATTAATTCAGCTTTACTCACATTTATTAAAGGACGCATTAGTCGATAACCATCACGTATAACCACTTGCTGAATATTTATCGGTTGATAGTGGTATCGATTCGTCATTAGTCTAAAAAATATCGTTTCGAGCTGATCATCTTTATGGTGCGCTGTTAATAAACAGTCAATATGCTTTATATTAATTTGTGTTTCGAAAAAATGGTATCTAATATCTCGTGCTTCACGCTGGATACTTTTGTTCGGGTTAAATGCGTTTTTAGGAATCGTATAAGTAATTAATTCGATATTATGCTGCTTACAATATGCTTGAATCATTTTTTCTTCTTCATCTGATACGTCACGTAACTGATGATTAACATGCAATACATATAACTTCTTATGATGGTTTAATACGTTCACCTTATCGAGCAATACCATGCTATCGACGCCACCCGAAACAGCAACCGCTATGGTGTCATATTCATTCCATAAACATTCCAAAATCTCACCACCTCAACAAAAGAAGAGCTCAGGGTCAGACCCTAGCTCTTGATTTAGATAAACAAACGTATTAACGCTTTGATCCTCTTCCACCACGACGTGACTCTGTTTGACGTTTAATTGAAGTTAGTCGATCTTCACTGTCTTTTAAGAAATTTGATAATTTTTTTTCAAAGTCTTCAGGCTTTTTCTCAACTTTTGGCGGTGCAGGTTTTCTTGGGCGTTCTTTTGCTTTTTTAATTGAAAGGCTAATCTTTCCATCATCACCAATTGTTAATACTTTAACTTCTACTTCATCGCCAACTTTTAAATGTTCAGCAATATTTTCTACGTAACTATCTGCAACTTCACTAATGTGAACTAGTCCGCTTTTGCCTTCTGGTAACTCAACGAATGCACCGAAATTTTTAACGCCTGTAACTTTACCTTTTAATTTGTTTCCAACTTCAATTGCCATAAGTTTAATAAATCCTCCCGATTAATTCTTCATAATATATCATTATATGCTTGATTTTCTCTTTTTACAACTTGATTAATCAAATTATCTGTGAAGTCTGACTTATTAAGTTCCATCTTCCTTTTTATCTTTTTCAGGAATCTTAAAGATTACTTCTCCATCATTACTCAAGAAATATTCACTACGTGCAATCTTTTCAATATATTCTTTACTATTAAGCTGTTTTAAACGTTCTTTCAGTGCGATTTCTTTATCTTTAAGTTTTTCCAGCTCGACAGTTTGTTTCGCTTGTTCCTGCTTCAAAGCTCTATTTGTATTCATTTGCATAAAGAGAAGTAACGTTAAAAATAATAAGATAGCAAGAAGAATACCCCCAAAAACTGTCATACGTTTCTTTACAATCTTGCTACTTTTACGATTCAATCGATTAATGCGAGCCTGTTCCTTCGTGTATTCATTTTCAATTTTACGTACTTCTTTAGCCATACGTAACACTCCTACTCAAAAGGCTGTTCAATTTTTTCTTCTTTTTTTACTTCAAACATCCCTTTTGCATTATCTTTTGTTGCATGTTCTTTCAAGTCTGTGACTTCAACCGTAATGATGCGTTGTCCTAAACGTACTTCTAATTCATCACCAACAGCTACAGTGCTTGAAGCCTTCGCAACATTACCATTGATTTTAATTCTCCCTTGGTCACTCACTTCTTTTGCTAACGTACGACGTTTAATTAAACGTGATACTTTTAAATATTTATCGAGTCTCATCTATTCCACCTTCAATTTCTTTCAAAGCATCTTTTAAAGATACGTTTTGAATTTTATTCAAATCATATAACTTTAAGAATATATCTGCAAAAATTTTCTCTCTTTTCACAGTACGTTCTTGTTTTCCTTCTTTCGCTTTAGCATCTTTCCAGACATCATGTAATTCATCTACGGTTGATATTGATTCATCTCCAAACACATGTGGGTGACGACGAATCATTTTATCGGTAATGCTCTTTACTACTTCTCTCGCATCGAACATGTAATCTTTTTTTGCAATGGCACTATGAAATACCACTTGTAATAATATATCGCCTAACTCTTCGATGATGTTATCAATATCATCATTATCAATTGCTTCAAACAATTCATATGTTTCCTCTAATAAATATCGTTTCAAACTCTGATGCGTTTGTTCTTTATCCCATGGACATCCATTTTCTCCTACAAGCGTATCCATCACTGCTGTGAAATATTCAAAGTCACCTGATAATTGCTCATCATTTAATGGCGGTACAAAAAGTGACGTTAAATTGGATAACGCAAAATCATGATCCATTTCATACAAAGGTCGCCATATTACATCTGCATCTTCTCCACGTGCACCTGTAACGATAGCAACATTATGTTCAGCAGGGTATAATTCTAACAATGAAACTTTTACATCACTTGCGATCAACTGATCATACACTTGCGTTACAATGAGGCCATTTCCAGGATTAATTGATGATGCATCAAGCATCGTTCCGTCAAGCATCTGAAAGCCATTGTTTGGATCAAACTGCACTGCCTGGAACAGGTCATCGATAAAGCTTTTTCCGCCTAATATTTCAATATTTAAAGTGTTATCTGCAAGCAATAACTCAGTTGTTGATTCTGCAACCATCGGATGACCGGGCACTGCATAGATAACATCTTCAGTTTTAGCCAGCATTTTCAGGCGACTTACAATTTCTTCATAGACATTGCTGAAATCATCATTTTCTTCATATACTTCATCAAAGCTAATCCATTCAATCTCTTCTAAATCTTCAACAACTGGGTGACGCATTGTTCTCACATAAACTTTGTCTGCCTTATTTAAAAAGCGATATATTCCAAAAGGTAACTCATCCAGACCATAGTTCCCTAGACCTACAACTGTTATTTTATTCATCCAATCACTCTCTCATTAATTTATTCATCACACTACCGAATGGTAAATGTTGCCACTCTTCACTCGTTATAATCTTCCACTTAATCATAGCATACAATACAATAATGCCTCCTGTAATTACCCCGATAAGTGCGACAGAAAGCGCACCGATACGTGTATTAAAATCTATCATCATTTCAAGTTGAATTAATACACTCATCACTAAAAGTGCTATGCCCCACTTAATCAAAAATGATTGAAAAGCAATTTCGTACCGATGTACAACACCGATATGTAACACGTATGCATAGACGAATAATCCTGTAACTGTTGCGAGTGCAGCACCTTTAATATCAAAGCGAGATATCAGTAATAAGTTGAGTATGATTTTTACCCCTAATCCTAAACCAATCCCCCATAGTTGTATGCGATAGGCTTCAAAGATTTGAAGCATTGCAGTGTACATAATGATAAGTGATACGAAAATGATAGCTAACATATAAATAAACAGCGCTTCATAACCTGCCACAGACTTGAACAGGAACATATTAAATGGTTTAATTAAATTCATTAACCCTATAGCAGCAGCGCTACTAAAAACGATAGTAATTTTAAGCGCACTATTCGCATAGCTATTCATCTGCTTCAAGTCGTGTCTTTGTTTGCATTCCGAAAGCAATGGAATCAGTACAAGCGAGAAAGAAGTTGTAACAATAAGTCCCATTTGAATAAGTGACGCCCCACGATCATATATCCCTTTTAGTGCTTTAGCCTCTTCAAGCGACATTAATATTTTCAGTTGATTAATGACTGTAAAGCTATCTATAAGCTGCCACAGAATCATAATTAGATAACTCAAACTATAAAATACAATCAGCGTAATAAAACTTCGATATGATCCTGCATTATTTCCTCGGTAATTAATGGTTTGACGTTTATCTTGCCACTTCAAATAAATACAAGCTCCAAGTAAACCGGCAAATGAACCAAAAATACTTAATGCACCACTTTGATAGACTGATAAGTCCATCCATACAAATAATCCAATCGAAATCAATATAATAGATACACGTACTACCTGATCAATCACCTGAGAATAAGCAATTTCTTTCATTGCATGATTCATCTGCAGTTTCCCGCGAATCATCGCAACTGCTGGAAATGGTAGCAACACTAAACTGGAGACGCGTAACATATTACTTAGCATTGGGTCACCCATTAAATTTGCAATGATATCGCTACAAATTAATACGACCACCAATACCGACATGCTTATCCAGGTAATTTGTTTATATAATTTTCCTATAAATGACTTTTCATAACGAGATTGACTGATAACTGATGGAATTGCATTTAACGACAGTACTGAAACTATCGCAATGATTGGATATACTTGCTGATAGGCATAGAGACCCGTATCACCTAAAATATTTTGATAGGGTACGCGATATATCGCACTTAAAATTTTCACGATTAACATCGTTATTGTCAGTATAATCACGCTGTTAAATGCCGGGTTCTTATTCTCCATCAATCTCGATTCCTTCTTGTATTTGATGCGTGAGTTGTACTAATGCAGCAAGCCAGTTTGCATTTTTCTTCAGCTTAAATGTCATTATATTGTCTTTATATTCTATTTTTAAGTCTCGACCGAAACCTTCTGTCGCTTTAAATAAACGTTCACCGTTAATTTTATTCGTTGTTGCAATGCTTGACTCAAGCACAACCGACTTACCTGTATCTTTCACATTCACAATACCAAATGCTAAAGCATTTATCCTGATTTCAACGATCTTCATTAACTGATCTACCGCTTCAGGATATTCACCGTATCGATCGGTCATTTCATCCTGAATATCCATTAATTCTGATTCTGTCGTTACGCTGCGTAGCTTTTTATAAAATTCAATCTTCGCTTGTTCTTCACGAATATAGTCAGCTGGAATATATGCATCAACTTCTACTTCTATTTCTAGTTGAGGCACTTCTTCGACTTGTTTAATACCACGTTTTTCATTAACCGCTTGCTGCAGCATTTCAGAATACAAATCATACCCTACAGAATCAATAAAGCCATGTTGCTGTCGACCAAGCAAATTCCCTGCGCCACGAATATTTAAATCACGCATTGCAATTTTAAATCCAGAGCCAAGCTCAGTAAATTCTTTTATTGCCTGCAAACGCTGTTCAGCCACTTCAGTGAGTACTTTATTTGGTGCGTGCAAGAAGTAGGCATAACTAATACGATTACTACGACCGACGCGACCACGTAACTGATACAGTTGACTTAAGCCAAATCGGTCTGCATCTTCAATTATTAAAGTATTGGCATTCGGTACATCGACACCCGTTTCGATAATTGTTGTTGTCACTAAAATGTCGTATTCACCATTAATAAACCTAAGCATCGTTTCTTCCAGTTCACGTTCTGATAATTGACCATGCGCAACAGCAATGCGCGCGTCAGGCATCATCATCTCTAACTGTTCAGCTTTCTGATAAATGCTCGCTACACGATTGTATAGATAAAATACTTGTCCGTTACGTGCTAATTCACGTTCCATCGCTTCTTTAATAAAGTTATGTTGATATTCCAGTACATACGTCTGTACCGGAAATCTATTTTCCGGTGGTGTTTCAATAACCGATAAGTCACGTACACCCAGTAAACTCATATGCAATGTTCTTGGAATTGGTGTTGCTGTAAGCGTTAATACATCGACATTTGTCTTCAACGCTTTAATTTTCTCTTTATGTGTAACACCAAATCGTTGCTCTTCATCGACGATAAGCAAGCCTAAATCTTTATACACAATATCTTTGCTCAGTAGTTTATGTGTACCGACTACAATATCAACGAATCCAGACTTTAATCCTTTTTTCGTTTCATCTATCTCTTTCTTTGATCTGAAACGGCTCATCATTTGTATTTCAACCGGATAATCCTGCATACGCTCAATTAAAGTCTCATAATGTTGTTGTGCGAGTATTGTCGTCGGCACTAAAAATGCAACTTGTTTACCATCAAGTACCGCTTTGAACGCTGCACGAACAGCGACTTCAGTTTTACCGTAACCTACGTCACCGCAAAGCAGACGATCCATCGGTTTACGCTTTTCCATATCTTGCTTAATTTCAACGAGACTTTGTACCTGGTCTGCAGTTGGTTCATATGGAAAGTCCATTTCAAACGTTTCCTGTGCCTCAGTATCAGGTCCGAATTGGTATCCTTCAATGCGTTCACGCTCTTGATATAACTTCAATAATTCTTCAGCGATATCTTCAACGCTTTGTTGAACGCGCGCTTTTGTCTTTTTCCATTCTGTGCCTCCGAGTTTGTTTAGCTTCGGCTCTTTATCTTCTGAACCAACAAACTTTTGCACATAATTCATTTGATCGACTGGTACAAACAGTTGATCTGTCCCTTTATATTGAATTTTAATATAGTCTTTATGCATCTTATTGACGAGTAAGGTCTCAACACCCATATAACGTCCTACGCCATGATGCACATGGACAATGTAGTCGCCAACATTTAATTCCTGATAAGATTTAATTTTCTCAGCATTCGATAACTTCTTCGTACGTTTAGGTTTTTCTTTGCGTAATTTAAATAGCTCGCGTTCAGTGATAACAACAAGTTTCATAAACGGTAACTCGAAACCTTCTGACAAATCACCTTCGACAATTATACTAATGCCTGGTTTACTTCCCTTAACATCAAGCGTTACAGGTAGTTTCATATCAGCAAGCATCGATTTAATCTTATCTTTTCTCGTTGCATTACTTGCCAGTACAACGATATTGAAGTCATTTTTTCTGAAACGATCAAACTCAGAGAACATTAAATCATATTGTCCGTAAAACTGCTGCAATGGTTTACAAGAGAATTTATAGATATTTTGTAACTTCACAGGCATAGCAGCAGTAAACAGTGTAAAGTATGCCACATTAAATTGATTCATTAGTGTTTCAAAGCTATCTTCTTTAATAAAAGTCTGACCGACAAATCCACGACCCGATTCAATTAAAGATTGGTGAAATTCACTTGTTTCGCGAATACTTGATTCTATCGCTTCGTTTACACGATTAATTTCATCAACAATCACAATTGCTTCTTTATCAAAGTAATCAATAATCGTCGTCTCTTTATCATAAACAAATTTTACAACGCGACGCAAAATATTATGATTAAGTATTTCTCCCATATTCATTTTGATCGTTTGATACGTATCACGTAAATCATCTCTCACATTTGTCGCAATCTTTTGGCGTGTTGTCTCAAATGCTTCTGATAAATTAGATTCAAGTAGTTCTATATCTTTACTCGTAAAAATAAATTCACTTGCAGTAGAAATTTCAACTGAATCAATATTATTTAATGAGCGTTGACTGTCCGCATCAAAATAACGAATAGCGTCTACTTCCGTATCGAATAATTCAATGCGGACCGGCTCACCAATCATCGGAAAAATATCAATTAATCCACCACGTACTGAAAATTGACCAAGCGTCGTTACGCGCTCACTTTTTTGGTATCCCATATATACTAAATCTTGTTGCAGTTGAATGAGATCAATATCTTCTCCAATTTTTATTTCACGATGATAGTCTGTAAATAATTCCGGTCGACTTACAAGCTTTTGAAGTCCGTTAATCGGCACGAGAAATAACCCAGCTTGACCTTTCGCCAGGTGGGTAAGTGTGCGAATACGTTCACGCATTAAGTCTGGACTTTTTGTCGAGAACTCTTCAATCATAATATCTTGTACCGGAAACTTAAACAATTCTTCTTCATCAATGAGTTGTGCTAAATCATTTTCTAATTTTTCTGCCTGAAACAAGTTACTTGTCACGACAATCATTTGTTTTTTATGGCTAAAATAACTTTCCGCAAGAATTACAGCTTTTGCACTTGGATTTAATCCAGTCACTAATATATTTTGTTTACCAAGTGAATCATTAAACTCATTAAATCGTTCATCACTATTCAACAATTTATCTATTATCTGTCTCATACATCACCATTATATTGATTCATAACATTTTCGAATCGCTCTCCACCGATAAATGTTTCAAGTGCTTCGATTGTATGATCAATCACTTTCTGCATCGTTATCATTTCGTCTTCACTAAATTTCTGCAATACATAATCAACCACAGGTTTACGACCTTCAGGACGACCAATGCCTAAACGAATACGCTTAAATTCCTGTGTCCCTAAATGTTGTATAATTGAGCGCATACCATTCTGCCCACCAGCAGAACCTTTCTGACGAATACGAATACGACCTTGTGGCATATCGAGATCGTCATATAGTACAACTAAATCCTCTACAGCTACTTTATAATAATCCATTAACGGACGAACCGCTTCACCTGATAAATTCATATACGTCATCGGTTCAATAATCAGTACTTTCTCACCATTAATATTTGCTACTGTATAGTTTCCTTTAAATTTCTGTTTATCTAACTCTATATTATGTTTCTTCAAAAATTCATCTACGACCATAAAACCTACATTATGTCGTGTATCTTCATATTTCTTACCTATATTACCTAATCCAACGATACATTTCATATTTAAATCCTCCGCTTAATCATTATCACTATTATAATATAAAAAAAGAGACATACAAATGCATGTCCCTTGGATTCGAATAATTATTCAGCTTTTTCTTCTGATTTCTCTTCGCTTTCAGCAGCTTCAGTTCCTTCCGCTACTTCACCTTCTGCCGCTTCGCCTTCTTCAGCAGGCTCTTCAACTGTTGGAGGTACTAGAGAAACGATTGCTTCATCATCTTCATTGTTGATTGTGTAAGCTTTATCTGCTTTTAAATCACCAACAGTGATTGTATCACCGATATTTAATTCAGTAACATCGACTTCGATGTTTTCAGGGATATCATCAGGTGTTGCAGTAACAGATAATTGGAATAATGGTTGTTGAACAACGCCGCCTTCTTTCACGCCTTCAGCTTCACCCACTAAGTTTACTACTACATCAACTGTTAATTCAGATTTCATATTGATTGCTAAAAAGTCGATATGCGTAATTTTGTTTTTAATCGGATTGATTTGGTAGTCAGATACCATAACCTTAACTGTGTTTGAACCTACTTCAAGTTCGATAACACCGTTACGTCCAACTTCACGGATTACTTTAATGAAATCAACTTCTTCAACTTTAACTGAAGTGTTTTTAGCACCATAACCGTATATTACAGCTGGAATCTTACCTTCGTTACGTACTTTGTTTAAACTTGAACGCGTTTGTTTACCTTGTCTAATCGTTGCTTTTAATTTACTCATAATTATTACTCCTTTTGTGCGCACTTCTTTGCGCTCCTACACCTTACCCATCAGTTGTGATAACCTGCTTGCAAAGTGTTTATTTGTCTTAAATGTTTAACACATAATTAATAAATACCCCGTTAAACTTCTTCTAAACATTTTTATTTTTAAAAATTTTTAATAATAAAAAAACACAATGTTACGCATCAACATTGTGTCTAAAGCACTATTAATCAAATAAAATACTTACAGATTCTTGTTCATATACACGAACGATTGCTTGTGCCAATAATTCACCAACCGATAATTGTTTAATTTTTGCTGGTTTATTTTCTTCAGGTAATAAAATAGAGTTTGTAACAACTAATTCTTTAATTGCTGAGTTTTCAATTCTTTCATAAGCAGGGCCTGATAATACAGGGTGTGTACAACATGCATATACTTCTTTTGCACCTTTGTCGATTAACGCTTGAGCAGCTAATGTGATTGTACCTGCTGTATCGATGATGTCATCAATGATGATTGCAGTTTTCCCATTAATATCACCCACGATATTCATAACTTCAGAAACATTTGGTTTTGGACGACGTTTATCGATAATTGCGATCGGTGCTTTTAAGCGATCTGCCATCTTACGCGCACGTGTCACTCCACCATGGTCAGGTGAAACGATAACCAATGAATCTTTATCGATTTCTTCTTTCGCTTCGAAGTAATCAGAAAGAATAGGTACGCCCATTAAATGGTCAATCGGTAAATCGAAGAAACCTTGAATTTGAGGTGCATGTAAATCTAAAGCAATAACGCGGTCTGCACCAGCTTTTTCAATCATATCTGCAACTAATTTCGCAGTGATTGGCTCACGACTACGTGCTTTACGGTCTTGACGTGCATAACCATAATAAGGCATTACAACGTTAATTGTTACTGCTGAAGCACGTTTTAATGCATCAATCATGATTAATAATTCCATTAAATGTTCATTTACCGGATTAGATGTCGGTTGAACGATAAATACATCACATCCACGAATACTTTCTTCGATGTTGATTTGAACTTCTCCATCACTGAAACGTTTAACGCTTGATTTTCCTAAAGGAATCCCTACCTCTTTAGCAATTTCTTCAGCTAAAGGCTGGTTAGCGTTTAGAGAAAAAATCTTTAAAGTTGTATTTCTGTATTCATTATTCATCATCATTTTGTAATGCCCCCATTTTAGATATCGTATTATTTATCGCTTTCTGTATATGAAATAACTTTACTATGACCTTAATATTATACATTACTATGCTTTATCGTAGTAGCCTTCTTTTGTAGTTTGTCTTGCACGTCCTAAAGCCAGACTTTTATTTGGCACATCATCTGTAATGGTAGAGCCTGCAGCCACAAAAGATTCATCTCCAATATGAAGTGGCGCTACAAGATTTGAATTACATCCGATAAACGAATCTTTACCAACAACAGTTTTAAACTTGTTTTTGCCATCATAATTTACAGTAATCGCACCACAGCCAATGTTTGTACGTGCACCGATTTCAGCATCACCAATATAGCTTAAATGTGAAACTTTCGCTTCATCTTCTAGTTTAGATTTTTTAATTTCTACGAAGTTACCAATCTTAACTTCTTTACCTACATCACTACCTGGACGAAGCTGTGCAAAGGGTCCAATTGCCGTTCTTTCATCAACAAATGATTCTGAAATATATGATTGTTTTACTGTAACATCGTCCTTTATTTCACTATTCTCAATCGTAGTGTGCGCAGTAATTACTACGCCTTCACCAATTTTAGTATTCCCTTTTAACATAACGCCTGGCTCAATAACAGTATCCGCTCCGATTTCAACATCTTTATCAATATACGTTGTCAGCGGATCAATAATTGTCACACCATTCATCATGTGCATTTTATTAATACGTAAACGCATCGTTTGTTCAGCAATCGATAAATTATAGCGATCATTTATACCTAACGTTTCACTGAAATCTTCAGTAACAAACGCTTCTACAATTTCACCTTGTGCACGTAATAATTTAATCACATCAGGTAAATAATACTCACCTTGTGCATTATCATTATCAACTTGCTTTAATAATTCGAATAATAATTTATTATCAAAACAGAAAGTACCAGAACTAATTTCATTGACTAATTTTTCTTCAATGTTAGCATCCTTTTCTTCTACAATACGTTCAACACTACCGTGTTCGTCACGAATAATACGTCCATATCCGAACGGTGTATTCGTTTTAGCTGAAAGAATCGTTGCTTTTGCACCAGTTGTTTCATGATGTGCTACAAAGCCTTGAATTGTCTCTTCTGAAATTAAAGGTGTGTCTCCACAAATTACAATTGTCGTACCTTCTTTATCTGCTAAATGCTCTGCAGCCATTTGAACAGCGTGTGCAGTCCCTAATTGTTCTGTCTGCATGCTGAATTGAGATTGATCTGCTAAAGCACGCTTTACATCTTCAGCGCCATATCCAACGATTGTAACGATATCTGTTACACCTGCTGCTTTAATATTATCTATTACATGCTGTACCATTGGTTTACCACAGACAGGATGTAATACTTTATGTAGTTTTGACTTCATTCGTGTCCCTTTTCCTGCAGCTAAAATAACAGCTTGTTTTGTCATATATATTATCCCCCAGTAAAACATTTTTTTATAAGCTATGAGATGTGTAATCTGCTCAGTTATTTTTATTTTAACATACATTATGTATATTTCGATAAACAAAAAAGCGTGTCTGATAATTTGTTATCAGACACGCTTAAACACTATTTCATTTCAATTATTTTAAATCTTCTTCAACTGTCGTTTGTGAATCAGATTCTACTAAATTAGGTGCTGCTTCACTTGTAGCATCTTCAGCAGTATCCACATCGTTATTATTATTCTTTCCTAACTCACTTGGATCAATCGCTTCAGTTTCGTCATATACTTTCATGACTGCAGCCTGAATTTCTTGACGCATCTCGCTATTGATTGGGTGGGCGATGTCACGGAATTCGCCATCTGCAGTACGTTTACTCGGCATTGCCACGAATAATCCGTTGTTCCCTTCAATAACGCGTAAATCATGAATGACAAATGCCTCATCCAGCGTGATTGATACCAATGCTTTCATTCTACTGTCTGTAGCTAATTTTCTCATTCTAACATCTGTGACTTTCATCTTAGATAGCCTCCTAATAAAATGTAAGTTAAAAATCTACTTAACTTTTAGAGCTACCGCTTCGATTTCAACTTTCACATCTTTAGGAAGACGACTCACTTCAACACAACTTCTTGCAGGAAGGTGCTCATTGAAATATTCGCCATACACTTCGTTGATGATTGGGAAGTCATTCATATCACTAATAAAAATCATTGTTTTTACTACTGAATTTAAATTCGATCCACTTTCTTCTAATACAGCTGATAAGTTTTCTAATACTTGCTTCGTTTGCTCTGCAACGTCATCACCTATTACTTCACCATCTATAGTCAGTGGAATTTGACCACTTGTATAAACCATATTGTTAACTACAACAGCGTGGCTGTATGGTCCAATTGCTGCTGGCGCATTTTTTGAAAAAATAGATTTCATGATGATATCTCCTTTTTATTTAGAAAATTTTTCTAAGCAATTACCTTTCTCAACTGTAAAAGATTGATTATATTCATCTACGTCGGATAATTTCACTAAAGAGGTATAGTCTTGAATCAAGCGATTTTTAACTTCTTTTGATTCTACTAAGACTGTTACCCCTTTAACAGTGGCTTTAAACTCATTCATTAAATTCATAACACCTGTAATTGATCCACCTGCACGCATAAAATCATCTACGATTAAAACTTTTGAGCCTTCAGGTAATGTCCTTTTTGATAATACCATTGTTTCAATTTTTCGTGAAGAACCTGAAACATAATTTATCGAAACCGTTGATCCTTCTGTGACCTTATTGTCTTTACGAATTACAACAACTGGCAGATTAAGTATACTTGCAACTGCGTTTGCTAATGAAATACCTTTCGTTGCAATCGTTACGACAGCATCTAACTCTTCATCCATATACATCGTTGCAATGAGCTTTCCAACTTGATTTAATAGACTTGGTGTCCCTACAACATCAGACATGAAAAGATAGCCACCTGGTAGCAATCGTTCTTTCTCCTGCAGCATTTCACACAACTGAGAAATCAATTGATCTGCCTCTTTATAAAACATCTTATGTTTGAACGTTACACCACCACTTGCTCCTGCAGTAGTCGTGATTGTTCCGATTTCTTCTTTGATAAATGTATCTTTAATGATTTGTACATCTTCGCTAATCGAAGATTTTGCCTGCCCGAATTTATCTACGAAATACGTCAATGGCACAAGCTCATTAGGATGACTCAACAAGTAACTTGTCATATAAACGATTCTTTCACTTCTTTTAAACTTCATTAAAATCCCTCTTTGCGCATATTATACGTTAAATATACCATAAATGTTCGGGAATTTATATTCATCCTAACATGCGCACCATATATACTTCTTTGCAGCAACCTTTAAGTGCATTGACAACACTCTTTGCCTGCCGTTCTTTCGCTGCTAATCCGTAAACTGTCGGACCGCTACCACTCATCATCGCTATATCTGCGCCAGCTTTCATCATCGTGTCTTTTAATGTCTGTATAATCGGATGCATCTCTATCGTAACCGCTTCTAAACGATTTCCCAAATGGCGTATCATCTCGTTATAATCGCCATTCTCAATTGCTTCAGCACAAGCCTTACTATCAATTTTTGCGTGAGGTTTCGATAAGTCAAGTGCGGTATACACTTCTTGTGTAGAAACGCTAATATCAGGTTTCGCTAAGATGACCCAGCAAGCAGGTGGTTTCGGTAAATGTTTCAACTGCTCACCACGACCTGTGCAAAGACTCGTCTTACCATGCACACAGAATGAAATATCTGAACCGATTTCAGCTGCATGTTCTGCCAATGTATCAAGCGATAAACCTAACTCAAACAATCTATTCATACCGCGAAATGTCGCTGCTGCATCACTAGATCCACCCGCAAGCCCTGCTGCTATTGGAATCGTCTTATCCAACGTAATGGTAACACCAGAGTCTAGATTATAACGCTCCATCATAATCTTCGCTGCTTTATATGCTAAATTACGATTATCATTGGGCACGTACAGGTGCTCCACTTTTAATACGATTTGCTTGTCTTTACGCTTTTCTAAAGTTAATCGATCATATAAATCCACCGTTGTCATAATCATCTCTACTTCATGATATCCATCTTCTCGTTTATATAAAGTGTCTAATGTCAAATTGATTTTTGCTGATGCATTTTCATAAATCATAATAATTCCTCACTCATAGTATTTAATATTATATTATTTTATCACAACTCACGTTATACCTTTTCATGAAATGCAAAATAAAAAAATTAAAACCTATTCCATATGGAATAGGTTTTAATTTTTATTGAACAAGAAATTCTTCCTGCTGATCATTTACAAATGTTACTTGCACGTTTTCTGTCAATACGTCGGTATATGTATATGACACACGTTCAAAATTATGTTTATCTTGGTCTAATTCAACCACGAAAACTGATGGATAAGTTTCTTTAAGCACACCACGGCGCTCAATTAACTTTTTACGTCCTCCATTAGCTCTTAGTACAATCTGATTTCCTAACTGACAATCAAGAATTTTTTTGATGTCTACTAATGTTTTTGGCATAGAAACCCACCTCACTATGCCTTAAATTATAACACTTTGCATATAAATAGTCAATAAAATTTTTAATTTTATCAATTTAAATTACACTTGTCAATATTTTATATCACTATTTGTGGGTAATTTTTCATATTATTTGCAAGTCGTGCAAATTCTTCGAGCGATAAACTTTCTCCTCTGCGACTAGGAGCGATGTTGCTTTCCTCTAACCATGCGATAATGTCGTCTTTATATTCCTTGCTATTTGGGAATAGACTCATATAGTTGTTTAATATCGTCTTTCTGCGTTGTACAAAAGCTCCGCGCGTTAACTTAAAATATATCTTTTCGTCATCAATTTTTACACGTGGTTCAGGTAAAGTCGTTAGTTTCACCACTAAAGAATCCACGTTTGGTGGTGGCATAAATACACCTTTAGGTACAATCATCACACGTTTTACATCTGTATAATACTGAATAGCAATCGATAAAGAGCCGTAAGCTTTCGTTGATGGCACAGCAGTTAAACGCTCACCCACTTCTTTTTGCATCATTACAACATAACTATTAATCGGTAGATGCTGCTCTAGAAGTCCCATTAGAATAGGTGTCGTAATATAATAGGGTAAGTTAGCTACAACAAAAATCTCATCACAGTCTGATAAATGATTATCAATCGCTTCCTTAACGTTCGCTTTTAGTATGTCTTCATTTATTACCGTTACATTTTCATAAGGACTTAACGTATCTCCTAAAATCGGAATCAGACGTTGATCGATTTCAAACGCAAGTACATGCTTCGCTTTACGTGCTAATTGTTCCGTTAAAGAACCCATACCCGGACCAATCTCAATAACACCACAAGTCTCATCTATACCTGCGGCATCAATAATATTACGAATCACGTTGGGATCTACTAAAAAGTTCTGTCCTAAACTCTTCTTAAATTTAAATCCATATTTACTTAACAGTTCTTTCGTACGCGTAGGTGTTGCAATATCATTTATTTCCATTAGGACTCTCCTTATATTCTAAATTCAAAGCATCTAACACATCCGCTTCAGTAATGCCAAATGCATTTAATCTATGAAATAATTGCTTACCATTACAATAACCGATTCTTAAATGTCTGCACAAATCTTTACGCTTCGTCGCTGCATGTGGTCCCATAATCAATCCTAAATCCACGAGTAACGCTTTTGACACCGTTTCTGAATCATGTTCAAAGGGTGATGACACGCTTAATAATGCATCACGAATTGCTTCAACCGGTGCATGCTCAATACCAACTTTACCACGCTTATTACGTGCAATAGCTGCATCTATAAATGCATGTTTAACAGTAGGTACTCGCTGTTCAATTGTTTTTCTAATCTTATTTCCTGGGTAATCAGGATCCGTTAACACAATGACACCACGCACTTCAGCAGCATGTTGTATCGCTTCAATTGTCTCATCATTGATGGCAGAACCATTCGTTTCAATCGTATCGCACTCAACTGCCATCTTCACTCGCGTCGTATCATCCTTACCTTCTACGACAATAATTTCATTTATTTTCATATCAATCTTTCCTTTTTACTTATCTATATACAATATTACAATTATACTTGTTATTTTAAAAATGGATAGAATTATTTATAGTAAAAAATAAGCAGAGACAAATGTCCCTACTTATTTTCCTAATCCACCAAACAGCTGTTCTGCATTTTTCGTGGTTTGTTCCGCAACTTCTTCATAAGCAATTCCTCTAAGCGCTGCGATTTCTTCGGCTACAAGTTTCACATGCATCGGTTCATTACGTTTACCACGATACGGATGTGGTGTTAAATATGGCGCGTCTGTTTCAACAATAAGTTTATCAAGTGGTACATGTTTTGCTACTGCTTTCGGTTGCTTCGCATTTTTAAATGTTACAGGCCCTCCTAAAGAGATGATAAAGTTTAATTTCAATACTTCATCACATGTTTCAGGGCTACCACTAAAGCTGTGCATTACGCCTCCAACTTCTTGTGCATTTTCTGACTTTAAGATTTCAATAACATCCGCTGTCGCTTCACGATTGTGAATAACGATCGGTAAATTCACTTCTTTTGCCAGCTGAATTTGACGTTTAAACACTTTTTTTTGAATATCTTTAGGTGATTTATCCCAATGATAATCTAATCCCATCTCACCAATCGCTACGATTTTAGGATGCTTAGACAGTTCTTTAATCCAATCGTAATATTCCTCCGTGAAATCAATTGCATCGACTGGATGCCAACCGATTACACCATATACAAATTCGTATTGATCAATGAGCTTCATCGTGCGTTCAATTGTTACTTCATCAAATCCAACGACGATCATGCGATCTATCCCGTTTTCTCGCGCTCTATCTATAACTTCCTGTAAATCTTCTTCGTACTGATCTGCGTTTAAATGAACGTGTGTATCAATTAACACCATATCACTCCTCGTTGATATTATTTTACGATTGAGCCGTTCTCAATTGCATTTGGTACGCTGACTAATGTTAATGCACCATCTTTTTCCGCCGAAAGAATCATACCTTCAGATTTTTCTCCACGTAATTCAACTGGTTTTAAGTTTGTCACTACAATAACTTTCTTACCAATAATGTCTTCTGGTTTATAGAATTCAGCGATACCAGAAACGATTTGGCGTTGTTCGTTACCTAAATCTACCTGGATTTTTAATAATTTTTTCGCTTTTTTTATGTAATCCGCATCAATAATCGTCGCTGTCTTCAATTCTACTTCATTAAATGTATCAATTGTAATTTCCGGCTTAGCGGGTACTTCTTCTATTTCCTCTTCTGCTGGTGCTGGCGGTTGCATCGTACTCTTAATAAATTCTACTTCAGCTGCTGTATCTAAACGTGGGAAGATTGGTGTTGCTTTCTCAACCACTTTTAAGTCTTTAATCTTACCGTATTCTTCAAGACTCGCAAATTCAAATAATGTTGGATCCTGAATATTTAATTGATTAAAGATTTTTGTCGGTGCTTCTGTTAAGAATGGGCGTAATAATACACTCGCAAAACGAATATTCTCAACTAAGTGATACATTACGCTTTCTAATAATTCTTTTTGTGTTTCATCTTTGATTAAAATCCACGGTGTTGTTTCATCGATATATTTATTTGTTCTTGAAATCAGCTTCCATACTTCTTGTAACGCTACTGAATATTGTAAGTTCTCCATAGCAGCATCGTATTTCGCTTTCGTTTCAAGTGCTAACGCTTCAATTTCAGCATCTACTTCATGCATTTGACCTTTGTAGCCAGAAAGATTGCCATCAAAATATTTATTGATCATCGCAATCGTACGGTTAACTAAGTTACCTAAGTCATTTGCAAGGTCAAAGTTTGTACGATCAACGAAAGCTTCAGGCGTAAACACTCCATCTGAACCAAATGGTAACTCACGCATTAAGTAGTAACGCACTGCGTCTAAACCGTAACGATCAATTAGGATATGCGGATCTACCACATTCCCTTTTGACTTACTCATCTTACCGTCTTTCATTAATATCCATCCGTGAGCAAATACTTTCTTCGGTAATGGTAAATCTAAAGCCATGAGTAAAACTGGCCAGATAATTGTATGGAAACGAACAATTTCTTTCGCCATAATGTGGACATCAGCTGGCCAGTATTTCTTAAATTCTGTATCATCTTCTGAAAGGTAACCTAAAGCAGAGATATAGTTTGTTAATGCATCAATCCAAACATATACAACATGTTTCGGATTAGACGGAACTTTTATCCCCCAGTCAAAAGATGTACGAGAAACAGCTAAATCTTCTAACCCTGGTTTAATAAAGTTATTTAACATTTCATTTTTTCGAGAAACAGGTTGAATGAAATCAGGATGTTCTTCATAATATCGTACTAAACGATCAGCATATTTACTCAATCTAAAGAAATAACTTTCTTCTTTCACAAGTTGAACCGGGTGTCCTGAATCCGGACTTTTCCCTCCAACGATTTTATCGCCTTCCATAATAGGATCAACAAGTTGCGTTTCAGTGTAGAATGTTTCGTCTGGCACTGAATACCATCCTTCATATTCACCTAAATAAATATCATCTTGTGCTAATAATTTTTCGAATACTTTTTCGACAACAAGTTTATGACGCGTTTCAGTCGTTCTAATAAAATCATCGTTTGAAATATCAAGCTTTTTCCATAATGCCTGAATGTCTTTAATGATTTCATCTAAATATTCTATTTCAGATTTACCGGCAGCAAGTGCTTTCTCCTGAATCTTTTGGCCATGTTCATCTGTACCTGTTAAATACTTAACATCGTAACCTTGCATTCTTTTGTAACGCGCGATAGCGTCACCTGCTACTGTTGAATATGCATGTCCAATATGTAATTTACCGCTTGGATAGTATATAGGCGTTGTTATATAAAAAGTATCGTTCGTCATGTTCGTCCTCCTAGTGCTATTTATCCTTTAAATATACAGAAGTTTTCGTTATTTTTCAATATGACTAATCTTTACAATTCGACAAGTAAAATTATTAATGTATTGTAAAATCAAGTAAACTTTTCAAAATCTGAATATTACATAACATTACTAAAGCATTACAAATAAAGATTTTGATGATATATCGTTGACAATGTAAAAATACGGTAGTACACTCTTATTAAGACAAATGTCGAAAACCCTTATTAACTTTGTCGAATTTACTAAAATTACTACAAAAACAATTTTTGGAGGAAATATATTATGAAATCTACTGGTATCGTAAGAAAAGTTGACGAATTAGGACGTGTAGTTATTCCAATCGAATTACGTCGTATTTTAGACATCGCTGAAAAAGACGCTTTAGAAATCTATACTGATGCAGATAAAATTATCTTAAAAAAATATAAACCAAGCATGACTTGTGCTGTAACTGGTGATGTTTCAGAAGATAACTATTTATTAGCAGGTGGTAAATTAGTATTATCTAAAGAAGGCGTTGAACAAATCTTAAAAGAGATTGAATCAAAAGAAAAATAAGATATAAAAATAAAAAGGTTCTAATCCAAATGGATTCGAACCTTTTATTTTGTATCTACATGATACATTTGATAAACTTCATTTTTCTTCATATCTCTATCCAAAGCAACTTGTTTAATCGCCTCTTTATTTCGTAATCCTTCTTTAACATAGTGATTGACGTGATCTTCCACTGTCATTTCTGACCACCAGTTCACATTATTTTCTCCTGTGCTGCCTTCAATTACAATAACAAATTCACCCTTAAGATTTATATCTTTATCCAGACGTTCTAATAGATGCATCACGGAATCAGTTTCAACTTGCTCAAACTTCTTAGTCAGTTCACGTGCAATAGATATTTTACGCGTACTGTCTATTTTTGCAATCACTTCTAATGTATGTTTCACGCGAAACGGAGATTCATATATAATCACTGTATGTGGTAAAGCCATAAGCGATACGAGTCGCTCTTTCTTTTCACTATCTTTGCGTGGTAAAAAACCCTCAAATAAAAATGAATAAGAGCTAATACCACTTGTCATTAAAGCTGTAAGTGCGGCATTAGCACCTGGCACTGTTTCAACTTTAATACCTTTCTCACGCGCTACAACGACGAGTTCGTATCCAGGATCACTTATAAGGGGAAGTCCTGCATCAGAAACTAATGCGATATGATTTCCTTCTAACAATAAATCGATAATATAATCTGTCACCTGATCTTTATTATGTTCATGGTAGCTTTTTAATGGTGTATCAATCTCATAATGCATAACGAGTTTTTTAGTCACTCTTGTGTCTTCACATAAAATGATATCCGCTTCTTTTAACATTCTTACCGCTCTAAATGTAATATCTTCTAAATTGCCGATTGGTGTACCTACTAAATATAAGATACCGCTCATAAGGTACCTCCCTGTATTAATTTAATCTTTTGTGAACGTGTTAATTGCTTAATCGCATACTCTCTTTGCATTGCTGCACTTTTCGTTTCAAAACTTTCTTCGTATACGCGTTTCACCGGTAATCTTACTCTTGTATACTTTGCACCTTTGCCTTCGTTATGGGTATGGAGTCTTTTCTCCAGATCATTTGTATAGCCTGTATACAGTGTACCATCACTACATTCTAATATATAAATATAATGATTACCCATAATATACCTCATTCATCGATTTAGAATAAGTACCATCCGTATGATAGATATAAAATGGCGGCATAACTTTCACGTCTGGTTTACCACCTTTTATACCAACGACAACAACTGTAATCGCAGTGGGTTTATTAGGAGATGAATAGATAGGATAAATAACTTTAGGTTCAATACCAACTGTTCTCATATCAGAAAGCACATCAATCAACCGATCAGCACGTTGAACAACAACCATTTTTCCTCCTTGCTTCAGTAAATGATTTGCAGACTGGACGCAATCTAAAAATGTACAAAGCACTTCAGTTCTGGCGATGCGATGAGCTTCCTTCAAATGCTGATACTCCTGATTCGCTCTAAAGTAGGGAGGATTACATGTTACAACATCAAATTGACTGGGTATAAAATTTTGTTTCACGCACTTTATGTCCATCTGGTACATACAAATCTGTTCTTCCAGTTTGTTATATTGAACAGATCGTTTTGCCATATCTACAAGTTGCGGCTGAATTTCGATTGCTTCTATTGGCATATTTGTACGATGAGATAATAATAAAGGAATAATGCCATTCCCTGAACAAATATCTATCACTTTGTCTTTTTTCTTTAACGGCGTAAGATGTGCAAGTAGCAGTGCATCAGTTGAAAAAGAAAATACATCATCATTTTGAATGATGGATAAATTTTCTTTAATTAATTGATCAAATCTTTCATTTTCTAACAACATCATAATTCCTCCAATAAAAAAAGGCTTACGCCTCTTTTTATTCTTTATCAGATAGTAAGCTTAAGCAAAAAATACAGTCACCGCCACCACGGTGTTTGCCAAATAAATCAGTCGGACAAATATGAAAACCTTCAGCATAAAGCATCGCTAAATTATCTTTACTTTGAAGTACTTTATTATTCTTTTTAGGTTCCTCTTCTTCTTTAGGTACCTGAATAAAGCGTTGCAGATTATCATTTTCTAACTTTAATGCAACATTTTCTTCGACTAAAGCAACTGTCAGTTCTTTTAATGTTTCATAACTATCATTTATATTATTGATTTGTTTCTCCAGCTTAGTTAAAGCATTGAATAATTCATCGCGGTTCATTATAAACCTCCTAAACTTGTACCTCGTCGATATGATAAAGGATTGGTGTTTCCATACTCTTTAATTTTACTTGCATCGTCACATCTAATATATTTAAACCAATAACACGACCAGGTCCTTCAGGTGTTTGAATTTCTTCCCCAATATCAGGTAGTCTTCTTCTTGTTTCTTCGTAATAATCATTTTCGTATTTCAAACAACACATTAAACGACCACATGCACCTGAAATTTTAGTAGGATTTAATGATAAATTCTGATCTTTTGCCATTTTTATCGACACGGGTTCAAAATCACCTAAATAAGTTGCACAGCATAAACTACGACCGCAAGGACCAATGCCGCCTAGAATCTTCGCTTCATCTCTTACACCGATTTGACGTAATTCAATGCGTGTTTTTAGGTCATACGCTAAACTTTTAACTAACTCGCGAAAATCCACACGCTCATTAGCAGTAAAGTTAAAAATAATCTTTGCTTTATCTAAAGTATAAGTTGCATTTACTAAGCGCATATCGAGTTCATGATTTTTCACGTGTTGTTTACACAGCTCTAATGCACGATCAGCATCTAACATATTTTGTTCATACTTTAAGATATCATTTTCTGTTGCTTTACGACTGATCATTGGTACCGGCATAACTACGTCTTCAAGCGGCACTTCTTTATTTGGAATAATAACACGGGCAAGTTCCACACCACGCTTTTTATTATCAATTACTACTAATTCATTGACTGAGAATTGTTCATCACCAGGTTGATAATATTCTGTCTTACCTGATTTCTGAAATTTCACGCCTATTATTTCTATCATTATTTCACCTCATTGAGCATTTGAATCGCTAAAGCTTCATACACTAATGTTATATTAACATATTGTAGCAAATACTGTTTTGCAGTAAGTGTATGATCTATCATTGCTAGACATTTATCAATAGTTAGAAGATTTGCCTGCTGTTGAATATGTTCTTTCATTTCAGGATAACTTACTACATTATCTCCGATGAGTACATACATCAAATCTTGTAGATACAATTGAATCATATCTATTCCAATTAATTGTTTCTCTCGCGAATCGAGTGTATCCAAAATGTTGACAATTTGAATTAATCCCATTGTATCACTGTTTAGTAAAGTTTGGCACCACTTAATTATTACACCCTTCAAATCATTAAATTGATGTGTCTCATACCATTCTACAGCTTCTTCTTTACTTAGGTTAAGGGCATTCATCGTAGCCAGAACAGATTTTGGAATATCCAGATCACTATGCTTTGTTAAATCATCTTCACTAGCTTGTATAAAGATATGCTGACATCTTGAATGGATGGTCGGTAAGATGGATTTTGGTGCAGTTGTTACTAATATTGCTACAGTATTTGCAGGTGGTTCCTCTAAAAATTTTAATATACTATTTTCACCTTGCACCGTTACTTTATCAAAATCCATAATAATATAGACTTTATGTGTTCCTTCAATCGGTTTTTGATTCATACGATGTAACAAATCTTCTATTAACTCTTTTTTTATCGTAGCTTCACTTGTTTCTACAAGGATGAAATCTGCGTGATTTAAATTCTGAACGCGACTTTGACATGTATCATTATTACTACAAAGTATTTGTGTCGCGAAACGCATTGCTTCATCTTTTAACTGGCCTCTATTCTGCCCATCAAACAAATAAGCATGACTTAATTTATTATTATCGATAAGATGCTGCAGTTGCTTAAGCATTCAATCTACTCCTTTATATAATCAAAAAGCTGCACAAGGCAGCTAATGTTAGAACTGATGAAATTGTTCAATTGGCATTACGAAGACTGTTGCGCCACCAACTTCGACTTCTACAGGATATGGGATATAAGCATCCGCATTTCCACCCATTGGTGTTACTGGTGTAACAACTTGTTCTCGATTACCACAAGTACTATTGATTAAAGTTAATAGTTCATTTACGCGTTCGTCTTCTACACCACAAAGAAACGTCGTATTACCAGCTCTTAAAAAACCGCCAGTAGAAGCGAGTTTTGTTGTTCTAAAATTATTTTTAGTAAGTACATCAGACAGACTTTGGCTATCCTGGTCCTGTACAATTGCAATTATCATTTTCATTTAAAACACCTCTTGTCATTAATTATATCACAAACTATTTAATGCTCTTATTAATTGCATCTAAACAATCATTAACTACCTCCAAAAGAGGTTGCGAAGCATCAATCAATTTAATTCTGTCAGGATGTAAACGAAATAATTCATCATATCCTTTTACAACACGCTTATGAAAGTCAATCTGTTCTTTGTCCAATCGGTTTGTTTCACGTGAATTATCTTTAATACGTAATAATCCTATTTCAGGTTCAACACGTAAATATAACGTTAAATCCGGATATTTACCTTCAATTGCAAATTCATTGATCGCACGAATTTCGTCAACCCCGATGCCACGCGCATAACCTTGGTAGGCTAATGAACTATCAATAAAACGGTCACACAATACGATTTTACCCATTTGAAGTGCTGGTAATACTTTTTCTACAAGATGTTGTCTACGGCTTGCAGCAAATAATAATGCCTCTGTTCGATAATCCATTGCACTCGCATCATCTAAAATAATATTACGGATATCTTCACTAATTTTTATACCACCCGGTTCCCTTGTCGTAACGACTTCGAACTTATCGCTTAATTCTTTCGTTAATGCTTTAATAACTGTACTTTTACCCGAACCTTCCGGACCTTCAATTGTAATAAAATAACTCATTATTAACTCCTACTTCCACACACGAATTTTATTATCATAGATGCCATGTACTTTGCCACCATTAGAAATAAATGAAATTACATGTTGAACATGTTCCTCTGAAATCACTTCTCCCTCTAATATATATGGAATACCAGGAGGATAAGGAATAATATGTTCTGCACATATACGACCTATGCTGTCATCTAAATCTATAGTGATAATATTGTTTGAAGTCTGGGCAATATAGATCCCATCTAATTGATTATATAACATCTCACTTTTTACTTCATTTATAACTCTGTTACTATCTAATTTTATATTATTTATTCTATCAATCAATAACTCAAATAAATAACGATCATCCTCATGCCATAATGGTAATACACATAATACAAACTTTTCATTACTCAACTCAGTAAATATACCGTATTTCTCTAATAATTGCGCTAATTCTATACCACTATAACACTCGTGCATCAACAATAACTTCAGTGGATCAGCTGCTTCTATAACATCAAAGACTTTCCGCAGTGCTTTTAATAATGTCGTTCTACGCTTAAAAAATAATCTATCTTTATACTGCTTATAAAAGGTATCTGCTTGTTCTAAACCTAACATTAGCATATACGAAGGACTAGAAGATTGTAATATCGAAAGTAAATGAATTATCTGGTGTTTTATATCTTCAGAAATAGCATGATTTATATGAATAACTGAACTCATTGTAAATGCAGGTAATGTCTTATGATAAGACTGTACTACGAAATCAGCTGCGTAATTTAATGTACTTACAGGAAAATGTTCTGAAATATCGAAATGAGCGCCATGCGCTTCATCAATTAATACAGGAATATGATAACGATGAAAATACTCAATTGCCGCTTTAATATCATATGTTTCACCAAAGTAATTAGGATATGTTAATACCGCTAATTTAATATGAGACAACGTACCTTTATCAATGGCTCCTATATCAATTCCATTATACTCTTTTGTAGTATCTGAAACATTTGTCGGTAAAATATATGCGCTACCTCTTCCCATTGCAATCGCATTATAAATTGATTTGTGCGCATTTCTCATAATAGCAACACTCGGAACTTCACCAGCTTCTATAAAAGAAAGAATCACTGACAGTAAACCGACAGTTGTACCGTTTACTAAAAATCGTGAATCATACCCTTCTTTATTAATCCATAATTGACTATTCTTTATAATACCTTCAGGATGGTGATAATCATCCATACCTGAAATTTCTGTAACATCGTATTTTAATTCTAAATTATCAAGATGTCCTATCGTTTGATAATGGTGACCAGGAACATGCAGTGAAATTGGAATTTGTTTAAAATGTTCAATCATAGCATTATACATTTTCATAGAAGGAACTCCTTTATTTTTACGAATCATTTCTATAAGTTAAACATTTTCATTACTTCCATCTATTATTGTACCAACATTTTTAAAACTAAGTATCTAATAATAAAAACACTTAAAAAAATGCAAAAAAAAGAGACCTTAACAGGTCACTCGTTTGCGGCTCATCGCATCCATTTAAGGTATTACTATAAATCTGCCCGGCAACGTCCTACTCTCGCGGATCGTAAGACCAACTACCATCGGCGCTAGAGAGCTTAACTTCTGTGTTCGGTATGGGAACAGGTGTGACCTCTCTGCCATCGTCACCAGACAAAGTATATTAAAGGTATTGTACCTTCAAAACTAGATAAACTTAAGAAGAAATATGATGTACCAAACATCACCGTGCAAAAAATCTATAAAATTGATTAAGTCTTCGATCGATTAGTATTCGTCAGCTCCATACATTACTGTACTTCCACCTCGAACCTATTAACCTCATCATCTTTGAGGGATCTTATAACCGAAGTTGGGAAATCTCATCTTGAGGGGGGCTTCATGCTTAGATGCTTTCAGCACTTATCCCGTCCATACATAGCTACCCAGCTATGCCGCTGGCGCGACAACTGGTACACCAGAGGTATGTCCATCCCGGTCCTCTCGTACTAAGGACAGCTCCTCTCAAATTTCCTACGCCCACGACGGATAGGGACCGAACTGTCTCACGACGTTCTGAACCCAGCTCGCGTACCGCTTTAATGGGCGAACAGCCCAACCCTTGGGACCGACTACAGCCCCAGGATGCGATGAGCCGACATCGAGGTGCCAAACCTCCCCGTCGATGTGAACTCTTGGGGGAGATAAGCCTGTTATCCCCGGGGTAGCTTTTATCCGTTGAGCGATGGCCCTTCCATGCGGAACCACCGGATCACTAAGTCCGTCTTTCGACCCTGCTCGACTTGTAGGTCTTGCAGTCAAGCTCCCTTGTGCCTTTACACTCTGCGAATGATTTCCAACCATTCTGAGGGAACCTTTGAGCGCCTCCGTTACTCTTTAGGAGGCGACCGCCCCAGTCAAACTGCCCGCCTGACACTGTCTCCCACCACGATAAGTGGTGCGGGTTAGAAAGTCAACACAGCCAGGGTAGTATCCCACCAACGCCTCCACGTAAGCTGACGCTCACGCTTCAAAGGCTCCTACCTATCCTGTACAAGCTGTGCCGAATTTCAATATCAGGCTGCAGTAAAGCTCCACGGGGTCTTTCCGTCCTGTCGCGGGTAACCTGCATCTTCACAGGTACTATGATTTCACCGAGTCTCTCGTTGAGACAGTGCCCAAATCGTTACGCCTTTCGTGCGGGTCGGAACTTACCCGACAAGGAATTTCGCTACCTTAGGACCGTTATAGTTACGGCCGCCGTTTACTGGGGCTTCAATTCGTAGCTTCGCTAATGCTAACCACTCCTTTTAACCTTCCAGCACCGGGCAGGCGTCAGCCCCTATACGTCACCTTACGGTTTTGCAGAGACCTGTGTTTTTGATAAACAGTCGCTTGGGCCTATTCACTGCGGCTCTTCAAGGCTTGCACCCTAAAAAGCACCCCTTCTCCCGAAGTTACGGGGTCATTTTGCCGAGTTCCTTAACGAGAGTTCGCTCGCTCACCTTAGAATTCTCATCTTGACTACCTGTGTCGGTTTGCGGTACGGGCACCTAATTTCTAACTAGAGGCTTTTCTTGGCAGTGTGAAATCAACGACTTCGCTACTATAATTTCGCTCCCCATCACACCTTGACCTTAAGAGTACCGGATTTGCCTAATACTCAGTCTCAGTGCTTGGACGTACATAACCAACAGTACGCTTCGCCTATCCTACTGCGTCCCCCCATCGTTCAAACAATCTTAGGTGGTACAGGAATATCTACCTGTTATCCATCGCCTACGCCATTCGGCCTCGGCTTAGGTCCCGACTAACCCAGAGCGGACGAGCCTTCCTCTGGAAACCTTAGTCAATCGGTGGACGGGATTCTCACCCGTCTTTCGCTACTCACACCGGCATTCTCACTTCTAAGCGCTCCACATGTCCTTGCGATCATGCTTCGACGCTGCTTAGAACGCTCTCCTACCATTGTCCATAGGACAATCCACAGCTTCGGTAATATGTTTAGCCCCGGTACATTTTCGGCGCAGCGTCACTCGACTAGTGAGCTATTACGCACTCTTTAAATGATGGCTGCTTCTAAGCCAACATCCTAGTTGTCTGGGCAACGCCACATCCTTTTCCACTTAACATATATTTTGGGACCTTAGCTGGTGGTCTGGGCTGTTTCCCTCTCGACTACGGACCTTATCACCCGCAGTCTGACTCCCGTGTTAAATTATTTGGCATTCGGAGTTTGTCTGAATTCGGTAACCCGAGGGGGGCCCCTAGTCCAAACAGTGCTCTACCTCCAATAATCATCACACGAGGCTAGCCCTAAAGCTATTTCGGAGAGAACCAGCTATCTCCAGGTTCGATTGGAATTTCTCCGCTACCCACACCTCATCCGCTCACTTTTCAACGTAAGTCGGTTCGGTCCTCCATTCAGTGTTACCTGAACTTCAACCTGGACATGGGTAGATCACCTGGTTTCGGGTCTACGACCTGATACTCATTCGCCCTATTCAGACTCGCTTTCGCTACGGCTCCACATATACTGCTTAACCTTGCATCAAATCGTAACTCGCCGGTTCATTCTACAAAAGGCACGCCATCACCCATTAACGGGCTCTGACTACTTGTAAGCACACGGTTTCAGGTTCTATTTCACTCCCCTTCCGGGGTGCTTTTCACCTTTCCCTCACGGTACTGGTTCACTATCGGTCACTAGAGAGTATTTAGCCTTGGGAGATGGTCCTCCCGGATTCCGACGGAATTCCACGTGTTCCGCCGTACTCAGGATCCACTCAGGAGAGAACAACTTTTCGACTACAGGGCCTTTACCTTCTATGGCTGACTTTTCCAAAGTCATTCGTCTAAACTGTTCCTTTGTAACTCCGTATTGAGTGTCCTACAACCCCAGAGAGCAAGCTCTCTGGTTTGGGCTCTTCCCGTTTCGCTCGCCGCTACTAAGGGAATCGAGTTTTCTTTCTCTTCCTCCGGGTACTTAGATGTTTCAGTTCTCCGGGTGTGCCTTCTCATATACTATGTATTCATATATGGATAACATGACATAACTCATGCTGGGTTTCCCCATTCGGAAATCTCTGGATCAAAGCTTACTTACAGCTCCCCAAAGCATATCGTCGTTAGTAACGTCCTTCTTCGGCTTCTAGTGCCAAGGCATCCACCGTGCGCCCTTAATAACTTAATCTGTTATTAATAATTGTGATGTCTGCATAAATGCAGACGCGCGATTTTTTTAAGAATTCAAAAATGAACTCACTCGGTTTTGCTTGGTAAAATCTTTTATTTCTTCTTACTTTATCTAGTTTTCAAAGTACAATTAGAATGACTTACTGGACCGAAGGTCCGATAAACATTCAAAACTGAATACAATATGTCAATGTTAATCCCTATCAGACTTAGAAGTCTGATTTCCGTAATTATCCTTAGAAAGGAGGTGATCCAGCCGCACCTTCCGATACGGCTACCTTGTTACGACTTCACCCCAATCATCTGTCCCACCTTCGACGGCTAGCTCCTAAAAGGTTACTCCACCGGCTTCGGGTGTTACAAACTCTCGTGGTGTGACGGGCGGTGTGTACAAGACCCGGGAACGTATTCACCGTAGCATGCTGATCTACGATTACTAGCGATTCCAGCTTCATGTAGTCGAGTTGCAGACTACAATCCGAACTGAGAATGGTTTTATGGGATTTGCTTGACCTCGCGGTTTTGCTGCCCTTTGTACCATCCATTGTAGCACGTGTGTAGCCCAAATCATAAGGGGCATGATGATTTGACGTCATCCCCACCTTCCTCCGGTTTGTCACCGGCAGTCTCTCTAGAGTGCCCAACTTAATGATGGCAACTAAAGATAAGGGTTGCGCTCGTTGCGGGACTTAACCCAACATCTCACGACACGAGCTGACGACAACCATGCACCACCTGTCACTTTGTCCCCCGAAGGGGAAAGCTCTATCTCTAGAGTTGTCAAAGGATGTCAAGATTTGGTAAGGTTCTTCGCGTTGCTTCGAATTAAACCACATGCTCCACCGCTTGTGCGGGTCCCCGTCAATTCCTTTGAGTTTCAGTCTTGCGACCGTACTCCCCAGGCGGAGTGCTTAATGCGTTAGCTGCAGCACTGAGGGGCGGAAACCCCCCAACACTTAGCACTCATCGTTTACGGCGTGGACTACCAGGGTATCTAATCCTGTTTGATCCCCACGCTTTCGCACCTCAGCGTCAGTTACAGACCAGAGAGCCGCCTTCGCCACTGGTGTTCCTCCATATCTCTGCGCATTTCACCGCTACACATGGAATTCCACTCTCCTCTTCTGTACTCAAGTCTCCCAGTTTCCAATGACCCTCCCCGGTTGAGCCGGGGGCTTTCACATCAGACTTAAGAGACCGCCTACGCGCGCTTTACGCCCAATAATTCCGGATAACGCTTGCCACCTACGTATTACCGCGGCTGCTGGCACGTAGTTAGCCGTGGCTTTCTGGTAAGGTACCGTCAAGGTACGTTCAGTTACTAACGTACTTGTTCTTCCCTTACAACAGAGTTTTACGATCCGAAAACCTTCTTCACTCACGCGGCGTTGCTCCGTCAGACTTTCGTCCATTGCGGAAGATTCCCTACTGCTGCCTCCCGTAGGAGTCTGGGCCGTGTCTCAGTCCCAGTGTGGCCGATCACCCTCTCAGGTCGGCTATGTATCGTTGCCTTGGTGAGCCGTTACCTCACCAACTAGCTAATACACCGCAGGTCCATCTATAAGTGACAGCAGAACCGTCTTTCACTATTGCTTCATGCGAAGCTAAATATTATCCGGTATTAGCTCCGGTTTCCCGAAGTTATCCCAGTCTTATAGGTAGGTTACCCACGTGTTACTCACCCGTCCGCCGCTAAAATCGAGAGGTGCAAGCACCTCTGTCAATTCGCTCGACTTGCATGTATTAGGCACGCCGCCAGCGTTCATCCTGAGCCAGGATCAAACTCTCCATAATAGTTTGTTTGATAATGCTCTTTGATTGCTTATGGCAATCACTCTTGGGAGTGAACTAAGTTCACTCAAATTATTGGAATTAACGTTGACATATTGTCATTCAGTTTTCAATGTTCATTGTGTTTGTCTTTCTGCCTCACAAGATTTAATTATACTCTCTTGTGTTTTGAAAGTCAACAACTTTTTTAAAAAGTTTTTTGTTGTCTTTCGAAGTGCTTGCCCCGTATGAGTTATCTCTACCGGACAAGATATAACTATACAGGGTTTCAAACACTATAACAAGCATAAAAATTACACTTTTGCTGCTTTTTTTAAACTTTTTTTAATTTTCTTTTGTATAAAGCCATTCTTTTATCTTCGGCAGTTGTTCTAAAGCATCTTGATAACCTAAATCATACATTGCTGAAAGCTTATCTCGATTCTTTTCCATACGATCAACTTTTAAATCTTTAGATGGACGAATAACAATTGCATGACCATTCTTTTCCTGGTTATCGACATATTGCAGTGTTTCATTATAAACTGCAGGACGTTTTTGCATCGCTTCATCTACTTTCTTATAACCTTTCACTTTAAAGTATTTAGAAAGTCGACTCGAACGTTTTACATATCCTTTCGGTCTAGTAAGTACAACCACATTGTTAATCATGCCATCACGTTGTGCTTTTCTTAAAGGTATTGGATCTGTAACACCACCATCTAATAACTTCTTACCATCGTATTCTACGATGGGTGCCATTAACGGTAATGAACTTGATGCACGCAGAATCGTCATTAAGTCTTTCTTTAAATATGCTTTATTAAAGTATTCCGTTTCTCCCGTTTCACAGTTTGTGCACGCAATGACATATTCGCCTTTATATTGAAGAAAGTCTTCCATATTAAACGGTACATGCTCTCTTGGAATTTCATCAAAGATAAAATCCATTCCAAACATCTCTTTATTCTTTATATAGTTAGAAAGAGATAAGTAACGCTTATCATCTAAAAATTCTAAAGATACTTTCTTATTTCTTCCTTTCTGTTTTGAAAGATAAGACGCTGCCATATTCCCACCTGCCGAAACACCAATTACATAATTAAATTGAATATCATGTTCTAAAAAACAATCTAATACTCCCGCGGTATATATCCCTCTCATACCGCCACCTTCTAATACTAATCCAGTTGTCATTTTATTCACCTCATTTCACATAATTATAGCAACTATTTTTAATACTTTCATATTATTCGTTTATAAAAATGACCTCAAAACAATTCGCTTTGAGGTCATTTCGTTATATCTCTGTTCTACCAGATATCGCTTTAGATAAAGTTACTTCATCTGCATATTCTAAATCTCCACCAACAGGTAAACCATGTGCTAAACGCGTTGTTTTAATACCAATTGGTTTAACAAGTCTTGAGATATACATTGCAGTAGACTCACCTTCAATATTTGGGTTGGTTGCCAGAATTAATTCCGTTACTTCTTCATCTTTTAAACGCGTTAAAAGTGATGGAATATTAATATCTTCTGGGCCGACACCTTCCATCGGAGAAATTGCACCATGTAACACATGATACATTCCTTTATATTCGCGCATCTTTTCCATTGCAATAACATCTTTCGTCTCTTCAACAACACATATCATAGAACGATCACGTGTTGTATCACTACAAATGTAGCAAGGATCCGTATCAGTAATATGACCACAAACTGAACAATATGTCAGTTCACGTTTCACGTCTACTAATGCTTTCGCAAAATTCATCACGTCATCTTCTTTCATATCTAAAACATGAAAGGCAAGACGACTTGCAGTCTTCGGACCTATACCAGGCAACTTCATAAAACTATCAATAAGTTTCGATATTGGTGCAGGATAATGCATATTACATCATTCCTGGAATGTTTAATCCTTTAGTATGTTGTCCTAAACGTTGTGCAGTAACATCATCTGCTTTTGCTAATGCATCGTTTGTTGCAGCTAATACTAAGTCTTGTAACATTTCGATATCTTCTGGATCTACTACTTCTTCTTTAATGATGACATCTAATACTTCTTTATGTCCTGAAACAACAACAGTAACCATACCGCCACCTGCTGTCCCTTCAATTCTTTCTTCTTTTAACTTTTCTTGCTCTTCAGCCATTTTCTTTTGCATCTTTTGCATTTGTTTCATCATTTGTTGCATATTTCCGCCACCGCGCATATTCATTTCCTCCTAAGTTTAATCAATAATATTAATTGCATCTTCACCAAATAAATTTGCCGCTTCTGATACAATATCAACTTCTACAGGTTTCTCTTCCTGTTTTGGTTGTTTTCTATTCTCAATATAAGTATGTCGAACTTGTAGCCATTGAGAATCTGGTACTCCTACCATTTTAACTTGTTTTTTAATAATTGTGTATACTATTGCTTCAATCTGTTCTCTTTTTGCATCATCATTATTGACCATATCACAATGAATATCTTCACCAAATTTAATAAGCACATGTGTACTACTTGCTGCGACAGGCTCTGAATGTTTCAGCAAGCTCACTAATGAACGCTGCCCCTGTGATTCAACGTGAGCAAGCAGCTCTCCCCAATTACTCTTTAAGAAGTTTAAGTCCTCACGATTCGCATTATCAAGAACCGTTTCTATTTGACGCATTGAGAAAGCATTCTTGTTCTTCTTAGGCTCTTTCTTAGTTTTCTGAGGTGCTGATGCTTGAGTAGCACCTTGATTGATACGAGATTCTAAGGCATTGATACGCGCTTCAATATGACTTGTATCTACCACTGGTGCAGCAGCATTGCTTTGTACACTTTGCTGAGGTGCACCCGCTTCACTTTGTTTCACGAGCTCAGACAGTTTAACAATAAGTACTTCAAAATGTACGTTCGAATTGACAGAAAAACGCATCGCTACTAGTGTATCGTTAATCTTATCAATCATTTCATAAATTGTAGGTAATGCTAATGAATAAATCGCAGCATCGCCCTTTTGATCTGTCGCAAATTCCACAATAACATCTCGCAGAAAATAAATTAAATCATTGACCAGACGGGTAACTTCCTTACCATCCGCAAGTAATTGATGATACTGTCCAAAAGCACCTTTAACGTCATGCACAATCACTTTTTCCATGAGTGACATTAAATCATCACAGCCAACACTACCGGTTACATTTAAGACATGATTTAACGTTAACTTCGCTTCACCAAATGCGATTGCCTGATCTAAAATACTTAACGCATCACGCATACCACCTTCAGCACTCGTTGCGATAAACTCTAGTGCAGCATCTTCATATTCAATACCCTCCTTGTTACAGACAAATGCTAAGTGATCTTTAATATCAGGTAAAGCAATTGCTTTGAAGTCGAATCGCTGACAACGTGAAATAATTGTAGCTGGAATTTTGTGCGGTTCTGTTGTCGCAAGAATAAAGATGGCATGTGCAGGTGGTTCTTCTAACGTCTTTAACAACGCATTAAAAGCACCCGTAGTAAGCATATGCACTTCATCGATTATATACACTTTATATTTGGATTCACCCGGTGCATATTTGACTTTATCACGAATATTACGAATCTCATCTACACCATTGTTACTCGCCGCATCGATTTCTATTACGTCAGAATTCGTTCCATTTGTAATCGACACACAAGTAGGGCAATGATTACAAGGTTCACCCGTATCACTTTCCGTACAGTTAATCGCTTTAGCAAAAATCTTAGCGATACTCGTTTTCCCTGTACCACGTGGACCATTGAAAAGATAAGCATGAGAGATTTTATTTTTCTGAATTGCATTTTTTAAAGTTGTCGTAACATGCTTCTGCCCCACAACTTCTTCGAAAGACTGTGAACGAAACACACGATATAAAGCTTGATAACTCAAGTGAGTCCCCTCCAACAAAAATTAGTAATCTTATTATAACATTGAACGGAAAACCGTCCTATTAAAAGCACTAAAAAAAACTTGAGGAAAAACCTCAAGCTTTGAAAAATCTAAATTATTATTTCACAACGACATAACGCGTCTTTTTAGCAGTGTTACCTTTGCTGTCTGTCGCAGAGTAGTAAATTTTGTATTTACCTTTTTTACTTGGATTAACTTTACCTTTGTACGTTACTTTAACATATTTTTTATCTACATAGTCATAAGCTTTAATACCTTTAGTATAAGAGAATGTCTTTTTGCTGTAAGTTGTACTTTTAACACCAGAGATTACAGGCGCTGAGTCGACTACTGTTGCAGTGTTAGAAACATAAAGGAAGTTGCGTTCTTTACCTTTGTAATCTTTTAATCTGTGTCCATCTTTATCGTAAATAGCAAATTTAACAGTGTAGTTACCAGGTTTAGTAAATGTAACTTTGTTATCTACCACTGGTAATTTCTTTTTATTACCTACAGGCGTAACGCTCATTACTTTAATATTGAAGTCTTTATTATTCATTTGGATATTGCTTTTTGGATCTTCATATAATTCTACATATGTTGGTAAAGTATATTTTTGACCCGCTTTAAATTGATAGCCATTGAATGAAGACATACCAGGACCATCAACTACAACTGGTGCAGGTGGTGCTTCAGGTTTTTTAATATAGTTAATTTCTGCAGTTTGGTAGAAACTTTCTTTGTTGAATGTAAATTTAGAAGATGAATCTACAATATATCCTTCTTTTAAATAATAAGCTTTAATATCTTTTAATTGCTCGTCAGTTAATTTAGTCGTTACATCTGAGTAACGGTTATCATAACCAGTCTCTTGTAATACAGTGAATGAAGGAATCGCTGATTTAATAACTTGTCCATCACGTTTTAAAGTAAATGTCACTAAAGCTTCATCGAATTTATAACCAGGTGTTTGTTTTAAATCAATATTCGTAATTTCTTCTGCATTTGCAGGTACTTTATCAGGGTTATTAATTTCAAAACCTTGTGGTAAAGTTAATTGATATTTTTTTGTTAAGTCGCGTAAATCATAAACTTCAATATAGTCAGTACCTTTTTCAGCAGTAACTGTGCCAGTAGAAGTCAATTTACCTGTAGACTTAGGGAAATCAGTACGCCCGTCTAATGTTTTAAAGTTAATTGTTAATTTACCATTAGTTCCTGTTGATAATTTAATTACCTTAGGCGAATTAACAACTGTTTCACGTGCACTAACCAATGCATCTTTTGCTTTATTTAAATCTTCAACTTTAGAAGCAGGATCTCCATATACTTTAACTGCTTCTTTCTTCTTAGCTACATAATCTGCGACCAACTTAGTAGGTTTAGAATCTGTTGAAACTTTTACGTCAATTTCAGCATTCAATGCTTTTTTTGCATCAATCAAAGCTTTAGTATCTGCAGCTGATTTTGTTAAACGCGCAGTTCTTGTCTTTGTTTTTGCTTCTGACAACGTTTTATTTTCAGCTGTTAATTCTGATTCTGTTACATCTTTTTTTGCAATTAATGTTTCAGCAGCAGAGATTGCTTTTTCTAAACTTTGATAATTCGTATCCGATTCACCAAATGTATCTTTAGCTTTCAATAATTCTTCTTTTGCAGATATAATAGTCTTTGTTAAGCTTTCCTGAGCTGTTGGCGCTGGTGTTGCAGCTGGTGTTGCAGTTGGTGTCGCAGTATTTTTATTTTCAGCAGCACTCGCTACCCCAGTTAAAATTGTTGTCGATAAAAGTGCAGCTGCGATACTTGTAGAATATAACTTTGATACTTTCATTAAATTCGCCCCTTTTTCAATAATATTAATATCTACCTCATTATAATCAATTTAATACAAAATATCCATATTATTTACAAGCACTACACAATATTTACAATTATGATTAATTTTAATGAAATAAAAAAAACACGCCATATATGACGTGTCCATTTATATAAAGGTTATTAATTTATAATTAAAGCCGTGCACCTTTGCTTTGAATAACAAGCACAAGCGTTACCCGAGTCGACAGCTCAAAACCGGCTACCCCAGTCACATACAAAGTACCACTTAATGCTGCTTCCTTCCGGACCTGACATGATTCATGGGTTTATATTGGCTAGGACCGATCTCTCAACACTACGTATTCAGGTCAGACCTCACAACTTGTTACCCGAGGCAAAGGGATTAGGTCTTGCCTAAGCGGATTGCAAGTACAGGGAACCGCTACCTCCCCACTTAGCACGGTAATATTTATAATACTAAATCCAACTATATATTGCAACAATAAACTTCTACTTCTCTTTCTCAATCGTTCTTCTTGAGAAATCTACAAACTTAAATTCACTTGCTCTATGTTTAGACACGTTGTATTGAAATGGTATCGCATCAGCAAGATGTACAATTGAGCGCACGACTGCTGCATACGGTGGTGTTGCTTCAACAAATAAATCTATTTCATATTCAGACATCGGTTCGAATGTAATCACTTTATTAGAATATGCAATCTTTAATCCTAAACGTCGTTCGATATAATCATAAATTGATTGTTCAGCAATTTCTTTAGAAAGTGCCGGCATCATTTCCTGAATGAAATAATCTGTGTCCACAATGTTAACAAGATCATTCTTTCTTCTTGAACGAACGACTCTAAATAACTTTGTATCTTCACTAATATTTAACGCTTCCTGTACTTTTGGATGGTCCTTCGCCACAACTGTTTCAAAACTTTCCACTACAGTATGATAGTCCATATTAAGTGATTGTTTTATCTCTTCGAAACTAATCAATTGTGACACCGGAAAGTTCAAAGATTGATCATAAATAACAACCGATCCTTTGCCTTTGAGCTTTTGGATAAATCCATTCGTTTGTAATAAACTTAAAGCTTTTCTTACTGTTTCACGTGATACGCCATACTTTTTTACAAGTAAGTTCTCAGATGGTAACTGTTCACCATGCTTGTACTCATCATTAATAATCTTTCCACTTAACTCCTGATAAATCTTTCGATACTTATTACTGTTCACCATGCCACCCCTATACTTTATGAATCAATTAGCATCAAAAACTCGGAAAGTTTATCGAAGAATGGCGATTGCTTGATAAGGTTCCAGTACATTTGAATGATATGTTCCATTGTTGATTAAGATGCTACCTTCAATATCTATTGAAGATGGCACATCAACCGGTTCATCTGTAAAGTTCGCTAATACAAGTATAGACTTATCATCAAGCTTTCTTTCATACGCAAAAATTTGCGGATGCTCTTCTAATAAAGGTTTCACCTCTCCGTATGTGATAATATCTAAGTTATGTCTTAATTCAATTAACTTTTGATACGTATAAAATACAGAGTTTTTATCTGCTAGTGCTTGTTTCACATTGATTTGTTTATAATTTTTAGCCACATCAATCCAAGGCGTGCCAGTTGTGAATCCTGCATTTTCACTATCATCCCATTGTACCGGACTTCTTGAATTATCTCGTGATTTATCTTGTAATATATCTAATATTGCATCATTTGTAAACCCATTATTTGACATGATTTGATAGGCATTTGTAGACTCAATATCGCGATATTGGCTGATGTCATCTAAATACAGGTTGGTCATACCTATTTCTTCGCCTTGATAAATATAAGGTGTGCCTTGTAAGAAATGTAACGTTATCGCTAACATCTTCGCACTTTTCACTCGACGCTCTTCAGTAGAATCATCACCGAAACGACTCACAACACGGGGTTGGTCATGATTACACCAGAAGATTGCGTTCCACCCGCCACCTTTAGAAATACCAACTTGCCATTCGAATAAAATACGTTTCAATTCAATAAAATCAAACGGCATTTTAGTCCATTTTTCACCATCTTTATAATCTACTTTAAGATGATGGAAATTAAATACACTGCTTAATTCATGACGTTCTTCACGCGTGTAGTTAATACAATGCTCTAAAGTCGTTGAACTCATTTCACCAACGGTCATAAACCCTTCTTTGTTACCAAATGTATTGCGATTCATTTCATTTAAGAATTCGTGAACACGCGGACCATCTGTATAAAACTCTTTACCAATCTTATCAGAATCTTTATATTCCGCTTTAGAAATTAAATTAATTACATCAAAACGGAAACCATCCATACCAAAGTCAATCCAATAATTAATCATATCGTAAATTTCATTACGCAACTTTTCATTTTCCCAGTTTAAATCAGCCTGAGTAACATCAAATAAGCGTAAATAATATTGATTCGTCACAGGATCTAACTGCCATGCATTACCACCAAACTTTGATTCCCAGTTTGTCGGAGGCTGTCCATCTTTCCCGTCTTTCCAAATATAATAATCGCGATATGGATTATCTTTAGACTTTCTACTCTCAACAAACCAATTATGTTCAGTACTCGTGTGATTGATAACAATATCAGACATAATCTTAATACCACGTGCATGCGCTTCATCTAACAAACGCTTGAAGTCTTCTTTCGTACCGAAATCTGGATTAATCTCATAGTAGTCACTAATATCGTAACCATTATCATTCATTGGAGAACGATACACCGGTGTTAACCATAAATAATCTACACCAAGCGTCTTTAAATAATCTAACTTTTCAATAATACCGTTAATATCTCCCTGACCATTGCCTGTTGTATCCTTAAATGACTTTGGATATATTTGATATACAACTGACTTTCTCCAATCAGTAACTGCCATTATTAAAACTCCTAACGTTTTTTTGATAATATAAGTTTACAACGAACAACCTGTAAGTACAAGTTGCTCGTTGATTTATTAATTAACTATGAAATTTTATATAGTTTTGTCTGATACGATAGGCTCAGCTACATCTTCACCCATTTTTTTCTTAGCGAAGTTTGAGAAGATTAATGTTAATACGATAGGTAAGACAATTGCAATAATCATACCGATTAAGAATGTCATTTGGAATTGAGATTGGATACTCATGATACCAGGCAATCCACCTACTCCAACTTTACCTAATACTTGTTGAGAACCGAAGATAGCTCCCACTAAACCAGTCGTTAGTACAGCTGCGATAAATGGGTATTTTAATGGAATATTAACCCCGAACATCGCAGGTTCTGTAACCCCTAACCAACCTGAGATACCAGAAGTTAATGCTAAACCTTCTTCTTTAACCATTTTTTTGCGTTTATATAAGAACCAAGCTGCAAATGCTGCTGAACCTTGAGAAATATTAGAGATTGCAAGGATTGGCCATAAGTAAGTTCCTCCTAACGGAGAACTCATTAATTGGAAATCTACAGCTAAGAACATATGGTGTAAACCTGTAATTACAAGCGGTGCGTATACTAATCCGTAAATTAATCCACCTAACCATCCAGCATTTTCAAAGATCATTTGAACAAAACCAGTGATTTGATTACCTAACCAGAAAGCAACTGGCCCAATGATAATGAATGATAAGAAACCTACTAATAATAATGCAACTGGTCCTACAACTAACATCTTAATAGAATCATGAACACGTTTATTCAAGAATCGTTCAACCTGAGCTAAACACCAAGTTGCAATTAAGATTGGCAATACCTGTGCTGCGTAGTTTAGTTGTTGAACTTTTAATCCAAATACGTCCCAAGTTGGGATTTCATTTAATTTACCAGTTTCAGCATCAGCTAAACCGTATTGTGAAGCTAGAGCTGGGTTAACCAATACTAAACCTAATACTAAACCTAAAATTGGACTACCCCCAAACACACGCATCGCGCTCCAACCAATTAATGCAGGTAAGAAGTGGAATGGTGTTACAGCAATTAATTTAATAATTTCTGCTATACCTTTAAATTGTGGAAATACATCTACTACAGATTTTTTATCGTAAAACACGCCCGGATCAAGTAATAAGTTAGAAAGACCTAATAATAAACCGGCTGTTACGATTGCAGGTAATAATGGAATAAATACGTCACCTAATGTTTTAATTGCGCGTTGTAACGGATTCATCTTTTCTGCTGCTGCTGCTTTTACATCGTCTTTTGAACTTTCACCAACACCTGTTTCATCAACGAATACTTTGTAAGCTTCATCAACTGTACCAGGTCCAATAACGATTTGGAACTGGTTATTCGCCGCAAAAGATCCTTTCACTAAATTGATTTTATCTAATGCTGCCTTATCTACTTTCGAATCATCTTTTAATGCTAAACGTAATCTTGTAACACAGTGCGTTGCTGCTGATACGTTGTCCTTACCACCAATTGCACTAATAATGTCTTTTACTTCTTGTCTGTTGACTGCCATTCTGGTCAACTCCTTTATTTTAATATGCATTCATTGTATACTGTCTATACAAGTATGTAAAGGTTTTCTGAAAAGGTTTTCAACATTAAAATTTTTATTTAAATATTATTTTTTTACACATTTTATCTTTATAAAGTTGTATTATATTGATATACAAGCAACGAAGGGGATGTGAACTATATGGAAAATAATCCAGTATTATTGCAGCATAACAATTTCAGTAGCACTTTAATGTCATTAAACGGTGAGACACTTTACCAATTCAATGAGAAGCAGGTTTATCCATCTGCGAGTTTAATTAAATTACCGATAATGTTATATATCTTCGATCAGCGTTTACATGATTTAGATACAATCATTTCAATCGATGAAAAAGTTGAGGGTGCTGGTGTATCTCCTTATTTATCACAAACTGAATATACTGTTCACGATTTAGTTACGTTAATGATTATTGTGAGTGATAATCGTGCAACAAATACATTGATTGAATGGATTGGCATGGATACTTTAAATGCATATTTCCTGCGCAATAATCTTAGTGATACAAAACTGCAAAGAAAGATGATGGATACGGAACGTCGCACCCTTGGATATGATAACTTTACATCTGCACAAGATATATTTCATACGCTGTCACTCATAAAATCCCATGAGCAATTTAAAGCGATGTTTCAAATTATGAAACAGCAACTTTTAAAAGATAAGACTTTGATGTATTTAACAGATGAGACAATAGAATTTGGAACAAAAACAGGTGACTTTGATAATGTGCATCACGATGCAGGGATTGTTAGATTTAAAGACAACGAAATTATCTTCGTTGTCTTAACAGATCATGATGATGCACAATTCATTCATCAGGCATTCCATGACCTAGGTTTATACTTTCAATCATTAATAAAGTCATAGACACGGCTTGCACCGACATAGATATCTGAGTATAATCCAGATTCAATTGTTCTTTCTTCAATTGCGTTCGGTGTATTCGGTGAATGAATCATAAACCCGCTGCCGATATAAATACCGATATGCGATATTTTATCGATATCTTTAGCATTAGAGAAATATACTAAGTCTCCTGGTATTAAATCTTGTTTATTGATTGCTTTCGTTGCTAAATATTGTTCATGTGCATCTCGTGGTAAGGTAAAACCAACATGACGATACATATGATAAACAAAGCCTGAACAATCATAACCGTAACTAGACATGCCACCCCACAGGTAACCTAGATCAATATACATTGAAGCTGCTCGATACAGTTCACGAAAACTTGGGTTCTGCTCAGGAATGCTATGTTGCTGTATTGCGACGGCTTCTTTTTTTAGTTTTAATTGACCATCAGGACTATTAACATATACATATTCATCTTCTATGTGGTTAATAGGTAATGTTGTGTTGAATGATAGCACATAGAAAGGCATATCTTCTTTATAACTTAATGTCTTCGGCACAATAACTCGTGCATATTGAATATTATCTGTTACTTCTATTTCACCGATATGAGATTTCGGAATAAATCCAGGATAACCGCGACTATCGCTTTCTGATGCTTGTTCTACACACACAACTTTACACCATTCATCAATCTCTTCAATCACTTCAAGTGGTTCTCCGTACAAAAGTTGTGTATCAATTCTAGAATCATCACAAAACGATAATTTCTGTTCTAAATTTAATTTGAGTAACCACTTTTGAATGTTTGCTGGATAATCCGTTGCATCAGAATCGATATCTCGAGCTTTATCTATACTACGCCATACTGTACTTACCGGTACTTTACAAACTTTCTGCATCTGCTAACGCCTCCAATAGTTTTTCATTATCGATACCTAAACCGTTCCCTTCACTTAAACTTACTTTTGGTCCATCATATGTGATACCGCCTAAAATTGTTTTTCCTTTCAACATAAAAGGTGCATCAAAATCTACCTTTTCTATATTAAGCGCAAGCGCTAAGTGCATTGCTGCTGTAAGTGCTATGTGTGACTCCATCATCGATCCAAGCATACACTGAATCCCTTTAGCTTGTGCTACTTGATGAATCTGAAGTGCACCGTATATACCTCCTGATTTCATGAGCTTAATATTAAACCACGATACACCACCAAGCTTTGCGATTAACGCTGCATCATAGACATCAAACAAACTTTCATCTGTCATAATCGGTATTCCACTCGATTGCGCTATATTAGACATCCCTAAATAATCTTTTCTATATATTGGCTGCTCAATGCAATCTACTTCAATATGTTCATGCTTTAAATAATCAATGAAACGAAAAGTATCCTCTTTACTCCATCCTTGATTTGCATCAATTGATAACTTTAAATCTGGTACAACATCACGAATAGCAAGTATTCTAGCCATATCAAGATCAACATCATTCCCAAGTTTCACTTTTAAAGCTTCGAATTTTTCTTCAGCGTACATAACCGCATCATGCGTCATTTCTCCTATACCATTCAAACTCACAGTATGACTTGTAGTTAACATATGTGCACTAGCACCTTTGTTTAAATACTGATAGAGCGGTAAATCCGCTTCCTTTGCCAGCAAATCATAGATTGCCATGTCCAGTGCTGCTTTAGCACTAGTGTTATTTACAATACCTGTCTGGATGATCAGCAATAAATCTGTCGATACTTTTTGTCCCACTAGTTTTGGTCTTAAATGCTGTATCGCTGCCACAATACTTTGAACCGTATCTCCTGTAATGACAGGAGTAGGTACCGCTTCTCCTACTCCTATCCATTCATTATCAGTTTTAATAAACACAATAATACTTTCAATCACATCTGTTTCACGAAGTGCAGTTTTGAACGGCTTTTTGAGCTTTGAAATTTGTCTCTTTATAACAATATCTTCAATAATCATCCCATCACCCCACAAATTTACTGAATATTCTATAATTATATCAGAAAACAAAAAAAATGACTCAAAATTAATTGAGTCATCAATATATTAAAATATTATTAGTCTAAATAATGGCGGAGGAAGAGGGATTCGAACCCCCGCGAGCCGTTAAGCCCCTGTCGGTTTTCAAGACCGATCCCTTCAGCCGGACTTGGGTATTCCTCCAAATAAGACAATATCAATCTTATAATAAACACATAATACTGTCAATAATATTTACTAAGAAATATTAAAAAAATTAATATGTAGAAGCTTCAATGTGTGAAATCTTCCAATCTTCTTCAAATTTCACCATACTCATCGTTAATTCAAGCGGCCACGTATTTCTTGAGCCATAGATTCTTGCATCCACATTATTTTGCGCTACCAATTTCGCTTTTTTCTCTTTTAATATAATTTCGATATTTTCTTCTTTTGTAGAATAATATTTCATCGACTCATCTTCTATCGCTCGCAACCATTCTCTTTTCGGCTGCCTGACACCTGTCGCATGCACTAATACACTACCATCCATCATTAAATTATCAATTGTATCAGTGTCTCTTTCAATCATTGCTTCATACAACTTTTTATATACTGTGTAAACATCTTGTTCAGGAGTATCCATAACATCGCTCCAATCATTTCTTTTATAATTCTTTTACCCGGAACAAATACACGTTACTCTATATATTTTTTTCCATTTAAAATTTTATAATTTTTAATTATTCTTAAGATGAGCTTCCGCTATATACATAAAAGAAGATGAGATTTAGAATTTCATCTTCCACTCAATTATATTAAGTTGTAAATAACTATTCTTCTGTTTGAATGTCTGTGGCAATTTCATTAATCGCTTCAGCACATAACACTGTACCATAAGCAATTGCAGATACCCAAGTACTTTAAAGATACTGTTCATTTCAATCACTCCTCTAATAAATATAACGATTGGCTGAAATTACTTTAGCTCACACAGTCAATATCGACTGTATTTTTTCTTTATCCCTCTTCTATTATTGAAACAAATTACTTAACTAACTCTTAAAAATTCTTAAAAGCCGTTCATAATCCGCTTTTAAAAAATAAATCGTGCTAACATATCAGCATCAACTACAAAGGAGTATTTTATATGAAATTTAAACATATTGTAATTTCACCAGTTGCAACGAGTGCATTATTTACTGGCGGTGTTACTGTACATCAAGCTGACGCTAGTTTCATTCAACAAAACGGTATTATATTGCATTAATGACAAAAGACCTTACAACTGTTTTGGCTGTAAGGTCTTTTGTATTTATTATATTATTCCCACTCAATTGTACTTGGGGGCTTAGATGTAATATCATAAACAACACGGTTAACGTGTGCTACTTCGTTTACGATACGACTAGATACTTTTTGAAGTACTTCCCAATCGATTCTAGCAAAGTCACTTGTCATACCATCGATACTTGTTACAGCACGTACACCTACTGTGTAATCATATGTTCTGTAATCTCCCATAACACCAACTGAACGGATGTCAGGTAATACAGTGAAGTATTGCCAAATATCTCTTTCAAGACCTTCCTGAGCAATGACTTCTCTTAAAATCGCATCTGATTCACGTACGATTTCTAATTTCTCTTCAGTGATTTCACCTAATACACGGATACCAAGTCCAGGACCCGGGAATGGTTGACGCCATACTAAGTGTTCAGGAATGCCTAATTCAATTCCTAACGCACGTACTTCGTCTTTAAATAGTGTATTCACAGGTTCAATTAATTCAAACTGCATATCTTCTGGTAATCCACCAACGTTATGGTGTGATTTAATCGTTTGTGCAGTCTTTGTACCTGATTCAATGATATCAGTGTAAAGCGTTCCTTGTGCTAAGAAATCAGCATCTTTTAGTTTCGTTGCTTCTTCATCGAATAAGTATACGAACTCATTACCGATAATCTTACGTTTTTTCTCAGGGTCAGATACACCTGCTAATTTGCTCATGAAACGTTCTTTCGCATCAACGCGAATGATATTCATATTGAATCCTTCACCAAACTGCTTCATTACCATATCGCCTTCGCCTTTACGAAGTAAACCATGATCAACGAAGATACATGTTAACTGATCGCCGATTGCTTTATGAATTAATACTGCAACTACTGATGAATCTACACCACCACTCATTGCACAAATTACTTTTCTATCTCCAACTTTTTCACGAATCTTCTCTACTTCGATGTCGATGAAGTTTTCCATCGTCCATTCGCCTGTACACTTACAGATTTCACGGATGAAGTTACGTAATAAGTCATTACCGTATTCTGAATGACGTACTTCCGGATGGAACTGAACACCATATAAATTACGTTCAGCATTCTCAATCGCTGCGTATTTACAACTTGGAGAGTTTGCGATCATTTTGAATCCTTGAGGAATATTAATTACTTTATCACTATGGCTCATCCACACAGTTTGTTCTGCTGGTAATTTTGTAAAGAGTGAATGTGTTTCTGCAGTGATGATTGCTTTACCGTATTCACGTTCATTGGCACGTTCTACAGTTCCGCCTAATAATTTTGTCATTAACTGCATACCATAGCAAATACCTAACACAGGTACACCTAAGTTAAAGATCTCAGGATCAACTGTAAAAGACCCTTCTTCATATACTGAATTCGGTCCACCAGAAAGAATAATACCTTTCGGATTCATCTTTTTTATTTCTTCGATTGAAATTTCATGATCATGAAGTTCTGAATAAACACCCATCTCACGTATACGACGTGTGATTAACTGATTATACTGACTTCCAAAATCAAGAACTAATATAAGTTCCTGTTCAAATGCCATTTCCATAGTTTGTTCTCCTTTTAGTTAAGTTAAGTTTATTATAATGTAATTTGCCGTTAGAAGGTATTCTTACATTGAATAGTTTGGAGATTCTTTCGTAATTTGAACATCATGTGGATGACTTTCGATTAATCCAGCACCTGTCATACGGATAAACATTGCTTCTTCACGTAAAGCTTCTAAATCTTTCGAACCTGTATAACCCATACCACTTCTTAAACCACCTATTAATTGGTAAACAGTATCTTGTAATGCACCTTTATATGCGATACGTCCTTCGATACCTTCCGGTACAAATTTCTTCGCATCTTTATCTTCCTGGAAGTAACGGTCTTTAGAACCTTTTTCCATCGCGCCAAGTGATCCCATACCACGATATACTTTGTATTGACGGCCTTGGAAGATTTCAGTATCTCCAGGTGATTCAGTCGTACCTGCAAGTAATGATCCTAACATAACTGCATGTCCACCGGCAGCTAACGCTTTTGCGATATCTCCAGAGAATTTAATACCGCCATCTGCAATAATTGCTTTACCATGTTTCTTCGCTTCTGTCGCTGCATCGTAAATTGCGGTAATTTGTGGTACACCAACACCTGCTACAACACGTGTTGTACAAATTGAACCTGGTCCAATACCAACTTTAACGACATCCGCACCTGCTTCGATTAAAGCACGTGTACCTTCTGCTGTAGCAACGTTACCCGCAATTAATGTTATTTCAGGGAAGTTCTTCTTAAGTTCAGTAACCATCTCTAATACACCTTTAGAATGACCATGTGCAGTATCGATAACTAACGCATCAGTTCCCGCCTCAACAAGTTTTGTAGCACGTGTAATCGTGTCTTTAGCAATTCCAACTGCTGCTGCGACTAATAAACGTCTGTGTTCATCTTTTGCAGCATTCGGGAATTCGATGACTTTCTCAATATCCTTAATTGTTATCAAGCCTTTTAAATGTCCTGTTTCATCGACAATCGGTAACTTTTCAATTTTATGTTGTTGTAACAATTTTTCAGCTTGTTCTAACGTTGTTCCTACAGGTGCAGTTACAAGATTTTCACTTGTCATAACATCTGAAATTTTAATCGAATAATCTTCAATAAAGCGTAAATCACGGTTTGTTAAAATACCTACAAGTTTCATCTCTTCTTCACTATTAACAATTGGCACACCTGAAATACGGTATTTACCCATTAAATGTTCTGCAGCGAATACTTGCTCATCTGGTGTTAAGTAGAATGGATTTGTGATAACACCATTTTCTGAACGTTTAACTTTTTGAACTTCGTCAGCTTGCTGTTCGATACTCATATTCTTATGAATAACACCAAGACCACCTTGACGTGCCATTGCAATTGCCATCTTTGCTTCTGTAACTGTATCCATTCCAGCAGATAATACCGGAATCTTTAAGTTTAAACGATCTGATAAAGAAACGCTTAAATCTACAGTGTGTGGTAATACTTCTGAGTGACCTGGCACTAATAATACATCATCAAATGTTAGACCTTCTTTTTGAAACTTGTTTTCCCACATAATTAACTTGACCTCCATATATTTTTAAAATTTTAGTAGTTCTATTATTTCACATTTTCACGTATTTGTTTATCTTTTAATCCGTTAAAAAATAAATTAAGGATAATGGCAGTAAATGTACCGATAACAATTCCATTTTGTGTCAACCATTCATACTCACTGCCAAACTTGCTGAAAGCTTCAGGTACTGTTGTTATGCCTAATCCGATCCCGACAGATACTGCAATAATCAATAGATTATCTTGTCTTGTGAAATCAATAGCACCAAGCATTTTCACACCATATGCCATGACCATACCGAACATGGCAATCATTGCACCACCTAGAACAGATGTCGGAATGATTGTCGCAATTGCACCAAGTTTCGGAATCGATCCACATAACAATAATAAACCGACCATACCATACATAACTTTATTTGATTTCACACCCGATAATGAAACGAGTCCTACGTTTTGTGAATATGCCGTATACGGAAATGCGTTGAAGATAGAACCTAAAACAATCGCAATTCCTTCTGCACGATAACCTTTAGATATATCTTTTCTATCTATTTTTGTTTTTGTTATCTCACTTAGTGCTGAATAAACACCTGTTGATTCAATTAAGCTGACGATTCCTACAATAACAAATAATAAAATTGATCCTAATTCAAATTTAAATCCTGCAAATCTAAATGGTTTCGGTAATTCGAACCAGTTCGACTCATGTACGGCATTTAAATTTACTAATCCAAAGAATGAAGCAATTACTGTACCGATGACTAAACCGAGTAATATCGCGATTGAACGAATAAATCCGGTAGATAATCTATGAATAACTAATATAATGATTAAAGTGATTAAACCTAATAAAATATTAAGCGGAGCTCCGTAGTCTTTACTACCTTGTCCACCAGCAAGGTTATTCATCGCCACCGGCATTAACGTAATACCGATAATCGTTACAACACTACCTGTTACTACTGGCGGGAATATCTTTACCAGATAGGAAAAGAATGGTGAAATAAGTACGATAATAATCCCTGAAGCAAAGAGTGATCCATAAAGGACATCTATTCCGTGTTTTGAACCTACCATAATCATTGGGGTTACGGCAGTAAAGGTACATCCAAGTACTACAGGTAAGCCAATCCCGATACCTTTATATACTTGTAGGAATGTAGCAACACCACACATAAAGATATCGACAGAAACTAAATATGCCGTTTCTTGCGCACTAAACCCTAATGCATGCCCGACTATGATTGGAACAATAATTGCTCCAGCATACATTGCGAGCAAATGCTGAATACTTAATAATAAATTTTTCATCTTATTCGCCTACCAATTTCACTTTATTATCATCTAAAGAAGCGATTCTACATAAACTTGTGACACTTAATCCTTTATCTATTAGTCTTTGGTATCCTTTTTGGAAGCTTTTTTCAACTACGATACCAACACCCGCACAACTTGCCCCTGCTTGATTTACTAAATCATATAATCCAAGTGCCGCCTCACCATTTGCTAAGAAATCATCAATGATTAATACTCGATCATTCTCATTTAAAAATTTTTTAGAAATAATAACATGATTTGTTTTATTCTTCGTATACGAATGGATATCCGTCTGATAAACTTCTTCTGTTAAAGTGCTAGGCTGTGCTTTCTTTGCAAATAAACAAGGAACATCAAAATGCAATGCTGCCATAATAGCTGGTGCAATCCCTGATGCTTCAATTGTCAGGATTTTAGTAATGTTCTCATCTTTGTACGTCTCATAGAACGTCTTGCCTATTTCATGCATTAGCTTTGCATCAATTTGATGATTCAAGAAAGAATCAACCTTCAGAATTCCTCCATCAATTACTACACCGTCTTCTTTAACTTTTTGCTGTAATAATTCCATAACGACCTCCATAAATTTGATAAAAAACTGTTAAAAGAATATAAAAAAAACTCATCTTAAATAGAATTTAAGATGAGTAATAAGTGTATTTATATGAATAAATATCACTTTTATTACTCATAGTCACATTATTTACGGTAATGTGGTAGAAACGCTAAAGCCATATCCTTTAATTTATATGAGTTATTCTTATTTATAATATTTTATAGATAATATCAAAGTTATACTTAATTAGCAATACTACTTTAAAATGACGCATTATTCAAAATAATCAGTATGCAATATATTAAATAGATTATTTTTTTAATCGCAATTTTTCTGACTCGATGACGGTAAAAGTATGATAATCTCTTATAAACTTAATATTTTTAAAATATTTTTAAAATATTTTTTTATAAAAAAATATGCTTTTCTTCCATATATATGTCACTATTAATTCTCTAAATTTAGAAAAAATTCTTTTTTATTTGTGTTTACCTTTTAAGTTCACGGGTATCTAATTAGCATAACAACAAAACAACAGTCATCAAGCAACGACAATAAAAACAATTTGGAGGTACGATGAAAATGAGAAACTTAGAAACATTTTTAAATGAAGAAAGTTTATTACGTAGAATCGACCAATTAAAAACACAAGGTATTGCAGAGCATGACTTACATGTCATTTCTAAAAACAAATTAGATGGTTCAGCTTTAGATTATACAGATGTACAATTTAAAGATGCTGAAGGTTCTTTCGGTGATAAAGTGGCAGCATTCTTCACTGGAGAAGACCCACAACATCGAGTGTTTGACAAATTAGAATTAAGTGAATCAGAGCGTGTCGAGTATGATAATGCTGTAGACAGCGGAAAAATTCTACTTTATGTAGATAATGATGCTTACGCTACTGATGAAGGTAGTACTTTAAGGGACAATGATGTTCCTGATCATATTAATGAAACTGACCATACGGGTCTTGGATACGCGGCAAGTGTGAATGTTGATACTGATGCTGATTATGCAGAGAAACACAAAAAAAATAACTTAAACAATGGAGAGGAAGTAGTAAATATGAATAACAATAACAATTACAATAACAGTGGATTAAGCTATGAGGAGTATAACAACTTATCAAGAGAAGAACGTTTAAACTATTTAGATAGCGATTTAAGAGACCGTAACGATATTTCAGATGATGAAAAAATTCAATTACATGAAGAACGTTTACGTGTAAACAAAGATGTTGTTCAATCGGGTGAAGTTACAATCGACAAAAATGTAGTATCTGAACGTCAAGAATTTGATGTACCAGTATCTCACGATGAAGTTACAATCGAACGTCGTAAAGTTAACGAAACTGTAGCTGATGGTCACTTCGATAACGATTTAGACGAAGAAACTATCCGTGTCCCATTAACTGAAGAACGCGTGTCTATCGATAAAGAAAACGTAGTATCTGAAGAATTATTAATCAAGAAAAACCGTGTAACTGACACTGAGCATGTTTCAGAAGAAGTTCGTCGTGAAGAAGTTGAAATCGACGATTCAAATGCTCACCGTCGCGATGATTTAGATAACGACTTAACTGACCGTCGCGATGATTTAGGTAACGACTTAACTGACCGTCGTTAATTACAACATAAAAAAGAAAAGTCCTTCGGGACTTTTCTTTTTTATGTTAAATTTCTAAAAGTGCTTTAAATGGGTTGAAGTGATACAATAAGGATATTAAATAATGTAAACGGAGTATTAAAATGAAATTTTTACATCTTACAGAACCCGATCATTATTTTCAGCAATGTATGGATTTATATAATGCTGAATTTGATTATGAAATTCGAGAACCTATTGAAGTATTTATACAGTCTTTTAACGTTAAAAGACAAGATGAAGAACGTTATCATTTTATCGCTGCCTATGAAGATGATATACTGTATGGTTTTATTACATTCCATTTAGAAGTGACATATCGTATAGGTTACATCGTATATCTTGTCGTTAATCCAGAAGTACGTGGGAAACAAATAGCGCGTCAACTTATGGATGAGGCTGAAGATATCATGGTGAAACTTTGTGAGAATAATGGCACCGTACTAGAACATATCATGCTTGAATGTGAAAAAGATGCCGATGGGAATAGTCCACTTGACGCATTTTACAAGAAGTTTGGCTTTACAAAAACAAATTTCAATTATCATCAACCCGGTCTACGTGAAGACGATCCTGTACCTATGAATTTGTATTTAAAAACAAGCAATAAAATAGAGGCGCGAACAGCAATCGAACATATTTATCGTGTTAAATATGTTCGATGTAATAATATTGACCTTAAAACGATCGATCAGTTATTAGCTGAAATGTAATAAGGGTGAGACATAAGTCTTAGCTCTCTTCTGTTTAACAGCTTAAACGGCGAACAGAAGTTGCCCTCTGACAAAAACCGAACAAAAACTATAAATCAAAGAACGATTTATTAGTTTTGTTCGGTTTTTGCTTGTGGCAGAACACTTCTGTCCCAGCCTTGTTTCCTACGATTTGTCAACTACTTCGTAGTAGAATATATTAAAAAAATCATCACTAAATAAGCCTTTTTATTTATTAATTTTTTTTATATGATATTATGTATTTGAATAGATTGTCAATGTGGGGACATCTGATAATCGTATTCTTTATTGTTTACTACAAGATATTGAATTGTTTTTAGCAGCTTGTTTACACAAGCAATCACCGCAGTCTTATGGCCTTTGCCATTTGGCTGCTTTCTTAATTTATAATAATAGTCTACAAGATGATTTGAGTAATGTCTTTTTCCTCTTATAATATTCATTATGACAATATAAAATAATGCTCTGGCACGTCTGTTTCCTCTCTTATTTATCTTATCTTTATATTGAGTTTTTCCAGATTGATATCTTTTAATATCAATGCCTATATAAGCATTTAGCTCTTTATGGGATGAAAAAGATCTTATATCACCCAGTTCACCAATAATTAACATAGCCGTCAAATCTCCTATACCTGGAATAGAGGTAAGTATTTTAAACTCTTCGAGTTCTTTAGAAAGCTCCATTAAGCTCTGTTTAATCTTTTCTTGTCTTTTCATAAGTAACATCAAATCATTAACTAAAGCTATTAGTTTCTCGATGTAAAATGAGTTTTCCGATAGAGCTGGATAACTTTCATTAGCGAAGGAAATAAGCATTTCGGCATATTTTTCTTTTCTTTGTAAAGAGATATTTTTATCTGTACAAGCACCGATGATATTAATAAGATCAGGTATATTTATATTTTTTACATAGCTGGGGTGAGGAAATCTTTTGACTATTTCTAAAGCAAATTTTGAATATCTACTTTTGAATAATCTCTGAATTTCAGGAAAGGACATATCAAGTATCTGTATAATTGAAATTTTTAAATAAGACTGTTGATCATTAAGTTCTTCATACCATCTGGTCAATTCTCTTACTTTTATATATATGTCCTTAGAAAGATTTTTAGAAGGTCTTTTATTAAAGTTTTTTGCCAATAAAGCAAGTTTGTGTGCATCAGATTTATCAGTTTTCCAAGTTCTAAGTGTAGTTGTTAAAAATTTAGCTTCTAAAGGATTTATCATACAGTGTGGAATATGGTTTTCTTTACAAAAACGTTGGATAACTTTAGAGTATATCCCAGTCGATTCAAAGAGAAAATAAACACCTGCATACCCTTTAATATATTCATTTAATGCATCAAAACCATCTTTATTGTGAATTAATTCAAATTCTTTCTTAAATTCATTATTACAATAATGAGCTACATAACTTTTTCCTTTCCCCACGTCAATTCCAAAATATTCGATGTTAATCACTCCTATTTGGTTAAATTAAGAAGTTTTACTTCACTAGACCTTATTTTGTTCATTTTCCTATACACGATCTCAAAGGACCCAACATACTAAAATCGAATTAATAAGGAAAGTGAAGTTCTCCAGTTTATAATACGGATTCTATGATCCTAGAGGCTGGTCGGAGTACTTCTCTCTACTACTATTTCACAATTGTTAAAATTATGCCAACGGCATGAAAACAATAAAAAAGTAGCGAAGTTTATCTACCGTCGTAGATTACTTCGCTACTAATCTTAGTATGTTTTTTATATTTTAAGATTATGTATAGCTAGTTTAATATTTTACATAGTACTTCAAATGAAAGGTACGTATTTATTTTATGGTACTCATAAACATCTAACATAAGTTGATAAGCTTTGATGCCTAACGGTTTTTTTGAAAGCGTGCTAAATAGTGATAAATCTATCTTTCCTTCGTAATGGTGCATTTCTTGAAGATAAAAGAATGCGTATAATTCATAATCCGTTTCTTCATTAAGATTAAATCCTAAGAAAGAAAAATAAGGATGATCTTTTAAAACTTCGATTTCACTTTTTGTAAGTGCTGTATATGATTTTGTCATATGCACATACATTTTAATGACTGCTTCAACAAATTCTGTTACATGAGAAGGTATTTTTTCATATTCTAAAGCCAGTTCTTCCAGCAAAATATGATTCTGAGAGTCGAGACCATCTCTCACAATCTTCTGATGTAATCTATGCATTTCAACATTAAGTGGATCGAGTTTTTCTAAGATATGATAAATTTTGTACAAAATCAATCGGTTAAATGGATTCAATTCAAAGGAATGATTCGTATCTAGCCAATTGTTCATATTGGTCAACCTCCCTCCCTAAGTTTTATGTAATTATTAAAAGATATTAATAATTACAAAATTATTATATTTACTTTTTATAACAATTTCAACACTTTAATTGTAAAATAACACTATAATTAATATTAAATTTTTATAATAAATGTGAATTAAATATAAATTTTTTGAAAATTTGATAAACAAAAAATAAGCTGCAATCCATTAGGATTGCAGCTTATGAATTATATCTTATTGTTCATCTTTAACATATGGTAATAATGCCATATGACGTGCACGTTTGATCGCTACAGTTAACATACGTTGGTATTTAGCTGAAGTACCTGTTACACGACGTGGTAAAATTTTACCGCGTTCAGAAATGAATTTTTTAAGCATTTCTACTTCTTTATAGTCGATATGTGTAATTCCGTTTGCTGTGAAATAACAAACCTTTTTACGACGACGACCGCCTCTTCTTGGTCCACCTGCCATGATTGTTGCCTCCCTTACTTACAATTTTCTTTATTAGAACGGTAAATCATCATCACTGATATCAATCGGACCAGTTGCATTTGCAAATGGATTCGTTGATGGTGCTGATGCATTAGACTGTTGTTGATTGTTGTTATTATGATTTGATTGATAATTTTGACCTTGAGATTGTTGTCCATAATCACCTTGATCATAACTTGAATAGTCTTGACTCGGGTCATTATTCGAACGATTTTGATTTGCATTCTTCGGTTCTAAGAACTGTACTGAATCACAAATTACTTCCGTTACATATACTCTACGGCCTTCTTGATTATCATAACTACGTGATTGCAATCTGCCATCTACCCCAGCTAAACTACCTTTGTTTAAGAAGTTATTCACATTTTCTGCTTGTTTACGGAAAACGACACAGTTGATAAAATCAGCTTGTCTCTCTCCTTGAGCATTTGTAAATGTGCGATTAACTGCTAATGTAAATGTAGCTACTGACACGCCTGATGGTGTGACTCTGTATTCTGGATCTTTTGTTAAACGACCTACTAATACAACTCGGTTAAGCAAATAAATCGCCCCCACATGTTAGGTTTATTTTTCTTCTTCGCGTATAACGATATGACGGATAATGTCATCGTTGATTTTTGCTAAACGATCGAATTCGTTTGTAGCAGCATCAGTTGAGTTTACTTTAACGATTTGGTAGAAACCTTCTTTAAAATCGTTGATTTCGTAAGCTAAACGACGTTTACCCCAATCCTTTGATTCGATGATTTCCGCTCCGTTAGAAGTAAGAATCTCTTCGAAACGCTCGATTAAAGCTTTCTTAGCATCTTCCTCAATGTTCGGACGTACGACATACATAATTTCGTATTTTCTCATCTTTTACACCTCCTTATGGTCTATGCGGCTTTATTATTTAATAAAGCAAGGAATAATTTTCATTACTCACAATAGAGAATTATAGCATAGTTTACTTTTTTCATCAATCATTTCTTTTATAAATTAATGATGAACTTCATTTAATTGATAAGTCACCATTTCTTTTGAATAGAATAATTTAATATCACCGGTACGATGCAAATAAACGTATTCTTCATAATCTGTGTCATCCGGATTTATTTCATCAGTTTCGATAATGTCTAAATAGCGTATCGCCGTTTTTGGAAATGAGACTTTATTGTAAATTGAATCATTTAGTTTCACTGGTTCAGATATTGCAACTGCCTGTACTAAATAATGATATGTAACATGGTATATCGGATTTACTTTGTCTTCAGACTTAATAATAACTTTGATACAGTATATGATTCGCTTTAATGGTTGCATGTTATGCTCCTGTTTGTTTGATTATACATTAAATCTAAAGTGAACAACGTCGCCATCCTGCATGATATAATCTTTTCCTTCTAAACGTACACGACCCGCCTCTTTTGCAGCAGTCATACCATTATGTTCAATTAAATCATCATAACTTACAATTTCTGCTCTGATAAATCCACGTTCAAAGTCAGTATGAATGATTCCTGCACATTGGGGTGCAGTCATACCACGTTTAAACGTCCATGCACGCACTTCTTGTACACCAGCTGTAAAGTAAGTAGCAAGACCTAATAAGTGATATGAAGCTTTGATCAATTTATCTAACCCAGATTCTTCAATACCCAGATCTGCTAAATATTCTTTTTTATCTTCTTCATCTAATGCCGCTAACTCTTCTTCAATACGTGCACTGATAACAATTACTTGTGAACCTTCATTATCAGCATATGCTTTAATTGCTTTTACATGTTCATTTTCTTCTCCTGCTACTAAATCGTCTTCAGATACATTTGCCACATATAACATTGGCTTTGCAGTTAACAAGTGCATACCTTTAACAACTTTCTCTTGTTCCGAAGAGAATTCAATACTTCTTGCAGGACGTTCATTTTCTAAAGCTTCTTTAATAATTGCTAAGATTGATTCTTCAACCATTGCATCTTTATCTTTTTGTTTTGCCATCTTCTGCACACGAGCATAGCGTTTTTCAACAGATTCTAAGTCCGCTAAGATTAACTCCATATTGATAACTTCAATATCATCTACAGGGTTTACTTTACCTGATACGTGTGTAATATTCTCGTCTTCAAATGCACGCACTACTTGACAAATTGCGTCAACGTCACGGATATGAGATAAGAATTTATTCCCTAAACCTTCACCTTTAGATGCACCTTTAACGATACCAGCGATATCAGTAAATTCAAATGCTGTTGGTACTGTCTTTTTAGGTGTAACTAATTCAGTTAATTTATCTAAACGTACGTCTGGTACTTCTACGATACCAACGTTAGGGTCAATTGTAGCAAACGGATAGTTAGCTGCAAGTGCTCCTGCCTTTGTAATTGCATTAAATAATGTTGATTTTCCTACGTTTGGTAATCCTACAATTCCTGCTGTTAAAGCCATAATTTCTTCTCCTTATTCGGCATGTGCCGTTATCTTTTTAATTTTTTTATTGAATGCTTGTCTCGGTAGCATAATACTACGACCGCAACCTTCACATTTAATACGGATATCCGCACCTAAACGAACTACTTTAAAAAGTTTCTCTCCACACGCATGTGGTTTCTTCATTTCAACAATTGTATTTAATTCATAATCATTTTGCATTGTGATCACCCTTATTTGGTTGATTGTACATAACAACACGTGGCATAGGTACGTGAATGCCATTTTGATCTAAAAACTCTTTAATATCACCACGTAATATTCTTGAAACTTTCACATGATTATTCGGTAAAGTTTCTGCCGACATTCTTATTTTTGTTTCTCCTGCACTAACCATTTCAACACCTAACATTTCAGGTGCTTTTACTAAATCAGCATATTTCTCAGGTAATGTTAATAAATAGGGCTGCAATATTGATTCTATATGCGAAATATTTTCTTCACTTGATACGGAAATATCGAATATTGCAATTGAGTTATTTACTGAGAAATTAACAATTTCATTCATTGTGCCATTAGGCAAAATCGTAAGTTCCCCTGTAAATGACTTGATACGTGTTGAGCGCAGACCGATAGATTGAACAGTGCCTTCTGCAACAGTAGTGCCTGTTGTATTTATTCTAACATAATCTCCAACATCAAATTGATTTTCAAAGATAATAAAAAAACCAGTAATAACATCTTTGACCAAAGTTTGTGCACCAAATCCAATGGCGATACCAGCAATACCAGCCCCCGCGATAATACTTTCGACTTTCACACCAAAGTTACTCAGTATTGTCGTTAAAACGATAAACCAAATTACATATGATGCAATATTTTGCAGTAGTTTGATTAACGTTGTGTCCCGTTTTGTTGATTGTGAAAAATTTGTTTTACGTCTGACTCTAAAAAATTGTTCAATGAACTTATTAACAATGCGCACAATAATGACCGCTATAATAATGAGCATAATGGACCATAAAATATCAGTAGCAATATTCAACCACATCTTTGTATCAAAAAATATGACCTTTAATTCATTAATGATATCATTCACAACATTCACCTACTGTGTATTCTCTAACAATGCAATAAGACGATTAAACTCTTCTTCAGAAGTAAACTCAATTGCAATTTTTCCTTTTTTACGCGATTTAGAAATTTCTACTTTTGTTCCTAAATGACGTTTTAAGTTTTCTTCATGTTTCACAAGAAACACTGGTTTTTTCTTTTCTTTCTTCGGCTTAGCTTCTGTATGATTTAAATCTTTAATATATTTCTCTAGTTCACGCACGCTCATCGATTCAGCGATTACTTTTTTAGCAACTGTAATCATTTCTTCTTCTGATTTTAGGCCGAGTAGTGTACGTCCGTGTCCGCCTGAAATCTTCTTCTGATCAATTAAATCTTTAACCGCCTGTGGTAAATTCATAAGGCGCAGCATATTCGCAATATACGGTCTTGATTTACCTAATCGGTCAGCTGTTTCAGCTTGTGTTAAATTTAATTTATCCATTAGAAATTGATAGCTTTTCGCTTCCTCCAGTGGATTTAAATCTTCACGCTGTAAATTCTCTATCACTGCAAGTTCCATCATTTGTGTATCAGTTAATTGCTTAACGATTGCCGGAATCTTTACTTTACCTGCTAATTTACTTGCTCTAAAACGTCTTTCACCTACAACAATGTCATAACCTTTCACTGACTTACGTACAACGATAGGTTGCAGTACACCATGCATCTTAATCGATTTACTTAATTCGTTCAATGCCTGCTCATCAAATTCATGACGCGGCTGATATGGATTTGGTCGTAATTCTGAAAGATTGATATCTTCTACTAATTCATCCTGTTGGTTTTCCTGGAAAAGTGCATCTAAGCCCCTTCCTAATCCTTTACCTAATCCTCTAGCCATGGCGTACAACCTCCTCAGCTAAGCTCTTATAAGTCTTCGCTCCCGTTGAACGGGCATCGTACACACTGATTGGTTGTCCGTGAGATGGTGCTTCTGATAATCGTACGTTACGAGGAATAATTGTATCGTATACTTTTTCACCAAAGTGGTCTTTTACTTCTGCAATCACATCATTACCTAAATTCGTACGTGCATCCAGCATCGTTAATAATACACCTTCAATTTCAAGCGATTGATTTAAATGACGTTGTACTAAACGAATTGTGTTAAGTAATTGACTCAAACCTTCTAGCGCATAGTATTCACATTGTACAGGGATTACGATCCCATTCGCTGCAGTAAATGAATTGATTGTCAACAAACCTAATGAAGGTGGACAATCAATGATGATATAATCAAAATCAGTTTCTAACTCTTTAAATGCATATTTTAAACGTACTTCCCTGCTCATCGCAGAAACTAACTCAATTTCAGCACCAGCTAATGCAATATTAGCTGGAATAATATATAAGTTTTCAACCGCTGTTTCCAAAACACATTTATTGATATTCACATCTTCAACAAGCATGTCGTACACTGAATTTTCTACGTTATTTTTATCTACACCAACACCACTCGTGGCATTACCTTGAGGATCGGTATCTACTAATAAAACTTTTTTACCAAGTTCTGCTAATGCAGCACTTAAGTTAACTGAAGTTGTCGTTTTACCAACTCCACCTTTTTGATTTGCGATGGCCAATATTTTTGTCATCAATATTCTCTCCTACTCATGTTTTTCATATAGTAACGATTATAACAATTTTATCGAAATTCTGCACAGACAATCCGTGAACAGAAAAAAGTGGATGAAAGTATCATCCACTTTATTGATTCATATCATTCTTAAATACTTTTATAGAAATTTCATAGAAATTTTCATACTCGGTATCTTTACGTTTTACTTTTACGCCGCTTTTCTCAACTGCTTTTAAACTTTCACCGATTGTATTGAATGCAAGCTTTAAATCTCTCGTGAAGCCAATACGTTTAGGTTTCACATCTTCTCCACCCAACAAGCGCTTAACACGTTCTTCTGTCTGCTTCACATTTAAATTTTGGCTTTTAATAATGTCCAGCATCTTTTTTTGCCCAACTTCATCTAAAGCAAGCAATGCTCTGGCATGTCGTTCTGTAATTTGCTGCTTGCCCAATGCATCTAAAATCGGTTGAGATAAACGTAATAGTCTTAACTTATTCGCAATAAATGACTGACTTTTACCTAAACTAGTCGCAAGATCCTGTTGTGTAATACCATCTAAGTCTAATAACTTCTTATAAGCTTCCGCTTCTTCAACAGCTGATAAATTTTCACGTTGAATATTTTCGATTAAAGCAATCGCAGCAGTTTCTTTGTCATTCATCTGTTTAACAATTACTTCTGTTTCAGCAGTGCTATTGAACTTTAATGCACGAAACCTTCTCTCGCCTGCAATAATCTCATACATACCTTCTTCAATTGGACGTACCACAATAGGTTGTAATAAACCATATGAACGAATGGATTCTGCTAATTCTTTAATCTTTTCTTCATCAAAAATTTGTCTTGGTTGATATCTGTTCGGTACAATACGTTCTACTGGAACTGTAACGACATTACCGTTCTGACGCTGTACATCAACATCTTCTTCTTTATCTTTTAGTCCAAATAACTTAGAAAAGGGTTTTTTCATATCAATCGACTCACTTTCACTTCAAAATACGATAACAATTTAGTATCTTACTTTAATAAAGGCTCTTTATTCGGTGTGCCTGGTTTGCGTGGATATTTTTTAGGTGTTTGACGTTTCTTTTCAATATCCAAAATATAACGCATACTATCTTCTTCTGGTAACGTTAAAGGATGATTATGAATTACTTCTCCACCTAAAATTGAAATTGCAAATAAACCTTCTTCCACTTCTATTTCACCTTGTGCACCTTTTAACGCTATAAAATGACCGCCTTTTTTAACAAGAGGTAAACACAATTCACTGAGTACTGAAAGACGAGCAACTGCGCGTGCTGTTACAACATCAAATGATTCACGGTACTCACCCTTACCAAACGTTTCAGCACGATCATGAATAAATCGAACGTTCGTCAAACCAAGTTCAACACTTAAATGATTTAAGAAGTTGATGCGTTTATTTAATGAATCAACGATCGTCACTTCAAGATGAGGGAACATAATTTTTAATGGTATGCTTGGAAACCCAGCACCCGCACCTACATCACAAATGGACTGAACCTTTGTAAAATCATAATAAAAACTTGGTGTAATTGAATCAAAAAAGTGCTTTAAATATACTTCTTCTTTTTCAGTCACAGCAGTTAAATTCATTAGCTTATTCCACTCTACTAAAGTTTCATAGTAAATTGCAAATTGTTTTTGTTGTTTTTCAGTGATAGTTAAGCCTTTTTCCTGTAATTTTTGTATGAATTGCGTCTCGTTCATCTAGTTCACCCTTTTAATTTTTCCCTGTTCAATATAGACTAATAAAATTGAAATATCTGCAGGATTCACACCTGAAATTCTTGAAGCTTGCGCAATACTTAAAGGTTTAACTTCCTTTAATTTCTGACGAGCTTCTGTTGCTAATGAATGAATATCATCATAATCAATATTTTCTGGAATTTTTTTATTTTCCATACGTTTTACTTTTTCAACTTGTTGTAATGACTTTTGAATATAGCCTTCGTATTTCGTCTGGATTTCTACTTGTTCTGCGACCGCTTCATCTACTGTGACTTCATTGTCTAAGAGTGTAACTACAGCGTTATAATCCATTTCAGGTCGACGTAATAAATCAATCGCTAAAATACCATCTTTTAAAGCAGCTCCACCACGTGAAGCAATCATTTCCTGTGTTTCTGCATTTGGTTTAATACGGGTATTTGTTAAACGTTTTATTTCCTCGGAAATAGCAGTTTTCTTTGCAATAAATTTAGCATAACGGGCTCCATCTATCAATCCTATTTCTTTTCCGATTTCCGTTAAACGTAAATCAGCATTATCATGACGTAATAATAGACGATGTTCAGCACGGCTTGTAAGTAGTCGATATGGTTCATTTGTACCTTTCGTTACTAAGTCATCGATTAAGACCCCAATATAAGCTTCGTGACGTCCTAAAATTAATGGTTCTTGATTTAATACTTTTGCTGCAGCATTAATACCCGCCATTAAACCTTGACCCGCTGCTTCTTCGTATCCACTCGTTCCGTTAATTTGTCCCGCAGTAAATAAGCCATCTATCTTTTTCGTTTCAAGTGTTGGCCATAATTGTGTTGGCACAATTGCATCATATTCAATCGCATATCCAGCACGCATCATATCTGCTTTCTCAAGACCAGGGATTGATTGTAACATTTGAAGTTGTACGTGTTCCGGCAAGCTTGTAGATAACCCCTGAACGTAAACTTCTTTCGTATTACGTCCTTCTGGCTCTAAGAAAATTTGATGACGAGGTTTATCATTGAAACGTACGAATTTATCTTCAATCGATGGACAATAGCGCGGACCTGTTCCTTTTATCATGCCTGAATACATTGCAGACAAATGCAGATTATCATCTATTACTTTATGTGTTGCGGCATTTGTATATGTTAACCAGCAAGGTAACTGATCTAAGATGAATTCAGTCGTTTCGTAACTGAATGCACGTGGTACTTCATCACCAGGCTGAATTTCAGTTTTCGAATAATCAATTGTATTGCCATTCACACGAGGTGGTGTTCCCGTTTTAAAGCGCACAATATCAAAGCCGATTTCACGTAAGTGATCTGCTAATGTGATTGATGGCATTTGGTGGTTTGGTCCTGAAGAATATTTAATATTACCTAAAATAATTTCCCCACGTAAAAAAGTACCCGTAGTAAGTACGACTGCATCAGCATAGTACGTTGTACCAATAATTGTTTCTACACCTTTAACTTTATCATCTTCAATGATTAAACGTTCAACCATACCTTGCATAATATCTAAGTTGGCGGTATTTTCTATAACATCTTTCATTTCTTGCTGATAAAGTACTTTATCTGCTTGTGCACGTAAAGCACGTACAGCTGGTCCCTTACCTGTGTTTAACATACGCATTTGAATATGCGTTTTGTCTATCGTTTTAGCCATTTGGCCACCTAAAGCATCAATTTCACGGACAACAATTCCTTTTGCAGGACCGCCTACCGATGGATTACATGGCATAAAAGCAACTGAGTCCAAATTAATTGTCAGCATTAAAGTCTTTGCACCTCTTCTCGCTGCAGCGAGTCCCGCTTCAACACCTGCATGACCTGCACCAACAACAATTACATCATATCTTTGTTCCAAAATATTTCCTCCTTATTTTCCTAAACAGAACTGGCTAAATAACTGATCGATTAAGCCATCTGCAACAGATTCACCAATTACTTCTCCAAGTAACTCCCATGTTTTTATTAGATCGATTTGAATCATATCTATCGGTACACCACTTTCAGCAGCAATAATAGCATCACTGATCGATTGTTTTGCATCCTTTAATAAACTAATGTGTCGTGCATTTGAGACATATGTCATATCTTGATTCGATACTGTTCCTTCAAAGAATAAATCACGAATCTTCTCTTCTAACTGTTCGATACCACTTTGGTCAACCATCGATGTCATCACAATTGGCGTATTTACACCAACCATTTGTTTCACCGCTTCAATATCTAATGCTTGTGATAAATCTGTTTTGTTAATAATAACGATAACATCTTCATTTTTAATAACTTCAGCAAGCTGATAATCACTTTCTGTTAATGCTTCATTATAATTTAAAACGTAAAGAATTAAATCAGCTTTGCTTAAAGCTTCACGACTACGTTCAACACCAATCTTTTCTACGATATCGTCTGTTTCACGAATACCAGCCGTATCTACTAAACGTAAAGGTACGCCGCGTACGTTTACATATTCCTCTAACACATCACGTGTAGTTCCTGCAATTTCCGTAACAATTGCTTTATTATCTTGAATTAAATTATTTAACATTGAAGATTTACCAACATTAGGTTTACCAACGATAACTGTTGATAATCCTTCACGTAAGATTTTACCTTGCGTACCAGTTTGTAATAATCCTTCAATGCTCGTCTTTATCTTTTCAGCTTCTGTTAATAAGAATTGATTCGTTGCTTCTTCTACATCATCATATTCAGGATAATCAATATTAACTTCGACTTGTGCTAGAATTTCCAGGATTGATTGACGCAATCCTTTAATAAGTGTGCTAAGTCGACCTTCAATTTGCTGCATCGCAACTTTTGACGCACGATCTGTTTTAGAACGAATAAAATCCATTGTTGCTTCTGCTTGAGATAAATCAATACGACCATTCAAAAATGCACGTTTTGTAAATTCTCCTGGCTCAGCTAACTTTGCACCATTAGATAATGTTAGTTCTAAAACACGATTAACAGTCATAATACCACCATGACAATTGATTTCAACAATATCTTCTCTCGTATAGGTTCTAGGTGCACGCATTACTGCCACCATTACTTCTTCAACAATGTCATTTGTCTCAGGATCAATGATATGACCGTAATTTATCGTGTGTGAATCCACATTAATTAATTTGTGCTTACCTTTATATATCTTGTCTGCAATATTTATCGCTTCATCTCCAGAAAGTCTAACGATAGCAATGGCGCCTTCTCCCATCGGTGTTGAAATACTTGAAATTGTGTCGAATTCCATACATTGATCCTCCTTTAAATGTCCATTTGTTGATTGTAGTTTGAAATGTTAAAAATGAAAACACTTTTGCTTTAAATAAACAGATTAACTCTAAAAACTTAATGTTTTTAGAGTTAGTCAGAGTTATAGAATTAACGTGCTTTAATGACTAAATAACGATGAGGTTCACGACCTTCAGAATATGTTTCGATATTCTCAATATTGGTCAATATTTGATGCATAATTTTTCGCTCATAGTTCGGCATAGGCTCAAACTTTACCGGTTTACGTGTAGCAATTGCTTTTTTTGACATATTTAAAGCGAGATTTTGTAACGTTTCTTTACGTTTCTCACGGTAATTCTCGATATCCAGCGTCACAGTCATATAACCTTTTTCAATATGGTTATAATAATTTTGAGCAAGCAACTGCAGACTATTCAATACTTGTCCACGCTTTCCGATAATTCGTCCAGCTTCACTTGATTCCAAATTAATCACAACTTCACTATTATTCTTAAAGCTACTTGTAGCAGAAGTATCAATACCCATTTCCTGAATAATAGCAGTGATATATTTTTCAGTTTGATTCAGTGCATCTGTTTTTGCTTGTTGTTTTGATAGCGACTCTTTTTCAGTAGTAGCAAGTATAACTACATCAATAACCTTTTTATCGTCCGATTGTTCATGGTGCACTCGTTCTGTATTAGTCGTTTGTTCTTCTGTTTCCTGAGTTAAGTGTTCACTTTTATTTTTAACAGCTTCAATAGTAGAAAGTTTCTTTAATTCAGGGTCAATTACAGTAAGTTTCACTTCTGCATCAGCTTTGCCAATACCAAAAAAGCCTTTCTTTCCTGGGTGGATAACATCAATCTTTACTTGTTTTTCTTGCAGGTTTAATTCATCAAGTCCTTGTTGAATTGCAAGTTCAACAGTACTGGCTATATAATTTTTCTCTAACACAGGCATACCTCCATCATAAGATTAACTGATTCTTTTATTAAAACCTTTCGCAATCTTCATGACATGCTCAAGACTCTTATGAATTTCTTCAACTGTCATATCTTTTGAAGGGTTTCTGGCAATAACAATAAAATCATCTTTAATGATATCTTGTTTATGGCGCGTAAAACTTTCTCTAATCGCTCTTTTTATACGATTACGTGTCACAGCATTGCCAATTTTTTTTGACACTGAAATGCCTAATCTAAAATGCTCATTTTCCTGATTATTGAGTCTATAGATGATAAATTGCTTATTAGCAACGGACTTACCTTGTTTATAAACTTTTTGAAAATCATCATTTTTTTTGATTCGATATGCTTTTTCCACGATACACCAACTTCTATCACTAAATAGATACTTTTATTCATTATACTAGAATACAGACCTGTTTTAAACAAAATAAAAAAGACCACTGAAATGTTCAGTGATCTTATGCTGATAATACTTTTCTGCCTTTACGACGACGACGCGCTAATACGTTACGGCCGTTTTTTGTGCTCATACGTGCACGGAATCCATGAACTTTACTATGTTTACGTTTATTTGGTTGATAAGTACGTTTTACCACTAAAAACACCTCCATTAATTTATATTTCATCTATCGAATTTCGTCTAGTGATTTACAGTAACTATTGAAGTATATCAAAAGCAACCTCTAAAATCAACCTCTTTCTAGTTAGAAGATTGAAAGAAAGATATCCACTTATCCACATTTATTCACAGATTTTTGTGGATAATCATAAATCATATTTAACTTGTTCCATAGTTATTCACATCCTGAATCACATATCCAACTTTACTTTTAAAGTGCAATGTGGTTAAGTATATGTTTGTGGATAAGTCGATGTAACACTTGATATTATAATCTTTTTTTGATAAGATTTTGATATATTTCCTGTGGATAAAGAATTAGTTTATGATTTTATCCACATTTT